>NZ_LT607755.1:0-2400000 GCF_900090275.1 Micromonospora zamorensis | reverse complement strand
AGCGCGGCGCCGGCCGCCGACGCCGAGGTCCACCTCGGTGACCTGAGCTTCGGCCGGGGCGCACACCTGCTGGTGCACCGAGCCCTGGCCGGTCTGCCGCCCGGAGGCCGGTTGGCGGTCCGCGGACACGACCCGGCGCTGCCGGTGCACCTGCCCGCCTGGTGTCGTGGCCGGGGTCATCGGGTCGAAGCGCCGGAGCCAGGCGACCGGACCGACGTGGTGGCGGTGGTGGTCCGGGGCACGGCGGACGACGACCGCTGGTTCGGCGCGGAGCGCGCCGGGCCCGCCCTCCCGACGGCACTTCGCAGCCGTCCGCCGGCGCGGTGGGGGCTCGGCGCCCGGGGTGCACTGCTCGAAGCCGGTGGCCCCGAGGCCCGGTTCGACCTGGACGACCGCGACCTGGTGTGGGCCGATGTCGCTCCTCACCTCTACGCGCAGGCGGCGGCGCGGCAGTGGGACCCGCAGACCGCGGTGCCGTGGGACGACCCGTTCGCGCTGCCAGCCGACGTCGAGGCCGCGGTGGTGCAGGTGATGACCTACCTGGTCGAGAACGAGCAGGCCGCCCTCGTCGTGCCGGCCCGGTTCGTCGGGCGGATCCATCCACACTTCCGTGAGGTGGTGCAGCTTCTCGCCGTGCAGATGGCCGACGAGGCCCGGCACATGGAGGTGTTCAGCCGACGGGCACTGCTGCGGGGCGCCGAGATGGGCACGTCATCGGCCGGCGGTCGACAGTCGCTCTTCACGCTCGTCGCGGAGTCCGACTTCGCGCTGGCCTCGTTCCTGCTGTCCGTGCTCGGTGAGGGCAGCTTCGTCGATCTGCTCTCGTTTCTCCACCAGAACGCCCCCGACCCGGTGACGCGGCGGATCTGCTGGCTCGCCATGCAGGACGAGCGCCGGCACGTGGTGTTCGGAATGGCGCACCTGGAGCATCAGGCGCGGCTCGACCCGCTGCTGCGGGACCGGCTGCGGGCGGCCATCCACCGCCGCCACGACGCGCTCGTCGACACCGCCGGCCTCAACGCGGACGTCTTCGACGCGCTGGTGGTGCTCGCGGCGGGCGGCTGGCATCCCGACGACGTGTCCGCCGGCTTCGACCGGGTGCAGGCCCTGCAACACGCGATGGATCAGGGCCGCCAGCGCCGACTGGTACGGCTGGGTTTCCGGCCCGACGAGGCGGCCGCGCTGTCCGCCCTGCACACCCGCAACTTCATGTGAGCGACCACGCTCACTGCGGGGGTACGGTGGAGTGGCCATGGACAGGAACTCCAGCGCGGTCCGCGAGGAACTACTGCGGCTGCGTGAGCAGACCGAAGCGCAGGCCGCAGCCCTGGACGGTGACCTTCGGAGCCTCTTCGAGGCCTCCCGGTCGTCCAACGCCGACGACGAGCACGACCCCGAGGGCAGCACCATCGCCTTCGAGCGCGCGCAGCTCACCGCCGTCCTGGACGCGGCCCGCCGACGCCTGGCCGAGCTGGACAACGCGCTGCGGCGGGTCGACGACGGCAGTTACGGCGTGTGCGAACGGTGCTCCCGTCCCATTCCCGCCGAGCGGCTGGTCGCCCGACCGTCGGCGCGTACGTGTGTGGCCTGCGCCAGCCGACGGTGACGGTGCCCGTCGGCCGCGAGGGTCACGGGCACCGTCGTCGTACCCGGTGATCAGCTCGCGCAACAGCCTCCTGCGGGCGCGGCGTCGAGGGCAACGAGGCTGAGCGGCGCGGACAGCAACCCGCCGGAGATGCCGGTGCTCAGTCCACGCCCCGTCGGCTCCGGCCCGCAGCAGTTGTCGCCGCTCGCCGATTCGGCGGGGTTGCTGTTGCAGACGCCGGTTTCGGGCAGGTCGAGCTGGACCTCGCGGGCGGCGGTCCAGTCCCCGGCGAGGGCGGCCACGATCGAGCGGACCTGCTCGTAGCCGGTGGCCATGAGGAACGTCGGCGCCCGGCCGTAGGACTTCATGCCGACGGCGTAGTAGCCGCTCTCCGGGTGGGCGAGTTCGTCCACGCCATGCGGGGGAACGGTGCCGCAGGAGTGCTCGTTGGGGTCGATCAGTGGAGCGATCGCACGGGTCGCGCCCAGGACCGGATCCAGGTCCAACCGCAGCTCGGCGGCGATGGAGTGGTCGGGTCGGAAGCCCGTGGCGGCCACGATGCGGTCGACGGTGATCGACTCGTCGGTGCCGTCGGCGTGCCGCACGACCACGCTCACCCGCCCATCGGTCGGGGCGAGCGCGTGCACCGAGAACCCGGTGAGCAGCCGGATGCGCCCGGCGTCGACGTGCGCCCGCAGGCGCGAGCCGAGCGCGCCTCGCGCCGGGAGGGCGTCGGCCGCCCCGCCACCGTAGGTACGCGTGGGCGAGGCGGTCCGGATCGCCCAGGTCACCTCGGTGCCAGGTTCGGCGGCGGACAGCTCGGCCAGGGACAGCAGGGTGTTCGCGGCCGAGTGGCCGGACCCGATCACGAGGGTGTGCCGGCCGACGAACCAGCCCCGGTCGGCACCGAGCACGTCGGGCAACGCGTGCTCCAGATGGGCGACCGAGTCGGCCTCTCCCCTGGCGGGCAGGCCGGACGCGCCGAGGACGTTCGGCGTACCCCAGGTGCCGGAGGCGTCGATGACGGCGCGGGCGAACAACTCGTCGCCGTCGGCGAGGCGAAGCAGGAAGGGCGCGGTGTCGCGTCCGGCGGTGCGCAGCCGGTCGAGGCCGAGGCGGCTGATCGCCTCCACGCGTGCCCCGTAGCGCACGTGCGGCTTGAGCTGCGGCAACTCCGCGAGTGGCTGGAGGTAGTCGCCGACGAGTTCCGCGCCGGTGGGCAGGGCCTCCGGGTCGGGGGCGACCCAGCCGGCCTCGTCGAGGAGCCGACGGGCGGCCGGATCGACGTTGTACCGCCACGGTGAGAAGACGCGCACGTGCCCCCACTGCCGTACGGCGGCACCGGGGGTGTCGCCGGCTTCGAGGATGGTGAAGGGCAGGCCGCGCTCGTGCAGGTGCGCGGCGGCGGCGAGACCGGTCGGGCCGGCGCCGATGACGACGACGGGAAGGCCGTCCAGAGCGTTCATCCGTTGACTCCTCGATGTGGTGGCCCGCCTGAGGGGCGCGGGCTCGTCAGGTGATGGTGGGGCTGCGACGTTCGAGCAGGACGACGTCGCGCCAGCGGTCGTGGTGGCGCCCGACCCGCTCGCGTACGCCGATCACGCGGAACCCGGCCCGCTGGTGCAGCGCCATGCTGGCGGCGTTCTCCGGGAAGACTCCGGACTGGATCGTCCAGATGCCGGCGGCCTCGGTGGAGGTGATCAGCGCGTCCAGCAGCAGTCGGGCGACGCCACGGCCCTGGGCGGCCGGGTCGACGTAGACGGAGTGTTCGACCACTCCGGCGTAGACCGCGCGGGTCGAGGTGGGCGAGACCGCGATCCAGCCCAGGACGGTGCCGTCGCGGTCGACGGCAACGAAGCGGTGCCCGGTCAACCGGGCGGCGTCGAAGGCCGTCCAGGTCGGGGCGGTGATCTCGAAGCTGGCGTTGCCGGCGTCGAGGCCAGCCTGGTAGATCGCGAGGACCCGCTCGGAGTCGGCCTCGGTCATGGGCCGCACGGTGAGGTCAGCCATCCAGGTGTTCCTTCCCGGTGGGTTCGGTTGCTCGACGACGCTTGTCTCGACGCCTGTCGAATCAGACAGTTGCACACTGATTAGATCAGTGTCAACCTAGAGCAATGTCTAATCAAGCGGTATCGGCGGCCTGCTGCCCCTCGCTGACCGAGCGACGCGTGCCAGCAGAGGCCGCCGCGGTGCTCGCGCCCGCGTTCAAGGCGCTCGGCGACCCGGTGCGGCTGCAACTGCTGTCGATGATCGCCTCCGCCGAGAGTGGGGAGATCTGCGTCTGCGATCTGACCCCCGCGTTCGACCTGACCGGGCCCACCATCTCGCACCACCTCAGGACGCTGCGGGAGGCCGGGCTCGTCGACGCCGAACGCCGGGGCACCTGGGTCTACTATCGCGCCCGGCCGGCCATGCTGCGCCAGCTCTCCGCACTGCTCACCGTCACACCCGCAGCCGCGGCCACCGACCGACCGGACTGCTCGTGACCAGCACCGTCCAGAGCGACCCGGCCGAGAGCGCCGTGGTCGGTCGCCTCTCCCGACTCGACCAGTTCCTGCCGGCCTGGATCGGGCTGGCCATGGTCGCCGGCCTGCTGCTCGGTCGCCTGATCCCCGGCCTGGACAGCGCGCTGGAAGCGGTGACGGTCGGCGGGATCTCGCTGCCGATCGCGATCGGCTTGCTGATCATGATGTACCCGGTGCTCGCGAAGGTCCGCTACGACCGGCTCGACACCGTCACCGGCGACCGCCGCCTGCTGATCTCCTCGCTGGTGCTCAACTGGCTCGTCGGCCCCGCCGTGATGTTCGCCCTGGCCTGGATCTTCCTGGCCGACCAGCCCGCGTACCGCACCGGCCTGATCATCGTCGGTCTGGCCCGCTGCATCGCCATGGTCATCATCTGGAACGACCTCGCCCGCGGTGACCGGGAGGCCGCCGCCGTCCTGGTCGCGCTCAACTCCGTCTTCCAGGTCGCCGCCTTCGGTCTGCTCGGCTGGTTCTACCTCTCGGTGCTGCCCCGGTGGCTGGGGTTGTCCGGCGCCGATTTGACGATCTCGGCCTGGGACATCGCCCGCAACGTGCTCATCTTCCTCGGCATCCCCCTGATCGCCGGCTACCTCACCCGCCGTCTCGGCGAGCGCGCCAAGGGCCGCACCTGGTACGAGGCACGCTTCCTGCCCAGGATCGGCCCGGCCGCCCTCTACGGATTGCTGTTCACGATCGTGATCCTGTTCGCGCTACAGGGCGACGCGATCACCAGCCGCCCCCTGGACGTCGTCCGCATCGCGCTGCCCCTGCTGGTGTACTTCGCCCTCATGTGGGCCGGCTCCTACGCTCTCGGCCGGGCCATCGGTCTCGGCTACGAGCGCACCACCACCCTGGCCTTCACCGCGGCCGGCAACAACTTCGAGCTCGCCATTGCGGTCGCGATCGGCACCTTCGGCGTCGCCTCCGGTCAGGCCCTCGCCGGGGTCGTCGGCCCGCTGATCGAGGTGCCCGTCCTGGTCGGGCTGGTCTACGTGTCCCTGTGGGCGCGCCGCCGCTTCTTCACTCCCGCACCCTCGGCAACCGCGTAACCCGGAAGGCAACCCCTCATGAGCACCAGGCCCAGCGTCCTGTTCGTCTGCGTCCACAACGCCGGCCGGTCCCAGATGGCCGCCGGCTGGCTGCGCCACCTCGCCGGCGACACCGTCGAGGTCCGCTCGGCCGGCTCCGCGCCGGCCGACACGGTCAACCCCGCCGCCGTGCAGGCCATGCGCGAGGTCGGCATCGACATCACCGACCAGACCCCCAGACGTCTGGAGTACGCGACCGCGGAGTCCTCCGACGTCATCGTGACGATGGGCTGCGGCGACACCTGCCCGGTCTTCCCCGGCAAACGCTACGAGGACTGGCAGCTGGAGGACCCCGCCGGCAAGGGAGTCGACGCCGTCCGCCCGATCCGCGACGAGATCCGCGCCCGGGTGGAGAAGCTCCTCGCCGAGCTGAGCCGGACGACCTGACGGACGCACGGCAGCCGCGCGGTCCCGTGCCTCAGCGGCTGCCGGCGTAGACAACGCGGTCGCCGAGTTCCTCCTCGATGCGGATGAGCTGGTTGTACTTGGCCGTACGGTCCGAGCGCGACAGCGAGCCGGTCTTGATCTGGCCGCAGCCGACGCCCACGGCCAGGTCGGCGATGGTGGTGTCCTCCGTCTCCCCGGAGCGGTGTGACATCACCACCCGGTACCCCGCCTTGTGGGCAGCGTCCACCGTCGCCAGGGTCTCGGTGAGCGTGCCGATCTGGTTGACCTTGACCAGGATCGCGTTGGCGTAACCGCCCTCGATCCCGTCGCGCAGCCGGTCGACGTCGGTGCAGAAGACGTCGTCGCCGACCAACTGCACCCGCTCCCCCGCCAGCGCCGTCAGCCGCTTCCAACCGGCGATGTCGTCCTCCGCCATCGGGTCCTCGACGGAGCTGACCGGGTACCGCGAGACCAGGTCGAGCAGGTGGTCGACGTGCTGCTCGACGGCCCACGAACTACATCATTCGAGGTCAGAATCCTTTGAAGACACTGTGAGTCCCGCACCGCTCGACAGCGAGCCAGCCGGTGGCCGGAGCCTGCCGTGGCACTTGCGCGCCCGAGCGGGAACTCGGCTGAGTCGGCTGTTACTACGGGGTCGTTCAGCCGGTTCCTGCCGCCTGCCACGTTCAATGCGCCTCCGGCTAACGGGGGATCCTAGCCTGGACATGTGACGCTACGCTGCTGGGTGATCACCCTCTTAATCTCGACGGAAGGCGGCAAAGTTGATCGAGCCTGGCGAGACCAGCTCTCAGAACCGCGCAGTACTCGTTGAAGTGCAGCTTGATGATCACACGCTATTCATGCTGAGCGAGGATGTCGGTCAACCTTCTCGCATTGGTCATGAAGTGGAGATCGCGGGACAATGCCCTTCACTTGACGGGGCGCTAGACGCGGTGGCTGAGCTGGCGCAGAAGATTTCTAGCAAGCTCCAGGACGAGCAGATGTCGAAAATCACCGTCGAGTTCGGCTGCGAATTCGCCGTCAATTCCGGGTCTTTTGTGGCAGTAATTGGAAAAGCCAGTGCCAAATCGGCATTTAAGGTGACGCTTGAATGGTCGCGACCCGAGGGGTGATTAAAGAGTGAAGGCTTGTTTTGAGGATCTGAAGTTTCGGACGACCATCGGGCGATAGCTGCATGGCATGATGAGTGTACAGGGGTGTGGAACGTCAAGAATGGACAGGGCTCCGAAATTCCCCCCAGATTTGCCAGACGTCCTGGAGCGCTTGACCAAGTCCGCGACTGTCGCGATCGACGTGCCGCAATGGGAGAAAAATAAGCCCCGATCCGGGACGGGCTTCCTGATCGGCGCAGACCTGATCGCCACTTGCGCCCATGTGCTCGGTGACTCAGCTAGTGCAATACCAACCGAAGTTAGAGCAGAGCACGTCGAAACTCAGCGAACGATTCTACTCAAACCTGCGGCCAGCCAATACTTCCGCACATCTGATGGTCTTGACTTGGCTTTCCTGAAACTACCCGCAAAAGACGATCTCTTGAACAGCTACGCCGTCCCACTGCTAAGTAGTGCAGCCGCAGGCGACTCAATGTGGACGTACGGGTATCCGGTTGGGGATTTCCGTAACGGCCAACCGGCTTCCTTCACTTATCAAGGGGAATCCCTTAGACGGGGCGTAAGCAATCTTGATCTCGGCCGGGTTTACGGTATGCCCATCGGTGGTGGGTGCAGTGGAAGCCCCGTCCTCAATAGGCGCACTGGGGCCATATGTGGCATTTTGTGTGTATCAAACAATGCCGGTAGCGCCCATCTAATCTCAGTTGACGAGATATTAGACAGAGTCGACACCGTGAGGCTGTTGCAAGGCACGCAGCAACTGTATTACGACTGGCTGATCAGCCTCACTGATTCGCAAATAGCGGCGGGCGGCTGGCGGTTCCCCGGTCCTCGTCTCCGGGAATACCTGAGAGTGGCAAAAAGGGCAACCGCTGTTCATCCTTATCCGGCGGTATTCCCGGAAACCCCTCAGCCTCCGTTATCCGCAGTATATGTACAACAACTAGTCGAAGCAAATGAGTCTCTTGAAGACGCCGGGCCGCGTCAGGCTGGGCAGGCAATCCGTGCGGAGGAAATATTTGATAACTCTTACAACTCAATCGTGCTGGGTGAAGCGGGGTCCGGCAAATCTAGCCTGCTCCACACTGCGGTCGGCTCTCTGATAAGGAAATTCGAAAGTGGCTTGAATTCGAAGGTACCGGTGCGGGTCCTTGCTGCAGATCTCATCCCCGCGCAGCCCTTGCCGGAAGCAATTGCGAAAAGCGTAAATGAAGACCTAAGCAGTGTTGGACTCCCGGAATCATGGCCTGCCGAATTCTTCCGCAAATCACCTGCAAACGGAGCTTCCTGGCTGCTGCTGGTCGACGGCCTTGATGAAGTCATGAGCACCGATCAGCGGCTCGCCATCACTCGGAGGCTTCACGACTACGTCGAGGAACCGAGTAGCGGGGTGGGCCAATTCATACTTACTAGCCGCCCCGACAATCTCTTGCCCCGGCGAGTTTTCCCGAAACTTGCCGTATTCGAGCTCCTAATCTTCGACAGTGAGCAGCTGTATGGTTTTGCAGAAGGATGGTTAGCTCATCTTGGGACACCGTCGCCGCAACAAGCTGCGCATCGATTTATGAATAAGACGAGCGAGGCGAATCTCGAAGAACTAGCACGGAATCCACTTATGGCTGCAATGCTCTGCCAGTTGCATATAGCCTATCCGGACCAGATCTTCCCTACGGGAAGAAGCCAGCTGTACGACACGTTCGTCAATTCGTTACTTGAGCGACAGTACCGGGGAGCTCGAAATGGAATCCACCATCAAATAAATTCTATAACTGAGCGGTATGGGGTCGATGCCATAACCGCAGGTGGCACGTTGCTTCAGGGTGCGACAGGACTCGTGGAGCGACTGGCCTGGTGGCGTCAGAGCGACCAAACCGGAACAGCAGTCCAGGCGTTGGCTACGTGGACCGATGAGCTCAAGCCGAACAACCTTCCTGATGCTGGGTGGCATTCCCTTCTCCGGGAGCTGCTTAGGCGAAGTGGGGTCTTGACGGAGCGCGGTGGAGATTTCGTTTTCTCCCACAAAACGATAGAAGAGTTCTTGGCCACGCGCTTTATCGTCAAGAATTCAGATGAAAGTGCGCGCCAGTTCCGTAACGTCTGGGCTCGCCGCTCCTGGCTTGAGAATCAAGAGTGGCTGACCACACGACAATCCTTCCTCCGATTCTTGGTCGACGGTTGGTCCAGAGAGCAAGACTTGACGCCTCTATTGAAGCGGCTGACCACCAAAGGCAACATTGAAGGATGCCGGCTAATCTGTTCCCTTCACTCCGACGGTTCTAGTCTTGGTAGCGACGTCGTCGAGGGAGCTACTAAAACCCTAGCTTCGATCACCAGGAAGAGATCTCCCCAGGACCTACAGCCTGCCATCGAATTGCTATGTTACCTCGACCTAGAAAAAGGAAAAGCTGCACTTCGATTGACCTCGCTCAGGCGAAGTCTTGATCACGCCAGGCGTCGATGGGCGATCGCGCTTCTTGCCAGCATTCTTACCTCAGAATCTAGCGGCGAGATCCCTATTGCTGCGATTCCGCAGGTTTACACCAAGGGCGGAATCCACGCTATCGCTCGCTTGCCTCCGACGTCATGGCGAGATTTCCTGGCCACTCTTGCGGATGATTCAACTCTGGATGGAGTTGATAGACGCTGGTGTGCTGAGGCACTGGTAGACGTGGGCGATAGAAGAGGATTAGCACTCTTGAGGGAGATTGCTAATGATGTGACGGTTCCAACTCTCGATCGACGGCTTGCCCTAGAGCAGGTCCAAGGCGAGGGACACGCCGCAGAGCCAGAAACGACTGGTGAAATTTCGGAGCGGGCCGGAAGGCTACTGTCCTACCTAGGTACAAGGCGGAAGATTTGGCGTGCCGTCTCGCGTTTTGGGCAGCGTGGAATTGGAGGCGCCTCAGATCGCAGTGACGTTTTAGGCGAGCTATTGGAAAATAGCCAACGGACTTTGCCAACCCAGGACCTGAGATTACTTGAACGGGCCTACGATTTTTCGCAAAGGTTGCAGACGTCGAAAGGTAGGAGTGGTCAGGATCCTCAACTTGATCACGCGTTATCTGTCCTGAAGATTCTGATTGAGCTGGGCATGGATGCCGCCGTCTTGGCCGCAAGCCTGCTGCATCTGACCCAATTCCCAAAAGTTGACGTCCGCGATACTTTTGGACACGAGGTGGCGGGCCTTGTCGATGGGACATCGCGAGTTGCGGCCCTCACACTGAACGCTGCAGTTGACTTCAAGGTAGGTCAACGGGCCATCATATCCTCTACCTCTGACCCCCGGACTCTGATAATCACGCTGGCTTCCTGCTTGCAGGAGCTTCGCTCGCCCTTCTCCTATCCGGGACCCGAGCAGCGTCGCGTCGCAAAGGAGACTCTTAGTGTTTATAGTCCTCTGGCACGTCGCCTGGGGATATTTAGAATCCATCGGGAGTTGGACGATCTGGCCTTTCGGGTTACGTCCCCCGAGGGCCACGCTGAGGTTAGTCGACTGTTGAGCGAGCACCAGCTACAGCACGACGGCCTGCGGCGGCAGATCACTGACAAAATGCTGACCGACCTTGGCGCCGCAGACATCCGAGTAGAGATCACCGCCTGGCCAGAGCACCTGTATCCGATTTACCAGAAGATGATCGTGCGGGGTCGGGACTTCAACGACATCTACGACCTGGTCGGGGTGCGGATCCTGGTCGACACGGTTCGGGACTGCTACGCGGCGCTGGGTGTCATCCACGCCAACTGGCAGCTGGTCCCGGGCCGCTTCAAGGACTACATCGCGATGCCCAAGTTCAACATGTACCAGTCGTTGCACACGACTGTCATCGGGCCCACCGGCAAGCCGGTGGAGATGCAGATCCGCACGTACGCGATGCACCGCACCGCGGAGTTCGGCATCGCCGCGCACTGGAAGTACAAGGAGCACAAGGGCACCCAGATCGTCGGCCCGCCCGCGCACATCGACGAGATGACCTGGCTGCGGCAGCTGCTCGACTGGCAGCGTGAGGCGGCCGACCCGAGCGAGTTCCTGGACGCGCTGCGCTTCGACCTGTCCAGCCAGGAGGTGTACGTCTTCACCCCGAAGGGTGACGTCATCCCGCTGCCGACCGGGTCGACGCCTGTGGACTTCGCGTACGCGGTGCACACCGAGGTCGGGCACAAGTGCATCGGGGCGCGGGTCAACGGCAAGCTGGTGCCGTTGGAGTCGACGCTGTCCAACGGCGACGTGATCGAGATTTTCACGTCGAAGTCCGAGACGGCCGGCCCCACGCAGGACTGGCTGGGCTTCGTCAAGAGCCCCCGCGCCCGGACGAAGATCCGGCAGTACTTCAACAAGGAACGGCGCGAGGAGGCGATCGAGGCCGGCAAGAACGCGATCGTCAAGGCGATGCGCAAGCAGGGCATGCCGTTGCAGCGGATGCTCACCTCCGACGCGCTGATGTCGATCGCCCGGGACCTGCACCTGGCCGACGTGGCCTCGCTCTACGCGGCGGTCGGCGACAGCCAGGTCTCCGCGCAGTCGGTGGTGCAGAAGCTGATGGCCGCGTACGGCGGCGAGGAGGGCGCGGCGGAGGACATCGCCGAGACCGCCGTCGCCACCCGGCCACCGCGCAGCCGGCAGAGCAGCAGCGACCCCGGTGTCGTGGTCCGGGGCGTCAGCGACGTCTGGATCAAGTTGGCCCGCTGCTGCACCCCGGTCCCACCGGACTCGGTGTTTGGCTTCGTCACCCGCTCCGGCGGGGTGAGCGTGCACCGCGACGACTGCGCCAACGCCGAGGACCTGCGGGCGCAGAGCGAGCGCGTGGTCGAGGTGAGTTGGAAGCTCACCTCCGCCTCGACGTTCCTGGTCGCGATCCAGGTCGAGGCACTGGACCGGCACAAGCTGCTGGCCGACGTCACCCGGGTGCTCTCCGACGAGCGGGTCAACATCCTCTCCGCGACACACTCCACCAGTTGGGATCGAGTGGCGGTGAGCCGATTCAGCTTCGAGATGGCCAACCCGCAGCACCTTGGGCATCTACTCGCCGCGGTCCGCAGCATCGACGGTGTCTTCGACGTGTACAGAACCAAATCAGCCGAGGTGTGACGCTTCCGCTGGGATGCATGCGTGTAGCCCGCGGTTCACTCGAGTTTGGACCAGGTTGTTGCTCTCTTGCAGCGAGTATCACCGGCCCGGGCATGCTGAGCCGCCATCGAAGGCCACTCGCAGTGGGATTCGCCCACCACGAATGGCCGTGCTGGCAGACAGCTGCTTCAGAGCGGTATCGGCTGCGTATTGGTAATACCGCGGGACACGCTCAACCCTGTACGCGGAATCCCTGTCGGCACACTCCCTGGCAGCTACCTCAATTCGGTAACGAGCGCGCGGAAATCTGGTAGCTCGCATCGCGATGTACCGGCTGCTTGCGGCCGATGAAGGCTCCCACGAGAGCATATGGGTTGGCCGAATGAAGGTCGGCTTTTGCTAGGAACAACCCGCGAAGTGCAGTCAAGTAATCCGGTGGCGGCGAGATCCCGGAAGGATGACCATGGGCGGCCAGTTCATACCTCCTCGAATCACGGTTCTGTGACGGCTTGTCGGGCGTAGCGACTGTTTTGGCCTGTTCATGGTGCCGACATCGATTGATGGACCGGGCAATGACGTCTGCGACGCGCCGTGAGGGTTCGATGACCAAGGCGTCGATCAGGCACCGTATTCGTTGACAGTGATGGCGATCGGGCAGTCTGGGCTAAGGGACGTCTCGTAACTGGGTGAAGGCGTTGCTCGGCGCCGGGCCGGTGGTCAGCCGGTCAGGATGATGTTGTGGAGGTTGGCGATGCCGGAAGCGGCGTCGGCCAATGTGTGGGCGGCGCGACGGTAGTCGCGCAGGATCTTGAAGCATTTCATCCTGGCCAGGGCGTGTTCGACCCCTGCCCGGACAGTGCGGTGTTCGACGTTGAGGGCTTCCTTCCAGGCGGGCAGATCGGCACCGTCGGCGGGCTTACGGTAGGGCATGATCACCTCGGGGTTGCCGCGGTAGCCGCCGTCGGCCATCACCGGCCGCCCGTTCAACTTTTGGTCGATGCCCGAGCTGCGGTAAACAATGGTGTCGTTGCGGTTGCCGGGCTGTGGGTCGCCGACGGCGATGATCAGGCGGGTGCTGGCGTCGATGGCGACCTGCAGGTTCGTCGAGTACCGGTAGTTCTTGCTCCGGGTGGCCAGGCGGTGATCACGGGTGGGAATCAGCGTGCCGTCGACGATCGCGATCTGCTCGACCGGCCGCTTACGTACCGGTGTCAGGGCCAGCAGCGGCGCGAGGGTGTCGATGACGCGGTGGGCCGCGGAGTGTGACACCCCGAACAGCGGGCCGATCTGGCGCATCGTCAGGTTCGTGCGCCAGTAGACGGCGACCAACAGCACCCGGTCGGGAAGATCGAGGGCCCACTGTCGGCCCGGCCGGCCGTCAGCGATGCCGTCCCCGCCACGCTCGGCGACGAGACGGACCAGCCTGCGGAACTGGGCGGGGGTCAGCCCCGTGAACGGGAAGATCCACTCCTGGCGGGCTGCGGAGATCACCTGCACCCACGCATCCTCGATGACCGTCTTCAGCGGACAGACGCTGGGGGCACGAGGAGCAGACGCCTATCAGAGAGGACGACGTGAGCAGCCAGTACATCGTCATCACCGGGGGACCCGGTGCCGGCAAGACCACGCTGATCGACAGCTTGCGGCGTTCCGGTCACGCCTGCATCGACGAAGCGGGACGACAGATCATCCAGGACCAGCTGTCGATCGGCGGCCAGGCGCTGCACACCGGCGACTCACGACTGTTCGCCGAGATCATGCTCAGCTGGGAGATCCGCTCCTACCGCCAAGCCAGCCAGCATCCCGGGCCCGTCTTCTTCGACCGGGGGATCCCGGACATGGTCGGCTACTACCTCCTACTCGGCCAGCCCGTTCCCGCCCACGTGACAGCCGCAGCGCAGCTGTTCCGCTACCACCAGCGTGTGTTCATCGCCCCGCCCTGGCCGCAGATCTACAGCACTGACAGCGAACGACACCAAGACTTCGCCGAAGCCGTCCGTACCCACGACGCCATGGTTACTGCCTACACCCACCACGGCTACGAGCTCAGTACCCTGCCGCGCAGCGATGTCGCCTCCCGCGTCGAGTTCGTCCGGCAATACGCAGCAGCCATCGATCACGGACCTCCCGGATCACCTCGTCCAAGCTGCCCCGAGTTACGAGACGTCCCTTAGTGAGATTCGTCGCTGTCGCTACAGCGACGAACGCGTGCGGCGGCGGTGGCCACGTACCGCAGCACCATCACCGGCCTGCAGGAGCGGATCGGCAAACTGACCGCCCAGCGGGACGCGCTGGACGCCCGCCTCGACGCGGCCGCGACCCAGGTCGTGCCCGGCAGCGCGGCGGTCGGCACTGACCCCACCGCGCTGGTCGGCACCCGCCTGCCACCCCTGTCCTTCTACGGCACCGACGGCCGCCCGGTCGATCTCGGTGCGCTCGGTGACGGGCGCACCGTCATCTTCGTGTACCCACTGACCGGGCGGCCGGGCGTCGACCTGCCCAACGGGCTGCTGGAGGTCCATGGCGCCCGGGGCAGCACCGAGCAGGCCGCCTGGTTCCGCGACCACCACGCGGAACTCCGCGCGGCCGGCGCCGCCCGGGTGTACGGCCTGTCCGCGCAGTCAACCGGATACCAGCGGGAACTCGCGCACCGGCTGCGGTTGCCCTACCCGTTGATCCCCGACCCGAGGCTGACGCTGGCCGACGCGCTGCGTCTGCCGACCCGCGCCGCCGGTGACATGACGCTCTACGAGCGGTTGACGCTGATCATCGCCGACGGCGCTGTCGAACAGGTCTTCCACCCGATTCCGGACCCGGCGTCGCACCCCCTGCACGTGATGCGGTGGCTCACCAAGCGACGCCAGGCCCCCGGATCGGCCGCCTAGAAGTCGTCGTCGAAGGCGACGGTGCCGCTCACCCCGACCTGGTACGCCGAGACGCGCCGCTCGAAGAAGTTGGACAGCTCCTGCACGTCCTGCAGCTCCATGAAGGCGAACGGGTTGGTCGACCCGTAGTGCGGGGCGATGCCGAGCTGGGCGAGGCGACGGTCGGCGACGTGCTGGAGATACTCCCGCATGTCGGTCAGCGTCAGACCGGGCACACCGTGGCCCAACAGGTCCTCGGCGAACTGCACCTCGCACTCGACGGCCTCGGTGAGCATCCGCCGAACCTGGTCGGCGAGGTCGTCGTCGAACAGGTCCGGCTCCTCGGCGCGGACGGTGTCGACCACGTCGAACGCGAACGCCATGTGCATCGACTCGTCCCGGAACACCCAGTTGGTGCCGGAGGCCAAGCCGTGCAGCAGGCCACGGGAGCGCAGGAAGTAGACGTACGCGAAGGCGCCGTAGAAGAACAGCCCCTCGATGCAGGCGGCGAAGCAGATCAGGTTGAGCAGGAACGTCCGCCGGTTCTCCCGGGACCGCAGCTCCCGCAGGTCGTTGAGCGAGTCGATCCAGCGGAAGCAGAACTCGGCCTTGCGACGGATCGAGGGGATGTTCTCGATGGCGGCGAAGGCGGCGAAGCGCTCTGTCTCGTCGGGCACGTACGTGTCGAGCAGGTTGAGGTAGAACTGGACGTGCACGGCCTCCTCGAACAGCTGCCGGGACAGGTAGAGGCGACCCTCGGGGCTGTTGACGTGCTGGTACAGGTTGAGCACCAGGTTGTTCGCGACGATCGTGTCGCCGGTGGCGAAGAACGCCACGAGGCGGCTGACCAGATGCCGCTCGGCCGGCGACAGCTTGTCCAGGTCGGCGAGGTCGGCGTGCAGGTCGACCTCCTCGACGGTCCAGGTGTTGCGGATGGCGTCACGGAACCGGTCGAAGAAGTGCGGGTAGCGCATCGGGCGGAGGGTGAGGTCCATCCCGGGGTCGAGCAGCATGTGCGTGGTCCTCGTGTCGGTGGTGCGGGTGTCGGTGGCGGTGTCGGCGGGGATCACTGGCAGGCCTCGCACGACTCGGGGTTCTCCAGCGAGCAGGCCAGCGCCTCCGCGTCGACGGAGACGGGTGCGACAGCGCTGACGGTGGCCTGCTGGATCCGCGTGGCGGGGCGGGAGCGCAGGTAGTAGGTGGTCTTCAGCCCGGCCTTCCAGGCGTACAGGTACATCGAGGACAGCTTGCCGATGGTCGGTGCGGCCAGGAACAGGTTCAGCGACTGGGACTGGTCGATGAACGGGGCACGGGCCGCCGCCAGGTCGATCAAAGCGCGCTGCGGCAGCTCCCACGCGGTGCGGAACAACTCCCGTACGCCGGCCGGCAGCTCGGCGATGTCCTGCACCGACCCCTCGGCCCGCTTGATCGCCGACCGGATCCGCTCGGTCCACAGACCGCGGGCCTTCAGCTCGCGCACCAGAGCGGTGTTGACCTGGAGGAACTCCCCCGACAGGGTCTCGCGCTTGAACAGGTTCGACACCTGCGGCTCGATGCACTCGTAGCACCCGGCGATCGAGGCGATGGTCGCGGTCGGCGCGACCGCCACCAGCAGCGAGTTGCGCAGCCCGTACGCCTCGACCCGCTCGCGCAGCGCGTCCCAGCGCGCGGTCTGCGTACCCTCGACGCCCCACAGGTCGGGCTGCAACTGACCCCGCGCGGCCCGGGTCTGCGCGAAGGTCGGATGCGCGCCGAAGCGACGCGCCAGGTCGGCCGAGGTCTCCAGCGCGGTCAGGTACAGCTCCTCGCTGACCCGGGTGGACAGCTCCCGCGCGGCCGGCGAGTCGAACGGCAGCCGCAGCGCGAAGAACACGTCCTGAAGGCCCATCAGCCCGAGCCCGACCGGCCGCCAGCGGGGGTTGCTCGCCGCCGCCTGCGAGGTCGGGTAGTAGTTGATGTCGATGACCCGGTCCAGGAACGTCACAGCGGTACGGACCGTGGCGCGCAGCCGCTCCCAGTCGATGCCACCGTCGGTGAGGTGGGCGGCGAGGTTCACCGAACCGAGGTTGCACACGGCCGTCTCAGCGTCGCTGGACACCTCGACGATCTCGGTGCAGAGGTTGGACAGGTGCACCACATTGCCCGGCTCGGCGGTCTGGTTGCACAACCGGTTGGCGGCGTCCTTGAAGGTCATCCACCCGTTGCCGGTCTGGGCCAGGGTCCGCATCATCTTCCCGTACAGCTCCCTGGCCGGGACCTGCCGCACGTAGCGGCCCTGCGCCTCGGCCTCGCGGTACGCGGCGTCGAACCGCTCACCCCACAGGTCGGGCAGCTCGGGCACCTCGTGCGGGTCGAACAGCGACCACATCTCGTCGGCCTCGACCCGGCGCATGAACTCGTCGGGGACCCAGTTGGCGAGGTTCAGGTTGTGGGTGCGTCGGGCGTCCTCGCCGGTGTTGTCGCGCAGTTGCAGGAACTCCTCGACGTCCGGGTGCCACGGCTCCAGGTAGACGCAGGCCGCGCCCTTGCGCCGGCCACCCTGGTTGACCGCGGCGACGCTCGCGTCCAGCGTGCGCAGCCACGGCACGATCCCGTTGGACTGCCCGTTGGTGCCGCGGATCAGCGCGCCCCGGGACCGGACCCGGGAGTACGCGATGCCGATGCCCCCGGCGAACTTGGACAGGTTGGCGACCTGGGCGTACCGCTGGTAGATCGAGTCCAACTCGTCGAGCGGGGAGTCGACCAGATAGCAGGAGGACATCTGGGTGTGCCGGGTGCCGGAGTTGAACAGCGTCGGCGAGCTGGGCAGGTAGGCCAGGCTGGACATCAGCCGGTAGAAACCGGTCGCCTCGTCGGGCGTGGTGGACAGACCACAGGCCACCCGCAGCAGCCAGTACTGCGGGGTCTCCAGCACCAGCCTGCTGGTGGGGTGGCGCAGCAGGTACCGGTCGGCCACCGTACGCAGGCCGAAGTACTCGAATCGCCGGTCACCGTCCGGATCGACGGTGGCGTCGAGCATCGTGGCGTGTGCGGCGACGAACGCGGCGGTGTCGTCTCCGATCAGGCCCTCGGCGTGGCCGACCCGGATCGCCGCGCTGAACGAGGTGATGCCCTGCCGACGCACCTCCTTGTCGACGTAACCGGCCAGCAGCCGGGCGGCGAGGCGCGAGTACTGCGGCTCCTCGCCGATCATCTCGGCCGCGGTCTGAATGGACAGCCGGTCCAGCTCGGCCGTCGTCGCGCCGTCGTACAGGCCGCTGATGGTGCGGGTGGCGACGCGCATCGGGTCGACGTCGGTCAGGTCGTCGGCCCACCGCTCGACCGCCCGGACGATCTTGTTCACGTCCACGGGTTCGGTGGCGCCGTTGCGCTTGCGGACCTGCATCGGCGTCCGCCGCACTGTCGCGTCGCCGCTGACGGGGACTACCTCGGTGACTGTCACCACTCGCTCCTCGGAGTTCGAGACCTGGTGGCCCGGACGCGAGGAGACAGACACCGACGGACGCCACGCCGGCACGGCGTGGGTCAGGTGGCGTCAGCCGTCCCACGCGGCCTCGGACCGCCGCCCACCCGGGTGCGGGTACGCGGCGCGCTGGCAGGTCTTCGGACTCGTGGGCACAACCGGGCTGGCCGGTCTCCTACTGGCCGTCGCTTCCCAGGCCGCTTCGTGGCCCAGTGCTGATGACGGCGGTCGTTCCCACTCACCGCTGCGGGACAGTCCCGGATTTCCACCGGGTTCCCTCTTGCCTCGACCGCACCGGATGAGCGGTCGAACCAGCTGCGCTCGACACCATATATAGGGATGCAGGCGTTGTCACACCCCACATGTCGGTCTCGGCGTGTCGCGGCCGAGCCGGTGACGGTGATCACCAGCCGCACCGGCGCGGGTTCGTCCCGGCCGGCCAGGCGCGTCGATGGCAGCAGCAGGCGCAGGCGGTGCGACTGACGGCACGACGCGATCCACGGGCGGCCGACACCGGCAAAGATTTGATGTATCGCGCCAATGGGCACAGTGGATCGGGTTCGAACATTGACCAGGTTCGACGGCCCCGAGACGGTGGATGTCCGCCCTTCAGGGTGGATCAAGGTCGTTGACGCGCCAGAACCGCCCTCCGTATACTCCGGGTGATCATCCGATCTTTTGCCTAGCCGGGCGAGGAGCGCATGCCGCAGATCACCGCCGTCACCGTCGAGGACGTCCGTTTTCCCACCTCACTGACCGCCGACGGGTCCGACGCCATGAACAAGGACGGCGACTACTCGGCGGCGTACGTCATCCTGCACACCGACGGTGTCGACAGCGTGGGCGTGCCGCTCGCGGGTCACGGGCTGACCTTCACCATCGGTCGAGGCAACGACATCGTCGCCGCGGCCGCGGTGCACCAGGCGCAGCTTCTGGTCGGCCTGGACGTGGCGACGATGGCCGCAGACATGGGCGCGGTCTACCGACTCCTCACCTCCGACAGCCAACTGCGGTGGCTCGGGCCGGAGAAGGGCGTCGTCCACCTGTCCCTCGCCGCCGTGTTGAACGCCTCATGGGACCTGGTCGCCCGGCTCGCCGGGAAGCCGCTGTGGCGACTGCTCGTCGACATGTCCCCCGAGCAACTCGTCGACATCGCGGACCTGCGCTACCTGTCCGACGCGCTGACCCGGGACGAGGCACTGGCCATCCTGCGGGCCAAGGAGAGCACCAGGGCCGACCGCCTCGCCGAGCTCGACCGCACCGGCTACCCCGCCTACACCACCTCGGCCGGCTGGCTCGGCTACGGAGACGACAAGCTGCGCCGGCTCTGCCAGGAGGCGGTGGACGCCGGCTACGGGTACGTCAAACTCAAGGTGGGCGCCAACCTCGACGACGACATCCGCCGCTGTGGGATCGCCCGGGAGATCCTCGGCCCGCACCGCAACCTGATGATCGACGCCAACCAGGTCTGGGACGTCGGTCAGGCCATCGAGTGGGTCAAGGCCCTCGCCCAGTTCACACCCCTGTGGATCGAGGAGCCGACCAGTCCCGACGACATCCTGGGCCACGCGGCCATCCGCCGCGCTGTCGCTCCCATCGGCGTGGCCACCGGCGAGCACTGTCACAACCGGGTGATGTTCAAGCAGCTGTTCCAGGCCGGGGCCATCGACTTCTGCCAGCTGGACACCGGTCGGCTGGCCAGCATCAACGAGATCGTCGCCGTGCTGCTCCTCGCCGCGAAGTTCGACGTGCCGGTGTGCCCCCACGCCGGTGGAGTCGGGCTCTGCGAGATGGTCCAACACGTGTCGGTGCTCGACTACGTCGCGATCTCCGGGGATCTCACCGACCGGGTCACCGAGTTCGTCGACCACCTGCACGAGCACTTCACCGACCCGTGCGTCGTCCGGGACACCGGCTCGGGCAGCGGTTACGTCCTGCCCAGCCAGCCCGGCTACTCCACCCGGATGCGCCCCGAGTCGGTCGCGCTCTACCGGTTTCCCGACGGCCACTACTGGGCGGCGTCGGACCCGACTACCGTGTCATCCTCGGAGCCGTACGTGATCGCGGGTGGGACGGCCACCCCCGCCGGCCGCTAGGGGGTGTCATGTCGCGCACCGACGAAGTGGTGAACGGCATCAAGCGGATGATCCTCGAAGGGCAGTTCAAGCCCGGGGACCGACTGCCCATCGAGAAGGACCTCGCCGAGTCGCTCGGCGTTTCGCGCGGCTCGCTGCGCGAGGGCATGTCGGCTCTGTCGATCCTCGGCATCGTCAACATCCGTCAGGGTGACGGCACCTACGTCACCAACCTCGACGCGCCGCAACTGCTGGCGCCGATGGGCTTCGTGGTGGACTTCCAGGGCCAGGGCGACCCCCGGCACATCCACACCGTCCGGCGACTGCTGGAGTGCGAGGCCGCCCAACTGGCGGCGACCAGGATGACCGACGAGGCCCTCGCCCAGGCCGGGGACCTGCTCGCCGAGGCGGCCCGGATGGTCGGCCAGTCACCGCAGGACCACGAGCGCATCCTCGAGATCGACATCGCCTTCCACCGGATCATCGCGGTGCACGCCGAGAATCCGGTGCTCATCGGGTTGATCGAGGCGTTCGCCGGGCGCACCGTGCGGGGCCGGCTGTGGCGGAGCCTGCACGAGGAAGGCGCGGACCGGCGCACCCACGACGAGCACGTGGCGATCCTCAAGGCCCTTGCCGCACGTGACCCGGAGCGGGCCCGTATCCGGATGGCCAACCACCTGATCGGGGTGGAGGAGTCGTTGTACGGGTTGCCCGACGACACCGAGGCCAACTCGGACACCGCGCGGTCGTGAACGCCCACGCGGTCGACGGCCACGGTCACCGCTCGTCGCGTTCCACACTGGTGCTCCCGGTCATGGCCGCCACCAGGTCGTCGGTGGTGACCTCGTCGGCGCGCAGTCGGGCCGCCCGCCGACCGAGGCGCAGCACCTCGACCCGGTCGGCGATCTCGAGCACCTGCGGCATGTTGTGGCTCACCAGCACCACCGACATGCCGGCGTCGCGGGCGCGCCGGACCACGTCGAGCACCCGCCCGGTCTGGACGACACCGAGTGCGGCGGTGGGCTCGTCGAGGATGACCACATTGGTCGCCCAGATGATGGCGCGGGCCACCGCGACGCACTGCCGTTGCCCACCGGACAACATCGCGATCGGGGTGGTGACCCGCGGGATCCGTACGCCCAGTTCGTCAAGGGCGGCGGCCGCGCCCAGCCGCATCGCGCGCTTGTCGAGCAGCCCGAGCCGACCCAGCGGCCCGGAGCGCAGGATCTCCCGCCCGAGGTACAGGTTGGCGGCCACGCTGAGGTCGTCGGCGACGGCGAGGTCCTGGTAGACGGTCTCCACCCCGGCGCGCCGGGCGTCGACCGGGGTGGAGAACCGGACGGGACGACCACCGACCCGGATCTCGCCCTCGTCGGGCGGGTGCACACCGGACAGCGTCTTGATGAGGGTGCTCTTTCCGGCGCCGTTGTCGCCGATCAGCGCGACGACCTCACCCCGGTGGACAGTGAAGTCGGCGCCGCGCAGCGCCTCGACGTGCCCGAACCGCTTGACGATGCCACGGGCTTCGAGGACCGGCGGCTCGTCGGCGGTGGGCTGCCGGTCGCTGTCGGGGGTGGCCGTCGGGGTCGTACCCATCACTGCACCGGGGGGTTGGCGCAGCTGGGCTCGAGCACCGCCTTGATCTCCGCGGAGTCGATGTTCTCCTTGGTGACGAACGTGACGCCGGTGTCGGCCGACGCCAGCGGCGCCTTGTCCCGCAGGTGCTTGACCATCTTGTCGACACCGAAGTAGCCCATCTTGAAGGGGTTCTGCACGACCAGCGCGGAGATCTGGCCGCTGCGTACCCCGGCGATCTCGTCCGGGGCGGCGTCCCACCCGATGATGACCACCTTGCCGGACTTGCCGGCCGCCTGGATGGCCTGCGCGGCGCCAAGCACACTCGGCTCGTTGGCAGCGAAGACGCCCGCGAGGTTGGGGTTGGCGGTGAGGATGTTCTCGGTGACGCGTCGTGCCTCGTTGACGTCACTGCGGCTGGGCTGCTGACCGACCAGCTTCAGGTTCGGATACTGGGCGAGACCGGCCTTGAAGCCGTCGACCCGCTCGGTGTTGGTCTGCGACCCGGGCTGGAACTCGACCAGCGCCACCTCGTGGTTGCCGGGGCCGAGTTCGGTGGCGAGCAGCTTCGCCGCCTCGGTGGCCGACGCGCGGTTGTCGGTGGCGAACAGCGGCACGTTCGACGGCTGCGGGCTGGTGCCGGAGTCGATCATCGCGACCGGGATGTTCGCGGCGAGCGCCTTGTCGGTGGCGGGCGCCAGCGCACTGGAGTCGGTGGCCGCGTAGACGATGCCGTCGACCTTCTTGGTGACGTAGTTCTGGATCAGGTTGACCTGACCCTCAACATCGGTCTCGGTGGTCACCCCGTCCCACTGGACGGTGACGTCACCCGCGCGCTGCGCGGCGCACTCGGCACCCGCCTTCACCGTGTTCCAGTAGTCGGCCCCGACCGCCTTCGGGACCACGGCGAGCTTCAACGGCCCGCTCGCGTCCTTGGTCGCGCCGTCGCCTCCGTCCCGGACCTCGACCCCGCCGCAGGCACTGAGCAGAGCGGTCGCCGCGGCCACGGCCAGAATCGCCTGCGCGCGCAGGAGTGGCCCTCGTGCCCGCCGGCTGGTGGTGGTGTGTGCCATGGTGTGTGTCCTTCCTCGTTCGGACGCTCGAAGTGGCATGTCAACCCCGTGATTCCAGCCGCCGGCGGCGGTACTGGTCGAAGTAGACGGCGGCCCAGATGATCAGGCCGACGATCACCTGCTGGTAGTGGATGCTGATGTCGAGCAGGACGGCGCCGTTGCGGACCAGGGCGATGAGGAACGCGCCGATGATGGTCCCGACGATCCGGCCCTGACCTCCGAAGAGGCTGGCCCCGCCGATGACCGCGGCGGCGATGACGTCGAGCTCCAGCGAGATCCCGTAGTTCGGCTGACCGGAGTTGACCCGGGAGGCGGCGATCATGCCTCCCAGACCGACCAGCACACCCGCCAGCACGTACACGCCGGTCAGGTGCCGACCGACCCGGATGCCCGACCGGCGTGCGGCCTCCAGATTGGAGCCCATCGCGTACGTGTACTGGCCGAAGCGGGTCTGGGAGAGCACGAAGGCGACACCGACTGCGACCAGAACGGTGATCACCACGGCGAACGGAATGCCGACGATCTCCCCGTTGCCGAGCAGTTGGAAGGATCGGGGCAGGCCGTAGACGCCGACCGCCCCGGTGATGATGAAGACGAGCCCTCGTCCGACGGACATCGTTCCCAGCGTCGCGATGAACGGTGGGATCCGAGCCACGGTCACCAGCAGCCCGTTGAGCAGCCCGGCCAGTGCGCCGACGCCGATCGCGACCGCCGTCGCCGCCCAGAGTGGAAAGCCGAGGTCGCGTACGACCATCGCCCCCGCCACGCCGGCGAGCGCGGCGACCGACCCCACGGAGAGGTCGATGCCCTTCGTGATGATGACCATCGTCTGCGCCGTGGCGATGATGGCGATCACCGCGGTCTGCGCCCCGATGTTGAAGAGGTTGTCCGCGGTCAGGAAGTAGGGACTGGCGACGCTCAACACGATGAACAGCACGACGAGCGCGGTGGCGGCGGTCAGCTCGGAGACGGCGTGGGAGATCCGTTCCCGGAACCAGTCGCTGGGCGTGCCGTGCTGCGTGCCGGTGGTTGCCTCGACGGTGCTCATCGTCGGCCCTGACCTCCCCAAGCGTGGCGCCGCACGCGACGGGAGAGCCGTCGGCGAGCGGAGCACCGGTGACCGGCCGAGCCTCCTCGGCAGGGAGAGACGGACTCGAAGCCCGCACCACCCATGGAGATAGGTCGGATGTTTCCCTTGATCAGGCGTTACCATGCCATGCACGTACGTGTGTTGCCAAGGTCTTGCGACCATGTTTTGCCGTCGTTACGCGAGCCTTCGGAGCCCTACGTCCGACCAGAACGGCATGATCTGTTGTCGATGGCCGCCCCGCGAGCCAACGAACCACAATCCGATTGTTATCGATAACATGCTATGCCTTCGACGCCCGCCGCGCTCGCCTCGTTCCGCCTCAGCCGGTGCACGAGGCGGCGAGCAGACACACCTGCCGGTCCGAGCCGACAATCAGCCGGCCCGGGCCGATCGCTGTCGAGCGCGTGCTCGACAGCGGGCCGCGGTTCCACCGTCGTCCAGGCCGCGCCGTCCACCCGGCCATCGGCTCGGAGAGCTTCGCCGTCGCGTCGGGTTCGGCGGCGGCGGACGATGCCCGCCGCCAGCGATCGAGTTTTGATCTGACGAATCGGGCGGCGCTGAGTCCTCGAGCACAGGTGCTTCACCCAACGCGGGGCCGGGTTGACCGCCTGCGGCGGCACCGATACCGTCGACCCACTATCTGCGGCGACGCGAGGGAAGCCGGTGTGATTCCGGCGCGGTCGCGCCACTGTGAGCGGTTCCCCCACCTCAAAATGGGGCCCGCGAGCCAGGACGCTCGGTCGTCCGCAGCCTTGCGATGGGGACGCGTCATCCCCGGGGAGGTTCGTGATCATATGTCCAGCTCCACGTCCAGCCAGCCGTTGGTGAATCCCGCTGGCACCACGCGTCTTTTGTGGACGGTCCTGGCGACCGTCGTCGCGCTCACCCTGCTGGCCTACCTCGTCGCGTTCGACCAGGGTGCGGTGTCGCGCAGCGGGACGTACCTGCACGAGCTCATGCACGACGGCCGGCACCTGCTCGGTGTTCCGTGCCACTGAACGCCACCACCGCTCCCCCGTTCCTCGCCGTCCTCGTCCGCGGCCTGCTCGCCGGCCTGATCGCTGGCCTGCTCGCCGGGACGTTCGCCTACGTCGCCGGCGAACCGCACGTCGAGGCCGCCATCGCTATCGAGGAGGCGGCCTCGCACGCCGAACCCGCCGCTGGCGGGCACCAGCACGACGAGGCAGTGGTCACCCGGAGCGGCCAGCGCGGTGGGCTGTTCCTGGCCACCGGCCTGTTCGGCGCCGCGATGGGCGGTCTGCTGGCTACGGCGTACGTCCTGCTGGCCCGTCGGCGACGGACCGACGACGACGGGCGCTCCGGCCTGCTGCTGGCCGGTGCGGCGCTGCTCGGCGCGGTGATCGTGCCGTTCCTCAAGTACCCGGCGAACCCGCCGGCGGTCGGCGACCCGGCCACCATCAACCAACGCACCGCCACCTACCTGCTGATGGTGGTGCTCGGTCTGGTGGCCGTGTGGGCGGGCTCGCTGGGCTACCGGTCAGTCGGCGCGCAGGCGCCACTGTGGCAACGCGTCGCCGCGGCCGTCGGCGGTTTCCTGCTGGTCACCGTCGCGTCCTACGTGGTGCTTCCGTCGTTCCAGGAGGTCCCCACCGACTTCCCCGCGACGCTGCTGTGGAACTTCCGACTGGCCTCCCTCGGCACCCAGGTGGTGCTCTGGACCGGGATCGGCCTGCTGTTCGCGGCCCTGATGCACCACGATCGACTCCGTCGGGCCGCCGCCGCGCTGCCCAGCACGTGACCGCCACCAGCCTCCGGCTGGTCGCCCACGGTCACACCGCCGCCCTGCGTCGGGCCCGCTTCGGCGGACCCGACGACGGCCTGGACGAGGGCGGTCTGCGCGCCGCCCTCGCCCAGGCCGACGCGGATCCGGACCGGCGTGGGCACCTCGGCATGCACGACACCTGCCTGTGCAGCCCAGCGGCGGCGGCCCGGCAGACCGCCGACGCCTTCGGTCTGCTGCCGACGATCGAGACGGCGTTGGCCGACTGCGACTACGGCAACTGGTCCGGACGGTCGCTTGAGGAGATCGCTGAATCGCAGCCGCAGGCGCTGCACGACTGGCTGTCCGCACCGGAGTCCGCGCCGCACGGCGGTGAGTCCGTCGCGGCCGTACGGGATCGGGTCGGCAGTTGGCTGGACGAGCAGCACCGAGCCGGCGGGCGCGTCATCGCGGTCACCCACCCGCTGGTGATCCGTGTCGCGGTCGTGCACGCCCTCGGGCTGCCGATGGCGACGTACCGACAGCTGGACGTGGAGCCGTTGGCGATCGTCCGGCTCACCAGCCAGGGCACGCGCTGGCAACTCCGACTGGGCGCGCCGCAGGCCCACTCCCCTGCATGATCCACTCGCGTTCGCGGAAGTCGGGGCATCCACGGCGCCTCGATGCCCCGACTTCCGTAAAACCGAGTCGATCAACGTCCGAACGCCGACGGCTCAGACGTTGGGCGGGCCGTGAGTACGACCCGCCCAACCCGTCGACTTCGTTCTAGCCGGTGACGGTGAACGGCCGGGACACCTTCGTCGCCGACTTCTCGCCGCTCAGCGTGACGTTGGTCGCGCCCGCCTTCGCCGCACCCGGAACGCTGACCGTCGCGCCGGAGATGACACCGTCACCGTTCGCGCGAACCGTGCTGACCGCGAGGCCGTTCCCGACGGTGATCGTGACCGCCTCGTTCGGAACGAACCCGGAACCGTCGATGGTGATCGACGTGCCACGCGGACCCGAGGTGGTCAGCAGTGCCACCCGCGGCTGGTAGGTCGGCGCCTGGGCCTGCCCGGTCACCTGGACGGTGGCCGTGGCCGGCGTCCGCGTCGACGCGCCCGTCGCGGTGACCGCGTACCGGCCGGGTTGTGCGTCGCCGGAGGTCGGGACCGAGACGCGGACCGTGCCCGTCGCGGAGGCCGCGACCTTCGTGGCCCGGGCGGGGTCGGTGCCGACGCTGACGGTCACCTGTTCACCGGCGGCGAACCCGCTGCCGTCGACGGTGACAGTGCCGCCGGTGGTGACTGCGCCGGCAGCCGACAGCGCGATCGTCGGCTGGGAGCCGCCCCGCGCGACGGTCACGGTGAAGGCCTCGGTGCTGCTCGACAGCGTGTCCCACGTGGTGACGTGCACCGTGTAGGTGCCCTCCCGCGTGTAGGTGTGCTGCCCGCTCATCGCACCGGACGCACCGATGGTGACGTCGTCCGGAGCCGTGCCGTCACCCCACTGGACGCGGGCACGGTAGCCGGTCGTGCCGGGAACGCCGCCGGTCACCGAACCGAGGTTCGCCGCGAGGGCCTGCCCGGCGTTCGCCGTCTGGTCCTTCGGGGCGACAGTGGCCAGCGCGGGGGCCGGCGTGCCGTCGTTGGCGACGGCGAACACGTGGATCCGGCCCGCCGTGCGGGGGTCACCGGTCTGCGTCGGCAGGGTCACCGACACCAGCGTCTTGCCCGCCGGGATCGGGTACGGCGCGGTCGCGAACAGGAACGGCTGGGCGCCGTCCCGGCTCGTGCCGTTCAATCGGTACGCCGTCCGGGCAACGACGATGTTGCCGTAGGACGGGGTGCCGTTGGCGTTGCCGCCCAGCGTCCAGTCGCTCATCTGGATCGGGATGCTGGCCGTGCTGCCGTCACTGAAGTTCGCCGTGCCGGTGGTGCTCTGGTTGCCCTGCGTTCCGGCGCCGATGAAGGAGATGCTCTTCGCGTCCTCCGGCAGGTCGAGCAGGACCGTGGCACCGTTGCCGGTGGCGTTGTCCGGCTGCCCGGCCGGGATCACCGGCAGCGTGAACTGCAACGCAGTCCCCGGGACCTGCTGCCGCTGGCCCTGCGTCGCACCGCCCGCCGCGAGGGCGGCCCGTGAGTACGCCCACGTCTTGGCGTCGCAGTCCGCCGCGAGGACGCCTTCGTCACCGACGCAGACGGTGTCGAACGCGGCGGTGAGGCCGGAGGTCGGGGCGTACGCCACCTCGACGCCGACCGTCGCGGAGCTCTGGCTCTCGCCGTCGGTCACCGTGACGTTCGCCTGGTGGTAGCCCGGCGTGGCGTAGGTGTGCGACCCACCGATGTTGTAGACGGCCCGCGAGCTCAGCGTCACGGTGCCCTCGGTGACCGGTGTGCCGTCACCCCAGTCGATCGTGGCCCGGTAACCGGTCGCGGTGCCACCGGTGACGGACGCCAGCGGCACCGAGACCGGTACGCCGGACGTCGCGTGCACGCCGGACGCGGCGGTCACCGCGATGTCGCCGCCTCCGATGGCCACGTCGCCACCGGCGAGCAACTCGATCTCGGCGAGACTGGTCTGCGCGGCGCCGACGGTCTTCGTGACCGCGAGACGGAACTGCGCGAACCGACCCGGCTTGTCGATCGTGTACGGGCGGGTCTGACTGCGCCACCGGAACACCTGGTCCCTGCGGGAGTCCACTGTGGTCCACGTGATGCCGTCGTTGGAGCCCTGCAGTCGCCAGTCCGCCGGATCGCCAGCACTCGCCCCGGACGTGACGGTGTAGTACGTCGGCTTCTGCTTTCCGCCACGGAACGCCCAGGAGATCTGCGGGGTCGCCGAGGTGAAGGTCAGCTGCGTGGTGGACGAGTCGTCGAACAGCTTCGAGGCGTCCTGACCGCCGGTTGCGGTCGCGGTGCCGAGGCCGGGGCCGGTGGTGTCCTGCAACGGCTTCGGCGCCTGGTCACCCTTGGTCAGCGACGGCGGCGCGTCGTTCCTGCCGCTGCCCCAGGAGGACGGGTTGGGGCCCATCTGGAAGTCGATGGTGCCGCCCTTGGCGAGTGCGGCCACGTCCAGGGACAGACCGCGCTGCTTCTTGCCGTTGACCTTGACGTCCTGCACGTAGACGTTGCGGGTGCTGTTGCTCGGCGCGTTGACGACGATGTCGCCAGTGGTGCGACGCACTGTCATCTTCGTGAACTGCGGCGAACCGATGGTCCACTCGGACGACCCGGCCTGCAGCGGGTAGATGCCCAGCGAGCTGAGGATGTACCACGACGACATCTCGCCGTTGTCCTCGTCGCCCAGGTAGCCCTGGCCGATCTCGCTGCCGACGTAGAGGCGCCGCAGGATCTCCCGTACCGTCGCCTGGGTCTTCGCCGGCGCGCCGGCGAAGTTGTACATGTACGGGATGTGGTGCGACGGCTGGTTGCTCATGCCGAGCTGACCCATCCGCACCGCGCGCGCCTCGATCATCTCGTGGATGACGCCGCCGTACCCGCCGGGTCGGTCGGCGTTCTCCGGGGTGGAGAAGAACGTGTCGAGCTTGTCCCGCAGCGCCTTCTGCCCGCCGAGCAGGTTGGCCAGACCCTGACCGTCCTGCTGGGCGGTGAAGGCGAAGTTCCATCCGTTGGTCTCGGTGTAGACGCCACCCCAGTCCAGCGGGTCGCCGGCGAGGAAGTTACCGGCGGCGTCGCGACCCTGGAAGAGCTTCGACTTCGGGTCGAAGAGGTGGACGTAGTTGCGGGCACGCTCCAGGAAGTAGCGCGACTCCTCCTTGAGCCGGGCGCGCTCCGACTTCGGCGTGGCCGGGTCCTTGGCGAGGGCCGCACCCATGTTGCCGATGCCGTAGTCGTTGATGAAGCCCTCCAGCGCCCACGACACCGACTCCCCGGTGGAGGTCGGCGTGTAGCCGAGGAACAGCGACGTCTCGATGCCCTTGCGTCCGACCGCGCTGCGGCCGGACGCGACGGTCGCGTCCTTGACGGCCGCGTCGTACGCCGCGAGGGGGTCGGGCAGCTTGACCCCGGTGAGGTACGCCTGGGCCAGAGCCACGTTGGCGCTGGTGCCGGTCATCAGGTCGGCGTAGCCGGGAGACGACCAGCGGGCGATCCAACCGCCGTCGCGGTAGTGCTGGACGAACCCGTCGGAGATCCGGGCGGCGACGTCCGGGTACAGCAGCGCGTAGGCGGGCCACACGGTGCGGTACGTGTCCCAGAAGCCGTTGTTGACGTAGATCTGCCCGTCGACGATCTTCGCACCGGTCTGGGTGGGGGTCGACGCGCCGGTCGGCGCCGAGACCGGGCTCGCGTACTGCCAGCGCGGCGCGGCGGCGGTGCCGGTGTTCTCCGACTGCGAGTTCGGGTAGAGGTTCAGCCGGTACAGGTTCGAGTACATCGAGACCAGCTGCGGTTCGGTGGCGCCACGCACCTCGACCCGGCCGAGCCGGTCCTTCCACATCGCCGTCGCGGCGGCGTGGACCTGGTCGAAGCTCTTGCCGGTGACCTCCAGATCGAGGTTGCGGCGCGCCTGGTCGACGGAGAGGAACGACGTCGCGAGGCGCATCGTCACCTCCCGGGTGGTGGAGACGTCGAAGGTGGCCGAGGTCGCGGCGGTTGCCGTCGGTGCCCGGTCGAAGGCACCGGACACGAACATGCGACTACGACCGGCCGACAGGCCACTTCCGTTGTCGACCCAGCCGGTGAGGGTGCCGTCCGTGCCGATGGTGAAGGTGCCGTTGTGGAAGACGAGACTTCCGGTCGCCTGCCCGGTGGGGAAGGTGAACCGCATGATCCCGGCGTGGTCGGTGGGCGACATCTCCGCGACCAGGCCGTTCTGGAGCGTGACCCGGTAGAGGTCCGGCTGCGCGATCTCGTCGTCATGGCTGAAGGCGAGCGCGCGGCTGGCGGGCTGGCCGGTGAGGGAACCGCCGCCGACGACCGGCATGACCGACATCTGGTTGCGGTCACCCATCCACGGGCTGGGCTCGTGGGAGATCGCGAGCCCCTGCAACATCGGCAGGTTGGCCGCGTTGTTGATCCGGTGGTACTCGTACTCCCAGGAGTTGGAGGTCGCGTCGGTCACCGGGGTGAAGAAGTTGAAGCCGTTCGGCACCGCGGTGATCGGCAGGTTGTTGCCGCGCGAGAAACCGCCAGTCGAGTTGGTGCCCCGACGGGTGTCCACGTAGTTGGTCAGCTTCGTGCCGTCGATCGACGCCGGCGCGGCCGTCAGCTCGATGTCGTCGAGCCACCCCTGGAACTGGGTGTCCCCGGTGGCCTGCGGGTTGTCGTACGCCAGCAGGATGCGGTCGATCGTCTTGCCGCGGGCGATGGTGCCGAGGTCGGCCTGCACCAGGTTCCACTGGTCGGCGAAGAGCACCTTCGACGCGCCCTGGCCGGCACCGGTGAGCAGGTAGCCGTGCTGGTCGACGGGCGAGCGCCCACTCAGGTAGCTGCCGTCGGTGAAGTGCAGGTCGACGGCGGCGTAGGTGGACGGGTACCTGGCGTTGCCCGTGGTGAACTCCGGGAAGATCTTGTATGACAGACGGGTCTTCGGCCCGACCGGCACGTTGACGTCGAACAGCTTGTTGGTGGCGTACGAGCGGCCGTCGCCCTCGGCGCCACCGGAGTAGCGCAGCGCGGCCAGCCCGGTGAACCCGGCGTCCGGCTTGGTGGTGTAGCCGCCGTTCGGACCGGCGGTGGCTTCGCTGACCATCGGCGTGGCCGGCGGACGGACGTCCGAGCCGTCGCTGATGTTCCAGTCGGCGAGCTGCACGAGCGAGTCACCGGAGTTCGCGGTGACGTTCAGCCGGTAGAAGGCGTAGGCGCTGGTGTTGGTGAAGCTGTACCTGTTGGTGGCGTACCGGCCGTTGAACGTCTGGCCGACACGCTTGTCCAGGTCGGTCCAGGTGCTGCCGTCGTTGGAGCCCTGGACGACGAAGTCCCTGGGGTCGCGCGACGGTGCGTCGTTGGCCGAGGTCAGCGAGTAGCGCAGCACCGTGGCCGGCTTGGCGAGCTGGTAGGTCACCCAGCCGCTCGACTGGAAGATCAGCCACTTGGTCGACGAGTCGTCGTCCTTGAGGTTCGCGGCGATCTCTCGGGGCTGGTTCTCGTCGCTCGCGGTCACGGCGCTGACCTGGCCGAGCAGGCTGCCGGGCAGGGTCGTGACCTTGCCACTCAGGTTGCCCTGGACCGGTTTTCCGTTCGCGCCGACCTCCACGGTGCTGGTGGCGGGTTGCGGGTCGGCGGTCTCGAACGAGGAGCTGAAGTTGCCGGGCGTCGCCGAGGTGGGGGCGGCGTTGGCCAGGGGTGCGGCGACGAGCAGGCCCAGCGGTAGCAGGACGGCTGTCGTCGCGGCGATCAGGCGGGGAGACAGGGAACGCGCAAGGGGGGTATGCGACATGAGGGACGGGGCCTTTCGACTCGAACGGGTCGAGTACGTCGAAGGTCTGGACTGAGTGGAGCGTGGTGGGCGGTGCCCTGACATCGTTGTCATTGGAGTTGGCGAACAACGAGAGTCGGGGCGGGTGGACTGTCGCTGATAGTTCCGGGCACGGCACGGCCGTGTCAACGGGTTGATGGCGATGAAACCGGCCGGGCCACCCACGACCGCCTGCCGGGCCCCGACTCCGTAAGAAGACGTGCGCCGAGGCCCGGCCGCGGATCAGCAGTAGAGGTTGGCTCCGGCGGACACACCGAGGATGCCGACGAACTGCTGGTACTTCGTGACGCGGCTCTGCACCTGGGCGGGGTTTCCGCCGTTGCACTCGATCGAGCCGTTGATGCTGCGGATCGTCTCACCGAACCCGGCACCGCCGACCATCGCATTGTGGGCGGTCATGGTGCCCGGCCCGTTCTGGGTCATCCAGTACCAGATTCCGGTCTTCCAGGCCACCGCGGCATCGGTCTGCACCAGCCACGGGTTGGTCAGCAGGGGCAGGTTGAGGGCGTTTCCGGCGGCGTTGTAGTTGAAGTTCCAGCTGAGCTGGATGGGCCCACGCCCGTAGTAGGCGGCCTGCCCGGCCGGACACCCGTAGGGCTGGCCGGGGTCGCAGTAGTGCGGGTAGTTCGCGGTGTTCTGCTCGACCACGTGCACGAGGCCGCCGGTCTCGTGGTGCACGTTGGCCAGGAAGGCGGCCGCCTCCTGACGCTGGACGGTAGAGCTGCCGCTCTTGGCGAACGCCGGGTAGGCGCTGAGTGCGGCGACGAGCCCGGAGTACGTGTAGAAGGAGTTGCGGCCCGGGAACATCTGGTTGAACTGGGCCTCGGTGACCACGAAGCCGCCCGGGTCGGTGGGCGGCGGGGTGGTGGGTGGCTGGCCGCCGCAGGTGTAGGGCTCCCAGTACCAGGTGCTGACGATGGGGTCGTAGCCGGGATTGTCGTGCTCGGCCACGTAGTAGAGACCGTTGGTGTACCGCACGATCGCCCCTGCCGCGTACCAGGTTCCGGCAGCCCAGTTCGGGTGGTTGCAGGTGCCTCCGGTGGGCGGCGGCGTGGTGCCGCCCCCGCATGCGCCGAGGTCCTCCCAGACACCGGTCGTACCCGGTGGCGCCTCGGCCTGGGTCCACCACTTCGCCCGGTAGTTGCGGCCGTTGTGGGAGACCTGTGCGTCTCCCCAGTAGACGGCCGAGGCCTGCCACGATGCTGAGCAGGCGGCTGCCGACGCAGCGGTCGACGGGATGACCGCAGCCAACCCGCCGACGACGGTCAGTGCCACCAGCGCGACCAGCGCGCGCAGTCTCGTCATGTGATCACTCCTTCCTGGGATCCCACTGGCCGCAGACTCGGCCAGGTATAGACATAGGTGACTGTAACATTTTCTGTTTACTTTCTTTACTGTTGCGATGGAGCCACCTCCTCGACGGAGCGATGGCGAGACGTCGGAAGTTTCGGCCACTTTCCGGATCATCCGAGCGATGCCGCGAGGATCGAATCATCGGACGTCGATTGACCGACTGCCAGGACCAGCGGGCGCCGACCTACCTCGTTTCGAACGGCTTCCGGAACTTGTTGACGTGCCGGAAATCCCGCTGCAATACTCCGATCCATCACGGTCGATGCAACGGCTTCGTGATGTCCCGGTTATGCCTCCCGCGAGAAGGGGCACCAGATGAGCAAGCTCTTCCCCCGTACGGCGTTGTGGTCGAGGCGATTGCGCGCCGCGCTCGCCGTCCTCGCCACCGCCGTCGCGATGTGCGGCGTGGTCCTCGCGGCCACCTCGACCCCGTCGAGCGCCGCCACCTGCAACGGCTACGTCGGTCTCACCTTCGACGACGGTCCGACCGGCAGCACCAGCGCGCTGCTGAACGTGCTGCGCAGCAACGGCGCACGGGCCACCATGTTCAACGTCGGGCAGAACGTCCAGAACAACCGCTCGGCCGCACAGGCACAGGTGGCCGCCGGAATGTGGGTCGGCAACCACAGCTGGAACCACGCCCACATGACCTCGATGAGCCAGGCTCAGATGCAGTCCGACCTGTCCCAGACCAGTTCGGCGATCCAGTCCGCCACCGGCATCCGGCCACAACTGTTCCGGCCGCCGTACGGGGAGACCAACTCCACCCTCCAGTCCGTCGCGTCATCGCTCGGCATGCGACAGGTGATCTGGGACGTGGACTCGCAGGACTGGAACGGCGCGAGCGTCAGCCAGATCGTGGCCAACGCGAGCCGCCTCCAGGCCGGTCAGGTCATCCTCATGCACGACGGGATCCAGAACACCCGCGACGCCATACCGCAGATCATGGCCAACCTGACCAGCCGCAACCTGTGCCCCGGCATGATCTCGCCGTCCACCGGCCGGGCGGTCGCGCCCGACGGCACGACCCCGCCGCCCGACGGTGGCACCCCGCCACCCACCGGCGGCACCTGCACGGCGACGGCGTCGACCACCAACGTCTGGGGCGACCGCTACAACACGTCGGTGACGGTCAGCGGCGCCAGCACCTGGACCGTGGTGGTAGCCATCACCGCGCCGCAGCGGGTCTCCACCATCTGGAACGGCACCGCCACCTGGGACAGCAGCGGCACCGTGATGACCATGCGGTCCAACGGCAGCGGCAACACCTTCGGCTTCACCACGATGACCAACGGCAACAGCGGCGCTCGTCCGCAGATCCGCTCCTGCACGGCGGGCTGACACCGAGCCGGTGTGCGGCGGGCGCCCGGATGCCCGCCGCACACCCTGTCGCGCGGATCGGGGGCCACTAACCTGCACTGATGCGACACACCCTCGCGCCCTCCGACGACAGCCTGCACGGCCACTTCTCCCCCGATTTTCCGCCCGTGCTCACCATCGACCCCGGTGACACCGTCACGTACCGCACCCTGGACTGCTGGTGGTCGGCCGGTCCGTATCCCGGCGGAGCGAACCGGGACCGGCCCCGGGTCGCGCAGCATCAACCCGACCACGGTCACGCGTTGGTCGGGCCGGTCGCGGTCCGCGGTGCGCGCGCCAGCCAGACCCTCGCGGTACGCATCGATGCGGTCGTCCCCGCCACCTGGGGCACCACCGTGGCCGGCGGCTGGCCGAGCGGGTTCAACCAGCGCTACGGCGTGCAGGAACAACCGGTGGTGCATGCCTGGACCCTGGACCCGGCGACGATGACCGGCCGCAACCAGCATGGCCACACGATCGCGCTGCGGCCCTTCATGGGGGTGCTCGGCATGCCACCCGCCGAGCCGGGGCGTCATTCGACGATCCCGCCGCGCCCGTGGGGCGGCAACCTGGACTGCCGGGACCTCACCGCGGGAAGCACCCTCCTGCTGCCGATCCCGGTGGACGACGCGCTGTTCTCGGTCGGGGACGGCCACGCCGCGCAGGGCGACGGCGAGGTCGGCGGCACCGCGATCGAGTGCCCGATGGACGAGGTGACGTTGACCTTCGACGTCCGTGACGACTTCCCGGTCACCGGCCCGGTGGCCCGCACCGCGGACGCGTGGCTGACCCTGGGCGTCGGCGCGTCCCTCGACGAGGCCTCGTTCATGGCCCTGGACTCGATGCTGACCCTGATGCAGCGGTTGCACGGCCTCAGCCGCGCGGACGCGGTGGCGCTGGCCAGCATCGCGGTCGACGTGCGGGTGACGCAGATCGTCAATCAGACCGTCGGCGCGCACGCGGTCCTCCGCGACGACGCGCTGGGCTGGCCGGGCGCCGATTCTGTCGGGGGCCGCCGTTAGCGTGTGCGCACTGTCGCCGCGCCGGCCACGTTTGGCCGGTCGCTGACCCCTCGGAGGCCCCCATGTCCCAGGAGACGACCTACCTCGAACTGTCCGAAGTGGACGGTGCGCACAAGTTCTACGAGGTCATCGTCGACAACGCCACGCTGACCGTGCGCTACGGCCGGATCGGCGACCAGGGGCAGATCAAGGCCAGCGCCTACCCGGACAACGCGCGGGCCCGCGCCGCCGCCGCGAAGAAGATCGGGGAGAAGGTCCGGAAGGGTTACGCGCCGGCGGTTCCCGGCGTCCGACAGAAGCGCACCGTCTCCCGGCGGCAGATCGTCAGCACCCGCTCCACCGCCCACACCGCTCCGGTGCTCTGGCGCTACGACTCGGGCGCTCCCGCCTTCGGCATCTTCGTCGACGGACAGCACTGCATGGTCGGCAACGAGCACGGCGTGATCACCACGCTCGACCACGACGCCCAGGTGCGCAGTCAGGTCCGCCTCCCCGACGGGGTCAAGTGCATCGTCGCCGACGACGCCTGGATCTACGCCGGCTGCGATGACGGCAACGTCTACGACCTCTCGGGCAAGATGCCCCGGGTGGCGTACGCGATCGCCCCGGAGATCGACATCTACTGGCTGGACATCCACGACGGGGTGCTGGGCGTGTCGGATGCCGACGGCGGGATCACGGCGGTCGACCACGAGGACGAGTTCCTGTGGCGTCGGCCCGGGCGGGGCCGCTCGGCGTGGATGGTGCGGTGCGACAGCGACGCCATCTACCACGGCCATTCGCAGGGGGTGACCGGCTACGAGTGGCGGACCGGCGGCGAGCTGTGGCACACCAGGACCGGTTCGGTGCTCTTCGGCTGGCAGGAGCACGGCAGCGTGTTCGCCGGCACCGGCACCCGCGAGGTGGTGCGACTGTCCAAGGCAGGGCGACTGGAACGCACCTACCGGTGCGACGCCCCGGTGTTCTCGTGCGCCACGGCGGAGGGCGGCCAGTACGTCTTCGCCGGTGACAGCCAGTCCTCGATCTACTGCTTCGACGCGGCCGGCACGCGGCTGTGGAAGCTCGGCACCGGCTGCGGCTCGGCCTACTCCATGCAATACCACGACGACCGGCTCTACGTCGTCACCACCGGCGGCCACCTGGCCTGCATCGACGCGAGCGAGCCGGCGATCCGTGCGGCGCAGGCCGGGGACGTGCCCGAGGTGCGCGACGTCAAGGCCCCCCGTGAGGCACCACGGCCCGTGCAACCGACGGTCGTCGAGGTGACCAGCGACGCGGGCGCGGGCGTGGTGGTGCAGTGCCTGGACGATCGGGGGCGGTTGCGGGTCCAGGTGCTCTCCGACGGTTACCGACGCGACTGGTCGGTGCAGTTCCCCAAGGGGATCCGCGAGCCAGGCGCCCGCTACCTGGTGGCCGAGGTCCGCGAGGCCGGCCGGGGCGGGTTCTACCGGGCGTTCGGCGACATCCGCCGCCTGCGCTGAGCGGCGGTGCACGGCAGCCGGGGGCAGACGGCAACGGCGCTGCTGCCGCGATGGGTGTGCCGGGGGTGACGGCTGCTGCGCTGCCCCCGGTCACTGCCGATCCGTCGACCATCCGCAAGGCGGGCGTCAGGACAGGTCGTAGTCGAACCAGATGCTGTGGGTGCCGTCTTCGTCGACTGTCAGGCCTCCCGTTCCGCGGATGCCGGTCAGGCCGCCGGTGCCGCTCGTGGGGACGATCGTCAGGAACTCGGCCTGCCGGTCCTGACCCGTGGTGGTGGCGGAGTGCACGAAGTTGAAGGTGCCCGCGTTGCCGGCGACACTGCCCTCGAACGACTCCATGGCGACGTACGTGCCGGTGCCGGTCGTGGGATCGAAGGCGGCCGTGAAGAGTGTTTCGGATCGGCCGTCGATCTCGCCGGTGAATGTCTTGCGCATGGTGGCGAAGCCGACCGGCAGGCCAGTCTTGACCTCGGGGCTCGGCACGGGGACCGCGGTGAACTCAGCCACGTCGAACGTTCCGATTGCTCGCATGTCCCGCACGGTAGTCCGCTCGGCTGACATTTCCGTCGGGATTTCGAGCGCTTCCAAAGCTGATCATGACTGTGCCTCGGGCAGAGGTGCGCGGGTCCGGCCGGCTGTCCGGCTGACTTCGACGGGTGACCCGTCCGGCTGGGTAACCTGACGCCATGATCTTCATTACCGCCAAGTTCCGGGTCCTGGCCGAGCACGCCGACCGGTGGCCGCAGATCGCCGCCGACTTCACCGAGGCGACCCGGGCCGAGCCCGGCTGCCTGTGGTTCGACTGGTCCCGCAGCGTGGACGACCCGACCGAGTACGTGCTGGTCGAGGCGTTCCGCGACGACCAGGCCGGAGCGGCCCACGTGCAGTCCGCCCACTTCCGCGCGGCGCAGGAGACCCTGCCTCCGCACCTGGCCGAGACGCCGCGCATCGTGAACGCCACAGTGCCGCAGGAGACCTGGTCGCTGCTCGGCGAGATGGCCGTCCCCGAGAGCCGCTGACCGCCGCAGGCACGCGGCACCGCCCGCGCCGACCGCGCCGAGGCGTTCCTCGACGCGTCGGCGGTCGGTGTCGACCCGTCGTCAGCGCAGCCGGCGGGCGGTGAAGCGGGCCGGCGGGTCGGCGATCACATCCTGTGCGGCGATCAGCTGGATCTCCCGGGTGCCCGCCGCGAGTGTCGCTTCGAGCACCGCGTAGACGGAGGCGATGGTGCGCTCCAGCGCGATCGCGGGTGAGCCGGTGGTCCACAGGTGCGCGAGATACAGCGCCGCCGTGACGTCGCCCCCACCGTTCGGGTTGATCGGCAGCAGCGGCGTGGTCACCGCCCAGGCGCCCTCGTCCGAGACAGCCACCACCTCCAGCGAGTCCGGGGGCAGGTCGCCGTGGAGCACGCTGGTCACCAGGACGTGCCGGGGCCCGGTCGCGCGTACGACGTCGACCGCGTCGAGCACCTCCGCGAGCGAAGTCGTCGTACGGCCGGCAAGGAAGTCGAGCTCGAAGTGGTTGGGCGTGATGATGTCCGCACGCGGCACGACGGTGTCCCGCAGGTACTCGGGAATGCCAGGGCGGACGAACATGCCGCGACCGGCGTCGCCCATCACCGGGTCACAGCAGTACAACGCGGCCGGGTTGGCCGCCTTGACCTTCGCCACCGCGTCCAGGATCACCGCGCCCATGGCCGGGTCGCCCTGGTAGCCGGACAGCACCGCGTCGGCGCCGCCGAGGGCTCCGCGGTCCGCGATGCCCTCGATCACCTCGGCCACGTCGGCGGCCGCCAGCATCGGCCCCCGCCACGCGCCGTACCCGGTGTGGTTGGAGAAGTGCACCGTCAGGACCGGCCACACCTCGTGGCCGAGCCGCTGCAGGGGAAACACCGCTGCCGAGTTGCCGACGTGACCGTAGGCGACCGACGACTGGATGGACAGGATCTTCACCGGCTCATCATGGCCGCCCGGGCGGGCGCCGCACGCGCGGCCCGCCGAATCTGTCGGGTGGCCCACTCGCCGCGTACCCCTCGGTGACGAGCGGGCGGCCCGGACATCGTCGTCCGGGCCGCCCGATGGTTCTCCCGGTCAGCCGCCGAGGCTCGCCGCGGCCGAGGCGATCGACGAGGCGAAGTAGCTCACCTGGGTGTAGACACCCGGGTAGTTGGGCCGGGCGCAGCCGTTGCCCCAGCTCACGATGCCGACCTGGATCCAGGCGTTCGAGGCGTCGCGGCGGAACATCGGGCCACCCGAGTCACCCTGGCAGGTGTCCGTGCCGCCGCTGGCGTAGCCGGCGCAGATCTCCTGTGCGGGGATGAGGTCACCACCGTAGTTGGCGTTGCAGGTGGAGTCGCTCACGAACGGCACGTTCGCCTTGAGCAGGTACCGCTGCTGGCCGCCGCCCTCACGCGCGGCGCCCCAACCGGCCACGGTGAAGGTGCCGCTGTCGTAGGCGGTCGTGTTGGCGATCTTCAGGGTGCTCAGCCCGGTGACGGGGCTGGCCAACCGGATCAGCGCCCAGTCCCGGCCGGAGCCGTTGTAGCCGGGAGCCCGGTAGACGTAGTTGGACCGGACGGTGATGCGGCTGGACGACTGGAGGTCGACCGTCCCGAGCGTCGCGGTGATGCTGGTGTTGGTGCCGGTCGAGCCCACGCAGTGCGCAGCGGTGAGCACCAGTCGGGCGCTGTACAACGCCCCGCCGCACCCCATCGAGAGTCGCACCATGAACGGGAACTCGCCCTGAGCGGCGCGGGTGCCGCCGACGACGTTCGGCGTCATGGGGTTGTCGGCCGCTGCGGCCGGCGCGGTGAGAGTGAGGCTGGCCGCGGTCACCGCGGCCAACGTGGTGGCCAGCAGGCCAGTGAGGGTACGCCAGCGAACCATGCATTCCTCCGCATCAGGATGGCACGCCTCGTGAGCGCACCCCGTTCGAGATAGCGGTCATCATATTGAGCTACATGGATTTCTTGCGCCATCCTCTCTGGGTCGTACCACCGGGGCTATGGGTCTCGTCCGGTGCGCACCGGCCGTCAGCCGCCGGGCGTACCCGTGCTCTCCCGGCGGATGAGCCGAAACGGCGTCTGCACGGTCAGCGGTGCCGCGACCTGCGCTCCCTCGATCCGGGCGACGAGGCGGCGCACCGCGAGACGGCCGATCTCCCGCTTGTCCGGCGCGATCGTGGTGAGGGTCGGGGTGCTGAACCGACCTTCCTCGATGTCGTCGATCCCGATCACCGCGACGTCCTCCGGCACCCGCAGACCGGCCTCGGCCAGCGCCCGCAGCGCGCCGACGGCGATCAGGTCGTTGTAGCCGAACACCGCGTCCGGTGGGTCGCCGAGCGCGAGCAGGTCACGCATCGCCCGCTTGCCGTCGAGCCGGCCGAACGCGTCGGTGCGGGCGACCAGCCGCGAGCGGTACGGCAGGCCGGCGGCGGCCAGGGCCTCGCGATAGCCGCGTACCCGCAGGTGGGCGGACTGCCGGTCGCCACCGTGCGTGGCGCCGATGAACGCTATCCGGCGGCGGCCGATCGCCACGAGGTGCTGGATCGCGGCGTGGCCGGCGGCGACGTTGTCGATGGCGATGTGATCGTGCGGCACGTCGTAGACGCCCTCACCGATCAGCACGAGCGGAGTGCCCGCGGTCCGGGCCAGCACCTCCTCCCGGCCGATCCGCACCGGACTGAGGATCAGGCCGTCGATGATGTGCCGCCGGGATCCGTCGAGGAGCGCGAGTTCCGCTCCCCGGTCCGCGGCGGTGTTCTCCATGACCAGGGTGTAGCCGAGCCCGGCGGCCTCGGCGATGGCGATCTCGGCGAGCTCGGCGAAGTAGGGGTTGTTCAGTTCCGGGATGGCCAGGGCGATCAGCCCGGTACGCCCCCGACGCAGATGTCGCGCGCCCAGGTTGGGGCTGTAACCGAGTTCGTCGATCGCCTGCTGCACACGCAGCCGGGTCCGCTCCCCCACCGGCCGGTATCCGTTGACCACGTTCGAGACCGTGGCCAGCGACACGCCCGCGCGTTGGGCGATGTCCTTGAGGTTGACGCCCATCCACCGACCCTTCGCCAGGGGGACCGCCGAGCCGGGCACGCATCGACGGACAAGGATTGACGGGAGGCCCGGCGCGGCTCTATAACGTTATACAGGCGATGATGGATGTCAATATGCCAGTCCCGCCGACGCGTGGAGATCCCACCGGCATCCGTCGATGACGCCCGTCCCCCGTCAGTGACCACCCGATGCCCACCACCCACGCGCTTCGGGCCTGGCTGCACCGCCCGCGGCGACTCGCCCCTCGGAGACGGCATGACACGTCAGGTCCCCATCCGCCCCGCCCTGCCGCTGCTGCTCATCCTCGCCCTGATCGCCGGCGTTCTCGCCGCGCCAACCCCACCGGCGTACGCCGCACCGGCCAAGACGCCGCCACTGACCACCCCATGGACCAGCCAGGCGCTGGCCGGCACACCCCTGCCCGAGTACCCGCGCCCCCAGATGACGCGACCGGACTGGCTCAACCTCAACGGCGAGTGGCAGCTACGCCAGTCGGCCACCGACGACGCCCCGCAGTTCGGCACCGCCCTGCCCGAGCGGGTCAACGTGCCGTTCCCGGTGGAAAGTGCGCTCTCCGGCATCCAGCGGGCCGCCAACGACAACCGCAACTACCTGTTCTACCGGCGCACCGTCACCGTCCCGGCCAACTGGTCGGGACGGCGGACCCTGCTGCACTTCGGCGCCGTCGACTGGCAGAGCACCGTCTGGGTCAACGGCGTACGGGTCGGCGCGCACACCGGCGGCTACGACGCCTTCACCTTCGACGTGACCCCCCAGCTCACCACCGGGGCGAACGAGATCGTCGTCAAGGTCTGGGACCCAACCGACACCCGACAGAACGGCAGCCTGCCCGCCATCGGCAAGCAGACCAAGACACCCGGCGGGATCTTCTACACCCCCAGCTCCGGCATCTGGCAGACGGTGTGGATGGAGCCGGTGCCCACCGCCTCCATCAGCAGCGTGGACGTCTACCCGAACCTGAGCACCAACACGTTGCGGGTGCGGGTCTTCACCCGGGGGGACGTGAGCGGCCACAGCGTGCTCGCCGAGGCGCTGAACGGGAGCACCGTGGTCGGTTCGGCCACCGGCGGCTTCACCGAGTTCAGCGTGCCGGTGCCGAACGCACGCCGATGGTCGCCCGACGACCCGTTCCTCTACAATCTCCGCGTCACCCTCCGCAACGGCTCAGCCTCCACTGTGGACCGGACAGCGCACTACTTCGGCATGCGGGAGATCACCACGGGTCTGGTGAACGGGGTGCTGCGCCCCAAGCTCAACGGCCAGTTCGTGTTCCAGGTCGGCACCCTCGACCAGGGCTTCTGGCCGGACGGCCTCTACACGGCGCCGACCGACGCCGCGCTCGCCTTCGACCTGCAGAAGCACAAGGACCTGGGCTTCAACATGGTGCGCAAGCACATCAAGGTCGAGCCACAGCGCTGGTTCTACCACGCGGACCGGCTCGGCCTGCTGGTCTGGCAGGACATCCCGTCGCTGACCGCGCAGGACATCAACCCGACCGACGCCCAGCAGGCGCAGTTCGAGGCCGAGGCACGCGAGATCGTCGACGAGCACCGCAGCTCGCCCGCAGTGGTCGCGTACACGCCCTACAACGAGGGGTGGGGTGAGCGGTCCCTCGCCGACACCCGGCGGGTCGCGCAGAACATCAAGAACCAGGACCCGACACGTCTGGTCAACCCGCACAGCGGCCACAACTGCTGCCAGTCCCTCGGCAATCCCGGCAACGGCGACATCGACGACTGGCACGTCTACCTCGGGCCCGACTCGCCCACACCGTCGAGCAGCCGGATCGCCGTACTCGGTGAGTTCGGTGGGCTGGGCCTGCACACGCCGGGCCACGAGTACAGCCCGAGCGGCGGCTTCTTCGCCTACGAGTGGCAGACCAGTTCGAGCGCCCTCACCGATCGGTACGTGGGTCTGGTGCAGGGCAGCCAGAACCTGATGGTCGGCAAGGGACTCAGCGCCTCGGTCTACACCGAGATCACCGATCTGGAGGGCGAGCTGAACGGCTTCCTGACCTATGACCGGCAGGTGATCAAGATGGATCAGGCGCGGGTCCGCGCCGCCAACACCGCCCTGATCAACGCCTCGAAGACCATCGGCAGCTCGGCGCCGGTGGCCCTGCCGGTCAACACCCGGCGGTCGTTGCAGGTGACGACGCCCGGCTTCACCAACCGCTACCTGCGCCACCAGGACAGCCTGGCCTACACCGAGGTGGTCGCCGCCGCGAGCCCCAGCCTGCTCAAGGCCGACGCCACGTACACCATCAGGGCCGGCCTGGCCGATGCCGGCTGCTACTCGTTCGAGTCGGTCAACTTTCCCGGGCAGTACCTGCGCCACCAGAACTCCCGGGTCCGCAACTCGCCGGACGACGGCTCGACGCTCCTGCGTGCCGACGCCACCTGGTGCGCACGGGTCGGGCTGACCGGCTCGGGTGTGTCGCTGGAGTCGTACAACTTCCGGGGCAGGTACCTGCGGCACTACAACTCGGAGGTCTGGCTCAGCAACGGCACCGGCGGCGACGCGTACAACACGCCGACGTTGTGGACCGCCGACAGCACCTGGAACATCGCCAGCCCCTGGGCGCCCTGACCGCTGACCCGGCGGGTCGTCACGCCAGAACATCGCGGGGGTTCCGGCCTGGGCCGGAGCCCCCGCGACGCGTGCGGGCGTCGCCGGTCCCTCGGCCAGGCAGGTGGCCCGAGCCCTGCGTCACCTGCCGGTCCGGAGATCGTTTTCCGGTCATGAGGGAGAGCGGCACCGTGATTCCGCCGTCCATCATGGGCGGTCGTCCGCCTCATCTGTTCCCGATGGTCTCGTTGTCGCGCGCAACGGGCATCTCGTCGTGAAATGGGGTCGACCGACGGCAAGGACCCAGGCGCAAGTTGCATCCAGCCGGTTTCAGCCGTCCGTTGCAGCACGCATTATGTCGCGGCATAAATAGACGGTGACCAATCTTGACTTGTGCGGCTACTCAGCGCACCGTAAAGAGCCAGAGGCAGATGCGCGCCATTATCGGCCCAAACTGACCGACCTCAAAAATGGAGGCGCTGCCGGTTTCGCGCCGCGCGCATCAGGAGGCTTTCCATGCGTTTGAATCCGTTCGCCGGGGTCTATCTCACCGATCCGGCAAGCATGTGGCGGCGCATTCTCGACGATCCCGACGGTGTGCACTACGCCGAGGATCTGGGGTTGTGGTTGATCAGCAGACACGCGGACGTCCGGCGCGCACTCGCCGACGTCGCGACGTTCGGCAACGCCCTCACGCTCGCCCCGGTCTACGAGGTGTGCCCGGAGGCGATGAGCGTGATCATGCAGATCGACGCGCCCCCCACGACGGCCGCTGCCGACCCGCCGGTGCACCCCCGCACCCGTCGGGCCCTACGGGCGGCCTTCGCCAGCACCCCCGAGCGGGTCGAGGTCGAGTACGGCCCGATCATCCGGCGCCGGGTCGACCAGTTGGTGTCCCGGCTCGCCGCCCGCCGGGGCGATCAGGTCGACCTGATCCCGGAATTCGCCACCGAGCTCCCCCTGCTGGTGGTCCTGGACATCCTCGGGGTGCCCGACGGCGACATCGGGCGGATCCGGAGCTGGGCGGACGGCCAGATCGCGCTCATCTGGGGGCAACCGGAGCCTGCGGAGCAGGTGCGCCTGGCGCAGGATCTGCTGGAGTTCTGGCACTACTGCGAGGAGCTTGTCCGCCAACGGGTGGACAGTGGACACCAGGGCGACGACTTCATCAGCCGCGCCCTGGCATACCGGGACGACGACGACGCGGTGCTGACCGTGCCCGAGGTCGCGAGCCTGGCCTTCAACCTCCTCGTCGCCGGCCACGAGACCACCGCCGGGTTGCTCGCCCACGCCCTCGACCAGGCGCTGTCCAGTCCGCGGCACTGGTCGGAGCTCACCACCGACCCGGGGGCCGTCTCCGCGTTCGTGGGCGAGACCCTGCGCTTCGCGCCCGCCATCGACGGCTGGCTGCGGGTGACCAACCGGGACGTCACACTGGGAACGGTGACCATCCCCGCCGGGGCACGCTGCCTGCTGCTGATCGGGGCGGCGAACCGCGACCCCGCGGTCTTCGCCCACCCGGACCAGTTTCATCCACCTCGGGCGGACGTGGGCAATCACCTGTCGTTCGGCCATGGCCCGCATTTCTGCATAGGCGCGGGATTGGCGCGGCTGGAGGCTGAAATCGCCATCACCCGACTCACCGAAGCCATTCCCGGCCTCCGCCTGGCGACTGGGCAACAGCGCTCGTACAAGGCCAATGTCGCGTTTCGAGCCCACCACACGCTGCTCGCGGTAATCGATACCATGGCACCGGCCGACGTTCCGGCGGCGCGAGGTGAGGCGGCCGTCGAAGCGCAGGCCGCCTGACAGTGCCGGTGCGCCAACGCGCCTGCCCGCGCGCGGACGAGTGCGGGAAGGGTGGCCTTCCCGCCCCTGCCCGGCACCGGCAAGGGGCCTGACACGCACCCTTTTCTGCTTTGCCCGACGATCCAGGTCGGTGAACGTCTTCACACCCATCGCGTCCTGGGTTAAGAATTGTCCTCTGTGAATGTTCAGCTCATCAGCCAATCTCGATCCGGCTTCCGCTGCTGATTCTCGAAGCCACGAAGGTGAGCGCATGGAGCACACGTCCCCGTCGAGCCCTGCTCCCCCTGCGGCCAGCGAACGGTTCCGATGGGAACTGCGCAACTGCCGCGTCCGGCGGGGTCTGACCCAGCGGGCGCTGGCGGATCTGGTGCGGTTCAGCCGGGAGACGGTCGCGGCGGTCGAGTCCGGTCGCCGGTTCGGCAGTCACGAGTTCGCGCTGCGCTGCGACGACGTGCTCGGCACCGACGGCCGACTCGCGGCGCTGTGGCCGCAGGTGGCGGCCGAACAGGCGGCGGCCGATGGCCGCCGGGGCCCCCGCGCCTCACCACCGGTCCGGCCGGGCCGGCCGGCGCCACGTCAGCGTGATCGACGCGACGCGCGCGACCCCGGCGCCGTGGTGGACGCGATCGACGAGCTGCGTGAGCTGATCGGGCAGGTGCTCAACGGCCCGTCCGGTCCGGACGACGCACAGCGGCCGCAGCCGCCGGCCGACCCCCGCGACGACCAGCGCTGACCCCACGATCCCGGCTCGGTCTCGGGCGTCACCGGCCGCTGACGTTGGGTACAGATGCTGGTACGGCCAGTTTGTACCACGGCCAGGTCTGGCCTACGAGCCCGGCTTCCGGCCGAATGGGACTTGCATTCGGCAACGTGCGGATAGACCGTCATCGACGAGTCGTGGGAGTCAATCTTGGCGTCGAGCACCCGGTCCCACGCGGCCAGACCCTACCCGACCCGGCGACGCGGTTGGAAGATCGCCGGCCGGATGCGCCTCATCGTCGCGGCACCGCTCGTCGCCGTGATCGGCTTCGCCGGTCTCGCGCTGACCGAGAGCGCACGCCAGACAGCCCGGGCCAGCGACCTGCGGGTCCTGGCCCAGGTCGGCGCCGAGGCCGGTGACCTCGCCTACCGCCTGCAACGCGAACGCATCGCCGCCGCCGACCTGCTCACCTACGGCGGGCCGGAGCAGCAGGACGCCTTCGGTGCGGAGATGGCCACCACCGACGACGCTGTCACGCGCTACCGGAGGCAGCGAGACCGGCTGTCCGCCGACGCCGAGGCCAACCGGGCTCTCCTGCGCCGCATCGACGCGGCTCTGGGCAGCCTCGCCCCGCTGCGCACCCAGGTACGCACGGCGACGCACGCCTCGGTGTCGGCGATGACCTTCAGCTACCGCATCGCCATCGCCGATTTGATCAACTTTCGGGAGACCGTCTCGCACGGCGTGGTGGACGCCCGGCTCGCCGACGGGATCCGGGCGTCGGCGGCACTGTCGAAGACGGCCGAGGCGATCGGTCAGCAGCAGGTCGCCGTGCTGCGGGCGGTCGCGGGCGGCGAGCTGACCCCGGCCATGCAACAGGACATCACCGCCGCCCGCACCAGCTACACCGAGTCGAGCCTGTCGTTCCTGGCCCTGGCCCCGGCCGAGTGGAGCCTCTGGTGGGAGCAGGCCGGCACCGGCAAGGAGGCGCTCGCCCTGCAACGGATGCAGGACGAGGTGTCCCGGGCCCAACCGGGGTCGCGGTTGCAACTGGAGACCGGCGGCTGGGTGTCCACCACCCAGACGCGTGCCGCCCGTCTGGCCGAGCTGCGGGGGCGGGTCGACGCCGCGGTCCGCGACGACGTCCGGGCCGCGCACACCGACCAGCGCCGCCGGGCCGTCGCCGAGGCGGTCGGCGTCCTCCTGGCACTCGTCCTCACCGCGCTGGTGACCTGGGCAGTCGCCCGGCAGATCACCCGGCGACTGCGTCGCCTGCGGGACGCCGCGAACGCGGTGGCGTTCGAACAGCTCCCCGCCGTGGTGGCCCAGCTCCAGCAGCCGGGCAGCGCCGCCGTCGACCCGGACAAACTGGCCCGCCAGCAGTCCAGCGCCGCACTCGAACCGTCCACCGGCGACGAGATCGGCGAGCTGGGCCAGGCGTTCAGCGCCGTCCACCAGGCCGCCGTGCGGACCGCCGCCGAGCAGGCCGTCATGCGCGCCAACACCGCCGACATCTTCATCCACCTGAGCCGCCGCGAACAGCGGCTCGTCGACGCCGTCCTGGCCCAGGTGGACCTCGTCGAACGGGACGAGACCGACCCCGACCGGCTCCACCAGCTGTACACGCTGGACAACCTGGCGACCCGGATGGGCCGCATCAACGCCAGCCTGCTGGTGCTCGGCGGCGTCGGCGTCGGTCGCGTACGACAGCGCGACGTCCCCCTGCAACAGGTGCTCCAGGCGGCGCTGTCCCAGATCGAGCACTACGCGCGGATCCGGCTCGGCATGATCGACGGCGACGTCGCCGTGGCGGCCAAGACCGTCGACGAGGTCGTGCACCTGATCGCCGAACTCATGGACAACGCGACGACGTACTCGCCGCCGGCCAGCGAGACGTGGGTGAGCGGCCGGAGCCTCGGTGACCGCGTCATCATCCAGATCAGTGACGAGGGTGTGGGGTTGTCCCCGCAACGGATGCAGCAGCTCAACGAGCTGTTGGCCCGCCCACCGGCGATCGACGTGGCCGCCGTACGGGCGATGGGGTTGGTCGTCGTGGGTCAGCTCGCGGCCCGGCTGGGCGCCACCGTCCAACTGCGACGCGGCCCCCGACGCGGCATCCTCGCCGAGGCGACGCTGCCCGCGACGATCATCCGGTCTCTGCCACCGGAGGAATACCTGCTCGCACCCGGACGGCTCTCGCGGAGGGCGGCGCGCACGGCCAATCCCCCGCCGCCCTACCAGCCGCGGCCCGAGCCCACCGCCGGGCGACCCCCGGCCGAGCGGACCCTCCCGGCGGCGCCGGTGTTCCGACCGGCTCCCCCACCCCCGGACCGGGGTGACGCGCCCACCGAGGAGCTCCTCATCTTCGAACAGGTCAACCACTGGTTCCAGAGCGACGTCGCCGAGGGCCACGACGGCCAGGAATGGTCCGGTCCAGCCGACGACGCCTGGCGCACGGCTGCCCAGGCGCACACCCCCGAGGTCGCCACCACCACCAACTCCGGCCTGCCCAAACGGCAACCGCAACGGCAACTCGTCCCCGGCGGCGTGACCGTCCCCCAGCAGCAACAACGGTCCGAGTACCGCGATCCGGCCCAGGTGGCGACGGCGATGGCCGCGTACGCGCGGGGTGTGGCGAACCGCCGGCGCACCCCGATCAACCTCGGCAACAAATGACGCGACAGGAGAGCACGTGACCGACCAACAGGATCTCGGCTGGCTGCTGGACACCTTCGCCGCGCGGGCGACCGAGGTCAGCCACGCGATCGCCATCTCCAGCGACGGTCTGATGGTGGCCGCCACCCGCGACCTGCCGCCGGACCGGGCAGACCAGTTGGCCGCGACGGGTAGCGGGCTCGTCAGCCTGCTGCGGGGCGCGGCGGCCTTCTTCGACGCCGGCGCGGTGATCTCCAACGTCACGCAGCTCGAGGGCGGCTTCATGTTCTCGATGGCCTTCAACGACGGTGCCTCGCTGCTGGTGCTCGCCGCACCCGAGTGCGACGTGGGCAAGGTCTCCTACGAGATGACCGAGCTGGCCAACCGTATCGGGGACGCCCTGACCCCCGCGGCCCGAGCGGCACTCGCCCGCAGCCGCTGACCACCCCGGCGCCCCCACGCCGGAGACCCTTCCCCTTCCTCTGGAGTCAGACATGCCTCTCACCACGCCTTGGCGCAGCCGTGCCCTCACCGCCGCGCTGCTCGCGGCCGTGCTGACCACCAGCACGGCCTGCGGCAACGACGCGCCGGGCACCAGCGCCAGCGGCTCGATAAAGATCGGCCTGCTCGCCTCGTTGTCCGGGACGTACCAGGCGGTCGGCACGGAGATCCGCGACGGCTTCCAGCTCTACCTGGACACCCACGACGGCAAACTCGGCGGTCGACAGGTCGACCTCGTCATCGCCGACGAGGGCAACGGCGCCCAGACCGCGGTCCCGGCAGCGACCAAACTGCTCAAGCAGGACCGGGTGTCCGCGCTCACCGGCATCGTCGGTGGTGGCTCCGTCGCCGGGGTCACCCCCCTGCTCGACGAGACGAAGGTGCCGCTCGTCGGTTCCAACGGGCGACCGGAACTCAAGGACGTCTCCCGGGTCTGGCACACCTCGTACCTCTCCGACGAGCCCGGGGCTGCAATCGCCCAACACGTCCGCGACAACGTGAAGGGCTCCGTCTACGCGATCGGCCCGGACTACCAGGGCGGCTGGGACGAGCTGCGGGGGTTCACCGACGCGTTCGGGAAGATCGGTGGGAAGCTCGCGAACTCCGACGGCAAGACGACCTTCACCCCGTTCCCGGCCACCACCAACTTCACCCCGTACTTCGCCCGGATCAAGGCCTCCGGCGCGGCAGCCGTCTACACGTTCTACGCCGGCAGCGCCGCTGTCGACTTCGTCAAGCAGTACGCGCAGTCCGAGATCAAGGACGTCCCGCTGTACGCGGCCGGGTTCCTCACCGAGGGCGGCGTGCTCAACGCGCAGGGCGAGGCAGCCCGGGACATCTTCTCCGTGCTGAACTACTCGCCGGACCTCGACAACGCGGAGAACCGCGCCTTCGTGGCGGCGTGGAAGGCCAAGCACGACGGCTCACCGACGACCTACGCGCTCGCCTCGTACGACGCGGCGGCGGTGCTGGACCGGGCGATCGGCGCCGCCGGAAGCGACCCGACTCCGGAGGCCATCAACACGGCCATCGGCCAGCTCGGCCAGATCGCCAGCCCGCGCGGCACCTGGCAGTTCTCCACCACCACGCACTCCCCCGTGCAGAAGTGGTATCTGCGGCAGGTCCGCCAGGACGGGCGGGCGCTGTCCAACACCGTCGTGGGTGACCTCGCGACCGTCGGCCGATGATGGTGGTGGCGGCCGGCACCAACCGGATCGATCCGTACCTGATACCGGCGCTGGACGGGGTCGCCTACGGGCTGCTCGTGTTCGTCGCCGCGTCGGGCCTGGTCTTCTGTTTCGGCGTCGCCAACATCCTCAACCTGGCGCACGGCATGCTCTACGCGATCGGCGGCTACACCGCCGCGGCGCTGCTCGACGGCGGCTGGGCGAGTCTGGCGTTGGCGCTGACGGTCGGTGTGCTGGCCGCCGCCGCGGCGGGTGTGCTCCTGGCCGGCCTGCTCGCACCGGTCGCCGCCGGTAACCATCTGAGCCAGGCGCTGCTGACGTTCGGTGTGGCGCTGGCCGGCGGCAGCCTGCTCGTCGCCGGCTTCGGTCCCGACGATCCGCAGGTCCTGGTGCCCGCGGCCCTGGAGGGGTCGGTGGTGGTCGCCGGTCACCGCTACGCCGCGTACCGGTTGGTCTTCATCGTCGTCGCCGCGGTGATCGCCGCCGCGCTCTACCTCGTCATGCGACGCACCAGGGCCGGCATGCTGGTCCGGGCGGCCGTCGACGACCCCGAGATGGTCGCCTGTCTGGGCGTGAGTCCCGCGCGGATCCGTGCCGGCGTGCTCGCCGCCGCCGGCGCGCTGGCCGGTGCGGCCGGCGTGCTGGGCGCGCCGATCATCGGCCCCGGCACGGACACCGCCGACACCGTGCTGCTGCTGTCCCTGGTGGTCGTCGTCCTCGGCGGGCTCGGGTCGATGGGCGGCACCCTGCTGGCCGCTCTCGCTATCGGCGAGATCCAGACGCTGGGAGTGGCGCTGCTGCCGTCCGCCGCACCGTTCCTGCTGTTCGCCGCCATGGCGGCGGTGCTGGCTGTGCGGGCGCGTGGCCTGGCCAGCAGGTGGAGGGCGGCATGAGGGACGAGGTGATCCGGCGCGCGCGGGGCGCTGTGGCGGCCCTGGCCCTGGCCGGCCTGGTCGTGGCGCCCTGGGTGGTGGACGACTACACCACGGCGATCCTCGCCCGGACGCTGGCGCTGGCCCTGGTCGGGGTGAGCGTCGCCCTGCTCACCGGCGTCGCCGGCATGCCCACCCTCGGCCAGACCGCACCGTACGCGGCGGGCGCCTACGCGTGCGCGGTGGTCGGCAGCCGGATCTCCGATGTCGGCGTCGTGCAACTCGTCGTCGCGGCGGCCGCCGGGGCGGTGCTGGCCGCGCTCACCGTGCCGCTCGTCGTCCACGCCCGAGGGGTGATCGTCCTGATGATCACGTTGGCGATCGGTGAACTCGCCGTCACCGTCCTCGGCCGCTGGCGGTCGGTGACGGGTGGCACTGACGGGTTGGCCGGCATCGCCGCGGTCCGCCCGTTCTGGGGGCTCCCGGTCCTGGCCAACGACCAGGCCCGTTACCTGTACGCCCTGGTCGTCGTGACCGTGCTGGTCGGCGCGGTGCTGTTGCTGCTGCGTACCCGGGCGGGGCTGCTGCTGCGGGCCGGCCGGGACGACGAGACGCGGCTGCGGGCCAGCGGTCACCGGGTGCCGCTCTACCTGTCCGGAGCGCACATGGCCGCCGGGGCGATAGCCGGCGCGGCCGGCTCGCTCCTGGTCGTCGCCCAGCAGTACATCTCCCCCGCCGATTTCGGCTTCGACACCTCCGCGCTGCTGCTGCTCGGTGTCGTCATCGGTGGCACCGCCTCGGTCGGCGGCGCCCTGGTGGGCGCGGCGCTGGTCATCGCCGTACGGGACTGGTTGTTCGGGGTGCTGCCCGGCCACGCGCCGCTGGTGCTGGGCGCGCTGTTCGTCGCGACGGTCTACCTGCTGCCCACCGGCACGCACCGGGCACGGGGCCGGTGGCGTCTGCCGAGCGCGCCGGCGACTCAGCCGGACGCGCCACCCGCCCGTGACCAGGCCACAGTCCCGGAGCTGCACCGATGACCGGTCTGCTGAACGTCGAGGAGGTCAGCGTGCGGTACGGCTCGCTGGCCGCGCTGGCCGGCGTGGACCTGTGCATCCACGACGGTCAGCGGCACGCGCTGATCGGCCCCAACGGAGCCGGCAAGACGACACTGCTCAACGTGATCGGCGGGTCCACGAAACCCCAGCGCGGCAGGGTGATCTTCAACGGACGCGACCTCGGTCGGCTCGGCCCGGCGGCCCGGGCCCGACGAGGTATCAACCGCATCCACCAGCGACCCGCCGTCTTTCCGACACTCACCGCGATGGAGAACGTGGTGGTCGCCGCGCTGCCCCGGCTCACGCCCCACCGCAGGTGGTGGCCGGGTGGACGTCGGCGCATCGCGCAACACCGGGCGGGCCCGCTGCTGGATCAGATGGGCCTCGCCGACGTCGCGACGGTGCCGGCCGGGCACCTCGCACACGGCCAACGACGCCAGTTGGAGATCGCCATGGCCCTTGCCGGTCGCCCTCGCCTGCTGCTCCTCGACGAACCGGCGGCCGGGCTGTCCGCCGTCGAGGTCGGCCGGCTCGTCGAGTTGCTCCAGGCGCTGCCCAGAGCGGTCGCCGTATTGCTTGTCGAACATCGACTGGACCTGGTGTACGCGCTCTCCGACACCGTCACCGTCCTACGCGACGGTCGGACGTTGGCCGCCGGCACGCCGGACGAGATCCGTACCTCGCCGCTGGTGCGGCAGGCCTACGCCGACGGGGTGGCGTGATGCTGTCGGTGGATCGCCTGTGCGCCGGCTACGCCGGAGGGATCGTGTTGCACGAGGTCAGCCTGCGGGTCCGCCCGGGCAGCATCCAGGCCGTGGTGGGTCGCAACGGCGCGGGCAAGAGCACGCTCGTGCACACGATCGCCGGGTTGGTGCGAGCCTCCAGTGGTCGCATCGAGATCGGCGGTGTGCACGTGGCCGGTCGGCAACCGCATCGCATCGCCCAGTCCGGCGTCGGTCTCGTCCCGCAGGGCCGGCGGGTCTTCTCCCGGTTGACCGTGGCCGAGCACCTGCACCTGGCGGCCGCGCCGTGGCGGGCACCCGTCTCCGGTGGCGAGGGCTGGACGGTGGCTCGGACCCTCGAACTGCTGCCGAGGTTGGCGGCACGGCTGCGACACCGCGGCTGCGAACTCTCCGGCGGCGAGCAGCAGATGCTGGCGATAGCGCGGGCGCTCCTCGGCCAACCACGGGTGCTGCTGCTCGACGAGCCGTGTGAGGGCCTCTCACCTGATCTGGCGGCGCGGGTGCGTGAGCTGGTCAACGGTCTCGCCGCCGACGGCCTGACCGTGCTGCTCGTGGAACAGCAGCTCCAGCACGCGATCGACGTCGCGGACCGGGTGGCGGTGCTGGAGTACGGCCGGGTGGTCTACGACCGTCCGACGGCCGAGGCGCGCGTCGACCCGGCCCCACTGGCGGCGATGTTGAGCGTCGCCGCCGCCCCACCGCCGCCGCCCAACCGACCGGCCCCTCGGCTCTGGGCCGACACCCCCACGTCACCCGACCCCTCGGAGAGGTAGACACCCGATGGCAACCGCTTCCAGCGATGGCACTTACACGTTCGACAACGGCCAACCGGACGCCGTTCCCCAGATGCAGGCGCTGGAGTCCTTCCTGGACCCGATCACGACGCGTCGACTGGCCCAACCGGTGCTGCGACCGGGAGCGACCTGCTGGGAAGTCGGGGCGGGCGGCGGCTCGATGGCCCGGCGGATCGCCCGCGCGGTCGGCGACGACGGCCACGTGCTGGCCACCGACATCGACCCCACGCACCTCGCGGCGGAGGGCAACCTGCACGTACGCCGGCACGACGTGCGCACCGAACCGCCACCCGGGGACGCGTTCGACCTGATCCACGCCCGGCTGGTGCTGCTGCACCTCCCCGACCGGCGACGGGTCCTGCGTACGCTCACCGGCGCGCTGGCTCCCGGCGGGTGGCTGGTGGTCGAGGAGTTCGACTGCACCGCGCCGCTGCGGGTGCTGACCGCACCGACCGACGACGCCGCGAAGCTCTTCGCGCAGGTCATGGACGCCATGATGGGTGTCCTGGCGGACCACGGCGCCGACCTCGGGTGGGCGCAGGACGTGCACACCGAGATGGCCCTCGCCGGTCTGACCGACCTGGACACCATCACCCACTCGCAGAGCTGGGCTGGCGGCTCGACCGGAGCGTCGCTCTACGAGACGAACTCCCGCCAGCTGGAACCGGACCTGCTCGCCGCGGGGCTGTCACCCAACCAGCTGAACGCCTTCCGGCGGCTGGTCCGCGATCCCGGGTTCGCCGTCATGTCGTACCACTTCGTCTCCACGCGGGGTCGCCTGCCGAAATGAGCAACCGCACCGGCCGGGCTCCCCGCCAGGGAGCCCGGCCGCCGCGTGCTCGCGGGTCAGTGGTGGTGGCCCTCCACCACCCGGTAGGTGCGCAGGTTCGGGTCCGCCTTGATCTGCGCCTCGGTGTACTTGATCGTGTCCCAGCCCTTGCCCGAGTAGAGCGCGGTCTGGTCGCCGTACCAGGGTGAGTTCGGGTTGGTCGACTGGGAGTAGGTGAGGATCTGGCGCCCGGACGGCCCGTGCGGGCCCAGCTCCACGGCCATCACGAACGACGAGCCGTGCACCACCTTCGGGTAGCCGACGCCGGGCACCCGGTTGTTGACGATCATGTTGAAGATGCCGGCCTCGGCGCGCCCGCCGTGAATCGGAATACGCCGGTCGCCGCGCTGCTCGGTCTGGACGTCGCCGAGACGCGCGTCGAGCGGGATGCCAGCGAGCCGCTGTACGGCGTCGGCGAGCGCGGTACGTACGCCCGGGTTGGCGGTGTCGAGCCGGCGTGGCGTGTGCACCGGGTCGCTGACGGCGAAGGGCTCCGCGAAGCGCAGCCCGTTGGCCAGGGCGAACTCGGTGAACAGGTGTGCTCCGCGGCTGTCCAGGTCGGCGTGCAGATCCCAGCGGGCCAGTGTCGTGCAGGCGGCGCGCAGGTCGACCGTCGCGCCGTTCGAGGCGGTCCCGGTCGGCTGGGCGGTGCAGAGCGCCACCAGGTCGTCGCGGACCAGTTCGCCGCCGTACACCCGGTTGCCGAAGACGGTCCGCCACAGACGGTCGGTGGTGAACCCGCGGCCGGGTAGCCCGTCGGTGCCGTCGAGGCGCTGCTGCACCTGGTCGAGGCCGAGACGGGTACGCAGGCTGCGGGGGGTGCGTTCGTCACCGATGATCCGCGCGTAGCCCTCCAACGGGGCCTCGGGGTTGGCGAGCCAGAAGCTGTCGTTGGAGTTGGTGACGTAGTCGGTGCGGAAGCGGACGGGCAGGTTCGCGGGGCCGAGGATGCCGGGCACGGCGGCGTCCGGGTCGGCGCCGAGCGCGCAGGCCGACCGGGAGCCGTCCAGGACAGCCTGGCCGCTGCTGGCGTAGAGCGGCTGGAACGGTGCCGGAATGCAGGCGGCGGCGAGGGCGTCGGTCACCCGGGGCACGACCGAGTGGTCGGCGTAGAGCGCCTCGCCCCTGGCGTCGGCGGCGATCACGTTGACCCAGGGCAGGAACTGGTAACGGTCGAGTACGCGCTTGAGGTCCCGGACCGTCTCGGCGCGGCCCATCTGCAGCCAGCCGTCGAAGGCCCGGTTGTTGGTCGCGTTGATGTCGGTGATGGCGTACGCGGTGCTGGCGGTCCAGTCGAAGCTGCCGGGCACCACCACGACCGGCCCGAAGTGGGTGTCGTGGAAGGTCCGGCTGACCGGCACCGTGCCGCCGTTCGGGCCGGGCACCCGCACCGTGACGGTGCGGGTGGTCATCTTCCGTGGTTGACCGTCCACGTAGTAGGAGGTGGGGTCGCCGGGGACCAGCGCGAGGCGGTGCCAGACGAACCGGCGAGCGGTGGAGACGGTGTGGCTCCAGGCGAGGGTGCGGTTGTGCCCGATCTCGATGATCGGGTCGCCGATCAGCGCGGCGCCCTCGACGTCGTAGCGGCCGGGCACCTTGAGGTGCATGCGGTAGAAGCGTTCCGCGCCCTCCCATGGGAAGTGCGGGTTGGCCAGCACCATGCCGCCCCGGTTGGCGGTCGCCGCCTCGCCCAGCCCGTACGCGTTGCTGCCCACCCCGGCGGGTGCGCCGTCGACCGACGCGAGCACGGCGGCCGCACCGGTCGCGTCCTGGACGGCCGCCGGGCCGGTGGCGGTGGGCGGGGCGGCGGCGACGATCCCGTCGAGCAGCGCCCCTGAGCCAGCCCGGATCATGCTGTCCCAGGTGGTACGCCAGATGTCCAGCTCGGTCAGCGGGCGAACCCACGGCTTGGCCCGGCATGCCGGGTCGGTGAGCCTCGCCGCGCCGGTGCGGCGCAGGTAGGAGTTGTAGCCGGCGACGAAGCCGCGAATCTGGTCACGGACGTCGTTGGACGGGGAGTGCACGCCGTCGCGGCGACCGTCGAGCAGCCGCTCCACCGTCCGATCCTCGATGGCCTTGCGGAAGAACAGGTCGCTGCGCACGTTCGCGTCGGTCGGGCCGGTCGCGCCGAAGTAGCGGGAGCGCTCGCCGCTGACCGTCACCGCCTTCTCCGCGATGACGCACAGGTTGTCCTCCGCCTGAACGTACCCGATCCCGAAGCCGAGGTTGGCGTAGCTCGTGGCGGTGATGTGCGGGACGCCGTACGACGCGCGTCGGATCTCGGCCGAGTAGCCCCGGTCGCGCTGGTGCGCGCCGGCCGGGGGCCCGCTCAGGCCCACCAGGACCAGGCCCAGGACCACCCCCGCCGCGCCGAGGCGTGTTGATGCTGTCACCGGTTCTCCCCCCGTCGCCCCCGAGCGCCGCTGCCCGAGGGACATTCACGTTGGTCGCCATTCTCGTCACTGCCGTGCCACCTCGTACACCCCCGGCGCGCCGACCGCGCGCCGAGCTGCGGCCAGCGGCCGTCCGCCGCGAGGTCGCACGGGCTCGGCCGCCTCAGCTAGCCGACTCAGCCGGGCCCTCGCTCACCGAGGAATCGACTCCTGGTCGGCCAGGACGATCAGGTCGTCGGCGCGGGCCGACTGCGGCGCCGTCGCCGCGTCGGGCCACACGAGATAGCCCACCGGCGGACCCGACGACCCCCACGTGGCCTCGATGATCGTGGCCAACCCCACGTCGTCCGGATGTCTGCGCAGGCGTACCCGGGTGCCCGGCGCGTGTCCGTCGTCGGCGACGATGAGCAGCGCGTCGAGGATCTGCCGGACGCCGGCGACGGGCAGCCCCGGCACGTACGGCTCGCCCGCGTACCCGATCCGCGGCGTCATCATCGTGCGGAGGAGCGCGGCCTGCCGGATCGCTTCCTGGCGGATCTGCCAGTCCGCGGTGTGCTCGGCGACGGCCAGCGCCGCCTCGATGACCGACCAGAGCGCCAGGGGCTCCCGATCGAGCACCCGGCGGGCCTCGCGGTCGACCTCGGCGCAGGCCGTGTCGAGCGCGGTGTCCTCGCCCAGCTCCGCGATCCAGACGAGATCCCCCACCTCGGGCAGCAGCCCCGGGGACTCGGCCGCGATCACCACGTACACCATCGCGAGCAGTTCCACCCGGCCCTCGCCGTGATAGAGCGCGCCCACCCCGCTGCCGGTACGACCACGGCTGGGCGGGAACCGCTCGGCGAGGTGCTGCGCGCGGCCATGAGGCAGGACCGCGGCCCGCCTGGTGTCCGAAACCCGTTCGTCGAACGACCGCCGCTCACGGCGTTCGACGAGCAGTTGGCGATGCGGATCGAACCCGATCGGATAGATCGTCCGCCCGTACGTGGCGAGGGTTTCGCCGGGTCGCAGCCCCACCGACTCAAGGTGGCGTGCAGCCACCGAGTAGGCGACACCGGCCTGGGCGGCGTGCTCCCGGATGGCGCGCTTGCGGGCACGTCCCGGGGTGGGGGTCCGCCGTGGTTGGTGATCAGACATGACGCCTCCGGTGCAGCCCCACGCACTCCACCGAGCAGGCGGCGTGGCTGGCACGCCGGGAGTCGACACAGCGGCGCGGAGTCGGAGACTCTTGGCCCCAGCATGCGGTCGGGCGTGGGCCACCACATCGGGCGCGGGCAGGCGCTCTGCCGCCGCCAGCATATCGCGACTTCGACCGCCGGTGTGGCAGCGCAAGCACTGGCCGGCCCGCACGCGGAAGTCGAGTCCGCACCGCGAGCCGGCCGACGCCAAGCGGTCACCTCGGGACGTGGAAGCGCAGGTGCGTGACGTGCGGTGATTCGATCACCGCGGTGCGTTCGAGTTCGATGTGGTCGGTGCCGAGGTGGTCGAACAGGCGGGTGCCGGTGCCGAGGAACACCGGTACGAGTTGCACGTGGATCTCGTCCACCAGCCCGGCCCGGACGAACTGTTGTGCTGTGGTGGGCCCGCCCATGATGAGGACGTTCCGGTCGCCTGCTGCCTGGCGCGCCTGGCTCAGCGTGCTGTGGAGGCCGTCGTTCACGAACGTGAAGACGTCGCTCCTCATCCGCAACGGGTCGCGCGACTCGTGCGTGACCACGAAGCACGGCACCGGAAACGGAGTGTCCTGCCACAGGTCCACACCGACATCGAACGTCCGTTTGCCGATCACCACGGCCCCGGTCGTGGCATGACGCTCTCGTACCTGCGCGGCGTCGACCCCGACCGGGGTGACGCCGTCAGCCGCAACAGCGCGATCCCCGTCGGCCTGGAACAGCCACTCGTGCAGCCGCTCGCCGCCTCTGCCCATCGGTTGTCCGGCGGTGACGTCAGGGCCGGCGGCGAAGCCGTCCAACGACACGCTCATGCTCAACACCGTGCTGCCCATCGGTGCCCCTCAACGTTGAAGCTGCGCCATCTTGGAACCGACCACGCCGCCCTGCCAGCGGAAGAGGTCACGCAGCAGGGAAATCTCGGCGCCGTGATGGATCAGCTCCCTGTTGACGTGCAGGACGATGCCCTCCATGGGAAACCGTTCGGGACCCACAGTCGGCGGATTCTCCAGGTCGGCGTCCGAGAGCTCGCGGACCCCCGCGTTCCATCTCCCGTACATCTCATCGAGCTGTTTCAGCGCCTCGTCAGCGGTCCCCGCGTAGGCGAATGTCCGGGAGTCGACATCCTGGCCGCCGAAGTGCCATCCGACCCGATAACCCAGGCAGGAGACGATGATGTGCGCCAGCCGCCAGGCAATCGTGGTCACCGGCGCCGGGACCGGGTCAGGGGACGCGGAGTCCATCGCCCATTCCCCCGAACCTGCCGACATCGGTGTGGCCGACGTGCCACGTGGACGGATGCTCCAGCAGCCACGCACCGGCTCCCAGAAATACTCCTCATCGGCAAGACCGTGCAGCCGCGGCCGCAGGTTCTTCTGCCAGTGCCGGTCCAGCTGGTCCGCGATTCGCTCGCTTCTTGTCACTTCCGCAACCTACACACAACGGAGACCTGGCTACGACCCTCGCGAACGCCGTCGCCGGCCGGTCTGCGCCGTAGCGGCTCGTGCACGGGGACAGCCGGGTGACCTCATTGACCTCAACATGACTTGAGGTTTTAGGGTCGCTCAGTCGAACACTCCCAGGAGGCACCCGTGGCAACCCAGCGCCTGTCCGACGCCGAACTCGCGACGCAGCCCGCCGCGTACTGGACCGGCGTGGCCTACGAGTCCCTCATCGCCTTCACGCGGGCTCGCCACGCCGAGTTCGGCTTCACCCAGCCCCAGTTCTGGCTGCTCCGCAACCTGTCGGGCAACGACATCTCACCCGACGGGTACGGCATGACCATCGCCGAGCTTGAATCGGCGATGAGCACCTACCTGAGGTCCGAGGACGATCTGGAGGCCGAGGCCGGCGTTCTGCTGGATCGGGGTTGGCTCACCCGGGACGACCACGAGCGACTGTGGATCACCGAGGCGGGTGAGGCGGCCCGCGTCGACCTCAAGCAGCATGCTCCGGCGATCCGCGCCCGCATCCATCAGGGAATCGACGACGCCGACTACGTGACGGCACTGAGGGTGCTCCGGCAGATGATCCGGAACACGGACGGCCCGGCGGTCTGACTCGCGGCACCCGTGTCAGCCGGTGTCGGTGGCTTGTCAGGGCGGTGTCAGCCAACCCGCGCAGGCTGCACGCATGACAGCTGACCTGGTGATCGAGGCCGAGGGCCTCGTGAAGAACTTCGGGAAGACGAGGGCCCTGCAGGGCGTGGACCTCACCGTTCCCCGCGGGACGGTGCTCGGGGTGCTCGGCCCCAACGGCGCCGGCAAGACCACCGCCGTGCGCATCCTCTCCACCCTGCTGACCCCGGACGGCGGGACCGCCCGAATCGGCGGTTTCGACGTGGTACGGGACGCCGAGCGCGTCCGGCAGAGCATCGGCCTCACCGGCCAGTACGCCTCGGTCGACGAGGACCTGACCGGGCGGCAGAACCTGGAACTGTTCGGCACCCTGCTGGAGCTGGGGCGCACCGGCGCCCGGCGGCGGGCCGCCGAACTGCTCGACTGGTTCGACCTGACCGACGCCGCGAACCGGCAGGCCAAGACCTACTCAGGTGGCATGCGGCGGCGGCTGGACCTGGCCGCCAACCTGGTCGGCTCTCCCGACGTGATCTTCCTGGACGAGCCGACGACCGGGCTCGACCCGGCCAAGCGCGAGGACATGTGGGACGTGGTCCGCTCCCTGGTCGGCAACGGCTCGACGGTCCTGCTCACGACCCAGTACCTGGAGGAGGCCGACGCGCTCGCCGATGCGATCACGGTGATCGACCACGGCCGGGTCATCGCGCACGACACCCCCGAAGGGCTCAAGCGGGTGGTCGGCGGGCAGACCCTGGAGGTCCGGCCGGCCGATTCGGCGCACCTGGCCCGCACCGCGGGAATCCTGACCCAGGTCGGCTCCGGCGCGCAGGCCGACGAGATCCGCAAGGGCGTGCTCGCGGTGTCGGTCACCGACGACGCGGCCCTGACCGAGAGCGTCGCGCGCTTCGCCGCCGCCGGCATCGCGGTCACCGAACTCTCCCTGCACCTGCCGAGCCTCGACGAGGTGTTCTTCACCCTCACCGGGCGTACGGCGTCCGTTGACGACACCACCCGCCCCACGGAGGTCGCGGCATGAGCACTCTGATCGACACGGCACCCACGAGAAGCCGCGCGCTCTCGACAACGACCCCGAACCCCCGCCCGTTCCGGCTGGTCCGGCACTCGTTGGCGCTGGCCAAGCGCAGCCTCATCAAGACCTGGCGCACGCCCGAGGCGCTCATCGACGTCACGCTGCAACCGGTGCTGTTCCTCATCATCTTCGTGTACATCTTCGGCGGCGCGGTCGCCGGATCGACCCACGACTACCTTCAGTTCCTGCTGCCCGGCATCCTGGCGCAGACCATCGCCACCGGTGCCATCGCGATCGGCGTCAACCTCAACACCGACATCGCCAAGGGCATCTTCGACCGGTTCCGGTCCCTGCCGATCCCCCGCTCCGCACCACTGGTCGGCGCGGTCCTCGGCGACGTCGTCCGGTACGTGATCGTCACGGTCTCGACCCTCGCGATCGGCTACCTGATGGGTTTCCGGATCGACACCGACCTGTTCCGGGCGATCGCCGGGTGTCTGCTCGCGGTGCTGTTCGCGCTCTGCCTGAGCTGGCTGCCGGTCTTCGTGTCGATGAAGGTGCGCACCCCGGGTGCCGTACAGGGTCTGATGTTCGCGCTGATCATGCCGTTGAGCTTCGCGTCGAACGTGTTCGTCGGCGCCGACACGCTGCCGGGCTGGATGCAGGCGTTCGTGGACGTCAACCCGATGACCCACCTGGTGGCGTCGGTACGCGGACTGTTCCTCGGCACGCCGGTCGGCAACCACGTGTGGTGGACGCTCGCCTGGTGCGCCGGCTTCGTCGCGGTGTTCATGCCGCTGGCGCTGCGCGCGTACCGCAAGAAGATCTGACCTGGTCACGGCGTCGGCACCTCGACCTGCCGACGCCGTGGCCGAATGCTGGCCCGGCTGGATTCACCGCCGACGGCAGCAACACCCGGACGGCGTCAGTCGTCGCGCCCGACACCACGATCGGGCGCGGACATGTCGCCCGTCCGGGGTGTGCCGTCGGCGATCCCGTAGCGCAGGTGAACGGTGCCCTTCGGACTGGCGACCGGCGGTTCGAGGAGCGTCACGTTGGTGGGCACCGCGCCGCCGTCGAACACCTTCTTTCCGACACCGAGCACGATCGGGTGCACCCAGAGGTCGAGTCGGTCGAAGAGTTGCTCGCGCAGCAGGGTCTGCACCAGGTTCAGGCTGCCGACGACCTTGATGTGCTGGTGCCGGTCACGGATCTCGCGCACCGCGCCGGCCAGATCCGGGCCGAGCTGTGTGGAGCCGGCCCAGGAGAGGTCGGGTGCGCCCCGGGAGGCCACGTACTTGGGGATGCGGTTGAAGAGGTTGGCGATGGCGTTGTCCTCGCCGCCCTCCTGGTGCGGCCAGTAGGCGGCGAAGATGTCGTAGGTCCGCCGACCGAGCAGCAGGGCGTCCGTGCCCTCGTACGCGGCGGCGACCTGCGCCCCGGCGACCTCGTCGAGCAGGGGCGCCTGCCAACCGCCGAACGCGAACCCCTCCGGGTCCTCCTCGGGGCCGCCAGGCGACTGCCCGACCAGGTCGAGGGTGGCGAACAGCTCGATGTGGATGAGGCCCATGCCCTGCTCCCGATGAGTTCGTCGGCCGGCCGGAAGGTGGACCAGCGGCTCACCAGCACACCGGTCCGGGACGCCGCACCGGCACTTCCCGCTCACGATAGACCAGGGTCCGCGCCCAGCTGCGACTTTGACACAGGCCCTTGGGCGAGCAGGTCGTCCATCAGCTCGCGGACCCGGGCGACGGTCGCGGAGACCGACCGACCGCGCCACACGGCCACCAACGACTCGCGTTGCTCCTCGGCCCCGAGGGCGGCGTTGAGTCGTTCGGCGTCGCCGGGTGGGAAGAACGTCCCGGCATGGGTGCCGATGCGCGTCGCGAGCGCGAACAACTCGCGAGCCGCCGCCACGTCGCCCCGGTGCGCGGCGAGTTCGGCGCCGCCCTGCGCCCATGCCCCGATGACCGGCAGGTCCCGTGAGGAGAGCGCCTCGTCGCTGGCGAGGGTCAGTGCGGCGGCCGCACGCGCGTCGGCGTTCTCTCCCGGCACCGGTCGCACCTGTGCCACCCGCAGGTGCAGGACCGCCACCGCGACCCGGAGCATGGCGCGGGGCTGCGGCGGCGGGCCGGTCCAGCCGGCCAGGATGCGGATCACCCCGTCGCCGTACGCCCGGGCCTCGTCGTACCGCTCGCGCTGCCACGCCACGTGGGCCAGCCCGAGGCACGCCACCGCGGCGTCCACGGCCTCGGCTTCGCCCGGCGCCGCCGTCTCGACCAGTCGCCGCTCGGCGTCCGGGTCGCCGCCCAGGGCGAGCTGCACGTCCAGCCGCACCCGGATGGACCGGGCATCCTGCGTGGCACCGATCAGCTCCATGTGGCGGACGCTGCGCGCCAGCCACTCGGCGGACCGGGCACCCTCGCCCGGCACCAGGAACTGCCCGACGGCACCGGCCGCCATCGCCATGCCCCACTGGTCACCGGCCATCTCGAAACGACGGTAGGCCTGCTCGGCGTCGACGACCGACGCCTCGTACATGCCACCGTTCTCCCGGACCGCGGCGCGGGCGAACAGGCCGAGCCCCTGCACGTACGGGTCGGGGTGCTCGACCATGCCGACGGTGCCCTTCATGCTCTCCTCCGGGTCGACGGCGTCGAACAGGGGTAGCGCAGTCGCGATAACGGTCAACCGGGACGACACCTCGTCCGGCCGTTCGGCGAGGACTGTCCGAAGTGCCCGACGGGCGAGCACGGCGAGCCGGAGGTCGCCGCTGATGCCGGCGTTGACCCCGATCAACAGGCACATCCAGGCCAGCCGGTCGGCGTTGGGCAGCGGTCTGCCGCTGCGACGGCCCTTGGTGATCGCGGAGTGGAGCCGTCGCTTCGGGTCCTCGACGTGCAGCAGACCCGCCGCCCACCCGGACACCTCCAGGTGCAGTCCGCGAACCGCCCAGAGGTGGAACAGCGCGGTGGCGATCTCGACGGCGGCCGGCTCGTCGTCCTGCCCGAGTGCCCAGCGCAGACCCGCGAGCAGGTTGTCCTGCTCGTCGGCGCAGCGGGTGAGCGCGTCGATCTGGCCGGGGCCGATGAACTGGTCCGCGAGCGCGACCGCCTGCTCCCGCGCCCACTCGACCAGGCCGTCCATGGCCAGACCCCGTGCACCCACCGCGTCGAGGCGGGCTTCGCCGTACTCACGGACCGTTTCGAGCATGCGGTAGCGCGGTGGACCGTCCCCCTCGACCAGGGTCAACAGGGACTGTTCCACGAGTGTCGCCAAGCCACGACGGACGTCCGGGGCCTGGGCGACCGCAGCGGCGAGGTCCGCGGTGAACGGCGCGGGGATGACCGCGACCCGCTGGAGCAGGTCACGGTCGTCCTCGGCGAGCAACTCCCTGCTCCAGTCGACCATCGCCCACAGGCTCGCGTGCCGCTCCGGCAGGCCGCGCAGGGCGTCGTCGAGCAGCGCGAAGCGGTCGCTCAGACCGGCGAGGACGTCGTCGATCGGCATGCTCCGCAGTCGCGCGGCGGCGAGTTCGAGTGCCAGCGGCAGGTTGTCGAGCCGGTGGCACAGTGCGAGTGCCCGCGTCGTGTCCCAGGTGGGCACCGCGCCACCGGCCCTCGCCCGGGTCTCGATCAGGGCGAGCGCGTCGCTGTCCGGCAGGGCGGTCAGCCGGTGGACCAGTTCGCCGGCGAGGCCCAGCGGTGCCCGGCTCGTCGCGAGCACGGTGACCTCGGGCGAGGTCACCGCGACCAGGTCCGCGACGACGGTGGCCACCGCGTCGAGGACGTGTTCGCAGTTGTCCAGCACCACCAACCCGTCGAGGTCGGGTGCCACGGCACGAAGCCGTTCCTCGGGGCTGAGCACCCGCCGCTCCAGGCCCAGGTTGCCGCCGGTCGCCGAGGTGTCCGCGCCCCCGAGGGCCGCGAGCACCGTGGGCAGCACCTCGTCGGACGAGCGCAGGCCGGCCAGTTCGATCACGCGTACCGACCGTCCGGCCGCCGCCGTGCGACGCGTCACCTCGGCAGCAAGACGGGTCTTGCCCGCGCCGCCGGCTGCCACGATCGTCACCAGAGGCGCGTCGGCGAGTCCCTCCACCACGGCCGCGACGTCGCGTTCCCTGCCGACGAGGGCGGTCATCGGCCGGCGCCACGCGGCGGGCAGGGCGATCCGCATCGGCTGCCGGGGCGAGGGCTCGACGGCCGGGGTGGTCAGCTCGCCGCGCAGCAGCGCCAGGTGGACCTGTGTGATCACGGGTGACGGGTCGGTGCCGTACCGGTCGGCGAGTTCGGCCCGGAGTCTCTCCACCACCTCCAGCGCCTCCGCCTCCCGTCCCTGAGCGGCGAGGACCCGGACGAGCAGGGCGGCGGACGGCTCGTCCGGCGGTGTACGCGCGACGAGCCGACCCAGGTCGACCTCGTCGAACGGGCCCGCGCCGGCGAGTGCCGCCTGTGCGCGCAGCGCGGCGACGTCCGCGAACAGGCGGGTGTCCTCTGTGGTGTCGAGTTCGGGGACCTCGGGGAACAGGGCTCGCGCCTGATCGGCAGCGCTGCGGGCCGCACCGGCGTCGCCGGCCTGGAGCGCGGCCCGCGCCCGGTCGACGAGCGCGCGCGCCTCGACCGCGTCGAGGGTGATCTCGTCGGCGGGCAGCCGGTATCCGCCCGGCACCGCGACCACGGGCAGACCGAGACGACGTACCCGGGACACGAGCGCCTGGACGGCACCGGTCGCATCGTCGGGTGGCGCGCCGTCCCACACGGCGTCCGTGAGCAGACTCGTCGACACCGCCCGTCCACGCGCGTCGACGAGCGCGCGGATCACCGCGGCGAGCCGTTCACCCCGGACCGGTCGGCCGTCGACGGCGAGTGGGCCGAGGGTCGTGATCTGCACGGAACCAGCATCCCCCACGCGTGCACGGACCCGACCACCGACGCTCTCCCCGCGGACCACGACTCCGGGACCGGCTTGACACGCGGGCATTTCCTTAGGTTAGCCTCACCTAATGCAGAGCGAGTTGGCGTCGGCCAACGGGGAGCGCAGCCTGTCCGGCGTCGACCTCCGTCTGGGCTACCACGGTGTGCCGGTGGTGCACGGTGCCATGATCAGCCTTCGTGCGGGTGCCGTGACCGCGCTGGTGGGGCCCAACGGCAGCGGCAAGTCCACCCTGCTGCGGGCGCTGGCCCGCCTGCACCCGATCCAGTCCGGCGTGGTCCACCTCGCCGATGGCGTCACCGCCGCCAGCCTCCCGTCCCGGGAGTTCGCCCGTCGGGTCACGCTGCTCGCCCAGAGCCGGCCGGTGCCCAGCGGGGTCACCGTCCACGACGTCGTGGGATACGGCCGCCACCCCTACCGAGGGCGCTGGCGCGCGGAGGATCCGAACGGTCCGGCGGCCATCGCCCGCGCCATGGACGTCACCGGCGTGACCGCGATGGCCGATCGACCCGTCGACGAGCTGTCCGGCGGCGAGTTGCAGCGGGTGTGGCTGGCCACCTGCCTGGCCCAGGACACCCCGGTGCTGCTGCTCGACGAGCCCACCACGTTCCTCGACCTGCGCTACCAGGTGGAGATCCTCGACCTGGTCCGTGACCTCGCGGACGACCACGACGTCGCCGTCGGCGTCGTGCTGCACGACCTCAACCAGGCAGCCGCCGTGGCCGACGAGGTGGTCCTGCTGCAACAGGGCCGGGTGCGCGCCACCGGCACCCCCGCGGCGGTCTTCACCGAGGACGCCCTCACCGAGACCTACGGGATCCGCATCGAGGTGACCACCGATCCGATCAGCGGACTGGTCACCACCCGCCCGGTCGGGCGGCACGCGATCCGCGCCCTGGTCTGAACACCCCTCATCCCCAGCAGAGAAAGACCGTCATGACCCGTACCCGTTTCACCGCCCTCCTCGCCGTCGTCGCCGCGTTGACGCTCGGCGCCTGCGGCACCACCGAGAACGCCGCGGCCCCCGAGACCTCATCCTCGGCGGCCGGCGGCCCGGTCACCCTCACCGACAGCCGCGGCAAGGAGATCACCCTCAAGGCCCCGGCGACCAAGGTCGTCGGGCTCGAGTGGGGCGAGGTCGAGATGCTGGTCAGCCTGGGCGTCATGCCCGTCGGTGTCGCCGACCCCAAGGGCTACGGCACCTGGGTCACCTCCGCGAAGCTCGACCCGGGTGTCAAGGACGTCGGTACGCGCGGCGAGCCCAGCGTCGACTCGATCGTCGCCCTCCAGCCCGACCTCATCGTGATGGAGGACGACCGGGGCGCCAACATGGTCAGCCAGCTGGAGAAGTACGCCCCCGTCGTGGTCGCCAAGGGCAGTGACGCCACCGACAACCTCGGCCGGATGCGCGCGGACCTCAACATGATCGCGAAGGCCGTCGGCAAGACCACCGAGGCGGAGAAGCTGCTCGCCGACTTCGACGCGGCCATCGCCGACGGCAAGAAGAAGATCGCCGACGCGGGCGCCGCCGGCCGTCCGTTCGCCATGGCCGACGGCTGGAAGGAGGGCAGCACCGTCAGCATCCGCATGTTCGGCAAGGGCTCTCTCGTCTCCGAGATCGGCACCCAGCTCGGCCTCACCAACGCCTGGACCGGCAAGGTCGACGAGGCGTGGGGTCTCGGCCAGACCGACGTCGAGGGCATGACGGTCCTCAAGGACCCGAACCTGCGCTTCTTCTACAACGCCTCCGACGGCGACGACGTGTTCGCCGACGGTCTCGCCGGCAACGCCATCTGGAAGTCGCTGCCCTTCGTCCAGAAGGGCAACGTGCGCAAGATGCCCAACGGCATGTGGACCTTCGGCGGCCCGCTCTCCGGCAAGCAGTACATCGACGAACTCGTCAAGACGTACGCGGTGTGAGCGTGCTGAGCGCACCCCCACGTCCGGAGCCGGCCACCCGGCCGGCTCCGGGCGGACGCCTGGCCGTCCCCCGCGTCGCCGCTGTCTTCGTCGCCGCGATCCTGCTGCTGCTCGTGGTGGGCGCGGTGCACCTGACCCAGGGCACCTCGACGGTCGGCGCCCTCGACCTGCTGCGGCTGGCGACGGGCGCCGACGACGAGGCGGCCCGCGTCCTGCTCGCCTCCCGGTTGCCCCGGCTGCTCGCCGGGTTGGCCATCGGCGTCGCGCTCGGGTTCGCCGGCGCCGCGTTGCAGTCGATCGCCCGCAACCCACTCGCGTCCCCCGACACCCTCGCTGTCAACGCGGGCGCCCACCTGGCGATCGTCGCCGTGGCCGCGTTCGGCGTCTCGCTGCCCGCGCTGCCCGCCGGTGGCCTCGCCTTCTGCGGAGGGCTCGCCGCCGCCGGCCTGGTGATGGCGATGTCCTCCGGTGGCCAGGCCGGCACCACCCGACTCATCCTCGCCGGCTCGGCGACCGCGCTGGCCCTCGGGTCGGTGACGACCCTGCTGCTGCTCCTGTTCGAGCAGGCCACCATCGGTCTGTTCGCCTGGGGAAACGGCTCGCTGGTGCAGAGCGACCTGACGGCGCTGACCCAACTGGCCCCGGTGCTCGTCGGCGCCGTCGTGGTGCTGATGCTGCTCGGGCACCGCCTCGACATCCTCGCCCTCGGCGACGACACCGCCACCGTGCTCGGTCTCAACGTGCGGCGCACCCGCCTCACCGTCATGGTGCTGGCCGTGCTGCTGTCCGCCGCGGCCGTCACCCTCACCGGCCCGGTCGGTTTCGTCGGCCTGTGCGCCCCGGTGATCGTCCGGCTGCTCGCCCCCGTGGTGCCGGGGGTGCACCGGCACCGGATCCTGCTGCCGTTGTCCGGCATCGCCGGGGTCATCATCGTCCTCGGCTCCGACGTGCTGCTGCGCGCCGTGATGGGCGGGCAGGCCGGTGTCGACATTCCCACCGGCGTGGTCACCACCCTGTTCGGCGCGGCGATCCTCATCTGGCTGGCCCGCCGGCACCGCGACGCGGGCCCCACCCGCCGCCCGCCCGGCGGGCACGCGGCCGTCCGCTCCGCCCCCTTCCACCGCAGCGTCCTCACCGTCACCGCCGTCCTGACCGTTGGCGCCGTGGCGGTCGGCATGCTCGCCGGTGACACCTGGGTGCTGCTCGGTGACGTGCTGAACTGGCTCAACGGCAGCACCGGGCCCGCGTACACCTTTGTGCTGGACCAGCGGTGGCCGCGCGTCGCTGCGGCGGTCCTGGCCGGCGCGGCGCTGGCGGTTGCCGGCACCACAGTTCAGGCGGTCTGCCGCAACCCGCTGGCCGAACCCGGCATCCTCGGCATCACCGCCGGCGCCGGGCTGGGGGCCGTCTCACTGCTCACCTTCGTGCCGCTGGCCGGGGTGTGGGCCGTCTCCGGTGTCGCCGGGCTCGGCGCGATGCTGGCCTTCGCCCTGGTGTACGGCCTGGCCTGGCGCGGCGGACTGAGCTCCGACCGGCTGGTGCTGATCGGCTTCGGCGCCTGGCAGGGCGGCATGGCGGTCATCACCTACCTGGTCGTCGCCTTCGACCCGTGGAACACCGGCAAGGCGCTGACCTGGCTGTCCGGCTCCACCTACGGTCGGATGCCCACCCAGGTGCTGCCGGTGCTGATCGCCCTGCTGGTGCTCACCCCGGCCGTCGTCGCCGCCCGTCGCGAACTCGACCTGATGGCGCTGGACGACGACACTCCCCGGGTGCTGGGCGTCCCCCTGGAACGCACCCGTCTGATCGCGCTCGGCGCGGCGGCGCTGCTCACCTCCACCGCTGTCTCGGCCGTCGGGGTCATCGGCTTCGTCGGGCTGGTCGCCCCGCACGCCGCCCGGGCGCTCGTCGGTGGCCGGCATTCCCGGGTGCTCCCGGTGGCCGCGCTGCTCGGCGCGGCGCTGGTCAGCATCGCCGACACCGTCGGCCGGACGCTCATCGCTCCGGCCCAGATTCCCGCCGGCCTGGTCACCGCCATGATCGGCGCCCCGTACTTCGTCTGGCTGCTGTGGCGGTCACGCGCAAAGACGACCAACACCCGGTAGACGCCGGACCGAACCCGGAGAGGCACCCATGACCAACACCCTGCCCATCGCCCCGTGGCGCGTGTTCACCGTCACCGTCCGTGCGGTACGCCGGCTCAGCCCGTCCTTTCTCCGGGTGACCTTCACCGGAGTGGACCTCGACCGCTTCGCCGACAACGGTTACGACCAGCGCATCAAGTTGGCACTGCCGCTGCCCGACCAGCGCGGGGTGGATTTCCCGGAGGGGGCGGACTGGTACGCGCAGTGGCGGGCGCTGCCCGAGCACAGGCGTAACCCGATCCGCACCTACACCGTACGGGCCGTCCGACCGCACCTGGCCGAGGTCGACGTCGACCTGGTGCTGCACGGTGACGGCGGGCCGGCGACACGCTGGGCGCGGCGGGTGGGCGCCGGCGACCAGATCGCCATCGTCGGGCCGGACTCCGGCTACGACGGCAACCACGGCGGGGTCGAGTTCCGACCGTCGGACGGGAGCTGCCTGCTGCTGGCCGGGGACGAGACCGCCGTGCCGGCGATCGGCAGCATCTGCGAGCGACTGCCCCTCGACACCCGGGGGGTGGTTCTGCTGGAGGTGCCCCACGCCGACGACGTGCTGCCGCTGGTGGCGCCCCCCGGCGTCGAGGTCCGCTGGATGACCCGGGGTGTCGACGGGTACGGCAGCCGGCTGGTGCCCGCCGTCGCCGCCGCGGCCGACCAACTGCTGGTGCCCCGCGCGTCGGCGACCAGGCAGCCCGTCCCGGACGTGGACGTGGACACCGAGATCCTCTGGGAGGTGCCCGAGGAGGTGGCCACGGCGCCGCTGTACGCGTGGCTGGCCGGAGAGGCCGGCGTCATCCGCACACTGCGCCGGCACCTGGTCGCCGAGCGAGGTCTGGACCGGCGGGCGGTGGCCTTCATGGGCTACTGGCGCCTCGGCCACGCCGACGCCAACTGACGCACGACGTGCGTCGCGGGCCGCACGGTGCGTACAGTTTCGGGTCGGACTTGGGGCGAGCCGGCTGGATCCGGCACGGGATACGGGACGAGACAAAGACGCATGACGGTGGACAACATTACCGAAAACGGTCAGGACGGCATTGACCGAAGCCGGCTGGAGGCCTGCCTCAGCGTCTTCGAGGCGTTGGAGGCGCTGCCCTCCGACCATCCCGACGTGGTGCGGGTGCAGCGGGCCACCGCGCGGCTCTACAAGGTGATCAAGCAGAGGCGACGCGAGGAACGGCGGGACGCCATCCTCGCCGCCGACCGGGCGGTGACGGAGGCCACCGCCACCGGCGCTCCGGGACGCATCGACGACGAGACCCAGGGCATCCCGCTCGCCACCTCCGTCGCGGGCGAGACGGCGGGCTTCCTGCACAACCCACGCGGCTGCTATGTCTGCAAGCAGCGCTACCGCGAGGTGGACGCCTTCTACCACCAGCTCTGCCCGTCCTGCGCCGCGCTCAACCGGGAGCGCCGCGACGCCCGTACCGACCTGACCGGGCGGCGCGCCCTGCTCACCGGCGGCCGGGCCAAGATCGGCATGTACATCGCTCTGCGGTTGCTGCGCGACGGCGCCCACACGACGGTGACCACGCGGTTCCCGCACGACGCGGTCCGCCGGTTCGCCGCGATGCCCGACAGCGGGGACTGGCTGCACCGCCTGCGCATCGTCGGGATCGACCTGCGCGACCCCGCCCAGGTGATCGCCCTCGCCGACTCGGTCAGCAGCCAGGGCCCCCTCGACATCCTGATCAACAACGCGGCGCAGACCGTCCGCCGCTCCCCCGGGGCGTACGCGCAGCTCATCGCCGCGGAGGCCGCGGCCCTGCCGGACGGCCCGCTGCCGGAGCTGATCACCTTCGCCAAGCCGGACGGCCAGGGCGGCCCGGTGGGGAGCCTGACCGCCGCGCCACAGTCGACGGCGCTCACTCCGCACGCGCTCACCGCGCTGGCGCTCACCAGCGGTTCCGCCTCGCCGGAACGCATCGCGGCGTCCACGGCCATCGACGCCGGTGGCCTCGTACCGGACCTCGACTCGGTCAACAGCTGGGTCCAGCGGGTGCAGGAGGTGGACCCGGTCGAGTTGCTCGAGGTCCAACTGTGCAACGTCACCGCGCCGTTCGTGCTGGTCAGCCGGCTGCGCCCGGCGATGGCCGCAGCGGCGGCCCGCCGCAAGTACGTGGTGAACGTGTCGGCGATGGAGGGCCAGTTCGGCCGGGGCTACAAGGGGCCGGGGCACCCGCACACCAACATGGCCAAGGCGGCGCTGAACATGCTGACCCGCACCAGCGCCGAGGAGATGCTGACCGACGGCATCCTGATGACCAGCGTCGACACCGGCTGGATCACCGACGAACGCCCCCACCCGACGAAGATGCGACTGGCCGACGAGGGCTTCCACGCCCCACTGGACCTGGTCGACGGCGCGGCCCGGGTGTACGACCCGATCGTCCGCGGCGAGCTGGGCGAGGACCTGTACGGCTGTTTCCTGAAGGACTACGCGCCCTGCGCCTGGTGATCGCCCCGTTCGACGAGGAGAAGAAACATGTCAACTGACCGTGACGCGTGGCCGACCCTGGACGAGCTGCTGCGCGAGGAGGGCGAGCTGGAGCTCGCGGGCCTGTCCGAGACGGACGCGTACGAGCTGGGGATGCTCGCCGTCACCGCCGCGACCGAGCAGCGGTTGCCGGTCTCGGTCGGGGTGTGGCGGGCCGGGCGCCAACTGTTCCACTGTGGCCTGCCGGGGTCCACGGCCGACAACGACGCGTGGCTGCGCCGCAAGGGTCGGGTCGTGATGCGGTTCGAGCACTCGTCGCTGTACATGGCCCGGTTGTGCCAGGACAAGCAGGTGACGCTGGCCGAGAGGTACGGCCTGCCGGCCTCACGGTACGCGGCGGCCGGTGGCGCGGTGCCGCTGCGCGTCCGCGGCACCGGCGTGGTGGGTTGGGTCGGTGTCTCCGGGCTGCCGCAGCTCGACGACCACCGTTTCGTCGTCGACGTCCTGCGTAAGCTCCCCCGCTAGACGATCGGACCCGGCGGCCTCGTAACGAGGTCGCCGGGCCGTCAGTGCTCAGGTGCGGGGTCGTCAGCGCGCGCGTCGGTTGGCGCGCAGCGCGCCGAGGAGCACGCCGGGCCGGGCCAGCGCCCGTGGGTGCTCGCGCATGGAGACCACGTCGTTGAACCGGCGGGCGGTCGCCACGTCCGTGACGGTGGCGGCGATGATCTGCCGGCTCGCCCAGCTGGAGATCCGGTAGCCGCGCGGGTAGGGCCCGTCGACGTGGGGCAATGCCAGGTCGGCGGAGGTCGAGATCGACCACGCCGCGTCGACCACGACCTGTTGCAACGCGAGGAAGTGGTGCGCGGGCGCCCGCAGATCGGGGCCGGACCGCAGATACATCGACAGGCAGGCCGCGTGCAGGGCTGCCGACGTCATCCCCTGCCCGTACACCGGGTTGAACGACGCGACGGCGTCGCCGACGCTGACCAGGCCGGCCGGAAACCGCTTCAGCGCGTGGAAGTCCCGTCGCCGGCTGTCGGCGTGGTGGTAGGTCTGGACGTCGCCGAGCATCTCCTGGTCGGCGAGCTCGCCGAACTCCGGTGGGAACTGCTCCCGCAGACGGCGGACGAAGTCCTCCGCGGTGCGCCCCGGGCGGTCGTCGCCGTAACCGGCCATCATGGCCATCCACCGGCCGTCCTCAATGGCGAAGAACGCGGCCCCGGCCACGTCCAGCCCCACCTTCGGGGTGTGCAGCGCCAGCACGACCGTCGAGGGCGGGGTGACCGCCGGGCGTCGGAACAGGGCGGTCGCGTAGTTGAGGTGCGTGGTCATCCGCCGGGTGACCGGCCGGTCCCAGCCGGCCTGCTCCAGCCAGTCCGAGAGTCGGCTCGACCGCCCCATGGCGTCCACCACGAGGTCGCCCCTCTCGACGCCGACGACCCCGCCGACCTCGCAGCGGACACCGGTGACCGCGGCGCCCTCGAACACGAGGCCGGTGGCTCGGGCGGTGACCGTCTTGACGTTGGGCAGCCGCAGCACCTGCTGACGGATCAGCCCCTCCAGCAGCGGCCGGCTGCCCGCCAGGCTGTCGGCGTCGTCGGGGACGACGACCTTCGCGCGGCCGTCGAGGTAGTTGCGCCGGGCTTCGGGTGGCGCCTCGATCGCCCCGTGCGCCAGCGCCTCTTCGCGGAATCCCGGGAAAAGGCGCTCCAGCTGGAGGAGGCCGCCGGGCAGCAGCGCGTGCAGTTGCGTCCCCTGGGGGACGCCGGGTCGCGCGCCGGCCACCTGGGGGTCGTCCCGGTCGATGATGACGACGCTGTCGGCGTGATCGGACAGCACCCGGGCGGCCAGCAGGCCGGCGATGCTGCCACCGACCACGACGGCCGTTCCCATCATCGGGGCGGCCTGGTCAGGGGGTCGAGCCGCGTTCAGCTCTGCGAAGACCCGGGAAGGGGAGAGGGACATCGTGCTCTCCAAGGGATGCGAGGTGTGTGCCCTCCGCCGTGCCCGCCAGCGTTCGGTGCGCGGTCGGACCGGTGGACGGTCGTTCGGCGTGACGCTCGCCGATCGTCGCACAACCCCACGGTTGTCGACCGACCGTGTCCGGCAGGTGACCACTTGTCGGCCGATGGGATGGACGACATCGACGTTCGGCCGGTCCGGTTGGCGTGCGTCAGTGTCAACTGTCACGATCTCCGGCATGCTCGTTGCGCGTCGTACTCTGCTGGGGGCCGGCCTGGCCGCTGCCACCTCCGCCATTGCCGGGTGCGGCGACAGTGGCTCGCCGGACCCGGGTGTGGCCGGTCCCGGTGACGCGGTGACCGCGACCGACGCCGCTGGCAACAGGGTGGGTTTCGGCGCGGCGGGGAACGCCACGTCGCCGTCGGGCTCTCCGAGCGCCACCGCGTCCCCGAGCGGCGCCGCCGCGCCGGCCGGGCAGGCCCGCTACGCGCAGGACGTGACCGCGCTGCTGCGGCGGCACCTGCCCGCCACACCGCAGACCGTCCAGCACAAGGGCTTTCCCGGTGCTGTCGCTGTCGTCCTGGTCGACGGGAAGACAACGGTGCACACTGCGGTCGGGGACGCTCTGCGCTACGGAGCGGGCCCCAAGCTGCTCGCGGCGGACCAGCGCGTCGAGATGCGTCCCGACTCCGTCTTCGACCTCGCATCGGTCACGAAGGTGTACACGGCCATCCTGCTGTTGCAGCAGGTCGACAAGGGACGCGTCGACCTGGGTGCGCAGGTCCGCGACTACCTGCCCGCCTTCACCGGCGCGGGCACCGAGCGGGTCACCGTCGAGATGCTGCTCACCCACACCAGCGGTCTGCCCGTCGGCGCCAAGGTCACCGGGCTTTCCGACAACGCGGCTCGCTGGAACGCCGTGCTCACCACCGGGCTGGTCTCCGGTGCCGTGCCCGGCAACACGTTCCGCTATTCCAGCGTCGGGCTCATGGTCGCCGGCAAGATCGTCGAGAAGGTCACCGGTCAGCGTCTCGACCAGGCGCTCAAGAGCGGCCTCACCGGCCCGCTCGGCCTGCGCGACACCGGCTTCAACCCGAACACCTGGTTGTCCGGCAGCGCGAAGGCCGGTCGTCTCGTCGCCACCGACGCCCGCTCGTCGCGGGGTCTGCTCCGGGGCACCGTCCACGACGATGTCGCCAACCACCTCGGCGGTGTGGCCGGCCACGCCGGCATCTTCGCCACCGCCACCGACCTGGCGGCGATCGGTCAGATGCTCCTCGACGGGGGCACTTACCAGGGCAAGCGGGTCCTCTCGGCGGCGACCGTACGCCGGATGCTCACCAACCAGAACTCCGGGAAACCCGCCGTCGACCCGGAGCGGCCCAATCGGACCGCCGCCCACGGTCTGGGAGTGGTGCTCAACCAGAGCTGGTTCATGGGTCGGCTCGCCTCGGCCCGGACGTTCGGCCACACCGGTTTCGCCGGCCCCTCACTCCTGGTCGACCCGGGCCGCAGACTCGTCCTGGCCCTGCTCACCAACCGCGCGCATCCCAACTGGAGCTGGGCGAACCCCGACCCGGTCCGCGCCGCCGTCGGCGACCTGCTCGCCAAAGAGGTCAACTGACCGAGGAAGGTGTGGACCGCCGCGCCTCACCCTGACACGATACTTGCGCTAACAGTGCACATACTTTGTCGCTCAGGGTGGAGGACCGATGCACACGTTCCGCCGGAGACTGCTCTGCGTGCTGGCCGGAGGCGCCCTTGCGGTCGGCTTGTCCGTCGCCCCCGTTCCGCTCGCCGCCGCAGACGCCGCAGCCACGCCGACGTACCGCCCAGTGATCTTCGTGCACGGCAGCGCCGGGTCGGCCTCGCAGTTCCAGACCCAGGCCAAACGACTCGCCAGCAACGGCTACCCGATCGACATCATCGAGGCCCACGAGTACGACTCGCCGAACATCGCCACGATCCTCCCCCAGGTGTACGCGGGGCTCGACGCGCGGATCTCCCGCCTGCTGGCGACGACCGGCGTGGACCGGGTCGACCTGCTCGCGCACTCCCTGGGCACCTTCGTCCTGCAGGCTTACCTCACCAGCTCACCGGCGCGTGCCGCCCGGGTCGCGCACTACGTCAACCTGGACGGGCGCACCGCGACGTCCCCGCCGGGCGGTGTGCCCACGCTCGCGATCTGGGGTGAGGGCGATCCGGCCCGCGCCATCGTCGGCGCGACGAACGTGCACCTCCCGGACCAGTCCCACACGCAGACCGTGTCGTCGGCGGAGTCGTTCGGCGAGATCTTCCGCTTCCTTCAGGGTCGCGCGCCACACACGACGCGGATCGTGCCGCAACTCTTCGGCACGGCCCAGGTCTCCGGTCGCGCGGTGCTCTTCCCGAGCAACGTCGGCGTCACCGACGCCACCCTGGAGGTCTACCCGGTCAACTCGCTGACCGGCGGTCGCTTGTCGGACCGGCCCACTCATCGGCTGCCCCTGAGTGGCGACGGCGCGTTCGGTCCCGTCCCGGTGCTCGCCACGGCCCGCTACGAGTTCGCGATCGTGCGCGCCGGCGCGCCGACGCACCACTTCTACGCCCAGCCGTTCCTCCGCTCGGACTCGTTCGTCCGCCTGGCGACCAGCGTTCCCGGCGAAGGGCTCGGCGCGCTGGTGGACACCAGCGACCGGCACACCGCGCTGACGATCCAACGCCAGAAGGAGTGGTGGGGCGACCAGGGCGACGCCGGTGACAACCTCTGGATCAACGGCCGGGATGTCCTGAACGCGGCGAACACGCCGCGGGTCAAGCGGACGATCGCCATCTTCGCGTTCGACGACGACAGCGACGGCGTGACCGATCTGACCGCTCCCCTGCCGGAGTTCTTCAGCCAGACCTTCATCACCGGCGTCGACCTGTTCATCCCGTCGACGCCGGCGCACCTCGGCCTGGTGCGGATCACAGTGGGTCAACGCGGCGGCGGGTACGACGTGATCAACCTGCCGAACTGGAGATCGAGTGCCCATCGCGTGACGGTCAGCGTCGACGACTTCTGACCCCGGCCGCGGGCGGCCCGGCCACGTCAGCTCCCGACGGTGGCCGGGACCCGCTCACGCGTACGGCGTCCGACGGCGAAACTGACCATCCCCAGGGCCAGCCCGACGATCGCCAGGACGACGCCCACCCGGGCCGGCGCGAGGTAACCGAGCCCGGCGGCGATGGCGACGCTGCCCAGGGCCGCGCCCAGACTGTTCGCGATGTTCATGGCGGACTGGTTGAGCGCCGCGCCCATCATCTGCGCTCGGGGGGCGACCGTGATCAGGCGCGCCTGGAGGACCGGCCCGAGATAGAGGCTTGTCGCGCCAACCAGGAACGCGCCGACGAACAGGCCGACGCGAGTCGACGCGACGAGGCTGAACGCGGCGATGCTCACGGTCATCGCGACGAAGCCGATGACCATGCTCCGTTGCAGGTCACGGTCGGCGAACCAGCCACCCAGGGCATTGCCCACGGTCATGCCGAGCCCCACCGCGACCAGAGCCCACGGCACCGTCGCGGCCGAGAGGCCGGCCACGTCGGTGGTGACCGGCGCGATGTAGGTGTTGACCGCGAAGAACCCGGCAAACCCGACCGCCCCCGTCGCCGCGACCAGCCAGACCTGCGAGGACCGTAGCGACCTCAGCTCGGCCGCCGGCGAGCCGTCGACCGTCGCGGCGACCTCCGGCACGACCGCCAGCACCGCCAGCAGCGTGAGCACGAAGACACCGGCGATGACCAGGTACGCGACGCGCCAGTCGGCCGCCTGCCCGAGCCGGGTGATGAGGGGTACGCCGACCACGTTGCTCACGGTCAGGCCGCTGAGCACTGTGGCGAAGCCACGGGCCTCGTTGCCGGGGCCCATCAGGGTCGCCGCGAGCAGACCGGCCGCCCCGAAGTACGCCCCGTGCGGCAACGCCGCCGCGAACCGGGCCACCAGCACCAGGTCGAAGGTGGGTGCGATCGCGGAGGCGACAGTGCCGACGGCGAAGAGCGCGAGCAAACCGAGCACGAGCTTCTTGCGGGGCAGGCGGGCGCTCAGCGCGGCGATCAGGGGCGCGCCCACGACCACGCCGAGGGCGTACGCGGTGATCGTCCATCCCGCTCGGGCGACCGCGTCCGAGGACGACCGGGCGTACTCCTGCGGGAGCAGGCCGCGCGCGATGTCGGGCAGCAGGCCCATCGCCGCGAACTCGGTCAGGCCGATCGCGACGCCACCCAGTGCCAGCGCGACCAACGCCGCCACCCGTCGACCTCTGCTCAACTCGATCACCGAAAAAATTTAGCAACAGCGTTGCGTAATAGGCTGGTGAGATGACCCGCATCACTGCCGACGTGAGGTTCCTGCGCGGCTACAACCAGGCACGGGTCATGGCACTGGGGCGCACCGTGCGAACGTTCGAGCGGTCGACCGTTGTCGAGGCCACCGGGCTGACACCGCAGGCGGTCTCCAAGGTCATCGCCCGCCTGAGCGCCGACGGCCTGATCCGTCCCGCCGGTGTGCGCCGCACGGGCATCGGCAAGCCCGCGGTCGTCTACGAACTCGTCCCCGACAGCCGGTACGCGATCGGCGCGCACGTGGCCCGGCGCACCCTGCGGCTGGTCCTGGTCGACCTGGCCGGCACCGTGCACCACTCGACGGTCAGCCCACTGCCCGGCGACTTCACCCCGGAACAGCTTCTCGACGCCCTGACGACCGGCATCGACGCGATGACCGGCAGCAGCGACGTCCGGGGCCGGCTCACCGGAGTGGGCATCGGCATGATCGGCCCGCTGGACCACGCCAACGGCCTGGTCCGTGACGCCCACGGCCTGCGGCACTGGCACGACGTACCGCTGCGCGAGATCGCCGAGAAACACCTCGGCCTGCCCGTCCACCTCGACAAGGACGTCACGGCCGGGATCACGGCCGAGGCCTGGCGCCACGGTGCCACGTTCGGCGACGCGGCACTCATCATGATCGAGTCCGGCATCGGGGGCGGATTCTGGCTGGGCGGCACGGCCCACCGGGGCGCGCACACCAACGCGGGCGAATTCGGCCACACGGTCGTCGACCTGAACGGACCTCGCTGCGTCTGCGGTCGCCACGGGTGCCTGGAGATCGTGCACAACCAGGCGGCCCATGCCGGAGACATCGACCGGGCCGCCCGCGTCGTGGCGGTGGGCGTGGTCAACCTGCTCCAGACACTCGACCTCGCCCACGTGGTGTTGGCGGGCGCGGATCTCCTACGGCATTCGCGGACCTATCTCGCGGCGGTCACCGAGGCCGTCCAGGCCGACGCGCGACGCGCGGACTGGCTCACCACGAAGGTGACCCTGTCCAGCCTCGGCGCCGACGTCATCGCCGCGGGCGCAGCCATGCAGGTCCTCGACCAGCACTACGGCGTGCCGGAACTCGCCCCGGCCTGAGCCCCGACCACCGACTCGCCGGGTCGTCGCTCACTGGCAGACGCGCCACTCACCGTCCTCCTTGACCAGCACCATGGTCTGCGTCATCTGTGCACCCGTGGCCTCCTGGACCATTTCGACTGTCGAGGTCCCGGTGACCCGCCCGTTGGAGTTGTTGACGTACACACCGACGATCTTGTAACTGCCGATCTTCAACTGGGCGGCCTGGATCCGGGCGAAATCGGCCTGCGTCATGGTCTCGCGTATCTCCCCGCACAACCGCCCGTACGCGGCCGGGTAGTTGCCGGCCCGCACGTCGTCGATGTACGCAGCCGTGGCCACCCGGACCGGTTTGACGGCGTCCTTGATGGAGCGGTAGAACCAGAACCCGCCGCAGAGGCCGACAACGCAGCACACCGTCAACACCACGCCGACGACGATCAGGACGGTACGAGTCGTCCGGTTGGGCTTCCGGCTGGGAACCATCATCGGCTCGTACGTCATGACCCGGAGGGTAGAGACGTCCGGCAAGTGCGTTGAGCCTTTCGGACACCTGCCGGTTCAGCCGCCGGCGGCGGAGGGACCGGACGTCGGCGAGCCGCCGCCCGCCGCGTCCGCGTGCGGCACCGAGGTCGGAGCCGGGCGAAGAGCGGCGGGTACCGGCAGTGCGCTGCCCTTGACGAACTGCTCCCAACTGGTGTTCCAGGCCGTCCACCCGTTGCCCGGTTGCAGCCGGACCTCGGTGCCGGTGAAGGTGACCAGATCACCGACCTGCGTGACGCCCATCAGCCAGTCGGCGGCGGCAGCCGAGACGTTGGTGCAGCCGTGCGACACGTTGCGGTGTCCCTGATCCGACACCGACCAGGGCGCTCCGTGGATGAACTCGCCGCCCCAGGTGAGCCGTTGGGCGTCCTGGACGTCCACCACGTAACCGCCGTTCGGCTCGCCGCGCGTGTCGAACGTGGTGCGCTGGTGCTTCTCCATGATCACCATCTTGCCGCTGGAGGTCGGCGTGCTCGGCTTGCCGAGGCTGACCGGGATCCTGCGGATCAGCTTGCCGTCGCGCAGCACGCGCATCTGCTTGGTGGCGTTGTCGACCTCGATCGCCACCTGCCGCCCGATCATGGACGTCGCGGTGCGGTCGGCGTCACCGACCCGGTTCCGGCCGATCGGCAGACCCTCCAGGCCGGCCCGGACGCTGATGGTCGTGCCCGGCCGCCAGAAGTCCGGAGCGCGGTAGTAGACCTGACTGCCGTCGTCCACCCAGGACCAGACACCCGGCTGCGGTGGGTTCGTGGTGACGAACAACCGACGCTGTACATCGGCACGAGCCGCCTCGGCGATGGGCGGATCGAAAGCGAGGGTCACCGGCATCGCCGTGCCGTACGTCCGTCTGTCGGCGAAATACAGCGTGCTGGTCACCTGCGGCTTCGTCGACGTCGCCATGGTGGTGAAGGTCGTCGTGCGGGTGGTGGTCCCCCCGGAGTCACCGGTGGCGATCACCTCGGCCGTGTAGGTGCGCTGGGGCTGCAGCGGCACGGTCGGCACCCACGCCGAGCCGTCCTCCCGCGGCTGCGCCCTGACCAACATCCCGTTGTCATCGGCGATACGCACGGCGGTGATCTTCCCGCCCTTGACGAGCACCGCGACCTCGGCGCTGAGCGGCACGTTCCGGGACCGGTCGGCGGGCGTGAGGGCCAGCTCCGGCGACGGCACCTTCAGTTCGGCGGGCCGGGCGGCGGGCTTCCGCTCGACGGTGCATCCGCCGAGGACCAGGGGTGTCGCCGCGACGGTCACCACCACGAGCGCCATTCGCCTTCGTAAACCCATCGAACGTCTCCCGGCTCTACGTGCTTTCCGGCCGCAATTCTCTCCGCGTCCACGGCGCCGCGCGCTGTTTTCGGAAATCACGAAGCGAAGGTGGGAAGGCGCAGCCGCACATCACCCGGCCGGGGTTCGTCGCCGCTGTCCGCCTTTCGTGACAAGACGCGGTGCCGGTCGACGCGGGGTGCCCGCGATCAACTCGTCGCGGCCCTGCACTCAGGACGCCCAGGAAGCGGAGTGCCGCCGGAGTCGCCGATTACAGTTTTTGGAGAAGAATCACGGAAATGAGATTGAATCGACAGCGCGGCGGCTCCGCAGAACTGACCAAGCAATTGCTGAGCGATATTTAAGGCAGATTTAATCGTTGCGGTTGTGAACGAACAGGTGGGCGACTCGTACTCTTCCTTCTCGGAAGAAAGGTGCGCCCCCCTTGATAAATCTGCGATCCACCCCTCGACACCGTCGTTCCGTCACCGCCCTGCTGCTGGTGAGCCTGGCGCTCGCCGGCGGATGCAAGGAGGTCCCGGGCACTCCCGGTGCGTCCGGCCCATCCGGCGACACCGGCATCGGCTCGTCCGGCCCTGAGGCGCCGACGGACACGGCCCCGGCCGACCCGTCGGTCACGCCGAGCGCCCCGGGCACGTCCGCGACGCCGTCCACCCCGGGCAAGCCGACCACCCCGTCGGCCGGCACCGTCCCACCCACCGCGTCCGGCGGCTGGATCACCATCGACGCCGCCGCGCAGGCAGCCGCGACGAAGGCGTTCTTCGCGCGCAAACCCAAGCCGGTGACCGGCAACCCGGTCAAGGTCCCCGAGTTCAATGTCGGCTGCAAGACCAGCCACCACAACAGCGACGACCCGATCGTGCTGCCCAAGCTCGTCGGCGGCTCACACAACCACACCTTCTGGGGCAACCGTTCGACCGACGCCAACTCGACCGCCGAGTCGCTGCGGGCGTCGAAGGCGACCACCTGCAACTCGCCGGACGACCAGTCCGCCTACTGGGTGCCGACGATGTACCAGAACGGCAAGGTCGTCGACCCGACGGAGGTGACCGTCTACTACGGTTCCCGGCTGAAGGACCCGAGCCGGACCCAGCCCTTCCCGTTCGGCCTGCGCATGATCACCGGGAACGCCAAGAACCAGGTCGACACCCCGGACAAGCAGGGCAACCACTTCTGGTGCGCCGGCATCGGAGGCGAGGTCGGCCGCAGCGCCGACAAGACCTTCCCGGTCTGCGCCAGGACCGCGAACGTCGTCCGGCAGATCACCTTTCCGGACTGCTGGGACGGCAGGCACCTGGACAGCCCGGACCACAAGGCGCACATGGCCAACGGTGACCACACCGGGGCCTGCCCGAAGAGCCACCCGGTGCCGGTCCCCTCGGTGTCGTTCGTGATCTCGTACCCGTTGAGCGCGAACACGGACGGCATCACCCTCGCGTCCGGCACGTCGTTCTCCATGCACGCGGACTTCTTCAACGCGTGGAAGGACGAGGCGCTTGCCGCACGGGTGCGCAACTGCCTCGACCAGGGCGTGAAGTGCAACTCGGCCGGTAACTTCTAGCCGATCCGGCACGGCGGCCGGTCACCCCCGGTTCGGGGTGACCGGCCGCTGTCGTGTCGATCGGTCAGAGCCGAGCGGCGCCGGCCGCGGTGGCCTCCTGCACGGCCGAGGTGCGGCGGACCTCGGCCCGCTGGTCACCGGCGTCCTCCCGGTCCGCACCGGCCACCCGGCCAGCCCGGTTGGTGGTCGTGGCCGCCTGGTCGCCGGTCACGCCACCACGGATCCGGTTGTTGGCGGCCACCTGGGCGACCGGGTCGTTGCCGGTCACCGTCAACTGACCGTTGATGATGTTGTCGTCGACGGTGACGCCGCCGGTGGTGCTGGTGATGCTGACGTCCCCACCCCAGTAGCCACCGGAGGCGCAGCTGTCGAGGGCGCCGTTCGGGCCGACCTGCACGCCGCCCACGTTGCCGGCGAACGTGGCCCTGCCGCGTACCGCGCTGCCGCACACGACACTGCCGGTGGCGCTGTTGAGCACCGACAGCGTGCCGTCGACGAACGAGTCGTGCAGGTCGGTGTAGTAGGTGCCGGTGCTGCTGAGGTTGCGCTGCACCTGGGTGCCCCGGTCGAGCCGGACCTCACCCGCGCCGACTGTGACGTTCCCGGCGACCGTCGACTCCTCGGCGAACAGGAAGCTGTCGATGGTCGCGCTGCCCTTCGGCCGCACGGTCACGGTGCCGGTCTGTGCGTCCTTGAGGAAGATGCCGTATCCGCCGGCGGCCAGCACCACCTGGCCGTCGACTGTGGTGTCGGTGGCGTCGAGGTAGCCGTCCGCGGCGACGCGGACCTCGCCGCTGACCCGCCCACCGGTCACCACCAGGTTGCCGCCGGCCGCGACGGTGACGTTGCCGGTGATCGTGGTGCCGGTGAGCGCGCAGGACTCCCCCGCCGGCACGTACAGGTCGTTGGGCACGGTCACCGCCCCACCGGTGCCGATGCAGTGGGTGACCAGGTCGGCGTGGGCGGTGGGTGCCACGGCCAGCACCGAGGCGGCGACGACGGCGCTCACGGTGGCCAGCTTGGCGACGGTACGTCCGGGCATCGTTGTACTCCCTGTCGATGAGATTCGAGGACTCATGCGCCGACGTCCGATCGGGCCGCGGCCCGGACGATGGCGCCCTGCTGCCGCCGGTCGAGCGTTCCGTCGGCCACCAGCGCGGTGGTGACCGCCTCGACGTGCCGGACGAAGTGGGCGTGGCCGGGGTAGTCGGCGTGTTCGTCGATCAGATCGTTGATGGTGCAGCCGTCGCCGGTGTCGACGTTGCCGACCCCGGTGTCGTCACCGTCGATGACCACTGTGGCCCGGGTGTCGGACCCGGGGCAGGCGTCGGTGCCGTCGGCCACCACGGTGAACGTCGTCGACTGCTCGGTGGAGGCGTTGCCCGCGGCGTCGGTCGCCCGGTACCGCAGGGTGTGCGCGCCGGTGGCGCGGACCGTGACCGGGGTGGCGTATGCCGTCCAGCCCCCGGTGTCGAGCGCGTACTCGACCGACGCCACACCGGAGCCGGCGTCGGTCGCGGTGACGGTGACGGTGACGGCGCCGACGTACGCGCCGTCGCCGTCGCGCTCGCCGGTCACCGTGACGGCCACGGCCGGCGGTGTGTCGTCCTCCTCCGGCGGGGCGACGACGGTGAAGTGGGACATCTGCTCCGCCGACGTGTTGCCGGCGACGTCGGTGGCCCGGTAGTGCAGCATGTGCATCCCGGCCGCGTTCACGACGACCGGATTCGTGTACGCGGTGAAGGCTGCCCCGTCCAACGCGTACTCGATGGTGGCGACACCGGATCCGGCATCGGTGGCGGTCAGCGTGGCGGTGGCCGTACCGATGTAGTTGCCGTCGCCGTCCTGCTCGCCGGCCAGTGCGGCCGTGACCACCGGCGCGGTGGTGTCGTCCTCCCCCGGCTCGACGATCCGGAACGACACCGAGCCGACCGCGCTGACGTTGCCGTCCTGGTCGGTGGCCCGGAACTGCACCGAGTGGTCACCGATCGCGGTCACCCGCACCGGCTCGGTGTACGGCAGGAAGCTGGTGTCGTCGACCTGGTACTCGACGGTCTCCACACCGGAGCCGGTGTCGGTGGCCGTCACGGTCACCGTGGCCGCGCCCAGGTAGTTGCCGTCGCCGTCGCGGTCACCGGCCACGGCGGCGGTCACCGTCGGCGGCGTGGTGTCGTCGCCTCCGCCGCCGTCGGTGACCACCAGCTCACCGACCATCTGGCTGTGCCCCGGGATCGAGCAGAAGTAGCGGTACCGGCCCGGGGTTAGCGTCACTGTCGCCTGGTGGCGGCCGTTGTTGGCGTCGAACGGGCTGGCCAGGATGTTCAGCGTGACGTCGTGGTTGTAGCCCTCGGTGCTGGTGTCGAAGGTCAGCGTGTGCGGCATCCCGATGGTGTTGCCGGTGGCCTCGCTGTTCTCCCAGATGATCGTGGTCTCGCCGGCCACCGCCTGGGCGGGTGCGGACTTGTAGCGGGTGATGTCGCCGTCGGCGGTCCAGGTCAACACCTGTTCCGCGACGCGCGGGGCGGCGGAGGCGGGCGTCGCGGCCCACGGGATCACCGTGAGCAGGAACGCCGCCAGCGCAGCCGTCAGTCGTCGGGTCATCGTCTCTCCTAGAGCTCGCGCACGCGGACGTTGCGGAACTCGGTCAGGTCGTTGTCACCGTGGTTCTGCAGGCCGATGAAGCCGCGCAGGAACTGCCGCAGGTCCGTCGGCGGGTCGCCGGCGCGGGACGACTGCTTGCCCGGCGTGTTGTCGAACTCGTTGATCACCACACCGTTGCGGACCATCGTGTAGTGCTGCCCGACGACGCGGATCTCGTAGTCGTTCCACTGCTCCTTCGGGGTGACGCCGGCCTGGGCGAGCGGCACCGGGTCGAAGTTGTAGACCGAGCCGGTCTTCTGCGGCTCGCCGGTCTCACCGTCGTAGATCTGGATCTCGTGTCCGCAGTAGATCGCCACCCAGGCCTGCGAGGTGCGGGCCGATCCGACAGTGCCGCAGCTGCCCGGCGGGCGTTGCTCCAGCGGGATCCGCGGGTCCGGGAAGCGGGTGAAGACGCCGGTGTTGGCCCGGCCGGTGCCTGGTGCGATGTCGCGGAACTGCACCTTCAGCGAGAAGTCGCCCAGTTCCTTCGTGTGCCAGAGCATGCCCAGGCCGCCGCTGGAGCGCAGCGAACCGTCCGGCTGGATGGCGAACGAGCCCGTCGGCGCCTGCTCCCAGCCGCGCAGCGACTCGGCGGTGCCGTCGAAGAGCGGCTCGTAGCCGGTGCGCCCGTTCCGACCGACCTCCGACGCCGCGGCCAGGCGGGTGAGGGTGCCGGACTCCCGGGCCGTGAGCAGGTCGTCGTCCTGCAACGCGCGGGTCACCGCGCCCACGTGTCGGACGAAGGCGTCGTGGTCGGTCCAGGTGCTCTCGTCGTCGATCAGGTCGTTGATCGTGCAGCCCTGCCCGACCGGGCGACTGGGCACCCCGGTGTCCGTGTCGTCGAGCCACACGTTCTGCCGGCTGTCGGGCACCGCGCAGCCCACCGTGACAGTGCTCTGCACCGTCGCGGTCTCACCGTCGGCGTACGTGACGGTCAGCTTCGCGGTGTAGGTGCCGACAGTGGCGTACGTGTGCCGGGGGTTCGCCTCGGTGGACGTGGTGCCGTCGCCGAACTCCCACCGGTGGCTGACGCCTCCGGAGCGGGCGCCGTCGAAGGCGATGGTGAGCGGCTTGTTCTGCACGGCGACTGAGTTCGCCGCCGGCACCGGGGTGGGCGCGCCACCGGTGTAGGTGATCCGGATCAGCTTCTGGTTGGGGTGCAGGCTGAAGAAGCCGCCGCCGTAGTCCAGCAGGTAGAGCGCGCCGTCCGGGCCGAACTTGGCGTCCATCCAGCTCTGCAGCCGGGCGTCGCCGTTGCCGCCCGGAATGATGGCGCGCAGGGACTCGGCGTACACCGGTGGGGTGGCCTGCGGCACGCCGGCCGGGTCGACGGTGACCGCTACCCGGTTGGCGGCGTTGGACTGGTCGCCGATGAACCACTTACCGTCCCAGTGCTCCGGCCACGCCACACCGCTGGTGGTGTCGACGAGTTCCCGGTGGTACGTCGGGCCGGACATGATGGCCTGCCCGCCGCCGCGCAGGTACGGCTGGGTGTAGGTGGCATCGGCCGCGACGTAGGTCGGCAGGCCGCTGCCGTCGGTCCGCTTCGGGAAGACCGGGCCGCCGCCGTCGGGCGAATACCAGATCATGTTGTCCCGGGCGGCGGGGATGTCCACCAGACCGGTGTTGCGGGGCGAGGTGTTCTTCAGGTTGTCGCAGTCGTACCAGCCGGTCAGCACCGTCGCGTCGGTGCTGCTGCGGTCCCGGTACGGCTGCCGGTTGCCCATGCAGTACGGCCAGCCCTGGTTACCGGCGGAGGTGATGATGGTGGCCGTCTCGTACTTGGCCGGGCCCAGGGTGGGGCTGGGCGACGAGGCGTCCGGGCCGACCCAGCCCGCGGTCAGCCACTGGTGCACCGGGTCGATCTGGAGGCGGGCGATGTTGCGTACGCCCATCACGTAGATCTCCGGGCGGGTCTTCTCGGTGCCCGGTGGGAACAGGTTGCCCTCCGGGATGGTGTACGTCCCGTCGGCCTCCGGGTGGATCCGGATGATCTTGCCGGCGAGGTCGTTGGTGTTGCCCGAGGTGCGGCGGGCGTCCTGGAACGAGATCCCCTGGTACTCCTGGGTCCAGTTGTTGCCGGAGTAGCCCTGCGACCCCTCGGAGGAGTTGTTGTCGCCGGAGCCGACGTAGAGGTTGCCCTTGGCGTCGAACGCCATGCCGCCGCCCGCGTGGCAGCAGCTGTGCACCTGCACCGGGAACTGCAACAGGTCCTTGCGGGTGCTCTGGTCGATGGTCTGCGCCTGGCGGTCGTAGGTGAACCGCGAGATGGTGCGCTGCCCGACCCGCTGCACCCGGTCGACCGACTCGTGCGGCATCCAGTAGACGTAGAGCCAGCCGTTGTCGGCGAACTTCGGGTCGGGCACGATGCCGAGCAGGCCCTCCTCGTTCTTCACCAGCTCCGAGCCGCTGCCCCGGTTGCCCATCACCTCCAGGGTCGTGAGCAGTTTTGCCTGTTTGGTCCGTGGGTCCCAGGAGTGGATGGTGCCGCAGCCCAGGCCGACCTTCGGGTTGTTCCAGTCCGCGATCGGGCCGCTCGGGCAGGCCGCCTTGCCGACGTAGAAGACCGTGCCGTCGGGCGCGATGGTGAGCCCGTGCGGCTCGCCGATCTGGTCCAGTTGCCCGGTCTGGTTGGCCGCGGTGAGTCGCTCCACCTTGTAGTTCGCGGCGATCGTGGCCTGGCAGTCACCGCGTACGCGGCCGGTGGTCCAGTTGAGAGCCCCGGTGAGGTGCGTGCGGAACGCCTCCTCGCCGTAGCTGCCCTCGGTGTGACCCATGCCGGTGTAGAACGACCGGCCGCCGTCGTAGTCCCGGCACCAGGACACCGGGTGGAAGGCGCCGTTGGCGGCCGCTCCCGGGTTGTAGTGCCGCTCCTCGACCTGGGCGAGGGTGTGCACCGTGCCGATCGGGTTCGGGTCCCAGTTCTCCCAGCGGTCGGATCGGGTGATGGTCAGCGGCAGCGACGCCGTGGCCGGGTGTTTCCGGTCCAGGATGTCGACCACCGCGCGGTTCACCGCGGGCGGCTCCGGAGCGGTGGTGCTGCCGGTGAACAGGCGCAGGTCGGCGAGCTGGACCAGCGGTTCGCCGCTGTTCGCGGTGACGTTGAGCCGGTAGCGCGTGAACTCCTGCGGGGTGGCGATGTCAAACCGGCGGGTCTGGTACCGGTCCGGGAAGCTCTGGCCGGTGCGCCGGTCCAGATCGGTCCAGGTCTGGCCGTCCGTGGAGCCCTGGAGGGTCCAGTCCTTCGGGTCCCGGCCGGAGGAGTCGTTGGCCGACGTCAACGCGTACCCGGTGATCCGCTTGGGTGCGCTCAACTCGTACGCCACCCAGGCGGTCGGGGTGCGGACGAGCCACTTCGTGTTGGCGTCGCCGTCGGTCAGCTTCTCCTTGGTCTCGTTGGGTGGGTTCTCACCACTGGCGGTCACCCGGGCCACCGGCTCGGCCACCGGGATGGCGCCCGCCGGGCGGGTGCCGATCAGGCCGGTGAACCAGGTGGAGTCGACCTGGGCGCGGGCGGCGTCGGCGATGCCGACGAAACCGCCGCCGGCCTTCATGTAACTCTGCAGCGCCGACTCCTGGTCGCGGTTGAGCGCGGCGCCCGTCGCGGAGAGAAACACCACGCTGCGGTACGCGGACAACTTGGCCGTGGTGAAGACAGCGGGGTCCGTGGTGGCCGTGACATCGATGTCATGACCGGCAGCAAGCTGTTTGATGGTGTCCACCGCACGGGCCACCGGGTCCTGCTGCTCGGCCACCGGCCCGTGGAACACGAGGACGGCGGTCCGCTGCGCCTGCGCTGCCTGCGGGGCGGCTGCCGGTGGCGGCGCGGCTGCCGCCGTCGTCGCGGGAATCAGTGTCGCGAAGGCCGCTACCGCGGCAAGAACTCGTCGTATTTTTCTGGTCATCCCCGTCCCCACTTTCGGTTAACTTCCGTGCGTGTGGGTGTGGCCCTGGAACCGGTGGATCGCCTCCTCGGCGCCCGGTGGCATGCTGCCGTCGGCGTTGCGCACCAGGAAGATCCCGGCCATGCCGCCGTCGGAGTGGGTCTGCACGTGGCAGTGGTACATCCACGCCCCGGGTCCGACGCCCTCCCCGGCCAGCACCTGGAAACCGAACGAGCTGCCCGGGTTGAGGTCCTTGTTGTCGACGACCAGGCTCGGGTCGCTCGGGCCCTCCAGCATTCCGGTGCGGTTGTCCGCCCAGCGGTGGGCGTGCAGGTGGAAGGTGTGGAAGAGGTTGCCGTGGCCGATGGCGATCCACTCCACCCGCTGGCCCAGGTTGGCCTCGAACATGGGCGTGGCCGGCGCCATCCGGTTGTTGATCATCATGTCGTGGAACACGACAGTGAACTGCTTCTCCGGCAGGATGTCGCCACGGCGCCGGACGATCAGCGCCCCGTACAGTCCCTTCGCGACACCGGCGGTGCCGTGGTCGGTGCCCATCGCGTGATCGTGGTAGTGCCAGTAGCCGGCGCTGCCCGGCATGTACCGCCGACCCGCCGCGGCCACCATCTCGTGGGAGCGCCAGACGTACGTCCGTGTCTCACCGGGATTGTTGAACGAGGCGTTGAACGGGCTGCCGTCGGACTCGGTGCTGTAGTCCACCCCGTGCGGATGGATGGACAACCGCTGGTCGGTCGTGTTGACCAGGGTGATCTCCAGGGTGTCGCCCTCGTACATCTCCAGCAGTGGCCCGGGCACGGTGGCCTGACCGGGCGCGAGGCCGTAGCCGAACAGGTTGCCGGGCAACTGCTCGGCGTAGATGGTGATCTTCTTGGTGACGCCGGCGGCCGCCCGGGCGGGGCTGCCTCCGAACGCGGTGCCGATCGTCGGGGCGGACGCACCCAACGCCCCGGCGGCGAGCGCGCCGGTGGCGATCAGCGATCGGCGGGACAGGTGGCGGTGGGAGCCAACGGCGTGATCGTCCATGGGTCTCCGTTCCCAACCGGGCGAAGACGCGACGAGGACAGGGTGCATCGACCCGAGCACGGGGGCGGTAGCACGACTGAGGGTGAGGCTCGTCGCGAACTTTGCTCGGAAGACTCAAGACTTTCGGTGGATGACAGCAACTTATGTAATCCATCGACGAAAGTACAGGGTCTGATTGCAAGAAGATTACCTTGACATCACGACGGCCGTCGATTGACATGAAGCTGACACACAGGCCGCCAGAACGACGTCGGGCCGCCTCATCGCTGAGGCGGCCCGACGTACAGGATCAGTTGGTCAGAGGTTGTGGCGGTCGTCAGCCGGCAGGCCGGGGGTCTCCGGCGGCTCGGGCGACTGGTCGGTCTGACCGAGCTGGGCGACCCGGGTCGGGTCGAGGACCCGGGAGAGGAACGCACGGGTCCGCTCGTGCTTCGGGGCGCCCAGCACCTCCTGCGGTGGCCCCTGCTCGACCACCACCCCACCGTCCATGAACACGACCCGGTCGGCGACGTCGCGGGCGAAGGCCATCTCGTGGGTGACCACCATCATCGTCATGCCGTCCTCGGCCAGTTTGCGCATGACGGTGAGCACGTCCCCGACCAACTCCGGGTCCAGCGCGGAGGTGGGCTCGTCGAAGAGCATCACCTTCGGCTCCATCGACAGCGACCGGGCGATGGCCGCCCGCTGCTGCTGCCCACCGGAGAGCTGCGCCGGGAATACGTCGGCCTTGTCGGTCAGCCCGACGCGTTCCAGGTTGGCCCGGGCGACGCGCTCGGCCTCGGCCCGGCCGCGCTTGAGCACCCGACGCTGCGCGATGGTGAGGTTGCTCAGCACGGTCAGGTGCGGAAACAGGTTGAACGACTGGAAGACCATGCCGATGCCGCGGCGTACCGCGTCGACCTCGACATCCGGGTCGGTCATCTCGACCCCGTTCACCCAGATCCTGCCGGCCGTCGGCTCCTCCAACAGGTCGACGCAGCGCAGCAACGTCGACTTGCCGGACCCGGACGGCCCGATCACGCAGACCACCTCACCCTGGCCGACCTCGAAGTCGATGCCCTTGAGCACCTCGAGCGGCCCGAAGGACTTGTGCAGGTCGCGGATCTCGATGGCAGGGCGGGATGGGGTCGTCGTCATGCGGTCACCGGGCCTTGGCGTAGCGGAGTTCGAGGCGACGTACCACCTGGGACAGGGGCAGAGTGATGATCAGGTAGGCGAGGCCGGCCACCAGCAGCGGGGTGGCGTTCACCCGGTCGTTCAGCATGTCCCGACCGAACTTGGTGATCTCGATGGTCTGCGCCGTCACGCCCAGCACGTACGCCAGCGACGAGTCCTTGGTGAGCAGGATGAGCTCGTTCGTCAGCGGCGGGATCACGATCCGGAACGCCTGCGGGATGACGATCGTGCGCATGGCCGTGAAGTGCGACATGCCGAGGGTGCGCGCCGCCTCCATCTGCCCCTTGGGGACGGCCTGGATGCCGGCACGGATGGTCTCGGCCATGTAGGCCGCCGCGGTCAACCCGAGGCCGATCGCGATCGAACCGAACACCCCGCCCGGGATCTCCCGCTCCGGGAAGGCGATCGGGATGCCGTACCCGACGAGGAACAGCACCAGCAGGGCGGGTAGACCCCGGAACAGCTCGATGTACGCCGTCGCCACCCAGCGGTACGGCGCGACCCGGGACAGCCGCATCAGCGCCAGGATGGTCCCGAACACGAGACCGAAGGCGAACGCGCCCAGCGTGTAGAGGATGGTGTTGCGCAGCGCCACGGTGATGATCGTCGGGAACATCGACTTGATGATGTCGACGCGGAAGAACGCGTCGGCCAGCCTGTCCCAGTCGGCGGCGAAGAGAACCGCGGCGATGACGGCGATGAAGACCAGGTACTGGAGCCCGAGGGACAACCGCTCCCGCTGGCGGCGTCGCAGCTTCACGTTCGCTCGTTGCCTTCCCGGAGATTACCGACACGGAGGGCGCGCGGGGCGCACGCCCTCCGGTACCACGCGATGATCAGGCGCTCGGCCGCTTGCCGATCCACTTCTCGTAGATCGTGTCGTACGTGCCGTCCTGCTTGGCCTTGGCCAGCACCTCGTTGATCTTCTTGAGCAGCTCCGGGTTGGCGTCCTTCTTCACGGGGAAGCCGTACTGCTCGCCGGTGTCGAACTCAGCGGAGACCTCGAACCCGCCCGGGTTCTTCTTGAGGTACTCGCTCCAGACCGGCAGGTCGTTGATGGCGGCCTCGACCTGGCCGTTGGCGACGGCCTGCTGCAGGGCGGCGAGGTCCTCGAACTCGACGAGCTGAAGGCCCTTCTCCGCCTCGAACTTCTTGGCGTAGTCACGACCCGTGGTGGCCGCCTGGACACCGAACTTCTTGCCCTTGAGGTCGTCGAGCGACTTGTACGGCTTACCGGTCTTCACCAGCAGCGCCTGCGTGGCGTCGAAGTACGGGTCGGAGAAGTTCATCACCTTCTGCCGTTCCTCGGTGATCGTCATGCCGGCGGCGGCCGCATCGCACTTGCCGGTGTTCAGGTCCTGGCCGGACTTGATCCCCTCGAACGGGGTGTCGATGATCGTCTGCTCGACACCCAGCTCCTTGGCCACCAGGTCCATGATCTCGACGTCGAAGCCGGTGACCTTGCCGCTGGCGTCCTTCGACTGGAACGGCGGGTACGGCAGGTGGGTGCAGACGGTCAGCTTGCCCGCCTCGACCAGCTTGACCCCGCTCGCCTGGACCTCGCTGTCGTCCTTCTTGGCACAACCCGCGCTCAGCGCGAGGGCGGCGATGGCCGCGACGAGACCGGCCCGACGGACGGCAGTTGGGAACCTCACGGCTGTGTCCCTCCGATGCGGCTTCCCTTGCACAGAAAGCCAATCTGGTTCATAGACTTTGCGATAAGCGACCGTACCCGATCCGGCCGACCACTCCCAGATCTTGAGCGGCCGTCCGGCCGCCACGGCAGCAGCGCCCGCAGTCGAACCAGACATCAAGCAGCAAAGCGCCGCTCAGCCGCCGGTCCCCTCGGGCGCCCCGTCCGGCGTGAGCGCCCCCTCGTGGGAGTCTGTGTCGAGGAACACGTGCTGATGGCCGTGCCCGGCGTCGACGCTGACCTGGTCGAGCTGGGTCGCCGCGACAGACCACATCGTCACCGCCTGGGCCGCCTGTCGCGCCGTGACGGCCAGCAGGGCCGCACGCTGCGCCGCAGGGACGTCGGCGGCCAGCGCGTACGCGTCGACGGCCAGCGACGCCTGCTGGATCGCCGCCCGCAACCCTCCACGCGCCACGTTGGTGGCGGTGGTGCCCGACGGTGGGTCAGCGAACGGCTCGGCTGCCTGGCGCATGGTCTCCCGCCATTGGCGCGCCTGGCCCGGATCCGGCGCACGCCCGGCTGACGTCTCCGTCTTGATGGCGGCCAGGACGGGGGCGACCTGGTCGCGGACGCGTCGGGCCGTTTCGGTCAGCTCCAGGATCTGCTGAGCGTCCCGCTTTGCATCGGCCTCCTGGATGGTCGCGATGGCCGCCTCGGTGGCGTCCGGGCGACCCACCTGGTAGCCGACCAGCCCACCCAACAGGGCGGTGACCAGCGCGACCGCCCCCGCGACCGCCACGAAGCGTGTCGCGCGGCGATGGCGCACGTCGGCTTTGTCCGACAGGTAGGAAGGCCGGCCGGTGCGACGCGCCATCGCATCTCCTCACATCGATGGAGTGTGGGGCAACAGATTAGTCGCCTTTCCGGACGCCCGTCGATGGTGGCGCGGGTGGCGTGAACGCCGACGAGCCCCGGCCGATCCACTAGCGATCGGTCGGGGCTCGTCGGTGTCAGGCGGTCAGGCGATGTCGAAGCGGTCGAGCTCCATGACCTTGGTCCAGGCTGCCACGAAGTCGGCCACGAACTTGTCGCGGGCGTCCTGGCTGGCGTAGACCTCGGCGAGGGCCCGCAGCTGCGAGTTGGAACCGAAGATGAGGTCGACCGCGGTGGCGGTCCACTTCACCTCGTCGGTGGCCAGATCGCGGATCTCGTACACGTGCTCCTCGGACTTCGACGCGCTCCACCGGGTGCCCGGGGACAGCAGGTTGGCGAAGAAGTCGTTGGTGAGCACGCCCGGCCGGTCGGTGAGGACACCGTGCTGGGCACCAGCGGTGTTGGCGCCGAGGGAACGCAGGCCGCCGACCAGGACGGTCATCTCGGGCGCGGTCAGGTTGAGCATGTAGGCGCGGTCGATGAGCAGCACCTCCGGCTGGGTCTTCTCGCCGGGACGCAGGTAGTTGCGGAAACCGTCGGCGCGCGGCTCGAGGACCCGGAACGACTCGACGTCGGTCTGCTCCTGCGTGGCGTCGGTGCGGCCCGGCCGGAACAGCACTGTCACCTCGACGCCGGCGTCACGCGCCGCCTTCTCGACGGCTGCCGAACCGGCCAGCACGATCAGGTCGGCGAGCGAGATCTTCGCGCCGCCGGCCTCGTTGAACTCCCGCTGGATGCCCTCCAGGGTGGTCAGGACCGTCGCGAGCTGCTCCGGCTGGTTGACCTCCCAGTTGCGCTGCGGCTCAAGACGGATCCGTGCGCCGTTGGCGCCACCACGCTTGTCGGTGTAGCGGAAGCTCGCGGCGGACGCCCAGGCGGTGGAGACCAACTGGGCGGTCGTCAGACCGGACTCCAGGACCTTCGCCTTGAGCGCGGCGATGTCGGCGTCACCCACGAGCTCGTGGTCGACGGCCGGCACCGGGTCCTGCCACAGCTGCGGCTCGGCCACCCACGGCCCGAGGAAACGCTCGATCGGACCCATGTCGCGGTGCAGCAGCTTGTACCAGGCCTTGGCGAAGGCCAGCGCGAACTGGTCGGGGTTCTCCAGGAAGCGGCGCGAGATCTTCTCGTACGCCGGGTCGACACGCAGCGACAGGTCGGTCGTGAGCATCGTCGGCTTGTGCTTCTTCGACGGGTCGTGGGCGTCCGGGATGATCGCCTCGGCGTCCTTGGCGACCCACTGCTTCGCGCCGCCCGGGCTCGTGGTGAGCTCCCACTCGTAGCCGAACAGGATCTCGAAGAAGCGGTTGCTCCACTGCGTCGGCACGTCGGTCCACGTCACCTCGAGCCCGCTGGTGATCGTGTCACCGCCCTTGCCGCTGCCGTGGGTGCTCAGCCAGCCCAGGCCCTGCGCCTCCAGCGGGGCGCCCTCGGGCTCCGGACCCACGTGGTTGTCGGCGACGCCGGCACCGTGGGTCTTGCCGAAGGTGTGGCCACCGGCGATGAGGGCGACGGTCTCCTCGTCGTTCATCGCCATCCGGGCGAAGGTCTCGCGGATGAAGTGCGCCGCCGCGAGCGGGTCGGCGTTGCCGCGAGGCCCCTCCGGGTTGACGTAGATGAGACCCATCTCGGTCGCCCCGACGCCAGCCGCCATCTCCTTCTCGGTGGCGTAGCGCTCGTCGCCGAGCCAGGTGTCCTCCGGGCCCCAGAAGATCTCCTCGGGCTCCCACACGTCCTCGCGACCGAAGCCGAAGCCGAAGGTCTTGAAGCCCATCGACTCCAGGGAGACGTTACCGGCGAGCACGATCAGGTCGGCCCAGGAGATCTTCTGGCCGTACTTCTGCTTGACCGGCCAGAGCAGCCGACGGGCCTTGTCGAGGTTGGCGTTGTCCGGCCAGCTGTTCAGCGGAGCGAAACGCTGACCACCGTCGCCGGCTCCACCGCGACCGTCCTCGATGCGGTACGTGCCGGCGGAGTGCCAGCTCATCCGGATCATCAGGCCGCCGTAGTGGCCGAAGTCGGCCGGCCACCAGTCCTGCGAGGTGGTGAGGGCCTCGGTGATGTCCCGCTTGAGGGCCTCGACGTCGAGCTTGGCGAACTCCTTGGCGTAGCTGAAGTTCTCGCCCAACGGGTTGCCCTTGGACGAGTGGGCGTGCAACACCGAGAGGTCGAGCTGGTTGGGCCACCAGTCCCGGTTGGTGCGCGGACGACCGCCGGTCTTCGGGGTCGGCGAGTCGATCGCCGGGTTCTCGCTCTCGCTGCCGTGCGCGGTCACCGAGTCGTGCGCGACCGGGCAGCCGGCCGCTGCCTTCTGGTCCACGCCCTGCGCACTGGTGGGGCCGTTGTCCTGGGTGTCGCTCATGTAATTCCTTCCGAGCTTGCGGATCTCTGGGGCGTGCGTTCGGTCGCGCAGTCGGGACAGGTGCCCCAGTAGACGACCTCCGCCTCGTCGACCACGAAACCATGGTCGTCGGAGGCGGTGAGACAGGGAGCGTGGCCGACGGCGCAGTCGACGTCGGCGATCGCGCCGCAGGAGCGGCACACGATGTGGTGGTGGTTGTCCGCGACCCGGGACTCGTAGCGGGCGGTCGCCCCGGCCGGCTGGATGCGCCGCACCAGACCAGCGTCGGTGAGCACCCGCAGCACGTCGTACACCGCCTGGTGGGACACCGTGGGATGATCCGCCCGGACCAGCGCGATCACGGCGTCGGTGCCGACGTGCGGGTGGTCGCGCAGCGCCGCGAGCACCGCCAGTCGAGGCCGGGTCACCCGCAACGAAGCGGCCCGCAGTTGCGCCTCGAAGTCGGACATCACCCGACGAACACTAGCTCACTATTTTGGAACGAATCAAGTTTCACGCCGATCCCGCGCCACCGTGTCCGACCGGTTCCACCCACGCTCCTGAGCCAGAGTAAAAATAATCCGGACGGCCATGTCGAGAACCGGCGACCAGCTCCGTCCCCGGGGTGAAGGCGGCCACGAAGGGCCCGACACCCGCACCGAGGAGAAGACGATGGCGAAGTACCTGCTGCTCAAGCACTACCGCGGCGCCCCGAGCGGGGTCAACGACGTACCCATGGACCAGTGGACGCCGCAGGAGATCACGGCGCACATCGCGTACATGAACGACTTCGCGGCACGGCTCGAGCAGACCGGCGAGTTCGTCGACGGTCAGGCCCTGGCCCCCGACGGGGTGTTCGTCCGGTACGACGGTGAGGGCCGCCCGCCGGTCACCGACGGCCCGTTCGCCGAGACCAAGGACCTCATCGCCGGCTGGATGGTGATCGACGTCGACAGCTACGAACGCGCCGTCGAGCTGGCCGGGGAGCTGTCCGCCGCTCCCGGAAAGGACGGGAAGCCGATCCACGAGTGGCTCGAACTGCGCCCGTTCCTGACCGAGCCGCCCACCATCACGGAGTGAACGAGGCACTGATCCGGAGCCTCACGCCGAGTGTGCTCGGGGTCCTCGTCCGCCGCGGAGCTGACTTCGCGGCGGCCGAGGACGCCGTACAGGATGCGCTGGTCGAGGCGATCCGCGTCTGGTCGGCCGACCCGCCACGGGACCCGAAGGGCTGGCTCGTCACCGTGGCCTGGCGCCGGTTCCTCGACGCGACCCGGGCGGACGCGGCCCGCCGTCGGCGTGAGGACCTCGTCGACGAGGAACCTCCGCCCGGCCCCACCCCGGCGGTGGACGACACGCTCCAGCTCTACTTCCTGTGCGCCCACCCGTCGCTGACGCCGTCGTCAGCGGTCGCGCTCACGCTGCGCGCCGTCGGCGGGTTGACCACCCGCCAGATCGCCCAGGCCTACCTGGTGCCCGAGGCGACCATGGCGCAGCGCATCAGCCGGGCCAAGCGCACCGTCTCCGGAGTGCGGTTCGACCAGCCCGGTGACGTCGCCACCGTGCTGCGCGTCCTCTATCTGGTCTTCAACGAGGGCTACTTCGGCGACGTCGACCTCGCCGCCGAAGCCATCCGGCTCACCCGGCAGCTCGCGGCCGCGATCGACCACCCCGAGGTGGCGGGGCTGCTCGCCCTCATGCTGCTGCACCACGCCCGGCGCGCCGCCCGGAGGGCGGCCGACGGCAGCCTGGTGCCGCTGGCCGAGCAGGACCGCGGCCGATGGGACACCGCGTTGATCGCCGAGGGCGTCGGAATCCTCCAGGCGGCCCTCGCCCGGGACCGACTGGGCGAGTTCCAGGCCCAGGCCGCCATCGCGGCGCTGCACGCCGACGCTCCGACCGCCGGGGAGACCGACTGGGTGCAGATCGTCGAGTGGTACGACGAACTCGCGCTGCTGACCGACAGCCCGATCGTCCGGCTCAACCGCGCGGTCGCCGTCGGCGAGGCCGACGGCCCGCGCGCCGGCCTCGCGGCGCTCGCGACACTGGACGACGCACTGCCCCGCTACACGGCGGTCGCGGCCTACCTGCACGAGCGCGACGGCGGCGCGGCGACGGCGGCGCGGCTGTACGCCGAGGCGGCCCGGAGGGCCGCCAACCTGGCCGAGCGCGACCACCTGACCCGCCAGGCCGCGCGGCTCAACGCCCTCCGGAGCTGACCGGGCTCCTGCCTGCCTCGCACCCTTTGACCGCCGGGTGATTGCGGTCCGGAAAGTCTCCGGAAGTTCTCGGCAGGCTCTTCTCGCGTGCTCATCGACCGACACAGCTCCCAGGGAGAGCGTCTCGGCTTCTGATCGACTACTGACCTGGATAGATACCGCTCCCACGGCAGACGGCCGGTCGCCGCGACGTTGCCAGCGTGTTTCCGGAAATTGTTGACAAGTCGACGGCCGGGTTAATACGGTCGCCATCGACGGCGCTCAATTGCCGTCAGCACCAGTCACCGCGACCCACTCCTCCGGTCGTCGCGCAGGACGACCGGCCACCACCACGCGGTACGACGCCGATGGCCGTCCCGGGCCACCGACAGCCTGCGGGCCGTATCGCACCGCTGGCCCCCGCCAGCCGCCACAAGGAGGAACACGTTAATGATCGACACCGGCGAGATCCCCACCAGACCCCGGAGGCGTGGCCGCATGCGGCTGCTCCTCGGCGCCGCCTGCGCCGCCGTCCTGGCCGTCACCGGCACGATGACCGCCACCAACGCGTACGCGGAGGCCGACCGGACCCTCACCTCGAACCTCACCGGCACGCACAACGGCTACTTCTTCTCGTTCTGGAAGGACAGCGGCAACGCCAGCATGACGCTGCGCGCCGACGGCCGTTACACCAGCAGTTGGGACAGGAGCACCAACAACTGGGTCGGCGGCAAGGGTTGGGCCACCGGCAACCGACGGACGGTCACCTACTCGGGCAGCTACAACCCGGGCAACAACAACACCTACCTCGCCCTGTACGGATGGACGCGCAACCCGCTCATCGAGTACTACGTGGTGGAGAACTTCGGCAGCTACAACCCGAGCAGCGGCGCCACCCGGATGGGCACGGTCACCACTGACGGCGGCACCTACGACATCCTGCGCAGCCAGCGGGTCAACGCCCCGTCGATCGACGGCAACCAGACGTTCTACCAGTTCTGGAGCGTCCGCCAGCAGAAGCGCTCGAGTGGCACCATCACCACCGCCAACCACTTCGACGCCTGGGCCCGTGCCGGCTTGAACCTCGGCACCAACCACAGCTACCAGATCATGGCCACCGAGGGCTACCAGAGCAGCGGCAGCTCCGACATCACCGTTCGGGAAGGCGGCGGCAGCAACCCGGACCCGACCACCACCACCAGTCCCCCGCCCGGCAACGGCAACTGCAACGCGACGCTCTCCGCCGGCCAGCAGTGGGGCGACCGGTTCAACCTCAACGTCGCGGTCAGCGGCACCAACAACTGGGTCGTCAGCCTCGGCCTCGGCGGCGGCCAGAGCGTGCAGAACAGTTGGAACGCCTCCGTCAGCGGCACGAGCGGCACGGTAACCGCGAGACCGAACGGCAACGGCAACAACTTCGGGATCACGATCATGGCCAACGGCAACTGGAACTGGCCGACCGTCACCTGCCGCACGGGCTGACCTGGTCAGCTCCTGACAATCACACTCTGGCGTGGCGGCCCCGGCCGCCACGCCAGAGCCGTGCCACGGGTACGTCCCCACCTCGCCTCGGCGTTCCCGGCGCAGGCCGGCCAGCGCTTCCGAAACACGCCCTACACCTGCGGTCGTGCGGTCTGCCCCGCCGCCGACTCATCCCCCGCCGCCGACTCCTCGGTCGACGGCTCGTCGGTCTCATCCGAACCTGGTTCGTCCGTCGGTTCCTCCGTCGTCTCACCCGTCGGGGCTCCCGTCGGTTCAGCCGGGGCACTCTCGGACGTGGTGGGCTCGGGCGTATCCACAGTGCCCCCACCGGGCGACGCCGACGGGCTCGCCGCGGCCCCGCCCGCTGAGCCGGTGGCCGTCGGGGTCGGAGATCCGGGTGCCCGCACCGGCAGACCCGCGGAGTCACGGGTGGCCGGTTCGCCACCGCCGACACCGGGGCCGGGCTCCCCCTGCGGCGGCACCGTTGGCGACACCGCGGGTGGCACCGCGGGAGGGGTCGACGGCCGCCCGGTCGGGCCCGTCATCATCCCGGTGGGATCGGCGAACACCAGGACGGCAGCCGCGGCGGCCAGCGATCCGAGGAGCACCGCGAGCCCGGTGGTCCCAGGGCTGCCCGCCCGACGCGCCCGCCGCTCCGCGCCGCCGAGGGCTGAGCGCCGGGCAACCCGCTGCTCGGCGGGCACCGCGATCGAGGTCGCCGCGGTGGCGGTCCGCAGCAACTCATCTGACGGGTCGGTGACCGCCTGCGCCGCCGTGGCCATGGCCGCCGCCGTCGGAAAGCGGTGGGCGGGCTCCTTGGCCATCGCGGTGGCGACCAGCCGCCGGACCGCGTCCGGAACGTCCTCGGGCAGCGGAGGCGGTTCCTCTCCGAGGTGCCGCAGCGCCACCGCGAGGGCGGTCTCGCCCTGGTGCGGCGGCCGGCCGGCGAGGCAGTGGTAGACGACGGCGCCCAGCGCGTAGATGTCGATCGCCGAAGAGGTCTCGTTCTTCGCGATCTGCTCCGGAGCCATGTACAGGGCGGTGCCGACGACCTGGTTCGTAGCGGTCAGGCTCACCGCCTCCTGCGTCACCGCGACGCCGAAATCGACGAGGACGACGTGGCCGTCCGGCTCGATGATCAGGTTGCTGGGCTTGACGTCCCGGTGGACGACCCCGGCGTCGTGGGCCGCCTGGAGGGCACGGGCGGTCTGCGCGGCGATCGACATCGCCTCGGCCACATCCAGCCGGCCGACCTCGGCGATCCGCTGCGATAGGGGCTGCCCCTGCACGCATTCCATCACGATGTAGGCGAGGACCGGCGCTCCGGCATGCGACACCTCGCCGTAGTCGTAGACCTGGGCGACGCCCGGGTGACGCAGGGCCGCCATCGCCCGGGCCTCGCGGCGGAACCGCTCGCCGAAGCCGGCGTCGGTGACCAGCCGAGGTTGCAGCATCTTGATCGCCACACAGCGGTCCAGGGTTTCGTCGACGGCTCGCCACACGTCGCCCATACCGCCACTGGCGATGCTTTCGACCAGACGGTAACGGTCTCCGACGACTTGCCCCACACTCGGCATGAAGCTTTCGGTACCCCGGACTTCCCGATCTCAAGCACCACCCGGTCGGTCGACCGTCCTCGTGGGTGCGCGCGACCGGCCGCGTCCGGACCGCCCCCACCGTCGACACCGATGGCGAAACAGCACGTCAGACGGTGATGACGACCTTGGCCCGCGCGTGTTCGGTCTCCAGGTATCGCATGGCCTGGGGCACCTCGCGCAGCGGATAGGTCCGGTCGATGACCGGGGTGAGGCGGCCGGTTTCGACGTGGGCGCGGAGCGCGTCGAGGTGCTGCCGACCGGGCACCGCCGCGAGGACGACGATGCGCTGTCGGACGAAGGGTGCCAGCAGCCGCCCACGCGCGATGAGCCCGACCGGGCCGATGAGGCTGCCGCCCCGGTACACACCGCCGCCGGAGAGCACCAGCGTCCCGGTCGGGGTCAGGACCCGTCGGAGCGCCGCGAGGGAACGGTTGCCGACCAGGTCGAACACGACGTCGTAGCGACGGGTGTCGCGGGCGAAGTCGTCACGCGTGTAGTCGACGACGTTCTCGGCACCGAGCGACCGGACCAGATCGACGTTGCGGGTGCTGCACACGGCGGTCACGCTCGCGCCGAGCACCGTGGCCAGTTGGACCGCCAGCGTGCCGACGCCACCGGAGGCACCGTTGATGAGAACGCGGTGGCCTGGCTCGACCCGCCCGGCGCTGGTAAGACCCATGAGCGCGGTGATGCCGGCCAGCGGCAGGGCCGCCGCCTGCTGCGGCGTCAGGTTCGCCGGCGCCGTCGCGACCAGGGTCTCGGACACGCACACGTACTCGGCGAACGCGCCGTTGGCGTCACCGAGGTCGCCGAAGACGGCATCACCCGGGCGGACCTGCCGAACGCTGGCGCCGACGGCCTCGACCCGCCCGGCGAAGTCCCGGCCACGGATGCGCGCGCGGGGCCTCGACCGGCCCATCGCCAACCGGGCCATTCGTGGGTCGCCTCGCATGGCATGCCAGTCGTACGCGTTGAGCGCGGCGGCCTCCACCCGCACCAACACCTCGTCGGCGGCAGGCACCGGCGTCTCCACGTCCGTGAGTGTGAGCGTTTCCGGCGGACCGTATCGGTCCTGAACGATGGCCTTCATCCCTCTCCCCTCCCCTGGTGTACGCCGTACACCTTGGAGAGAACGGTAGGTATACGGCGTACACCTGTCAAGGGGATTAGGGTTCGAATGCCCGCCCGACGACGAGGAGCGAGATGGCTGAGCAGGCTGAGACGCTGCGCCGTACGCCGCTGAGCAGGGACCGGATCCTGCGCGCCGCCGTCGCGCTCGCCGACGAGGCCGGGATCGAGTCCCTCAGCATGCGCAACCTCGCCCAGGACCTGGGCGTCGTGCCGATGGCCCTCTACAAGCACGTGGCCAACAAGGACGAGTTGCTCGACGGCATGATCGACGTGGTCGTCGGTGAGATCGACCCGCCCGTGCCCGGGGCCGACTGGAAGCACGCGGTCCGCCAGCGCATCCTCTCGGCGCGGCAGGTGCTGCTGCGCCATCCCTGGGCGCCGCTGGCGATCGAGACGCGGAACATGGCGACGCCGGCCGTCCTGGCCTACCTCGACTCCATGATCGGGGCGTTCCGGGCCGGCGGATTCTCCGTCGATCTCGCGCACCACGTGATGCACGCGATGGGCAGCCGAATTCTGGGTTTCAGCCAGGAACTCTTCGACGACTCCCGGCGCGCCGGTCGATCCGGCAGGACCGACCCGGCCCCACCGCCGGCGGCCCTACCACCGGAGATCGCGGCCAGGTTCCCGCATGTCGCGGAGATCGCCATGGCGGCGTCGCACGACGACGAGTCCGTCCTGGGGCAGGGCTGTGACGACCAGTTCGAGTTCGAGTTCGCGCTGGACCTGCTGCTGGACGGCATCGAACGCCTGCACCAGCGCGGCTGGGCATCGCCACGTCGCTGAGACGGCAGCCGCGAACCTGCCCCGCCGTTGCCGACGGGGCAGGTTCAACCGATCGCGGGCCGGGTCAGCTGTTCAGCTTGGCGAGCACGGCCGTGGCCATGCCCTGCTCACCCCGGGCGTTCGGGTGGAACGGGGCGGCCGCGTTCTGGGGCACCAGCCCCTCGACCCACCGGGTGCCACTGCTCTTGCACGTGTCGCGGCCGATCGACGGGGTGTAGACGTCGGCGTAGGTGGCGCCGTTGGCGCCTGCGGCGCTGGCCAGCATGGCGTTGAGCGACTTTTCGACGCCCCGCAGGTACGGCACGTCCTGGTAGGCGATCGGAACGACGGGCCAGCACCCGTACCCGGAGTCCGGCAGGATCGCCGGGTATCCCAGCACCACGACCCGCGCGCCCGGCGCGGCCCGGCGGACGGCCTGAAGCACCGCTGTCACCTTCGGCGTCGCGGCGACGATCCTCGCCTGCAACTGGTCGACACCTCCGGCGGTGAAACGGTTCTTGCACGGCGAGCCGAGCGGGCTGCTGAGGCTCGCCTCCGCGCAGTCGGTGATGATGCCGGAGAAGCCGATGTCGTTGCCGCCGATCTGCACCGTCACCAGCGACGTGTTCGACGTGACCGCGTTCAGTTGTGGCGGCAGTGCGATGCCCAGCGCGCCGCTGCCGCCGGAGAGGATGTCCTCCGTGGTGGCCCCGGAACAGCTCACGTCGGCAAACGACGACGAGCTGGCGGCCGTGGCCACCAGCGACGGGTAGTTGCGGTTGGACCGCAGGCAGTTCAGGTCGACCTGGGTGGGGATCAGCGGACCAGCGGCGTACGAGTCGCCCAGCGCGACGTAGCGGCCGGCGGGCACGGCCGCGCTGGCGGGTGTGGCGACGGTGAGCAGCACGCCGGCGGTGGCCAGTGCGAGTGCGGCCAGCCGGGTGGCTGACCGCAGGAGGGGCAGGCGAGGACGGTTCATGGCGTCTCCCAGACGGGATCACAGTGGGGGTGGTGCCAAGATCCTGTCGTTGCCAAGGCCGAACGTCAATATAGATGGGGCTAATTAAATGGTGGGTCAGGGTGTGGGACGCGTACTAGCTTCCGGCCGGCACCTGGTCCTTGACGTCGTCGTAGCCGGCCGCGTTCGGGGCCACGCCCGGCGCGTAGATGACGCGCAGCACTCCCGTCGGAAAGGCTTCGGACGCCACCAGACGCAGGTGGTACGCGGCATCGCCCTCGTCGAACAGCTTGCGGCCCTTGCGGGCCGCGACCGGATGCACCAGCAGACGCAGCTCGTCGACCAACCCCGCGGCGAGCAGTTGCTGCACCACCGAGATCGACCCGGGGATGAGGATGCCTCGGACACCCGCGTCGGCCTTGAGCGAGGCGACGGCATCGAGGAGATCGCCCTGGATCAGCTCCGAGTTGCGCCAGGGCAGGTCGAGCGACTGACGCGAGACGACGACCTTGCGGACGTCGCCGAGTTGTTTGGCGAACGAGGCGTCGTCACCACCGGCGGCCTCACGGTCGGGCCACGCCCCGGCGAAACTGTCGTAGGTCTCGCGGCCGATGAGCAGCACGTCGGCGGTGTCGTAGTCCTCGCTGACGGCGCGACCCATGTTCTCGTCGAAGTACGGGAAGTGCCAGTCGGGGTCGATCTCGGCCACACCGTCGGCCGAGATGAACAACGTGGAGATGACCTTTGCCATCGCGGAGGTCCCTTCGAGTCAGGTGATGTCGGCTGGATCGACCGGCGCATCATCCCAAACTCGTCGGCCACAGACCCGTACCGATGACGGATGTCGTGGCATGGGTCGGGCGGGCTCGGCGCGAACGCCGAGCCCGCCCGTCCGGTCCTGCTCGGCCCGCGTCAGCGCTGGAGGGTCAGCAGCCCTGGCCGGTAGGGCAGCAGGCCGTAGTCGCCGCCGGAGCTCGGGGATCGGCCCTGGTAGAGCAGTTGCAGGTTGCACGGGTCGACAGTCATCGTCTGGTCGGCGTTGGTGCGCAGCAGCTCGCCGTGGCTGATGTCGTTGGTCCAGGTGGCACCGCTGTTGGCCTTGCCGGCGAAGGGGTTGCTCTCGCTGGCGGCCTGCGGCGTCCACGAGCCGCCGAGGCTGGTGGCCGTGAACGAGCGGAAGTAGCGGCCCTGCGAGCCGATCGCCTCGACGATCATGAGATACCGGTCCTGACCCTGGAGCTTGTAGACCTGCGGGGCCTCGAACAGGTTGTTCGTGGTGTCGCTCATGATGGTCGTGTAGCTGCTGCCGAAGCTGCCCGGGAAGTTCCCGATCGGCATGCTGGCCCGGTAGATCTTGCCGTTGTCCCCGGCGAAGAACAGGTACATGTTCGTACCGTCGCCGATGAGAGTCTGATCGATCGGGCCGGTGCCGGAACCGGTGATGCTTCCGGTGAACAGCGTCTGCGCCACGGACCACCCGTTCGGGTTGGTCGGGTCACTGGAGGTCCGGTACGAGAACGCCGTACCACCCCACTGATAGGCCAACACCCAGATGTTCTTCGGCGCGAAGTAGAACAACGACGGCGCGACGGTCGCCGAGTTCATCGCGTTCTGACTGGCCGAGGCCATCTGCGAGTAGTTCGTGAACAGGCTGAAGTTCATCGAACCCCACCTGGTCCCGAAGTCGTGCGTGGTGGCGTAGACCAACTGCTTGCCGTTGTACGGGGCGACGGTGAAGTCCTTGAGCGACACCCAACCCGACCTCGGGGTCGCCAGCACGCCCGTCGACGACCAGCGGTACGTCGAGGGAAGGTTGCACGTGCCGGGCGGCGGGGTCGTGGGAGGTGGAGTCGTCGGCGGCGGGGTCGTCGGAGGTGGCGTGGTCGGCGTCGTGTCGCCGGTGCACGTCACGCCGTTCAGAGCGAAGCTCGTCGGCGCCGGGTTGCTGCCCGTCCACGAACCGTTGAAGCCGAACGACACCGTGCCGTTGGTCGCGACCGCTCCGTTGTAGCTGACATTCGTGGCCGTCACCGCCGAACCGCTCTGCGTCAACGACGTGTTCCAGGCCTGCGTCACCGTCTGCCCGGCGCTGTACGACCAGGTCAACGCCCAACTGGTCAGCGGGTCACCCAGGTTCGTGACCGACACGTTGGCGCCGAAGCCGCCCTGCCACTGCGACGACACGGCGTAGGTCACCGAACAGCCCGCAGCCGCGGCGCCGGCTGGTAACGCAGCCACGACCGTTGACGACACCAGTAATGCGACGCCGGCCGACACCAGACCGATATTGCTGGCTCTGGATCTGGTCATATAGCACCCTCCTGACGGGATGGCGGCCCATGCATTGGTGGTCGTCGCTGCAAGTGGGGGTTTGTGAGCGTTAACAGGCCGCGTCAGGTATGTTACGGGAGCGCTCCCACGGCATCAACCTCTAGTAGATGCACGTCAATTGATCGTCAGGGTGGTGGCACCGACCTGATCGCCAGAGCGGGTCAGTCTCCGCTGGACCCGCCGGTCTCGACGATCGAGACCGGAGAGCCAAGCTCGACGGTACGGGAGACCGTGCAGAGTCGATCGTGCGACTGTTGCAGCGAACGGGGCAGCGCCTCGCGTGCCCGGTCGCCGTCCGCGCCCTCCGGGAACGTCACGGTGAACTCGACTCGGATGTTCTGCATCCGGTTGCCTCCGGTCTCGTCCCGGATCTTGTCGCCGGTGACCTCGACGGAGAACTGGGTCGGCTCGGCACGGCGGCTGGTGATGTAGTCCACGTCGACCGCGGTGCAGCCGGCGATGGCCGCCAGCAGCAACTCCACCGGCGTGAAGCTGGTGTCCTCCCCCGTGCCCAACGACATCGACCCGCCGCGGACGTTGCGCGCGACGTAGTTTCCCACGCTGGTGCGCTCGATCTGCACCGAGCGGAAGCTGTCCTCACTCATGACAGGAAAACTACCCACGCCGTCCCGGGGGCGTACACCGGATCCGGATCAGGTGTCGGCTTCGAGGGCGAAGGTGTTGCCGTCCGGATCCTGGAACCAGGCGATGCGGCCACCACCGGCCCGAGGCGTGATCCCCTTGGCGTCGTGTTCCAGTTGCTCGTACCGGATGAGCTCGACACCGGAGGCGACGAGTTCGTCGACGGTCTGGTCGAGATCGTCGACGTACCAGGTCGCCAGCGTCGCCGGGGTCTTCCCGGCGGTGGCCGACTGGTAGACGTTGAGTGCCGGCCCGCCGCCGGAACCATAGACGCGGCTGCCGCCGGCGACATGGGCGCTGGGGCCGGACCGCAGCACCGGCAGGCCGAGTGTGCCTTCGTAGAACCCGACGGCCCGCTCGATGTCCGAGACGGCGATCGAAGCTCTGAGGTGATACCTGCTCAGCGGCATGAACCACTGTGGCACGCCGCAGCGTCGCCGGTCGTCGCCGACACGACACGCGGGCTCGGTCAGCCACCCCGTCCGCACCCGGTGAAGTCCCGACGCACTAGCATTGCCGCCGTCCACGACGGCTCTGCTGAAACGAGGCGACATGCGTTGGCTCCGGCGGTTGCTGGGCGGTAGGCGGGTCCAGCTCGACCCTGGACGACAGCAGGCGCTGCTCCGCGACGTCCAGTCCCGGTACGGCACCCACGCACAGGTCCGGTTCCCCGAGCAGGTCGAGGCGCTGACCTCGGCGCTCAACAGCGACGACGGCCTGGTGGTGGCGTCCCGGATCGTGAGTCAGGTCGCCGACGAGGCCCATGCGGACCTCCAGGCCCAGGCCCAGGAGATCCACCGGCGGACGGGCCGGCGACTGCTGGTGCACCGCCGCAACTACCGGCCGCTGTGGATGGAGGCCGGCCACGCCCTGCGCTGGCCACTGTTCGCGTTGCCGTGCGGCTTCCACCCGTACGCCCAGGTGGCCGCCGCTGTCGCGGTGGTCGGCAGCCAGGCGCCCCGGCTGGACCGGGTGACCGACCCGAACCCGCTGCTGACCCGCGTGTTCGAGGTGCTCGACCTCACCACCGCGGCCTGGGAGTATGGACGGGTGCGGGTGGACACCGACGCGGCGGCCCTGGCCGATCGACTGATCCTGAGCGCCGGGCAGGTCATCGCGGCGATGGACGACCCGCCCCGGCTGCCGCCCGCGGTCCGTGAGCTGATGCGGCGCAACAACACCGTCAGCGTGCACGACCCGGCCGGGCTCCGCGCTGTCGGTGGCATCAATCTGGGCGCGAGGATGCGAGAGAGCTTCCTGGTCTGAACGCCCATTGGCGTTACTGCTCGGTGCGCCGACGCGCGAGATGCACGACGATGTCGGCGGAAAGCTCGACCGTCTCGGGCAGGATCCGCATGATCTGGCCGAAGACCTGCTCCTGTTCCGAGGTCGGCAGCTCGAGATACGCCGAGATCGTCGACAGGTGCCCGACGTAGTCGCGCGCACTCATCGTCAGGCGACGCTCGACCACGATCTGCTGGACGTCGGCGAACCAATCGGAGCGTTGGAGTTCGCTGCCCGGCCACTGCATGGCATGCCCCGGGGGCGTGCCATCGGGAGATGGGACCTCGTCGCTCTCCAGGAAGGGCGCCCGGGCGGCGCGGACCGCGTCCGCCACCGCCGGATCAGCCAGCTGGGTTGGCCCGCCGAACGAGGCGAACACGCCGCCGGGTTCCAGCAACGCGGCCATGGTCGACCATCGGCCCTCCGGTTTCGTCCAGTGCAGTGCCGCCGCCGCGTAGACCAGGTCGTACCGCTCGCCGGGCCGCAGGTCCTCGAAGGCGGCCTGCATGGTCCGGACGCCTGCTGGCACGTGCTTGCGCAGCTCGGCGAGCATGGCGCCGTCCGGCTCGGTCGCGGTGACCGTCACCTCCCGTCCGGTGAACAGACGGGTCGCCTTGCCCGTCCCGGCGCCAATCTCCAGGGCCGTTCGAATCGGCCGACCCGCGTACGTCAGCACCAGGTCGAGAAGCTCGGCAGGGTAACCGGGCCGGTACCGCTCGTATTGTTCCGCCACCATCCCGAAGCTCAGTGCGCGAGCAGACATGCCGACAATCCTGTCACGACTCACGTCGGCGATGCTCGATCTTCCCCCCGCAAACCGGTCGTATTCCACCACTTCCGGGGTCGGGGGCAGGGGTGGGCGGGGTTCGTCGGCGCCCAACGGGCCGGGCCCGTCCCGGTTGGGACGGGCCCGCTCCCCCGATGCGGGATCCGGCGCCGTCAGAGCCCCCGGATCCGGGATCCGGTGCCCTCAGCCGCCGATCGCGATGGCGAAGATGTGCATGGTCGGCACGTTGGCCGCGGGCCGCGCGCTGATGTTGGGCAACACGACCGAGGCCACCGCCTTGCTCTGCAGCGCGACACCCACGTAGTAGATGCAGGCGGCGGTGTTCTGCCGCTGGTTGTTGGGCCGGTTCTGGTATGCGGACACGATGGCGGCGGTCCCCCCGGAGTGCGGTCCGCCGTACCAGTCGGGCGTGCTCAGCGTGAACGTCTGGCGGGTGCCGTCGGCGTACACCACAGTGCCGGTCCCCGACACCGCGCCGTAGGTGCCGGTCAGCAGGAACCCGAGCGTGCTGCCGGTGCCGGTCACGCCGATGGACTGGCCCGAGGCGATGGCGTTGTCGGCGACACCGGAGCCGACGTTGGGCCAGCGGAAGGTGACCCCGTTGCGGCTGACCGTGCCGCCCGGGCTGGCGCCGGCCTGCGCCAGGGCCTGCGCGGAGAGCGAGGCCCCGCCACCGTCGAAGTTCCCGACGTTGGTGTTGCTGTCACTCGTGATGCCGACGTTGCTGAAGCTCTGCTCCAGCGTGGGCGTGGCCACGCCGGAGCTGGTGACCCGGTAGGTGCGCCCCGCCTGCACCGTGATCTCGATCAGGTCGGACTCGATCCGGGTGACCCGCGCCGCCGTACCGTCGCCGGTGTCGACAACGGTGACGGTGCCGGTGAGGATCCGGGCGCGCAGGCGGACGGTGCCGGCGCGGTCCGGTCGGACGAGGATCTCGGTGGCCTGACCGTTGCTCCACGTGATGCCGACCGTGTGCCCGCCCCGGCCCCGCAGACCGGAAACTCGCCCGCTCGGCCAGGCCGGTGGCAACGCGGGCAGGATGTGCAGTTCCCCGACGTGGCTCTGCAGCAGCATCTCGGCGATGCCGGCGGTGGCACCGAAATTGCCGTCGATCTGGAACGGCGGGTGCAGGTCGAACATGTTGGGGGCGAGCCGGGCGGTGGTGGCGAGGTAGCGAATCAGGTCGTGGGCCCGCTTGCCCTCCTCCATCCGCGCCCAGAAGTTGATTTTCCAGGCCAGCGACCAGCCCGTTCCGTCGTCGCCGCGCAGCGCCAGGGTCCGACGGGCCGCCTCGAACAGCTGTGGGGTGCCCCGCTTGGTGATCTGGTTGCTGGGTGCCAGTCCGTACAGGTGCGAGATGTGTCGGTGGTTGGGCTCGGTCTCCACCCAGTCGTAGAGCCACTCCATGATGTTGCCGCGCGAGCCGATCTTCATTGGTGGGAGCCGGTCCCGGGTGGCCCGGACCTGGGCCCGGAAGGTGCTGTCCACGTTGAGGATCTCGCTGGCCCGCGCGCAGCCGTCGAAGAGGTCCCGCAGGATCTGGTTGTCCATGGTGGGGCCGGCGCACACGCTGGCGTTCGCGTGGTGGCTGAGCTCCGGTGAGTTCGACGGGTTGGTCACCAGGTAGCCGAGGGTCGGCTCGGTCACCAGGGTGTTGAGGAAGAACTGCGCCGCGCCCTTCATGGCCGGATAGTTCGCCCGCAGGAACTCGATGTCACCGTTGAACAGGTAGTGGTCCCAGATCATCGTGGCCAACCACGCGCCGCCGGTCTGCCACATGCCCCAGAACGCGCCGTCCACCACGGCGGTGGCCCGCCACGCGTCGGTGTTGTGATGGGTGACCCAGCCACCGGCGCCGTACTGCACCTGGGCGGTGCGCGCGCCGGCCACGGACAGATCGTTGATCATGTCGAACACCGGGTTGTGGCACTCGGCGAGGTTGGTCGTGTTGGCCGGCCAGTAGTTCATCGGCAGGTTGGCGTTGATCGTGTACTTCGAGTCCCACGACGGGGCTAGCGAGTCGTTCCAGATGCCCTGGAGGTTGGCCGGCTGGGTGCCGGGCCGCGACGACGAGATCAGCAGGTACCGGCCGTACTGGAACAGCAGCGCCGAGAACTGCGGGTCGTTGACGCTGTTGTGCTGGGCGATCCGGACATCCGTCGTCTGGTCGGCGGCGGCCGTGCGGCCCAGATCCAGGCTGACCCGGTTGAACAGCGCCTGGTAGTCGGCCACGTGCCGGATGCGCAGCTGGTCGTAGCTGCTCCCCCGCGCGGCGCTGAGGCGCTGCCGTGCGATGCCCCCGTAGTCGCCGCCGACGTTGCGGTAGTTGACGTAGCTGGAGCCGATGGAGAGCAGCAAGACCACGCTGGTGGCGTTCGTGACCCGCAGGGTGCCGCCGGAGCTGGACACCGAACCGCCGGTGACGGTGGCGTTGGCCAGGGCGAGGAAGCGGACCGCGCCGGTGATGCCCTCCATGTTGCCGGAGACACCGTCGAGGCCGATCGTGCTGCCGTCCGGACTGGACACCGTCGTGCGCTGCGGGCTGTCGAAGGTGGCGGTGAAGCTGATCGAGCCGCTGCGGTCGGCGGTCAGTCGCATCGCGATGACCTGGTCGGGCGCGCTGGCAAAGACCTCACGCTGGTATCGGACGCCGTTGAGCACGTACGTCGTGGTGACGGTGGCGGTGGTGAGATCGAGCGTCCGGTCGTACTGGGACGCCCCGCTGGCGGATCCGAAGGCGAGCCGGAGGTTGCCGACGGTCTGGTAGGCCAACTGGCCGCCGGGGTTGCCCATCATGGTCTGGTTGATCAGATCCTGGGCCTGGGTCCACTGGTTCGCGTTGACCAGCCGCCGGATCTCCGCCAGCGATCCCGCGCCCCTGGGGTTGCTGGGGTCATGCGGCCCACCGGCCCAGACGGTGTCCTCGTTGAGCTGGAGTCGTTCCGTGTCGACGTTGCCGAAGACCATGGCGCCGAGCCGCCCGTTGCCGATCGGCAGCGCCCGTAGCCAGTCGGTGCCGGCACCCTCGTCGTACCAGAGTGCGAGGTCCCCGGCGGCCAGCACCTGCGGAGGCGCGGCCGAGTCTGCTCGGGCCGCGGCGGTCCAGGGCAACGGCAGCAAAGCGCCACCCGCGCCGGCCGCGCCGACTTTGAGGGCCTGCCGTCGGGTCAGGTCGGACATCGATCCTCCAAAACGCCTTAGACAGTCAGACATCCGATGTGTTTCGCGAAGGTTACTCCGAGGCGACGGAATAGGCAATGGTCGATCGATGGGTGGAATCGGCAGCGTCTGCACCCATCGGCGGGGCTCCGAGCAGCGCGTCGAGAACGGGTCCGTCAGTGGTTGGCGGCGCGGACCAGCCCGGAAAGGCCACTTCAGACCCACATACATCAGATGTACGCCGAGTGTCGGCGCAGTGGTGTTCGTGCGTCGCGCAGGGCTCTGCCGTCGCCGCAACGGCCGAGAAACTGGACCGGGTGCCGGGCACGCGGGTACGCCTGCTCGGCAGCCGACAGGGCCGAGAAAAAAACCGACACTCGGACCGGCAGTCGGCCGCAACCATGACCGACCGCAGGGCGTCTAGCGGGAGACCCATCCCTGCTGGACTGGAGGACCTGATGACACCGACAGCGCTGCGTGCCCTGGTGCCGATCACCGTACTGGCGGGCCTGGCGGCCTGCACCACCTCGCCCGCTCCGCTGGCCAGCGGAAACACCACACCGCCCGGCTCCTCCGCCGCGTCGCCGACCGGCAGCGCGTCGCCCGCGACACCCACCTCCCGGGCTGCCTGTCCGGTGAGCGCGGCCACCCTGCACCGGGCGTCAGGGCTGGGCGACACCCACCGGATCGACCCGGATCACATCAACTGCGCAGGTCGGTGGGCGACCGCCGGGGTGATCGCTGTCGACCCGAGAATGCAGGGCGACGGTGTGCTGGTGTTCGAGTACACGGGCGGTGGGTGGAAGAAGCTGGGCGAGGGCAGCGCGCTCGAATGCAGCCCGTTCGGCATCCCGAACGAGCTCGGCGACCAGCTCGGCTGTCGTGACCAGTGAGCGCACGGGCTGCCCGGCGCGCCGCGGGAACCGGGGGTGGACGCGGGTGGCGCGACTAGACTCGGCACCGGCGTCGATCGGGGGAGCGTGCGCAGGTGAGTTCGTCCCAGCTTCTCGTCGCACTGGACCGCGCCAGTTCGGTGCCGTTGCAGCAGCAGCTCTGCGACCAGATCAGCGGGTCCGTCCGGACGGGTCGGCTGCGCCCCGGCGACCCGGTGCCGCCGAGCCGTGAGCTGGCGCACCAGCTCAGGGTCTCCCGGACCGTGGTGACCCGGGCGTACGAACTGCTGCGGGCCAACGGGGTGCTCACCTCGCGGCGCGGATCCGGCACGCGGGTCAGTGACGCGCTGACCGACACGCCGCCACCCGCCCAACGCGCCGCCACCCGCGCGCACCTGTGGCCGGAGCCCCCGCTGCCCACCGACGCGGGCAGCCCACTGTGGAAGCCCTGGGAGCCAGCGCCGATGCACCGGCCGGACGGGACGTACGACTTCCGGCACGGCACCCCGGCGCTGGCCAGCTTCCCGGTGGCCCGGTGGCGACAGTCGCTCACCGAGGCGGTGAGTCGGGCCGACGCGGTGGCGCTGGGCTACGGCCCGGCCGAGGGCTCCCCGTCGCTGCGTGCCCAGATCAGCGCGCTGCTGCGGCGCAGCCGGGCACTCGACGCCCCGCGCGAGCACACGGTCGTGACCAGCGGCGCCACCCAGGCCATGGACATCCTGGTCCGGTTGCTCGTCGGCCCCGACGACGTGGTGATCATCGAGGACCCGAGCCACACGGTGCTGCGGCAGATCTTCGGCTACTCACGGGCCGCGGTGGTGCCGGTCGGTGTCGACGAGGAGGGCCTACGGGTCGACGAGATCGACTTCCAGGTCCGCGCGCACGGCCTCGACCCGGCCCGGGTACGCCTGATCTACGTCACCCCGTCGCACCAGTTTCCGACCGGGTTCATCATGTCCGAGCGGCGGCGACGAGCGCTGCTGCGCTGGGCCCGCGAACACGCGGCCACGGTGCTGGAGGACGACTACCACAACGAGTTCACCTTCGCCGAGGAGCGGCTTCCGTCGCTGGCCGCCGACCCGCAGGACGCGGACGTCGTCTACGTCGGCAGCTTCAGCAAGACCCTCTTCCCCTCGCTGCGCATCGGCTACGCGGTGCTGCCGCCGCACCTCGTCCGACCCTTCCTCGGCGTCAAGTGGATCACCGACCGGCTGACCGCGACGCTGACCCAGGAGGCACTGGCCGAGTTCATCTCCTCCGGCGCGTACGCCCGGCACATCGGCCGGATGGACCGCCTCTACCGGCAGCGACGCGCCCGGCTGCTGGAGGCGCTCTACGAACACTTCGGCGCGGGGGTGCGGATCTCCGGCACGGCCGCCGGACTGCACGTGCTGGTGACCCTGGGCGGCGCGCCCGACGCCGACGAGGCGGCGATCGTGCGCGCCGCCGCCGCGCGGGGCGTCCGGATCTATCCGGCCTCGGGCTACTTCGTCACCCGGTCGCCGGCCGAGCCGACCTTCCTGATCGGGTACGCGGCGCTGCCCACCGCCCGGATCACCGAAGGTGTGGCGCTGCTGGCCGCCGCGGTGCGGGAAGTGACGGCTCGGTGAAGCGGGGCCGCTGGAACCGGGCGCGCTGGGCGTACGGCACTGTGCAGTCGAAGACCGCCTTCGCCGTCCGACCGTCGGCCGAGAGCGACGGGGAGTAGCCGGTGTGCTGGCTCGGGTCGAGGGGGAAACCCTCCCGGTCCGGCAGCACGTGCAGGTCCTGGTCGGCCTGGAAGCGGGTGACCATCGCCCACCACAGGTCCTGATCGGCTTCGATGTCGACGTCGTCGTCCACGCACAGCACCAGCTTGGCCATCCGGAACTGCTCCAGCACGGCCTCGGCGGCGACGCGTACCGCCACGTCGTCCTCCGGGCCGCGCTTCGCCGGCCACTGGAGCACCACCATGAGCTGACCGCCACCTGCGGTGTGACAGTGCGCGGCCAGCGCCGGCGTGCCCCGACGGCGCAACAGGTCCAGCACCGCGGCCTCCATCCCGAAGCCGAGCAGCACCGACTGCTCGTGCCCGGGGCCGGACACCGCCTGCAGGATCGGGCTCTCCCGGGCGGTGATCCCGGTGACCCGGATCAACGGCAACGAGGGGTGCGCCCGGCCCTGGTAGCCGAGGAACTCCGGTGTGGCGACAGTGCCGTGCCGGCTCTCCGGTGCCCGGTCGGCCAGCAGCTCCCCCTCGATGACGTACTCGGCGTGCGCGATGAACTCGGTGTCCACAGTGCGGCAGGGCAGCAGCTCCACCGGCTGCCCGGCGAGAGCACCGGCCACCGCCAGCTCGTCGAGGTCCGGTGGCACCAGTGAGGTCGGGCAGCAGGAGGAGAGCAGCACCGCCGGGCACAGGCCGAGGTGGATGGCCACCGGCAACGGGCTCCCCCGGCGCAGCGCGGCCTGGTGCGCGAGCTCCAGGTCCCGTCCGGGCACCATCCAGATGGTCAGCGTGTCCGGACCCTGCACACACATCCGGTGCACGGACAGGTTGCGGACCCCGGTGTCCGGGTCGGTGGCGAGCACCGCGCCGAGGGTCAGGTAGGGCCCGGCGTCCTCGTCGGTGAGCACCGGCACCGGCAGCGCGGTCAGGTCCACCGGCAGCGTCTCGCGAGGCCAGCGGGCCGGGTCGGGTGCGGGCACCGGCGGGCGGGGCGCGGCGACCGCGTCGAGCAGCCGGTGCGGCAACTCGGCCGGTGTGCAGCCGAGCAGGCCGGCGGCGCGCCGACGGGTGCCGTACAGGCCCATCAGCACCGCCCGGGTCGGGCCGTGGTCGGGGCGTACCCGGTCGAAGAGCACTGCCGGGCCCGCGCCGGTGGGCGGGGCGGCGGGCGCGCCGGCCCAGCGCGCGTAGTGGGCGGAGACGCCGTAGCGGGCCGGCAGCTCCGTGGCGACCCGGACCAGCTCGCCGGGGAGCGGGTCGAGGGTGGCCAGGGCGTGCCGCAGGTCGACGGGCGGGCGGCTCATCGCTCGTCCATTAGCGGCGCCGCGGCACGGCGGGCGGCCAGCATGTCGAGCTGCATCCGGGTCAGCTCGTCGATGAGGGCGCGGTAGGTGCCGACCGCCACCTCGGGCGGCATGCCGTGCCGGCTGGCCAGGTCGTGCACCCGGTCGAGCACCTGCCGCACCCGGTCGGGTGACCGGACGGTCGCCTCGTCCGTCTTGTGCGCGGTCAGCTCCTGCACCACCCGGGTGCGCTCGGCCAGCAGGGCGATGATCCGTTGGTCGAGCCCGTCGATGGCACCGCGCAGCTCGGCGATCCGGGCCGGGCCGTCGGCGGCGCCGGCCGGCGGGGAGCCGGCCGGCGCGGTGATCCGGTGCTGGTCGCTCACGGTTGGGGAACCTGGTCGACCACGAAGACGACGGTGGGCTCGGCGTCGCTGCCCTGGGACCGGTGCTCCTCGTCGTCGGGGATGACGAAGCCCATCCCGGGGCGGCACGGCACCGACCGGTCCCGGAAGTGGATGGTGAACTCGCCCTGCAGGACGTAACCGGTGTGCCCCCGCAGGCACCAGTGCTGCTCGTCGAAGCCGGGCGGCAGCTCCAGCAGGCGCAGACGCTGCCCACCGACATACGAGATCTTGACGCGCCCCTCGGCCCCCGGCTTGTCCCACCTCTCCCACTCGGTGGCCGGGAAGTCGATGCCGACCGGCGCGGCAACCTGCTCAGTGGACATTCTCGATATCTCCTCTGGTCTGGGCGGATTCGTTGCGGCGGGGCCGCGGAACGCGTTCGTTGCGGTCCCGGCGCGGAAGCACCGGGTCGCCGTCGACCCGCTGGTGTCGCTTGAGCAGCTGCACCATGTCGAGCATCCGGTGCACCATCCGCTCCAACGCGTCGATGCCCTCGGGGTCGGTCAGGCCGGGCGTGCCGGTGGTGTTGCGCAGCAGGACGGGGAACCCGCTGCCCACCAGGATCATCCGGTTGAGCAGCAGGTTGTTGACGATCTGGTTGTGTACGGAGGAGTCGCTGTAGCGCCGTCCGGTGACGATGATGCCGCCCACCTTGTCCGCCAGCGGACGGGTGAACCGCAGGTAGCCGACGCCCGCACGCTCGATGAAGACCTGCATGAGGTGAGCCAGGCCGAAGCCGTGCACCGGGGCCGCGTAGATCAGCCCGTCGGCGTTGGTCATCTGCTCCACCAGGGCGGGGACGTCGTCGTCCAGCTGGCAGGGCACTGTACGGCTGTTGCAGTCGCCGCACGGGCTGCACGGCGAGATCCGGTGCTCACGTAGCTGGATGGTGCGCAGGATCGCACCGCGCTCGGCGATCAGCCGACCCGCGTACGCGATGGCGTGGTCGGTGTTGCCGCCGACCCGTTCCGATCCGTTGATGGCGAGGATGGTCCCTGCTTCGCTGTGCACATTAACCCCCGGTGCGAGGCAGGGGGTGAGCGCCGCACGGCGCCCACCCCCTGCGAGGTCAGTCCGTCAGCTTTCCGGCGAAGTAGTCGATGTAGGCCTGCATGTCGAAGTGGCCGTGCCCGGACAGGGAGAAGACGATCGCCTTCGACTCTCCCGTCTCCCGGCAGTGGATCGCCTCGTCCACCGCCACCCGGACCGCGTGGGTGGACTCCGGCGCCGGCACGATCCCCTCGCTGCGGGCGAACAGCACGCCCGCCTCGAAGCACGCGGTCTGCGGCACCGCCCGCGCCTCGATCAGGTCGATCTCCCGTAGCGCGCTCACGATCGGCGCCATGCCGTGGTAGCGCAGCCCGCCGGCGTGGATCGCCGGCGGGTGGAAGTCGTGGCCCAGGGTGTGCATCTTGGTCAGCGGGGTGAGCCCGGCGGTGTCGCCGAAGTCGTAGTCGTAACTGCCCTGGGTCAAAGACGGGCAGGAGGCCGGCTCCGCCGCGATGAACCGCACCGTCGGGCCGCCACCCCACTGCCGGCGCAGGATCGGCAGGGCCAACCCGGCGAAATTGGAGCCACCGCCGGCCGCGCCGATCACGATGTCCGGGTAGTCGTCGGCCATAGCCAACTGGAGCAGCGCCTCCTGGCCGATGATCGTCTGGTGCATCAACACCAGGTTGAGCACCGAACCCAGGGCGTACTTGGCGGCGCCGCCGCTGTGCATCGCCGCCTCCACCGCCTCGGAGATGGCCAGGCCGAGGCTGCCACTGGACTCCGGGTCGGCGGCGAGGGCCGCCCGACCCGCCCCGGTACGGTCGCTCGGGCTCGCGGTGACCGACGCGCCGAACGTCTCCATCAGGCCCCGCCGGTACGGCTTCTGGTCGTAGCTGACCCGCACCATGAAGACCTCGCAGTCGAGGCCGAAGTATGCGCAGGCCATCGACAGCGAGCTGCCCCACTGGCCGGCACCGGTCTCCGTGGTCAGCCGCTGCACGCCGTCCTGCTTGCTGTAGTACGCCTGCGGGACCGCGGTGTTCGGTTTGTGGCTGCCGGCGGGGCTGACCCCCTCGTACTTGAAGTAGATCCGGGCCGGCGTGCCGAGCGCCTGCTCCAGGCGACGGGCCCGCACGAGCGGGCTGGGCCGCCACTGCCGGTAGATGTCGAGCACCGGCCCGGGGATGTCCACCTCCCGCTCGGTGGAGAACTCCTGCTCGATCATGCCGCTGGCGAAGAGCGGTTCGAGGTCCGCCGGCGTGATCGGCTCCCGGGTGCCGGGGTGGAGCATCGGGGGCAGACCCTTGGGCAGATCGGGGACCACGTTGTACCAGGTCGTCGGGATGTCACTGTCGGGCAGCACGAACTTCGTAGCGGTCATGGCCTCTTCCAGGGGTGGGTGTCAGGAACTGGCGGTGGCCGGCTCGGCGGGCGCCGGCACGGGCCGGGCAGCCGGTCGGATCCGCAGCACTGCGAACGCGACCACGCCGACCACAGGGGTCAGCAGGAGCAGGAGGAGGACGGGGCGGTGCCCACCGGCCTGCCAGACGAAGCCGAGGCCCATCGGCACGACCAGCCGGGCGGAGCTGAGCACGAAACCGTTCAGCGCCATGAAGCTGCCGACCCGGTGCTCCTGGACGTGGTCGGCGATGTAGGTCGGAATCACCACCGAGGCGATGATCTCCCCGAGGGTCCAGACCACTGTCGACAGCAGCACGGCGGGCAGCGAGAACGCGAAGACCAGGATGGCCATCCCGGTCGACCAGAGCAGGCCCGCCGTGATCAGCAGGGCCCGGGTCGAGTACGCCTTCATCCGCTTCTCGATCAGCAGACTGGCACTGACCACGACCACGCTGTTGATGGTGTAGACGGCACCGACCACCGCCACCGACGAGTGCAGCACTGTGGTGACCGCGAGGGGCAGCGTGTATTCCAGGCCGATCAGCGGCGCGACGAAACAGATCGAGACCACCACCAGCACCGCCACGTCGATGTCCCGCAGCAGGCCGGCCCGACGGGTGGTGCCGGCCGGCGAGGCCGTCGGCACCCGCCGGGTGTCCGCCGGTACGAAGAGCCAGATGGTGGCCGCCGCGAGCAGGCCGAGCAGGATGTTCCCGGCGAACATCAGCTGGTAGGAGTAGGCCGCCGCGAACCCGCCGAGCAGCGGGCCGACGCCCATGCCGAGATTGTTGGCCAGGTAGCTGACCGTGTACGCGAAGGGGCGCTGTTCGGGTTGGGTCAGGTCGGCGATCAGCGTGTTCGCCGCCGGGGCGAACATCCCCATCCCGACCAGCGCGACGAAGAGCAGTGCCGCGTACGTCCAGGTCGGACCGTCGAGCACTGCGAGGCCCAGGTAGCCGACCGCGTTGAGCAGCAGGCTCGACACCAGCGCGGCACGTCGACCGGCCCGGGCGCAGACCGGGCCGCTGAGCAGGCTGCCGGCGAGCAGGCCGGTGCTGCCCACGGAGATCAGCACACCCGCCTCGCCGGTGCTGAGGTGCCGGCTCTGCACCAGGTAGACCGCGAGCAGCGGGAAGACGAACATCCCGGCCCGGTTGATGAACGAGGCGTAGACCAGCATCCGCAGAGGGCGCGGCAGGGCCCGGAACCTGCTCAGCCACATGACGGATCACCGGCCGGCTCGGTGAGCACCTCGAAGGCGTCCCGGATGACCTTGAACCGGGCGCGTACGTCGTCGAAGTCGCGGCCCTCGCAGACGTACCAGCCGAGCACGTCGTTGGAGGCGGTCGGCACGGCGAGCACGTCCCCGACGGTCTTCCACACGTCCGCGTCGAGCACCGAGTCGAGCGCCCGCAGCTCCTCGGCGGTGGTGATCGCGGTGATCCGGCCGTACCGGTCGGAGCAGAGGTATTCGGTGCCGATCTCCGGGCCGAGGGTGGTCGCCGGCACGTGCCCCGGGTCCAGCTCCAGCCGGCACCACTCCCCCGCCAGGTTGATGCCCCGCCCGGCCTGGATGGCGGGGACGATCGAGCCACCGCCGGCCCGGGCGGCCGCCTCGCCGAACACCAGCTCGCCGTCGTCGCGCAGGAAGAACTCCACGTGCGCCACCCCGGTACGCATCCCGAAGCCGCGCAGCACCGTGGCGCTGGCGGTCAGGATGCGCCGCTCCGCCGGGGTCAGGTCGTGCTTGCGGGAGACAGTGCCGCCGGGCTCGTCGCGGAACTCCAGCACCGAGTACGTGTAGCGGGACAGCTGCTCGAAGACCACCTCGCCGTCGCGCAGCAGCGAGTCGACGTGGTATTCGGCGCCCCGGACGTACTCCTCCACCCGGTAGTCGTGCCGGTCGTCGGCGACCAGCGGCCAGACCCGGGCCAGGTCCTCGGTGGAGTCCACCCGGTGGGTGTCCCCGCAGGCCCAGCCCGCGTACGGCTTGATGACCACCGGCCAGCCCACCTCGGCGGCGAACTCGGCGACCGCGCCCACCGTCTCGGGGCGGCACGAGCGGGCCACCGGCACGCCCAGCTCGACGGCCCGGCGGTGCATCACGTTCTTGTCCCGGAAGGCCAGCGCCTGCTCCGGGTCGAGCCCTCCGATGCCGTGGTCACGGCGGCAGCGCGCGGCGGTGAGCACGTCGCCCTCGAAGAGCGGGAAGATGCGCTCCACCGGGTGCGCGGCGAGGATCGTCGTGACCGCCGAGCGGACAGCCTCGGAGTCGTCGAGGTCGGCGTGATAGCAGGGCAGACCAGCGGCTTCGGCGGCCGGCTGCCCGGTCGGCAGCAGCGCGACGGTCGCCACGCCCAGATCGGTGGCGGCGGCGACCACGCTGCGGAACTGGGCCGCGTACCGGCCTGCCGCCGGTCGGTAGATCACCAGGATCGCGCGGTTCACGATCGGCTCCCACTGTCGCTGGCCACCGGGCCCGCGGTGCGCAGGACGGCGCTGGTCGTCGCGCCGTCGAGCACCGCCTCCTGCCGCGTGCCGTCGGACAGCTCGTCGAGGGCGGCGGCGAGCCGGGCCAGCGCGTCCGTCACCTCGGCCCGGCCTCCGGGGTGGGCCGACTCGACGGTGAGCAGCAGCCGGTGCCGGCCCAGATCGGTGCGGACCAGGTGGCCCTGCCGCCAGTTCCAGCGGCGCGAGTGGGCCCGCCCGTCGGCGTCGGCGTAGACGACCTCGCCCGGCTCGGGCTGCTCCGGCGCCTCGGGCGTGCCGAGCGGGAGGTAGGTCTCGGTGCCGTCGGCCGGCCGGACGACGAGGTCGGCGAGACCGTCGACAGCGCACGAGGCCACCGGCAGCGCCGCACCGAGCGACACCGCGTTGCAGAGGTCGACCAGGGCGTTGATCCGGGGCAGCCGGTCACCCTTGGCGACCCGCCGGGCGATCGACTCGGCGGCGCACGGGAACCGGTTGGGGTTCACCCCCACCGCCCGGTACGCCTCCCGCCACGCGGCGATGCCCGGCAGCTCCGCCACCCCCGCCTTGTCCAGGCCTGCCGCGTGCAGCGCGTCCTCGGCGGCGGTCAGCAGTGCCGACACGGCGGGAGGCGCCGGGGCGACCTCGATCGCCGGTATGGCGATCACGCCGAGCACGTAGTCCGGCACTGCGGTCAACACCCGGTCGTCGATGCGCACGGTGAGGGTGTCCACACCGTCGCTGAGCTGGGTCATCGTGATCCTCGCGTGGTTCGGGTCCGATTGTCGGTCCGACCGTACGCAGCGCGACGACCACCGGGTGTGGCCAATCCGGGGTGATCCGGTGAGGCCAATCCGGCGGTCGGAGGCTGCTCGTCGCGACGGCCGGCACGGGCCCGGGCACCGAGCAGCGTGGTGCCCAGCGCCAGCACGCAGAGTGCCGCGCCGACCGGCCCGAGCAGGTCGAGGGCGTCCGTGCCGCCGTGTCGCAGCAGCCGGTTGCCGAGGAAGCCGCCGAGGGCGATGCCCACGAACGTGGCCGACGAGTTGAGGGAGAGCAGCAGCGGCCCGGAGCTGGGCGCGACAGTGAAGAGCCGGTGTTGCTGGGCCGGTTGGGTGGCCATCGCCGTGATGCCCCACGCCGCCATGGCCAGCGCGGCCGGCAGCAGCGCCTGCCGGGTCAGTGGCAGCGTGACCAGGACCAGGGCGAGCCCGGTGATCGAGACGAGCAGCACCGGCACGCCACCCCACCGGTCGGTGGCCCGTCCGCCGAGCACGGTGCCGGCGACCGCCGGCACACCGAAGACCAGCAGCAGCACCGCGAGCAGGGTTCCGTCGCCGTCGGTGGCCGGCGCGAGCAGCGCCCCGACGTACGTCAGCGCGAGGTAGCCGCCGGTCATGAAGAGCGCGGTGGTGAGCACCGCCAACCCGACCCGACGGTCGCGTGCCGGGGCGAGCCGGGCGGCCAGCGACGGGCCGGGTGGCAGGGTCAGCGCCGGCAGGCCGACGGTCACCGCGACCGCGCAGGCGGCACCGATGGCGGCGAGCAGCCAGAAGGTGGCGCGCCACTGAAGGTCGGCGGCGAGCCAGGTGCCGAACGGCACCCCGGCCACGGTGGCCGCGGAGAGGCCGCCGAGCACGACGGCCATGGCCCGGCCGCGCCGCTCGGGCGGGGCCAGCGCGGCCGCCGACGCGGTGGCGGCGGGGATGTAGAGCGCGGCGCTGACCGCAGTGAGGACCCGGGCCAGCAGCAGCAGCGGCAGGTCGGGCGCCAGCGCGGAGGCGACGTTGCCCACTGTGAACCCGACCAGCGAGACCACCAGCACGGTACGCCGCTCCAGCCGACCGGTCAGGGCGCCGAGCACCGGAGCGGCGACCGCGTACGCCAGGGCGAAGACGGTGCTCACCCAGCCGGCGGAGGCGACGCTGACCCGCAGCGTACGGGCCACCTCGGGGAGCACACCGGCGACGACGAAGGTGTCGGTGCCGATGGCGAAGGCGCCCACGGCGAGCAGCGGGACGACCGGCACGCTCCGGCGCATCACGCCACTCCCGCCGGCTGCCCGGCGCGGTAACGGATGGCGTCCCCGGCGACCACCCGGCCGCCCAGCAGCACCAGCTCGATCGCCTCCGGCCGGCCCAGCACCGTGATGTCCTCGGCCGGGTCCCCGTCGGTGACCACCAGGTCGGCCAGCCGCCCCGGCTGCACCGTGCCCGCGTCGTCGCCGCGACCCGCGAGCCGTGCGCCGTTGGCGGTGGCCCAGGTCAGCACCACCGGGGCGGGAATGCCGGCCATGGTCACGTACGTCTCCAGCTCCTCGGCGTAGCGGCCGTGCGGGGTCCACGCGAAGCCGAAGTCGTCGCCGGCCACGATCGGGATGCCCATCTGCACCATCAGCGGCAGGATGCGCAGGGTGTTCTCCACCTCGGCCTGGAATTCGAGGGTCTCCAGGTATTCCGGGGTCTTGCCGTACCGGGTGCCGGTGGTGAGCAGCCGGTGCGGCTGATGCAGGCTCGGCACCACGAAGATGCCCCGCTCGGCGATCGCCTCCAGGGCCGCGTCGTCGGCGTACGTGGCGTGGTCGATCACGTCGACCCCGGCGGCGATGGCGTTGCGGATGCCGGCCAGCCCCCGCGAGTGCGCCCGGATCCGGACTCCCCGCCGGTGCGCCGCCCGGGCCGCGATCACCAGCTCCTCGGCGGTGAAGAGCAGCTCGTGCGATCGACCGTTGGGGAAGGTGTCGTCCCCGGTGGAGAAGACCTTGATGATCTCCGCGCCCTGGGCGACCTCGGTGTCGACGTACTCGATCAGCTCTTCCGGGGTGTCGGCCAGCCGCATCAGGTCGCTCGGGATGCGTTGCTTGACCCCCGGGTTGCGGCGCTCGGGCGGGCCGGACACCATCAGGTCCCGGCTGCACGGGGTGATCCGTGGGCCGGGCAGCCGGCCGGCGTCGATCGCCCGGCGCAGGGCCATGTCGATGCCGGCCACCGAGCCGGCACCGACGAAGGCGGTGTAGCCCAGCCGGAGCATGTCGGCGGCGTTGGCGGCGGCGCCGAGGGTGACCTCCGGGATCGTGTACTTGAAGAGCATCTCCCGACCGTCGAGCACGTTCAGGTACGCGATGTGGGTGTGGCCCAGCGTCATGCCCGGCATGACCGTCCGGCCGTCGAGGTCGAGGACGTCCACGTCCGGGTCATGCAGCGGGGCCTGCGCCTCGGGCAGCACCGCGACGATCCGCTCGCCGTCGAGCAGCACGCTGTGGTGCGGGCGGGACGCCACCCCCAGTCCTTCCTGGACCGTGGCGCGGTGCAGCAACGTACGTCGGGACACGACGATCACTCCGGTTCTCTCGGTGTCGGGGCAGGAGAGCCGACGGTGGCTCTAGCAGTGGCCGAACAGGGTCCACACGATCTCGGCGCCCGGACGGCGGGCCACCCACCGCAACGCGTGGCGGTGGACCCCGGGCGCGTTGGTCACCGCCAGGTCGGCGCCTCCCGCGGCGAGGATCTCCGCGGCGTGCTGGGTGGAGTCGGCGTCGACCCACCGCATCGGGCGGTCCCGCAGGGCGGGTGGCGCGAGGTCGGTGAAGAGCCGCCGGACCTCCCAGAGGGCGGCCACCGCGAGCTCACCGGCGGGCGGCTCGCGGTCCGGGTCGGCCGCGATGCCGTACTCCGGGGTGGCCTGCGCGAAGTACGCGTCCAGCCGCAGGTCGCGGTGCCAGTGGAAGCGGGTGAGCCCCTGGTACGCGCTCGGCACGAGGGCCTGGTCGACCCGGCGGTCCACAAGCGCCGCGAGCACCGCGTCGAAGGTGTCGGACAGCTCGACGCGCAGCCCGTGCCGCTCGGCGAGGAAGGCCGCCGTCAGGTGGCTGGACGTCCCGGGCGGGCCCAGGGTGGCCAGCGTCGTGCCGGGCCGGCTCGCCCACCGGTCCACCACGGCGCGCCAGCGCCGCCCGTACGCCTCGGCGAGCGGGCCGGGCAGCGCCGGCACCCACTCGTCCGCGGCCGTCTCAGGTGGTGTAGCCACGGTTGCCCGCCATTCGCTGCGCCACCCGGGTCTCGTGGTCGACCTCGACACGCCGGTCGACGATCCGGGCGGCCTTCCAACTCACGAAGGCGCCGGTGCTCGTGATCGGGTCGAGCCCGTCGGTCAGCTCCACCTCGACCGGTACGCCGAGCGCGGCGGCGGCCCGCTGCCGGACGCCGTCGGCGATCCCGCCGGGGTCGTCGACGAGGTCCTTGAGCAGTTCCAGGCGGACCGTCAGCCGGTCGCCGCCGCTCGGGTCGTGGTCGATCACCACCTGGTATCCGCCCGAGCCGACGACCCCGGTCAGGACGGCCATCTCGATCTGCCCGGCGGTGAAACGTCGACCGCCCAGCTCGATCCGGTCCAGGGTGCGGCCCACGATCTGCACCAGGTCGCCGGCCATCTCGCAGTCGCAGTCCGACGACTCGATGATCACCGCGTCGCCCGTGCGGTAACGGACCAGCGGCTTCACCCCGTCGATCAGCATGGTGACGGTGAGTTCCCCGGTGCCGCGCGAGCCGTGCGACACGCCGGTCTCCGGGTCCACCACCTCGATGAGGTAGTTGGTCTGGGAGAGGTGCATCCGCTTGTTGCGGCAGGCGGTGGCGATGACGAACGCCTCCTGCGAGCCGTACAGGATGTTGTAGACGTCCGCGCCCCAGACGGACTCCAGGTTGCGGGCCAGCGCCGGGGTGCACATCTCGCCGGTGACGAAGAGCAGCTTGACGGCGAAGTCCTCGCGCAGCCGGTAGCCGTAGTGTTCGGCCGCCTTGGCGAGCATCATGGCCACGCCCGGCGTGCAGCAGATGACCTCCAGCTCAAGATCCTTCATGAGCTGCAACGCCTTGGCGAACCCGATCACCGGCGAGTACGGCCAGATCTTCGCGTTCAGCGAGCCGACGTTGCGCGCGACGTCACCGAGGGTGTCGCCGAAGGAGTGCACCTCGGTCGGCCCCATCAACCCGATCCGGGGCGCGCGGTCGCCGAAGTGGTGCCGGAAGATCGACGCCCAGGACTCGGTGACGTGCGCGTTACTGGCCACCACCTCCCGGCCGTCGCGGGGACACGGGGTCGCCCGGCCGGTCGTGCCGGTCGTCTCGTAGAAGAAGACGCCCTCGGACAGCGGCCGGCTGAGCACGTCGAGCATCTCCTGGCGCAGGTGCGTCTTCGTGGTGAAGGGCAGCCGGTCGAGGGTCGCCGGGGTGATCGTGGCGAGGTCGACGTCGGCCAGGTGACGGGCGTAGAACGGCGAGCCGGTGGACACCTGGTCGAGCACCGTGCGCAGCTGTCGTGCCCGCCAGGCCTCCAGGTCGGCGGCGTCGAGGGTGCGGTCGTAGAAGGCCTGGTGCAGGGCCAGGTAGTCGGCGGCGAAGTCCGCCGCCGGGCCGGTGGTCGGAAGCCACATGGTCGGATCCTCTCCAGGGGTGAGCCGGCTGCGGTGCTGTCGCCGCCGGCCGTGGCGCAGGTCAGTGCAGGCCACCGTTGACGTCCAGAACCGAGGCGGTGACGTAGCTGCTCTCCGGGCCGGCCAGCCAGGCGACGGCCGCGGCGATCTCAGCCGGCGAGCCGAAGCGGCCGACCGGAATCCTGGCCCGGTAGTCGTCCCGGCGCTCGACCGGGATCCGGGCGGCCATCGGGGTGTCGACCAGGCCGGGAGCGACCGCGTTGACCCGGATGCGGTGCTCGGCGAGCGCCCGGCCGAGGCTGCGGGTCAACGCGATGCACGCACCCTTCGACGCCCCGTACGCCGCGTCCGGGCTGCCGGACTGCCCGCTGATCGAGGCCACGTTGACCACAGTGCCGGGCCGGCCGGCGTCGACCAGGCCACGGGCGAACGCCTGGGTGCAGAAGAACGCGGCGCCCAGGTTGACGTCGAGCACCTGCGCGTACGTCTTCGGGTCGTAGTCGAGGAAGTCCCGGGCGTGGTAGACGCCGGCGTTGTTCACCAGCACCGTGGGCTGGCCGTACCGCTCGTGGATCCGTGCGAAGAGCTGCTCCACCTGCTCCGGCACTGCCACGTCGGCGACCAGCGAGGCGTACGCCGCCGGGTCACCGGCCGGGTCGACGTCGACGCCGAGCACCCGGTGTCCGGACCCGGTCAGCGCGACGGTCACGGCCCGGCCGATGCCACCCGCCGCGCCGGTGACCACGGCGAGCGGGGCTGACTGGTCGGTCATGGCGACCCCACCGCCCCGGTGCCGGCTGCCGGCAGTGCCGCCGACGCGCGGCCCAGGAAGTTGTCGAACAGGCGCAGCCCGTCCTCGGTGAGCACGCTCTCCGGGTGGAACTGCACCCCCTCCACCGGCAGGGTCAGGTGTCGTACCCCCATCACGTAGCCGTCGTCGGACGAGCGCGCGGTGATCTCCAGGGCCGGCGGGGCCGGGTCCGCGACGATCAGCGAGTGGTAGCGGGTGACGGTGAGCGGGGCGGGCGCGCCGGCGAAGACACCTCGGCCGTCGTGGGCGACCACGCTCGTCTTGCCGTGCATCAGGTGCCGGGCGACGGTGACCGTTCCCCCGTACGCGAGGCCGATCGCCTGATGCCCGAGGCAGACGCCGAGCAGCGGCACCTGGCCGGCGAAGGCGTGCACCAGCTCCACGTGCCCGGACTCGGCGGGGTGCCCCGGCCCGGGGCCGAGCACCACCGCGTCCGGCCGCAGGGCGGCGAGCTGCTCGGTGGACCGCGACCGGGAACGGACCACCACGGTCCGCGCGCCGAGGGTCCGCAGGTACTGGTCGATGATGTGGGTGAAACTGTCGTACGCGTCGACGAGCAGGACCTTCACGGCAGCAGCTCCGTACCGGTCAGGGCCCAGAACGTGGCGCTCATCTTGGCCAGCGTCTCCCGCCACTCGGCCCCGGGCGTGGAGTCGGCCACGACCCCGGCGGAGGCCTGGGTGCGGTAGCGGCGACCGTCGTGCACGGCGGTGCGGATGCAGAGCGCCAGCACCGCGTACCCGCGTACGTCGACGAGGCCGATCGAGCCGGCGTAGACGCCCCGGGGTTCGTCCTCCAACCCGTCGATGATCTCCATGGAGCGCAGCTTCGGCGCGCCGGTCATGGTGCCGGCCGGGAAGGCGGCGCAGATCGCCGCCCAGACGTCGGCGTCGTCCGCGAGCTGCCCGGAGACGGTGGACACCAGGTGGTGCACGTACGCGAATGGCTCGACGTCGAACATCGCGTCCACGCTGAGCGTCCCCGGCACGCAGACCCGACCGATGTCGTTGCGGCAGAGGTCGACCAGCATGACGTGCTCGGCCCGCTCCTTCTCGCTGGCCGTCAGCTCGGCCACCAGCCGGCGGTCGGTCTCCGGGTCGGCGCTGCGGGCGGCGGTGCCCGCGATCGGGCGCATGGACAGCCGGCCCTCATCGACGCGGAGGAACAGCTCGGGGCTCGCCCCGATGATGGTCCCGCCGGCCCAGGGCGTCAGGTACATGTACGGCGACGGGTTGCGGTGCCGCAGCCGCCGGTAGACCTCCAGCGGGGTGAGAGCCGTCTCCACGTCGATCCGGTGGCCGATCTGGATCTGGTAGCTGTCCCCCACCTCGATGTGCCGCAGGCACTGCTTGACCCGGGCGGCGAACGTCTCCTCGTCGACGGTGTCCCGCACCAGGGTGGGCGGTGGGGCGACCGGCACCGCCGCGTGATCGTCGGGAAGCCCGGCGAGCAGTTCCGACAGCCGGGGAGCGCCGCTGTCGGGTGGCAGGTGCGGGCCGCTGGCGGTGAGCTGCCGCACGGTGCCGGCGCGCAGGTCCCACCAGACGGTGTGCCGGAACAGCACGAGGGTGCAGCGTGGGATGTCGTCGACCACCCGGTCGACGGAGAGCTCGTCCATGTCCCGCGCGGCCTCGTACGCCAGGGTGGTGAGGAAGCCGAAGGCGAAGCTGTCGGCGGGGGCGGTGGTCCGCACCGCGAAGGCCCGTTGCACGGCCCGGACCGCCGCCCAGACCTCGGGTGGCCCGGAAACCGACCAGACCCGCTCCGGCGCGTGGTGCCGGGCCGGCTCGCCCAGGACCGCCGTGAGGACGGCGGACAGGGCGTCGCCGAGCGGACCGTCGCAGATCACCTCAAGCCGGTCGGCGATGAACCGCAACTCGGCGAGAGTGTCCCAGCCGACTGCCGCCGCATAGCGGTCCTGAGCCGGGCCGTCTAGGCTTTCGAAGAGATACAGATCGTCGTGCGGACGACATTCGGAGAGTGCCGTGTAGAGCGACAATGGATTGATTGCCGACAGTGTGACGGATGTCACCTCTATTGGAATTGAGTTGGCCAGTGGCGTAGGCCGCATCGCCACAGAATGCGACCGAATGGGCCACGTGGCGGTCTTGGTTGACAATGAGGACACTGCGAAACCCCCTCTGAGCAGCCCGATTTCCGCGCCACCGTTGGCGCTGACCCCGCCGCGTGACACGGCAGATCGGACTTTCCCCCCGCACAAAAGGACTCGCACGACCGGCCCACGCCGGCACCAGGGACGTTAGTGAGGTCCATATTGGACAACTCGGAACGTACGCCCTGATTCGCCGGTCGCTGGACGGTTGCGCGTCCGGACAACACTTTCCTCAAGTACAGATCGCGCTGTCCATACCACTTCGACTACGCCGGAGCGGACCACTTGTTGTTGAATCTAAACCTGTCAATAGATGGTCAGTCGCGCGAAACGCTGGCAGTGCAGCTCCGTAACGCATTTCGTACGCAGATCGAGGAGGGCGTGCTGCGTCCCGGCACCCGCCTGCCGTCGAGCCGGCAGCTCGCCGCCGACCTCGGGGTGTCCCGCAGTGTGGTCGTCGAGGCGTACGAGCAGCTCTGCGCCGAGGGCTACTTCGTCTCCCAACACGGCTCGGGCACCTCGGTGGCGGCGGCGGCACGCGACGAGATCGGCTCGGCGCTCACTCCGGGCGACCGCGCACCGACGGCGGCACTCCGGGACCTGCGCACCGGCGGCCTGCACGCCTCCACCTTCCCCGGGCAGGACTGGATCCGGGCGGTCAGCGCGGTGGTCACCTCGGCCGGCCTCCGCGAGCTGGGATACGCCCCGCCGTCCGGCCTGCCGGTCGTCCGGCACACCCTCGCCGGCTACCTCGGCCGGGTGCGCGGCGTGCGTACCAGACCCGACCACCTCATGATCACGTCCGGCTTCGCCCAGGGGCTCGCGCTGCTGTGCCGGGAGCTGCGCGACCGGGGCCACGACACGGTCGGCGTGGAGGACCCGGGCCACCCGGGCGAGTGGGAGTTCATCGCCGACGCCGGCCTGCGTCCGGTGGGCCTCCCGGTGGACGCCGACGGCATCCGGGTCGACGCGCTGGCCGCGAGCGGGGTCCGCGCCGTGCTCGTCACCCCGGCCAGCCAGTTCCCGACCGGGGCCACGCTCAGCGCGCAGCGCCGGGAGCAGCTCGTCGCCTGGGCCGAGGCGGTCGACGGCTACATCGTCGAGGACGACTTCGACGCCGCCTTCGTCACCCCGGCGCAGCGGATGCCGGCGTTGCAGAGCCTCGCCCCCGACCGGGTGATCTACGCCGGCAGCGCCAGCAAGGTGCTCGCCCCGGCGCTCCGCCTCGGTTGGCTGGCCACCCCGCCCACGCTGACCGCGCCGATCGAGCGCCTGCGCGCCGGCTGGGACCTCGGCTGCTCCAGCCTGGAGCAGCTCGCCTTCGCCCGGCTCATCGACACCGGGGCCTTCGACCGGCACCTGCGGCGACTCACCGCCGACATCCAGAAACGCCGTCAGGTGGTCCACCAGTTCGTCGCCCGCGAGCTGCCCGGCACCACCCTGCGCAACGGGCACGGCGGGTTGCAGGCGTACCTGGAACTGCCCACCTGGTGCGCCGAGGAGGCGCTGGTGCAGGCCGCCCGACGCCGCTCGGTCCTGGTCCGCGGCGGTCGCTTCTACGCCCTGCGCGCCGACGACCGACCGCCGGCACTGGTCGTCGGCTACGCCGGGTTGCGCGGCACCGAGCTGGGCCGCGGCCTGGCCGGGATCGCCGGGGCGTACCGGGAGACGATGGGCCGCACCGGGTCCAGAGCCCCCCGGGTGACTCCGACGGCCGAACCGAGTGGCACCGGGGTCCGCGGTGGACGGTGAGCGCGACCGGTGACCCCTGTCGTCCCGGCGCCGCCACCCTGGGCGGGCTCGCGTCCCAGGCCAAGCTAGGGGTGTCGTCTGCTCCCACGGGCGCGTTACGGTCCGGCCGTGCCCGTACCGCGATGCGCGCGCGGGTCACTTAAGAATCGTCGTCTGTCGAAGCGTCAGGCGTCGGGGGAGGGGTCGACCGGTGTTCAGGCGTATCGCGATCATCAATCGGGGAGAAGCCGCGATGCGGCTGATCCATGCCGTACGGGACCTGTCGGCGGAGTCGGGTGACCACGTCGAGACGGTCGCACTGTTCACCGACGAGGACCGCACCGCGACGTTCGTCCGGGCGGCCGACCTGACGTATCCACTGGGTGCCGCGGCCACCCGCCCGTACCTCAACCACGAGCTGCTGGAACGCGCCCTGGTCGAGACCGGCGCCGACGCGGCCTGGGTCGGCTGGGGATTCGTCGCGGAGGACCCGGCGTTCGCCGAGCTGTGCGAGCGGATCGGGGTCACGTTCGTGGGGCCGAGCGCGGAGGCGATGCGCAAGCTCGGCGACAAGATCGGCTCGAAGCTGATCGCCGAGGAGGTCGGCGTCCCGGTCGCCCCGTGGAGCCGGGGCGAGGTGGCAACCCTCCAGGACGCTCTTCGCGCGGGCGACCAGATCGGCTACCCGTTGATGCTCAAGGCGACCGCCGGCGGTGGTGGGCGTGGCATCCGGCGGGTCGACTCGCCGGTGGACCTCACCGACGCCTACGAGCGCACCAGCCAGGAGGCGTTGCGGGCCTTCGGCTCCGGCGTCGTCTTCCTGGAACGCCTGGTGACCGGCGCCCGGCACGTCGAGGTGCAGATGATCGCCGACGGGCAGGGTGGCGCCTGGGCGCTCGGGGTGCGGGACTGCTCGGTGCAGCGCCGCAACCAGAAGATCATCGAGGAGTCCGCGTCGCCGGTGCTGGCGGCGGAACAGGTCGCCGAGGTGAAGGCCGCCGCAGTGCGGCTCGCACTGGCGGTTGGTTACCGGGGCGCCGGCACTGTCGAGTTCCTGTACCACCCGGCCCAGAAGCTGTTCGCCTTCCTGGAGGTCAACACGCGGCTCCAGGTCGAGCACCCGATCACCGAGATCACCACCGGCACCGACCTGGTCAAACTCCAACTGCACGTGGCCGGCGGTGGCCGGCTCGACGGTCCGGCACCGGTGGAGGCGGGTCACGCGGTCGAGGCCCGACTCAACGCCGAGGACCCGGACCGCGACTTCGCACCCTCCCCCGGCCGGATCGTCCGGCTCGCGCTGCCGGCCGGCCCGGGCATCCGGGTCGACACCGGTGTCAGTGAGGGCGACAGCATCCCGGCGGCCTTCGACTCGATGATCGCCAAGATCATCGCGTACGGCCGGGACCGCGACGAGGCGCTCGGCCGCCTGCGTCGCGCCATGGCCGAGACCACCGTCATCATCGAGGGTGGCGCCACCAACAAGAGCTTCGTGCTGGACCTGCTCGACCAGTCCGAGGTGATCGACGGCTCCGCCGACACCGGCTGGATCGACCGCGTCCGCTCCGAGGGCCGCCTCGTCACCCACCGCCACTCCGCGATCGCCCTCGCCGCGGCCGCCATCGAGGCCTACCAGGACGAGGAGGAGGTCAGCCGGCAGCGCCTGTTCACCACCGCGCACGGCGGCCGCCCGCAGGTGCGCCACGAGACCGGCCGGCCGCTCGACCTGAAACTGCGCGGCGTCGCCTACCGGGTGGCGGTGTCCCGCGTGAGCCGCAGGTGTTTCCGCATCGGCCTGTCGGCCGGCGGGGACGTCCACCGCGTCGACGTGCAGATGGAACGGTTCGACGAGCACCGCGGGCAGATGCTGGTCAACGGCAACCGCTTCCGGTTGGTGACCGCGACCCACGGGCCGATCCACACGATCGAGGTCGACGGCGTCACCCACCGGGTCAGCAGGGACGAGGGCGGCGTGGTCCGCTCCCCCGCGCCGGCCCTCGTCGTCGCGACTCCCCTGACCGTCGGTGACGAGGTCGAGGCCGGCGCGCCGATCCTGGTGCTGGAGAGCATGAAGATGGAGAACGTGCTCCGGGCCCCGTTCAAGGCCCGCGTGCGCGAGTGCCCCGTCGCGGTCGGCAGCCAGGTCGAGACGGGCACCCCCCTGATGCGCCTCGAACCACTGGCCGACACCACCACCGAGGAGACGACCACTTCGGCCGAGGTCGTCGAGATCGACCTGCCGGCGGCACCGGGCGGGCCGTCGGCGGAGGAGGTCCTGGACGATCTGCGCGCGCTGCTGCTCGGCTACGACGTCGCCCCGGGCGAGATCGGGCGCTGCCCAGCCGTGCGTACCGGGGCACCGGCCGGCCACCTCGACCTTCTGACGATCTTCGCGAACCTGGCGGAGCTGGCCCGCAACAAGCCGCGTCGGACCGCCGACGCCCAGCCGGGCAGCGCCGTGCACACCCCGCGCGAGTTCTTCCACAGCTACCTGCAGAGCCTCGACGCCGAACGGGCCGGCGTCTCCCCCGGGTTCGTGGCACGCCTGGAACGGGTCCTCGCCCATTACGGCGTGACCGGGCTGGACCGCACACCGGAACTGGAGGACGCCGTCTTCCGGATCTTCCTGGCCCAGCAACGGATGGCCGCCGCGACGCCGGTCGTCTCCGAGGTGCTGCGCCAACTGCTCGCCGGGCCCGCACCCGTCGGCGACCTGCGTGAACCCGCCGGTGTCGTCCTCGAGCGCCTGATCGAGGCGACCCAGGTCCGCTTCCCGGTGATCGCCGACCTGGCGCGTGGTCTGGTCTTCCGCTGGTACGCCCAGCCCCTGCTGCGCCGCACCCGCGCCGAGGTCTATGCCGAGGTCCGCGCCGACCTGCGCCACCTCGATGAGCACCCGGACGCCCCGGACCGGGCCGACCGCATCCAACGCATGGTCTCCTGTCGACAACCCCTCGTGCGGATCATCGGTCAGCGCATCCGACGCCCCGGCCACACCGAGCACGGCCCGCTGCTGGAGGTGCTCACCCGCCGCTACTACGGCAACCGGGGCCTGACCGCGGTGACCGCGCGGGGCGGGTTCCTCACCGCCGAGCACGGCACGACCCACATCGTGGCGGGCGCCACCGACATCGCCCGTCTTCCCGGCACCCTCACCGCGCTCGCCGAGCTGGCCGCCGACGCCCCGGCCCCACTGGTCGCCGACCTGTACGTCGCGGTGCAGGACCAACCCGACGACGACGCCGTCGCGGTACGCCTCGGTGAGCTGTTCGCGGCACACCCGCTGCCGTCGATCGTCCAGCGGGTCACCGCGACCGTCGCCAGCTCCAACGGCGCGGTCATGCACCACTACTTCACCTTCCGGCCCGGCGAGGCCGGCTTCACCGAGGACCGGCTGATCCGTGGGCTGCACCCGCAGATCGCCCAGCGCCTGCAACTGGAGCGGCTGCGCGAGTTCGACCTGACCCGGCTGCCCTCGGCCGACGAGGAGATCTACCTCTTCAAGGCCGTGGCGCGCAGCAACCCCGCCGACGAACGCCTCATCGCCATGGGCCAGGTCCGCGACCTGACCCCGCTGCGGGAGACCGACGGACGCCTGGTCGCGCTGCCCGCCCTGGAGGAGGCCACCACCCTGGCCCTGGACGCGATCCGCGACATCCAGGCGCGGCGGCCGCAGGACAAGCGGTTCGACACCAACAGGATCCTGATGTACGTCTGGCCGCCCACCAACCTGTCGCTCGACGAGCTGAACGCGCTGGTCCAGCGCATCCTGCCCACCTCGACCGGGGCCGGGCTGGAAGAGGTGCAGTTCATCGCCCGGCAGCCGCACTCGGCCGGGGACGTGGCGGTGACGATCACCCTGGACCCGGGCAACGGCGCCCACCTCAACGTGGGCGCGCCGTCCACCGAGCCGGTGCGGCCGCTCGACGACTACCGGCAGAAGGTGCTGCGTGCCGCACGTCGGGGCACCACCTACCCGTACGAGCTGACCGGGCTGCTGGGCCGCTTCACCGAGTACGACCTCGACCCGTCCGGGACGCTCGTACCCGTCGAACGGCCGAAGGGGAAGAACTCGGCGGCCATCGTGGCCGGCGTGGTGACGACCCCGACCGAGCGCTACCCGGAGGGCGTCACCCGCGTCGTGCTGCTCGGCGACCCGACCAAGGCGCTAGGCGCCCTGTCCGAGCCGGAGTGCGCCCGCGTCATCGCCGCCCTCGACCTGGCCGAGACCATGCGGGTGCCCCTGGAGTGGTTCGCCCTGTCGGCGGGCGCCCGCATCTCGATGAGTTCCGGAACCGAGAACATGGACTGGGTCGCCGCGGCGCTCAAGCGCGTCGTGACGTTCACCCAGGCCGGCGGTGAGATCAACATCGTGGTGGCCGGCATCAACGTCGGCGCGCAGCCATACTGGAACGCCGAGGCGACCATGCTCATGCACACCAAGGGCATCCTGGTGATGACCCCGGACTCGGCGATGGTGCTCACCGGCAAGCACTCGCTGGACTTCTCCGGTGGCGTGTCGGCCGAGGACAACTTCGGCATCGGCGGCTACGACCGGGTCATGGGTCCGAACGGGCAGGCACAGTACTGGGCACCCAGCCTGCCGGCGGCACGGGACGTGCTCATGGCCCACTACGACCACACCTACGTCGTACCCGGGGAGACCGGGCCTCGGCGGGCCGACACCGACGACCCGGTCGACCGGGACGTCTCCGACTACCCGCACCTCGTCGACGGCAGCGACTTCACCACCGTCGGGCAGATCTTCTCGGCGAGCCACAACCCGGACCGCAAGAAGGCCTTCGACATCCGTACCGTCATGCGCGCCCTGTCCGACCAGGATCACCCCGTCCTCGAACGCTGGGCCGGGATGGCCGACGCCGACACGTCGGTGGTCCAGGACGCCCACGTCGGTGGCTATCCCGTCTGCCTGATCGGCATCGAGTCGCGCCCGGTCCCCCGGCGCGGGTTCCCGCCCACCGACGGGCCGGACACCTACACGGCGGGCACCCTGTTCCCCCGCTCGTCGAAGAAGACGGCACGGGCGATCAACGCGGCCTCCGGCAACCGTCCGCTCGTCGTGCTGGCGAACCTGTCCGGCTTCGACGGCTCCCCGGAGTCGATGCGCAACCTCCAGTTGGAGTACGGCGCCGAGATCGGCCGGGCGATCGTCAACTTCGAGGGCCCGATCGTCTTCACGGTGATCTCCCGCTACCACGGCGGCGCGTTCGTGGTCTTCTCCAAGGCCCTCAACCCGAACATGTCCGTGCTCGCTTTGGAGGGCTCGTTCGCCTCGGTGCTCGGCGGCGCCCCGGCCGCGGCCGTCGTCTTCTCCGGTGAGGTCACCAACCGCACCGCGAAGGACCCCCGCGTCGCCGAGCTGCACGCGCAGGTCGCGGGCGCGACCGGCGCGGAACGGGCGGCCCTCAACGTCCTGCTCGCCGAGGTGCGCTCGTCGGTCCGCGCGGAGAAGCTGGGCGAGGTGGCCGCGGAGTTCGACCGGGTGCACAGCATCCAGCGAGCCGTCCAGGTCGGCTCGGTCGACGCCATCGTCAGCACGGCCGAGCTGCGGCCCCGCATCATCGAGGCGATCGAGCACGGCCTGAAGAGGTGACGCCCTCCCCGCCCTGGCATCGGGGTGCTAGGGGTCTGTGTCGGCGCCGGAGACGCCCCCATGCTGAATTCGGAGCGACGAGGCTCCGTGGCAGAGAGGACCGATCCGATGCCTCAGTACCTGACACTCGACCCGCCGGCCCTGGCACCGTCCGAGCCCGTGCTGGTGTTCCTCCAGGGTGGACCTGCCGACATCCCCCGCACTGTGGTGGCCAGCGTCGAGCAGCTGGTCTACGGAAAAATCAAAGTGCCCTACCTGGCCGGTTACGAGCACTTCGAGCGCCGCTTCGGCGACGGCTCCCCGCTGTTGTTCACCTGGACCGCGCGGACCAAGATCGCGGAATGACGCGGGACGGATCGCGGGTCGCACCCTTGGCGTCGGCGCCGGGGCGGCGGCCCGCGATCGGACGCCCACTGACTGCCCGGGCCCCTAGCCGGGACGGGCACTCCCTTAGCTGCGCGAGCGCGGCCCGTGAAAGCCGCAGCGTTCGTTCCCTACGGCTACCAGCGTCGATACTGTTGAAGCGTGACCAATGCCAGCCGTGCCCGTGCACTGCCGCCCGAGGGCGTCAGGTCGGCCACCGCTGACTCCGGAACCGTTTCTCCGGCGCGGAGGAAGCCATGATCGAGTCCATCCTTCCCGGCGCCGTGACGGCCGTCGACACCTTCGTGGACCCGCCCGGCGCCGACCTCTTCCCCGAGGAGGAGGCCGTCGTCCGCAAGGCCGTGGACAAGCGCCGCCGCGAGTTCACCACCGCCCGCTGGTGCGCACGCCAGGCGATGCGGCAGATCGGGATCGCTCCCGCGCCGGTCCTGCCCGGCACCCGCGGCGAGCCCCAGTGGCCCTTCGGGATGGTCGGCAGCATCACCCACTGCGCCGGCTACCGCGCCGCAGTCCTCGCCGAGCAGGAGAAGGTCACCACTGTCGGCATCGACGCCGAACCCAACGAGGCCCTCGCCAACGGCGTGCTCGAAGCCGTCTCCCTGGCCGAGGAACGGGACCGCATCGCCGTCCTGCTGCGCGACCATCCCGGCGTCGCCTGGGACCGGATGCTGTTCAGCGCGAAGGAATCGGTCTACAAGGCCTGGTTCCCGCTGACCGCACGGTGGCTCGACTTCGAGGACGCGAACATCGTCATCGACCCGCTGAACGGCACCTTCAACGCCACGCTGCTGGTCACCGGGCCGTGGGTGCACGGGCGGCGGCTCAGCGGGTTCAGCGGCCGGTGGCTCGTCGAGCAGGGCCTCGTCGTCACCGCCATCACCGTCCTCGCGCCGGTGGTCCCGAAGACCCGGCCCGCCGGCCGCCTCGCCGCGCACCGCTGAGCCCGCACTTCCCCGCGCACAGCACGGTGGCCGCCCCCCGAATGGGAGGCGGCCACCGTGCCGTCCGGGGTCAGCCCGCGACCGTACTCATCGCTGGAGCCGTTCCAACAGGTCCACCGCGGCCTCGGCGAGGACAGTGCCGGGCGGGAAGACCGCCGAGGCGCCAGCCCGGCGCAGCGCGGCGATGTCACCGGGCGGCACCACCCCACCGACCACGATCATGATGTCCGCGCGGCCCAGGGCGGTCAGCGCCGCGCGCAGCGCGGGCACCAGGGTGAGGTGGCCAGCGGCGAGCGAGTTGACGCCGACGATGTGCACGTCCGCGTCGGCCGCCTGTCGGGCGACCTCGTCCGGGGTCTGGAACAGCGGACCCACCTCGACGTCGAACCCCAGGTCGGCGAAGGCCGTGGCGACCACCTTCTGACCACGGTCGTGACCGTCCTGGCCCATCTTGGCGACCAGGATCCGGGGACGGACCCCGCGCCGGTCGGCGAACGCGTCGGCGGCGTCGCGGGCCCGGGCGACGCCGGGATCGGTGCCCGCCTCGTCGCGGTACACGCCCTCGGTCGTACGGATGTGGGCGACGTGCCGGCCGAACGCCGTCTCCAGGGCCGTGGAGATCTCCCCGACGGTGGCGTGCGCCCGGGCGGCGGTGACGGCCAGGTCGAGCAGGTTGGCCGCCGGGTCGGCGGCGCCCCGGGTGAGGGCGGCCAGGGCGGCGTCGCAGGCCGGCTGATCGCGTTCGGCCCGCAGCCGGCGCAGCTTGGCGACCTGCTCGGCACGCACCGCCGTGTTGTCCACCTTGCGCACCTCGATCGGGTCCTCCACGACCGGTCGGTGCCGGTTCACACCGATCACCGGCTGCCGACCGGAGTCGATCCGCGCCTGCGTACGCGCGGCGGCCTCCTCGATCCGCAGCTTGGGCAGCCCCTGCTCGATGGCCCGGGCCATGCCGCCGGCCTGCTCGACCTCCCGGATGTGACCCCACGCCCGCTGGGCCAGGTCGTGGGTGAGCCGCTCCAGGTAGGCGCTGCCGCCCCACGGGTCGATCACCTGGGTGGTGCCCGACTCCTGCTGGAGCAACAGTTGGGTGTTGCGGGCGATCCGGGCAGAGAAGTCGGTCGGCAGCGCCAACGCCTCGTCCAGCGCGTTCGTGTGCAGCGACTGCGTGTGGCCCTGGGTCGCCGCCATCGCCTCGACGCAGGTGCGAACCACGTTGTTGTACGGGTCCTGCGCGGTCAACGACCAGCCGGACGTCTGGCAGTGGGTACGCAGCGACAGCGACTTCGGGTCGGTCGCGCCGGCGTCGCGCAGCAACCGTGCCCACAGCAGGCGGCCGGCCCGCAGCTTCGCCACCTCCATGAAGAAGTGCATGCCGACCGCCCAGAAGAACGACAGCCGGGGGGCGAACGCGTCGACGTCGAGCCCGGCGGTCTTGCCGGCGCGCACGTACTCGGCGCCGTCGGCGAGCGTGTACGCCAACTCCAGGTCGGCGGTCGCCCCCGCCTCGTGCATGTGGTAGCCGGAGATCGAGATCGAGTTGAACCGCGGCATCCGCTGCGAGATGTAGGCGAAGATGTCCGCCACGATCCGCATCGACGGCTCCGGCGGATAGATGTACGTGTTGCGGACCATGAACTCCTTGAGGATGTCGTTCTGGATGGTCCCCGCCAGCTGCTCGGGCGTGACCCCCTGCTCCTCGGCGGCGACGATGTAGAGGGCGAGGATCGGCAGCACCGCACCGTTCATGGTCATCGACACGCTGATCCGGTCCAGCGGGATGCCGGCGAACAGCTCCCGCATGTCGAGGATCGAGTCGATCGCCACGCCGGCCATGCCCACGTCACCGGCCACCCGGGGGTGGTCGGAGTCGTAACCACGGTGGGTGGCCAGGTCGAACGCGACAGACAGTCCCTTCTGCCCGCCGACCAGGTTGCGCCGGTAGAAGGCGTTGGACTCCTGCGCGGTGGAGAAGCCCGCGTACTGGCGGACCGTCCACGGGCGGGTGGCGTACATGGTCGGGTAGGGACCACGCACGAACGGCGCGATGCCCGGCAGCGAGTCGAGGAAGTCCACACCGGCCAGGTCGTCGGCGGTGTAGAACCGCTTGACGCCGATCCCCTCCGGGGTCTGCCACACATCTGTCGACTCCGGAGCGGGGCCGCTCGGTGCGGGTGGGGTGCCGAGCTCGACGTCGGCGTACGAGGGGATCATCGCGGGACTCCGAGGTCGTCGAGGGTGGTCTCCAGCACGCGGACGGCGTCGCACCCGGCGTACAGGTGGTCGTCGACGCCCGCCTGGCCGCCCGGCCGCCCGGCCAGCCAGATCTTCGCGGCGCCGGCCTGCCGGAGCGCGGCCGTCACCGACGCGGCCTGCTCGGCGTAGAGACGGTCGGACGAGCAGACGCACGCCACGGCACCGGGCGGGACCGGCTCGTCGGCAGCGGTCGTCACGGTGCGGATGCCGCCGGCCGCGAACAGATTCGCGGCGAAGGCGACCCGGGCGCCGTGGTCGGACGCCCGGCCGATCGTGACCAGGTGCACCACCGGCGCCGTGGTCGCGCCGTCGGCCCGTCGGCGCAGCTCCTCGAACCGTTCCGCGTAACGGTGGCGGGGCAGACCGCCCACCGGAGCCGGTGGCACGGCGTGGCGGGCCGGGACCTGCTCGTCGAGATCGGGGAACTCGCTGACCCCGGTGATCGCGTCCTGGCGGCGGGCCACACGCGTCGCCCGACGCTCCCAGGTCGCGGCCAGCCGGTCCGCGACCAGACCGCTGCGCAGCGCCGTCCCGATGCCGCCCGCCCTCTCGATCGTGGTGAACCACTCCCACGCCGCCCGGGCCAGCTCGTCGGTGCGCGACTCGACGTACCAGGACCCGCCGGCCGGATCGGTGACCCGGTGCAGGTGCGCCTCGTCCAGCAGGATGAGCTGGGTGTTGCGGGCGATCCGCTGGGCCGACTCGTCGGGCCGGCCCAGGGCCACGTCGAACGGCTGCACGGTGATCGCCCCGGCGCCGCCGACGCCCGCGCCGAAACAGGCGAGCGTGGTGCGCAGCAGGTTGCTCCACGGGTCCCGGGCGGTCATCATCGCGCCCGACGTCACGGCGTGCTGCCGCTGCGCCGACTGTCGGTTCGCGCCGGCGACCTCGGTGACCCGGTGCCAGAGCCGGCGGGCCGCCCGGAGCTTGGCGATCGTGGCGAACTGGTCGGCGGTCGCGGCGTAGCGGAACTCGAGTTGGTCGAGCGACCTGGTGAGCGGGATCCCCCGGTCGCTCATCGCCCGCAGGTAGGCGACACCGGTGGCCAGCGCGCAGCCCAGTTCCTCGGCGTCGCTGCCGCCCGCGTCGTGATACGTGGTCACGTCCACGGTCAGCGCCCGCAGCTCGGGGTGTGCCGTCACCGACTGGGCCGCCAGGTCCGCGGCGACGCCGAGTTCCGGTTCGATGCCGGTTGCCGCGAACGCGCCGTACGGGTCGGCGCCGAGGTTCCCCCGCAACACGCGGGGCTCGATGGTCTGCCGAGCGGCCACGTCCAGCAGGGCGGCGGTGGCCTTGTCGGTCTCGGTGCCGGCGTCGAGCACGATGCCGGTGCGGTCCAGCGGGATACCGGTGAGCAACTCGCCCAACTGCTCGGGGGCGGCAGCCCGTAGCCACAGCGAGGTCGCCCCGCCGTGCAGGTCGGCCCGGGCCGCCGCGGCGGTGCGTACCGGGTCCGGGTCGGTGTGCACGGTACGCACGTCCCACCGGCCGCCGAGGCCGCCGCCCCGGGTGAACGGCGCCTGCCCGGGAAGCCCATCGGGCACTGTGGTGTCCCGCGAGGTGTAGAGCGGTGCCAGCGGGAACCCGTCGTACGTGGTGGTGGCCAGCAGGTCGGCGGCGTCGCCCGCGGCGGTGTTCTCGTCCGCTCTTCCGGACCTGCGCAGCACGCTGAGGGTGAGCCGCTGCCAGTCCTCGATGGCGGGCACCGGGAAGTCGCGTGTCATGAGTGTGTTCCTCCTTGTCCCGGCGCGTTCAGGCGCGGCCGAGCTCACTGCGGATGAAGGCGAACAGTTCCTCGTCGCTGGCTTCTTCGAGCGGTGGTGCCTCCTCGGTGACCGGCTCGACGACGTCGTTGAGGCGGTTGATGAAGGCCTGGAGTCGCAGGACCGTCCGGCTGCGGGTGGTGCTGTCCGGTGTGGACACGGCGAGGCCCGCTTCGAGACGGTCCAGTTCGGCGAAAAGCCCGCCGGTGAGGTCCAGACCGTCGCCGATGACCGTGTGCCGGATATGACCGGCGAGGGCCAGCGCGGTCGGGTGGTCGAACGCGGCCGTGGGCGGCAGGTTGAGACCGGTGACCCGGCCGAGCCGGTTGCGCAGCTCGACCGCGGTGAGCGAGTCGAAGCCGAGTTCGGTGAAGGCCCGGGTGGGTGGGACGGCTTCCAGGGTGCCGTGCCCCAGGACGGCGGCGACGGTGCCGCGTACCAGGTCGAGGGCCGCCCGATCCTGTTCCGGTTCGGTCAGGGCGCGCCACGCGTCGCGCAGCGCGGCGGTGGCTCCGGCGTCCTCGGCCGGGGCCTGCTCCGCCGCCGAGACGGGCACCTCGGGCAGGTCGGTGAGCAGCCGGCTGGGCCGGGTGCCGGTGAAGGCGAGCGCGAACCGGGGCCAGTCGACGTCGGCGAGGACGACCCGGCCGGCCGTGGCGGCGGCACCCGCCATGGCGTCGAGGGCGACGTGCGGCGCAAGGGCGGCCAGGCCGTGGCGGCGCAGGCGTTCGTCGCTCCCGGTCCACGGTCCCCAGGCGATCGCGGTGCCGCCAGCCCGCTGGGTGAGCGCTTCCACTGTGGTGGCGGCCACCGCCGCGGCGGCCTGTAGACCGCCGCCCCAGGTGCCGGCGACCGAGGTGAAGACGACAAACGCGTCCAGGTCATCGTGGATCAGGTCGGTCAGGTGCCGGGCCCGGCGTACCGCCCGGGTGTCCCAGGCGTCGGGGTCGGTGTCGGTCAGGGGCGCGGGGGCGGGCTCGGAGCGGTCGGCGAGGACGACAGCCGTCAGCGCGACGCCGTCGGCCCGGACGCGGGTCAGCAGGTCGGCCAGGTCGGCGCGGTCGTTGCCGGTGCAGGTTTCCAGGGTGACCACGCCGTGGTCCACCTCGGTGATGCTCTCGGTAACGATCACCCGGTCGGCGCCCTCGGCCGCCGCCCAGCGGGCGATGTCGCCGCTGGTGTCGCCGACGACCAGGACCGTGCCGCGCGGGCGCCACCGACCGACGGGCGCGGGAGCGTGCCGCAGGCGCCGGGCGAGCACCCGGTCGCCGCGAATGGCGAGCTGGTCCTCACCGCCGCCGAGCGCGGCGGCGAGGTGCTCGCCGGCCCAGTCGGCGGGTACGTCCAGGAGGCCACCCCAGCGGTGCGGCAGTTCCAGGGCGGCGACCCGGCCCAGCCCCCACACCGCCGCGGCGGACGGGTCGAGCCGGTCACCGGGGTCGGTGGCGACGGCCTCGGTGGTCACCATCCAGAGCGGCGCGTCGACAGCGGCGTCGGCGTATGCCTGGACGAGGGCGAGCGCGGCCTCGGGGGTGCCAGCGGACGCGACGGCCCCGGCGATCGGGCCGCCGGCGTCGGCCAGGCGGAGCTGGTCGGCCAGGGCGGCGCGGTCCAGGCCGAGGACCGGGACGCCACGCACCTCGGCGCCGGACGCGGCGAGGGCTTCGGCGGCGACAGTCGGGTACGCGTCGTCGCCGAGCACCAGCCACGCCCCGCTGACCGTCGTGGCGGTCGGGGTGGTCGGGGTCCACGCCTCCTCGTAGCGCCACGAGTCGCGGGCTCGGGTGGCCCGCCGTTCCTGACGCCACGCGGTCAGGGCGGGCAGCAGGTCGCTGCCGTCTCCGGTGATACCCAGCGGGCTGAGGTCACCCTCCTCGACGGCCTGCCAGAACTCGCTGTCCACCGGGTCGACGGAGACCCGCTCGACCGGGGACGGCCAGAAGCGGACGCGCTGGAAGGGGTAGGTGGGCAGGTCGACGCGCCGGCCGCCGGGGCTGCACGTGTCCCAGTCGACGGCGACCCCGCGGACGAAGGCGCCGGCCAGAGCCGTCAGGAAGGTGGTGGGCTGGTCCCGGTCGGCGCGCTGCACCGGCACGAACACGGCATCGGTCACGCAGTCCGCGCCCATCGCCGACAGGACCCCGTCCGGGCCGATCTCCACAAACGTGGCGACACCCAGGCCCTCCAGGGTCGAAATGCCGTCGGCGAAGCGAACCGCCTCCCGCACGTGCCGCACCCAGTACGCGGCGTCCTGCGTCTCACCGACCTGCCCGGTCACGTTCGAGACGACCGGAATCCGCGGAGACGCGTAGGTCAACGTCTCCGCAACCTGTGCGAACTCCACCAGCATCGGCTCCATCAACACCGAGTGGAACGCGTGAGAAACCTTGAGCCGCTTCGACTTCTCAAAGTGCGCGGCCACGGCCGCCACCTCGTCGGCGGCACCGGACAGCACCACCGAGCGCGGACCGTTGACCGCCGCCACGGACACCCCGTCGACCAACAGCGGCAGCACCTCGGCCTCGGTGGCCCGCACCGCGACCATGACCCCACCGGCCGGCAACGCCTGCATCAACCGGCCCCGGGCCGCGACCAGCTTCGCCGCGTCGGCCAGCGACAGCACCCCCGCCACATGGGCGGCGGCGATCTCCCCGATCGAGTGCCCCACCAGGAAGTCCGGCGTCACACCGAACGACTCGACCAGCCGGAACAGCGCCACCTCGACCGCGAACAGGGCGGTCTGCGTGTAGACGGTCTGGTCCAGCTCACCGCCATCGGCGATCACCGCCCGCAGCGGCCGGTCCAGATGCAGATCCAGCTCCGCGCAGGCCGCATCGAACGCCTCGGCGAACACGGGGTACGTGGCGGCCAACTCCAGGCCCATGCCCGGGCGCTGCGACCCCTGCCCGGAGAACACGAACGCCGTCCGTCCACGCACCGCCGATCCGGTGACCAGCGCGGCGTGGTCGCCGCCGGCGACCAGGGTGTCGAGCGCCGCGACCAGGGCGTCGGTGTCGGCGCCGACCACCACCGCCCGCTCCTCCAGGACACTCCGGGTGGTGGCGATCGAGTGGATCACGTCCTTCGGATCGGCCCCCGCCGAGAGCCGCTGCCGCAGCCGCGCACCCTGCTCACGCAGCGCGGGCTCGGTACGCGCCGACAGCGGCAGCGCCATCACCGGCGCCTGCTGCGGCTCGGGCTCGGCGGCAACCGACGGCTGCGGGCTTGGCGGTTCCTCCAGCACGGCGTGCGCGTTCGTGCCGCTGAACCCGAACGACGAGATCGCCGCCCGACGCGGCCGGTCGCCGGTCCGGGCCCACGGCTGCTCCTCGGTGAGCAGCGCCACCGCTCCCGCGCTCCAGTCCACGTGCGGGCTGGGCTGGTCGGCGTGCAGCGTACGCGGCAGGGTCTCGTGCCGCATCGCCTCGACCATCTTGATGATGCCGGCGACACCGGCCGCAGCCTGGGTGTGACCGATGTTCGACTTCACCGACCCCAGCCACAGTGGCTGGTCGGCGGACCGACCCTGCCCGTACGTCGCCATCAGCGCCTGCGCCTCGATCGGGTCACCCAGTTTCGTGCCGGTGCCGTGCGCCTCCACCACGTCGACGTCGGCGGCCGACACACCCGCGTTGGCCAGGGCCGCCCGGATCACCCGCTGCTGCGACGGTCCGTTCGGGGCGGTCAGCCCGTTCGACGCGCCGTCCTGGTTGACAGCGCTTCCCCGGACCACCGCGAGCACCGGGTGCCCGTTGGCGACGGCGTCGGTGAGCCGTTCCAGCAGGAGCATGCCGACGCCCTCGCCCCAGATCGTCCCGTCCGCGCCAGCGGAGAAGGCCCGGCACCGGGCCGTGGCGGACAGGCCACGCTGGCGGCTGAACTCGATGAACGCGCCCGGGGTCGACATCACTGTGACACCGCCGGCCAGGGCAAGGTCGCACTCGCCCTGCCGCAGGGCCTGACTCGCCCAGTGCAGGGCGACCAGCGACGACGAGCAGGCGGTGTCCACAGTGACCGCAGGGCCCTCCAGCCCGAAGGTGTAGGAGATCCGCCCGGAGACGACGCTCGCCGCGTTGCCGGTGCTGACGTACCCCTCGGCGGCTTCCTGCTCACCGGTGAGCAGCGGACCGTAGTCGAGGTTGTTGGTGCCGACGAACACCCCGGTCTGGCTTCCGCGCAGCGCGTCGGTCGGCACACCGCCGCGCTCGAACGCCTCCCACGCCGTCTCCAGCAGCAGCCGCTGCTGCGGGTCCATGGCCAGCGCCTCACGGGGCGAGATGCCGAAGAACCCGGCGTCGAACTCGGTGGCCCCGGCCAGGAAGCCACCCTCGCGGACGTAGGTGGTGCCGACGGCGTCCGGGTCCGGGTCGTAGAGGGCATCCAGGTCCCAGCCCCGGTCGGTGGGGAAGGCGCCGATGGCGTCACCACCGTCGGCGAGCAACCGCCACAGCTCCTCCGGCGAGCCGATGCCGCCGGGGAAGCGGCAGGACATCGCCACGATCGCGATCGGCTCGTCGGTGCGGCCCGCGACGGCGACGGCCGGCGTCGTGTCGGTCACCCCGGCAACCTCGTTCTCGAGGTACGCGGCGAGCGCCTCCGGCGTCGGGCGATCGAAGATCAGCGTGGTGGGCAGCCGCAGCCCCGTGGCGGCGCCGAGCCGGTTGCGCAGCTCGACGCCGGTCAGCGAGTCGAAGCCGATCTCGGTGAACGAACGACCGGGGTCCACCGCGTGCGCCGACCCCAGCCGGAGCACCTCCGCGACGTGTGTCCGCACGGTCTCCAGCACCGCGTGCGTACGCTCGGCCCCGGTGAGGGCCAGCAGCTCGGTCCGCCAGCCGTCGTCGGTCTCGGAATCCGGCTGGGCGGTGAGGGCGTGGACCTCCGGAACACCGTCGAGCAGCGGGCTCGGCCGGACGGCGGTGAACGCCGGGGCGAACGTCGCCCAGTCGACGTCGGCGACGACGACACTCGTACGGTCGTCGGTGACCGCCGAGCGCAGCCCGCGCAGGGCCCGTTCGGGGGCCATCGGGCGCAGGCCGCGTCGGCGCAGTTGCTCGTCCACGGCGTTGTCGGCGGCCATGCCGCCATCCGCCCACGGGCCCCAGCCGATCGAGGTAGCGGTGAGCCCCCGGGAGCGGCGCTGTTCGGCGACCGCGTCCAGGGCGGCGTTGGCGGCCGCATAGGCGGCGTGGTCTCCGCTGCCCCAGACACCGGCGATGGACGAGAACAGCACGAAGGCGTCCAGCGGCGTGTCGCGGAACAGCTCGTCCAGCTGCGTCGCGCCGAGCACCTTGGCGGCCATGACGTCGGCGATGGCGTCGGCGGTCAGCTCCGCGAGCGGGGCCTGGGTGGCGACGCCTGCGGTGTGCAGCACCGCGGTGACGGTGTCACCCGCCGCGTTCAGATCCGCGACGACCGCACCGAGAGCGTCCCGGTCGGCCAGGTCGACGGCGCTGATCGTGACGCGCGCCCCGGCGGCGGCGAGTTCATCGCGCAGGTCGAGGGCCCCGGGTGCCGCCTCCCCCCGGCGGCTGAGCAGGACCAGGTGGTCGGCGCCGTGGCCGGCGGCCCACCGGGCGGCGTGCGCGCCCAGTGCGCCGGTGCCGCCGGTGATCAGGACGGTGCCGCGCGGCTGCCAGGGTCGACCCGTACCGGCCGACGGGACGAGGCGCCGGCCGAGCAGCCCGTCGCGGACGGCGATCTGGTCTTCGCCCCCGGAGCCGGTCAGCGCGGCGGCGAGCAACCGTCCGTCGACCGGGCCGGCGGGCAGGTCGACGACGCCGCCCCACCCACGACGGAGTTCCAGGGCGGCGACTCGGCCGAGACCCCAGACGGCCGCGGCGGGCGTGATGGGCGCCGGGTCGTGCGGGCCGGCGGCCACGGCGCCGCTGGTGATCAGCCAGAGCGGGCTGTCGGTGCGCAGGGACTGGTGGGTCTGCACGGCGTGCAGGGCCTGCGCGGGGTCGTCCACCACGGCGGCCACGCCGGTGACGTCCCGCATCGTGGCCTCGTCCGGGGTGCCGCGCCGCAGGTCCAGGCCGGCTGCGGCGAGAGCATCCGAGACACGGGTGTCACCGGCCGGTTCGGCGATCAGCCAGGTCCCGGTGGGTGCGGCGGTCGACGGCAGCGGGGCCCAGTCGATGCCGTAGCGGCCGAGCGGCCCGGCGGTGTTGTCGCGTCGCCAGGAGGCCAGGGCCGGGAGCAGTGGGGTGAGGGCGGCGCTGTCGTCGAGTTTCAGGGTCGCGGTGAGGGCGTCGAGGTCCGCCCGTTCGACGGCGTCCCAGAAGGCGGCGTCGGTGGGGTTCGTCGCACGGGTGCCGGGCGTCGGCCAATAGCGCTGGTGTTGGAAGGCGTAGGTGGGCAGGTCGATGAGGCGTCCGCCGGTCAGGCAGGGCGTCCAGTCGACCGCGACGCCGCGCACGAAGACCTGGGCCAGGGCGGTGAGCAGCGTGGTCGGTTGGTCCCGGTCAGAGCGTTGCACGGGTACGAACACCGCATCCGTCACACAGTCCGCGCCCATCGCCGAGAGCACGCCGTCGGGGCCGATCTCCACGAACGTGGTGACGCCTGCGGCTTCCAGGGTGGCGATGCCGTCGGCGAAGCGGACCGCTTCCCGCACGTGTCGCACCCAGTAGTCGGCGTCCTGCGTCTCCGCGATCTCCCCGGTCAGATTGGACACCACCGGGATCCGGGGCGACTCGTAGGTCAACGTTGCCGCGACCTGTGCGAACTCGGCCAGCATGGGCTCCATCAACACCGAGTGGAACGCGTGACTGACCCGCAGCCGCTTGGACTTCTTGAAGTTCGCCGCGACCGCGGCGACCTCGCCTTCCGTGCCGGACAACACCACCGAGCGCGGACCGTTCACCGCCGCGACGGACACCCCGTCGGTCAACAGCGACAGCACGTCGGCCTCGGTGGCGCGAACCGCGACCATGACCCCGCCCGTCGGCAGGGCCTGCATCAGGCGGCCTCGGGCGGCGACCAGCTTCGCGGCGTCGGCGAGGGACAGCACCCCGGCCACGTGCGCGGCGGCGACCTCCCCGATCGAATGCCCCACCAGGTAGTCCGGGGTGACACCGAACGACTCAACGAGGCGGAACAGAGCGACCTCGACGGCGAACAGGGCGGTCTGCGTGTAGACGGTCTGGTCCAGGTCGTCGCCCTCGGCGATCACCTCGCGCAACGGGCGGTCGAGATGACGGTCCAGCTCCGCGCAGGCCGCGTCGAACGCCTCCGCGAACACCGGGAACGACGCCGCCAACCCCAGACCCATACCCGGCCGCTGCGACCCCTGACCGGAGAACACGAACGCCGTCTTCCCACGCACCACCGACCCGACGACCGGACCCAACTCACCAGCGGCAACCGCCGCCAACTCCTCCGACCCGAACACCACCGCCCGATGCGCGTGCAACGACCGCGACGACACCAACGAGAACCCGACATCCACACGGTCCGCCTCCACCGGCACGAGCCGGGAGGCCTGCCCCCGCAACGCCTCCGGCGACCGGGCCGACAGCACCCACGGCACCATCTCGTTGGTCGGGGGCCTCTCCTGGGCCGGGGCCGCTGTCGAGGGGGGTTCCTCCAGGATGATGTGTGCGTTGGTGCCGGAGATCCCGAACGACGACACCCCGGCCCGACGCGGACGCCCGTCAGCCGACCACGGCTGGGCTTCGGTCAACAACCGGACCGCACCAGCCGACCAGTCCACCTGCGACGTCGGCGCATCCACATGCAACGTCCGCGGCAACACCCCATGCCGCATCGCCTCAACCATCTTGATGATCCCCGCAACACCCGCCGCGGCCTGCGTATGACCCAGATTCGACTTCACCGACCCCAACCACAACGGCCGATCACCAGGCCGACCCTGACCATAGGTCGCCAACAACGCCTGTGCCTCGATCGGATCACCCAACCTCGTCGCCGTCCCATGCGCCTCCACCGCGTCGACATCGACGCTGCCCAGGCCCGCGTTTGCAAGAGCCGCCCGAATCACCCGCTGCTGAGACGGACCATTCGGCGCCGTCAAACCATTCGACGCACCATCCTGATTAACCGCACTCCCCCGCACCACCGCCAAAACCCGATGCCCACCCCGCACCGCATCCGACAACCGCTCCACCAACAACACACCCACACCCTCAGACCAACCCGTCCCCCCCGCACCCTCCGCAAACGACCGACACCGACCATCCACCGACAACCCACGCTGCCGCGAAAACTCCACAAAAGCCGACGGCGTCGCCATCACCGTCACCCCACCAGCCAACGCCAACGAACACTCACCACCACGCAACGCCTGCACCGCCAAATGCAACGCCACCAACGACGACGAACACGCCGTATCCACCGTCACCGCCGGACCCTCAAACCCAAACGAATACGAAACCCGACCCGACACCACACTCCCCGAATTACCCGTCCCCAAGAAACCTTCGAGACCATCGGGGCTCTGTTGTGCGAATGGCCCGTAGTCGTGATACATCAAGCCGGCGAACACTCCGGTGTCGGATCCGCGCAGGGAATGCGGGTCGATTCCGGCCCGTTCCACGGCTTCCCAACTCGCCTCCAGCAACAGGCGCTGCTGCGGGTCCATGGCCAACGCCTCACGCGGTGAGATCCCGAAGAACTCCGCGTCGAACTCGGCGGCGGTGGAGAGGAAGCCACCCCGGCGCGTGTACGAGGTGTCCGTCCGAGACTCGTCCGGGTCGAACAGCGTCTCCAGGTCCCAGCCGCGATCGGTCGGGAAGTCGCCTGTCCCCTCACCGTCGGACTCGACCAACCGCCAGAGGCTCTCGGGAGAGTCCACGCCACCCGGGAAACGGCAGGCCATCCCGACGATCGCGATCGGCTCATCCACAACCACCGCCGCCGCAACCGGAACAACCGCAGCCGCCCCGACCAACTCACCTATCAAGTGGTCCACCAACGCATCCGGAGTCGGATAGTCGAACACCGTCGTCGCCGACAACCGCAACCCGGTCACCGCCGCCAACCCATTCCGAAACTCCACCGCCGTCAACGAATCAAAACCCAACTCACCAAACGCCTGACCACCATCCACCGACCACCCCGGCGAATGACCCAAAACCACCGCCACCCGCGACGACACCACATCCAAAAGAACAGCCCGACGAGCCTCATGATCAAGGTTGGCGAGGCGGTCACGCAGCGACGACGTGTCGGTCGCGGCGGCAGCCACCCGGCGCGCGGGCCGGACCAGGCGCCGCAGGAGGGCGGGCACGCTGCCGGACGCGGCGACCGCCGCGAGGTCCAGGAGGATCGGCACGCTGACCGGCGGTGACGACACACAGCCGGCGTCGAGCAGGGCGAGTCCCTGCTCGGCGGTCAGCGGGAGCACCCCGCCACGGCCGAGGCGCCGCTGGTCGGCGTTCGCGCTCAGGTCGCTGGCGTCGGCCCAGAGCCCCCAGGCGAGAGAGATCGCTGGGAGTCCCAGCCCGTGGCGGTGCTGTGCGAGGGCATCGAGGAACGCGTTGCCGGCCGCGTACGCGCCCTGGCCCGCATTGCCGAACACCCCGGCAGCCGACGAGAACAACACAAACGCCGACAACTCCCGATCGCGCGTCAACTCGTGCAGATACCAACCCGCATCCACCTTCGCCCGCAACACCGCCGACAACCGCTCCGCGGACAGCCCGGTGACGACGCCGTCGTCGAGCACACCGGCGAGGTGTACGACGCCGGTCAGCTCCGGTGCCTCGGCGATGGCCTGGGACAGTGCGGTCCGATCGGTCGCGTCCGCGGCCACCAGCCGGGCGGACGCACCGAGCCCGGCGAGGTCCGCCAGGAACTCGGTCGCTCCGGGGGATTCCCCGCCGCGACGGCTGACCAGCAACAGGTCGCGAACACCGTGGGTGGTGATCAGGTGTCGCACCACGAGTCGGCCGAGCGTGCCCAACGCGCCGGTGACCAGCACCGTTCCGGTGCCGAAGGAGAATGGGCGCGGTTCCTCGGCCGGCGGTCGGACGAGTCGCGGCACGCTGACCACTCCGCCGCGGATCGCCAGCTGCGGCTCACCGCAGTGCGCGGCGGCGGGGAGCAGCGCAACGGACCCGGGCTCGTCGTCGATGTCGACCAGCACGAACCGGTCCGGGTGTTCGGCCTGGGCGCTGCGCACCAACCCGTGCACGGCCGCCCCGGCGAGATCGGTCAACGGCTCGTCGCCGGTCTGCGCGGCGTGCCGGGTCGCGACGACCAGCCGCACACCGGCGAGCCGCTCGTCGGCCACCCAGGACTGCAGCACCTCCAGGGCGCGGGTGGTGGCGGCGTGCGCGGCGATCACGGGGTCGGCGGCGGGGCCGGGCTCGGCGTACCAGAGGACAGGACCGGCCGGCACGCGGCCGGCGGCCAGCGTCGCGGCCAGATCCGCGTGGTCGTTGAGCAGTGTCGCGGGGACGTCGAGCTGGGGGATCGGCGTCCATTCCATCCGGTACGGGCGCAGCGTCGCGCCCGTCGTCGGCGTGTAGGGGCGGAGGACGAGCCGGTCCACTGTGGCGACGGGCCGGTTCTCGGCGTCGCGCAGATCGAGGGTGACCGCGTCGGTGCCGGACCGGCTGATGCGTACCCGGGCCGCGCGCGCCCCGGTGGCGTGCACGGTGACGCCGGTCCAGGAGAACGGGAGGCCGGTCGTGTCGCCGTCGAGGACACCGAGGGCGAGGCCGTGCAGGGCGGCGTCGAGGAGCGCGGGGTGCAGCAGGAAACCGTCCGGGGTGAGGTCGTCGGCGAGGGCCACGTCGGCGAGCAGCTCCCCGTCGCGGCGCCACGCACCGTGCAGGCCCCGCAGGTGCGGCCCGTAGTCGAACCCGACCTCCGCGAAGCCGGGGTAGACGCCGTCGACCGGCACCTCGTCGGTTGCTCCCGGAGTCCAGTGACCCGGGGTGTCGACCGCCTCGACGGTGGTGAGGGTGCCGGAGGCGTGTCGCTGCCATTCGCCGGTGTCGTCCGGGCGGGCGTAGAGCGTGATGTCGCGCCGTTCGCCGTTCGCGGCCGGGTTGTCCCCGGTGGGCGGGCCGACCAGCGCGCGGATGGTGAGGGTGCCGCCGCTGGTGGGCAGCACCATCGGGGTTTCGATGGTGAGTTCGTCCAGGTGGTTCAGGCCGGCGTGGTCGCCGGCGGCCAGGGCGAGGTCGACCAGCGCGGCACCGGGCACCAGCAGTGCGCCGCCGATCACGTGGTCGGCCAGCCAGGGCTGGGCGCGGGCGGAAAGGCGGCCGGTGAGGAGCACGCTGTCCTGCTCGGGCAGGTCGGCGGCGGCGGCCCAGAACGGGTGGTCGACGGTCGCGAGGCCGATGCCGGCCGCGTCGGTGGCGGTGTCGGGTGCGGTCGGCCAGTAGCGCTGGTGTTGGAAGGCGTAGGTGGGCAGGTCGATCAGTTGTCCGCCGGTCAGGCACGGCGTCCAGTCGACCGCGACACCGCGCACGAAGACGTGGGCGAGGGCGGTGAGCAGGGTGGTCGGTTGGTCGCGGTCAGAGCGTTGCACGGGTACGAACACCGCGTCGCTGACGCAGTCCGCGCCCATCGCCGACAGGACCCCGTCCGGGCCGATCTCCACGAACGTGGTGACACCTGCGGCTTCCAGGGTGGCGATGCCGTCGGCGAAGCGGACCGCTTCCCGCACGTGCCGCACCCAGTAGTCGGCGTCCTGCGTCTCCGCGACCTGCCCGGTCACGTTCGACACCACCGGAATGCGCGGCGGCGCGTAGGTCAGCGAACCCGCGACCTGCGCGAACTCGGCCAGCATCGGCTCCATCAGCACCGAGTGGAACGCGTGGCTCACGCGCAGCCGCTTCGACTTCTTGAAGTTCGCCGCGACGGCAGCGACCTCGTCGCCGGCACCGGACAGCACCACCGAGCGCGGACCGTTGATGGCGGCGATGGACACCCCGTCGGTCAGCAGCGGCAGCACCTCCGCTTCGGTGGCCCGCACCGCCACCATCACCCCACCCGACGGCAATGCCTGCATCAGCCGACCTCGGGCGGCAACCAGCTTCGCCGCGTCGGACAGCGACAGCACCCCGGCCACGTGCGCCGCCGCGATCTCACCGATCGAGTGCCCCACCAGGTAATCCGGGGTGACGCCGAACGACTCGACGAGGCGGAACAGGGCGACCTCGACCGCGAACAGGGCGGTCTGGGTGTAGACGGTCTGATCCAGTTCGGTTCCCTCGGCGATCACGTCGCGGATCGGCCGGTTGAGGTGGAGGTCCAGTTCGGCGCAGGCCGCATTGAACGCCTCCGCGAACACCGGGAACGACGACGCCAACTCCAGACCCATGCCCGGCCGCTGCGACCCCTGACCGGAGAACACGAACGCCGTCTTCCCGCGCACCACCGGCCCGACGACCGGCCCCGGCTCACCGTTGGCCAGCGCCGTTAGCTCCTCCGGCCCGAAAACGACTGCCCGATGCGCGTGCGTCGTGCGGTGTGCGGCCAGGGTGAACCCGACATCCACCCGGTCCGCCTCCACCGACACGAGCCGGGAGGCCTGACCCCGCAACGCCTCCGGCGACCGGGCGGACAGCACCCACGGCACCACCTCGGGTGCTTCCGGCTTCTCCTCGGAGGAGACGTCCACGGCGGGCGGCTCTTCGAGGATGATGTGGGCGTTGGTGCCGGAGATCCCAAAGGACGACACCCCCGCCCGACGCGGACGCCCGTCAGCCGACCACGGCTGGGACTCGGTCAACAACCGGACCGCACCAGCCGACCAATCCACCTGCGACGTCGGCGCATCCACATGCAACGTCCGCGGCAACACCCCATGCCGCATCGCCTCAACCATCTTGATGATCCCCGCAACACCCGCCGCGGCCTGGGTGTGCCCGATGTTCGACTTGATCGACCCCAGCCACAGCGGCTCGTCGGCGGAGCGGTCCTGGCCGTAGGTGGCCAACAACGCCTGCGCCTCGATCGGATCACCCAACCTCGTCGCCGTCCCATGCGCCTCCACCACATCCACATCACCGGCAGACAACCCCGCAGCACCCAACGCCGCCCGAATCACCCGCTGCTGAGACGGACCATTCGGCGCCGTCAAACCATTCGACGCACCATCCTGATTAACCGCACTCCCCCGCACCACCGCCAAAACCCGATGCCCACCCCGCACCGCATCCGACAACCGCTCCACCAACAACACACCCACACCCTCAGACCAACCCGTCCCCCCCGCACCCTCCGCAAACGACCGACACCGACCATCCACCGACAACCCACGCTGCCGCGAAAACTCCACAAAAGCCGACGGCGTCGCCATCACCGTCACCCCACCAGCCAACGCCAACGAACACTCACCACCACGCAACGCCTGCACCGCCAAATGCAACGCCACCAACGACGACGAACACGCCGTATCCACCGTCACCGCCGGACCCTCAAACCCAAACGAATACGAAACCCGACCCGACACCACACTCCCCGAATTACCCGTCCCCAAGAAACCTTCGAGACCATCGGGGCTCTGCTGTGCCAGGCCGGCGTAGTCGTGGTACATCAGACCGGCGAACACTCCCGTGTCGGATCCGCGCAAGGAGGACGGCTCAATTCCGGCCCGTTCCACGGCTTCCCAACTCGCCTCCAGCAACAACCGCTGCTGCGGGTCCATGGCCAACGCCTCACGTGGCGAAATGCCAAAGAACTCGGCGTCGAACTCGGCCGCGTTCGGCAGGAAACCGCCCCGGCCCGTCAAGGACGTCTCCGCCAACGTCTCCAGGTCCCAGCCGCGATCGGTCGGGAAGTCGCCTGTCCCCTCACCGTCGGACTCGACCAACCGCCAAAGACTCTCGGGGGAATCCACCCCACCCGGGAAACGACAGGCCATCCCGACGATCGCGATCGGCTCATCCACAGCCACCGCAGCCGCCACCGCCGGAGCAACCGCAGCCGCAGCCGCCCCCACCAACTCCGCCAACAGATGATCAACCAGCGCATCCGGAGTCGGATAGTCGAACACCGTCGTCGCCGACAACCGCAACCCGGTCACCGCCGCCAACCCATTCCGAAACTCCACCGCCGTCAACGAATCAAAACCCAACTCACCAAACGCCTGACCACCATCCACCGACCACCCCTGCGGATGACCCAAAACCACCGCCACCCGCGACGACACCACATCCAAAAGCACAGCCCGACGAGCCTCATGATCAAGGTTGGCGAGGCGGTCACGCAGCGGCGCGGAGGCCGCAGCGGTACGACGGACGCGTACCAGGTGCTGGAGGACGGCCGGGACGGCCCCGGCGGCCCGGATCGCCCGCAGGTCGAGCCGCACCGGCACGGTGACGGCCGTGTCCTCGGCAGCCGCCCGGTCGAAGAGCGCGAGGCCCTGCTCCGCGGTGAGTTCCCGGGCGCCGCCCCGGAGGAGGCGTTCCCGGTCGGCGGCGTCGATGCCGGCCGCCATGCCGACGTCCCAGGGCCCCCAGGCCAGCGAGGTGCCCGGCAGTCCGAGCCCGTGGCGGTGCTGTGCGAGGGCGTCGAGGAACGCGTTGCCGGCCGCGTACGCGCCCTGGCCCGCATTGCCGAACACACCGGCGGCCGACGAGAACAACACAAACGCCGACAACTCCCGATCCCGCGTCAACTCGTGCAGATACCACCCCGCATCCACCTTCGCCCGCAACACCGCCGACAACCGCTCGGGTGAGAGCCCGGTGACGACGCCGTCATCGAGCACACCGGCCGCGTGCACCACGCCGGACAGCTCCGGGGCGTCGGCGACCACCTCGACCAGTGCCGCCCGGTCGGCCACGTCCACCGCGACCAGCCGCGCGGACGCCCCCAGCTCGGACAATTCCGCCAGGAGTTCCGCCGCACCCGGTGCGTCAGCGCCACGGCGGCTCAGCAGCAGCAGGTCGCGTACGCCATGCGCGGTGACCAGGTGCCGCGCCACGTACCGGCCGAGCTGCCCGGTGGCGCCGGTGACCAGCACCGTGCCGTCGGTCAGATCGAGAGCCCGCGGCTCGCTGCCGGACGGTGGTCGGGTGAGCCGCGGCGTGGTCGCGTCACCGTCGCGCAACGCGGCCTGCGGTTCCCCGGTGGCGAGCAGCCCCGGCAGTGCCGCCTCGGACTCGTCCGTGCCGTCGACATCGACCAGGACGAAGCGACCGGGGTGCTCGGACTGAGCCGCCCGGACGAGTCCCCAGACGGCTGCGGCCCCGGGGTCGGTGACCGGCTCGCCGGCAGTCGCGACCGCGCCGGTCGTGACGACGACCAGCCGTTCGCCTTCCTGCGGCCCGGCGCCCAGCCAGGACTGGAGGGTTTCCAGGACGGCGGCGGCGCGGTCGTGGGTGCCGGTGACGACGTCGTCGCCGGCGGGGTCGACCCGGTGGATCACCACCGGGCCGGTGACGCTCGCGGCGGACGGCGCCAGCGGAAGCCAGCCGAGGTGCAGCAGCGCGTCGGCGGTGGCGGTGGCGGCGGTCGGGGTGGTGAGCGGGCGCAGGACGAGACGGTCGACGGTGAGGACCGGCTGGCCGGTGGCGTCGGCGAGGTCCAGTCGGACGGCGTCGGCGCCGAGGGAGCGGATCCGGGCGCGGACGGCGGCGCCGCCGATCGCGTGCAGTGTGACGCCGGACCAGCTGAAGGGCACGCTGGCGCCGTCGGCGTGGGCGGGCAGCAGGTCACCGGCGCCGATGGCGTGCAGGGCGGCGTCGAGGGCAGCCGGGTGCAGCTGGAAGCCTTCGGTCTGCACGGTGTCGTCGAGGGCGATGTCCGCGTACACCTGCTCGTGGTCACGCCACACGGCGCGCAGCGCGCGGAAGGTCGGGCCGTAGACCAGGCCGCGGTCGGCGAAGGCCTCGTAGAGGCCGTCCAGGGCGACGGCGGCCGCGCCGGACGGCGGCCAGGTGGTCGGCGGCGGGTTCACCGCGCCACGGTCAGGCATGAGGACGCCGGCGGCGTGCTCGACCCACGACTCGCCGTCGGGGCTCGCGTGGATGCCGACGGCACGACGCCCGTCGGTGTCGGCGGGTCCGACCCGGACCTGGACGTGCACGGCGTCGCTGCCGAGGGTGAGCGGTGTTCCGGTGGTGAGTTCCTCGACCCGGTCGCAGCCGACACGGTCGCCGGCGGCGAGGGCCAGGTCGACGAGGGCCGCTCCGGGGACGACGACCGTCCCGGAGAGGGCGTGGTCGGCGAGCCAGGGCTGGGTGGCGAGAGTCCACCGGCCGGTGACGACGAGTTCGTCCGCGCCGGCGAGGGTGATGGCGGTGTCCAGCATCGGGTGGCCGGTGCCGCCGCTGCCGGTGGGCGTGCCGGTGCCGACCGGCCAGAAACGCTGGTGGTGGAAGGCGTAGGTGGGCAGGTCGACGCGCCGCCCGCCGGGGTAGCACTGGGCCCAGTCGACCGCGACGCCGCGCACGAAGGCCTGGGCCAGCGCGGTGAGCAGCGAGGTCGGTTGGTCGCGGTCAGAGCGTTGCACGGGTACGAACACCGCGTCCGTCACACAGTCGGCGCCCATCGCCGAGAGCACCCCGTCCGGGCCGATCTCGACGAACGTGCTGACGCCTGCGGCCTCCAGGGTGGCGATGCCGTCGGCGAACCGGACCGCCTCCCGCACGTGCCGCACCCAGTAGTCGGCGTCCTGCGTGTCCGCGACCTGCCCGGTCACGTTGGACACGACCGGGATCCGGGGCTGCGCGTAGGTCAACGTTTCGGCAACCTGGGCGAACTCGGCCAGCATCGGCTCCATCAGCACCGAGTGGAACGCATGGCTCACGCGCAGCCGCTTGGACTTCTTGAAGTTCGCCGCCACCGCGGCGACCTCGTCGGCGGCGCCGGACAGCACCACCGAGCGGGGACCGTTGATCGCCGCGACGGACACCCCGTCGGTCAGCAGTGGCAGCACGTCGGCCTCGGTGGCCCGCACCGCCACCATCACGCCACCGGCCGGCAGGGCCTGCATCAGCCGACCTCGGGCGGCGACCAGCCTCGCGGCGTCGGCCAGGGACAGCACCCCGGACACGTGCGCGGCGGCGATCTCACCGATCGAATGCCCCACCAGGAAGTCCGGAGTCACGCCGAACGACTCGACCAGGCGGAACAGGGCGACCTCGACGGCGAACAGGGCCGTCTGCGTGTAGACGGTCTGGTCCAGGTCGTCGCCGTCGGCGATCACCTCGCGCAACGGGCGGTCGAGGTGGACGTCCAGCTCCGCGCAGGCCGCGTCGAACGCCTCCGCGAACACCGGGAACGACGCCGCCAACCCCAGACCCATGCCGGGCCGCTGTGACCCCTGACCGGAGAACACGAACGCCGTCTTGCCACGCACCACCGACCCGAAGACCGGCCCCGGCTCGCCAGCGGCCAGCGCCGCCAGTTCCTCCGGCCCGAACACCACCGCGCGATGCGGGTGTGCCGTGCGGTGCGCGGCCAGGGTGAACCCGACATCCACCGGGTCCGCCTCCACCGGCACGAGCCGGGCGGCCTGCCCGCGCAACGCCTCCGGGGAGCGCGCCGAGATCACCCATGGCACCACCCCGCCGGCCGGGGGCCGCTCCCCCGCCGGGACGGCGGCCGGCGCGGGCTCTTCGAGGATGATGTGGGCGTTGGTGCCGGACACGCCGAACGAGGAGACACCCGCGCGGCGGGGTCCGGGGCGTTGCGGCCACGGCTGGGGCTCGGCGGCGACGCGGACCGCTCCGGCGGTCCAGTCGACGTGCGTGGACGGCTGGTCGGCGTGCAGGCTGCGGGGAATCCGGCCGTGGCGCATCGCCATGACCATCTTGATGATGCCGGCGACACCGGCGGCGGCCTGGGTGTGGCCGATGTTCGACTTGACCGAGCCGAGCCACAGCGGCTGGTCGGCGGGTCGGTCCTGACCGTAGGTCGCCAGCAGTGCCTGCGCCTCGATCGGGTCGCCCAGCGTCGTGCCGGTGCCGTGGGCCTCGACCGCGTCGACGTCGGCGGTGCCCAGGCCGGCGTTGGTCAGCGCCGCCCGGATGACGCGTTGCTGCGACGGCCCGTTCGGGGCGGTCAGGCCGTTCGAGGCGCCGTCCTGGTTGACCGCGCTCCCGCGCACCACGGCGAGCACCGGGTGCCCGTTGCGGACCGCGTCGGAGAGCCGCTCCACCAGCAGCATGCCGACGCCTTCACCCCAACCGGTTCCGTCGGCGTCGTCGGAGAACGGCTTGCAGCGGCCGTCCGGGGCGAGGCCCCGCTGGCGGGAGAAGGCCAGGAACGCACCGGGGGTAGCCATCACCGTGACGCCGCCGGCCAGCGCGAGGTCACACTCACCCTGGCGCAGCGCCTGGGCGGCCAGGTGCAGGGCGACCAGGGACGACGAGCAGGCGGTGTCCACGGTGACGGCGGTGCCCTCAAGGCCGAACGTGTAGGCGATCCGGCCGGACGCGATGCTGCCGGTGCTGCCGGTGCCCAGTGAACCCTCAGCGGAGTCGCCCAGCTCGCCGACCAGCGCGGCATAGTCGTGGTACATCACGCCGGTGAAGACCCCGGTCCGGCTGCCCTTGAGGGCGACCGGGTCGACGCCGGCGCGCTCGAAGGCCTCCCAGGACGTCTCCAGCAGCAGGCGCTGCTGCGCGTCGGTGGCCAGCGCCTCCCGAGGTGAGATGCCGAAGAACGCGGGGTCGAAGTCACCGGCGTCGTGCAGGAAGCCACCGTGCCTGGTGTACGACGTACCGGGGTGGTCCGGGTCGGGGTGGTAGAGCTTCTCCACCTCCCAGCCGCGTTCGGCGGGGAACTCCCCGATGGCGTCGACACCCGAGTCGACGAGCTGCCACAGCGACTCCGGGGAGTCCACGCCACCGGGGAACCGGCAGCTCATGGCGATGATGGCGATCGGCTCGCGGTGCCGGGCCTCCACTTCCTGCAACCGCTCGCTGGTCTCGTGCAGTTCGGCGGTGACGCGCTTGAGGTATTCGCGGAGCCGATCTTCGTTCGCCATGGGAATCACCTGTCCGAGAGAGTGTGCGAGCCGGTCAGGACGCGCCGAGGCGGCGGTCGATGAACGCGAAGAGCTCGTCGTCGCTGGCTTCGTCGAGCGTTTCGGTAACCGGTGCGGCCGCTCCGGTCACCTCGGCCCACTGGCCGGTGAGTGCTTTCAGCCGGGCCGCGACGCCGTCGCGTACGGCCAGTTCGGCGATCTCGTCCGGCAGGAGGGCGGTGAACGCCTGCTCCAGCCGGGCCAGTTCGTCGAACAGACGCGGCGTACGGGCCGGGGCGAGCGTGCTCAGCAGGTGGTCGGCGAGAGCGCGCGGCGTCGGGTAGTCGAAGGTGAGCGTCGCCGGCAGACTGAGCCCGGTGGCGGCGTTGAGGCCGTTGCGCAGTTCAACGGCCGCGAGCGAGGTGAACCCGAGGCCGGTGAACTCCAGGTCCGGGTCGACGGTGTGCGCCGCCCCGTCGCCGATCGTGGCGGCCACCTGGGTGAGGACCACGTTCAGCACCGCCTCGCTGCGACCGACGGGGTCGGTCGAGGCGAGCTGCTCGGCGAGCGTACGGTCCGGTCCGCGCCGGCTGGCCCGGCGCTTCGGTGCCTCCCGCAGCAGGCCGCGCAGCACCGCCGGCACACTGGCCGGGGTGGCCGTCGGGTCGAGCCGCAGCGGCACCAGGGCCGGCTCCGCGGCGCCGAGGCTCAGGTCGAACGCGGTCAGGGCCTGGGTCTCGGTCATCGGCAGGATGCCCGTGCGGGCCATCCGGGCCAGGTCGGCCCCGGCGAGGGTGGCGGCCATGCCGGCCGCCCACGGCCCCCAGGCCAGGGACGTGCCGGGCAGGCCGGCACGCCGGCGGTGGGCGGCGAGGGCGTCGAGGAACGCGTTGGCGGCGGCGTAGTTGCCCTGCCCCGGGCCACCCACGACGCCGGCGGCCGAGGAGAACAGCACGAACGCGGTCAGGTGCCGGTCCCGGGTCAGCTCGTGCAGGTGCCAGGCGGCCTCGGCCTTGGGGCGCAGGACCGTGGCGACGCGCTCGTCGGTCAGCGCGGTGACCACCCCGTCGTCGAGCATCCCGGCGAGGTGCACGACACCGGTCAGGTCGGGGAGGCCGTCGAGCACCTTGGCGAGCGCGGCGCGATCGGCGGCGTCACAGGCCACCACTGTGGCGGTGGCTCCGGCGGCGGCGAGGTCGCGGACGAGAGCGTCGGCGCCCGGCGCGTCGGGGCCCTGCCGGCTGAGCAGCACCAGGTCGGTGACGCCGTGCCGGGTGACCAGGTGGTGGGCGACGACAGGGCCGAGTCCACCGAGGGCACCGGTGATCAGCACGGTGCCGGTGCCCGGGCCGGCGGCCTCGTCGCCGCTCGCCACGTACGGCGTGAGGACGGGGGTGAAGACGCCGTCCACACCGATGGCGATCTGGGACTGCTCGGCTGCCGCCGCGGCACGGATCTCCTCCTCGCCGGTGCCGGGTTCGGCGTCGACCAGGGTGAACCGGCCGGGGTGCTCCGACTGGGCGGCGCGGACGAGCCCCCAGACGGCGGCTCCGGAGAGGTGGGTGACGTCGCGGCCGGTGGCGCCGGCGGTGACCACGGTGAGGCGGGTGTCGTTCGCGATGGCCGACTGGAGGGCGCTGAGCGTCCGGGCGGTCGCGGTGCGGGTGGCGGCCAGGGGGTCGCCGCCGTCCGCCGCGATCCGCAGGATCACGGTCTCGGTGTCGCCGGTGTCGGGCAGGTCGATCGGCGTCCAGTCGAGGCGGTGCAGCACCGACGGCGGCGCGTACGCCCGCAGTCGCAGGGCGGCCACGGAGACGACCGGGTCGCCGACGGCGTCGGCCAGCGTGACCTGGACCGCGTCGCCGACGCTCAGGCGGACCTGGGCGGCGGTGGCGCCGGGCTGGTGGACGGTGACCCCGGACCACGCGAACGGCACCTTGGCGGCACCGTCGCCGGTGTGCTCGTCGAGGCCGAGGGTGTGCAGGGCCGCGTCGAGCAGGGCCGGGTGGATGCCGTAACCGCCGGTGTCCACCTCGTCCGGCAGGACGACGTCAGCGTGCAGGGTGCCGTCGGTGTCGCGCCAGGCGGTCCGGACCCCCTGGAACGCCGGGCCGTAGTCGAGGCCGCGTCGGAACAGCTCGTCGTAGAGTCCGTCCACGTTCAGCGGTGCCGCGGCGGCCGAGCGACCCACCGGGAGAGCCGGTGCGTCGTCGGTGGGAGCGAGGGTGCCGGTGGCGTGGGCGGTCCAGGTCGCGCCGTCGGTGCTGGCGTGGATGGTGACCGGGCGGCGGCCCTCGTCGGTGGCCGCGCCGACCCGTACCTGGATCTGGGCGCCACCCTCGTCCAGGATGAGCGGGGCGGAGAGGACCAGGTCGTCGAGGCGGTCGCCGGTGCCGGCGGCGAGGGCGGCTTCCACCAACGCGGTTCCGGGCACCAGGAGGGCGCCGTCGACCCGGTGGTCGGCGAGCCACGGCAAGGTGGCGACCGACCAGTGGCCGGTGAGGACGCGTTCCCCGCCCGCCTCGGCGAGGGTGACGGCGGTGTCGAAGAGCGGGTGGCCGGTGCGGTCGCGGCGCGCGGCGGCGGCCGGGCCGGCGGGCCAGTAGCGGCGGTGCTGGAAGGCGTAGGTGGGCAGCTCGATGAGGCGTCCGCCGGGGTGGCACTGTGCCCAGTTCACCGCGACGCCGCGCACGAAGACCTGGGCCAGGGCGGTCAGCAGCGTGGTCGGCTGGTCCCGGTCAGAGCGTTGCACGGGTACGAACACCGCGTCGGAAACGCAGTCCGCGCCCATCGCGGACAGGACCCCGTCGGGGCCGATTTCGACGAACGTGCTGACGCCCGCGGCCTCCAGGGTGGCGATGCCGTCGGCGAACCGGACCGCTTCCCGTACGTGCCGCACCCAGTAGCCGGCGTCCTGCGTCTCCGCGACCTGACCGGTCACGTTGGACACCACCGGAATGCGCGGCGGCGCGTAGGTCAACGTTGCCGCGACCTGAGCGAACTCGGCCAGCATCGGCTCCATCAGCACCGAGTGGAACGCGTGACTGACCCGCAGCCGCTTCGACTTCTTGAAGTTCGCCGCCACCGCGGCGACCTCGTCAGCGGCACCGGACAACACCACCGAACGCGGACCGTTGATCGCCGCGACGGACACCCCGCCGGTCAGCAGCGGCAGCACCTCAGCCTCGGTGGCCCGCACCGCGACCATGACGCCACCGGCGGGCAGGGCCTGCATCAGGCGGCCTCGAGCCGTGACCAGCTTCGCGGCGTCGGCCAGGGACAGCACCCCGGCGACATGCGCGGCGGCGATCTCCCCGATCGAGTGCCCGACCAGGAAGTCCGGAGTCACACCGAACGACTCGACCAGCCGGAACAGGGCGACCTCGACCGCGAACAACGCCGCCTGCGTGTAGACCGTCTGGTCCAGGGCCTCCGCGTCGTTCAAGATCACCTCGCCGATCGGCCGGTCGAGATGACGATCCAGCTCCGCGCAGGCCGCGTCGAACGCCTCCCCGAAAACCGGGAACGACGACGCCAACTCCAGGCCCATGCCGGGCCGCTGCGACCCCTGGCCGGAGAAGACGAACGCGAGCTTGCCGTCGACCACGTCACCGGTCACCAGGCCGGGATCAGTCCTTCCCTCGGCGGCTGCGTCGAGGGCGTCCCGCCCGAGCACCACCGCCCGACGGGGGAAGGTGCCGCGCGTGCTGAGGGTGTGCCCGATGTCGGCGGGGTCCAGCCCGGGATGGCTCTTCAGGTGGGCCAGCAGCCGGGTCGCCTGGTCGCGTACACCGTCGGTGGTGGTCGCGGTGAGCGGCCAGATCGTCGGCCCGGTGTGCGGCTGCCGGGGTGCCGGTGTGGGCTCGGGAGCGGCTTCGAGGATGACGTGGGCGTTGGTGCCGGAGACACCGAACGACGAGACGGCGGCGCGGCGGGGACGGCCGTCCACCGTCCACTGCCGTTCCTCCGTGAGCAGTGCGACGGCGCCCGCCGACCAGTCGATGTGCGGGGACGCATCGTCGGCGTGCAGAGTGCGCGGCAGGACGCCGCGCCGCATCGCCTCGATCATCTTGATGATGCCGGCGACACCCGCGGCGGCCTGGGTGTGGCCCATGTTCGACTTGATCGAGCCGAGCCACAGTGGTCGGTCGTCGGGGCGGTCCTGACCGTAGGTGGCGAGCAGGGCCTGCGCCTCGATCGGGTCACCGAGCACCGTGCCGGTGCCGTGCGCCTCGACGGTGTCGATGTCGGCGGCGCCCAGGCCGGCGCTGGCCAGTGCGGCGCGGATGACCCGCTGCTGGGCGGGACCGTTCGGGGCGGTCAGACCGTTGGAGGCGCCGTCGGAGTTGACGGCGCTGCCGCGGATGACGGCGAGGACCGGGTGGCCGTTGCGGCGGGCGTCGGAGAGGCGTTCGACCACGAGCATGCCGACGCCCTCGGACCAGCCGGTGCCGTCGGCTCCGGCGCCGAAGGACTTGCAGCGACCGTCGGCGGAGAGCCCACGCTGGCGGGAGAACTCGATGAAGGTGCCCGGGGTGGCCATCACAGTGACCCCACCGGCGAGCGCCATCGTGCACTCGCCGCTGCGGATCGCCTGGATGGCCAGGTGGAGTGCCACCAGGGAGGACGAGCAGGCGGTGTCGACGGTGACCGCCGGGCCTTCCAACCCGAAGGTGTACGCGATCCGGCCGGAGATGACGCTGCCCGCGTTGCCGATGCCGAGCAGACCTTCGACGGCGTCGCCGTCGGGGTCCAGTCGGGAAACGTAGTCGTGGTACATCACTCCGGCGAAGACGCCGGTGCGGCTGCCGCGTACGGTCGCAGGGTCGATGCCGCCCCGCTCGAAGGCCTCCCACGAGGTTTCCAGCAGCAACCGCTGCTGGGGGTCCGTGGCGAGGGCCTCGCGTGGGCCGAGCCCGAAGAACGGGGCGTCGAAGTCGGCGGCGTCGGCGAGGAAGCCACCGGAGCGGGTGTACGAGGTTCCGGGGTGGTCCGGGTCGGCGTGGTAGAGGCGGTCCACGTCCCAGCCCCGGTTGGCGGGAAAGTCACCGATCGCGTCACTGCCGGACTCGACGAGGCGCCACAGGTCCTCGGGTGAGCTGATCCCGCCGGGATAGCGGCAGGCCATACCGACGATGGCGATGGGCTCGTCGGCCCGGACGGGCGCGGTGACCTCGGGCGCGCCGGTCAGGTCGGCGCCGAACAGCGTCTCGTGCAGGTGGGCGGCGAGAGCGGCCGGGCTCGGGTGGTCGAAGACGAGGGTGGCCGGCAGCCGCAGGCCGGTTGCGGCGTTCAGGCCGTTGCGCAGCTCGACGGCGGCGAGGGAGTCGAAACCGGTCTCCTGGAACGCCTTGCCGGGGGCGACGGCCTGACCCGAGCCGTGGCCGAGCACGCTCGCGACGTGGGTGCGGACCAGGTCGAGGAGCGCTTCGCGCTGCTCGGCCGGGCGTAGGGCGCCGAGCCGCTGGACCAGGGAGGCATCACCGGTTGCGGCCCGGGCGGTGCCACGCCGCCCGGCCCGGACCAGGTTGCGTAGGAGCGGGTGGACGGTGGTCGGCGCGGTCCGCCCGGAGGTGAGCCGCAGCGGAACGACAGCGGTGCGCTGACCGGCCGCGTCGAGGAGACCGAGGCCGTCCTCGGGTGTGATCAGGGCCAGCCCGCCACGGCTGATCCGCTGGACGGCGTCCGGGTCCAGGTCGGCGGCCATGCCGGCGGCCCAGGGTCCCCAGGCGAGCGAGGAGGCCGGGAGCCCGGCCCGGTTGCGCAGGTCGGCCAGGGCGTCGAGGAAGGCGTTCGCGGCCGCGTAGTTGGCCTGGCCGGGGCTGCCGAGCAGACCGGCCGCCGAGGAGAACATCACGAACGCGGTCAGCGGGTGCCCTGCGGTGAGTTCGTGCAGGTGCCAGGCGGCGTCGACCTTTGGTCGGAGCACCGCGCCGAGTCGCTCCGGTGTGAGTGCGGTGACCACACCGTCGTCGATCACGCCGGCGATGTGGACGACCCCGGTCAGGATTCCCGCGCTGCCGATCGCCGCGGCGAGGGCGTCGCGGTCGGCCAGGTCACACGCCAGGACGGTGCTGGTCGCGCCGAGCGCGGCGAGTTCCGCGGTGAGGTCGGCGGCTTCCGGGGCGTCCGGGCCGCGGCGGCTGAGCAGCAGCAGGTCGGTGACGCCGTGACGGGTTACCAGGTGTCGGGTGACCAGCCGGCCGAGGGTGCCGAACGCGCCGGTGACCAGGACCGTGCCGGTGCCGAAGTCGTGGCTGGCGGCGGGTTCGGTGACCCGGGCCAGTCGGGGTGCGCGCAGGGCGCCGTCCCGGATCGCGATCTGCTCCTCGCCGGTGGCGAGCACCGCGCCCAGTTGTTCGTCGCCGTCGGTGTCGATGAGCAGGAACCGGCCGGGGTTCTCGGTCTGGGCGCTGCGGACCAGACCCCAGACGGCTGCGGCGGCCAGATCGGTGACCGGGTCACCGGGAGCGCAGCCGACCGCGCCGCTGGTGACGATCGCGAGCCGGGTGTCCCGTTCGACGGCGTCGCGCAGCGCGGCCAGGACGGCGGCGGTGGTGGCATGGGTGGCGGTGACCGGGTCGGTGGGGTCGCTGGCGGGTACGCGCAGCACCTCGGTTCCGGTGCGGTCGGACGTGCCGGGCGCCTCGACCGGGATCCAGTCGAGGTGGTGCAGGCCGTCGGTGCTGGCGGTGCGCTCGGCGTAGCGGCGCAGCACGAGGGAGTCGGCGGTCAGCAGGGTCCGGCCGACGGTGTCGGTGAGGTGGACACTGACGGCGTCGGTGCCGGCGTCGGCCAGCCGGACCCGGGCGGTGACCGCGCCGGCAGCCCGCACTGTGACGCCGGACCACGCGAACGGCACCCGGGCCTGACCGTCGTCGCTGCCCAGGACGCCGAGGCCGAGCGGGTGCAGGGCGGTGTCCAGCAGCGCCGGGTGCACGCCGTAGCGGCTGCCGTCCACCGAGTCGGGCAGCTCCACCTCCGCGTACACGGCGCCATCGGTGCCCAACCACGCCTGGCGCAGCCCGCGGAACGCGGGACCGTAGTCGAGGCCCCGGCGGCGCAGGGCGTCGTAGAGGCCGGTGGTGTCGATCGCCTCGGCCCCGGCGGGCGGCCAGGTGGCCGGCGTGGTGTCGTCGGCGCGCCCGGCGGTGCTGAGGGTGCCGGTGGCGTGGGTGGTCCACCGGTCGCCGTCGGAGCTGGCGTGGATGGTGACGGCGCGGTGGCCGGAGTTGTCCGCCGCGCCGGTGCGTACCTGGACCTCCACCCGTTGCTCGCCGAGGATCAGCGGGGCGGCGAGGACGAGATCGTCGACCTGGTCGCAGCCGACCTCGGCACCGGCGGCGAGGGCGAGTTCGAGCAGCGCGGTGCCCGGGACGACGACGTCGCCGGCGACCTGGTGGTCGCCGAGCCACGGCAGAGCGGTGCGCGACCAGCGGCCGGTGAAGATCCGTTCGTCGCCGTCGCCAGCGAGGGTGAGCATGCCGCCCAGCAGCGGGTGGTCGACCGCGTCGCCGTTGCCGGTGACCGTGGCCGCGGGCCAGTAGCGCTGGTGTTGGAAGGCGTAGGTGGGCAGGTCGATGAGGCGTCCGCCGGTCAGGCAGGGCGTCCAGTCGACCGCGACACCGCGCACGAAGACGTGGGCGAGGGCGGTCAGCAGCGAGGTCGGCTGGTCGCGGTCAGAGCGTTGCACGGGTACGAACACCGCGTCGGAAACGCAGTCCGCGCCCATCGCGGACAGGACGCCGTCGGGGCCGATCTCCACGAACGTGGTCACACCTGCGGCCTCCAGGGTGGCGATGCCGTCGGCGAAGCGCACGGCTTCCCGGACGTGCCGCACCCAGTAGTCGGCGTCCTGCGTCTCCGCGAGCTGCCCGGTCACGTTCGACACCACCGGGATCCGGGGCTCGGCGTAGGTCAACGACCCCGCGACCTGAGCGAACTCGGTGAGCATCGGTTCCATCAGCACCGAGTGGAACGCGTGACTGACCCGCAGACGCTTGGACTTGTACTTCGCCGCCACCGCGGCCACCTCGTCGGCGATCCCGGACAGCACCACCGAGCGCGGGCCGTTGATCGCCGCGACGGACACGCCGTCGGTCAGCAGCGGCAGCACCTCAGCCTCGGTGGCCCGCACCGCGACCATCACCCCACCGGACGGCAGGGCCTGCATCAGACGACCCCGCGCGGCGACCAGCTTCGCGGCGTCGGGCAGGGACAGCACCCCGGAAACGTGCGCCGCCGCGATCTCACCGATCGAGTGCCCCACCAGGTAATCCGGAGTGACACCGAACGACTCGACCAGGCGGAACAGGGTGACCTCGACCGCGAACAGGGCCGCCTGCGTGTAGGCCGTCTGGTCCAGGGCCTCCGCGTCATTCAAGATCACGTCGCGGATCGGCCGGTCGAGGTGACGGTCCAGCTCCGCGCAGGCCGCGTCGAACGCCTCCGCGAACACCGGGAACGACGACGCCAACTCCAGACCCATGCCCGGCCGCTGCGATCCCTGGCCGGAGAAGACGAACGCCAGCCTGCCGTCGACCACATCACCGGTCACCAGGCCGGGATCCGTCCGCCCGTCGGCCGCCGCGTTGAGAGCGTCCCGCCCGAACACCACCGCCCGGTGCGGGAACGAACCGCGCCGGGTGAGTGAGTGACCGACGTCGACCGGATTCGCGTCGAGGTACGGCAGCAGCCGCGCGGCGTGTGCGCTCAGCACGGCCGGCTCGGCGGCGCCGAGTGTCCACGGCACCGGCAGCGTCGCCGGCACGAGCGCGGCCTGCGGCTCCGGGACGATCTGCGGCTCCGGGACGACCTGCGGCTCTGGGGCGACCTGCGGCTCCGGCGTCGGGGGCGCTTCCAGGATCGCGTGGGCGTTCGTGCCGCTGATGCCGAAGGAGGAGACCGCGGCGCGGGCCGGACGGTCCACGCCGGGCCACGGCTGGGCCTCGGTGAGCAGGGACACCGCTCCGGAGGACCAGTCGACGTGCGGGGTGGGTGCGTCCACGTGCAGCGTGCGCGGCAGCACGCGGTGCCGCATAGCCATGACCATCTTGATGATTCCGGCGACACCGGCCGCCGCGACGGTGTGCCCGATGTTCGACTTGACCGAGCCGAGCCACAGCGGTCGACCGGTCGGGCGGTCCTGGCCGTACGCGCTGAGCAGGGCCTGCGCCTCGATCGGGTCGCCGAGCCGGGTGCCGGTGCCGTGCGCCTCGACCGCGTCCACGTCGGCCGGGGTGAGGCCGGCGTCGGCCAGTGCCGCCCGGATGACCCGCTGCTGGGCGGGACCGTTCGGGGCGGTCAGGCCGTTGGAGGCGCCGTCCTGGTTCACAGCGGTGCCCCGGACCACGGCGAGGACGCGGTGACCCTTGCGGACCGCGTCGGAGAGCCGTTCGACCAGCAGGAGCCCGGCGCCCTCGGACCAGCCGGTGCCGTCCGCGCCCGCCGCGAACGACTTGCAGCGCCCGTCGGCGGACAGACCCCGCTGGCGGGAGAACTCCACGAACGCGTCCGGGCTGGCCATCACCGTGACGCCGCCGGCCAGGGCCAGAGAGCACTCGCCGGACCGCAGCGAGCGGACCGCCAGGTGCAGCGCCACCAACGACGACGAGCAGGCGGTGTCCACTGTGACGGCCGGGCCCTCCCAGCCGAGGGTGTACGCGATGCGGCCGGAGGTGACGCTGGCCGCCGTCCCGGTGAGCCGGTAGCCCTCGACGCCGTCGGCGATCTGGTCACCGGTGCCGTAGCCGGAGAAGGACGCCCCGACGAAGACACCGGCGGGCTCGCCACGCAGGCCGGCGGGGTCGATTCCGGCCCGCTCGACCGCCTCCCACGCGGTCTCCATCAGCAGTCGCTGCTGCGGGTCCATGGCCAGTGCCTCGCGGGGTGAGATGCCGAAGAACGCCGCGTCGAAGCCGGCGACGTCGGCGACGAAGCCGCCGGCCCGGGTGTAGGAGGCGCCGGGCTGGTCCGGGTCCGGGTCGTAGAGGGAGTCCAGGTCCCAGCCACGGTCGGTGGGGAAACCGGCGATCGCGTCGGTGCCGGACTCGACGAGCCGCCACAGGTCCTCGGGTGAATCGACGTCGCCCGGGTAGCGGCAGGCCATCCCGATGATGGCGATCGGTTCGTCGGAGACGCCGACGGCCGGCGCGACGGTGTTCGCGGTGCGATCCGCGCCGGACAGCAGGGCGTCCAGCTCGGCGGCCAGGACGGCGGCGTACGGGTAGTCGAAGGCGACGGTGGTGGGCAGGCGCAGGCCGGTCGCGGCGGCGAGGCGGCTGCGCAGTTCCACGGCGGTCAGCGAGTCGAAGCCGAGTTCCCGGAACGGGCGGTCGGCCGGGACCGCGTCGGCGGACTCGTGGCCGAGGACCGCGGCGGCCTCGCTGCGCACCAGGTGCAGCAGGTACGCGCGGCGCTCCTCGGCGGTGCGGCCGGCCAGGAGATCGGCGGCCGGACCGCTGGGCTGTGCCTCGTCCGGCGCGCTGGCGAGCAGCGGCGTGAGCAGAGGGCTGTTGCGTCGTACGGTGAAGGCGGGTCCGAAGCGCGACCAGTCCACGTCGGCGACCACGACAGTGGTGTCGCCGGCGGAGACGGCGTGGGCCAGCGCGGCGATGGCGCGGGTCGGGTTCATGGCGGTGATGCCGCGCCGGGCGAGGTGGGCGGAGACGTCGGCATCGGCCATGCCGCCGCCGGCCCACGGACCCCAGGCGATCGCGGTGGCGGGCCGACCGTGGGCGGCGCGGCGGGCGGCGAGGGCGTCGAGGTACGCGTTCGCGGCGGCGTATCCGCCCTGGTCGCCGCTGCCCCACACGCCCGCGATCGACGAGAAGAGCACGAAGGCGTCCAGGTCGTCGCCGAGGATCTCATCGAGGTGTCGGGCACCGAGCACCTTCGCGGCGCCGAGTTCGCTGATGTCGGCGGGGCTCAGGCCGGTGAGCGGGGTCAGGTGGGCGACGCCGGCGGTGTGCACGACCGAGCGGACCGGTGTGCCGTCCGCGCGGAGCGTCGCGACGAGGGCGGCGAGAGCGTCGCGGTCGGTGACGTCGCAGGCCGCGGCGGTGATCTGGCACCCGGTTCCGGCCAGTTCGGTGGTCAGGGCGTCGAGGCCGGGCGCGTCCGGGCCACGGCGGCTGAGCAGGACGACCCGGTCGGCGCCGGAGTGTGCGGCCCAGCGGGCGACGTGGGCGCCGAGCGCCCCGGTGCCGCCGGTGACCAGGACGGTGCCGGTCGGCTGCCAGGGTTCGGCGGCGGTGGCGGGGGCGCGGTCGATGCGGCGGGCGTGCAGGCCGTCGGCGCGGGCCGCGATCTGGTCCTCGCCGGTGGTGCCGGTCAGGACCGCGACGAGCTGGTCGGTGACGTCCCCGGCGAGGTCGACGAGACCGCCCCAGGTGTCCGGGACTTCGAGCGCGGCCACCCGGCCGAGGCCCCAGAGCGCGGCCTGGGCGGGGTCGGGCGCGATGCCGTCGGTTCCCGTGGTGACGGCGCCGGTGGTGACGGTCCAGATCGGTGCGGTGCTGCCGGCGGTGGCCGCCGCGCTGATGAGGGTGAGCAGGCTGGCCGTGGCGTCGAGGTCGCCGGTGCGGGAGGGCACGTGCAGGATCCCGGCCAGTCCGTCGGTGATCCCCGGGGCGATGGCGATGTCCGGGGTGGCGCCGTGGCGGGTCAGCAGGTCGTGCAGCTGCTGGGCGGTCGGGTCCGCCGGGTCGGCGACGATGCGCCACCGCCCGGCGAGGGCCTCGGTGGGCGCGACGTCGACGGGCTGCCAGCTCTCCCGGTAGCGCCACTCGTCGGGCGTGCCGCTCACGGGTTTCGGCAGGTCGGGCCAGTAGTAGCGGCGCTGGAAGGCGTAGGTGGGGAGGTCCACAGTGCGAGCGCCGGGGTGGCACGGCGTCCAGTCCACCGCGACGCCGCGCACGAAGGCCTGGGCCAGCGCGGTGAGCAGCGCAGTCGGTTGGTCGCGGTCGGCGCGTTGCACGGGTACGAACACCGCGTCGGAAACGCAGTCCGCGCCCATGGCCGACAGGACCCCGTCCGGGCCGATCTCCACGAACGTGCTGACACCCAGGTTCTCCAGGGTGGAAATGCCGTCAGCGAACCGCACCGCTTCCCGCACGTGCCGCACCCAGTAGCCGGCGTCCTGCGTCTCCGCGACCTGCCCGGTCACGTTCGACACCACCGGGATCCGGGGCGACTCGTAGGTCAACGTTTCGGCGACCTGCGCGAACTCGGCGAGCATCGGCTCCATCAACACCGAGTGGAACGCGTGACTCACCCGCAGCCGCTTCGACTTCTCAAAGTGGGCGGCGACGGCCGCGACCTCATCGGCGGCCCCCGACAGCACCACCGAACGCGGACCGTTCACGGCCGCGACCGACACGCCGTCAGTCAGCAGCGGCAGCACCTCGGCCTCGGTGGCCCGCACCGCCACCATCACCCCGCCGGTCGGCAATGCCTGCATCAGGCGACCCCGCGCGGCAACCAGCTTCGCCGCGTCCGCGAGGGACAGCACCCCGGCCACATGCGCCGCCGCGATCTCACCGATCGAATGGCCGACCAGGTAGTCCGGGGTGACACCGAACGACTCAACGAGGCGGAACAACGCCACCTCGACGGCGAACAACGCGGTCTGCGTGTAGAGCGTCTGGTCCAGGTCGTCGCCTTCGGCGATCACGTCGCGGATCGGCCGGTCGAGGTGACGGTCCAGCTCCGCGCAGGCCGCGTCGAACGCTTGCGCGTACACCGGGAACGTGTCGTAGAGGTCCAGACCCATGCCGGGCCGCTGTGACCCCTGACCGGAGAACACGAACGCGAGCGGGCCGCGCGTGACGGTGTCCCGCACGACGCCGGCCGTGCCGCGTCCCTCGGCGAGCGCCGTCAGCGCGGCGAGCCGTTCCGCCGGGTCGGTCGTGGTGATCGCGGCGCGGTGCCGTAGACCGGCGCGGGTGGTGGCCAGCGAGTGCGCGACGTCACCGGGGTCGGCGTCGCGGTCGGTGAGGTGGCGGGCGAGGCGGGCCGCCTGGGCGTGCAGGGCGGCGTCGTCGTGGCCGGAGAGCAGCAGCGGCGCCGGGACGGTGACCGGCTCGCGGGCCGGCTCCTCGTCCCCGGGAGGGGCCTGCTCGACGATGACGTGGGCGTTGGTGCCGGAGACGCCGAAGGCGGACACCCCGGCCCGGGCCGGGTGGTCGCCGGACGGCCAGGGACGGGCCTCGGTGAGCAGCTCCACCGCACCGGTCGACCAGTCGACGTGCGGGGTGGGCGCGTCGACGGACAACGTCTGCGGCAGGGTGCGGTGCCGCATCGCCATGACCATCTTGATGATCCCGGCGACACCGGCGGCGGCCTGGGTGTGACCGATGTTCGACTTGATCGAGCCGAGCCAGAGCGGGTCGCCCTCTGCCCGGTCCCGGCCGTAGGTGGCGAGCAGCGCCTGCGCCTCGATCGGGTCGCCGAGCACGGTGCCGGTGCCGTGCGCCTCGACCGCGTCCACGTCGGCGCCGGTGAGCCCGGCGTTCTCCAGGGCTGCGCGGATGACCCGCTGCTGGGACGGGCCGTTCGGGGCGGTGAGGCCGTTGGACGCGCCGTCCTGGTTGACAGCGGTGCCACGGATGACGGCGAGCACCGGGTGGCCCAGCCGGCGGGCGTCGCTGAGCCGTTCCACCAGCAGCAGCCCGACTCCCTCACCCCAGCCGGTGCCGTCGGCAGCCGCGGCGAACGACTTGCAGCGGCCATCCGCGGCAAGCCCGCCCTGTCGTTCGAACTCCTCGAACGCGCCGGTGGTGCACATGACGGTCGCCCCGCCGGCCAGCGCCATCGTGCACTCGCCCTGCCGCAACGACTGGACCGCCAGGTGCAGCGCGACCAGCGACGACGAGCAGGCGGTGTCGACGGTGATCGCCGGGCCCTCAAGTCCGAAGAAGTACGACAGGCGGCCGGAGACCACGGCGGCCGCGTTTCCGGTGAGCAGGTGCCCCTCGGCGGCGATCGGCGTACGCATCAGCACCGACGCGTAGTCCTGCGTGTTGGAGCCGACGAAGACGCCGACCTGGCGGCCCCGCAGGGAGAGCGGGTCGACGCCGCCGCGCTCCAGGGCCTCCCAGGCCGTCTCCATGAGCAGCCGCTGCTGCGGGTCCATGGCGACGGCCTCCCGGGGCGAGATGCCGAACAGCGCCGCGTCGAACTCACCCGCCGCGTCCAGGAAGCCGGCCGGGCGGGCGTACGAGGCGGCCGGGTCCCAGCCGCGGTCGTCCGGGAAGTCGGACAGGGCCCCGGCGCCGTCGGCGACGAGTCGCCAGAGGGCCTCGGGCGAGTCGACGCCGCCGGGGTACCGGCAGGCCATTCCGACGACGGCGATGGGTTCCCGCTGCGCCTCGGTGAGTCGGCGGTGCTGGTGGCGCAGACGCTCGTTCTCCTTGAGGGAGGAGCGCAGTGCCTCGACGAGCTTGTCGTTGGAGGTGGCCATCATGAGCTCCGCACGTCGGTGGTTCAGCGAGAGGAATCGAGTGCCAGCCGGATGAGGTCGTCCTCATCCAGTCCGTCGAGGTCGGTGCCGTCGGGCTCCCCGGCGGTTGGTTCGGCGTCGTCACCGGTGCCGTCGGCGAGGCGCAGCAGGGCGTCCAGCAACCCGGCGGCCCGCAGCCGGGCCGGGGAGATCTCGGCGAGCGCCTGCCGGATGCGGGCGTCGTCGTCGAGCTCGTCCGGCCCGAACAGCTCGTCGTGCAGGTGCTCGGCGAGGACCAGGGCGTTGGGGTAGTCGAAGATGAGGGTGGTGCTGAGCCGCAGACCGGTGCTCGCGTTGAGCCGGTTGCGCATCTCGATGGCGGTCGCCGAGTCGAAGCCCAGCTCCCGGAACGCCCGCTCCGGCTCGACGAACTCGGCCGACGGGTGGCCGAGGACGGCGGCGGCCTCCGCCCGTACCGTCTGGAGCAGGGCCCGGTGCCGCTCGCCGCGGGACAGGTCGCGCAGTCGGGTGTGGAGCGCGGACGCCCCCTGGCCGCTGATGGCGGCCTGGTCGGCCTCGCGGATCCGGCGCACCTGCGGCAGTTCGTGCAGCAGCGGCCGGGGTCGGGCCGACTCGTAGGCGGGCGCGAACCGCTGCCAGTCGACGTCGGCGATGGCGACGAAGGTCTCGTCGTGGTCCAGGGTCCGGGCCATGGCGGCGATGGCCAGGTCGGGTGCCATCGCGGCGAGGCCGCGTCGGCGCAACTGCTCGACGATCGCGGCGTCGGACATGCCGCCGCCGTCCCACACCCCCCAGGCGATCGAGGTGGCGCGCAGGCCGCGGGCCCGGCGACGGGCCGCGAGGGCGTCGAGGTAAGCGTTGGCCGCCGCGTACGCGCCCTGCCCGCCACCGCCCCAGACACCGGAGTTGGAGGAGAACAGGACGAACGCGCTCACGTCTCCGACGAGGTCGTCGAGCAGCGCGGCGCCTGCCGCCTTGCCGTCGACCACGTCGGCGAACTCGTCCAGGCCGGTGTCGGCGAGCGACGCCGAGCGGGCGACACCGGCGGCGTGGAAGACGGCGGTGAGGTTGTCGATGCCGTCGAGCACGCCGCTGAGCCCGTCGCGGTCGGCCGTGTCGCAGGCGGCGATGGTCACCCGGGCGCCGAGGTGTTCCAACTCGGTGCGCAGGTCGTCTGCGCCGGGGGCGTCCGGGCCTCGGCGGCTGGTGAGCACCAGGTGTTCGGCGCCGCGTCCGGCCAGCCAGCGGGCCACGTGCGCGCCGATCGCGCCGGTGCCGCCGGTGATCAGGGTGGTGCCGGTCGGCGTCCATCCGGTCGTCGGTGCCGGGCCGCTGAGGGGGTTGGGGCGCAGGCGTCGGGCGTGGACGCCGTTGTCGCGTACCGCGATCTGGTCCTCGTCGTCGATGCCGGCGACGGCGGCCTGGAAGCGGGTGAGCGCGGCGTTGTCGAGCCGGGCCGGCAGGTCGATCAGTGCGCCCCAGCGGTCGGGCTGCTCCAGGCCGAACACCCGGCCGGTGGCCCAGACCTGGGCGGGCCCGGTCAGTGGCGGTTCGTCGGTGGCGGTGGCGGTGACCGCGCCGCGGGTGACGATCCGGAGCCGTCCGGGGATCCCGGCGTCGGCCAGGGCCTGGATCAGCAGCACGGTCGCGGTCAGGCAGGGCGGGACGGCGCCGTCGCTGTCCGGGGCGACCGCCAGCAGGGACAGCACACCGGAGACGGTTCGTTCCGGGCCGGTCGCCGCGCTCAGTTGTGCGGTCAGGGTGGCCCGGTCGGTCGTCGCCGGGTCGACCTCGACGATGACGGCGGTGCCGCCGGCCTGCTCGATCGCGGCGGTGGCGAACTCGGTCTCCATCCGCGCGATGGGGGTGGTGAGCAGCAGCCAGGTGCCGGTGAGCAACGCGTCGGTCGGCTCGGGCAGGGCGGTCCAGCCCACGGTGTAGCGCCAGGTGTCGGTGGTGCCGCGTTCCTTGCGGGTACGCCGCCAGGCGGTGAGGGCGGGTAGCAGGTCGGTGCCGTCGTCGGTGATGCCGAGTGGGGTTAGGTCGCCGTTCTCCACGGCCTGCCAGAACTCGCTGTCCATCGGGTCCACGACTGGCACTGGCGCATCGCCGACCGGCCAGAAACGCTGGTGCTGGAAGGGGTAGGTGGGCAGGTCGACGGTCCGGGTCGCCGGGATGACGGTGGTCCAGTCGACGGGTGCGCCGCAGACCCACGCCTCGGCCAGCGACCGGACCAGTTGCCCGGGGCCGCCCTCACCACGACGCAACGTGCCAACCGTGGCGACGTCGGCGGTGTCGGCGATCGCGCCGGTCAACACGGGGTGCGCGCTGACCTCGATGAAGATCCGGTGCCCGGCCGCCTGCGCCGCCGCGACCGCCAGGTCCAGGCGCACCGGCTGGCGCAGATTGCGATACCAGTAGTCGGCGTCCATCTGACCGCCGTCCTCCACTGTGGAGAACACGGGCACCGCACCGGGCTGCGCTCGCACCCCGTCGAGCAGACGCGCCAGCTCCGCCTCCACCGGCTCGACCAGAGCGCAGTGCGAGGCGTAATCCACCTTCACCCGCCTGGCCCGCACCCCGGCCGCCTCCGCAGCAGCCAGGAACGTATCCAGGTCCGCACCGGCCACGGCGACACTCGTCGGACCATTGACCACCGCAACACTCACACCGTCGGTCAGCAGAGGTGTCACCACGTCCAGACCGGCGTTGACCGACACCATCCCACCACTGCCCGACAACGCGAGCAGAGCCTGACTGCGCAACGCCACGACCCTCGCCGCATCGCTCAGTGACAGCACCCCGGCCACACAGGCCGCCGCGATCTCCCCCTGCGAATGACCGATCACCGCATCCGGCATCACACCCCTGGCCCGCCACACCTCCGCGAGAGACACGTGCACCGCCCACAACACCGGCTGCACCACATCCACCCGCTCCAACGGATCGTCCGAGCGCAACACCTCCAACAGATTCCAGTCCACGAACGGATCCAACGCCGCCGCACACTCCGCGATCCGCGCCGCGAACACCGGCTCCGCATCCAACAACCCCGTGGCCATACCGACCCACTGCGAACCCTGACCCGGGAACACGAACACCACACCAGCCGTACGCGCCGAACCGGAGACCACAGTGCTGGACGGCAACCCGTCGGCCAGGGCCACGAGGCCACTGCGGTGGTCCGGACCGAGCACCACCGCCCGGTGGTCGAACGCCGCCCGCGACACCGCCAGCGAGTACGCCACCTCCCCGGCAGCGCCACCCCACTCGACGAGCCGCTGCGCCTGACCAGCGACCGCCTTCGGGCTGCGCCCCGACAACAACCACGGCACACCCGACCCGGTCACCACCGACTCGACCACCGGCGCGGCCGGCGGCTCCTCGATGATCACGTGCGCATTGGTGCCGGACACCCCGAACGACGACACCCCCGCCCGGCGCGGGCGCTCCCCCGCCGGCCACGGCCGCGCGTCCACGAGCAGCTGCACCGCACCCGCCGACCAGTCGACGTGCCCGCTGGGCCGCTCGACGTGGACGGTCCGCGGCATGGTGTCGTGCCGCATCGCCTCGATCATCTTGATGATGCCGGCGACACCCGCGGCGGCCTGGGTGTGGCCGATGTTCGACTTGATCGAGCCCAGCCACAGCGGCTCGTCGGTGGGCCGGTCCTGACCGTAGGTGGCCAGCAGTGCCTGCGCCTCGATCGGGTCGCCCAGCCGGGTGCCGGTGCCGTGCGCCTCGACCGCGTCGACGTCGGCGGTGCTCAGGCCGGCGTCCGCGAGGGCGGCCCGGATGACGCGTTGCTGCGACGGCCCGTTCGGGGCGGTCAGCCCGTTCGACGCGCCGTCCTGGTTGACAGCGGTCCCCCGCACCACGGCGAGCACGCGGTGACCGTTGCGCACCGCGTCGGAGAGCCGTTCCACCAGCAGCACGCCCGCGCCCTCGGCCCAGCCGGTCCCGTCGGCGTCGTCGGAGAAGGACTTGCACCGGCCGTCCGGCGCCAGGCCCCGCTGCCGGGAGAAGTCGACGAACGTACCCGGGGTGGCCATCACGGTCACACCGCCGGCCAGCGCCATGGCGCACTCGCCGTTGCGCAACGCCCGTACCGCGAGGTGCAGGGCGACGAGGGAGGACGAGCACGCGGTGTCCACTGTGACCGCCGGGCCCTCCAGGCCGAAGGTGTACGCCACCCGGCCGGAGACGACACTGCCGGCGTTGCCGACGCCCAGCAGACCCTCGACTCCGTCAGCCGCCCCGAGACGGCTGACGTAGTCGTGGTACATCACTCCAGCGAACACACCCACCTGCGCTCCCCGTACGACCGCCGGGTCGATCCCGGCCCGCTCGAACGCCTCCCAGGAGGTTTCCAACAGCAGCCGCTGCTGCGGATCCATGGCGAGAGCCTCCCGTGGCGAGATCCCGAAGAATCCCGCGTCGAAGTCGCCCGCGTCGTAGAGGAAACCGCCCTCCTTGGTGTACGTGGTCCCAGGATTGTCAGGATCGGGATCGAACAACACCCCTACATCCCAGCCCCGGTCAGGGGGGAACTCCCCGATCGCGTCACCGCCGGCGTCGACCAGCCGCCACAGGTCCTCCGGCGTGGTCACACCGCCCGGGTAGCGGCAGGCCATGCCGACGATGGCGATCGGCTCGTCGGCGGTGACCGCCCTGGTCACACCGGCGGTGGGGCTCTCGTCGGAGCCGCCGAGCGCGGTGTTCAGGTGCTCGGCCAGGGCCACTGGGGTCGGATAGTCGAAGACCAGGGTGGCGGCCAGCCGCAGCCCGGTCGCGGAGTTCAACCCGTTGCGCAGCTCGACGGCGGCGAGGGAGTCGAAGCCGAACTCGCTGAACGGCCGGTCCGCGGCAACGGCCCGCCCGGAGCCGTGGCCGAGCACTCCGGCCACGTGGGTGCGTACCAGATCGAGCAGTTGGTCCCGGCGCGCCACCGGCGCCAGACCGGCGAGCCGGCGCACCAGGGCCTCGTCGCCGGACGCGCGGCCCGCGCGCTGCCGGGGGATCGCGCGGATCATGCCGCGCAGCACGCCGGGAACGTGCGACGGGGTCGCCGACGGGTCGAGCCGGACCGGTACGAGAAGGGCCTGGTTGTCGGCGCAGGCCTGGTCCAGCGCGGTGAGCGCCACGTCGGTGGACAGTGGCAGCACACCGGAGCGGGCCATCCGGTCCAGTTCGGCCGGGGCGAGACCGGCCGCCATGCCGTCCGCCCACGGCCCCCACGCGAGTGAGGTGGCGGCCAGTCCGGCGGAGCGGCGGTGCGCCGCGAGGGCGTCGAGGAAGGCGTTGGCCGCCGCGTAGTTGCCCTGCCCCGGCCCGCCGAAGACCCCGGCCGCGGAGGAGAACAGCACGAACGCGGAGAGGTTCCGGTCGCGGGTGAGGTCGTGCAGGTGCCAGGCGGCGTCGACCTTGGGGCGCAGGACGGCGGCGACGCGGTCCGGGGTGAGACCGTCGACCGTACCGTCGTCGAGGACCCCGGCGACGTGCACGACAGCGGTCAGGTCGGGTGCTCCGGCGAGGACGGCCGCGAGGGCGTCCCGGTCGGCCGCGTCGGCGGCGACCACGGTCGCGGTGGCGCCGAGTGCGGTCAGGTCGGCGACCAGCTCGGCGGAACCGGGGGTGTCGATGCCACGGCGGCCGAGCAGGATCAGGTCGGTGCTGCCGTGCCGGGTCACCAGGTGCCGGGTGACGATCCCGCCGAGGGCGCCCAGGGCACCCGTGACCAGGACAGTCCCGGTGCCGAAGGCCGGGCCGTCGCCGGTCACGCGGTGAGGAACGAGCCGAGGTACGAGGACAGCACCCCCGCGTACCGCGACCTGATCCTCTCCGGCGGCGGTGATGGCCGCGAGCCGGGCGTCGTCCAGGTCGTCGCCGGGTTCGGTGTCGGCCAGCAGGAAGCGGCCGGGGTGCTCGGACTGGGCGCTGCGGATCAGGCCCCAGACCGCGGCGCCGGCCGGGTTCGGGACGGCGTCGTCCGGGGTCGCCGCCACCGCGCCGGTGGTGAGGACGAGCAGACGGGTGTCGTCCTGCGCGAGGACGGCCTGCGCGGCGGCGAGCGCCTGGACGGCCAGGGTGTGCGCGGCGGCGGCCTGGTCGCCCGGGACCTGCGGGACGCGCAGCACGGTCAGGTCGTGCGCGGTCGACCCCACGGGCACCGGGATCGGCGACCACGTCAGCGTGTGCAGCACCGAGGGCGGGGCGTACGGCCGGAGCAGCAGGGATTCCACTGTGACAGTGGGCCGGCCGAGGTCGTCGGCCAGCTCGATCCGGACGGTGTCCGTCGCGGTCACTGTCAGTCGGGCCCGGGCCGCGCTGCCGGTCTGACCGTGCCGGGTGACGCCGGTCCACGAGAACGGGACCTTGGCGTCCCGGCCGGCGTCACCGGTCAGGCCGAGGACGTGCAGGGCGGCGTCCAGCAGCGCCGGATGCGCCGCGTATCCGTCGGCGTCACCGTCGAGGGCCAGGTCGGCGTGCAGGCTGCCGTCGGTGGCACGCCAGGCCGCGCGCAGCCCACGGAAGACGGGACCGTAGTCGAGGCCTCGGTCGGCCAGGTCGTCGTAGAGGTCGCCGACGTCGAGCGGGGTCGCGCCGGGCGGAGGCCACTCGCCAGCCGCCGGGGCCGGCAGGGTGGCGGGGCTGACCGTACCGGTGGCGTGCGCCGCCCACCGTACGCCGTCGGTGGTGGCGTGCACCGCGACCGGGCGGCGGCCGGCGTCGTCCGCCGGGCCGACCCGGACCTGGAGCTGCACGCCGCGTTCGCCGGCCACCACGGGAGCGGAGAGGACGAGGTCGTCGACGTGCTCGCAGCCGGCCTCGGTGCCGGCGGCGAGGACCAGTTCGAGCAGCGCAGTGCCGGGCACGACGACCGATCCGGCGATGCGGTGGTCGGCCAGCCAGGGCACCGAACCGGTGGTCCAGTGGCCGGTGTGCACCCGCTCGTCGTCGCTGCCGGCCAGTGGGACCATCGCGCCGAGCAGCGGGTGCCCGCCGGTGCCGGTTTCGCCGACGGCGGCGGCCGGCCAGTAGCGGCGGCGCTGGAAGGCGTAGGTGGGCAGCTCGACGAGGCGTCCGCCGGGGTGGCACTGGGTCCAGTCGACCGCGACGCCGCGCACGAAGACCTGGGCCAGGGCGGTGAGCAGCGTGGTCGGTTGGTCCCGGTCAGAGCGTTGCACGGGTACGAACACCGCGTCGGTCACGCAGTCGGCACCCATGGCGGACAGGACCCCGTCGGGGCCGATCTCCACGAACGTGCTGACGCCCAGGCCCTCCAGGGTGGAAATGCCGTCGGCGAACCGGACCGCTTCCCGCACGTGCCGCACCCAGTAGTCGGCGTCCTGTGCCTCCGCGACCTGCCCGGTCAGGTTCGACACCACCGGGATCCGGGGCTGCGCATAGGTCAACGTCTGTGCGACCTCCGCGAAGTCGGCCAGCATCGGCTCCATCAGCACCGAGTGGAACGCGTGGCTGACCCGCAGACGCTTGGACTTCTTGAAGTTCGCCGCCACCGCGGCGACCTCGCCTTCCGTGCCGGACAGCACCACCGAGCGGGGACCGTTGATCGCCGCGACCGACACCCCGTCGGTCAACAGCGGCAGCACCTCCGCCTCGGTGGCCCGCACCGCGACCATCACCCCACCCGACGGCAATGCCTGCATCAGGCGGCCCCGGGCGGCGACCAGCTTCGCCGCGTCGGACAGCGACAGCACACCGGACACGTGCGCGGCGGCAATCTCACCGATCGAATGCCCCACCAGGAAGTCCGGGGCGACCCCGAACGACTCGACGAGGCGGAACAGCGCCACCTCGACCGCGAACAGCGCCGTCTGCGTGTAGACCGTCTGATCCAGGCCGTCGCCCTCGGCGATCACCTCGCGCAACGGACGGTCGAGATGACGGTCCAGCTCCGCGCAGACCGCGTCGAACGCCTCCGCGAACACCGGGAACGACGCCGCCAACCCCAGACCCATGCCGGGCCGCTGCGACCCCTGGCCCGAGAACACGAACGCCGTCCGGCCGGTCACCGATGTGTCGGTCACCAGGGCGGGATCCGCCTGACCGGCGGCGAGGGCTTCCAGCGCGGCACGGCCGAACGCCACCGCCCGGTGCGGGAGGCGGGCCCGGCCGGCGAGGGTGTGCGCGACGTCGGCCAGATCCCGGTCACCTCCGGCCAGCAGCCGGGCGGCCTGCGCGGTCAGCGCCTGCGGGCTGCGGGCGGTGAGCACCAGCGGTACGTCGCCAGCGGCGTCCGCCCGCTCGCTGCCCCGGACCGGGTCCGGTTCGGGCGCGGCTTCGAGGATGACGTGCGCGTTGGTGCCGGAGACACCGAACGAGGAGACCGCCGACCGGCGCGGACGTCCGTCACCCGCCCACTCGCGGGCCTCGGTGAGCAGGGCGACCGAACCCGACGACCAGTCGACGTGCGTGGTCGGCTCGTCCGCGTGCAGGGTGCGGGGCATCAGGCCGGCCCGCATCGCCATGACCATCTTGATGATGCCGCCGACCCCGGCGGCGGCCTGCGCGTGACCCAGGTTCGACTTGATCGAGCCGAGCCACAACGGCCGGTCGGCGGCGCGGCCCTGGCCGTACGTGGCGAGCAGCGCCTGCGCCTCGATCGGGTCACCCAGCACCGTACCGGTGCCGTGGGCCTCCACCACGTCGACGTCGGCGGTGGACAGACCGGCGTCGGCCAACGCGGCCCGGATCACCCGCTGCTGGGCGGGCCCGTTCGGGGCGGTCAGACCGTTCGACGCGCCGTCCTGGTTGACGGCGGTGCCACGGACCAGCGCGAGCACCGGGTGACCGCGCCGGACCGCTGTGGACAGCCGCTCGACCAGCAGCACACCGACGCCCTCGGACCAGCCGGTGCCGTCGGCGCCCGCCCCGAACGCCTTGCAGCGCCCGTCGGCGGCGAGCCCGCCCTGTCGGGAGAACTCCAGGAACATGGTGGGCGTGGCCATCACCACGGCGCCGCCGGCGACGGCCATCGCGCACTCGCCGTTGCGGATCGCCCGGATCGCCAGGTGCAGCGCGACCAGCGACGCCGAGCAGGCCGTGTCCACAGTGACGGCCGGGCCCTCAAAGCCGAACGTGTACGCGAGCCGGCCGGAGATGACGCTGGCGGCGGTGCCGGTGAGCAGGTAGCCGGCGCTGGCGTCGCGGCCCTGGAGCAGGGTGTCGTACCCCTGGGCCGATGCGCCGACGAACACACCGACCGGCTCGCCTCGGACCGTCTCCGGGTCGATGCCGGCGCGTTCCAGGGCCTCCCAGGTGGATTCCAGCAGCAGCCGCTGCTGGGGGTCCATCGCCAGGGCCTCGCGGGGCGAGATACCGAAGAAGTCCGCGTCGAATTCGGCGGCGTCGTGCAGGAAGCCCCCACGGTCGGTGGCCGAGCCGCTGTCCCGTCCGGTGTCGAAGAGGTCGGCCCGCCACCCACGGTCCGTCGGGACGGCGGTGATGCCCTCGGCGCCGTCGGCGACCAGCCGCCACAACTCCTCCGGGGTGCTGATGCCACCCGGGTAGCGGCAGGCCATCGCAACGATCGCGATCGGGTCGTCGTCGTCCCCGGCGACCTCGGCAGACGGTTGCGGTGCCTCCGGGATTGCGCCGCCGAGCAGTTCGTCGCGCAGGTGGGCGACGAGTGCCAGCGGGCTCGGATGGTCGAAGGCGAGGGTCGCGGACAGCCGGAGCCCGGTCGCCGCGCCGAGCCGGTTGCGGAGTTCGACGGCGGTCAGCGAGTCGAACCCGAGCTCCTTGAAGGCACGACCAGCGACGATGCCGGACGGGTCGTGCCCGAGGACCGCCGCGACGTCCGCCACGACGATCTCCAGGAGGATCCGTTCGACCTCGGCGGGGGCGGCGGCCAGGCGACGGCGCAGCGCGGTCGCCGCGTCGGCCGGTCCGGCGGTGCCAGCCGGGCGGGTGGCGCCGCGGACCAGACCGCGAAGCAGCGGCGGTGGGGTGGTGCCGGCCGCGACCGTACGGGCCAGCCGCACCGGCACACTCAACGACTCGTCGATGCCGAGCGCCGCGTCGAGCAACGCCAGCCCCTCGGCGGTGCTGAAGCCGAGCACACCGGTGCGGTCCATCCGCCGCGTGTCGGTGTCGTCCAGCCGCCCGGCCATGCTGGTCGTGGCGGTCCAGGGACCCCAGGCGAGCGAGATCGCCGGCTGGCCCTGGGCGCGCCGGTGCGCGGCGAGCCCGTCCAGGAACGCGTTCGCAGCCGCGTAGTTGGCCTGGCCCGCAGCGCCGAGCAGCCCGGACAGCGACGAGAAGAGCACGAACGCGGCGAGTGGCTGATCCCTGGTGAGGTCGTGCAGGTGCCAGGCGGCGTCGGCCTTGGGGCGCAGCACGCCGGCCAGCCGATCGGGTGTCATCGCGTCGAGCACGCCGTCGTCGAGGACGCCGGCCAGGTGGACGACAGCGGTCAGCGGCCGGTCGGTGGTGCTGGCCGCGACCAGGGCCGCGGCGGCGCTGCGGTCGGCGACGTCACAGGCGGCCACTGTCACGCTCGCGCCCAGGCCGCGCAGTTCGTCGGCGAGGTCGGCGGCGCCGGGCGCGTCCGGGCCACGACGGCCCGCCAGCACCAGGTGCCGGGCGCCATGGGTGGTGACCAGGTGCCGGGCGACGGCCGCGCCGATCGCGCCGGTGCCGCCGGTGAGCAGGACGACACCATCCGGGTCCAGGGCGGGCGGGACGGTGAGGACCACCTTGCCGACGTGGGCGGCCTGGCTGACGTGCCGGAACGCGGCGCCGGCCGAGCGGACGTCCCAGGTGGTCACCGGCAGCGGTCGCAGTGCTCCGGCCTCGAAGAGATCGACCAGGGCGCGCAGCATCTGCTGGATCCGGTCCGGTCCGGCCTCGATCGTGTCGAAGGCCTGATAGCTGATGCCGTACGCGGCCGTGATCGCGGCGGGGTCGCGGACGTCGTTCTTGCCCATCTCGGCGAACCGACCGCCAGCGGCCAGCAGCCGCAGCGAGGCGTCGACGTGTTCGCCGGTGAGCGAGTTGAGCACCACGTCGACCCCGTGGTCGCCGGTCGCGGCGCGGAACCTCTCCTCGAACCCGGTGGTCCGGGACGAGGCGATCCGGTCGTCGGCAACACCCAGACCGCGCAGCGTGTCCCACTTCGCGGGGCTGGCCGTGCCGTAGACGGTGGCGCCGAGATGGTGGGCCAGTTGCACGGCGGCCATGCCGACGCCACCGGTGGCGGCGTGCACCAGCAGCGACTCCCCGGCACGCAGGCCGGTCAGGTCGACCAGGGCGTAGTAGGCGGTGAGGAAGACGATCGGCACGGCGGCGGCCTGCTCGAACGTCCAGCCGGCCGGGATCGGCGTGATCAGCCGGTGGTCGGTGACGGTGACCGGGCCGAACGCGCCGTAGAACATGCCCATCACCGCGTCGCCGACCCGCACCCCGTCGACACCGGGGCCGATGGCGGTGACGACACCGGCGCCCTCGCTGCCGAGCTGGGCGACGTCGGGGTACATGTCCAGGGCGATCAGGACGTCGCGGAAGTTGAGGCCGGTGGCGCGCACGGCGATCCGGACCTGGCCCGGGCCGAGCGGTTCGTCGACCTCGGGGCACGGGACCAGGGCGAGGTTGTCCAGGGTGCCCTTCACCGGGACGTCGAGGCGCCAGGGGACGCCGGCCGGCGGGATCAGGGCGGGGCCGGTCGCGGCGCGGGCCAGGCGGGGGGCGAACAGGGCGCCGTTGCGGGCGGCGATCTGCGGTTCCCCGGTGGCGAGCGCGGCGGCGAGCGCCGTGTCGTCGTCGTGGCCGTCCAGGTCGACCAGGACGAAGCGGTCCGGGTTCTCGGTCTGGGCGGTGCGAACCAGACCCCAGACCGCCGCCGCGGCCAGGTCGGGTACGTCCTCGTCGGGCGAGGTCGCCACCGCACCGGAGGTGACCACGGCGAGGCGGCTGCCCGCGTCGGTGGTGTCGCGCAGGAACCGCTGGAGCAGGTCGAGCGTGGCGGCGGTCGCGGTGTGCACCGTTGCCACCGGATCGTCACCGGCGGTCTCCGGGCGCCAGACCTGCGCCGGGACGGCGGTCGATCCAGCGGAGGGTGCCGAGGCGACGATCGGGGCCCACGCGAGGCGGTGCAGGGCGTCGGCCACCGGGAGTGCCTTCGCGGTGGGCGGGGCGTACGGACGGAGCACCAGGGAACCGACAGTGGCGACCGGCTGCCCCGTGGTGTCCCAGACGTCCAGGGCGACGGTCCCGGTGCCGCGTAGCCGCACCCTGATCGTGTCGGCGCCGACCGCGTGCAGGGTGACGCCGTTCCAGGCGAACGGGACGGCGGCCGGTTCGTCGCCGGTGCCCGTGCAGCCGAGGGCGTGCAGGGCGGCGTCGAGGAGCGCTGGGTGCAGCCCGAAGCCTGTGGAGTCGATGCTCTCGGGGGCGCGTACCTCGGCGAACGTGTCCCCCAGCGGGCCGCGCCAGACCGCTTCCAGGCCGCGGAACGCGGGCCCATAGGCCAGGCCGCGTTCGACCAGCGCGGGATAGAGGTCGGTGAGGTCGACGGGTTCGGCGCCCGGCGGCGGCCACTCGGCCGGGGCGGGCGCCGCGCTGCCGGTGACGGTGAGGGTGCCGGAGGCGTGCACGGTCCACGTCTCGCCGTCACCGCTGTGCACGCTGACGCTGCGGCGGCCGTCGGCGTCCGGGGCGCCGATCCGGACCTGCACCTGCACGCCAGTGGGCGGCAGCACGAGCGGGGTGGCGAGGACCAGGTCCTCGACCGTCTCGCAGCCGATCTCGGCACCGGCCGCGAGGACCGCCTCGAGCTGGGCGGTGCCGGGGACGACGAGGTCACCGGCGACCTGGTGGTCGGCGAGCCACGGGTGCCCGGCGGCGGACCAGTGGCCGGTGAAGAGGTGTTCGTCGGCGCCGGCCAGGGAGACGGAGGCGCCGAGCAGCGGGTGGTCGACACCGGTGAGGCCGAGGCCCCGGGTGTCGCCGGCCGGCGCGATGCCGGTGGCGGGCCAGTACCGCTGCTGCTGGAACGCGTAGGTGGGCAGGTCGACACGGCTGCCGCCGGTGGCCAGCACGGTCCAGTCCACCGCGGCGCCCCGCACGTACGCCTCGGCCAGCCCGGTGATCAGTGAGGTCACCTCGGGGCGGCCCCGGCGCAGCAGGGGCAGGTAGGCGGCTTCGGTGTCGTCGCTCTCCCGTGCCATCGCGGTGAGGACGCCGTCCGGGCCGATCTCCAGGAACCGGGTGACGCCGCGGCCCCGCAGCCAGGCGATGCCGTCGGCGAACCGGACCGCGTCGCGTACGTGCCGGACCCAGTAGTCGGCGTCCTGCGTGCCGGCGAGCTGCCCGGTGAGGTTGGAGACGACCGGGATGACCGGGGCATGGTAGGTCAGGGTGGTCGCCACCTGCGCGAACTCGGCCAGCATCGGTTCCATCAGCGCCGAGTGAAACGCGTGACTGACCGCCAGCGGCTTGGACTTCTCGAAGTGGGCGACGACCGCCGCCACCGCGTCGGGGGCACCGGACAGCACCACCGACCGGGGACCGTTGACCGCGGCGATGTCCACGCCCTCGGACAGCAGCGGCAGCACCTCGGCCTCGGTCGCCCGGACCGCCACCATCACCCCGCCGGCCGGCAGCGCCTGCATCAGTCGGCCCCGCGCCGCCACCAGCGTCGCGGCGTCGGCGAGGGACAGCACGCCGGCGACGTGCGCGGCGGCGATCTCCCCGATCGAGTGCCCCACCAGGTAGTCCGGTGTGACCCCGAACGACCCGACCAGCCGGAACAGGGCGACCTCCACAGCGAACAGGGCGGCCTGCGTGTAGGCGGTCTGTTCCAGGTCGACCCCGTCGGCGATCACCTCGCGCAGCGGACGGTCGAGGTGCGGGTCCAGTTCCGCGCAGACCAGGTCGAGTGCCTGCGCGTACGCCGGGAAGCGCGCGGCGAGCTCAAGGCCCATACCGTGGCGCTGGGAGCCCTGACCGGAGAACAGGAACGCGGTGCGGCCGTCCTGGACCGCGCCGGTGACGGCCCCGGCGGTGGCGACGCCGTCGGCCAGGGCCGCCAGGGCACCCGGCAGGTCGGTGCCGGTGACCACGGCCCGGACCGGCAGCGGTGAGCGGGTCGCGGCGAGCGAGTAGGCGATGTCGGCGTGGGTCGCCGTGGCGGTGGCCGCGAAGGCGCTCAGACGGGCGGCCTGGGCCCGCAGCGCCTCCGGGGTGTGGCCGCTGAGCACCCAGACCGGGTCGGTGCCGGCCGGCGCAGGCGTCGTCGGGGCGTCGTCCGCCGTCGGGGCCTCCTCGATGATCGCGTGGGCGTTGGTGCCGCTGATGCCGAACGCGGAGACCGCCGCACGACGTGGTCGCTCCCCCGGCGCCCACTGGCGCTCGGCGGTGAGCAGCTGCACGTTGCCGGCCGTCCAGTCCACGTGCGGGGTGGGCTCGTCGACGTGCAGGGTGCGCGGCATGACGCCGGCCCGCAGGGCGAGCACCGTCTTCATCACGCCACCGACACCGGCCGCGGCCTGGGTGTGGCCGAGGTTGGACTTGAGCGAGCCGAGCCAGAGTGGTTCGCCGTCCGGACGGCTCTGGCCGTACGTGGCGAGCAACGCCTGCGCCTCGATCGGGTCGCCGAGCCGGGTGCCGGTGCCGTGTGCCTCCACCAGGTCGACGTCGGCCGCGGTGAGTCGGGCGTTGGCGAGCGCGGCCCGGATGACGCGCTGCTGCGCGGGCCCGTTGGGGGCGGTGAGACCGTTGGAGGCGCCGTCCTGGTTGACCGCGGTGCCCCGGATGACGGCGAGCACCGGGTGGCCGTTGCGGCGGGCGTCGGAGAGACGCTCCAGCAGGAGCAGTGCGGCGCCCTCGGACCAGCCGGTGCCGTCGGCCGCCGCGGCGAACGGCTTGCAGCGGCCGTCCGGGGCGAGGCCACGCTGACGGCTGAACTCGACGAACGCCTCCGGGGTGGCGAGCACTGTGGCGCCACCGGCGAGGGCCAGGGAGCACTCCTGCTGCCGCAGGGACTGGACCGCCAGATGCAGCGCGACCAGTGAGGCCGAGCAGGCGGTGTCGATGGTGACCGCCGGCCCCTCCAGGCCGAACTGGTACGCGATCCGCCCGGAGAGCACGCTGGCCGCGCTGCCGGTCAGCCGGTAACCCTCGATGCCGTCCTGGGTGTGCCGCTGCAGCAGGGTGTCGTAGTCGCGGCCGCTGATGCCGACGAACACGCCGGTCCGGCTGCCCCGCACGCTGTCGCTGGGGATACCGGCCCGCTCGAACGCCTCCCAGGCGGTCTCCAACAGCAGGCGTTGCTGCGGGTCCATGGCCAGGGCCTCGCGCGGCGAGATACCGAACAGCGCCGGGTCGAAGTCGGCCGCCTCGGCGAGGAACCCACCCTCGCGGGCGTAGCTCTTGCCCTTGGCGTCCGGGTCGGGGTCGTAGAGCCCGTCGACGTCCCACCCACGGTCGTCCGGAAAGTCACCGATCGCGTCCCCGCCGGCGGCGACCAGCTCCCAGAGCTGCTCGGGCGTGCTGACCCGGCCCGGGTAGCGGCAGGTCATCGCGACGATCGCGACGGGCTCGCCGGCCGCCGTCTCCACCTCTTCGAGCCGTCGCTTGCTGCGTCGCAGCTCGGCGGTCATCCACTTGAGGTGGTCGAGCAGCTTCTCGTCGTTCGCCATGACACGTACCCCGTTCCCGCTGCGCGGATCAAGATCTGCCGAATTCGTTCTGGATGATCTGGAGCAGTTCGTCGGCGGTCGCGTCGCCAATTTCGTCGCCGCCCGCCTCCGCCGGTTCCTCGGCGGTGGCCCAGCGGTGTGCGAGCGCCTGTAGGCGGGCCACCAGGGCCGGCCGGTCGGCGTCGTCGACCGGCGTGGCGGCGAGGGCCGCCTCAAGGTCGTCGAGCCGGCCCACCACTGTCGGCGCGGTCGGACGGTGCTCGCGCATCAGAAGCGTGTCCAGGTGCGCGGCGAGCACCGCCGGGGTCGGGTGGTCGAACACCAGGGTGGCCGGGAGGCTGAGCCCGGTGACAGTGGTGAGCCGGTTGCGCATCTCCACAGCGGTCAGGGAGTCGAAGCCGAGTTCGCGGAAGGCACGGTTCGCCTCGAAACCGCCGCCCGGGCCGAGGACCGCGGCCGTCTCGGTCCGGACCAGGTCGAGCAGCAGGTGCCCGCGTTCGGCCTCGGGCAGGTCGGTGAGCCCGTCGATCGGCCCGGCGGCCTGGACCGGCGCGACCGGTTCGGCGACCGCCGCGCGGACCTCCGGGACTCCGTCGAGCAGCGGGCTGGGACGGGCGGCGGTGAAGGCGGGGGCGAAGCGGGCCCAGTCCACGTCGGCGACCGCGACGGTGATGTCGCCGTAATCGAGGCTGCGGGCGAAGGCGTCGACCGCTGCCGACGGCACCAGCGGGGTGAGCCCGTGGCGCCGCAGGTGCTCCTCGGTGCCGGTGTCGGCGACCATGCCACCCTCACCCCACGGTCCCCAGGCGATCGCGCTGCCGGCCAGGCCTCTCGCGCGGCGTCGTTCGGCGAACGCGTCGAGGAAGGCGTTGCCCGCGGCGTAGGCGGCCTGGCCGCCACTGCCCCAGACCCCGGAGATGGAGGAGAAGCAGACGAACGCGTCCAGGTCACGGTCACCGAGGAGGTCGTCCAGGTGCCGGGCGCCGCCGATCTTCGCGGCCACGATGCCGGCGAGCAGCTCCGGGGTGGTCTCGGCGAGCGGGGCCGAGTCGCCGATGCCGGCGGTGTGCACCACGGCGCGCAGCGGCAACGCGTCGGCGTCGGCCCGGCGGAGCAGGTCGGCGACCTCGTCGGGGTCGGTCAGGTCGCAGGCCACCACTGTGACCCGGGCGCCGAGCGCGGTCAGCGCCGCGGTCAGGTCGTCCGCGCCGGCGGCGTCGCCACCGCGTCGGCTGGCCAGGACCAGGTGACCGGCGCCGTCCTGGGCGAGCCGGCGGGCCACGTGCCCGGCGAGCGCGCCGGTGCCGCCGGTGATCAGGACGGTGTCGCGCGGTGTCCACGGGGTGGCTGTGGTGGTCGGCAGTGGTGCGCGGACCAGGCGGCGGACGAACGTGCCGGCGTCGCGCAGGGCCACCTGGTCCTCGCCGCCGTCGGCGAGCACCCGGCAGAGCGCGGGGCCGTCGACGCGTTCCGGCAGGTCGATCAGACCACCCCAGCGGGCGGCGTGTTCCAGGGCGGCGACCCGGCCGAGGCCCCACACGGCGTTCTGCGCGGGGTGGGTGACCTCGGCGGTGGCGGAGACGGCACCCCGGGTGACTGCCCACAGCGGCGCGTCGAGGTGGGCGTCCCCGGCCGCCTGGATCAGGGCCAGGGTCGCGGCCAGCCCGTTGGGCACCCCGGGGTGGCCGGGCAGCTCCCGGTCGTCCAGGGCGAGCAGCGACAGGATGCCGGAGACCTCGTCGGCCGTGGCCAGTTCGGCGACGATCGCCGCGCGGTCGCGGCCGTCCAGCACCAGCGGCCGGGTGCGGGCACCGGCCTCGGTCAGGGCCTCGATGACGATACGGGCGTACGCGTCGACCGGGCCGGGGAGAGCGACCAGCCAGGTCCCGGTCAGACGGGCGGTCCCGTGCATGGCGACCGGTTCCCACTGGGCCCGGTAGCGCCTACGGTCGGCGGAGCCACGGGCCAGGCGGCCACGGTGCCAGTCGGCCAGGACCGGCAGCGCCGGTGCCACCTCGCCGACCCGGGCGTCGCCGAGCATCGTGCCCAGCGTCTCCAGGTCGTTCTGCTCCACGGCGGACCAGAACGGGTCGTCCGACGGATCAGCGGCGGTGCCGCCGGCCGGGGCCGGGGCGATCCAGAACCGGCGGCGTTGGAACGGGGAGGTGGGCAGTGACACGGTCCCGGTGCCGGGCAGCGCTGTCGACCAGTCGATCGGCACGCCGCCGACGTACAGGCCGGCCACCGCCTCGGCGACGGCGGTGGGTTCACTCCGATCGCCGCGCAGCGCGGCGACCAGGACGGCGTCCACCTGCTTCGCGGCGGGCAGGCACTCCCGGGCCAGCGCGGTCAGCACCCCACCCGGGCCGACCTCGCAGTACGCGGTGACACCCCGGGCGTCCAGGGCGGTGACTCCGTCGGCGAAGCGCACCGCCTCGCGTACGTGCCGCACCCAGTAGTCGGCGTCCGGCTGGCCGATCGGCTCGCCGGTCAGGTCGGAGATCAGCGGGATGCTCGGCGGCGCGTACGTGAGCCCGGCCGCGATCCGCCCGAACTCGTCGAGCATCGGGTCCATCTGGGCGGAGTGGAATGCGTGGCTGACGGTGAGTCGCTTGGCCCGTCGCCCGTCGGCCCGCCAGCGCTCGGCGATGAGGTCGATGGTGTCCGCGTCGCCGGAGACGACCACCGAGTCGGGTCCGTTGACCGCGGCGATCGACACGTCGCCGGTGAGCAGCGGTCGGATCTCCGCCTCGGTGCCCTGCATGGCCAGCATCGCGCCGCCGGACGGGAGCGCCTGCATCAACCTGCCCCGCGCGGCGACCAGCTGCGCGGCGTCGGGCAGGGACAGCACACCGGCGACGTGGGCGGCGGCGAGCTCACCGATGGAGTGGCCGAGCAGGTAGTCGGGGGTCACTCCGCGTGCTTCGAGGAGGCGGTACAGGGCCACTTCGAGGGCGAAGAGCGCCGGCTGGGTGAACTCGGTCCGGTCCAGCAGTGCCGCTTCGGGGGTGCCCGGGTCGGCGAACATGACGTCGAGCAGTGGGCGGTCGAGGTGCGGGTCGAAGGCGGCCCGGATCTCGTCGAGCGCGGCGGTGAAGACCGGCTCGGTGGCGTGCAGGTCGCGGCCCACGCCCGCGCGTTGGCTGCCCTGGCCGGTGAAGAGGAAGGCGAGCTTGCCGGTGGCGGTGGCGGCGCCACCGATCACGGACGGGCTGGGTTCGCCGGTCGCGACGGCGTGCAGGCCGCCGCGCAGGGTGGCGGCGTCGGCGGCCAGGACGACCGCCCGGTGGTCGAGGGCGGAGCGGGTGGTGGCCAGGGAACGGGCGAGGGTCACGCCGGCGCCGGCCTCGACGTGCCGGTCCACGCCGGCCGCGAGGAGTCGCTCCGCCTGCTCCCGCAGCGCCCGGTCCGACCGTCCGGACAGGACGTAGGGCAGGTGCTTCGGCGGTGAGACCGCGTCCGGAGCGGTCACCGGCTGCGCGGCGGGTTCCGGCTGTTCGAGGATGACGTGGGCGTTGGTGCCGCTGACCCCGAACGCCGAGACGGCGGCACGACGGGCCCGTCCGGTCTCCGGCCACGGCTGGGCCGAGGTCAGCAGCCGCACCGCGCCGGCCGACCAGTCCACGTGGGGGGTCGGCTCGTCCACGTGCAGGGTCCGCGGCGCGAGGCCGTACCGCATCGCCTGGATCATCTTGATGATCCCGCCGATGCCGGCGGCCGCCTGGGCGTGCCCGATGTTCGACTTGAGCGATCCCAGCAGCAGCGGTTGGTCGGCCGCCCGACCCTGCCCGTACGTGGCCAGCAGCGCCTGCGCCTCGATCGGGTCGCCGAGCGTGGTGCCGGTGCCGTGCGCCTCGACCACGTCGACGTCTGCTGTGGACAGACCGGCGTCGGCCAGCGCCTCGGCGATCACCCGCTGCTGTGCGGGACCGTTCGGGGCGGTCAGGCCGTTGGAGGCGCCGTCCTGGTTGACGGCGCTGCCGCGCAGCACCGCGAGTACGTGGTGCCCGTTGGCCAGCGCGTCCGACATCCGCTCCAGGACCACGAAGCCGGCGCCCTCGGCCCAGCCGGTGCCGTCGGCCCCAGCGGCGAACGCCTTGCACCGGCCGTCCGGGGCGAGCCCGCCCTGCCGGCTGAACTCGACGAAGACCGCCGGGCTCGACATGACCGCGACCCCGCCGGCCAGGGCGAGCGTGCACTCCCCCTGCCGCAGCGCGCGGGCCGCCCAGTGCAGGGCGACCAGCGACGACGAGCACGCCGAGTCGATGGTGACGGCCGGTCCCTCGAAGCCGAACGTGTAGGCGACGCGGCCGGACATCACGCTGGTGGCGTTGCCGGTGAGGCGGTAGCCCTCGACTCCGGGTGGTGGTTCCGCGCCCTCCCCGTACCCGAGGTGGGCGCCGCCGACGAAGACGCCGGTCCGGCGTCCGCGCTGGCCGCGTGGTGGCAGGCCGGCGTTCTCCAGTGCCTGCCAGGCGGTCTCCAGCAGGAGCCGCTGTTGCGGGTCCATGGCCAGTGCCTCGCGGCCGTTCACCCCGAACAGGTCGGCGTCGAAGTCGGCCGCGTCGTGCAGGAAGCCGCCGGAGCGGGTGTACGCGGTGCCCTCGTGGTCGGGGTCCGGGTGGTAAAGCGCATCCAGGGCCCAGCCACGGTCGGCGGGGAAGCCGGAGACGACGTCGGCCTCGTCGGCGACCAGTCGCCACAGGTCGTCGGGCCCCTGCACCCCGCCGGGGAACCGGCAGGACATGCCGACCACGACGATCGGGTCGTCGTCGGGTGCCACGGCCAACGCCGGAACCGGTGCCGGTGCGGCGGCGGGCTGGTCGAGCAGCCGGTCGCGCAGGTAGCGGGCCACCGCGAGCGGGTTGGGGTGGTCGAAGACGAGGGTGGCGGGCGGTGCGAAGCCGACCTCGCGTCGCAGCCGGTCGCGCAGGTCCACGCCGGTGAGCGAGTCGACGCCCATCTCCCGGAACGCCTGTTCGGGGCCAACCGCGTCCGGCCCGTCGTGGCCGAGCACGGCGGCGGTGACAACCCGGACCAGGGTGAGCAGGTGATGTTCCTGTTCGGCCGGCGCCAGCGCGACCAGCGTGTCGGCCAGCGGCGTAGCGGTGTCCTCCACGGTCTGGGCGGTCAGCGCCCGCACCTGCGGCAGGTCGGCGATCAGCGGCCGGGGCCGGGCGGCGCAGAAGATGGGAGCGAAACGGGACCAGTCGACGTCGGCGACCGCCACGTAGGTCTCGTCACCGTCCAGGGCCTGCCGCAGCGCGGCGACAGCGGTTTCCGGGTCGAGAACCGGCAGGCCACGGCGGAACAGCAGCGTTTCGGTGCCGGCGTCGACCATGCCACCGTCGCCCCACGGGCCCCAGGCGATCGAGGTGGCGGTCAGACCACGGGACCGCCGGTCGTCGGCGAGGGCGTCCAGGTAGGCGTTGGCGGCGGCGTAGCCGCTCTGGTCGCCGCTGCCCCAGAGCGCGGCGATCGAGCTGAACAGCACGAACGCGTCGAGCGGGGTGTCGGCGAGCAGCCGGTCCAGGTTGGCGGCGCCGGCCACCTTGGCCACCGCGACCGAGGCGAGCCCGGCCGGGTCGTCGTCGAGCACCCCGGCGAACCGCAGGGCGCCAGCGGTGTGGAAGACGGCGCTCAGGTCCCCGACGGTGGCGAGCAGGTCGGCGAGGGCGTCGGCGTCGGCCACGTCGCAGGCGACGATGGTGACCCGGGCGCCTAGCGCGGTCAGTTCGGCGTGGAGTCGGTCGGCGCCCGGTGCGTCCGCACCGGCCCGGCTGGTGAGCACCAGATGTGGGGCACCGGCGCTGGCGAGCCAGCGGGCCACGTGCGCGCCGAGCGCGCCGGTGCCGCCGGTGATCAGGATGCTGCCGCGCGGTGACCAGGGCCGTGGCGTCGCGGGCGGGGCGGCCGGTACGACGCGGCGGACGTGGACGCCGGTGTCCCGGATCGCGACCTGGTCCTCGGTGCCGGTGCTGCGCACGACCGCCCAGAGCCGGGCGAGTGCCTCGGCGCCGGGGTTCTCGGGCAGGTCGGCGAGGCCGGCCCAGGTGTCGGGAAGTTCGAGGGCGGCGACCCGGCCGTACCCCCACACGGTGGCCTGGTGCGGGCTGATTCGGGCTTCGTCGCCGACCCGCACCGCGCCGCTGGTCACGGCCCAGAGCGGCGTGCCCGGCGGGAGGTCGCGGAGCAGCGCCGCCGTGCCGGTCAGCCCTCGGGACAGGTGCGGGTGGTCCGGGTCGGGGCGCTCGTCCAGGGCGAGCAGGGACAGCACCCCGGCGACCTCGTCCGGATCGATGGCGGGCAGGTCGCCGGCCGGCACCGCGACCACGTCGGGACCGCCCGCAGTCAGGATATTCGCGGCCACCGGCAGGTCGAGGCTGGGGACGACGACCAGCCAGCGGCCCGGGCGGGCGGCGGTGGCCGGAACGTCGCGGACCGGCCAGTCGAGGCGGTAACGCAGGCCGGGGTCGGTGCCCTGCCGACGCCAGGCGCGCAGCACGGGCAGGACCTCGTCGAGGGGCCGGTCGGCGGCCACGCCGAGCAGGTCCGCCAGGTCTCCACTGTCGACGGCCCGCCAGAACGGGGTGTCGGGGGTGTCGCCGGCGCTGTCGTCCTCGAACCAGTAGCGCTGCCGCTGGAAGGCGTAGGTGGGCAGGTCGACGACGCGACCACCGGTCAGGCACGGCGTCCAGTCGACGGCGACGCCACGCACGAAGACGCGGGCGAGGGCCGTCTGGAGGGCGGCGGTCTGGCCCCGGTCGGCGCGTTGCACGGGTACGAACACCGCGTCGGTGACGCACTCCGCGCCCATCCCGGAGAGGACCCCGTCCGGGCCGATCTCCACGAACGTGCTGACGCCCAGGCCCTCCAGGGTGCCGATCCCGTCGGCGAACCGGACCGCCTCCCGCACGTGCCGCACCCAGTAGCCGGCGTCCTGCGCCTCCGCGACCTGCCCGGTCACGTTCGACACCACCGGGATCCGCGGCGACGAGTGGATCAACGTCTCCGCGACCTGAGCGAACTCGGCGAGCATCGGCTCCATCAGCACCGAGTGGAACGCGTGACTGACCCGCAGCCGCTTCGACTTTTCGAACTGGGCGGCGACGGCGGTCACCTCGTCGGCGGCACCGGACAGCACCACCGAGTGAGGGCCGTTGATCGCGGCGATGGACACGCCGTCGGTCAGCAGCGGCAGCACGTCGGCCTCGGTGGCGCGAACCGCCACCATGACGCCACCGGCGGGCAGGGCCTGCATCAGGCGGCCTCGGGCCGCGACCAGCTTCGCCGCATCCGACAGGGACAGCACCCCGGCCACATGAGCGGCCGCGATCTCCCCGATCGAATGCCCGACCAGGTAGTCCGGCGTCACGCCGAACGACTCGACGAGGCGGAACAACGCCACCTCGACGGCGAACAGGGCGGTCTGGGTGTAGAGCGTCTGGTCCAGGTCGTCGCCCTCGGCGATCACCTCGCGCAACGGACGGTCCAGGTGCAGGTCCAGCTCCGCGCAGGCCGCGTCGAACGCCTCGGCGAACACCGGGAACGACGCCGCCAACTCCAGGCCCATACCGGGTCGCTGCGACCCCTGGCCGGAGAAGACGAAGGCCAGACCTCCCGCTCGTACGCCATCGGTGTGGATGCTCGTGTGGTCCCGGCCCGCCGCCAGCTCGCGCAGCGCACCCACCGCGTCGCTCTCGCTGGTGAGCAGCACCGCGCGGTGCGCGAACGCGGCCCGGGCGGTGGCCAGGGTCCAGCCGGTGTCACGCAGCGAGGGCGCACCCGGCTCGGTCAGCCGGTCCGCGAGACGGCCCGCCTGCGCACGCAGCGCCTCGGCCGACTGCCCGCTGAGGACCAGCGGCACGACCCCGCACGGCTCACCGTCGGCGGTCCGAGAGGCGTCGGATGGCGCTGCGGCCGCAGCCGGCGCCTCCAGGATCACGTGGGCGTTCGTGCCGCTGATGCCGAACGACGACACGGCGGCCCTGCGCGGCAGATCCGCCGGCCACGGTTGGGGCGCGTCGAGCAGTCGCAGCGGGCTGTCCGCCCAGTCGACGTGCGGGCTCGGGGTCCCGGCGTGCAGGGTGCGGGGCAGCACCTCGTGCCGCATCGCCTCGACCATCTTGATGATCCCGGCGACACCGGCGGCGGCCTGGGTGTGCCCCAGGTTCGACTTGACCGAGCCGAGCCACAACGGCCGCTGCGACGGGCGGTCCGGGCCGTAGGTCGCCCCCAACGCCTGCGCCTCGATCGGGTCGCCCAGCGGGGTGCCGGTGCCGTGCGCCTCCACCACGTCGATGTCGGCGGGCGCCAGGGCCGCGTCGGCGAGCGCGGCCCGGATCACCCGCTGCTGGGCGGGGCCGTTCGGTGCGGTGAGACCGTTCGAGGCGCCGTCGGAGTTGACCGCGGTGCCGCGGACCACGGCGACGACCGGGTGGCCGTGCCGTTGTGCGTCGGAGAGACGTTCGACCAGCAGCATGCCGACGCCCTCGGCGGAGCCGAAGCCGTCGGCGTCGGCGGAGAAGGGCTTGCAGCGGCCGTCCGGGGCGAGACCACGCTGGCGGCTGAACTCCACGAACATGTGCGGGGTGGACATGATGGCGACGCCACCGGCCAGTGCCAGGTCGCACTCGCCGGCCCGCAGGGCCCGCACGGCCAGGTGCAGCGCGACCAGCGACGACGAGCAGGCGGTGTCCACGGTGACGGCCGGTCCGTCGAGGCCGAAGGCGTACGCGATCCGGCCGGAGGCGACGCTCGCGGTGCTGCCGGTGAGCAGGTAACCCTCCAGGTCGGCGGGCGCCTGCCGGACCCGCGACGCGTAGTCCTGGTAGGTGAGGCCGACGTAGACCCCGGCGTGCCGGCCGCGCAGCGTCACGGGGTCGATGCCGGCCCGTTCGAACGCCTCCCACGATGTCTCCAGCAGGAGCCGCTGCTGCGGGTCCATAGCCAGTGCCTCCCGTGGCGAGATGCCGAACGGGGTCGGGTCGAAGTCGGCGACGTCGTAGAGGAACCCGCCGTGCCGGGTGGTCGAGGTGCCCGGGTGGTCCGGGTCCGGGTGGTAGAGGTGGGTCAGGTCCCACCCACGGTCCACGGGGAAGCCGCCGATCGCGTCACCGCCGTCGTCCAGCAGTCGCCACAGGTCGACGGGCGAGTTGACGTTCCCGGGGTAGCGGCATGCCATCGCCACGATCGCGATGGGCTCGTCGGATCCTCGTACCGTGGCGGGGCCGTCGGTGGGCCGGGCCGGCAGCGTGCCGGTCAGCTCGTCGTGCAGGTGCGCTGCGAGCACGGCCGGGGTGGGGTGGTCGAAGACCAGGGTGGTCGACAGGCGCAGGCCCGTAACGGTGCGAAGCCGGTTGCGCAGCTCGACACCGGCGAGCGAGTCGAACCCCAGCTCGCGGAACGGGCGGTTCGGGTCGACCGCGTCCGGGCCGGCGTGGCCGAGCACGAGCGCCGCCTGCTCGCGCACCAGACCGATCAGAGCCCGCTCGCGGGCCGCCTCGGGCAGCGCGGCGAGCGCGGTGGCCAGGCTCTCGGCGGGACCGCCCGCGGCGAGGGGGCCGGATGCGGCGACCGCGCCGGCACCGATGGCGCGCTGCACCTCCGGCAGGTCCTCGATCAGCGGGCGGCGGCGCCCGGCGGTGAGCGCGAGGGCGAGCCGGTCCCAGTCGAGGTCGGCGACGGTGAGGGTGGTGGCGTCGTCGTCCAGGGCCTGTTGCAGGGCGGCGAGCGCGATCTGCGGGTCCATCGGGGTGATGCCGTGGCGCTGCATGAGGTCGCCGACCGCGGCGTCGGCGGCCATGCCGCCACCGGCCCACGGGCCCCAGGCGATCGAGGTGGCGGCCAGGCCGTCGGCGCGGCGCTGCTCCGCCAGGGCGTCGAGGTACGCGTTGCCCGGCGCGTAGTTGCCCTGCCCCGGGATGCCGATGCTCGCCGCGATCGACGAGAACAGGACGAACGCGCTGAGGTCCCGGTCCCGGGTGAGCTCGTCGAGGTGACGGGCGGCGGCGACCTTCGCGGCCAGCACCCGGTCGACCTGGTCGGTGGTGAGGGTGTCGACGGTGCCGTCGTCGAGCAGCCCGGCGGCGTGTACGACAGCGCGCACCGGGTGCTCGGCGAGCACTGCCGCGAGGGCGTCGCGGTCGCCGGCGTCGCAGGCCACCACCGAGGCGGTGGCGCCGAGTTCGGCCAGTTCGGTGACCAGGTCGGCGGCGCCGGGCGCGTCCGGGCCGCGGCGGCTGAGCAGGATCAGGTGCGGCGCGCCGCGTTCGGCGAGCCAGCGGGCGACGGTGGCGCCGAGGGCACCCGTGCCGCCGGTGATGAGCACCGGCCCGTCCGGGCGCAGGCCGCCGGCCACCCGGGTCGGGCGGGGGGCGTGGCCGAGCCGGCGCAGGTAGCGGCCGTCGACCCGGATGGCCACCTGGTCCTCGTCGTCCTCCGCGGTGACCGCGGCGAGCAACCGCTCGGCGGCCCGCTCGTCGACATCGGTGGGCAGGTCGACCAGGCCGCCCCAGCGGTCGGCGTGTTCCAGGGCGACGATCCGGCCGAGACCCCAGATCAGGGCCTGCTCGGGGTCGTCGACCCGGTCCGCGGGCCCGGTGTCGACGCCACCTCGGGTGACCAGCCAGAGCGGGGCGTCGGCGCCGGCGTCACCGAGCGCCTGGGTGAGGGTCAGGGTGCGGCGAAGGCCCTCGCCGAGGGGTCCTTCCGCGAAGGCGAGCAGGGAGAGGACACCGTCGGCACGCGCCGCGAGCCGCTCGGCGAGGGTGGCCCGGTCGGCGTCGGCCGCCACGACGACCACGTCGAGGGTGAGCCCGGCGTCGCCGAGGGCGTGCAGGACGGCAGTGGTGGTGGGGTCGTAGCCGGCGACGGCGACGATCCAGTGCCCGTCGGCGGCCACCGGGGTGTCCGGCTGCGGCTTCCACTCGACGACGTAGCGCCAACCGGCGGCACCGGCGCGGATTCGCTGCTCGCGACGCCAGGCGGCCAGCACCGGCACGATCTCGTCCAGGGTGCCCGGCGCCAGGGCCAGGTCGGCGGCGAGCGCGGCGGCGTCCCCGCGCTCCACAGTCGCCCAGAAGGGGTCGTTGGCCGGGTCGTCGGCGCTGCCCGGCACGGCCGGGTGATGCCAGAAGTGCTCCTGCTCGAAGGAGTAGGTGGGCAGGGCCACCAGCGAGCCGTCCGGGGTCAGGTCCGTCCAGTCGACAGCGAGCCCCCGCGCGTACGCCTCGGCCAGCGCGACCCGGAAGCGGGCCGGACCGCCGTCGTGGCGTCGCAACGTCCGCAGCACGGCGGCGTCCACTCCGGCCTGCTCGGCCGAGTCCTGCACGGCTGCGACGAGCACCGGGTGCGGGCTGGTCTCGACGAAGGCCCGGTACCCGTCGGACAGCAGCACGTCGACCGTCTCGGCGAAGCGGACGGGGCGGCGCAGGTTGGTGTACCAGTAGTCGGCGCCCAGCTCGGTGGTGTCCACCCGGGAGCCGTAGACAGTGGAGTAGAACGGGATCTCGGCGACCCTCGGCTCGATCCCGCCGAGCGCGTCGAGCAGGTCCTCGCGGATCACCTCGACGTGGGCGGAGTGCGAGGCGTAGTCGACCTTGATGCGCTTCGCCTCGATGCCGGCGGCGGCCAGAGCCGGTTCGAGGTCGTCCAGGTCGGCGGGCTCCCCGGCGACCACCACGGCGGTCGGTCCGTTGACGGCGGCCATGCTGATCCGGCCACCCCAGCGGGCCAGGATCGGCTCCACTGTGGCGGCGGACGCCTGCACCGCGACCATTCCGCCCCGCCCGGCCAGCGCGACGATGGCCTGGCTGCGGCGGGCCGCGATCCGGGCGGCGTCGTCCAGGGTGAGGGCTCCGGCGATGTGCGCGGCGGCGACCTCGCCCTGGCTGTGCCCGATCACCGCGGCCGGTCGGACGCCCGCGGCCTGCCAGAGCCGGGCCAGGGAGACCATCACCGCCCACAGCGCGGGCTGGACCACGTCGACCCGGTCCAGCGACGGCGCGTCGTCGTCGCCGCGCAGCGCGGCGAGCAGATCCCAACCGGTGTACGGGCGCAGCGCCTCCCCGCAGGCCGTCAGGTGGTCATGGAACACCGGCTCGGCCTCGGCCAGTTCGACCGCCATGCCCAGCCACTGGGAGCCCTGTCCCGGAAACACGAACGCGATCCGGCCCGGCTCGGCCGGGTGTGCGGTGACGACGTTCCCCGCCGACCGGTCGTCGGCCAGGGCGGCCAGACCGTCGCGCAGGTCGTCCGGGCCCTCGGCGAGGACGACCGCGCGGTGCGCGAACCGGGTCCGGGTGACGTTCAGGGTGTACGCGATGTCGGCGAGGTGGGTGTCGTTCTCCCCGATCCGGTCGCGCAGCCGGGCGGCCTGCCGTCGCAGGGCCTGCGGGGTACGCGCGGACATCAGCACCGGCACGGTTCGCCGCACGTCGGGGCGGGCCGGGGTGGCGGCAACCGGTGCCTCTTCGAGCACCAGGGTGGCGACCGGTGCCTCTTCGAGCACCAGGTGGGCGTTCGTGCCGCTGATGCCGAAGGAGGAGACGCCGGCCCGGCGGGGGTGCTCGGAGCGCCGCCAGTCCTGGGGCTCGGTGAGCAGTTGGACGGTGCCGGCGGACCAGTCGACGTGCGGTGACGGCTCGTCGGCGTGCAGGGTGCGGGGCAGCACCTCGGCCCGCAGCGCGAGGATCATCTTGATCACGCCACCGACACCGGCGGCTGCCTGGGTGTGGCCGATGTTGGACTTGAGCGAGCCCAGCCACAGCGGGGCGTCCCCGTGCCGGTCGGCGCCGTAGGTCGCGATCAGCGCCTGCGCCTCGATCGGGTCGCCCAGGGTGGTGCCGGTGCCGTGGGCCTCGACCACGTCGACGTCGGCGGCGGTGAGCCCGGCGTCGGCGAGGGCGGCCCGGATGACCCGCTGCTGGGCGGGGCCGCTCGGGGCGGAGAGGCCGTTGGACGCGCCATCCTGGTTGATCGCGCTGCCGCGGATCACGGCGAGGACCTGGTGGCCGTTCGCCTGCGCGTCGCTGAGCCGTTCCAGGACCAGCACCCCGACGCCCTCGCCCCAGCCGGTGCCGTCGGCGTCCGCGCCGAAGGCCTTGCACCGGCCGTCGCCGGCGAGACCCCGCTGGCGGCTGAACTCGACGAACATACCGGGGCCCGCCATCACCGTGGCACCGCCGGCCAGGGCCAGTTCGCACTCACCCCGGCGCAGCGACTGGGCGGCCAGGTGCAGGGCGACCAGCGACGACGAGCAGGCGGTGTCGACGGTCAGCGCCGGCCCTTCGAGGCCGAGCACGTACGAGATGCGGCCGGAGGCGACACTCATCGTGCTGCCGGTCAGCACGTAGCCGTCGAGACCGTCGGCGGGTTCGGCGAGGCGTGCCCCGTACTCGTGGGAGGTGGCGCCCACGAAGACGCCGGTGCGGCTGCCGCGCAGCGCGCCCGGCACGATGCCGGCCCGCTCCACCGCCTCCCAGGAGGCCTGCAACAGCAGTCGCTGCTGCGGGTCCATGGCCAGCGCCTCGCGCGGCGAGATGCCGAAGAAGCCCGGGTCGAACTCGGCGGCGTCGTGCAGGAATCCGCCGGAGCGGGTGTAGCTGGTGCCCGGGTGGCCGGGGTTCGGGTGGTAGAGGGCCGTCAGGTCCCAGCCCCGGTCGGTGGGGAAGCCGGTGATGGCGTCACCGCCGCCGGACACCAGGTGCCAGAGCTCGTCCGGTTCGGTGATGCCACCGGGGTAACGGCAGGCCATGGCGACGACCGCGATCGGCTCGTCGGCGTCGGCCCGCCCCGGCTGCCCGGGCTGCTCGGCGGCCGAGGGTCGGGGATCGTCCGACGCGGTGTGCAGCCAGCGGGCGAGCGTGACCGGGTCGGGGCTGTCGTAGAGCAGCGTGGCCGGCAGCGCCAGGTCGAGGGCGGCGCCGAGCCGGTCGCGCAGTTCGACGGCGGTCAGCGAGTCGAACCCGAGTTGCTTGAAGGAGTGGGTGGGGTCGAGGGTGAACGGGTCCGGGTGGCCGAGGACGGCGGCGGCGTGCGTCCGTACCAGATCGAGGAGCTCGTCCTCGGAGCGCGCGGCGCTGGGCGCGGCCGGTGCCACGGCGGCGTCGGCGGACAGCCAGTAGGACTCCCGCTGGAAGGCGTACGTGGGCAGCGGGACGCGGATCCCGCCGGTCAGCGACGGCGTCCAGTCGACGGGGACGCCGCGGCCGTGCAACTGGGCCAGGGCGGCGACGAAGGTCTCCGCCTGCGGGCGGTCCGGGCGCTGGGCCGGGACGAACGCACCGACCGGAACGCAGTGGGCGCCCATCGCGCTGAGCACACCGTCCGGGCCGATCTCGACGAACGTGGTGACGCCTTCGCCTTCCAGGGTCGCGAGGCCGTCGGCGAACCGGACCGCCTCCCGGACGTGCCGCACCCAGTAGGCCGCGTCCTGCGTCTCGGCGATCCGCCCCGTCACGTTGGAGATGACGGGAATGTTCGGTGACGAATAGGTCAGCGTCTCCGCAACCGCGGCGAATTCCGCCAGCATCGGCTCCATCAGCGCCGAGTGGAACGCGTGACTGACCCGCAACTGCTTGGTCTTCTCGAACTCCGCCGCGACAGCAGCGACCGGGTCCGCAGCACCGGACAGCACGACGGACCGGGGGCCGTTGACCGCCGCGATGTCGACGCCCTCGGTGAGGTGTGGCACCACGTCGGCCTCGGACGCCTGCACCGCGACCATCAGGCCGCCGGCCGGCAGCTCCTGCATCAGCCGGCCGCGGGCGGTGACCAGCTTCGCCGCGTCCGGCAGGGACAGCACCCCGGCGACATGCGCGGCGGCGATCTCCCCGATCGAGTGCCCGACCAGGTAGTCCGGGGTGACCCCGAACGACTCGACCAGCCGGAACAACGCCACCTCGAAGGCGAACAGGGCGGCCTGGGTGTAGACGGTCCGGTCCAGCTCCGTCCCCTCCACGATGACCTCGCGCAGCGGGCGGTCCAGGTGCACGTCGAGCGCGGCGCAGGTGTCGTCGAGGGCCACCGCGAACACCGGGTAGGTGTCCGCGAGGTCGAGGCCCATCCCGGCCCGCTGGGAGCCCTGACCGGCGAACAGGAACGCCACCGGGCCGTCGCCGGCCCGCTGCACCGGCGACTCACCGTCGGCCAGTGCGGTCAGACGCTCCTTCAGGGTGGCCAGGTCCGCGCCGACCACGGCCGCCCGGTGGTCGAAGCCGCTCCGGTGCCGGGCCAGCGAGTACGCCACGTCCACCGGCCGCGCGTCCTGCGCGAGCGTGTCACGCAACTGAGCGGCCTGCGCCCGCACGGCGGCCGGGGTACGCCCCGACAGCAGCCACGCCACCGGCCCACCGGAAGCAGGGCCGGCCACCGGTCCGGCCACGGACGGCCAGGCCGGCGCCGAGGACAGCACGACATGACAGTTCGTGCCGCCCATGCCGAACGAACTCACCCCGGCGACCAGGGGCCGGTCCGTCTCCGGCCACGCCCCGTGGGTCGTACGCACCCGCAACCGCAGCTCGTCGAACGGGATCTGCGGGTTCGGCGTGGCGAAGTTCAGGCTCGGTGGCAGCTCCCGGTGATGCAGCGCCAGGACGGTCTTGAGCAGCCCGACCACACCCGCCGCACCCTCCAGGTGCCCGACGTTCGTCTTCGCCGACCCGACCAGCAACGGCTGCCGCCGGCCGGACGCCACCCCGAGGACCGCACCGAGCGCGTCGGCCTCCACCGGGTCACCGACCCGGGTGCCGGTGCCGTGCAGCTCCACGTACTGGACCACGGACGGGTCCACCCCGGCCTGCCGGTACGCCTCGCGCAGCACGTCGGTCTGGCCGTCACTGGTGGGCGTGGTGAGGCTGTCGCCGCCACCGTCGTTGTTGACCGCGCTGCCGCGGACCACACCGTAGATCTGGTCGCCGTCGGTGAGCGCGTCGGTGAGCAGCTTGAGGGTGAGCACCACACCGCCCTCGCCGCGGACGTAACCGTTGGCCCGGGCGTCGAAGGTGTAGCAGCGCCCGTCGGGCGACAGGCCACCGAACGCGGCGGCGGTGAGGGTGCTCTCCGGGACCAGGTTGAGGCTGACGCCGCCGGCCAGGGCGACCTTGCAACGGCCGTCGCGCAGGCTCTCCGCGGCCAGGTGGACGGCGACCAGCGAGGAGGCCTGGGCCGCGTCCACGGTGAGGCTGGGGCCGCGCAGCCCGAGCACGTAGGACAGTCGGTTGGCGATGATGCCCCGGTTGGTGCCGGTCAGGGTCCACGGGGTGATGCCGTCGGTGCCGAGGCCGCGCAACAGGGTGGCGTAGTCGTCCCCGATCGCGCCGACGAAGACGCCGGCCCGCGTGCCGGCGAGGGCGTCCGGGACGATGCCCGCGTCCTCCAGGGCCTCCCAGCCGAGCTCCAGCATGAGGCGCTGCTGGGGGTCCATGGTGGCCGCCTCGCGCGGGGCGATTCCGAAGAAGCCCGGGTCGAAGCCGTCGACGCGGTCCAGGAAGCCGCCGCGTGGGCGATCTCCCGCGCTCTCCCAGCGGTGCGCCGGTGCTTCGGTGACCGTGTCGCGGCCGTCCGCCAGCAGGCGCCAGAAAGCGCCAGGATCGTCCGCGCCGGGCAGTCGGCAGGCGATACCCACAATGGCGACGCCGTCAAATTCCGCATTTCCATCGGTGAATGCTGATTCGCTCTTCATGACGATCCGCGGCCCCCACTCGTCCACACGACCCGATGGCGCGTTCGGTTCGGACGGTAATGAGCGTCAGAGGAGGCCGGACACCCCTAAGCGATCGAGTGCACCCCGGGGGGAGGCCATTCGGACGGGACCCCTACTCCCCTGGATCGACCCCCGATCCGGATCGGGGCGCATTTCCTGACGGCACGTTCAACCTAACGTGGAGACAATGTCCATGCGGAAATGAGTGGTGACGATGACCAGTGCGACGCAACATCCCGCCCCGGCCGGATCGGGCACCGGGGAGCCGGCTCCGCTGCCCCGACAGCGCGGCAAGTGTCCGTTCTCCCCACCCGACGAACTCCTCCAGCGCGCCGAGGAGCACCCGGTCAGTCCGCTGATCATGGCCGACGGTTCGGTCGGCTGGCTGGTCACCCGGGCCGAGGACGTCCGCGCGGTGCTCGCCGACAACCGGTTCAGCGCGGACATCCTCAAGGCGTCCAACCCGATCCAGGTGATACCGGAGGAGGCCAAGCAGCTTCCGCCGGACCCGGCGTTCTTCATCCACGTCGACCCGCCGCACCACACGCGCTACCGCAAGATGCTGATGGGCCAGTTCACGATGCGCCGGGTCCGCGCCCTGGAGCCGCGGATCGCGGAGATCGTGACCGAGCGCCTCGACGCAATCGAGGCCGCTGGCGCGCCTGCCGACCTGGTCCGGGACTTCGCTCTGCCGATCCCCTCGCTGGTCATCTGCGAGCTGCTCGGCGTCCCCTACGCCGAGCGCGCCCAGTTCCAGACGCTGACCGCGGCGATGCTGCGCACCGACGCCACCCCGATGGAGATCGGGATGTCCGCCTGGAACCTGCGCCAGTATCTGGCCGCCCTGGTCGCCACCAAACACGACGAGCCGGACGGCGCCCTGATCTCCGGCCTGATCCACGACTCGGACGACGACCCGCTCACCGACGAGGAACTGACCAGCATCGCCATGCTGCTGCTCGTCGGCGGCCACGAGACCACCGCCAACCAGCTCAGCCTCGGCGTGTTCGCGCTGCTCAGCAACCCCGAGCAGCTGGCCGTCCTGCGCGCCGACCTGGACCGGGTCCCGGACGCCGTCGAGGAGCTGCTCCGCTATCTGCCGACCTTCCAGTTCGGCGTGACCCGCCTCGCCACCGAGGACGTGCCGGTGGGCGGGCAGCTCATCCGCGCCGGCGAGAGCGTCAGCCTCTCGCTGTCCGCCGCCAACCGCGACCCGTCCCGCTATGCCGATCCCGGCGTCCTCGACGTGACCCGGACCAGCCTCCAGCACCTCGCCTTCGGCCACGGCGTGCACCTCTGCATCGGCCAGCAGCTCGCCCGCGCGGAACTCAGGATCGCTCTGCGGGCCCTGTTCACCCGCTTTCCCGGCCTGCGCCTGCACGGGTCGATCGAGGACGTTCCGCTGCGCTCCGAGTCCCTGATCTACGGTGTCCGCGAGCTGCCCATCACCTGGTGACCATCCAGACACACGAAAGGGCTCGGCCACCACGGTGGCCGAGCCCCTTTCCGTCCGGTCAGTGGTTCAGCTCGTCCACCTTCTCGGGTTGGCGGGTCACCACCGGAGCGTGGCCGGCCCGGTCCACCGTGGCCTGGCGGCTCTCCGCACGGGCCACCCGCAGCTGGTGGAAGCCGACGGCGATGAGACCCAGGCCGAGCACGACCATGACGCCGACGACCGGCCAGTGCAGCGCCTCGGGGACGAGGCGGGCCACGAACCAGGAGTCGCGGTCGGGGTCGTTGTATTTCAGGAAGGCCGGAACGACGCCCTGTGCGACCAGCGGGACCCAGCAGACGGTGAAGCACACGTAGATGACGGCGCGGCGGGCCGGTGACGCCTTGTCGATGCCGAGGCGGCTCTCGCCGAGATCCACCCCGCCGAGGGAGGCGGTGATCTGGTCCCAGTCGACGTCGCCGCTGAGGTTGCTCTTGCGGGAGGTGGAGGCCCGCATGGTGGCGAGCAGGTCGGGGCCGGTCGCTTCCAGGTGCTTGGCGGCCAGATCGCCGAGCAGCCAGGCCAGCAGGATGCCGGTGACCAGGCCGACACCGGCGCCCGCCCAATCGGGTCCGTAGCGGACGGTGAGATAGGCAGGGGCCGCGGTGGCGGCGACCAGCACCAGCATGAGCAGCACCTGGGTGAAGTCGGTGCCGTTCTCCAGGAGGTTGCCGCTGCGCTTGTGCGGGTCGGTCATCGGCACCGGGCGCAGCACCGAGATCAGCACGATGACGCCGGCGCCGCCGCCGATCAGGGCCGGCACCAGGGCGGCCAGCCACGGCCAGGCCCACGTCTGCCCACTGAGCACTGTCGGCACGACGCTGAGGACCACGACCGCGGGGGCGGTCAGCAGCAACCAGGCGAGCTGACGACCGCGGACGTCCTTGCGGGCGGCCCCGGGGGTGAGCACTGTCTGCCAGATCACCGTGCCGTCCTCGCCGTACAGGTTGGCGGAGATGGCCGCGGCCCAGATGCCGAACGCGACACCGATGAACGGCACGAAGATCGGCAGGTCGACCAGGAGCGGCAGCAGGCAGAACGCCAGCGCGTAGACCAGGGAGAAGACCAGGTAGTGAAAGCGCATCAGGTCCCGGGACGCGGTGCGCAGCTCACGACCGACGACGGCCCGCACACCGCCACCGCGGATCTGCTGCGCGGCGGTGCGGCCACGGGCCGGGCGGCCGCTTGCGCCTCGGTGGCTGAGCCGGCGGACCAGCAGCGCGGACCAACCGAGCATGGCCAGCACGCTGAGTACGGCGAGACCGGCCGGCGCGGCGAGGGCGAGCAGCCAGTCACCCCGGCCGGCGGCCTCCACCGCGACGATGCCCCAGCCGGACGGCAGGCGGCGCACCCAGTCCGCCAGGTTCTCCGGGAAACCGGCGGTGAGGGCGTACTGGATGGTGGGTTTGAGCACCCAACCGGTGTGCGTGAGCGCCAGGATGCCGCCGCTGATCACGGCGGCCAGGACCGCACCGATCTTGGCGCGCATCAGCGTGCTGAGCGCGGCGGTGACGAACCGGGAAGCGAGCACCACGAACAGCAGTTGGAGGAAGACCACCGGCACCGCGATCAGGGCGGCGGCACCGCCGACCGGGAGAGCGACGACGATCAGCGCGGTGAAGGCCACCAGGCTGACCACCGGGGCGACGCCGACGAACGCGACGGCGAGCAGACCGGTGGCGAGCCGGCGCGGCGGGATCGGCAGCAGGGCCAGGTGCTCCGGGCGCAGCGTCTCGTCGCCCCCACCGAACAGCACCGGGCCGAACAGCCAGCCGATCATCCAGATGGCGAACGCCGCGCCGACCAGGTCCAGCGGCAGGCCGTCGACCGGCCAGTCGTGCAGGGCCAGCCAGATCGTGCCGCCAGCGAGGACCAGGCCCAGCACGCCGCCACCGATCATGTCGGCGGCACGCTGCCCGGTCATCGAGTGCCGCAGAACGGCCAGCTTCATCCGGATCAGGATGCCAACCATGACAGCTCCCCCGCGCTCACCGGCTGGCCGCCGACCAGGTCGACGAACCGGTTCTCCAGGGAGCTGCCGCCGCGGACCTCGTCGAGCGGGCCGGAGGCGACCACCCGGCCGCCGGTGACGACCGCGACGTGGTCGCAGAGCTGCTCGACGACCGGCATGACGTGACTGGAGAAGACCACCGAGCCGCCGGCGGCGACGAAGCGCTGGAGGATCACCTTGATCGTCGCCGCCGAGACGGGGTCGACGGCCTCCAGAGGCTCGTCGAGCACCAGCAGCTTCGGTGCGTGCAGCAGGGCCGTGGCCAGGCCGATCTTCTTGCGCATGCCGGTCGAGTATTCGAGGACCAGGGTGCTGTCGGCCCGGTCGAGTTCGAGGACCTCCAGCAGATCCTGGCTGCGCTTGGCGACCGCCTCGGGCTCCATGCCCCGCAGCAGACCCAGGTAGCTGAGCACCTCCCGGCCGGTGAGCCGCTCGGGCATGCCGAGGCCGTCGGGCAGGACGCCGATCAGTTCCTTGGCTCGGACCGGGTCGGCCCAGACGTCCACGCCGAAGATCTCGGCGCGACCGCTGTCGGGGCGCAGCAGCCCGACCGCCATGGACAGTGATGTGGTCTTGCCGGCCCCGTTGGGACCGACCAGCCCGAAGAACGAGCCGCCCGGAACCTCCAGATCGATGTGATCGACGGCACGCTTGTCACCGAATGCCTTGGACAGCCCGATGAGCCGCAGAGCCGGCGTGGGTGTCGGGGTTGTCACTGGTACCTCCGGAAGTCTCGGACTGGTCGGGCCGCCTTGCCGTCAGCCTGCCGTCAGGCGATCCACAATGGTCTCCAGTATGTCCGTCTGGTGGTTGTTCAGGTAGAAGTGACCACCCCTATAAACTTTCATGGCGTAGGGGCCGGTCGTGTGCGTCCGCCAGGAGTCGGCCTCGTCCACGGTGACCTTCGGGTCCGAATCGCCGGTCAGCACCGTGATCGGGCAGGACAGTGGCGGGCCGGGTCGGTACACATAGGTCTCCGCGGCCTTGTAGTCGTTGCGGATCGCCCCGATGATCATGCGGATCAGCTCGTCGTCGTCGAGCAGTTTGCCCTCGGTGCCGTTGAGTCGGCGCATCTCCGCGATCAGGCCGTTGTCACCCAGCTGGTGGATGTGCTCGTCGCGGTGCCGCGAGGGCGCACGCCGCCCGGAGGCGAACAGGTGCTTCAGGACGATGCCGTCCTCCTCGAGGAGCCGGGCCACCTCGAAGGCGACCGAGGCGCCCATGCTGTGGCCGAACAGGGCGATCGGGCGGTCGGCGAGCGTGGCGACCTGCTCGGCGACCCTGGCGGCCAGGCCGTGGACGGTGTCGATGCAGGGCTCGGCGCGACGGTCCTGCCGGCCGGGGTACTGCACCGCGAACACCTCGACGCCGGTCAGGGCGCGCGAGACCGGGTGATAGTAACTGGCCGAGCCGCCGGCGTGCGGTAGGCAGACCAGACGCACCGGCGCGTCCGGCTTCGGGTGGAACCGGCGCAGCCACAGGCTGGTGTCGACAGTGCTGGTCGTCGTGATGGTCATGTCGGGTCTCCGTTCACGAAAGTCAGGTCAGAGGGTCGCGGTCAGCCAGTCGTGCACTGTCTGCGCGGTGCGGTCGACCTGGTCGCCGACCATGGTGAAGTGGTCGCCGGTGGCGTCGGCCACGGTGTGCGGGTGCTGCCAGGACGGCCGCCAGTCGCGGTCGTCCGGCACCGTGCCGAGGGGCTCACCGGCGCGGACCAGCAGGGTCGGTGCGCTGGTGGGCAGCGGCTCGAAGTCGCCGTAGTGACGCACGTACGACGCCCAGGCGAGATACCGCTGATCGGCCACGCCGGCGTCGTCCAGGTCCAGGCCGTCGAGCAGTTCGGGTATCCACCGGCCGAGCACCGCGTCGGCCGGCGGGTAGGAGTCGAGCAGCACCACGGCGGCCGGACCGACGCCCTCGGCCTCCAGCTCGGCGGCGAGGGCGTTGGCGACCAGGCCGCCGGCCGAGTGTCCGAGCAGGATGAACGGCTCGGCGCCGACGTCCGCGCGGATCGCCCGGACCTGGAGGCGCAGCGCGGCGGCCAGGTCGGCGGGGGCCGGCTCGTCCTCCTGGTAACCGGGGTTGACCAGGGCGGAGATCTGGTACCGGCCGCGCAGGGCGCCGGCCAGCCGGGCGTACTCCTGCGGCCCGGCCATCAGCGAGGTGGTGCAGCAGGCGATGATCCGTGGGCCGCCGCCGTCCTCGGCCAGGCGCGCCAGAGCGGGTACGGCCACCCGCCCCTCGTCCACGTCGGCCGCGGTGAAGCTCGGCCGGTACCCGGCCAGACGCATCAGCAGTGTCGTGAACTCGTGCAGGTCGTCGCGGTGCCGCGCCTGCCGGAACATCACGTCCAGCGTGGGGGCCGGCGAGGCCGCCGTCGTCCCGGCCATCTCCGCCATCAGGTGCCGGGCCAGCCGGTCCGGGTCCTGGTGGGCGAAGAGCAGACCGGGGGCCAGGGTGAGACCGGTGGCGGCGCTGAGACGGTGGCGGATCTCCTGCGCGATCACCGAGTCGACGCCGAGTTCGAGGAAATCTCGCCCGGGCCGGATGGACTCGATGCCGGAGTAGCCGAGCATCTCGGCGGTCTCCTGCCGGATGAGGTCGCGGACCTCCTCGAACGCGGAGTCCCGCGACAGGACCGGCGCCGACGAGACGGCCGGCGGCTGCTCGGCGGGTGCCGCGGCGGTCGGCATGGCGACCGGTTCCAGCGCCGGCCAGTAGTGCTGCCGCTGGAACGGGTAGGTGGGCAGGTCGACCCGCGTGGTCCCGGGCAGCAGCGCAGCCCAGTCCAGTCGTACGCCCCGGCAGTGCAGTCGGGCGAGCGCGGTGACCAGGGCCTCGACCCCGTCGCGTGACTGGGCGGCGACGAACAGCGGGGCGTTGTCCCGGTCGGCGCCCTCGACGCAGTCGGCGCCCAGCGGGGTGAGCACCGCGTCCGGGCCGATCTCCAGATAGGCGCTGACGCCCCGCTCGTGCAGAGCCCGGATGCCGTCCGCGAAGCGCACTGTGGCGCGGATCTGGTCCACCCAGTAGTCGGTGCCGAACTCGGCGACGTCGCCGGTGACCGTGGAGATGACCGGGATGCGGGCGGGCGCGTGGGTCAGCCCGCCGATGGCCTGGGCGAAGTCCGCGGTCATCGGCGCCATCAGCGGCGAGTGCAGAGCGTGACCCACGTCCAGCGTCCGGGTCTTGCCGAACCGGGCGACGACCTGCTCGACAGCCTCCGCCGCGCCGGCCACCACCACCGACTTCGGCCCGTTCACCGCGGCGACGGACACCACCGCCTCGTGGCCGGCGAGCGCCTCGCGGACCTCCGACTCCGTCGCCCGGACCGCGACCATCACGCCACCGGCCGGGAGTGCCTGGATGAGCCGCCCCCGTGCCGCGACGAGCGCCGCCGCGTCGGGCAGCGACAGCACCCCGGCCACGTGCGCCGCCGCGATCTCCCCGGTGGAGTGGCCGATGAGCTGATCCGGGACCACTCCGAACGACGTGACCAGGCGGTACAGCGCGACCTCGACGGCGAACAGGGCCGCCTGGGCGTACCCGGTCCGCTCCAGCGCCGCCTCGTCGTCGAGGATCACCTCCCGGATCGACCGGTCCAGGTGGACGTCGAGTTCGGCGCACACCGCGTCGAACGCCTCGGCGTACACCGGGAAGGTGGCGTACAGGTCCCGGCCCGTACCGGCCCGCTGCGCGCCCTGGCCGGAGAAGACGAAGGCCACCTGCGGCCGGGCGGTAGCGAGGTCGCCCGGGTCGGTCCCGTCGGCGATCCGGGCCAGCGCCGCGGTCAGGCTGTCCGTTCCGGTGCCGACCGCCACCGCCCGGTACTCGAAGTGCGACCGGGTGACAGCGAGCGAGCCGGCCACGTCGGCCGGGTCCAGGCCGGGGTGCTCCCTCAGGTGGTCGAGCAGTTGTGCCGCCTGGGCCCGGAGCCCGGCGGGCTCGCGGGCCGACACCGGCCAGGCCAGGACGTCGTGCGCCGCACGGGTCCCCGGGGTGGCGATCCGGTCCTCTGCCTCCGTCGGCTGTTCGAGGATCACGTGGGCGTTGGTGCCGCTGACCCCGAACGAGGAGACGGCGGCGCGACGCGGCCGACCCGTGGTGGGCCACGGGCGCGCCGAGGTGAGCAGTTCGACGGCTCCGGCGGACCAGTCCACCTGCGGGGTGGGCCGATCGACGTGCAGGGTGGCCGGCAGCACGCCGTGGCGCATCGCCTGGACCATCTTGATGATGCCGGTGACCCCGGCGGCGGCCTGGGTGTGGCCGATGTTGGACTTGATCGAGCCGAGCCACACCGGCTGGTCGGCCGGACGGTCCTGACCGTACGTGGCCAGCAGCGCCTGCGCCTCGATCGGGTCACCCAGCCGGGTGCCGGTGCCGTGCGCCTCCACCACGTCGACGTCGGCCGCGGTGAGCCGGGCGTTCGCCAGCGCGGTCCGGATCACCCGCTGCTGGGCGGGGCCGTTCGGGGCGGTCAGGCCACTGGACGCGCCATCCTGGTTGACAGCGCTGCCGCGCAGCACGGCGAGCACCGGATGCCCGTTGCGGCGGGCGTCGGACAGCCGTTCCAGCAGCACCATCGCGGCGCCCTCGCCCCAACCGGTGCCGTCGGCGGCGGCGGCGAACGACTTGCAGCGGCCGTTGGTGGCGAGCCCACCCTGCCGGGAGAACTCGACGAAGACCGACGGGGTGGCCATCACCGCGACGCCGCCGGCCAGCGCCAGACTGCACTCGCCGTCGCGCAGGGACTGGGCGGCGAGATGCACCGCGACCAGCGACGACGAGCAGGCGGTGTCCACTGTGAGCGCCGGCCCCTCCAGGCCGAACGTGTACGAGATCCGCCCGGAGACCACGCTCGCCGAGTTGCCGGTGCCGAGGTGCCCGTCGAAGCCCTGCGCCAGGGCGGCGACCAGCACGCCGGTGTAGTCCTGGTTGTTGGTGCCGGCGAAGACGCCGGTGCGGCTGCCCCGGGCGGTGGCCCGGTCGATCCCGGCCCGCTCGAAGGTCTCCCACGCGGTCTCCAGGAGCAGCCGCTGCTGCGGGTCCATGGCGATCGCCTCGCGCGGCGAGATACCGAAGAAGCCGGGATCGAAGTCACCCGCCTCGTAGAGGAACGCGCCGGCGCCGGCGGTGCTGAGCTCGGACAGGGCACCCAGGTCCCAGCCCCGGTCGGGCGGGAACTCGCCGATCGCGTCCCGCCCGTCGGTCACCAGGTCCCAGAGTTGCTCGGGGCCGCGGATCCCGCCGGGCAGCCGGCAGCCCATCGAGACGATCGCGATCGGCTCGGGCGCGGGCGGGGCCGCCGGGACGGCGTTGCGCTGCTTCAGCCGCTTGTTGTCGGCGAGCGCCGCACGCAGCGCCGCCACCACCTCGTCGTAACTCGTGGCCATCGTTTACTCCCCGTCAGCTCTCGGTGCCGTCGAGGGCGAGGCGGACCAGCTCGCTGACGTCGAGCTCGGCCAGGTCCTCACCGTCGTCATCGGTGGCCGGCGGCGCATCCGGCGCCTCCGGCCCGGTCTGTGCCAGGCCGAGCAGGGTGTCCAGCAGGCCGGCCGCGCGCAGCCGCTCCACCGGGATCCGGGACAGGACCTGTCGGACCTGCTGCTCCTCCGGGTCCCCGCCCGCCTCCGGGCCGGCCAACTGGTCGAGGACGTGCTCGGCCAGGACCAGCGGTGACGGGTAGTCGAAGATCAGCGTCGCGGGCAACGGCAGGCCGAGTTCGGCGGAGAGCGCGTTGCGCAGCTCCACCCCGGTCAGCGAGTCGAAGCCGAGTTCCAGGAACCCGCGGTCGACGTCGACGCCGCCGGGGGCGGTGTGCCCCAGCACCGTGGCCGCGTTCTTGCGGATCAGGTCGAGCACGACCCGTTCCCGCTCGGCTGCCGGCAGGCCGGTCAGGCTGCGGCGCAGCGCGTCGGCGTCGGCCGCGCTCTCGGCGCCCGGCGCGGCGGCGGTGAGCGCCGCCCGCGCCTCGTCGATCTCGTCCAGCAGCCGGCCGGAGCGGACCGCCTGGAACGGCAACGCGAACCGGGCCCAGTCGACGTCGGCGACGGCGAGCGCCACCTCACGGTCGTCGATGGCGGCGGCGAGCGCCTCGATCGCCGACTCCGGGTTCATCACCGGCAGGCCACGGCGGCGCAGCTGCTCCTGAGCCGGTCCTTCGGCCATTCCACCGTCGCCCCACGGACCCCAGGCCACCGCGGTACCGGCGAGGCCGCGACCCCGCCGGGCCTCGGCGAGGGCATCGAGGTACGCATTGGCGGCCGCGTACGCACCCTGGCCGCCGCTGCCCCAGATCCCCGCGATGGAGGAGAAGAGCACGAACGCGTCGAGCGGCCGTTCGCCGAGCAGCGCGTCCAGGTGCACCGCACCGGCGATCTTGGCGCGGACCACGGAGGCGAACTCGTCCAGATCGGTGTCGCGCAGCGATCCGGGGGTGCCGATGCCGGCGGCGTGCACCACAGCGGTCAGCGGCAGGTCGGCGGGGACGCGGTCGAGCACCCCGCCCAGCGCGTCCCGGTCCGCCACGTCGCAGGCCTCGACGGTGACCCGGGCGCCGAGCGCGGTCAGCTCGCCGGTCAGGTCGGCCACCCCGGGTGCGTCGGCGCCCCGGCGGCTGAGCAGGAGCAGGTGCTCGGCTCCTCGTTCGGCGAGCAGGCGCGCGACCCGCCCGCCCAGCGCTCCGGTGCCACCGGTGATCAGGACCGTGCCGCGCGGGCGCCACTGCGGACCCGGTGTCGTGCTGCGTGGGTGGCGGACCAGTCGGCGACCGAAGATCGCCGAGGCGCGGACCGCCACCTGGTCCTCACCGCCTCCGGCGCCGGCACCGGCCAGCACGGCGCAGAGCCGTGAGCCGGCGCGGTCGTCGAGCAGGGGTGGCAGGTCGACCAGACCGGCCCACAGCCGGGGCTGTTCCAGGGCGGCGACCCGGCCGAGGCCCCAGACCTGCGCCTGGGCGGGCGCGGCGACCCGCTCGGAGCCGCCGATCGCGACAGCGCCGCGGGTCACGCTCCACACCGGAGCGGTGGCGCCGAGCTGGTCGAGGGCCTGGACCAGCGTCACCGTGCCGGCGACGCCCCTGGTGAGGATCGGGTGCGTGGGGTGCGGCTCCTGGTCGAGGGCGAGCAGGGACAGGATGCCGTGCACCGGGCCGTGTTCGTCGAGGGCCGCGCCGAGCCGCGCGGCGGTGCCGGCCCGGGTCAGGTCGGCCGGCGTCAGCGTGACGGTTCCGGTCGCCGCGCCGTGCCGGCGCAGCACGGCGGCGAGTTCCGCCGTGGGGTGCTCCGGGGTGCTGACCAGCAGCCAGGTGCCGGTCAGGGTGGGCGTCCCGGTCGAGGACAGAGGCCGCCAGCGTACGCCGTAGCGCCACCCGTCGATCGTGGAGCTGCGCCGGGCCTGCCGCCGCCAGTCGGAGAGTGCCCGGACGACCGCCGGGAGGGTGGCGTCCGGCGGCAGGGCGAGTTCGGCGCCGATGCCGGCGAGGTCCGCGCGTTCGATGCGGTCCCACAGGTGCTCGTCGTTGTCGGCGGTGGGCCGGGCCCAGGAGACCGAACCGGGCCAGTAGTGCTGCCGTTGGAAGGCGTAGGTGGGCAGGTCGACGCGGCGCGCTCCGGGGTGCAGAGCGGCCCAGTCCACCGCGACGCCCCGGACGTGAAGCTGGGCGAGCGCGGTGCGCAGGGCGGTGGGCTGGTCCCGGTCGGCGCGTTGCACCGGCACGAAGGCGGCATCGGTCACGCAGTCCGCACCCATCGCGGACAGGACACCGTCCGGGCCGATCTCCACAAACGTGCTGACGCCCGCGCCCTCCAGGGTGGCGATGCCGTCGGCGAAGCGCACCGCCTCCCGCACGTGCCGCACCCAGTACGCCGCGTCCTGCGTCTCACCAACCTGCCCCGTCACGTTGGACACGACCGGAATCCGCGGAGACGCGTAGGTCAACGTCTCCGCAACCTGTGCGAACTCCACCAGCATCGGCTCCATCAACACCGAGTGGAACGCGTGAGAAACCTTGAGCCGCTTGGACTTCTCAAAGTGCGCCGCGACCGCCGCCACCTCGTCGGCGGCACCGGACAGCACCACCGAACGAGGACCATTGACCGCCGCGACGGACACCCCGTCGACCAACAGCGGCAGCACCTCGGCCTCGGTCGCCCGCACCGCGACCATGACCCCACCGGCCGGCAACGCCTGCATCAACCGGCCGCGCGCCGCGACCAGCTTCGCCGCGTCGGCCAGGGACAGCACCCCGGCGACATGCGCGGCGGCGATCTCACCGATCGAGTGCCCCACCAGGTAGTCGGGGGTGGCACCCACCAGGCGGTACAGCGCGACCTCGACAGCGAACAACGCGGCCTGCGTGTAGACCGTCTGGTCCAGGTCACCGCCGTCGGCGATCACCGCGCGCAGCGGCCGGTCCAGATGCAGATCCAGCTCCGCGCAGGCCGCGTCGAACGCCTCGGCGAACACGGGGTACGTGGCGGCCAACTCCAGGCCCATGCCCGGGCGCTGCGACCCCTGCCCGGAGAACACGAACGCCGTCCTGCCCCGCACCACCGAACCGGTGATCGGAGCCGGTGATCCGGCGGCCACCGCCGCCAGCTCTGCACGCCCGAACACCGCGGCCCGGTGCCGGTGCTGGGTACGGGTGGTGGCGAGGGAGAAACCGACGTCGTACGGGTCCAGCCCCGGGTGCTCGTCCAGGTGGCCGAGCAACCGCCCGGCCTGGTCGCGCAACCCCTCCTCGGTCCGCGAGCTGAGCAGCCACGTGGCGGGGCGCTGCGGGTTCGTGGCGGGGGCGGCGGTCGCCGGGGCCGGGTCGCCCTCCAGCACGACGTGGGCGTTGGTGCCGCTGATGCCGAACGACGACACGGCGGCCCGGCGCGGCCCGGCGCCCTCCCACGGCAGGGACCGGTCGAGCAGCGCCACCGCACCGGACTCCCAGTCCACCTCGGCGCTCGGCTGGTCCACGTGCAACGTCCGGGGCAGCACCCCGTACCGCATCGCCTGGATCACCTTGATCACACCGGCGACACCGGCGGCGGCCTGGGTGTGGCCGATGTTCGACTTGATCGAGCCGAGCCGCAGCGGGCGGTCCGCCGGTCGGTGCTGCCCGTACGTGGCGAGCAGCGCCTGGGCCTCGATCGGGTCGCCGAGCCGGGTGCCGGTGCCGTGCGCCTCCACCAGGTCCACCTCGGAGGGTCGCAGGCCCGCGTCGGCGAGAGCGGCCCGGATCACCCGTTGCTGGGCGGGGCCGTTGGGGGCGGTCAGCCCGTTCGACGCGCCGTCCTGGTTGATCGCGCTGCCGCGTACCGTGGCGAGGATCTGGTGGCCCGCGGCCAGCGCCGCGGATCGGCGCTCAAGCAGCAGCATGCCCGCGCCCTCGCCCCAGCCGGTGCCGTCGGCGCCGTCGGCGAACGCCTTGCAGCGGCCGTCGGCGGCGAGCCCGCGCTGGCGGCTGAACTCGACGAACCGGCCCGGGGTGGCCATCACCGTGACGCCGCCGGCCAGCGCCTGGCGGCACTCGCCCTGGCGCAGCGACTGGGCGGCGAGGTGCAGCGCGACCAGCGACGACGAGCAGGCGGTGTCGATGGTGACGGCCGGTCCCTCCAGGCCGAGCGCGTAGGAGATCCGGCCAGACGCGACACTGCCGGCGTTGCCGGTCATGGTGTGCCCCTCGACGCCCTCGGTGGAGCCGTAGAGCAGGGCGCCGTAGTCCTGGCCGTTCGAGCCGACGAAGACGCCGACCTGCTCGCCGCGGGCGGTCGTCGGGTCGATGCCGGCGTGCTCGAAGGCCTCCCAGGCGGTCTCCAGCAGGAGCCGCTGCTGCGGGTCCATGGCCAGGGCCTCACGCGGGGAGATGCCGAAGAACTCGGGATCGAACGCGGCGGCGCCGTAGAGGAAGCCGCCCTCGCGCACGTAGCTGGTGCCGGCGCTGTCCGGGTCGGCGTCGTAGACGCTGTCGACGTCCCAGCCGCGGTCGGCGGGGAACGTGGAGATCGCGTCCACCTCGTCGTGCACGAGCTGCCACAGCTGGTCGGGGTTGTCCGCGCCGCCGGGGAAGCGGCACGACATGCCCACCACGACGATCGGGTCGTCCTGGTCGGCGGCGGTGGAGGCGTCCGGGCCGGCATCCGGCTCGGCGTCACCGTCGGTCCCTCCGGCGAGCAGACCGCCGAGGTGGGCGCCGAGGGCGAGAGCGGTCGGATGGTCGAAGATCAGGGTGGCGGGCAGCCGCAGGTCGATGGCCGCGCCGAGCGCGTTGCGCAGTTCGACAGCGGTGAGCGAGTCGAACCCGAGGTCACGGAAGGCGCGCTCCGGTTCGACGCCGTCCGCGCCGGAGTGGCCGAGGACCGCCGCGGCGTGCCCGCGGACCAGCTCGACCAGGGCTGCGGAGCGGTCCCGGGCGGTCATCGACAGCAGCCGCCGGGTCAGGTCGCCGGACGGGTCGGTGCCGGTGCTCCCGGCGGCTTCCCAGAGTGTGGCGAGGGTGGGGTTGGGGCGTACCGCGGTGAAGGTGGGGGCGAACCGCTCCCAGTCCACGTCGGTCAGGGCGAGGGCCGGCTCACCGGCTCCGATCGCGCTGGCGAGGCCGGTGAGGGCCAGCGCCGGGTCCATGGCGCCCAGGCCGCCCCGGCTGAGCCGCTCCCGGCGTACGGCCTCCTCGGCGAGGCCTCCGTCGCCCCAGCGGCCCCAGGCGATCGAGGTGGCCGGCAGGCCGGCGGCGGCCCGCTGCTCGGCCAGGGCGTCGAGGTACGCGTTCGCGGCGGCGTACGCGCCCTGCCCGGCGTTACCGAGGGTGCCGGACAGCGACGAGAACAGCACGAACGCGGTCAGGTCCCGGTCCCGGGTGAGGTCGTGCAGGTGCTGGGCGGCGACGGCCTTCGGGGCGAGCACCCGCTCGATCCGGTCCCGGTCGAGGCTGCCGAGCGTGCCGTCGTCCAGGACGGCGGCGGTGTGGAAGACGGAGGTCAGGTCCGGCAGGCCGTCGATCAGGGTGCGCAGGGCGTCCCGGTCGACGATGTCGCAGGCGGTGATGGTGACGCGGGTGCCGGCCTGCTCCAACTCGGCGCGCAGGTCGTCGGCGCCAGGGGCGTCCGGGCCTCGGCGGCTGGTGAGCACCAGGTGCTCGGCGCCGTTGCGGGCCAGCCAGCGGGCCGTGTGCGCGCCGATCGCGCCGGTGCCGCCGGTGACCAGTGCGGTGCCCGACGGCGACCACCCGGGGGTGGTGCCCTGCGGGGCGCGGGTCAGCCGGCGGGTGTAGAGGCCCGAGGCGCGGACGGCGAACTGGTCCTCGTCGTCGCCGGCGGTGAGTGCCGCGACGAGCCGGGCGGCCGACCGGGGGTCGGGCTGCGCCGGCAGGTCGATCAGGCCACCCCAGCGGTGCGGCTCTTCCAGTGCGACGACCCGGCCGAAGCCCCAGAGTGCTGCCTGCGTGGGTGCCGGGGCGGCGTCGGAACGGCCGACCCGGACTCCGGAGCGGGTGGCGAGCCAGAGCGGGGCGGTGATGCCCGCGTCCGCGAGACCGTGCAGCACTGTGGACGCGTCGTGCACCGCGTCGGCGGCCTCGGCGGCGGGCAGGGAGAGCAGGGACAGCACTCCGTCGACGGGTGTCGCGCCGATGGAGGCGTTGACCGCGTCGGTGAGGGCGCTCCGGTCGATCGGACCGGGAGCGATGGCCACCGGTACGACCCGGGCGCCGGCCTGCGCGAGGGCGTCCTCGGCGGCGTCCGACCAGGGTTCGCCGGCGGGGAGCAGGATCAGCCAGGTGCCGGTGAGGGTGTTCTCGGTCGGGGTGGTCCTGCTCTGCCAGGTGACCCGGTACCGCCAGTCGTCGAGGGTGTGGTGCTCGCGCTTGCGGCGGCGCCAGGCGGTGAGGGCGGGCAGCAGCTCGCCACCGTCGCCGGTGATGCCCAGCGGGGTGAGGTCACCGTTCTCGACCGCCTGCCAGAACTCGCTGTCCACCGGGTCGGCCGCGCTGATCGCGCTGCCACGGGTGGGCCAGTAACGCTCGTGCTGGAACGGGTACGTCGGCAGGTCCACGACCCGGGTGGCCGCGATGATGGTGCTCCAGTCGACCGGCGCGCCCCGCACCCACGCCTCGGCCAACGACCGTACGACCTGCTGGGGGCCGCCCGCGTCACGGCGCAGCGTGCCGATGGTGGTGGCCTCGATCGCACCGGCGAGCACCGGGTGCGCGCTGACCTCGATGAAGATCCGGTGTCCGGCCGCCTGCGCCGCCGCGACCGCCAGGTCCAGGCGCACCGGCTGACGCAGATTGCGATACCAGTAGCCGGCGTCCATCTGACCGCCGTCCTCCACCGTGGAGAACACCGGCACCGCACCGGGCTGAGGTTGCACCCCGTCGAGCAGACGGGCCAGCTCCGCCTCCACCGGCTCGACCAGAGCGCAGTGCGAGGCGTAATCGACCTTGACCCGCTTCGCCCGCACCCCGGCCGCCTCCGCGGCAGCCAGGAACGCATCCAGGTCAGCACCCGCCACGGCGACGCTGGTCGGGCCGTTGACCACGGCGACGCTCACACCCTCGGTCAACAACGGGGTGACCACGTCCAGGCCGGCATTGACCGACACCATCCCACCACTGCCCGCGATCGACAGCAGAGCCTTGCTCCGCAACGCCACGACCCTCGCCGCGTCACTGAGCGACAGCACCCCGGCCACACAGGCCGCCGCGATCTCCCCCTGCGAATGACCGATCACCGCATCCGGCATCACACCCTTCGCCCGCCACACCTCCGCGAGAGACACGTGCACCGCCCACAACACTGGCTGCACCACATCCACCCGCTCCAACGGATCGTCCGAGCGCAACACCTCCAACAGATTCCAGTCCACGAACGGATCCAAAGCCGCCGCGCACTCCGCGATCCGCGCCGCGAACACCGGCTCCGCATCCAACAGCCCCGTGGCCATGCCTACCCACTGCGAACCCTGACCCGGGAACACGAACACCACGCCCGAGTCCGGGTGGGCCGAACCGGAGACCACCGAAGCCGACGGCAGGCCGTCCCGGAGGGCGGACAGGCCCGCGGAGTGGTCCGGGCCGAGCACGACCGCCCGGTGGCTCAGCACCGACCTGGTGGACAGCAGCGAGTACGCCACCGCGCCCGGATCCGCCGTCACCCGCGACAACCGATCCGCCTGCCCGCGCAGCGCCTCCGGCGCCGCCGCCGACAACAGCCACGGCACGTCCTGCGACACCACGGCCGGCTCGTCGACCGGTGCGGCCGGTGCCTCCTCGATGATCACGTGGGCGTTCGTGCCGGACACCCCGAACGACGACACCCCCGCCCGGCGGGGACGCTCCCCCGCCGCCCACGGGCGCGGTGCCGTCAGCAGCTCCACCGCACCGTCGGACCAGTCCACCTGCGGCGTCGGCTCGTCCACGTGCAGGGTCCGCGGCAACGTCTCATGACGCAGCGCCTCGACCATCTTGATGATCCCGGCGACGCCGGCGGCGGCCTGTGTGTGCCCGATGTTCGACTTCACCGACCCCAACCACAACGGCTGGTCCGCTGGGCGCTCCCGGCCGTAGGTGGCGAGCAGTGCCTGCGCCTCGATCGGGTCGCCCAGCCGGGTGCCGGTCCCGTGCGCCTCCACCACGTCGACGTCCGCCGCCGAGAGCCGGGCGTCGACCAGCGCCGCCTGGATCACCCGCTGCTGCGACGGCCCGTTCGGGGCGGTCAGCCCGTTGGACGCACCGTCCTGGTTGACAGCGCTGCCGCGTACCACGGCGAGGACCGGATGCCCGTTGCGCTGGGCCTCGGACAGCCGCTCCAACAGCAGCACACCGGCGCCCTCGGCGAAGCCGGTGCCGTCGGCGGCACCGGCGAAGGCCTTGCAACGGCCGTCGGCGGCCAGGCCGCGCTGACGGGAGAAGCCGACGAACAGCGACGGGGTCGCCATCACTGTCACACCGCCGGCCAGCGCGAGCGAGCACTCACCGGCCCGCAGCGCCTGCGCCGCCAGGTGCAGCGCGACCAGCGACGACGAGCAGGCCGTGTCGACGGTGACCGCCGGCCCCTCCAGGCCCAGCGAGTACGACACCCGGCCGGAGATCACCGCACCCGCGTTGCCGGTGGCGAGGTAACCCTCCAGGCCCTCGGACGCACCCATCAGCATGGCCGCGTAGTCCGAGCCGTTGGTGCCCGCGAACACGCCGGTCGGCGACCCGGACAGCGACGCCGGGTCGATGCCGGCCCGCTCGATGGCCTCCCACGACACCTCCAGCAGGAGCCGCTGCGCCGGGTCCATCGCCAGTGCCTCGCGCGGGCTGATGCCGAAGAAGCCGGCGTCGAAGTCACCCGCCCCGCTGAGGAACCCGCCCTCGGCGGCGTACGACGTCCCGGGGTTGTCCGGGTCGGGGTCGAACAGCGCCTCGGTGTCCCAGCCCCGGTCGGCCGGGAACGGCGTGATGCCGTCCCCGTCCGCCGCGACCAGGTTCCACAGTGACTCCGGGGAGTCCACGCCACCGGGGAACCGGCAGCCCACACCGATGATCGCGATCGGTTCGTCGGCGCGTACCTCCAGGTGCCGGATACGCTCCTGGGCGGTTTCCAGGTCGGCGGTGACCCGCTTGAGGAAGTAGCGCAACCGCTCTTCGTTGGCCATCGGTGGTCTCCCCTTGTGAGCGTGCGGGTCAGGCGATGCCGAACTTCTTGCCGAGGAGTTCGAACATCTCCTCGTCGGTGGCGTCGGCCAGGGCTTCGCCCGCGGTCTCCACCGGCTCGGCGCGGCCGTGCTTCCAGTCGGCGACGAGCGCCTGCATGCGGGTCATCAGCCGGACGTACGTGACGTCGTCCGGTTCGAGGCTGTCCAGGGCCGCTTCCAGCCGGTCCAGGTCGTCCAGCGCGGAACTGTCGTCGGCGCCGCCGCACAGGCTGTCCAGGAAGGCGGCGAGCGTGACCGGGTTCGGATAGTCGAAGACGAGCGTGACGGGCAGCCGCAGCCCGGTGGCGGCGCCCAGGCGGTTGCGCAGCTCCACGGCGGTCACCGAGTCGAAGCCGAGCTCCTGGAACGCCTTCTTCGGCGGCACCTCGTCGGCCGAGGCGTAGCCGAGCACCGTGGCCACCTGCGCGCGTACCGTCTCCAGCAGGACCTTGGCCCGCTCGGCCGGCGGCAGGCCCGCCAGGCGCGCCGTGGCACTCTCGCCGGCGCCGTCCCCGTCGCGGGCGATGGCCGCGAGCACCTGCTGTGCCTCCGGGATCGCGCTGACCAGCGGGCTGGGCCGGGTCGCGGTGACCGCGACGAAGAACCGCTCCCACCGGATGTCGGCGACGGTGAGGAACGGCTCGCCGTGCTCCACCGCCTGGCGCAGCGTGGTGATCGCCAGCTCGGGTGCCATCTCGGCGACGCCGTGGCGGGTCAGCAGCTCACCGAACTCTCCGTCGGCCATGCCACCGCCACCCCAGGCGCCCCAGGCGATAGCGGTGCCCGGCAGGCCGAGCGACCGGCGGTGCTGCACCAGGGCGTCCAGGTAGGCGTTGGCGGGGGCGTAGTTGCCGACGCCGGAGCTGGCCACCGTGCCGGCGAACGAGGAGAACGTGATGAACGCGTCCAGGTCCAGGCCACGGGTCAGCTCGTGCAGGTGGCGGGCCGAGTCCACCTTGGCGCGCAGGACACCGTCGACGCGGTGTGTCTCCAGCGCGTCGATCACGCAGTCGTCGAGGACGGCGGCGCTGTGCACCACAGTGGTCAGTGGTGTCTTCGCGGGGATCGCGTCGATCAGCGCGGCCAGGGCGTCCCGGTCGGCGGCGTCGCAGGCGGCCACTGTGACTGTCGCGCCCAGCGCGGTGAGGTCGTCGCGCAGCCGGTCCGCGCCGGGCGCGTCCGGGCCCCGGCGGCTGACCAGCAGCAGGTGCTCGGCGCCGTGCTCGGCCAGCCAGCGGGCCAGTTGGGACCCGAGGCCGCCGGTGCCGCCCAGGATGAGGGTGGTGCCGCGCGGCTGCCAGCTCCGCGCCGGGCTGCGGTCGCCGACCGGGGCGCGCATCAGGCGCCGACCGAGGAGACCGGGCGGACGGATCGCGGCCTGGTCCTCGCCGGTCACGCCGGAGAGCAGGGCGCAGAGCAGGCCGGAGCCGCGCTCGTCGAGCGTCCCGGGCAGGTCCACGAGGCCACCCCAGCGTTCCGGGTGTTCGAGCGCGGCCACCCGGCCGAAGCCCCAGAGCAGCGCCTGGACCGGGTTGGCCAGGGGGTCGCCCGGCCCGGTGCCGACCGCGCCGTGCGACGCGCACCAGAGCGGGGCGCCGACGCCGAGGTCGCCGAGGGCCTGCACCAGTACGACGGTGGCGGCGAAGCCGCGCGGAGTGGAGCGGTGCCCGTCGAGGACCCGCTCGTCCAGGGCGAGCAGGGACAGCACCCCGTCGGGGCGGTCGCAGCCGGCCGCGTCGAGCGCCAGGGTGAGCTGGGCTGCCAGGGCGGTGCGCTGGACGTCGACCGGGTCGATCTCCAGCGGCACCACCTGCGCGCCGCCCGCCCGCAGGGCTCCGCTGACCTGGGCGGGCAGCGGGGAGTCGAGACCAGCCGGTACGGCGACCAGCCAGGTGCCGGTGAGGCGGGCCGGCTGGTCGGGGACGCGGACCCACTCGTCGCGGTAGCGCCAACTGTCCAGCGTCGAGCCGGTCTGCCGCTGCCGCCGCCACGACGACAACGCCGGGAGCAGGTCCCCCACGGCCGCCGGGTCGGCGCCGATGGTCTCGGCGAGCACGTTCGCGTCCTGCCGCTCGACGGCGTTCCAGAAGACCGCGTCGTCGGTGCCCGGGGCCGCGGCGGCGGGAGCCGGAGGCCGCTGGCCGCCCAGCCAGTACGGCCGGCGCTGGAAGGCGAAGGTCGGCAGCGGCACGATGCGCCCCTGCGGCTGGACCGTCGCGAAGTCGACAGCGGCACCGTGCACGTACGCCGCGGCCAGTGACTGGGTGAACCGGCGGAGCCCTCCGTCGCCGCGGCGCAGCGTGCCGAGGACCACGGCGTCGCCGCCGGCCTCCTCGGCGAGGCCGGTGAGCCCGGCGATCAGCACCGGGTGCGGGCTGATCTCGACGATCAGGGCGTGACCGGCGCCCAGGGCGGTGCGGACCGCCCGGTCGAGGCGGACCGGGTTGCGCAGGTTGTCGTACCAGTAGCCGGCGTTCATCGCGGTGCCGTCGATCGGCTCGCCGGTGACCGTGGAGATGATCGGGACGGTGCCGGCGGTCGGCGTGATCCCGTCCAGGAGTCGGGCCAGCTCGTCCTCGATCGGCTCGACCTGGGCGCAGTGCGAGGCGTAGTCCACCTGGACCTGCCGGGCGCGGACACCGGCCGCCTGGGCCGCGGCCAGGAAGCCTGCGACGTCGGCGCCGGCCACGACCACGCTGGACGGGCCGTTCACGGCGGCGACGGCGATGCCGTCGGTGAGCAGCGGTTCGACCGCCGAGAGCGGGGCGTTGACCGACACCATGCCGCCGGTGCCGGACAGGGCCAGCAGCGCGCGGCTGCGCAGGGCGACCACCTTGGCGGCGTCGGTCAGCGACAGCGCGCCGGCCACACAGGCGGCGGCGATCTCGCCCTGGGAGTGGCCGATGACCGCGCCGGGTCGTACGCCACGGGAGATCCAGGTTTCGGCGAGCGACACCATCACCGCCCAGAGCGCGGGCTGCACCACGTCGACCCGGTTCAACGCGGCCGGGTCGGTGGAGCGCAGCACGTCGAGCAGCGACCAGTCGACGTGGGGGTCGAGGGCGGCGGCACACTCGGCGATCCGGGCGGCGAAGACCGGCTCCTGGTCGAGCAGTTCGGTCGCCATGCCGAGCCACTGCGAGCCCTGGCCGGGGAAGACGAAGAGTGGCCTGCCGCCGAGCTGCCGGTCTGCCCGGGGGGCGCTGCCGTCGGGGAACTCGGCGAGGGTCTGCAGCATCTCCCTGCGGTTGGAGCCGACGACGACGGCGCGGTGGTCGAAGGTGGCCCGGGTCTTCCACAGCGAGTGGCCGACGTCCGTCGGTGTGAGCGAGGGGTGCCGGGTCAGGTGGTCGTGCAGGCGCCGGGCCTGCTCGACGAGGCCGGCCTCGGTACGTGCCGAGATCGGCCACGCGGCGAGCTGGCCGTCGCTGCCGTCGGTGGCGTCGACAGGGGTCTCGGCCGGTGGCTGCTCCAGGATGATGTGCCCGTTCGTGCCGGAGACGCCGAACGACGACACCCCGGCCCGGCGCGGGTGCCCGGTCTCCGGCCACGGGATCGTCTCGGTGAGCACCTGCGCGGCGCCCGCCGACCAGTCCACGTGCGAGGTGGGCGCGTCGACGTTGAGTGTCTTCGGCAGGACCCCGTGCTGGATGGATAGCACCGCCTTGATCAGCCCGGCGATGCCGGCCGCCGACTGGGTGTGCCCGATGTTCGACTTGACCGAGGTGATCCAGAGCGGGTGCTCCGCCGGACGGCCCCGGCCGTACGTCTCCAGCAGCGCCTGCGCCTCGATCGGGTCGCCGAGGGTGGTGCCGGTGCCGTGTGACTCGACGGTGTCGACCTGGTCCGGGGTGAGCCGCGCGTTGGCGAGCGCGGCCCGGATGACCCGCTCCTGGGCCGGCCCGTTCGGCGCGGTCAGGCCGTTGGAGGCACCGTCCTGGTTGGTCGCGCTGCCGCGCACGATGGCCAGGATCGGGTGGCCGTTGCGCTGCGCGTCGGAGAGCCGCTCGGCCATGATGATGCCGACGCCCTCTCCCCAGGCGGTGCCGTCGGCGGCCTCGGCGAAGGGCTTGCACCGGCCGTCCGCGGCCAGCCCCTTCTGCCTGCTGAACAGGATGAACGCACCCGGCGCCGCCATGATCGTGACGCCGCCGGCCAGGGCCAGGTCACACTCGCGCGACCGCAGCGACTGGACCGCCCAGTGCATCGCGACCAGCGACGACGAGCAGGCCGTGTCCACCGTGACGGCCGGGCCACCGAAGCCCAGGCTGTACGCGATCCGGCCGGACGCGACGCTGGTGGTGGTGCCGGTGCCGAGGTACATGTCGACGCCCTCGGGCGCCTCGTGCAGCGCGGTGCCGTAGTTCTGCTGCGTGATGCCGACGAACACGCCGGTCTGGCTGCCGCGCAGGCTCTGCGGGTTGACACCGGCCCGCTCGATCGCCTCCCAGGACGCCTCCAGCAGCAGCCGCTGCTGTGGGTCCATGGCGAGCGCCTCGTGCGGGCTGATCCCGAAGAACGCGGCGTCGAAGTCGGCGGCGTCGGTCAGGAACGAGCCTTCCCGGACGTAGCTCTGGCCGGGTGCGTCCGCGTCCGGGCTGTAGAGCGACTCCAGGTCCCAGCCACGGTCGGCGGGGAGCGGGCCGAGCGCGTCGCGCCCGCCGACCAGCATCTGCCAGAGGTCTTCCGGCCCGCGTACGCCTCCGGGGAACCGGCAGCTCATCGAGACGATCGCGATCGGCTCCCGGTCACGGTTCTCGGCCTCGTGCAGCTGCTGCCGGGTCTCCTGCAGGCTGGTGGTGACCTTCTTGAGGAAATGGCGAAGCTTCTCGTCGTCTGCCATCACGACACTCCGAACTCTCGGGTGATGAACTCGAACATTTCGTCGTCGGTGGCCGACTCGAGGTCCTGCGCCACGTCCGCGGCGCCGGTGGGCTCCAGCCCGGCCAGCAGGTCCCGCAGGCGACTGGTCACCTGCTCGCGGACCGGTCCGTCGCCGGGCAGCGCGGCCACGGCGGCTTCGATCCGACTCAGCTCGGCCAGCAGCGGCTCGGCCGCCCCGACCTCGTCCGGCACCACCTGCGCCCGCAGGTACGCGGCGAGCGAGTGGGCGTTCGGGTAGTCGAAGACGAGGGTGGCGCGCAGCCGCAGGCCGGTCGCGACGTTGAGCCGGTTGCGCAGCTCGACGGCGGTCAGCGAGTCGAAGCCCAGCTCCTTGAACGGCAGGGTCGGGTCCACCTCGTCCGGGCTCGGGTAGCCGAGGACGGCGGCGACGTTGGCGCGTACCACCTGGAGGACCAGGGCGTCGGCGTCCTCGTCGGCGAGACCGGCGAGCCGCTGGGCCAGGCCCACGACCGACGGGCCACCGGCCGGTTCGGCGACCGGCCGGGTGGCGCCACGGACGAGTCCGCGCAGCAGCGCCGGCACTGTCTCCACCGGCTGGTTGCGCAGCCCGGCCAGGTCCAGGTCGGCGGGGATCAGCAACGGCTCGTCGAGCACACCTGCCGTGTCGAACAGGGCGAGCGCCCGGGCGGTCGGCAGTCGCCGGACCCCGCCGCGCGCCACCCGGCGCAGGTCGGCGCCGTCCAGGTGCCCGGTCATGCCGCTGGCCTGCTCCCACAGGCCCCAGGCCAGGGATTCGGCGGGCAGGCCGAGCGCCCTGCGGTGCCGGGCCAGCTCGTCCAGGAAGGCGTTCGCCGCCGCGTAGTTGCCCTGCCCCGCGCCGCCCAGCACGCCGGCCGCCGAGGAGAAGAGCACGAACCGGGCGATCTTGCGGTCCCGGGTCAGCACGTGCAGGTTCCACGCGGCGTCGGTCTTCGGCGCCAGTACGGCGTCGATGCGCTCCGGGGTCAGCGCGGTGACGACACCGTCGTCGAGGGCACCCGCGGCGTGCACGACGGTCAGTGGCCGGTCGGCCGGGATTCGGTCCAGGACCGCGGCGAGGGCGTCCCGGTCGGTGGCGTCGCAGGCCTCCACTGTGACCTCGGCGCCGAGGTCGGTCAGGTCGGTGACCAGGTCGTCCACCCCGTCGGCGGAGCGTCCGCGACGTCCGGTCAGCACCAGCCGCCGGGCGCCGTGCTCGGTGACCAGGTGCCGGGCGAGCAACCCGCCGAGGGTGCCGGTGCCGCCGGTGATCAACACGGTGCCGTCCGGGTCGCCGGGGGTGATGTCCGCGCGCGGTTCCGGGGCGACCGGGACCGGCGCCAGGCGTGGTGCCAGCGGACGGCCGGCGCGGACGACCACCTGCGGCTCGCCGGAGGCGACCGCCGGGACGGCCACCGCGAGTGAGGTGGGATCGTCGTCGAGGTCGAGCAGGACGAACCGGTCCGGGTTCTCGGCCTGGGCGGTGCGGATCAGGCCCCACGCGGCGGCGGCGGCCAGGTCATCGGCCGCGTCGTCGGTGTTCGCCGCGACCGCGCCGCGGGTGACGACGACCAGGCGCGACGCGCCGAAGGCCGGCTCCGCGAGCCATCGCTGCACCAGGTCGAGCGCGAGCGTGGTGCTGTGCCGGGCGCCGACGCCGGGTTCGGCCGTCCGCAGTGGATCCGCTTCGAGCGTCGCGAAGACCAGCTCGGGTACGGCCGGCGCGTTCGCCAGCGCGGCCAGGTCCGGATACCCGGTCCCGGCGACACCGGTGAGCTGGTACGGGTCGGCGCCGACGACGGCGGTGGCCGGCGCGGTTGCGGGCAGCACCGGAGTCCAGTCCAGCCGGTACAGCGACTCGTGGTCGCCGCCACGGGCACTGGCCAGCCGGTCCGCCGAGACCGGCCGCATGATCAGCGAGTCGATCTCGGCGACCGGGGCGCCGGTGCTGTCGGCGACGGTGAACGAGACACCGACGGCGCCGGCCGGCTTGAGCCGGATCCGGAAGCTGGAGGAGCCGGTGGCGTGCAGCGAGATGCCACTCCAGACGAACGGCAGGCGGCTCCGTTCGGCGGGTTCACCGTCGCCCATCCGGGTCAGGAAGTTGTTGAGCGACATGGCCTGGAGCCCGGCGTCGAGCAGGGCCGGGTGCATGCCGTACGCGCCGGCGGCGGCCCGGCCCGACTCGGGCAGGGACAGTTCCGCGTAGACGTCGTCCTCGGTGACCCAGGCGGCGCGCAGGCCCTGGAACATCGGTCCGTAGTCGAACGCGGTCCGGCTGACGGCCTCGTAGAACTCGGTGAGGTCGACCGGCCGGGCGCCGGGCGGTGGCCAGGTGGTGAGGTCGGTCGGTGCGGCCGGATCGGCGGCGGTGCTGATCGCGCCGGTGGCGTGGTGGATCCAGCCGGTGGGGCTGAGCGCGTCGGCGGGCTCTCCGTCGTCGGAGCGGGAGCGGACGTTGAAGGCACGTCGGCCGTTGCCGTCCGGTGGGCCCACCCAGAGCTGTAGTTGGCGGGCGCCGCGGTCGGGCACGATCAGCGGGGTGAGCAGGGTGAGTTCTTCCAGCCGCCGGCATCCGGTCTGGTTGGCGACGTGCAGGGCGAGTTCGACGAAGGCGGTGCCGGGCATGACGTTGGCGCCCATCACCTTGTGCTCGCCGAGCCACGGGTGGGCCTCGACGGAGAGCAGGCCGGTGAAGAGGACCGCGTCGGAGTCGAGCAGCGGAATGGCGGCGCCGAGCATCGGGTGGTTGGCGGCGCTGAGTCCGGCGGTGGCGATGTCGGCGGTGACCGGGAGGTTGACCTCGTCGACCCAGAACCGCTGGTGCTGGAAGGGGTAGGTGGGCAGGTCGACGGTCCGGGTCGGCGGGACGACGGTGCTCCAGTCGACGGGGGCGCCCTGCACCCAGGCCTCGGCGAGGGCCCGCACCACCTGCCGGGGGCCGCCTTCGCCTCGGCGCAGCGTGCCGACGGCGGGAACGTCGGCGGTGTCGGCGATCGCGCCGGTGAGCACCGGGTGCGCGCTGACCTCGATGAAGATCCGGTGTCCGGCGGTGTACGCGGCCTGCACGGCCTGGTCGAGCCGCACCGGTTGACGCAGATTCTGATACCAGTACCCGGCGTCCATCTGACCGCCGCCCTCGACGGTCGAGAACACCGGCACCGCACCGGGCTGCGGATGCACCCCGTCGAGCAGACGCGCCAGTTCCGCCTCCACCGGCTCGACCAGAGCGCAGTGTGAGGCGTAATCCACCTTCACCCGCTTCGCTCGCACCCCGGCCGCCTCCGCAGCAGCCAGGAACGCATCCAGGTCCGCACCGGCCACGGCGACACTGGTCGGACCATTGACCACCGCAACGCTCACACCCTCGGTCAACAACGGGGTGACCACGTCCAGACCGGCGTTGACCGACACCATCCCACCAGTGCCCGCGATCGACAGCAGCGCTTGACTGCGCAACGCCACGACCCTCGCCGCATCGCTGAGCGACAGCACCCCGGCCACACAAGCCGCCGCGATCTCCCCCTGCGAATGACCGATCACCGCATCCGGCATCACACCCCTGGCCCGCCACACCTCCGCGAGAGACACGTGCACCGCCCACAACACCGGCTGCACCACATCCACCCGCTCCAACGGATCATCCGAGCGCAACACCTCCAACAGATTCCAGTCCACGAACGGATCCAACGCCGCCGCACACTCCACGATCCGCGCCGCGAACACCGGCTCCGCATCCAACAACCCCACGGCCATACCCACCCACTGCGAACCCTGACCCGGGAACACGAACACCACACCAGCCGTACGCGCCGAACCGGAGACCACAGTGCTGGACGGCAACCCGTCGGCCAGGGCCACGAGGCCACTGCGGTGATCCGGACCGAGCACCACCGCCCGCTGGACGAACTGGGATCGGGCCACCAGCGAGTGGGCGATCTCGGCCGGCGCCGAGCCAAGGTCGGTGAGCCGGCGGGCCTGGTCGGCGACAGCCTTGGCGGTACGCCCGGACAGCACCCACGGCACGTCCTGCGACACCACGGCCGGCTCGTCGACCGGCGCGGCCGGCGCCTCCTCGATGATCACGTGCGCGTTGGTGCCGGAGACACCGAACGACGAGACGCCGGCCCGGCGCGGACGCCCGTACGCCTCCCACGGCCGGGCGTCGGTGAGCAGCTCGACCGCGCCTGCCGACCAGTCCACCTCGGGGGTGGGCTCGTCCACGTGCAGGGTGCGCGGCATCGTCTCGTTGCGGATCGCCGCGACCATCTTGATGATCCCGGCGACGCCGGCGGCGGCCTGCGCGTGCCCGATGTTCGACTTGATCGACCCGAGCCGCAGCGGCCGGTCCGCGGGCCGGCCCTGACCGTAGGTGGCGAGCAGCGCCTGTGCCTCGATCGGGTCGCCCAGCACCGTCCCGGTGCCGTGCGCCTCGACCACGTCGACGTCGGCGGTGCCCAGGCCCGCGTTGGCCAGGGCAGCCCGGATGACGCGCTGCTGAGAGGGGCCGTTCGGGGCGGTCAGCCCGTTGGAGGCGCCGTCCTGGTTGATCGCGCTGCCCCGGACCACGGCGAGGACGTGGTGGCCGTTGCGCTGTGCGTCGGAGAGCCGTTCGACCACCAGGACGCCGGCGCCCTCGGCCCAGCCGATCCCGTCGGCGGACCCGGCGAACGACTTGCACCGACCGTCCGGGGCCAGCCCGCGCTGCTGGCTGAACGCGACGAACGCGGCCGGGGTCGCCATCACCATCACGCCACCGACCAGCGCGAGGGAACACTCCCCCTGCCGCAGCGCCTGGGCCGCGAGGTGCAGGGCGACCAGCGACGACGAGCAGGCGGTGTCCACCGACAGCGACGGCCCCTCCAACCCGAGCGCGTACGACACGCGACCGGAGATGACGCTGGCGGTGGTGCTGGTCAGGCCGAAACCGCCCACGCTGGACGGGTCACGGCCGAGCACGCCGCCGTAGTCCTGGCCGCTGGTGCCGGCGAACACGCCGGTCGGGCTGCCCCGCAACGACACCGGGTCGATGCCGGCCCGCTCGATCGCCTCCCAGGAGACCTCCAGGAGCACCCGCTGCTGCGGGTCCATCGCGACGGCCTCGCGGGGGCTGATCCCGAAGAACGCGGCGTCGAAGTCGGTGGCCCCGTCGAGGAAGCCGCCCTCCCGGACGTAGAAGCCACCCGGTCGGTCCGCGTCCGGGTCGTAGAGACCCGCGATGTCCCAGCCCCGGTCCTCCGGAACCCCGGTGATCCCGTCGCTGCCCAGGTCGACCAGCTGCCACAGGTCCTCGGGCGTCCGCACACCTCCGGGGTAGCGGCAGGCCATGCCGACGATGGCGATCGGCTCGTCCGCGGCGATCGGCGCGGCCTCGGGGCTCGCCGGTGTCGGCGCCTCGATGCCGATCAGCTGGTCGTGCAGGTATCCGGCGAGGGCCTGCGGGGTCGGGTAGTCGAAGATGAGGGTGGCCGGCAGGCGCAGCCCGGTCGCACCGCCCAACTGGTTGCGGATCTCCACGGCGGTCAGCGAGTCGACGCCGAGTTCGGAGAGGGGTTGCTGCGGCGGGACGGCCGCCGGACCGGAGTGGCCCAGGACGGCGGCCGCCTGTCCGCGTACGAGATCGAGCAGTGCGCGCTCCCGGTCCGCCTCGGCGAGGGCGGCGAGGTGGGTGAGGAACGCGTTGCCGGCGCGGGTCTTGGTGCCCGGCCTGCCACCCGGCAGCCGGACCAGACCGCGCAGCAGCACCGGGACGCCGCCCTGGGCGGCCTGCGCGCGCAGCGCGGCGAAGTCCAGCCGGGCCGGCGCGACCACCGGTACGGACGCGGCGATCGCCCTGTCGAAGAGCGCGAGCGCGTCGTCGGACGGCATCGACACGATGCCGCCTCGGGCGATGCGGGAGAAGTGGGTGTCGTCCAGGTGCTCGGACATGCCGCTGCGGGCGTCCCACAGGCCCCAGACCAGCGAGACCGCGGGTAGCCCGGCGGCCCGCCGGTGCTGGGCGAGCGCGTCCAGGTAGGCGTTCGCCGCCGCGTAGTTGCCCTGACCGCCACCGCCGAGGGTCGCGGCGAGCGAGGAGAACAGGACGAACGCGCTGAGGTCCGCGTCCCGGGTCAGCTCGTGCAGGTGGTGGGCGGCATCGACCTTGGGCCGCAGCACCGCGCCGACCCGGTCCGGGGTGAGCGCGCTGACCACGCCGTCGTCGGAGACCCCGGCGACGTGCACCACGGCGGTCAGGGGATGCTCGGCGGGCACCGAGGCGAGCAGCGCGGCGACCGCGTCCCGGTCGGCGGTGTCGCAGGCCTCCAGGGTCACCGCGGCACCCAGCCTGGTCAGTTCGGCGCACAGCTCGGCGGTGCCTTCGGCGGCGCCGCCCCGGCGGCTGGTGAGCAGCAGGTGCCGCGCGCCGTGCCGGGTGACGAGGTGCCGGGCGAGCAGGCCGCCCAGGGTGCCGGTGGCACCGGTGATCAGAACGGTGCCGTCCGGGTCGAGCGGGCGGTGCGGCTCGCGGGCCGGGGCGAGCCGGGCCAGCCGGGGCACCCGTACCGTGCCGCGCCGGACGGCGACCTGCGGTTCGCCGGAGGTGACCGCCTCGATCAGCCGGCCCACGCTCTCCGGGTGCGCGTCCAGGTCGGCCAGGACGAAGCGCTCCGGGTTCTCCGACTGGGCCGAGCGGATCAGGCCCCAGACCGGGGCGGCGGACAGGTCGGTGACGTCCTCGTCCGGGCCGGCGGCGATCGCCCCGTGGGTGACCAGGACCAGCCGGGCCCCGTCGAAGGCCGGGTCGTCCAGCCAGTGCTGCGCGGTGACCAGCGCGGCGATGGTGGTGGTGTGGGTGGATCGCGGGTCCGGGTCCGGGTCCGTCCCGGAGCAGCCGGCCAGGACCAGGTCCGGGCGGTCCGCCCCACCGGCCACTGCGACACCGAGGGCCGCGAGGTCCGGGTAGCGGTCGACGCCGCGAGCGTCGAGTTCGGGCAGATCGTCGCCGAGGATCACGATCCGGCCCGCGTCGACGGCGGTGGTCGTGACGGCCGGCCAGTCGACGTGGAAGAGCGTGTCGTCGGTGGTGGCGAGTTGTTCGGCGGAGATGGGCCGCAGCGTGAGCACCCGCACCTCGGCGACCGGCGCGCCGGTGGCGTCCGCGACGGCGACGCTCACGTCGGCGTTCTCCGCGATCCGCACCCGGACCCGCAGGTCGGTGGCGCCGGCCGAGTGCAGCGCGACGTCGTTCCAGGCGAACGGGAGCCGGTTGCCCTGCTCGGTGGTGCGGGCCGGCAGCAGGCCGGTGGCGTGCATGGCCGCGTCGAGCAGCGCCGGGTGCAGGCCGAAATCCGCCGGGTCGGTGCCGCTGCCGTCCGGGATACGCACCTCGGCGTACGCGTACTCGCCGGCCACCCAGGCCCGCTGGAGCGCCTGGAACGCGGGTCCGTAGGTGAACCCCTGCGCGGCGAGCCGGTCGTAGAAGCCGGTCAGGTCGGCGGGGTGCGCCCCGGCCGGGGGCCAGTTGGTGAAGTCCCGCCAGTCGGCGGTGGACGCCTCGGCGGCCTGGACCGTCCCGGCGGCGTGGCAGGTCCACGGCTTGTCCGGGTCGGTGACGTCGACCGCTCGGGAGTGGACGGTCACCGCGCGGGAGCCGTCGTCCTCGGCCGGGCCGACCCACACCTGAAGTTCGGTGTCGCCGCGCTCGGCCAGCACCAGCGGCGTCTGGAGGGTGAGTTCCCGCAGATGACCGCAGCCGACCTGCTCACCGGCGCGCAGCGCGAGTTCCACAAAACCGGTGCCGGGCACCAGCACGGTGCCCTGCACGGCGTGGTCGGCCAGCCAGGAGTGCTGGTCCAGGCTGAGACGGCCGGTGTAGAGGAAGCCGCCGCCGTCGGCGAGCGCGACGGCCGCGCCGAGCAGCGGGTGCCCGGCCGGTCGTACGCCCACGTTGGTCAGGTCGCCGGTCCATCGGCGGGAGGTGTCCGGCCAGTAGCGCTCGTGTTGGAAGGCGTAGGTGGGCAGGTGCACCGGCCGGCCGGCGGGGAGCACGGCACGCCAGTCCGGGGACACACCGTGCACGTGCAGGCGGCCGACCGCGGCGAGCAGGGCAACCGGTTCGGGGCGGTCCTTGCGCAGCGCGGCGACGACCACCTGACCGCCGGTCAGGCAGTCCTCGGCCAGCGCGGTGAGGACGCCGCCCGGGCCGATCTCCAGCAGGGTGGTGACGCCGGCGTCCGCCAGGGCGGTGATGCCGTCGGCGAAGCGGACCGCGTCCCGGACGTGCCGCACCCAGTAGGCGGCGTCCTGTCGCTCGTCGAGCCGGCCGGTGACGTTGGAGACGATCGGGATTCGCGGTTCGTGATAGGTGATGCTCTCGGCGACCCGGCGGAAGTCGTCGAGCATCGGCTCCATCAGTGCCGAGTGGAAGGCGTGGCTCACGGTCAGCCGCTTGGCCTTGCCGAAGTGCGCGGCGACGGCCTCGACCGCGTCCTGCCGGCCGGAGAGCACGATGGAGCGCGGGCCGTTGACCGCCGCGATCGACACGCCCTCGGTCAGCAGCGGCAGCACCTCGGCCTCGGTGGCCCGAACCGCGATCATCGCCCCGCCCGAGGGCAGCGCCTGCATCAGCGTGCCGCGAGCGGCGACCAGGGTCGCGGCGTCGGCCAGGGACAGCACCCCGGCAACGTGCGCCGCGGCCAGCTCACCGACGGAGTGACCGATCAGGTGGTCGGGGACGATGCCCCAGGACTCGATCAGCCGGTACAACGCCACCTCGACGGCGAAGAGACCGGCCTGGGTGTAGGCGGTCTGGTCCAGCAGGCCGTCCGGGTTCTCCGCGATCACCTGGCGCAGCGGCTGCTCCAGGTGCGGCTGGAGCGCGTCGCAGACCTCGTCGAACGCCGCCGCGAAGGCGGGGTACGCGGCGGCCAGCTCGGTGCCCATGCCGGCGCGCTGGGAGCCCTGACCGGAGAAGAGGAACGCGGTACGCGCGGTCCCCCTCTGGCCGATGAGCACTCCGGTGTCGAGGCGCCCCTCCGCCAGCGCCGCGAGCCGGTGCACCAGGTCGGCGCGGTCACCGGGCAGGAGCACAGCCCGGTGGTCGAACGTGCCGCGGGCGGCCGTCAGGGCGTACGCCAGGTCGCGCAGGTCGACCCGGTCGTCGCCGGCCACCCGGGCGAGCAGTTTCGCCGCCTGCGCCCGCAGTGCCCGTTCGGTACGCCCGGACAGCAACCACGGTCCGTCCGGCGTCGGGCTGACCGCCGGTGCCGGCGCGGTGTCGTCCGCGACCTCCGGGGCCTGTTCGAGGACGACGTGCACGTTGGTGCCGCTGACCCCGAACGAGGAGACCGCCGAGCGGCGGGGTTCCCCGGTCCGCGGCCACGGCCGCCGGCTGGTGAGCAGCTCGACGGCGCCCTCGGACCAGTCGACCTGCGGGGTCGGCTCGTCGACGTGCAACGTCTGCGGCAGGACACCGGCGCGCATCGCCAGGACCATCTTGATGATGCCGGCGACCCCGGCGGCGGCCTGGGTGTGCCCGAGGTTGGACTTGATCGAGCCCAGCCACAGCGGACGCTCCGGGTCACGGTCCTTCCCGTAGGTGGCGATGAGGGCCTGTGCCTCGATGGGGTCGCCGAGGCTGGTGCCGGTGCCGTGCGCCTCGACCGTGTCGATCTGTGCCGGGGTGAGGCCGGCGTTGGCCAGGGCCCGTTGGATGACGCGCTGCTGTGCCGGGCCGTTCGGCGCGCTGAGCCCGTTGGAGGCGCCGTCCTGGTTGACCGCCGAGCCGCGGATCACGGCGAGGATCGGGTGGCCGTTGCGTTGCGCGTCGCTGAGCCGCTCCAGGACGAGCACGCCGGCGCCCTCCGCCCAGCCGGTGCCGTCGGCCGCGGCGGCGAACGCCTTGCACCGCCCGTCGCCGGACAGCCCGCCCTGGCGGGAGAACTCCAGGAACGCGCCGGGGGTGGCCATCACGGTGGCACCGCCGGCCAGCGCGAGCCCGCATTCCTGCTGGCGCAGGGCCTGGGCGGCGAGGTGCAGCGCCACCAGCGACGACGAGCACGCGGTGTCGACGGTGACCGCTGGGCCCTCCAGCCCGAGGCAGTACGAGACCCGGCCGGAGACGACAGCCGCGGCGTTGCCGGTGAGCAGGTGCCCTTCCAGTCCTTCGGAGGCGCCCAGCAGCAGCGTGCCGTAGTCCTGACCGGCGGTGCCGGCGAAGACACCGGTCTGGCTGCCCTTCAGCGTCGACGGGTCGATCCCGGCGTCCTCCAGGGCCTCCCAGGTGACCTCCAGCAGCATCCGCTGCTGCGGGTCCATGGCGGTGGCCTCGCGCGGCGAGATGCCGAAGAAGGCCGCGTCGAAGTCGGCCGCGTCGTAGACGAAGCCGGCCTGGCGGGCGTCGGAGGTGCCCGCCGCCCCGTCGCCGAACAGGGCGTCCAGGTCCCAGCCCCGGTCGTCCGGGAACTCGGCCATCGCGTCGCGTCCGTCGAGCAGCAGTTGCCACAGGTCCTCGGGGGCACGCACGTCGCCGGGGAAGCGGCAGCCCATGCCGATGATGGCGATGGGCTCCTGCTCGCCCGCCTCGACCTCGCGCAGCCGTTGCCGCGTCTGGTGCAGGTCGGCGGTGACCCGCTTCAGATAGTCGAGGAGCTTGTCTTCAGTCAGCATCGCTTGCCAACCCCTCCGGATGCGCGCATCGTTCGGTCAGGACACCGAAAGTTGCGTGTCGATGAAGTCGAAGATCTCGTCGGCGCTGGCCGACTGGAGCTTCTCGGTGACGGTGTCGCCGCTGTGTTCGGTGGTTCCGTGCAGGTCGGCCAGGAGTGTCTGGAGCCGCGCGGTGAGCTGCGACCGCGCGCCCTTGTCGAGGGTTCGCCCGGCGATCAGCCCGGCGAGCCGGTCCACCTCGGCCAGCAGCGGCAGCTCGGCAGCCGAGTCACCGACGATCCGGCCCACCAGGTGTGCGGTGAGGGCCCGGGCGTTGGGGTGGTCGAAGGCCAGCGTCGCCGGGAGCTTGACGCCGGTCGCCACGCTGATCTGGTTGCGCAGCTGCACCGCCGTCAGCGAGTCGAAGCCCAGTTCCTTGAACGCCCGGTCCGGCTCGACCGCCGTGCTGTCCGGGTGGCCGAGCACCGAGGCCGCCTGGGCGCGGACCAGGTCGAGCAGGACGGCGTCCCGCTCGGCCGGGTCCAGACCGTCGATCCGGCGCAGCCAGGGCGCGCTGGACGGGTCGCCGGTGCCGGCGGCCACCGCGGCACGCACCGCGGGCAGGTCGCTGACCAGGCGCGGCGGGCCGGCCGGGTGCTGTTCGGTGAAGCGGTCCCAGGCGATGTCGGCCAGCACGATCCGGGTGTCGGCGTGATCGAGGACCTGACCCAGCGCGGTCAGGGCGGCCGGGGTGGGCAGCGGGGTGGTCGCGGGGCCGTCGGTGGCCCCGCTCTGCGCCCATCCGCTCCAGGCGATCGAGGTGGCGGGAAGGCCGGCGGCGGTGCGCCGGTCGGCCAGGGCGTCGAGGTACGCGTTCGTGGCGGCGTACGCGCCCTGCCCGGTGCTGCCGAGCGTCCCGGCGAGCGCCGAGAACAGCACGAACGCGGTCAGGTCGTGATCGCGGGTCAGCTCGTGCAGGTGACGGGCGCCGGTCGCCCGGCCGGCGGCGACGGCGGCCAGACGCGCACCGGTGAGTCCGGTCAGCAGGCCCGAGTCGCGGGTCCCCGCGAGGTGGAAGACGGCGGTCAGGTCGTCGATGCCGTCGAGCAGTCCGCGTACCGCGTCGCGGTCGGCGACGTCGCAGGCGGCGATGGTCACCCGGGCGCCGAGCTGTTCCAACTCGGTGCGCAGGTCACCGGCGCCGGGGGCGTCCGGGCCCCGGCGGCTGGTGAGCACCAGGTGCTCGGCGCCACGTCCGGCCAGCCAGCGGGCCACGTGTGCGCCGATCGCGCCGGTGCCACCGGTGATCAGTGTGGTGCCGGTCGGTGCCCATCCGGTCGTCGGTGCCGGGGCGTTGAGCGGCGCCGGTCGCAGGCGGCGGGCGACCGCCCCCGCGGACCGGATGGCCACCTGGTTCTCGCCGGTTGAACCCGGCTCGCCGCGAAGGGTGACGGCGAGCCGGGTTCCGGCCACCGGGTCGAGAGTGTCGGGCAGATCGATCAGCCCGCCGAAGCGCTGCGGGTCCTCGGCCTCGAGTACGGGTCCAAGGCCCCAGAGCATCGCCTGGGCCGGATGCGGCACGTCCTCGCCGGGGGCGACGGCAACCGCCCCGCGGGTGACGCACCACAGTTTCGCCGGGGAACCGATGTCGCCGAGCGTCTGCAGCAGCGTCAGCGTGGCGGTCGTCCCGGTGGTGATCTGCGGGTTCTCTCGATCCGGACGTTGGTCGAGCGCGAGCAGCGACAGGACGCCGGCGAGCGGGATGTCGATGTCGGAGAGCCGGTTGAGCAGACTGGCCAGCTCGGCGCGCTCGGTGGTGGCGGGTGCGATCTCCAGGACCTCCGCGCCGTGCTCGCGCAGGGCGGCGGCGCAGTCGGTGGCGATCCGGTGCTGGTCGGTGGTGTCCGGTACGACGAGCAGCCAGGTGCCGTCGAGCCGGGGCGGTGTGCCGGCGTCCGGGATGGGGGTCCAGCCGACGGTGTGGCGCCAGGTGTCGGTGGTGTCCCTCTCCCTGCGGGCGCGCCGCCAGGTGGCGAGCGCGGGCAGCAGGTCGCCGCCGTCGCCGGTGATGCCCAGCGGGCTGAGGTCGCCGTCCTCGACGGCCTTCCAGAACTCGCTGTCCACCGGGTCGGTGGCGCTCATCGCGCCTCCGCCGGTGGGCCAGTAGCGCTGGTGCTGGAACGGGTAGGTGGGCAGGTCGACGACCCGGGTGGCCGGGATGACGGTGCTCCAGTCGACCGGGGCGCCTCGCACCCAGGCCTCGGCCAGCGACCGTACGACCTGGTCGGTGCCACCGGCGTCGCGGCGCAGGGTGCCGATCGTGGCCGCGTCCACAGTGTCGGCGATCGCGCCGGTGAGCACCGGGTGGGCGCTGACCTCGATGAAGATCCGGTGACCGGCGGCGTACGCGGCCTCGACGGCCAGGTCCAGGCGCACCGGCTGGCGCAGGTTGCGGTACCAGTAGGCGGCGTCCATCGTGGCGCCGTCCTGAACGGAGGAGAACACCGGCAGCGCACCGGCCAGCGGCGTGACACCGTCGAGCAGGCGGGCCAGCTCGGCCTCGACCGGCTCGACCAGGGCGCAGTGCGAGGCGTAGTCGACCTTCACCCGCCTGGCGCGTACGCCGGCTGCCTCCGCGACGGCCAGGAAGACGTCGAGGCTTTCCGGAACCCCGGCGACGACCACGCTGGTGGGGCCGTTGACGGCCGCGACGCTCACGCCGTCGGGAAGCAACGGGGTGACCACGTCCAGGCCGGCGTTGACCGAGACCATGCCGCCCGTGCCGGCGATCGTCAGCAGCGCCCTGCTGCGCAGCGCGACCACCTTGGCGGCGTCGCCGAGGGAGAGAACCCCGGCGACACAGGCCGCCGCGATCTCACCCTGCGAGTGACCGATCACCGCGTCCGGTACGACGCCCCTGGCCCGCCAGACGTCGGCGAGGGCGACGTTGACCGCCCAGAGGACGGGCTGCACGACATCCACCCGCTCCAGCCACCGCGGGTCGTCGGAGCGCAGGACGTCGAGCAGGTTCCAGTCGACGAACGCGTCCAGGGCCGCGGCGCACTCGGCGATCCGGGCCGCGAAGACCGGCTCGGCGTCGAGCAGGCCCACCGCCATGCCGATCCACTGTGAACCCTGGCCGGGGAAGACGAAGACGACCTCCGCGTCGGGGTACGTCGACCCGGAGATGACTGTGCTCGACGGCAGACCGTTGACCAGCGCATCCAGACCGGGCGCGTGGTCCGGGCCGAGCACGACGGCCCGCTGGCTGAACGCCGAGCGGGTCGCGGCCAACGAGTAGGCCACCTCGCCGGGTGCGGCGTCCAGCGCGGCGAGCCGCTGCGCCTGGTCGGCGATCGCCTTCGCGGTGCGCCCGGTCAGCAGCCACGGCACGTCCGACGCCGTCCCGGTGACCTCGTCGGCGTCCACGGCCGGCGCTTCCTCGATGATCACGTGGGCGTTGGTGCCGGAGACGCCGAACGAGGAGACACCGGCCCGACGCGTGCGCTCGCCTGCACTCCACGGCCGCGGCTCGGTGAGCAGCTCCACCGCGCCGTCGGACCAGTCCACCTGCGGCGTCGGCTCGTCCACGTGCAACGTCCGCGGCAGGGTCCCGTGGCGCAGCGCCTCGACCATCTTGATGATGCCGGCGACACCGGCGGCGGCCTGGGTGTGCCCGATGTTCGACTTCACCGACCCGAGCCACAGCGGCTGGTCGGCGGGACGTTCCTGACCGTAGGTGGCGAGCAGCGCCTGGGCCTCGATCGGGTCGCCGAGCCGGGTGCCGGTGCCGTGCGCCTCGACCACGTCGACATCCGCGGCGGACAATCCGGAATTGGCGAGAGCGGCCCGTATGACGCGTTGTTGGGAGGGCCCGTTCGGCGCGGTCAGACCATTCGAGGCACCGTCCTGATTGACCGCGGAACCGCGGACCACAGCGAGTACGCGGTGACCGTTTCGGCGCGCGTCGGAAAGCCTCTCCACGAGGAGCATTCCGACGCCCTCGGAGAATCCGGTGCCGTCGGCGGCACCCGCGAAGGCCTTGCAGCGCCCGTCGGCGGCCAGGCCCCGCTGACGGGAGAAACCGACGAACAACGACGGGGTGGCCATCACTGTCACACCACCGGCCAGGGCGAGATCGCACTCGCCGCTGCGCAGGGCCTGCGCCGCGAGATGCAGCGCCACCAGCGACGACGAGCAGGCCGTGTCGACGGTGACCGCAGGGCCCTCCAGGCCCAGGACGTAGGACACCCGGCCGGACAGGACCGCGCCGGCGTTGCCGGTGGCCAGGTAGCCCTCCAGGCCTTCGGAGGCGCCGAACAGCACGGCCGAGTAGTCGGAGCCGTTGGTGCCGGCGAAGACGCCCGTACGCGAACCGGCGAGTGCCGCCGGGTCGATTCCGGCGCGCTCGACGGCCTCCCACGAGGCTTCCAACAACAGCCGCTGCTGAGGATCCATCGCTAATGCCTCACGCGGATTGACACCAAAGAATTCGGCATCGAACTCACCTACGTCGTAGAGGAACCCGCCATTCCGGGTGTATGTGGTCCCAGCGTTGTCGGGATCGGGATTGAACAACACCCCTAAATCCCAGCCCCGATCCGTAGGAAACGCGCCCATGCCGTCGCCGTCCGCGCTGACCAGCTGCCACAGGTCCTCCGGGGAGCCGACTCCGCCCGGGTAGCGGCAGCTCATGCCGACGATGGCGATCGGCTCGTCGGCCGCCACCGGGGTCGTCGGGGCCGGGGTGGCCGGTCCCGGGTCGGTGTCCACTAGCTGTTCCCGCAGACGGGCGCTGAGGGCGTGCGGCGACGGGTGGTCGAAGACCATGGTGGCCGGCAGGCGCAGGCCGGTGGCGCGGGCCAGCCGGTTGCGCAGCTCGACGCCGGTCACCGAGTCGAAACCGAGTTCCTGGAAGGTGCGGCGCGGCTCGACCGCCTCCGGTGACGGGTAGCTGAGCACCGCCGCCACCTGGGCGCGGACCAGGTCGAGCAGCGTGCGCCGCTGGTCCGCCTCGGACTGGCCGGCGAGCTGCCGGGCGTACCCGTTGGTGGGTGTCGCGGCCGGGTCGTCGGCCGCGGTCGTCGCGGCGCGCGACAGCAGTTCCCGCACCTCGGGCACCGCGTCGAGCAGCGGGGCCGCGCGGGTGGCGGTGAAGGCGACGAAGTACCGCTCCCAGGCGATGTCGGCGATGGCCAGGTACGTCTCGTCGTGGTCGACCGCGCCGCGCAGCGCCTCGATGGCGAGCGCTGGTTGCATGCCGGGCATCCCGTGCCGGTCGAGCAGGTCGCCGAACCGGCCGTCGGCGAGGCCGCCGCCGTCCCAGGCGCCCCAGGCCACCGAGAGGGCGTGCCGGCCGGTGGCGCGACGCTGCTGGGCGAGCGCGTCGAGGTAGGCGTTGGCCGGGGCGTAGTTGCCCACGCCGGAGCTGGCGAGGGTGCCGGCCACCGACGAGCAGAGCATGAAGACGGCGAGGTCCAGGTCGCGGGTCAGCTCGTCCAGGTTGGTCGCGGCGGTCATCTTGGCGTGCAGGGCACGCGACATCCGGTCGACGTCGAGGGCGTCGACGACGGTGTCGTCGATGGCGGCGGCGGTGTGCACGACGGCGGTCAACGGGTGCGCGGCCGGCACGTCCGCGAGGACCCGGGCCAGCGCGTCCCGGTCGCCGGCGTCGCAGGCCACCACGGAGACCGTGGTGCCCAGTCCGGTGAGTTCGGCGGCGAGGTCGGCGGCGCCCGGCGCGTCCGGTCCACGGCGGCTGAGCAGCAGCAGGTGCCCGGCTCCGGAGCGGGCCAGCCAGCGGGCGATGTGGCCACCCAGCGCGCCGGTGCCGCCGGTGATCAGGACGGTGCCTTCGGGGTTCCAGCGGCGGGTCGGGGCCGTCTCGGCGAGCGGCGCGCGGACCAGGCGGCGGCCGAAGACGCCGCTGCTGCGCAGTGCCACCTGGTCCTCGCCGGTGGCGCCGGAGACGACGGTGGCGAGCAGTCGTCGGGTGCGGTCGTCCAGTTCGGCCGGGAGGTCGACGAGCCCACCCCACCGGTCCGGGTGCTCCAGCGCGGCGACCCGCCCGAAGCCCCAGACCAGGGCCTGGGCCGGGTTGGTGACCGGGTCGGTACGACCGACCGACACCGCCCCCGAGGTGGCGCACCACAGGGGCGCACCGAGGTCGGCGATCCCGAGTGCCTGGGTGAGCGCGACAGTGGCGGCGAAGCCGGCCGGCACGTCCGGGTGGTCCGGCAGCGGTTGCTCGTCCAGGGCGAGCAGGGAGAGGATGCCTCCGGGCTGCGCGCCGCGCAGGGTGTCGGCCAGCGAGTCCCGGTCGGCGGTGCGGGTGTCGACCTCGACGGCGATGACCCCGGCGGCGTGCTGGCCGAGGGCGTCGAGGGCCGCGGTGACCCGGTCGTCGTCGCGCCGCCCGGCGGGCACCAGGACCAGCCAGGTGCCGGCGGGGGCGCCGTCGGCGCCTCCCGGGTGCGGGCGCCACGCGATGTGGTACCGCCAGGAGTCGACGGTCGCCTGGTCGCGACTGCCCCGGTGCCACGAGGCGAGGCTGGGCAGGATCGGCTCGACCACCTCACCTCCGACCCCGAGGGTGGCGGTGAGCGCGTCGACGTCGGCGCGGTCCACAGCCGCCCAGAAGCCGGCCTCGGCCGGGGTGCCGCTGCCGGTGCCGGTGCTCGGGTCGGCGGCGCCGAACTCCACCTCCAACCAGAAGCGCTGGTGCTGGAACGGGTAGGTGGGCAGGGCGACGGTACGCGCGCCGGGGAACACCGCCGGCCAGTCCAGTCGAACGCCGTGCACGTGGGCCTCGGCCAGTGACCGGGTGAAACGGTCGAGGCCGCCCTCGTCCCGGCGCAGGCTGCCGATGACCGCGGCGGCGTCGTCGTCCGTGCCGCCGAGCAGTTCGGTGAGCCCGCCGGTCAGGACGGGGTGCGGGCTGCACTCGATGAAGACGGTGTGCCCGTCGGCACGCAGGCGTTCCACGGTCTGCGCGAAGAGGACCTGCTGGCGCAGGTTGCGGAACCAGTAGTCGCCGTCCACCGTCGTGGTGTCCAGCGGCTCGCCGGTGACAGTGGAGTAGAACGGGATGACCGCCGGGCCGGGCGTGAGCCCTTCCAGGGCGGCCAGCACGGCGTCGCGGATCCGCTCCACGTGGGCGGAGTGCGAGGCGTAGTCCACGTTGATCCGCCGGGCTCGTACGCCGTCGCGCTCGCACTCGGCGAGCAGCTCGTCCAGGGCGTCCGCGTCGCCGGCCACGACCACCGACGCCGGCCCGTTGACCGCGGCGACGCTGATCCGACCGGGGTAGGTCTCCAGTCGTCGCCGCACCGCCTCGGCGGGAGCAGCGACCGAGACCATGCCGCCGAGCCCGGACAGCGCCGACAGGGCCTGGCTGCGCAGCGCGACGACCTTCGCGCCGTCCTCCAGGGCCAGTGCGCCGGCGACGACCGCGGCCGCGATCTCGCCCTGGGAGTGGCCGACGACCGCGGCCGGGGTCACACCGTACGAGCGCCACAGCTCGGCGAGCGAGACCATGACCGCCCAGAGCGCGGGCTGCACCACGTCGACAGGCTTCAGCACGGCCGGGTCGGTGGAGCGCAGCACGTCGAGCAGGGACCACTCGGTGTGCGGCCGCAGAGCCGCGGCGCACTGCTCGATCCGCGCGGCGAACACCGGCGCGGTCTCCATCAGCTCGGCGGCCATCCCCACCCACTGGGAGCCCTGGCCGGGGAAGACCAGCACCGCGCCGGTCGCCTCACCCCGGGAGGCGTACGCGTCCGCGGTGTCCGGCCCCTGGTCGGCGAGCGCGTCCAAGCGCTCGCGCAGGCTCGCCAGGTCGCGGCCGACCAGCACGGCCCGGTGTTCCAGGGCGGCCCGGGTGGTGGCCAGGGAGAAACCGACGTCCGCCGGATCGACGGGTCCGGCGGTGTCCAGGTGGGTGGCGAGGCGGCGGGCCTGGTCGCGCAACGCCGCCTCGGTACGCCCGGACAGCACCCAGGGCAGGGCCGCTCCGGCCGGCGCCGGGGTCACCGGCTCCGACGACGGGGCGGGGGCCTCCTCCAGGATCACGTGCGCGTTGGTGCCGCTGACCCCGAAGGCCGACACACCACCGCGCCGGGGCAGCCCGGTGTCCGGCCACGGCAGGCGTTCGGTGGCCAACGCGACAGTTCCCGCCGACCAGTCGACCTGCGGGGTGGGCTCGTCGACGTGCAGGGTGGGCGGGACCACGCCGTGCTGGATGGCCAACGCCATCTTCATCATGCCGGCGATGCCGGCTGCGGCCTGGGTGTGGCCGATGTTCGACTTGACCGACCCGATCAGCAGGGGCCGCTCGGCGGCGCGCTGCTTGCCGTAGGTGGCGATCAGGGCCTGTGCCTCGATCGGGTCGCCGAGGGTGGTGCCGGTGCCGTGGGTCTCGACCACGTCGACCTGCGCTGCGGTCAGCTTCGCGTCGGCGAGCGCCTGACGGATCATGCGCTGCTGGGCGGGGCCGTTCGGGGCGGTGAGACCGTTGGACGCGCCGTCCTGGTTGAGGGCGCTGCCGCGGACCACAGCGATGACCGGGTGGCCCCGGCGCTGCGCGTCGGAGAGCTTCTCCAGCAGCACCAGGCCGACGCCCTCGGCCCAGCCGGTGCCGTCGGCGGACGCGGCGAACGGCTTGCAGCGGCCGTCGCGGGCCAGGCCACGCTGCCGGCTGAACTCCACGAACGGGGTCGGCGTCGACATGATCGCGACGCCACCGGCGAGGGCCAGGGAACACTCGTCGCGGCGCAGCGCCTGGGCCGCCAGGTGCACGGCGACCAGCGACGACGAGCAGGCGGTGTCGATCGTGACGGCCGGCCCCTCCAGGCCGAGGGAGTACGCGATCCGCCCGGACACCACGCTGGTCGAGCTGCCGGTGAGCAACTGCCCCTCGATGGCGTCCGGCGCGCTCATCAGCACCCGGGCGCTGTAGTCCTGCATGGTGACGCCCGCGTAGACACCGGTGCTGGTGCCGCGCAGCGACAACGGGTCGATCCCGGCGCGTTCGAAGGTCTCCCACGCCGACTCGAGCAGCAGTCGCTGCTGCGGGTCCATGGTGAGCGCCTCGCGCGGCGAGATCCCGAAGAACGCGGCGTCGAACTCGCCGACGTCGTCAATGAACCCGCCATGCTTGGTGTACGTGGTGCCGCGGTGCTCCGGGTCGGGGTCGTAGAGCTCCTCCACGTTCCATCCCCGGTCGGCGGGGAACTCGGTGATGCCGTCCCGACCGTCGGCGAGCATCCGCCACAGCTGTTCCGGGCTGTTCACACCGCCCGGGAAGCGGCAGCTCATCGCGACGATCGCGATGGGCTCCTGGTCGCGTGACTCGACGGCCTGCAGCTGACGCTTGGTGCGCCGCAGATCAGCGGTGACCTTCTTGAGGTAGTCGAGAAGCTGCTGCTCATCGGCCATCGTTCGGCCCTCCCCTAGGACGGAAGTGGTGGATCACGGGAATTCGAGTTCGTTGTCGATCAGGTCGAAGATGTCCTCGGCGGAGGCGCTGTCGAGGTCGGCGTCGTCGGACGTCGCCGCGGCGGGCACGGCCGAGGCCGGTTCCACGGCGGCGAGAAGTTCCCGCAGCCGGGCCGTGATGCCGGTGCCGGCCAGCGCCTCGGCGTCCAGCGCCGAGATGGCGCCGGTCAGCCGGTCGAACGCGACGTGCACGGCGTTGCCGTCCGGCTCGGCGCCGGTGGTGAGTTCCTTGCCCAGGTGCTCGGCGAGCGCCTGTGCGTTCGGGTAGTCGAAGACGAGCGTGGCGGGCAGCCGCAGCCCCGTCGCGCCGTTGAGCCGGTTACGCAGCTCGACGGCGGTCAGCGAGTCGAAGCCGAGTTCCTTGAAGGCGCGGGTGGCTTCGATCGGCTCCGAGGCGGGGCGGCCGAGGACCACTGTGGCGTGCCCGCGTACCAGATCGAGCAGGATCCGCTGCTGGTCCGCCGCGCCCAGCCCGGTCAGCCGCCGACCCAGGTCGTCGCCGGTCTCGGCGGCGGCGGCCGCTGCCCGGCGGGCCGGGGCCCGCACCAGGCCACGCAGCAGTGGCGCCACCGCGCCGCCCTGCCCGCGCAGGATCCCGGTGTCGATGTTCGCCGGGACCAGGATCGCCTCGTCGTGGCGTAGTGCCGCGTCCAGCAGGGCGAGCCCCTGCCCGGCGGTGAGCGGGGCCATCCCACCGCGGGCCATCCGGGCGTGGTCGGTCGCGTCCAGGTGACCGGTCATTCCACTGGCGTCGGCCCACAGGCCCCAGGCCAGCGCCACCGCGGGTAGTCCCTGGTCGCGCCGGTGCTGGGCGAGGGCGTCGAGGAACGTGTTCGCCGCCGCGTAGTTGGCCTGCCCGGCGCCGCCGAACGTGCCGGCGCCGGCGGAGAAGAGGACGAACTCGGCGACCGGCGCCGAGCGGGTCAGCTCGTGCAGATGCCAGGCGGCGTCCACCTTGGGCCGCATCACCTCGTCCAGGCGCTCCGGTGTCAGCGAGCCAACCACACCGTCGGCGAGGACTCCGGCCGCGTGCACCACAGTGCTGAGCGGGTGCTCGGCCGGGATGCCGGCGAGCAGCCCGGCCAGAGCGTCCCGGTCAGCGGTGTCGCAGGCGACGACCTGGGCCTGGGCGCCCAGCTCGGCGAGTTCCGCGCACAGCTCGGCGGCGCCGGGAGCCTGCGGACCGCGCCGGCTGGTGAGCAGCAGGTGCCGGCGGCCCTGTCGGGCGAAGTGCCGGGCCATCAGCGCGCCGAGCGTACCGGTGCCGCCGGTGATCAGCACGGTGCCCTCGGGGTTCGGCCGGGGTGGCAGGGTGAGGGCGATCTTGCCAATGTGCCGGGCCTGGCTGAGGAAGCGGAACGCCTCCGGCGCGCGACGCAGGTCCCAGGTGCGCAGCGGCATCGGGCGCAGGTGCCCGGCCGCGAAGAGCGCGATCAGGTCGGTCCAGATCTCGCTGATCCGCTCACCGCCGGCCTCGATGAGGTCGAACGCCTGGTAGCCGACGCCGGGGTGCTCGGCGGCCACGGTGTCGGCGTTGCGGATGTCGGTCTTGCCCATCTCGACGAACCGCCCCCCGCGGGGCAGCAGCCGCAGCGACGCGTCGATGAACTCACCGGCCAGGGAGTCGAGGACCACGTCGACACCGCGGCCGTCGGTCGCCGCGAGGATGCGCTGCTCGAAGTCGAGGCTGCGCGACGAGGCGATCCGGTCGTCGGCGAAGCCGTTGGCGCGCAGCACGTCCCACTTGCCGGGGCTGGCGGTGCCGAACACGTCGGCGCCGAAGTGCCGGGCGAGTTGGACGGCGGCCATTCCGACGCCGCCGGTCGCGGCGTGCACCAGCACCGACTGCCCGGCGCGCAGGTGGCCGGCGTCGACCAGGCCGTAGTAGGCGGTGAGGAACGCGACCGGCACGGTGGCGGCGACCGGGTACGACCAGTCGTCGGGGACCTTGGCGATCATCCGGTGGTCGGTGACGCCGATCGGTGCCATCGAGCCGGAGAAGAGACCCATCACCCGGTCGCCGACGGCGTAGCCGCTCACACCCGGCCCCACCTCGACGATCTCACCGGCCGCCTCGTTGCCGAGCACCTGCTGGTCGGGAACCATTCCGAGGGTCAGCACCACGTCCCGGAAGTTCAGGCCACTGGCGTGGATGCGGACGCGCACGTGACCGTCCGGCAGGTCCCAGCCGATCTCCGGGCAGGGCAGCAGCTCCAGGTTGTCGAAGGTGCCCCGCTCGCGTACGTCGAGGCGCCACGGCTCGTCGCCGTCCGGCAGGACCAGGGCGGAGGTGGTCGCGGCGCGAGCCAGGCGCAGCGCGTGCGCGGTGCCACCCCGCAGCGCGACCTGCGGTTCCCCGGTGCCGGTCGCGGTGACCAGCGCGGCCGCCGAGGCGGCATCGCCGTCCAGGTCGGCGAGTTGGAGCCGGTCCGGGTTCTCCGCCTGCGCGGCGCGGATCAGACCCCACAGGGGGGCGTGCACCAGGTCCTCGATCGGGTCCTCGGGGCCGGTCGACACGGCATGGCGGGTCACCACCACGAGCCGGGCGTCCGGGCCGGCGAGCCAGTCCTGCAACAGGGCGAGGAAGGAGTGCGTCGCGCTGGTCGCGGCCGTGGCGACGGCACCCGCGGTGCCGCCCGGGCCGAGGGGCGCGATGACCAGGTCGGGGCGCCGACTCGCGTCGTCGGCGACATCGGCGTACGCCACGACGTCGTGGCCGGCCTCCGCGAGGGCAGCGGACACGCCGATCTCGTCGGCGCCGAGGATCGCGACGAAGGCCGGAGCACCGTCGACGGGAAGGGTCAGCGGGGTCCAGTCGAGACGGAACAGCGAGTCCCGGGCCGGGTCGTCGGCCGCTTCCAGGGCGCCTGCGGCGATCGGGCGCAGCACGAGCGAGGCGATCGACAGGACCGGGCTGCCGGTCTGGTCGGCGGCGAGCACCGAGACGGTGTCGGCGCCCAGCGGACGCAGCCGGACGCGCAGCACCTCCGCACCGGAGGCGAACAGGTCCACGTCGGTCCAGGAGAACGGCAGCAGCCCGCCCTGTTCCGGGCCGGCCGGTCCGAGGGCCAGGCCGATCGGGTGCAGTGCCGCGTCGAGCAGCGCCGGGTGCAGGCCGTACGCGTCGGCGTCGGTCCCCCGGGGTAGGGCGACCTCGGCGTACACGTCGTCGTCGGAGCGCCAGATCGCCCGCAGTCCCTGGAACGCCGGGCCGTAGCCGTAGCCACGGGCTTCCAGGTCCGGATAGAAGCTGTCCACCGGCACGGCTTGCGCGCCGGCCGGCGGCCAGACCGGGAGAGGTTCCGGGGCTTGCGGTCGGGTGGTGCTGAGCAGACCGGTCGCATGCCGGGTCCACTGCTGTTCGGCGTCGGCGGTGTCCGGCCGGGCGTAGAGGGTGAACGTGCGGTCGGGGCCGTCTCCGGCGGCGTCGACCACCGCCTGTAGTGCCAGACCGGCCTGGTCGGGCACGATCAGCGGCCGTTCCAGGGTGAGGTCGGCGACGATCGCGCAGCCGAGCTGGTCGCCGATCCGGATGGCGAGGTCGAGCAGGGCGGTGCCGGGGACCACCAGGCGGCCGGAGACGCGGTGGTCGGCGAGCCACGGGTGCGTGGTGAGGGATAGCCGCCCGGCGAAGATCGTGCCGTCTGCGCCGGCGAGTCCGAGGGCCGCGCCGAGGACCGGGTGGGTGACGGGGGCCAGGCCGAAGGCCGAGGCGTCGCCGTGCGGCCGGGTGCTGGGGCGCGGCCAGTAGCGCTGGGTCTGGAAGGCGTACGTGGGCAGTTCCACGACGGGGGCTGCCGGGATGACGGTGTGCCAGTCGACGGGTGCGCCGCGCACCCACGCCTCGGCCAGCGACCGGACCACCTGCTCGGGGCCGCCCTCGCCACGACGCAACGTGCCCACCGTGGCCACGTCGGCGGTGTCGGCGATCGCACCGGTCAACACGGGGTGCGCGCTGACCTCGACGAAGATCCGATGCCCGGCCGCCTGCGCCGCCGCGACGGCCAGGTCCAGGCGCACCGGCTGGCGCAGGTTCCGATACCAGTAGCCGGCGTCCATCTGACCACCGTCCTCGACGGTCGAGAACACGGGCACCTCGCCGGCCAGCGGTTGCACCCCGTCCAGGACACGGGCCAGCTCCGCCTCCACGGGCTCGACCAGAGCGCAGTGCGAGGCGTAGTCGACCTTGACCCGCTTCGCCCGCACCCCGGCCGCCTCCGCAGCAGCCAGGAACGCATCCAGGTCAGCACCGGCCACGGCGACACTCGTCGGACCATTGACCACCGCGACGCTCACACCCTCGGTCAGCAGGGGTGTCACCACGTCCAGGCCGGCGTTGACCGACACCATCCCACCGCTACCCGCGATCGACAGCAGCGCCTTACTCCGCAACGCCACGACCCTCGCCGCGTCGCTCAGTGACAGCACCCCCGCCACACAGGCCGCCGCGATCTCTCCCTGCGAATGGCCAATCACCGCATCCGGGGTCACACCCCTGGCCCGCCACACCTCCGCCAGAGAGACGTGCACCGCCCACAGGACCGGCTGCACCACATCCACCCGCTCCAACGGATCGTCCGAGCGCAACACCTCCAACAGATTCCAGTCCACGAAAGGATCCAGAGCCGCCGCGCACTCCGCGATCCGCGCCGCGAACACCGGCTCCGCATCCAACAACCCCACGGCCATACCGACCCACTGCGAACCCTGACCCGGGAACACGAACACCACACCGGCATCGGGAGCCGCCGAACCGGAGACCACCGAGCCCGACGGGACACCATCCGCCAGCGCCTGCACCCCACCGGTGACGTCCGGACCCAGCACCACCGCCCGGTGATCGAACACCGACCGGGACGACAGCAACGAGTACGCCACCGACGACGCGTCCGCCGCCACTGTCGACAGCCGCGCGGCCTGATCAGCAACCGCAGCCGGCGTACGCCCCGACAGCAGCCACGGCGCACCCGACCCCGTCACCTCTACCGGTGCGACAGTCGGCGCGGCGGGCGGCTCCTCGATGATCACGTGGGCGTTGGTGCCGGACATGCCGAACGACGACACCCCGGCCCGGCGCGGGCGCTCCCCCGCCGGCCACGGCCGCGCGTCCACCAGCAGCTCCACCGCACCCGCCGACCAGTCCACGTCGGGCGTCGGCTCGTCGACGTGCAGGGTGCGCGGCATCGTCTCGTGCCGCATGGCGTGGACGACCTTGATGATGCCGGCGACACCGGCGGCGGCCTGCGCGTGACCCATGTTCGACTTGATCGAGCCGAGCCACAGCGGTTGGTCGGCGGCCCGCTCCTGACCGTAGGTCGCCAGCAGCGCCTGCGCCTCGATCGGGTCACCGAGGGTGGTGCCGGTGCCGTGCGCCTCCACCATGTCCACGTCGGCTGCGGAGAGCCCGGCGGCGGCGAGCGCCTGGAGGATCACCCGTTCCTGAGCGGGCCCGTTGGGCGCGGTCAGACCGTTCGAGGCGCCGTCCTGGTTGACCGCGGTGCCCCGGACCACGGCGAGCACCCGGTGCCCGTTGCGGACCGCGTCGGAGAGTCGCTCCACCAGCAGCATGCCGGCGCCCTCGGCCCAGCCGGTGCCGTCGGCGGCGGCGGCGAACGCCTTACACCGGCCGTCACCGGCGAGGCCGCCCTGGCGGGAGAACTCGACGAACGTGCCGGGGGTGGCCATCACGACCGCGCCGCCGGCCAGCGCCAGGGTGCACTCACCACGTCGCAGTGCCTGTGCGGCCAGGTGCAGTGCCACCAGCGACGACGAGCAGGCCGTGTCGACGGTGACCGCCGGCCCTTCCAGGCCCAGCGTGTAGGCGACCCGCCCGGACGCGACGCTGGCCGCGTTGCCGGTGGCCAGGTAACCGTCGAGGCCGTCGTCGGCGGCGCCCATCAGCAGTGTCGAGTAGTCATGTGAGTTGGTGCCCGCGAACACACCGGTCCGCGACCCGGACAGCGACGCCGGGTCGATGCCGGCCCGCTCGATGGCCTCCCACGACACCTCCAGCAGGAGCCGCTGCTGCGGGTCCATCGCCAGGGCCTCGCGGGGGCTGATCCCGAAGAACGCGGCGTCGAAGTCGGCGACGGCGTCGACGAAGCCGCCCTGGGCGGTGTGCGACGAGCCCCGGTCGTCCGGGTCACCGGCCAGGGCGGCCAGGTCCCAACCACGGTCGTCGGGCAGCCCGGAGACCACGTCGGCGCCGTCGGCGACGATCCGCCACAGGTCCGCCGGGGTGCTGATCCCGCCCGGGTAGCGGCAGGCCATCCCGACGATCGCGATCGGCTCGCGGTCCGCGGCTTCGAGGTCGCGCACCTGGTCGCGGGTGCGCTGCAGTTCGTTGATCACCTTTTTGAGGGATTCGCGCAGGCGTAGTTCGTCCGCCATCAGAACGCTCCTTGATCGGGCCGGCGGGGCAGGATGTCCGGCGTTACAGACCGAGGTCGTTGTCGACCAGGTCAAACAACTCGTCGTCGGAGGCGTCGGCGAGGGCGTCCGGGACGCCGTCGGTCTCGGCCCCGCCGGTGTTCAGCTTCGCCAGCAGGCTCTGCAGGCGCAGGACGATGCGGGCTCGGCCGCTGTCGTCGCCGTCGCGGCTGGTCAGCGCCAGTTCGAGCCGGTCGAGTTCGGCCGCGGTGGGCAGGATCGTCGCGGTGTCGGGCAGGAGTTCGTTCTTGAGGTACCGCGCGAGCACGGTCGCGGTGGGCCGGTCGAAGACCAGCGTGGCGGGCAGTTTGAGGCCGGTTTCCCGGCTCAGGTGGTTGCGGACCTCGACGGCGGCGAGCGAGTCGAAGCCGAGTTCCCGGAACGCCCGGGTCGGCGGGATGCTGTCCGCCGAGGAGTGGCCGAGCACTGTCGCCGCCGCCGTGCGTACCAGTTCCAGCAGGTGCTTCTCCCGGTCCTGCTCGCCCAGGGCCGTGAGGTGGTCGCGCAGTGCCGTCACCGTGTCGGTGCCCGCCTGCGGGCCGTCGCCCTCCGCGCCGGCCAGGGCGTCGCGGGCCTCCGGCAGGTCGGCGAGCAGGCTGCTGTGCCGGGCCATGGTGTACGCCGGGGTGAACTTCGCCCAGTCGACGTCGGCGACAGTGGTGGTGGCGTCGGTGCCACCGACCGCCCGGGCCAGGGCCGCGATCGCCGCCTCCGGGTCGAGTGGCAGCAGTCCGCGTCGGCGCAGGCGGTCCTCGACCGCGGGGTCGTCGGCCATGCCCGCCCCGGCCCAGGGCCCCCAGGAGAGCGCGGTGGCCGGGAGCCCGGTCGCGCGCCGGTGCTCGGCGAGAGCGTCCAGGTAGGAGTTGGCCGCCGCGTAGCCGCTCTGACCGCCGCTGCCCCAGATCCCGGCGATCGAGGAGAACAGCACGAACGCGTCGAGGTCGTGACCGGCGAGCAGCTCGTCGAGGTGGGTCGCGCCGTCCACCTTCACGCGGGTGACCGCCGCGAACTCCTCGGCGGTGCAGTCGTCCAGCGAGGTGGGGTGGTCGACGCCGGCCGCGTGCACGACGGCCCGCAGCGGGGTGGGATCGGCGTGCACTTCGAGGAGCAGGTCGGCGACCGCGGACCGGTCGGTGACGTCGACCGCCGCGATGGTCACCCGGGCGCCGAGGCTCTGGAGTTCGGCGGAGAGTTCCGCGGCGCCGGGCGCCACTGTTCCGCGCCGGCTGGTCAGGACCAGGTGTTCCGCGCCGGACCGGGCGGCCCAGCGGGCGACGTGCGCGCCGAGACCGCCGGTGCCGCCGGTGATCAGGACGGTGCCGGTCGGTTGCCAGGAGGTGCCGTCGACGTCGGAGGTGACCCGCACGAGGCGGCGTCCGTGCGTACCGGTGCGGCGGATGGCCACCTGGTCCTCGCCGCCGGCGGCGAGGACCGCGACCAGGTCCCCGGCGGTACGCTCCTCGATCTGCTCGGGCAGGTCGACGAGCCCTCCCCAACGCCGTGGGTGGTCGAGGGCGACGGCCCGGCCGAAGCCCCAGACGGTCGCCTGGGACGGCCGGCGCAGCGGGTCGGTGCGGTCGACGGTGACCGCACCCCGGGTCAGGCACCAGAGTGGGGCGCCCGCGCCGCCGCTGTCGCCGAGTGCCTGCAGCAGGCGCAACGTCGACAGTGCGGGGTCGGTGCCGTTGTCGCCGAGGGCCTGGAGGGAGACGACACCGGCCAGGTCGGGGGTCTCCGAGACGATCTGCCAGAGCTGGTCGGTGAGCACGCCCCGATCGGTGAGGGTGTCGTCGACGGTCGTGGTGATGACGTGCGCGCCGTGCTCCTCCAGGGCGGTGCGCACCCATCGGGTGTCGTCGGTGGGCGACACCAGCAGCCAGGTGCCGGTGAGGGCGGGTGTCACGCCGGAGGTGAACGGCTTCCAGGTGACCCGGTAGCGCCAGTTGCGGACGGTGTCGTGCTGCCTGCTGCGCTGCCGCCAGGTGGAGAGGACCGGCAGGGCGGCGTCGAGCGCCTCGCGGGCCGCATTGTCGAGGTCACCGGCGATCAGGTCGAGGTCGGCGCGTTCGACGGCGTCCCAGAAGCGGGCGTCGGTGGGGTGCTCGTCGCGGGTTGTGGGCCGCACGGTGTCCGGCCAGTAACGCTCGTGCTGGAAGGCGTAGGTGGGCAGGTCGACGCGCCGCGCACCGGGGTAGCACCGGGTCCAGTCGACCGCGACGCCGCGCACGAAGACCTGGGCCAGGGCGGTGAGCAGCGTGGTCGGTTGGTCGCGGTCGGAGCGTTGCACGGGTACGAACACCGCGTCGGAAACGCAGTCCGCGCCCATCGCGGACAGGACCCCGTCGGGACCGATCTCCACGAACGTGCTGACACCTGCGGCCTCCAGGGTGGCGATGCCGTCGGCGAAGCGAACTGCCTCTCGCACGTGCCGCACCCAGTAGCCGGCGTCCTGCGTCCCGGCGATCTGCCCGGTCACGTTCGACACGATCGGGATCCGGGGCTGCGCGTAGGTCAACGAACCCGCGACCTGGGCGAACTCGGCGAGCATCGGCTCCATCAGCACCGAGTGGAACGCATGGCTGACCCGCAACCGCTTCGACTTCTCAAAGTGGGCGGCGACAGCGGACACCTCGTCCTCCGCGCCGGACAGCACCACCGAGCGGGGACCGTTGATCGCCGCGACCGACACCCCGTCGGTCAGCAGCGGCAGCACCTCCGCCTCGGTGGCCCGCACCGCGACCATCACGCCACCGGCTGGCAACGCCTGCATCAACCGACCGCGCGCCGCGACAAGCTTCGCCGCGTCGGCCAGGGACAGCACCCCGGAGACGTGCGCGGCGGCGATCTCACCGATCGAGTGCCCCACCAGGTAATCCGGAGTGACACCGAACGACTCGACCAGGCGGAACAACGCCACCTCGACCGCGAACAGCGCCGCCTGCGTGTGGACCGTCTGGTCCAGGGCCTGCGCGTCGTCGGCGATCACGTCGCGGATCGGCCGGTCGAGGTGGAGGTCCAGCTCGGCGCAGGCCGCGTCGAACGCGTCCGCGTACACCGGGAAGGCCTCGACCAGGTCCAGGCCCATGCCGGGCCGCTGCGAACCCTGACCGGAGAAGACGAAGGCCAGCTTGCCGTCGGAGATCTCGCCGGTCACCAGGCCGGCGGCCGGCTTACCGGCCGCTGCCGCCGCCAGGGCGTCGGCGTGCTGGGGGCCGAGAACCACCAGGCGTTCGGTCAGCGCCGCGCGGGTGGTGGCCAACGAGTGCCCGACGTCGATCACGTCCGGCTGCTCCCCGCCGGTGACCCAGGTCAGCAGGCGCGCGGCCTGGTCGCGCAGCGCGCCGGGGCTGCGTGCGGAGAGCGTCCACGGCACGATGCCCGCCTGCGGCCGGTGCCGGGCAGGCGGAGCGGCGTCGACGGCAGGTGGCTCCTCGATGATCACGTGAGCGTTGGTGCCGGACATGCCGAACGATGAGATGGCGGCGCGGCGCGGGTGGTCGACGGCCGGCCACGGTCGCGCTTCGGTGAGGAGTTCCACCGAGCCGGCGGACCAGTCCACGTGCGGGGTCGGCTCGTCCACGTGCAGGGTTCGCGGGAGGGTCTCGTGTCGCATCGCCTCGACCATCTTGATGATCCCGGCGACGCCAGCGGCGGCCTGCGAGTGGCCGATGTTCGACTTGATCGAGCCGAGCCAGAGCGGCTGGTCCTTCGGGCGGCCCTGGCCGTAGGTGGCGAGCAGCGCCTGTGCCTCGATCGGGTCGCCGAGCACGGTGCCGGTGCCGTGTGCCTCGACCGCGTCGACGTCGGCGGTCGTGAGGGCGGCGGCGGCGAGAGCCGCCCGGATCACCCGTTGTTGCGCGGGGCCGTTCGGGGCGGTCAGGCCGTTGGAGGCGCCGTCCTGGTTGATCGCGCTGCCGCGGACCAGGGCGAGGACCTGGTGACCGTTGCGTCGGGCGTCGGAGAGGCGTTCCACCAGCAGGACGCCCACGCCCTCGGCCCAGCCGGTGCCGTCGGCGCCAGCGGCGAACGACTTGCAACGGCCGTCGGCGGCGAGGCCACGCTGGCGGGAGAACTCGGTGAACGTGCCCGGGGTGGCCATCACGATCGCGCCGCCGGCGAGGGCGAGATCGCACTCACCGGACCGCAGTGCCTGCGCGGCCAGGTGCAACGCGACGAGCGACGACGAGCAGGCGGTGTCCACGGAGACGGACGGCCCTTCCAGACCCAGGGCGTAGGACACCCGGCCGGAGATGACGCTGGCGGCGTTGCCGGTGGCCAGGTAGCCCTCCACGGCGTCCGGCGCCGCCATCAGCAGGGTCGGGTAGTCGTGGCTGTTGGTGCCGGTGAAGACGCCGGTGTGGGTGCCGCGCAGGGCGACCGGGTCGATGCCGGCCCGCTCCACCGCCTCCCAGGACGTCTCCAGCAGCAGGCGCTGCTGCGGGTCCATGGCGAGCGCCTCGCGGGGCGAGATGCCGAAGAACCGGGCGTCGAAGTCGGCCACGCCGTCGAGGAAGCCGCCGGCCGCGGCGTACGAGGTGCCGCGGGCGTCGGGGTCGGCGTCGTAGAGGGCGTCCAGGTCCCAGCCTCGGTCGGCGGGCAGACTCGAAACGGCGTCGGTGCCGGTGTCGACCAGTCGCCACAGGTCCTCCGGCGAACCGACCCCGCCGGGGTAGCGGCAGGCCATGCCGACGATGGCGATCGGTTCGTTGGCGGCGGCCGTCACCCGCGTTTGCGGGGTGGCACCGTCGTCGGAGCCGAGCAGGGCGGCCAGGTGGCCGGCGAGCGTGGCGGCGTTCGGGTAGTCGAAGACGACGCTGGACGGCAGGTGCAGACCGGTCGTGGTGACCAACCGGTTGCGGAGTTCCACAGCGGTCAGTGAGTCGAAGCCGAGTTCGCGGAAGGGTCGGTCGGTGCCGATGTCGGCGACGCCGCCCAACCCGAGGACCGCGGCCGCTTCGGTGCGCACGACGTCGAGGAGGCGCTTCGCGCGTTCGGTGGCACTGAGTCCGTCGAGGAAGGTGCTCTGCGCTGCGGTCACGTCCTCGACCGGGGAGTACACCTCATCCAGCAACGGACGCGACCTGGCCGAGGTGAACGACGCACCGAACCGCTCCCACTCCACGTCGGCGACCGTGACCGCCCGCTCCCCCGACCCCACCACCTGCGCGAACGCGGCCATCGCCAACTCCGCCGGCATCGGCGGCAACCCCCGACGACGCAACTGCACATCATCCCCCGCAGCCGCGACCATCCCCCCACCAGCCCACGGACCCCACGACAACGCCGTACCCACCACACCACGAGCCCGACGCGCCGCGATCAACCCATCCAAAAACGCATTCGCCGCCGCGTACGCACCCTGACCACCCGAACCCCACACACCAGAAATCGACGAGAACACCACGAACGCGTCCAGGTCACCGGGGAGCAACTCATCCAGATGCACCGCACCCGCGACCTTCCCACTGACCACCTCGTCCCACACCTGGGGCGTGAGTTCCGTCAGCAACGCCGTCCGCTCCACACCGGCGGCATGCACCACGGCTCGCACCGGTGTGTCCAGGTTCTGCAACAGCGCGGCGACCGCGTCCCGGTCGGCCATGTCGCAGGCGGCGACCGTGGCACGTGCTCCGGCCGCCTCGACGGCGGCGACGACGTCCGCCGCGCCCTCGGCCTGCGGACCTCGCCGCGACACCAGCACGAGGTGCTCGGCGCCCTGCTCAGCGGCCCAGACCGCGACCCGACCACCCAGCGAGCCCGTGCCGCCGGTCACCAGGACCGTCCCCGACGGCGTCCAACCCGGCTGGTCACCGACTGCGGCGGCCGAGCGGACCAACCGCCGCACGTACACACCCGAGGACCGCACGGCCACCTGATCCTCGGCACCGAAACCACCGGCCAACACCCGCACCAGTCGGGCACCCACCCGGGCGTCCCAGCTGGCCGGGAGATCGACCAGACCACCCCACAGGTGCGGCATCTCCAGACCCACCACCCGACCGACGCCCCACACCGCCGACGCTTCCGGGGTGACGGTGTCGGCGCGGCCCACGGGTGCACCGCCGGCCGTCAACACCCACAGCGGAGCGACAACGCCAGCCCGCACCAGCTCCTGCACCAGGGCGAGGGTGAGTTCGGCCGGGTCGGTGAGCCCGGTCTCCAGGGCGAAGAGTGAGACGACGCCGGTCAGGTCCTCCGGCAGGTCGTCGAGGACGGCGGCGATGACGGCCCGGTCGGCGGTCGGGGCCAGTTCGACGCTGATGACGTCCGCTCCGGCGCCCGCCAGGGTGGTGGTGATGCCCGCGCCGGTGCCGGTGGGGCCGATGACCAGCCAGGAGCCGGTCAGGGCCGCCGCTGTGTCCCCGTTCGCCGAGCGCCACTCGACGCGGTAGCGCCGCTCGTCGAGGAGGTGGCCGTCCTGGCGCTTGCGGTGCCACTCGACCAGGGCCGGGAGCAGGTCACCGGCGCTGTCCACGGTGATGCCGAGCCGGGCCAGGTCACCGTCCTGGACGGCTACCCAGAAGTCGTCGTCGTGCATGCTGGCGCCGGACGCCCCGCCGTCGACGCCGGAGAAGACGTCGGCCAGGGTGGCGCTCGGCCAGTAGTCGCGGTGCCGGAAGGCGTAGGTGGGCAGGTCGATGAGGCGACCGCCGGGGTAGCACTGCGCCCAGTCCACCGGGACACCGCGAACGAAGGCTTTGGCCAGGCCGCTGAGGAAGGTCAGCACCTGGTCGGGGGTCGCGCGCTGAAGGGGGACGAGCACGGCCCCGGTCACGCAGTCCGCTCCCATGGCGGCGAGTACGCCGTCCGGGCCGATTTCGAGGAAGGTGGTGACGCCGTCGGCCTCCAGCGTCGCGATGCCGTCGGCGAAGCGCACGGCCTCGCGGACGTGCCGCACCCAGTAGTCCGCGTCCTGCGCCGTCGCGACCTGTCCGGTGATGTTGGAGACGACGGGGATGCGCGGCGGGTGGTAGGTCAGTCCGCCGGCCACCTGGGCGAAGGCGTCCAGCATGGGCTCCATCAGCGAGGAGTGGAAGGCGTGGCTGACCCGCAGTCGCTTGGACTTCTCGAAGTGGGCGGCAACTGCGGCGACCTCGCCTTCCACGCCGGACAGAACCACCGAGCGGGGTCCGTTGATCGCGGCGATGTCCACGCCCTCGGTCAGCAGTGGCAGCACCTCGGCCTCGGTGGCCCGTACGGCGACCATGACGCCGCCGGCCGGCAGCTCCTGCATCAGGCGGCCTCGGGCCGCGACCAACGTCGTCGCGTCGGCGAGGGACAGCACCCCGGCGACGTGCGCGGCGGCGATCTCACCGATCGAGTGCCCGACCAGGTGGTCCGGGGTGATCCCGAACGACTCGACCAGGCGGTAGAGGGCGACCTCGTAGGCGAACAGCGCCGACTGGGTGTAGAGGGTCTGGTCGAGATCGACGCCCTCGGTGATCACGTCGCGCAGCGGGCGGTCCAGGTGGATGTCGAGTTCGGCGCAGGCCGCGTCGAACGCGTCGGCGAAGACCGGGTAGGTCTCGGCCAGCTCCAGGCCCATGCCGGGTCGCTGTGAGCCCTGGCCGGAGAAGACGAACGCGAGCTTGCCGTCGGAGACCTCGCCGACGACCAGACCGGCCGTCGAGACACCGGCCGCGAGCGCGTCGAGGGCGTCGCGGTGGTCGGCGCCGAGCGACACAGCCCGGTACGGCAGGGCGGCGCGGTGCGTCGCGAGGGTGTGACCGACGTCGACGGGGTTGGCCGTGGGCTGTCGGTCGAGGTGGTCGGTGAGTCGGGTTGCCTGTGCCCGCAGGGCGTCGTCGCTGCGGGCGGAGATCAGCCACGGGATCGGGCCCGCCTGAGTGGTCGGGCGGTCGGTGGGTTCGGTGGTCGGGGGTTCTTCCAGAATCAGGTGGGCGTTGGTGCCGGAGAATCCGAATGAGGACACACCCGCGCGCCGTGGCCGGTCGGTCTGTGGGTGCCAGGGGCGGGTCTCGGTGAGCAACCGCACCGCACCGGTGGACCAGTCGACCTGCGGGGTCGGCTCGTCCACATGCAACGTCGCGGGCAACACATTGTGCTTCAGGGCCTGGACCATCTTGATGACACCCGCCACACCGGCGGCGGCCTGGGTGTGACCGATGTTCGACTTCACCGACCCCAACCACAACGGCTCACCACCAGCACGGTCCTGCCCATACGTGGCCAACAACGCCTGCGCCTCGATCGGATCACCCAACCTGGTGCCCGTGCCATGCGCCTCCACCACATCAACATCAGCAACACCCAGGCCAGCGCTGCCCAACGCCGAACGAATCACCCGCTGCTGCGACGGACCATTCGGCGCCGTCAAACCATTCGACGCACCATCCTGATTGACCGCACTACCCGCCACCACCGCCAACACCGGATGCCCAAGACGCACCGCATCCGACAAACGCTCCACCACCAGAACACCAACACCCTCACCCCACGCCGTGCCATCCGCCGCCGCCGCGAACGCCTTACACCGCCCATCACCGGCCAACCCCCGCTGCCGCGAAAACTCAATAAACGTCCCCGGCGTCGACATCACCGTCACACCACCAGCCAGAGCCAAACCACACTCCCCCGACCGCAACGCCTGCACCGCCAAATGCAACGCCACCAACGACGACGAACACGCCGTATCAACAGTGACCGCCGGACCCTCCACCCCAAGAACATAAGAAACCCGACCCGACAACACACTCGCCGCATTACCCGTCCCCAGGAAACCATCAGCCTCCCGCGGCACCGCCAACAACAACGTCGAATAATCCTGACCATTGGTCCCCGTGAACACACCAACCGGCGAACCCCGCAAACCCAACGGATCCACACCCGCCGACTCCAACGCCTCCCACGACACCTCCAACAACAAACGCTGCTGCGGATCCATCGCCAAAGCCTCACGCGGCGACACCCCAAAAAACGACGCGTCGAACCCCGCTACACCCTCCAAAAAACCACCCGACGACACATACGACGTCCCGAACGACTCCCCATCACCAGCCAACCCCGACAGATCCCAACCCCGATCCGACGGAAACTCCACCACCCCATCACCACCAGAAACCACAAAATCCCACAACTCATCCGGCGAACCCACACCACCCGGAAAACGACACGCCATCCCCACAATCGCCACCGGCTCATCCACCACCGAACCCGCGACTACCTCCGCAACAACACCCTCATCCCCACCCAACAACGACCCCAAAAACCCCGCCAACACACCCGCCGACGGATAATCAAAAACAACACTCGACGGCAACAACAAACCCGTCGACACATTCAACCGATTACGCAACTCCACCGCAGTCAACGAGTCGAAACCGAGTTCGCGGAAGGGCCGGTCGGTGCCGATGTCGGCCACGCCACCCAACCCGAGGACCGCGGCCGCTTCGGTGCGCACCATGTCGAGGAGGCGCTTCGCGCGTTCGGTGGCACTCAGGCCGTCGAGGAAGGTGCTCTGCGCTGCGGTCACGTCCTCGACCGGGGAGTACACCTCATCCAGCAACGGACGCGACCTGGCCGAGGTGAACGACGCACCGAACCGCTCCCACTCCACGTCGGCGACCGTGACCGCCCGCTCCCCCGACCCCACCACCTGCGCGAACGCGGCCATCGCCAACTCCGCCGGCATCGGCGGCAACCCCCGACGACGCAACTGCACATCATCCCCCGCAGCCGCGACCATCCCCCCACCAGCCCACGGACCCCACGACAACGCCGTACCCACCACACCACGAGCCCGACGCGCCGCGATCAACCCATCCAAAAACGCATTCGCCGCCGCGTACGCACCCTGACCACCCGAACCCCACACACCAGAAATCGACGAGAACACCACGAACGCGTCCAGGTCACCGGGGAGCAACTCATCCAGATGCACCGCACCGGCGACCTTCCCGCCGACCACCTCGTCCCACAGGTCGGGGGTGGTGTCGGTCAGCAGCGCGGACCGTTCGACGCCGGCGGCGTGCACCACGGCCCGGACCGGACTGTCCAGACTGTCGAGCAGGCCACGAACCGCGTCCCGATCGGTCATGTCACAGGCGGCGACCGTCACCCGGGCACCCGCCGCCTCGACGGCGGCGACAACATCCGCCGCGCCTGCGGCCTGGGCACCCCGCCGCGACACCAGCACCAGGTGCTCGGCACCCTGCTCGGCCGCCCACACCGCGACCCGACCACCCAGCGAGCCCGTGCCGCCGGTCACCAGGACCGTCCCCGACGGCGTCCAACCCGGCTGGTCACCGACTGCGGCGGCCGAGCGGACCAACCGCCGCACGTACACACCCGAGGACCGCACGGCCACCTGATCCTCGGCACCGAAACCACCGGCCAACACCCGCACCAGTCGGGCACCCACCCGCGCGTCCCAGCCGGCGGGGACGTCGACCAGACCACCCCACAGCTGCGGCACCTCCAGGCCGACCACGCGACCCACACCCCACACCGCCGACGCTTCCGGGGTGACGGCGTCGGCGCGGCCCACGGGTGCACCGCCGGTGGTCACCACCCACAGCGGGGCGGTCACGCTCGCGCCAGTCAGCTGCTGCACCAGGGCGAGCAGTTCGGCTCCGGTGGCGGGCGAGGCGATGATGCCGGCGATCGGTGCGGACAGGTCGCCCAGCTCGGTCGAGCTGTGCGCGTGGAGCACCTCGGCTCCGGCTTCGGCGAGGGTCCTCGCGAGGGAATCGACATGGCTCTCGTCGGCCCGATCGGCGCCGACGATCAGCCAGCGGCCGTCGAGGGTGTCGGCGGCCTCTCCGGTGACGGGACGCCAGCTGGTCCGGTAGCGCCAGCCGTCGACGACTTCGGCGTCCTGGCGCTTGCGGCGCCACTCGACCAGGGCCGGGAGCAGGTCACCGGCGCTGTCCACGGTGATGCCGAGCCGGGCCAGGTCACCGTCCTCGACGGCGGCCCAGAAGTCGGCGTCGGCCGGCTCGCCCGCGTCGGTGGCGGCCACCGGCTCGGGAACGCTCGGCCAGTAACGCTCGTGCTGGAAGGCGTAGGTGGGCAGGTCGATGAGGCGTCCGCCGGTCAGGCACGGCGTCCAGTCGACCGCGACACCGCGCACGAAGATCTGGGCCAGGGCGGTCAGCAAGGCGGTCGGTTGGTCGCGGTCAGAGCGTTGCACAGGTACGAACACCGCGTCGGAAACGCAGTCAGCGCCCATGGCCGACAGGACCCCGTCGGGGCCGATTTCCACGAACGTGCTGACACCCAGGTTCTCCAGGGTGGAAATGCCCTCGGCGAACCGCACGGCTTCCCGGACGTGCCGCACCCAGTAGCCGGCGTCCTGCGCTTCGGCGACCTGCCCGGTCAGGTTCGACACCACCGGAATCTGCGGCTGCGCGTAGGTCAACGACCCCGCGACCTGTGCGAACTCGGCGAGCATCGGCTCCATCAACACCGAGTGGAACGCGTGGCTGACCCGCAGACGCTTCGACTTCTTGAAGTTCGCCGCCACCGCGGCGACCTCGTCGGCGGTCCCGGACAGCACCACCGAACGCGGACCGTTGATCGCCGCGACGGACACCCCGTCGGTCAGCAGCGGCAGCACCTCCGCTTCCGTGGCCCGCACCGCGACCATCACCCCACCGACGGGCAACGCCTGCATCAGGCGGCCTCGAGCCGCGACCAGCTTCGCGGCGTCGGCCAGGGACAGCACCCCGGCGACATGCGCAGCGGCGATCTCCCCGATCGAGTGACCGACCAGGTAGTGCGGCGTGACACCGAACGACTCGACGAGACGGAACAACGCCACCTCGACCGCGAACAGCGCCGCCTGCGTGTAGACGGTCTGGTCCAGGGCCTTGGCGTCGTCGGCGATCACGTCGCGGATCGGCCGGTCGAGGTGGAGGTCCAGCTCGGCGCAGACCGCGTCGAACGCGTCCGCGTACACCGGGAAGGTCTCGGCCAGTTCCAGGCCCATGCCGGGTCGCTGTGAGCCCTGGCCGGAGAAGACGAAGGCGGTGCGCCCGCCCTGCGCGGTGCCGGTGACCAGACCGGGAGCCGCAGTTCCGGCGGCGAGGGCGGTCAACGCGGCCTGCCGATCCTCGGCCAGGACGACAGCCCGGTGCGCGAGGGTGGCGCGAGCGGCCAGCGAACGACCGACGTCTGCCGGCTCGGTTTCGGGTCGCCTGTCGAGGTGGTCGGTGAGTCGGGTTGCCTGTGCGCGCAGGGCGTCGTCGCTGCGGGCGGAGATCAGCCACGGGATCGGGCCCGCCTGAGTGGTCGGGCGGTCGGTGGGTTCGGTGGTGGGGGGTTCTTCGAGGATGAGGTGGGCGTTGGTGCCGGAGAATCCGAATGAGGACACACCCGCGCGGCGTGGCCGGTCGGTCTGTGGGTGCCAGGGGCGGGTCTCGGTGAGCAACCGCACCGCACCGGTGGACCAGTCGACCTGCGGGGTCGGCTCGTCCACATGCAACGTCGCGGGCAACACATTGTGCTTCAGGGCCTGGACCATCTTGATGACACCCGCGACACCGGCGGCGGCCTGGGTGTGACCGATGTTCGACTTCACCGACCCCAACCACAACGGCTCACCACCAGCACGGTCCTGCCCATACGTGGCCAACAACGCCTGCGCCTCGATCGGATCACCCAACCTGGTGCCCGTGCCATGCGCCTCCACCACATCAACATCAGCAACACCCAGGCCAGCGCTGCCCAACGCCGAACGAATCACCCGCTGCTGCGACGGACCATTCGGCGCCGTCAAACCATTCGACGCACCATCCTGATTGACCGCACTACCCGCCACCACCGCCAACACCGGATGCCCAAGACGCACCGCATCCGACAAACGCTCCACCACCAGAACACCAACACCCTCACCCCACGCCGTGCCATCCGCCGCCGCCGCGAACGCCTTACACCGCCCATCACCGGCCAACCCCCGCTGCCGCGAAAACTCAATAAACGTCCCCGGCGTCGACATCACCGTCACACCACCAGCCAGAGCCAAACCACACTCCCCCGACCGCAACGCCTGCACCGCCAAATGCAACGCCACCAACGACGACGAACACGCCGTATCAACAGTGACCGCCGGACCCTCCACCCCAAGAACATAAGAAACCCGACCCGACAACACACTCGCCGCATTACCCGTCCCCAGGAAACCATCAGCCTCCCGCGGCACCGCCAACAACAACGTCGAATAATCCTGACCATTGGTCCCCGTGAACACACCAACCGGAGAACCCCGCAAACCCAACGGATCCACACCCGCCGACTCCAACGCCTCCCACGACACCTCCAACAACAAACGCTGCTGCGGATCCATCGCCAAAGCCTCACGCGGCGACACCCCGAAAAACGACGCGTCGAACCCCGCTACACCCTCCAAAAACCCACCCGACGACACATACGACGTCCCGAACGACTCCCCATCACCGACCAACCCCGACAGATCCCAACCCCGATCCGACGGAAACTCCACCACCCCATCACCACCAGAAACCACAAAATCCCACAACTCATCCGGCGAACCCACACCACCCGGAAAACGACACGCCATACCCACAATCGCCACCGGCTCATCCACCACCGCCGACGAGGGCACAACCTCCGAACCAGAACCCTGATCCCCACCCAACAACGACCCCAAAAACCCCGCCAACACACCCGCCGACGGATAATCAAAAACAACACTCGACGGCAACAACAAACCCGTCGCAGCGGCCAACCGATTACGCAACTCCACCGCAGTCAACGAGTCGAAGCCGAGTTCCTTGAACGGCTGGTCGGCGTCGATCAGGCCAGCGCCGGTGTGCCCGAGGACGGCGGCGGCGCTGGAGACCACCAGGTCGAGCAGCTCGCGGGACCGCTCCTCGGCGCTCATCGCGGCGTACCGACCGGCGGCCGGCGCAGCCGGCTCCGCGGTGGCGGCCTGGAGGCGAATGTGGTCGGGCAGCGCGCTGACCAGGGGGCGGACACGGGCCGACGCGTACATCGGGAGGAAGCGGTCCCAGTCGACGTCGGCGATGGTCACGCAGGTCTCGTCGTGGTCGAGGACCGACTGGAGGCCGGAGAGAGCCAGCTCCGGGTCGAGGGTGAGCAGGCCACGCCGGCGTAGCTGCTCGGTGATGTCCGGGTCGTCGGCCATGCCACCGCCGGCCCAGACGCCCCAGGCGACCGAGGTGGCTGCGGCACCACGGGCGCGGCGCCACTGGGCGAACGCGTCGAGGAAGGCGTTGCCCGCCGAGTACGCGGCCTGTCCGCCGCTGCCCCAGACGCCGGAGATCGAGGAGAACAGGACGAAGGTGCTGGGTTCGTCGCCGAGCGCGGCGTCCAGGTTGATCGCACCGGCGACCTTGGCGGCCAGGACCGCGTCGAGGTCGACGTCGGTGGCGGTGGCAAGGTCGGTGTGGTGGTCGACGCCGGCGGCGTGCACCACGGTGCCGATCCGCTCGCCGTCCGCCCGCAGTCGTTCTACCAGCCGGCTCACCTCTGCGGGGTCGGCGACGTCGCAGGCGGTAACGGTCACCCGGGCGCCGTGGCGGCGGACCTCGGCGGCCACCAGATCGGCGTCGGGGGCGTGGATGCCCCGGCGGCTGACCAGGACCACGTGTTCGGCGCCGCGGACCGCGACCCAGCTCGCTACCCGGGCACCGAGGCCGCCGGTTCCGCCGGTGATCAGGACGGTGCCGCGCGGCAGCCACGCGTCGCGGGGCGCGGCGGCGGTGTGCGGGTCACGCAGCAGGCGACGTACGTAGGTGCCGGAGCCGCGTACCGCGATCTCGTCCTCGCCGCTGCCGTGCAGCGCGGCGACGACCCGTTCGGCGGCGCGCTGGTCCAGCTTCTCCGGCAGGTCGATGAGGCCGCCCCAGAGATGGGGGCGTTCCAGGCCGAGGACACGGCCGAGACCCCAGGCCAGGGCCTGGCGGGGCGCGTCGAGGTGGTCGGCGCGGCCGGTGGAGACGGCGCCCCGGGTGGCGGCCCAGAGTGGTGCTTCCAGACCCGCGTCGGCGCAGGCCTGCGCGACGGTCAGGAGGGTCGCCGCCGGGTCGAGCGCGGGGTCCAGGGCGAGCAGGGACAGGATGCCGTCGGTGGGCCCGGCGGCGCGCAGTCGCTCGGCGAGAGCGCCGCGCTCCGGCGTCATGGTGAGCACTGTGGTGTCGCCGAGGGCGGTCAGCAGCGTCGCGTCGACGTCGACGTCGGCGCTGGTCAGCACGAGCCAGCGACCGGTGGTCGGCGTACGGGGCGAGCCGGTCAGCGGCTCCCAGCCGATCCGGTAGCGCAGCGTGTCGAGCACCGCGTGGGTGTGCCGTCGCCGCCGCCACGCTGAGAACGCCGGCAGCAGCGCTTCCAGGGTCTCGCGGTCCTCGTCCGAGCCGAGGCCAAGGGTTTCCGCGAGGAAGGCGGTGTCCTGGCGCTCGATCGCCGACCAGAAGTGCCCGTCGGCCGGATCGCCGGCCGTTTCCGTCCGCTCCGTGGGCGGCGAGGTGAGCCAGTACTGCTGCCGCTGGAAGGCGTAGGTGGGCAGGTCGACCATGCGCCCGCCGGTCAGGCACGGCGTCCAGTCGACCGCGACACCGCGCACGAAGACCTGGGCCAGGGCGGTGAGCAGCGAGGTCGGCTGGTCGCGGTCAGAGCGTTGCACGGGTACGAACACCGCGTCGGTGACACAGTCGCCACCCATCGCGGAGAGCACCCCGTCGGGGCCGATCTCCACGAACGTGCTGACGCCTGCGGCCTCCAGGGTGGCGATGCCGTCGGCGAACCGGACCGCCTCCCGCACGTGCCGCACCCAGTAGCCGGCGTCCTGCGTCTCCGCGACCTGCCCGGTCAGGTTCGACACCACCGGAATGCGCGGCGGCGCGTAGGTCAACGTTGCCGCGACCTGAGCGAACTCGGCCAGCATCGGCTCCATCAGCACCGAGTGGAACGCGTGACTGACCCGCAACCGCTTCGACTTCTCAAAGTTCGCCGCCACCGCGGCGACCTCGTCCTCCGTGCCGGACAGCACCACCGAGCGGGGACCGTTCACCGCCGCGACGGACACGCCGTCAGTCAGCAGCGGCAGCACCTCCGCCTCGGTGGCCCGCACCGCCACCATCACCCCACCCGACGGCAATGCCTGCATGAGGCGGCCCCGGGCGGCGACCAGCTTCGCGGCGTCGGGCAGGGACAGCACCCCGGACACGTGCGCGGCGGCGACCTCCCCGATCGAATGCCCCACCAGGAAGTCCGGAGTCACACCGAACGACTCGACCAGCCGGAACAGGGCGACCTCGACCGCGAACAACGCCGTCTGGGTGTAGACCGTCTGGTCCAGGGCCTCCGCGTCGTCTGAGATCACCTCGCGGATCGGCCGGTCGAGGTGACGGTCCAGCTCGACGCAGGCCGCGTCGAACGCCTCCGCGAACACCGGGAACGACGACGCCAACCCCAGACCCATGCCCGGCCGTTGCGACCCCTGACCGGAGAACACGAACGCCGTCTTGCCCCGCACCACCGACCCGACGACCGGACCCAACTCACCAGCGGCCAGCGCCGCCAACTCCTCCGACCCGAACACCACCGCCCGATGCGCGTGCAACGACCGCGACGACACCAACGAGAACCCGACATCCACCGGATCCACACCCGCCACCGCCGCCAACCGCGACGCCTGACCCTGCAAACCCTCCGGCGACCGGGCCGAGAGCACCCACGGCACCCGTGCCGGCAGGACGGCCGCGTCCCGCTGCGGGACGTCGGCGGCCGGCGGTTCCTCGATGATGACGTGCGCGTTGGTGCCGGAGACCCCGAACGACGACACACCCGCCCGGCGCGGCCGGTCCTCGGTGCCGGGCCACGGCCGGGCTGTGGTGAGCAGTTCGACAGCGCCCGCCGACCAGTCCACCTGTGGCGTCGGCTCGTCCACGTGCAGCGTTCGCGGCATGGTCCGGTGCCGCATCGCCATCAGCATCTTGATGATGCCGGCGACACCGGCGGCGGCCTGGGTGTGCCCGATGTTCGACTTGATCGACCCCAGCCACAGCGGCTCGTCGGCGGAGCGGTCCTGGCCGTAGGTGGCGATCAGGGCCTGCGCCTCGATCGGGTCGCCCAGGGTGGTGCCGGTGCCGTGTGCCTCGACGAGGTCGACGTGCTCGGCGGGGACCCGGGCGTTGGCCAGGGCGCTGCGGATGACGCGCTGCTGGGCTGGGCCGTTCGGGGCGGTCAGGGCGCTGCTGGCGCCGTCCTGGTTGACTGCGGTGCCCCGGACGACGCCGAGGACGCGGTGGCCGTTGCGGACCGCGTCGGAGAGCCGTTCCAGGAGGAGCATGCCGGCGCCCTCGGCCCAGCCGGTGCCGTCGGCGGCGGCGGCGAACGACTTGCACCGACCGTTGGTGGAGAGGCCGCGCTGCTTGCTGAAGTCGACGAACACGACCGGGGTGGCCATCACGGCGACGCCGCCGGCCAGGGCGAGGGAGCATTCCCCCTGACGCAGCGACTGGACCGCCAGGTGCAGGGCGACCAGCGACGACGAGCAGGCCGTGTCGACGGTGACCGCCGGCCCCTCCAGCCCCAGGGTGTACGCGACCCGCCCGGAGGCGACACTGCCGGAGTTGCCGGTGCCGAGGTAGCCGGCGACGTCGTCCGGGATGCTGCTCAGGTTGACCGCGTAGTCGTGGTACATGACGCCGGCGAACACCCCGGTACGGCTGCCGCGCAACCCGGTAGGGTCGATGCCGGCCCGCTCGAAGGTCTCCCAGGACGTCTCCAGCAGCAGGCGCTGCTGCGGGTCCATGGCGATGGCCTCGCGCGGTGAGATGCCGAAGAAGGCCGGGTCGAACTGGCCCGCCTCGTGCAGGAAGCCACCCTCGTGGGTGTACGACGTCCCGGGGTGGTCGGGGTCCGGGTGGTAGAGCGACTCCAGGTCCCAGCCGCGGTCGACGGGGAACTCGGTGATGCCGTCCCGCTCGTCGGCGACCAGGCGCCACAGGTCCTCGGGCGTCTCCACACCGCCGGGGTAGCGGCAGGCCATGCCGATGATCGCGATCGGCTCGCGATCGCGCTCCTCCATCTCGCGCAACCGCTGACGGGTGTCGCGCAGGTCGCTGGTGGCGCGCTTGAGGTAGTCCAGGAGCTTGGCTTCGTCGGCCATCAGAACGTCACTCCCCGTCGGTGTTTCATGCGGTCAGGCAATGCCGAGTTCGTCGTCGAGGAGGTCGAACAGCTCCTCGGCGGTGGCGCCGTGCAGGGCGCCGCTGTCGTGTGCAGGGTTGGCGCCGGCCCAGGCGTCGAGCAGGCTGTGCAGGCGGGCGGCGACCTTGGACCGGTCCGGGTCGTCGGCGCTGACGGCGGCCAGGCCCGCTTCGAGGCGGTCCAGTTCGCCGAGCACCGACAGGGCGGAGGCGGCGCGTTCGTCGAGCAGTTCGTCCTGCAGATAGCGGGCCAGCGCCGCGGGTGTCGGCTGGTCGAAGACGATCGTGGCGGGCAGTCGTAGACCTGCGGCGGCGGCGAGCCGGTTGCGCAGGTCGACGGCGGCGAGGGAGTCGAGGCCGCACTCGACCAGCCCGCGGTCGGGCTGGATGGCGTCGGCGGAGGCGTGACCGAGGACCGCGGCGACCTGGGTCTGCACCATCTCGAGCAGGATCCGCGGCCGGTCGGCGGGTGCCGCGCCGACGAGCCGCCGTTTGAGCGCCGCACCGGGCTCGGCGGCGTCGGCGGAGTTCTCCGCGACCCGGCGGGCGGGTCGACGGACCAGGTTGCGCAGCAGCGGCGGCACCGGGCCGTTGCCGGCCGCGACGGCCGGCTGCAACCCGATCGGCAGGACGACGGGAGTGCCGGCGCCCACCGCCGTATCGAACGCGGCGAGGCCGGTCTCGGCGGTGAAGGGGGTGATGCCGAAGCTGGTCATCCGGCTGATGTCGGCGTCGCTGAGCTGCCCGGCCATTCCACCGCCGACCGCCCACGGCCCCCAGGCGAGGGAGATCGCGGCGAGGCCGTGGTGGCGGCGGTGCCGGGCGAGTGCGTCCAGGTAGGCGTTGGCCGCGGCGTAGTTGCCCTGTCCCGGGCCGCCGAAGCTGCCGGCCGAGGAGGAGAACAGGACGAACGCGGTCAGGTCCCGGTCCTGGGTGAGCTGGTGCAGGTTGCGGGCGGCGTCGGCCTTGGCGGCCAGGACCGCGGCGACCCGCTGCGGGGTCAGGGAGGCGAGGACACCGTCGTCGACGATGCCGGCGGCGTGCACGACGGCGGTGAGCGGGTGCTCGGCCGCGACGGCGGCGAGGGTATGGGCGAGCTGTTCGGCATCGGCGGTGTCGCAGGCCGCCACGGTGACGGTCGCGCCGAGCCCGGTCAGCTGCCCGGTCAGTTCGGCGACACCGGGGGCGTCCGGTCCACGTCGGCTGGTCAGCAGCAGGTGTCGTACCCCGTGGGTGGTGACCAGGTGCCGGGCCAGCAGGCCGCCGAGGGCGCCGGTGCCGCCGGTGACCAGGACCGTGCCGTCCGGGTCGATGCCCAGGTCGGCGGGCGCGGCGGCGGCCCGGGTGAGCCGCGGCGCGTAGGCGCGGCCGTCGCGGACCGCCAGTTGCGGTTCGCCGCCGGCGAGGACACCGGGCAGGCTGGCCGCGGAGAGCGGCGAGTCGTCGACGTCGGCGAGCACGATCCGGTCCGGGTCCTCCGACTGCGCGGAGCGGATCAGGCCCCAGGCGGCGGCGTACGCCAGGTCGGGGGCGTCGACGGCGGGGTCCGGGTCAACCGCGCCGCGGCTGAGCAGGATCATTCGTGCCCCGGCGAAGGCGGGGTCGGCGAGCCAGCGTTGGGCGAGCGCCAGCCAGGCGTCGACCGCCGGGCCGGGTGCGGCCCCGCCGGCCTGCGCCGGGACGAAGACCAGGTCCGGTACGGCGCCCGAGGCGGCCAGCGCGTCCAGGTCCGGGTAGTCGTCGACGAGGGATCCGACGGCGGCCGCGGCGTCGGCCACGAACCCCTCGGGTGCGCCGATGACGGCGTACCGGCCGCCGGTGGGGGCGGCCTGCGGTTCGACGGGTGTCCAGTCCACTGTGAACAGCGGGGCCTCGTCGGTCGGCTGCCGTAGCTGGTTGACCGAGACCGGCCGCAGCACCAGTTTGCCGATCGTGGCGACCGGCTGCCCGCTCTGGTCGGCGAGGTCGATGCGGACCCCGTCGTCGCCGTTGGGGACGATCCGCACCCGGGCCACGGCGGCGCCGGTGGCGTGCAGGCCGATGCCGGTCCAGGAGAACGGCATCCGGCTCTGGGTGGGGCTCAGGCCCTGCTGCGCCTCGGCCGCCATGCCGAGGCCCATGGCGTGGGTGGCGGCGTCGAGCAGCGCCGGGTGCACGCCGTAGCGGGTGGCTTCGGTGGCGGTCGGCTCGGCCAGTTCGACCTCGGCGTAGATCTCCTCGCCGCGTTGCCAGGCCGCCCGCAGGCCCTGGAAGGCCGGGCCGTATCCGTACCCAAGCTGGGGCAGGAAGTCGTAGAGGAAGTCGACAGCGATCGGGGTGGCGTCGGTGGGCGGCCAGGTCTCGTCCGCGTCGGGTTCTGCGACCGGCACCGATGAGGCGGTGCCGGCGGCGTGCCGGGTCCACGGACCGTTGTCGTCCCGGTCCGGGCGGGAGTGCACGCTGAGGGTGCGTCGGCCGTCGGCGTCGGCCGGGCCGACGCGGACCTGTAGCCGGGTTCCGGTGTCGTCCGGGATGACCAGCGGCGCTTCCAGGGTGAGTTCCTCGACCTGGCCGCAGCCGGCGTGGTCGGCGGCGTGCGCGGCCATCTCGACGAAGGCGGTGCCGGGCAGGATCGCGGTGCCGAGCACGGTGTGGTCGGTGAGCCAGGGTTGCAGGGCGGTGGCCAGTCGGCCGGTGAACAGCACCTCACCGGTGTCGGCGAGCGTCGTGACGGTGTGCAGCAGCGGGTGGCCGGTGCCGCTGTCGGCGGAATCGGCCGGGTCCGGACGCAACCAGTAGGGCTGGTGCTGGAAGGCGTACGTGGGTAGCGGGATGCGGCGTGCGTCGGAGCCGGCGTAGACCGCTGTCCAGTCCGGGTCGGCGCCGCGGGTCTGCAGCCGGGCGAGTGCGGTCAGGACGGTGACCGGCTCCGGGTGTCCGGTGCGCAGCGCGGCGACGGCGACCGCCGCCCGGCCGGGCTGCTCGGCGAGGGTTTCCTCGGCCATCGCGGCCAGCACCGGGTCCGGGCCGAGTTCGAGCAGCGTACGGACCTGACGCTGGTGGAGTGCGAGGACCGCGTCCGCGAAGCGGACCGTCTCCCGGGCGTGCCGCACCCAGTAGTCGGGCGAGGTGAGCTCGGCAGTGGTGGCGAGTTCGCCGGTCAGGGTGGAGACGATGGGGATCTGCGGCGGGTGGTAGGTCACCGCGGTCGCGGCCCGCCGGAACTCGCCGAGCATCGGGTCCAGGTGCGGCGAGTGGAAGGCGTGGCTGACCTGGAGCCGCTTGGCCCGCCGCCCGGTGTCGCGCCAGTGCGTCACGAGCTGCTCGACCGAGGCTTCGTCCCCGGAGACCACAGTGGAGCTCGGTCCGTTGACGGCGGCGACGGTGATCCGGCCGTCCACCCCGTCGAGTGCGGCGAGCACCTCCGCCTCGCCGGCCTGGAGGGCGGCCATCGCACCGCCGTCGGGCAGCGCCTGCATGAGTCGGCCGCGGGCTGCGACCAGGGCGGCCGCGTCGGCCAGGTCGAGGACGCCGGCCACGTGGGCGGCGCTCAGCTCGCCGATCGAGTGCCCGGCCAGGTAGTCGGGGGCGATGCCCCAGTGGGCGAAGAGCCGGAACAGGGCGACCTCGACGGCGAAGAGCGCCGGCTGGGTGTATTCGGTGCGGTCCAGCAGGTCGGCGTGTGCCGGGTCGAGGACGAGGTCGCGGATCGACCGGTCGAGGTGGGCGTCCAGGTGGGCGCAGACCGCGTCGAACGCGTCGGCGTAGACCGGGTACGCGTCGTACAGCTCCCGGCCCATCCCGGCCCGCTGGCTGCCCTGCCCGGTGAAGAGCACCGCGGTGCGCCCGTCGACGGTGACGTCGGTGCTGAGCGCGGGAGCCGTGGTGTCGTCGCGCAGGGCGGTGAGGCTCCGGCGTACCTCGTCGAGGTCGGTCGCGACGATGGTCGCGCGGTGGTCGAGGGCCGCGCGGGTCGTGGCCAGTGACCAGCCGAGGTCGGTGAGGTGCGCGGCGGGCTCGTCGGTGAGGTGGTCGAGCAGCGCCGCCGCCTGCGCCCGCAGGGCGGGGGCGGTCGCGGCGGAGAGCGTGACCGGTACGGCGGGAAGCGACCCGCCGCCGGTCGGCGCCACCGGTGCCGGGGTCGCCGGATGTTCCAGGATGACGTGGGCGTTGGTGCCGCTCACGCCGAACGACGAGATGGCGCCGCGCCGGGGACGACCGGTGTCCGGCCAGTCGCGGCGCTCGGTGAGCAGCCGGACGGTGCCGGCGGACCAGTCGACGTGCGGTGACGGCTCGTCGGCGTGCAGGGTGCGGGGCAGCACCCCGGCCCGCAGCGCGAGGACGGTCTTGATGACTCCGCTGACGCCGGAGGCGGCCTGGGTGTGGCCGATGTTGGACTTCAGCGAGCCCAGCCACAGCGGGTCGGCCTCGTGGCGGCCGGAACCGTAGGCGTTGATGACGGCCTGCGCCTCGATCGGGTCGCCGAGGACGGTGCCGGTGCCGTGCGCCTCGACCACGTCGACGTCGGCGGCCGTGAGTCCGGCATCGGCGAGCGCGGCGTGGATGACCCGCTGCTGGGCGGGGCCGCTCGGGGCGGAGAGGCCGTTGGAGGCGCCGTCCTGGTTGACCGCGCTGCCCCGGATGACGGCGAGGACCTGGTGGCCGTTGGCCTCGGCGTCGCGGAGCCGTTCGACGACCAGGACGCTGACGCCCTCGGCCCAGCCGGTGCCGTCCGCGTCCGCGCCGAATGCCTTGCACCGGCCGTCGGCGGCCAGGCCGCGTTGCCGGCTGAACTCGACGAAGACCATCGGGTTGCCGATCACCGCGACGCCGCCGGCCAGGGCCAGGTCACATTCGCCGCGCCGCAGCGACTGGGCGGCCAGGTGCAGGGCGACCAGCGACGACGAGCAGGCGGTGTCGACGGTGAGCGCCGGGCCTTCGAGGCCGAGCGCGTACGAGATGCGGCCGGAGATGACAGCGGTGGCGGTGCCGGTGAGCAGGTAGCCCTCGGTGCCCTCGGGGGCGTTGCGGACGCCCGCGCCGTAGCCCTGGCTCGACGCGCCGACGAACACGCCGGTCCGGCTGCCGCGCAACGAGTGCGGGTCGATTCCGGCCCGTTCGAAGCCCTCCCAGGCGGTCTCCAGGAGGAGCCGCTGCTGGGGGTCGGTGGCGAGCGCCTCGCGGGGAGAGATGCCGAAGAAGTCGGCGTCGAACTCGGCGGCCTCGTGCAGGAATCCGCCGGAGCGGGTGTAGCTGGTGCCGGGGTGGTCCGGGTCGGGGTGGTAGAGGGCCTCCACGTCCCAGCCGCGGTCGGCCGGGAAGTCCCCGATCGCGTCGCGGCCGTCGAGCACCAGTTGCCACAGGTCGTCCGGGTTGCGGACGCCGCCGGGCAGGCGGCAGCTCATCGCCACGATGGCGACCGGCTCGTCGGTCGTGGCGGGAGCCGTGGTGGGGTTCGCCGACGGGGCTGGGACGGTACCGGCCACCTCGTCGCGCAGCAGCCTGGCGATGGCCTGGACGTTGGGGTGGTCGAAGGCGAGCGTGGTGGGCAGCCGCAGGCCGGTCGCGGTGCAGAGCCGGTTGCGGAACTCGACGGCCGACAGGGAGTCGAAGCCGAGGTCGCGCAGAGCCCGGTCCGGGGTGACGGCGGAGGCGTCGGCGTGCCCGAGCACCGCGGCGGCCTCGCCGCGCACCAGGTCGACCAGGAACGTGTCGCGTTCTCCGGGTGTCATCCCGGCGAGTCGCTCGCGCAGCCCGGCGGCCTGGCTGTCGTCGTCGGGTGCCGCGGCGGACAGCGCGGTGCGGGCGTCGTCCAGGTCGGCGAGCAGGGCACTGGGCCGTCCGACGGTGAAGGACGGGGCGAACCGGTCCCAGCGCACGTCGGCGACAGTGACGGTGGCCTCGCCGAGCCCGACCGCCTGCGCCAGCGCGACAGTGGTCTGCTCGGGCGGCATCGGTGGCAGGCCGCGGCGCAGCAGGTGGTCGGCGGTCTCCTGTTTGGTGGCCATACCGCCGCCGCCCCAGGCGCCCCAGGACACGGCGGTAGCGGCGCAGCCGCGGGCCCGGCGGGCCTCGGCGAGTGCGTCCAGGTAGGCGTTGCCGGCGGCGTACGCGATCTGCCCGCCGCTGCCCCAGGTGCCGGCGACGGAGGAGAACAGCACGAACGCGTCCAGGTCGTCGGGCTCGCCGAAGAGCCGGTCGAGGTTCGCGGCGCCGGTGACCTTGGCGTCGAGCACGTGGGCGAACTCGGCGAGGGTGACGTCGGCGATCGGCGTGTGCTGGGCGACACCGGCGGTGTGGATGACGGCACGGATCGGGTCGCCGGCGTCGGCGCTGTCGCGGACCAGCGCGGTGATCGCGTCGAGGTCGGCGACGTCGCACGCGGCGACGGTGACCCGCACACCGGTCGCGGTGAGTTCCTCGGTCAGCTCGGCGGCCCCGGGCGCGGCCGGACCCCGCCGGCTGGTGAGGATGAGGTGGTCGGCGCCGTTGCGGGCGAGCCACCGGGCGAGTTCGGTGCCGATGCCGCCGGTGCCACCGGTGATGAGGACGGTGCCGGTCGGCTGCCAGGTGGGCGCGGTGCCGGTGGCGGCGCGGGTCAGCCGGCGGGCGAGGACACCGGACGAGCGCACGGCGACCTGGTCCTCGACGCCGTCGCCGGCGGTGATGCCGGTCAGGACCGCGCAGAGCCTGTCGGCGGCCCGCTCGTCGAGGGCTTCCGGCAGGTCGACGAGACCGCCCCAGGAGGCGGACTGTTCCAGGGCGGCGACCCGGCCGAGGCCCCAGACGAACGATTGCGGGACCCGGCGTACCGGGTCGGCCGGGCCGGTCGAGACCGCGCCACGGGTGGCCGCCCAGACCGGGGTCTGCGGGTGGGTCTCGCGCAGGGCGGCGAGCAGGGCGGTGGTGGCGGCGGTGCCCCGGGTGAGGGCCCGGTGCTGGTCGGTGGGGTGTTCGTCGAGGGCGAGCAGGGACAGGATGCCGACCGGGGCGGCGCCGTCGAGCGCCTGGGCGAGTTCCGCCTCGGGGGTGACGGTGACAGTCGCGCCGGCCCGGGTCATCCGGTCGGTGATCGTCGAGACCAGGTCCTGGTCGGTGCCCGCCGGTACGAGCAGCAGCCAGCCGCCGTCGAGTCGCGGCTGCGGCAGGTCGGTGCGCGGTCGCCAGGTCACCCGGTAGCGCCAGGTGTCCAGCGCCCGGTGCTCGCGGCGTCCCCGACGCCAGTCGCCCAGTTGCGCGACGGCGTCGTTGAGGTGGCCCATGCCGAGACCGGTCAGGTCCCCGTTGTCGACGGCCGCCCAGAACTCGGCGTCGACCGGGTCGGCGGCGACCAGCTCGGGGGCCGGGTCCGGCCAGAACCGGCGCCGTTGGAAGGCGTACGTGGGCAGGTCCGTGCGCCGGGCCTCGGGCAGCACCGTGGACCAGTCGACGGGGGCGCCGGCGACGTGCGCCTCGGCGAGCGCGCGGACGATCCGCCGCTGGTCGCCTTCGCCACGGCGCAGCGTGTGCAGGACCGGGGTGGTGACCGTGTCGCTGATCCCGGCGGTCAGCACCGGGTGCGGGCTGATCTCCAGGAAGAGACGGTTGCCGGCGGTGGCCGCTGCGGTGACGGCCTGGTCGAGGCGGACCGGGTTGCGCAGGTTGGCGTACCAGTAGCCGGCGTCGAGGGCGCCGCCGTCGGCGAGGGCGCCGGTGACGGTGGACAGGAACGGCACCGACGCCGGGCCGGGGGTGATGCCGGCCAGCGCGGTGGTCAGTTCGGCCGCGACCGGTTCCACGGCCTCACAGTGCGAGGCGTAGTCGACAGCGACCCGTCGAGCACGGACGCCTGCCGTCTCGCACCGGGTCAGGAACGCGTCCAGGGCCTCGGCCGGGCCGGCGACCACGGCGGCGGACGGCCCGTTGACGGCGGCGATCGTGACGCCGTCGGCCATCAGGTCCTCGACGGTGCCGAGCGGGGCGCTGACCGAGACCATGCCGCCGGTGCCGGCGAGCTGGAGCAGGGCCCGGCTGCGCAGCGCGACGACCTTCGCGCCGTCCTGGAGGGACAGCGCGCCGGCCGCGACCGCGGCGGCGATCTCACCCTGGGAATGGCCGATCACCGCCGAGGGGGTGACGCCGTGGCTGCGCCAGAGGTCGGCCAGGGACACCATCACGGCCCAGAGCGCCGGCTGCACCACGTCGACCCGGTCGAGCAGGCCGGGGTCGTCGGAGCGGAGCACGTCGAGCAGGTTCCACTCGACGTGCGGGCTGAGCGCGTCGGCGCAGGCGGCGATCCGGTCGGCGAAGACCGGCGCGGTGTCGAGCAGGTCGGCGGCCATGCCACTCCACTGGGAGCCCTGGCCGGGGAAGACGAAGACCACCTCGGCGTCACCGACGGCGGTGCCGGTGACGACGTCGGTGTCGGTGGTGCCGCCGGGTGTGGCGAGGGCGGCAAGGCCGGCCCGGTGCCGCGGGCCGAGGACGACCGCGCGGTGGGCGAGCACCGAGCGGGCGGTACGCAGCGTGTGCGCGACGTCCGCCGGTTCGGTGCCGGCGCCGGGGCCGTCGAGGTGGGCGGCCAGCCGCGACGCCTGGTCCCGCAGGGCGTCGGCGGTGCCGGCGGAGATCAGCCAGGGAAGCTCCCCGGCGCTCGGTGCGACCGGCTCGGCCGGCTCCACCACGGAGGCCGGCTCGGCGGCCGGCGCCTCCTCCAGGATGACGTGGGCGTTGGTGCCGGACATCCCGAACGACGACACCCCAGCGCGGCGCGGCCGCTCGCCGGTCGGCCAGGGGCGTTCCTCGGTGAGCAGGCGTACGTTGCCGGCGGTCCAGTCGACGTGCGGGGTCGGCTCGTCGACGTGCAGGGTCCGGGGCAGCGTCTCGTGTCGCAGCGCCTCGACCATCTTGATGACACCGCCGACGCCCGCAGCACCCTGGGAGTGCCCCAGGTTGGACTTGAGGGAGCCGAGCCACAGAGGACGGTCTTCGGGCCGGTCCTGGCCGTACGTGGCGATCAGCGCCTGGGCCTCGATCGGGTCACCGAGCACGGTGCCGGTGCCGTGCGCCTCGACGGCGTCCACGTCGGCGGTGGTCAGCCCGGCGTTGGCGAGAGCCTGCAACACGACGCGCTGCTGGGCGGGGCCGTTGGGGGCGGTGAGCCCGTTGGACGCGCCGTCCTGGTTGACGGCGGAGCCGCGCAGCACGGCGAGGATCGGGTGGCCGTTGCGTTGGGCGTCGCCGAGCCGCTCCAGCATGAGCAGGCCCACGCCCTCGGACCATCCGGTGCCGTCCGCGGCGCCGGCGAACGACTTGCACCGTCCGTCCGGGGCGAGACCGCGCTGGCGGCTGAAGCCGATGAACGCGGTCGGCGAGGCGAGGATGGTGGCGCCGCCGGCCAGGGCCAGGTCGCACTCGCCCAGGCGCAGCGCCTGACCGGCGAGGTGCAGGGCGACCAGCGACGACGAGCAGGCGGTGTCCAGTGTGACGGCCGGTCCCTCCAGGCCGAGCAGGTACGCGACGCGGCCGGAGATCACGCTGGGCGCGGTGCCGGTGAGGAAGTAGCCCTCGCTGCCCTCGGGCGGGTTCTGCTGGAGCAGCGAGACGTAGTCCTGGGTGCTCGGGGTGCCGGCGAAGATGCCGGTCCGGGTGCCGCGCAGGTGGTGCGGGTCGATGCCGGCCCGTTCGGTGGCCTCCCACGCGGTCTCCAGCAGCAGCCGCTGCTGCGGGTCCATCGCCATCGCCTCGCGCGGGCTGACGCCGAAGAACTCGGCGTCGAAGGCGGCCAGGTCGGCCAGGAAACCGCCGTCGCGGGTGTAGCAGGTGCCCGGGTTGTCGGGGTCGGGGTGGTAGAGACCGTCGAGGTCCCAGCCGCGATCGGTGGGGAATGCGCCGATGCCGTCGCGTCCCTCGGCGACCAGCTGCCAGAGGTCCTCGGGGCTGTGCACCCCGCCGGGATAGCGGCAGGCCATGCCGATCAGGGCGATCGGCTCGGAGCCGGCCGACTCCAACTCCCGAATGCGTTGACGCGCCTTGTGCAGGTCGGTCGTCACCCATTTCAGATAGTCCCGGAGCGTTTCTTCGCTTGCCATACGATGCCACCTCTTCAAGGCAGAGCGACCCGGAATGAGCTGGGCCGGAATACGGCGATCCGCAATCAGGACGCTATGGAAGCCCTGGTGGGCCAACAACCCCTGCGGGGTCGCGACGGACCCTCGCGCGCCCCGACGGCACCCCGATACCGGTCAGCCGGTAGGGGTAGGTAGGGGATATCTACGGGGGTGCCCCGGGAGTCATTCTCAATACACAAAGCACGGAGCAGAACGGGACGGCAGCGAGGAAGCGCCGATCCGGGCTCCGCCGGAAGGACCGGGTGACTCTTCGGAAGGGCAGAACAATGACCACGACGCTGTTGACGCCGATCGATGCTTCTACTGACACTTTCGGCCCGCCGGCCGAGCTGAGCAGGTTCCTGGGTCAGCACTACTTCAGCCACGACGCCGCCAACCCGGCGACCAACCCGCCGCTGGACTTCGAGAAGGCGGCATTCCACTCCCGGACGGTGGTGACCGCCGAGCAGCTCACCTCCGTGGTGCAGGTCAACCTCGTCGGTGGGCCCAGCGTCATCCCGCGCAGCCTCGTCGTCAGCAAGACACTGGCGGCGAACGAGAAGCTGAAGATCTGCCACCTGGACGGGTACGAGCACTTCGAGCGTGACGCGGAGCTGGCCAACGTGTTCGTCTGGTCGATGCGTACCTCGATGGCTTTCTGACCAGCGCCGCCGGCCTCGGTGCCACGGCCCCTGCGGGGGCATGGCGCCGAGGCCGGCGGCGTTGGGGGTGGCGCGGTTCAGGCGAGCTGGCGGCGCAGCAGCCGCAGGGACCAGGTGGTGCTGAGGACCAGCAGGCCGATCGCGACCAGCGCGCCGATCAGCACGATCTGCTGGTCGTAGTTGCCGCTGATCAGCTCACGCTCGGCCTCGACGACGTAGCTGAGCGGGTTGGCCCGGGACAGGTAGTACAGCCAGTCCGGGGCCCGGTCCATGGGCAGCAGCACACCGGACAGCAGCATCAGCGGCACGACGATGCCGCTGACCACCGGGGCCAGCGCGAACTCGTGCTTGAGTTTGAGCGCCAGGCCGTAGGAGGTGAAGCCGACCGCGACCGCGGTGATGGCGAGCAGGATCAGCCCGGCCAGGATCGGCAGTACGCCGGCCCGGAAGCCGAGGATGAACGCCAGCCCGATCATCAGGATGGCCTGGACGAGCAGGAGCACCACGTCCTTGAGGACCCGGCCGGTGAGCAGGGCGACCCGGCTGAGCGGGGTGACCTGCATCCGCTCCAGCACTCCGGAGCGGGTGTCCGGGATCAGGGAGAAGCCGGCGTTGGCGGTGATGAACAGGGCGAGCTGGATGAGCATGCCGGGGACGAACCACTGCCATGAGCTGAGGCCGCTCTCGTCGGTGGTGTCGCTCAGCAACGGCCCGAACAGGACCAGGTAGACCAGGGGCACCGCGACACCGACGATCAGCGTGCCGGGGCTGCGGAGGGCGGGACGGACCGCCCGGTCGAACGTCAACCAGGTGTCTCGCAGGAACGACATGGGGATCCTCACTTCACAGGCCCGGGAACGCCGGGGCGGTCTCGCTGTCGCGAAGGCTGCGCCCGGTGACGGTCAGGAACACGTCGTCGAGTGTCGGCCGGCTGGTTCGCACCGAGAACACGTCGACGTTGATGCGGTCGAGTTCGCGCAGCAGGCCGGGCAGCACGCGGTCGCCGCGGGCGATGCGGAACCGGACGGTCGCGCCGTCGACGGTCACCTCCGTCGCGCCGTCGAGTCGCTCGGCGGCGGCGGCGGTTTCCGGGGACGCGGAGGTTTCCAGGGTCACCAGATCGCCGTTGACCTGGGCCTTGAGCTCGTCGGCGGTGCCCTCGGCGACGATCCGACCGCCGTCGATGACGAGGATCCGGTCGCAGAGGCTGTCGGCCTCGTCCAGGTAGTGGGTGGTGAGGAAGACCGTCGTCTCGTAGTCGCGGCGCAGGTTGCGGATGTGGTCCCACAGGTTGCTGCGGCTCTGCGGGTCCAGTCCGGTGGACGGCTCGTCGAAGAAGACCACCGGGGGCCGGTGCAGCACGCCCATCACGATGTCGATGCGTCGCTTCTGGCCGCCGGACAGGGCACCGATCATGCGGTCCTCAAGGCCGGTCAGGTCGTACTGGTCCAGCATCTCGGCGACCCGGGCGCGGGCGACCGACGCGGACAGGCCCTGGAGTCGGGCGTGGGTGACCAGCTCCTCGCGGACCTTGTACTCGACGCCGGCCGAGGAGTTCTGGCCGACGTAGCCGATCAGCTTACGGACCCCGGCGGGGTCGCTGAGCAGGTCGCAGCCGCCGATGTTGGCCTCGCCGGAGGTGGGCCGCAGCAACGTGGTCAGCATCCGCAGCGTGGTGGACTTGCCGGCTCCGTTGGGGCCGAGGAAGCCGACCATCTCGCCGGAGGAGACGTCGAGGTCGATGCCGCGTACGGCTTCGACGGTGAACTTGTTGATCTGGAACGTCTTGGTCAGACCGCGCGCCTTGATCATCGGTGGTCTCCTCTCGACAGGGATCCCACCGTCGGCGGAAATCCTCGAAAACGGCGCTGGCACCGGCATTCGCCTATCGCAACCAGCATCGGGAGAGGCCTGTGCGCGGACAACCCTTAGCGGGCCCCCTAGCTCCCGTAGGCCAGCTCAGATGGCCCGTGATCCGGTCCGCGACCGTTCCGGTCGGCACCGGTCCGCGCCTACGATCGTCGTCGTGAGTGTTCCCGGTACGGTCCCGCACGGCAGGTTGTTGGCGATCAGCGATCTGCACGTCGGCTATGCCCGCAACCGGGAGACGGTGCTCGGGCTGCGCCCGGGGCACGCCGACGACTGGTTGATCGTCGCCGGCGACGTCGGCGAGAAGATGGCCGACGTCCGGTGGGCGCTGACAGTCCTCGCCGAGCGCTTCGCCACGGTGATCTGGGTGCCGGGCAACCACGAGCTGTGGACGCCCGCCGACGACCCGGTGCAGCTGCGTGGCGAAGAGCGCTACCGCGAACTCGTCCGGATGTGTCGTGACCTGGGCGTCGTCACGCCCGAGGACGACTTCCCGGTGTGGCGCGGGGCCGGCGGCCCGGTCGTCGTGGTGCCGCTGTTCGTGCTCTACGACTACACGTTCCGCCCGCCGGGCACCACGAAGGAGCAGGCGCGTCACTGGGCCGAGTCGGCCGGGATCGTCTGCACCGACGAGTTCCTGCTGCACGCCGACCCCTACCAGGGCGCCGACGACTGGTGTCGGGCCCGGCTGCGGGAGTCCGAGCGGCGCCTCGCCGCGTGCGATCCGGCGCTGCCGACCGTGCTGGTCAACCACTTCCCTCTGACCCGGGAGCCGACCTGGGTGCTGCGCTATCCGCAGTTCGCCCAGTGGTGCGGCACCACCGGCACCGCGAGGTGGCACCTGGAGCACCGGGCGGCCGTGGTGGTCTACGGCCACCTGCACATCCCGAGGACCACCCTGGAGGACGGGGTCCGCTTCGAGGAGGTCTCGCTCGGCTACCCCCGCGAGCAGGACCTGTACGGCCGGCACGGTGACCCGCTGCGTGTCATTCTTCCCGCCGGCGAGCCGTCCTGACCGAAGCGGGCGCACCCCCGTCGCATGGTCGCTTCCCCAAGCCCGCCCTGCCCGGTTCGCGCCGGCCCGTTGGCCGTGCGCACCCCGCTGAGATGGCCCGCGCACACCGCGGCCCCGCCACGCGTCGACGCGGTGCGGGGCCTGGTGTGCGGGGTCAGACGGTCGCGGACAGGTCGAGTTCGAGGTGGGCCGGCAGGTCGGTACGCCCCACCACGCCGAGCTTGCGGTAGATGCGCGTCAGGTGCTGCTCCACGGTGCTCACCGTGATGTAGAGCTTGTCGGAGATCTCCCGGTTGGTGTAGCCGATCGCGGCCAGGGCCGCAACCCGGCGCTCGGCGTCGCTGAGCATCGCGGCGCTGCCGGTGACGCTCGGCTGTGCCGCGGCGGTCTCCTTGTCGTCCCAGCCGATGTCCCGCGAGAGCCGACGGAGCAGCGGCTGTGCGTCGCACTCCTCTGCCAGGGCCCGGGCCCGCCGGCCGATCATTCCCGCCCGCCGCGACTCACCCAGAGCGTGGTACGCCTCGGTCAGGTCGACGAGCACCCGGGAGTGCTCGTACCGGTCGGCGCCGGACTGCAACAGGTCGGCCGCCTGCCGCAGCAGCATAGGCCGGTGCCGCAGCTGGCTGGTCGCGGCGAGCAGGCGCAGCGCCGAGCCGTGCACGCGCGGCATGTCCTTGCCGCAGCGACCCAGCTGATCCTCGATGAGCCGGCGGGCCTGGTCCGGGCGTCCCATCCGCAGCAGCGCCTCGGCGGCGTCGGTGCGCCACGCCACCAGACCGGGAGCGTCCAGCTCCCAGGTGGTCATCAGCTCACCGCACTTCTGGAAGTCGCGCAGCGCCAGCGGCAGGTGGCCGGTGGCCATGCTGTAGCGACCACGCGCGTGCAGGTAGTGCAGCCCGTACCGGGTCTGGAACATCGTTTCCGGAACCGGCTGGTCCAACCACTCGGCGACCTCTTCGAAGCGACCCATCGCGGTGCACGCCGTCACCAGGCTGGCCAGCGGCACACCGACGGCCACCCCCCAGCTGCTCGGCGGCATGATCTCCAGGGCCAGACGGGCGTGCCGGGCCGCGCCGGGCAGGTCACCGAGGCGCAGAGCCACCTCGGCCCGGATCGCGGAGAGCCGGGCCTGCCGGCTGGGTGCGCGCCGGGTGTGCGCCTCCTCGATGAACAGGTCACACCACGGCGCGGCCTGCTCGGCGTGTCCGCCGTAGGTGAGGGTGAGCAGGGCGCTCTCCACCGTGTCCAGGCTCATCTCGTCGAGCCGGGAGCTGCGCAGGATGCGCTCGACGACCCCGGCCACGCTCTCTGACGGGGTGGCGCTGAGCACCGTGGACAGCGCGTTGGCGGCTTCCAGGCGACGGCTCGCCGAGACCGTGGAGACGGTCACCGGGGCCGGCCGGAAGTGCTGGGCCAGCGGCGCGTACGAGCAGCGCAGCCAGGGCCGGGTCATGGCCAGCTCACCGGCGGCGGCCGGGTCGAGGTCCACTCCGGTGGCCGCGAGGTGCTCCAGGATCACCTCCGCCTCGGCGAGCTGCCCGTGCCACAGCAGCGCCTTGGCCAGGATCACCGCGTCGCTGCCCTGGAGGAAGCCCTTGTCCAGGGCCCCGGCGAGCTCGGGCAGGTAGCTGCTGGAGGAGCTGGGGTTGACCCGCCACTCGGCGCGTACCAGAGTGGTCATGATCTTGATTTTCTGCCGCTCGTCGGTGCAGGCCCGCCAGGCCAGCTTGAGGTAGCTGACGGCCGACTCCACCTGACCCTCGCGCAGGGCCTGCCGGGCTGCGTCCTCCAGCGCCGCCACTCCCCACGCCTCGCTGGCCTCCTTGGCGCACAGCAGGTGCTCGGCCACGACCCGCGCGGACGCGCCGCCGTCGTAGGCGAGCACCGCCGCGCGCCGGTGCAGCTCCGCTCGCTCGTCCTGGTCGAATCCGGCGAGCACGGCGGCCGCGGCCACCGGGTGCCGGAACCCACCGAGGGTGAAGATGCCGGCCGTGGTCAGAGCCCGCATGGCCTGCGCGACCACGCCGGCGTCGGTGCGCAGGAGCCGGTCGAGCGCTTCGGTGTCGGCGAGCACGGCGACGCCGCGGGCGACCTCCAGCAGCTGCGGATCACCGCGGCGCAGGCAGGACACGACGGCTTGGGCGTACCGCTCCCCCACCACCACCTCGTCCGGGGCGGCGCCGGTCTCCTCGGTGGCGGTCTGGTAGTCCTCCAGCAGGCCGCCGACCAGCAGAGGGTTACCGCCGGTGAGCTGGTACCACTGGCCGGCGAGCCGTTCGGCGACCTCCGCGCCGACCGTCTCGGCGGCGAACTGCTGGACGCCGAGGCCGGTGAGCGCGGTCAGCTTGACCCGGCTGCCGTGCCCCGGGCGCAGCAGTTCCGCCTGCCAGGACGGTTCCGCGCTGCGTCCGAACTCGGTCTGGGTGAAGGCGACCAGGACCGGCGCGAACCGGGCGCGGCGGGCCAGGTACGCCAGGCAGACCACCGAGGCGCGGTCGGCCTGGTGCACGTCGTCGACGAGCAGGGCCAGCGGGTAGCGCTCGGCCAGTTCCAGCAGGATGGTGCAGAGCCCGTGCACGATCTGCACGTCGATGTGCTCGTTGTCGTCGCGGTTGTCGGCGGCCAGGGCCGCTACCGTGCCCTCGTGCAGCAGGCTCATCGCCCGCTCACGCTCACGGTCCTGCAGGGGCGCGTCGTGGAAGAGCTGGCTGAGCAGCGCCAGGGGCAGGTTGCGCTCGGCGTGGGCGCCGCTCGCGGTGACCGCGAGTGCACCGAAGTCGACCGCCCGGTCGGCCAGGGTGTGCAGTAGTTCGCTCTTGCCGGTGCCGACGGTGCCGGTGATCATCGCCACCCGGCCACGGCCCGCGACCGCCTCGGTGAGCAGACCCTCGAGGCCGGCCACCGCCTTGTCTCTTTCAACGAGTCCCATGTGGATCTCCCCAGGTCTGGTGTGGTGAACGGCCTCGATTGGTGTTCAGCCGGCCAGGTTGAGGCCGACGGTGCCGGCCAGGACCGGGCGCAGCCGGGGCGGCGCGGGGTGCATCGCCGGGGCGTCGAGATCCCCGACGGTTTCCAGGGCGTTGCCGGAGCGGAGGGCGCGGCTGAGCGCGGCGCGGACGGCGGCGAAGGCCGCGGTGTCCGGCTCGGCGTCGATGCCGACACCCCAGACGGTACGGGTGCCGAGGCGACACTCGGCGTAGACGACCACGTCGTCGCGCTCGCACACGGCGCCGACCCCGGTGCGGTGCACGGCGCGCACGTCGATCCCCCAGGACAGCATCGTGGTGCGGATCTGCTCGACCGCGTCGGCCCGGGCGGCGCCGACGGTGAACCCGCCGCCGCCGACGTGCAGCTCGGTGGCGACCATGTCGCGGAAGCGCAACGGCACCGACAGCGGGCGCTGCACGACGTACTCCTTCAGGAACAGCTCCCCGATGCGGGCCGGTGGGATCTCCACCCCGGCGGCGTCGGCCTGCGCCTGGACCACGCCGGCGAATTCCAGCTGAAGGTCGCGCGGCAGGAGCAGACCGTGCCGGCTGGCCAGCACGTAGGCGACGCCGCCCTTGCCGGACTGGCTGTTGATCCGCACCACGGTCTCGTAGGTGCGGCCGACGTCCTCCGGATCCAGCGGCAGGTACGGCACCTCCCAGGGCAGGTCGTCGACGGACGCGCCGATCGCCATCGCGGCCCGGGCTCGCTCGTCGAAGCCCTTCTTGATGGCGTCCTGGTGGGAGCCGGAGAACGCGGTGTAGGCCAGGTCCCCGCCGTACGGGTGGCGCGGGTGCACCGGCAATTCGTTGCAGTACTCGACGGTGCGCCGGATCCGGTTGATGTCGGAGAAGTCGATGCCCGGGTCGATGCCCTGGGTGTAGAGGTTGAGCCCGAGCGTGACCAGGCAGACGTTGCCGGCCCGCTCGCCGTTGCCGAACAGGCAGCCCTCGATCCGCTGCGCGCCGGCGAGGGTCGCCAGCTCCGCGGAGGCGACCCCGGTGCCGCGGTCGTTGTGCGGGTGCACCGAGAGGCACACGTGCTCGCGGTGGGACAGGTTGCGGTCCAGCCACTCGATCTGGTCGGCGAAGATGTTCGGCATGGTCCGCTCGACAGTGGTCGGGAAGTTCAGGATGATCGGTCGGTCCGGCTCCGGCTGCCACACGTCCATGACCGCTTCGCAGACCTCGAGTGAGAACTCCAGCTCGGTGTCGTTGAACAGCTCGGGCGAGTACTGGTAGCGCAGGTCGGTGCCGGCGAGGGTGCGTTCCGCGTACTTCATCATCAGCCGTGTCCCCTGGACCGCGAGGTCCAGGCACTCGGCCCGGGTCATGCCGAAGACGACCCGGCGAAACAGCGGCGAGGTGGCGTTGTAGATGTGGATGCGTGCGCGGGGAGCGCCGGCCAGGCTCTCCACGGTGCGGCGGATCAGCTCGTCGCGGGCCTGCGTCAGCACCGTGATGCAGACGTCGTCCGGAATCAGGTCGTCCTCGATCAGCAGCCGGACGAAGTCGTGATCGTCCTGGCTCGCCACCGGGAAACCGACCTCGATCTCCTTGTAGCCCATCTCCACGAGCAACCGGAACATGGCCAGTTTCCTGGCCGGACTCATGGGGTTGGCCAGCGACTGGTTGCCGTCGCGCAGGTCGGTCGAGAGCCACCGGGGCGCGGTGGTGACCGTACGGCTCGGCCACCTTCGATCCGGCAGGCTCACCGGAGCGGCGGGCAGGTAGCGGCCGGCAGATCGTCGACTCGGGTTCACGATGGGTTCCTTTCCTCGCTGTGAGGAGCCGGGACTCGCGGCCCGGGCGCCACCTGACTCATCCCCGGGTGCCGAAGTACATCGAGTACGAGTAGGGAGTGAGGAGCACCTGGACCTGGCAGGTGTCGGACTCGTCCTGGACGCGGAAGGTGACCGCGATCTCCGGGTAGGCGGCGCTGACGCCGAGGCCGGAGAAGTAGTGGTCGCTGTCGAAGACGATCCGGTAGGGGCCCCTCTCCAGAAGCTCTGCCGCCCAGTCGTCGATGTGGCCTTCGGGGTCGGACTCCGCGTCGGCGACCGGCTTCCAGCCGCCGTCAGAGGCGCGTTCGAGTCGCGCCCGGATGCCCGCCGCGGGGCGGCCGAACACACCGTCCAAAGCTTGCGCCGAAACACTCATGTCGTTTTCACCTGCCAGTCAGTCCCGTCGCTCGTGCCCGCAGTGCGAACGGGCGACGGTTGGTTGCCGGATTCCCGGCCTTGGGCAGAACTGTGCGCCGGCTGGCTATCGGATGGCCTTCGCCGTTCTATCGCCGGCTATCCGCCGCTATCCGATAGCGGTGATAGGGGTTGGCAGGTGAACAGATAACGCGGTGATGGGGCTCGTTCCTACGTTGGTGACATCGCCGAACACGGCGGAACGAAATCCCCCCTCAGCTGGAGGAACATCGCCATGCGCAACAACGTCTCGATCACCGTCAAGGCCCGTATCGCCCTCGCCGTCGTCGCCGCCGCCATCACGGTCGGGCTGTTCGGAGCGACCGCCGCACAGGCCGACGGCGCCACCGCCCCTGCCCCGGCGGCCACCCCCACGCCGAGCACGACCCCTTCCCCCAGCCAGCCCTGGGGCTGATCGTCACCGCGTGGGGTTCCGGCGGGCCATCTGATCAACGGCCACCGGGCGCACGTCCCGGGAGCCCGGTACGGCTGACGAGCCGGCCGGTAGCACCCCGAGTTTCAGCCCTGACGAATACCCTGCACCACAGAGGAACCGCTGCCCGTGCGATCCGGCCGTTGCGGCCGAGGTTGACGCACCAGCGGAACGACGTTGTCTCGCACCGGTTCGGCCGCCACGGACGCCGGATGGTCCCGGCCGCCGGCCGCCACGTACGCCTCGGTCAGCTTGGTCAGCACCCGCTGCTCGAACTTCGGCGCGCGGATGCCCCGGAACAGTCCCAGTGCACGGTGCAGATGCACCACCGCCTGCGTCGCGTAGCCGCGTTCGAGCGCCAGCTCGCCGAGAGCCAGCGACACCCGCGCCTCGATGAGTCGCTCGCCGGCCGTGCTCGCCAGGCTCAGTGCGCTGTGCAGCGCGGTTTCCGCGGCGACCAGATCACCGGCCGTCATGTGCGCCACGCCCATCCCGTGCAGCGCGTACGCCTCACCGACCGGGTCACCGATGTCCTGCACGACCGCCAGCGCCTCGGCGAACGCGCTCGCCGCCGCGAGAGCATCCCCGGTGTTGAGGTAGGTGTCGCCCATCCGGTGCAGCACCTGTGCCTCCACGCGACGGCTGCGGGCGCTGCGGCTCAACGCCAGCGCCTCCGGCAGGATGCTCAGCGCCTCGTGCGGATTGCCGCTCTCCGTGTGCACCTGCGCCAGGCTGTGCAGCACGTAGGCGGCCGCGCCCAGGTCGCCGCTGCGCCGGAAGCTCGCCAGCGCGTGCTCGTAGCGGGTGGTGGCGGCCGGCAGGTCGCCCCGGATCCGGTCGGCGAAAGCGATGTTGCGGGTGACCAGCGCCAGCCCCTGCTCGTCGCCGAGCCCACGGAAGATGGCCCCGGCGGCTTCCAGGTCGCGGCGCGCCTCGTCGAACCGCTGCTCGGCGAGGCACAGTGAGCCGTTGGAGTAGAGCATGGCGGCCTGTCCCCGGCTGTCACCCGCCGCCAGGCTGGCGGCGAGCGCGATGCGGTGGGTCTCCCGCCAGTCGTTGAGGTAGATGCGCGGCTCGAAGAGGGTCACCGCGGTGTGGGCGAGCGTCCAGCACAGATCGGTGAAGCCGGCTTGCGCGGCCTGACGCACACCGGCGACCAGAGAGTGCCGCTCCCGTTCGAACCAGTTCAGGGGATGGGTGACCAGCTGGCCGGTGAGCCGGTCCGGCAACGGCCAGCGCGGTGCGTCGCTGTTGAGGATGAAGTAGGCGCCGCCGTGCAGGCCGCAGTGGGCGGCCTCGGCGAGGAACAGCAGGGCACCGAGCACCCGGCACAGGGCGGCGTTGCGGTCGGCGACGGTCTCCTCGGCGGCGAGGCGCTCGCGGGCGAAGACCCGGATCAGGTCGTGGAACCGGTACTGCGGGACCTGCCCCGGCCCCATGCTGGTGCTCTCCACCAGTTGCGCCTCGGCGAGGTCGTCCAGCAGGTCCTGGGCGTCCATCACGGGCTCGTCCAGCAGTGCGGCACTGACCCACCCGGAGAACGACGGGACGTCGAGGACCGCGAGTCGACGGAAGAGCCGGCGGGCCTCCTCGGTGAGGCTGTCGTAGGTGAGCGAGATGCTGGCCCTGATCCCCATCCCGCTGTGCTTCAGCTCGTCCAGCCGCCGCGCCTCGTTGTCGAGCCGCTCGACCAGGTGCTCGACGGTCCAGTGCTGGCGGGCGGAGAGTCGGGCGCCCGCGATCCGCAGCGCCAGGGGCAGGTTCCCGCACAGGTAGGCCAGTTGCGCGGCCGCGGCGGGCTCCTGGTCGATCCGTTCCCGTCCGGCGACGTGGGCCAGGAGTTCCAGCGAGTGCTCCTCGTCGAAGACGTCGACGTCGAGGTGGATCGCGCCCGGCAGCCCGGCCAGGCGGCTGCGGCTGGTGACCAGCACCGCCGAATGGGGGGTGCCGGGCAGCAATGGCAGCACCTGGCTCTCACCGGCCACGTTGTCCAGCACGATCAGCATCCGGCGGTCGGAGAGCAGGTCACGGTAGAGCTCGGCGCGCTCCTCCAGCACCTCGGGCATCGCGGTCCCGGGGACGCCGAGGGTCCGCAGGAAGCGTTCCAGCACCTGCATCGGGCCGACGCGCTGCGGGCTGCGGCCGTGCATGTCGGCGAACAACTGGCCGTCCGGATACCGCGCCGCGGCCCGGTGCGCCACGTGCACGGCCAGGGTGGTCTTGCCGATGCCCGGTTTACCGGCTGCCACCACGATCGGCACCGCGAACTGCGTCGGGCTCTCGGCCGCCATCAACAGCTGCTGCTCGATCACGTCGATCTGCTTGGACCGGCCGGTGAAGTCGGCGATGTCCGTGGGTAGCAGGCAGGGCACGGTGACCGGGACGACCGGTTCGGTGGAAGCGACGATCACCGGCGGAGTGATCGCGCCGAGGGGAAGGTCGTCCACCGGTGCGACGACCAGCGCCGGCGGGACCGGCACGGGCAGCAGCGGCGGCGCTGGGGAGATCGGCGCTGGTGGGACGGCCGATGGCGGGGCGGGCGCGGGTGAGACCGGTGCGGCGAGTTCCTCGTCGGAGGTGAGGATGGCGTGTTCCAGTTGCTGAAGCCACTGGTTCGGTTCGAGGCCCAGCTCATCGATCATGGTGCGGCGGGCCTGCCGGTAGACGCCGAGAGCCTCGGCCTGACGGCCGGATCGGTACAGGGCGAGCATCAGCTGGCCACGGAGCCGTTCGCGCAGCGGGTGCTGTTCGACCAGGTCGGAGAGCTCGGGGATGAGATCGCGGTGCCGGCCGAGTTCGAGTTCGAGTTCGACGCAGTCCTCGTGGAGGTTGATCCGCCGTTCGTCGAGGCGGTTGGCCGCCGACTGGACCAGCCGGCTTTCCAGCCCGTAGAGGGCACGGCCACGCCACAGAGCAAGGGCGGCGCGACTGTGTCGGACCGCCTCGTCGAAGTTCTGGCTGGAACGGGCCCGGCGACCGCCCTCGACGAGACTGACGAACCGGTCGAGGTCCAGGTCGCCATCGGTGACCCGGAGCAGATAGCCCTGGGACCGGGTGACGATGGTGTCCGGATGGTCGTGGGTGTTGAACAGGCGTCGGAGCGCCGAGACGCAGATCTGCACCTGGGCCCGGGAGGTGCTGGGCAGGTCGTCGCCGTAGATGGCCTCCATCAGGCGCCCCACCGGGACGACCCGGTTGGCCTCCAGCGCCAGGCTGGCGAACACGATCTGCTGCCGGTGTCCGCCCAGGTCCAACCGATTGCCATCGATCAGAACCTCAAGCGGCCCCAGAACCCGTACCTCCACGAGCACCTCCCCCGCGGTGACGCGACGTCGGAGTCGCTCGGCGCCGTACTTTCGGTCGGCTGGCGATCCAGCCCCGCAACCGTAGCGAGTCCGGCCTGGAGATAGAGACATCTAGATACACGACTCACCCCCCGTGTTCGCCTAGAGACTACGAGCAGTCACCACGGGTCGAAAATATGAGAGCCGGTTAGCTGACCGAAGGTCCCAGCCAAACTCGACCTTTCGGCCAGGCAGGTCATCGAAATGCCATGTGTCAGTTACCGCCCGGCAACGTCCCCGATTCCATCAGCGACAGTAAAGTTGTCTTTTGCACCTTGCCGAGGGCGTTACGCGGTAACGATTCCACCAGGTGGACACGGCGCGGCCTTTTGTGCCGGGCCAGCCGCTTTTCCACATAGGTCACCAGCGTACGAGCTGCCAGTGACTGCTCGCCGACGATGAACGCCACCACCTCCTGGCCCAGGTCGTCGTGCGGGGCGCCGACCACCGCCACCTCGCGCACCTGCGGATGGGTGAGCAGGCAGTCCTCGATCTCACCGGCACCGATCCGATATCCGCCGCTCTTGATGATGTCGGCGCTGGCCCGCCCGACGATGCGGTATTCCCCCGCCTCGCTGACCGTCGCCACGTCGCCCGTGCGGAACCAGCCGTCGGCGGTGAACGTCTCGGCGGTCTTGTCGGGCAGGTGCAGGTAGCCGTCGAAAAGCGTCTCGCCACGGATCTGCAACGCCCCGAAGGTCTGCCCGTCGGCCGGCACCGGCGCACCCGCGTCGTCCACGAGTCGGGCCTGCACCCCGCGTACCGGACGGCCGACCAACCCGACTCGACGAGGGCCGTCGGCGCGCGTACTGAGCGTTATCAGGGTTTCGGTCATGCCGTACCGCTCGACGGGCCGGTGCCCGGTCAGCCCCTCCATCTCGGCGAAGACCGGCGCGGGTAGTGGCGCGCTGCCGGAGACCAGCAGCCGGGCCGCGGACAGCGCACGGGCGGCCGTCGGCTCGGCACAGATCCGGCTCCACACCGTGGGCACCCCGAAGTACAGCGAACCGCCGGCGGCCGCGTACCGGCCCGGGGTCGGCCGCCGCGTGTGCACCAGCGGCGAGCCGACGCGCAGCGGCCCCAGCAGACCCAGGATGAGACCGTGTACGTGATAGAGCGGCAGACCCTGCACGAGGACGTCCTCGTCGGTCCACTCCCAGGCGTGCGCGACCGCGTCGATACCAGCCCGGATCGCCGCGTGACTCAACAGCACGCCCTTCGGCGGGCCGGTGGTGCCACTGGTGTAGAGGATCAACCCGGTCGTCGACGGGGCGGGGCCGCTCGTCGGCACCTCACCACGCCGGCCCGGGTCGACCGGCACCACGGGTATCGGACAGTCCGCCAGCACCGGCGCGTCCGGTTCACCGGCCAGCAGCAGCTGGGCCCCCGAGTCGGTGAGCACGTGGGCGAGTTCGGCCGCGCCGGTGTCCGGCGGCACCGGAACCACCGCCACCCCGGACAACAGGCCACCGACGATGGCGGCGACCGTTGCCACGCTCGGGGTGGCGAGCACCGCCACCGTGCCGGCTCCGGCGATGTCGGCGGCCACCGCGCCCGCAGCGGCCCGCAACGCCTCCCGAGAGATGGCGTCGCCGTCGACGCGTACGGCGTCCGCACGATCGGGCACATCTCCGGACAACGACGGCAACAGCATGGCCAGCCCCCTCGCGGCCGCACAAACGCAACCGAAGCTGAATCTACGGACCCGGCCGGCGTCGGCCCACCCCTAACTCCTGACACGGCGGATCCCCGTCGTCGGCCCACCAGTCATCCGGTACAGCCGTTGCGCCTCTGCCGCCGCCCGGACGGATGCGCTATGCCGATGGCGGCGGATCCGCTGGCCTGGCCTTCTGCGGATAGAACGTCTCGTGGCGGGCCAGCATCGCGACGAATTCGCGGATCTTCCGCTCCCGCGTCTCAGCCCGCTTGACGCCGTTGACGCGGTGGATGAGAGCGAATCGATTGGCCTTGGTGAGGACGTCGAGCATGGCCTGGGCAGCGGGGTCGGCGGCGATCGCGGCGAGAAGGTCGGCCGGCACCTCGGCCTCCGAGGGAGGAGCATAGGCGGCCGCCCACCTCCCGTCCGCCTTCGCGGCGTCCACCGCTGCGCGGCCCGGAGGCAGCATCCGACCCTGCTCCTCCAGCCGAGCCACGTTGGCGACGTTGCGCTGCGACCACGAGCTGCGGGGCCTGCGTGGGGTGAACCGGATCCAGGAGCTCTCCTGATCCCGCTTACGGGCCTGCCCGTCGATCCAGCCGAAGCACAGCCCCTCGTCAACCGCCTGTTGCCAGGTCAGCGTGGTGACGGTGCCGCCCTTCCTGGCCAGTGCGAGCCAGATGCCCGGTGACGTGGCGTGGTTGGCCAACAACCACGCACGAAGCCCCTCGCCGTCCGCGACGATCAACTCATCCAGTTCAGCTCCCGCCACGACAGCAGGCTAACCCGCCGCCGACCGCGTCCACACCGGGACACCCAGCGGTCCGGCGATCCGCGAACGTCGGGGGTCGTGAGGGCTAGCCGGGCCGGTCGGTGGCCGTGTCCTCGCCGTACTCGCCGCGGATCGGGAGGTAGTAGGCGGGCAGGAAGCCGGCGATGATGACGACGCCCGCGATCGGCACGAACGCGCCGACGAGGATGCCGGAGCCGATCCAGACCAACGCGAGCGCGAACCTGCGGCCGATGGCCCGGATGCCGAAGGGGCCCAGGTCGGGGTCCAGCAGTCTGGCGCGGCGGAGATGGGCCCAAATGACGTTGAACAGGGCCGCCGCTGTCCACAGTGTGGCGCCGTAGACGACGACCGCGACGCGCAGACCCTGTTCCGCGCGCAACGCGTCGGCGAGCAACGACGTGGAGAACGGCAGGAAGGCGATGACCATCAACAGCAGGGTGTTGAGGAACAGAACCTCCCGGTCGACGTGCCGGACCCGGTCGAACATGACGTGGTGGTTGACCCACACCTGCCCGATGAGCAGGAAGCTCAGCGCATATGCCAGGTACGACGGCCACAGCGCGCCGAGGCCCCGCAGGAGATGCCCGAAGTCCTGCGGGGGTTGGATCTCCAGCACGAGAAGCGTCACGGCGATGGCGAACACAGCGTCGCTGAAGGAGATCAACCGACCGGGTTGACGCACCAGACGAGGATTGTCGCTCTTGGACCGCACGCCCTGATTATGCGGTGACGAGGCTTCTGCCGGAGTGCTGATCGCCGGAGGGTTCGACACCGCCGCCGACCTCGCAGAGGCGATGCGGTGATCCGACGGACCGCCCGGCCCGCGCAGACGTGAAGTCCAGAGGTCGACGACAGCAACTATCCGAGATCGTCGGAGGGCTGTTCCTTCGTCAGGTGGAGCAGCCACCCCTCACCGGTGCGGATCAGCGCGTACCGCCGACTGCCGGTGCGGCCGTGCAACGTGAACAGCATCCGACGGTCGGTGCGGTCGTGCTCCTCCCAGGTGCCGATGTCGGCGATCGACTTGTCGGCGTCCTCGTAGGTGAGGTGATCGAGGTGGTGGTCGGGCACGGCGATGGCGAGCCGGTTGTCGCGGGGGCTGTCCGGCAGGCCCCGCGGCACTGCCCAGGAGCGCAGCACACCGCCCTCCTCGAGCCGCAGGTCGAAGTGCGGCCGTGGTTTGCGGTGATCGTGCAGGACGAAGGCGGGCGCCACTCTTGCCATTGTCGCCGCTGGGCGGCTCCATCGCTTGCCAACGCGCATGTCGTACCCGGGTGCGAGGCTTCGGGTCATGGCGACTTTCGTTCTGATCCACGGCGGCGGGGGCAGCGCCTGGGACTGGCATCTCGTGGTCCCCGAGCTGACCAGCCGCGGCCACGACGTGGTGGTGCCGGAGCTGCCGATCGAGGACAGGTCGGCGGGGTTCGCCGAGTTCTGCGACACGGTCGTCAGCGCGATCGGCAACCGGCGCGATGTTGTGGTCGTCGGCCACTCGTATGGCGCGTTCACCGCGCCGCTGATCGCCGACCGGCTGCCGGTGCGGCTGATCGTCCTGCTCACACCGATGATCCCCCAGCCCGGTGAAAAGCCCGGGGACTGGTGGGGCAACACCGGCTATCGCGGCGCGGAAGGGCTCACCGAGGAGGAGCAGTTCTACAACGGGGTGCCGGCCGAGTTGATCGCGCAGGCTGCGGCGCACAACCGGGACCAGGTCAGCGCCGAGGGCAACGAGCCGTGGCCTCTGAACGCCTGGCCGGACGTGCCGACGAAGGTGCTCATCGCCCGCGAGGACCGGTTCTTTCCGGCGGACTTCCAGCGCCGGGTGGCCGCCGACCGGCTCGGCGTCACCCCTGATGAGATCGACGGCTGCCACGCGGTGTCGTTCAGCCATCCGCAGCAGCTCGCCGACCGGTTGTCCGCGTACCTGCGCTGACGGTGCTGGCACCCCCTCTCCCAGTCACCGGCGGGGCTGCTACGTCGACGACGCGCCAGTCGTCGGCCGGGTGCCACGGACCGCCCAGGCGCGGGCCGTGAGCTGGATCGACCCGTCGGGTCCGGGCGGCAGCCGGGCGGCGAGCAGATCCCGCAGGGCGGCCTGCTCGGGCTCCGCCAACGAGGCCAGGTACGCCGGGGCGGAGCCCTGCCCGCCGAGGAACGGTGTCCAGTAGTCGGCGAAGCTGGCGAAGACGGTCGGCACCTCGATCGCCCGTACCGAGATGTCCGTGAGCCCAGCGTCGCGCCACAGCGCCTGGAGCACATCCGGCCGGCACAGCGAGAAGCCGCGGCCGTCGTCCCGGGCAGCAGCGGCGGGTTCGAGCGCGCTGGCCGCGTCCCAGAAGTGCCGCATCATTTCCATTCCCTCGGCGTAGTCCCAGACGTACGCGGCCACCGCCCCACCGGGGTTGACCACGCGGGCGAAGTCCGCCACCGCCCGCGCCGGCTCGGGTACGAAGTTCAGCACCAGACCACTCACCACCACGTCGACGGCGTCGTCCGGCAGGGGCAGCACCCGGGCATCGCCGACCGCGAAGTCGGCCCTCGGGTCGGTGACCTGGGCGCGGGCCTGCGTCACGAACCCCTCGGAGGGGTCCACGCCGGTGATCTGGCGCGGTTGCGCGGTCGTCAGCACGGTCGAGGTCAGCACGCCGGTGCCGCTACCCACATCGAGCCAGCGCAGTCCGCGCGGCAGGTCGAGCCAGCGCAGGAAGTCCACAGCGACGAGCCGGCTCCACCGACCCACGTAGGCCTCGTAGGCCGTACCGTCGGCCCAGACTGGGGATGCCATGGCGGCACCATACCTGCGGTCGGGGAGGGCACGATGATTGATCTGGTGACCGTCGGGGCGATCGTCGGCGTCCTGCTCGTCGGTGTCGTGGTGCTGGTCCGCAAGCCGGTCGACGCTCGACGGGTGGTCCGGTGGTCGGCTCTGGTGATCACGGTGCTGGTGGCTGCCGCGCTGACTCCCTACACCGTGGACGATTCCGGGGCTGCGGCCAGCTACCTGCTCGGCGTGCCAGTGGTGGCCGCGACGCTGCCGGTGCTCGCGCAGCGGATCGGTCGGCTGACAGTGGTCGCCGACGTGGTGGCCGCGCTGATCATCACCGCGTGGGGGCTGCTGCTCGGGCTGGGCATCGGTGGCGCGTTCCTGCCGGTGGCGGTGCTCCTGGTCGCCGGCATCGTGGGGATCAGGGCACAGCGCCCGTCCACGACCGCCTGAGGCAGTGGCCACTGCGCCGGAAATCTGGCAAACAACAGACCATGCATTGACGTTAGTCACTTGCTTGTCGCATATGCTGCGTCGTACCCACGTTGACGGCCCGCGCGCGCCGTGCCGCCCCCGCGACCACGCCCGCCGTCGATCGCCGGGCTTCGCGCCCGCCGACGTCGACAGGAGTCTTCGATGAACTGGCGTCCCACCATCGCCGCGCTGGGCGGTCTGTGCCTCGCGCTCAGCACCGCACCCCTCACCAGCGTGGCCACTGCCGCTCCCCCGGACACTCTGCGTGCCGCTCATGTTAGCGCTCACTCCGCAGCCGGTGGCGCGCTCGCCAATCCGCCCGGCACGCCAGCAGGCGCATGCCCGACGGGGACCGGATACGGCCCGCCGCTGCCGGCCAGTTCCGTGACAGCGCCCAGGATCCAGGGTGGATTCTCGTTCCTCGAAGGGCCGGTCTGGGTCGCCGACGGTGGCTACCTCCTGATGTCCGACATGGCCGCGGGCACCGGGCCGTACAACGTCCAGCCGTCCACGATCCGTCGGTTCACCCCGCCAGCGACCTTCGACACGTTCATCGCCAACGCGGGCAGCAACGGCCTGGCGCTCAGCGCCGACGCCCAGCAGGTCGTCGCGGCGACCCACGACCAGCGGAGCGTGTCCGCGTACCGGCTGAGCGACCGGGCACGCAGCACCGTCGCGGCGAACTACCAGGGCCGGGCGTTCAACTCGCCCAACGACGTCGCGGTCCGTTCGGATGGCGTTGTCTACTTCACCGACCCGAACTTCCAGCGCGGCAACCGCGCCGACCAGATGGGTGGGCGTACCAGCGTCTTCCGCGTCTCCGGCGGCCAGGTGTCACTGGTGGACGACCGGCTGCGCCAACCCAACGGCATCGCGCTCTCGCCGGACGGGACCGCGCTGTACGTGGGTGCCTACTCCGAGAACAAAATTTACAAGTACGTCGTCCAGCCCGACGGCAGCACCGGCGCTCGCAGCGTCTTCGTGAACTACATCGGCGGTCCGGACGGCGCGACGATCGACTGCGCGGGCAACGTGTACTGGGCGTCGGGCTCGGACTCCCTGGTGCACGTCTACTCCCCCGCGGGCACCCAGCTCGGCACGATCCGGGCCGGCACCTCCGGTACGACCAACGTGGCGTTCGGCGGCCCCGACCGGCAGACCCTCTACGTCACCTCGGGCCCGCGGAACGACTCCGGCCTCTACAGCGTGCGACTCAACGTTCCCGGCTACCCGTACTGAACGCAGGGGCGTACCCCGATCTTGGCGGTGACGGGCCGGCGGCCGCTAGCGTGGATCCCGGAGGTAGCCGATGGGCGCACCCCGACTCCGTCAGCCGACGCCAGCAGTGCGCGGCGCCGGGCTTGAGCCCGGGCGCCTGCTGGCGGCCGTCGACGCCGCGGTGTCGTACTACCGCGCCCAGCTCGCGCACGCCGACGCGCCGCGCGCCTACCTCGTCGAACGCGGCCTCGGTGTCCTCGTGCAGCGGGAGTGGCCGTGGCGGGTCGGGTACGCCCCGCCGGGCTGGAGTGCGCTGACCGGCCACCTGCGCGCCGCCGGCTTCACACCGGAGGAGTTGATCGGCGCCGGCCTGTCGACCCGCACCCGGACCGGCCCGGACCGCCTCATCGACGTGTTCCGCGACCGGGTCATGTTCCCGGTACGCGACCCGGCCGGGCACACAGTGGCATTCCTCGGCCGCGCCGGCCCACATGCCGGAGACGTACCGAAGTACCTCAACAACCCGCGGACAGCGATCTACAACAAGAGCCACCTGCTGTTCGGTCTCGCCGAGCAGCAGGACCGCATCGCCGCCCGATGGACCCCGGTCCTCGTCGAGGGGCCCGCCGACGTCCTCGCGGTGTGGCTGTCCTACTCCCGGTCCGGCCGGACCGGAGCGGTGGCCCTCGCGCCCTGCGGCACCACCCTCAGTGACACCCAGGCCACCATCCTGCGGGAGCTGCCCGGTGCCGCGCGGGGCCTGGTCACGGCCTTCGACGCGGACCCGGCGGGCCGCGCGGCGGTGGACCGCGCGTGGCAGCTGCTCCGACAGGCGCGCTGTCCCGGCCCGCTGCTGGCGGCCGAGTTCCGCGCCGGCGCCGACCCGGCGGACCTGCTGCGCGCCCCGCACGGCAGGGCCGCGCTGCGGGCGACCCTGCGGCGACGGGCGCAGCCCATGCTCGACGCGGTGGTCGACCACCGCCTCACCCGGCTCGTCGAGCGACATCCCCGGTTGCTCGAGGACATCGACGGCAGGTGCGCCGCGGTACGCGCGCTGGTGCCACTGCTGTTCGAGGCGACCAACCCGCAGGAGGCGATCACTGTGGCTCGTCGCATCGTCGCCCACACCGGGGTCGGCGTGGACACCGTCGCGACCATCGCGATCGCGCACCTGGAAGGCTCACTACGCGACCTCTCCTGGCTGGGTGAGGACCGACCAACCGGGTAGGAGATCGGCGCGGTGAGCCGCGCACAGGCGATCCCAGCACCGGTCAGGGCAGTTGCCCCGGTCGGTCCACGATGGCGAGCCGGATGAACGCGGCAGTCGAGTACAGCGACTCCTTGCCGTTGCGCACCACCGACCCACGTCTGCCGAGGAAGACGTGGCTGTCCCGGTCGAAGATGAAGTCCTCGTGGCCACCGATCACGCCGGGCATCCGAATCGCCACCCCGTGCCGGCCGGCGGCGTCCACCACGTCGCCCGAGATGACGACCGCTCCGGGCTCCCGGGCCAGCAGCTCGTACAGCGCCGCCAGCGCTCGGGGCGGCACGTAACCGTCGAGCATCGACCGCGCGGTGGTGTACGCCATGCTCACGTCCCCGTAGACGGCCTCTTCGTCGGCACCCTCGGGAAGATGCAGGTCGACCGGGTGTTCCCGAAGGTGTCGAAGCAGCTCGTCCGGATCGGTGGGCAGATCGTCGTGGTACGCGGGCGGCGGGAACGCGTCGAGCTCCTTGTCGGGATCGCCGGGATCGTCCATGCGGTGCACCCTCAGCTCGCTCCATGCGTTCGGGTCGGCCTCCGGTCGGTAACGTGTCTGCGCGTGGGCGACTCCCCCAGCCGACTCCCACCTCTGCACGCGAATGGTGGTGTACGGGCCGCTGCCCGGCAGCTCCCGCGTCGTCGCCAGGCGCTCCGTGAAGACGTACTGATCGGGTCGAGCGGTGAGCTCGGGCTGCTGCCGGGCGGCGTCGGCCGCCCTCTGGAAGATCTCCGCGGCGCTGGCCGTGGGCGGCGGCTTGTCGCCCACTCTCATCGTCTGGACCGCCAGCGCACCGGCGGTCAGTGCGACTGCCAGCCCGAACGCCCCGGCGAGGCGCCAACCGCGCAGGAAGCGGGCACGACGTCCGGCGGGACGGGCCGTCGAGATCAGGTCGGCCCGCCGGGCGACGTGCGCGGTCAGGTCCGTGAGGAGCTGCTCCTCGAAACCGTGCGACGACTGATCGGTCTTGTTCATGACGCCATCTCCTTCCATCAGGCGAGGGTGGTGACTGGGCGGGCGAGCACGGCGCGGACGACGCGACGGGCACGATGCAGACGGACCCGGGCGGCGACCGGCGAGATCCCGAGGGCGGTCGCCGCGTCCGCGACGGTGAGGCCGTCCACGGCGATCAGTTCGACAAGCGTGCGGGTGTCCTCGGGCAGCTCGCTCAGCGCGCGATGGGTACGGCGGGCCGCCGACTCGGCATCGATGCGCTCCTCGATGCGAGCGATGTCGTCGGGGCCCAGGTCCCGTCGTCCGGCCAGCCGGCCGGTCACCCGCAGCCGTTGGGCCGCCCGCCTTCGCTCGTCGCCGATGACGTTGCGAGCCACCCCGTACAGCCAGCCGATCTGGCTGCCCCGGTCCGGCCGGTAACCCGCTGCCGACTCGATCACCGCGAGGAACACGTCGGCGGTCAGGTCGGCGGCGAGGTGCGGATCGTCGACCCGCCGTGCCACGAACCGGCCCACCGCCTCCACGTGCCGCCGGTAGAAGACCGCGAAGGCCACCGGGTCGACTCCGATGCCGGAGATGTCATCGTCCGCTGGGCTGGGGTCATTCACAGGCCGTCCTCTCGTAGCCGTTACACCCCTTATTCGTACGGCGGAGCGCGGGTGTTACCGGAGCCGGACGCGGTGCCGACGGCGGGTTGGCGGCAAATCCCCGCGAACCGGCCCCGGTTGCGAGCAGGATGAGATGGATTCGCCCAGCGACACGGTGAGCGGGGGTTCGACCGTGAACGACGGACTGATGACCAGGCGGAGCGCCCACGGTGTCGGAGAGACGATCTCCGCGCTGCGGGCTGAGGCGCAACGGGTCGGTGCTGCGGTGGTGGCGGTGGTCGACCATGCGGCGGCCGCCCGAAAGGTCGGGTTGAACATGCCCGACACGCAGGTGATCATCTTTGGGAACCCGCAGGCGGGCACGCCGCTCATGCTGGCCCGTCCCGAGATCGCCATCGACCTGCCGATGCGGCTCATGGTGCGCGACGACGGCCAGCCGGGCTCGCTGATCACCTGGCAGGACCCCGCATACCTCGCCCAACGCTACGGGCTCGGTGCGGACCAGCTCGCGCCCCTGAACGCCCCGGCCACTGTCGCTTCCGCGGTCGAGGGCCGCTGAGCACGGCCCGGCCGCACCACGCGGAGTCCCCCTATGGGCGAGCGACGGCGGCGGCCATCCGGCGTACCGCCTCGGTGATCAACTCCGGCGCGGTGGCCAGATTCAACCGGACGTGCCCGCTGCCGCCGGTGCCGAAGGCCAGACCGGAGTTGAGCGCCACCCGGCCCCGGTCGAGGAACACCGCGGCGGGGTCGTCGCCGAGACCCAGGGCACGGCAGTCGAGCCAGGCGAGATAGGTGGCCTGACCGGGCTGGTAACGGATGGCCGGCAGGTGCTCGGCGAGCAGCGCCGAGAGGAGCCGACGGTTGTCGTCCAGGCCGGCCAGCAGGGCGTCGAGCCACTCGCCGCCGTCGGTGAAGGCGGCGGTGTGGGCGATCACGCCGAGGTGGCTGGTGCTGACGCTGGCCTCGAACGGAACGCGGGCGAGGTCACCGGCCGCCGCCGGGCCGGCGACCAGGAGACCACCGCGCAGACCGGCCAGGTTCCACCCCTTGGAGGCGGACATCAGTGACATGCCGTTCTCCGCGCCGGGCACCGAGAGGTACGGCACGAAGCGCGCTCCCCCACCCACCACCGGCGCGTGGATCTCGTCGGCGACCACCCGCACCCCGTGCCGCTCGGCCAGACGGGCGACGGCGGTCAACTCGTCCGCGGTGTGCAGGACGCCGGTCGGGTTGTGCGGGCTGCACAGCAGGTACGCCGCCGGCCGCCCACCGGCCCGAGCCTGCCGGAACGCGTCCTCCAGTGTGTCGAGGTCGATCCGCAGGTCCTGGCCGAGCGGCGCCTCCACGATCCGGCGGTCGGCGTGCGCCACGAACTCGTAGAACGGTGGGTAGACCGGGCAGTTGACCACCACCGCGTCCCCCGGCTCGGTGACCAGCCGCAGCACCTCGACGATGCCGTGCATGACGTCGGGCACCAGCGCGGTGCGCTCCACTGCCAGCCCGTCCCAACCCCACCGACGCCGGGCGAACTCCGCCAGCGCCTGCGGGTACGCCGTACCGGAGGTGTAGCCGGTGTCGCCGCGCGCGACGGCGTCGGTGATCGCCCGCGCGACCGGCTCGGCCAGCGGCACGTCCATCTCCGCCACCCAGAGCGGCAGCACGTCGTCGGGGTACTCCCGCCACTTGAGGCTCGTCCGTTGCCGGAGCTGGTCGAGCGTGAGCTGGCGAAGGGGGTTCACCGGGCTTCGGGCACCACTGAGCACACCAGTCATCGCTGAAGCCTATTCCGCTTCGTCCGGGCCCCGCCGACGTCGTTGGATGGGCCGGCGATGTCAGGACCGTGACCGTCCCTGGTTGCCGCCGCCGTCGCAGGGGCCAGAGTTCGAGCAGGATTCCGTCGCCGCCGAATGAGAGCCTGACCGGAGCGGTTCACATCAACGGGGAGGGTCGATGACGAAGCGTGCGATCCGGGTGGCGCGGATGTTCGACGGCGAGCGACTCGTGGACGGCGGGGTGCTGGTCCTGCTGGACGGTGGGCGCATCGTCGACGTGCAGCGGGGCCGGGCCGAGGCGCCGGAGGGCTGGCCGGTGCGCGAGGAGCCGAACGGCACCGTGCTGCCCGGCCTGGTGGACGCTCACGTCCACCTGTGCGCCGATGCCGGTCCCGACGCGCTCGGCCGGCTCGCCGAGCGTCCCGAGACGGACCTCGACGCGGTTGTCGAGGCGTCACTGCGCGCGCATCTGGCGGCTGGCGTCACGACCGTTCGGGACCTGGGCGACCGGCGCGGTGCCGTGCTCCGGTGGCGGGCCCGGAAGGTGCGCGACGACCTGCCCACTGTGGTGGCCTCGGGTGCCCCCGTCACCACCGTCGGCGGGCACTGCTGGTCGATGGGGGGCGAGGTGAGCGGCGTCGACGGGATCCGCGAGGCCGTACGCCTGAAGGCGGCAGCCGGGGCCGACCTGGTGAAGGTCATGGCCAGCGGCGGTGTGTTCACCCCCGGCACCGACACCACCCGGCCGCAGTTCACTGACCAGGAGCTGACCGCCGCGCTGACCCGGGCGCACGATCTGGGCCTGCCGGTGACAGTGCACGCGCACGCGCTCAACGCCGTCGAGCAGGCGCTGCGCGTCGGTGTCGACGGCATCGAGCACTGCACGTGCGTGACCGCGGCCGGCGCCCACGTCCCCGACGAGGTGGCGGACCGCCTGGCCGCGTCCGGGGTGGCGGTGTGTGCCACGCTCGGCACCGACCCGACCGTGGTCACGCCGCCGGAGGTGGTGGCGATGGCGGCGCGGGCCGGGCTCAGTGCGGCGGCGCTGCGCGACGGCGCCGCCACCCTGCACCGGGCCGGGGTCCGCCTGGTGGCCGGTTCGGATGCGGGCCTCGGCCCCGCGAAGCCGCACGGGATCCTGCCAGAGACGCTGGTCGAGTACGTCGCCTGCGGCATTCCCCCCACCGCCGCCCTCGCCGCGGCCACCTCGGTGGGTGCCGAGGTGTGTGGCCTGGGGCGGCGCAAGGGCCGCATCCGCCCCGGGTTCGAGGCTGACCTGCTGGTCGTGGACGGCGACCCGACGAGCGACATCAGCGCACTGCGCCGCCCGCTCGCCGTCTACCGCGCCGGCAACCCGGTGAGGTGACGATGTCCGAGCAACAGGCATCCACGCTGTAGAAGCCTCAGCTGATCAATCCCGGCCGGCCTCGGGGTTTCGCCGGCTGTCGCTTCCGGGTAGCGGGTGGCTCATGAACCGCAATCTCGTGAAGGCTCTGCAGGTCGCGTGGGGGCTGCCGGAGTTCCGCAGCGGGCTGCGACACCTCATCGATCTCGACGAGGTGTCGGTGCTGCTGGCCACGCTGTCCGTCGCGGATCACGATCGCGAGGTGGAGAGCAGCCTGTTGAGCCTGCTGCGGTCCAGCCTGGACACTGTCGAGATCCGGGAAGCGGTGCTCCTCCTGCTGGAGCGGGACGAGGTGCGCCGGCCGCTCGTCGCGGCGGTGGTGGAGCCGCTCGCGGACCGGCCGGGTCAGGCCGCTGCCATCGCCTCGGCGGCCGAGGATCCCGCGGTGCGACGTGAGGTTCGGGCGGTCCTCGACAGCGCCAAGGCGCGCGAGCTGATCTGGCAGGCCATCGACAACCAGGTCAGCGACAACCGGTTCGGCCTGATCCGTCGGGCGACGGTGCTGTTCGTCAGACACCCGAGCGTCCGACGCCTCGCGTGGGCCGCGCACCGGCACGGCGTGTTGCGCGAGCTTCGCCGCCGGCCGCTGCCCACGCCTGACATTGCCGAGGACGGCGGACGAGCGCGAGCGTGAGGGCTATCCGATGACGTCGAGGCCGGTCAGGTCGGCCGACAGCGCCCAGAGGCGGGCCGCCTCACTGGCGTCGGTGGGGCTGCCGTCGGTGCGCTGGCAGTCCACGCAGTAGTCGCCGCCGTTCGCGTCAAGTTGAGGTGACGTGGCGGCCCAGACCTGGGTCGCCGCGCCTTGCTCGACGGTCTTGAACAGCCCCGGCGCCGGAGTTCCGTCCGCGTCGATCCAGCCCGCGGCGACCATTTCCTCGACCGCGAGGTGTCGTTGCAGGGGCGTGCGGATCCAGCCGGGGTTGACCGAGAAGGCGCGGACGCGCTGCCCTCTGCCGAGCAGGTCGAGGTGGCGGGCGAACAGCACATTCGCGAGCTTGGACTGGGTGTACGCCTCCCACTTGTCGTAGCCGCGCTCAAACTGCACGTCGTCCCACCGGATACGCCACGTCGGGTTGCGCCCGGAGGCGACCGAGACGACACGAGCCGTGCCGGCGGCGGTGAGCGCGGGCCACAGCAGGTTCACCAACGCGTAGTGGCCGAGGTGGTTGATCGCGAGGTGCGCTTCCCAGCCGGGTCCTGTCCGTGTCTCCGGGCAGGCCATGATCCCGGCGTTCGCGATCAGGATGTCGAGGGCGGAATGGCTGCGAAGGAACCGTTCGGCGAACGCGCGGACGGAGCCGAGGTCGGCGAGGTCGAGTTGATCGACCTCGACCCCGGGTACGCCGGCGAGCGCCCGCTGCGCCGCGTCCGGCCGGAGGGCGGGGACGACGACCCGAGCCCCGGCTAGGGCGAACGCCCGGGTCGTGGCGAGTCCGAGGCCGGAGTAGCCACCCGTGACGACGGCGGTCCTGCCGGTCAGGTCGATGCCGGCGAGGACATCCGCGGTGGTGCTGTGGGCGCCGAACATGGTGTGGGTCGTGTCGCTTGTCATGTCGCGGACGCTAGGTGCTAGACCGAGGTCTAGGTCAATGGCTACGGTCGACGCCATGGCGGACGGGGACCTCAGCATCGGGCAGGTGGCGCAGCGCACCGGCTTGAGCGTGCACACTCTGCGGCTCTACGAGCGTGCGGGCCTGTTGGCCGGTGACGTGCGGCGGGACGGGTCCGGAAGGCGTGTCTACAGCGCCTGGGATGTCGAGTGGCTGGCGAACTGCGTGAAGTTCCGCGCTTCCGGCATGCCGCTCACGACGATCAGCCGCCTGGCCCAGCTCGTCCGCGAGGGCAGCGGCAACGAGGCCGAACGGCTCGATCTGCTCCGCGAACACCGGCGCCACATCACCGAGCAGTTGGCGCGGCTGAGCGACTGCCTCGAGCTCGTCGACGTCAAGGTGGCCAGCTACGAGCAGCACCTCACCGCCGGCGGCTCGGGAGATCCCTGGCAACAGCAACACCCCGTGACGGTTGCGGACGGAAGACCCTCCGGTACGCCCCGGGCGTGACGCCGAGGAGTTGTCCGAACTGGAACCGGAAGTTGCTGGTCGTCGGAAAGCCGGTCTGGGCAGCGATCCGGTCGACGGTGTGGTCGGTGGTCTCCAGCAGGTCCTGTGCGTGGCGGATGCGCACCCCCGACACCCATTGCATGGGGCTCTGCCCGGTCTCGTCCTTGAATCGGCGGGTCAGCGTGCGCACGCTCATGCCGGCAGCGGCGGCGATGTCCGCGAGGGTCAGGTCACGGTACGCGTTCGCCTCGATCCACGAGAGCGCTCGTTGCAGCGTCGACGTCCGGCGCGTTGCCCGGTTCCGAACGATGTACTGCGCCTGCCCTCCGGGGCGGTGCAGCGGCGCGACGGCAAGGCGGGCGGCGTCCGCCGCGACGGCCACCCCGTAGTCGCGCTGGACGATGTGCAGGCACAGGTCGAGACCGGACGAGGCACCAGCGGACGTCAGGATGCTTCCGTTGTCCGTGTAGAGCACATCCGGGTTCAGCCGGACAGCGGGATGCCTTCGTGCGAGTTCGTCAGCGGCGAGCCAGTGGGTCGTCGCGTCTCGGCCGTCGAGCAGCCCCGCCTCGGCCAGCGTGAACGCGCCGACACAGATCGACGCGATTCGCGTCCCACGGTGGGCTCCGGCCCGCAGTGCCGCGAGAACAGCGGGCGGCGACGGTTGCAACGGGTCGTTCCTCCCTGGCACCACGACGAGGTCGGCCCGCTCGACGGCGTCCAGCCCGTCGTCGACGGCCAGGCGCACCGGACCCGCCTGGACGGACGGCTCGTGACCGGCGACGACGACCCGGTATCCCGGGCGGCCGTCCGGTAGGCGCACGCGTCCGAAGGTTTCGATCGGGGTGGCCAGATCGAAGGCAATCACATCGGGGAGCGCAAGCACGACGACGGTGTACACCCCCGCAGGATAGGGCACTTCGCGACTGGCCAGATCCAGGAGCTATCTGTCTTGATAGCCATGGCAACGCGGTCCGGCGCGGCGCAAACATAGGAGGAAACGCCCACCGGAAGAGATCCTCAATGACACAGGTCCACGTCCAGATCGTGCTCTTCGACGGCTTCGATCCCCTTGATGTCATCGCCCCGTTCGAGGTGCTCACCGCCGGCAGTCAGTTCCTCGGTGGCGCGCTCGCCGTGGAGTTCGTCAGCGCGAGCGGTCCCGGCGTCGTACGAGCCGGCAACTCCCAGATCACCCTGACGGCCACCGCCAGGCTCGATCCGGACGTACCCGGCTACGTGGTCGTCCCGGGTGCGGTCGGCCCCGTCGACGGGGACCCGGACGCCGGAGACGAAACGATCCCCGTACTCCTGGGTCGATTCGCGCAGAGCGACGCGATGCCCCTCATCCGCCGGGCGCTCGACAACCCGAAGATCACCGTCGCGGCCTTCTGCGGGGGATCACTCGCCCTCGCGATGGCCGGTCTCCTCGAAGGTCGCACCGCGACCACGCACGTGCTCGGCATCGACATGCTCGACGCCACCGGCGTGAACGCCGTCCGCGCGCGCGTTGTCGACGACGGCGACCTGGTCAGCGGCGGCGGCGTGACGTCGGGTCTCGACGTAGCCCTCTACCTGCTCGAACGGGACTTCGGTTCGCAGGCCGCGCACGCGGTCGAGGAACTGTTCGAGTACGAGCGTCGCGGCACCACCTGGAAGACCACAGGTCAGCACGCGGCCTGACCTGCCCCGCCCCTCGAAGAAGGAAAGTCACCAAGCAGATGAACACCATTGTCGGCACCTGGCTCCTCCGCATGAAGACACCCGTCGGCACCATCGAGGCCGCCTACCACTTCGAGGAAGAGGATGGCGTGATCCACGGCAGCGCGACCGGCGCTGGCGAGACCACGCCCCTCACCGACATCGTGGTCCACGAGGACCCAACCGGGCAGCGCGTCACCTGGCGGCAGAGCATCACCAGACCACTGCGGCTCAACCTGGCGTACGACGTCATCGTTCACGGCGACGCCCTCTCCGGCGAGTCCCGCGCCGGGCGGCTGCCGCGGACGCGCGTGACCGGTGAGCGGAGCGCGTGAGGGGGTCCCGGTGGCGGTCCATATGCTCGCGGCAATCCTCGCCAGCGGCACCGGTCGTCATCGCCGCGAGCATGTTCCCGCGCTCCGCGCCCCCTGGGTCGGCGCCCGCCGGCGCTGCACGGGCCCGCGTCGCCGGACATCGGGCGGCGGGCTCTGTCGGACCAGCCCGCTAGCATCGCCGCGAAGGCCATCGAGACGGAGGCTGTCATGACCCAGGGCGACACCACCACGTTCGTCGACAGGGACCTACGAGGCGCGCGGTTCAACAGGTCGACGTTGGCCGGTGCGGTCATGCGCGGCGTCGATGTCAGCGGGCTCGACATCGATGCGCCGTGGCTGGCGGACGGCACGCTGCTGATCAACGGTGTCGACGTGGTGCCGCTCGTCGAGGCCGAGCTCAACCGACGGTTTCCCGGCCGCGAGCTGAAGAATGCCGGCGATCCCGAGGGCCTGCGCTTGGCGTGGGCGGCACTCGAACGGGCCTGGTCGGCCGCCGTCGACCGGGTCGAGTCCATGCCGCAGAGCACCACCGACGCCTCGATCGGTGGCGAGTGGTCGTTCGCGCAGACCCTGCGCCACCTCGCGTTCGCCACGGACGCATGGCTCGGCAAGGCGATCCTGCGCCTGCCGCAACCCTTCCATCCGCTCGGGCAGCCATACACCGAGTACGAGACGGATGGATTCGACATGTCGGTCTTTGCCACGCGGCATCCGAGCTTCGCCGAGGTGCTCGACCTGCGTGCCGAGCGGCAGGCCATGGTGCGCGGCTTCCTCGCGACCGTCACACCGGGGCTGCTCGCCGAGCCTCGGCCGACCCCGTGGTCACCCGCGCACGAGCGGCCGGTCCTGCACTGCCTCCAGGTGATCTTCGACGAGGAGTGGGAGCACCTTCGCTACGCGACACGCGACCTCGACGCGCAGCAGTAGGACCGGCCGGGCTCAGTCGGTCGGCAGGAGCGGTCGCATGAAGGTCCGCTCGTACCGCACGACACAACCCGAGTCGTTGCGGATGCTGTCCGCCGCGACGAACTCCGGGTCATTACCGAACCGCGCACGGTAACGCTCGTAGGCTGCCAGGCTCTCGAAACTGAACAGCGCCTCCGCCTTGTCGCTGGCTCCCTCGGCGGGCAGGAAATAGCCGTGGTGCACGCCACCGTGCGCGGCCACCAGCCGCATCCACTCACGAGCGAAGCGTTCGAAGGCCTCGATCTGCGCGGGGTCGATGGTGTAGTGCACGACGCAAGTGATCATCGCGCCACCATACGGGCCGGTGCTCGCGCATCGCAGCACGACCGCGGTCAGCGGCAGGAGCGTGCTGGAAGGTTCGAGAATGCCCGCTAGGCCGTGTCTCCTGGATCCTGGTCGGTGAGATCGAAGCTGCGGTTGAGCAGTTCCAGGCCGGTAACGGGCTGGAAGCCGACCTCGGTATAGAGCCTCAGAGCCGGAGCGTTGTCGGTCTCGGTCTGGAGTGACACACGACGCGCGCCAGCGGAACGCGCGTTGTGGATGGTGTGCTCCAGGAGGGCGTGCGCGATGCCGCTACGGCGATGGCGCGGGGCCACGTAGAGGTCGCGGATCGACCATGCGGTGCCCAGCGTGAGCGACGCCGGCATGATCATGGCCGTGATGAAGCCACAGACGTCATCGGCTCGGATGGCGGCAGCGGCGGAGAGCCGGTGTTGCGCGAGCTGGTCGTGCAGCCAGGTGCGTGTGATCTCAGGGGATGACGGTTGGCCGTAGTGCACGCGATAGTCGTCAAACAGAGCAGCTACCTGATCGAAAGCCGGATGGGCGCAGCCGATGGGCACGATCGTCGTCGTCACGCCGTAAGTGTGGCCGACGGTCAAGCCGAGGTTGGTTACTGTCCCCCGTCTCGACAGCAGGTGCAGCACATCGCTGGGACGAGTGGTGACTAACCTCCCAGGCCATGGGTGAGGTACGCAGGGCGACGGTGGCAGATGCAGCGGAGCTGGTTCGCCTACGTGGGGTGTTCCTCGAGGATGGCGCCTCTCCCGAGCCGGCCACTGACGAATGGCGGCGAGTGGCGTTCGAGGTTCTTCAGATCCGGCTCGCCGCTCCGGACCCGACAATGGTTGCCTTCGTTGTCGACCGTGCTGACCGGTCCGGCGCATTGGCTGCGTGCGCGGTTGGTGCTGTCGACTGCCGGCTCGGCGGGCCAGACGATCCAACGAGCGAGAGCGGATACATCTTCAACGTGGTGACTGATCCGGACCAGCGGCGACGCGGCTACTCCCGACTGTGTGTGACGGCACTGCTCGACTGGTACCGCGACCGCGGAATCCGGACTGTGGACCTGCGCGCGTCCCCGAGTGGCGAGCCGCTCTATCACTCGCTTGGCTTCGGCCGCACCACCTATCCAGCTATGCGGCTTCGACTGCCCACGAACCAAGTGACGTTGGAGCACTAAGGGCTGGTTGGCGGGGCCACGACCAGCTCGGTGTCCGGGTCGTGGTCAGTCCGCGAAGGGCCGGCCACGATCAGGGTGCCCGGTGTCCGGTCCACTTGAAGCTGGCACCGTCCACGGTTGTTGGCACCAGTGGTGGCGCCGTCCGGATTGTGTTGGCACTGGTCTCCGGTCTCCGACATCTGGCGTCTGTCTCGCTGTAGCTGGTGACGGCCAGGGCGGTGTCAAACCTCGAAGGTGGGTGCTCGGTTCACCGAAGTTGGCTTGGAAACTGGTAGCGTGCGCGGCTTCCGAGACCTACGCGTCCGCACCAGTTCACGAGGAGGAGCCGAACGATGACGGATACCGGAACGCGGTTGGAAGGCGGCGGCACTTCTGGGTCACGGAGCAGGCGAGCGGACGACTGGTTGGCAGACATCCGGATCTCCTACGACACGGTCGCCGACAGTTACTCCGACTACACACGGGTGGCTTTGGCTGGGGAGCCCTATCTGCTCGCGGCGTTGGCGTTGTTCGCCGATCTGGTCCACGCCGCCGGCGGTGGCCCGGTGGCGGACGTGGGCTGCGGACCAGGCCATGTCACTGCCCACCTGCATAAGCTGGGCGTCGATGCCTTCGGCGTCGATTTGTCACCCGCGATGATCGACATCGCTCGGCGGGAGCACCCCGACCTGCGGTTCGAGGTGGGTTCGATGACGGACCTACAACTCGCTGACGCATCGATCACTGCCCTGCTCGCCTTCTGGTCGTTGATCCACATCCCCGACGACGAGATCCCGGCGGTTCTTAGCCACTTTCGGCGGGTGCTGCGTCCCGATGGACCTCTGTTGCTCGGCTTTCACGTCGGAGATGAGTCACGGCTGAAGACGGAAGGCTACGGCGGTCATCCGATGAAGGTCTACGTGCACCGCCGTCAGCCGGACCGGATGGCGACCTGGCTGCGCGATGCCGGATTCACGGTCAAGGCCCAGATGCTGCTCGGCCTCGACGAGAGCCTTCCAGGAGCGGTCCTCTTTGCACACCGCCGGCAAGAAGGTGCCAACTAAACCTGGACGGAAACGCTTCCGCCGTCCGCACCTAGTTGGCACCGCAACTGCTCACGCGCGACGATTAGTGCCACCTTCACGTGGACCGGACACCCGGGACCACGGGCGTTCCCGCAGCATGAACGGCAGTTCCTATCGGCATTTCTGCGTGGCCCGCATGTTTGCGTGTCACGCAAGAAGTGCTAGCGTGGTGGCATGACGGGGCTTCGGGAGCGCAAGAAGGCCGAGACGCGGGCGGCGCTCGGCTGGGCCGCCATCCACCTCGCCGTCGAGCGCGGCTACGACAACGTCCGCGTCGAGGACATCGCCGAGGCGGCCGGTGTCTCCCCGCGCACCTTCAACAACTACTTCTCCAGCAAGGCGGAGGCGATCGCCTCCCGCCACCTCGACCGCAGCCTGCGCACCGCCGCCGCGCTGCGCGAACGCCCCGCCGACGAGCCGCTCTGGGCAGCGCTCACCCAGGCAGCGCTGGAGCAGTTCACGCCCGGCCCCGAGGTCGAGGCGATGCCCTCCCCCGCACACGCCCAGTGGGTTGCCGGCGTGCGCACCATGCTCGCCGAGCCCGCGCTGCAGGGCGAGCGGCTGCGCGCCGTGGCGGTCGCCGAGGCTGAGCTCGCCGCCGCGGTCGCCGAGCGCACCGGCACCGACCTCGCCACCGACATGTATCCGAGGCTCGTCGCGGCCGCCGCCAGCGCCGCCGTCACCGTCGCCATGCAGCACTATCTCGACAGCACCGACCCGCCCACCCCGATCGAGCGCCTGATCACCGACGCCTTCGCCCAGGTCGCCGCCGGGCTCCCGCCGCCCCGCTGAAGCCCCGGCCCGCACTCACCGCACGACCTCATCCACGCCTTTCAGCCGCGTCGTACCTCCGCGGCGGGCCGGCCGCGTGCCGCGCCTGCCGTGGCGATGACGCACACCCAGAAGGGATCACGATCATGATCGATGTCCTCATCGTCGGAGCCGGCCCCAACGGCCTCATGCTCGCCTGCGAGCTGGCCCTCGCCGGCGTACACCCCGTCGTCCTCGAACGCCACGCCGCGCCCACCGGCGAGCCCCGCGCCAACGGCCTCGTCGGCCAGGTCGTCCGCCTGCTCGACCGGCGCGGGCTCTACGGGCGGCTCAGCGGCGAGAGCACCCCGCCGTCGCCCCAGCCGGCCTTCGTCTTCGGCGCGTTCCCGCTGGATCTCACGATGGTCGCGGAGAACCCGCACTACGTGCTCGGCGTGCCGCAAGCCCAGCTCGAGGCCGCCCTCGCCGATCGGGCCGTCGAGCTCGGAGTCGACCTGCGCCGCGGCCACGAGGTCGTTGACCTCCGCCAACGGCCCGACGCGGTCGAGGTCTGCCTTGCCGACGGTACGCAGCTCACCTCCCGCTTCCTCGTCGGTGCCGACGGGGGCCGCAGCGCGGTGCGCCGCCTCGCCGGCATCGGCTTTCCCGGCGCCACCTTCGACCGGTCCATCTCCCGTACCGCCACGGTGAGCGTCCCCGCGTCGTCCCTCGACCCCGAGACCGGTGGCCTTCGTGCGCCCGGTTACGGCGTCGTCCCGCCGTTCCAACACACCCGCACCGCGCGCGGCCTGATCGCCTGGGCCCCGTTCCCCGGCCGTCCGGCGATCCTGAGCACGACGGAGTGGCCCGACGCGCCGACCAGCGACGAGACCCCGATGGACCTGGCGGAGCTGCGCGCCAGCGTCGCCCGGGTGCTCGGCGTGGACATCCCCTTCGGCGCGCCAGAGGGCCCCGGACTGTTGCGGCGGCTGACCGGCGGCAACACCCGCATCGCCGACCGCTACCGCGCCGACCGGGTGCTGCTGGTCGGCGACGCCGCGCACGTGCACCCCGCGATCGGCGGCCCCGGCCTCAACCTGGGCCTCCAGGACGCCGTCAACCTGGGCTGGAAGCTTGCCGCCACGGTGCGCGGCTGGGCACCGCAGGGTCTGCTCGACACGTACGAGACCGAGCGCCGCCCCGTCGCCGAACGGGTCGTCATGTCCACCCAGGCACAGTCGGCGCTCATCGGCCCCGGCGACGAGATCACCGGCCTTCGGCAACTCTTCGCCGAGCTGCTGCGCAAGCCGGAGGTGACAGGGCACATCGCGGCGCTGATGTCCGGCGCGGACATCCACTATCCCGCCGATCCGGCCGACCCGTTGGCCGGCCGCTTCGCCCCCGACGTGGTCGTGCACAGCGAGCACGGCCCGCTACGCCTCGCCGAGCTGACCCGCGCCGCCCGGCCGCTGCTGCTGGACTCCACGGGTGCCTACGCCGGAGTCGCCGCGCCGTGGCGAGACCGGGTCGACGTGGTCACCGGCGCGCTGGAGGGCACGACCGCGACCGCGTTGCTGCTACGCCCCGACTGCTTCGTCGCCTGGTCCGCCGGAAACGCCGGCACCCTGCGCGCCTCGCTCACCCACCACTTCGGCCTTCCACTGTGAGCGACAGAGCCGTCCGCCTCACCGAACCTGGTCGGCTGATCTCCTCGGACCGCTTCCCGCTGATCGGCGGCTGTAGGAAACAGTTGTCCCCACCAGCAACACCGCGCCGGTGAAGAAGTAGGTGTTGACTCCGATGCCGGTCCAGAACTCGCCCGTGGAGATGTCTGCGGCCCCCATGAAGCCACCGCGACGGACACCCGTGACCATCAGCAGATTCTCGGCCATCCCCGGAACACCCCGGATGACGAGCAGCACGCTGCCGCCCAACAGCGGCGCCAGCAGTAACCACCGAGGGAGATGTCGAGCCGGCGGGCGAGCGGTGGCCAGGACGACGGCTGCCCCGATGGCCGACATCGAGATGAGCACAACGTTGAAGATCACGTAGGCCCTCATGTCCCAGGGGCCGTCACCGGTCGGATCGTCGCCGGGGAAGAACACCAGGATCACGTGCGACACCACAAAGAAGATCAACCATGCGAAGGCGCCGTACGCCCAGCGACGATCGGTGCGAGCGGGCATACCAGCACCATCGCCTCGGCAGCACCCGGACGCCTCCCTCCCTGGGTGGGTCTCACTCCCGCAGAGGAGCGAGGCGCGGGGGCGTCAACGCACGCATCGCGACGAACGGGATCACTCCTGCCGGAGATTCTGTTTTCGCTCGTCTGCGTCATGCGGTTGAGGCGGGCGCCTCTTCGGCGTCATGTTCGCGGAGCATGCTCAGCAGCCCGGGAAAGCGTTGTTCCACGTCGTCGTAGCGCAGCGTGACCAGCCGGCGAATGCCGTCGACGCGGGTGCGGATCAGTCCGGCATCGCGCAGAACCTTGATGTGGTGCGACAGCGTCGACTTGCCGATGGTGAAGCGGCTGCCCTTGAGGACGTCGCTGCCGCACGTCCAGTCCCCAGCGGCGTCGAGGGCACGCACCAGCGTGAGCCGCACCGGGTCGGCGAGCGCGCTGAGCACGACGTCGATCGTCACGGTCTCGATGGAAGGTTCGATCACCTCGGTCACGAGACGAAGCCTAGCCAGATGTTGCGGAAAGTACGACCCTCGTCGTACTGTTCGACGCGGCTCGAACAGTACGATGCAGGTCGAACAGAGGATGGATCATGAAAGCGATCGTCTACCGCGACAACGGCGGCCCCGACGTGCTCCAGCTCGTCGAGCGTGACCTGACCGCACCCGACGCCGGCGAAGTCCGAGTCCGGGTCGCCGTGTCCGGGGTCAACCCGACCGACTGGCAGGCCCGCTCCGGCGTCGCCCACCGCAAGCTGTTCTCCGAGATCACCCCACACCTCGACGGCGCCGGCGTGATCGACGCCGTCGGTGACGGGGTTGATCCGGGCCGGGTCGGTCAGCGGGTGTGGCTGTTCATGGCCGCCGCCGGTCGGCCCACCGGCACCGCCGCCGAGTTCACCGTCGTACCCGCCGATCAGGCTGTGCCACTGCCCGACGAGGCCAGTTTCGACGTCGGCGCCTCACTCGGCGTCCCCGCGCTGACCGCACACCGTGCCCTCACCGTCGCCGAGGACGGACCACGCCGCCTGCACCCCGGTGCACTCGATGGCAAGGTGGTGCTCGCCGCCGGCGGAGCCGGCGCGGTCGGGCACGCGGTGATCCAACTCGCCCGATGGGCAGGCGCCACCGTGATCGGCACGGTCAGCGGCCCGGAGAAGGCGAAGCTGGCCGCTGCGGCTGGAGCCCACCACACGATCAACTATCGCGAGGGTGACCCGGCCGCCGCCATCCGCGCGATCGCCCCCGACGGCGTCGACATCGTCGCCGAGGTGGCGCTCGGCGCTAACCTCACCCTGGACCTGGCCGTGCTGCGTGCCCGCGGCACGATCGCGACGTACGCCAACGAGGGCGGACGGGCGGTCGAGCTGAACGTGGGCCAGAACATGGTGTTGAACACCCGCCTGCAGTTCCTGGTGCTCTACACGGCTGGCCCGCAGGCGCGCGCCGCAGCCGTCGAGGACGTCGCCGCCGCGATCCGTGACGGCGCCCTGCCGGTTGGCGAGGAGCACGGCCTGCCACTGCTCCGCTTCCCACTGCACCGCACCGCCGACGCTCACCGAGCCGTGGAGGCCGGCGTGGTTGGCAAGGTACTGGTGGACGTCACGCCCTGACGTTCGACCAGCTACCGCATCTCCGCCTCGCATCGGTACGCGGATCGGCTCATCGGCAGATCCGCGTACCGGCCACTCGTCGTGCCCACTTCTCGGATCACGTGCTTTGATCAAGACGTCGATACGAGGGGGCCTGGTGGGGCGCAGAGCGATCATCTTTCACGGGACCGGCGGCAACCCGGACGTGTGCTGGTATCCCTGGCTGGCGGAGCGACTCCGGGCCCGGGGCTACACCGTCGAGGTGCCGCACCACCCGGGCATCAACGTCGAGCCGATCGCGACGTTCCTGCCGAAGGTGCTCGACGGGCACAGCTTCGACGAGGAGACGATCCTGGTGGGCCACTCGGGGGGCGCGGCCCTGCTGCTGGCGCTCCTGGAGCATGTCGATGTCACAGTCGCCCAGGCGATCCTGGTCGCGGGTTACTGCACCCGGCCCAACACCGAGGAAGAGCCGGTCCTCCAGCAGAGCTACGACTGGGCCGCGATCCGGTCGCACGTGCGGGACATCTACTTCATCAACTCACGCAAGGATCCGTACGGCTGCGACGACCGACAGGGGCGCGCCATGTTCGAGCGGCTCGGCGGCACCCAGATCGTGCGCGACGACGGGCACTTCGGCGACTACAACCAGCCGTACGACCGGTTCGAACTTGTCGACCGACTCATCCCCTGACGCCGCCGCCGCAGCTCGGGGTGCGCTGCCCGGCATGGAAGACTGGCCGGGTGCCCTGGGAAGCCGCGATTCCGCCCCGCCCGCCGTCGCATCCCGTCGCCCTCATTCCGGTCGACCGTTCGCACCGGGCGGTGCTCGGCAACCTGGGTCAGTTGTACCGTCATGACCTGTCAGAGGCTTACGGTCACCTCCCTAACGACGACGGCACGTTCAACGACCGGCCGCTGGACCGGTTCCTCGCCGGTGTCGACCCGCAGCGCCGCGCGTGGTTGATCACTGCGGCCGGCCGGACAGCGGGCTTTGCGATGACGACCCCGGCTGAGGACGGCGGCACGTCCATCACGAGTTTCTTCATCGTCCGCGCACTGCGTCGCACAGGCGTCGGTCGCGCCGCTGCCGTTCGAATCATCGCCCTGTTCCCGGGGCGGTGGAGCATCGGCTTCCAGCGCTACAACCCCGGCGTCGAAGCGTTCTGGTCGCAGGTAGCGACCCAGGTCGTCGGGGACACATGGAAGACCCACGACGGTCCCACTCCCGAAAGCCGGCCTCCCGACACCTTCCTCACCTTCTCCACCTCCGGATGAACCAGAGGCGGTAGCGGTCGCAGCGTGACGCCTGAAGAGACCGCGCCGCCTGCTGAGCACCGGGCACGAACTCAACCTGAGGCTCTCCTGCGCAGGTACGCGTCGGCCAACTCGCGAAGCCGTGCCCTGTCGAAGCTGTGCCCGTGGCCGGGATGGACGACGGACACGTCGAGGTCGGCGAGGATCTGCATGCTTCGCCGGTAGGCAGCCACGTCCGAGTTCGGCAGATCATCGATCAAGGCACCGTCGTAGATGATGTCGCCGGAATACAGGGTCCCGGTGCGCTCCTCCAGCAGGGCGATGCTGCCCGGTGTGTGGCCGGGAAGGTGCAGCACGGTCAGCACCCGCCCGCCCAGGTCGATCCGGTCGCCGTCGTCGACCATCCGGTTCAGGGTCATGGGTGCGATGCGGTAGCTGGCCGGGTCGTAGCCGGGACTGGGCAGGGCGTCGAGCATGAGCTCCGGGACGGGTTCTCCCGCTGGGTCGATCCCGAGTTTGTCGTAGAGCTCCGCGCCATACAGGCTCGCCGGTACGCCCGCCGCGAGGACCTCGGCCTCGGCGGGGTGGGCGGCCCGGTCAGCGAACTCGGCTGCTCCACCGACATGATCCAGGTGCGCGTGGGTGAGCAGGACCATCGGATCGCGGTGGAACAGGCCCGGGATCGCCTCCCGCAGGGGGACGACACCGAGCCCGGCGTCGATCACCAGGTCTCGATCGGTGCCGCGCAGCCACCAGAAGTTCGCGGACAGCAGCTCGTTGACGTGCGGCTCCGAGATCCGGATGACGTCGTCGCCCACCTCGGCCTGCGTATGCCAGTCCACCATGTCCGCCAGTGTGCCAGCGCTGCCCCCCGAACCCCTGCCGGCCGCGTAACACCCCCAGGACCCTCTTTAGGGATCTTCCCAACGTCGATATCCAGTGATATCTATGTCACACCGAATCTCCTACCCCCACCGGAGCGCGACGTGCGGAAATCCCGTCTGGCAACCCTCACCCTGAGCCTGGCGACGGCTCTGGCCGCCACCCTCACCCTGGCAGCGCCCGCCGAGGCCGCTCCCAGCGACCACTACGTCGCCCTCGGCGACTCCTACTCTTCGGGGGTGGGTGCCGGCAGCTACACCGCCGAGAGTGGCTCCTGCCAGCGCAGCACCAACGCCTACCCGGCGTTGTACGCCACCAACGTGCGACCCGCGTCGTACCGTTCGGTTGCCTGCTCCGGTGCCACCACCGCCAGCGTGAACAACACGCAGCTCAGCGCGCTCAGCACAACCACGACCCTGGTCAGCGTCACAGTCGGCGGCAACGATGTCGGGTTCGCCAACATCATGACCACCTGCGTGCTCTACGGGACCAACGACTGCGTGGCCGCCGTGCAGACCGCCGAGGACAAGGCGCGGGCCGACCTCACCAACCTGCTGCGCACCGTCTACAACGGAATCCGCACCCGTGCGCCGTCGGCCCGGGTGGTGGTCGTCGGCTACCCGGTCTTCTACCAACTGGGCACGACGTGTGTCGGGCTCAGCGCCACCTCGCGAGCGAAGATCAACGAGGGCATCAACCTGGTGAACGACCTCACCCGCAGCGCCGCCCAGGCCGCCGGCTTCACCTTCGCCGACGTCCGCTCGCAGTTCGTCGGGCACCAACTGTGCAGCTACGGCGACAAGTGGTTGCACGCCCTGAACTTCGTCAACCTCGGCATCTCCTACCACCCGACCGCGGCCGGCCAGTCCAGCGGCTACTACCCGGTCTTCCGCTCCGTCGCCGGCTGACGTCGAGGGCACGCGGGGCGAGACCCATCGCCCCGCGTGCCCCGTCGAACTGGGTCGGCCCGTACAGGATCAGCACTCCGGCCTACAGGCCGAGGAGATGGTCACGCGAGGAAGCCGTGCAGCGCCGCCGTGAGGTCGTCGGGGTTCTCCTCGGCGACGTGATGCCCGGACTCGATCGGGTGGCCGCGCAGATCGTCGACCCAGGGCCGCCAGACAGCGAGCGGATCACCGTACAGGTCCTCCATGTCGTCACGGGTCGACCAGAGAAACAGCGTCGGACAGCGGACTGTGCGACCGGCACGCCGGTCGGCTTCCTCGTGCTCCCGGTCGACACCCAGGCCGGCGCGGTAGTCCTCCAGCATCGCCCGGACCGTGGCCGGGTCGTGGATGGCCTCCCGGAACTCCTCGTAATTCTCGGCCCCCATGCTCTGCGGCTGGGCCTTGTTGCCGTACCAGGCATCGGGATCGACGGCGATGGCCCGCTCCGGCTTGTCGGGCTGCGCGAAGAAGAACCAGTGGTACCAGTCGTGGGCGAATCGCGCGTCGCACCTGGCGAGGGCCTCACTGATGGGCACGCCATCGAGAACCACGAGCCGGCTGACCACGTCCGGGTGGTCCAGTGCCAGGCGCAACGTCACGTAGCAACCACGGTCGTGCCCGACCGCGGCGAACGTCGGATGACCCAGGATGCCCATCAGACGGACCATGTCCCCCGCGACCGCCCGTTTGGACTGCTGCGAGTGGTCCGGGAGGATCTTCGCCTTGCCGGACCTCCCGTAGCCGCGCATGTCAGGGCAGACGACGGTGAAGCCCCGGTCCACCAACCGCGGTGCCACCCGGTGCCACGTCGACCCGGTGCGCGGATGCCCATGGATGAGGAGCACCGGGGGCCCTTGCCCGGCATGCCGGACACGGAGTTCCACCTCCCCGACGTCGATCCTCTCGTCGGTGAAACCGTCAAACATGCGCGACGAGTATCCGAGCCGCCCGTCCCGCAAACCTGCGCCCACATACCGTCTGGTCAGGCATCGACCCGGTGCCGGCCGCGAGGGCCGTCACCCGCGTCACCTTGGGAAAAGCTCAGCGTGTACGGACGTCGCGCGTGGCGCCTTCGGCGATGGCCCGGAGCTTGTCCGGGTTGGCGACGTTGTGGATGGCGATGATGCGGCCGCCGGCGTCGACCTCGACGGTGACGGTGGCGACCACACGACCCGGACCGCGGAACACCATGCCCAGCCCGCCATTGATCTCGACCAGCTCGGCGCTCATGTCGGCGGGCTCGACGCCCTGGTAGGTGACGGTGCCGATGGCCGCGAACCAGGCGGCCACCGTCTGTGCCCCCACCACCGGACGCATGGCCTGGCGGACCTTGCCGCCACCGTCGGTCCACAGTGTGACGTCCGGCGACAGCAGCTCCATGAGGGCGTTGATGTCGCCACCGGTCGCGGCGGCGAAGAACCGTCGGGTGACCTCGTGCTGCCGCGAGCGGTCCGCGACGAAGCGTGGCCGCCGGGCCCGAACGTGCTCGCGAGCGCGGTGCGCGGCCTGGCGCACCGCGACCTCGGAACGGTCCACCGCCTCCGCGATCTCGGCGTGGCTGAGGTCGAAGACCTCCTTCAGCACGAACACCGCCCGCTCCAACGGACTCAGTGTTTCCAGCACCACCAGCATGGCCATTGAGACGGACTCGGCGGTCGTGACGGCGTCGGCGGTGTCCCCGGCGGTGAGAATCGGCTCCGGGAGCCACGGCCCGACGTACGTCTCGCGCTTGTGCCGGGTGGAGCGCAGCCGGTCCATCGCCAGGTTCGACACGATCCGCGTCAGATAGGCCCTGGGGTCGGCCACCTGCGCGCGGTCGGCGGCCGACCACTTGATCCAGGCGTCCTGGACCGCGTCCTCGGCGTCGGCCGCCGTGCCGAGAATGCGGTAGGCCACCGAGAACAGCAGGTTGCGATGCTCGTTGTAGACCCGCTGGTCGAGCTCCCGGAACGGATGGGTCACCGCGCGTCCCGGACCCGGGTGAAGCGGCCACCGCGGGGCCAGAACGCGCCCGCGGCGGGCATCCTCTTCATGCGGCCGTACGTCGGCCAGGGCGAAGCACTCACCGTCTCCTTGTACCAGGCCGCTCTGCGGCCGGTCAGATACATCCGTCGAGGACTGTCGTCGGGGTGGGTGAACTGGACGACCGCATCGTGCCGTCCCAGACTCACCGGTGTGTGGTAGTAGCCGAAGCGGAAAGGCTTCGCCTTCTTACCCTTGAGCGCGCGGACGATCGCCACCGCGGCGTGCACCCCGGTCGGCATGCCACCCTGGCAGGTGCCGTGCATGACGCCGTAACTCTGACGGATCGCGGCGGCGTCGCCCACCGCGTACACGTCGGGGTGCGACACCGACCGCAGCGCGGGGTCGGTGACGATGCGGCCGCGCTCCTCGACGGCCAGACCGGCTGCCGCAGCCAGCGGCGACACGCGCGTGCCACTCGTCCACACCACGACGTCGGCGGCCATCGTCTCTCCGCCGGCCAACTCGACCGAACCGGGCAGCACCTTCACCACCTCGACCCCGCTGCGCACCCGGACGCCCAGGCGCTCAAGCGCGGACCGCAGGTGCGCCCTGACCTTCGGGATCATGGTCGCGCCGGGTTCCTGCCGACCCAGGAGGACGACGTTCAGCTCCGGGTGCCGCTCGGCGATCTCCGCAGCCGACTCGACGCCGGTCAACCCACTGCCACCGACCACCAACCTGCCGCTGCCGAGCCGCGCCAGCCGGTCAGCCAGCAACTCGGCGTCCTGGACGCTGTTCAGCGTGTACGCGTAGTCCTCGACACCCGGCACCGCCGCCGTGTCGGCCACACTGCCCAACCCGTACACCAGCGTGTCGTAGTGCAGCACCCGGTCGTCGTCGAGCCGCACGGTCTTCGCATCCGCGTCCAGCGCCGTCACCCAGCCGCGCACGAACTGCACGCCCGTACCCTCCAGCAGCTCCGGGATGCTCATCTCGGCGAGCCGCTGCCCGGTCGCCGTCATGTGCAGCCGCAGGCGCTCTGTGAACCGCTCCTGCGCGTTCACCAGGGTCACCCGCACACCCTCGCGGCGCCTGACCCGCGCCGCGAGCTGGATCGTCGCGGCCATCCCCGCGTACCCCGCCCCCAGAATCACCACCCGGTGCGCAGCCGCCGTCCCGACCTCGTGCTCTGTGCTCATCGTTCCGCCTCTTTCCTCGCGCTGACGACCACCAGACGCAAGCTGCCGACGTGTCCGTGACATGAGATGGACGTGACGCACGACATGGTCGACGTTCGCGCCCGCGTTCGGCGCCGGCGCTCCGCCCGGGTGTCGACGCGTTCTTCCGACAAATTCGCTATCCGGCGGCTGGAGCGCAGTGATACACAACCGAGGTGCAGAACACTGTGGAGTTCCCCGAGGTCCTGCGGTTGATCGACGACCGCTCGGCCGCGTTCCGCGCCGCGATCGCGTCCGCTCCCGACCTTGACGTCCAGGTCCCGACCTGCCCGGACTGGACGCTGCGCGAACTGGCGCAGCACATCGGCGACGGCCGCCGCCGCCAGGCCGCCATCATCGCGGCGGGCCCGGGCGCTGAGCCCCCGGCGAGGACGGACCCGAAGGGCGCCCCGACCGCGCCCCGCGACCGCGAAGCCCTGGACGCCTGGCTCGCCGAGTCGACCGAGCTCATGCTCGCCGCGATGCGCGAGGCCGGCCCGGACCGCGGCTGCTGGACCTGGTGGGGCCGCTCGCAGGCCCCGCAGACCAGCGGAGCCGTGGCCCGGCACCAGATCCAGGAGCTGGCCGTCCACACCTACGACGCCCAGTTCACCCAGGGGGTCGCACAGCCGCTGCCGACGGACGTCGCGGTCGAGGGCGTCGACGAGTTCCTGACGACCGTCTCGGCGACGACCGTCCCCTGGCCGTTCAAGCCGGCGACCATCGACCTGCACGCGACCGAGGGCCGTTCCTGGCGCCTGACCCTCAACGCTGACGGCGTCCGCTGCGACGACCTCGCCGCCGACGCGGAGCCGGGCGACATGGCGATGCGAGGCGCAGCGAGCGAAATGATCCTCTACTTCTACGAGCGCCTCCCGCTCGACGGCCTGGAGACCAGCGGCGACACCGAGCCGATGGAGCAGCTCGCAGACTGGGACCCGACCGCATAAACGCGCACGTGTGACGCCTCTGTCGGTTGTGCTGGGCTTCGCCCGTACCCTGCGAGGTCAGGCTCTGATCGCCGGTGTGTGGCTGCCGCGCAGCGGCGCGGCAGCCACACGAGGCGTCACTTGTTGTGCTTCTCCTGGCACGGCACGCAGAAGCGCGCGTGCGGGAGAACCTCGAGCCGCTCGGCCGGGATGTTCTGGCCGCACTTCTGGCAGGCACCGTAGGTGCCGTCGCTGATCCGGCCCAGAGCACCGGTGATCTGCTCGATGTTGCGGCGGGTGGCCAGCAGCAGCGCAGCCTGGTTGTGCGCCTCACTGGGGTCGCCGGTGTCCGCGTTGAGCTCGGTCAGTTCCCGCAGCCGAGCCGTTTGTGCGGCGAAGTCGTCCGCCAGGGACGCTCGCAGATCAGCCAACCAGCTCTGATCAACAGCACGATGATCGACGCTCATGGTCTACCTCTCCAGGGAAAAAGAAAAAGGGCCGAAGCTCAAATGGCTTCGCCCTGCGGTCGTTCTGGGATGCAACGATTCCGCGGGAGGGTCTCGGCCGATTGGCGGCGGGCTCGACAGCTTGTGCGAGGGCGCGATGTGCAGCGCGCGGACAACCGGCACGCGCATCCCAACCGTCAGGCGTCGCTGCGTCGCTGCGCGAGCAGCGCCAAGCGCTGCCAGCACAGTGACGACAGACGAGCAGAAAGTCACCGACGGCATGCCTCCACCATAGGGGGACTCCTGCGCTAAAGCCAACGCCTGCGGAGGGACCCCATGTTGGCCATGGCCTGCGACCCGAAACGTCTCTTCACGGCTCAGACCGGACGATCACGGCACCGAGCCACCGGCCTGGAAAACAGCGCCAGTCCGCTCACAGACAACTCGTCAACCGGGGCATCAGCTGGGCGGAGAGGGACACTCCAGGACGGCGATCGAGTTTCCGGCGAACAGCCTCAGGTGCGGGTGCCCGGAGAAGATCTGAACTGCCTCGTCGTGCGAGTCCGCTTCCACGATGATGTAGCCGGTCAGGGCGTCGGTGAAGTCCTCGACACCCCGCGCCGTGACCAGCTTCTTCGCGTTCAATGCATGTTACGACGGCCTGCTCATGCCACAGCGGCGTCAGACCTGGACCAGTACGTTGGCGCGGCGGCTACCGTCGCAGGCGCCCACCACCGCCGCGCGAGGTTGCCCTCCCACAGCCCGCCGACTGATACGCGCGGAACCCGGGACGGGCGATCAGCCGCTTCGGCGATTACCGTACTGGCGCGGGCTCTGGACCGAGCCCCGGCCGCCGAGGTGCTGACCCTTTCCGTGCGGCTGAGGCGAGACGCCCTTGCCCTTCGCGCGACGGGCAGCCCGATTCGAGGGAACGGCAGGCTGGTCGGTCTCGTCCGTGGTTGAGGTGTCGGCGTCCGCCGCGTGGGCGTCTTCGACGGGCTCAGGCTCCGGCATCGGTATCTCCCTGGGTTCTTGGGCAGTGCGGGCCATCGACAGCCGACGGACGCGGGCTACTCGACGCCGGTGTGGGCACCCTGACGGTAGCGCAACGCCGGGACCGTCCGATCGACGGTCTCCAGCCTTCACCGCCACTCCCGCCAAGCCCGGCGGCTGACCGGGAACCGCCTCGTCGCCAGCACGGTCTCATGGCTGCACCAAGTGCATGCATTCGGACATCACGGAGATCACGCGCTATCCGGCGGTCGCGGCGATGAACACCACCGCCCCGAGATCACCAAGTCCGACCAGGTCGGCTGGACGAGGTGCCGGTCGGGGGGTCGAGGCACCTCGGGGTACGCGACAGGGTGGCTGAACGCGAATCCCACCTAACTCGGCAATTCTCCCCCTAGATTCGATGCGCAGGACGCAGCCGACCCGGGGAGAGACGTGGACAGCTATCCGGCGATCGAGGATCACGGACTCATCGGCGACCTGCAGACCGCCGCGCTGGTGACGTGCGACGGGACGGTCGACTGGTTCTGCGCGCCGCGCTTCGACTCGCCGAGCGTCTTCGCCGGGCTGCTGGACAAGGAGAAGGGCGGCTACTTCCAGATCGCGCCGCACGACACGCGGTACGTGACCAAGCAGCTCTATCTGCCCGGCACGCCCATCCTGATCACCCGGTTCATCAGCGCCGACGGGGTGGCCGAGGTGATGGACTTCATGCCGGTCACCGGCGAGCGGGCCACCGACGCGCACCGCCTGGTCCGCATCGTCAACATGGTCCGGGGGAGCATGCGCTTCCGGGTGGAGTGCCGGCCGCGGTTTGACTACGCCCGCGAAGAGCACCAGCTGGAACGCCACCCCAATGGCTACCTCTTCCGCAGCCGGTCGATGACGATGACGTTCAACCCGGTCGACCCGGTGCGGCGGCTGCTCGCCGAACACGGCGACGTCCGCCTCGAGGGCGGCGACCTGGTCGCGTACGGCACGCTCAACGAGGGTGACACCGGCGGCGTGGTCCTGGAGACGGCCGGCACCGAGCCGCGCATCTTCTCGCCGGAAGAGGTCCAGGGCATGTTCGAGTGGACCCAGGACTACTGGCGGCGCTGGCTTGAGCGCTCCAGCTACACCGGCCGCTGGCGGGAGATGGTAGAGCGCTCCGCCATCACGCTGAAACTCATGACGTACGCGCCGACCGGCGCGATGATCGCCGCCCCCACCGCCGCGCTACCCGAACTGGTCGGCGGAACCCGCAACTGGGACTACCGCTACACCTGGGTACGTGACACGTCGTTCTCGGTGCACGCGCTGCTCGGCCTCGGCTTCACCGAGGAGGTCAGCCGGTACATGAACTGGCTGGACGAGCGGATCCGCGAGGCCGGCGAGCACCAGGATCCTCTGAAGATCATGTACCGGGTGGACGGCTCCTCCGACCTGCACGAGGAGGTGCTGGACCATCTGGAGGGCTACCGGGGCTCGCGGCCGGTGCGGATCGGCAACGGCGCCGCCGACCAGATCCAGCTCGACATCCACGGCGAGGCGCTCTACGCCATGCACCTCGCCGACGAGCAGGGCATCCGCGTCTCGCACCAGGTGTGGAAGAGCACCGTCCGGCTCGTCGACTGGCTCTGCCACAACTGGGACCAGCCCGACGCCGGCATCTGGGAGAGCCGCCACCACCCCCGCAACTACACCTTCGGTCGGGTGATGTCCTGGGTCGCGCTGGACCGGGCCATCCGGCTGGCCACCCGCACCGGCCGCCCGGGGGACATGACCTGCTGGACGGAGCAACGCAACCGCATCTACGACCAGGTCATGGCCCGCGGATACAACCGGGAGCGCGGCACCTTCGTGCAGGCGTACGACGAGTCCGTGCTGGACGCGGCGCTGCTCGCCATGCCGTCAGTCGGTTTCGTCACGCCGAGCGACCCGCTGTGGCAGTCGACCCTGCACGCGATCGAGCGCGAACTGGTCTCCGACAGCCTGGTGCACCGGTACGACCCGGTCCACTCCCCCGACGGTCTCCCCGGTCACGAGGGCACCTTCAACATGTGCACCTTCTGGTACGTGGAGGCGTTGGCCCGTTCCGGCCGCCTGGACGACGCCCGACTCACGTTCGAGAAGATGTTCACTTTCAGCAACCACCTCGGCCTCTATGCCGAGGAGATCGCCGCGACCGGGGAGCAGATCGGCAACTATCCTCAGGCGTTCAGCCATCTTTCTTTGATCAACTCAGCGCTGACACTCAACGATCTGCTCGACGCCGAGGCCAACGCCCGGCGTCGCCGATAACACGGGCAGGCTCCGGTCGGCCGTGCTACCCGACGCTGGGATGGGCTTGACGCGCACGGACCTGCTGCGCAGCACCGTCAGGGTGCCGGCCGGCTGCGACCTGACGGTCCGCCTCTCGACCCCCTCCCGATGATGCTGTCGTCGGGGCTTTACATCGTGGGCGACGTGTGGCTGGTGGAAATGCAGCCGCAGATCAGATATTGCCAGAGCTGTCAATAAGAAAATCACGATTGGGTGAGGCCACAAGCGACCCGGAACTGCAAGGCGTTGAGACTCCCATCTCGGTCGGCGGAGTTCCTGGCCGACGAGAGAAACGCTCCCTATGCTTGCCGGCGGAATGCACTGCGGCTCATCCGGGGCCGAGGGGAACACCCATACGAGGATTTGCGAATGCGCCGGAATTCTGCCCTGAACAACGGCACTGCCGATGCCAGCGGAGTAACACCGGGCGGCGAACCGCCGACCTCCACCCCGGAGGGCGTCGCCCGCCAATCTGCCATCGCCGAGGAACAGGCGTTCCTCGACATGGCCACGGCCCGGCGCGACAGGCTGACCGAGCACCTGGAGGTCGAGCTCTCGTCGGAGGCCCTGGACGCGTTGGAACATGCCCGGCAGCGCATGCTCCGTCAGCAGTACGAAGAGCTGCAGCGAGCTCGGGAGGGGCTGGTCTTCGGTCGCCTCGACGGCCTTGATGGCACGGTGCGACACGTAGGCCGTGTCGGTCTCCGCGACGACGTCGAGGACAGTGAGCCACTGCTGGTGGATTGGCGCGCTCCCGCAGCCCGGCCGTTCTACACCGCGACGGCCGTCGAGCCCCAGGGTCAGGCACGACGGCGTCACGTACGCACGAACGGGTCGACCGTCGTCGGGGTGGACGACGAGCCGCTGGACGGGAGCATGACGGCGGAACTCGTCGGTGAGGGAGCCCTCCTGGCCGCCCTCGACCAGCGGCGCACCGGTGTCATGTCGACGGCGATCTCCACGCTGCAACGCGAACAGGACGACATCGTCCGGGCCAGGGCGACCGGCCCGCTGGTCGTTCAGGGCGGTCCCGGCACCGGCAAGACCGTGGTTGCGCTGCACCGCGTCGCCTACCTGCTGTTCACCTACCGAAAGATGGCCGAGCAGGCGGTCCTGGTCCTCGGCCCCTCGCCGCGTTTCCTCCAGTACATCGGCCAGGTGCTACCCGCCCTCGGTGAGACCGCCGTCGTCTCGGCGACCTGCGACACCCTGCTGGCCGACATCCGTGTGGGCCGCGACGAGAGCCGGCTTCTCGCCGAGATCAAGGGCCGCGCCCTCTGGCAGCCCGCGCTCGAGAGCTACGTCGCGTCGCTGCTCCCCCGACCCCGTGAGTTGAAGCTGCGCTGGGAGGGCGATTTCTACGTCATCGACGCCGCGACGGTGGCGCAGGCGCTCGCCTCGGCGGTGCAGGGACGCCCCTACCACCGGGCTCGCGCGGCGTTCGCCGAGCAGTTGCACCACCTCCTCGCCGACGCCGTCGCCGAGCAGCGCGAGACGTTGATGAACGAGATGGAGGAGGGCTTCGAGGACATCCTCGCCCGCGTCGACAAGGGGATGGAACATGACCACCGTCCCCTCCGGACGTCCACGGGCAGCGACGTCGACGGGCTGCTCTCCGAGGAAGAGATCGAACACCTGCATACCCGTATCGCCGAGAACGCCACCATCGCCCGGTTCGTCGAGGCATGGTGGCCCACCCTCGACGCCGAAACCCTGCTGGGTGACCTCCTGAGCGACCGCGCCCTGCTGGCCCGGATCGCCCCGCAACTGTCGCCGGAGGAGATCACCGCCGTCGCGGCCGAGCCGGTCCCATGGGCATCGAGCGACATTCCCCTGCTCGACGCCCTCGCCGACCTGCTCGGCGACGTCGACGCCCCGCAACCACAGGGCGAGTTCGTCGCCGACCACGCTCGCCGGCAGCGCGGCTGGGTGTACGGCCACGTCGTCGTCGACGAGGCGCAGGAGTTGTCCGAGATGCAGTGGCAGATGATCCTGCGGCGCTGTCCCAGTCGCTCCATCACGGCCGTGGGCGACATCGACCAGGCCGAGGCAGCGCACCGGCACACCAGCTGGGCGCAGGCGGTGCAGGCTGCTTTCGGAGACCGCTGGACCGCCGCGGAACTGACCATCTGCTACCGGACCCCGCGTGAGGTCATGGACCTCACCGAACCGGTCTTGAAGAAGGCTGGCAGCCACAACACGCCACCACGAGCGGTGCGATCCTCCGGCATCGCCCCCTGGGAGCTCACGATCACCCCCGGCGAGCTTGCCGGCGCCGCCGCCCAGGCAGTGCGACAGCTCCAGCAACGATGGCAGGGCGGCATGGTCGGCGTCATCGCCCCCGCCGACCGCGTCGCCGGACTCCGGGCCGTGCTGAGTGATGTGCCAGTGCTCACCGCGACCCAGTCCAAGGGACTGGAATGGGACGCGACGCTACTGATCGACCCTCAGGGCATCGCCGCCGAACCGCGCGGCTGGAACGGGCTCTACGTCGCGCTCACCCGATGCACCCAGGAACTCGGACAGCTGATACTCACGCGGTAGTCGGGCTCTTCACAGACGAGGGTGTGGTCGCGGGCCTGGGCCTGCGGTTGGCGGGGTCAGTCGGTGGTGGACGTGTCTGGTCCAGTCGCGGCATACCGGGCGGCGATGGTGCGGACGGCCTCGTCGACCACCTGAGCGACGCGTTCGGCGCTCACCTCCCAGCCCGGCACGAGGAGTGTCGGCCAGAAGACGTAGTTGGAGATCATGCCCAGGAACTGGGTGGCTGCGAGCTCCACGTCCTCGACCCGCGCCGTTCCCGCCTCGTGCTCGGCCAGGAGGTAGCCGCGTACGGACTCGAAGTAGGGCATCTTCCCGTGCGAGAACTGCGCGTGGGCCAGTTCGGGGAATCGCGGCAGCTCGGCGATGACGATTCGGAACAGGTCGGTCATCCGGGGTTGGCTCAACAGCTCGGCGTAGCGGCGACCGATGGTCCTGAGCCCGTCGACGAGGTTGCCCGCCGGTGGGGGCTCCTCTTCGTCAGCTGTTGCCCAGGACTCGGTGACGATGGCGTCGAACAGGGCAGCCTTGCTCGGAAACTGCTTGAACAAGGTGGCGCGCGAAACGCCCGAGCGCTCTGCGATCTGCGCCAACGACGTCCGGTCGTAGCCCAACTCGAGGAACAGTGCCGTCGCGGCCGTCACGATCAGCGCGCGTTTCTCCTGGGCCACACGCTGGTGATACGTCGTCACGACCCTGCTCATGGACCGAGCATACGAGGTGAGTGGCTTGACTCACCACTGTCGCCGACCTAGTGTCAGGTCAGTGGTGAGTCGCTCGACTCACCATCGGCCGGCGTTCCCGGTCGGTCACCCCTGTACCGAAGGAACATCTGATGAACCGCTTCGACAACCAGACCGTGCTCGTGACCGGTGGGACCGGCGGCCAGGGCTCCAGCCACGTACGCGCCTTTCACGCGGAGGGAGCGAACGTGGTGATCGGCGACATCGACGCCGAACGCGGCGCCGCTCTCGCCGACGAGCTCGGGACCCGTGCTCGCTTCACCCGCCTCGACGTCACCGACGAAAGGTCGTGGTCCGCCGCCGTGCAGGCCGCCGAAAGCACCTTCGGCGCCCTGAACGTGCTCGTCAACAACGCAGGCGTCCAGAACCCGCCGGCGCCGATCGAGAACACGGACCGGGCCACGTGGTCGCGCATCCTCGACATCAACCTCACAGGGACCTTCCTCGGCATCAAGGTCGCCGCCCCCGCTCTGCGCCGAGCGGCAGGGGGAACCATCGTCAACATCGCCTCGACGATGGGCCTGGGCGGCACGGCGCACTACGCGCCGTACGTCGCCAGCAAATGGGCCGTGCGTGGTCTCACACGAACGGCGGCGCTCGAGCTCGGCCGCGACCACATCCGTGTGAACACCATCCACCCCGGCGTGATCGCGACCCCCTTCATCCAGGAACCAGCAGCTGGCGCCACCATGGCAATCGCCGACTTCTACTCACCCGAGCCGTTCGCCATCCCCCGGCTTGGGGAACCGACCGACGTCACTCGGCTTCTCCTGTTCCTCACGTCGTCGGACGCCTCGTTCATCACGGGTTCGGAGTACGTCATCGACGGTGGCCTCCTCCTCGGCCCCGCCCTTCAGGCTGAGACCGCATGAGCAACCGACTGGCATGCGAACCTCCTGGGCGGGTTCAGACGACGACTACGCCCTCAACCGGTGAAGAGTCGTAAGAGTTCCGAAAGGGTTCGTGGCCAGTTCGACGGTCGCGGCGGTCGTACGCTCCGGGAATGAGGGCATCGATCTTCCGGTCGCCGGTGGCATTGGCTGGTCTCGCCGCCGTTGTCGTCGTGGCGGTCCTGGCCGCCTACTGGTTCCAGCCGTGGAAGCTGTTCACCGACACGTACGTCGACGAAGCGCTTCCTCCCGCCGGGGTGATGACACCGGCCGCCACGACGCCGATGTCCACGCCCCAGTCCCCCACGGCATCGGCCACCGCCCCTGCGGTCAACGAGATCCTGGCTGCGGGCGAGTTCGTCACCCATGAGCACGAGACGACCGGCAGCGCCGAGATCGTCCGGCTCGCCAACGGGCGCCACCAGCTCGTCGTGAAGGACCTGAAGACGTCGAACGGACCGGACCTGCGGGTGTGGCTGACCGACCAACCGGTCACCCGGGGCACGGCCGGCTGGCGGGTGTTCGACGACGGCGAATGGGTCGAGCTGGCAAAGCTCAAAGGCAACAAGGGCAACCAGGTGTACGAGCTACCAGCCTCGGTCGACCCGCGCGACTTCCGCAGCGTCTCCATCTGGTGCAAGCGGTTCGCGGTCTCCTTCGGCGCGGCCGACCTCACGAGCACCTGATCAGGCCGCAACCTGCCGGACATGGCATTGACATCTTTCACTGTGCAATCTAGCGTCGGAGCGAATCGATTCGACGTCGAGCCAAGTGCTGCGGCGCCGCAGATGATCGGTCACGTGGTGCTCGGGCGCGCACGGCGTGGGCCACATCGATTCGACGACCGACTGGTCCTGCGTGGGCGGCGGGACCAGTGGCGGGGACCTGTGTCCATGAGCCGGCCGGGTGCCGCGGACCTCGTCCAACCATTTCGTGCCGAGTGGCGGGAGCCCCATCATGACAAGACGCAGACCCATCCTTGGTTTTCTCGCGACGGCGGCAGTCGTCGTCGTGACCGTGGGCGCGGCGGCGCTGGCCAGTGGCTTGAGCACCACTGCGTCCGCCGCGAACGTCGGAGCCGCCGCAGCGACCGCCGGGTGCGGCAAGGCGCCCGGACTGAACAGCGGCACCCACACCATCCAGAGCAGCGGCAAGAGCCGCAGCTTCATCCTTCGGCTGCCCGACAGCTACAACAACACCTATGCCCACCGGCTGGCCTTCGGGTTCCACTGGCTTGGCGGCACCGCCAACCAGGTCGCGTCGGGTGGAACCGACGGAGCCGCCTGGGCCTACTACGGCATGCTCTCCCAGGCGAACAACAGCACCATCTTCGTCGCCCCGCAGGGCCTCAACAACGGCTGGGGCAACTCCAACGGCGAGGACGTGACCTTCACCGACGACATGATCCGCGTCATCGAGAACGCTCTCTGCGTCGACACCACGCAACGTTTCTCGGTCGGGTTCAGCTACGGCGGCGCGATGAGCTACTCGTTGGCGTGTTCCCGACCGACGGTGTTCCGCGCGGTCGCGGCAATCGCGGCCCCGGGGGCGATCAGCGGATGCAGCGGCGGCACCCAGCCGGTGGCGTACCTGGGGATTCACGGCATCAACGACAACATCCCGAGCGGGCGGTCGCTGCGCGACAGGTTCGTCCGCAACAACGGTTGCGCCGCGCAGAACCCGCCCGAACCAGCGGCGGGCAGCCGGACCCACATCACCACCGCATACTCCTGCCAGGCCGGATACCCGGTGGTCTGGGCCGCGTTCGACGGCGGCCACCAGCAAGGTCCGGTGGACGGGTGCGCCGGCTGTGAGAGCGGCGCGCGGAGCTGGGTCAAGCAGGAGGTGTGGCGCTTCTTCACCCAGTTCGGCTCGACCGTGCCGCCCACCACTCCGCCACCATCGACCCCACCGCCGGGCCAGCAGAACGTGCTGATCGCGGGTAGCCAGTCCGGCCGGTGCATCGACATCCCCAACTCCAGCACCAGCAACGGCGCCCGCCCGCAACTCTGGGACTGCCACGGTGGCACCAACCAGCGTTGGACCCATACCGCCAACCGCACCCTGACCGTCTACGGCAACAAGTGCCTGGATGCCAGCGGGGCAGGCAGCAGCAACGGCACCGCTGTCCTCATCTGGGACTGCAACGGTCAACCGAACCAGCAGTGGAACGTGAACTCCAACGGCACCATCACCGGCGTCCAGTCAGGGCTCTGCCTCGACGCCGTCGGTTCCGGCACGGCCAATGGGACGCAACTACACCTCTGGGCCTGCCACGGCGGCGCCAACCAGCAGTGGAGCACGCGCAACTAGCGCCGGTTCGCCGTGCCGGCCACGCGCCGCCCGGGGGTCCTGTCCCGGGCGGCGCACGGCCGCTGTGCCGCCAGGGGCGCGCAGTGTCCCGGTTGCGCACCGCTGATTAGATGTGCTGATGGGTCCGTGGGAAGCAACATTGCTCGTCATCGCAACGATCGGGTCGGTCGGGGCAGCGGTCGGAGCTTGGTTCCAGGAGAAGCGCAGCTCGGCGACCCAGCTCGCGGCAGTGCAGCGCAAGCTCGACCTGGTTATGGATCACCTCGGCATCGTCGCGCCCGTGGAGTCGGAAGTGGTCCGGCACCTGGAGAGCGGCCAGGTGATCCAGGCTGTACGCGTGTACCGCCAGCAGACCGGCGCGAGCCTGGTCGAGGCGAAGCAGGCGGTGGACCGCATCGCCGCCGGGCTCCACCTTCAGCGGTAACACCGCTGCCAACATCCTCTCGCCCGTCGGAATTCGGCGCGGCCGTCGCTGTCCGCTCACCTCAGAGGTGACGGTGATTCTAGGATTCGGGCAGGGCCGCGCAGCCCGGAGACCAAGGATCACCTCGGGTCAGGCTGCGCGCCTACTCGGAAGAACCACGGCAGGAAGGACAGCGGCATGACCGACCGCCAGCGCGCCACCCCGGCCATCCCGGACGACGATCCGAGCCGAACCCTGACCGTGGCCAACCCCGACGACCCCGCAACCACCTACATCTCTCTCGCCGGTGGCACCTACGCCATGCTGATCACCGGCAAGCAGACCAACGGTCAGTACTGCCTCATCGACATGCGCATCCCCGACGGCGGAGGACCGCCGCCACACCGGCACGACTTCGAGGAAATGTTCACCATTCTCGAAGGCGAGATCGAGTTCACCTTCCGCGGAGAGAAGCACCTCGTCCGAGCCGGCTCCACAGTCAACATCCCGGCCAACGCGCCGCACAATTTCCGCAACACCTCCGGCGCACCCGCCCGCATGCTGTGCGTCTGCACCCCCGCAGGCCAGGACGAATACTTCCTCCGCGTCGGCGACAAGGTCGCCGGCAAGGACGCACCGCCGCCGCAGCTCACCGACGACGAGATGGCGGAGCGCCGGCAACGCGCAACCGATCTGGCACCCGAGTACCGCACCGAGATGCTCTGACCGACCAGAGCCGGCCAGGAGAAACCGAGAGTACGACGTCCGGCGCTCATCGCTCGACCCGTACCGGCGCCGTGTCCCGGGCGAAGCGCAGCAGGGCGGTGAATGCCAGCGCGGACGTCACCGCTCCGCCGACGAGGCGTACCCAGTGGCCGGCGACGAACTCCTCGGCAACCTGGCGCAGATACTCCGGGGAGTGCGTGCCGACCGGGTCGACGAACATGATCTCGTTGCGCGGCCAGAAGAACACCACCGAGAACAGGAACTCGCAGGCGATGAAGACCACCGCGGCGGCGGCTACGTACCACCGCAGTCGCCGATTGCGCCACGTGAGGGCGGTCGCGGCGAGGCTCGTCAGGACGACCGAGGCGCCCAGCGGCGGGAAGTAGTCGCTCGGGCCGCCGGCGACCAGGAACTCACGGGCCCGGTCCAGCGAGGCGGGGGCATCCCCGAAGATGTTCGGGTAGAGCATCACGGTCTCGGCCGCGACCCCACCAAATGACATCATCGCCGCCCAGACGAGCACGATGAGCACGATCCAGGTCAGCTTGATACGGGACACAGCAGCACTTCTCCTTGACTTTCGGGCCCCGGTGGGCACGATCTGTGCGGTCGCCGTCGACGCTAGGTCGCCAACCCGGGACCGTCTGCCGCGCAGACGCGCGAGCTGGCATCGCTTCTCGACGTACGGGCCGGGGCGGGGATGATGCCTGCGGACGGCAGCGGCGCGGGCCCGCACCGACTTAGGCTCACGAACGTGCAGGCCACCTCACCCACCCGAACCGAGGCGCTGCTCGCCGTGGCCATCCTGGGCCTGGTCACGGCGGCGGTCGTGACCGAGGGCGCGTCAACCTCCCAGGCGGCGTTGGCCGGCGGATTCGGGGTCGGACTGGCCGTACTGCTGCTGGTGGCCCGGCGTTGGACGGTCCCCGCGCTGCTGGCGACGGCCGCCGGCATCCTCGGCTACTACGCCCTGGAGCTGCCGCCGGTCGGCGTGGCCGCCCCGGCCGCCCCCATCCTCTACGTGGCCGCGCAGCGGGGCCGGGTGGTCCCGGCCGCCGCCGTCGGCGGGAGTCTGCTGATCGTCTCGGTGGCCGCCCGGCTCGTCGAGGGAGACGACATCTCTGTCGTGATCGGTGCCGGTCTGGGCTCCGAGGCAGCCCTGATACTCGCCGTCATCGCTCTGGGTGACGCCGTCCGCAACCGGCGTTCGCTTCGGGCCGCGCTGGCCCGGCAGGCCGCCTTCGCGGCCGAGGAACGCCGCCGGGAGGCCGCCCGGCAGGTCGAGGCCGAGCGGCTGCGCATCGCCCGGGAGGTGCACGACACGCTCGGACACACCATCTCGGTGATCACCCTCCAGTCGGCTGTGGCGCGGGAGGCACTTGCCGATGCCGAGCCCGGGCAGGCCGAGGCCGCCCTGGCCGCGATCCACTCGGTGAGCGGCAGCGCCATGGCCGAGCTGCGCGCCACGTTGGGCACCCTGCGTCGCGAGCCCGGGCCGCGCGAGCCGGCCCCCGGTTTCACCCAGCTGCGCACGCTCGTCGAGGGCGTCCGCCGAGGCGGGCTGCCGGTCGAGCTGCGTCTCGACGGCCCGGTCGACGCCCTGCCCACGGTGGTCGGCAGCACCGTCTACCGGATCGTGCAGGAGGCACTGACCAATGTGCTGCGCCACGCCCACGCCACCCGCGCCACGGTGACGATCCGGGCGACCCCGTCCGGGTTGTCGGTGGAGGTCGTCGACGATGGTCGGGGATCTGCCGGCGGCGCGGCAGGTGAGACGGGTCAGGGGCTGCGCGGCATGTCGGAGCGGGTTGCCCTGCTCGGCGGCACCCTCGATGCCGGCGAGGCCGCTGACGGCGGTTTCCGGGTCTCGGTCCACCTACCGCTGGCCGGGATCGCCGCATGAGCGACGTACGCGTCGTCCTCGTCGACGACCAGCACCTGGTGCGCACCGGACTCCGCGCGTTGCTGGAACGCGCCTCGGACATCACAGTGGTCGGCGAAGCCGGCGACGGCCGGGCCGCCGTGGCAGTCGCCCGCGAGCAGCGGCCCGACGTCGTCCTGATGGATGTCCGGATGCCTGGTGGCGACGGCATCGAGGCAACGCGCCGCATACTCACCGACCCGACGCTGGCCGACGTTCGGGTGGTCATGCTGACCACCTTCGACGATGACGAGTACCTCTTCGAGGCCATCCGCGCCGGCGCCGCCGGCTTCCTGCTCAAGGACACCCCGCCCGACGCCCTGCGGGACGCCGTCCGCGTGGTGGCCGGCGGGGACGCGCTGCTGTCACCGGCGGTGACCCGGCGGGTGATCGCCGCAGCGGCCCGCTCCCCCGTCGCGGATCCAGCCCGGCTGACCGGGCTCACCGGGCGGGAACGCGACGTCCTGGCACAGGTCGGCACCGGACGGTCGAACGTGGAGATCGGGGCGGCCCTGCATCTCAGCCCCGACACCGCCCGCACGTACGTGAGTCGCCTGCTGCACAAGCTGAACGCCCGCGACCGCGCCCAGCTCGTGGTCATCGCGTACGAGAGCGGGCTGGTCCGACCCGGCGACGGCTGAGCCTGGGTCGGCGAGCATCGGTCGTGGTGCGCGCCCCGACCCTCTATCGTCAATCATCGATCTGGGTCGACGCTGTCCGGCTCGTCGTCGGGATCGTGGGCGGGCGGGGCACCGGAAATGCCGGGGGCACGCCAGCACCATCCCGCGAACTCGATCCGGCTCGGCGAGGGCGAGGTCGAGCGCGGTGCCGCCGCCCATGCTGCAACCGACGAACAATGCCGGCCCGACGCCGAGCCGGTCAAGCACCCGACGCAGATCGTCCAACCGGGAGAATGGCCCGGACGGCGGCGCGGAGCGGCCGAAGCCCCGCACCTCGTACCGGATCAGCCGGCGCTGCCCGGCGAGTCGCTCCCAGACGGGGTCCCAGATGCGAGAATCGCCCTCGCCCTGGGTGCAGGAGCACGACCGGCGGCAGGCCGCCCCCGGTGTCTTCGGCCCAGACGGACCCGTCCCGCACATTGATCAACTGCCCCACGGCGACGAGCCTCCCACACGGGCGGCGCTCAGACGCGGGGATATCAACTCGAGTGCGAAGTTCCTGCTTGGTCGCAGAACAAATACCGGAGACATCTTCTGTTATCGATCACTGCCACGCCGTGACCTCGACGCTGCCGGCCTGACTTACGAAACACGCCTCAGACTCGGGCAACCCGGACGGCGTCGGCCACGACGTAGCCGGCTGCGCTGGTCCACCGACTCACCGCAACCAGGTTGCGGTCACCGGCAGCGAGCGCAAAGGTGCCGAGCGAACGCCAGACGCCACCGTTGGAGCGCTGGTCCACGTTGAGTGTCTGGTTGCCGGAGGCGGTGACGATGACGTGCGGGGTGGTGCTGTTGTAACCCGGGTCGGCCGGGTGCCGTACCTCGATCCGATAGTTCCCGGCCGCCGGGATGTCGACCTTGAACCAGGCGGCGTCGCTGGCGGGGGTGGGGCTGGCGAAGCGGTAGTCAGCGCCGTAGCGCTGGCTGGAGTAGGCCGAGCTCCCCCAGTTGGCGCTCGCCGTGAACCGTCCTGCGGTGGCGTTGTCCACGATGACGCTGAAGGTGGGCGGGGTGGTACTGCCCAGTCCCAGATAGCTGGCGATGCCCTGGGCGTGCGCGCGGGCGGTGGCAGTGATGAAGTCGGCCCGTTTGAGCAGGTTCGCGTCCGCCACGGTGTCGATGAAGAGGTTCTCGGTGAGCACCGCCGGCATGGTCGTCTCGCGCAGCACGTGGAAGTTGGCGCTCTTCAGCCCTCGGTCGGTGACTGCACCGACCGACCGCATACCGGCGATCACTCTCGGATGCAACGCGTTGTGCAGGTTGGTGGTGGCGGCGTCCGCCGTCAGGTACCGGTAGCTCTCGAAGCCGGTGCCGCCCCCGGAGTTGATGTGCACACTGACGAAGAGGTCAGCGCCCCAGGCATTGGCGTCATCGGTGCGGTAGGCCAGGCTGCGAGTGATGTCGGTCGTTCGGGACATGCGGACGTCGACGTTCCAGTTGGCCAGCAGAATACTGCGCAGTTGCAGGGAGATGTCGAGCGTCAGGGCCTTCTCCTGCAACCCGTTGCCGACCGCCCCAGAGTCGGTGCCGCCGTGACCGGGGTCGATGTAGACCTTGGGCGACGCGGCCCGCGCGGGGCTTCCGAGAATGGGGACGGCCGCAGCACCAGCGAGGGCCGCCAGGAGGGTACGCCGCCGCAGCGCCAAGTCGTCGAACATGTGCACCTCTCAAGGGAAACCGAAGAGATCAACGATGCGCAAAATATAGCGGATCATCGATGGTCTTGAAAGATGTCTACGTGTCGTGATCTGATCGCCGGAGGTTTCCGCCAGCGCGCCGCCCGGTGCACCAATCGTCAGGTGACGCACTGTGTTGGCGAGCCGCGCGTCCCACACGTTCGGTCCCATGTGTGGCGCGACTGGGCGTTGATCGCAGTCATCGCGCCGGCGATCATGTTGGAAGGAATACTCCGGCCCGATCTGCCGTGGCGGGTGGGCTGCGTCGTCGTCGCGCTCGCGCTGCTGCCGACGCTCCTTCGCGGCGTACGAAGCCGCTCGCGATGGTGGCGATAGCGTTCGGCCTCACGACGGTCGGCCCATTCGTGCGGCCCGGCGATGCCTGTCAGATGTTCACGGCGAGCTTCCTGGTCCTCCTGGTCTCCGCGCTGTTCCGCTGGGGCTCCGGCCGGGATGCCGTGATCGGTTCGTTCTTCGTGGTGGCCAAGGTGGCCGCCGCCAGCCTGGCCGGCTCGATCAACGGCGGCGAGTTGGCCACCGGCTTCGCGGTGATGTTCGCCGCCGCCACGCGGTTGGCCCGGACGTCAGCCACGGTCCTTCCGGCCAGTTCCCGCCGTCACGCCAGGTCGGCACCTCGCATGGCCTGGGTGAACGCCCAGGACTGTCGATAGTCGACGCCCGCGTGCTCGCCCGGCCCCTTGCTGAGGATCTGGTCGCACTGGAACAGCTCCTCCGCCCTGACCAGCAACCGCACCCTGCTCAAGCACGGCACCGACGGTGCGCGCCGCCACACCTGCATTGAGGTGCACACTCTGCACAAGGGAGACGCGCTCTTCGTCCCGCCGAACATTCCGCACGCCTTCGCCCCCGCCGACGGCCAGGATGCCGACTTCCTCGTCGTGATCACCCCCGGCAAGCCCCGTTTCGACTACTACCGACTGCTGGCCCTCCACGCCGCCGCGGGCGACAGCTCCCGACGAATGAGCCGAGCAGAAATAGGGTGTACGCGCGGACCTCGGGAGACTTCTAACCGCGCCCGTCCGGAGGCTGCTCTTTCGTCAGGTGGAGCAGGTGCCGATGTCGGCGATCGACTTGTCGGCATCCTCGTAGGTGAGGTGATCGAGGTGGTGGTCGGACACGGTCGCGCTCCATGGCGCTGCGCACGCCCCGAAAGGGCCGGCGGGTGGTTTCCGCCGGCCCCTCCGGCTGTGGTCACCGTCCGTAGAGCTCGAATTCGTAGAGCGAGAACCCGTACGAGGTGGCCCGCTTGACTCCGTACACCCGCACGTAACGGGCATTGACCGGGGCGAAGGTGGCGTTGTCGACGCCGCCGTTGCCGGAAGTGGTGCTGAACACCGGTTGCCAGGAGGTGCCGTCGCTGGAGACCTCGATTCGGTACTCGCTGCCGTACGCGGCCTCCCAGCGCAGCACCGCCCGACTGACGGTCCGCGTCGAGCCGAGGTCCACCCGGAGCCACTGGTTGTCGTTGTAGCTGCTGGACCACCGGCTGCCGAGGCTGCCGTCGACCGCCTTGTTGGGGGTGTTGCTGGTCAGGAACTGGGTGCTCGACGCGGTGGCCGGACGGCCCTGCGCCAGGTTCGTGAGGTTGTCGCCACGTCGCGCCGGGAACGAGACGACCTGCTGGTAGGTGGGGCGGTTCTGCCAGGCGATCAGCGGCTGGGTGATGCCGCCCAGCCCGGACTGGGCGATGGAGTCGGCGCACCACTGGTCGCCGGCTCCGCAGGACGCGTCACCCGGGTAGACCGTCGCGGCCGGCACCGCGGCGGCCTGGCCGAGCGCGTCGAGCAGGGCCTGCCGGCACGCGCCGAGGTTGCCGTTGCCGCAGTACGCGCGCCCCGGCCCGCCGGCGACGGGGTCGCCGAGCACGGTGCGCAGGTCCTTGTCGACGTAGCCCCACCAGCCGTACTGGAACGACGAGCCCTTGTGTGCCTGCCCCTGCGGCGCCCAGCTCACGGCGCCGTCACGCCCGCCGTTCTGGCCACCGGACGGCGCCTCGTTCACCTCGATCGCGTCGACCAGGGCGGCGTACAGGTCGGGCCCGAGGCCGGGGCGGAACTGGGCTGCGGCCAGGAGCGGCCACCACGCGTCGAAGATCCGGATGGCCTCGGCGTGCTGGTAGACCCTGGAGCCGGGTGCCGTCTCCACCCGGCGGGTGCCGGCCTGCTGCCAGGCCCGCAGTTTGCTCACGGCGGCGGTCAGCGCCGGATCGGTGACCGGCGTGCTGTCGAGCACCCGCAGCAGCTCGCCGAGGACCTGCTGGCCGCGCAGATCGGTCACCGCCGCGTCTGCGGTGATCTTCGCGACGTCGGCGCGTCCGAGCTTGCGCTGGGCGATGGCGGCGCGCACCGGACCGTCCAGCAGTTGAGCCCTGTGCACCGCGCCGTAGCTGAAGTTGCCGTCGGCCGCACCGAAGTCCCGCGCCTGCTTGTTGTTCCAGCTCACGTAGTAGTCCTGGTCGACCGACTGGGGGTGGGCCGATGCCGGGGTGTAGGTCGCGTCGTTGGTGTCCGGGTTCCAGCCCACCCACTCGTAGGCCTGCTCGGCCTTCGTCGGCAGGTTCGGGTCGGCGGTGGTGGGCCGGAGCGGGTTCGAGCCGGAGTTGTAGTACGCCGCCTGGGTCGAGTTGACGTAGAACCAGTTGAACGCGTACCCGACGTTCGCCGCGGATGCCTGGAACGCCGCCGCGCTGCCCATCGCCGACGGGTCGTTGAAGGCCTGGAAGCCGATCGCCGAGTCGGCCTCGTGCCGGTAGGTGGACCGCAGCTTGGTGAACGCGGTCGGCTGCCCGTTGACCAGGCCCCGGTAGGCCACCAGCCCGTACTTCGTGCGCAGCGCGCGCAGTGTGTAGGAGCCGGCCGGGGTGGAGTCGGCGAGCGTCGGTTTCCAGGAGTTCCGCTGCTCCAGCGTCTCCATGGCGAGGCACTGCCCGTGGTAGAGGTAGCGGTTGCTGCGCAGCGTCGGGGCGCTGCCGTCGGTGGTGCACAACGGCACCGCGTACGTGTCGGTCAGATCCTGGGAGGCGGAGGTGGCGCTCCAGGCGTAGTCCTGGCCACGACCGAGCAGCACGTAGAGGTTGAGCCCGGCGAACGCGGCACCGCGCGCGCTGATCCCCGGCCCCTGGAGTTCCTGGAGCATCAGCAGTTGCGGGGCGAAGTAGCCGGTCTGCGGGCCGAACACGGCCACCGGGTTGCCGGTGGTGCTGTGCCGGCCGGAGACCACCACCGCGTTGGACATGCCGTGCGCGCGCAGGTTGGACAGCCCGCCGAGCAGGTCCTTGGTGGCGGTGCTGGCGCCGGTGCGGGCGGCGGCGCCGCCGCTGGCGTCGTAGGCGAGCGGTTCGGGCGTCACCGTGCCGGCGTCGGGCAGCACCGCGCTGGTCGCGCCGCTCGGCGTGGCGCCGTACGGGAAGCTCTGCCCGTCGTGCAGCGTCAGCACGGTCTCCGGGTCGTTCTGCGAGCGGAATCCCTGCCAGATCCGGTCGCCCTCGGTGGCACCGTACTTGGCCCGGGCCGCGACCCGGACCAGCGCGGACTGGATCTCGCTGCCGCCGCCTCCGCCGAAGAGCCCGCCGACCACGCCGGCGGTGGCGATCAGGTCGGTCATGGTGAAGTGCGTCGGCTTGCCGGCACCGGTCAGCACGTACTCGCCGGGGTAGTTGTCGTCGGCGATCGACTTGTCGATGTAGGCGTTGATGCCGGCGATGTAGTCGACGACGTCGGTGTAGAGCTGCTGGCCCCGGGCGCCCTTGGTGCGCAGCGCGTCCACCTGGGCCTGGAGGTCCGCCTCCGTGTAGGGCGAGTTGGCCCAGACGCTCTGCTCCAGCTCCCGGTTGCCAGGCGCGCCGCCAGCGAACGAGGTGACGTTGCCGCGGCCGACGTGCCGCAGCAGGTCCATCACCCAGAGCCGGTCCTGAGCCCCGGCGTAGCCGGCGCCGAACATGGTGCCGCCGCGGGTGGTGCCGGTGACGTGCGGGACGCCGGTGGCCTTGTCCCGCACGATGGTGACGTCCGAGCGCGGCGACACGGTGCTCTCGACCTGCCCGGCGGGGACGCCGAACGAGGCGTCGTTGTAGAAGTGGGCGATCTGCTCGTCGGTCAGCCCGGCGTAGTTGTAGACCAGGTTGGCGTACTCGTCGAGTTGGTCGCTGGAGTGTGCCGGGCGGGTGCCGAGCGCCTGGTGGGCCAGGATGTCGACCAGCGTGGCGTTGCCGTTCTGCCCGGGGGGCAGGATGTCGGCGCACTGCCCGAGGCAGTAGTCGTCGGGGGTGAAGGTGGCGGCGAGCGCCGGTGACGGCGGGATGACCGTCAGGACGCTCGCAGTCAGGACGGCGGTGGTGAGCGCCGCGAGCCGGGCGCGCAGGGCGGGTCTGGGCATGACGGTCCTCCGGGGACGCGGAGTCGGGTCGTTCGGGTACGCCCGGCTGCCGGTGCCGACCTGTCGCCATCCGTGCCCGGGCGTCCTACCCGGAGGCGAGAAAGACTCACGTCGATCTCGACAATGATCGGCACAGGACGACCCTTCGGGATAGTTCTCGTGCACCAGCTGCCAATGCCGACGTTTCGCCGTCCGCCGACGTCGGTTCGAGCCAGCTCATATTGATTACTGTGAACGTCTTCACTTGACCAACGGGAGCGCGTAATCTTCGTGAAACACATACTGAAACGATTCATCCCAGCCCACCGCCCCTCCCCCGTTCCGGGCCAACCACCCGCCTGCGCCCGTGCCGGGAGACCGCCGCCCAGAAGGATGAGGCCCTGGAATGATGCGCAGAACGCGCCGTCGCGCCGCAACCTCCGCGCTTCTCGTGCTGCTGCTCGGCCTGACGCCGATGGTGGCTCCCGGCCCGGCCACCGCAGCGCCGGCAGCCGCGACGCTGACCGCGACCGACCTGACCACCGAACGCGCCACCGAACCGATCGGCCTGGACGTGGCGCAGCCCCGACTCGGCTGGCGGATCGACGCCACCGCCCGGGGCGTGCTCCAGGAGTCGTACCAGGTGCGCGTCGCCACCAGCGCGGAGCGCCTCAACGCCCCCGATGTCTGGGACAGCGGCCGGGTCCGGTCGCGGCAGAGCGTCCTCGTCCCGTACGCCGGCCCGCAACTGCGACCCCGCACCCGGTACGCCTGGCAGGTCCAGGTCTGGGACACCGCCGGCAACGCCTCCGGCTGGAGCACGCCCGCGTCCTGGGAGACCGGCGTACGCGGTGGCGCGGGCTGGCAGGCCGACTGGATCGGCATGCCGTCGGTGACCGAGTCCTGGACCGACTACACGGTGCAGACGACGGTACGGCTGGAACGCGACGCGGCCGGGATCTACCTCCGTGCCCGGGGCGCGGCGAACGCGTACATGTGGCAGTTCTCCATCACCAACGGCAGTGCCAAACTGCGCCCGCACGCCCGGGTCAACGGCGCCTGGACCGTGCTCAAGGAGGTGCCGCTCGGTGGAGTCGTCCCGGCCGACAGGCTGACCACGCCGCACACCCTTCGCATCACCGCGGCCGGGAACACCATCACCACCTGGGTCGACGGCACACAGGTCGACGTCACCACCAGCACCGCGCACCAGGCCGGCTCGGTCGGCCTGCGTACCAACGGGCTGGAGTCCGGCGTGTTCTCCAACTTCTCGGTGACCAGCGGCGGCCAGACGCTCTTCACGGCCCCGCTCACCGACGGGGTGAACCCGTTCGGGGCGGGCACTCCCACCGCGGCCGGCCTGCGGGTCGGCGGAGACACCGAGGCCATGCTCACCGCGCTGGACGCGAACCCGCTGCTGCGCCGGGGCTTCCGCGTCGACGGCACTGTCGCGCGGGCCCGGATCTACGCCACCGCGCTCGGGGTCTACCAGCTCTCCCTCAACGGCCAGCGGGTCGGCGACCACGAGTTGGCGCCCGGCTGGACCGACTACCACAAGCGGGTGCAGTACCAGACGTACGACGTGACCCGTCAGCTCCAACCGGGCGACAACGCCCTCGGCGCCCTGCTCGGCGACGGGTGGTACGCCGGCAGCATCGCCTGGTTCGGCACCGACAACTACGGCTCCCGGCCGCACCTGAGCGCCCAGCTGGTCATCGACTACACCGACGGACGCAGCGCGACGGTCGGCACCGACGGCTCGTGGCGCGTCACGGGCGGGCCGTTCCTGCAGAGCGACCTCATTCACGGCGAGACCTACGACGCGCGGCGGTTGCCGGCCGGCTGGGACCGGCCCGGGTTCAACGACGCCGGCTGGAAGCCCGCCACCGTCGACGACGTCGACGCCACCGACAAGATCGTCGCCCAGGTCGACCCACCGGTGCGGGTCACGCAGGAGCTGCCAGCCCGGACGCTGACCCAGCCCACCCCCGGCACCTGGATCTTCGACCTCGGCCAGAACATGGTGGGCAAGGTGCGGCTGAAGCTCAACGGCCCGGCCGGCACGACGGTGCGCATCCGGCACGCCGAGGTGCTCAACCCGAACGGCACCGCCTACACCGCCAACCTGCGCTCGGCACGCGCCACCGACCAGTACACGCTGCGGGGCGGCGGGGCCGAGGTCTACCAGCCGACGTTCACCTTCCACGGCTTCCGTTACGTCGAGCTGACCGGCTATCCGGGCACCCCCGACCTGTCCTCGGTCACCGGGCTGGTGATGCACACCGACGGGGACCTCACCAGCGAGTTCCAGACCTCCAACGCCATGGTGAACCAACTGCAGAGCAACATCACCTGGGGGCAGCGCGGCAACTTCCTCTCCATCCCGACCGACACGCCGGCGCGCGACGAGCGGCTCGGCTGGACCGGTGACATCAACGTCTTCGCCAACACCGCGACGTTCAACATGGACAGCCTGACGTTCCTCAGCAAGTGGTTGCAGGACCTGCGCGACGCGCAGTCGGCCAACGGCGCGTACCCCGACGTCGCGCCGCGCGCCTGCTGCGGGGACGGCGCGACCGGCTGGGCCGACGCCGGGATCACCGTTCCGTACGCGCTGTGGCAGCGCTACGGCGACACCCGGGTCGTCGAGGAGCACTACGCGTCGATGGTGCGGTACGCGTCCTGGTTGGAGAGCACCAGCTCCGGCAACCTGCGGACCAACGCCGGCCCGTACCTCGACTGGCTCAACCTCGAAGACCCGACGCCGGCCGGCGTGGTCGGCACCGCCTACTACGCGTACAGCATCCGGCTGCTGGGAGAGTTGGCCGCCGCCATCGGGCGCGACGCCGACGCGACCCGCTACGCGGCGCTGTCCAAGACCATCACCCAGGCGTTCGTCAACGCCTACGTCGCGGCCGACGGCACGGTGCAGGGCGACAGCCAGACCGGGTACGTGCTGGCCATCGGCATGGGCCTGCTGACCGATCCGCTGCGGGCCAGGGCCGCCGACCGGCTGGTCGCCAACGTGCAACGGCACGACTGGCACCTCTCCACCGGCTTCCTCGGCACCCCGGATCTGCTGCCGGCGCTGACCGCCACCGGGCACCTGGATGTCGCCTACCGGCTGTTGCTCAACGACACCTACCCGTCGTGGGGCTACGAGATCGGCAAGGGCGCGACCACGATCTGGGAGCGCTGGGACTCGATCAAACCCGACGGCAGCTTCGGTGACGTGGGGATGAACTCCTTCAACCACTACGCGTACGGCGCGGTGGGCGACTGGATGTACCGGACGGTCGCGGGCATCCAGCCCGACGCCGCCAACCCCGGGTACGAGCACGTCACGTTCGCCCCTCAGCCGGGAGGTGGGCTCACCTCGGCCAAGGCGTCGTACCGCTCGGCGTACGGAACGATCGGCAGTGACTGGGACCTCGACGCACGCGGCGACATGCGGCTGCGTCTCACAGTGCCGCCCAACACCACGGCCACAGTGCGTTTCCCGACGCCCGGGCGTGAGGCGGTCACCGAGGGCGGCCGGCCGGCGGAGCAGGCTGCCGGGGTGCGGTTCGTCCGGATGGACGGCGCGGTCGCCGTGTACGAGATCGGGTCCGGTTCCTACTCCTTCGCTGTCGTCCCACCGACGGGCGCGTACGACCACGTCGACCTCGGCGTCACGGCGTCCGAGCAGGCGCACCGACTCGCCGCCTCCGCCTACTCGGCCACCAGCACCGAGGCCGGGTTGACCCGCCGGTACACCGACGTGACCCGCCCCGGCGGTTGGTTCGAGTTCGACCTCGCGGTCAAACCGGGTGAGCCGTTCGCGCTGCGCTCGGTGGAGACGTACGACGGGCCGCAGCTCAAGGACTACCAGGTGATCGTGGACGGGGTGGTGGCCCACACCCGCTCGTGGCAGCGCACCGCGGGCGGGCCGGGCACGGTCAGCTACCAGTTCGTCGTGAACCTGCCGGATGCGACCCGCGACGGCGTGGTGCGGGTGCGGTATCAGGACACCGGCACCGGGTACGACCCGTCGATCGCCGACGTCTGGGCGATGCCCGCGGCCTGACCGGGCTGGGTGTTGCGGAGAGGAGCCGGGCGGGCATCCGCCCGGCTCCTCTGTCGTCGGTGTGGCCGGTCAGCGCCGGGTGCGTCGGGGTTGGTCGCTGGATCGGCGTACGACCAGCTCGGGCTGGAACACCACGTGTCGGTGCCGGTGGGTGTCGCCGGACTCCGCCTCTTCGAGCAACAACTCGGCTGCGGCGCGGCCGAGCTGGTCGCGGGGCTGGCGCACCGACGACAGTGGCACCGCCGCGGCGCCAGCGAACTCGATGTCGTCGTAGCCGACGATGGCCACGTCGATCGGCACCCGCACGCCGCGCGCGGTCAGCTCCTGAAGCACACCGAGCGCGATCAGGTCGTTGGCGCAGAACACGGCGGTCGGGCGCTTGCGGACCGGCAACGCGAGCAGCTCCTCGGCGGCGCGCCGACCAGCGGCGACGGTCAGGCTGGTGGTCATCGCCACCCGGAGGTCAGCGGTGCTGCCGCGGTCCCGCAGAGCTGCGGCGGCCCCGGCGTGCCGGTCGGCAACCTGGGCGATGGTGAGCGGGCCACCGAGGTAGGCGATGCGTTGGTGGCCCTGGTCCAGCAGGTGGTCCATGGCGAGTCGGCCGCCGAGCACGTCGTCGACCGCCACCGAGCACAGGTTCGCCCGGCCCGTTCCCCGGTCCACCAGCACCACCGGGATGCCTCGCTCGATGAGCCTGTCCAGGATGGGCTGCGGGCCATGGCCGACCGGGGTGATGAGCACACCACGGACCCGCTGCTCCTCCAGCAGCTCCAGGTGGCGGCGCTCCCGGGCGCTGTCCTCGCCGCTGTTGCAGACGACGAGCATGGCGCCAGCCCCCTCGATCGCCTGTTCGGCACCCCGGACCACGTCGGTGAAGAACGGGTTGGCCACGTCCAGGACGACGATCGCGACGGTGCGACTGCGCCCGGCGCGCAGTTGACGAGCGGAGTCGTTGCGGACGTAGCCGAGCGTGGAAATGGCGTCCAGCACCCGCTGACGGGTGGCGGGGGCGACCGTGTCGGGTCGGTTGAGCACGTTGCTCACGGTGCCGAGGGAAACCCCGGCATGCCGGGCGACCTCCTTGATGTTCGCCGTTGCCATGACTCCCCAGATGCTCCCTACGGTGGTCGCGGCCCGTGCCGACCGGGTCGCTCGGCAGTGTATAGCGCCTAAAACGTTTCATCGAGCGCACCAGCAGCGCTGCGAGCTGGCCCGGAGCCCGCGTCAGCAACGGCGAAGAAATAGCATCGAAAGTCTTGACGCTCTCGGAGACCTACCCCTACCGTCCATGCAAACGACGCATGAAACGATTCAGGAGGGGTTCGGATGACCGCCGACGCACCGGCCACCCCGGCTCCGCTGCTGGTCCTCGACGGCGTGACGAAGTCCTTCGGGGCCGTCGCCGCGCTGCGCGGGGTGCACCTGGCGCTGCACCCCGGTGAGGCACACGCCCTGGTCGGCGAGAACGGGGCGGGCAAGTCCACTCTGGTGAAGGTGCTGGCCGGCGCACACGCGCCGGACTCCGGCTCGATGACTCTGGACGGGCAGCCGCTGCGGCTGCGCGGTCCCGCCGACGCCCGGGCCGCCGGCATCGCGGTCATCTACCAGGAACCGACGCTCTTCCCGGACCTCTCCGTGGCGGAGAACATCTTCATGGGTCGGCAACCGCTGCGCGGTCTGCGTCGCATCGACACCGCCGCGATGAACCGCGACGCCGAGCGGCTGTTCCAGCGGCTGGGTGTGCGCATCGACCCGACCCGGCCCGCGCGTGGCCTCTCCATCGCCGACCAGCAGCTCGTCGAGATCGCCAAGGCGATCTCGTTCGACGCCCGCGTCCTGGTCATGGACGAGCCAACCGCCGCGCTCTCCGGTGTGGAGGTCGAACGGCTCTTCGCGGTCGCCCGGTCGCTCTGCGAGGGTGGGGCGGCAGTGCTGTTCATCTCGCACCGTTTCAACGAGGTGTTCGACCTGTGCCACCGCGTCACAGTGCTGCGCGACGGCGCCTGGGTCTCCAGCGACGACGCCGCCGACCTGACCGTCGACGAGGTGGTGCGGCGCATGGTCGGCCGGGACGTCTCCGCGCTCTACCCGAAGCAGGCCGCCGAGCTGCGCGACACCCTGCTCGAGGTCCGTGGGTTGACCCGGGCCGGCGTCTTCACCGATGTGTCGTTCTCCGTCCGGGGTGGGGAGATCGTCGCGCTCGCCGGGCTGGTCGGCGCCGGGCGCAGCGAGGTCGCCCGCGCCGTCTTCGGTGTCGACCGCTACGACACGGGCGAGGTGCTGGTGGCCGGTCGCGCCGTCCCGGCGGGGAACCCGGGCCGGGCGATCGCGGCCGGCATGGCGTTGGTCCCCGAGGACCGACGGCAGCAGGGCCTGGTCATGGAACTGTCGGTGGAGCGCAACGCCACGCTTGCCCGCCGCCGGGCGCTGAGCCGGCTGGGCCTCCTGCTCGGCGGCGCGGAACGCGCCGAGGCCCGCCGCTGGACGCGGCGGTTACAGGTGAAGGCCTCCCGGCTCGGCGCGCCCGTGGCGACCCTCTCCGGGGGCAACCAGCAGAAGGTCGTGCTCGCCAAGTGGCTGGCCACCGAACCACGTGTCCTGATCATCGACGAGCCGACCCGCGGCATCGACGTCGGCACCAAGTCCGAGGTGCACCGGCTGCTCTCCGAGCTGGCCGGCGACGGCCTGGCCATCCTCATGATCAGCAGCGAGCTGCCCGAGGTGCTCGGCATGGCCGACCGGGTTCTCGTCATGCACGAGGGACGACTGGTCCGCGAGCTGCCCCGGGCCGAGGCGGACGAGGCCTCCATCATGTTCGCCGCCACCGGGCAAGGAGCGACCGCATGAGCCTCACCGACGCCGGTGCGCCCGAACGGGCCGCCGGGAACGCCCCGACCCACCCCGGTCGGCAGCGCCGCAGCCTCACCGAACGGCTGTTCGCCGTACGCGAGCTGAGCCTGTTGATCGCGCTCGGCCTGCTGGTCCTGGTGACCACACTTCGCAACGACAGGTTCCTGAGCGGCCAGAGCATCAAGGACCTGCTGCTGGGCTGCGCGATCCTGGTGATCCTGGCGGTCGGCCAGACCCTGGTCATCGTCACCCGCAACGTCGACCTCTCCGTCGGCTCGATCCTGGGTCTGGTCGCCTTCGCCACCGGCTCGCTGTTCCTCTCCGCACCCGCTACGCCGTGGCCCGTGGCGCTCGTCGTGGGCGTCGCACTGGGCGCGCTGTGCGGCGCGGTCAACGGCGGCCTGATCGCGGTGGCCCGGGTGCCCGCCCTGGTCATCACGCTCGGCACCCTCTACGCCTTCCGCGGCGTCGACTACTACTGGGCGTCCGGCCGCCAGATCAACGCCGCCGACATGCCCCAGTCGTTCCTGCGGCTGGGCAACCAGACGGTGCTCGGCGTACCCGTGCTGTTCCTCGTCGCGCTGGTCGTCGTCGCCGCCGTCGGCTTCTACCTGCGCTCCTACCGCAGCGGCCGGGAGCTGTACGCGATCGGCTCCGAACCGGCCGCCGCCCGGCTCTCCGGCATCCCGGTGGGGCGACGGGTGTTCACCGTCTTCGTGGCCAGCGGAGCCCTCGCCGGGCTCGCCGGCGTGCTGTACGCGGCCCGGTTCGGCACCCTCGACGCGGCCGCCGGCAGTGGCCTGGAACTCCAGGTCGTCGCCGCCGCCGTGGTCGGCGGGGTGGCGATCTTCGGAGGCAGCGGCAGCGCCTACGGCGCGGCACTCGGTGCCGTGCTGCTGACCACGATCGGCAGCTCGCTCGCCGTCCTGCGCATCGACCCGTTCTGGCAGCAGGCCGTGGTCGGCGCACTCATCCTCGCCGCCATCGGGCTGGACCGGCTCCTGGCCCTGCGGGTGGCGGCCCGGCTCCGAGGGAGAAGCGCGCATGGCGCATGACAGCCTGTACGCCGCACCGACCACCGCCGAGGCCGAGGCCGGAGCGGACCGCCTCGCCGGCCTGCGCGGGCTGTTCGGCTCCTGGGACGCGGTGATCGTCGCTGCCCTCGTGGCGGCCGTGCTGGTCGCCAGCCTGACCGTGGAGAACTTCGCCACCGGCCGCAACGCCCAGTTCCTGCTGCTGGACCTGATGCCGCTGGCGCTCATCGCGCTGCCGATGACCCTGATCGTGATCACCGGTGAGATCGACCTCTCGGTGGCCAGCATGGTCGGGCTGTGCAGCACGTTGATGGGGCAGCTCTGGCTCTCCAGTGGGCTGTCCCTGGAGTTGATCTGTGTCCTCGTGGTGCTGCTGGGCGCCGTGCTCGGCGCGGTGAACGGTCTCTTCGTCACCGGCTTCGGTCTGCCGTCGCTGGCGGTGACCATCGGCACGCTCGCCCTCTACCGCGGGTTGTCCTTCGTGGTGCTCGGCGACCAGGCGGTCGCGGACTTCCCGGCCGACTGGACCGCTGCCGCGGTGCGCGCCATCCCCGGCACGTCGATCCCGGTCGTGGTGGTCCCGCTGCTGCTGCTCGCCGTGGTCTTCGGCGTCGTGCTGCACGCCACCGCCGCCGGTCGCGCGCTCTACGCCATGGGGAACAACGACCAGGCCGCCACGTTCACCGGCGTCTCGGTGGCCCGGACGAAGTTCTGGCTCTTCGTGGTCTCCGGTGCGGTGTGCGGGCTGGTCGGCATCTTCTGGACGCTGCGGTACGCCAGCGCCCGCGGTGACAACGCCACCGGCCTGGAGCTGACCGTGGTGACCGCCGTGCTGCTCGGCGGTGTCTCGATCTTCGGCGGCCGGGGTGCTCTGCTCGGTGTGGTGGCCGGTGTGCTGCTCCTCGGCGTCCTGCGCAACGCGCTGCAACTCGCCGACGTCGACGCCAACGCGCTGACGATCGTCACCGGCAGCCTGCTCATCGCATCCGTCGTGCTGCCCAACGCCGTCGCGGACATCCGCGCCCGGTTGCACCGCCGACGACAGCGGCACCCCGTCGCTTCGTGACGCTCCCCCGTACACCCACCACCCACCCCCCGGAAAGGTCGACGATGTCCGCATACCGCAGAGGCCTCCGGGTCGGGGCCACCAGCCTCGCCCTCGCCGCACTGCTGCTCAGCGCCGCCTGTGGCGGCACCACCCGGGACAACTCCAACGACGACGCCGGCGCCGGCAACCAGGCGAGCGGCGCCGCCAACCCGGACGCCGCCATCAAGGCAGGGCTGAAGATCGCCTTCCTGCCGAAGGCCCTGAACAACCCCTACTTCACCGTCTCGGACAACGGTGGCAAGGACGCCGTCACCGAGTTCAAGGGCGAGTTCAAGGAGGTCGGCCCCTCCGAGGCCAGCGCCTCCTCCCAGGTCAGCTACATCAACACCCTGTCCCAGCAGGGCATGGACGTGATCGTCACCTCCGCCAACGACCCGAACGCGATCTGCGGGGCGCTCAACCAGGCGAAGGCGGCCGGCGCGAAGATCGTCACCTTCGACTCCGACACCAAGCCGGAGTGCCGCCAGATCTTCGTCAACCAGGTGACCGCCGAGGGCATCGCCGAGAACCAGGTCAAGCTCATCTCGCAGCAGATCGGCGGCGAGGGTGAGATCGCCATCCTCTCCGCCACCGCCAACGCGACCAACCAGAACGCCTGGATCGCGCTGATGAAGACCGAGCTGGCGAAGCCCGAGTACAGCAAGATCAAGCTGGTCACCGTGGCGTACGGCAACGACGACGACCAGAAGTCCTTCCAGGAGACCCAGGGTCTGCTCCAGTCGTACCCCAACCTCAAGGGCATCATCTCGCCGACCACTGTCGGTGTCGCGGCGGCCGGCCGTTACCTCAGCGGTTCGCAGTACAAGGGCAAGGTCAAGCTGACCGGTCTGGGCACCCCGAACCAGATGCGCCAGTACGTCAAGGACGGCACCGTCGACGCGTTCGCCCTGTGGAGCCCGGCCGACCTCGGCTACCTCGCCGCGTACGCCGGCGCGGCACTGGCCTCCGGTCAGATCACCGGCGCCGAGGGCGACAAGTTCAAGGCCGGCAAGCTCGGCGAGTTCACCGTCGGCAAGGAGGGTGTGGTCATCCTCGGCCCGCCCACGGTCTTCGACAAGAACAACATCGACCAGTTCCAGTTCTGATCGCCCTCCCGGTCGGTGCCGGCACACGTCGTGCACCGACCGGGGGAGCCGACGGGAGAGACATCATGACGCAGCCCGACGCGCGGACCCTCGAACGGGTCAAGCTGGCTCTGCGCTCGCAGCGCATCGAGACGCCATCCTGGGCGTACGCCAACTCCGGGACCCGCTTCAAGGTCTTTCCGCAGGAGGGGGTGCCGCGCAACCCGTACGAGAAGGTCGCCGACGCGGGGGTCGTCCACCAGCTCACGGGGGTCGCACCCACTGTGGCGTTGCACATCCCGTGGGACCGTGTCGACGACTACACCGATCTGGCCGCGTTCGCCGGGGATCACGGCGTCGGTCTGGGCGCGATCAACGCCAACGTCTTCCAGGACAACGACTACAAGCTGGGCAGCGTCACCAACCCGGATCCGGGGGTGCGCCGCAAGGCCATCGACCACCTGCTCGAGTGTGTCGACATCATGGACCGCACCGGTTCCCGCGACCTGAAGCTCTGGTTCTCCGACGGCACCAACTACCCCGGGCAGGACGACATCCGCGCCCGGCAGGACCGGCTCGCGACGGCGCTACGCGAAACCTACGACCGGCTCGGCGACGACCAACGGCTGCTGCTGGAATACAAGCTGTTCGAGCCGGCCTTCTACGCCACCGACGTGCCGGACTGGGGCACCGCGTACGCGCACTGCCTGGAGCTCGGCCCAAAGGCCCAGGTGGTCATCGACACCGGGCACCATGCGCCGGGCACGAACATCGAGTTCATCGTGGCGTTCCTGCTGCGCGCCGGGAAGCTCGGCGCGTTCGACTTCAACTCGCGCTTCTACGCCGACGACGACCTGATGGTCGGGTCCGCGGACCCGTTCCAGCTGTTCCGGATCATGTACGAGATCGTCCGGGGCGACGCGTTGGCGCCGGAGGCCGGCATCGCGTTCATGCTCGACCAGTGCCACAACATCGAGGCGAAGATCCCGGCCATCATCCGCTCGGTGCTCAACGTGCAGGAGGCGACGGCGAAGGCGTTGCTCGTCGACGCGGACGCGCTGGCCGCCGCGCAGCGCAGCGGTGACGTGCTCGCCGCCAACGCCGTGCTGATGGACGCGTACAACACCGACGTCCGACCGCTGCTCGCCGAACTCCGTACAGACCTGGGGCTCGATCCGGACCCGATGGCCGCGTACGCCCGCTCCGGCTACTTCGACAGGATCCGCGCCGAACGCGCCGGCGGCCAGCAGGCCGGCTGGGGCGCCTGACCACGCTTGAGAAACGCAGACTGGGGACGTGAGGACATGCAATCCGAGGTTCAGGCGCTGATCGCGCGCAGCAACCGGCTCGGCGGCGACCCGACCACGACGAACTACGCCGGGGGCAACACCTCCGCCAAGGGCGCGGCCACCGACCCGGTCACCGGTGGCCCGGTCGACCTGCTCTGGGTGAAGGGCTCCGGCGGTGACCTCGGCACCCTCACCCCGTCCGGGTTGGCCGCTCTGCGGTTGGACCGGCTCCGCGCGCTCGTCGACGTCTACCCGGGCATCGAGCGGGAGGACGAGATGGTCGCCGCGTTCGACTACTGCCTGCACGGCCGGGGCGGAGCCGCGCCGTCCATCGACACCGCCATGCACGGGCTCGTCGACGCCGCGCACGTCGACCACCTGCACCCCGATGCCGGTATCGCGATCGCCGCCGCCGCCGACGGGCCGGAGCTGACCAAGGAGATCTTCGGCGACCGGGTCCTGTGGGTGCCCTGGCGGCGGCCCGGCTTCCAGCTCGGCCTGGACATCGCCGCGGTGGCTCGGGCCAACCCGCAGGCGATCGGCGTGATCCTCGGCGGTCACGGCATCACCGCCTGGGGTGCGACCAGTGACGAGTGCGAGCGCAACTCGCTGGAGATCATCCGGTCCGCGCAGGCTTACCTCGACGAGCGGGGTCACGCCGAGCCTCTCGGGTCGGTCATCGCCGGCTACGAGCCGCTGCCCACCGACGAACGCCGACGTCGAGCGGCGGCGCTGTTCCCGGTGCTGCGGGGCCTGACGTCCACCGACCGGCCGCAGGTCGGCCACTTCACCGACAGTGACGTGGTGCTCGACTTCGTGGCGCGGGAGAAGCACCCCGCCCTCGCCTCCCTCGGCACCTCCTGCCCGGACCACTTCCTGCGCACCAAGGTCCGCCCGATGGTGCTCGACCTGCCGCCCACCGCGCCGGTCGAGGAGGTGATCGCCCGCCTTCGGGAGCTGCACAGCGCCTACCGCGACGACTACCGCGCCTACTACGAGCGACACGCCGACGCGGACAGCCCGCCGATGCGGGGCGCCGATCCGGCCGTGGTCCTGGTGCCCGGTGTGGGGATGTTCAGCTTCGGCGCCAACAAGCAGACCGCCCGCGTCGCCGGCGAGTTCTACGTCAACGCGATCAACGTGATGCGTGGCGCGGAAGCCCTGTCGCGCTACGCGCCCATCGACGAGGCTGAGAAGTTCCGGATCGAGTACTGGGCCCTGGAGGAGGCGAAACTTCAGCGGATGCCGAAGCCGAAGGCCCTCGCCGCGCGGGTCGCGTTCGTCACCGGAGGTGGCTCCGGGATCGGCCGGGCGATCGCCCACCGACTCGCCGCCGAGGGCGCGTGTGTCGTGGTCGCCGACCGGGACGCACAGGCGGCCACCGCCGTCGCCGCAGAGATCGGCACCACCGACGTGGCAGTTGCCGTCGCGGCTGACGTCAGCGACGGTGGCGCCGTGGCCGCTGCCCTGCGCGAGGCGGTGCTGGCCTTCGGCGGGGTGGACCTGGTGGTGAACAACGCCGGGCTCTCGCTGTCCAAGTCCCTGCTGGAGACGACCGAGGCCGACTGGGACATCCAGCACGACGTGATGGCGAAGGGCTCGTTCCTCGTCTCCCGGGAGGCCGCACGCGTGCTGCTGGCGCAGGGGATGGGCGGCGACATCGTCTACATCTCCAGCAAGAACTCCCTCTTCGCCGGCCCGAACAACGTGGCCTACGGTGCGGCGAAGGCCGACCAGGCCCACCAGGTCCGGCTGCTCGCCGCCGAACTCGGCGGCCACGGCATCCGGGTCAACGGTGTCAACCCGGACGGGGTGGTCCGCGGCTCCGGGATCTTCGCCGGAGGATGGGGTGCGCAGCGGGCGGCCGTCTACGGCGTGCCGGAGGAGAAGCTGGGCGAGTTCTACGCCCAGCGCACCCTGCTCAAGCGCGAGGTGCTGCCCGAGCACGTCGCCAACGCGGTCTTCGTGCTCACCGGCGGCGAGCTGTCGCACACCACGGGCATGCACGTCCCGGTGGACGCCGGTGTCGCAGCGGCCTTCCTCCGCTGATGACCGCCGTGCGACTGGCCGCCGTGGACGTGGGCGCGTCCAGCGGTCGGGTCATGCTCGCGCGCGTCGGGCCGGGGAGGTTGGAGCTCGTGGAGGCGCACCGGTTCCGCAACGAACCGGTGCGGGTCGCGGGCACCCTGCACTGGGACATCCTGGCGCTCTACCGGGGTGTGCTGGAAGGGATCAGGGCTGCCGGCCCCGTCGCCGGCATCGGCATCGACACCTGGGCGGTCGACTACGGGCTGCTCGACGCCACCGGCGCTCTGCTCGGCAACCCGGTGCACTACCGCGACGAACGAACCGAGGGCGTCGGCGACCGGGTGACCCAGCAGCTCGGACCGGAGCGGCTCTATGCCACGACCGGGCTGCAACACCTGCCCTTCAACACCCTCTACCAGCTCGCCGCCGCCGCCGGCACACCCCAGCTGGAGGCCGCGCACACGCTGCTGCTGATCCCGGACCTCGTCGCGTACTGGCTCACCGGTGAGGTCGGCGCCGAAGTCACCAACGCCTCCACCACCCAGCTGTACGACCTGCGTCGCCGCGCCTGGGCGACCGATCTGATGACCGACGCCGGGATCCGCAGCGAGCTGTTCCCGCCGCTGCGCGAGCCGGGCACCCGGATCGGCCCGGTCCTGCCCGCGCTCGACCTACCCGGATCGCCCGACGTCATGGCGGTGGGATCGCACGACACGGCCTCCGCGGTGGTGGGTGTGCCTGCGGTCGATGGGCACTTCGCCTACATCTCCTGCGGCACCTGGTCCCTGGTCGGGGTCGAGCTGGACGCCCCGGTGCTCAGCGAGCCCAGCCGGCGGGCCAACTTCACCAACGAATCCGGCGTCGACGGCACGATCCGCTACCTGCGTAACGTGATGGGCCTCTGGCTGTTGCAGGAGTCGCTGCGCGCCTGGGGCACCACGGACCTGCCCGCCCTGCTCCGGCAGGCGGCAGAGGAGCCGGCCTTCCGCTCCGTCGTGGACCCGGACGACCCCACCTTCCTGTCGCCCGGCGACATGCCCGCACGCATCAACCGCGCCTGTTCGCGCATCGGGGAGCCCGTGCCGGACAGCCCGGCGGCCACGGTCCGATGCATCCTGGACAGCCTCGCGCTGGCGCACCGGCGCGCCGTCTGGCAGGCGCAACGGCTCTCGGGTCGGCACGTCGACGCCGTACACGTCGTCGGCGGTGGCGCCCGCAACGACCTGCTGTGCCAGCTCACCGCCGACGCCTGCGGCCTGCCGGTGCTCGCCGGGCCGGTCGAGGCCACCGCCCTGGGCAACGCGCTGGTGCAGGCCCGCGCCCTCGGCGTGATCGGCGGTGACCTGGCGGCGCTGCGGTCCGTGCTGCGCGAAACCCAACAGATCGTGCGGTACGAGCCACGCGGCGACACCGCGGCGTGGCGGGCGGCTGCCCGACGCCTCGGATGGGACGACTGACCCGGCGAACAGCCCTGGTACCGGCCGGCTGAGTCACCGCTCATTTCGGCGCCCGGTTTGTGGGCGGAGGACAGGGGTACCGATTTCGCAGTGCTTCGGACGGAACCCGGGCCGACACATCCGCTACCCCTTCGGTCCAGGAGGCAGCCAATGCGAGCAATGGTCTACCGCGGTCCCTACCGCCTGCGCGTGCAGGAGAAGGACCGCCCCGCCATCGAGCATCCCAACGACGCGATCATCAAGGTGACGCGTGCGGCGATCTGCGGTTCTGACCTGCACCTCTACCACGGAATGATGCCCGACACCCGGGTCGGGATGACCTTCGGTCACGAGTTCGTCGGCGTGGTCGACGAGGTCGGTCCGTCGGTGCGCAACGTCCAGCCGGGTGACCGGGTCATGGTTCCCTTCAACGTCTACTGCGGGTCGTGCTTCTTCTGCGCCCGAGGTCTGTTCAGCAACTGCCACAACGTCAACCCCAACGCCACCGCCGTCGGCGGCATCTACGGTTACTCGCACACCTGCGGCGGCTACGACGGCGGCCAGGCGGAGTACGTCCGGGTGCCGTTCGCCGACGTCGGCCCGAGTGTGATCCCCGAGTGGATGGACGACGACGACGCCGTCCTGCTCACCGACGCGCTCGCCACCGGCTACTTCGGGGCCCAGCTCGGCGACATCGTCGAGGGTGACGTGGTTATGGTCTTCGGTGCCGGACCCGTGGGCCTGTACGCCGCGAAGTCGGCCTGGCTGATGGGTGCCGGCCGGGTCATCGTCATCGATCACCTCGACTATCGGCTGGAGAAGGCGGCGTCGTTCGCCCACGCCGAGACCTACAACTTCGGCGAGTACGACGACATCGTCGTACACCTGAAGAAGATCACCGACCACCTGGGCGCCGACGTGGCCATCGACGCCGTCGGAGCCGAGGCGGACGGCAACCTCCTGCAGCACGTCACTGCCGCGACGCTGAAGCTGCAGGGTGGCTCCCCGGTCGCCCTCAACTGGGCGATCGACTCGGTCCGCAAGGGCGGCAACATCTCGGTGATGGGCGCGTACGGGCCGATGTTCAGCGCCGTGAAGTTCGGCGACGCGCTGAACAAGGGTCTGACTCTGCGGATGAACCAGTGCCCGGTGAAGCGTCAGTGGCCGCGCCTGTTCGAGCACATCCGCAACGGCCACCTCAAGCCCAGCGACATCGTGACCCACCGGATCCCGCTGGAACACATCGCCGAGGCGTACCACATCTTCTCCGCCAAGCTCGACGGCTGCATCAAGCCGCTGATCGTTCCGAACGCCGCCTGACCGGACCTGGAGACCGACCATGCCCTACACAGCCGACAAGCCGAAACTGGCCGAATCCAGCGACGAGCTGCGTGCGCGTATCCCCGGGTGGGGTGTCGACCTCGACCCGAAGGACCGGCCCTCGGTGCCGAAGGAGCGGTTCGACCCGACTCTCAACGGTGCGCACTGGGAGTTCCCCGAACGGCAGCCTGAGAAGTGGCCGAGGGAGAGGTCGATCGAACACAGGTTCCTCACCCCGGTCTTTGGCACCTCGTGCCCACCCAAGGGGCTCTCCGGGCTGATCCGCCGATACTCCTACCGCACCTACAGCGAGGGACGCGCCGCCCACTGGCTGCTCCTGCTCGCCGCCGACCGGGTGGACGTGGTCGAGAGCACCTTCGCTTCGTTCCTGAGCCGCCATCCCGACAACCCGGTCACCGAGACCGGCGTCCTGAGTGAATTCACCCACCACGGTCTCCCTTCACGGCTGCGCGGCAAGCGGGTCGACCGCGTACACCACCTGCTCGACCCGGTCCTCGTCGCCGCACCCTGGGTGCTGGCCGCAGGGGTCGGCTATCTGGCCCTCCGTCGAGTCGCCAGCCGCGGGCGAAACTAGGGCCCTCTCCGGGTGGAGCCGCGTCGAAGTCGGGTCGGCCGTCGACGAGCATGGTTCGGCGACGGTCGACCGGCTCCACCGCCCGGCGACCCGGGGTGCAGCGCCGCGTCGGCAGGCCCGACACCACCGACGCGATCCGTCCTACAGGTCCATGGCGTACACCCGGACCTGGCGGCCGGTGTCCGGCTGCACGGTCTCGCGCTCCAGCGACATGCCCAGCTTGACCATCACCCGGGCGGACGACTCGTTGCCGACGATGTGGATGCTGACCAGCCGCCGCAGGTCCAGCTCGGCCCGAGTGTGGGCGACAACGGCCTGGGCCGCCTCGGTGGCCAGGCCCCGGCCCCAGTACGCGCGGCCGAGCCGCCAGCCAATCTCGACGGCCGGCATGATCTCGGGTAGGAAGGTCGGCACCGCCAGTCCGGTGAAACCGGCCAGCTCGCCGGTCTCCCTGATCTCCACCGCATACAGGCCGAAGCCGTGCTCGTCCCAGTGCCGCTGATAGTTGGCCAGACGCTTTGCGGTCGTGGCACGGTCCAGCGTCCGGCCATCATGGATGTAACGCATCACCTCGGGCTGCGCGTTGACCGCGGCGAGCGCGTCCAGATCATCGCTTCGCCAGCGGCGCAGAAGCAGTCGCGGAGTCTCCAGGGACGTGGCACCAGCAGAACTCGTCGGGTCGGACACGTCCTCTTCGTAGCAGATCGGCACTCCCCCAACTTCCCGGGATCTGTAAACAACCCTTGATATTAAACTTCACGAACGTCAATATGTGGAGGTCGCGGGTCGCCGAAGCCTGGGGAGTGAGCCATGAGAAGCCGTCGGATTTTCGCAGTGGCAGCCGGGGCGGCGATGACCCTCACGGCCGCCGTCGCCTTCGTACCCAGCAGCATGGCGGCCGTGTCCTCGGCCACCGCCGTCCCGATGGTCGGCTGCACCGCCCCGGCCTGGGCCGAGGGCCCCACCTACCAGGCGGGCGCCCAGGTCACCTACGGCGGCCGGCTCTACCAGGCGCTGGTCACCCACACCGCGCACCCCGGCGCCGGCTGGAACCCCGCCGCGACCCCCTCGCTGTGGCGTGACCTGGGCGCGTGCTCGGGAAGCACCCCGCCGCCCACCACGCCACCACCGACGACCCCTCCCCCCACCACCCCACCGCCGACCACCCCTCCCCCCACCACGCCGCCGCCAACCGGGGGGACCTGTGCGGTGAAGTCGCGGCCCACCGGCAAGGTGTTGCAGGGCTACTGGGAGAACTGGGACGGCGCCTCCAACGGCGTACACCCCGGCCTCGGCTGGATCCCGATCACCGACAGCAGGCTCAACCAGCACGGCTACAACGTGATCAACGCGGCGTTCCCGGTGATCCGCTCAGACGGCACGGTCCTCTGGGAGAACGGCATGGACGCTGGCGTGAAGGTGGCCACCCCGGCCGAGATGTGCCAGGCCAAAGCGGCCGGCGCCACCATCCTGATGTCGATCGGCGGTGCCGCCGCGGGCATCGACCTGAGCTCCAGCGCGGTCGCCGACCGGTTCATCGCGACGATCGTGCCGATCCTGACCGCCTACCACTTCGACGGCATCGACATCGACATCGAGACCGGCCTGACCGGCAGCGGCAACATCAACACCCTGTCGACGTCGCAGGCCAACCTGATCCGGATCATCGACGGCGTGCTGGCACGGATGCCGTCGAACTTCGGCCTGACCATGGCACCGGAGACGGCCTACGTCACCGGCGGCAGCGTGGTCTACGGCTCGATCTGGGGCTCGTACCTGCCGATCATCAAGAAGTACGTGGACAACAGCCGGCTCTGGTGGCTGAACATGCAGTACTACAACGGCAGCATGTACGGCTGTGCCGGCGACTCGTACCCGGCGGGCACCGTGCAGGGCTTCACCGTGCAGACGCAGTGCCTCAACAACGGCCTCACCATCCAGGGCACCACCATCCGCGTCCCGTACGACAAGCAGGTCCCGGGCCTGCCCGCCCAGATCGGGGCCGGCGGCGGCCACATGTCGACGTCGTTGGTCACGCAGGCCTGGAACTCCGTGCCCGGCCTCAAGGGCCTGATGACCTGGTCGGCGAACTGGGACGGGTCGAAGGGGTGGACGTTCGGCGACAACGTGAAGCGCCTACAGGGCCGCTGACTGGTGATGGGACGATCGCTGGGAGCGATACCAGACGGGGCGGAATTCAACCCTCCCGATCGCTACACTCGCCGCAACGCCGGCACCGTCCGCAGACCCCAGCCTGCGCAATCCCCATCGAATGGAGACGCCTATGACCCGCGACAAGGCGGCACCCCCCGGCATCGACCCCAACATTCCCAGCGTGGCGCGGGTCTATGACTTCTTCCTGGGGGGCAAGGACAACTTCGAGGTCGACCGAAAGGTCGCCGAGCACGCCCTGCGGATCACACCGGACGGGCCGGCAGCCGGCCAGGCGAACCGGGCCTTTCTGCGTCGGGTGATCCGCTTCCTTGTCACCGAGGCGGGCATCGACCAGTTCCTCGACATTGGATCGGGGCTGCCCACCCAGGGCAACGTGCACGAGGTCGCCACCGAGCAGAACCCGAAGGCTCAGGTGGTGTATGTGGACAATGACCCGATCGTCCTGACACACGGACGGGCCCTGCTCGCCGCGGAGGGCACCGCGACGGTGATCCAGGCGGACATCCGGGAGCCGGACGCGATCCTCAACCACCCGGACGTACGTCGGTTCCTCGACTTCGACCGGCCGATCGGGTTGCTGCTCTTCGCGATCCTGCACCACCTCGGCGACGACGAGGACCCGCGAGCGGTGGCGGCCGCGTTGATCGACGCACTGCCCTCCGGCAGCTACGTGGCGATCTCGCACTTCCGCGACCCGGGCGAGCGAGACCCGGAGGGCTCCCGCAAGGCCCGCGAGGTCGAGCGGATCTTCAACGAGTCGCTGGGCACCGGCCGCTGGCGCACCGACGAGGAGATCCTCTCGTTCGCCGATGGGCTGACCGTGCTGGAGCCGGGGCTGGTGCCGCTGGCCGAGTGGCGCCCAGAGCCGGACGCACCGGCGGCGGTGCAGACCGACACCTATCACACCTTTGTCGGGCTCCTCGCCCGCAAACCGTAGGCTCCGTCGTCCGCTGAGGTCCGTCGGCGAGGGCGCGCCCCGCCGACGGACCCGGTTGGCGCACAGGCCGGCGTACGCGGCCAGGTACCGATGCGAGGCGGTCGGCGCAGTTGTCAGGTGCGGGTCTGCAGCCAGGCCCGGAGCCGGTCCAGCAGGTCCCGGTCGGGCGGCGGGGGCAGGGCTCGGAGCAGTTCGTCCTCACTCGCGGGACGGGCCGCCAGCGCCGCGTCTCGCAGCAGCGACCGGTCGACGGAGACGCCGCCGGTGACGCCGACGTCCACATCACCCCGGCGGAGCACGTACGCGTGGCTGTCCTCCCGCCGAACGTACGTGAGCCCGGCGCCCTCGGACGTGCAGGTGGCCTGGAAGCACAGGTCCTGTCCGGCGAAGGTGACGTGCAGCGCCACCCGCACGCTGGCGGCACCGCCGGTGTGGTCGGCGGGTGCGTAGCCCACGCCCGGAGGGATGCCGAGTGGTTGGGCCCGGTAACCCGGTAGGTCGACCACGAACAGGTCGGCTGGCCGTTCCTCGGTGGGCAGATCGACGGCGGTCGCCGGGCGTAGCGTGCGGGTGGCGCGGCGCAGCAGGTCGCGGTCGACGGCCAGCGAGCCGAGGACGACGACGCCCCGGTCGCCGCGGGTCACCTGGTATCCGTGCTCGACGACCCCGCGAAGATAGACCGCCCCACCCGGTTCGGTGGCGCAACTCTCCACCGTCGGGGCGGAGTCGAGGTACGGCTGGCCACACTCCCCCCGCGCGTCGCCGACGACAGGGCCTGCGATCACGTTGACGTGGCGCGCCGGCGGCACCGCGGCGAGATCGGCGGGCGCGAACTCCCCACCACCCAGTGCGCCGCCGTAGGCGGGATCGACCGGGCGGTATCCGGGAACCTCGACCACGTACGCGGTCCGGTGGTCCTGGGTCGCGTACCGCAGCCGCTCGGTGACCTCGTCCGGGCCGGAACGGGCGAGCGCGACCAGGCCAAGGCCCAGAAGGCCGACCAGCGCGAGCCCGGCGGCGAGCCGCGGTCGCCACCCGCGCAGCAGCAGCCCGGCGACGAGGACGTACGGCACGCCGCCCAAAAGCAGGGTGAGCGTCGCGTCGGAGCTGACGCTGAGCCCCACCTCGTCGGTCCAGCGCCAGGCGAGCCGGGCCAGGGCCAGCCCACCGACGAGCACCAGCAACGCCCAGAGGCCGGGACGGGTGCCGAGGACCGTGACGGACGCCGTGGACCGGGCGATCAGGCGCAGGAGCCCGACGCCGAGGACGACCACGACCAGCAGCCCGACCAGCACCGCGCCCCAGCCGACGAAGAGCAGCGGGGCCAGCGCGGGAATGGCAGTGGTCAGCAGCGCCGACCCGAGCATCCAGACCGCGCCGAGCTGCCCCAGGGCGCGCCGCCCGGGCGTCAACTGGCCGCCCCAGGCCCCCGTGACGTCCGGCTCCGCACCCATACAGGACGTTGTAGCAGCATGCCGCCAACGGTCGCGACGCGACGCGAACGCCGTCCTCTACATCGATCGCCTGCCCGGGGCCGCCCGTTGGCGCCACCGGGACGACCTGCGCACGAGATCGGCTCGGGCACGACGTGGGTCCTAACCCGGCCGCCGCTGAAGCTGTTGGAGCCCGATGACGCGAAGCAGGTCGAGCTTCTGCTCGTCCTCGGAGTCCGGCACCGCCGTCATCATCACTATCGTCTGGTCGCCGGGGCCGCCGGTGAACGTGTCGCAGTCCACGATGATGTCCCCCACCAGCTCCGTGTGCAGGGTTTTGCGGCTGGTGCGTAGTTCCCCGACCGTCCCGGCCTTCCAGCGTCGGGCGAAATCAGGGGAAGCCTTGAGCAGACGATCGATCAGCTGGGGGATGTCCGGATCGTCGGGGTAGCGGCCGGCCGCGGTACGCAGGTGACCGACGAGGTCTCGCGCGTACGCCTCGTCGTCCTCGGGGGTGTGCGTCACCGGGATGGAACCCGCGAAGTACATCCAGGTGACATTGCGCTCCAGCCGGGTCAGGCTGGACGGGTCACCGAACAGGGCCGCCCAGAGTGGATTCCACAGCACCAGTTCACCGATCGCGGTATGCACCGCCACAGCCACCGGGGCGTTGCGGAACCGGTCCACCATCCGCTGCGCGCTCGGAGTCACTTGTCTGGGCACGAATCCGGCCGGTGGTACGGCCGCGCCCGCGACCCGGAACAGGTGGTCGCGTTCCAGGTCGTTCAAGCGCAGCGCCCGGGCCAGCGAGGCCAGCAGCTGCGGCGAGGGGTGACGGGCCCGGCCCTGCTCAAGGCGGACGATGTAGTCCACGCTCACCCCGGCGAGCAGAGCCAACTCCTCACGACGCAGCCCGGGAGCGCGACGGCCCATGCCCGGGGGCAGGCCCACATCCGCCGGGCGTACCCGGTCCCGCCATGCTCGGAGGACCTGCGCGAACTCATCCACGTCATCCATGATGCCCGGCATTCGGCGCAGTGGGTGGTACTGCTGGTCCCACCGTCGAACAGGGCCTGCCGGTCGGTCCGGCGGCGGCGCACATTGGGTGGCATGACCACAACTTTGGTGACCGGAGCCAACAAGGGCCTCGGTCTGGAGACCACCCGCCGCCTGGTCGCCGCCGGCCACACCGTCTACGCCGGCATGCGTGACCTGGCCTCCGGCGATGCCGCCCGCGACCTCGGAGCCATCGCGGTTCAGCTCGACGTCACCGACCAGGACAGCGTCGACAAGGCGATCGGGTCGCTGCGAACCCTCGACGTATTGATCAACAACGCGGCCGTCGTGGGACCGTCGTGGGGCCTCGACGACCTGGACGTCGACGCGATGCGCGTGGCCTTTGAGACCAACGTCTACGGCGTCGTACGGGTCACACAGGCCGCCCTGCCCCTGTTGCGGCAGTCGTCCGCGCCGGTGATCGTCAACGTCGCCTCCGGACTCGGCTTCCCCCGCGCCCTGCTGGACCCGGAGGACGACTCCTTCAACGGATACATGATTCCGTACGCCAGCTCGAAGGCCGCGGTGCTCGCGCTCACCATTCAGTACGCCAAGAACCTGCCCGGAATGCGGATCAACGCCTCCGACCCCGGCTACACCGCCACCGACCTCAACAGTCATAAGGGGCACCAGACCGTCACCGAAGGCACCGACGCCACGGTCGCCCTGGCCCTGATCGGCACCGACGGTCCCACCGGTGAATACCACAACCGCCAGGGCCGGATCACCTACTGAACGAAAGGAATGAATGCAGTGACCGACAGCGATAGTCGTGACTGGTACCTGCGGTACATCGCGGCACTCAACGCCCATGAGCTCGACCGGATGGACGAGTTCATCGCCGACGAGGTCATGCTGAACGGCGAGCCGGGGACGAGGGACGATGTCCTCGCCGACATGCGGTCCATCGTCAACGCCGTTCCGGACATGCACTGGGAGGTTCAGGAACTGCTGTTCGACCGCGACCGCATCGCCGCGCGTGTGGTCAACACCGGCACCTCGGTGAAGGAGTGGCTCGGCGTCGCTCCGACCGGAAAGTCGTTCGAGATCGTCGAGTACGCGATCTACAAGGTCGACGACGGCCGATTCGTGCAGATGACCAACCTGCACGACTCAGCCGATGTGAGCCGGCAGTTGACTGCCTGACCGCAGGACGAGGTCGGGCGGCCGCAAGCCGTCCGACCATCTCCTGGAATGATCCCGTGAAGTTGGGGATGAGCGGGATGTTTGCTCGATCCGGGCGGGATGCGAGGCTGAACACGTGGCTTCCCGATCGACGTACAGGGAGACAACCCCGGCGGCGCCAGTCCCTGAGCCGGCGCGACGCCCGCCGCCGGTGACGCCCGGATGAGCTTGGTGTCGGCGTTCGTACCGATCTGGATCCTTACCGCGGTCGGCTACGCGGCCTGTCGTTGGGGCCTGCTGGGCGAGGCGGCGGCGGCGGTGCTCGGCCGATTCGTGTTCCAACTCGCGATGCCGTCCGCCCTGTTCCTGGCCCTGTCCCAGATGCCGCTCTCCGGGTTCGCCGGCCGCCCCCTGCTCGCCTTTGGGGTGAGCACGGCCGCGGTCGTCGGGTTCGGCTGGGTCGGCGCGAGCTGGCTGTTCGGTCGCAAGCCCGGCGAACGGCCGATCTGGGGCATGGCCGCCGGGTACGTAAACTCGGCGAACCTCGGCATCCCGATCGCAACGCAGGTTCTCGGCAGTGTGTCGTTCCTGGCGGAGGTGGTGCTGCTGCAACTTCTGGTGGTGACGCCCGTGATCCTGATCGCCTTGGACCGGCACAGCGACCCGGCCGGGCGGGTACGGGTCCGCCGTATCGCCTCCCTGCCGGTACGCAACCCCGTGATCCTGGCGTCGCTGCTCGGTGTCGCGTGCTCGGCTACCGGCCTGCATCTGCCGTCGACGGCCAGCGCGTCGCTCACCCTGCTGTCGGGCGCCGCGGTGCCGACCGCCCTGGTCGCGCTCGGCGCGTCGCTGCACCGCACGGCGCCGTCGCGGGCCGAGCCGGCCAAGCCGGGCGAGCTGGCCATGATCACCGCGCTGAAGCTCGTCGCACAGCCGGTCATCGCGTACGCGGCCGGGCTGGCCTTGCACCTGTCCGCGCCGCAGTTGCTCGCCGTGGTGGTGTGCGCGGGCCTGCCGACAGCGCAGAACACGTTCATCTACAGCCAGGAGTACGGCGTCGGCGAGACGGTGACCAACCGGGCGGTGGTGGTGACCACGACGCTGTCGCTGGCCACCCTGGCCGCAGCGGCCACGCTGCTCGGGTAGGCCCGGCGGTGTCGTCAGTCGAGGCCCGCTGTCAGCGGCAGATCAGTGCGTCGGATCAGGTCGGGACTCAGGACGTCGAGGATCGCCAGTCAAGGGTCATCGCCATGATGCGGTCCGTTACAGCGCGCGGGTCCACCAGCTGGTGCAGATGCCTGCCTGGAACGTGGTCGACGGCCCAGCCGCGCTGCCTCGCATCGGTGGCGACCGGCTCGTACGGTGGACCGAACAGCAGGTAGCCGCACGGCCGGTCGTCCCAGCCGGCCGGGGTGGGCACGAGTTCCTCGTAGTAGCTCAGCGGCAGCCGGGGCTGTTCGGCCGACACAGCTCTGCGCGTCTGCGCGTCCGCGAACATCGGCGCGACGTCGGACTCGTCCCACCACGCCGTCCATTGCGGAAGCCGACCGTCGGTCACCTTCGGGCCTAGAAACTCCAACAGCTCAGGTGGCGCGACAGGCGTCGGTCCGGCGGGTGACGGCAGCGCCGCATCGACGAACAAACAGCCGACGATCCGTCGGGAGCTTGCTTCCACGATCACCGGCACGAAGAGGCCAGCGTTGCTGTGCGCCACGATGACGACGGGTTGGTCCGGCGGTAGCCGGTCGATCGCGGCTCTGACCTTTTCGGCGACGGAGCGCCAGAACGGCGGACGCGCATCCGCGACGCCCAGGAGTGACGGCACGATGGCCACCGCGCCCGAGTCTTCGAGTGTCTGCGCTGTCGACGCCCAGGTGAGGGGCCCGACCGATGGACTGTGCACGAGAACGTAGGCGGCGTTCATGACCACACCCTTCACGATTCGGCCCGCGGGCTGCCACCCCACTCGTCACGCTGAAGGCGAACAACGGACTATGCCGTCAGGGCGGTCAGCTTCATGACCCACGGGATCCACTCTTCGGCACGTCCGGCCGCACCAGCGGCAGGCGGCAACCGTCGGTGACGCGCGGTTGGCGGCAGAAGAGAGAGCGCAGCACCGATCCGAAGCACGGTGACCTTGACCGATCGAGGGCGGGGCGGTAGCCGGGCTGGCTGCCGTCGTCACTCGCCCTGCTACCGACTGCCCGGCGTACGGGACGGGTCGTGGCCCAGTCCATAGCCGGCATTAATCTCCACCGCGCTCACTCCTAGCGCGTCGAGACCTCGGTTGAGCTCGCGGTACGCCCTGAACTCCGCCGTCACGTACTGCTCGCCCTCGCCCTCGACCGCGGTCGAGGGAGCCCAGCCGCTGCGGCCCAGCGCTGTCATCGCTGTCTGCATCGCCACCCATGGGCGGTGTCCGGTGACGCCGACCAGCGCATACACCCGGGTGAACGACACCGGCGGACCGACCTCGACAGGTCCGGGGCCGTCACAGGTCCGCCTGCCGACCCGTTGGGCGAGTGTTGTGGCCACCTCAACGGCACGGTCCGCATCGCTGGCGGACACGTCGACCACAAGCGCCACGCGTACCGTTGCTTGTTCTCGTATCAATGCCTGCAGTTCGGTGGGGAGCTCCTCAGCCTCGGCCTCGGTCACAACGCCGCCATCGGTATTCGCTTCGGTGTCCTCCGGCGGGGCGGTATCGATGTCACCGGCGGCGTCGACGTCGAGCCAGTATCCGGTGTTGCGGAAATGAGAGGCCGCCTCGCGCCAGGCGAGATGGGCCGGTTCGGTGGCGCCGCCGGACACCGGCGGGGGCAGCTCATTGCCGGACAGGAACCCCCGTACGAAGTACCGGGTCTGCTCGGAGCAGTCGCCAATTTCCCCCTTTGACACCCGGGTACGGATGCCGCGCTCTGCGCAATAGGCGAACATGCGTCCGGCGAACGTGTGCGGATTGCCGTCGAGGAGGTAGTGCCGTCCGCATCGCTCGGTGTCGAACCACAAATTGGGGTCGACGTCGGGCGGCAACGGCGGACGAGCAGGCAATGACATTCGACGATAGTAGGACGCACGTGTGCTAGAACGGCCGACAGCCCGGACGGGACCTAGCGGTAAGCCTGCTCACAGCGGCGGCACGGCCTGGTCTCCCGGGCAGCCGCACGACCCCCCTCCAATGGCGCCGGCATCCTGGCAAAGATCGGTACTCAGGCTTCGACCTACAGAACCGCATCAGCATGAGTCCACTGCGCAACTCGAACCGGCAGCGAAGGTCGCGCCGACACCCTCATCGGCAGAACCGAATGTGGTATCTGGCGCGGCTTCGACCACGGGCCGTGACGCACGGGAGGCCACGGCCGGCGCGGCGAAGAACAGCTCGCTCCTAACGAAGACGCAAGTTGCCCAGTCAGTTGGTCGTCGGCCAGCGCTGCCATGCCTTTTCGGGATGTCGGTAGCCATCGGTCAGAGGCATGATCAGGCGGTTGGTGCGTGCGCGAGCGGCGGGCTCGTCGGGACAGACCGCCGGGTGGATTGCCTGCTAGCCTTCGCCGCCATGTGGACCGAGGAGATCGTGACCGGCCGACCGGCATGGCGGCACATCCCGTCGGGGGTCGTGTTTCGGGAGGTTCCTGGCGGCACGTTCCGGATGGGCCTGTCCGAGGCAGAGCTCGACGCGGTACGCGCTATCGAGCGCAGCGGTGGCGTCGAGGACACGATCGAGCCGTTCCTCGCCAGTGCCAGGAACGCACAACCGGTACGCGAGGTGCGGGTCGAGCCGTTCCTGCTCGCACGGCACCCACTGACCGTGGCGCAGGTCCAGCACTGGCTGCCCGAGTACGAAGACGACTACGCCGAGGCGGACACCGGCACCGCCCGGCTCGAAGGCGACCTGGAGGACCTGCTCAGGCTGTTGCCTTTCCAGCTGCCCAGCGAGGCGCAGTGGGAATACGCGGCGCGGGCCGGCACCACCACGCTCACCTTCCGCGGTGACGGGAAACCCGACGAGGACCAACTCCTCGACGACTTCGGCGACGAAGCGCGGACGGCCGCTGGCGAGAACGCGTTCGGGCTGGCGGCGCTGGGCTCGGCGAACGAGCTCTGCGCCGACGTGTGGGCTCCCGGGTTCGACGGCGCGCCGTCAGACGCGCTGCCACGGACCGGTGACGGGCCCCGGACCGTACGCGGTGGAGCCGCCGACCTCTACCCGTGGCAGGGCTGTGACGAGTGGCTGCTGCTGCTCTCCGCCACCCGGTACGAACACGCCAACTTCACGGCGGTACGCCCAGCCGCACCACTGCCACCCCAGTGATGGTGGTCTGAGCGGAGGGCCGACGACGGGCGGCAAGCCAGGGACGGGCCTGGGCGTCGGATCGGTGCGCCTGATGCTCTTGAGCCCGGCCGCGGACCTACCGCAGCAACTAGTGATCTCGGTCCCGGCCGAGGAAGCATGACAGCAGTTGCCTGAACTCGTGCGGGTGCTCGATCGCCGGCACGTGCCCGCATCGGCCGAACACGTGCAGGCGGGCATCGGCCAGGTGTTCGAGCAGGGGCTGGGCTGCCGTCTCAAGTGGGGTGACCTGGTCCTCGGCGCCGTGTACGAGCAGCACGGGTGCGCGCACCGCTGCCAGCGTTTGCGCCGAGAGGGTGAGCTCGTCTACCCATCGTGCCCTGGGTGGAGGGAACAACGACGCGAATGCGGCCGCCCCCGCTCGCATCGCAGCTGCACGGGCATCGACGGCCGAATCGGTCACGAGTGCTTGGTCGAGGACGAGGCGACTCAGCATGTCTCGTGCCCCGAGCGGGCCGGCGGGGGCGGCCCAGATCGCGTCGAGCTCGGCGGACAGCGGCGCCCCGGGGGCGCCCATCGTCGAGACCGCCACGACACGGGTGACCTGCTGGGGGCGCGCGGCCGCCAACGCCAGCGCCACGGCGCCGCCCATGGAGTGGCCCACCACCGAGTAGTGCTCGAACCCGAGAGCATCCATCAGGCCCGCGGCCTGCTCCGTCCACAGCCGGAGCCCACCTCTGGAGCCCGCCGGGACAGGCGTGCGGCCGAAGCCCGCCTGGTCAGGAGCCACCAGGTGCCAGGACGTGCCCAGCGCCTGGGCCGTCGTTGCCCAGGCGCCGGACCCGGTCGTGCCGGGTCCGGAGCCGTGCAGCATCAGCACCGCGGGCCCGGTGCCGCTCTCCAGGACGTGGACGGGTGAGCCGTCGACTGTGACGGTCCGAAGTGCCGTCACCGGGGCAGGGCGGGTGCGCTCATGCCGATGCGGGGCTGACGGACTTCGAGAAGACCTCCATCATCGCCCTGCCGAATTGCGGCATGTCGGGCCATCCCCGGCAGGAGACGAGGTTGCCGTCCACGACGTCGGGAGCGTCGATGACCGTCGCGCCCGCGTTTTCCATGTCACCGGTGATCGGGGGGAAGCACGCCGTCTTTCGACCCTTCAGCAGCCCGTACACCGCTGGCACCTGCGCGCCGTGGCACACCAGCGCGATGGGGAGGTTGCGCGCGAAGAAGTGCTCGGTGATGCGCCTGACGTCGGCGTCGACCCGGATCCACTCGGGGGCACGTCCCCCGGGGATGATCAGGGCGTCATAGCGCTCGACGTCGACCTCGGCCCAGGGCACGTCGACCGGCAGCTTCCGGCCGTTCTTCTCCACGTAGGCGTCGGAGTTGGGGTCGAACTCGTGGATGACCAGTTGCACGTCACGCATCGTCCGTGACGAGACGTCAACGTCCCAGCCGCCCTCCTGCACGCGATAGTAGGGGTACATGGTGTCGAGCTCCTCGGCGGCGTCGCCGGTCAGGAGCAGCGCTCTGGGCACCTGCTTCTCCTCGCATCTGGGGGCGGGTGAGGTGGATCCAATCCGATCCGATCAGGATTGGGTTAGCATTCCTCGGCCCAGCGTGCCCGTCAAGCCTCTACCGCCACTCCTTCCGCGCCCTCGACCTCGTCGAACAATCGTCGGAAACGCTCGCCGGACCGCAGGATGTGCCGACGCATCGCGTAGGCGGCGGCGTCCGGGTCACGCGCGGCGATCGCGGCCACAATGTCCTCATGCTCGGCCATGGCCAGGTGAGTGACCTGAGTGTCGTGGTGAAGCCGGAAGAGGTGCACGTGGCTGTGCAGGCGAGCGAGCGCTTCACGGATGACCTGGTTCTCCGCGCTCAGGGCGACGAGATCGTGAAAAGCGGCGTCGCGTAGCCCGAAGGCGCCATAGGCCATCGGCTCGTTGCCTCCCTCCAGCTCCGCCATCTCCTCCAGCATTCGTCGCAGGCCGGCCACCTGCTCCGAGGACGCGCGTTCCGCGGACCTGCGCGCCGCCGCCGGTTCGAGGAGCAGCCGGACCTCGAGCATGTCCTCGAATCGGTGACGGGTGATCTGGGGAGGAATGCGGTAGCCGGCATGAGGAACACGTACGACCAGGCCCTCGGCCTCCATGCGGTTCAGAGCGTCTCGGATCGGCGTCTGCGAGACTCCCAGCTCTCGCGCGAGGACGTCGATCGTGACGCGGGAGCCAGGCTCGATCCGTAGCGACATCAGCTGTCCGAGCAGCGTGTCGTACACCTCGTCGGCGAGCCGGCCACCAGATCTTCCCGGCGGCATTCCGCCCGTCACGGCCCTACGGCCCCGCGCGGTCATCGCTTCGTCGTCCATCGTGGCGTTAGGTCCTTCCTTGCGTCTTCGGGAAGCTGTTGACATCGATCGCAGCGCTGCGGGATGCTGACGCCCCCATTCGGATCGTATAGGAAAGGTGTCGGATGCCCGCCATCCCGCACCCACGGCGGGGCCGCCAGCCATCGCTCTACTTCGATCACCTGAAGCTCCCCCTAGGCATGTTCGACGTCCTGCTCGGTTCGTCACCGGGCCGCAGATGGGCCGAAGGACTGTTCGACAGCATGACGACGACCCAGTACATCGCGGCGCACTCGTGACGCCGGTCCGCGGGTCGGCCCCCGCGGCAGCCCGGCAACACGCCTGCACAACCCAGCAACTGCTCGGCGAAGCACATAGCGAGGTTCTAGAAGTCCCCACCCAGAAAGCAGGCATAAAAATGCGCTATCCGAAGCGAATAGGAAGAATGTCCGCTCCCGGTCGAAAGGTACGGCTGGCGACGGCAGCCATGCTGCTGGTGGCCACGACCGTGACGGCTTGCGGCGATGACAAGGACGACGGCGGGAAGACGAGCGCCCCCAAGGCGCCGGCGACCATACCGGAGCTCACCAAGGACCCGCTGAACCTCAGCTTCATCTGGTTCGACTGGCCGCCCGCCAAGGCACTAGAAGCCTTCGCGAACGCGGAGTACAAGAAAGAGCGGCCGAACGCGACCATCAAGGTCAACACCGTGCCGAACGCCAACTGGCACGACGCGATGTTCACCCAGTTCGCCGCGCGCAAGACCGACTTCGACATCGCGATCCTGGACTCGCAACACATCGGCGAGGCCGTGACGAACGGCAACATCCTCGACCTCACCGACTTCGTCAAGAACAACATCGACGTCACGGCCTACAACCCGTACCTCCTGGCGGCGTACGGCCAGTTCCCCCAGGCGGAGACCGGCAAGCGCGACGAGAACGCCAGCCTCTACGGACTGCCGCTGCTCGGCGACACCTGGACGATGATCTACCGCAAGGACCTGATCGGCGACAAGCCACCGCAGACCTGGGACCAGATGATCGCAGCCGCCGCGAAGTGCCAGGCGGACAACCCTGGCGTCAGCGGGCTGGCTTTCCACCAGGCCAACGGCTCCGACGCCGCGGCCGTCACCTACAACACGGTCAACGGCGTCTACGGAGGCAACCTCTGGGACCCCAAGAACCGCAAGATCGAGGGCGTCCTCAACGACGCTGCGGGCCAGGAGGCGATGGACGTCCTGGTCAACAAGATGAAGCCGCTGACCGCCAAGGGCTCCGGCAACTGGTTCATCGACGAGGTGAACGCGGCGGTCGCTCAGGGCAAGGCCTGCATCGCGTTCAACTGGATCGCCGCGAGCGGCGGCCTGCTCGATCCGAAGCAGTCGACGCTCGGCACCACGCGGGAGCAGATTCTCGACAAGCTGGGGTTTGCCACCCTGCCGAGCCAGAAGACGAACCTGGTGCCGCTCGGCGGTATGGGGATGCACGTGTCGGCCTACTCCTCCGCGGCAAACCAGGCGGAGGCCCTGAACTTCATGAAGTGGTTCGAGCGGGCTGACATCCAGAAGAAGTGGGCCGCGGCGGGTGGCGTGCCATCGCGTACGGACGCCCTGGAGTCGCCCGAGTTCCTCAATGCCGGGCCGTTCAACCAGGTGTACACCGACTCGGTTCCGCGGATGCGGGACATGTGGAACGTGCCCGAGTACGCGCGCCTCGTCGACATTGAGAACACCAACGTGAACGCGGCTCTCAACGGCGCGAAGAAGCCGAAGGATGCGCTCGACGACATCGCCAAGGAGCAGCAGAGCGTGCTCGACTCGAGCAGCCGCAAGGGCGGCGGCGGACTGTGAGTGACGCCGTCCCTCTGAAGACCGATCACCCCGGGCAGGTGGCGTCCGCGACGCCACCTGCACCGGGTCGGTCCCGCCGGTTGAGCGACCGCTGGCTCGCCGTTACCTTCATCTCCCCCGCGATGCTGCTGTTGCTCGCCATGTCGGTGTTCCCGTTGCTGTGGGCGTTGTACCTGTCCTTCACCGACTACTCGGCCACCCGCGGAGGGCCCGCCAAATTCATCGGGTTCGGGAACTACACCGCCATCCTGACGTCGGCGCAGGTCCACACGCGTGCCTTGACGACGTTGATCTACGTGGTCGGCGCGGTCGGCCTGCAGACCGTGCTCGGATTCGGCATCGCCTACCTGATCTCACGGCGCACGCATGGGCGAGGAGTGCTGACCACTCTGTTTCTGGTTCCGATGATGCTGTCGCCGGTCGTGGTCGGGCTGTTCTGGCGATTCATGCTCGACGCGCAATTCGGTGTGGTCAACAGCATGCTCGGCTCGCTCGGCCTGGGGCAGGTGGAGTGGCTCACCCGGCAGCGAACAGCGCTGCTCTCCCTGATCGTGGTCGACACCTGGCAATGGACGCCGTTCATCATGCTCATCGCGCTTGCGGGCCTCACCGCGGTTCCCAAGTACCTCTACGAGGCCGCCTCGATCGACCGGGCGTCGGAGTGGTTCCGGTTCCGCACCATCACTCTTCCGCTGGTATGGCCACTGCTTCTCATTGCCGTGATGTTCAGGGCCATCGAGGCATTCCGGCTGTTCGACCTCGTCTACATCCTCACCAACGGAGGCCCGGGTGTCTCCACCGAGACGTTGTCGTTCCACATCTACAAGGTCGCGTTCCTGGGCTTCAACACCGGAACCGCTTCGGCGTACGGGATCCTCATGGTCCTCGTCGTCATCGTCCTCACGCAGTTCTACCTGCGCTACCTGAACAAGCTCAAGGAGGGCTGATGGCCGTCTCCGTCGACGAGGCCGTGTCCACAGGTCCTGCCCGGGATCACACTCCCCCCGCGCGCCGCCTGGGCGGACGGGGCCGCTCCGCGCTGGAGGTCACGCTGCTGACCGTGCTGGCCGTCGTGATGCTCTTTCCGGTGCTGTGGATGATCGAGACGTCCATCAAGGAGAACCGGGACGTCTACGCCATCCCGGCCAAGTTCTTCGACTTCACTGTCACTCTGGCCCATTACAAGGACGTGTTCTTCGCCCCCGACGGCGGTCGCTCGGCCTTGTCCGTCTCGTTCCTCAACTCCGTCGTGGTCGCCGGAGCTTCCACGGTGCTGGCCACCGTGCTGGGGGTTCCGGCGGCCTGGGCCTACTCACGCTTCGCCGTCAAGGCCAAGAAGGACCAACTGTTCTTCATCCTGTCCACGCGCTTCATGCCGCCCGTGGTGGTCGTGATTCCGATCTTCCTCATGTACCGCCAAGTCGGACTCATCGACAACAAGCTCGGCCTGATCCTCATCTACAGCGCTTTCAACGTCCCGTTCACGATCTGGATGATGAAGGGGTTCGTCGACGAGGTGCCCGCTGAGTACGAGGATGCCGCCATGCTCGACGGCTACACCCGTTTGCAGGCGTTCCGGCGATTCACCCTCCCCCTGCTCGTGCCCGGCATCGCCGCGACGGCGGTCTTCGCACTCATCTTCTCGTGGAACGAGTTCGTGTTCGCCACCTTCCTCACCTCCAGCGACAGCGTCCGGACGGCCCCACCCGCCATCGCCGGCCTCATCGGCGGCACCACCACGGACTGGGGTCTCGTGGCCGCCGCCTCCGTGGTGTTCGCCCTACCGGTGCTCGTCTTCGCGTACCTGGTGCGCAGGCACCTCATCGCCGGTGTGACGCTCGGGGCGGTGCGACGCTGATGGCGGGCATCGAGGTGACCGCCCTGCACAAGCGCTACCCGGACGGGACGGTCGCGGTCGACCACGTGGACCTGTCCATCGACGACGGCGAGCTGTTCGTGATGCTCGGCCCCTCGGGCTGCGGCAAGACGACCACGCTGCGGGCCATAGCCGGCCTGGAGAGGCAGACGACGGGCGACATCCGCATCGGCGACACGCTCGTCAACGACCTTCCGCCCGCCGAGCGCGACATCGCCATGGTGTTCCAGTTCTACGCTCTCTACCCGCATCTGAAAACCCGCGACAACCTGGCGTTCCCACTGCGGGCCGAGGGACTGCCCAAGCCCGAGGTGCACAAACGGGTTGAAGAGGCCGCCCGGCTGATGCGGCTTGGTCCGCTCCTGGACCGGCGACCGCGCCAACTGTCCGGCGGGGAGCAGCAGCGCGTCGCGCTTGCTCGCGCCCTGGTGCGACGACCGCGCGCTTTCCTGATGGACGAACCTCTCACCAATCTGGACGCCGAGTTGAGGGCGGACATGCGCACGGAGATCAAGCACCTGCAGGGGGAACTGGGGGCGACGATGGTCTACGTCACCCACGACCAGGTCGAGGCGATGTCGCTCGGTCACCGAATCGCCATCCTCAACAAGGGCCGCGTCGAGCAGATCGGCACACCGTTGGAGGTCTACGACCGTCCGGCGAGTCTTTTCTGCGCCGCGTTCATCGGCTCCCCGCCGATGAACCTCATCGACGTGGAGGTTGCCGACGGGAAGCTGCGCGGTCAGGGCGGACTGGTCCTCACGCCACCGTCAGGCCTGCCGCGCGACCGTCGCCTGGTCGCAGGCGTCCGGCCGGAGGCGCTGGAAGTCACCGCACCAGGGGCGGAACGTTCGGTCCCGGCCCGCGTGGTCTCGGCGGAGTGGCTGGGCGACGAAATCATCTACGTGGTCGACCACAGCGGCCAGCGCGACGTCCGGGTTCGGATGCCACCGACTGTCCGTTTCGCCGCTGACGCAACTGTCGGGTTGCGGCACACCGGCGGGACCCCGGCGGTCTACGACGTGAGCACGGAAGAGCTGGTGGCCTGATGGGAACCGTGGCAGTGCACGGGCTGCGCAAGTCCTTCGGAAAAGTCCAAGCCCTGGACGGGGTGACGCTGGACGTGCCGGACGGCTCGTTCTTCGTCGTGCTCGGGCCCTCCGGGGCAGGCAAGACGACTACCCTGCGAGCGATAGCCGGCCTGGACAAGCCTGACGCCGGGTCGGTGCATCTGGACGGCAGGGACGCGACCGGTGACGCCCCGGCCGCACGCGACCTGGCCATGGTCTTCCAGAGCTACGCCCTCTACCCGCGGCACACGGTGTACGAGAACATCGCCTCGCCGCTGCGGGCACGCCGCTGTTCTCCAAGCGAGATCGCCGCTGCCGTCGAGCAGATGTCGAGCCTGCTGCACATCGAACGTCTGCTGCAGCGTCGTCCCGCGCAGTTGTCGGGCGGTGAGATGCAGCGTGTTGCCCTGGCCCGGGCGCTGGTCCGTCGCCCGCGCGCGTTTCTCATGGACGAGCCGCTGACGAACCTCGACCTCAAGCTCCGCGTCGAGATGCGCACCGAGCTCACCCGCATCCACCGGAGCCTCGGAGCGACCTTCGTCTACGTGACCAACGACCAGGTCGAGGCCCTGTCCATGGCCGACCAGGTCGCGGTCCTCAAGGAGGGGAAGGTGCAACAGGTCGGAACGCCGACCGAGGTGTACGAGCGTCCAGCCAACCAGTGGGTCGCAGGATTCGTCGGGAGCCCGCCGATCAGCCTGCTCGCCTGCCACGCCGAGGGTGATCGTCTGGTCGGCGCTGAAGGGTGGACGCTGCCGCGGCCCCGCTGGACCACGGCCGAGGACGGTCGTGCGCTGCTTCTGGGCCTGCGCGCGGAGGACCTGTCCGTCGAGCAGCATGGGAACGCGTCGTTGTCGGGTGAGCTCTACGGGCTTGAGCCGCTCGGTGACCGGACAGTGGTCGACGTCCGAGTGGGGGCGGAGATCCTCAAGGTCAAGGCACGACCCACCGTCACCGGTACGCCGGGCGAGCGGCTGCTTGTCACTGTCGACCTGGATCGTGCGCACCTGTTCGATGCGGGCACCGGGCTATCGCTGTCCGAGGCGGGGCGGTAACCGCGCCAGGCGGCGACGGCAACATGCGCCCGTACGGGGCAATCGAGCGTCGGACCGTCACCAGTGCGCACGGCCTGACGACGGTGGGACGGCCGTGGCGATCGCTGAGGCACGCCGGACATCACCAGGAAGATCACAGGAGGCGACGCGATGAGTGACCCGATGAACGTCCTGGCCCCCGAGCACCGGCGGCTCCGGATCGGCGACGCCTGGCGCGACGCCGCAAGCGGAGCCACCTTTGCCGTCGAGGACCCGGCCACCGGCAAGACCATCGCCGAGGTTGCGGACGCCGACGTCGTCGACGGGCTCGCCGCTCTGGACGCGGCGAGCAAGGCAATGGCGGAGTGGGCGGCCACCGCGCCGCGGAAACGGTCGGAGTTGTTGACCGCGACGTACCGGGCACTGACCGAGCGATCCGAGGAGGTCGCCCGGCTGATAACGCTCGAGATGGGCAAGCCGCTCGCCGAGGCTCGGGGAGAGGTGGCCTACGGCGCCGAGTTCTTCCGATGGTTCGCCGAGGAGGCGGTACGCGTCGAGGGGCGCTACAGCACCGCTCCGGCGGGTGGATATCGCATCCTCACCGTGCCGAAGCCGGTCGGACCGTGCGTCTTCGTGACGCCCTGGAACTTTCCGTTGGCCATGGGTGCCCGCAAGATCGCTCCTGCGCTGGCCGCGGGCTGCACGACGATCACCAAGCCAGCAGCCCAGACGCCACTCACCATGCTGTTCCTGGCCCGCATCATGGAGGAGGTCGGCGTTCCCCCGGGCGTCGTCAACGTGGTGACCACCAAGCGCGCCGGCGCGGTGGTCTCAGCACTGCTGGCCGACAGTCGGACCCGCAAGCTCTCGTTCACCGGGTCGACCGAGGTCGGGCGCGTGCTGCTACGACAGGCTGCGGACAACGTGCTGCGTACCTCAATGGAACTGGGCGGCAACGCGGCCTTGATCGTGTGTGCCGACGCTGACCTGGACGTCGCGCTCGACGGTGCCATGGTGGCCAAGATGCGCAACATCGGGGAGTCCTGCATCGCGGCCAACCGGATCTACGTCGAGGAGCCGGTGCGCGAGGAGTTCACGGCGCGCTTCGCCGAGCGGATGGGCGCGCTTTCGGTGGGCCATGGTCTCGACGAGGGTGTGGACGTCGGGGCGTTGATCGACGAGGCCTCGGTCACCAAGATCGACGAGCTCGTCGCCGACGCGGTCGATCGCGGCGCCCGGCTCCTGGTGGGCGGCGAGCGCCCGGATGGGCCGGGCCACTTCTACCCGCCTACCGTCCTCGTCGACGTGCCCGAAGATGCGCGGATGCTGAAGGCGGAGATCTTCGGGCCGGTGGCGCCGATCATCTCGTTCACGTCCGACGACGAGGTGATGGCGAAGGCCAACGACACCGAACACGGCCTGGCCGGATACATCTTCACCCGTGACCTCCAGCGGGCGCTCCGGTTCGCCGAGGGGCTGGAGACGGGGATGCTCGGCATCAACCGTGGCCTGATATCGGACCCGTCAGCTCCGTTCGGAGGCGTGAAGCAGTCCGGGATCGGCAAGGAGGGGTCGCACGAGGGCGTCCTTGAATACCTCGATCTCACCTACGTGGCGATCGACCTACCGTGACGGCCTGCGCCATCCGGGCGGCCAACCTTGCCGCCGCCGTCCCGGTCTCGCAGGTGACCTGGACGTCCGCCCAGCACATCGCCGCCGACGTTCCGGAGAGGCACTGACATGCTTGAGACCTTCCGCGGACCACGCCAGCTGATAGTGGGCGAAGGGGTCGCGCAGAACATCCCACGAGTGGTGGCCGAGAGTGGCTCGCGAGTCCTCATCGTGACCGACCAGGTTCTTCTGGGGCAGCCGGGCGTGGCCGAGATCGTGGCCGCCGTGCGGGAGAAGGTCAAGGTCGTCGGGGTATTTTCCGACGCGACTCCAGACGTGCCACTCTCCGATGTGGCCCTGGCCGTCTCGGTCGCCGCCGAGGTGGACGCCGACGTGATCCTCGCCATCGGGGGTGGCACGGTGATTGACCTCGCCAAAATCGTCGGCGTCATCCGACGCCACGGTGGGACGCCGCGCGACTTCTACGGCGAGTCGAAGGTGCCGGGGCCGACGCTTCCTCTCGTCGCGGTCCCGACGACGTCAGGCACCGGCTCCGAGCTCACACCCGTCTCGGTGTTGACCGACCCGGACCGCGAGCAGAAGGTGGGGGTTTCCAGCGTCCACATCGTGCCCGACTTCGCCATCGTCGACCCCGAACTCACCTACACCTGCCCTGCGAACGTCACCGCCCACTCCGGCATCGACGCGTTCTGTCACGCGGTGGAGAGCTACACCGCGCGACCCCGGGCCCACGGACCGCGCGACCCGGTGGAGCAGGTGTTCCTCGGCCGCAACCCGATCACCGACCACTACGCCCTCCTGGCTGCGGAGCGGATCGCCCGTAGCTTGCGGCGTGCTGTCCGGGATGGAGGCGACACGGACGCGCGCGCGGACATGTCCTACGGCTCCATGCTCGCCGGGCTCGCATTTTCCCACGCGGGCAACGCGGCCCCGCACGCCCTCCAGTACCCCATCGGCGCAGCCACGCACACCCCGCACGGCCTGGGCGTCGGGCTGCTACTGCCCTACGCGCTGGACGCGGCCGGGGATGCCATCAGCGACCGGTTGGCCATCCTCGCCGCGGTGTGCGGGCTCGACGTGAACGGCGCCTCGGATGCCGAGGCCGCAGACACGTTCCTCACCTGGCTCGACGGGCTCCTTGCCGACATCGGCATCCCTCCCACCTTGGCGGACATCGGCGTGGCACGCGCCGACCTCCCGCGCTTCGCGGAAATGGCCAGTGGGGTCACCCGCTTGATCCAGAACCATCCAGGCCCGACCGACACCGCCAGCCTGACCGCGATCCTCGAAGCGGCCTGGACCGGGGATCGGACCCGACACGTCCTGACTTCGAGCGGAGACAGTGACCGGCCTTCCACATGACGACGAGTCCCCTGTGGGGCGGCCAAGGCGAGCGCGAGCCGGCCGCCGGGGTGATCGCGACGGCGACGGCCTGGTCGACGTTCGCTTCACGGTTGTGGCCCCCGGCGGCATCGATGAAGCAGCCAGGTGACCAGGTCCACTCACCTCCATCGGAGCGGCGGCTGATCATGTGCTACGGTAACCGAGTTGCAGTTTTGATTTCCGTAGACGTTTTTCAGCGCCTGATGGGGTATCAAACCCATCCAGGCGCTTTTTCGTTTTCGTGTCGTTTCGACGCGGGTGATCAACGCAGCGGCGTAAGGGTCCGCACAGTGCGGTCTCTAACAGCCTGCGAGGAGCAGACATGACTACAGGTACCGTGAAGTGGTTCAACGCCGACAAGGGCTTCGGCTTCATCAGCCCGGACGACGGCGGCGCCGACGTTTTCGCCCACTTCTCCGCGATCTCGGCGAGCGGCTTCCGTAGCCTCGACGAGAACCAGAAGGTGGAGTTCGACATCACCCAGGGCCAGAAGGGCCCGCAGGCGGAGAACATCCGCCCGCTCTGATCCACACTCTGCTAACGGCGGCCCGACTGATTCAGCGGGCCGCCGTTCGGCGTTTCATGCGCTCACCACGGCATCTCAACGCTCACTGGACTGGGACGAAGGTGGCGGCCAACACCCGCCAGTTGCCGTCCTCACGCACCCACAGCCGGGTGTAGCGCAACCGCGCGGACACAACGGCACCGCCCTGAACGGCGTCCACCGCAGCGACCGTGCGGGTCACCCCGGTCTCACCGTCTTCCTGGACGTCGAGCGACTCCTCCACCAGGTTGGTGATTCGCAGGGCCCCCGAGCGGTAGCTCTCCAGGTCATCTTCCTTGGTAAAAACCGTGCCATCCGGTCCAGCACCCACGACCTGGGGGTGCAGAAGCGCGTCGAGGGACTCGACATCGGCGGCGCGCTGAGCGGCTTGAAGCTGCCGTTCCGCAGTATGGAGATCCATCCAGCGATCCTCTACAGCGCCCCGCAACAAGACAAGCGGATTCGCTCGCGGCAGAACGGCAACGTCAGCCCAGCACGGCGTTCGCGGCACAACCGAACTTCGGCATGCCCGTCATGACCCGCTTACCGTAGGGATGGGGTTCGTGTCGGTTAGGCGACACGAACCATCGCCCGTCACCGGCGATGCATGCCAACGTTGGTAAGAGCTGGAACAGCGTAGGGTCAGTGTGCAGTGAAGACTTCGCGCCGCCGCGCGAGTCTTCCGTCACCTGCACGCCGCGATCAGGCGAGTACCACGCTGCACGTTCACCGACCTGCTCCAGGAGGTTCGATCATGTCCAAGGACTCGACGAGCAAGGCGAACGTCAAGAAGAAGGGTAAGACGATCAAGGAGAAGCAGACTGCGAAGCGCCTGAAGCGCGACGAGCAGAACGGGAATTCTTCAAACATCGTGTCCACCGGGCGCTGACGCCGGCAGCATCGCTCAAATGTCCAAATGCGGCGATGAAGGTGGGGGCTGACGATCGTCGGATCCCCACCTGCCGCAGCGGCCATAGATCTCCGGCAGGGCCGCTCGGCTACCCTCGCCGACACCGCTAGGGAAGTTGCACGACATCACGTCCGGGCGGTCGCTGCCAGAGCGGACAGTGCCGTGCACACCACGTCCGACACCGACGGGTACATCCGCACGCGCTGAGCGCGAGGACCAGCGGCGACCCGCTCAAGGGCACCCCCGCCGGCCCGGATCGCCGGGGGCCGACCATCCCGGCGCTGTCAGCCGCTGGTTGCGCTGGCCGACATACGGGCGCGGTACGCGGCGACGGCCGCACGATTTCCGCAACGACCGTCGCAGTACCTCTTGGACCTGTTCTTGGAGAGGTCCACCATCACGTTGTGGCACTCGGGGTGGGCGCACGAGCGTAGCCGGCGAAGCTCTCCCTGACGAAGCAGGTCGGCAACGGCGATCGATGTTCTGATGGCAAAGCGGGCCGCTAGTGGCGCATCCGCGGGCGCGACCTCCAAGCGGTAACCCCACTTGCCGCATTTGACCAGCTGTGGAAGCGCGTTGAACTCGTGGAGCAGTTGATTGACCACGCTCGCCGCGGTGTCTCCGGTTGCCTGCCAGAGTTCACGGAGGCGGGGGCGGAGGCTGCGGAGCGTCTGCAGATCGTTCCTGTCACAGGCCGGCCCCTCATCCCAGGCCAGGATCTGGACAATGCGTCTGAGGGCGGCATCGTCGGGCTGGACGCCGTCTCCTCCGGTCGTGTTCACCAGCGCCGCGGCGGCAACCAGTGCCCGTGCCGCGTCATGAGGGAGGACCGTGCTGGCCCCCTCATGCCCACCGGTGTCGGATCCTGTCCGCCATCGGAGCGCGTCTCCGTTGGCCAGGTCCGGTTCGTCGAAGGAGGCCATCAGCTGGTCACCGCCGACATCTCGGACGGCAGGCGAACCCGGCCGCGAAGCCCTGGCCTATGCCGTGATCCGGTCGATGGCGCTGGCCTGATCGGACAGGAGCCGTACGGACCGAACCCACCCGCCTGCGACGGCTGGCTCCCCGCGGGTTCGGCGAGCCGCGATGTCACCGCGCGCTGGAGGTCGGGGCCACCGGCCAGTCGATGTCGGAGGCCGAGGCGGGGCTGGTCGTGCACAGCACGGAGACGAGGACGGCAACGGCGATCATGGCGCACCTACGCACAGTCAACTCCAGATTTGAGGGATGCGGGTGAGGGCAAAGCCGGCGGTCGTACCGCGTCGGGTTGTCCGCTCTGGTACGACCAACCTATCTGGAGCACCATGGCTTGGCAAGGTTTTGCCAGAGGTTGGCACGAGTGAATCTCCGTTTAGGCAACTACGGTTAAGGTGCGGAAATACGGCACAGATAGGGACAGGACGGCCATGCCACCGGCACGTAGCCGCACATTCATCGACCAGAGCACAGACACGGGAGACCTCCCGTGTTGCCTCGCATATGCCAAGTCCGTTGTCTCGGACAGCGTAGATCCCCACCCATGCGTCGAGCCGGGACCACCCACACGGCGGTGACCCGGCTCCCCCGCGGCTGCTGGCCGGCCTCGGTCAGCCGAGCACCCGCTTCAGCCAGCCAACGCGGGCCTGGTGGGCGGTTCGAGACACCGTGGCGGTAGGTACCCACTCGTCGAAACTGTGGAACGCGCCCGACCAGACGTGCAGTTCGGCCTGCCCGCCGGCACGCCAGATCCGGCTCGCGTACTCGATGCCCTCGTCGCGCAGCGCCTCAACCGAGCCCACTTCAATGAAGGCTGGCGGCAGACCGGACAGGTCCGTCGCCCGCGCCGGAGCGGCGTAACAGGACACTGCCGGCAGGCCTCGGCGCTCGCCGAGCAGCGCGGTCCAGCCCGCTTCATTGGACAGCCCGTCCCACAGGCCGACCCGGCCGAGCTGACGGCAGGAGTCCGAGGCGCACCGGTCGTCCAGCATCGGGAACTGCAGCAGCTGCCCCTTGGGCCTGAGACCACCGCGGTCCCGCGCGAGCAGGGCCAGGCCGGCAGCCAGGGCGCCACCGGCACTGTTACCGCTCAAGACGATCCGCTCGGGATCAAGGCCGAGGGAGGTGGCGTGACTGGCGAGCCACAGCAGCCCGGCATAGCAGTCCTCCACCGGGGCCGGATCCGGGTGCTCGGGCGCGAGCCGGTATTCGACCGACACCACGGCGAGGGAGAGCGCCTGAGCTCGGTCGAGCTCGCCGATCAGCTCGGTGCTGCGGTGGCTGCCGGCCACCATGCCGCCGCCGTGGGTGTGGTAGACCACCGGAACCGGCGTGGTGACGCCCACCGGTCGGCAGATCAGCAGAGTGATGTCAGGGGCACCGGCCGGGCCGGGGACCTTCCGTTCCTCGATCTCGAACGCCCCATCGCGGCGGATCTGCGCGTCGGTCAGACGGCCGGTCCGGGAGCGTTGCCGTCGGTCGGCGATCAGGTCGGCGGTGAGTGGCATCGGCAGCTCGGACAGGATCTCCGACAGCGGACCGGCCAACTCGGGGTCGAACGGTGGTGGGGCTGCGGCGGCCGCGGTCCCGGTCATCACGCCTCCTCCAGCAGTGCCAGAGCGTCCACTTCGAGCAGCAGGTCCGGGCGGTAGAGCGCGACCACCTGCACGACGGTGCTGGCCGGTGGCCGGGAGGTGTCGATGAACTCGTCGCGCACCGCCAGCACCGTCGGTACGAACGCGACGTCGGTGACGAACCAGGTGAGCTTGACGACGTCGTCGAAGCTGCCGCCGGCTGCGGCGAGACAGCGGCCCATGTTGGTGAAGACCTGCCGCGCCTGCGCCTCGGGATCGCCGGGGCCGACCAGCTCCCCATCGGCGTCGAACGCCATCTGCCCGGCGATGGCGGCGAGCCGGCCCCGCGCGACGACGACGTGGGTGTAGCCGGAGCTTGGCTGCACACCGGCGGGCTCGGCCAGGTGGGTGATGCGGGGTGTTGGCACAGTGTCCTCCCGAGGATTCGGTGATGGTGCGGGCGTACGCGACGACCACCGCGGCTCCAGGACGCCGAGCGATCAGGGCCTGATTGCCGGGCGGGCGCGGCGGTGGTCGCCGGTTACCGTGCCCGCAGCCGGACCGGCAGGCTCTCCGTGCCGTTGACAGCGATCGAGCTGACCCGGCGGACCGGGCCGTCCAACTCGATCGCGTACGCCCCGTCGAGCAGTTCGGAGAAGAGCACCCGCATCTGTGCCCGGGCCAGCGTGGCACCGATGCAGAAGTGCTCACCGACGGCGAGGGCGATGTGCCGATTCGGCGTACGCGTGATGTCGAACTCGTACGGGTCGGTGAACACGTCCTCGTCACGGTTGGCGGAGGGAAGCCAGAGCACGACCTTGTCGCCGGGGGCGATGCGCTGCCCGCGCAGTTCGTACGGGCGCGTGGCGGTCCGCACGCTGTGGGTGGCGCTCGATGTCCACCGCATGATCTCCTCGATCGCGCTGGGCAACAGCGCACGGTCCTGAGCGAGGCGTTTCCACTGCTGCGGGTGTTCGAGTAACGCCTGTGCCCCGCCAATGAGGGCCAGCCGGCCGTTCTCGGTGGCACCGATGAGGTTCTCGCAGTTGAGCACGACCTCGATCTCGGTGAGCAGGTCACCGCCCACGGTGCCGTGCAGCAGCGCGCTCACCAGGTCGTCGGTCGGTTCCTCCATCCGGCGGTACAGCAGGTCCATGAAGTAGTCGACGATGTCGGGGTGGGAGACGAGCGAGCTGTGGGCCGCGAAAGCCTCGTCGGTCCATCGGTACAGCTTGTCGTGGTCGTCTTCGGGCACCCCGAGGATGTGCGCGATCGTCATCAGGGACAGCCGTCCCGCCACGTCGGTGGCGAAGTCGCAGGTGTCCTGCTCTGCCGCGCGGTCCAGGACGCCTCGGACACTGGCGCGCACGTAGCCCTCCAACGCCCGCACCGCGCGGGTGTTGAACCAACCGGCCATCAGCGTCCGCAACTGCTTGTGGCGGGGGGCGTCGGTGAGCGCGAGCGTGAGGTTGCCGCCCGGATCGGGGCCGGCTGCGGCTGGCCGCAGCAGCACGCCCTGCGCCGAGCTGAACGTGGCGCTGTCCTGGTAGACCGCGCGGATGTCCGCATGCCTGGTCAGTGACCAGAATCCGGGCAGCTCGGTCGCGGGCTGCCAGTGCACCGGGGCTTCGGCGCGCATCCACGCCCACAGTGGGTGCGGATCGCCGGTGGCGTACAGGTCCGAGTCGGTGAGCTGGGACAGCGGCGGCGTGCCGGCAATGGCCCGGCCGGACGCGTCGGTCTCCGCTGGCTCGGTGGTGGTGGCCGGAATGGTGCTGATGGTCATGGCCGGACTGCTCCCGTCGCCTGGCTGTACACGTACTCGGAAAAGTGCTTGGCGAGGTCGGCCGCGGTTTTCTCGGTGACCACCGCGGGGTTGTACGTGACCTCCAGCCGCAGGCCCTCGCCGTCGGGCCACAGCTCGGCGTGCAAGTCCAAGGGCAGGTCGAGATACGGCTGCCGGACGAAGGTGACGCGGGCGTCCGGAAGCTCCAGCTCGGGTAAGGCATTGTTCTGGTAGGCGAACAGCGTCTGGTACGCCGGTGGCCGCCCAGCCTCGCCGAGCAGGTGGAATCCGGCCAGACTCTGGGCCGCGAGCATCTGTTGGACGTTGCGGCCCACGATCCGGACGGCACCGGTGTCGCCGGCGCACGCGGCATCGCGCAGCCGCAGGCAGACCATGGTGATGTGGCAGCCGATCGCGCCTTCCAGGGCGGGGTCGTCGCGGCGGGCCACCGGCACCCCGAAGGCGACGTCCCGCTGGCCGGTGACGTCGGCGACGCTGGCCGCCCAGAGGGCGAGGAGGACGACGAAGCGGGTGACGTTGGCTGCTGCGGCGGCGGCGTCAACGGCCGCGAGGGCGTCCGCGGCCAGCCTGACCTCGACCCGCTCGGGTTGCCGACGCGACCTGATCGGCACGATCGCAGCTGGTGCCGTCGTGCCGGTGGAGGGGTCGAACGCGGTCGCACCGTCGGCTGCGGCGAACTCGGCGAATGCGACGCGGCCGTCGGAACCCGTGCCGTCGCCGTCGAGGGTTGACGGATCGGACGACCACCGCAACGGCGGCACACCCGCCAGGGCGGCGCGCACCTCGGCGAGGCGGCGTTCGGGCTCGGCCAGCCGGCAGCGGGCCAGTTCGGCGCGGACCAGGTCGGCCAGGGCCGGGCCGGGCCCGAGCGCGACCGCGACCCGGTCGGGGTTGGCGCCGCCCAGGGCGATCCGGTACGCGGTGCTGAGATCGTTGGCGAGGACGGCCTCGGACCAGCCGTCGAAGGCGACGTGGTGCACCGCGCATCCGAACACGGCCGTGGGCGCTGCCGGCTCCGGCACGTCGACAGGCACGAGGACGGTGTGCCACACCTGGGCGTCCTGCGGTGCCAGCGGCGCGGCGAGCACCTCGCGGGCGGCGGCGAGGGCCGCGTCGACGCCGGCCTGCGGCGGCAGCACAGTCAGCGCGGGCGCCGGCACGTCGTCGGGATACGCCGCCGGCTCCGGGTCGAGCAGGTATGCCGCGCGCAGTGACTCGTGGCGCAGGTGTACGGCAGCGATCGCGACGGACAGGGCCGACCTGTCGAGTTCGCCCTCGACGACCCAGCTGAGCAGGCAGTGCCCGGTACGGTCGGCCGGGTTCAGCAGTTCCCGGGTCAGTTGCATGACCTGGACGGCGGTCAGCGGGGCCGCGTCGTCGTCGGGTACTGACAGGGCCGCCTCCCGCCCTGCCCCCGGGACGGCGGTCGCGTCGGACAGCCGGCGAGCAAGGCCGGTGACTGTCGGGTACTCGTACAGCCAGGACACCGGCACCGGAATGCCGGTGCGCGCCGAGAGACGGGCACACACCCGGCCGGCGTCGAGCGAGGTCAGGCCCATCTCGGGGAACGGCGTGTCCAGCGGGATCGTGCCGACACCGAGGACGGCGGCGGAGCACTCGGCGACGTCACGCAGCACCGGGTCGCCGAGGGTGGCCGGGTCGCAGCCCGCGACCGGGTCGGAGTTGACGGCGGGGGGTGTCAGCAGCGCCAGCAGCGCCCGCTCGTCCAGCTTGCCCTGGGCCGTGAGCGGAAACGCGCCGACGCTGACCACTGCGGCCGGACGGTGGTAGGCGACGAGCGCGTCGCGGATCCGGGACGTCGCATCGGGCAGCGGGTCACCGTCGCGGACGGGCACGCAGAACGCCACCAGCTCCCGGTCGCCGCGCCCGGTGGCGCGGGCCACCACCCGGCAGTGCCGTACGTCGGAGAGCAGTTCCTCGATCTGGCGTTCGACCTCGGCCGGCTCCACCCGGTTGCCACGGATCTTGAGCTGACGGTCGGCGCGGCCGCTCAGGTGCAGCAGTCCGTCCTCGTCCCAGGTGCCGAGGTCGCCGGTGCGGTAGACGCGGACGTCACGATCGCCGACGCGGATCCGGGTGAACTTGACGGCGGTGAGGGCGGGGTCACCGAGGTACTCGATCGCCAGGCCGTCGCCGGCCAGGCAGATCTCGCCGGTTTCGCCGACAGCGCAGGGGCGCTGTCCGTCCAACACGTACACCTCGGTGCCGGGCACGGGTCGCCCGAGCGGAATGCCGCCGGGCCGCTCGCAGTCGTCGGCGCCGATGCGGTGGGTGGTCGCGAAGACCGTGCACTCGACCGGGCCGTAACCGTTGAGCAGGACGGTGTCGGGATACAGCGCCAGGAACCGGCGTACGTGCGGCACGGACAACCGCTCCCCGCCGATCATCACCTGGTCCAGGCCCTCGAACGCGTCGGGCGCCTCGTCCATGATCAGATTGAACAGGCTTGCGGTGCACCACGCGGTGTTCGCACCGTGCCGGGCCACCCCGTGGCGCAGGGCCGACGCCGACAGGTAGGGATCGGCCACGATCACCGAGGTGCCGCCGTTGAGCAGGGCGGACCACAGTTCGAGGGAGAACGCGTCCCAGGGGGTGGCGGCCGCGAGCGGGATCACCGTCCGGTGGTCGAAGCGGGCGAAGCCGCCGGGCTGCAACAGGCGGGCCGTGGCCCCGTGCGGGCTGACCACCCCCTTCGGCCGACCAGTCGTGCCGGAGGTGAAGAAGACGCAACACGGGTCGGCAGCGGCGACGGCCACAGACCGGAAACCGGGGCCCGCGCTGACCGGTGCGGCCGAGATCGGCCATGCCGGCGCCGCAAGGTCTCCGGCTGGTTCGGTGCCGGTGACCACCAGTGGGGGCCGCAGGTCCGTGAGCACGGCGTCGAGGCGCGGCGCGGGCCAGTCCGGCGGCAGCAGGCAGTAGGCGGCTCCGGTCTTGAGCACTGCCAGCAGCGCGACGACCAGGTCGGCGCTGCGTGGCAGCAGGATCGGCACCCGGTCGCCGGGTCGCACCCCGGCGGCGACCAGGCCCGCCGCCCAGGCATCCGCGGCGGCGTCGAGCTGCGCGTACGTGATCGTGCGAGGGCCCTCCACGACGGCGGCGGCGCCGGGTCGGCACCGCGCCTGCCGGGCCACGGTCTGGTGCAGCCCTTCCGCCGGAGCGGTGTTGGGCGAGCCGACCGACCATCGCGGGTCTGCGTGCACGCTGTTTCCCCTCGTCGGTACCTCTCGGGGTGATCAGGCGACGTGCGTCGCCATGTTCAACACGAACGTTGCCATGACATTGCCTAGTCTGGCAACCTACTGGCAAGCCCGGGCATGTAGACCGCATCGATCCACGCCGGACGGTGCTCCTGGTGACCGATCAAAGGTGGGTGCATGGCACGCGACCGTTCCCTCGACATCGCCGTATCCGGCATGGCCGGCAGGTTTCCCGGCTCATCGGAGCTGACCCAGTGGTGGGACGCTCTCACTGCCGGCCAGGTGCTCACCCGTCGTTACCAGCGACAGGAACTCGCATCCGAAGGGGTGCCCCCGGACCTGCTCGACGACCCGGACTACGTGGCGGTGCACGGCCACCTCGCCGACGCCGACCGGTTCGACCACGTGCTGTTCCGGATGAGCCCGCGCGAGGCCGAGATGCTCGACCCGCAGCACCGGCTGATGCTGGAGTGCGCCTGGTCGGCCCTTGAGGACGCCGGCGCCAACCCGCTCGACACCGGCCTCACCACCGGTGTGTTCGCCAGCGCCAGCAGCAGCGACTACCTGCGGCGGATGGTGGCCGGCGGCCAGCTCACGCCGCTGACACTGGAGGACGCGCTGCACGGCACCGAGCCCGACTTCCTGGCCAGCCTCCTGTCCTACCGGCTGAACCTGAACGGCCCCGCACTGGCGGTGCAGACCGCCTGCTCGTCGTCGCTGGTGGCGGTACACCTCGCCGCGCAGGCACTGCTCAACGGCGACTGCGACCAGGCGCTCGTGGTCGCCGCCGGGATGGCCTTCCCACAGGCGGGGCACCTGCACGTGCCGGGCGGCATCCACTCCCCCACCGGCCACTGCCGCCCGTTCGACGCGAGCGCCGACGGCATCGTCGCCGGATCCGGTGTCGCCTGCGTGGTGCTGCGGCGCCTCGCCGACGCCCTCGACGACGGTCCCGCTCCGCACGGGGTCATCCTGGGTACCGCCATCAACAACGACGGCTCGGCGAAGGCCGGCTACTACGCGCCGTCCGTCGAAGGCCAACAGGCCGTCATCCGCGCTGCCCTGCGGGCCGCCGACGTCGACGGCGACTCCATCGGATACCTGGAGAGCCACGGCACCGGCACCCGCATCGGCGACCCCATCGAGTGGGCGGCCGCATCCGCGGCCCTGCGCGCGAGTGGTGCCCGCCCCGGCCAGGTCGCTGTCGGCGCGCTGAAGGCGAACACCGGCCACCTCGACAACGCCGCGGGTGTGGCCGGCCTGATCAAGGCGATCATGGTGGTCCGGGAAGGGGTGATCCCTCCGGTCGCCGGGCACAGCACGCTCAACCCGCTCCTCGAACACGACGGGTCGCCGCTGTACGTGCCCGGGCAGGCTCGGTCATGGCCCGGCACGGAACCTCGGCGCGCCGGGGTCAGCGCGTTCGGCGTCGGCGGCACCAACGCCCACGTGGTCGTGGAGCAGCCCCCGGTCGACAGCACCGCCCGCCGCGGCGCCAGCACCGGCCGCCACCTGGTCGTGCTGTCCGCAGCCGATGGTGCCGCGCTGGACCGCGCCGCCACCCGGCTCGCCGCGCACCTCCGCACCCACGACGTCCTGCCGCAGGACGTGGTGCGAACCCTGGCTACCGGCCGAGCACACCTGGCCGAGCGACTCGCCGTCATCGGAACCGACACCGACGAACTCGCCGAGCGGCTGGCCTCCCGTGGCACCACTGCGCGCGGCCGCGTACCCGCGACCGGCCCGGCACCGCTGGTGTTCGCCTTTCCCGGGCAGGGCGCCCAGTACCCCGGCATGGCCCGGCCGCTGGCCGCCGACCTGCCCGGCTTCAGCGCCGCGCTGGCGACAGTGCTCGACGAGTACGACCCCACCACCGCTGAACTGGTCGGCCGCGCGCTGCTCGACCCGGGTTTCCCCGCCGACGACCTGGCCGAGACCGCCCTGGCCCAGCCCGCCCTGTTCGCTGTGGAGTACGCCGCCGCGATGGCGCTGCGCGGGCTCGGCCTGCACCCGGCGGCCGTCACCGGGCACAGTCTCGGCGAGATCACCGCTGCGTGCGTGGCCGGTGTGCTCGACCTGGCCGACGCCGCCCGGCTGGTGACCGTGCGCGGGGCGGCCATGCAGCAGTGCCCACCCGGTGCCATGCTCGCCTTGACCTGCGGCGAACAGGACACCGCTGACCTGGTACACGCATCCGGCCTGGCGCTGGAGACCGCCGCCGTTAACTCTCCCGACCACACCGTGGTGGCCGGCCCGCCGGACGTCGTCGACGCTTTTGAGGCCTGGCTGAGCGGCCGGGTGCGTGCGCGGCGGCTGCGCAGCCGGCGCGCGTTCCACACCGCGCTCGTCGACGCCGCGGTTGCGCCACTGCGGGAGGCACTGGCCGGGATGCGACTCGGACCGCCCACGCTGCCGTGGGCAACCAACAGCGGTGAACTGCTCCTCCCGGGAGCCCCTGTTGGCGCGACCCTGTTCACCGCACAGGCGCGCCACACGGTGCGGTTCGGACCATCACTGCAACGGCTGGGCGAGCGGTTCACCGATGCGGTCGTGGTCGAGGTCGGGCCAGGCCACGCACTGTCCATTCTGGCGGAGAGCGGCGGCCTCACCGCCGTGCCGCTGTGCGGCGGTCGGCCCGGCGCCGACGACGAGGCGGTGCCCGACGCCCTGGGACGACTGTGGACCGTCGGTCAGCCGGTGGACATCGACGCGACGTGGCCCACCGGGCGCCGCGTCCACCTTCCCGGCTACGCCTTCCACGGGCCACGCCACCTGGCCGTCGAGGCCAGACCGGCGCCCGCCGGGCACAACCCGTCGGCTGTCGTCCCGCTGCCCGTCACCGCCGCGGCTTCGGCTGCGACCGTGTTTGCGACCGGGCGCGACGATGGCATCGGCGCGGCGCCTGGCACCGATCGCCCGGCCGGGGCCTTCGAGCAGGACGTGCCGTCGCTGCTCGGCCGGCTGTGGACCGATCTGCTCGGTCGGGACCAGTTGTCCGATGACGCCGACTTCTTCGCGCTGGGCGGCGACTCGCTGAGCATCACCCACCTGGCTCGCCGGCTACGCACCGAACTCGGCATCCGGGTGCCGATCCGCGACCTCATGACCCGCCCGACGCTCGGCGATCACACGTCGATGTGCCGAGCCCTGGTCGACAGCGACCGCGCACCTGTCGCGGTTGGCTGATCGACGCCGGGGCGGCCACCGTCCGCCGCTACCGCACCTCCGTCCGCACCCTTGTCACCAGGGAAGAAGGAGCTCGTCCATGACCACGCTGTCGATAACCCCGCCGCTGGGCACACCGGCCGACCTGCCGTGCCCGGCGTACCTCGGCGGTCCCCTGCCGGACGGTCCGCTGCCGCCGGTGCCGGACCTGGTGACCGCGGTGGCCGCGCGCACGCCGTCCCGGCCGGCGGTGCGCTGCGGCACCGACGAGATGAGCTACGCCGAACTCGGCACACGCAGCTCCCGAATCGCCGCCGCGCTCACGAACGCCGGTGTGGGCCGCGGCGACCGGGTGGCGGTCCTCGCCGAAGCCAGCACGGCCACCGTCGCCGCCATCCTCGCCGTGCTGCGCTGCGGCGCGGCGTACGTACCCCTGGACCCCGGCCAGCCCGACCAGCGGTTGGCCGAGATCCTCGCCGATGCCCAGGTCAGCGCGGCCCTGGTCAGTGACGGCACCGCCGACCGCCTGGCGGGCACGGGCCTGCCCCTGGTGCCGGTCACGGCAGGCGACACCGCCGCCGGCACCGACGGGGCACCGGTCGACGTCCCCGTGCTGCTCGCCGACTCGGCGTACCTCATCTACACCTCCGGCAGCACCGGGGAGCCCAAGGGCGTGGTGGTCGAGCACGGGCAGTTGGCCGCCTCGACCCTGGCCCGGCGCCTGGTCTACCCGGGCGAACCCACGTTCCTGCTGGTGTCCCCGCTCAGCTTCGATTCCTCGGTGGCCGGCCTGTGGGGCACGCTGACCGCAGGCGGCTGCCTGATCGTGGCAACCGGCGCGCAGGTACGCGACCCGGAGCAGTTGGTCAGACTGGTCGACGACCACAGGGCCACCCATCTGCTGTGCATCCCCTCGCTGTACAGCTACCTGCTCGATGCCGCCGCGCGCATGGGAGGGGGCCGCCTGGAGTCGCTGCGGACCGCGATCGTGGCCGGTGAGGCCCTGCCGCAGGAGCTGGTGGAGCGGCACTTCGTCGAGACCTCCGGTCGCTGCGAGCTGGTGAACGAGTACGGCCCGACGGAGGCGACCGTGTGGGCGACCTACCAGCGTTTCACCGCACCAGCCCCGGTGACCATCGGCCGCCCCATCCCAGGCGCCCGGGTGTACCTCCTGGACGAGCAGCTGTGCCCGGTCCCCGTCGGCGAGTCGGGCGAGCTGTACGTGGCCGGCGCCGGTGTGGCCCGCGGCTACCACGGGCGGCCCGAGGCCACGGCCCGGGCGTTCCGCGACGATCCGTTCGCGGCCATCCCAGGCGAGCGGATGTACCGCACCGGTGACCTGTGCCGGTGGACCAACGACGGCACCCTGGAGTTCCTCGGTCGCCGGGACCATCAGGTCAAGGTCCGCGGTCATCGGATCGAGCTTTCGGCCGTCGAGGCACAGCTGTGCGCGCTGCCCGGCGTCCGCGAGGCCGTGGTCGTCCCCGCCGCCGGTGACACCGAGCTGGTCGGCTTCGTCCTCTCCCCCGCCGGAGCTGCTCCGGAGTCCCTGCGACGGCAGATGGCCGACCGGGTTCCGGCGGTCATGGTGCCGAGCCGGATCGTGGTCCTGGACCACTTCCCGCGCACGGCCAACGGCAAGACCGATCGGGCCGCACTGCGCGGCCTGGCCGACGCCGGCCCAGTGACCGCCGAGGCGGCGACGCCGGCCGGACCGGCCCGACCGCCCACAGCGGACCCGGCCGAGCTGGCCGTGCAGGTCAGTGCGGCGTGGACCGATGTGCTGCAGCGCGACGACGTCCCCGCCAACGTCAACTTCTTCGACCTGGGCGGTCACTCGCTGGCGATGTTCCGGCTACGAGACACGCTGGAGCGGCGTACCGGGTGCCGGCTGTCGGTGGTCGCCCTGTTCCAGCACACCACTGTGGCGTCGCAGGTGGCGCTGCTGCGCGACGGCGGCGACGCGGCTGACGCCGACACGGCCACCGGCGAGGCACGCTCCGCCCGTGCCCAGCGGGCCCGCGCGCTGCGCGCCCGGCGTACCGGCCTGATGCAGGAGGCAGAGTGATGACGATGCGCGAATCCACCACCTGGCTGCGGTGCCCAGCGCCGCTCACCGACCCGGACGTGCGTCTGGTGTGCTTCCCCCACGCGGGCGGCTCCGCCGCCATGTTCCATTCGTGGGGCGGGCGTCTGCCCGGCGTCGAGGTGCACGCTGTCTGCTATCCCGGTCGCGCGCACCGGATCGCCGAACCGCCGCCCACCGACCTTCGCCAGCTCGCCGTGCAGATCACCGAGGCGCTGGTGCCGTTGGCGGACCGGCCGCTGATCCTGTTCGGTCACAGCATGGGCGCGGCCATCGCCCTGGAGACCGCTGTCGCGCTGCAGGAGCGTGGGATCGAGCCGTTCCACCTGTTCGCGTCGGGATCGCGCGACGCGCCGTACCCAGGGCCGGAGCAGTTGTCGGACCCGGACGACCTGAACGACGCGGCGGTCGTGCAGCGCCTGCTGACGCTCGGCGGCACGGACCCGGAGTTGGCCGCCGACCCCGAGTTCCAGGAGTTGGTCCTGCCGTACGTGCGTGCCGACGGCCGGATGTTCCACGCGTACGAACCGGGAACGGGGCCGATGCTGCGGTGCCCGGTGACGACGATCGTGGGCGACGCCGACGACGACGCCGACTGCCGCCCGTGGTCGACGCTGACCACCGGGACGGTCCGCGCGTACGGTGTCCGTGGCGACCACTTCTACCTGGTGGCCGAGCCACCGCTGGCGCTGCTGGGCGACTGCCTGCCCGCGCCGGTGAGGAGTGGGCCGTGACGATCACCTCCGCCGCGCTGGGATCTGTGACCACCGGCCTGCCCCGTTCACCCGCCGACGACGTCGGTCCCGTGGACGGGTCGCCGCGCCGGACCGCGGCGGACGTCCTGGCACTGGTCGAGCGGCACGACCTGGAGATCGTCCGCTTCCTGTGGGTGGACCACAACGGGATCCTCCGGGGCAAGGGCGTGGGCCGGGAGGTGCTCCCCGGCCGGCTACGGTCGGGGGTGCCGCTGTCGGTGGGTCGCCAGGCGGCGAGCCTGCTGGACCAGGCCCAGCCGGTGCCGGGGTTCGCGGTGATGGACGAGGTGCGCATCTCCGCCGACCCGGACACCCTGGCGCTGCTGCCGCACGCGCCGGGCTCCGCGGCGATGCTCGGTGACCTGCTCACCAGGGACGGCGCCCCGTGGGGTGCGTGTCCGCGGGCGTTCCTCCGCGACGCCGTGGCCGAGGCCCACCAGGAGGGGTACGCCGTCGTGGCCGCGTTCGAACCGGAGTTCACGCTGCTGCGCGACGGGGTGCCGTTCGACGACGGGCTCACGCTCGACAACGAGGCGTTCGACGTCACCAACGGCTACGTGATCGCGCTGATCCGCGCCTTGCGCTCGGTCGGTGTGGCGGTGGAGCAGTACCACCCGGAGACCTCTCCGGGCCAGCACGAGGTCACGGTCCGGCCCGCCCCGGCACTGCGTGCCGCCGACAACCACGTGTGGCAGCGGATACTCACCCGTGGTCTGGCCCGGCAGCACGGGCTGCGCGCCACGTTCGCCCCGGTGCCGCTGTCGGGGCTGCGCGGCAATGGCAACCACCTGCACGTGTCCCTCTGGCGCGACGGCAACGCGTTCGCCGCGCCCGGAGCGGGGCTGTCGGACGTCGCGCACCACTTCATCGCCGGGGTGCTGACGCACCTGCCAGCGCTCACCGCCCTGCTGTGCCCCAGTGTCAACAGTTACGCGCGGCTGGTGCGGGGCAGGTGGGCCGGTGCCTACGGGTGTTACGGCTTCGACAACCGCGAGGCCGCGGTCCGGGTCCCGTCGGTGCTGGGCGGCGACGAGTCCGGCACCACCAACGTCGAGATCAAGCCATGCGACGGCACCGCCAACCCGTACCTGGCGCTGGGCGCCGTCATCCATGCCGGGTTGGACGGGGTACGGCGGCGGCTCGATCCAGGCCCGCCACTGACCGTCGACCCGAACACCCTGTCCGACGCGGAACTGCGGCGCCGCGGGGTCACCGTCCTGCCCGCCAGCCTGGCTGAGGCGGTTGCCGCGTTGGAGCGCGACGAGCTGTTGATGTCGGTGCTGGGTTCGCCCCGCCGGGACCTCTACACCGCGATCAAGCGCGCAGACGTTCGCGACCTGGCGGCGATGCCCGAGTCGGAGGTGTACGCCCTGCACAACACCCGGTTCTGACCCGGATACGCAGGGTTGCCGACGCGGCAACGCGCCGGCAACCCGTGGAGGCAACCCCTGTGCCGGCACGCTGTCACGCGGCCCGTCGGCGTGGCTATACTCCTTTTCAACCACATACCGTCGGTGGCAATGCCGAGTCATTACCGGCGGTCATACCTGCGGCGCTTGATGTCGGTTGTCGGAGACCTTGGCCTTGGGGGTTGGAGATGCTGCAGCAGTCCGAGTTCGGGCCCCGGCTTCGCGCACTGCGCGAAAAGCGCGGCCTTTCCCAGGCGGCGCTGGCAAAGGGTGGAATCTCCACCGGCTACCTCTCCCGCCTCGAGTCCGGGGCCCGGCGTCCGACCCCCCGTGTGGTGGCGTACCTCGCGCAGCGCCTCGGCGTGCCGGCCTCGGTCCTGGAAGACCCGAACGCCGACCCGGTGAACGTCGTGCAAGCTTCCCCGTTCACCCAGATCCTGGCCGCGATGATCTCCGCCAGCGGTGACGACCGCGTCGCCGAACCACTGGCCGAGGCGCTGCGTACCGACGGCCAGCGAGACCCGGCCGAGCGTTGGCAGGCGCTCTGGCTGCTCGCGGAGATCCGCGGTGACGCCGGCGAGCGCGACGAGCAGCGCCACCTGTTGGAGGAGCTGGTCAAGCTGAGCACGCAACTCGGCGTCGCGCCGCTGCTGGCCCGCGCGCAGACCCAGCTGTCGCGTTGCCTGCGCACCCTCGGCGACACCACCGGCGCCCGGGAGTACGCGCAGCAGGCGCACAGCATCGCCGACGAGCTGTCGCTCACCGACCGCGCGGCGACCCTGCAGGCCCTCGTCTCCGCGCTGGCCGAGGCGGGCCAGCTCGATGAGGCCCGCACCCACGCCGACGAGTTGTGCCACCTCACCAAGCCTGCCGGCGGGACGCTGCACGTCGAGGCACTCTGGTCGGCCGCGACGGTCCGCACCCGCCAGGGTGACCACGCCGGCGCCATCGCCTATCTGGAGGAGGCGTTGTCCGGCGCGAACAGCCGCAACGACCTGCAGCTGTGGATCCGGCTGCACCTGGCCGCCGCCTCGCTGTATCTGCAGATCACTCCGGCGCAGCCGTCGCAGGCCCGCACCGCACTCGATGCTGTCGGCCCGGTCCTGAACCTGATCGGCACCGAGCGTCAGCACCAGGAGTTGCAGAGCCTCCAGGCTCACCTGGCGTTCGCCGAGGGGCGGCTCGACGACGCGCGCGTGCTGTGCGAGGCGGCCGCCTCCCAGCGTTCGCTGCTGTCGTTCCGCGATCGGCTCAAGCTCGCCGCCCTACACGCGCGTCTGTCCATTCTGGGCGGTGAGGCCGAGGGCGGCATCCGGGCGCTGCAGGACCTCGCCCGCCAGGCCGACGAGGCCCACAACGTCGAGCTCGCCGCCGAGCTGTGGCGCAACCTCGCGGAGACCCTGGCCAAGCCGTACGGTGACGGCCCTGCCCTCGCCGGCCGAGCCGCCACCGGCTGAACCGGTCCGGTGCCCGTTCGCCCCTCGACGGCAGGCCATTTCAACATCGGTCAGGCGGCGCAGATCCGGCGCAGCGACCGGCCGAACGCCTCGATGTCGGCAAGGCTGTTGTAGTGGTGCACCGACGTGCGCACGAACCGTTCGATCCCGGCCGCGGCCAGGTACAGCGGAGTGTGCGCGCCCACGCCGACCCAGGTGTTGAGCCCGTCGTCGGCGAGGGCGTCACGGATCCGTTCCGGCGGCAGCCGGTCGTGCGTGAAGGACGCGATGCCGCTGTGTCGGCTACCGGGCATCAGTGGCCGGGCACCGGGTGTCTGCCGAATGGTGGCGGTCAGTGCCGCGTACACCTCGGCCGTCGGCGCCAGCGATGCGGCGCGGGCGTACTCGGCGGCGGCGAGCAGGCCGAGTACCGCGGCGTTGCCACGTTCGGCGGTCTCGAACCGGGCCGCCGTGTCCACGTCGCACCGGTGCTCGTGCAGCGAAAGCGCCTGCGCGACGTGCAGGTCGTAGAACACGGGGTCGATCCGGTCCCACAGGTCGGGGCGCAGGTAGGCGAAGCCGGTGCCGCGCGGGCCGCGCAGGAACTTGCGGCCCGCCGCGGTGAGCGCGTGGCAGCCGATCGCATCGACGTCGACGCGGATCTGGCCCACCGTCTGGCACGCGTCCACCACGTACACCGCCGCGGAGCCGGCCAGCAGCGCGCCGATCTGCTCGACCGGCTGGATCAGCCCGACCGCCGACGGCATATGGACCACGGACACCAGCGCCACCCGATCGTCGAGGTGGGCGCGCATCCACTCCAGGTCCAGGTCGCCGGTGCCGCCCACCGGGATCACCTCGAGGGAACACTTGCGGCGGGCGGCAAGCCGCTGCAGGGCGATGAGGTTGCCCGCGTACTCGTAGGGGGTCGTCCAGATTCGACTTCCCTGGGGCAGGGTGAGATGGCACGCGATCCGGCACCACGCGTCGGTGGCACTGGCGAACAGGGCGATGTGCTCCGCTTGCGCACCGACAAGGTCCGCGAGCACGGCGTACACCCGGTGGGTGAGATCGTCGGCGCGGGCCTGTTCGGCTTCGTACGGCCCGGCCGTGGCCTCCGCCTCGAGGTAGCCGGTCATCGCGGCCGTGACGCCGGGGGCCGGCAGGCCCGCGCCGGCGGTGTTGAGGTGGATCATGCCAGCCGTCATCGTCGGGCCCTGGCCGGTACCGGCGACTCCGCAGGCGCCGCCGCCACTGGTCGTGCCGGCGCGGGCAGCGGTGCCGGCTGTGGTTGCGGTGGCGGCGTCCACGAGTGCCTGGCCAGCGCGGCGATCTCGGCGAAACTGCGCTGCCCCGGGTCGCCGGGATCGCCGCCGGTGCGACGCCACTCGCGGTATTTCCCGGCGTAACTGATCAGCGTTTCCTTGTCCCTGCGGCCCGGCGAGCGGGTCATGATGCCGGCCCACATCCCGTCCCACAACGCGTAAGCCGGATCGCCGAGCAGGATCCGGTGGGCCTTCTTCATGTTCCAGAAGGGCACGCCGGTGTTGAGGTGGTGAACCAGGTGGTAGTTGTCGTTGTGGCGCCCAAGCAGGAACCGTTCGATGGCCCAGCCGTGGCGGTTGCGGGTCATCAGGATCTGCCTGTTCTCGCTCTCCGGCAACGGGAAGTGTTCGGCCAGTTCGGACAGCCAGCCGATGGCGACCGCGGTGGTGAACAGCGGCACAATCCAGAACAGGACGAATTCGAGCAGGTAGCCGCCGGACACGATCGGGGTCAGCAGCACCGTCCATACTCCGAGCAGCAGCCAGCGCTCGGCCCGCAGGCTGATCGGCATCGAGACGGCAATCTGGTCCTCGCGGAACAGCAGCCGGTCCTCCACCACGTAGCGGACATACTCGAGGGTTCGCAGACCCAGAGCCGCAAGGAGAATGTTGCGCAGGAAGAAGGCCCGGTTGGAGCCGCCCGGATCGTAGATGCCGCACTCCACGTGGAAGCTGTAGTCGGGGTCCTTCTCCCGGTCCCCGAGGTAGCGGTGATGGAGGCCGATGTGTGAGCTGCGGTAGGGGTTGTGCATGTGGAACACCAGGTGCCCGGTGAAGACCGTGCTGAGCACCAGGTTCAAGGTCTGATTGCGTGCCAGCACCTTGTGCGACGCTTCGTGCAGGAGGTTGACCAGGGCACGCTGGGTGGACCCGATGAGCACCAGGGACACCGGGTAGAACCAGTACGACACGCCCACGCTGAGATACACGGCGAATGCCACGACCGCGTAGTCGAAGAGGACGCCGAGTATTCCGTGGTGGTTGTCCAACCGGCACAGCTTGCGCAGCTCGCGCCGGATCTCGGGAGACAGCTTGCTGAAGTCGAGGTCGGTGGGCGGGCTGAGGGTGTTCACCGAGGCCATTCGAGACTCCTCGCAGAGGGCACGCGCCGGAATGTGCACGTGGCAAAAGGCCGCCAGCAGTGGCGAACCCAGCGCCCGCTGGCGACCGGCCGCGGGACCAGCCGGCGGCTGGCGGAATGGATGGCGAGCTGGGACAGGGTGGCGCTCAGCGACGACGGTAGAGGACGGCAACGTCTTTGACAATGCTGTTGCCTGACGTTGACAAGGCCGCTATTCCACGACTACGGTCAAGCCACCAAGAGGCGCTGGGGGGATCACATTCGTGATGCCGCAACCCGTCTGCATTCTGCCGTGATTGCGTGTCTCGGCAGATGTGAGTCGATGCCGAGTGGCACCGCCTCCCACACCTCAGGGATGAGACATTGGATCAGCCGCAGTTCGGTCGACGCTTGAGGGCCCTCCGATTGGGACGCGGACTGTCGCAGGCTGCACTCGCGGGGGATTACATCTCCACCGGCTATCTGTCGCGGCTGGAGTCGGGCGCCCGGCAACCCACGCCACGTGTGGTGGCGTACCTGGCAGAGCGGCTCGGGGTCGAGGAGGCCGCGTTCCTCTCCCAGCCGATGTCGGCAACACTGGCAATCGTGCTCGCCTCGGTCACGTCGGGTGTGCAGACCGACAGCGCCGAACGCGTGGCCGAGGCGCTCCGCCTCGACGACGGACGCGCGCCGGAGCTGCGCTGGCAGGCCCTGTGGCTGCTGGCCGGGCTGCGCAGTGACGAGGGCGCGCACGAGGCGGCGTACGCGTTGCTTACCGAACTGCTCGCGCTGGCCGAGGAACTTGACGTGCCCGAACTGCTGGTGCGCACATGTACCCGGATGTCGCGCTGCCTGCGGGTCCTCGGCGACATCGTGAAGGCCCGCGAGTACGCCGAGCGGGCCGTCAAACTGTCCACCGCGCTCGCTCTGCCGGACCGGACGGCCGCCCTGCACGTGCTGATCCCCACCGAGGCCGAGGCGGGCCGGCTGAGCGAGGCACGCCGGCACGCCGACCTGCTGTGCGCCCTCACCGAAGGCACTCCGGGCACCGCGTACGTGGAGGCGCTGTGGGCATCGGCGACGGTCAGCATGCGCCAGGGTGACTACCGTGCCTCGCAGGAGATGCTGGAACAGGCACTGCGACTGCTGGACAGCCACGAAGATCTCAAGCTGTGGGTGCGACTGAGGCTCGCCGCTGCTTCGCTGTACCTGCAGAGCACCCCGGCACAGGTTGCGGAGGCACGTGCCCGCCTGGAGGAGGTCGCCCCCGTGCTGCGGATGATCGGGTCCGAGCTGCACCAGCAGGAGATGCTCTCCCTGCAGGCACACCTGGCGTTCGAGGAGGGGCGGTTCGCCGAGGCCCAGGATCTGGCCGGCAGGATCGACGACTCGGACGGGCGCCTGTCGTTCCGGGATCGGCTGCGGATCGAGGTGCTGCGCGGCCGCCTCTCCATCGTCGGAGGCGACACCGAGGCCGGCATCGCGCACCTGCAGCGGCTGGCGCACAACGCCACTGCGGCGCACAACCTGGAGTTGGCGGCGGAGGCCTGGCGCAGTCTGGCCGAGACACTGTCGGCGTCGGCCAGGCTACGGGGAATGAGCGCGCGACCACCGGCGAGCAGCGGAAAGGACGGTTGAGATCGTGGGAGAGACGCAGATCAGGCCGATGCGGGTCGAGGACGTGCCAGCCGCCGAGCGAGCCTCGGCGGTGACCTTCTTCGAAGGCGACCGGCTCAGCCGCCGGGTGAGCGAGCCGGAGGTTCAGCCCCGGTCCGCCGCGGTGGGCAAGCAGTGGATCGACCGGATGTCGTACCTCGTGGAGACCGATCCGGGCGGCTGTTGGGCGGCCATGGACGGTGACGACATGGTCGGCTTCGCCATCTCGCAGAATCGGGAACAGGTCTGGTATCTGGCCACGTACGGCGTGCTGCCCCAGCACCAGGGGCGCGGGCTGGGCCGACAGCTGATGGACGCCGTCCTGGCCCATGCCGATGGGCGTCCGGGGCTGTTCTCGTCGACAGTGCACCCCGGGGCCACCCGCCGCTACCGGTTGGCGGGTTTCCTGCTCTATCCGCAGATGCGCATGGTGGGCAGCGTGGACCGGTCCACGCTGCCGACGGTCTCCGGCCTGAGCGAGGGCGACGAGAACGACATCGAGTGGATGGATCGGCTGGACGTGAGCCGGCGCGGCGCCGGGCACGGCCCTGACCACGAATACATGATTCGCCGGATGCGTCTGGTGGTGTCCCGGCAGTCGGGTCGGCAGGGGTACGTGTTCATCGACGAGGATCTCGGGCAGGCGAAGCTGCTGGCGGCCCAGGACCCGCAGACGGCGTCCTCGCTGCTGTGGGAGGCGCTGGCCTCGTCGCGCGGGCCGACGCTGATCAACTGCATCACCACCGCCAACCACTGGGCGATCGACGTGGGGCTCGCCGCCCGGCTGGACATCGGCCAGGAGGGCTACCTGGCGCTGCGGGGCATGACGGAACCCACGCCGTACCTGGCCAGCGGCCACTTCCTCTAGCCAGCGGGGCCCGAGCCGTCCGGTGTGGGCGTCGCCACGGCGGCGCCGCCCACACCGGGCAGCCTCGTCAGAAGTAGGTCCGGACGAAGTCGACAACGGTTTCGCCCCGTACGACCGGGATCAGCTGCCACTTGTCGAAGGCCGTGCACGGGTAGGACAGTCCGAGCATGACCCAGTCCCCCACCGCGAGCCCGTGCCCGGCGGGCAGTGTGAGGAAGGCGTGCTGGTCGTTGACCGCGCGGATGGCGCAGTCGGCCAGCTCACGGATCTCGCCGTCGACGCCGCGGACCAGCTGCGGTTCCGGCGGCCAGGCATCGAACGACAGGTCCCGCTTGCCGGCGGTCAGCAGGGCCAACCCTGGCTCCGGCATCGAGGTGACCCGCGCCCACAGCTTCAGGGCCGGCCGTAGCGAGCCGTTGGCGGCCTCGCCCCGGGAGAACGGGGACATCCACCGGTAGAAACCGTCGTCGTGGGTGACATAGCATCCGCTGCGCAGCACGGTGGTCACCGACATGCCCGGCCACGGCCCGCCGAACACCTCGGCGACCTGGTCGAAGAAGCAGCTGCCCCCTGCGGTGAGCAGGATCTCGTCGGTCTCGAACAGTCCCTCGCGATGCAGGGCGATGGTCAGTTCGCGCATTCGGTGCAGGAATTCGTTGACCACCGAGATGCTGTGCGGCGACGGATCGTTGACCAGCACACCCTCGTAGCCCCCCACCCCGACGAGACGCAGGAGTGGGCTGGCCGCGGCCGCGCGGGCCACCGCCGTCGCTTCGGCCACCGACCGCGCCCCGGCCCGTCCGGCGGTGCGGCCGACCTCGACCAGGACATCCACCGGCGCTGCACCCACCTGACGCAGCGAGGCTTCCATCTGGGCCACCACCTCGACCGAGTCGACGAAGCAGACGAACTCGAACCCGGGGTCCGCGGACCGTTCCTCGTCGACCCAGCGCAGCCCGGCACTGTCGACCAGTTCGTTGGCGAAGATGACTCGGGACACCCCGAAGGCGCGGTACACCCGCAGCTGGGCGGTGTTGGCCGCAGTCAGCCCGTACGCCCCCGCCTCGATCTGGCGAGCCCAGAGCTGCGGCGCCATCGTCGTTTTCGCGTGCGGGGCGAGCTGCATTCCCCGGTCGGCGCACCACTTCGCCATCGTGGTGAGGTTGTGGGTCAGGGCGTCGTCGTCGAGCACGAGCATCGGCCCGAGGAATCCGTCCTCGAACAGGTTGAGCCCGCGTTCCGCGGCGTTGGCGATGGTGCAGCCGTCCAGCGCCACCGGCAGCCCCTTGTACCTCCAGGTGATCAGCTCCTGGCGGATCGCCTCCACGGCCTCGGTATCGATCATGTTTAGCCCTCCCACGAGACGATGCGCTTTGCCAAAGCCTGCCAGATTTGGCAACAGCCAGCAATCGGCGGACGCCGAGCCGAGGTTGCTGCTGACTGAAAAGTAGTTCTTATACTGCGGATTCAGGCGTTGCCAGGGCTGGCAAGACTTGGCAATATGGCTCTCAAGACCGGCGGCGTTGGCCAGGCGCCCAGACGTGGAGCGTGTGCACTTCCCCAGGCTCCACGCGGGCAGAGCCGTCGACTCCGACAAGGAAGGGCAGGACCAGGTGACTCACACCATCGAGAACCCCGTCAACACCCGGGTCCGGATCCGGCAGGTGGCGGGCAACATCGGCGCCGAGGTCCTCGGCGTGGACGCCGCCGAGGACCTCAGCGACGATGTGATCCGCGAACTGCGGCAAGCGCTACTGACGCACAAGGTGATCTTCATCCGGCGTCAGGATCTGGACTACGACCGTCTGGTGGCGTTCGGCAAGCGGTTCGGCACCCTGACTCTGGGGCACCCGATCTACGGCGGCCCCGAGGGCAAGCCGCTGCTGCGGGAGATGGACTCCCGCGGCGAGGGCACCCGCGCGAACTACTGGCACGCGGACTTCACCTACATGGACAACCCGCCGGCCTTCGCCTTCCTGCACAACGTGGTCTGCCCCGAGGTCGGCGGCGACACGATCTGGGCCAACACCGGTGCGGCATACCGGGACCTGCCGGAGGGACTGCGCACGCTGGCCGACGGACTGCGCGTCGTCCACTCCAACGATTCGGACTTCACCGACGCCACCTACGACGGCGACGTGCGGACCAAGTACCTCAAGAACCGCTTCGCGGCCGAACACCCGGCCGTCCGGGTGCACCCGGAAACCGGCGAGCGCTGCCTGCTGCTGGGCGGGTTCGCGCGGGCTGTCACCGGCTACACCCCGCAGGCCGGCCGCGACCTGCTCCGGATCCTGACGGAGTACGCCACCAAGCCCGAGTACACGGTGCGCTGGAAGTGGCAGAAGGGCGACCTGGTGATCTGGGACAACCAGGCGACCCTGCACTACGCGATCAAGGACTACACCGAGCACCGCCGCGGTGAGCGGGTCACCGTCGCCGGCACCACCACTGTCGGTGTCGACGGCGCTCCCGCTGTCACGTTGCAGGGCAACACCTCCGACTTCGTGGCGGGCGCGGGCATGTAGCCCACCGCCAACGTGCTCGGGGCCAGTTCCCCGGGTGCGCGCCGGTCCGCCGGCGTACACCCGGGGTTCGCCGTGTCACCGGCACCCGGCGAGCCGCCACGGGATTCATCAGGCGGCGGGGGTGGTGGAACACGACGACGGCTCCCGGCGGGACCGGGAGCCGTCGTGTCAGTCAGTCCAGGAGTGTCGGCAGCGGGGACAGGCAGCGCCGCTCAGGGCAGCGGGACCGCCGCCGAGGCGGCGCGCTCACCGGGCGGCACCTGGACCACCGCGTCCAGGAACGGGGCGGCGATCCGCTTCAGGTCCACCGGCTCGTCGCTGATGACGTACCCGGTCAACTGCCGCTCGTGGCGCCGGCCGGGCACATACCCGAGCATCAGTCCGGGCCCGCTCAGGTGCGTGCCGGTCAGGACCAGGTCAGCGAGGTCGCGGCCCTCGGGGTCGTGATTGTCCTGCGACGGCACCGGGTGGAATCCCATGGCGACCTTGAATGGGAACAGGCCCATCTTGGTCAGGTGGCCGTACAGGTTGGGTTCATCGCCCAGCGTCACCCACTTGAAGCCCTTGTCGCGGGCCACTCGCATCGCCCCGAAGTAGAGGGTGCGAGCCAGGCTGGCCCGCCGCCACTCCTCGGTCACGGCGGAGAAGCGGATGCGTACCGTCTCCTCGTCCGGGCATTCACGGACCAGGCACCCGCCGGCGATCTCCGCGCCGTCCATCGCGAAGACGCCGTAGTACTTGTCCGGACCGTCCAGCATCGCGTCCCGGTACCGGCACGCGATAGTGATTCCGTAGGTCATCTCCGCCACACGGGAGCGGTACAGGTCCAGAAACCGGTCGAGCAGCGGCGCCGGCAGGGTGTCATGGACAGTCAGCGTGAGCGCGGCCTCGGCCCGCTGGATGGAGCGCCTGATGTCCTGGCGTGGCTTCGTGGCCAGCCGGGCCAGGAATTCCTCCTCGTCCGGGCCGAGTTCGGCGCGCCACGACAGCAGTTCCGGCTTGTGGACGAAGCCGAGTCCGGCGAGGTCGGGCAGGAGATCGTCCGGGGGGTTTGGCAGGCGTACCACGTCGATGTGCTGGTCGCTGCCGCGCCACGGCCGCTGCGCCACCTCCTTTGGGACGATGTCAGCGACAGCCAGGCCGTGGTGGTCGGTGATCCGCACAGCGTCACCCCCTCGTCTCGGCCAGGACAGCCGTCGCAGAATCGTCGACCGGCTCCGCTGCCACGTCGATGCGGTACCGGCGCGCGATCTCCGCGCATCGCTCGGCCACCTGCGCCTCGGTCGCAGCCCGGATCAGCACGATGCCGGCGTAGACCGAGGAGTCCACCGGACCGGCGAGGTGGTCGCCGACCTTCGTGCTGATCTCGACGTACTCCACGCCAGCCGCGGAGCGCAGGTCGGCGGCGGCACTGATCGCGGTGACCGTGCCCACCGGCCGGGGCAGCATGTACTGGATCATGTAGTCGGATCGGGACGGGACGTCCAACTCGACCGGGTCGCCGATGGACGTGGCGATGAGGGCGTCGGTGGTGTCCACTCCGTACTGGTGCTCAAGCTGTAGAGGGATGCCACCGCCGGCGGTCCGGCAGGCGATCTCACCGACCAGGTAGCCGCGCGAGGACTTGAGCACCTCCAGGTGGGTGACGCCGTCGGGGAGCCCCAGTGCGGTGACCACCCGATCGTGCAGGTCGCAGATCAGGCGGGCATCGGCGTGGTCGTCCGGCAGCGTGTACGAGCCGATCACGCCGCCGAGGCTGTCGAGGACCGGGGCGAGGTAACGGGAGGCGGCGGCGAACACGGCCTTGCCGTCGACGACGACCCCGTCGCAGTGGAACTCGGTGTCGATGTCGACGAACTCCTCGGCCAGCATCGGGCTGTCCAGGTCGCTCAGACGGGCCAGGGTCTCCCCGGCCATGATCGACTTGGCGTGCTCGGTGTCGCGGACGACGAACACGTTCTCCGAGCCGCCGCCGAAGGCGGACTTGAGCACGTACGGCCAGCCCAGCTCGTCACCGACGGCGACGAGCTGACCGAGCGTGTTCACCCGACGGAACCTCGCCACCGGCAGCCCGGCCGCGGCGACCTTCTGCTTCATCACGAACTTGTTGGAGAACGCGTTCGCCACGTCGAAGCTCGGCCCGGGGATGCCGAAGTAGGAACGGATGAAGCCTCCGGCAGGGACGCTCCACTCCGACGGGGCGACCACGTAGTCGAAGGGATTACGCTCCCGGATCCGCAGGGCGGCAGCGCGTACCAGATCCAGGTTCTCGATGGTGTCGACAACCTCCAGGTCGGTGCCCGCGTCGTACCAGTCGAGGTAGCCGGGCATGGAGATGACCGACAGCAGGATGTCGTCCCGTTCCTGGAGTGCGCAGCCGACGGCCTTGCGACCCGAGTTGATCAGCAGCACGTTCTTCATGTCACAGCCTCTTCCTCACGGTCCGACAAGGGCCGTGGCGTCAGCGCAGGCCGGCGCTGTATGCGGAGGTGTCACCGGCGATGGTGACGCTGGCCTGCCCGTCGATGCCGACCGGGGTCTGGCCGATGGTCGTCAGCCGCTCGCCACGACGGCGCTCCCGGCCGTAGTCGTAGATCGCGTAGTGCATGGTCGCCTGGTTGTCCCAGATGACGAGGTCGCCGACGCGCCACTGCCAGCGAACGGTCTGCTCGGGCTGGGTCACGTACTCCTGCAGCAGCCGGATGAGGTCGCGGCCGGCGGCCGGGGTCATCCCCACGACGCTGCGGGCGAAGCCGCCGAGCAGCAGCGCACGCTCGCCGGTCTCCGGGTGCACCCGCACTGCCGGGTGCTCAGCGACATAGGCGGTGGACACGTAGTCGTCGCGGTGGTCCACGGTGTCGTCGGTGAAGTCGGAGTCGTTGCTGTGCAGGATGCGCAGCTCGTCGGCGAGTGCGCGCAGCGGAGCGGGCAGCGACTGGTACGCGGTGACGCAGTTCGCCCACATCGTGTCCCCGCCCACCGGCGGAATGATCTTGGCGTGCAGGAGGCAGAACGCGGGTGGGCGCTCGATGAAGGTCAGGTCGGTGTGCCAGTGGTTTGCCTTCGTGCCGTGGGCGGAGTCCATCTCGCGCAACGCGGGACGGCGCTCCGGTGCGGCGTAGATGGGGTGGCTGAGCGTGAGCTCGCCCAGCCGCTCGGCAAACGCCTGCTGGCTGTCGTAGTCGAGGTTCTGGTCGCGGAGGAACACCACCTTGTGCGCCAGCAGGGCGGCACGGACGGCGGCGACGGCGGCGTCGCTGAGCGGTCCGCTGGTGTCGACACCACCGATCTCGGCGCCGATGTTGCCCGCGAGCCGGGTCACGGTGACGGACGATGGGGCCACGAGGGTCTGCGCCACGGTACTGCCTCTCTCTCGGATGAGTGTGGGCGTGGATTGCGCCTGGCTCGCCTGGCACGCACAAGGCCTGGCCATTGTTGCCAATCCTGCGAAGCGGGAGCACCCCTCATCGCGCCATCATCGTGACCGCATTGCCAAGATTTGGCAAGACGTGGCAACATGACTGTCGACGGATAGCCGCGCCGGACGATTTCCCCAACGGAGTCCGCCGCACCGCCAAGGCCCTGCCCGACACAGCGAGAGCCGCACCCGGCCGCGACGGCGATGGGAAGATCATGAGAAAGTTCTGGTTGTACACCGGAGCGACGGCCATCTCCATGGCCGGAAACACGTTCCTGTACCTGGCCGTGCCCTGGGCGCTGCTCGAATCCACCGGCTCCAGCCTGCTCGCCGTCACGAGCATGGCCGCCCAGACCGCGCCCTTCCTGCTTGCCCCGCTCCTCGGCGCGTTCATCGACCGGCACGACCGGCGCACCCTGTTCATCGCCGGCGAGATCGTCCAATGTGCCGCCGTGGCGATGATCCCCTTGCTGCTCCTGTTCGAACAGGTCGCCCTGGTCTTCGTCATGCTCGCCGTCATGGGCCTGGCCAAGGTGGTCTCCGACGTGGCAGGCGACTACGGCCTGATCCCCGCCCTCGTCCCCCGCGAACGGCTCGACCAGGCAGCCAGTTGGTTCAACTCCGCGCAGCTCGTCGCCCGGTTCGCCGGCCCTGCCCTGGCCGGTCTGACCATCGCCGCCGCCGGTGTCACGTGGGCCCTCATCATCGACGCCGGCAGCTTCCTCGTCACCGCCGTCGCCGCCCTGTTCCTACCCAAGGTGCGCACCGTCATCGAACGCCACGGCCCCACCATGCGAGAGCAGATCCGCGAGGGGATCGCCTACTTCCGGGCCCGACCAGACCTGCGCCGGCTCACCGCAGCCGTAGCCCTCTACAACCTCGGCGCCGGCGCCGTCGAACCCACCATCCTCACGATCGGCACCAACCAGTGGAACTGGTCCCCTGGTGCGCTCGGTATCGCCGTCTCCTTCGGTGCCGTCGCCGCTGCCATCGGCTCCTGGGTCAGCCCTCTGGCACCGAACGGGCCGCACCGTCGCCACCTGCGCATCGGCGTGTGGCTCGGCGTCGCAGCCCTCGGCTCCGTCGGCCTGCTGCTCGTCGCGCCCATCCTCGTCGTCATCGCGTTCTGCCTGCTCTGCTTCGGCGAAGGCGGTGTCAACGCCACGACCATGGCCTACCGGCAAGCCGAGATTCCCGCCGAACTGTCCGGCCGGGTCAACGCCGTCATCCGTACCTTCATCACCGGCACCGTGCCGCTGTCGTCACTGCTGCTCGGCCTCACCGTCGGCCTCACCGGCTCCGTGTTCGTCTTTCTGCCCGCCGCCGTCACCGCCGTACTGGCCGTTGTCATCTGGACCAGATCGCCCACCCGTACCAGCCGGTCCACCGACCCCAGACCCGTCCGGACGGAGACCCCCGCCATGGCCCACGCCGTGCCTCAGGAAACGGTGGGGTGATCATGCCCAACGTGCTGCTCGTCAACTCCAACTGCCGCACCGGAGCCCGGCTCCTGCAGGACCGACCCGACGTCCGGCTCTCCGTCATCACCATCGACAAGTACCGGCACTTCTACGACCCGGGCACCGACGTCGAACTCGTCGACTCCGTGGCCGACCTCACCGGCGTACGGCTCGCCGCCCTGCGAATCCGCGAGAGGCACCCCTTCGACTGGGTGGTCGCACCCTCCGAATGGAGCGTCCAGGCCGGCGGCTACCTACGCTCCTACCTGGGACTGCCCGGCCCCGGATATGAGGTCGCCAACGCGTTCTCCAACAAGTTCGTGATGAAGCAGAAACTCGCAGCGGCCGGCCTGCCCGTCACCGCGTTTCGGCGGATGGAATCCCTCGACGACACGGTCGAGGCCGCCCGGCACCTCGGCTGGCCCGTCGTCGTCAAACGCGCGTGCGGCGGCGGCGCCGGTTACGTCGTCGTCATCCGCGACCCCGACCACCTGCACGACGTCTTCGCCGACGACAGCCGCGCCGCCATGCGCACCGCGCCGTTCCCTCTGCTGGCCGAACAGATGGTCGACATCGAAGCCGAATACCACTGCGACGGCGTGGTCATCGACGGTCACGTGCGGTTCGCGCCCGTGTCCCGCTACTTCGCGCCCGTCCTCGACAGTGTCGGCGGCGTCATCGGCTCGTACACCCTGCCCGACCACGACCCCGAAACCCACCTCATCGCCGACCTGCACACCCAGGTCGTCGACGCCCTCGGGCTCCGCGACGGCGTCACCCATCTCGAAGTCTTCAAGAGCCCGGACGGCTACCTCATCGGTGAGATCGCCTGCCGCCCCGGCGGCGGCGGCATCACCGCGCAGATCCGCCACCAGTACGGCATCGACCTGTGGGACACCTTCATCGACCTCGCCACCGGCGCCGGCGTTGACATCGCCTCCGCACCCCGCGACGACCACATGATCCAGTACATGCTGCCCCGCCCCGCCGGCACCGTCACCGCCATCACCAGCCGAGAGGAACTGCTGCGCCTCGACTGCGTCGTCGACGCCACCATCACCACCCGCGTCGGCGACAACGTCAGCGGGCCGCTCGACTCGTCCGTCTACGCCGGCGTCGTCATCATGCGGGCCGCCACCCGCGGCGACATCACCCGCAACGTCGCCGCTATCGACGCCGCCTTCCAGATCGCCGTCGCCGACGGCCGCACCACCGTCCCCAGCGGAGGCAAGGTCTAGGTGTGCGTACGGCCCTGCCGAGAACCCGGCGCTGCCGGTCCAGCCGCGGCGAGCGGACATCGGACGATGCTGCCGGGCCCGTGGCCATGCTCGCGCAGACTGCCGCTCGATGTCGCCCGGAGCGGTCCGCTCAGCGACGGCGCAGCCGTTCGTCGTCGAAAACGATCTCGATCAGCGGGCTGTGCTTGAGCCAGTCTTCGAGGTGCTGGCGCTGGGTGACGCGCATGCGCAAACCGGGCTCGTCCTACAGGGCGACTACCGCGGACAGTACGCGATGGCGCACCGCGGGATCCTTGACCGGCACTGCCGTGGCCGGCAGGTCCGCCCGGACGCCGTTCTTGAGGTGGACGGTGAAATGGGGATGCGCCGACAGATTCGCGTACCAGCTTCGGGGCACCGGCATCCCGCTGAGGTACCAGCGGCCGCCGACATGGTGGAACCAGATCTCGATGCGCCTCGGGCGACCGGTGCGCCGGCCCAGGGTGGTGATGTCGATGGTGCGTGCCTCGCGCGGCGAGCCTGGACCGATGGCCAGAGCGCGCCTGACCGCGCTCACGTCGTAGCTTCTGTCCGCGGTGTCGGTCATGGTCGGCTGCCTCACTCGTGCCTGACGGAAATGGTGTTTGAGGCAAGTCAACCGTCACGCCGGGAGGGCTGCTAGGGACATCCTGGCGGATCTTTGCACGATCCTGCCCACGCGCAGGCGCAGCACGGCGGCGAGCCGGGCAGTCACGCAAAGGCCAACGCTCCCGGCACGGCTGACATGGGCCCTGCCCCGGCCGTGCAAGAGGATTGGGCAAGAGGCGAAGAGGATCATTCTTTTCGCGGGCCCGGCGCAGCGGTCTGCTGGAAGGGACACACTCCCCCCACGGATTCCGACGAATCCTCAGCCCAGGAGGCACACCATGAAGGTAGCCGTCGTCACCGGTGCAAGCTCCGGCATCGGCAAGAGCGCCGCCCTGCAGATCGCCCGGCGCGGTACGGGCGTCATCCTGACCTACAACTCCAACGAACAGGGCGCCAAGGACACCGTCGCCCAGATCGAGCAGCGGGGCGGCACTGCCGTGGCGCTGCACCTGGATCTCGGCGATACGGCGGGATTCACCATCTTCCGGGAGACCGTCGCCGAGGTGTTGCGCGAAACCTTCCAGCGGGACTCCTTCGACCACCTGGTCAACAATGCCGGATTCGCCGGCATGGCGATGATCGAGGACACCCGCGAGGAGGAATTCGACCGGCTCACGGACGGCCTGTTCAAGGGGCCCTTCTTCCTCACCCAGGCCCTGCTGCCGCTCCTCGCCGACGGCGGTGCCATCGTCAACCTGACCAGCAACTCCACGCTGCCCCAGGTGACCGCACCGGGATACTCCGTCTACGCGGCCCTCAAGGGCGCCGTGGCGGTGCTCACCCGCTACATGGCCAAGGAGTTCGGCACCCGCGGCATCCGCGTGAACTCGGTCGCACCGGGAGCCACCGTCACCCGCTTCGCCGACGACGCGTTTCGCAAGAACCCGCAGATCATCCCGGAACTGGCGAAGACCTTCACTCTCGGCCGCGTCGGCGAGCCCGACGACATCGGCATGGTCATCGCCATGTTGGTCTCCGAGGAAGGCCGGTGGATCACCGCCCAGGACATCGAAGTCTCCGGAGGTCAGAACCTCTGAACCACTTCGACCGTCGGCTGTGTGCCCAATCCTGCCCGGCCAGCGAGTCCGTGTGCAGGTTCGTGCAAAAATGGATTCATGCCTGCCCTGGACGAAATGCGTGAGCTTCTCAACCGGCACGCGCGGCCCGACATGAGCACGGCGATCGACGGCATCCGGGTATGCAAGTTCACCCATCCCAATGCTTCGGCGACCGGGATGTCGGGGACCGTGCTCGCAGTCATCGCCCAGGGCGGCAAACGCCTCGCCCTCGGCGAGCGCCTCTACGAGTACGGGCCCGGCGAGTACCTGATCGCCTCTGCCGACCTCCCCGTCACCGGCCATGTCCTGGACACCGGGCAGCCCACCCTCGGCTTCGGCATGACTCTCGCTCCCTCAGCCCTCGCTGAGCTCCTCCTGGAAGCCGACCCCCGAGACCTGCCGACCACCCCACGCACCGCATCACCCGGCATTGCCGTCTCCACGGCCTCGCCTTCACTGCTGGACGCCATCGTGCGCCTGCTGCGCCTGCTGGAGCAGCCCGCAGACCGCAAGATCCTCGCTCCCATGGTCAAGCGGGAAATCCTCTGGCATCTCCTGCGCGGCGAGCAGGGAGTCGCCATCCGCCAACTCGGTCTCGCCGACAGCGGACTGGCCCACATCAACCGCGCCGTGCGGCAGATCCGGGAGAACTACGCCACCGCCTTCCGCGTAGAGGACCTGGCGGAAATCGCCGGCATGAGCGTCTCCGCGTTCCACCGCAACTTTCAGACCGTCACAGGGATGAGCCCCATCCAGTTCCAAAAACGCATCCGCCTGCAAGAAGCACGGCTCCTGCTCGCCAGCCGCCCCTCAGACATCACCGGTGTGGGTCTCAGCGTCGGCTACGACAGCCCTTCCCAGTTCAGCCGCGAATACCGCCGCATGTTCGGCACACCGCCCAGCAAGGACACCCAACTCCGCACTCCGCCAGCAGAACTCGTCACCGCGCTGCCCTGACCTCGACCCTGTCGGGGATCTTGGTGTTCCGGTGCGGCGCATCTCGCCCTCGGCGGCCGTGAGCGGCCTTGGGATTAGCGGCAAGACCGAGAGCGACGCGGTCAAAAGCGCCAAGAAAGATGCGTCCAGCCAAGCGCCGCGAGGCTGCCGCACCAAGCACTGTCGGGCGGCGGACTGCACCAAGAGCCGCGTCCGCCAATTCTTGGACGGTGACTTCACGCCACGCGTCATTCACCAGCGCAACCCACCGGACTGGATGCGTCGCTGGAACCGATGGTCAGGAGGCCTATTCTTCTACAACCAGGTCTGGCGGGGTACCTATGGCAGCTTGTGCGGATGTGGGCCCTGGCCACTGACCCCTGGACGAATGCGGGCTTGCATGTGAGGTCGGCGCCGGCCCCTTGCCGACAGATGGAGATACCGCGTATGACCACTCTCGAGACCGATGACGGCCAGGCCCAGCTATGGCGGATCACCATCCCGGTGGTCGCCTCTGCCAGCGAGGTCGATGCCTTGACCGATCGTCTGGTCGAAACTCTCTGCCCGGACACCGCTCACGAGGGCCCCTGCCCAACACCATGGGCCCTACACGTCACCGACGGCAATTCGCTGAGCAAGGCCGAGCAGCGCCGTCTCCGCGAAGAGATAGCCGACACCAACGGGCTGCGCACCTGAAGGATTCGCACCGTCCGGTCCTGCGTCAGGAAACCTCACGCCAGCGTGGCACTGAGGGAACGGTGGCTGAGGCTGCCGGTAGCCGGAACTCTTCGTCGTCGTGCTGACTCACGCCATCTCCAGGTCGCGTACACCTCTTGTGCACGAGCGGATGCAGAGTGAGACGCGATCGGTGGCACCGGGGTTGAGTGGGAACCAAACGTCGAGACCGGCCTCGCCGGTATCAACGTTGCGGGTACGCGGTTGGTACCGTGATGCAAGACGTGCGTCACCGTATCTCACGAGAGGGCAGCCCATGGCCCGGAGCGCATCCGCGAACGCACCGTCCCCCGGGCTACCCGAGGCAGGTCATGACGGGCACAGCGGCCAACCGCTGCTGCCCGCGTCCGGCCCGGAGTCGCTGCTGGAACGCGCGTTCACCGAGGCGCTGGAACGCGCGGACGACAGCGACGAGGTCACCGCACGGCTTCTCGACGCCGCCTACGAGCAGTTCTGCCGCATGGGCATCCGGCGGTCCACCATGGAGGACGTGGCCCGCCGGGCCGGCGTCTCCCGAATCACGGCGTACCGCCGGTTCGCCACCAAGGACAGGCTGGTCGAGCAGGTGGTCCGGCGGGAGTTCCGTCGCTACTTCGACCAGTTCCTCCTCGACATCCAGCAGGCGGCGACCGTCGGCGACCGGGTGGTGCTGGGCTTCGTCAGCGCGTTGCAGGCTTTCCGCCGCAACCCGCTGATCGGAGGGCTGATGACCGCCGAACCGGACGCGGTCATCCCCTCGATGACCAGCGACGGCGGGCGTACGCTGGCCACGGTGCAACGGTTCGTCGCCGGCCAACTCCGCCGCGAGCAACGCGCCGGCACCATCTCCGAGACGGTGGACGTCGAGGTGGTGGCCGAGTTGATGACGCGCCTGTCCTGCTCCTTCCTCGTCACTCCCAGCGCCGTCGTCGACCTCGATGACGCCGAACAGCTGCGTGCCGTGGCCCGGCGGTTCCTCGTGCCCATGTTGGAGTGCGACTCACAGGCCGAGTGACCGGCCGATCACCTCCTTCATGATCTCGGTGGTGCCGCCGTAGATCGTCTGGACACGGGCGTCCAGGTACGCCTTGGCCACCGGGTACTCGCGCATGTAGCCGTAGCCGCCGTGCAACTGGAGGCAGCGGTCGACGGTGCGGTGTTGCAGCTCGGTGCACCACCATTTCGCCATCGCCGCCGTCTCCGCCGTGAGGGCGGGCTCGACCAGGCACTGGTCGACGAAGACCCGGCCGAGGCGCAGTTCGGTGGCGAGTTCGGCCAGCACGAACCGGTTGTGCTGGAAGGTGCCGATGGGACGGCCGAATGCCTCGCGCTGCTTGCAGTACGCGAGGGTCTGCTCGAACACCGTCTCGGCACCGGCGAGCGCCGCGACGGCGATCGACAGCCGCTCGAAGGGCAGGTTGCGCATCAGGTAGGCGAAGCCCTGCCCCTCGACGCCGAGGAGATTGGCCGCGGGCACCCGGACGTCGGCGAAGAACAGTTCGGCGGTGTCCTGCGCCTTCTGCCCGATCTTGTCGAGGTTGCGGCCGCGCTCGAAGCCGTCCATGCCCCGCTCGACCACCAACAGGCTGATCCCCCGGTGCCTCGCTCCCGGATCGGTGCGGGCCACGACGATGACCAGGTCGGCCAGGATGCCGTTGCTGATGAAGGTCTTCTGCCCGTTGAGGACGTAGGTGTCGCCGTCGCGGACCGCAGTGGTCGTGATGCCCTGTAGGTCGCTGCCGGCGCCGGGTTCGGACATGGCGATCGCGGTGATGATATCGCCGGAGCAGAAGCCCGGCAGCCACCGCTGCTTCTGCTCGTCGTTGGTCAGGTCGGTGAGGTATGGCCCGATGATGTCGTTGTGCAGGCCGAACGCCGGGCCGCTCGCGCCCGCACGGGCCAGTTCCTCGGTGAGGACGGCGCTGAAGCGCCGGTCCGTCACCCCTCCGCCGCCGTACCGCTCGTCGACGGAGAAGCCCAGCAGGCCGGCGGCGCCGGCGGCCCGCCACAGGCCGCGGTCGACGATGCCGTCGGCTTCCCAGCGGTCGTGGTGCGGCGCGATCTCCTTGTCGATGAAGGCGCGCACCAGTTCGGTGAACGCGAGGTGGTCGTCGGAGAAGATGGTGCGGTTCGCCATGTACGTCAGCTCCTTGCTCCACAGGTCCCTACCGGGCCATGTCCTTCACTGAGGCGATGAGGCGCCGCGGATCGGAGCCCAGCGGCGTGACGTTGAGGATCGTGACGCCGGCGTCGCGATAGGCCTGGACGCGGTCCCGCACGTAGCTCTGCGGCCCGATCAGGCTGGTGCGTTCCAGCAGTTCCGCCGGCACGGCGGCGGCAGCCTCCGCTTTGCGGCCAGCCAGATAGAGCTCCTGGATGCGGCTCGCCTCGGCGGCGTAGCCGTAGCGGCACAGCAGGTCGTGGTAGAAGTTGCGACCCTTGGCGCCCATGCCACCGACGTACAGGGCGATCAGTGGCCGGGCGAGGTCGCGCAGGCCGGTCACGTCCGGTCCGATGGCCAGTGGGCCGCCGGCCACGACCTCGAGCGGTCGGAGATCGTCGGGCCGCTTGGCCTGGCCGGCTGTCAACGCGGTGCCCCAGACGTCGGCCGCGCGCTCGGGGTCGTACAGGAAGGGCAGCCACCCGTCGGCGAGCTCGGCGGTCATCTGCACGTTCTTGTCACCCAGGCTGGCCACGTAGATCGGGATGTGGTCGCGGACCGGGTGGGTGAGGATCTTCAGCGGTTTGCCGAGGCCGGTGCCCTCCCCGGCGGGCAGCGGCAGCCGGTAGATGCCGTCCTGGATCAGCGTCTCGCGTCGCCACACCTGCCGACAGATCCGGATCACCTCGCGGGTCCGTCCGAGCGGTCGGTCGTAGGCGACGCCGTGCCATCCCTCGATCACCTGCGGTCCGGACGCGCCGAGGCCGAGGATGGCGCGGCCCCCCGAGATCGCGTCCAGGCCGGCCGCGGTCTGTGCCAGCAGCGCCGGGGTTCGGGAGTAGATGGGCAGGATGGCGGAGCCGATCTGCAACCGGGTCGTCTTCGCGGCGAGGTAGCCCATGATCGTCGGGGCGTCGAAGCCGTAGGCCTCCGATACCCAGACCACGTCGAGGCCGTCATGCTCCCATTCGGCCACGGCGTCCGCACCGCTCCTGGGGTCCGTGGCATAGGCCAACGGTGTCGCGATCCGCATCAGCGAACTCCTTGTGTCTGGCTGACGGCGCCGTTGTCCAGCCACCGCTGTCGGTGTGCGCCGAGACCCCACTCGGTGAGCACGGCCTCGGTGTCCGCGCCCGGCACCGGCGGGCTGCCGCCGATCGCCCCCGGTGTCCGCGACAGGCGGGGCGCCACCGCGGGCTGCCGGACGTCGGAGTGCTCCTCGAACGTCGCGCGGGCCACCAGGTGCGGATGGCGCTGCGCCTCGGCGAGCGACAGCACCGGCGCCACGCAGGCGTCGGTGCCATCGAACAGCTTCGTCCACTCGTCGCGGGTGCCCTCGGCGAAGACCTTCGCGAAGCGTTCGCGCAGCACCGGCCATCCGGCGACGTCGTGCTGGGCCGGCAGGTCCACGTCGGCCAGCCCGAGCAGCCGCAGGAGTTCGGCGTAGAACTGGGGTTCCAGTGCGCCGACCGCCATGTAACCGCCATCAGAGGTCGCGTAGACGTCGTAGAACGGCGCCCCGCCGTCGAGCAGGTTGCGGCCACGCTCGGGCTGCCACGCGCCGGCAGCGAGGAGGCCGGTGAACATCGTGGTGAGGTGGGCCGTGCCGTCGACGATGGCGGCATCGACGACCTGCCCGCGCCCGGTGGTCCGGGCCACGTGCAGCGCCGCCAGGCAGCCGACGACGAGGTAGAGCGCGCCACCACCGAAGTCACCGACGAGGTTGAGCGGAATCTGCGGCGGCTCGCCGGCGCGGCCGATCGGATGGAGTGCGCCGGCGACGGCGATGTAGTCGATGTCGTGGCCGGCGGCGCGGGCCAGCGGCCCCTGCTGTCCCCATCCGGTCATTCGTCCGTAGACGAGGCCCGGGTTGCGCTCCAGCGCAACCTGCGGTCCGATGCCCAGCCGTTCGGCCACCCCGGGACGCCAGCCCTCGATCATGATCGCGGCGTGGTCGGCCAGTCCGAGGACCACCTCGGCCCCGTCGGGATGCTTCAGGTCCACGACGACCGACCGCTTGCCCCGGTTGAGCAGGTCCCGTCCCGGGGAGCCAGCCGACAGCGCGCCCGGCTCCGGTCGGTCGACCCGGATGACGTCGGCGCCCAGGTCGGCCAGCAGCATCGCCGCGAACGGGCCCGGGCCGATCCCGGCGAGTTCCACGACGCGGATGCCGTCCAGCGGGCCGTTCATGCGCCGGACCGCGCCGCGAAGCGGGGAGCACGCCCCTGGACCTGGCTGGCGAGGGCCTCACCGAACTCGGCCCCGGCGAGGGACGCGGCCATGAGCCGGTTGGCGTCGGCGGCAGCCTCGGCGGCCCCGGTCTCCAGGCCCGACCACACCTGCCGGCGGATGACCGCCATGGACGCCGGTGAGCAGTGCGCGGCGAGATCGGCGGCATAGGCTTGTGCCTCGGCCAGCACCTCGTCGCGTGGGAGCACCCGTTGCACCAGTCCGATCCGGAACGCCTCTGCGGCGTCGATCTTGCGCCCGGACACCAGCAGATCGAGCGTGTTGCCGACACCGACCAGCCGGGGCAGCAGCCAGGCGCTGCCGTACTCGGCGATGAGGCCGAGCCGGCTGAACGCGGCGGCCAGGCGTGCCTGCGACGACAGGAACCGCACGTCGGCATAGAGCGCGTGGACCAGGCCGAGGCCGGCGGCGCCGCCGTTGACCGCCGCGACGATCGGCGTTCCGAGCGTCAAAGGCAGATGGGGTGCGAAGCCGAAATCGTCCACCAGCCGGTCGCGGTGACGCTCGTCGAGCAGCGCGTGCAGCGCCTCCGGGTCGGCGCCCACACAGAACCAGTCGCCGGCACCGGTCACCACGATCGCCCGCACCTGCGGATCCGCGTCGGCGGCCTGCAACGCCGCGTAGTAGTCGCGGAACATGTCCAGCGTCATCGCGTTCCGCTGCTCGGGCCGGTCGAACCAGATCGTGCGGACCCCGGCGTGGGTGGCGGCCCGCAGACCGTGACCGGCCGGTTCGGCCTCCCGCAGGGAGCTCATCGACGCATCCCTTGTGACATTTGACATTTGATACCTTATCGGTGTGGCGGAGCGGAGCAAGGTCCAGGACGTTTCTCATCCTCAGTTGTCAGAGACGGTGGCGAGCCTGCTGCGCGACCGGATCATGTCGGGGCAGCTGCGCCCCGGTGAGCGGATCCGGCTCGAGGAGGTCGCGCAGGAGACCGGGCTGAGCATCACGCCGGTGCGCGAGGCCCTGCTGATGCTGCGCGCGGAGGACATGGTCGAGCTGCAGCCGCGACGGGGCCACGTGGTCGCGCCGCTGTCCAGGCAGGACATCATCGACGTGTTCAGTCTGCAGGGTCACATCGCCGGCGAACTCGCCGCCCGGGTCGCCGTCAGCATCACGCCGGCCCAGCTCGACGACCTGCGGCAGCAGCACGAGCGGCTGCGCCGGGCCGCCCAGGCCAGGCAGGTCAGCCGGGTCGAGCAGCTCGAGTTCGAGTTCCACCGCAGCATCAACCGGCTGACCGACGCGCGCAAGTTGTCCTGGCTGCTGCGGACGGCAACGCGCTACACGCCGTCGCGGTTCTACGCGGCCGACCCGGAGTGGCGGGCGAGCATGATCGCCGATCACGAGGCCCTGCTCAACGCGCTCGATGCCCACGACCCTGTCACCGTCCGGCCCGTCATGGCCCGCCACTTCACCGACGGCGCAGAGCGGTTGGTGAAGCATCTCGATGGTCTGGGGATGTGGAGCGGGTGAGTCACCGGCGACCATGGCGCCACTTGAACATCGCCAACGAGGTCCGCATGGCGGAAGCGGTCGGCTGCAACGTCATCACGTCGATCGCCGGCCGGAACCGCTGCCAGGTGACCGACCGCGGGCGGCTGAACTCACGCAGGCCGTCGGCGCCGTGGACCCGCCCGAAGCCCGAGTCGCCGACGCCGCCGAAGGGCAGTGACGGCACACCGGCGTACCCGAGCACCGAGTTGACCGACACCGCGCCCGCGCGCAGCCGCGCGGCGAGCGCCAGTCCGCGGCGGCGATGGCGCGTGAAGATTGAGCCGGAGAGCCCGTAGCTGGTCGCGTTTGTCCGGCGCAGCGCCTCGTCGGCGTCAGCCACCGGGTTGACCACCAGCACCGGACCGAAGGTCTCGTCGGTGACCGCCGTGCTGTCCTCGGGGACGTCGGCCAGCAGGACCGGCTCGACGAACGGAGGCCGCACCGAACTCGTGTCACCGACGACCGCCCGGCCACCCCGGTCGATCGCGTCGGCGATGTGGCTCAGCACGATGCCCGGCTGGGCCGGCGTGCTCATCGGCCCGTACGCCGCATCCGGTTCGGCACCCGGCCGGACCTGCCGCACCAGATCGGCCAGCTTGGCCAGGAACGGCTCGTACACGGCCTGCTCGACGTAGACGCGCTCGACTCCGGCGCACGTCTGCCCGGCGTTGCCCAGGCCACCGAACACGGCCGCCTGGGCGGCCGCGTCGAGGTCGGCGTCGGCCGTGACGATGAGCGCGTCCTTGCCGCCGCCCTCGATAACGACGGGGATCAGGTTCTCGGCGCAGGCGGCCATGACCGCCCGTGCCGTCGCGGCCGACCCGGTGAACGCGATCTTGTCGACCCCTGCCCGGCACAGCGCGGCCCCGGTCGTGCCGTCACCCGTGACGGCCTGCAGGACCGGTCGGTCGGGATGCAGCTCGCTCCAACGCTGGGCCAGCCACAGGCCGACACCGGGGGTGTACTCGCTGGGCTTGAAGACCACCGCGTTGCCGGCGGCCAGCGCGTGCGATATCGCCCCCATCGGCGTGTAGACCGGATAGTTCCACGGCCCGATCACGCCGACGACGCCGTACGGCACGTACTCCACGGAGCTGGCCTGATTGAACGCGAGCAGGCCGGAGGACACCGACCGCCGTTTCAGCACATGCCGGGCGTGCCGGGCGGCCCAGTCCAGGTGCTCGACGGCGAGCATCACCTCCAGCTGGGCCCCGGCGAGGGGCTTGCCGGTCTCGCTGCGGATGAGCTCGGCCAGCTCGTCGATGCGGCTCGCGACGAGTGCCTTGTAGGCGAGCAGATGACGCCGACGTTGCCGGGCGTCCAGGCCGGACCACCAGCCGGCCGCCTCGCGGGCCTGTTGCACGGCGGCACTCACCGCGGCCTCGTCGGCCAGGTCGTAATCGGTGCGGGACTCGCCGGTGATCGGGTCGACGACGTGCAACCGGCGAGGGTGCTCAACGAGGGACGTCATCGGCATCCTCCTGACATTTGATATTCGATAGTCTAGCCTTGCTGTCAATCCCTTTGCGATGCTGGAGGTACAGCTGTGGAATGGAGCGACGAGCAACGGTCCCTTGTCGCGGCCGTGCAGGATTTCTGCCGCCGCGAGGCCGGAACCCGTGAGCAACGGCAGAGACTCACCAACGGCGGACGGGAACCCCACAGCCCGGAGTTGTATCGCAAGATGGCCGACCTCGGCTGGCTGGGTCTGTCGCTGCCGGAGGAGTTCGACGGCGGTGGCGCGGGGATGGTGGAGCTCTGCCTCTTTCTGGAGGGGACCGCCAGAGCGATGGCGCCGATCGGCGGCTTCACCACGTCGATCATCGTCGCCGCCACCTACGTGCGGTTCGGTTCGGCGGAGCAGAAGAAGCTCATCCTGAGCGGGGTGGCCCGCGGCGTCGTCGAGGCGGTCGCGATGTCCGAGCCCGAGGCCGGCTCGGACGTGGCCAACCTGAGCTGCCGCGCCGAGCGCCGGGGCGACGGATTCCTCATCAACGGCCAGAAGACCTGGTGTTCCAACGCCCATCTCGCCGAGCACATTCTGCTGGTCGCCCGTACGTCGGGCCGGGCCGGCGACCACGACGGCCTGACCATGTTCCTGGTCCCCGCCAACGCACCCGGACTGACGATCTCCGGTATCGACACCATGGGCGGCCGGGAGGTCAACGACCTCTACTTCGCCGACTGCGCGCTGCCCGCCGACGCCGTGGTCGGCCAGATCGACAACGGCTGGCGGCAGCTGATGGCCGGGCTCAACATGGAGCGGCTGATCCTCGCCAGCCTGATGCTCGGCACCGCGCAGCGGGCGTTCGACGACGTCGTGGAATACGTCAAGAACCGGCAGCAGTTCCGCCGGCCGATCGGGTCGTTCCAGGTGATCCGGCATCGCCTGGCCGACCTGGCCACCGAGATCGAGTGCGCCCGGCTCCTGGTCTACAACACCGCAGCCCAGGTCGACCGCTCTCCGGACACGTTGCTGCCCCGGGAGAGCTCGATGGCGAAACTCAAGGCCACCGAGACCGCCCGCCGCGTCGCCCTGGACGCCATGCAGATGATGGGCGGCTACGGGTACGCGACCGAGTTCGACATGGAGCGCCTGGTCCGGTCCTCGGTCGTGTCCACCGTCTACGGCGGCACCAGCGAGATCCAGCGCGAGATCATCGCGAAGACCTACGGACTGTCCGACCACATGCGGTAGGGCTCAGCGACACGCCGTCGATGACACGTCCACCGACGGCGGACACCCCGGCCGACGAGTGTGCCGAACACTCACCGGCCGGGGTGCTTTGTTAGTCATGGTTCACCATCACCCTCCGGCGACATAGCCCTCCAGCAGAAAGCCGGGCAGTCCGGCAGTGGCCCTTCTTAGTGCGAGGTTCAGAACCCTTCCCAAGAAGTTACGCGTGATTTACAGTGCCGTAAGCATGAAGAGGGTCCCCGCGCCAGCGATTCGCGTGTACGTCCTGGACTACGGGGCCGTCATCGCATCCGGGACGCCGCGCGCCGAGCTCTCCCACCCGGCCGTGCGTACCGCGTATCTCGGATCGGAGCTCGTGCCGTGAGCGATGTCCTGCGACCGGACCGCGGTGCGGGAAAGACGACGGCGCTGCTGACCGCCGCCGGGGTTGTCCGGCCAATGGTCGGCCTTCGGCACCACCCCCGCGCCTGGTGCCGGACACGCGAAACCCCGCCCACCGCTCTGAATGGAAAAATCATGGAATTATCTGCCAGACAGCGCGCCGCCCTGGCAAGCATCTGCGACACGTTCGCACCGGGCGATGGGGCCGACCTCCCGTCGGCCAGTCAGCTCGGCGCGGTCGACATCATGGCCGCGCTGGTCCTGCACAACCCTCGCGCCGCCGAGGTCAGGCAGTTCCTCCAACTGCTGGATCTGTGGGACTCCCGCGCCACCCAGTTGATCCTCGGCGGCGGCGCACGGCGGTTCTCCCGGCAGACCCAGCAGCGCCGCGAGCGGATGCTGCTCGCCCTGGCCGAATCGGGTGTCACCCGCAAGCGGGCGCTCTTCCAGGCGCTCAAGGGCGCGGCCACCCTGTCCTACTACATGGCGCCCGGGCCGACCGGTCGATCGCCGGTGTGGCCCGCCATCGGTTACCCCGGACCGCTCGGCACCAGGACCGACGCCCCCGAGCCCGTCCTGGCGCCGATCCGTCCGTCCGTGGCCACCACCCTGGACTGCGACGTCGTCATCGTCGGATCGGGTGCTGGCGGCGGCACCGCCGCGGCCGTCCTCGCCGGGCACGGCCTCGACGTGATCGTCGTGGAGAAGGGCGAGTACTACGACGACAGGGACTTCGACGGCGGGGAGCTGTCTGGATTGTCGCGGCTCTACGCCCCGGGCCCGTCGGCCACCGCAGAGGGCCAACTGAGCATTCTCCAGGGGCAGTGCCTCGGTGGCGGCACCGTGGTCAACTACACCACGTCGTTTCGCACCCCGCCTCGGGTTCGCGACGAGTGGGCCGCGCTGGGCGTCCCACAGTTCGCCACGGACGAGTACGAGCGTTGCCTCGACGCGGTGTGGTCCCGGCTCGGCGTCAACCGCGACCACGGCCGGATCTCGTCCCGCGACGCGCTCATGGAACGCGGACTGACCACGCTCGGCTGGCATGTCGACGAGATGCCCCGCAACGTCGACGGCTGCGACACCGGCATCGAGTGCGGGCGGTGCGGCCTGGGCTGCCGCATCGGCGCCAAGAAATCCGCGACCAAGACCTGGCTCGTCGACGCCCAACGCGCAGGTGCGCGCCTTCTCGTCGACGTCGACGTCCGCACGGTCACCATCACGGCCGGCAGGGCGACCGGCGTCGCCGGCCACACCGCCGACGGTCACCCGGTGATCATTCGCGCCCGCGCGGTGGTCGCCTCGGCCGGCAGCGTGCAGACGCCGGCCCTGTTGCGCCGCTCCGGCCTCACGAACCCGAACATCGGCCGGCACCTCCATCTGCACCCGGCCACCGGCGTCTGGGGCGTGTTCGCCGAGGAGGTCCGCCCGTGGGAGGGCGGAATGCAGACCCGGTACTCCACCGAACACGCCGATCTCGATGGCCTCGGCTACGGCGTCATCTACGAGACCGCCGCCACCAACCCGGCCACCGCCGTGTCCTTCATGAGCTGGACAGGCGCCCGGACCCACCTGGACCAGATGCGGTCGCTGCCGAACCTCAGCGGGGTCGGCATCATCACCCGCGACCGCGACAGCGGACAGGTCAAGGTCGGCAGCGACGGCGAGCCGGTGGTGCACTACCGCCTCTCCGCCTACGACGCCGCCCACATGCGGGCCGGGATCGCCGGTGCCGCTCGCATCGTCGAGGCGGCCGGCGCCCGCAAGCTGTTCTCCGGTCATCAGCGCGGCACGATCTGGGAAAGCGGCAAGGGCTCCATCGAGGACTTCATCCGCCACACGGACACCCTGGGGACCGCGCCCGGTCAGGTCGCCATGGCCGCCCTGCACATCATGGGCGCGGCCCGCATGGGCGGCAGCCGGGCCACGTCGGTAGCCGGGCCCGACGGTGCCACGTGGGAGGTCCCGAACCTGGTCCTCGCCGACGCGTCCACCTTCCCGGCGTCGTTGGGCGTCAACCCGATGATCTCCGTCGAGGCCATCGCGTACATGAACGCCCAACGACTCGCCGCCGGGCTCTGACCAACTATTCGAACCGCTCGCCCCGGTCGGCCATGGCCAACAGCAGTTGGGGCGGGCTGAACCGGTCACCGTAGCGCTGCGCGAGCACTCGCGCGCGGGCCACGAAGCCCGGCAGCCCGCCCTCGTACTGGTTGATGTACTGAAGGACGCCGCCGGTCCAGCTCGGGTAACCGATGCCGAGGATCGAACCGACGTTGGCGTCGACCACCGAGGTGAGCACCCCGTCTTCGAGGCACCGCACCGACTCGACCGCCTCGATGAAGAGCAGCCGCTCCTTGAGGTCCTCGAAGGGCGTGCCGAGGTTCGTACCGCCGAAGTTGTCCCGCAGGCCCGGCCAGAGGCCGACCCGCTTACCGTCGCGGTAGTCGTAGAAGCCAGCGCCACCCGAGCGTCCGGGCCGCCCGCAGTCGTCGATCATCCGGTCGATGACCGCGTCGGCGGCGTGCGGCTGCCAGGTGCCGCCGGCGGCGACCGTGGCCGCGGCCGTCTCCTGCCGGATCTTGCGGGGCAGGGTGAGGGTGAGCTCGTCCATCAGCGCCAGGACCGGTGCGGGGTATCCGGCCTGGCTGCTGGCCTGCTCGATGGTTGCAGCCGGAATTCCCTCGGCCAGCATCGCGATGCCCTCGTTGGTGAACGTCCCGATGACCCGGCTGGTGAAGAATCCGCGGCTGTCGTTGACGACGATGGGCGTCTTGCGGAGCCGACGTACGAGGCCGAGGGCCCGTTGCAGCGTGGCCTCGTTGGTGCGCTCGCCGCGGATCACCTCGACCAGCGGCATCTTGTCCACCGGCGAGAAGAAGTGCAGGCCGATGAACTCCTCCGGCTTGCTGACGCCCTCGGCGAGCAGGGTGATCGGCAGGGTCGACGTGTTGGAGGCGATGAGCGCGTTCGGTGCGACCTGCTCGGTCTCGGCGTACACCTTGTGTTTGAGGGCGGGATCCTCGAAGACCGCCTCGATGGCGAGGTCGACGTCGGCGAGGTCGGCGAGGTCCTCGGTCGCCTGGATCCGGGCCAGGATCGCGTCCCGCTCGTCCAGCGTGGACACACCGCGGGCGACGGCCTTGTCGAGCAGGCCCACCGAGTAGTCCCTCCCCCGCAGCGCCCCCAGGAGGGTCACGTCCTTGAGCACGACCTGCATCCCGGCCCGAGCACACACGTAGGCGATGGCGGCGCCCATCATGCCCGCGCCGATGACCGCCACCCGCCGCAGCGGCGGGTGGCCCGCGCCGATGTCCCGCGATCCGGCGGTCTGCACGTCGAAGAAGAGTGCTTTGATCATGTTCTTGGCGATCTGACCGGTGGCCAGTTCGGTGAAGTACCGTCCCTCGATGGTGAAGGCGGTGTCCAGGTCGACCTGTGCGCCTTCGACGGCGGCAGCGAGGATGTTGAGCGGGGCAGGGTAGGGCGCGCCCTTGAGCTGCTGACGCAGAATGGCTGGCATCGCCGGCAACTGGGCGGCGAGCGCGGGGGTGGACGGGGTGCCGCCGGGAATCTTGTAGCCCTTGCGGTCGTACGGCTGGGCCGCTTCGGGGTTGGCGGCGACCCAGGCACGGGCCGCACCCAACATGGCCGCGTCATCCGGGGCGATCTCGTCGACCAGCCCGTGCGCGAGTGCGTCCTGCGGTCGGCGCCGCTGGCCGCGGAGCAGCCAGTTGGTCAGCGCGTCGGTCACGCCCAGCAGCCGGACGCTGCGCACGACGCCACCGCAGCCCGGCAGCAGGCCGAGGGTGACCTCTGGGAAGCCGATCTCGATGGCCGGGTTGTCGAGCACGATGCGGTGGTGGCAGCCCAGGGCGAGTTCCAGCCCGCCACCGAGGGCCGAGCCGTTGATGGCGGCCACGACCGGACGACCGAGTGTCTCCAGTCGGCGTACCGCGTTCTTGAGCATGCGGGTGTTCGCAGCCGAGGTCTCGGCGTCGGCCGGCGTCAGCCGCAGCAGGGCTTCCAGGTCGCCGCCGGCGAAGAAGGTCTTCTTGGCCGAGGTGATGACCACGCCGGTGGTCTGGTCGCGCTCGGCTTCGAGCCGATCGACCGTCGCTACGAGGCTCGCACCGAATTCGTCGTTCATCACGTTCGCCGAACGCCCGGGGTGGTCGAGGGTGAGCAGGACGATGCCGTCATCGCCGCGCTCCCACCGGATTGTGTTGACCATTCGTGACTCCTCAGATTCGTTCGATGACGGTCGCGATGCCCATGCCGCCGCCGACGCAGAGCGTGGCGAGCCCGTAGCGACCACCGCGTCGCTCCAGTTCGTCGACGAGCGTGCCGAGGATCATGGCGCCGGTTGCCCCCAGCGGGTGCCCCATCGCGATCGCGCCGCCGTTGACGTTGACGATCTCCATGCTCAGCCCCATGTCGGCGACGAACCGCAGGACCACTGCCGCGAACGCCTCGTTGATCTCCACCAGGTCGAGGTCCTCGACGCCGAGGCCAGCCTTGGCCAGCGCCTTGCGAGCGGCCGGAGCCGGGCCGGTGAGCATGATCGTCGGATCGGCGCCGCTGAGTGCCGTAGCGACGACGCGCGCTCTCGGGGTGAGGCCGGCGGCCGCACCGACGGCCTCGCTGCCGATGGCCACCAACGAGGCGCCGTCGACGATGCCGGACGAATTGCCCGCCGTGTGGACGTGGTTGATGCGCTCGACCCAGTGGTACTTCTGGAGCGCGACCGCGTCGAAGCCGGCCTTCTCCCCGATGCCGGCGAAGGAGGGGCGAAGCGCGGCGAGGCCCTCGGCGGTCGAGTCCAGCCGGATGTGCTCGTCGCGGTCGAGGACGGTCAGGCCGTTGCGGTCCCGCACGGGGACCACCGAGCGGTTGAAGTAGCCGTTGGCCCACGCCTTCGCCGCCCGGGCCTGCGACTGCAACGCATAGCCGTCGACCACGTCGCGGTCATGGCCGTCGAGAGTCGCGATCAGATCCGCGCTGACCCCCTGCGGCACGAAGCCGGTGTTGAAGTTGGTCTCCGGATCCAGCGCCCACGCTCCGCCGTCGGATCCCATCGGAACCCGGGACATCGACTCGACGCCGCCGGCGAGGACCAGATCCTCCCACCCTGAACGCACCTTCTGCGCGGCGATGTTCACCGCTTCCAGGCCCGAGGCGCAGAAGCGGTTGAGCTGCACGCCGGCCACCGTGTCGGGCAGGCCGGCGGTGATGGCGGCCGTCTTGGCGATGTCGGCGCCCTGGTCGCCCAGCGGGGACACCACCCCGAGCACGATGTCGTCGATCAGCGCCGGGTCAAGGCCGGGCATCCGCCGCAGGGTCTCCTCGATCAAACCAGCGACGAGCGAGACCGGCTTAACCCCGTGCAGCGATCCGTTCGGCTTTCCCCGACCGCGCGGTGTGCGCAGTGCGTCGTAGATGAACGCCTCGGTTGTCATCGCCAAGCTCCTCGCTGCTCACCCAAATGCGAATCCAGCCTAACTTTCGTTGAGCTCACGGCCGCTTGTCAAGCAACGTCCACACCCGATACGCGCGGGCTGCCTTCGGCCTTACCCACGCATGGCACGCAAGATGACCGAGGGCAATCGCAGCAACCCTGCGAGGTGGCGCTAACCTGTAGGGGTGCGACCAGCAGCGAGCGGTGTGGGCCCGGCAGCGACCAAACGACCGAAGGATCGCAAGGACCGCATTGCGCTGGCCGGCGCCGAGCTGTTCTGCGAGCGGGGCTATCACCTGGTCACCGTCGACGAGATCGCCGCCGTCGTCGGCATCAGCGGCCCGGCGGTGTACCGGCACTTCCCGAACAAGTACGCGATCCTGGTGCACGCCACCCGGGAGGTCGTCGGCGCCCTGCTCGCCGCGACCGCCGATCCGCAGGCGAACACCACCGAGGGTGTCCTCGACGAACTACTGAGCACGATCGCCGAAGTCGCCGTGAGCAAACGGCGCGTCGCCGGGCTGTACCAGTGGGAGGGCCGCTACCTCACACCCGAGCATCGGCGGGAGTTCGCCACGACCCTGGCCACGCTGGTCGGCCGCCTCGCCGGCCCCCTGCGCGAGCTGCGGCCCGAGCTGACCGCCGGGCGGGCGGAGCTGCTGGTCAACGCGGCACTCAGCGCCTTCGGCAGCGTGACCACCTACCGCGCGGCGGCAACCGGCACCGACACCGAGAAGCTGCTCACCCGGGTCGCCTGGACTCTGCTGCGGGCCGACGCCCCCCAGTTGCCGCCACAGCAGCACGCCACGCCGGGCACCGCGCCGGTGCGCCCCGCCTCGCGCCGTGAACTGCTGCTGATCGAGGCGATCCGTCTGTTCCACCGCCACGGCTACCACGCCGTCGCCGTCGAGGACATCGGGCGCGCAGCCGGCATGCAGGCATCCAGCGTGTACCGGTACTTCCCCAGCAAGGCCGACCTGCTCGCGGCCGCCTACTACCGCGCCACCGACCGACTCGCCGGGGCCACGACAACGGCGATCGCCGAGGCGAGCGACGCGGCGGACGCTCTGCGCCGGGTCGTGCAGGCCTACGTCGCCTACGCGTTCGGCCAGAGCGACCTCGTCGCGGTCTACCTGGCGGAGAACAACAACCTGCCCGACGAGGACCGTCACCAGCTGCGCGGGGCGCAACGCCTGCACGTCGAGGAATGGATGCGCCTCGTCGAGACGGTACGACCGGACCTGCCGGCCGCCGACGTCCGCGTGCTCGTGCACGCCGCGCTCAATGTCGTCACCGACATCGGCCGGCTCGGCCGCTTCGACCGCGCCGAGGGCTACGACACCCAGACGGCCCGTCTCGCCCTCGCGGTGCTGCACGCCTGAGCTCTCGAAGCGTCGATGGCGCTGTGATTGACTAGCGCGTATGGCACTGCGTCCGCCCGCCTCTGATCGATTGATCCGGTGACCACCGGGCCGACTGCTGCCACCCGACCGCGCAACCGCAGGCAGGTCATCGTCGAAGCGGCCGGCCAGGTGTTCAGTGAACGCGGCTACCACGCGGCGTCCATGGAGGAGATCGCCGCCGTGGTCGGTATCAGCGGCCCGGCGCTGTACCGGCACTTCCCCAACAAGTACGCGCTGTTCGCCGAGTGCGCCAATGTCATCGTGAACAAGCTCGTCGAGGTCATCGACGAGTGCCCGCCAGAGGCGGCCCTGAAGGATGTGCTCGTCGCCGTCACCCGGGTGACGGTCTCCCGCCGCGCGTCGGGCGGCCTCTACCGGTGGGAGGCCCGCTACCTCGAGCGCGCGGACCGCCGGCTGCTTCGGACGAAGTTCGCCCACGTCGTGGGGCGGGTGATCGAACTGGTGCGGCGCGAATATCCGCTGCCCGGCGAGCACCTGCGGGCGGTGGCGGCCCTCGGTGTGATCGGGTCCGTCACCATGCATCACACCTCGATCGCCCAACGCCGGATCGAGGATCTGTTGCTGACATCTGCCCTGGGCGTGGTCGCGACCGATCCGGCGACGGCGGCGGGCAGCGCGAGCCTGGTCGAACTGCCCGCCCAGCCCGTGCCGCGCACTCGACGTGCCGAGATCCTGGCGGCGGCCATCCCGCTGTTCGCACAGGACGGGTTCGCCAACGTCACGAACGCGCAGATCGCACAGGCCGTGGGGTTGGCCCCGTCCGCGATCTACCGCCACTACCCCGGCAAGGTCGACATTCTGGTGGCGGCTTGTCTGCAGGCTGCGGGCCTGCTGGCTCAGGCGGTGGAGCGGAGCCTTCAGCGGGCGACCGATCCACGTCAGGCCGTGGTCGCGCTGGCGGCGGCGTACGTGGCCTACTGCTTCGAGCACAACGCGCTCAACAGCGTCGCCGACGCCGAGGTCGCCAGTCTTCCGGCCGACCTGCGGCGCCCCTTGATCCTCGCGCAGCGTGAGCACATCGCCGTCTGGGAGCAGCAGTTGCGGTTGGTCCGCCCGGAGCTGGACCCCCGACAGGCCCGGATGCTGGTCCATGCGGGTTTCGGCGTGGTGGTCGAGGCCGGGCGCGCCCTGCGCTGGCAGGATACGCCCGGCCATCGGGACACGGTCACCGCACTGGTCACCGGTGCCCTGATCCGGTAAGTCGGGACGTCGACTCAGCTGCCGGGCCGGTTCATCGTCGGAATGGTGATGGGGGTGTGGGACGACGAGGTGCCGTTGTTGAGGAAGAGCATCGCCAGGCCGCGCACGAAGTGGTCGAACATCGAGAAGGTGCCCGGCATGACCGGCGACAGCCCTTCACGGAACATGATGTACGTCGGCCAACCGGCCTCGATCACGCCGCGCGAGATGAGGTCACGCGGCAACCTCAGCCAGTTGCCGATCCGGTCGCTGAGCACATAGCGCGCGAACTCGCGTTGGAATCCCTTGGTGATGCCCAGGTCGATCGATGAGGTCAGGTTCAGCAGGGTGTCGGCCAGGTCGATGCCCTCCCGCGTCGGCGCCAGGATCGGCGTCAGTGCGTACTGCGACTGCTCGTGGGCGGCAGCCCAGGTGGCGGGGATGAATTCGTCCCGTACACCGAGCAGGTGCAGCGCTACCTGCCACATGTGCAGGTAGGCCTCTTCTTCGGCGGCCGACACCCGGAGGCCGTAGCGACGCCACTCCACCAGCTTGCTGTGCACGTAGGTGCCCAGGCTGTGGAAGGTGATCAGGATGTCGCCGTTGCTGATCGGAATCGGGTGGTCCGTGACCCCCCGCCACGCTGCTGACTGCGGCAGCAGGTGCCGCACCGCGGCGTGCGTCAGGCGGGTCTTGGTGGAGGTGGTGATGAAGTTGCCCGTCGCCTTGAAGGCGTCGGGCGTGTTCAGGTCGTAGCCGTACGTGAAAGTCTTGGCCGCGCGCGACTTCATGTCGGCGCCGCCCTCGGACCAGTAAACGTTGCGGGCCTCCCGCGGGATCACCGTGCTCATGATGCCGCTGCCCAGCCCGTAGAGCAGGAACAGGTACATGCTCATGCGCTTGTTGAACTGGGCGGCACGGTCCAGCTTGGCCTGGTCGGCCCACGACGGCAGCTTGTTGACCTGCCCGATGTAGGTGGCGAGCGCGGGGGGCAGGCCGCTGGGCACCGGGTCGCCGTTCTTGATGAACGTCTTGAACGCGTTGTTGACGGCCGGAATCTGGCCGTTGTCGAGGAGGGAGGCGACGAGCGGGTCGGTGTCGTCGTCCCAGACGTCCCACGGGTCGGTGACCGTGTTGGTTCCGGCGATCGAGTTGGCGGACGACCACGCCCATGCCTTCGGCACGTCGGTCACAGTCACCAGACCCAGCGCGGCACCGAGGGTCAGGACACTTCGTCTGCTGAGATTCTCCATTAGCCACCACTTCCCGGGCCAGCCGGACATCGCCCTGAACGCCAGCTTGTTGGGGCACTACAAGCGCGTTTCAAGTCATCCAGGCCTGTGATTTTCTATTAACATAGAGGAGCTTGACTCCGCCTGCAAGGGGCAGGTACGACAAGGGCACCGCCGCCATCTCGGCGATGCGACGCGGCTCAGTCGAAGGTGAGGACGGGCTTGATCGCGGAGCCGTCGCGCATGCCGTCCACGGCGGCACCGATGTTCTCGAAGGGAAAGGTGACGATGAGCCGGTCCAGCGGAAAGAGGCCACGCTGGTGGAGATCGACCAGTTCGGGGATGAAGCGCGCCGGGTTCGCGTCGCCCTCGAGCACGCCGTGGACCCGGATTCCCTTGGCGAGCAGGCTCATGACGTTGAAGGCGACTGTGGTGCCGACACCGACGAGGGCGAGGTCGCCCCGGGGACGCAGGATGGCGACGGCCCGCTGAAGCATCTCCGGCCGGCTGGTGGTGTCCACGATGTGGTGTGCGCCGCCGCTGGTGAGGTCATGCACGGTGCCGACGAGGCCGGCCGCCGTCGGGTCCAGGGCTGCCTTGGCGCCGAGCTCAGTGGCCAGGGCGCGTCGCGAGGCGACCGGCTCGATGACGATGACAGGGTCGCAGCCGCGAACGATCGCGGCCATGAGCGCGGTGAGTCCGACCCCGCCGGCGCCGATGACGACCAGGGAGCTTCCCGGCTCGGGGCGCAGGCGGTTGAGCACCGTACCCGCCCCCGTCTGCGCACCGCATCCCAGCGGCGCGGCAACGACGGCCGGCAGGTCGGCGGGGACCCGGATGGCGTTGCGCTCGTGGGCGAGCGCGAACGTGGCGAAGCTCGACTGGCCGAAGAACCCGCCGTGTACGGGGGTGCCGTCGCAGGACAGTGGGGTGGTGCCGTCGCCCCGGCCGCCGGAGGTGTTCAGGGCCTCCTGGCGGCGGCAGTAGGCCGGGTGGCCAGCCACGCACTGCTCACACGCACCGCAACTGCTGAAGGTCAGGCAGACGCGGTCGCCCGGCGCGAGAGTGGTCACCTCCGCGCCGACTGCCTCGACCACGCCGGCCCCCTCGTGGCCGAAGACCATGGGAGTCAGCCGCGGGGGCCAGATCGCCTGCATGCTGAGGTCGGTGTGGCACACACCGGCGGCGGCGATTCTGACCAGCACCTCGTGCGGCCGTGGAGCCTCGAGATCCACGGCCTGGACGACGAACGGTCCGCTCTGGGTGTCGGTGACGGCAGCTCGGATTCGCATGGGGAACTCCTTCGCACGGTCGGCCTCAGGCCACGCGCTCGAGTACGAAGTAGAAGAAGGGACCGTCGGCGGGGACGTACTTGCCGTTCATGATTCCCATGAGCGTGTTCTCGTCGGCTCGCTTGAAGTGATCGAAGACCGGCTGCCCGTCGTAGACCATCGTCGCGGTCGACTCGCCGCGGAACTCGACTGCCCACAGGCTGGCCTCGCCCTTGCCGAGCACGGTGTTGGAGTACAGCTCGCCCTCGTCGTTCCGGCAGATCAGCGGCTTGACGTCGGTGAGGGTGACGAAGGCCTTGCCATACCACCGCACGTTGTCCAGCTGCCCGTTGAGGGGGTGCCCCGTGTCGAACGCGCTGCCCTTCCACTCGCCGAGGATCTCTTCGGGGCGAACCGTGTCCAATTCGGCCCAGATCTCGTCGAGCTCGGCTGCGGAGACCCGGCCACCCGCTCGGCGCAGCTCGGAGAAGCGGGCTAGGGCCAGGCTCGCGTTCATGATGGCTTCCTCTCGCCGTACGCCGGGGTGGGTAGCGACACCCGACTGCGCTGACAGAATGGACAGTGATTGTCGGGATGCCGCGAAGTCGCGGAGAACCGCACGGACAAGGATCCGGAATTGCGCCGCCGCTGCTCCACGTCGCGCGACTCCCGGCGGCGCCGCACCCGGCCTTGACAACGCGCCGCGCCGTCGCCGAACCTGCTGGGGAGGTGATCGCGATGGCTGATGGCGGTCGGCACCGCTGGTTGCGTCGTATCGAGGAACTCGATCCGGTTCGCGACCACCACGAGATATACCGGATCTCGATCGGTTTCGAGTTTCCCTTCGACTACCAGCGGGCCCTGGAGCTCGCGCTGCTGCGGACGTACTGCGTGCCCAGCATCTCCGCGCTGCTCGACGCGACAGGCGAGTTCCGGCTGCGGGCGCAGCAGCGGTACGACGACACCGCGTTGCTGATGGCCGAGATGGCGGAGCACGGCTATGACTCGCCGCGCGGCCGGCAGGCGCTGAGGGTCATCAACCGGGCGCACCAGCGGTACGCGATCTCCAACGACGACATGCGCTATGTGTTGTCCACCTTCGTGTACGAGCCGATCGACTGGCTGGACCGGTTCGGCTGGCGTCGGCCCCACGAGCACGAGCGGCTGGCCGCGTTCCACTACTACCGGGCCGTCGGTGCGCGAATGGGTATCCGCGACGTGCCGGACGACTTCGACGCGTTCTGGGATTTCAAGCGCGAGTATGAGCGCACCACCTTCCGCTACGCCCCGACCAACCAGCGGATCGGCGCCTACACCCTGGACCTGTTCGGCTCGTGGTACCCGGCGCCCTTGCGTCGTGCGGCGCGGCTCGGCGTACTCGCGTTGCTGCCCGCCGAGCTACGTGACGCGTTCGCGTTCCCGGCCGCGCCGCGCTGGCTGTCCGTGGCGGTCACGGGTGGGTTGCGGACCCGGGCCGCGGTGGTGCGGCTGCTGCCGCCGCGTACCACGAGCAGGTTGACCCAGGCGCCGCGCAACCGCACCTACCCCGGCTACCCCCACGGGTACCAGCCCGCCGATCTGGGCTCGCCGCCACCGCCACCCGACCTCGACCCGACGTGGCTGGCCAGCCCGGAACCGCCGCCGGCCGCCGGGCCGGAGCCGTTGGGTGATCGCTGACCCTTCGACTCCGGCACGGACGGGTTGTGGAGGCGGCCGGGGGCGGCGTGGTCGACCAGTGGCCCGAGTCGACGCTCAGGCCCCTATCCGGTGACGGACTCGACAGCCGGGTCCGTCGCCCGGTAGAGGGCGTCGATGCTCTCGCCGTACCGGTCGACGATGACACGGCGGCGCAGCTTCAGGGTCGGGGTCAGCTCCCCCGATGCCGGCGTCCAGCTCGACGGCAACACCTCGAAGGTCTTGACCTGCTCGGGTCGGGCGAGCCGGGCGTTGGCGGCGTCGACGGCGGCCTGGATCTCGGCGAGCAGCAGCGGGTCCGAGGCCAGGCCGGGCAGCTGCGCGTCGCTGATGCCACGCGACCGCGCCCACTGGGGCGCGACCTCGTCATCCAGCACGATCAACGCCGTGACGTACGGCCGCCGATCGCCGATCGCGACCGCCTGACCGATGAGCGGATGTGCCCGAAGCAGCCCCTCGATGTGCGCAGGCGAGATGTTCTTGCCGCTCGAGGTGATGATGAGTTCCTTCTTGCGGTCGGTGATGGTGAGGTAGCCGTCGTCGTCGATCGTGCCGACGTCGCCGGTGGCCAGCCAGCCGTCCGCGTCGACGATCGGCTCGACGCTGCCGTCGCCGCGCAGGTACCCGGAGCAGACCAGCGGCCCGCGTACGAGCACCTCACCGTCGTCGGCAAGGCGCACCTGCATGCCGAGGTGGGGCCGGCCGACGGTACCGGTGCGGAAACCCTCCGGGAGGTTGATGGTGGCGGTGCCGGTGGTCTCGGTCATGCCCCACACCTCCAGCACGTCGACGCCGAGCCCGGCCAGGAACCGCAGGACGTCGACCGGAATCGGGGCGGCACCACTGCCGGCCCAGAGCATGTTCTGCAGGCCCAGTGTGGACTGCAACGGTCGCAGGACGGTGGCTTCAGCCTGCGCCAACCGGGCAGCCAACTCGTCGGGCACGGCCTGGCCCGCCGCGCGCAGCTCGTACGCCTGAAGGGCGACGGCGCTCGCGGCGCTGAAGGCGGCCTGCACCGCCGGCTCCGCGGTGGCCAGATGGGCCTGGACACCGGCGGCCATCTTCTCCCAGATTCGCGGAACGCCGAAGAACGATGGCGGACCGACGGTGCGCAGGGCCTTGATGAGCTGGGTGGGGTCGGGGCAGATGGTCACGTGACCGGCGCGGTAGATGGGGTTGTAGATTCCGAGGAACCGCTCTGCGATGTGGGCCAGCGGCAGGTAGGCCACCGACGGGGAGTGGTCGGGGACCGATACGTTGGCCTCCAGGGCCACGGCCTGATAGATCACGTTGTGGTGGCTGAGTACGACGCCCTTCGGGTCACCTGTCGTCCCCGACGTGTACAGCAACGTCACCGGCTGCTCGGGTCGGATCGCGCGCCAGCGCCGATCGAAGGCGGCCGGGTCGGCCTGGTGCGCGGCCTGGCCGACGGAGCGTACGTGTGACAGCGGCACGGCGTCCGAGGTCGTGTCGCCCAGTCCGGGCTCGTCGACCAGCACGACCCGGCGCAGGTTGGGCAGGTCCGGTAGGACCGAACGCCAGCGGTCCAGCTCGGCGGCACCTTCCAGCACGAGCACCTGGGCCCTGCTGTGTAGCGCCAGGTGTCGCATCTGGTCGGTGCTCAGCGTCGGATAGATCGTGGAGGGCACCGCGCCCAGGTGGACGGCGGCGAGGTCGACCAGCCAGTGCTCCGGCCTGCTCGACATCATGATCAGCATCTGGCCGCCCGGCTCCAGACCGATCTCGGCCAGGCCACCGGACAGCTCAGCGACCTCATCGCGCAGCTCGGCCCACGTGCGGGTGTCGTCGCGGTCGAGCGTTGTCAGCGCCGGCAGGTTGGCGAACTCGGTGGCGTTGCGGTGCAGGAGGGCGGGGACGGTGAGGTTTGCGGCCGTCTTGGCGCATCGGTCGGCAAGGGTGTCGGCAGGATCCATGAGGTACTCCTTCAACCGTAACCGGGCCTGTTGGTGGTGTGAGTTGAGGTCGGCGCACCCCTCATCGTGGTGCCGTCGAGGGCGCCGCGGCCCGTCCCAGCACTGTAAACGACGGCTAACTTTCTGGGAAGGAGCGATCGGTGTTATGCGCTCGACTCAGGGAGCGGGCGGCACCGGTAGACGAACGCAGGCTAACCAGCCGGGCCGTGCGGGTTCGCCGCTCGTCACTGGGCGGTCCACCCACCATCGACGTGCAGGACGCTGCCTGTGACATAGCTGGCAGCGTCCGAGGCCAGGAACGCGACAGCGCCGACAACCTCACGCGGCTGGCCGAACCGACCCATCGGAATGCGCTCGCGCAGCCGCTTCGACCACTGCTCGTGGCTGCGTAGCCCCTCCGTCATCGGCGTCTCCAGGTAACCGGGCGCCACGGCGTTCACGCGGACACCGGCGGGCGCCCACTCCAGCGCCAGCGTCCGGGTGAGTTGCTCGACTCCGCCCTTGCTGGCGCTGTAGGCGGCAAGTCTCGGAAGGCCGACCTGACCGTGCACCGAGGACATGTTGATGATGCTGCCCGCGCCTTGCTCGATCATGACCGCGCCGGCGGCGCGGGCGCAGATGAACACCCCGGACAGGTTGGTGTCGATCACCAGCTGCCAGTCCGCGACGCTCAGGTGCTCGCTGCGGTGCAGCGCCGGACTGATCCCGGCGTTGTTCACCAGGACGTCGAGACGACCCCATCGCTGCCGGGCCAACGTCACGACGGCATCAGCGATGGACTCGTCGGTGACGTCGCCGGCCACGATGTCCGCCGTGCCACCATTGGCGACGATCTTGTCCCGCACCGCCAGCAACGCGTCCCTCCGGCGCGACTGGAGGATCACTGACGCGCCGGCCTCGGCCAGCCCTTCGGCGATCGCCGCTCCGACACCCTGGCCGGCGCCCGTCACCCAGGCGACCTTGCCCTGAAGTTGTCCCTTGACCGTGGTCATGCTCGGATCCCTCCCTGCGGGTCTCTCGTCACGAACTCAGCGCTGCCCTGCCCGCCGCGTCGGGCGGCCTCGTACCGCCGGACAGCGCGGCGAGCCACCGCCCAGCGATGCACCTCGGACGGGCCGTCGTAGATGCGGAACGGGCGAACCTCGGCGAGGAACCGCGCCAGCGGTAGGTCATGGGAGACACCCTGCCCGCCGCACAACTGCACCGAGCGATCGACGATGCGCCCGACCGCCTCGGACACGAACGTCTTGGCGATCGACGTCTCGTTGTTCGCGCGCCCGTGCTTGTCCAACGTCGCGGCGGTCGTACGGATCAGTGCCCGGGACGCCGCGATGTCGATCTCGTTGTCGGCGATGAGGTGCTGCGCCAGACCGAGATCGGCCAGCCGGTGACCGAACAGCTCACGCTCGACGACATAGCCGAGCATGATCTCGTGGGCGCGGCGGGCAACACCGAGCCAACGCATGCAGTGCGTGAGGCGGGCGGGCCCGAGCCGGACCTGGGCGTTCGCGAAGCCGCGGTCGACCTCGCCCAGCACGGCGGACGACGGCACCCGGCAGCGTTCGAACACCACCTCGCAGTGCCCGCCGGTGAAGCCGGCATCGATGGTCGGAATGTGCCGACCGACCGACAGACCGGGACTGCCGGCGTCGACGAGGAACATCGTCGCGGCGTCGGCGCCGGTGCGTGCCATCACGATGAAGAAGGAGGCACCGTCGGCGCCGGTGATGAGCCACTTACCGCCATCGATCAACCAGTCGCCACCGTCGCGCACGGCCGTCGTGGTGAGCGCCGCGGGGTCCGATCCGGCACCGGGGGCGGGCTCGGTCATCGCGAACGCCGAACGAACGTCGCCGGTGGCCAGTGGTCGGAGATACCGCTCGCGTTGCGCAGGCGTGGCGACGTGTTCGAGGAGCGTCATGTTGCCCTCGTCGGGCGCCGCGCAGTTCATGACGAGCGGGCCGAGCAGACTCCGGCCGGACTCTTCGAGAACGTCGGCCTGTTCGAGCATCGACAGCCCCAGACCGCCGTACCCCCTGGGTGCCGACGGGGCGAAGACGCCGGCGGCGCGGGCGGCCGCGCGAAGTCCTGCGCGGACCTCGGGGTCGGTCTCGATCTCGCGTTCGACGGGGATCACCTGGTGATCGATGAACTTCCTCACCCGATCCGTCAGGTCCTGCACGCCGTCACCAGGCGCCTCCGATCGGCCCGCGCGGCGTCCCAGACCAGCCCGTGTCCGAAGTGGATCCGCGTGGGCCGGCGTCGTGGGCTCACTCGCCTCAGACATCGAGCACCATCACATTCATTCTTGTGATCACTGACACAGTGTGCTCTCATCTGATACACGGACGCAACATTCGTTTCATCGTATCAGTGGGGGCTCGAGGAGGAGACAAGCATGGATCCACTCAGCAGACGCAAGATGTTGAAGGCCGGTGGGGCGTTGGGTGCGCTCGGCGCATTGGGTGTCGCCGCGCCGGCGCAGGCCCAGTCGCTGTGGACCTGGTCCCCCTCGGGCTCAGTGGCGGGCGCCGGAGCGGGCGTCGACCCGCGGTGGGTGTGGGATGAGGAAGCCGACCCACTGGTCGCCTCGCTGCTCGACCGCGGCGACGTGCCCATGGTCAACCAACTGCTACGGGGCTGGACCAAGAACGGTCAGCCACTGCCAGCCGGGCTTCCGGCGGATGTGCACCAGTTCATCGAGCGCGCCCGCGTGCTGCCGTCGTGGGTCGACCACGGGAAGCTGGCCACCGCCGTGCAGTTCAACGAGAAGCGGGGGCTCTACCTCGGCGTGCTCTACGGCCTGGCCAGCGGCATGATGAGCACCGTCATTCCGAAGGAGGCCCGCGCCGTCTACTACTCCAAGGGCGGCGCGGACATGAAGGACCGCATCTCCAAGACCGCCAAACTCGGATACGACATCGGGACGGCCAACGCCTACCAACCCGACGGCTCGATGATCGTGACGGCCGTCAAGACCCGGCTGGCGCACGCCGGCGTGCGGCACCTCCTGCCGCAGTCGCGGGAGTGGACCGACGTGGCCCCCGAGGACATCCCGATCAGTCAGCGGGACCTGATGGTCACCTGGCACAGCCTGCCGACCACGGTCATGCGGAAGCTGAACGCCTGGCACGTCCCGATCCCCGCCCGCGATTCGGCGGCCTTCCTCCACCTGTGGCAGGTGGCCGCCCACATGCTGGGCATCAAGGACGAGTACATCCCCTCGTCGTGGAGTGAGGCCAACGCGCAGGCCGACCAGATCCTCGACCCGGTGCTGGCACCGACGCCCGAGGGCATCGCGCTGGCGGACATCCTGCTCAGCCTCGGCAAGGAGATCGACGCCGGCCTACTGAGCAAGCCCATCCTCGGCTCGTTCACGCGGTTCATGCTCGGTAACCAGATCGCCAACTGGCTCCAGATTCCCCGGGACCTGCTCTGGGACTCGCTGTTGCGGTCGTTCTGGGGGCCGTTCATCGCCGTCCGGGAGGCCCTGCTCCCACTCCCCCTCGCGCCGGAGTGCTACTGGCTCTTCGACGAGTTCCTGCGCAAGCTGGCCCTACTCTTCCTGTCCGAGGGTCAGTCGATCAACATCGAGATCCCGGTCGGCAATCGCGACTTCTGATCGGGAGCGTCGCAGCCAAGGGCGCGGGCCGGGCCCGCGTCCTGGCTCTTCCCGACGCACTCAGCCCGTGACACGGCGTGCCGGCATTGGTGGTCCGGTAAGGAGTCGAGGCATGACTGAGCTGGACAGGCGCGACGTCCTACTGGCGGGCGGACCGCGGAGGGCTCTCGGTGCGCCTGGGACATGGTCTGGTGGCGGACCGGTCTCGGGCGGCGGCAGTAGGGTGGTCGAGCGGGCCCCCCGGCGACGGTTCCTCGGGTACGTGCTGGCCGCCCCGATCCTCGTGACCGCGGCTGAACTGGCGGCGACTTCCACCTCAACCGCCCCGCTACCGTCGTCAGACGTGAGGCGGCTGCTCGGCCTCAACGACATCATGACCGCGGCCGCGCTGCCGACATCAGGACTGATCTCCGTCGAGGTCAGCCAGGACGGGACCGTGTCGTTCGCGTTGCCCCGCACCTGGATCGGCCAGAGCCTCACCAGCTCGACCGTCATGCTGATCGCCGAGGAACTGTCCGTGCCACGGAGGCGGGTCCACGTCACGCTGGCCGACATCCGGCCGGACGGGGCGTTCAACCAGGTGACCAGCGAAACGAACACGATCATCTCGACCTGCACCCCAATCCGGGTCGCCGCGGCCGTAGCCCGTCGGCGGCTGCTGGAGGCCGCGTCGGCCACACTCGGCTCGCCCGTCGCCGACCTGTGGCTGAACGACGGCGTCATCACCGACGGCTCCGGCCGCAGCCTCGACATCGGCACCCTCGCCACGAGGGCCGCCAGCACGAGCACGATCGCCATGGCGGTGGACCTCACCTCGCAGGGCAGGTCCACCGGGCCAGGAGCTTCTCGCGTTGGATGAGGTGTCGCGTCCGGCGCAGTACAGGGCCGACCTTGACACGCTGGCCGCCCGGACCGTGACTCGAACCCCCACCTGCCCATCGCCGAAGGTGACACAGGGGCAGGATCGACAACGGACGGTTCCCACCAGTTTCTTACCGCCAGCGACGGACTGCGCGCGGCTGTCTACGCGCGCCCTCTGCGTCGGTGCCGGCATGGTGAGTCGGCCGTCGTGGACCTCGGTGATCTGACCACCCGCAGCCGAGACACGGACATCTGTAGAATCTCTCTCACTTTCGGGCTGCCCCCGGCTCGGCTAGCAAGGACGGTGCGCTGTGCCCGTACCCACCGCCACCGGTCCCGCGACGTTCTCCCCCGCCGGCCCCGGTGACCCGCGGCTCGGCAGACGCGCCTGGACCTCGCTGGTGCTGCTCGGCTTCGTCGGCCAACTGGCCTGGGCGGTCGAGAACATGTACCTCAACGTGTTCGTCCACGACACGATCACCGATGATCCGACCGCCATCGCCACCATGGTCGCGGCGAGTGCGCTGGCCGCGACGGCGGCCACCGTGCTGATCGGAGCGATTTCCGACCGGTCCGGCCGTCGCCGGGCCTTCATCGCGGGCGGCTACCTCGCGTGGGGTGTCGCCACCGCGGCATTCGGCCTGCTCACCGTGGACGGTGTTGCCGCACTGGCACCAGCGGCCGACGCGGTGCTACTGGCACTGCTCGCCGTGATCGCGTTGGACTGCCTGATGTCATTCCTCGGCTCGGGTGCCAACGACGCCGCGTTCCAGGCCTGGGTGACGGACGTGACCCGACCGGCGAACCGAGGCCGGGTGGAGTCGGTGCTGGCCGCGATGCCGCTACTGGCCATGCTCGCCGTCTTCGGCGGGTTCGACGGTCTCACCCGCGCCGGCCAGTGGCGGACGTTCTTCCTGATCGTCGGTGGGATCATCGCCGCGGTCGGGGTGCTGGCCTGGTTCCTGGTCCGCGACGAGCCCGTGCCCGTCCGTCGGGGCGAGCGCCTGCTCGGCTCGATGTTGCACGGGCTGCGCCCGGCTGCCGTACGCGCCAACCCCCGGCTCTACCTAGCGCTGGCCGCATGGTCGATCTGGGGTGTCTCGACCCAGGTCTTCCTGCCATATCTGATCATCTACCTGCAGCGCTACCTGGACATCGGGGGCTACGCCCTCGTGCTCGGCGTCGTGCTGCTCGGCGCCTCCCTCGTCAGCGTGGTCGTGGGCCGGTTCATCGACCGGATGGGCCGGGTCAGTTTCCTGCTGGCCGCCGTCGCCGTGTACGCGGCCGGTCTGTTCTCGATGTACCTGGCCCGGGGCACCGGCCAGGTGATCGCCGCCGGACTGCTGATGATGTCCGGCTTCATGCTGGTGCTGGCCCCGATCGGGGCGCTGGTACGCGACTTCTCCCCGCCGGAGCGCGCCGGCCACGTACAGGGCCTGCGCATGATCTTCGCGATCCTGGTGCCGATGGTCGTCGGGCCCTACCTCGGCGCGGCGGTCATCAACGGCACCGGTGAGACCTACACCGACCTCGGCGTGGTCAAACAGGTGCCGACGCCGGGCATCTTCCTGGCGGCGCTGGCAGTGCTCGCCCTCATCGTCGTGCCGGTGCTGACGTTGCGCCGCCGGTACGACTCGGCGACGCGCGGATGATCCGGCCACTGCTGACCCCGTGGGGCGAGACGCTCGACCCGGACCGGCCGTTGCCGGAGTATCCCCGCCCGCAGCTGGTCCGGGACAGTTACCTCAACCTCAACGGCCGCTGGCAGTACGCGATCACCGACAGCCACCAACAGCCGCAGGGGTACGACGGGGAGATCATCGTCCCGTTCTCGCCGGAGACGCCTCTCTCGGGCGTCAACCGGCAACTGCTACCGGGCCAGACACTGTGGTACAGCCGGATCTTACGACTGCCCGACGGTTTCCGGCCCGACCCGTCGGCGCGGGTGCTGTTGCACTTCGGGGCCGTCGACCAGACCTGCGAGGTTTTTGTCAACGGCACGCCGGTGGGCAGGCATACCGGCGGCTACCTGCCGTTTCACTGCGACATCACCGGTGCGTTGCACGACGATGACAACACGCTGGTCGTCGCGGTACGAGACGACACCGACACCGCCCACCACTCGCGCGGCAAGCAGCGGCTGCGCCGCGGCGGAATCTGGTACAGCCCGCAGTCCGGGATCTGGCAGACCGTCTGGGCCGAGTGCGTGCCCGCGCGGCACGTACGGCGACTCAGCCTGACCCCGCTGCTCGACGAGGGCTGCGTCGAGGTGACGGTGCACGCCGACCCGGGCGCCCTCGATGCGACAGTGACGATCCTGGCCGGCGACGACGTGGTAGGCGTGGCGCAGGCATCCGCCGGACGGCCGGTTCGCGTTCCGGTCCCTGCGGCACGGCGGTGGAGCCCCGAGGACCCGTACCTCTATGGGGTGGTTGTGGACCTGGGCGACGACCGGGTCCGCAGTTACGTCGGCATGCGCTCCTTCGGCGTCGGCCCCGCCCCGGACGGCACGCCACGGCTGCTGCTCAACGGCGCACCGTACTTCCACGCCGGCATCCTCGACCAGGGGTACTGGTCCGACGGCTGGTACACGGCCCCCTCCGACGAGGCCCTGGTCCACGACATCGCGACCATGAAGCAACTCGGCTTCACCATGCTCCGCAAGCACATCAAGATCGAGCCGGCGCGCTGGTACTACCACTGTGATCGTCTCGGCATGCTGGTCTGGCAGGACATGGTCAACGGTGGTGGCCGGTATCGGCCGCTGGTGGTCACCGCTCCGGCGGTCAGCCCGCTGAGGCTGACCGACCGACGCCGGCGGTGGTTCGCCCGCGACGACGACGCCGGGCGTGAGCAGTTCCGGGCTGAGCTGCACGACACCGTCGAGCAGCTGCGCAACGTCGTCAGCATCGCCGTGTGGGTGCCGTTCAACGAGGGGTGGGGTCAGTTCGACGCCGCCGCGATCGCCGCCGAGGTCGCCGCACTGGACCCGACCCGCAGTGTCGACCACGCCAGCGGCTGGCACGACCAGGGCGGCGGCGACCTGCGCAGCCTGCACGTCTACTTCCGCCGCTTCCGGGTGCCGCGGCGCGGCCGGGACCACCGGGTGCTGGTGTTGTCCGAGTACGGCGGCTACAGCCTTGCCGTCAGCGGGCACACGTCGACCGATCGCGAGTTCGGCTACCGCCGTTTCCGCGACGCGGCCTCGCTCGGTGCGGCTTTCCGCCGACTGCACGCCGAACAGATCGCTCCGGCGATCGCCAAAGGTCTGAGCGCCACGGTCTACACCCAACTCTCCGATGTCGAAGACGAGGTGAACGGTCTGCTCAGCTACGACCGCCGGCTGCTCAAACTGCCCGCCGAGCTGGTGGCAGAGGTCAACCGGCAGCTACGTCTCTGACCAGGGCTACCAGCGGTTACGTGCCTCCTCGGCCCAGCCGAGCAGATACGAGGTCGCTACCACCACACCAAGGCCTGCTCAGCCCGCCGGCGGTGGGGTCAGCTCAGTCCGGGAAGTAGGAGCCCTGGCGCAGTTCGGAATCTGGTCGATCGCCCCGGCCCGGGCGTCCCACTCCCTCTGCCGGTAACCGTTACGGGAGCTGGCCCGCTCGTCGCTGCGCTGCCGGCAATCCACGCCGCAGACCGCGTCGGCTTCGGCCGTCTCTTATCTACGCAACAGGCCCATCACGGACAAGTCGCACGCCACTTCCGTGGATGTAACCTGTGGCCCGGTGCACAACAGTTACATGAACGATATGGACGGTCACTCAAAATCCGTTTCTGGTAGACATCTTTTGCCCCCTTGACGAGGGAGTTCTATCGCAGTCTAATTTGGTGAACATGCAGGGAGGCCCACTCGTGGGAGCGATCCAGTTCGCCGTTCTGACGTGGCAGGGGTTCCCTCTGATCGCGGTTGCCGCCACAAAGGTGCGCGCACCGCGTCGGCTCGCAATGGCTGTTGCCGGCTACCAGGCTTGCGCCGTCTGCACTGCCACTGGCATGAAGCGTTCCCGGCGTCGAAGTCACCCTCGGTGCCGACCCCAACAGCAGTTGGCACCCGACGTTCATGCTTTGGCGCGCGCCGCAGTCGGGATCCCGAACAAAGCCGTTTACATCCGCCAGGCAGAAGCGGCAGAACGGCACATTATTTTGTCCCGACCAGCGCAGGCAGACCATGGCCCTGGGACGCAACGGGCTGCCTTGGTCCGTTAGATATTTCGACCCATCGGAAGGAGCCAGAGATGAGCATGAGGTTCGTGAATCGGCGGCAGTTTCTGCGTCAGCTGGGAGGTGCCCTTGCTGCCGGAGGCAGCATCGCGTTGTTTCCGGCAGGGTTCGCCTGGGCATCGCCAAAGGCCGGTCCGACATCGACCCCTGGCCATGCAGGCGGGCCGGCGTACCCCGGAGACCCCGGCTTTGTCGCGACTAGGCCAGGGGAACTAGATGCCGCTAAAGCCAGCTGGGAAACGCCGGAATATGGTTACTATACCGGCCATAATCCTTCCAACCCTGGCGCAGCTGTCGATTCCCCATGGCAACTTGTCGCGGTGAACGCGTCCACCGCCTACGCCCTAGGGTACCGCGGGCAGGGCGTCGCGCTGGGCATGATGGATTCGGGCTACAGGCCTACACACGAAGCATTCCAGACCGGGCTGATCGTTCCGGTGAGAGCGGAGGGCGTCTACGGCACGTCCGGCTTCGGGTACCGAAACGCAGCAACCCCGGCGAACCCGTTTACTGCAGGCCAGCCGTTCACTGTGGCCGGTGATCAGGCGAGAACAAGTGACTACGGGCACGGGACCGGCATGCTTGGGGTTACCTCCGGCATCCGCGATGTTAAAGACCAGCACGGCATCGCCTTTGGATCGAAGATGTATGTCGCCATGACCGGCGGTTCCGACACCCAGTCCCACGGCCCCTTCCACGATTACGTGTACTGGCGTACCGCCAACAAGGCCCTGGTCGACGCGGGCGCCCAGGTCATCAACAGCAGTTGGGGATCGTATGTCCAGACTATCGACAGGACCCGCTTTGACGGCCTAGGAAACGACCTTGGAGTCAACGGCAACCTCGCCAACGCCTACCAACTGCGTGGCAAAGACAGCGCCAGCGCCACGGCAATGGCGACCATTATCCCCAACGAGTACTTGAAGGATCTGGAGTACCAGTATTTCCTCTTCAAGAAGAGCTATTCCAAAGACGGCATCCAATACAATCCGAGCTACGCCGGACGATCCTTCATGGATGCCATCTGGGACGCCATCAAGGACAGCGGTACCGTCAACGTAAGGTCGGCCGGCAACAACGACTGGAGCAACCCGTATTTTCGCCCAGCGTATCCCATCTTCAATCCCCTGGCGGAAAAGCAGTGGGTATCCGTCGGCGGGGTGCAGCCGCCCACTGCGGCCAATCCTGAATACACAAAGCAGTCCGGGTACAACGAGGCAGGGCTCGCCAAATGGTGGACCGTGTCTACCCCTTCAAACAGTGTTCGGACCACGAACAGCGGTGGTGACACCAACTATTCGAACTCGAGCGGCACATCTCCGGCGACGCCCGTTGCGACAGCGGTGATGGGGGTTCTGCTCTCCCGCTATCCGAACATGGACGCCAAGCAGGTCCGTGAACTGATGTTCACCACGGCGAACAACAAGATGTCCGACGGTGTGAGATTCCTCGGCACCGGACAAACCTCCGCCTCCGGGGCTTCCATCGCTTGGACGGCTCCCGACGGCGTTCCGGACGCGCGCTGGGGCTGGGGCATCCCCGATCTGGACAAGGGCATGTATGGCCCCGGCCAGCTCCTGGGCCCCATGACCTACAACATGGACAAGGCGCCCCTGGACGTCTGGTCGAACGACATCAGCCAGATTGCAATCAAGGAAAGGGATCGGGAGGATCGGGAGTGGCTGGCGGCCTACAAGAAACAGGGCGTCGCCTTCGCCGGTGAATTCAGCCCCAACGTACTGAGCCCGGACGGCAAGCTCAGCGAAAACGCCTTCGTGCTTCAGGGCATTCTGGCTGACCCTTACGTCCAAGCCATCACCAACGGCCACCCGGAACTGTACGACAAGATTGGCTATGAGGACGCCACCAAGTGGCGTAAGGAATGGATGGACGCGCGCGCGGCCTTCATTCAGAACAACATCGACAACAGCCTCTACACGGCGTCTTTGATCAAGCAGGGCTCCGGGATGCTGATCATGTCGGGCCACGCCACCTACGAGGGCGGCACGACGGTGGAAGGCGGCAAGCTTTCGATCGCCGGCTCGCACGCAAGCTCGGTCGCCGTCAAGGGCGGCACGCTCGGCGGCAGCGGTTTCGTGGCAGGCAGCATCGACGTCGACAGCGGCGTGCTGCAGCCCGGTCTGTCGTCCGGGGAAGCGGCGTCAGCGGTGTCCATCACTCTGACCGACGTCGCGCCGGGCAACGTCCTGAACGTCGGCGGCGACGTGACCGTCAGCCGAGCGGGTCGCCTCGCCATCACCATCTCCGGCGACCAGGACTACACGAGCGTGCGGGCCGCGGGTGACTTGGTGCTGCGCGGCGAACTCACCCTGGACATTCGCGCGCCCCTCACTCCCGGCACGGTACTGACGATCATGAGCGGCGACTCGATCAGGGGCAACTTCCATTCCCTGCCGGAACGGCGGGTCCTGAACGCGGGCCACCACATGTTCAGGGTGTCCTACCAGGGCGGCGATGTGACGCTGACCGCCGTGCGGACGCTGCCCGGGGCACGGTCCGGCGGGGTCTAGCCACACGTAACCTGGCCAGCCAGGCTCAGGTTCGCCTGAGGCTGGCTGGCCAGGCCTTCGCCCAACGTGAGAGGTGGTTCTTGCCGTCGCGGTAGGACTCAAGGAACATCCCTGCCTGTTCGCTCGTCCACGACTGCCCTTGCGCTTGCGCAGTGGTGGCAGCGTCGTCAAAGCGGCCGCGCCTGTCCTGCTCCAATACTCGGTCGCGGCTCGTAAGCTGCGGTTTCGCGGGTCGGGCCCATGGCGGGTGGTCGCGCACAGTCAGGCGTGGCTTCCCGGGGCATCTCTGCCGCGCCTTTGTCCCTCGCCGTAGCGAGACGTCCCGCCCAGCGCCCGGGGTCCCACGGATCTTGGTCATTCACGTACCGTTGTCCTACCTTGCCGTGGCGGGCGCAGCACGGAAAGCGTTGACCGAGCAGGAAGCCGGGGGGCGAATGCAGCAGGGCAGCAGGCACGAACGCCTCAAGCTGGCGAGTCTGGACTTCCTGGGCGACGATTCCGCCTTACGCGAGCAGGCCAACCGTGTGTTGCGCGAGACGGAACGTGAACTGCGACCCGAAGATTGCTCCGGGGCGGACCAGACCGGCTCCGTCCGGGTCATGGTCGACACCCAGCGAGAGGTTTCAGCTGTCACGATCGCTCGCGACTGGCGCAGCCAGCTCGGCCCTAGTGGGTTCGCCGATGCGCTCTTCGAGGCGTATGTCGCCGCCGTGCAGACTGCCCTCGAATTGGCGGCGCTCCTCCGTCTGCAGACGGAGGAGAAAGGTCCCGCAGCGCCGGAACAGGAGCCGCTCGACAGGAGTCCCGAGCGGGACGTCGACGAATACACGTGGCTGCGCGACACCTGGCAGACGCTGCACGACCTTGACGAGGAGCTGGGCGCCGCGACTCGCCTGTCCGGGTTGAAGGGCGAGTCCAGCATGTCGGGCCCCAACGGCTGCCTGACGTTGCACATCCGCGGAGGCGGCATCACCGGCATCACCGGTGACGTCAGGTGGATCGCACGGGCAGACGCCGATCAGTTGCAGTTCGAAGCCCGTTCCCTCTTCCGCGCGTTCGCGCTGGCCAGCGCCGGACGGACTGGATCGTGAGGCAGTGAGATGGCTGAACTGAACGTCATCACCGACTCGCTACGCGATGAGGGAGCTAAGTGGCTGACGCTGTCGGACCGGGTAGCTGCCATCAAGGTCGCCGCGGAGCAGCTGCACCTCGACCCGTCGGCCTTCTTCATCGGTGACGCGAACGTCCTCATCCACTCACTGGCATACAGGGACTTCCACACCTTCATGGTCGCCGTCCTGAATGGGGCGGTGACCGAGTTCGAACAGGTTGGCAAGGCCCTGCGGCATATCGCCGACGAGTACGACCGGGCCGACGAGGTCGTCTCACTCGACCTCAACAAGATCTACAAGGCCTAGCGACCCCACCGCGCGACGTTCGGAGAGGGCACGGAGCACCACATGCAGCCAGGCACCACTGATCTCGAGTACGGGGAACCGTTCAACAAGGCGTTCGACCACATCCGCGCCGGCATCGACACGGCGATCGCCAAGTTCAACGAGATCGTCGAGCAGGTACAGCAGTGGAAGTGGCTCCTCGGACCCGCAGCACTCTTGTGGATCAAGCACAGCCTGGACAGCACCAAAACGGCACTGAACGCCGTCCTCGACCGCGTCGAGCAGGCCTTGGAGCATCAACTGCCGGTGCTCTCGCTGATCGAGGTCAGCTTCCGCTGGGTCAACGACGTGAAGACCCCGGTCTCCGACCTTTCTTCCGCCACCACCGACCCAGCGAACGAGAACCTGCCCAAGTGGACCGGCGACGCCGCGAGTGCCTACAACGCCAAGGCACTCAAGCAGAAAGCCGCAGTCGACGAGTCCGTCCTCAAGTCGGAGTTCATCAGCCAGTGGCTGTTCACGATCGCCAAGGCGAACGTCGACTACGCCGTCGAACTCGCGAAGATCGTCACGGGGCTGGTCGGCAAACTGGCGCAGGCAGCGTCCGAAGGGGCAACTGTCATCGACCTACCGTGGGCCATCTCCACCCTCGCCGAATCGGTCGGAGACCTCGTCACCGCCGGCCTGGACATTCTGCTCACCATCGGCCAGCGCTTCGTCGACGCGCTGGGCAACATCCGAGACATCGCCACGCAGGTCGGCGACCACTCGAAGCTACCCGGTGGGCGGTGGCCCGAGGCCGTCCGCGGATGACCAACGGGCGCATCACACAGTGGGTACGGCCGCCTGGGTCGCCTTGAGCAACGTCAGCGCCTTCGATGCGAGTGTTTCGGTTGCGGCGTACGAAGCACCGCCGACGGCCAGCCAGACCTTCACCACCAGGTTGCCCGTGCGCGCGCGGACCATGTACTCGGCGTACTTGAAGCCGGGCTCGGAGCGCCTGGTGAAGGCTTCGCCCTCGTCGCCCACACCGGTGATGCCGCCGGCTGGAGTCATCACCGTCACCTGCGCCGTGGCCCGGTAGAGCAGCCGAGCCTCCTGCTCGCTGACCGGCGTGGACGCCTCCACCCGCAGGTTCGCCTGATGCCCGTCCTTCGTCCGCATCTCGAACAGACACGCCGCACCCGGCTGCCCCAGCGGCGGCTTCGGATCGGTGCGGGCCACCGTCAGGGACAACTCCGCCAACGGCCGAAGATCAGTACGCTTGCACAACTCCAGATCCTGAGCGCGATAGACGGGGCCGGCCGATGCGGTGGGCGCGGTGGGGACAACGCTGCTCGTGGCCGGCCCGGCGGTCGGCGCACCCACCGGAGCCGAGGCACCGTCACAGGCGGCAGTGGCGAGCACCGCAACGAGCGCCATGACTAGACGAGAAACACCGGCCGACGCAGACACGTCTCGAACATACCGGCTGCGAAGCTGGCAGACTGCCCGAGCGACGAGCCACTATGGTGCCGGGTATGGCCGCCGCAGAGACCCCGGAGCAAATCACCCGGACCCGCATGGTCACCGCCCGGGCGGTCCTGCAGGGCCAAGCGGATCTTCGTACGTACCCTTATCGTCTGCTGGCGGTGGTCTCCCATCACGGCATCGGTGGCGACAAGGTCAGCGAGGCGGTTGCCGCCGCCGAGGTCCTCGGCCAGTTCGGCTGGGACCTCGTCAACATCTCGGAATTCGCCTCCAACAAGGTCGTCTACGCCTTCCTGCGGAGACGGTGACGATGGCTTTCGGGCCCTGCCGGATCTGACGCAGCTGAGCACGTGACCGCTGCCCGAAGACTGGTTTCGGTGGAACAGGATTCGACGGGCCGGAGCTGGTAGCTGTCCTTGCCCGCATCATCCGCCGGATCACAGCCGCCGAGGAAAGATTCCACTGCTGGACCGCTACGACCGCCACGAACGAACCTTCGGCCCACCGATGCCGCACCTGTTCCAGCGGCTGGAGCGGCAGGACTGCGGCAGTTGTCACGGCCAGGTCGCGGTCGAGAACCTCGTCCCGCGGGGCGAACACCATTGCGCGGCCCTCGACGACCACCACATCCCATTGCCGAGCATCGGTCCTGCCGCGCCGACACTGCGCTTCGCTACCGCTCCCAGTCCCCGCTGGCCAACGTGGTCGCAGCCGACGGTGGGCCGCTGACGGTCGGCACGGTGACCGTCCGGATGCTGGACGGCGTCGAGCAGCACCAGTGGTATCCCAACAACCCGGACTACCGGATGTGGCGAACCGGATCCGCCACGACGGAACCACCCACCGCACTGCTGGAGATCACCTCAATCGGGCCACGAAACGAATGGTTCTTCCCACCCCGGGAGTCGGTGGAACGGCTTCTGCTCGCCTTAGCCCTGCACGGGCACGAAGTCGGCGCCAGCATCGCCACCGAGGCACGGGTGCCCGCCTGGAACGGCTCGGGACGGTGGAGCGGCCCGATCCAGGCTTCGGTCGGATCGCATCACCCGGTGACTTTGACGGTCGAGTCACTCGCCGTCGCCGTCGCCACGACCCGTCGCCTCGACGCTCGCTGCCACGAGAGAAGGCATGACGGGGTGAACGGGCAACTACAGGACCCGTTCGAGCACGAGACCCGCGGCAACACGCAGCATGTGACAGGCCCAGCTACGCACACGTAGCGCGCGTCTGTTCATAGGAACAGGCTGGTGCTGTGAAGCGACGTTGAGGATGGGAAAATAGGAGGGCGCAGTGGCCTCAGGCAGCGCGGATCGGGAGGGAACTGAGAGTGGATATGAACGTGCCGGAGTCGATGACGCCTTGGCTCCGGGGCCAGACCGATGAGGCAGCGCTTGAGCAGGTGTCGCAGGAACTGACGGTCGGTGATGTGGCGTCACTTGTTGGCGTTAGCGTGCGGACTTTGCATCATTGGGATGCAGCCGGTCTGGTTCAGCCCCGAGGCCGCACGCCGGGAGGGTATCGGGCATATTCAGCCGTAGACGTAGGGCGCATCCATCGAGTGCTCGTCTACCAGGAACTCGGGTTCGCCCTGACGAAGATTGCCGCGCTTCTAGACGATCCCACTGTGGACGAGACGGAACAGCTTCAGCAGCAACGGCGACTGCTCGAAGAGCGGATCACCAGGCTTCGGCAGATGGCTGACGCCGTCGATCAGGTCTTGGCATCGAGAACGGCGGGAGCCACGCTCACCGCGCAGCAGCAGGCGGAGATCTTCGGTCAGGGCTGGCGTGAGGATTGGGCGGAAGAAGCGCGCGAACGCTGGGGAGACTCCGACGAATGGGCGCAGTTCGAGCGGAACGCGGCGGTGTCCTCGGAGGACGGCCGGAGACGGATGCAGGCCGATGGTGATGCCCTGTATTCGGAACTCGCGGCAGCGAAGCGCTCTGGTGTCGCACCCGGCAGCGATGAGGCCAATGACCTGGCGGAGCAGCATCGAGAGATGATCGGTCAGCTCTTCGCCTGCACCCATTCGATGCAGGTGTGCCTTGGACAGCGCTACGTCCAGGACGCACGATTCAGCGCCTACTTCGACGCGCGAGAACCAGAGCTTTCCTCGTGGCTTTCCGAAGTCATCGATGCAAACGCGCTGCGCCACGGCGTCGATCCTGCCAACGCTCGGTGGGAGTAGGCGCGCGCCCTCCCGCATCTTGACCCTGACGTCGCGTGAGGGCCCACGCTTGTGCGCATGGAGGCAGCGACGATTGCGAGCGAGACGCGTGAACCGGCGACGGTGCAGGCGATCGACAGCACACGCCACCCGGTCGCTCGGCGCATCGCCGACGTGCTGCGCAACCGTTCCGAGAGACCGAGCATCTTCGTCCTCGACGATCTGGAGAACATCGAGCAGGCCGTCGCCTGCGGGGTCGAGGTGGACAGCCTGTATCTCTCGGCCTCCGCCGACCCTTCTACGTTCGCCGGCATCGATGCAGATGTGCCGCGCTACGTCCTTGACGACAGTGTGGCGCGAACGCTGTTCGGGGAGCAGAAGCGTTCGCGCGTCTTTGCGCTGGCGCGTGCACCGAGACGTCCCCAACTCCGCGACCTGATCGGAACGACGGGTGACATCATCGTCCTCGACGGGGTGCGGATCGTCGGCAACATCGGAGCGATCACGCGGACGGCCTGCGCGCTCGGCGCGGCGGGCATCGTGCTGGTCGACAGCGGCCTGCGCACGATATGGGATCGCCGCCTGATCCGCGCCAGTCGCGGATTGGTGTTCGCGACCCCTGTCGTGCTCGCGACTCGCGCGGAATGCGCCGAGTTCATTCGGCAGGAAGGGCTCGTGCTCGCCGCGCTCTCGGCCGATGCTGTCGAACCGCTGAGTTCGATCCGCAGGGCGCGAGAACGTCTCGCGCTCGCGATGGGCAGTGAGCGCGAGGGAGTGTCGCGTGAACTGGATGCGCTGACCACATACCGATACTCGATCCCCATGGCTTCGAACGTGGAGTCCTTGAACGTCTCGGTCACCGCAGGTATCGCCCTCTTCGAGCACAAAACCGGGGAGCACCAGGACTCCCGATTGCGCGAGGTTGGTCGTCTATGACGGGTCGATGGTCCTTGAGAGCAGTGATCGCGGCGCACCAGGATGTCAGCGACCTCCCGCTCAGGACTCGGGGGTCAAGGCAGCACATTCCCGAACCCAGCCCGTCCCCGCCCGCATGAGCACACCAGTCGAAGAGGCCCAGATCCCGATGGTGGGCGCGAGCCCTCGCATCCCCAAGCCGCACGATGACGCGGTAGTCGGCTTTCGGGATGCTCACACAGGATGCTCTCCGCTGCCGTCGTCATGTTGCGCATCTGCGCGTATTCAGAGAATGGTGAACTTGGACAGGCATCTCGCGCGCCCGACTGCGAATGTGGCTTTCGCGGACCAGGGCGTGGGCCCACCCACCGTGGTGCTCACCCACGGGGCAGGGGTCGACCATTCGATGTTCGATGGGCTGGCGGCATCACTCGCCCAGCGCAGTGTCCGAGTGATCGTCTGGGATATCCGTGGGCACGGGCAGTCGACCCTCGGAGCCGGCGTACGATTCGCGGCCGTCGATGCACTCGAGGATCTCGGCGCGCTGCTGGCCGAGTGCGGCGTTGACACTCCGATACTGGTGGGGCATTCCCTCGGAGGCAACCTTGTGCAGGCGTTCGCGCAGGAGCACCCGGAGCGAGTGGGTGGGGTGATCATCCTCGACTCGGCGTGGAACGCCGGCCCGCTCTCGTGGATCGAGCGATTCGCGCTCCGAATCGCCGCTCCCATGCTCTCCGTGATTCCGGAGAGGGTTCTCCCTCGGGTGATGGCACGGGCCTCGGCCGAGTCCCCGGATGCGATCATTCGTACGGAGGCAGTGTTCGCTCGCATGCCCAAGCGCAGGTTCCTCGATGTCTGGGCAGCCACCGCATCGTTCGTGACGCCTGATCCCGCATACCGTTCCCCCGTGCCGATCGCTCTCGTTCGCGGCGAGCGGGATCGCACGGGCAACATCGCCACGGCCACGGCGCGGTGGGCCGAGGTCGAGATGGTCACCGAGCACGTCATCCCGAATGCTGGCCACATGGTCACCTGGGATGCACCAGAGGCGGTGTCGCGCGTCGTCCTCGAGATCCTCGAGGGCTGGGGGCTCCTGTCCACGCGGTCAGAGGGGACCGCGCTGTGACCCCGGATCAGGAGCATTTCGTGAACGCCATGGGCGACACGCTCGCCGGGTGGCAGCTTTCTCGAGCCACCGGACGCCTCTATGGCTACCTCCTGCTGCGCGGTGAGGCGTCCAGCTCCGAGCAATTGCGCGCCGCCCTGTCGCTCAGCTCCAGCGCGGTGAGCATGGCGATCCGCGAACTCGTGGCATGGGGATTGGTCCGCACGATCCCACACCCGGGCAGTCGTCGCTTCCTCATCGAGGCGGCCGGCGGATTTGAGCAGCTCCTCGCCGCCAGCCATCAGCGCACTCGCACCTTCATCCGCACGCTGCGTGCTGCCGAGGAACTCACCGAGAACGCTCAAGCGGCGGACCGCCTTCGCGACGTCACGGACCTGTTCACGTCCTACGTCGACGCCGGCGAACAAGTCCTCCGCCAACGTCCGCAACGGCGCACGAACACACAGGGAAGCTCATGCTGATCTTCATCACCGCCGCCGTCCTTCTCCTCACCGTCGGGGGCGTCGCCTTCGCTGCCCGGCGGACGATGCATCCTCCCGTCCCGCGGCCGGCAGCCGGCAAGATCACCGTCGCGGCGATCGGCGACAGCAACACCTATGGCGCAGGTGTGCTGCTCAAGGGCCGCAACAGATGGTCCTATCCGGCCCAGCTCGCCCAGATGCTCGGCGACCGGTACCAGGTGCTCAACTACGGACTGAATCGGCGCACACTTCAGCGCAACGGTGATTGGCCCTATGCCGCGAACCGATTCGCCGAGGCGTCTCTAGGAGCGCGCGCCGACATCGTCCTCATCATGCTGGGAACGAATGACGCACGAGGCGACAATTGGAACGCGAAGGCGTACGAGTCGGAACTTGCCGACTTCGCCGCCCGCTACAGCGCCGACCGCAGGTCGACCGTCTACCTCCTGACGCCGCCGGTCGCGTTCTCCAATCGCCGCGGCGTTTCCGAACGCATCGTCGCGGGAGAGGTCGCGCCGATCGTGCGTCGCGTTGCCGAGCAGCACAGCCTCCCTCTCATCGACATCTTCGATGTCACCGAACGAGGCGTCACGGCTCACCGCGACGGCGTCCACCTCGACGCCGCCGCGAGCAGACTCGTCGCGGAGACGATCGCGGCGACCGTCCGTCCCGAACAGGACCGCACGAGCGGATGACTCATCAAGCCTCCCGAGAAATGGTGCGTACGCCTGCTTGGTTGTTCACGCTGCTCGCCGCCGCGTTCGTGCTCTACACCGACGACTACGTGATCGCCGGAGTCCTGCCCGAACTCGCGGCCCATCTGGAAGTCAACGAAGGCCAGGCCGGGCAACTGATCACCGTGTTTTCCCTGAGCGTCGCCATCGCAGCACCGGTCACAGCCGTCGTCCTCGCGGACGTGCCTCGCCGAAGACTGTTCACGACCGCGTTACTGGTCTTCATCGCCGCGAACATCGGCGCAGCGACCACGGAGTCGTTCGCGGTCTTGACGACGCTGCGCGTGGCTGCTGCGCTCGCGGCCGCGGCGATGACCCCGGCGCTGTTCGCGTTCACCGCACGCCACGCACCACCGCAGAAGGTTGGCAGGTACATCGCCATCGTCTCGCTCGGCGTCACCGGATCGATCGCCGCCGGGGTGCCGTTCGGGACCTGGATCGGCGGCACCCTCGGATGGAGAGCCACCTTCGCGACGATGGCCATCGCCGGTGCTCTCGTCCTCATCCTCTTGCTCGATACCCTGCCCCGCTGCGAGGAAACCGACGGCGCGCCACGGCTGGCCGATCAGTTCCGCATCCTGCGGCGGGCTCAGATCTCACTCGGGTTGCTGGCGAACTGCCTGCTCATGACCAGCTCGATGATGATGCTCACCTACCTCGCCCCATATCTGTCCGCGACCACGACAGCAGGCATTGAGCAACGCGCACTCGCATTCGGCCTCTCCGGAATCGCAGGCATCGCGGGCATCTGGCTCGGTGGAATCGCCACCGACCGCCTCGGCGCAGACCGAACCCTGTTGATCGGTATCGGTACGATCGTCGCCGCGATGGTCGTGCTCTGGGTGCTCTGGACAGCCAGGCCCGCTCCACTGCCGCTCGCGCTGGTCGCAGCGACGCTGTGGGGCGGTATGGCGTTCTGGAACTCGCCAGCAATCCAAGCCCGCCTGCACCACCTCGCCGGTCCTGTCTCCGGGCAAGCCTTGGCGCTGAACACTTCCGGCACCTACCTCGGGGTATCCATCGGAGCCGCGACAGGAGGCACCATCCTCACCACCGCCGGAGTGAGCGCCCTCCCGCTCACGGCAGCAGGCTTCGCGATCGCTGCACTCCTCGTGCTCACCCTCGCCCGCAGCGCTACTCGAATCCCCGCGACTGGCTGATCGTGAGCAAGCCACCTCGTGCGCGAACGACAGCCGCCACCCGTCAAGCCGCCACCGTCCCCTAGACACAACAGTGTCAGCCGTGCTGCGGTGTCGCTGGCGCGACGGGCGGGGAGCTCCGTCGCCGGTTGCCGCATCGATCTGTTCGCGCAAGATGTCGGCATGACCGGCGTGCCGGGCCATCTCCTCGATCATGTGGACGTAGACCCAGCACAGTGATACCCAGCCGAGTCGATGGTGCGGCACGGTGTCGTCGAGGGCGAAGCGGGCCGCGATCCGCCGGGACTCAGTGCACGCCTCGGTGTATTCGGCGACCACGTCGGCGATCATCTCGTCCTCGGTGACCTGCCAGCTGGCGCCATCGCCGCGGGAGTTCCCGCTGAACTGTTCGCGGGGCTGTTGAGCAACGTTGATCTGCGCCAGGCCGATCTGTTCTGCCTGGTCCAGTGCGGCCAGCAGGTGCACCTGGGCCCCGGTCGGCCCACTGCCGCGCAGTGTCTTGCCGTCGACCCCGATCACTCGCCTGCCGGCCCCGGTCAGAACCGCCCGGCTGAGCGGCCAGCGGCACACCGCAGCATCGAGGGCGCCGGCGTCGATACCGGTCAGTACCCGGGACAGGGTGCTGTCGTCAGGCACCCGCTGGGCAACAGTGAACGCGTCGCGGGTTTGCACCGAGACGATCCCACGCCGCGTCCGGCAGGTCGGCGGCCCATTTGACGGTCTCCACGACGCGGCTCGATCCCGAAACCACCGCCGCGATCGCGATCGCGAGCAGTCCCGGCAGCGGATGGATCCGGCCGCCGGCGTCCCGTGGGTCCGGAACCCGGGCGAGGGCCTGCAGCAACCCTGGCGTGTCCTGTTCCGACAGCGGCAAAATTCGCCGCTGCACCGATCGCGACTCCTGCGTGACAAGACGCCTTTGATAAACAGCGTAAGTCCCAGCCACCGGAACTACATTGATCGATGCCTTGACTCCATGCGCCGCCCTGCTCATGATTTACTGCGGCGGTTCAACAGTGAGGGTCAATGTGATGACGCAGGTAGAGCCACCGGCAGGAGGCCCCACATCAGCCGTCACTCTCAGCGAGCCTGAAAAAAATGGCGGACTCGCGCGTGCCAGTTCAGGCACGAGGGATTGGCTGACACGTGGGGCCCATCGGCGGGAACTGAGCATCGCGAGCCTCGGTTCAGTGCTCCTCGCTGTCGCGATGATCTGGCTGATTCCGCCGTACGCGGTTCGCGTGGTGACTGCCGGCGCCAAGACTGTGCCGATCGCCGACCCGGCCCACACCATCGTCGGTGACGTGGGTGACCCGACGGCCCAAGCATGGCTGGTGGGATGGGGTGGCCACGCACTTACCAACGGTCTGCGTGGCCTGTGGGACACCAACGCTTTTTATCCCGACACGTACGGCCTAGCCCTGAACGACAGCCTGCTCGGCTATGCCCCGGCAGGGCTGATAGGCAACGGTGTAGTCGGCGCCGTGCTGCGCTACAACATCCTGTTCGTGCTGGCTTTCGCGCTCGCCTTCCTCGGCGGCTACGCGCTCCTGCGCCAACTTGGCGCGAATAAGGTCGCCGCCGCAGTAGCCGGGGCCGCCCTCGCCTACGCGCCTTGGCGCTACGGCCACGACGGCCATCTGAATATTCTCTCCACCGGTGGTATCACTCTGGCCCTGGCGATGCTGGCGCGCGGCCACGGACTCTCGTTCACACGCGGCTACCTTGCCGAACGAGTCCGGCCGGGATGGGCGTTCGCTGGCTGGCTCGTCGCGGCCTGGCAGGTCAGCCTAGGCTTCGGCGTGGGGCTGGGATTCGTATATGTCCTCGCCGCCCTCTGCCTGATCACACTGATAGCCTGGCTGATCCACCGCCCACGCCTTGGCCTCCGGCTGATCGTCGGTGATCTGATCGGCGGGCTGGTCTTCACCGCAGTGACCGGATACTTCGCGTACGCGTACCAACACGTGCGCGAGCTCAACCCAAATGTCACCCGGGACTGGGACTACGTCGCGTACTTCTCCCCGACACTGCGCGGACTTCTCGTGGCGCCGCAGTCCTCGCTGCCCTGGGGCACCCTGCACAACGACGCCCGCACCGCTCTTGGTGGCATACCGACTGAGAAAGTGCTGCTGTGCGGGTATGCACTGTATGCACTGGCCTTCGCCGGCCTGTTCCTATCCCGCTGGTCACCGGTGCAACGGCTTCTGCTGCTGTTTGGGGCGGTCGTCGGAGTGTTGTTCGCGCTAGGCACGAACGGGCCGATCTACCGCCTGCTCTATCTTTACGTGCCCGGGTTCGATGGATCCCGTACACCAGGCCGGTTGATCTTGTGGCCCACTCTCTGCCTGGCCATTCTCGCGGCCGGCCTGGTTACCCACCTGGCCGACGTGGCTCGCAGGGGCGCCAAGCCGAAATGGTCGGTGGGAGCGGCACGGCTACTGACCGTTCCGTTGCTGGTCCTCGTGCTAGCTGAGGGCCTGCCTGACCTGCACCACCCCCAAACCCCAGCCAAACCGGCCGCGGTGGCGCTAGCCTCCGCGCACGCTCCGATCATGGTATTGCCGTCCGACGACAGCGTCGACCTCCATGTCCTACTTTGGTCGACCGACGGTTTTCCCGCCATGGTCAACGGTGCGGCCAGCTACACCACACCCAACCGTCAGGCGATCCGCGACGTTATGGCGACCTTCCCCAGCGAGCCGGCCTTGGATCGGTTGCACGAACTCGGCATCCGCAGCGTCGTCCTGCTGCGCGACCGACTCCAAGGCACCCCATACGAACCACTGCTTAACATCCCCGACGTACCCGGCATCACCCGCCACGACGTCGGGTCAGACGTGGTTTACACCATCGACACCAACACGAAGTGATGTTGGGCATGTCCTCGCCGTGGTGCTTCGGCCTGGCCGGCATCCGTCCGTAGATGGTCCGGCCGGCCCTCCGATCCGTAGCCTCGGCCGAGCTGTCCAAAACGGTCCGCCCCCGGCGTTCGTGGCTGGTCCTGCTCCTGCAGGTGCTTCGTCCGTACCTCATGGTCCGAGGCTGTTGCTGTCAACGGTTGCTGTCAGCCCTGGCACCCGATCCCGGAGACATCAGCGGTTCACGAAGCCGGGGTAGGCGTCCACGCGTCCATCGAGCCGCTGCACCATGAGCTGGTCGCCTTTGCGCCAGATCGTCTCGCCGGGGTACACGAGGACCGGTTGATCCAGGACGAAGTGGCCCCAGCGATCAATCAGCGTGAGGCGGTCGGCCTGCTCGCGGAACGATGGACTTCTCCTTTTGGGCGTGCTCATGCTCGACAGCATCGGCCAGGCGGCAGCCGGGCTCAACAGCTGGCGCTTGACGAGTCCTGACCGGGATCGCAGTGACCTACGAATTACGAGATCAAATTGCCCGTACCGTCGACCTGGGCACATGCGGGTCTAGCAGCGGAAACGCCTCTCGACATCTCACACCGCTCCCCCGCCGTCCGTCGACCTCTTGCGGACCAGATGCGGACTGCTCGCCTGCTGCCGACCAGCGTGGGTCGCTGCTCTCCGCTGAGTTGGCGCGGCCCGAGCCAGCTACGGTCGTCGCGTGAACGTGGTCAACGTAGTTCAGAAGTTCGGGATGGACGACTTCCTCGAACGTTCCTGGGAGTTGCCTTCGGAAGTGATCGAGCCGCTACGAGAGCACGTCAACGTCGGAGATGATGGCTGGATCATCGATGCATGGCCCATGATGGAGCAGATCGCGGCCATCGTTCAGCCATGGGTGACCGAGGAATTCGATGTCGCCTCAGGTGCCTGGTTCGTTGAATCGTGGAGCGGCCCCGAACAGGTGCAGCTTCCGGGCCACAGCCTCTAGCCCGCGAGCGGATCTCCATGGCACACCGCAGACCCCTGCCTTACAAAGATCAAGACTCTTGTCGGCCGACGTCGGTGGCCACCGCTGACCTGCGCCGCTTGTCGGCCGCTGCCGCCCGCCTTCGGCGCTCGTCGGTCGGCTTGGCTGTACGGATGGCTGTACAGCCGTCAGTCTTCGCGATCGGTCCCGGCGTGCCTGCGTCGCTCCTGAAGTCGCCGCAACCTGCGGAGGTACTGCCCGGCGTAGGAGCGCTGCGCATCATCTAGCGCCTGCGCGTCCGGGTCGGCAAACTCTTCGTAGTAGGAGATCTCGGCCGGGTCGTGGTCGTGCTCGATCAGTTCGCCGAGCGCCTAGGCGTCGTGCGCCAGCGGCAACCTCTTCGCCGCATCCTCGCGCCAGATGTGCCCGCTGATGTCGTCCTCTGCACGCGGGCGATGGTAGACCCAACGAGGCTCGGCACCGTCAGTTTGGAAGAGCGCGCTCAACCGGTCGCGATGCCCCAAGGGTCGAGTACGTCTTATGCTCGCTCGTGCCCGTTCGTTCTCGTGGCTACCGGCCCATAGGAAGGCAGCCCATGGCGGCCTGCGGCTTGCGGCTTTGGCCATCGACGACCGGGCAAGCTGGTGCGCCGGATGCGAGGCAGTGGTTGAGATCGCGGGCGTCGAGCCACGCCTGATGGGCTGCGTAGATCCTGCGCAGCCCGTCGTGCTCTTCGCGCAGCGCCAGGAAGTCGTCCAGGCATTGGAACAGCGTTTCGGTGGCGCGGGCATCGGTCTCGGGGTCCATCTCGCGCGGGCTCTTCTCGCCTTCCGCCTCGGACAGTCGCAGAACCAGGCTCCACCAGACCAAGTTGCTCCCACACCCGACGCGGGTCACCAGCCACTCCTGAAAGCCAGTGAGCAGGCTGCGAGCGTTCCCGTGGTCGCAGCCCTCGACGAACGCAACGACGCTGGCGAAGTCTGCCCCGAGTAGATACATGAGCGGCCGCTTACGCACCAGAGCGAAAAGCTCACGGTAGTTCCCGATCACCAACCCGCTTCACCACCCATGTGCCCGCTGCCCGTCTGCTGATCGTGCCATCGCATCCGATGCTCCTAGGTCGGACGAAGGCGGCTCATACGGGAACCATACGGCTTCGTAGCGGATCTCCTCGTCGGACAGTCGTAGACCGTCCAGCCTCCCCGGACGGGGCCAAGGTCGTTCGTCCGGTAGGGCGCTCCACCTTGTCCCCGTCCGGGGAGGCTGGTAGCCCTTGTGGTGCCCGGCGAGGTGATCAGCGGCTGATCTCTGAGGAGGGCCGGGGTTCGGGGCGGAGATCCGAGGTCTTCGAGTTGTCGTCCGTCAGCGTGGCCGGCCGGCCCGGCCGATGCCGGCCGGAGGTCGCCAGCAGGCCGGGGCCGGGCCGGCGCAGCCCGCTTGCGGGCCGCCTTGATCCAGAGAACAAACAATTCGGCAAATGACCCGGGTAGCCACCTGAAACTTGACCAACGGTCAAGCAGCGCCAGCCAGCCCCAACTTGACTGATCTTGGTCCCCAGAACGGCGAAAGGGCCGACCCGATATCCGGATCAGCCCTTGACCTGCGTCGGGACGGCCGGATTCGAACCGACGACCCCTTGTTACCGCCAGTAATCGGACCAAGCTTGTCATTGCTTGCCGAAAGCGGTCGCTGAGCTGCAGAGACACCGCCAGACGCTCATCACTCCTTGTCACCCTTCGTCAACGATCAAGCGGGGTTTTCGGGGGGTAAACGGGGGTCCCTCACGGATCCCCGCCAGGTCTGATCGCCCTCGCTGGCCGTGCCACCGCGCCCGCCTTACGGCATGAGTGAGTCCCCCCGCTTTGCTGGAGCAGTGGTTACCTGCTGCCGGCTGGTGCAGGGGTGGGGATAGTTGGCTCGGCTGGGCCGTGCTGGCGGGTGTGCCAGGCGGTCTCGTACTCGTCGGGGCTGAGGTAGCCCAGTTCGCGTTGGATGCGGCGGGTGTTGTACCAGCCGTCGATGTAGGCGAAGATCGCGTTCTCGGCCTCGTCTCGGGTGCGCCATGAGGTGCGGTAGACGAGTTCGATCTTCAGCGTCGACCAGAAGTTCTCCATGAGCGCGTTGTCGAATGAGTCACCCATGGAGCCCATTGAGGGCAGGATTCCGTTGTCCTGTAAGCGTTCCGCGAAGCGAAAAGACGTGTAGTTCGACCCGCGGCCCGAGTGGCGGATCAGCTGGCCGTCGCGGACGTCGCGGGACCAGATGCCGTATTCGAGGGCGGCGAGGATCAGGTCGGTGTCGCAGCGGTCGGAGGTCTTCCAGCCGACGATCCGGCGGGGAGAACGCATCACGGACCGCGGCCAGCCAGAACACGCCCTCGCCGCAGGGGATGCGGGGTGGCATCGGCGACCCAGAGCCGGTTCGACCCGGGCGCGGTGAACTGCCGGTTGACCAGATCCGGCGCCGGCGTCGCCCGTGGGTCCTGCCTCGTGGAGCCGCCGCGCCAGCCTCGACGCAGGAACGCGCCCTGCCAGCCCTGGGCAGCCATCAGCCGCTCGACCCGCTTGCGGCCCACGCGAATTCCGTCACGGCGCAACTGCCGGTGCACCCGGTCCGCGCCGTAGGTGCGCCCAGACGCCTCCCAGATCTCGTGGATGTTGGACATCAGCCCCAGGTCGACCACGTCGCGGTCGCAGGGCTGCTCGACCTGCCGGACCCACGCGTAGTAAGTCGAGGCGCCGATGTTCAGGACCCGTAGCAGGAGCACGACCGCGAACTGGTCACGGTGTTCAAAAATGAACGTCATGACCGTCGCCGGGTCGGGCCAAGCTCCGCCGCGAAATACGCACTCGCCGCTTTCAGGATCTCGTTCGGCCGCCGCAGCTCCGCCACCTCGCGACGCAGCCGCCGGTTCTCCTCGACCATCTCGCTGGTGGGCCGATCGATGCGCTCGCCTGCGTCGGCCTCGGCCTGCCGGATCCAGTTCCGCAACGCCTCGTGATGCACGCCGAGTTGCTCGGCCGCCGGATGACGGGCTTTGGGTCCGACTCGGTACAAACGCACCGCGCGCTGACGCAGCTCGTCGGGTACTTCTTCGTTGCTGCCACGGACGACTTCCTCCCCACGGCCATCAGACCCTGATCAAGAAGCTCGATGAAAGCGGGGGCCGCTCAAGGTCTCCTCGCGTCGACAATCAGCCCAGGGGTCTGATGCGGCGTGACGAAATGGCCAGCTTCTTCAGTCAGCATTCGGCCGGGAGGATGGTGGCATCACCTCGGAGGGATTCTTGGGCTGCAGGCGAACCAACGTACCGCGGTTAGGGTCGTCTTCATCCGGCTGCACGGTCCATCCAGGTGGCCATTCCCGGTCGGCATCGCGGCCGCTTTCGAGGTACTCGTCGCTCGGCGGCAGTACGCGCGCGCCATTGAACATGGCATCCAGGGGCGTATCAGATTGGAATGAGACTCCACCGCTAAAGGTAGCCTCTTCAAACGTGGCGCTATCGATGAAGCGTGCCATGTCAAACCAGGCGCCGCCGTTGAAGGTGACCTTGCTGAACACGGCATAGCCGCCGTAACGGCTGTAGGCCAAGTTGACGTCGACCTTAAAAACTGCTTCGTCGAACCAGACACCGTCATGGAAGGCTGCACTGACGAAGCCAGCTTCCACGAAGGTCGCCCCACGAAAGTCGGTGTGGCCGGCGAAGGTCGCTTTGTCGAACACGGCCTCCTCGTCGAAGCTTGCGCCGCGGAACCCGGCGAAGCCGAAGAAGGTAGCGCCAGTGAAGATCGTGGAGGCTGCAAATTTTGCCCGGTCGAAGACTGCCCCGAGGACCGACAACCCGGCGAACTCAAAGTCGACGAGAGATGCACCGGTCAAGTCCAGACTGATGCCAGGCCAGAAGACGTCGTCCTCGGACGCAACCCGTTGCTGCGCGCGCCCGGCGTCCGCAGCCGACACATCGCGGGGGAGACAGAGGTGGCCAGCGAGGAGACGTTGAGCAGTCAGACGCACTTGGAGCTGCTGCGCGTGCTCCTCCTTTGCGGCCGGCGTAGCTGAATCCGCGAGTGAGTAGGGCATGCGCAAGTAGGCGCACAACACGTCGACCACGGTCTGCCGCTGTCCCAGGTTTGCCTGAGCGAGCTGCGCCAAGGAGTACAGGGCACCGAGCCGAACCGGCGCTTGGGCATGACCGAGCTGCTCGACCGCTTTCATGTAGAGGTCGTTGACATGCCTAACCTCGATGAGCCGATGTGATCGGTCTTGCTCGATCCGCCGGTCCGCTTGATCACGCTGGTTCTGGCGATAGGTGCTGTAGGTGACAACGAGACCGCCAGCCACGGCAAGTCCGGCCAGGGCCTGCACAAGCGTTGTCCGTACGTCGTTCCTGGCCTTGAACTTCTGCTCGGCTGTCAGTCCCTGATGAGGGTATCGGGTGAGTAGCCACGGACCCACCACAAGCGCGAACGCGAGCAGGAGCCCGCCCACGAGGCCGCCAACTCCCCATACCCAGGGACGCGCGCCCCGCACTCGATGCTCTGCCATGGTTCTCCGCATCTGCCTGAAGGGCCACGTTCTCACGCAGTGTTGGGCGGCGACAACCAAGGCCCAAACACAGGGCAGCGTGGAGTGCTGCGTCTGTCGCGGGTGGAAGGTCGGCTCGTGTGGCGTCGAGGATGCCGACGAGTCGGTGTGATGGCGTACCGTCCGATGCGGGGCGTCTCTGATCGGACGAGGAAAATCCTCTGGGCCAGGGCCGGCGGACGGTGTTCCGTCTGCCGCTGCCAGGTCATCACAAAGGAAACTGAGCCTGACGACCCGTCCGTGTCCTTCAAATCGGCCAGCACGTCACGTAGGTCTCGCATCGGCCAGCCGAACTCTACGAAGCCTCACGAGTCGAGTGTGGCAAATGCGGCGTCGACCAGAGCAAGCAGCCGATTGGCGGGCACCGCGGACGAGTCGAACGTCTCGGTCCAACGCCGACTGCACGCCAGGGACCACCTCCAGGGGCCCGTGAACCGACCAATCTGGGAGGTCGGATTCGAGCGGTCGTCGCAACGGTGACGGTCGTCAGGGTGCCAGAGCGGCGTGGAAGACGTCGGCCGGGTGCGCCAGCCTAGCGTCTTGCGAGGCCGGTCGTTGAGGCGTTGCTCGACGGTGCGGAGATCGGCGGCGGTGTGCTGCGACAGGTCCCTGCGGTTGGGGAAGTACTGGCGCAGCGGACCGTTGGTGATCTCGTTCGTGCCGCGCTGCGACGGCCGGCCGGGATGGGCGAAGAGCACCCCGTCACGCAGCAACGGTGCAACCTGCTGTTGATGGGCCATCTCCGCGCCCTGGTCCCAGGTCAGTGTGAGGCGCTCGGCCTCGGGAAGTCCCGCCAGTACGGCGAGGGGCGCGTCGCGGACGGCTTCGGCGGTGCGGTCGACGGGCAGGTGCACCAGCCGCAGGTATCCACATCCCGGTTTGATTGGCGCACCTCCGTGTCACTGTCCCCAGTGGCGGGTAGACCGTAGATCGTGTCGGCTGGTGACAGGCGCCATCAGTCCTCGTCGCGCGGTGGCCCCGTCGACACATGGCCCCAGGCCTGGCCCGGTCGACGGGTCGACGAGCGCCTTCGCCGGGGCGTCCGCCTGCCAGTTCGTCACCACTACGGCGTCGGACGCGGCGTCGGAGCGCTCGAAGGCGTACGGCCAATGCGGCATCAGCACCAGGCCGTGACCGGCGAGGCGGGCGAAGACGTGTGCCCTGGGCCGCGCACTGTAGTCACCGCACTGCGCCGGTGGTCTCGTGGCTCTCCGCTTTGAGGAGGCGCACAGCACCTGAGGCCGGCTGGAATGCCTGCCGAGGATTCCTGCCCAGGCCCTGATCAGGAGGCTCCCTGTGCGTGCCCTCGTAAGTACCGCCGCGGTCGACCGCACCGTCCGGGTGTCGGTCGGCTGCGGAATCGTCAATCTACGCCGTGGTCGCGGCGGTGCGCTGCCAACGCCCGCTGGTCCGGCCGGTGCGTGGGATCCGCCGTCGGCGGGAGTTCAACCCCGGCGAACTCGCCGTAGTGGTCGAGCCCTTCCGCAACCTGGACCCGGTACGAGTCGTCGATCCAGAGCAACCCTTGGTCGAAGAGGTTGTGTAGGTCCGCTCGGAGTAGAAGGCCATTGGATACCCGGTTGGTGGCCGGCCCGTCGTACGGCTCGATGTGCGCGGCCTGTAGCGCCGCCTCCACGCCGCAACCGCTGATCGCACAGCGGCCCTGGTACGCCTCGATGAGTTGGCGACGGAAGTCGGCCTGTCCCTGTCGGGCCGTCACCTGCGCCAGCCGCCGACGGCGGCCCTCTGGCAGTCCCTCGGGTTCGGGCGCCCGGGCCTCGTCCAGGATCTTGGCCAGGCGGTCCGCCTCTACCGGCTGCACGGCGCGAACGCCCTGCACGACCTTCTCCAATACGTCTGTCCCCGCCACGCCGCGTCTGAGTAGGAAACGGGTGAGCGGCACCTCCCAGCGAATCTCCAGCCGCCACTCCGAACCGTCGCCGTCGGCGCGGAGGTACGGGTCAGCCCAGGCGGTCCCAGCGGCCACGACCCGCCGGTGCGGGGTGCTGGCGTAGACCCAGATAAGGTCCCCGGCCCGGATCTGATGGAAGCAGGAGGAGAGGTGCCAGTCGTCGTATGCGCCGTCGGCTGGCAGGCTCCCAAACATCTCCGGCACGTCCTGGTGGTAGCCCCACATCTCGGTCCGGTCGTTTACCGGATAGATCCACTCGGTGTCGGGGCGCGCGCGGTCCAGCACCTCGTCGACAAGCCGGTGGCTGTGCCCGGCGCCCTGCATAGTCCGCGCGGTGAGGAGGGCGGAGGTCAGGTGCCGGACTGCGGCAGCGAAGCGCTCGTCGGCGAGCGCCGCAACCAGCTGGTCGTACGGACCACACACCCGAGCCTGGTCCGGTCCCGCGTCCCGGTAGTCCGACCGCTCCTCGGTGAGGCCCGGAAACTCCCGGGCCAGGGCTCGGCCGGTCGGCCAGTGCCGACGGAGCACGGACTGCCGGACGACGACGAACCCCTCGGCTACGTCCTGGTTCTCCGGATCGAGCGGTTGGTGCAGAACAAAGGTCTCCATCGTTCGCATGCACACCGCGGACAGCCGACGCGGGCTGCTCTTGGTGTTCGGCAGGCAGGAAAGGGTCCAGTACTCCCGCTCCGTGCCGGCCGGGTTGGGCACCGCGACGTCCAGGTACGCCCGGTTCGCCTCGACCACGGCGGAGTAGTACGCGCTCTCGCTGAGCCGCTCGAACTGGTTTTTGCCGTTGGCCACCATATGCTTCGCCGACTCCTCGTCCCGGCCTGAGGCCGACGACCCGAGCGCCCCCAAGTGGGCGATGAAGGAATGGTGATGCTAGTAAATGCGCTGACAAGCACGCTGCCACCGGAGAAAGCCGGGGGTCAGAACGGGACCAACAGCCGACGCGGAACGACCCGCTCGGGTGGCTGTCGTCACCCGAGCGCTCCTCTCGGTGGCCGCCCGGGAGGTTGTCACGGTTGTTGGACGGAAGCAGGCTGGGAACTGGCGGAGACTCCGCCGAGTGATCAGGAAGCAGGTGCCACAGTGGCCCCGATCGAGGTCGCCGGTCGACCTGTGAACGACCCGCTTGGTGTCTTCGTCGACTACTGCAAGGGGCATGCCCGCACGGTCCGCGCCTACGACTGGCTGGCCGGCACGCACCCCGTGCTGACGCCGAAGCTCATCAAGGTAACTCGCGCACCGTACATGGGCAGCAGAATTAGTCGAGAGCAGGAGCGCCACCTGCTCCGGTTGAGCGAAACCGCGCCCTGGGACGATGTCCCGCTCGACGCCCACCTCCGCGACGCCGACCCAATGCTCGACGACGGCCACTACGACTGTGCGCGCCGGTTGTACCAGCACTTTTTCCAGGATCGTCCGCAAGGGCTCGGGCACGCGAAGGTGAGCAAGGCCTTACACCTGGTGCGGCCTGGCCTGTTCCTCATCCTCGACAGCGCGCTGCTGCGGCGGTACCGGCGGGCCGCCGAGGTCGCGGCACGTGAACTGCAGCAGGCAGGCAGCCGGCACGCACCACCGCGGCGGGCCTACTGGGCGGCATACCGCACGGATCTGCTGCGGGCCACCGAGGGCCTCGCGTTGTTGCGGGGCGCCGCACGCGACCACGACGATCCACTGGTCGCCGAGGCAGCGGATCGCCTGTCGGACGTACGCCTGCTGGACATCCTCGCCTGGATGCCGGACCGAGGGGCTTCAGCGGCCTCGTGACGGTTGACCTGCGACGCCAGCACCAATATGTGGTCATGGGCGTCAGGCCCCGCCTCAGACCGATACGGTCGGCGATATGACCTCTGTGGATGCCGGCGAAGGACTGCCCACGCTCGGCAAGCTCGAACTACTCGACGCGCGGCAAGTCTGGAAGCACGAGGCGCACACCTTCACGCCGTGGTTGCTGGCGAACGCGGACGTGCTCGGCGAGCTGCTCGGCATGGACTTGGCGCTGTCGTCAGCGGAACCACCCGGTGGGCGGATTCTCGTTGGACCTGATCGGCGTCGATGAGGCGACGAACGAGACAGTAATCATCGAAAACCAGCTGACGAGGACAGACCACGGCCACCTGGGTCAGTTGCTGACCTACGCCGGTGGGACGGATCCGGTCAACGTGGTGTGGATCGCGACCGAGTTTCGCGACGAGCATCGGGCCGCGTTGGACTGGCTCAACACCCGTACGGACAAGAACACGCGGTTCTTCGGCATTGAGATCAGTGCGGTACGCATCGGCGAGTCGGCGCCGGCGCCCCTCATGCGCCTGGTCGTGCAGCCGAACGACTGGGGCAAGAAGGTCAAGGCGATCGCCAAGGGCGACACCGCGGCAAGCGACCGAGCATTGGCCTACCAGGAGTTCTGGACGAGATTCCTGGAGACGGTCCATGACCGCAAGCTCGGGTGGACGACGTCGACCAAGGGCTCGCCGCAGAACTGGCAGTCCCTGCCCGCCGGTATGAACGGCATGCCGTACACGTGCACGTTCGGCCGATCGGGCCTGTCGAGCGAAATTTACTTTCAGGACCCCGACCCCGCGGTCAACGACGCGCATTTCGCCGCCGCCCGCGCCAAGCTGGAGCCGACCTTCGGAAACACCCTGTCGTACGAACCACTACAGGCCAGGAAGGGTTGCCGCATCGCGGAGTACCGCAAGGGTGACATCGGCAACGGAGACGACTGGCCCGAGTACATAACCTGGTTCATCGATGCTCAGACCCGCCTTCGAAAGGCGATAGCCGAAGCCGGTGGCCTGGCCCCGCTCATCACTCCCTAGCGGTGCACCATTCTCGGTGAGGCGAAGCGGCGAGGAGGTGGCATGCCACTGCGCGAGATCAACGACGCACACCTGCGGCGGCCACGACGCGGCCCGGTTCGCCACCCTCGGGCTCTACGAGCGCAAGGACCTGCAACGACTCCTCCGGGAACGACATCGCCGTGCTCACTCCCGATCCTCTGGTCGTGGCCAAGGAGTTCGGCAACTGGGAGGACTCCCCGCGCCGGGTCGACCTGCTCGCCGTAGACAAGGCCGGTCATCTCATGGTCATCGATCTCAAGCGCACGGACGACGGCGGCCACATGGGAACGAGAGGATTTGAACCCAGAAGAACCTCTTGTCGAGCCTCGTTCAGGACTTGTCATTGCTTGTCAAAACCCCTTGTTACCGAACGTAGCCACCCCCGACCTTGTCATTGACTGTCAAAATAGGGCCTGAGCTGCGCCGAGACCATCCAGCGATGATCGCTTGTTGTCACTAGTTGTCAATTTCAGGCGGGAGTTTTCGGGGGGTAAATGGGGGCACGCCGCCAGGACAGCGGGTCCCACCGCGCCCACTCCCCACCGTCGGGACGTCCGGTCACCAAGAGAACGATGTGCGCCTACCCGTCGCGACCCGCCTACCGCGGGCAAAGGGATCGTGTCGGTAGGACGGCATCGACCACTACTCCATGATCGTCGGTTCCTCACCATCGGCTTGTTCGACGAGGCCGACCCGCGCCCAGGCCACGAGTCGACGCTGGAAGTCATCGCGCTGGCGAGCAGCTCGGGTCGACAGCGCCTGGGTGCGCCACTGCCCTCCATCTGTGCCGGTGACCTCTTCGGGTCCGCCGAAGAGGTCACCGGGCGCTAGGGGACGGCGTCGGTCGACATGGTCGCTGACGGAATCCGCGCCGACCGGGGGGTTACAGCAAGCTGCCAGCTTTCGGCGATGCCGGCCGAGGGTCGCTCGCACGAACGAGGGTCGAACTTTCGGAAGTCCCGGGCTAGAGGCGCGTGGCCAATACCGGCGTGAGGTTGATCGGAACCGCCGGCCCGGAGCGTTCGGTCACAATAAGAGGCTGAGCGGTCGACGCCGAGGCACTGGCGCCCTTTGCAGCAAACACCGGCAGCCAGGCTCCGAACCGATTGAGAACGTTCTGGATGGGATTGAAACACATCCTTCCAGTTTCGTTCAGTACAGCGACCACGATTCCGATCGCCATGACGCCGTTGGCGTCCATCCGCCAGACCGGTCCCCCGCTGTCACCGCGAGCCGCGGGGACGGTCGAGCACAGCAGATAGTCAAACGTGTCGGCAATGTCGTCGCCGTTCTCGTCGTAACCGACCTCCTGCCAGTTCGTCACGGAGCCTTCGGTCCAACCAGTTCTCCGGCCCATTTTTCCGATGACGAAGCCCGGGGTAAAGGCGCTATTGCTGTAGTAGCCCATCACCCGTCCGTTGCCCGGTGACCTGCCTGTCAGCGGGTCGACAACGATCTGCTGGGCGTCGTTTCCCGCGTCGAGCTTGACCAATGCCCCATCGAAGCTGTTGTCGCGGTAGTCGCCGACGTTGTCGTTCCGTATCGCGTATCCGAAGCGGGCGTCCGTGCCGTAGACGACACGCTCAGCCGGCGACGGCAGACCGGAAGTGCCGAAACAGTGCCCGGCGGTCACGATGAACATGCCGGACGTGCCTCGAACGGCGTAGCCGCCGGTGCAGTAATCGCCTGGGTTGTTCGGGAATCCGAGGAACATGGGGTGTCCCGGCTTGAACATGTAGCCGGCCGCGACCGCCGGTGACGCCGTCGAGGCCAGGAGTAGTGCCACGACCGCAATGGACGAAGCGATGAGTCGTCGTAACAAGCGAACCTCCAGATGATGGAACGACGTGGTGATCGGTTTCAGGGCCAAGGCGGCCCCGCCCTCCGCCCAGGAGATGCGGAGAATCCTTTGTTCCAGCTGTCCCTTCGACCAACGGGTGCCAGCTGGCAATGACGCGATGCGGTGCGGCTGTCAGCGGGTCAGTCGGCAAACGTGTCTGCTACGCCGCCAGTGCCGCGGTGATCGCGTTGATCAGGATCTGTTCTGCCCCGTCGGGAGAGGTGGCGGTTGGTTTTCCTTTGAGGTGTCCCAACCAGCCGTAGACGGTCATCGAGCCGCCGGCGATGCCCGGGAAGTCGGTGTCGATCCCGCCGGCGTACGTCGCGGGCCTGCGCAGCAGTTCGTCGCTGGGCAGGTACGCGGGAACCTCGTTCGCGTAGCCGGCGAACAGCAGCTGGCTCGACGTGCCGTATCGGGCCCGGAAGTAGACGGCGTATCCGGACACAATCTCGCCGCCGGTCAGCAGCAGCCGAAGGTCCGGGCTGCCGGCGAACCTCCAGGACTGCAGGGGCACCGGAATCGACGTCGCGAACGTCCCGGCGTCGATCTGCGCGATCATCTGCCGCGCGTGCCGCCGGTAGTAACCCGGCAGGGAGAGATTGTTCGACCGCACGGCGTAGGCCGCGGACACGTCCCGAAGATTACCCGCGGTCAGCGTCACATCCAGCGGCAGGCTCACCTCCCGGTAGTGGGTCGCCGTCGGGCCGGCGACCCGTCGACCCGGCCGCAGCAACGCCGTAGTGACGGCCTGCGCGAGCTCGGCGCCGCGCAGGCTCCGCTGGGCCCAACCCCGCGCGCCGGCAGGGTTCTGGTCACCGGCTGGTCCGAGGAGGAACTGGGCGAAGGCGCCGGTGGCCTGCTCGATCCGGGTGACCGCGTCCCCCGGGTAGTCCGGGTCGAACATGGTCTGCGACCCCGCCACCACCGGGTGGCACCCGTAGCTGAACAGCACGGCCAGCGGCTCACCACCCGGCGTACGAGCCGTCAGGACGGGCACGTCCGACTCGACGTACGGCAGACTTTCCCGGTTGTACGAGAAGTGCTGGTCGACGACCTGGTAGTCGAGGGTGCATGCCGTTCGTGGGCCCTCAAGTGTGTCCCGGACCAGCTGCACGATCTTCGTGGCCAACTGGTCGCCGTAGGCACGCACCTGCGCCTGCAGTGTGGAATTCATCGCGTACGAGATGAACGGGTCCAGTTTGTCGGGGAGCACCGGGCCGTTGTGTGTGTGCGTGGCCGTCAGGGCGAAGTTCTCCGACGCCAGCCCGAGAGCGACGACCTGGCTGCGGATCGACCGGTGCAGGCCGCGTGCGAAGCCGAGAACATCGGCGGTGACGATGACGTGGGGCACGCCCGCGTGCCACAGGATTGTGCACCGCGCGAACAGCGGGGCGGCGGTCCCGGTCGCCTTGCGGGGCACATCGACGCCGTAACCGGCCAGGTACGTGCCCGCCGCCGGAGTGATCTCCACCTTTCCGACGGACAGCTCGGTGCCCGCCGCCCCCAGTGCGGAGCTGCCGAGGAAGCCCTGGCCTACCAGCGACGCGGCGACGATGGACCCGCCGGTGAGCAGGCGGCGACGACCGACGGTCAGTTGCCGATCATTCGGATTGTCGCCCTCGGCCGCCTGCGCCGGGAATCCCGATGTGGTGGCAGCCCTGATCCTGGACATGGTCATTCGGCAACGATCTCCCCCGTGAGACGCCGACGCGCGACCGCCACCTCGCATCACCAATGCATGCACAGCGACGGCCATCAGTATCAAGTTGGGAGAGATCATGGCGCACGCCAGGACCGCGGTCAATGGTCGCGTGCCATCTGCATCCCGCAGCACGGTTCGCTCAAGGTACGCGCGGACTGTGTTGGCAGGGCGACACGACCGATTGCCCCTGGCAGGCCGAGAACGAGAGCGGCGTCGCCGGCGAAAGCGCCGAAGATGGCACCTCCCGACGGGGCCGCCGCGGCACCGCCGGACACTGCGGTTGGCATCACGTGCTGTCGGCCATGTGTCGCTGCTCTACGGCGCGTCCCGTCCGGCCGAGCGCGGCCCCTGCGATCGTGGGTCCGATCGCAGCATCCGGGCAACGATCTGCGCTTGCAGACTGTAAGGTGCCCGACACCTGTCCTACTAGGACGGTGGGTAAGAACACTAGGAAGCGAGCTCACCGACCGGATGCTCATCTTCGGTCAACGACACCTGCGCCATGTCCTGGCCGAGTACGTGAAGCACTACAACCACCGCCGGCCGCACCGGGTCCTGGATTTGTCACCGCCACGCCCACCAGCCGCCGTCATCGATCTCGACCAGCAGCGCCGGATACGCCGAAGACCCATCCTCGGCGGGCTGATCAACGAGTACGAACGAGCCGCGTAGATCATCAGAAATCAGCAGGTCACCGCAGTTGTCAGAGTTTTGAGCCCCTGCAGGGCAACAACAGGCCCAAGAGGACATTCGCGGACTACTCCGGGGCCCTGACTCAACCAGTTCAGCTCAACATTTCCCTTGCACAGCCTTCACATTTTCCAGGCGATAATCGTGACACAAGCCGCAGCCTGCGACGATTTACAGCGCCAGCACCAAACCATGCCGGGCCGCGAAGATTCGAAACGAGCTGGGTTCTTCCATTTCCAGAATCGCCGCAGCCTCTTGGTTCCGGCGAGAGCTACCAAGACCGACACCGACCCTCTGCAAGCTTCTGCTGCGCTTTAGGGAATCGAAGGCACTTGGCGGCAGCGGCGACTCCGTTACAAGCAGCTCTTCGAGCGCGGGACAATCAACGAGTGCCAGACGGCCGCCGATGGCGTATCAACCACAGCCCAGTTCAATCCATTGAGGTTCCACTCAACACGTGCATCTCTGGCGCGTCATCGAACTCGGCGACGGCCAGGTCAGCGACCGACCCACCACCTTCAGCCCTCACGACTTCGTCGCTGCGCTACGTGCCAGGCCGGTATTCAGGAGGGACCTCAAAGCCACGTGCCGCGGCGGCGCGAGGTACTCACCGAGATCCGAACTTCCCCAAGTTCACGATTGAGAGTCGGGTCCGCCCGTGCCGTTGACGGTCGGGTGCATCTCCCGTCTGCTGTGCGCGGGCAGGACGCCCGGATCGAGGAGGGCCACGACAATGGAATCCACGGCACCGGGACCGGCACCCGTTACGCCACCGGAACCACGCCGACGTCGGCGATGGTTGGCGGTCGCGCTAGCCGGGCTGCTGCTCGCCGGGGCCGCCGGAGTGACGGCCTGGCGGACGAGCGCCACCAGGCCATCAGTATTCGCCGACGTCGCCGCCCCAAGCTCGGCCCGGGAACTCCTCGCCGGGCTGCCCGACCGGCTGCTGCCACCGCCCACCCCGACCGCCCTGCCCACCGACCGGGCCGTCGGACGGGCAGCCCTCCTCTACCAGATCAACGACCCCAAAAGCTTCACCGCGGCAAACGGCGACCTGCCTCAACTGCCGACCTACCTGGTGACCGCAACCGGTGACCAATTCAGCGTCGGACTGACCACCATGGGCGCAGCCAATCAGGCGCTCTCCCCTGACGGGCGGTGGTTAGCCCAGCGCCGAGACCGGCAGTGGTGGATCCGCGACCTCACCGCCACCACCGACCGAGCCGTCCCGCCCGGGCACGAGGTGCGGCAGTGGTCGTCCGACGGACGGTCGCTGCTGCTCGGGCAGAGCACCGGCGCCAGCGAGGCGTTCACCACGTTCACCCTCTCCACCGGGGAGCTGCGCCCGCTTGCGTTACCCGCGATGCCGGCCCGCCGAATGCTGGCATTCCTCGACGGGCGCGAAGTAGCCACCGCCGAGTTCGACCTCGGCCCGAACCACCAGCCGCGCAAACAACTCACCATCGCCATCCACGACGTCGACGGCCGCAACGCCCGCACGGTGTCGATCCCCACCACCCAACAGGCGGGCCCCGGCGACATCCGCAACGGACTTGTCCCGCTCGTACGTGGCGGAGGCGACCCGGCGACCGTATGGGCTCTGGTCGCCCCCCAGGAAGAGAACCCGACCGGCCAGCCGGCGGCGCCCCCCATGACGCTGGTCGGGGTCGATCTACGGTCCGGCAAACCAGCCGGCCGCATCGACCTCGTAACGCCCAAGGACGGCGAGGGTGAAGAATTCATCGGCCTCGCCGGCACCGAAATCCTCCTGCAACGCTGGACCGCAGACACCGTTGAACTGGTCACCGCCGACCCGGCCACCGGCCAACGCCGCCTGCTGACCTCGCTACCCGACCACACGCGGGTAATCCTCCCCGGCGACTAAAGCGTGGAAGTTGGCACCAGCGGATGACGGCAAAGGCGAGGGCGGGAAAGGCTTCCTGGTCGTCGACACGGATCTCCCCACGCATGCGCAGGCGACCGAACCCAATCCAGCAGGCTCACACCTGAGGCCCCGGCCCTCTGCGCCGCCATGACCCTTTACGCCGTACCCCGATGCACGTTCACCACCGGCGGACTTGCCGCACTGAACGCACCTCTCCATCACCGAGGCATGCTGCGCTCAGCCGCGATGTAGTCGGCGAGCCGGCTCGCTCGTAGTAACCTCCACGATCGACACAGCTTCTACTCCAGGAGCCAACTGCTCGTGAAGAACGAGGGGAATTGAACCCACGACGGCCTCTTGTCGAGCCTCGTTCAGGACTTGTCATTGCTTGTCAAAACCCCTTGTTACCATCCGTAACGAAATCGAGCTTGTCATTGATTGTCAAAAATAGGCGTTGAGCTGCACAGACACGATCAAATGCTGGTCGCTTCTTGTCACTGATTGTCAACGGCAGACGGGGGTTTTCGGGGGGTAAACGGGGGCCTGGCAGACATGACAGTGCCGGGTCCCACCCCGCCCCGCTCCCCCGCCATCGGGGACGTGCCGTCACCAGAAAACAGCGTGCGCCTGCCGTCGCGACTCGCCTACCCCGGGCAAAGGGTTCGTCTCGGTGGACCGCCACGGACCGATGCCCGACGTGGGATACGCCTTATCGGCGCCATCCCGCTCAGCTGAAGATCAGCCCACCTAGGTCCCGCGCCAGCCGTTCGGAACCCGTCTTTGTCACGAGCCCTCTCAGCCGGACGCGCCTCCACGACCCGACGCGATGCGCGCTCATCCCGATGAGCGCGCGCGCCGTATCGTTCTGGCCATGGCCGAGACCGCTGCGCCGAGGACGCGCAACCGGAGTGGCAGGGACGCACTCGTGCTTGGGTGCATCAGCCTGCTTCTGTCGCTGATCGCGTGCGGTGTGGCGGGGCTGTCTGTCGACAGCAATGACATAGACCTGCTCCCGGTACAGTCCAAGCCAGAGGTCGCCAGCGCGGCCCAGGTGGAAGCCGTCGCTCACGTGACCCTGCCGCCCGGCAGCGTGCTGCTCACCGCCGCGTACAGCAACGGCTTGGAAACCCAGCTCTCGGCGAAGGTCCGCATGCCGCGCACCGAACTCGACGCCTTCGTCGCCGCGGCGAATTTCACAACGGCTCTCGCGCCGGGGCTTCGGGCAGTCGACGCCAAGCACAACGTCGGTGGCGGCAACCTGTGGGACCCCGAAACCGCCATGACCATCTCCGGCCTCGACGAGGAGCAACCCACCGCAGAGGGCACACGTCGAGCGCTCCTGGTCAACCTGGACGCACCCGATGCAGTCACCGTGTACCTGTACGCCAGCCGCGGCTGAACCCCGCAGGCATCCGCTTCTGCCGCGATCCGGTGCGAGCGCGACTGACCCTGGCAGTAGCAAGTGTAGTCAGCGAGGCGGCCTGCCGTACGACATGGAGGCTTGCTCGACAGGCGTCGTTGACACCTTCTGGTACGTCGATCTTTGTACGCTCCGGCGTACCTACCTGTGCACTCGGGCCCGTACGCCGACACTAGGTTGAGCTGGCCATGATGCATGGGCTGGCCCCGTGTTCGAGCTGCCAGGGCGGTTGCAGGTTGGTGGTTCCGAGCGTGCATCGTGCGGTGACGGCCGGCCCATCGTCGGCGCTCGCATCGCACCCTCACCGTGGTCGACCACGACGCACTTCATCTAGCCGGTGTGCGTGCGTCCGCAGCGCCAGACCGACGCGACTCGGAGCTCGCGGGACCGCCCGGGACGCAGGGGGAACTCGGTGGAGGCGTCGGAGCGGGTTAGGTACGGTCGAGGCCATGAAGAAGTGGGTGGTGCCTGAGCACTCCAACAAGGCCGTCCAGCGGGCGAGCCGGGTGATCGGCAAGGGGACTGGAACGTCTGAGGAGATTTGGGCAGCTCGGGAAGTCCTCAGCAATTACCGCCTCGCCCACGCGTTTCCCTTGAACGCCGTCACCGTGACCGTGCGCCAGCGCGCGCTCGGCGTGAACCCAAACGCCGTCGTGGCCGAGCGCCGGAAACGCCTCCCCACGATCATCGACAAGCTCAAGCGTCATCCCACGATGAGCGTGACTACCATGCAGGATCTCGGGGGCTGCCGCGTGGTCTTCGAGTCGGTCGCCGAAGTAAACGAGTTGGTTGACATCTTGGCGGACCTGCCGAAGAGCAAGAACCGCGTGAAGAAGGTCTACGACTATCTGCGCGATGACCCGGGGCCTCGGAACTCCGGCTACAGAGGCGTCCACTTGGTCTACGAGTACGGAGCCTCCAAGAAGGAGTACCACGGCCTGCGGATCGAACTGCAGGTGCGCACGCAGTTGCAGCACGCCTGGGCGACCGCAGTCGAGACGATGGACCTTTTCTCGGGCAGCGAGTTGAAGTACGGAAAGGGCAACTCAGACGCGCTCCGGTTCTTCGTCTTGGTCGCGTCTCTCATGGCGCACGAGGAGGGCACCGCTCCGGCACCAGGTGCCGAAGGAACGCCCGATGAGTTGGCGGACGAGCTGGCGCGGCTGGAGGTGGCCGTAGGCGTCCTGGGGCGGCTCCGCGGTTACGCGGCGATCGTCGGCGAGCACGCGACGACGGACCGCCGGAACACCCTGACCCTTGAACTCTTTCGGCGCGAGGGGCGGCTTACCGTGACGGTCCATGAAACGCTGGCCGACGCGGAAGCACGGCTAACCGCGTTAGAGACTCTAGACGACGAGAACCTGGACGTGGTGCTCATCAACATCGCGCGCATCAGCCAACTGCGCGACGCGTACCCGAACTACTTTGCGGACACCGCCCGATTCACTGATTTCGTGCGAACGCAACTGGATGGCCGTTTGCCTTAAAGCGCCTGAGTCGCAGTGGGCTCCGCGCAGGGCCAACGTGCGGCGGTTACGCCGCGTCTCGGGTCCGCCTGGCGATGCGCAACCGGCCCGGCGTGCAGGTCCTGCCCCGGCGAACACGACGGCCTCGACAGCATCTACACGACCGCGCGCCGTCGGTCAAAGTTGAGCCTGCAAGATGTCCTGACATGCCGCTCGCCGTGCGCCCGCCCGCCTGTGCATCCAGTGGGAGCGAGCTGCACATCGTCGCTATGGTCGGTGTCGTGGAGACACTGGGCCGACTTGCCGGAGTCACGGTCGACTGCCGGGATCCGCAGCGACTGGCTGACTTCTGGTCCATGGTGCTTGGAGGACGCGTGACGGAGTCTCTTCCCGGCTGGCGGCGCGTCACTGTCCCCGGGGGCGGCCCGGTGCTGACATTCCAGCCGGTCCCGGAGCCCAAGGCCGGCAAGACGCGACTACACCTCGACATCGCCGTTACCGACGTTGACGAAGCGGTCGACCGGATCGGGATGTTGGGCGGGCGGTGGACAGGTGATCGGCATGACTACCAAGAGGGCGCAGTCCTCGTCATGACCGACCCGGAGGACAACGAGTTCTGCGTCGTGCAGTACTACCGGGTGTGATCTGGTTAGGCTTTCGACCGAGCATCCGAGACCTGCTGATGGCGTCGTACGCACCGTCGTCGTTGCACACTGATCACAAGCGGCCGCGAGAGCCTGGAGCCGCCGACACACTCTTCTGCCGCTTGTCGCGCGCTTCCACCTATTACGACAGCCGGATGAAGCGAGTGCCAGTCCTGTCGACCTGTTCTTGCTTGGTCAGATCCAGGCGTGGTCGAGGGCCAGTGCGAGCCGTCTGGCCCACTGCTCGGCGGTGCCTGTGATTCCGGAGTACTCGTCGGTGAAGTTGGACCAGTCAACCTCCCAGGACAATGCGGTCTCGGCCCTGAAGGTATCGGCTTCAGCGCCGAGTTCCGGTCGCATGAGCTGGCGGACGAGGGATTGGTCAACGGTGGTGTGTTCGGCGAGCAGGACCGCGTCGTAGAGGTCCTTGCCTTGCGGGTACCGGTCGGTGGCCAGCCACAGCAGCTTCCATGCCAGCGCCAGCGGGGCGGGCGCGGCCGGTAACGGTTTGTCGACGTCCCGCAGGATCAGCACCTCTGGTGGAAGAGGAAGTCGTTCGCCGAAGACGACGTCGATCTGTACGTGGCCGCCCGGTGCCTCCGGGGTGCTGAACGGGATGAGCAGGCGGCGTCCGTCAGCGCGTTCGTACGTCCAGATGGCGGATTCGGCGATCCGGTCTGGTTGCACGCCAGCGCCCGTTGCGGCTCGAATGGCGGTCTTTATGTCATCGAGCAGCGTGCGGGCGTCGGTGCTGTCGCTGGTCATGGTGTGCGGGGTGACGACGAAGTCGAGGTCACCCGGCTCGCGGGCGGCTTCGCCGACCCAGGCCGCCATGGTGACGCTGCCGCGCAGAACGAGATGCTGACCCCAGGTGGTTGCGGCAATGGCCGCCAAGACGTGATTCATGGCGGCGCGTCGGGCGTTGGTCCACCGTTGGCCGGTGGCCGCCACCAGGAAGTCGGGCTCGCCGGCGCGGTAGGCCATGAGCGTCTGCTTGTCGAAGACCTTCGAGACGGCGTGGTGCCAGCCGTGCACCGTCGTCTCATCGGCGGACAGCTGCGCTCGATGACGACCGAGGATCTTTAGGCAGCGGCGTTCGTGACAGGGCTGCTGTCGAGGATGTGTGGCAGACGCCAGGGCCTTTCTAGGTGGCCTTAGCAGCTATTCGACGAATCCCACATGCTCGAGCACCTGCCGTAGTGCTGGGTCCGTGTCAGTGTGGCCGCGTTCCAGGCTCTTGACCGTCACAGTCGTGGCGTCTGGGGTGTTGTCGACGTGGAAGGTCTCCCAGCTGCGGCACACCGGGCAGCGGCGTCGAAGCAGGAAGGGGCGCAGTAGATGCAGCTGCCCGTTCTCGTTCGCCAGGTACAGGCTGCCGATCTCTAGGTCACTGTTCGCATAAGGTCGCTGTTTCCCTGGTGCCAGCGCGTTGTCGCCCATGAGCTCCTGGTAGTCCACTTGGGCGGTTCTCCGGAGGGTGTCCCAGCGAACGCCTGTGACGTGCACCAGGGGTAGGTCCGCGAGAAACGACGCATGTGCCAGCAGGGTCGTCAGGTCGGCGTGCGCTTCCTTGATGGCGGACGGGAGGTCAATGGCGTCGACCCGTCGGAGATGAGACTTGGCGTTGCGTCGTCCGGCCAGGCGCTGGCGGGCAGATGCCGCTTCGGTAGCGGAGAAGATGCGGCTGAAGTCATTGAGCGGGTCTCCGTCGGGTCTGCGCCGGAACGCCTTGCTTTCTGTTGCCTCCTTGAGGATGGCCGCCCAGTCCCCGAAGCCGGGCCCGTTGCTTCCTCCCCGCGACAGCCTCGTCCGGATGCCGTCAATCGCGCCCAGGCGAAGCCCTGCATCGCGCGATAGCGACAGGACAGCCAGCGCGGTGTAACACAGCAACACCTCAACGGTCTCCAGAATTGCTTCGTAGGCCGCCTCATGGGCGCCCCTGGAGAGGTGGACCTGTACCTCGCTCCAGCGGTAGGCGATCGGGTGCGGATAGCGGGTCCGCACCTGGTGGCTGAAGTCGTCCAACAGTGCCGCCGCGTCCACCCGCATGCGCAGCTGGCGGCCGGATTCCAGGATGCGACGCCTCGCGGTGACTGCGCTCTCATCCTCGAAGACGGACGCGAGCAAGGCTTCGGACTCGTCCCTCCAGCTCTCCAATTGTGATCTAGCGGCTTCAAGCCCCTCAATTGTCGCGGCCAGCGCCGCATCGGGCTGTGGGATGGGTAGATCTCGCAGAACCGGCGGAGTGAGACTGGCGACCGAATGTCCGACGGCCCACGCCCGGACGAGCGGCGAACGGAGGAACTGAACAGCGACGAGGCGCTGCGGACCCTGCAGGCACCCGTTGGCGCGAAGCGTGACCACGCTGTCGTCCGCAGCCAAGGGCAAGTCGTCGGCGGCCACCTCCGCGACGACCAGATTGACTCGCGCATGTGGTGAGAACATTCGCCGGAGCAGGAGGTCTCCCGCTCGCAGTTGCCGATCCGGGGGAACCTTGGCCCACTTGGAGGCGTCGTCGGGGCCAGCGAGCGTGCCGTCGTACCTGAGGTCTCGCCCCGCCACGACCCGCACAGATCCGTCCTGCCGCTGATCATGAAGAAGATGCCGATGAGCGGTTCGATGGAGGGCTGCTGCCGGGAACGCGAACAGATCCTTCAGAGGAACGGTCACGCCCCATACGTTCAGTTCCGACCAGCGAGCGGTGATGGCGGGATCGTGCAGCTCGACGGAAAGGCTTTCGCCTGCTCCCGGAGGGCCGGGCAGGACGTAGCCGAACTTTCCCGTGCCGCTCGCACGGCCGAGGAGCCTGCGGAAGTCGATCTCCACCACCTTCTCGTCCTCGCGCCCTGGAAACCTGAAGAGCTTGAGGGGCTGGCCCTCCGAGGAGCGCGGTCGCCAAAACACCGCGGCCGTGTCGAACAGCTGATGCACCCCGGCGAAGACGCTTGTTGCGAAGATGACAAGGCACGGCTGCCAGGAGTAATCAACCATTTCACGGAACTCCCGGTACCTGGGAGACGTTAGAGCGCTGGCCGGCAGCAAGGCCGCCAGCAGCGCTTCGTTACCCTCTGGCCGGATTCCGGCTAGGGCGATCTCGTGAACAGACCGCAAGGGACCTTCCGCAGCAGACGCCAGAGTTCCGGATACTCGTCCCCACGGCGGAATCAAGAGCACTGGGGCGGTCCGGAGCAGGTTGTTCGCGATGTCCGGGAGTTCGCCTGCAGATTCGGCCAAGTACGACGGCCACTCATGTTTCAGAGGTGCGGCCATCTCGTCGTTCGTCGTCACTACGACCGGATCGGTGCCCGCCAGGGCGCCAAAGGCCAACTCAAGTAGCCCGCGGAAGGTATCGTGCCTCGGCGGGTGAGGGGTCGTACCGTCGGTCACGGTGGGAAATGATATTCGGGCCAGGCTACGCCGGATGCCCCTGGCAGCGGCCAAGACCATTCCGGCCCTTCAGCCGCCCGACCAGTGTCTCGCCCGCGCCTGTGGCCGCTCGATCTCGGCGCCGTGGACGCAGTGAGCCGGTCGAGGAGCAAGGTGGTGGGAGCCTAGGGCGGGAGTTGGAGGAGTGAGGAGCGTCGCGGACCTAGCCATGTTGTACGCCACCGAGGGGTCCCTAGCTGCCTGGTGTCATGCCCGCTGACGCTGCTCGGCCAGCCGCGCCAGCATGCCGGCGGTGCCCGCGATCAACGCCATCGCCTCGGCACGGCTGTACTCGAATCTCTTGCCCAACTCGCCGCGGTGCGCCGCACCGGACTCCCCGGCGAACAGCGCCTCCAGAATGAACCCGAATCGCTCGGCCACCGTCCGCTTCTCCTGGACGCGCGGGTCGGGGTCACCCGCCTCTCGCTTCAGCACCGCTTTGGTGGTGGCGAGAGTCTTCTCCGACTTGCGGACCAGCTCCAGCGTCCTGCGCGCGGCGATCAGCGCCGGCTTAATCTCGTTCTTCTGCAGCAGCGCCCTGGCCTCGCGCCGGTCGTCCCACGACTGGGCGTAGTCGGCCCCTGCGACCATCGGCACCAAGACCTCGATAAAGGTGCCAGTGTCAACCCGCTCTACCTGCTTCGACCACTAGCCGGCGCCGAGGTGGAAGCTGCCGCTGCCATTCCGCGTCACCAGCCTGGGTGTCTCGCCCTCCACCGACGCGACCGTCATGGCCACGCTGAACAACGCATCTTCGCCGCGGGGCAGCTCGTCGATGACGCGCAACTGCTCGTTACTGGCGAACCCAACCATCTCGAACGAGCTGGACCGTATCCCTGACCGAGGTGAGGACGCCTACGACAGGCCACGGCAGCGCCGGGTCCGCCGTGATATGGCCGAGTACTTGCTCCGCGTCCGCGCCGAGGACCCACAGCTCGCCGGCTGGGCTGGCAGTTGCAAGCGGTGCCGCCCGCCTGGTGCTCGATCGTGCTGCCGTCACGTACCCCACAGCAGTTGGCCGCCCAGGTTGCCGAAACCAACGCGAGGGGGCAGGCGCTCGCAGGCTCGGTGTCAAATGGGCGCCGCCGGTCGACCGGCGGAAGCAGCGGTTGTTGACCTTCGCCCGTGACGAGGCCGGCCGCCGGTTCTGCCCGCAGCAGGCCCCGTCGCCCGGCCGGCGCATACCCGACGGCGTTTCGACGGCGGCCCGATTACCCGGTGGCGGCAACGGAGCCAATGTGCTCGACACGGCCTACCGATCTACTACACGCCGGGAAGGGGGCTCAGAGTCGGCACCCACTCCATCGGTGGTGCCGAGCTGTGGTTGGCCTACGTGGGGATCCTCGGCGGGTCGGCACGAGTAAACCAACGTACGTGGCCCACCGCGCTGGATTGCGACCTCGTCGAGGACCTGTTGCGGCCGGCGGAGGTGATCGGATACGCCTCCCGCCCGAAGAGAGGGGCTCCAAGCAGGATGGACGACGAAACGTGAGGCAGTTGAGGACGCCACGGAACTCGCGAGTAGCAGTTTCGACCCCATGAAGACGAGGCTCCGCTGCCGCGAGTGAGGCGACGTTGCAGGCGTGCGGGCAGACCTGTCCGCCCACGATGTACCGCCGCTCGCCGCCCTGACAGGCCCGGCAGCCTCTCACGGTGGCCAGCGCCCTGCCTGGCAGTCGCCGGACAAGCGACGAAGGAGCACTGTTAACGAGCCACACACTGCCCCGAGAGCTCGGCGATAACCAGGCGGCAGCCAAGTGGTTCTTTCTGCCGTCGCGACGACCGAGGTCGGGCGGCAGCGTCCGCGCTTGCGATCAGGCGGTCCAGGTCAGAAGCCAGCGTCGGAGAGCATCCATACCCTGCGCAGCGGCACCTGGGCGCGGATCTCTTCCGGCAGCCGGTCATACGTACGCAGCACGGCATCGACCACGTCAGCTGCCTCCCACACCCGCACCCGCAGGTGCTGGTTCTTCAGGGTGTCGCGGGCTGGCTTCGTCAGGCCGCCCCAGGCGACGAGCAGGCCCTGCTCGGCGCCGTGCGTCGTCATAACTCCGTGGAGCTGCGCAACGATGGGTGACCCGATCTGCGAGCCGGACTTGACCTGGGCAAGCAGGCGGGGGCTGTCGAGACCAAGAGGGCCGCGTCCGGCAGTGATGTCGATGCCGCCGTCCGGACCGGGGGGTGCCAGTGTGCAGTGGAAGCCTTCTGCGGTGAGGATCGCGGTGACGAGCGTCGCCAGATCGTGGCCAGCGAACTCCTCTGCAATGCGGGCGGTGATCTGATCGAGGGCGACCTGCTCGATGTCGGCCGCCAGCTCCGGCTCGTCGACGTCCGTCTGCGCGGCGGTATCGCTGGCCTGGCTAGTCGCGGCGGTCTTCGGCGTGGTGCCACTCAATGCGGCGTTGCCGGGATCGGTGCCGTACGTAAGCAAGTGCTCCAGCCGAGCGGTGGCGTTGTTCTTGCTCGGCGCGAAGATGGACATGGCACTGCCGAGGGTGAACAGCAGATCCTGCTTGACCGCAGCGCGTGGCAAGTCGATGCGTTGCCAGTCGACAGTGACGACATGCCGGCGGTCGGCCTCCGCCTCGTCGGCGCGATAATGGTATCCGCCGGTCACGCGTCCGAAGGCGATCTGCTTCGTCGTTTTCAGCGGCATGACCAGTAGATCCTTGGGACGGATGCGGGACCGCAGGGCCCACAGCTGCCCGGTGAAGTTGTGCCGCTTGCCCACGGACGCGCCCGGCCACGTTGCCTCAACGACCTTCGCAACGTCCTCACGGCTCGCGCAGGGGCTCAGGTCAGGGACCTCGCGCCATCCGCCGCCTGAGAACCCATTGACCAGAGCCCACTGGTCACGCTCACCATGCCGCCCGGACCGAATCACCCACGCATTCGCCATGCGGTGCATCCTCCTACCTCGGTTGTCGCACGTCGACCGCCTGCCGCAAAAGCGATGTTCGCCGGGACGGCGGGGCGAGGCCGCCCAGCACGGCGTGAAGAGCGACCTGGCTTCGCCTGAGCCCTCGCTGTAGGGCGCGTTTCCGACCGGAGTCGCAACCTCCGCAGACGGCCACGAGGTCCGAGCTGGGCCCGCGGACCGTGACACCGACGTCCAGTCTTGGCCAAAACGGCTGATGTCAGACGTGGATGCCAACCGCCAGACTGGGGGTGTGGCGACAGTAGAAGGGTGGCCAATTGGCGGACCTTCCAAGGGACGACTGGTCCCGACCGAGGCCGCCGCCGAGGGTAGCCCACCCAATGCGGATCCGTCGTTTAACCAGCTCCGCGGTGCCATATGCGCTTCGGTTCATGACCTATACACCCACGACTTAGACCTACTGGGAACCACTGAGCGGGTAGTGGTCGGGCGCTTGATGATCTACCTCAACAGGCACCTGATCGGCCTGTCATTGAACGGCTTAGTACTCGACCAGGACTACGAACGCGCCGGCCAAGCGACAAAGAGGCTGATCGGTGCAGGACTTAGTCGCAAGATCACCCCGGACATGATCGTTCACCGACGACACGACCTGGGCCCCGCAGGCAACCTGCTCGCGATTGAAGTCAAGACCCACAACCGCGAGGACCGGAGACTCCACGACTTCGCCAAGCTCTCGGTTCTTACCGGGCATGCCGCCGAGGCGATCGCCTACGACGATTGCCTGCGCTTGCTGCCAAGCGACCCGGTCCCGAGTGACCAGAACTTCCGGGGCCACGTCAGCCTTCCCGCCAGCATGTGTCCCTACAACCATGGCCTCTGGCTGCTCCTTGAACCCGATGGACCCCAGTACTGGTGGTGGTCCAGCGGGAGCGGCCCCCGGCGACTCGGCTGCGACATCGAGCCTTAGCAGCTCCACCGGTCGGCCCCTTCTCAGGCGTCATGCCAAGGGACGTTGTCGCCGGTGTTGGCGACATCGATCATTGTTGATCGCGAGTGCCTCACCGGCGTCGGCGAGGACATGCATCTGAGGTGCGCGTGGAGCAGGAGATCGACAAGACTGGCGGTCCGCGCCTGGGTGAGGTCGTGCATCGAGCCTGGCCGAGTCTCGCCGCAGAACAACACGCGACCAGCCGGATTGCAGATCTGAGGTTCCCCGGCGGCTCGGAGGCTTCGCGCCAAGCCGCGCGCCACGGTGAAGTTCCCAGTCTCCAGACTCCCTGTCTCGCTCCTCCTCCTGCGCCGCGGCTACCGTGATTGCGGGGGCAGTTGCTCAGGTAGTCCTCGTAGGAACGAGGAGATTCGAACCCAGGAGAACCTCTTGTCGAGCCTCGTTCGGGACTTGTCATTGCTTGTCAAAACCCCTTGTTACCATCCGTAATCATCCCGACCTTGTCATTGATTGCCAGAAATAGGCGTTGAGCTGCACAGACACGAGCAAGCACTGGTCGTTTCTTGTCACTGATTGTCAACGGCAGGCGGGGGTTTTCGGGGGGTAAACGGGGGCCGGCCTACAGGACAGCGGGGGTCCCACCGCGCCCCCGCTGTTGGCGCGATTGCTGCGGCTCGTGTTCGAGGAGATCGAACCCCAACTCGCGGCAACCGTGCTTCAGGGCTCGCCTCTGGTTGTACGGGAGCACAGCTTGCATCTGGCTAACCCTCCACGAGCTGGGCGAGTTCGGCCCGGTACCAGGACTGCTGCACGAAGACGTGAAGCTCCGTCCCTCGGCCGTAGGTGCGACGTTCGCGTACCTCGAGCCCGTCGGGCAGGACGAGCCGGCGTGGTCCACCGACCGGTATCACGTGTTCTTCGCCGATGCGGAACGGCGTGGTCAGGTCGTACTCGGGTCCGTAGCCGCCGATCAGCGCACCCATGGAGCCGTCAGTCAGCAGGGCGGTTGCTCCCCTGCAGGGGAGCGCTCCACGGTCGATTGGCTGGTCGTCGCGGACGGCGACGAGGTGGAAGGCGGTGTAGGCGCAACTCCACGCTGTCTCCCCCTCCAGGTTGAGCGCATAGCAGTCGGCGATCGAAGGCAAATCCGCTCGATGCGGGTAGACCCAGGCGGGTTCGAGGTCAAGCGTGAACGTGGCCAGTCCGTGACCTTGCGGGCCGTGATCGTGGTAACCGAACTACGCCGACCGATCACCACCCGTCAGACCTGACCAGTCCAACCCTGCCCTAAACCAGCAGGCCGTACACAATGGACGGGCCTCGCCCTCCAGCCGCCCGATGGCGGAAAGCCACGGGCGGATCGACAGGCGATGTACTGAGCCCTTCCGTGCAACTGCACGGACGAGCGGGGCCGCACCATCGAGCAGGCCGAGACAGCAAGCCCTGGCTGGCCCACGTCGCGACCCAGCCAGGTCACGATCTCCGAGGAGTGGCTTCAGGCCCAGAAGAGGATGTCGCCGAGATTCTGCTGATCACTGAGGGGCTGGCGGGCTGGGCTTGAAGCACCCTCGAGGCTCGTGGTGTACCAGCCAGTGGAGTCGTTGATCGCCACCTGCTTTCTGTCGGGAGCGGGCAGGACCGTCGGTCGGGAAGTCTTACTCGCCGGCGCGACCTGCTTGACCGTCACCGTGCCCGCAGGCACGTCGACCGTAGCCAGAGCGACGCTGCCGTAGTACTGGCGCGAAATGTCGCGGGGAGAAGTGCACAAGAACGCAGCCTTGTCGACCTGCGTCTTGCAGTCGTACCAGAAGTCGCCGCTGAGTACATCACCGCCCGGCTTGACCCCGGTGACCACGAGATCGGTGACCGTGTCGCCGCGGACGTAAACCCGTACATCAGACTTGTTCAAGCCGGCGATACGGAACTTCTTCTCCTGTCGAAGGCTGCCCGCGCCCTCATCCTTCGGAGCCGTGTCCGGCTGGGCGGGATCGACGGACACCACCCGGCCAGGCTCAGTCACCGTGGCGCCGACCGTGGCGCGGATCCGGCCATCTTCGCCGAAAGTCGGGTTGTCGAAGCATTGCTTAGCCTCACCGAACGCTTGCGGCGGCTTCCACCGTCCCGACGGGACATAGGTACCACCGGTCAGCGTCGCCACATACAGCTCGCAATCGTTGGTGTAGGCCAGGCGATGCATCGTCGCGTCGAAGGCCTCCCGGCGGCTTACGCTAGCTTCGCCCGGCGCCGCCGCAGTGGCGAGCAGATTGCCGGTGGCGACGTCATACACCAGCAAACCCTTGGTGCGAGCGGAAAAGTTATCCTTCGAGATCACGATCCCCGACGGCAGACCGACCTGACCCGTCGGCTCGATCACATTGTCGTCACCCACCGGTGCGCTACTGCTCGTGGGTTGCACAGATGAGCCTCCACCGCACCCGCTCAACAACACCGCAACAGCACACACCACCGCGACCCGCCGCACGACAGCCTCCCCAGGTCCGAGGCCGGGCGACGACCCCGCGGCAGTGATCCTAAGCCATGCAGCTACACCCTGTAGCCCCCTCAATCCATCACGCCAACATCTCGGGTGCAAGGGCCAGTAGTCGTGCCCCAGCCGACCAAGATCGCCGGACTACTTGTTTCATTGACCTGCGACCGTTGCCCGGCCAGGCTCCGGTCGAGGCGCCCGGGCTTTCGCTCTCATTGCGCCTGCCCACGCTGGTCGTGTGGCTGCACTGGGTGAGCGGCACGTGAACCGCACTCCGACGGCCGTCCCCTGATCGCCGCTGGTGGTGTTGGTACCGCCGTTGAGCAGGTCGACCTTCTTGGCGACTTCGTCGTTGCCTAGCAAGACGTCGTCGTCAGTCCCGCAGAACCACTCACGGCGGTGTGCGATCGGTGCCGCTGCGAACCGGGACGCTCCGCGATCAGTTTCAGAAGGGCGGCCGGGGCGTCTCCCAGACCCGCTCGAACTCTTCGGCCACCTGCGGCCACACCAGCGCGAGACCGTCCGCCACCGAATGGATCTCCGCGGCCTGCGGCCCGCAGACGACGAACTCGTGCGGGATCACCCGGCCAGACTGATCCTTACGCCCCAGCGGGTCCGCGATGCGCAACGCAACTCGGTCCCCGGCACGGTGGCAGGTTTCCGGCGCATCACCGGCGTCCGCGAAAGCGGCCTCGTACTCCGGAAGGGGGTCCGAGAATCCACCGGTGAGTAGGAAACGGAAACCCCACGCCCGGCCGCGGGTGGCCCAGATGAAGCTCATCGCACGCTCCGGATCAGGATCTGGTTCTCTTCGCCCTTCTCCAGATCCATCCGGAAGCCGGTCAGCGTGGCCGAGAGAAACTCCTTCTTGGACAGCGCCTCGGCGTTGGCCGCTCGGAGCTTGTCCCCGGCCAGTTTCGCCGCATCGCTCAGGAGATCGGGACCGACGAGGTTCATCAGCAGGCCCAGCGGGCCGGGAAGCCTGGTCTTGGCCAGCAGCGCGGACGCCAAGTCGCCGGCACGGCCGAGTAAACCCTCGAACACGCGCGCCGGGAGCTGCGTCAACTCGTGCCACCGGTGATGCCGCTCGAAGGGCAGGATGGCGGACAGCGGCAAGATCAGATCCAGCCCGACGCGCTCGGTCACCGTGATCTTGCCCGGCTCGAACTTCGCCGACGAGAGCAGCACGAAATCCTCGCCGATCGATAGCGCCTCGCGGCCCTCCACCAACCCGACGATGGCCTCGCGCAGCTGCTCTAGATCGTCGCAGGCCTTCGCGACGAGCAGATCACGGAACCGGTAGACGTCCAGGTCCGGCAAGAGGTCGGCCTTCGACAGCGCCATCACCCAGATCCGCGGGAACTGGGCTAGCGGCTTGCCGTCCTCCAGCAGCTCGTCCCGTAGCGACAGCACGCCGTTGCGGAAGTTGCTGAACAGCGACTTGAGGTACCGATCCTCCTCGCCCGCGTTGTCGAGGAGCTTCTGACCGTCCACCAGCAACAGGGCGACGTCCGAACTCAGCAGGGACCGGAAGCTGTCGGCGCGGCGCTGGGCCTCCTCCGGGCTCTGCACCGACTGCTCGAACCACTCACCCGGATAGTCGTGCCACACCACCCGCAGCACGTCGAAGGGCCGGGACTTCGCCACCGCGGGATCCGACCCGTCCTTCATCTGAACTTTTAAGGCGTACGACGTAGCGGCGAACCGGGTGGTGAGCGGCAGCGTCGCGTCGTCCTTCATGCCGAGGTAGTTCTTGTGCAGCCGGTTACCCTGGCCGATGTCTTCCGCCAGGATGTGGAAGAGGCTCCTCTTCAGATACTGCGGCTCCTGGGCGGCCCCGTAGAACGATGAGAGCAGGACGGTCTTGCCGCTGCCACTCTCCCCGAACACCGCGATGTGCTGCTCGAACGCCCTCGGTTGCATGTGAGGACTTTACGCGAACCGGCGATGATCGCTTGTGCCCTGGCAGGGGTCCGGCAATTCGGGAACACGGCCGGCATCGGCGCCGCGTAGGCATGGTGCTGGGAACCGGGGTGAGTTGTTGGTGCGATGTCTGCGACCGCCAGCCAGTTGGTCGCCGGCCGGCGCTGCCAGGCCCATTCAGCGGTGCTGCCAGCCTTCGGCCTGAAGCTTCGACAGCCAGTTGATCTCTGCGCAAGCTGCGGGGCATTGGGAGAGACCACCGGACGGCTTGGCTGCTAGCGTTCGCCGCCATGTGGACCGAGGAGCTCGTGGCCGGGCGCCCGGCATGGCGGCACATCCGATCGGGGGTCGTGTTTCGTCAGGTTCCGGGCGGTGCGTTCCGGATGGGGCTGTCCGAAGCGGAGCTGGACGCGGTGCGCGCGATCGAACGCAGCGGCGCTGTAGAGGACACCATCGACCCGTTCCTTGCCAGTGCCAAGAAGGCACAACCAGTACGCGAGGTGCACGTCGAGTCGTTCCTGCTCGCCCGGCACCCGCTGACCGTGGCGCAGGTCCAGTACTGGCTGCCCGAGTACGAAGACGACTACGCCGAGGCGACCACCGGCACGGCTAGGCTCGAAGGCGACCTGGAGGGCCTGCTCGAGCGGGTGCCGTTCGACCGAAGGTGATCAATGCATTAAAGGGGCGATGACCGTCTCTCCGAGTCCGGCGATTCGCCCCCATCGCCGGCTCGTCGGCTGTTGAAGGCCAACGAGCGGCTAGTCGTCGAGCCGGGGCGGGTGAAGATGGGTCCGGGTGACGTCGCATAGCTGCTCCGTGCCGACAGAGCCAATGAGCCGGGTTTGGGTCACAAGGCCCGCGAAACGGTGGTCGCCGTCGGGTGTGTTGACGTGTTTGGTCTGCCGGATGATCTGGAGCAGGACGAGTCCCTCGCGTTCGAGCGCGCTGGCGAGAAATGCTTCGTCGATGAGAAGTCCTCCGTCGCTATCAGGCCAGGGCTCTGGATCGAGGTGCAAGAGCTGCCCGTCGACGGTGATGCCGGCGCCGTTGCGGTGGTGCAGTCGTGGGAACAGAGCGGCGGGTGCTGAGGTGAGGAGGTGGACGTTGAGGGTGGCGGGTAGAGAGCAGTCGAGGATGCTGCCTTCCCAGCAGTAGCGTTCAGTCATGACGATGGCGGGCACCCCGAGCCCGAGCGAGTCGGTGCCGATCGCGTCGGTCCAGCGTTCGGGTCGGAAGTCGGCGACAGTGTTGGCGCGGTAGACCGCCCCGGTCGGCCATTCGCCGAGGTACAGCTCGTCGGTGAAGCTGACGTCGAGGGAGAAGCCGTCCAGATCCTCCTCGCCGGTCCAAGCCTGCAGCGCGGGTAGGTCCTCGCGGCGGATGAGGACGCCGTCGATGCTGGCCGTCAAGTCGGCGTGCGCGGTGTTGCGGTCAGTTCGCTGCGGAATGAGGTGCCGGTACCCGCTAAGGATGCGGTAACGGCGGCCGGGCCGCCGCGGAGCGCTATGGGCGGTGGGCCAGTGGGTGAGGTCGGCGTTGACCACGAGGAAGTCGGTCAGGTCGGGCAGGTCTGCCGGGTCGGTGGCCCAGAGGGACAGGTGGACGACGGGATCCTGGTCCAGCGGCACAGCGGGGTGGGCGAGCTGAGGTATCGGCAGCCACCACGCACGCTGCTCGTTAGCGTTTTCTGCGGCAGTGACCGAAACAGGCCCATCGTCCGTCGCCACGTCTGGGGTGACGGTGGCTTCGGCGGTCAGTGGACGTATCTGCCAGAGTTCCCGCCACCAGCGGACATCAATGGGTCTCGGACGGTCGAGAAGGTGGGTCGGGTCGAAGTCGCGGGCGGCGAGCTGCCAGGCGCCTTCGTATGGTGCTTCGCGCTCGCCGTGGTCGCGGTCGCGTAGCTTGTGGGTGCCGGATAACCGCGCCAGTGCTTCATGCCAGGCAAGCCACTGGTACTTCTTGCCGAATCGCTCCTCCTTGTGGGACGTTCGTCCGCGGTCGGAGTGGCTGATGTCGGCGTCGACCTCGCCGAAGGCTTGGGGTGTCCAGCCGAGTTCTAGGACCCGGGCGAATACCCATCCCGGCAGCACGCTCGGGTCAAATCCGGTTAACGGCGTGTCCCGGGTGTCGTCGATGCGCTGGGCGCCGAGCCTGTACCAGTATGGGCGGTCGACGTGCATGACGTACGAGTGGAAGTCACCCATCTTGTCGAGTGATCCGATCACCTGCCCCCACCCGGTGGTGACCGCCTCCATCTTCCGCTCATCATCGAGACCGGACCCGGCCGAAATCGTGTCCGCGTCTGCCCGGATGCGCGGATACTCGGTCTTTAGCTGCTCGAAGTCCGGTAGACCCAACTGGCCCGGCCAGTTGGCCGGGTACCGCGGCATTGAGGTCTCGCGGAGGTACGTGACGTCCGCGCTTCCAGGAAGCGCCTCGGTGAGGCAGTTGACTGCTAACGCAAAGTAGTCGCGCGCGAGCACATGGACGGGAACGCCCACCTGCTCAACGAACGCCCGCAGGGCCGCCGCTGCAGGTTCGGGTTCGACCGCTCGCAAAGTGATCGCTGCGTACGCGACCGCAAGCACTCGCTCCGTGACGTACCCGTCGTCGACTCCTGCCGCCAGTTGCAGCAGCGAGGGGATGATCTGCGGGTCGTGGGGCGTGATCGCCACCAAGGCCCGGGTCGCGGTGTCCCGCAGGAACCGGTCCGGGGAGGGCAAGGCCCAAAGCAGGGCCTCCGCGGTGAGCCGGGCCACCGTGGTCGTGCCGTCGACGTCGACGTTCAAAACTTCCTCTGGCGCAGACCTCGCCCATTCCAGCAGGGGTTGGTAGGGGCTCGGCCGCCCCCTCTTCGCGTGGCGCCCGCGGACCTGGGCAGTCCATCGCCGATCCCGTTCCGTCATCGTCATCGGAGCGAGCAGATCGTGCAGCCAGCCGTGACCAAGCGGCCGGTCGGGATGGATGGTGAGGAGTAGTGCTCGGCTGATCGCTTCGCGGCGCAGCGGATCCGGCGGAGCGGCCGGAGCATCGGGGTCTGGGCCGAAGATCAGGTCCGCGAGGTGCTGACGGGTGCGGTCGGTGAAGCTGGACGATTCACGCTGTAGCAGACCTCGTAGCCAGGGTTCGGTGATGATCCACTCAACTGATCGGCCTTCAAACGTGACACCGGCCCGCTTCATGGCCTCGGCGATCTCCGGCAACTCGACACCTACGCGCTCTGGCGCTGCAACGGCCAGGGCTTCCAGAAGCGTTCGCAGTCGGTAGGCCTCCGGTGACCGTTTGCCAGGATCAGTGGCTGGCAGCCGACGGGCGATCTCGGCGGCGTTGTCGGCCGTGGACCGACCAGCCGTCTCGGAGCCGTTGCCCAGCAACACTTCCGCAGCGAGGTGATCGCTGATGCGCTCGAAGGCGAAGCGAACCACCCGCGACGGCTTTCGGCCGGCCTCCTCTAGGACGAAGTCTTCGGCGAGCAGTCCCTCACTGACCAGAACGCCGAGCGGTGTCTTGTCATAGGGCGCGCCGGGCGCCGTGGGCACCACGGCGTGAAGCGCCGCGACCGCCTCCACGTACGGAAGCACCGGGCGCGGGCGCTTGGACATCGCTGCAGCCACCGATTCACAGCACGGCCGTGCGATCGCCTGATAGGGGCCGGTCCCCAGTTGGTGCCGGGCGCGCGCGTCAACGTCTTGGAAGATCGCTTCGATGATCCGCGACAGCCCCGGGATCGGCTGCGCGAGCAGCCCCTCATTATGGCGGGCGGCCTGGCAAAACAGTCGCAGCATCAGCGGGTTGGACAACTCGCGAAACAACGAGGGCGGTGCTGCTGGCAGCGGGAGCCGGTAGTGCTCGAAAAATGCCCGGACCGCCGTTAAGGGCTTCTCGGCGAATCCCTTGTGCTCTACCTGGATCAGCCGGGCTTCGTCGAGGTGGTCGGGAAGGATCATGTCCTTGGCGATCGTGCGGACGCTCAAGATGACGCCGATCCAGGGGTAGCGGCGGGCCACTGTGAGGAAGGCGGCGAGATGGTTGGGCCATAGCTGAAGGCCGTTATTCTCGTTGATGGCATCGATGATCAACAGCGCGCGTTGCTGGCTGGCCTCGGCGCGGGCGCTGAGCGCTTGTAGGAAGGTCTCGGCCTCGCCGTCGAACCGCAGTGCTTTCATGACTTCGGACCAGGGGTTGCCAACGCCGAGCTGCTGGCCGAGCACCACCACCGCCGGCTGGCCGCGTTCGAGGGCGAGCCGCGCGGTGTCGCACAGCAGGTGAGTCTTTCCGCTGCCGGCATTACCCCACAGCAGCATGGCCGGTGCCGTGTAAGCGGGCCAGTCCTCGTCGAACGCCGCGATGACCTTGGCGCTCACCTCGGCGAACTCGTTGAACGTTCGGCTCCTCCGGCCGGCCTCGCCAGCCTGTTCGGCGTCCGGATGCGGAGTCAGCGTCCGCACCGCGGTCTGCAGGTCCTGCCAAGCCTGCCGCCATAGGCCGACCGGCACCTGCTTGTCGGGGGTCGGCGTCTCGTCGGAGGTCAGCGGCAATGGCAGCGCTGCGGCGAGTTCGTGCAGTCTGGAGCTCACGGCGAGGTCGATGGTCGGATCGACTCGCTCGATGTGGCCGATGACGGACGCGGCATGTTGCTCAAGGTCGACGAGCAGATGTGGAAGTCGGGCGAAGTCAGCGATCTTTCGACCGGCCGGCACCCCGACTGTCAGGTTGCGGTTGTAGCGGGGCCCGACCTGCTCGACGACCTCGTCCAAGCGTTCGGCCAGCCACGTACGACTCAGCAGCGGTCGCTCGAACCACCAGCGGTAACGGCCGGCATGTTCCTCGCGCGACAAGGCTTCAAGGATCTCAGACTTGCCCATGTAGTGGAACTCGACGGCCCGCCCCCGGGTCGCCACATGCTTCGTCCATTGCTCGACGTAGTGATTCCACTTGTCCATGAACCACTGCTCGTCTGACTTCCTGGGATCGGCACGGTCGCCGGGCAGGGCGATCGTCATGGCGGTCAGGTTCGGGTGCTTCTCGATCGCCGTCTTCACGCTGCCTGCGATCTTCGACCACTGGTCAGGGCTCGGGCTGCCCAGGAAAAACTTGGCCTGCAGCCCGTGCTCGGCACCGCTGGCGTCGATCGAGTAGCCCTCGACGCCACCATCTGGGGTACCCAGGCGCACAAACGCTTGCCCCTTACGGAGCGCCTCTGCCCGGGCGATCTGGCAGCACAACTCCTCGAACCCGGTATCCTGCCCGCGCCCCCAGGGGCGGATGGCGGCAAAGTCGACATCAATCGGCACCGCACGATTCTGCCGGACCGCTACAGCAAGCACCTGGCCAGGAGTCCAATAACCGTCAGGCAATCTGGTGAAGGTCCAGGGACCAGCAGCGAAGCGCAGACCACGCTGGGATCCGCGCGCTGCGGCTCATCACCGTGAGAACAGTTCTGAAGCAGCCCGAAGCGAGCGGCCACGAAGTCAAATCACGTTGCTTCGGGAGGTTGCGATGACCGATACCCTGAGTAGGCGGCACATAACTCGTCGAGTCCGCCGGCTACACGCCAGGACCACCGCCAGGGGGACCCGTGAACCGACCAGTCTGGGAGCACCTCGACCCGCTCGCCTTTAACGGCGGCGTGTTCTACGTGCCGGCCGCGATCGAGTTGCAGCCGCGAATCGCGCTCTGGGGCCATCCTGACCAACCCGATCTGCGCGAGCGGATCGCCAACGACCGCCCCCACGGCATCGGCGGGCAAAAAACTGCTCTGCCTGCACTGCATGCGCTACCAGGCCCGAAGAGGACTCCCCCGCGCACCGGTCTGGCTGACCTTCGTCGAAGGGCGGCACGGTCCACTGTTCCGACACGAAGATGGCCGCTCCCCGCACCCGGAACACCAGCCCGAGACCGACACCCACGAGGCGCTCAAAGAGCGCAAGGCCCGCACGTGGGAATCTGTCGGCGGCACCGTAGAGGTCGAGGTGTGGCGGCCACGCGCCCGCCGCCGACCGGACGTCCTGGCCATCGGTCCGGTTCTGACGGTGGCCGGGGAGGTCCAGCATTCTAGGGAGACCCCTCGGACCATCCGGGCCCGGCAACGAGCGCTCCGCAAAGCCGGGGACCGGGTGGTGTGGACCACCGACCGCGGCGCCGACGACATCGCGTTCCTTCACTCGGTGCCACATCTGTCCGTGCCGGCCCTTGACGATCACCGCATATACCTATCCGAGGCCCGGCTGGAAATCGGCGCGGGTGCCATTACGTTTGAGACGCAACGGTGCGGTTGGGCGGACCTCTGGACCGGCACCACCCGGTGCCCGGTCACCCGCAAGACCATGCCGTGCGGCCGCCTACACCTGTACCCGACGTTGAATCCGCACAGCTACAGCCGGCAGAAGGCCGCCACAACCGCCATGTTCCCCTGCGGTCCACGCCCTCACCTGGACCACCTATTGGAAGGCATTCTGCATGGGACGGGCTGCCCTTCCGGCACCGCGACCGTGTTAGCTGGATCCCCGCCGAGGCGCACACCACGGTCACCGCCGAACGGGGCGGGACCATCGAGCTGGCCGAGACCGCAAGCGACTCCCGCCGCGAAGAGACGGCCGAACGTGCCTGCGAGCGGCGATACGGTCCGGGCGTCGCGCAGGCTGAAGCGCCCGAGGTGGAAAGCCTGCCCTTGTGCTGCGGTATGAAGCCGCCTGGACGGGCCGGTCAGCCGCTGGTTCTTGCCTGCCAGCTCTGCAGTAGCTCCCCTACCTACTGGCACCGAGACGAGATCGACGGGACGCGGTCCAGCGCTCACCTGTGAGTGGGGCCGCCCGGACCCGGAAGGGCCGGGAAGAGTGGCCTGAGCTGCGAGCCCGCACCCATGCAGACCTTCAATCGCTGGCTTGATTAGCGCCATGTCCTTGAGTGAGAAGTAAGTCAAACCCGTACACGGCGTGCGCGCCGGCGCAGTAGACGACACGGCTGTCTGTCGTTAGGGGGAAGACCGGAGGCGTTCCCCCTATTCGGGTTGTCGCGAGATGTCCGCCATCTCGTGGGTCGCAGATCCGGATCGTTCCGTCGCGTGCGGCGCTGGCGAGCCAGGATCCGTCCGGTGCCTTTATCAGGGCCGTCACGGGGGACCTGTGGCCTTTGAGGGTCTGCCGGAGGGTACCGGTGATCGGATCCCAGATCCGCACGGTCGTGTCGTATGAGCTGCTGGCCAGCCAGGAACCGTCCGGTGCCGTCGCCAAGGCCGAGACGCCGTCGGTGTGTTCGGTGAGGACGTGGCGAACAGTGCCGGTGCTCGGGTCCCAGATCCGCAACGTGCCGTCGTCAGCGCCGCTGGCCAGCCACGACCCGTCCGGCGCTGCCACCAACGCCCCTACCTGGCTGGGACCGTCCGTGAGAGTTCGTCGAAGGGTCCCGGTGACGGGATCCCAGATCCGCACCGTGTCGTCAAATCCGTCGCTGGCCAGCCAAGATCCGTCCGGTGCTGTCACCAGCGCCAACACGGCGTTGGTGTGACCGGCGAGGGTGTGGCGGAGGGCGCCCGTGATGGGGTCCCAGATCCGCACCGTGCCATCGTGTGCGCCGCTGGCCAGCCACGACCCGTCCGGCGCTGCCACCAACGCCCCTACCTGGCTGGGACCGTCCGTGAGAGTTCGTCGAAGGACCCCGCTAACTGGATCCCAGATCCGCACCGTGCCATCGTGTGCGCCGCTGGCCAGCCACGACCCGTCCGCCGCCGCCGCCAACGCCCCCACCCAGCCGGTGTGGTCGGTGAAGGTGTGCCGTACAGCGCCGACGATGGGGTCCCAGATCCGCACGGTCCGGTCGTACGAGCTGCTCGCCAGCCAGGAGCAGTCCGGCGCCAACACCAACGCCATCACCGATCTGGTATGGCCGTCCGGGAGTCGTCCGAGGGCACCAGTAATCCTTGGGTTCCATACGCGCACCGTCGCATCGAAACCGTTGCTGGCCAGCCAGGATCCGTCTGGTGCCGCGGTCAGCGCTGATACGCGTCCGGTGTGACCGGTGAGGTTATGCCTGAGGCCACCGGTGACCAGGTCCCAGATCCGCACCGAGTGACCGCGCCCCGCGCTGGCCAACCAAGAGCCATCCGGTGCCACCGCCAATACCAGCACTGCGCTGCTGTGGCCGGCAAGGGCATGGCGCAGAGTGCCGGTAGGCAGATCCCAGACCCGTACCGAGCCATCCTGGCCGCCACTCGCGAGCCATGAGCCGTCTCGCGCAACTGCCAACGCCAACACCGGACTGTCTTGGCCGGCGAAAGTATGGAGGAGAGTGCCGCTGGTGGGGTCCCAGACCCGTACCGAGCCATCGAGTCCGCCGCTGGCCAGCCAGGACCCGTCCGGCGCCACCGCCAATGCCAGCAGCCAGCCGGCGTGGCCGGTGAGAATGTTTCGACGGGTGCCGGTCGTCGGGTCCCAGATCTGCACCGTGCCATCGGGTCCGCCACTGGCCAGCCAGGACCCATCCGGCGCCGTTGCAAGCGCCAGCACCGAGCCGCTATGACCGACGAGGTTGTACCGGAGGGCGCCGGTGGTCAGGTCCCAGACCTTCACCGAGCCATCGGGGCCGCCGCTGGCCACCCAGGACGCATCTGGCGCTGCCACCAAAGCCTCGACCCGACCAGTGTGGTCGGTGAAGATACTGCGCAGGGCGCCGGTGGTGGGATCCCAGACCCGGACAGCGCCGTCGTGGCCGCCGCTGGCCACCCAGGCCCCGTCCGGCACGGACACCAGCGACGACACCGGACCGTGGTGGTCGGGGAAGGTATGGCGCAAGGCGCCCGTGGTGGGACCCCAAACCCGGACAGTGCCGTCGTAGCCGCCGCTGGCCACCCAGGCCCCGTCCGGCGCGGATACCAGCGACGACAGTGAACCGGTGTGACCGGTGAGAGTGCGTAGTAGGGCAGGGTGAGCACCGTCTGGGGGTGGCCACCGGTTTGCTAGTCGCGGCAGCGGAAGGACAGACGTGTAGGCGGCCACCAGTGGTGCCAGGTCGGGTTCGTTGTCGAGGCGGCTGACCAGCACGTCACCGAGAGCGTCGGGCGGGTCGGTAGGGGTAAGCAGGTGGCTGTTCTGCCTGATGGTCCTGGCCAGCGTGGTGGCGGTGGAAGTGGTCACGTGGGCGAGGTCTGCCTCGACCGCGGCGGGCCCGTGGCGCTGCAGGCGTCTGGTGATCCATCGCAAGTCGGTGACGGTGACGGCGAGTTCGTCGTGTCGGTCGGCACCGTGTAGGTGTTCGGCGAGGTGTGCTGCGAGGTACTCCTCGGCGGCGGGAAGCGTCCACCAGGCCACAGTCGGCGAGGCTGCGGATGTCGCCGCTGAGGCTGCCGGCATGGTCAGTGCGACAGCAGCGTCCAGGAGCAGAGCGTGCAGTCGGGTGCGTTGACTGCTGTCGGTGGCGTTGCGGATTAGATAGGAGCGGATGATGTCGTGGAGCCGGATGGTGCCTGCTTCGGATTGGTACTGCAGCAGCAGCGACATCCCGGCCAGGATCGCGCAAACTCGCCGGGTGCCGCGTGGTGTCAGACCGCCGGTCTTTGCCCACAGAAGCGTGAGTACTGAAAGCGGTATGTCAACGTCCTCGCCGAAGATCGCTAGTTCGGTGAACCGGTCGCTGATCGCCGGGTCGAGGAGGTCCAGGCCGGCGCGGACGGTGGCGTCAATCGCACGGCCACTTCGGGCGGGGTCTTCGAAGTCGAAGCTGGTGGGGCCTTCTTCGGCGAGTCGGTCCGCGATGTCCCGCAACGCCCACGCCGCGGTGGCGCCGTAGTTCTCGACGTGGCGGACCACGGTCCGGTTCGCGATGCTGAGCAGCACCGGCCAACGTCCGGTCGCCGACAGGATCCGGGCGACCAGGTCGGTCGGCGGATCGGCTAGGTCGCGGGTCAACAGCGCCGCCGCCTGCCTTGTGGACATCTGGTCGACCCACACGCTGGAACTCGCCGGCACCAAGCCGCGGTGACGGGTCGTGACCAGCCGCCGGCACCGTGCCCCGCCTTGGCAAAACGGGTCCAACTGGTCGGCCCGCCAGACATCGTCGACCACCAGCAATACCGGTTCAGGTTGGCTGTCCAGTAACGCGCCCAGGCGATGTCCCGCCTGAATCGGGTCAGTGAACCCGCTGCGGGCGCCGGTGAGATGCTCGATCAGGTTGTTGATCCGTCCAGCCAGCTCCGCGCCGGCGGCGTGCTCACCGACGGTCACCCACAGAAGACCACCCGAAAATCTGTCGCGCACCTGCGGCTGATGACATATCCAGGCAGCCAAGGTGGTCTTACCGAATCCGCCGGTGCCGTGGACACCGCTCACCGCTACCTGCTCGCCGGCCTCCGCAGTCACCAGCTCCAACAGCGGTTCCGCCAGCTCTGGCCGCGCCACCATGCCCGCCGCGTGCGGCGGCGCCATCCACAGCCGCTGTATCGGTCGGGGACCGTGGCCGTCCTGGTAGACGTTGATCGTCCCGTCCGGCGCATTGAACATGGTCGAGCGGTCGCGTGCCTCGAACCGATCGCCACCGGCACGCCCCACAGTCGTGCTCATGACCCGAATCGCTCGCCCAGATGATTTGTCACGGTTATCGAGCCGCCGGGCGCGTTGTACTGCGTCGCGTTACCGCCCGCGATGAACGTGTTCACCCAGTCCTTTTCTGTCGCCGGCAGCTGCTGCCGGAGATCGGCGGCCCACATCCGCACCTCATCACCGAGTTCCGGGTGCTCCTCCACCAAATCAGCCAACCGCTGCTGCCACAACAGCGCCAACCGCCGCCGAACCTCAATCTGCTGCTCCGTGGGTGCGCCAGTGATCTCCGCAGCGGTCTGATCCGCCCACCCCTGCGCCACGTCACCCCGCCGCTGTCCCGCTCGGCCAAACAAGCGGCATACCCCAGCTCGCGCTGACTGCCACACATCTGTGGCGACAGCACCGATCAGTGCCGACCCGCCCACTGTCGCCGCCGACAGCAACCAGCCCTCAATCACAGCCTGACCTCCAACGCACACGGCAGATCCTTGACACACCGTAGTCTCCCCGGACACGCACCGAAATTACCGAACGCGTTGCCAGAGGTGCGGTGGCGTAGCAGGCCCCAACTGATGACCGACTCTGACTTGGTGCGTCTGGCCGTGGCACCCGGGCTCGTGCAATGCCCGATCGTGGATGTAGAAGTCGGCGAGAGCACACCTCGACCACGTGAGTGCGGGCGGCTCATGAGCCATGGACGCATCGAGTCTCATTGACCTAATCGCTATGGATTCCGCTTGTGCCCGTCGACCCGGGTCGTCGACGACCGGGACAGCTTTGTACGCGAAGGGTGGCCCTATGGCCGACTTCCTGAGCGGAACGAACGAGGCGAGGTACACCCTGGCGAACACCGGTTGCCCGAACCCCAGAGAGAAGGCCGATGGATGTCCGTTGGTATCGGCTGCTTCAGATGGTCATGTCTCCCTGGAGGTGACCGGAATGGCGATCGATTCGAGCGTGATATCGCCGACGGTGACCCTGGTGGTCGCCGACCTGGATCCTGGATACACGAGACCGGCATGCCGGAGCCGCAACCGGTGCGCGTACGTCACGAGTTGGTAGAGTTCGTCGGTGCTGGGCCGGTCTTTCCACTTTCGGTACTTCGCGTCATAAACACTAACCGGCCTATTTCCCTCTAATAGGACGAAGTCGGCGACACCCATTATCTCGGCTCCACTGTCGGTCAGTGGGATCGGATACCGAGGAGCCACTGCCTGCCCCGCCGGCAACTGCCGGGTAAGCCAATTGCCCACGTACAACTCCCAAATCCTCGTCATGTTGAACAGGACGCTGACGCCTGCGACCGCGCCATCGACGGGTAGGGCAGTCCTGTCGTCGAGGACGAGATAGCTCAGCTCGGAGACGTTCCGATACTGGGACGGGACGGTCGTGGCCGGTAGACGTGGCCTGCCCTCGGTCCAACCACTGATCTGAGCGAAGATGGGAGCCAGGGAGCGCAGGCGGGCAGATAGCTGCGGGTTCTGGTAGGTCATCCGGCTCAGCTTGGTGTGCGCTGCGGCGACGAGACGGTTGATCGGGATGTCCATTGTCAGTCGGTTGGCCCTTGTCACCAGTCGGGTGGGCAGACCCGCTCCGGCACCCAGGTGTGCGGCGACGTCAGGGGCTCCCGCATAGGGCGGTCGGACGAAGGTGCGCGAGGCGTAGCCCTTCGCGAGTCCTGCCCCGACGAGACGCTCAGCCTCCCGGACGAACGCCAGTCCGATGAGATCGACCAGGCCGTGCCCGCCGACCGCATCCACGCCAGCCTCCTCCAGCAGGGTGGTCCTCTCGGCGAGCCCGAGTAGCTGTGCCACATTCTCGAAGGGGAACCGGCTGGTGATATCGATGACGCGGCCCGACCGGAGAGCGAAACGACCGACGTACGGTCCCGGTTGGATTCGATACCAGCCCTGGGTTTCGCCGACGGTCACCCGCTCGATGACCCGTGGCCTGCCAGCAGTGCCCCCCGAACCCTTGGCGAGTGCGGTCAGCTCGGATGCCTCGTCGTGCGTCAGCTCGACGAGGTCGGGTTGATAGTCACGGAGCTGGATCACCTTATGCCCGTTCCGCGATCAGGGTCCGGACGTCAGCGTCCAGCTGCCGCAGTTCGCTCGGCCGTTCGAACCAGTATTCGGCGAGGTACGGATGCAGTTGGTACGCCCAGATGTGTTCGGCCACAGTGGCGTCGAGATTCTCGACCATCCAGTAGGAGTGTCCTGGACTTACCACGGCGTCGCGCCCGACCCGATCCCTGATCAGGCGGAAGACGTCGAGCGCCAGGTCGGCGTTCACGGCCGGACGCGCTGCGGCCCAACTCGCGAGCACGAGGTCATTGGGTTCCAGCGCGAACGCGTTGAACCGCCGCCGCAACGCGAAATCCAGTAGTGCCAGGCTGCGGTCTGCTGTGTTCATCGTGCCCAGCAGCACGACGTTGCTCGGCACTGAGAAGCGCCGCTGCGAGTAGGGCAACGTCACCTCTGCGGTGTCACGGTATTCGAGCAGGAACAGTAACTCCCCGAAGACCGCCGCCAGGTCGGCACGATTCATCTCGTCGATCACGAGTACGAAGCTCTCGTCGGTTGCCTTTCTCGCCCGTTCACAGAGCCTCGAGAGAATCCCCTCTCGGACTGTGTACCGGAACCCGCCCTTGTCATCGTCCGTCGCCGGTCGCAGGCCCTCGACGAAGTCTTCGTAGGAGTATGCGGGGTGGAATTGTAGTAGTTCGATGTTGGCCGGTGCTGTCGCTAGGTGCCGGGCAAGTAGGAGCGCGAGATGTGTCTTGCCTGTGCCGGGCGGACCGTGGAACACCCCTTGCCTCATGGGGCCTCGCAGCGCCTCGACCCACGCCTCGACTCGTTCCACCGGTAGGTGACTTCCTGCCGCCACCTGCTCGATCGTCAGGCGGAGTGGCGCGTGAGCGGACTCTGCCGGCGTCACGTCACCGACCAGTTCACCGACTGTTGGGGCGCTGTCGTCGGACGTCTTCGGCAGGTTCCGCATGACGGCGGTCAGGATCGCATCCGCCTCCTGTGCCGCCACCCCGTGCCGCTCACGCCAACGGAGCAGGGCGGCACAGAAACGTTCGTAGCTCGCCTTGCTGTCGGAGCGGAACACGTCACCGACCTCGGCACCCAGGCCCTTCCTTGTGGCGTTGATGAACACACCGAAACGGTCGGGCTCGCGCAGGTACAGCAGGTAGCTGGGAAGAGACGTACCGGCGCCCGGAAGGATCGACCGGTCCGCGTACATCTGGCCCAGGAGGTCCACGGCAGCCTCCAGAGGCTGCGTCCAGAGTCGCGAGACGACCCTGTTGAATCGCACAACGTCCTGGCCCAGCTTGGCCATGATGGCGCCAGCGAAACCTGGCGAGAAGCGGTCGTACCGCACTCGGCCCGCCGCTTCGTGCTGGTTGAACAACCGACCGAGTTTGACGATTTCCTCGACGTCCATCTCGCCATGGCGCTCGTCGAGCATCTGACGCGCCTTCTCCTCGGCATCCACGCGCGCCAGCGCGAACCTTGGCCCGAACCTCGCCCGCGTCTCTTCGATGACCTCCGCGATCGGTCGTGGCCCCTCCCCCATCGGCTCCTCCAGCCTCGGCTTCATGCGCCCCTTATCTGAGCTCTACGAACCATACGGGCCAATCGATGTTTCGTGGGTGCGTTGCTGCCTGTCGGGTTTGGCTCTGCGAAAGCTCCATCACGATTCGGCCTGCAGGACGCCGAGTAATTCGGATGGAGCGCCTCACGCGGTACCCCTCTAATTTGACCGACGCCGAGTGGGAGATCATCGAGCCGATGCTGCCGTCTCCACAGTGGATGGGCAGACCAGAGAAGCATCCCCGGCGGGCCGTCATCGACGCCGTCTTGTACGTGGTGCGCACCGGTTGCGCGCGGTGGTACCTGCCGGTCGACTTCCCGCCGTGGCAGACCGTGTACGCGCACTTCACTCGGCTGAACAGTCGGGGCGTGACCGAGCGGATCCTGACCGAGCTACGTGAGCAAATCCCGGTGGCTCACGGTCGCGAGCCGAGCCGACGGCGGGGATCATCGCCTCGCAGAGCGTGAAGGGCGCTGACACCGTGCCGCGGCACTCCCGCGGTTACGACGCCGGGAAGAAGATCAACGGCCGGAAACGATTCATCGTCACCGACACCCTTGGCCTGCTGGTCACCGTCTGGGTCCTCGCCGCGTCCTGGCAGGACCGCGACGGCGCCAAAGGCGCCCTGCTCGCCACCTACGCAGCCACTCCCACCGGCACGTCTTCGCCGGGCGCCTCGTCGACTGGGCCCGCGACCTGCTACGCACCACCGTCGAGATCGTCCGCAAACCCGCCGACCAACGAGGGTTCGTCGTGCACCCGCGCCGCTGGGTCGTGGAGCGGACCCTGTCCTGGATCACCGCCCACCGCCGCCTGGCACGCGACTACGAAACCCACCGCGCAACGTCGGAGGCCATGACCCGATGGGCCGCCCTCGGTGGCATGCTCCGCCGCCTTGCCCGAGGCGAAGCCGCCACCCACCAACAACGCCTCACCTTCAACACACCCGACTGACAGCAATGTGAAACACGCTCTCAGGGAGGCGGTGACGGGTCCGTAGCCACGCAGCGCACTGTGGAAGCCGCTCATGTAGCTGGCCCAAAAAGCGGCAAAGGCAGGACGGGCAGCGCTCGCGGCGGTCGCGTAGGCGGTGATGGCCCGCCGGTCGCGCAGCATTGCCTGGATCGCCTCCCGCACCTCGTCCGGGTTCGCCGAACGGAGCTCGTGCGCTGCCCTGTCAAGGTAGGGCAGCAGGCTGCCCACCGTGAACAGTCGAGCGCCGGGGATATGGTTGCTGGTCTTGCCCCACGGCCCGTCGGCGGTGTCGGCGATCGGCGCGTATCCGGCGGTGGTGAGCAGACGCCGCATCCCGGCCGCCGGCAGCTGTTTGATCAGCTGCAGGTATGGCGGTGTGTCGCACAGGTCAAGGGCGAGTGTCCGTTCCATCGCCTGGCCGAATCGGTCCGGCTCAGGTGCGCAGGCGCGGATGGCTGCAGGGGCGCGACTGATACGACCCTGCAGGTCGGCGATGAGCCGGGCCCGGTGCGGAAACTGCTGGGCGAGCCAGCGCATTGACGCTGGCGGTTCACTGCAGCTGCGGATTGCGTACGAGGTCATGAGGGCACTCCTTCGCAGGTCAGGGCACACCGGCACGTCGTGGCACCTAACCGGTGTGGGGCGGCAGCGGCATGTCAGGCGACGCCCGATGGGGAGGGACACGCAGCGGGTTGTCGACGACTGCAACCGGAGGGATCCAAAGGCGCGCCGCAGGCGGGGTCTTAGCCCCTCGGCATCGATGGCCGACTCATCGGGCTCCGCATAACTGGGCGGCACAGCAGCAGGTTCAACAGCTGGACGACGCCAGCTCTACGATCGACCGTACGCGCCGATGTGACCACGGACAAGCCATCCGGCGAGACCGGTCCGATGGCGACCGGTGATGTTCTGCCCGCAATCCGACAGGCTCGACCGACCGGCATTGGCATAGATCAGTCGGTGACGTAGGGTATCGACAGGATTCCATTTAGTCAGCTATCGCTACCACAACCGGGTCAACCGGATGAGCGAGGTGGCCGCGACATGGACACCGGCAGACACAATCCTAGTTGCGAGACAGCCCGAGGACACCGCTGCCTCTGCACCCAGTGCGGCGGCAGCCAGCATGGCGTACAGGGCTGGCTCGACCTCGTCGACCAGGACTATCTGATCCGTCACGGGGGACGGGAGCGCTTCGAGAGCAAACTGGCCTGGACAGAGCATCGTCCGCGGCGCCTGGAGCAGACGCGCGGCAACCAGGAAATTACCACCGACCTCGCCCGCGTCGACATCGCGGACTGGCTTGCCGCCCCGTCGCCGCCTGCGGGGCCCGAAGACGGCGAGCCCTACCCGACGCCAGCCGAGCAGGTGACAGCGCTTGCCGAGGAAATGACGCGCGGGGCCTGGCGGGAGATCGTCACGGAACTCGACCGTGCCACGCAGGACACCACCAGCGTGAAGCGCGACCTCACCAACCACTTCTGGTGCGACCTCTTCATCGGTCTGGTCCAGGCGATCGAGATGACCCGACGAGGCTTCGACAGCATCCCCAACAAGGCCAAAGCCCTGATCCTGGGTTCGGCACTGCAGACCGACCGGCCGCACGTCACCGAAGCCGTCATCAGCTTGATCGTCGACAAGGCGTGGCATGGCATCCAGGCCGCAGCGTTCGCGGGCGCACCGCTGCTCGACCTCATCTCAAACGAAGAAGCCCTGCGCGCACTACGGATCCTCGCCGTATTCATCTGCCCCGCACCAGCACAACACCCCGCAATACGCCGACACGCCCTGAAGCCACTCGGAGACGACATCACCAAGATCCTCACCGACCAGACCAAGAGCAGACTTGCCGAGCTGTTCACCGACTGGCGATCCGACAGCGGCATACCGCCAGGCGGATAGCTGCGCAAGGCTGTGCTCCCCGTTCCCGATGGCGCACTCGTTGAAGGCAGGTGCCCCACTCCCTCACGACCATCGGCAGACGCCGGGGCAGCATCAGAGTGAGCGGGCCGATCTGAATATGAGGTGGAGCCTGTAGTCGCAACTCGGGCACGGTGCCCGGATGATGCTGCTTGTACCCGCGAACTCCTACGGCCCCGGCGGCCCGATGACCACTTCGTGCCCGAAGCCGACGCGGCCGCCCGCCGCCGGGATCGACGTCGCGGTGGTCGACCACGACACGCTGACCCTCGGCGACCCGCAGCGCGGCCATGGCCACACCGCTGCACAGCCCGCCGATCCTCGCCCAAGCCGACACCGCGCTCATCGACCTGCTCAGCAGGTAATCGCCCGAGCCAGCCCGACGTCGACCTCTCCGCCGATTGTCGACGCGATGACAGTCGCTCCACTGTCGACCGGTCAATTCGGGAAGACCAGGACCAGGGAGCGCCGACGATCCTGCCTGGCCTCCGGGCTGGTCGAAACACCTGATCGAGCGACAGCTGGCATCATCTGGAGCGCTTGACGCGGAATCAAGAGACCAAATGCCGCTTCATCCAGAACGTAGATGAAGCGGCAGGTCATAGCGGTTGACAGCGAACAGATCAGCAGCCAACCGTCCACGCGGTTACCGCCAACAAAGATCATCCGTTACCGGATGTTACCGCCGTTACCGGAGAAGATCTTCATCTCCCCAGGCCAATCGGTCGGGACGGCCGGATTCGAACCGACGACCCCTTGACCCCCAGTAGTCCGGTGGCCCAGCGGCATGCTCACGCACGTTTGTCCAGGTCGCCTCAAGTATAAACCAGCCGAGTAAAGGAGTTGTCGCACCACTGCCCACCAACATCGCCGACGACCCCCGCCGGTTGCGGCACCCGCTGGGTGACCGGCCCCCGCTAGGTATTCGTTACCGTGAGCATGTGCCTGAGCCACCTCTGGGCTGACCCGGCTAAATCGCCACTGAACAGAGGCGGACGATATGCCGATGCGCCATGTCGGAACTACGCCCTACGTTGCTCGTGTGAACGTTTCGCACGTACCGCTGAGTACCTCCCGGATCCTCGTTGGTGACACGTGCGCGCTGGTCAATGAGGTCTTCGAAGGCACCCGCCGCGCAAGCCTGACGAGCTTGCTCGCGACGCTGCATCACGGCGCGGTGCGCCTTTACGTACCACGGCATGTTCTTGACGAGGTCGGCCGTCACATCGCCGCCGACGCGCAGGCTCGCGTCCGTCCGGTCGACCCGCTTACGGCACAACGCCGCTGGGACACGCTCTACGCTCCGCATATCCGGGTTGTGGACGTGCCGGATGACTGGGCACGCGAGCCCCGTCGGTGCACCCGCGTGATCACCGTAGCTTCCTGTCGATCCTGGAGATCACCTCATCGAGACGGGCCACCGCCGCCGCGCAGAGCCTGACGGCTTCGTCGGCCCAGTCGGGAAGTTGGCCGGTGGCGTTGAACGCGGCGGCGGCCTGGTTGACGTTGTGGCCGAACATCACCACCGCACGGCGAGCGGCGAACAACTCATGCTGCAGATCGCGCAGATCGCCGGTCGTAGCACCGGGTGCCTGAGCGGCGGACGCGGCGGCGACAGCGGCCTTGGCCGCGTAGCCGGTCGTGGTCAACTGCGTGATCGCCGCCGCTGCGTCGATCGCGGCCTTCTCCTCATCGGACAACCTGAGCAGCACGGCGTGGGGGCGACCCGGCCGATTGTGGGCACGATGGCGGGCCGTCCGGGGCGGGGCGGGCTGCTCATTGTCCATTGACGCCACTCTGCGCCCACGGCGTTGCCGGCGACGTCAGCGCCAGCGGTACCGGGTTCAGCGGGGCCGACGCGACGGGCGCCGCCCGCTACCCATTGCCGATCTGCGACCGCGCCCGGTCGCAGATTGATAAGCAATGGCCATATCTTGCTCCATCCGCCGCCTGTTCGATCAGATGCGAATAGGCGACTGTTGGCGCGCGCTTCAAGCGGGGGCCCTACTGAGCGGACAACGTTTACGCTGATCGGTTGGTTGCGCAAGTTCGGCATCGAAGGGCATGGGTCCTCGCCTAGCGAGTCAGGCCGATGACCTGGAGGTTTCCGAGGCGACCGCATCTGGTGCGGGAAAGTCGCATCCAATGCGACCCCCGTCCGTTACACCGAGCGTGACGATCAAGGGCGCGGCCGGCATCCACGTGGTCTCCGGGGTGGCGCTGCTACGGCCAGAAGAGCAGGTGTTCGAGGCGATGCTCGACGGCTGGCAGGCCCAGCAGACGGCGCGGAACCTGTCGTTGGCCACGATCGCGGCGCGGCTGCGGGTGATCCGGGCGTTCGCCGAGCACGTCAACAGCTACCCGTGGCAGTGGCTGCCGCAAATGATCGACGAGTGGAGCACCGACCTGCGGGCGGTGCGCGGGCTGGCCCGCTCAACGCTGCGCGGCTACCAGGAGGCCGTGCGGCTGTTCTGCGAGTACCTCACCGACCCGGCCTATGGCTGGGCGGGCGAGTGCCAGCGACGGTTCGGCTCACACCCGGTGCAGGTCTGCCACGAGTGGAACACCGCGGTGCACGTGCAGAGCAACGAGTCCGATCCCCGCAAACGCGCGTTCACCGTCGACGAACTCCAGGCGCTGTTCGACCATGCCGACGAGCAGGTCATGCGGATCCGCGGCGCCGGCCGCAAGGGTTGGCTACCGGCGTTCCGGGACGCGACGCTGCTGAAGACCGCATACGCCTACGGGCTACGCCGCAACGAGGCCCGGATGCTCGACGTCGTCGACTTCAGCACCAACCCGCACGCCCCCGAGTTCGGTGATCTCGGCGTCTGCCACGTGCGGCACGGCAAGGCCATGGCCGGCTCCGCGCCGAAACGGCGCAGCGTCCTGACCATCTGGCCGTGGGGCGAGGACATCCTGCGGCAGTGGATCACCGAGGTGCGCCCGCTGCTGGCCCACGATGGCAACCCGGCCTTGTGGCCGTCCGAGCGCCGCGACCGCATCGGCCTGCAACGGATCAACAGCCAACTCACCACCTACCGCAACGCGCTCGGCCTCGGTCCAGGTCTGGACTTCCACTCGCTGCGCCGCTCCTACGTCACCCATCTGATCGAGGCCGGCTGGGATCCGCTGTTCGTGCAGCAACAGGCCGGCCACGAACACGCCTCCACCACCTCGATCTACACCTGCGTCTCCTCCGACTTCCGCACCCGCACGCTGCGAGCCGCGTTGGACCAGACCATGGGCCAAGCCCTCCCTGGAGCGACCGGATGAAACGCCAAGTCACCTACCAGTGGCGACTGCGACAGGTCATGGCCGAGCACCACATGTTCGCCACCACCGAACTGGTGCCGCTGCTCTCCGAGCGCGGGATCACCCTGTCCGCGTCCCAGGTGCACCGCTTGGTATCCGGCACACCCGAGCGGCTGTCGCTGGCGGTTCTCGCCGCGCTGTGCGACATCTTCGACACCACCCCTGCGTGCCTGATCACCACCAGCGCCGAGAACCTCGCACCCCGGCGCATCGCCGCGGTTGGCGAGCCCGCCACCGGGAACCCGCAGGCGATCCGCCCCAAGCGGGCGACACTGCGCTCCAGACCATGACCGGCACGGAGATCGTGTGCGGTGACTGCGGTACCGTGCCGCCGGGCCGCCCCGGCCGGCGACCGCTCTGTCCGGCCTGCAAGCTCAACCGGCGCATCACCCTGCTACTCGACGACGGCACCGGCCACATCCGTCCCGCACTGCGACCGCTGGCGACCGCGCTACGCAACGCCCCGAACCTGTCCACGTCAAGGCTGTGGCTCTACAAACCCCAGGCCGCCGAACTGCTGACCGCACTCGCAACGGGCCGCGTCCCGCTCAGCCACGACGGGCTCTCCACCTGGCCACGCCCGGGCGCCGCCCGCCACCTGCGCCACCGGCTGATCGCCTACGGCATCCTGCCCCCGGTCGACCCGAGCCGGGCCGACATCGAGTCCTGGCTGCGCCACCGTCTTGCCCAACTCAGCGAGCACCCTCACGAGCAGGTACTTCGCCAATACGCGCTCTGGCATCAACTCCCCCGGCTGCGGGCCACGGCAGCCAGCCGGCCGCTGCGCTCTACCGCGAAGCCCTACGCCACCCAGCAGTTCACCCAGGCCCAACTCTTCCTGACCTGGCTACACGACAACGGCATCGAACCGGCCGCGCTCACCCAGTCCCAACTCGACACCTGGTACGCCGCCCACCGCGTCCACCAGCGCTACCGGGTACGCGGCTTCCTCACCTGGGCCACCTCGCATGGGCACCTCCCCTGCGGCTTGGTCGTCCACCAGGTCACGTTCAAACCCGGCACCACGATCACCCAGCAGCGCCGGCTCGAACTACTCCGCCACTACCTCACCGACGACGCCGTGGCGCTACCAGCGCGGGTCGCAGCCGTGCTGATACTGCTCTACGCCCAACCACTCAGCCGAATACACCGGCTCACCCGCGACGACCTGCTCACCATTGACGGCACCCCACACCTGCGCCTGGGCGACCCGCCGAGCCCTCTACCAAACCCGGCCGCGCACCTGCTTCACCGCCTGGTCGACGAAGGCGGCAGCGGGAGTCAGTGGCTGTTCCCCGGCCGCCTGCCCGACCAACCCGTCGCCTACGCCACCCTGCACCGCCGACTGCGCGGGTCGGGATTCCCGCTCGGTGAGGCCCGAATCTCAGCGCTCCGCCAACTCGTGCTGCAGGCGCCCGCACCGGTCATCGCCGACGCGCTCGGGTTCCACCAGACCACCACGACCCGCCAACACGCCAACGCCGGCGCGACCTGGAGCCGCTACCCCGCCAACCGCAACACTCAGTGACGGGGAAGATCAGCCACCTGCCCGTCACTACGCACGCGAGCGGCGAGTCGGACGATTCGTTGCGGCCAGCTCAAATATGACCCAAGTCACAAAATCGCCGCTCGTGGGGCTTACTGAGTTCCTAGCGTTCCTCGTCTGGGTTGCGTCCTTGACCGGGCTGACATCGCCCAGTAGGCCGGCACGGCGCCTCCTGGTAGCTGTCGAAGCACGTGGACTTTATGGAGCTGACTCGCCTCCTGGGGATGATCAATGCTGGTAAGACGCGGCTCGTTCAGCGGTCCGGCTTTGAATACCGTGACCGCATGCCCGAGTTGATTCTGCCGACTATCCGCCTGCACGCCGCGTTCTTGGATTGCCGCGACGACTGGGGCCCTGGCCTCCACGAGGACGGCTTCGGCCTGGGGGCCGACGACGATGTGGACTCGCCCGCAGGCTTCGCTGCTTGGGTGCGCGAGCGGGTCCGAATGGCCCATCCGGCCGGCGATCCGTGCCCGGACGAACAGCACGGCTCACCCCGGTGGATCGTCGAGAACGGCCACGTCCTCGGGGGAATCGCCCTCCGGCACAAGTTCGACGACGAAATCGGCCAGATCGGCTACGGCGTGCGGCCGTCCGCGCGCCGCCGAGGATTGGCGAGTTGGGCACTCGGCGAGATGCTCGCGGAGGCTCGCGTCGTCCTGGGCCTAGATCGCGTCCTCATCCCTTGTCTGGCCGACAACATCGCGTCGGCCCGGACGATCGAACACAACGGCGGCGTCCTCGAGGGCATCCGCGACACCGAGCACGGTCCAGTGAGGCGCTACTGGATCGCCTTAGATCGGTGATAGGTCACGCGTACCCCACGGCAACCCGGCCGAAGCCGAATCTAGGAACTACTCGTCTTAGGCCAGGGCGGTCCGGGAGGTGCGGACCGTGTTGGATGTGAAGCCGTACCGGGACGCGCTCGCGCTGCCGGGGTTGCGGCCTCTGCTGCTGGTCGCGATCCTGGCCCGGGTGCCGGTGGCGGCCACCGCCGTGGTGATGACGCTGCACGTCCTCGATCTAGGCCGCGGCTTTTTCGCCGCCGGGCTGGTGGGGGCTGCGATGACGGTCGGTTCGGCGCTCGGCGCGCCACTGCTCGGCCGGCTGGTCGACCGGCGTGGCCTGCGGCCGATGCTGCTGCTGACCACAGCGGTCTCGGCGCTGTTCTGGGCGACGGCGCCGGTCCTGCCGTACCCGGTGCTGCTCAGCGCCGCGTTCGTCGGCGGGTTGCTCACCCTCCCGGTCTTCTCCGTGGTCCGGCAGTCGATCGCCGCGCTGGTCCCGCCGACTGAGCGCCGTCAGGCGTACGCGCTGGACTCGATGTCGGTCGAACTCAGCTTCATGATCGGGCCTGCGGGGGCGGTGGCCCTGGCCACCAGTGTCTCGCCCACCCTGACCATGTACGGCGTCGGCGGCGGCATCGTGCTGGCCGGACTCACCCTGCTGGTGCTCAACCCGCCGACCCGGGCCCGGGACGAGGAGACGACGCCGGCACGGGCACTGCCCCGCCGGCAGTGGCTGACCCCACGGCTGATCGGGCTGCTCGCCGGTGGCGCGGCCAGCACACTGGTGATCGCCGGCATCGATGTGTCAGTGGTTGCGATGCTGCGTGACGCTGGCCAGGTCGACTGGACCGGCGTGGTGCTAGCGCTCTGGGCCTCGTGCTCCTTGATCGGCGGCTTCACCTACGGCGCGCTGTCCCGCTCGCTGCCGTCGCTGATCCTCACCCTGATCCTCGGTCTGGTCACCATTCCGATCGGCCTGGGCAGCGGCCAGTGGTGGCTGCTGGCCCTGATGCTGCTGCCGTCCGGAGCCTTCACCGCGCCAACCGTGGCGGCCACCGCCGACGCGGTGAGCCGGCTGGTGCCAGCGAGCGTGCGGGGTGAGGCGATGGGCCTGCACGGCTCGGCGATGGTGGTGGGAGTGGCGCTCGGCGCCCCGCTGGCCGGGGCAGTGATCGATGCCACCGCGCCAGCCTGGGGCTTCACCGCGACGGGCCTACTCGGCGCACTGATCGCGCTGGCGGTACTGCCGACCCAGTCGAGTCACCGACACTCCGAAGCCACGGCCGAACCCACCACAAACTCAACCGTCGCTCCCCGCTCGATTCCGCCCCCGCTCGATCATCGATCTAGGCGAGCCGAAGAACCGCCACCCGCAAACACACCTAAGCGAGCACCAGACCAGCCGTTCAATCACATGCTGTGACGGATCTTCCTTCGCAATCGGGCACTCGAACCAAACGAATACGCGATCTTGCCAGTTCATCACTACCTGTTCGGTCAGATGCGATGACGTGCTGGTTGGCAGGCGCTGCATCGACGGGTGCACTTGATCCAAACTTGCGTCGATGCCGGTTAGTGTGACCTCGTGCCATGATGGAAATCATGGGACGCATGCGGCTGGGCTGGGCCTCTGTGATGTTCTTCGTAGCGGGTGTGGCGTCTGCCCTTTGGGTTGTGTTCCTGATCAGTCAAGGCCTCGAGAAAGCCGACCAGTGGTCAAGTGTGGCCGCCTTCGGCGGCACGGTCGTGTTCGGCATCCTCGGCCTGGTGATGGCGCGGAGATCGGGGGATCCGGCCCAGGGGGCGTCCTTGCCCAACACGCCGGACACGCCAGACAGTGAAACGCTGCCGCCTCCCGGCGGCCAGAACATCAACGTCCACGGTGGCATCGCGCCGATCGTCGGTCCCGGCGGGACCCAGACCAACACCTTCAACACAACCCCCCCGGGTACGTGACAACGGAGCCCGAGCCCCCGCCAGAGACCAGCCAGCAGACCATCAACGTCTACGGTGGCATAGCACCGATCGCCGGCCCAGGCGCGAAACAGATCAATATTTTTCGCCACTACGGCCAGGTGGGCGCCTGGGGGCTGGCGGTGCTGTGCGCCGCTGGTGCCCTTACCGCGCCGCTCTACGCGCAGTCACTCGTGCGGTACAGCATCATGGTGGTCGGTGGCGGCCTGGCGGTTCTCTTCCTCGGGACCGGATTCCGCTCGGGAGCGTCGAAGGCGGCGAACATGGACGACAAATCAAGTGCCGCTGACGCCGCGAGGCTGCGCGAGCCCGCGCGGCAGCTGGCGATGGCAGTGCGCACCAAGGAACTCGACGGCCGTTCGGTCCTGCTACACAAGGGACCCTCCGAGCTCCCGGCGGACCTGACCTTCACCCCGGTCGAGACTGAGAACCTGCTCACCGGCCGGCCCGTCCGCGGCGAACTGCCGCCCGGTTCCCTGCGCGAGGTGGCGTCCTACTACCAGGCACTTCCGACGAAGCGCCTGGTAATTCTCGGCGAGCCGGGTGCCGGCAAGACAGTGCTCGCCACCGAGCTGATCATCCAGATCCTGGGGGCGGGGCTCGCACGCCAGGACTGGCCGGCCGGGCCCAACGCGGTGCCGATCCGGTTCAACCTGGCCAACTGGACCGACGGCGACCTGTCCGGCTTCCTTGCCCAGCAGCTTCACGTGCAGTACCAGGTGCCCCGCGACGACGCCGAGGAACTCGTCATCTCCGGGACGATCCTGCCGGTGCTCGACGGTCTCGACGAGATGGAGCCCGAACCGGGCAACCCGCTGGTCCGTGCCCAATGGGCGGTGGATCGGATCAACGACTACCACCGGTCGCATCCGGACACCGCCAGGGTGGTGCTGACCTGCCGGGACATGGTTCACCAGGCCTTGGACCGGCCGGTCATGGACGCCGCCGTCGTGCGGGTGCGTGCGCTGACCGTCGATCAGATCACCGAGTTCGTCAGCCAGCGACTCGCCGGCGACCGCGACGAGCAACAGCGGTGGCTTCCCGTGCTGAAATCGCTGCGGGCGGAACCGGCCGGAGCTGCCTACGACCTGCTGCGGACCCCGTGGCGGCTCACGCTCGCGCTGACCGCCGCAGCGGACGCCGATGCGCCGGATCCGGCCTCGCTGCTCGGCGAGACGGCGGGACGCTTTGAGGCGAAGCTGCTGGATGCCTTCCCGGCGGCAATGCTGAACCGCCGTCGCGAGGAACAGAAGATCGTCCGGCCGGGACAGCCGGACGGCTCCGGATCGAGTTTCACAGTGCCGGACGAGCACGCGCTGCGGCACTGGCTGCGGGTGCTAGCTCGCTACTCCAACTCCACCCTGGCCCTGCATACGATGTGGGCCATCGCCGGCCAGTACCTGGTTCGTCTCGTCCACCTGGTCATCCATCTGGCGTGTGCGCTGGCCTTCCTCGTCCCGTGCCTGCTCGCGATCATCGGCGGGGCGGGGCACGGCGGGCAGGCAGTCCGCGCTCTGTGGAACGGCTCCGCGCGGTTCACCGAGCAGCAGAAGGCCGCCCTGGTCTGGCTCGCCGGTGCCGGCGTCGTGCTGATCGTCTGGGCCGTGTGGCTCGCCATCACCCCCGCGCCCCGCCGGTCGAAGACGAGATCCGCGAACCACCGCAGCCGGGCGATGCGGCAGATGACCGGCAAGCAGCGCATCGCCGCGGCCGCCGAGATCAGCCTAGCGATCGGGGCGGCGCTGGGCCTGCTGGCCTGGCTGGTCGGCGGCTGGATGGCCGGCGCCATCGTGGGAGTCCTGGCCGCCCTCTTCTTCGGCCTAGTCATGGACAAGGTCCGCCTGGACAAGGGCCTGTCCGGCGGCACCGACCTGCGGCTCGCCTGGCAGAACGACCTGCTCCTTGCGCTGTTCTGCGCAGTGCTCGTCGGCACGGTCTTCCCGCTCTTGCTCAGCTATCCGCTGTGGGCCGGCGTGGTCATGGGCGCGATCATGGGCTTCGCTGGCGCTTTCGTGCTCAGTTTGCAAGCGTGGCTGCGCTACGTCATCGCCATGACGATCATGAAGTTTCGGGGTGACCTGCCGTGGCGGCTGGGCGCGTTCCTGGACTGGGCGTACCTGGCCGGGCTGATGCGGATCTCCGGGATCGGCTACCAGTTCCGTCACCGCCAGCTACGCGAGTGGTTCGCCCACGACGGCCTCGATCAGGACGGCCAGTCGAGCGTCGCCGCCGCCCGCTGAGCGTGGAAAGCGGTGATGGCGAGTAGTCCGGCGCCGGTCGCCGCGATCCAGGGCAGCGCCGCCTCGAACCACCCGGTGCCGAGGCGGGCCATCGCGAGGTCGGACACCACGAGCATCACCCGAATCTCGGTAGGGCCGACCCCGCCGCGCTTCAACCGGGTCGCCCCAGTCGCGACCGACTCCAGATGCGCGTTGACCAGGAACAACATGCACACCACCAGTAGCGCGGCAGCGGCGGGCCGCGCGCCGGGCAGCGCCACCAGGTAGCCGCCGAAGATCGCGGCGACGAAAACCGCGTCTAAGGGCTGTCTCGTAACTGGGTGCAGGCGTTGGCTGGTGCGGCGTCTGTGGTCACCAGGTCAGGGCAATGTTGTGGAGGTTGGCGATGCCGGAAGCGGCAGTGGTCAATGTGCGGGCGGCGCGGCGGTAGTCGCGAAGGATCTTCCAGTTCTTCATCCTGGCCAGGGTGTGTTCGACCTGCGCTCGGACGGTGCGGTGCTGGGCGTTCAGGTCCTGCTTCCAGACCGGTAGCGGGCTGCCGTCGCGGTTCTTGCGGTACGGGATAATCACCTCGGGGTTGCCGCGGTAGCCGCCGTCGGCCATGACGGGCCGTCCGGCCAACTTCTGGTCGATGCCGGAGGTCCGGTAGACGATCGTGTCGTTGCGGTTGCCCGGCTGGGGGTCGCCGACGCCGATGACCAGGCGCGTGCTGGCGTCGATGGCCACTTGCAGGTTCGTCGAGTACCGGTAGTTCTTGCTCGGCGCCGCGAGGCGGTGGTCCCGCGTCGGGATGAGGGTGCCGTCGACGATGGCGATCTGGTCGACCGGCCGGCGGCGCACAGGTGCGAGAACCAGCAGCGGGCCGAGGGTGTCGATGACTCGGTGCGCGGCGGAATGCGACACTCCGAACAGCGGGCCGATCTGCCGCATGGTCAGGTTCGTGCGCCAGTAGACGGCCACCAGCAGCACCCGGTCGGCCAGGTCGAGGGCCCACTGCCGGCCCGGCCGACCGTCAGCGATCCCGTCCCCGCCACGCTCGGCGACCAGGCGGACCAGCCTGCGGAACTGAGCGGGGGTCAGCCCTGTGAACGGGAGGATCCACTCCTGGTGGGCTGCCGAGATCACCTGCACCCACGCATCTTCGGCGATCGTCCTCAGCGGACATTTCCGGGGTGACGAGGAGTAAGCGCCTATCAGAGAGGACGACGTGAGCAGCCAGTACATCGTCATTACCGGGGGACCCGGAGCTGGCAAGACCATGCTGATCGACAGCTTGCGGCGTGCCGGTCACGCCTGCGTCGACGAAGCGGGGCGCCAGATCATCCAGGACCAGCTGTCGATCGGCGGCCTGGCGCTGCACACCGGGGACTCACGACTGTTCGCCGAGGTCATGCTCAGCTGGGAGATCCGCTCCTACCGCCAAGCCAGCCGGCATCCCGGACCCGTCTTCTTCGACCGGGGGATCCCGGACCTCGTCGGGCTACTACCTCCTACTCGGCCAGCCCGTTCCCGCGCACGTGACAGCCGCAGCACAGCTGTTCCGCTACCACCAGCGTGTGTTCATCGCCCCGCCCTGGCCGCGGATCTACACCACCGACAGCGAACGACACCAAGACTTCGCCGAAGCCGTGCGTACCCACGACGCGATGGTCGCCGCCTATACCCAACACGGCTACGAGCTCAGCACCCTGCCCCGCAGCGACGTCGCCTCGCGCGTCAAGTTCATCCAGCAACACACAGCAAGCATCGATCCCGAATCTCCTGGATCACCCCGCCTGAGCTGCCCCGAGTTACGAGACGTCCCTTAGGAAGTGGTCCATGTGATAGCCCCAGCGCACGTGGCCGGACTTCCGGATGCGGCCGACCTCGCCGTCCACCAGGTCGGTCAGGTACTGGGCTGCCACGAGCGTGGCTGTGACGGTCCACCAGTGGGCCGCGCTGGACGCGAAAGCCGCGACGGCGAGCGGCAGGGTGGCCATGGTGAGCGTGCGGGTGCCCACAAACCGGGGAACCCTGGCCGCCAGCCGGCGTTTCAGCGGCCGTTCGGCGAAGGACAGCAGAGAGGTCTCGGTGTTGCGGGTATGGGCGAACTTCATAAGGCGCAGTCCAGCGGGGTGGAGACGGCCAGGAGGTAGCCGTCGGCCGCATAGGTGACGGGGAAGGTCTGCCGCGCCCACGCCGCGATGGCCGGGTCGACGAATTTCGTCCGGTCCGGCGGGGCGAACAGGACACCCACGGCGCCGTCCGCGCCAGCGATAATCTCGGCGGTGGTGAGGTGGCCGCTGCTGATCCGGACCCGTGAGGTGTCGGCCAGCCAGGGCGGTGTGCGCAGGCCGGCACGGGCGGCGACCTCCTGATCGTCGGTGACCAGCACCGACCCGGAGGGCAGGGCGCGCAGGCAGCGCAGCATGGCGCTGGTCTCCAGGCGCGAACTGACCGGCAGTGTCAGAGCCTGCACTACGCAGATCAGCGCCAGCGCCGCTGTCGTCACCACCTGCGCTCTTGGACGCAGGAGCGCGAAGAAGCCAGCGGCGATGATCACGGCACCCGGAGCGACGAACAGCAGCAAATGGTGCTCGAAGATCGGCCGGTGCACGCCCGCGAAGACCACCCCCGTGGTTCCCCACATCACGAGCACGATCACTGGGAGACGCCGCGCCCGGGGCAGACGACGCAAGCATAGGAAAGTCCCGACTCCGGACAGCAGCCCGAACGGCACGATCCACAGAGCGAGCATGGTGATCGCAGCGCCGGGGACTGGCTGTCCCTGGGCGTCCGCCGCGGTCAGGTGCAGCGCGACAACTTGATCCCATGCCTGCTTCGGCGGACTGGTCACGATCAGTACCAGAGCGCTCACCGCCACGGCCGCAGCTGACACCGACGCGAGAGCAGCCAGCCGCCGGCACGCCAACGCCGCCATCACGAGCAGGGCGGGTATCACAACCACCGCGATAAGCTTCATGGCCAGGGCCACGCCCAGCAGCGTCCCGGAGGCAATCCACCAGCGCGGCCGTCCCCGCAGGGCGCAGACCACCGACCAGGTGACCAGAGCTGCGGTGGGCAGGTCGGCCCCGAACTGGAAGCAGTAGCGCTGCACGGGCGGCAGCAGCGCTACCAGCAGGGCTGCGGCCATCCCGGCGTACCGGCCGGCGAGTGCGCCGCCTAGCAAACCGGCTCCGGCGGAGAGCAGCACCGCCCAGCCGCCGGTGAGCACCCGAGCCGCCCCTTCCCCGCCGTCCAACGCGAACGGCAGCGCGGACAGCCACGCATAAAGCGGAGGCTGCGCGAAGAACACCTCCGAGTACGGCTGGTACCCGTCGGCTACTGCCAGCGCGGTCTGCCAGTACACCCCGTCGTCGTAGTCGAGCCGTACGGCCTGCCGCTGGCTCGCCCGCATCAGAATGGTCGCGAGGACAGCGACGCTGGTAGTGGCCAGCATGCTGCGTGCCGTGGCGGAGATATTCACGGGCAGGACTCTAGTAATCCCCTTAACCCAGGCCTTAGCTAGAGGTATTAGGCATCGCTCGGCTGCCTACGAAGGCGGCCCGTCCAGTCAGACCGTAGCCGCCTCGAACGTCGCAGGGAACAGAGCTTCCATACGCAGCTCGTGCGCGCACTCGCCGGCAGGTGGATCTCCTCTGTCCCGGTCTTCGCTGTGCCTCCCCTCCGAAAAACCAGCGGGTCGCCTAACGACCGGGGCACCAGAAGAGCCCGGATCTCGGGTAGAGGGCATCAGGCGTCGTCGCGGCCGGACACGCTACAGTGCCAGCCATCAGGGCGCGAGAGGATGGTCAGGGCCCTCGCGGAACTGGGCGTCGCGGTTGACTCCCAGGAGGCTAATGCGGCGCTGTTCAACTGGATGGGGAGCCGCAGCCTGAAGTGGCCGCGGTAGCCGCCGTTCAAATCCTCTCGGCAACGCCGTGGATATCGTCTCGGAAGCCGCCGTTCACTAGCCCGGCTCCTGGCTCCTCACGTCGAAAATCCGCGGAACACTCCGGCCGGATCCACCGCTTCGGCAAACTCGAAAATGTCCATGTTTGCAATCGAGAGGTTGTTCTCGATGCTCCACATCTGCGCCGGTACGACCCGGAACCAGCGACCTGGCTCGTGAAGTAGATCCAGCGCGACAAGCGACGTTTCCGAGTCGGTGACCGTGACGTTGTCGACGAGGAACAGGAAGCTGCGGTAGGTCAGCCTCGGGAGCGCCGCCACCTGCTCAGGGGACAGATCAGCGAACGCTGAGTCGCTGACAAAGGACAGGCTCGCCGCGAATCCATCGACCGAGGGCGCGACACTCGCCGCACGCACTGCGTCCCAGGCTCCCTCGTCGGTGAAATCGGTACGGAGCACCAGCGCGCATGGCGTGTCCGGCAGGGTCAACATCGATGCAGTCTTGCAGAGCAGCGGGATGGGTTCTCCGAGCCGCGCCCCAGCGCTACCGGTGCTGCTGGTTGGCCGCTACCACGTCGGCGGTAGCGCGCCCGGAAATGGTCGGCGGGGATCGTCGTCTCAGGGCATGCCAATTGGTGCCTCGACAGCCGGTCGCCTCGGCGTCCACTCCCCTCACCCCGGAGGATTGGGCAAGATGATCACCAGCTCGCTGACCCACGAGGAACTGCTGCGACTCCCCGCGATTGTCGACCTGTCCACCGCTGCTCGCGCCCTGGGCGTCGGGCGAACGAAGGCCTACGAGCTCGCGAAGCAGGACGTGTTTCCGTGTCCGGTGCTTCGGATCGGGACGTCCTACCGCGTACGCACCGCAGACCTGCTGAGGCTGGTCGGCATCGACCGGCACGGCGCCGATCAGGAGGACTCATCGGACCGGACGCGCGGTTAATCAGTCGGTTTACCCTGGTTCCTGCGGCACAGCCCATCCCGGTCGATACCGCCCGGCAAGCACGTCGTCGACGAGCAGCGCGACAATCCCGGACGGCGTGAGATCGGGCCGCATCACCGCCAGCCTCTCCATCTCCGAGGGCGTAAGCCGGATCTTGACTTGCTGATCCCGCTTCTCGCGCAGCGGCAACGGCAATGGCGGCAGGTTCTCGGCGACAGGACGCTGTCGCGGCATGCCTCAACTCCTCGGCGAGCTCTCGAACGGCTGGATGACGAGTTGAGGTTCCCACATTCCAGATCGCCTATCACCAACTGCCAATGCACGCGCCATCTCGGGCACACTGCTAGGTACCGCTTTTAGGTACCATTAGCGTCAAGCTCGCCGCCGCTTCCGGCACTGAATCTCGGGCGTTGACCATCCCTCCACGAAAGGCGCAGCAGCATGAGCACCTCGGACCCGATCAAGAAGATCACGCTTCGCAGCGGCAAGACCCGTTACCGGTTCGTCCTCGACGTCGGACGCAAGCCGGACGGGCGTCGGGACCAGCGGACGTACACCTTCGACACTAGGAAGGAAGCCAAGGCGGAGTACGCCCGGATCAAGCACGAGACCGACCGCGGCACATACGTCAAACCCGGCAAGATCACGGTCAACGACTTCCTCGACGAGTGGTTGGCGTCCGCCACCCGCGATGTAGAGAAGGCCACCGCCGCCAACTACCGCGATGCGCTGCTGCCGGTCCGCGCCCGCCTTGGCAGCAAGCCACTCCAGGACGTCACCGAGGCCGACATCGAGGCTCTGATCGACTGGATGCTGACGGAGGGCCGGAAGCGTGGCGGCAAGCCGGGAACGGGGCTCGGTGTCCGGTCAGTGCGCCTGACGCTCGGCCGCCTTCGAACCGCGCTGAACGTGGCGGTTCGGCGTCAGCTCGTGGTCCGCAACGTCGCCGCGTTCGTCGCCATCCCCAGAGCGGCCGCGAAGGCCGCAGCCGAGGCACAGGCTGAGCGCAAGCCCTGGACCCAAGAGGAGGTGAAGGCGTTCCTGACCGGCATCACGGGCGAACGCCTCTACGCCGCCTGCCTGCTGTCACTGATGGGTCTCCGACCGGCCGAGGTGTGCGGGCTGCGGTGGTCCGATGTCAACCTCGAGGCCGGAACGATCGCGGCCGGGGACAACACCCGGACGCTCGTGGACGGTGAGATCGAAGAGAAGGAGGCCAAATCGGCGGCTGGCAAACGCGGCCTGCCGATGCCCGCGACGGTAACGAAGGCGCTCAAAGCGTTTCACACCCTGCAGAAGAAGGAACGCCTGAAGGCCGGTAACACCTACGTCGACAGCGGCTACGTCCTGGTCAACGAACTCGGCCAGCCGCAGCGCACCGACTGGCTCCGCCGCCGGGTCTACGAACTGATGGCCAAGGTCGGGGTCCGCAAGGTTCGGCCGTACGACGCGCGGCACGCCTGCCTGACCTACCTCGCCGGCGCCGGAGTGCCCGACGTCGTCCTCGCGGCCTGGGCCGGCCACGCCGACGGCGGCACGCTCGCCAAACGGGTCTACGTCCACCCCGACAGCAGCCACCTCAAGGTGGCGGCCGAGCACCTCGAATCAGGCCTGTTCGGGTGACTCGAGCGCCCGAAATTCAGCAGTACGCGCGTACGTGAGAAATTGTGAGACGAAACGGCAAAGGCCCCGACTCACCGAAGTGAATCAAGGCCTCTGACCTGCTGAAACTCTGTCGGGACGGCCGGATTCGAACCGACGACCCCTTGACCCCCAGTCAAGTGCGCTACCAAGCTGCGCCACGTCCCGCCCTCGCGTGGTTTCCCAACGCGACAGCCGGTACAGCTTAGCGCAGCAGCCCCGGCTCGTTCGCACAGGCCCCACCCGCGCCGCGAGCCAACCGAACCACCGCACACCCCCTAAAGCGTCCTAGGAGGGTGGGGTTGAAGAAATGCCGGACGGGCGAGGACCGCCCATCCGGCATTTCGAGAGAACAGGCAGGTCAGCCGTGCGCCTTGCCCCGGCCGCCGGGGCCTAGCTTCTTGCGCGGGCGGACGGAGATCTCAATGGGGCTGCCTTCGTACCCGAATTCCTCGCGGAGCTTGCGCTCGACGAAGCGCTGGTATCCGGCGTCCAGCGGGCCGGTGGTGAAGAGCACGAACCGCGGCGGTGCCACGCCGGCCTGCGTGGCGAACAGGATCCGCGGCGCCCGTCCACCACGTACCGGGTGGGGGGTGGCCTGCACCAGCGCCGTCAGCCACTGGTTGAGGTACGCGGTCGGCACCCGGGTTTCCCAGCTGGCCAGGGCCTTGTTCAGGGCCGGGGCCAGCTTGTCCACCGCTCGGCCGGTCATCGCGGACAGGTTCAGGCGGATCGCCCAGGGGATGCGGCGCAGCTCCCGGTCGATCTCCTTGTCCAGGTAGTACCGACGGTCGGCATCGACCAGGTCCCACTTGTTGAACGCGATGACGAGCGCCCGGCCCGACTCGGTCACCATCGACAGGATCCGCTGGTCCTGCTCGCTGATCGGCTCGCTGGAGTCCAGCAGCACCACGGCAACCTCGGCGGCCTCGATGGCGCCGGCGGTGCGCAGGCTGGCGTAGTACTCGGTGCCGCTGGCCTTGCCGACCCGCTTACGCAGTCCGGCCGTGTCGACCAGTTGCCAGGTCTGACCGCCGATCTCGACCAGGCTGTCCACCGGGTCCACAGTGGTGCCCGCCACCGAGTCGACAACCGCCCGCTCTTCGCCGGAGAACCGGTTGAGCAGGCTGGACTTGCCCACGTTCGGTCGCCCGACCAGCGCCACCCGGCGCGGTCCACGCGGTCGGTTCTCCACGATCGCCGGGGCTTCCGGCAGCGCGGCGAGGATGGCGTCCAGCAGGTCGCCGGAGCCTCGCCCGTGCAGCGCGGAAACCGGGAACGGCTCGCCGAGGCCGAGCGACCACAGCGACACGGCCTCCATCTCGATGGAGGTGTTGTCAGCCTTGTTGGCCACCAGGATCACCGGCTTGGCGCTGCGCCGCAGCATCTTCACCGCGGCCTCGTCAACGTCGGTGGAGCCCACCATCGCGTCGACCACGAAGAGGACCACGTCGGCGGTGACGACCGCCGTCTCGGCCTGCGCCGCGATGGCCGCGGCGCGGTCCTTCGCGTCCGGCTCCCAACCGCCGGTGTCCACCACGGTGAACGCCCGGCCGTTCCACTGCGCGTCGTACGGCACCCGGTCCCGGGTCACACCGGGAACGTCCTCGACGACCGCCTGGCGGCGGCCGATGATCCGGTTGACCAGAGTGGACTTACCCACGTTGGGGCGGCCGACCACGGCCACCACCGGCTGCGGGCCGCTCGGTTCCTCGACGGCAACCTCGGGCTCCCGCAGCTCGACCCAACCACCACCATCGCTACTCATGCCACACCCCGCTCGGTGAGCAGCTCGCGCAGTCGCGACACGACCTCGTCGATGCCCAGCTCGGTGGTGTCCAGCACCACGGCGTCGGGCGCCTGCGCCAGTGGGTTGACCTTGCGGGTCGAGTCGAGCCGGTCCCGTCGCGCCAGGTCGGCGGCGGTGGCCGCCACGTCAGCGGCGTCCTCCGCGCTGCGCCGGGCGGCACGGGCCTCCTCGGAGGCGGTCAGGAAGACCTTCAGGTCCGCGTCCGGCGCGACGACCGAGCCGATGTCCCGACCCTCGACGACGATCCGACCGACGTTGGCGATCATCTCGCGCTGCCGGGTGACGAGCAGCTCACGAACAGCCGGCACGGCGGCGACGGCGGAAACCGCGCCGGTTACCTCCGGGCCGCGGATGTCCGCGTCCACGCCCACACCGTCGACGGTCACCGCGTACCCCTGCGGGTGGGTGCCGATGTGCAGCTTGACCTCGCCAGCGACCTTGGCCACCGACGCGGCGTCGGTGAGATCCACGCCGGAGCGCAGCACGGCAAACGTGATCGCCCGGTACATCGCTCCGGTGTCCAGGTAGCGCGCACCGATCGCGACGGCGAGCCGCCGCGACACGGTGGACTTACCCGAACCGGACGGCCCGTCCACAGCGACCACACATCGCCTGGCCCGTACGTTTTCCTCCACCGTGTCCTCCTCAGCCCGTACCTCACGGATCGCCCGGTGATCTGGCGCCGCAAGCGGTTTGTCAATCGTCATCAATCATGCCCGCGGTCCGTGGCGGACCTGCGCGCGACGCCGCCGGAGGCGACCCACGCCACCCCGGCGGCCGCGTCTCGGCCGCTGCAAAGCCTACCGGCAGCCGTACCCCGAACTCGGGGGTCAGTCACCCACCGCGTTGAACAGGGCGGCGACCTCGGCGTTGGTCAACCGCCGGATCCGCCCGGTGCGCAGGTCACCCAGCCGGATCGGACCGATCGAGGTACGCACCAGCCGAGTGACCGGGTGGCCGACCTCCTCCATCAGCCGCCGGACGATGTGCTTGCGGCCCTCGTGCAGGCTCAGCTCCACCTGGGCGGATTTGCCCAGAGTGTCCACCACCTTGAACGAGTCGACAGTCACCGGCCCGTCCTCCAGCTCGACCCCGGCCAACAGCCGCTTGCTCAGGTTGCGCGGGATCGGCCCGACCACCTCGGCGAGGTAGGTCTTCAGCACCTGGTACGAGGGGTGCATGAGCTTGTGCGCGAGGGTGCCGTCGTTGGTGAGCAGCAGCAGGCCCTCGCTGTCCGCGTCGAGCCGCCCGACGTGGTAGACCCGCTGCTCCAGCCGGGCGCCGATGAAGTCGGACAGCTCGTTGCGTCCCTTTTCGTCCGCCATGGTGGTGACCACCCCGCGCGGCTTGTTCATCGCCACGTAGACCAGGCGGACGTCGACCTGGAGGCGCTCGCCGTCCACGTGGATCACGGCGGTGGCCGGGTCGACCTTGTCGCCGAGCTTGGCGACCCGCCCGTCCACGGTGACCCGGCGGCGGAAGATCAGGTCCTCGCAGGCACGCCGGGAACCCACGCCGGCGGCGGCGAGCACCTTCTGCAGGCGCTCAGCCCCCTCGAAGACAGGGGCGTCGGGTTTGGGGGAACGGTTATCGGGTCGCATCAGCAAGCTCTTCTACGTCGTCGGGCAGGAAGGGTGCGAGGGGCGGCAGCTCGTCAACGGTGTTCAGCCCGAGCTTCTCCAGGAACAGCGTGGTGGTCCTGTACAGGAACGCCCCGCTGTCCGTTTCGGTGCCGCACTCCTCGACGAGGCCGCGGGTGACCAGCGTACGGATGACCCCGTCGCAGTTCACACCCCGGATGGCTGAGATTCGCGAACGGGTCACCGGCTGCTTGTAGGCGACCACGGCGAGCGTCTCCAACGCCGCCTGGGTCAGCCGTACGGACTGCCCGTCCAACACGAACCGCTCAACGTACGTAGCGTATTCCGGCCGGGTGTACAGCCGCCACCCGCCGGCCGCCCGGCGCAGCTCGAACCCGTGCCCGGCGGCGGTGTAGCCGGCGGCGATCTCGTCCAGCACAGGCCCGACCCGTTCCGCCGGCTGCTCCAGCACCTGGGCCAGGACCAGCTCACTGACCGGCTCGTCGACGACCAGCAGGATCGCCTCCAGGGCGCCGCGCAACTCGGTGTCGGACAGCTCCGGCGCGGGCTCCGGCGCGGCCGTCACCCACCGCCGCCCCGCAGCCTGCCGCCGGGGTAAGCCCGCAGCCTCGGACGACTCCCCCACGACCGGCTCGCCGGGCTCCGGCTCGCCGCGGTCCGATTCGGCGCGGCCCGATTCGGCGCGGCCCGGCTCGGTGCGGTCCAGATCGGTGCGGCCCGGCTCGGTGGGGTCCAGATCGCCGGGGAGCGCGGCGGATTCCGGCTCCTGCACGGGCGGCTGCGCCGCCAGATCGTCCGTGGCCGGCGAAGGCGCGGTGATGTCCGACCTGACGTCTGCGGTGTCCGGTTCGGCGGCGGGCGGACGGGGGCGTTCCCACGGGGGGACCCAGGCGGCCGCCTGGTCGGCCAGGGAGTCCCGGCGATCCTCGTCACTCATCGCGCTCATCCTCCGTCGTTTCCGTCCCGTCCACCCCAGAGGGCTCCCCCGGCAACTCCGGTGCCTCCGGTCCCCCGGTCTGCGCCACCGGCTCCGGGTCGGCCGGGCTGCCCGCGTACTCGTCGACGTGCACCTCGGTGTCACCGTCGGCCGGGCCGGTCCAGCGAACGGTCAGCTCCTCCAGGGCCTGCTCCTGCACGAAGGACACCAGGCCCTCCCGGTAGAGCTCCAGCAGCGCGAGGAACCGCGCCACCACCTCCAGGGTCGCCTCACAGTCCGCGCAGAGCAGCGAGAACGTGGCCGTGCCGGCCCGGCGCAGCCGGGTAGCGAGGATCGCCGCGTGTTCCCGGACACTGACCCGGACCATGTGCACGTGGGCGATGGAGACCTCCGGCACCGGCTTCGGGGTCATCGCCTTCACGGCCAGCTTCAGCAGCCGCTGCGGGCCGATGCCGAGCACCAGGTCGGGCAGCGCGTCGGCGTAGCGGGCCTCCAGGCTGACCGCCCGCGGGTAGCGCCGGCCGCCGACGGCCTCCAACTCGGCGATGTACGCCGCCGCTTCCTTGTACGCCTTGTACTGCAACAGTCGGGCGAAGAGCAGGTCCCGGGCCTCCAGCAGGGCCAGGTCGGCCTCGTCCTCCACCTCGGCGGAGGGCAGCAGCCGGGCCGCCTTCAGGTCGAGCAGCGTCGCGGCGATCAGCAGGAACTCGCTGGCCTCGTCCAGGTCCCAGTTGTCGCCCATGGCCCGGATGTAGGCGATGAACTCGTCGGTGACCGTGTGCAGGGCCACCTCGGTCACGTCGAGCTTGTGCTTGCCGATCAGTTGCAGCAGCAGATCGAACGGGCCGGTGAAGTTGGCCAGCCGCACCGTGAAACCGGTGGAAGCCGGCTCGGCGGGCAGGTCGGCAGCCACGTCGGCGGGCGGCACACCATCGACCACCGCCGTGGCAGCGGCCTCGGGCGGGTCAAGGGGTGGCGCGGTCACCGCACGACCGTAGTCCACGAGGCGGGCACCGGGCGTTCCGGCTACCGCTCCGACTGGGCGGCGATCACCTCGCGGGCCAGCTGACGGTAGTTACGTGCCCCGGAGGACGCCGGGTCCATCGTCGTGATCGGCGCACCGGCCACGGTGGACTCGGGGAACTTCACCGTCTTGGTGATGACTGTCTGGTAGACCTTGTCGCCGAACGCCTCCACGACCCGCTGCAACACCTGACGGCAGTGCGTGGTGCGGCTGTCGTACATGGTGGCGAGGATGCCTTCCAGCTCCAGGTCGAAGTTGAGTCGCTCGCGCACCTTGTCGATGGTGTCCAGCAGCAGCGCCACACCGCGCAGGCTGAAGAACTCGCACTCCAGCGGGATGAGCACGCCGTGCGCGACGGTCAGCGCGTTGATCGCCAGCAGGCCGAGCGACGGCTGGCAGTCGATCAGGATGTAGTCGTATTCCTTGCGGACCGTGCGCAGCACCCGCGCCAGGGCCATCTCCCGGGCCACCTCGTTGACGAGCTGGATCTCGGCGGCGGAGAGGTCGATGTTGGCCGGCAGCAGGTGCAGCCCCGCGACGTCGGTCTTGATGACGACGTCCTCGGCGATGATGTCGTCCTGCATGAGCAGGTTGTAGATGGACAGGTCGAGGTTGTGCGGATTGACGCCCAACCCCACCGAGAGCGCGCCCTGCGGGTCGAAGTCGACCAGCAGCACCTTGCGGCCATATTCCGCGAGCGCCGCGCCCAGGTTGATGGTGGTCGTGGTCTTACCGACGCCACCCTTCTGGTTGGCCATCGCGATGATGCGCGCGGGGCCGTGCCGATCGGTGGGCATCGGCTCCGGAATGGGCTTGCGCATCGTGTAGGCAGCCGGGTCCGCAGGACCGAGGTCCGCGCCGAGCGTGGCCTGCTGCTCGCGGAGCTCCGACGTCCAGGTCTCGGCACGGTCACCGTTGCCAGCCATGTGCTCGTTGCCCCCTCCCGACGACCCCACCCGGCGTCGGAGCCGTCCGACGTCCTTCGCGGCGCCGCTGCGCACCCCGGTCGTGTCGCCCCAGGAGGTCCGCGCCGATGCCGACTGTACGCCACCGACCAGCAGGGGGTTCGGCACCGGCCCGGCGTGTCGGAGCCGACCGCGACCTGTTCAGCCCCGGGCGCGCGGATGCGCGGTGGCGTACACCTCGCGCAGCCGCTCCACGGTGACCAACGTGTAGACCTGGGTGGTGGTCACCGATGCGTGCCCGAGCAGCTCCTGGACCACCCGGACGTCGGCGCCGCCGTCGAGCAGATGCGTGGCGTACGAGTGGCGCAGGGTGTGCGGGGAGACGGCGGCGGGCCCGTCGACGGGCAGCCCGGCCCGCTCGGCGGCGCGGCGCAGGATTCCCCAGGCGCCCTGGCGGGACAGCGCGCCACCGCGGGCGTTCAGGAACACCGCCGGTGTTCCCCGGCCGGAGGCGGCCAGCGATGGGCGGGCCCGGACCAGGTACGCGCGGACGGCGTCGACGGCGTACCCGCCGATCGGCACCAGCCGGACCCGGCCGCCCTTGCCACGCAGCAGAACGGTGCCCTCGTCGGTGTCGAGGTCGTCCACGGCGGCGCCGACCGCCTCGGAGATCCGCGCCCCGGTGCCGTACAGGAACTCCAGCAGCGCCCGGTCGCGCAGCGCGAGGGGCGCGTCCTCGCCGGTGGCGGTGATCGGGCCGGCCATGTCCAACAGCCGGACCACGTCGTCGACCGGCAGGGCCCGGGGCAGCCGACGCGGCGGGGTGGGCGGGCGGACGTCGCGGCTGGGGTCGACGCCGGCCAGCCCCTCACGCAGCGCGAAGCGGTGCAGGCCGCGGACAGCGCTGGCCGCCCGGGCGGCGGAGGAGACCGCCAACGGCGGGTGGGCGTCGTCGCCCGCGCGCAGCCGCGCCAGGTGCGCCTCGACCAGGCCGGCGCCGACCGACGCGAGGTCGGTGACGCCGGCGCCGACCAGGGTGTCGAGATAGCGGTCCAGATCCCGACGGTACGAGGTGAGCGTGTTCGCCGACAGGCCACGTTCGACGGTCAGGTGGTCGAGGTAGCCGCGCACGGCACGGCGCAGGGCCGGCGCGGGCTGTTCGCCCACGCCGGCGCCGGCTACACCGTCGGTCAGTGCCCTGCCCCTCGGCTCGCTACCGCTCGGCCGCCACCGCTCAGGCCAGCGCGTCGGCCAGCGGGAGCACGTCCATGCCGTGCGCCTCGGCGACCGGGCCGTAGGTGACCTGCCCGTCGTGGGTGTTCAGGCCCAGCGCCAGCGCCGGGTCGTTGCGCAGCGCCTCGCGCCAGCCCTGGTTGGCCAGCTCCAGGGCGTACGGCAGGGTGACGTTGGTCAGCGCGTAGGTGCTGGTGTTCGGCACCGCGCCGGGCATGTTCGCCACGCAGTAGAAGATCGACTCGTGCACCTTGTAGACCGGGTCGGCGTGCGTGGTGGGGCGCGAGTCCTCGAAGCAGCCGCCCTGGTCGATGGCGATGTCGACGAGCACACTGCCCGGCTTCATCCGGGAGACCAGCTCGTTGGAGATCAGCGTCGGCGCCTTCGTGCCGGGCACCAGCACCGCGCCGATGACCAGGTCGGCGTCGAGCACGGCCCGCTCGACCTCGTAGGCGTTGGACGCGACGGTCTGCAGGTGGCCCCGGTAGATGGCGTCGGCCGAGCGCAGCCGGGCGACGTTCTTGTCCAGCAGCAGCACCTCGGACTGCAGGCCCAACGCGATCGCGGCGGCGTTCATGCCGGAGACGCCGGCGCCGATGACCACGGTCTTGGCCGCGTACACCCCGGAGACACCGCCGGGCAGCACACCGCGACCCCCGCCGGTGCGCATCATGTAGAAGGCGCCCATCTGCGGGGCGAGCCGGCCGGCCACCTCGGACATCGGGGCGAGCAGCGGCAGCGACCGGTCGGGCAGCTCGACCGTCTCGTACGCGATGCCGGTGACCTTGCGGTCGACCAGCGCGTCGGTGCACTCCTTGGAGGCGGCCAGGTGCAGGTAGGTGAAGAGAACCTGCCCCTCGCGCATCCGGTGGTACTCCTCGGCGATCGGCTCCTTGACCTTGAGCACCAGCTCGGCGGTCTCCCACACCTCGTCGGCGGTGCCGAGGATCTTCGCGCCCGCGGCGGCGAACTCCTCGTCGGTGATGCTGGAGCCGACGCCGGCGCCGGACTCGACGAAGACCTGGTGACCGCTGCGGGTGAACTCGTTGACGCCCGCTGGCGTGATCGCCACGCGGTACTCGTGGTTCTTGACCTCGCGTGGGATTCCGACCTTCACGATGCAGACACCTCTCTTCGGGGCTGCTCTCCCCCGACTGCTCGGTGCCGCGACGGCCCCATTGCCACCGCGGTCCACCGGTCCCGCCGGCGGCAGTCTAGGCGCGCCCGGTGCCGCCGCGAGCCAGCACAGTGGCATCCGGTGCCCGGATGGCCTGACGGAGTGTCAGGGCGCCGCCCGGACTCACCGGTGCGCCATCGCCCCCGCCGTCGGGACAGTGTTCGACCATTATCGCCTGATCTGCCGGATGCCGCTGAGGACAGCCGGCAAGGGCCCCGCGGCTGACCGCGGGGCCCTTTTCACGCGTACCCCCCTCGCGGGGGTGACCGGCGACGACGTTCAGCGTGGCAGTGGCGCGTCCGACCGGCGCAGCGTCGACCAACCGGTGTCCCGGGCGCGGGCGGCGGCGAGCAGCCCGGCCACCGCGGACGCGTTGGTGATCTCACCGGCCAGGACCATGGTGACCGCCTCGTCCAGGTCGATCCGGACGACCTGGAGGTCGGCCTCCTCGTCGCGGCGCTCGTGACGCTCGTCGGCCGGCACCTCGGCGAGATCCCGGGCGAGGAAGACCCGCACCAGCTCGTTGGTGAACCCGGGCGAGCTGTGCAGGTCGACAAGCACATCGACCTGCCCGGCGGTGAGGTCGGCCTCCTCGGCCAGCTCCCGCAGCGCGGCAGCCGGCAGCTCCTCGCCGGAGACGTCCATCAGCCCGGCGGGCAGCTCCCACAGGTGCCGCCCGACCGGGTGCCGGTACTGCCGGATCAGCACCACCTGGCCGGCGTCGTCGAGCGCCACCACGGCCACCGCCCCGACGTGCCGGACCAGGTCACGCACCCCGGTGCCGCCGCCCGGCATGGTCACCTCCTCGGTGACCACGTCGAAGATCCGCCCCCGGTACCGCTCCTCGCGGGAGCGCACCTCGTAGCGGTGTTCGAGATCGCTCACGAGGAGGACGCGGCCTTGGTCGCGGCGCCGTTGCGGGCGGCCTTGCGCGTCGTCGGGGCCTCCGACGCCGCGTCCAGGTCGACCGGCAGCTGGTCGGCCTGCGAGTACGCCACAGCGGCCTTGACGAACGACGCGAACAGCGGGTGCGGTCGGGTGGGGCGGCTCTTCAGCTCCGGGTGCGCCTGCGTGGCCACGAAAAACGGGTGCAGGCTGCGGTCCAGCTCGACGAACTCGACCAGCCGGCCGTCCGGCGAGGTGCCGGAGATGTGCAGACCCGCCTTGGTCAGCGCGTCCCGGTAGGCGTTGTTCACCTCGTAACGGTGCCGGTGCCGCTCGCTGATCTCGGTGCTGCCGTACGCCTCGGCGACGATCGAGCCCTCGGTCAGCGTCGCCGGGTACGCCCCGAGCCGCATCGTGCCGCCCAGGTCGCCCTTGCCGGCGACGATGTCCTCCTGGTCGGCCATGGTGGCGATGACCGGGTGCGCGGCCTGCTCGTCGAACTCCAACGAGTTGGCGCCGTCCAGGCTGGCCAGGTGCCGGGCCACCTCGATCGTCATGCACTGCAGACCGAGGCAGAGGCCGAGCAGCGGGATGCCGTTCTCGCGGGCGTACCGGGCGGTGCCGATCTTGCCCTCGATGCCGCGCACGCCGAAGCCGCCGGGAATGAGGATGCCGTCCACGCCGGCCAACGCCGCCGCGGCACCGGCCGGGGTGACGCACTCGTCGCTGGGCACCCACCGCAGCTGCACCCGGGCCCGGTGGCCGAACCCGGCCGCCCGGATCGCCTCGCTGACCGACAGGTACGCGTCGGGCAGGTCGACGTACTTGCCGACCACCGCGACGGTGACCGTGTGCCGGGGCCGGTGCACCCGCTCCAGCAGGTCGTCCCAGCTGGTCCAGTCCACGTCCCGGAAGGAGAGGCCGAGCCGGCGCACGACGTACGCGTCGAGGCCTTCCCGGTGCAGCACCTTCGGGATGTCGTAGATGCTCGGGGCGTCCGGGGCGGCGACGACCGCCTCGGTGTCCACGTCGCAGTAGAGCGACAGCTTCTCCTTGAGCTTCACCGGGATCTCCCGGTCGCAGCGCAGCACGATCGCGTCCGGCTGGATGCCGATGTTGCGCAGCTGCGCCACCGAGTGCTGGGTCGGCTTGGTCTTCAGCTCACCCGACGGCGCCAGGTACGGCACGAGGGAGACGTGCAGGTAGAAGCAGTTGTCCCGGCCCAGGTCGTGGCGGACCTGGCGGATCGCCTCCAGAAACGGCAGCGACTCGATGTCGCCGACGGTGCCGCCGACCTCGGTGATCACCACGTCGGGGAGGTGGCCGTCCTCGTCCGGGTCGGCCATCGCCAGGATCCGGGACTTGATCTCGTTGGTGATGTGCGGGATGACCTGGACGGTGTCGCCCAGGTATTCCCCGCGCCGCTCCTTGGCGATCACGTCGGAGTAGATCTGGCCGGTGGTGACGTTCGCCTTGCCGGACAGCGCCCGGTCGAGGAAGCGCTCGTAGTGCCCGACGTCGAGGTCGGTCTCGGCGCCGTCCTCGGTGACGAAGACCTCACCGTGCTGGAACGGGTTCATCGTCCCCGGGTCGACGTTCAGGTAGGGGTCGAGCTTCTGCATCACCACCCGCAACCCGCGCGCGGTCAGCAGGTTGCCGAGGCTGGAGGCGGTGAGGCCCTTACCCAGCGAGGAGGCGACGCCCCCGGTGACGAAAATGTGCCTGGTCGTCCGTGCTGATGGGGCCAAGGCCTGCTCCCGTGTCGTCTGTCGCGGTCATGCAGACCGCCGTGCTTGATCAGCAAAGTGATCACGCGATCCACGGGATTCGACGGTAACACCTCCCGGGCGGGTACCCGCAGGCCGCACCCCGGCTGCGACACCTGCGGGTCATCCGGAGGCGGCCCGGCGCTCAGGAAGCGGCAACCTCGGTCGATGACCGGGTGACCTGCCGGGGCGGCACGGCGGCCCCACCACCGGTCGGCTCGGCCGGGGCGTCGCTGGGCTCGGCCGGGGCGTCGGTCGGCTCCGCCGGGGCGTCGACGCCGGCGCTGGGCTCGGCCGGGGCGTCGGTCGGCTCCGCCGGGGCGTCGACGCCGGCGCTGGGCTCGGCCGGGGCGTCCGGGGTCGGGGTGTCCGCTGTGGGGGCGTCCGGGGTCGGGGTCACCGGCGGTGGTGCGCTCGCGGGCGGGCCGCTGATCGGACGGGGGTGGACCGCGCCGAGCGGCCCGCCGCCACCGGTCGGACCGTCGCCGCCACCGGTCGGGCCGACCCCGCCGGAGCCCGAGTCGTCGTCGGCGCCGTCGGCGAAGGAGCGCGCCGGGACCGGGCGGGTCCGGTCGGCGGCGTGCCCGAGCACCCGCAGCGACGCCAACGCGGCCATCGGCACCACCATCGCGGCGGCGGCGCCCATCACGTCCAGCGCCGCGCCGTCGAGCACGCCACCGAGCACCGCGGCGACGACGGTGCCGGCCAACGCGGCCCGGACCGCCGGGTAGATGCCGAACAGCCGCATCAGCCCACCCCACGGCTGCAACAGGGCGAACCACACCAGCAACCCGCCGGTCAGCGCCAGCACGGTCAGCGGGCTGTTGACCAACGTCTCGAAGTTCTCCGTGCTGGAGCGGTGCACGGCGAACCCGCCGGTGCCGTCGCCGAGCGCGGACAGGAACCGGCCCAGGCTGCCCCGCTCCGCCGACGGGCGACGCAGGTCCACCACGGCGAAGCCGATGCCGACCGCCAAAGCGGCCATGGTGGCCCACGCCAACCGGCTGATCGTCAACCACCCGCCGGCGCTGATCACGGCGGCGACGCTCACCCCGGCGGTGAGCGCGATCGCGCCGACCGGGTCGGCACCCAGGAAGGGGCTGCCGACCACCACCACGGCGAGGCCACCCACGGCCACCATCACCGCCGGCCTCCAGCCGCGGTGCACCCGTTGGGCCAGCCAGCCGCCGGCCAGCAACGCGCCGGCGAGGAACACTCCCAGCCCCACAGTGCTCAGCCCGGAGTATCGGCCACCCTGCAGAGCGGAGTAGCCGACCACGCCGTTGAGCTGAAGGCGGGCGCCGGTGAGGACGTCCAAGCCGACGACGAGGGTGGTGAGGCCGGCCACCGCGCCGACCGGGCCGAGGGTGCCCGCGTACCCGGGGGTGAACCGCACCGCGGCGGTGCCCGCGGCCACCAGGAACGCGGTGACCCCCGCGAAGATCCACCCGGGGTGCTCGCCCTGCCACCACGGCACCGCGTCGGCCAGCAACGCCGCCGGCACCGTCAGCGCCGCGGCGACGAGCAGCAGCTCCACCACCGCCACGACCCGCCCCGAGACGGGCGTCGGGCCACTCGGCCCGGCGTGCGGGCGGGCCCGGCGCAGCAGCGGCAGGATGCCGATGGCCAGCAGCACCTGCACACCGGCCAGCAGCGTGAAGAACACGGCGGAGACGTCGCGCTGGGCGGCCGCCTCCCGATCGGCGTCCGCCGGGGCGTTGATCGCGTCGGCCAGGTCGGCCGGACGGCCGCCGGTGCTGACCGCCGGACGACCGAGGAAGAGCCGCTCCGGCATCGGCCGGCCCAGCGCGGCGAGCGCCGTCGGCGCGAGGTCGACGAGTTGCAGGTAGCCGTCCCGGCCGGTGCTCGCCGAGGTGAGCCACCCCCGCTCCCAGCCCGGACCGTCGGCGACCGCCACGTGCAGCCGCGACGGCTGTGCGGTGTCGGAGATCCCCGCTACCAGCACCAACGACCGCGGTGGACGGGCGGCCAGCACCCGGGCCAGCTGGGCGTCCGCCTCCCGGGCCTCCTCGGCGCGGGTCGCCGGGTCGGTCCCCTCGACAGTGCCGAGGTCGACGATGCTCAGCACGCAGGAGCCCAGCAGCGTCCGCGGATCAGTGGGCAACGCCGAGGCGTACCGGTCGACGCGGCCGAACGGTCGCGCGGCGGCCACTGCCGCACCGGGGCCCACGGCGACGGAGCAGCGCACCGACTCCGACAGCGATCCGGGCGTCGCGTTCCACGGCAGGCGCTGCTGGTTGTACTGGACCACGCTCTCCTGGTCCGGCAGGTTCGCGCCGATGCCGTCGGGTTGTTCGACAGCCACCCCGGCCGCCGGGCAACCGCCGGGCAACCGGCTGCCGTTCCACCCGGCGAAGCTGCCCGCGCCGAGCGTCAGCCAGCCGTCCACCGGGCAGGTGGGTTGGTGTGCCGAACGCACCGACAGCGAGCCGATCGACCCCTCCTGGGCCATCCGCCACAGCGTCGGGGTGCTCTGCGGATCGACGTCCTCCCAGCGCAGCCCCGCGACCCCGGCGAGCACCACGAAGTCGGCGGTGCGTCGCGGGCTGTCCTGCGTCGGGCGCGCGGCGAGGGCGGTGACACCCAGCGCCACCACGAGCACGGTCAGCAGGGCGGGGGCGATTCGGCGCAACATCACCGGTGTCCCGTTCTGGGGGCGTCGGAGCCCGGGGTGGCTGCCGGGCCGGTGTGGTCGGCGGCCAGCTCGGCGTAGAGGGCGGCCAGCGTGGCGACGGTGTCCGTCTCGGTCGGCCACGTCGCCGCCTGTTCGGCGCCCCGCCGGCCCAGCTCGGCCCGGGCCGCCGGGTCGTCCAGCAGCGCGCGTACCGCCGCGTCGACCGCGTCGACGTCCCCGGCGGGGATCAGGGTGGCGGCGTCGCCGACCAGCTCCGGCAAGCCGCCGACAGCGGTGGCGACGAGCGGTACGCCGGCGCGCAGCGCCTCCTGGGCGAAGAGTTGCCGGGCCTCCCAGTCGCTGGTCACCACCGCCAGGTCGGCACCGGCGAGCAGGTCCGCCACGTCGGTGCGGTGCCCCAGCAGGGTGACCGGGGCGCGGGCCGCGGACGTCCGGGCCGCCAGCGGCAGGTACGCGGGCCCGCTGCCGGCGATCACCACGACCGGCGGTGGGGTACGCGTACGCCAGCGGGCGGCGGCGTCGATCAGCACGTCGTAGCGCTTCTGCGGGTGCAACCGACCCACCGACAGGATCAGCGGCTGGTCCGGGCGAACCCCGAACTCGGCGCGTACGGCGGCCGGGCGTCGACGGGGCGCGGGCAGCGTGGGTGCGGCGACCGGGGCGAGTCGGGCGTCGGTGGCGCCCAGCGCGGTGACGCGTCGCACCAGGTCCGTGGAGGCGCCCAGGGCCACCCGGGCACCACGGACCACCACGCGCTCCGCGAGTCGGGACATGCCACCGCGCAGTCCACCGGCGAGTACCGCGTTGTGCCAGGTGACGATCAGCGGCGCGGCGGGACGGGCCAGCACCGCGACCAACCCGGCCCGCAGGCCGTGCGCGTGCACCACGTCGACCCGGGAGCCGGCGAGCGCCCGACGCAGGGCCAGCACGGCCCGCGCGTCGGCCGGCGTCGGGCTGGCCGGGATCTCCACCGGCGCGAACCGCGCACCGACCCCGGTGAAGTCGAACTGTTCCTGGGTCGCGGCCGGCCCGCAGACCACGACGGTGGCGCCGCCGGCGACGAGGCCACGTGCCACCGAACGGACGTGTTGGCCGACGCCACCGGTGCTGGACGCGAGCACCAACGCGACGCTGCCCGAAAAGCCGGCAGGCAGAGCTTGCTCACTCATCGCGCGGCCGTCTCCTTCCCGTCGCCCCGTTCCGGGGAGACAGCGCCCGACGTCGGCCCGCCGCCCCGGCCCCGTGGCCCCCGCCGAGGCAGACGGCGCAACACCCGGCTGAGCATTGGTTGCACGTCCTGCCGGTCGACGAACCAGACCACGGCGAAGAACACCACCCCGACCAGAACCCCGGACAGCATGCCCTGACCGAACGCCGCCGCCATCGTCGGGGTGCCGCCTCCGGGCGTGTCGAGCCATCGGGTCAGGCCCAGCCCGGCGAGCGCCGCGAGCACACCGGCGAGGCCACCGGCCGCCCCGGCCCGTGCCGCGCCGGCGAGGGCGGGACGGCCGGCGCTGCGCAGCACCGCCGCGAGCAGCAGCGCCCCGAGCACGAGCATCCCCACCGAGTTGGCGGACGTCACCGCGAGCACCCGGTCGGCGGTGGGCAGCAGCACCGTCAACGGCAACGCCGCGGCCGGAACGACCAGCCAGCCAAGGGTGATCGCCGCGGTCGCCGGCCGGGTGTCGCCCCGCGCGTACAGCGCGCGGGACAGAATCGCGAACAGCCCGTAGCCGAGCAGACCCGGTGCGAACCCGGTGATCGCCGCAGCGGTCGACGCCGGATTGTCCGGGTAGAAGAGGGCAGCGATCGGCTGCGCGGTGCCGATCAGCGCCGCGACGCCCAGGCAGCTGAAGAGCAGCACGCCCCGCACCGTGCCGGAGAGGGTCCGCCGGTAACCATCCTCGTCGCCGGCGGCGCTGGCAGCGGCGAGCGTGGGATAGGACGCCACCGCCAGCGGTACGGCCAGGACCGCCCACGGCAGCAGGAAGATGGCCTGGGCCAGGTTGAACACCTGCGGGGAGCCGGTGGGGCCGCCGGAGACACGGTTCAGGATCACCAGGAGCGCGACCTGCTGTGCCGCCACCGTCACCGCGCCGGCCGTGGCGAGCCCGCCGACACGCGCCCGCACGTCAGCGGTGAAGGCGTACCCGAATCGGGGCCTCAGCCGCAGTCGGCGCAACGGGATCACCAGCGACAGAGACAGCACGACCACACCCAGGGTGGTGCCGCCTGAGAGGAGCAACTCGCCGCTGCGGCCGACCTGGGCCACGGACACACCCCGTCCCTGCGCCGCGCCGAACGCCACGTAGACGACGACCACGGTGAGGCTGGACAGCAGCGGCGCGATGACGGGCCAGGCGAAGCGCCGGTGCGCCTGGAGCACGCCGGTGAGCACGATGCCGATCCCGTAGAGCGGCAGCTGCGGGGCGAACACGCGCAGCATCCGGGCCCCGGCGGCGAGCTCCGCCTCCGAGCGTCCCTCGCTGATCAGCGAGATGATCGGGTCGGCGAACAGCATGACGAGCACGGCGAGGGGAACCAGCAGGCTCACCGTCCAGGTCAGCAGGGCGCCTGTGGTGGCCGCCACCGCCCGCCGGTCGTCCGCCGCCACGGCCCCGGCCAGCAGGGGCACAACCAGGCTGGCCAGCGCCCCGCCCGCGACGATCTCGAAGACGATGTTGGGCACTGTGTTGGCGATGACGTACATGCCGCCGAGGTCGCTCTGCTGGACCACCCAGGTGAACACGGCGGTGCGACCGAAGCCGGCGAGGCGGCTGGCCACGGTGAGGACGGCGATGAGCGCGGCTGCCCCGGCCAGCCGGCCGGCGCCGGCGAGGGGGGCCGGTCGGGTCACGTCAGTCGGCGCGCCGGCCCAGTGCGTCGAGCTCGCGCAGCCCCGGCGTCCGCTGGATCACCGACGTGAAGCTGACCTTCTCGCTCGCGGCGGTCAGGCTGGCGAGCACGGCGAGCAGCCCGGCCCGGCCGAGCGGGCCGGTGCGGGCGGCGAGCGCGACGCCGAGCAGCGCCCCGAGCGCGTTCGCCCCGCTGTCGCCGAGCATCACGTCCTCGCCCAGGTCGTCGCGGAGCAGGCCGGCGGCGGCTCCGGCCGCACCCGCGGCGATCCCGCCGTGCGGACCACCGGTCAGGGGCGCGGCGAGCAGCAGCCCGGACTTGATCGCCCGGCCCGGTCGCAGGTCGAGCAGGTTGAGCAGGTTGGCGGTGCCGGCGATCACTCCGGCGCCGAGCAGCACGTCGACGCCCCGCCCGAACGCGCCGTGGCGCTGCCGGCGCGGGTGCGCGGCGACCCGGGGGTCGGCGGCCAGCAGCGCGGCCGCGCCCAGCCCGGCGGCGCCCACCCCGACGACCTTCACGAGGCCCGCGGTGACCCGCCCCTCGCGCAGCGCGGCGAGGTGACCGGCGAAACCCTTGGCCGCCTTCTGCTCCGGCCGCGCGCCGACCACGTCGTCGTAGAGCCCGACGCCACCGGCACCGAGGCCGGCGACCAGGGCCGCCCCACCGGAGGCGCCGCTGGTGGCACCGAACGCGCCTGCGGCGGCGGCACCCGCGGCGAGCGCCGGCCCGGCGGCCAGGCTCACCGTGCGACCACGAAAGTTGGTGCGGTCCAATGCGGGCCCGGCCGGTGAGGTCCGCACCTCACGCAGCGCGTACCGGGCCGCCGCGGCGCCAGCGCCGGCGATCAACAGCCGTCCCAGCGCCCTCACGCCACCCTCCGGTGCGCTCGCGCCGCCTCGTCGATTACGGACACGGGGGTACGTCGTTCGCTCACTGGGGCAGTCTAGGCAGCAGGGATGCGGCGTTGTCGCCGACGCCGTACTGACCGGCCTTCTTCTCGGTGAGTTGCTGCACCAGGGCGAGGCTGGTGACCAGCTGACCCTGCCCGGTGTTGGCGTTGTCGACAGTCGAGATGGTCTGGGCGAGCACCGGGTCACCGCGGACCACCGACACCAGATTGCCGCCGACGGAGCCGTTGCCGGCGACCACGATCGACCCGGTGCGGTCGAACTGCTCGGCGATCTTGACGACCGACTCGTCCCGCTTCTCGGAGTCCTTGTCGACGTACGGCTGGCCGCTGACCACGACGACCGCCTCCGCCGACCCGGTGACCTTGTTGCTGTCGGTGGTCAGGTAGCCGGCGTTGTTGTACGCGGCGAGCACCGCCCGCCGGTCGGCGTCGCTGACCGGCGCGGTGCCCTGGGTCCGGTCCAGCAGGACGCTGGCCAGCAGCGCGCTGGAGGTCTCCACACCGTGCCCGTTGCCCGGCAGGCCGGTGGTCTGCGCGGTCGGGCGGGCGGCGGTGACGGCCAACTCCAGCAGGTTGGAGTTGTTGTCCGGGTTGATGAACTTGTCCTGGAGGTCGACGCGACCGGTGATGGTGGCCCCGCCGAGCTGGAGCTTCTTGAGCACACCCTCGGTGTGGTCGCGCCCGTTGGGCAGGCTGAGCACCACCACCCGGCGGCCGGTGAGGGTGCCGGGCAGGACGACCTGCGACATCTCCTCGGCGAACTTCTCCTCCATGCCGAGCTGCTTCTCCATGTTGCTGACCGTCTGGCGCCAGTTCTGGTTGTCCTTGCGCAGACCGGTGACCTGCCCCTCGAGGGAGTCGGCGACGGGGCCGTTGAGGGCGGCTGTGCCGACCACCAGGCCGATCGCCAGAGCCAGGAAGACCGCGGTGAGGGACACCACGTGGTAGCGGAAGTTGATCACGCTTGCAGCCTCTTGATCGGTCGGGAACTAGAAAAGCCGGTACAGCTGGAACACGAAATTGTCCCACCATTCGGCGACGACGCCCAGGTACGCCTTTCCTACGGTCGAAACGGCCACCGCGGATGCCATCGCCGCGATCGCCGACAGCACCAGCAGGAGCAGCGACGAGCCGGAGATGCTCTGCCGGTAGAGCCGGCTCACACCCTTGGCGTCGACCAGCTTGCCACCGACCTTGAGTCGGGTCAGGAAGGTCGAGGCCATCCCGCCGCGCCCCTTGTCGAGAAACTCGACCAGGGTGGCGTGGGTGCCCACCGCGACCAGCAGCGACGCGCCCTTCTCGTCGGCGAGCAGCATGGCCAGATCCTCGCTGGTCGCCGCGGCCGGGAAGGTCACCGCCGGGACGCCGAGGCCGTTGACCCGCGGCAGGCCGGGGGCGCGCCCGTCCGGGTACGCGTGCACGATCACCTCGGCGCCGCACCGCAGCACGTCGTCGGTGACGGAATCCATGTCCCCGATGATCATGTCGGGGGTGTAGCCCGCCTCGACCAGGGCGTCCGCGCCGCCGTCGACGCCGATCAGCACCGGCTTGAACTCCCGGATGTACGGGCGCAGCACGTCCAGGTCGGCCTTGTAGTCGTAGCCACGCACCACGATCAGGCAGTGCCGGCCCTGGATCTGGGTGTCGATGTCCGGCACGCCCACACCGTCGAGCAGCAGGTCGCGCTCCTGGCGCAGGTAGTCCATCGTGTTGGCGGCGAACGCCTCCAACTGCACCGACAGACCCTCCCGGGCGTCGGCCATGGCCTTGGCGACCGTCTCGGCGTCCTGCAGGCTGCCGTGGGCGACCGGCTCGTCACCGGCGAAGACCGTGTTGCCCTCGATGCGCACCTGGTCGCCTTCGCGGATCCGTTCGAAGACGCCCTCGCCGAGGTCGTCGAGGAGCGGGATGCCGGCGGCGACCAGGACCTCCGGGCCGAGGTTCGGGTAGCGGCCGGAGACCGACGGCTTGGCGTTGAGCACCGCCGCGACACCGACAGCTACCAACGAATCCGCCGCCACCCGGTCCAGGTCGACGTGGTCGATGATCGCGATGTCACCAGGGCGCAGCCGACCGACCAGGCGTTTCGTCCGGCGATCAAGGCGCGCGGTGCCGAGGACCCTGCCCGGTTCGGAGCTTCTGTTTCGGCGCAACGTGGGTAGACGCATCGTGACCATCCTGGCATGTGAGGCAGGCTTTTCTGTCGCGACATGCCTGAGCAGGGCCGCCTACCCAGGGAAGCACACGTCGGCACAAGCCGGTGTGCTTGCGCTCACAATACGCGGCGTCACAACCGCCTTTCCTTGGCGGCCACGGCCAGAAGCTCCTCGGCGTGGGCGATACCCAGATCGGAGTCGGGCAAACCTGCCAGCATCCGGGCCAGCTCCCGGGCCCGCTCGGTGTCCTCCACGACCCGCACCCCGCTGGTCGTCACCGCGCCCCCGGTGTCCTTCGCCACCACGAGGTGCCGGTCGGCGAACGCGGCCACCTGCGGCAGGTGCGTGACGACCAGCACCTGGTGGCTGCGGGCCAGCCGAGCCAGCCGCCGGCCGATCTCCACCGCCGCCTGACCGCCGACACCGGCGTCGACCTCGTCGAAGACCAGCGTGGGCGGGCCACCCGAGCCCGCGAAGACCACCTCGATGGCGAGCATCACCCGGGACAGCTCACCGCCGGAGGCGCCGCGCTGCAACGGCAACGACGGCGCGCCCGGGTGGGCCAGCAACCGCAGCTCCACCTCGTCGCCGCCATCGGGGGTGACACCCACCTCAACGCCGTTGACCGACAGCGTCGGCTCGGCGCGCCCGGCCGGGCGAGGCAGCACCGCCACCTCGATGCGCGCGTGTGGCATGGCCAGCCCGGCCAGCTCCACCGTTACCTGGTCGGCGAACCGGACCGCCGCCTCCTGCCGGGAGGCCGACACCCGCCCGGCCAGGTCGGCCACCTCGACGGCGAGCCGCTGACCCTCCCGATCCAACTCGTCGAGCAGATCGTCGGAGGTGTCCAGATCGGACAGTCGGGTCCGCGCCCGATCGGCCCAGGCGATCACCCCGTCGACGTCGTCGGCGTACTTGCGGGTCAGGGCGCGCAGCGCCGCCCGCCGCTCGTAGACGTGCTGCAACCGGGCCGGGTCCGCGTCGAGCGTCGCCAGGTACGCCGACAGCTCCGCCGACACGTCGGTGACCAGCGTGGCCGCCTCCTCCAGGCGCGACGCCAACTCACCCAGCGCCGGGTCGGTGCCGGCCTGCGCCTCCAGGGTCCGTCGGGCGGTCCCGAGCAACACCGCCGCGTCGGGCGTCTCCTCGGCGGCCTCGGCGCCACCGGCCACACACTGTTGGGCAATCTGCGCTGCCGTGCGCAACCCCTCGGCGTGCTCCAGCCGCTGCGCCTCGGTCTTCAGCTCGTCGTCCTCACCGGGCTGCGGATCGACCCGGGTGATCTCGTCCAGGCCCAGCCGCAGCAGATCGGCCTCCTGGCTGCGCTCGCGGGCGTTGCGCCGCCGGTCGGCCAGGTCGTCGACCACCCGCCGCCACCCCGTGTACGCCTCGCGCAGCGCGTCGAGCAGCTTCTCGTGCGCCGGGCCGGCGAAGCGGTCCAGTGCGGCCCGCTGCTCGGCCGGGCGCAGCAGCCGCAGCTGGTCGGACTGCCCGTGCACGGCCACCGCCTGCTCGCCGACCTCACCGAGCATCGACACCGGCATGCTGCGGCCGCCGACATGGGCGCGTGAGCGCCCCTCCACCGTCACCGTGCGGCTCAGCAGCACCGAGCCGTCCTCGTCGGGCTCCCCACCGGCCTCGGTGATCCGCGCGTGCACAGCGTCGGCGACCCGCCCGGTCAGGCGCAACCGCCCCTCGACCACCGCCCGGCCGGGTTGGGCGCGAACCCGCCCGGCGTCGGCCCGGCCGCCGAAGAGCAGGCCGAGGCCGGTGACGACCATCGTCTTGCCCGCACCGGTCTCGCCGGTGATGACGTTCATCCCGCCGGTCAACGGCAGCGTGGTGTCGTCGATGACGCCCAGTCCGGTGATGCGCAGCTCTTCCAGCACAGCCACCGACAGTAGACGCGAGGCACGACAGTTGACCAGCCGACGGGCCCGGGAGGGGCCGGCACCCGGCCGACGTACAGTTCTGCCCCGTGTTGGACGTGATCGGCCTGACCTCGGCTGAAGAGGAGCTCTACCGCTGCCTTCTCCAGCTCACGGTGGCGCGCGTCGACGACCTGGTCGCTCGTCTGCAACGCCCGCGCGAGCAGGTCGTCGCCCAGGTCGAGGCCCTACGCGCCAAGGGTCTGGTGCAGCCCACCGACACCGACCCCGACGCGCCACTGCGCCCGACCGCACCGGACGTCGCCCTGGGCGGGGCGCTGCTGCGTCGCCAGGAGGACCTGGAGGCGGCCCGCCGCCGGGTCACCCAACTGGCCGAGGAGTACCGGTCCGGGCTACGCCGGCACCACGTCGACCACCTCGTCGAGGTGATCACCGGCGCCCGGGTCCTGCGGGACCGTTTGCGCGATCTGCAGAATTCGGCGCGTACCGAGGTGCTCTGGTTCTGCCGGGCCAACCCCCTGGCGATGGCCGGCCCGGAGAACGTCGAGGAGTTCGACGCGCTGGCCCGCGGGGTGACCTACCGGGCCATCTACGAGCGTGACCTGCTGCTGGAACCGGGCGCGTTGGCCGACCTGGCCAAGGGCGTCGCCGCCGGCGAGCAGGCCCGGGTGCTGGACCGGCTGCCGGTCCGACTGGCCATCGTGGACGCCAGCACCGCCATCTGCCCGTTGGTGCCCGACCGCGACGGTGGGGAGCCGAGCGCCGCCGTGATCGGTCGCAGTCAGCTGCTCGACGCCCTGCTCGCCCTCTTCGAGAGCCACTGGCGGGTGGCCACCCGACTGCGGCTCGACGACCCCCTCAACGTCGCGGCGGCCGAGAACCGGCGGCCGGACCCCGAGGACCATCCGAGCGACGGTTACCAGCCGGATGCCGACGAGGCACGGCTGTTGTCGCTGTTCGTGGCCGGCGTACCGGACAAGTCCATCGCCTCCCAGCTCGGCGTGAGCCGGCGGACCGTGCAGCGACGGATCGCCGACCTGATGGCCGCCGCCGGAGTGGACACCCGCCCCGGGCTGGCGTTCCAGGTCGCCCGACGCGGCTGGCTCTGACGCCGAAGGGGCCCACCGTCGGAAAACGGTGGACCCCTCGACGGGTGGGCGGGACGGCGTGACCGCCCCGCCCTCCCGGATCAGCGCAGCCCGTACGCCTGGAGCACCGTCTGGTCGACGGTGTTCCCGGCCCGGTCGGCGGCGTGCACCCGCAACGACACCGTTCCCCGCCCAGCGGGCACGGTCGCGGTGTACCGGGTGCCCGACCCCCTGGTCGGGGCGTTCCGCCAGGTGACGCCCCCGTCGAAGGAGACCTGCACCCGGACGCTGGTGCCGGTCGGCGCTGCCACCCCGGCCGGTTGGCGCAGGGTCACCCCCAGCTGGTGGGGGCGGTTGCCGCGTACCGTGCCGAGCAGGTCGGCCGGCACCCGGTAGTCCACCTGCAACAGCGACAACGGCGTGGCGTCGCCCGTCGGCCGGGCCGAGGTGAACTCCCAGGCCGTGTCGGTCCGGGTGCCGTAGCGCCACTCGGCCGAGGACCGCTTCGTGGTCAGGTCCAGCCGGTAGCGGGCCCGCTGCGCCGTGGTGGGCACCGGGGCCCACCCGCTGGACAGGTCGGCGATCTGCTTCCCGTCCCGGCTGACCCGGGCCTCGACGGTGTCCGACTCCTCACTGTTTCCGGCGACGCTGTAGTGGCCGTCCGCGTCGACGAACTCGGGCACCCGCAGGTCGAGGCTGTCACCGGTACGCGTGGGCACCGGTGCGCCGCTGGCCGGTACGGCCGGCCGGATCACCGGGGCGTGCCAGGTCTCGGTCTCCCGGTCGTCGGCGTCGTAGCGTCGGGGCTCCTCGGTCAGGCCGCCGGTCAACTGCCCCCACTGCAGGTACATGAGCTTGTGCTGGACCCGGTGCTGCCACCAGTTGTCCCCGGCACTGACGAACTCCTTGCGGGTGGTGCCGGTGCGGACCATGCGCTGGTCGTCGTTCCAGGAGTACTCCTGCCACGGACGCCAGCTGAACCGCTCCTCGCTGGCCCAGCCGGCACCCGTGTCGCCGTAGCTCGCGGTCACCTCGGCCGTGTTCTTCGCGGTCACGGTGTGCACGATGCGCTCCGGCACCCGGCCCTTCGACACCTGCCACACGTCATACAGGTACGGGCTGTCCACGGTCAGCGTCAGGTCGAGCGTCGCCCGGCCCTTGCGCACCGCCGCGATCAACCGCTGCCCGTCGTCGTACGCGACCACCATCGACGGGATCGGCAGTCGATCCCCGATCGGGCGCCACACCGTCCACGCCGAGAAGTCCGCCGGCCGAACGATCAGCACCATGGCGGCGCCAGCGGCCGCGGCGGCGGCAACCTGCTCCTCCTCGGATCGGTCCGGGTCGGTGGCGAGCAGCGCCGCGGCGCCCCGCACCCGGGTCAGGTCGGCGGGCGTCCCGGTGCCGGCCCAGACCAGCGGCAGCTTGCGCCGGCCGGTCGGTGCCGGTGACGTACCCAGCAGGTTGATGTCCAGTGGACCGGACACCCCGCTGATCTTCGCGTCCACCATCGGTGCGACGAGCTGCCAGCGCGAGGCGAACTCGAACTCACCCTGGCGCACCTGGCGGGTCGGCGTGACGTTGACCTGCCCGATGGTGCTGTAGGCCATCACGCCGTGGTCGATCTGCCGGCCGTTGGCCAACACCCGGTGCACGTAGTAGCTGAGTGTGGCCCGCTGCTCGCTGGGCTTCGGCGTCTCGATCCGGACCGGTGTGCCCTTGCGCGCGTCGAGCACCACCGTCAGGTCCCGGTCGACGACCAGCTCCGGTTCGACGGCCTGGGTCAACTGCTCATCCAGGGGAGCGCCGTGCTCGATCATCGCGGTCAGCAGGTACGTGCCCTCCTCGACCTGGAGGGTGCCCTCGCCCGGCCACCAGCCCCAGAAGTCGGACTCGGTCTGCTCACCGAACAGGGTCAACCCCGGCGAGAGGGTCAGCTGACCCTGCCGGTCCAACACCTTGATGGTGACCTGGTGCAACGGGCCGCTGACGGTGAGCCCGACCGGCGTGCGCACGGCGACGCCGTCCGTACCGGTCGCCACCAGCCAGCCACCGTGCGGGCCCCGGGCCAGCTTCGCCGGGTCGGCACGCAACGGCACGGCGACACTTCCGCCCGCCGGCACTGTCACCGCGTCGGAGGCCACTGAGACGCCGTCGGTCTCGGCCGCGCCGCTGTCCAGGTTGCGCAGCTCCAGGGCCGGCCGCAGGGTCTGCGCGACCTTCGTGCCGTTGGTGTACGTCACGGTCCGCTCGACCGGAGCGGTGCCGGTCTGGATCCGTCCGAAGTCAGCGGTGGCCGAGGCGTACACCTGCTGCTTGAGCGCCCGAGCCACGTCGACCCGGCCGCCGCCCTGCTCGAAGACGGTCAACGCCGGGTTGGCCTTCGTGGTGCTCACCAGCGCGTCCTTGAGCGTCCCGGCGGCCCAGTCCGGGTGTTCCTGGGCGAGGATCGCCGCAGCGCCGGCAACGTGCGGAGTGGCCATCGAGGTCCCGGACGCGGTCGTGTAGGCGTCGCCCACCGGCGTACCCATGGTGGTGCCGGCGGCCCGCGCGGCGACGATGCCGACGCCCGGGGCGGTGATCTCCGGCTTCAGGCCGTTGTCGCCGAGTCGTGGACCACGGCTGGAGAACTCCGCCAGGTTGTCGTCACGGTCGACCGCGCCGACGGTGAGCGCCGACGCGGCCGCGCCCGGCGAACCGACGGTACGCGCCTCGCCCGCGTTGCCGGCGGCGACCACGAAGAGCGCGCCGGTCTCGGCGGTCAGGTCGTTGACGGCCTGGCTCATCGGATCGGTGCCGTCGGTCGGGTCGCCGCCGAGGCTCATGCTGACGACCTTCGCGCCGGAGTGGGCGGCCCACTCCATGCCGGCGATGATGGACGAGTCATAGCCGGAGCCACCGTCGTCGAGCACCTTGCCGACCAGCAGCCGCGCGCCGGGCGCGACACCCTTGCGCAGCCCGGCAGACGCGTTGCCGGTGCCGGCGATGGTCGCCGCGACGTGCGTGCCGTGGCCATGACCGTCGCGGGCGCTGCCGCTGTCGGAGAAGTCCCGCGCCTCGGCGATCCGTCCGGCCAGGTCGGGGTGGGTGGCATCGACGCCGGTGTCCAGAACGGCCACCGTCACGCCACTGCCGTCCCGGCCGGCCGCCCAGGCCTGCGGGGCGCCGATCTGCGGCACGCTGTGCTCCAGCGTCGGGCGGACCTTCCCGTCCAGCCAGATCCGGGCGATGCCGCCGCCCAGCCGGGGCGCGGCGGCCGTGGCCCTGGTGGTCGGCGTGCCGGCGAGCGTGCTCCACAGGCCACCGAGGTCACCCTTGCCGACCCGCAGAGCCGCGCCGTTGATGCTCTCCAGGGGGCGGGCGTCCGCGGCCACGGTGAGCGGCCGGACCCGGCCGGCGGCCGGATCCTGGTAGCGCACGATCAGCGGCAGGTTGCCCTGCGCGGCGTCGCCGTAGCCGTCGGCGGCCAACTTCTGCACGTCGAACAGGTTGGCGTCGAGAACCCCACTGGAGACGTAGGGCAGGGCGTCGCTGGGAAGCACCCGCAGCGCGCCGTCGACCTCCATCGTCTGGAACACGATCCGCTCGCGCCCGGGGCCCGGGCGGACGGTGGCGGCGACCCGGCCCGGTGCGGCCTGCACCAGGTCGACCTGGTCGCCGGTGATCAGCGTGAGACGTACGGGTGCGGCGCCCGGGGCGGGTGTGCCCGCCGTCGGGCCGGTGGGCCGGGCGGGCGGGTCGGCGGACGCCGGTGCGGCGAGGCCGACCACCAACGCGCCGACCGCGCCGACGGCGAGCCAGCGTGGGGACCAGTGCATGCGATGTGCTCCTCTACTCCTCCAGGCCCGCCATCCGTAGATGAGGGCCGATCGGAGTGTGCGTCGGAGCCTGTCACCAGGTCACTAGTCATCGGCCGCCGCAGCGGCGACATGTCGTCAGGTGGACAACCGACGTCCACCGACCGTGTGCGCCACGGTCACCGGCGGCTGCCGCGCCAACCGTGCACGGGAAGAGCGAACTTGGCGACCAGCCGGTCGGTGAACGGGCGGGGCCGCAACCGCACGATGCGCACCGGCAGGGCGCCCCGACGCACCGTCACCCGGGCGCCGGGCGGCAGGTCGTAGACCCGACGCCCGTCGCAGGAGAGCACCGCGAGGGTGGTGAACGGGTCGACGGTGATCACGAAGGTGGACGTCGGCGCCGTGACCAGCGGGCGGCTGAACAACGCGTGCGCGCTGATCGGCACCAGCAGCAACGCCTCCACCTCCGGCCAGACCACCGGGCCGCCACCGGAGAACGCGTACGCGGTGGAGCCGGTGGGCGTGGCGCAGACGACACCGTCGCAGCCGTAGCGGGACAGCGGACGCCCGTCCACGTCGACGAGCAGTTCGAGCATCTGCGCCCGCTCGCCCTTCTCGATGCTGATCTCGTTGAGCGCCCAGGACTCGATGGTCGGCCCGCCGTCGAACTCGGCGGTGACGTCCAGGGTGAGCCGCTCGTCGACCGTGTAGTTGCGACTGACCACGTCCCGCACCGCGACGTCCAGGTCGTCGATCTCCGCCTCGGCCAGGAAACCGACCTTGCCGAGGTTGATGCCGAGCAGCGGCACCTTCGCCGGGCGGGCCAGCTCGGCAGCACGCAGGAAGGTGCCGTCACCCCCGAGCGCGAAGACGATCTCGGCGCCCTCGGCGGCCTGCTGACCGGCGACCGGCACCACGCCGGGCAGGTCCAGGTCGTCGGCCTCGTCGGCGACCACCCGTACCTCGAAACCCGCGGCGATCAGGTCGGCCGCGACCGACCGGGCGTGCTCGGTGCTGCGCCGACGGCCGGTGTGCGTCACCAGCAGTGCGGTCCGGCTCATCGGGCCACCTGCCTGACCGGGCGGCGGTGCGCCACCGTCGCACCAGCGCAACAGTGTGTCGTGCCAGTGCCCTCGCTGCGCGCGTTCACCCTGCGACCTCCTCCGCCGCCGCCACGTCCGGCACGTCGCCGGCCGTCGTCGGGCCGTCCGGCCCAGCCGCCACCACGGCCCGCACCCGTTGCGGGTCGGCCGGCGGTGCGCCCCGGCGCAACCATACGAAGAACTCCACGTTGCCGCTCGGCCCGGGCAGCGGGCTGGCCGCCACGTCCGCCAACCCGAGACCGAGCCGCTCGGCCGCCGCGGCCACGTCCAGCACCGCTTCGGCACGCAGCTCCGGATCGCGCACCACGCCACCGGCGCCGACCCGGTCCTTGCCGACCTCGAACTGCGGCTTCACCATCAACGCCAGGTCACCGTCGTCGCGGGTGCAGCCGGCCAGCGCCGGCAGCACCAGACGCAGCGAGATGAAGGACAGGTCGGCCACCGTGAGGTCGACAGGCCCGCCGATCGTCTCGGCTTCGAGGGTACGAACATTGGTGCGTTCCAGGACGCGGACCCGCTCGTTCGTGCGCAGCGGCCAGGCGAGCTGCCCGTAGCCGACGTCAACGGCCACCACCTCGGCGGCGTCGGCGCGCAGCAGCACGTCGGTGAAGCCACCGGTGGAGGCGCCGGCGTCCAGGCAGCGCCGCCCGGCGACCCGCAGCCCACCGGCGCCGAACGCGGCCAGCGCGCCGGCCAGCTTGTGCCCGCCCCGGGAGACGTACTCCTCGGTCGGGTCCGCACCGGTCACCAGGAGGGGATCGGCGGGGTCGACCATCGCGGCGGCCTTGCGCGCGACCACCCCGCGCAGCTGGACCCGGCCGGCCTCCACCAAAGCGGCGGCCTGCTCCCGGGAGCGGGCCAGACCGCGGCGGACGAGTTCGGCGTCCAGCCGGTTACGACGTGCCATGGGTGGTTCTCCGGTCTCCTCAGCCCTGGTCGTCCGGCTCAGGTCTGGTCGATGGTGGCGAGGGTTTCCCGCAGCGTCTCGTAGGCCGCTTCGTACTGCGCGATCTGGTCGGCCGGGGCGAGCGTCGCCGCGTTGGTCATGGCCTGCACGGCGGCGTCCACCGCCGGGTGCCGCGCCTCGTCGTCCCCGACGTCCAGCAGCGGCCCGGGACGGACCCCCGTGGGAGGGCCGGGGCGGGCGCCTGCGGGAGGGCCGGGGCGGGCGGCGAACGACCCGCCAGTGGGCGGACCGGGCCGGGCCGGGAACGACCCGCCCGTCGGCGGATGGGGCCGGCTCATTCGGCGGCGTCCGGCGGCTGCGGACGGGCCGCCTTCTTGGCCGGCATGACCGCCGGGGTCGGGGTGTCGTCGTCGGTCCGGCTGATCGTCGCCGGCGGCTTCTTCGCGATGGCCTTCTTGGCGATCGCCTTCTTCGCCACGGCCTTCTTTGCCACAGCCTTCTTCGCCACGGCCTTCTCGGCCGTCGGCGCGGAGACCGGGGCACCGGCCGGGCCGTCGGACGGCACGAGACGGTCGCCGGGCGGCGCGGCGAGGGTCGGATCGGGTTGCTCCCGGGGGCCGGCAGTCGGCGCGTGCGCCGGCTCGGCGGCACGCGCCTCGCGGAGTTGCCGCTCCAGGTCGTGCACCCGCCGGGTCAGCTCGGCCACCTCGTCGGCGGTGGCCAGCCCGACCGCGCCGAGAGCCCTGTCAACCTCGAAGCGGACCAGCTTGGTCAGCGCCTCCCGGTTGGCGGCGCCGGTCGTGACCAGTTCCTCGCCGAGCGCCTGGAGTTGGGCGGCGGTCGCGCCGCCGGAACCGACGAGGCGACGTGCCACGTCCTGGGCCTTCTTCCGGGGCGCCTCCGCGAGGCCCATGGCCAGTTCAAAGTAGGCGCGCCACGCGTCCTGCATGCCTGAGTCCTTCCACGGGGCGGGGTGTGCAGGTGTCACGCTACCGGGCACCCCGGACCGTGCCGTGCGGTACGGTGCCGAGGACGGCGTGGCGATCAGCGAGGGGGAGATGTGGCCAGCGTGGACGAGTGCCGGCAGGCATTGCAGGAGCTGGCCGCCCGGCTGGACCGCAACGCGGAGACGGTGCGCGAACGGATCGATCTGGACCGGACGCTGGCCTGCCGGATCACCGACCTGGACACCGCGTTCCACGGCCGGATCACCGGCGGTCGGCTGGTCGAGCTGACCGACGGCGACGACCCCAAAGCCAAGATCGCGCTGAGCACGTCCAGCGACGACCTGCTCGCCCTGGTCCGCGGCGATCTCGACGTCACCAGCGCGGTGACCTCCCGCCGGGTGTCGATCAAGGCCAACCCGTTCGACCTGCTGAAGCTGCGCAAACTGCTCTGACGGACCCGTTCGCCCGACGTCGGTCAGGCAGCGGCGGTCAGACCGAAGCTCTCCAGCGCGTGGGCCGCGTCCGGGCCGATCGGGCGGATCTTCGGCAGCGTCGGCTCCGGCGCCGACCAGGCCACCGCGCAGAGCGCGGCCAGCGCATCCAGCGGACGACCGGACCCGGCCAGTTCCAGCACCCCGTCGCGGTCGGTCACGGACCAGCCGCCGGCGTCCGCCGGGCCCGGGACCCGCACGGCGGCAGCCGGGTCGAAGAGCCCCGCCAGGTCCCTCGCGACGTACGTGGGACGCCGCCGCGGTTCGGCAGCCAGCAGATCCGGTACGCCACTGACGCCGGTGAGTACGAGCAGGCTGTCCAGGCCGGCACGGCGGGCGCCCTCGATGTCGGTGTCCAGTCGGTCACCCACCACCAGGCTCCGCCCACCGCCCGCGCGCCGGGCGGCGGTCTCGAACAGCGCCGACTCCGGCTTGCCGACCACCACGTCAGGGTCCCGCTCCAACGCCGTACGCAGCACGGCCACCAGCGACCCGTTACCGGGCAGCGGTCCCCGCCCACTGGGCAGGGTCCGGTCGGTGTTCGTGGCGATCCAGAGCGCCCCGGCCCGCACCGCGACCGAAGCCTCGGCCAGTTCGGCCCAGCCGACCTGCGGCCCGTACCCCTGCACCACGGCGGCAGGGTTCTCGTCGGCCTTGGTGACCGGGGTCAGACCGACCGCACGCAGCTCGGCGCGCAGGGCCTCCGCGCCGACCACCAGCACCGGCGCGCCGGCGGGCAGCCTGTCCCGCAACAGTTCGGCCGAGGCCGCAGCGGAGGTGAGCACCTCCTCCGGTCGAGCCGGCACGCCCATCCCGGTGAGCAGGTCGGCGACCTCGCTGGAGCGCCGGGAGGCGTTGTTGGTGGCATACGCCACCGCCCGCCCCTCGTCGTGCAGCCGGGCCACCGCCTCGACGGCGCCGGGGATCGGCCGGTCGATCAGGTAGATCACGCCGTCCAGGTCGAAGACGACCAGGGTGTACCCGTCGACCAGCCGCTCCCCCACGCCCGCGCTCACCGCTGCGTCGGCTCCGACTCGTCACCCCGGGTGGGGGCGGTGTCGTCGGTGTTCACCGCGTCGCCGGACGTCACGCTGCCGTCGGCAGCGGTGTCGGCCTTGCCAGCCTCGTCCGGGTGACGGTCCTCGTCCTCGTCGACGGAGTCCTCGTCGTCGTCAGGGCGGCCGACAGCACCGTCCTGCTCGTCGTCGTCGAAGTCCTCGTCGTCGTCGTCTTCGTCGTCGTCTTCGTCGTCGTCGCGGTCTTCGTCGTCTTCGTCGTCGTCGTCGTCGCGGTCGTCGTCGTCGTCTTCGTCGTCGTCTTCGTCGTCGTCGTCGGCGGCGGCGTCCTCGCGGTCGTCGTCGTCCTCGTCGCGGTCGTCGCCGGTCAGGTCGGCGTCCGGCTGGGCCGGAACCGCGCCCGGAGTGCCCGGGCCTGCGGCGATCTCCTCGACGGCCTCGTCCTCGTCGTCGCCCTCGATGAGCACGCCGTCGAGTTCCAGCAGCCGCTCGGCGGCGTCGGTCTCGCCCTCGGTGTCCACGTCGGCGGCACGGGAGAACCACTCGCGGGCTTCCTCGCGCCGGCCCACGGCGAGCAGCGCATCGGCGTACGCGTACCGCAGCCGAGCCGTCCACGGCACCGTGGCCTCACTGGTGAGGTCCGGGACCTGGAGCATCGCGACCGCGGCGTCCTTCTGCCCCAGGTCACCCCGGGCGCCAGCGGCGACGATGAGCAGCTCGATCGCGACGGCCTGGTCCAACTTCTCCCGGTCAGCGCCACGGAACAGGTCGATGGCCCGCTCCGGGCGGCCAAGAGCCCGCTCACAGTCCGCGAGCACGGCCAGGTGGCTCTGCAGACCACTCATCCGGTGGTACGTACGCAGCTCGGCGATCGCCGACTGCCACTCCCCCGCGTGGTACGCGGCAAGGCCGACCGCCTCACGGACCGCGGAGATGCGCGACGCGAGCCGCCGGGCAGCCAGCGCGTGCGCCAACGCCTCGGCCGGGTCCTCGTCGATCAGCTGACCGGTCGCGACCAGGTGCCGGGCCACCGTCTCGGCGACCGGCTTGTTCAGCGAGAGCAGCTCAGCGCGAACGTCCTTGTCGAGGTCGGTCGCGACGATGTCGTCCGGCAGTGCCGGGCCAGAGCTACGCCCACCCTCGTACGACTCGGAGCCGCCAGCGCGGTCGTCGCGGCGGAACTCGCCCTCACGACGCGGCCGGTCGTCGGCCCGGGGAGCACCCGTCCGGTCGCCACCACGGTAGCCACCCTCGCGGTCGCCGCCACGGTAGCCACCGCCCTCACGCGGAGCGCTGGAACGCGAGCCGTCCCGGTCGCCACCACGGAAACCACCTTCACGGCGGTCGCCGCCACGGAAGCCACCGTCGCGGTCGCCGCCACGGAAGCCACCCTCGCGCGGAGCGCTGGCACGCGAGCCGTCCCGGTCGCCACCACGGAAACCACCCTCACGGCGGTCGCCACCACGGAAACCACCCTCGCGGTCACCGCCACGGAAGCCACCCTCACGGGGCGCGCCGCCGTCACGCGGTCCACTCGGCCGGTCACCGCCACGGAAACCGCCCTCACGGCGGTCGCCGCCACGGAAGCCACCGTCGCGGTCGCCGCCACGGAAGCCACCCTCGCGCGGAGCGCTGGCACGCGAGCCGTCCCGGTCGCCACCACGGAAACCACCCTCACGGCGGTCGCCACCACGGAAACCACCCTCGCGGTCACCGCCACGGAAGCCACCCTCACGGGGCGCGCCGCCGTCACGCGGTCCACTCGGCCGGTCACCGCCACGGAAACCACCCTCACGGCGGTCGCCACCACGGAAACCACCCTCGCGGTCGCCGCCACGGAAGCCACCCTCACGGGGCGCGCCGCCGTCACGCGGTCCACTCGGCCGGTCACCGCCACGGAAACCGCCCTCACGGCGGTCGCCGCCACGGAAGCCACCGTCGCGGTCGCCGCCACGGAAGCCACCCTCGCGCGGAGCGCTGGCACGCGAGCCGTCCCGGTCGCCACCACGGAAACCACCCTCACGGCGGTCGCCACCACGGAAACCACCCTCGCGGTCACCGCCACGGAAGCCACCCTCACGGGGCGCGCCGCCGTCACGCGGTCCACTCGGCCGGTCACCGCCACGGAAACCACCCTCACGGCGGTCGCCACCACGGAAACCACCCTCGCGGTCGCCGCCACGGAAGCCACCCTCACGGGGCGCGCCGCCGTCACGCGGTCCACTCGGCCGGTCACCGCCACGGAAACCACCCTCACGGCGGTCGCCGCCACGGAAGCCACCGTCGCGGTCGCCGCCACGGAAGCCACCCTCGCGCGGAGCGCTGGCACGCGAGCCGTCCCGGTCGCCACCACGGAAACCACCCTCACGGCGGTCGCCACCACGGAAACCACCCTCGCGGTCACCGCCACGGAAGCCACCCTCACGGGGCGCGCCGCCGTCACGCGGTCCACTCGGCCGGTCACCGCCACGGAAACCACCCTCACGGCGGTCGCCACCACGGAAACCACCCTCGCGGTCACCGCCGCGGAAACCGCCCTCGCGGGACGGGCCGGAGCGGGTGCGGTCGCCACCCTGATAGCCGCCCTCGCGGCGGTCGCCGCCACGGAAGCCACCCTCACGGTCGCCACCGCGGAAACCGCCGTCACGCGGGCCGCTGGAACGCGAGCCGTCACGGTCGCCACCACGGAAGCCGCCCTCACGCGGAGCACCGGAACGCGAACCATCCCGATCACCACCGCGGAAACCACCCTCGCGACGGTCGCCGCCACGGAAGCCACCCTCACGCGGGCCGCTGGAGCGCGAAGCGTCGCGGTCGCCACCACGGAAGCCACCCTCACGCGGAGCACCGGAACGCGAACCATCCCGATCACCACCGCGGAAACCGCCCTCACGCGGGCCGCTGGAACGCGAGGCGTCGCGGTCGCCGCCACGGAAGCCACCCTCGCGGGGGGCGCTGGAACGCGAACCGTCGCGGTCGCCGCCACGGAAGCCACCCTCACGGGGGGCGCTGGAACGCGAACCGTCGCGGTCGCCGCCACGGAAGCCACCCTCACGGGGGGCGCTGGAACGCGAACCGTCGCGGTCGCCGCCACGGTAACCACCCTCACGGGGGGCGCTGGAACGCGAGCTGTCCCGGTCGCCGCCACGGTAACCACCCTCACGGGGGGCGCTGGAACGCGAGCTGTCCCGGTCGCCGCCACGGTAACCACCCTCACGGGGAGCACCGGAACGCGAAGCATCGCGGTCGCCGCCACGGAAGCCACCCTCGCGGGGGGCGCTGGAACGCGAAGCGTCGCGGTCGCCGCCACGGTAGCCACCATCGCGGGGGGCGCTGGAACGCGAGCTGTCCCGGTCGCCGCCACGGGAACCAGAGTCGCGGCCGCCGGCGTAGCCGCCGCGGGCGCCACCAGCGTTGTCACGGTCTCCCCGGTACGGGGGACGGTCTCGGTCATCGCGGCGCGGGCCGCGGTCGCGTCCGCCCGCGCCGTCAGTACGGTCTTCGTAGCGACGGGGACGGTCTCCGCCCTGCGGTCCTGAACTCACAGGTACATCCTTCCTGATTGCGCCACCAATGGCGCTACGCAGTCGAGGGCCGACCCGGATGGGGCGGCCCTCGACTGGAAGATTGTCCGGCGGCGTCCTACTCTCCCACACCCTCACGAGTGCAGTACCATCGGCGCTGGAGGGCTTAGCTTCCGGGTTCGGAATGTAACCGGGCGTTTCCCCTCCGCCATGACCGCCGTAACTCTATCGACATGTCAAACAACACCAACACCAAAAAGTGTGTGGTCTGTTGTTCGTTTATCGAGAGTTGCACAGTGGACGCGTAGCAGCTTAGTAGTCAAGTCCTCGGCCTATTAGTACCGGTCAACTGAACCCGTTACCGGGCTTACATTTCCGGCCTATCAACCCAGTCGTCTAGCTGGGGGCCTTACCCCACCAAGGTGGGTGGGATACCTCATCTTGAAGCAGGCTTCCCGCTTAGATGCTTTCAGCGGTTATCCCTTCCGAACGTAGCTAACCAGCCGTGCCCTTGGCAGGACAACTGGCACACCAGAGGTTCGTCCGTCCCGGTCCTCTCGTACTAGGGACAGCCCTTCTCAAGTATCCTACGCGCACGGCGGATAGGGACCGAACTGTCTCACGACGTTCTAAACCCAGCTCGCGTACCGCTTTAATGGGCGAACAGCCCAACCCTTGGGACCTGCTACAGCCCCAGGATGCGACGAGCCGACATCGAGGTGCCAAACCATCCCGTCGATATGGACTCTTGGGGAAGATCAGCCTGTTATCCCCGGGGTACCTTTTATCCGTTGAGCGACACCGCTTCCACTCGCAAGTGCCGGATCACTAGTCCCGACTTTCGTCCCTGCTCGACCTGTCAGTCTCACAGTCAAGCTCCCTTGTGTACTTGCACTCAACACCTGATTGCCAACCAGGCTGAGGGAACCTTTGGGCGCCTCCGTTACCTTTTAGGAGGCAACCGCCCCAGTTAAACTACCCACCAGACACTGTCCCTGAACCGGATAACGGTCCGAAGTTAGATACCCAAATCAACCAGAGTGGTATTTCAAGATTGCCTCCACCCATACTGGCGTATGGACTTCACCGGCTCCCACCTATCCTACACAAACTAATTCGAGTACCAATGTCAAGCTATAGTAAAGGTCCCGGGGTCTTTCCGTCCTGCCGCGCGTAACGAGCATCTTTACTCGTACTGCAATTTCGCCGGGCCTGTGGTTGAGACAGTGGGGAAGTCGTTACGCCATTCGTGCAGGTCGGAACTTACCCGACAAGGAATTTCGCTACCTTAGGATGGTTATAGTTACCACCGCCGTTTACTGGCGCTTAAGTTCTCCGCTTCGCCCCGAAGAGCTAACAGGTCCCCTTAACGTTCCAGCACCGGGCAGGCGTCAGTCCATATACATCGAATTACTTCTTCGCATGGACCTGTGTTTTTAGTAAACAGTCGCTTCCCCCTGCTCTCTGCGGCCATACAACGCTCCACCCGCGCGGGGCTTCACGTCTCCGGCCCCCCTTCTCCCTAAGTTACGGGGGCAATTTGCCGAGTTCCTTAACCACAGTTCGCCCGATCGCCTCGGTATTCTCTACCTGACCACCTGTGTCGGTTTGGGGTACGGGCCGCTAAGAACTCGCTAGAGGCTTTTCTCGGCAGCATAGGATCACTGACTTCACCTGAATCGGCTCGGCATCACGTCTCAGCCTTAAATGTGTTGCGGATTTGCCTACAACACGGCCTACACGCTTACCCCGGCACAACCACCGGCCGGGCTCAGCTACCTTCCTGCGTCACCCCATCGCTTGACTACTACCCATCAGGTTCCCAGCCTCCCCGACATCCGTCCGAAGACATCAGTCAGTTCAGGTGGTTAGCACAACGAGGTTCATCAGGGACGCTCTTTCGCGGGTACGGGAATATCAACCCGTTGTCCATCGACTACGCCTCTCGGCCTCGCCTTAGGTCCCGACTCACCCAGGGCGGATTAGCCTGGCCCTGGAACCCTTGGTCATCCGGCGGAAGGGTTTCTCACCCTTCTTTCGCTACTCATGCCTGCATTCTCACTCGTGCCGCGTCCACAACTGGGTCACCCCGCTGCTTCACTCGCGGCACGACGCTCCCCTACCCATCCACACACCTGCACAAGGAATCAAGTCCAAGCGAGGTTAAAATGTGAATGCCACAGCTTCGGCGGTGTGCTTGAGCCCCGCTACATTGTCGGCGCGGAACCACTTGACCAGTGAGCTATTACGCACTCTTTAAAGGGTGGCTGCTTCTAAGCCAACCTCCTGGTTGTCTATGCGACCCCACATCCTTTTCCACTTAGCACACGCTTAGGGGCCTTAGCTGGTGATCTGGGCTGTTTCCCTCTCGACTACGAAGCTTATCCCCCGCAGTCTCACTGCCGCGCTCTCACTTACCGGCATTCGGAGTTTGGCTGATTTCGGTAAGCTTGTGGGCCCCCTAGACCATCCAGTGCTCTACCTCCGGCAAGAAACACGCGACGCTGCACCTAAATGCATTTCGGGGAGAACCAGCTATCACGGAGTTTGATTGGCCTTTCACCCCTAACCACAGGTCATCCCCCAATTTTTCAACATTGGTGGGTTCGGCCCTCCACGCGGTCTTACCCGCGCTTCAGCCTGCCCATGGCTAGATCACTCCGCTTCGGGTCTAGGACACGCGACTGAATCGCCCTATTCAGACTCGCTTTCGCTACGGCTCCCCCACACGGGTTAACCTCGCCACATGCCACTAACTCGCAGGCTCATTCTTCAAAAGGCACGCCGTCACCCCGCAAGGCTCCGACGGATTGTAGGCGAACGGTTTCAGGTACTATTTCACTCCCCTCCCGGGGTACTTTTCACCATTCCCTCACGGTACTTGTCCGCTATCGGTCACCAGGAAGTATTTAGGCTTACCAGGTGGTCCTGGCAGATTCACGGCAGATTTCAGGGGTCCGCCGCTACTCGGGAACACCCACAGAAGGTCAGCAACTTTCACCTACCGGACTTTCACCGTCTACGGTCAGCCATTCCAGACTGTTCGACTAGCCACTAACTTTGTAACTTCTCGAACAAGTGTCAGCTTGTTCAGCAGGGTCCCACAACCCCGACCACGCAACCCCTGACAGGTATCACACGCAGCCGGTTTAGCCTCGATCCGCTTTCGCTCGCCACTACTCACGGAATCACTAAATTGTTTTCTCTTCCTACGGGTACTGAGATGTTTCACTTCCCCGCGTTCCCTCCACACACCCTATGTGTTCAGGTGTGGGTGACACCACATGACTGGTGCCAGGTTTCCCCATTCGGACACCCTGGGATCACAGCTTGGTTGACAGCTCCCCCAGGCCTATCGCGGCCTCCCACGTCCTTCATCGGCTCCTGGTGCCAAGGCATTCACCGTTCGCCCTTGACAACTTGACCACAAAGATGCTCGCGTCCACTGTGCAATTCTCAACAAACGACCAACCCACAACCCGATCCGCCCCACACCAAACCCAGCCCTTCAGGACCAGCGGTATGTGGGGCCAGGCCATGCCTGGCAGACTCCCAGCCCCCACACCGGGGGGCTGGCCAAGTCTCTGAAACAACAACCAATGGTTGTTCCTTCAGGACCCAACAGGGTGCTCACATTTCTTCTCAGCCGCACCAGGGACTTCGTTCCCACCACCCGAAAGCAGCTGTACTAGAAGGAACCCGGCCGTTGCCGAGGAAAAACTTGCCAGTGTCTCCGCCATCTGAGCACCCCGACCCAACATCCGTGGGCCGCGGGCTCCTTGCACCCTTTCAGGTGAAGGTGCTCCTTAGAAAGGAGGTGATCCAGCCGCACCTTCCGGTACGGCTACCTTGTTACGACTTCGTCCCAATCGCCAGCCCCACCTTCGACGGCTCCCTCCCACAAGGGGTTGGGCCACCGGCTTCGGGTGTTGCCGACTTTCGTGACGTGACGGGCGGTGTGTACAAGGCCCGGGAACGTATTCACCGCAGCGTTGCTGATCTGCGATTACTAGCGACTCCGACTTCACGGGGTCGAGTTGCAGACCCCGATCCGAACTGAGACCGGCTTTTTGGGATTCGCTCCACCTCGCGGTATCGCAGCCCATTGTACCGGCCATTGTAGCATGCGTGAAGCCCTGGACATAAGGGGCATGATGACTTGACGTCATCCCCACCTTCCTCCGAGTTGACCCCGGCAGTCTTCGATGAGTCCCCGCCATAACGCGCTGGCAACATCGAACGAGGGTTGCGCTCGTTGCGGGACTTAACCCAACATCTCACGACACGAGCTGACGACAGCCATGCACCACCTGTGACCGCCCCCGAAGGACCTCACATCTCTGTGAGTTTTGCGGCCATGTCAAACCCAGGTAAGGTTCTTCGCGTTGCATCGAATTAATCCGCATGCTCCGCCGCTTGTGCGGGCCCCCGTCAATTCCTTTGAGTTTTAGCCTTGCGGCCGTACTCCCCAGGCGGGGCGCTTAATGCGTTAGCTGCGGCACAGGAAACCGGAGAGGTCCCCCACACCTAGCGCCCAACGTTTACAGCGTGGACTACCAGGGTATCTAATCCTGTTCGCTCCCCACGCTTTCGCTCCTCAGCGTCAGTATCGGCCCAGAGACCCGCCTTCGCCACCGGTGTTCCTCCTGATATCTGCGCATTTCACCGCTACACCAGGAATTCCAGTCTCCCCTACCGAACTCTAGCCTGCCCGTATCGACCGCAGGCTTGGGGTTGAGCCCCAAGTTTTCACGGTCGACGCGACAAGCCGCCTACGAGCTCTTTACGCCCAATAAATCCGGACAACGCTCGCACCCTACGTCTTACCGCGGCTGCTGGCACGTAGTTGGCCGGTGCTTCTTCTGCAGGTACCGTCACTCTCGCTTCGTCCCTGCTGAAAGAGGTTTACAACCCGAAGGCCGTCATCCCTCACGCGGCGTCGCTGCATCAGGCTTCCGCCCATTGTGCAATATTCCCCACTGCTGCCTCCCGTAGGAGTCTGGGCCGTGTCTCAGTCCCAGTGTGGCCGGTCGCCCTCTCAGGCCGGCTACCCGTCGTCGCCTTGGTAGGCCATCACCCCACCAACAAGCTGATAGGCCGCGAGCCCATCCCAAGCCGAAAAACTTTCCACCCCCAGCCATGCGGCCGGAAGTCCTATTCGGTATTAGCCCCCGTTTCCGAGGGTTATCCCAAAGCTTGGGGCAGGTTGCTCACGTGTTACTCACCCGTTCGCCGCTCGAGTACCCCGAAGGGCCTTTCCGCTCGACTTGCATGTGTTAAGCACGCCGCCAGCGTTCGTCCTGAGCCAGGATCAAACTCTCCAACAAAAAATTAGTTGAACAGCATCCTGACAACAAACAAATGTTGCCAAAGGAATCCCAACCAGCCAGCAAAAACTGACCAGTCCGGGGTATAAATCATAATTGGCACTGGCTTTACAAGCACCCTGTTGAGTTCTCAAAGAACAACCACACACCGACCAGAAGCCCCACCTCAGCGGAACCCCAACCGGGGCTTTCGTTCGTGTCCCTTAGCGCTTTCCAGCGCCAGGCACTTTTACTACGTTACCCGCTGGTTTCCGCCGTGTCAAACCGGTGTTTCGCGGTTCGTCGTGCTTCTCCCGGTAATGCGGGCACCATGTCTCGACCGGCTTGCGCCGCTCTCGTCACGGATTTGGCAGGCCGGCCGCTGCGGTTTCCCGCAAGCTTGCCCGGTGCCCTGCCGGTTCGTAACCATACCCGGTCGGTTTCGCCGCACCAAATCCGCCTCGCGGCGTTTCTGGCGGCACCTCCCGGTCCAGGATCCGGTGGGCATGCCCGCCCGACCCCGAGGCCGTTGGCCTGCGCTCCGGCCGTCTCAGGCTTTCGCCTGTTTCGTCCGTTCCGCGCTGGCAGAGAGAAAGTTACGCGTCCGGCGGGATGATCGTCAAATCCGCCGGACGCGTCCCCCGTCACATCGTCGACAGTCGACTATTCTCCCAGCTCAACGCCCGCGAACGAGCGCTTGCCACGGCGCAACACCAGGTATCGCCCGTGCAGCAGGTCGGTCGCCGACACCCCGGCGTCCACCTCGGTCACCCGGTTGTTGTTGACGTAGGCGCCGCCCTCGGCGATCACCCGACGGGCCTCTTTGAGGCCACTGACAAGCCCGGAGTCCCGCAACAACCCCGCCACATCCGGCAGTTCGCCGGAGAGACGCACCAGGCCGGCCTCGGTCAACGCCGCGCGCAGCGTCTCCGGGGCCAGGTCGTCCAGCGACCCGCGGCCGAAGAGGGCCTGACTGGCGGCGATCGCCTGTCGGGTCTCGTCGGCGCCGTGCACCAGGGTGGTCAGCTCCTCGGCGAGCGCCCGCTGTGCCAGGCGGGCCGCCGGCCGCTCGGCCGTCGCCTTCGCCAACTCCTCCAGCTCGTCGCGCGTACGGAAGCTGAAGTAGCGCAGGTAGCGGTCGACCTCGCGGTCATCGACGTTGAGCCAGAACTGGTAGAACGCGTACGGGCTGGTCAACGTCGGGTCGAGCCAGACGGCGCCGCCCTCGGTCTTGCCGAACTTCGTGCCGTCGGCCTTGGTGACCAGCGGCGTGGTGAACGCCTGCACCGGCCCCGCGCCACGTCGACGTACGTAGTCGACGCCGGCGGTGATGTTGCCCCACTGGTCGGACCCGCCGAACTGAAGCTGGCAGCCGTGCCGCCGGTGCAGCTCGTAGAAGTCGTTGGCCTGCAGCAGCTGGTAGCTGAACTCGGTGAAGCTGATGCCGGTCTCCAGCCGCGCCCGCACCACCTCCCGGGCGAGCATCTTGTTGACCGGGAAGTGCTTGCCCACGTCGCGCAGGAACTCGACCACCGACATCTCGCCGGTCCAGTCCAGGTTGTTGACCAGTTGCGCGGCGTTGTCCCCCGTGTACGACACGAAGGGCGCGAGCTGCTCACGGATCCGCTCGACCCAGCCGGCGATCACCTCGGGCGGGTTGAGCGTCCGTTCGGCGCTCTCCTTAGGGTCACCGATCTGCCCGGTCGCCCCGCCCACCAGCAGCAACGGGCGGTGCCCCGCGAGTTGCAGCCGGCGGGCCGTGGTGACCTGCATGAGCGAGCCGACGTGCAGGCTCTGCGCGGTGGGGTCGAAACCCACGTAATAGGTGGTGGCCGTCCCACCGTCGAGCAGCTCGCGCAGCTCGTCGAGGCCGGTCGAGTCCTGGATGAGGCCACGCCAGAGCAGGTCGTCGGTCAGGGAGTCCCGCCCGGACGGCGGGGGGCTGCTGTCGGTCACGGTCACCGATTCTCCCCCATCGCCGGCACCGACCCGTACCGGGTTTCCCGTAACCCGCCCCGGTTAGGCTTGCGCCCCGTTGATCGAGGAGGGGTTCTGCCGTGGAGATGCCGGATCTGACGGGTGGTTTTGTCGCCCTGCTCGGCCTGAAGTTCGAAGAGGCGTCCGCCGACCGGGTGGTCATCAGCTGGCAGGTCCGACCGGAGCTGCACCAGCCGTTCGGCATTCAGCACGGTGGGGTGTACTGCTCGGTCGTGGAGACCGCGGCCAGCGTGGGTGGTTCCCTCTGGCTGGGCGACCGGGGCACTGTGGTCGGCGTGTCGAACCAGACCGACTTCCTGCGGGCCGTCCGGGACGGGGAGCTGACCGCGGTCGGCACGCCGGTGCACCGGGGCCGCAGCCAGCAGCTGTGGCAGGTGGAGATCACCGACGCCGACGAGCGGCTGGTCGCCCGCGGTCAGGTCCGCCTCCAGAACCTCTCGCGCGACTGAGCGGCGGCACCCGGACGGTTCAGCTGCGGGCCTCGTCCAGCACCGGCTCCGAGGTCAGGTCGGCGTCGGAGTCGGAGTCGGTGTCGTCGGGCACCCGGCTGACCCGTACCTCGGTGATCGCCCGGTGGTCGATGCCGGCCACCATGAGCACCCAGCCGTCCAGGGTGACGTCCTCGCCGGCGACGGTGGGGATGTGCCCGAGTCGGGCCAGCACCAGCCCGGCGACGGTGGTGTAGTCGCCTTCCGGGCGCGACGGCAGCTCGACGCCGATGTCCGGCAGGTCGTGCACCGGGAAGGTGCCGGGCAGCAGGAGCGCGCCGTCGGGGTCGCGGCGGACCGAGCGCACGTCCCGGTCGGTCTCGTCGTAGATCTCACCGACGATCTCCTCCAGGATGTCCTCCAGCGTGACGATGCCGTCGACCGCGCCGCGCTCGTCCACGACGAGTGCGATGTGCTGGCGCTCGGCCTTGAACTGGCGCAGCGCCTCCACGACGGGCAACGAGTCGGGCAGCAGCATCGGAGGGCGGGCGATCTCGTCGACCGGGCGGTCGTCGGGCACCCCCACCAGGTCGCGCAGGTGGATCACGCCGGCCGTGTCGTCCAGGCCGCCGTGTCGCACGACCGGCGCGCGGGAGTGCCCGGTGGCGGCCAGCACGAGCCGCGCGGCCTCCGCGGTGGTCCCGCTGTCGAGCGTGAAGACCTGCAACCGGGGTACGAGGACAGCCCGCAACCGCCGGTCGGCGATCTCCACCGCGCCGGCGATGATGGTGCGTTGCTCCTTGGTGAAGCCGTGGTTGCCGGCGACGATGTCCCGCAGCTCGTCCGGGCCGATCTCCTCCGGCTGGTGCTTGGGGTTGAGCCCGACCAGGCGAACCACCACGTCGCTGGTGGCGCCGAGCGCCCAGACGGCCGGGCGGGTGAACGTGGCGAGCAGGTCGAGTGGGCGGGCCACCAGCAGCGCCCACCGCTCGGCGGCCTGCATGGCGATCCGCTTGGGTGCCAGCTCGCCGAAGACGAGGGTGACGAACGTCAGCGCGAGGGTGACCACCACGATCGCCATCGTCTCGGCGGCGCCGCCGAAGATTCCGAGCAGCGGCACGAGAGGCTTGGCCAGCGAGACCGCCGCGGCGGCGGAGGCGAGGAAGCCGGCGAGGGTGATGCCGATCTGGATGGTGGCCAGGAAGCGGTTCGGGTCCTTGGCGAGGCGGGCCAGCACCCGGCCCCCGCGACTGGTCCGTTCCAACCGCTGGATCTGGCTGTCCCGCAGTGACACCAACGCCATCTCGCTGCCGGCGAAGAGCGCGTTGATCACGACCAGGATTCCGACCAGGGCCAGTTGGCTCCCGTAGCTCTGCACGCCCGGTTCGCTCCCTCGTGGTGGTGGCACCGGCCGGTACGCGCGGCGCCCGCCGGTCGGCGAGCCCGCCCGGCGTAGGCGTGTGATTGCCCCGTCCGGTGCCCGCTGAATCCTGCGCCGGCGAGGCTACGCCGATAGGTCGCCGGTGACGCTACGCGGGATCGGCGGCCGGGGTGGTCGGCAGATCGAGGACGTACGAGTCGCCCTCCCGGCGGAAGCCGAGCCGGTGGTAGTACGGCGCGACCATCCGGGGCGGGCTGACCACCTGGCGGAAGCCTCGTTCGGTGAACAGGTGGCTGCGCCGGTAGACGAACTCGCCCGGGGTGAAGTCGCGGAACTTGGGGGTCACGTAGTCCAGGTCGATCTGGGCGACGCCGCGCGCCTCGGCGTGGGACAGCACGACGCCGACCACCTCGTCGGCGGTGACCACCAGGAAGGCGGATCGTCCCAAGGTGTCCGGGTCCCACCGGAAGTCGGGGTTGAAGCGGGCGATGTCGGCGGCGTGTACCCGCAGCGTGTGGGCGAGGAACTGGTCGCCGACGCCGACCTCGACCACCTGGTAGGTCTTCTCGTCGTGCCGGGTGGCGAGCATTCCCCGCAAATACCAGAGGTTGATCACCGTAAGCACGACGTTGAGCCCGACCATGGGCCAGACCTCGATCGCGGCGTTGTAGCCGATCAGCACGAGGCAGCCGACGAGGTTGAGCGCGCGCAGCCGCAGGATGCGCGACTGCAGCAGCGACCAGACCAGCACCGCGGAGCCGGCCCAGCCGACGAGATCCAACCAGTTCACGCCGCGAGACTAGTGCCCGCCCAGGTCAGAAGCGTCAGCGGGCAGCTCCAGCAGCCACTCCTCGACGTCTTCGCCGCGGCCGTTGGCGTACCCCGAGTCCTCGCCGACCACCACGAACCCGCACTTGCGCAGCACCGCGAGGGACGCGGCGTTGTCCTTGGCGGCGCGGGCGTGCACCGGGCGGGGCAGCTCGCGCAGCAGGGCGGCCAGGGCCGCCGTGGCGTGGCCCCGGCCCCAGCGTTCCCTGTCGATCCAGTAGCTGACCTCGGTCTGGTCGTCGACCGGGAAGGCGCTCACGTAGCCGACCACCTCGCCGTCGACCTCGACGGTCCGGACCCGGTTCGCCGGGTTGGTGAGCACCCGCGCCCAGTGCCGGGCGAACTCTCGACGGTCGGACGGGTCCTTGGCGACGAAGGCGGCCATCCGGTTGGCCTCCGGGTCCTGCTGGAACAGGAAGAACTCGACGAGGTCGTCCTCCAGGACCGGGCGCAGCCGCAGATCAGAAGTCATCGGCCGAGGGTACGCAACGGCGGGCCCGCGCGGCTCGCTCAGTCGCTCACGGCGGCGACCGCCAGCACGGCGGCGAGCAGGGAGCTGGCCACCGACAGCAGGCGACGCCACGGCACCCGCGCGTCGACCACCGGCAGGGCGGACCACCGGGTCACGGCCAGTGTCGCTCCCGCCGCGGACAGACCGGCCCCGAGAGGCCAGAGCCAGACCGGCACCACCGACCAGTCGCCCATCCGGTGCGCCAACCCGAGATAGGCGAACGCCCACACCACCGCGGCCACCACTGTCACCCGGTCCAGTTCGCGGCGGCGGGCGGTGCCGAGCAGGGACAGGCCGCCGAGGAAGGTGAACGCCACCGCGAGACCGGCGCCGATCCAGACGGGAGCCGGCGGAGTCCCCGCCCCCGCCTCCTTCTCCGGTACGCCGAGCAGTCGCAGCCCGATCGGCTCGACGCCCTTGTCGGTGTTGCCGAGCACCACCACCGCCCTGCCGGTGGCCCGTTCGAGGCCGATGTAGGACCGGAACCCGCCGGTCGCGCCGTTGTGCCAGACCACCTCGTGGTCGCCGTGCCGGGTGGTGAACCAGCCGTACCCGATGTGGGTGTTCTCGTCCTCGCGGAAGCGGGCGGTGGTGGCGTCGGCGCCGGGTGCGGCGCCGGCGAGGGTCGCGGCGGCCAGCCGGCCCAGGTCCTCCGCGGTGGACCAGGGGCCGACGCCGGCCGGGGCGTACCCCACTCCCGACCAGGTGTCGAGGGGCCGGCCGGAGGCCCGGCCGCCGTGCGCGCGACCGGCCGGCAGGTCGTCGGCGTGGGTGGCGATCACTGTGGCGTCCATCCCGAGCGGTTGGAGCAGCCGCGCCCGCAGCAGATCGGCGTACGCGACACCGGCCCTGGCTGCGAGCGCGTGACCGAGCACGGACGGCCCGAGGTTGGAGTAGTGGACCTCCCCGCGATCGTCGTCGTCGGGGGTGACCCGGTCGGCGGCGCTGCGGATGGCGTCGGTGTCCTGCCCGGCGTACGGGTTGCCGCCGGACACGTTGGACCAGAGGATGCGGGCCCAGCCAAGAATGCCGTCGGGAGCGAGCCGGGGCAGACCGGCGCGGTGGCTGGCCAACTCGGCGAGCGTCACGTCGCGGGCGGGGCCGGTGACCGTGGGCCAGGTGGCGCCGAGAGGATCGTCGGGGCGGACGACCCCGGCGGCGGCCTGGTCGGCGAGGAGCATGCCGGTGAGCGCCTTGGTGACCGAGCCGATCTCGAACGAGGTGCCGGGCTCGACGGGCTGGCCGGTCCGGTCCCGGTCACCCAGGCCAGCGGTGCGGATCCGGCCGTTCTCGACCAGGGCGACGGCGAGCCCACGGTGTCCCGACGGGTCGCGTACGGCCGCGCGTGCGGCGCCGGCCAGGTCGGCGTCGCCGGTGGTCTGCGCGCCGAGGCGGGCCACCCGGGGCATGAGCGCGATTCCGGCGAGGCCGGCGATCAGCGCGACGACGATGGTGATCACTGTCGTCCGGCGCATGGTGCTTCTCCCTGCTGCTCGTCGTGCGGGCTGTCGGTGCTGCGGGCGTGGGTCATCGGCCGGCGGCGGTGAGGATGGTCAGCAGCGGCACCACGCGTTCGGCGGGGACGGCCCACCGACCCCGGCCGGTGCTGCTCAGCCAGCCGGCGGCGGTGATCTGGCGCAGGTGGTGGTGGAGTTGGCCGGTGGTGCCCAGCTCCTCGATCTCGGCGAGCTCGCTGGTGCTCTGCCGGCCGTCGAGGATCTCGCGCAGCAGCCGCAGCCGCACCGGGTGGGCCAACGCGGAGAGCGTGCTGGCCAGCTCCGTCCAGTCGGCGGCGAGCACGTCGTCGACGGTGCGGCCGTACTGCCAGTCGTAGTGCTGCCCGGCGACGCGGACGGTGCCGGTGTAGAGGACTGCGCCGGTGCCCTCGGGCGGCAGGCGCTGCTTGAGGCCGTCGAGGGCCCAGAAGGTGCCCTCGGATGCGGGCGGCGCTGGTGGCGCCGCTGCCAGGCGCTCGTTCAACGCGGCGACCTGGGTCTCCAGCGCGGCGAGCCGCGACTCCATGGTGGTGGTCATAGGTTGATAGTACGTACAAACGTATTCCCGTACAACCCCGCGGGCCCGGGGGCCCGGCGGGTCTTTGGTCCCGAGCCCCTCGGGCGCAAGGCCTCTGCCCTGGGTGATCAGTAAGCGAGATGGTGAGACGGACGGCGTGCGGATGTCGCGCCGCGCGGGACGGGGAGGTCACTGGTGGCGAATACGGGCGGTCCGGGCCGGACGCTGGAGGGCACGATCGATGTGCCCGTCGCGGTCGGGCTCGACGCGGCAGAGGCCGCCGCCCGATTGCGGGTGAACGGACCCAACGCGGTGGCACCGCCGCCGCGCCGGCACGCGGCCGTACGGGTGCTGCACCAGCTCACCGACCCGCTCGTGGCCCTGCTGCTCGCCGCCGCGGTGGTGACCACGGTGCTCGGCGACTACCCGGACACGGCGGTGATCGTCCTGGTCGTGCTGGTGAACACGATCATCGGGGTGGTGCAGGAGATCCGCGCGGACCGCGCCATCGCGGCGCTGGGCCAGCTCGCCGCCCCCACCGCCCGGGTGGTCCGTGACGGCCGGGACCTGGCCGTCCCCGCCGCCGACCTGGTCCACGGCGACCTCGTCCGGGTCGAGGCCGGCGACATCGTGCCGGCCGACCTGCTGCTGGTCGAGGCGAACCGGCTGCAACTGGATGAATCCGCGTTGAGTGGTGAGTCGGTACCGGTGGGGCGGACCGTCGGTCAGGAGGCGCTGGCCGGGACGGTGGTCACCACCGGACGCGCGGACGGCACCGTGCTCCGGACGGGGCCTGCGAGCGCATTGGGCCGGATCAGCGCCCTGGTGGCGGACACTCGGCCCGGCGCCACTCCCCTGCAGCGCCGCCTCTCCGCCCTGGGCCGCACGCTCGGGTTGGTCGCGGTCGTGCTGTCGGGGCTGGTCTTCGCGATCGGGGTGATCAGCGGTCGGCCGCTGGTCGACATGGCCATCACGGCGGTGAGCCTGGTCGTCGCGGCGGTACCCGAGTCGCTGCCGGCGGTGGTGACCCTGGCGCTGGCGCTGGGCGCGCGCCGGATGGCCGCCGCGCACGCCATCCCGCGTCGACTGCACGCGGTGGAGACACTCGGCTCGGTGACCGTGATCGCCTCCGACAAGACGGGCACCCTCACGGAGGGGCGCATGGCGGTGCAGCAGGTCGCCACCACCGACGGGGAGCGGTACGAGGTCACCGGCAGCGGGTACGCCCCGCACGGCGCCGTGCACCAGGATGGCGCGCCGGTGGCCGTACCTGAGGAACTCCGCCGGCTGGCACGGGCCGGGCTGCTCTGCAACGACGCCGCCCTGTCACCCCCGAACGACGAACGACGCGACTGGGGCGCCGTGGGCGATCCTCTCGAAGCGGCGCTCGTGGCCTTCGCGGCCCGGTGCGGCCTCGACCCGCAGGACACCCGCGCGGCCTGGCCACGGGTCGCCGAGCACCCGTTCGACCAGGCCCAACGGCGGATGGTCACCGTGCACCGCTCCTGCGACCAGCGCTATCTCGTGGTCTGCAAGGGCGCCCCGGAGAGCGTCCTCACCGCGTCCCTGCTCGACGCCACCGACGACGAGATCACCGCGCTGACCCGCACCGCCCACCGGCTCGCCGGGGAGGGCCTGCGGGTGCTCGCCGTCGCCGCCGCCCTGGCGGACACGTCGCCGGACCCCGCCGCGCCGACCGGCCTGCGCCCGCTCGGGCTGGTCGCCGTCGGTGACCCGCTGCGCGCCGGCGCGCCCGAGATCGCCGAGAGCCTCGACGCCGCCGGGGTACGGCTGCTGCTGATCACCGGCGATCACCCGGCCACCGCCGCCGCGATCGGCTCCCAGCTCGGCCTGTGGCACGACGGCGACCCTCTCGCCCGCGGCGACGACGACTCGACGGCGCACCCGGACACCCGGGTCTTCGCCCGGACCCAACCGGAACAGAAGCTCGACATCATCGCGGGCCTGCAGGCCCGCGGTCACGTGGTCGCGATGACCGGCGACGGAGTCAACGACGCGCCGGCGCTGCGCCGCGCCGACATCGGGGTGGCGATGGGTGGCGGCACCGAGGTCGCCCGGCAGGCCGCCGACCTGGTCCTCGTCGACGACGACCTGTCCACTGTTGCCGCCGCCATCGGTGAGGGCCGACGCATCTACGACAACATTCGCCGGTTCCTGCGCTACGCCCTCTCCGGTGGCGTGGCGGAGATCATGGTGATGCTCATCGGCCCGCTGTTCGGGTTGGCCGTACCGCTGTTGCCCGCCCAGATCCTCTGGATCAACCTGCTGACCCACGGGGTGCCAGGGGTGGCGCTCGGCGCCGAGCCTGCCGAACCCGGCACCCTGCGGCGCGCGCCGCGCTCGCCACAGGAGTCGGTGCTCGGCGCAGGGCTCGGCCGGGACGTCCTGGTCACCGGCGCGCTGATCGCCGCCGTGGTGCTCGGTGCCGGTGTGGTCGCCGCCGACCGGGACCTGCCCTGGCAGTCGGTGGTCTTCGTGGTGCTCGGGCTGGCCCAGCTCGGCGTGGCACTGGCCGTCCGGGCACCCCGGCCAGCGGGCGCGCGGCGCGGCAACCCCGGCCTCCTCGTCGCGGTCGCGGTGTCGGCACTGTTGCAGGTCGGCGGGGTGCTGTTCGCCCCGCTGCGGGACCTGCTCGGCACCGACCCCCTGGCACCGACCGTGCTGCTGGCCTGCGCGATGGTCAGCGCCCTGCCCGGGTTGGTGCTGCGGCTGACCCGTCGCCGTCCGACACCGCCGAGCGACCGGGTCGACGGGACCAATGGCCCCCGGTCCCTTACCTTCCGCCCCTGACCGTCCGGCCCGCACCGCAGGAGGATGAAGACGGAACTAAGGAGGACGTGATGACCAACAGATCCGGTGCCCCCGTGGTGGTGGCTGTGGACGGCTCGACATCGGCGCTGGAGGCGGTGCGTGTCGCCGCCCGGGAGGCCGCGACGCGGGGCCGCCCGCTGCGGGTGGTGCACGCGTTCATCTGGTCGCTCTACGGCGTGTCGTTGGAGCCGGCGCCGGGCGCTCCCGCCAACGCCGGGTTCCGGCACCAGGCGGAGCAGTTGGTCGCCGAGGCGGTGACCGAGGCCAGCAAGGTCGCACCGGAGCTCGCCGTCACCGGCGCGATCGTCGAGGGCGCGCCCACGCCGATGCTGCTGGTCGAGGCCCGGGACGCGGCGCTGCTGGTGCTCGGCAGCCGGGGCCTGGGCGGCTTCGGCGGGCTGCTGATCGGCTCGGTGGCGGTGCAGGTCTCCGCCCGCGCCGACTGCCCGGTGCTGGTCGTCAAGGGTGAGGCCCGCGCCGACGGGCCGGTCCTGGTCGGGGTCGACGGCTCGGACCTGTCCGCCCAGGCGTTGGGGTTCGCCTTCGAGGAAGCCTCGTTGCGCGGCACCGATCTGGTGGCGGTGCACGCCTGGATCATCCCGGCGGCGCCGAGCGACCTCCTGCCGATAGCGAACGACGTGGAAGCGCTCGTCGCCGAGGAGGAGCGGGTGCTCGCCGAGGCGATCGCCGGTTGGTCCGAGCGCTACCCCGACGTGCCGGTGCGGCGCCGAGTGGCGTACGGCGCACCGGCGCGGATGCTGGTGGAGGAGTCGGCCACGGCGCAGCTCACCGTGGTCGGTGCACGCGGCCGTGGCGCACTGGCCGGCATGCTGCTCGGCTCGGTGAGCCACACGGTGCTGCACCACTCGCACAGCCCGGTGGTCGTCGTTCGGCACCGCCGCGAGGATCGCAAGGACTGACCCCTCGTACCGTCCGCGCCGGCCACTCCCCCTCGGCCGGCGCGGACCCACGTCCGGTGTCACGTCACCCGCCCGGCCGGCGCGTTCGGTCGGCCGGTGCCGGCGCGTTCGGCGCCGTGACGGCTGCGCACCGCCGACAATGGGCTGACCGACCCAGGGAGTGCCGATGAACCGACCTGTCGTGGTGGGCGTGGACGGATCGCCGTCCAGCCTCGTCGCCGCGGAGCACGCCGCCCGCGCCGCCCTGCTCCGGTCCCGGACGCTGCGCCTGGTGCACGGCTACCTGCATCCGTTCGGCTACGGCGTGCCGCTCAACCCGTACGAACTCGGGGTGCCGGTGCCCTCCGAGGAGGCGCAGAAGATGTTGGAGCGCACGGCGGCCGAGCTGACCGATCGGTGGCCCGGCCTGGTCGTCGAGGTGCGCCAGATCGCCGGTGGACCCGGCATCACCCTGATCGAGGAGTCCCGGCAGGCCGAGTTGGTAGTGGTGGGCAGCCGAGGGCTGGGCGGGTTCGCCGGGCTGCTGCTCGGCTCGGTCGGCACGCAGGTGGCCGCGCACGCGCACTGCCCGGTGCTGGTGGTCCGCCCGGACGAACAGCCGATCCCGGTGGACGCTCCGGTGCTCGTCGGCGTCGACGGGTCCGAGTCGTCCCGGCTCGCCGCGGGCTACGCCGCCGACGAGGCCGCCCTGCGGGACGTGCCGCTGGTGCTGGTGCACGTCGGCCCTGCGGCCGAGGAGCGGACGGTGCCGGAGGAGATCGAGGAGTCACAGGCCGCGCACCAGGCCGACACGGTACGGCTGCTCGCCGACGCCTCCGCCGCCGTTCGCGCCGAGCACCCCGACCTGGTGGTGCGTGAGCATCCGATCCGCGCGGCCGGCGCGGCCCAGGGGCTCATCGAGGCCAGCGGCACGGCATCACTGCTGGTCGTGGGCACCCGGGGCCGGGCCGGCTTCGCCGGGCTGCTGCTCGGCTCGGTCAGTCAGGCGGCGATCCAGCACGCGCACTGCCCGGTGCTGGTCGCCCACCCCTACCCGGTCAGCTGACCGGTGTGTCGTCGGATCGACCGAGCATCTGCAGGAAGTCGGTGGTGAGGGCGAACGGGTCGGCGGGGCCGCTGGCCGGCGGCCGACGCTCGATCTGGTCGGCCAACTCCCCGGCGGCACGCCGGATCCGGCCGCGCAACGCGCCGTCGGCGGTGCCGTCCGACCAGTCTTCCGGTGCGGCGAAGACGGCGGTCGGGACCACCACCGAACGGAGGTAGGCGAACATCGGGCGGACGGCGTGCTCCAGTGCCAGCGAGTGCCGGGCGGTGCCGCCGGTCGCCCCGATCAGCACCGGCCGGTCGACCAGCGAACCCGAATCCAACACGTCGAAGAAGGACTTGAACAGCCCGTTGTAGGAGGCGCTGAAGATCGGGGTGACGGCGATGAGCCCGTCGGCCCCGGTGACCGCGTCGATGACCTCGCGCAGCGCCGCCGGCGGGAACCCGGTGAGCATGTTGTTCACCACGTCGTGGGCGTACTCCCGCAGGTCGACGACGTGCAGCTCCACCTCGGAGCCGCGCCGGACCAACTCGTCGCGGGTGGCCGCGGCGAGCTGGTCGGCGAGCAGCCGGGTCGACGAGGGCTGACTCAGCCCCGCCGAGACCACGGCCAGGGTGCGGCGGGTCATCGGGTCGCCCCCTCCGGCGCCTTGCCCGTCACGTCGTCGACGGCGTGCACGGTGCTGTCCTTGGCGCCACCGGCGGCGGCAACCATCGCGGCGTGGGTGGGAGCCTCCGGCACGTGCGCCGGACGCAGCGCCGCGAACTCCTTACGCAGCACCGGCACCACCTCCTCGCCGAGCAGGTCGAGCTGCTCCAGCACGGTCTTCAGGGGCAGCCCGGCGTGGTCCATCAGGAAGAGCTGCCGCTGGTAGTCGCCGACGTACTCCCGGAAGCCGAGCGTGCGGTCGATGACCTGCTGCGGGCTGCCCACGGTCAGCGGGGTCTCCCGGGTGAACTCCTCCAGCGACGGCCCGTGCCCGTAGACCGGGGCGTTGTCGAAGTACGGACGGAACTCCCGGACCGCGTCCTGCGAGTTGCGCCGCATGAACACCTGCCCACCGAGACCGACGATCGCCTGGTCGGCGGAGCCGTGGCCGTAGTGCGCGTACCGCTGGCGGTACAGCGCGATCATCCGCTGGGTGTGCTCCTTGGGCCAGAAGATGTGGTTGGCGAAGAAACCGTCGCCGTAGTACGCGGCCTGCTCGGCGATCTCCGGGCTGCGGATCGAGCCGTGCCAGACGAACGGGGGCACGCCGTCGAGCGGGCGCGGCGTCGAGGTGAACGACTGCAGGGGGGTGCGGTACTTGCCCTTCCAGTCGACCACGTCCTCGCGCCAGAGCCGGTGCAGCAGGTCGTAGTTCTCGATCGCGAGCGGGATGCCGGCGCGGATGTCCTTGCCGAACCACGGGTAGACCGGGCCGGTGTTGCCGCGGCCCATCATCAGGTCCACCCGGCCGCCGGAGAGGTGCTGGAGCATCGCGTAGTCCTCGGCGATCTTCACCGGGTCGTTGGTGGTGATCAGCGTGGTCGCGGTGGACAGCAGCAGCCGCTCGGTGCGCGCCGCGATGTAGCCGAGCATGGTGGTCGGCGAGGAGGGCACGAACGGCGGGTTGTGGTGCTCGCCCGTGGCGAAGACGTCCAGGCCGACCTCTTCGGCCTTGAGCGCGATGGCGACCATCGCCTTGATCCGCTCATGCTCGGTCGGCTCCCGACCGGTGGTCGGGTCGACCGTGACGTCACCGACGGTGAAGACTCCGAACTGCATGACCAGCTCCCTGCGTGTAGAACCGGGTCATTCGTGGTGCCCGGACGCAGCTCTCAACTTATTTGACGACGCAACTATTCCGAAGGCGGCACGTCTCGGGGTGGCGCGGGTCACCTCCAACAGCGGACAGACGGGACCGAACTGGGCTTCGCCGCCGGGCTCAAGCCGGCGGTGACGTCGCTGGCGGCGGCCTGCTGGGTGGTCAGGTCTCGCGGGCATCGACCGCCCGCGACCTCAGCCGCCCGCCACCGACGGCAACACCTGCACCTCGGCCTCGTCGCCGACCGGGGTGGCCAGACCGCCGGAGTGCCGGCAATCCTCACCGTCGACGAAGACGTTGACGTAACGGCGCAGCTCGCCGCGCTCGTCACGGATGCGCCGGGACAGCCGCGGATGATGGGCGGCCACCTCGTCGAGGACCGCCCGCAGCGTCCCGGCGGCGGTGACGCTCAGCCGACTGGCACCACCGGCCTCGCCGCGCAGCGGGCCGGGCAGCAGCACGGTGACCATCTCAGACCGCCGCGGCGCGAACGCAGAGCACGTCGGGCAGGTGCGCGGCCACCAGGGACCAGGAGTCACCCTCGTCGCGGCTGGCATAGACCTCGCCGGAGCGGGTGCCGAAGTAGACCCCACTTGGGGTGGCCTCGTCGGCGCACATCGCGTCGCGCAGCACCGCCGGATAGAACGGCCCCTCGGGCAGCCCCACCGACAGCGGCTCCCACTTGCCGCCCGCGTCTGCGGAACGGAACACCCGGCAGCGGTGGTCGGTGGGGAACCGCTCGCTGTCGGCCACCAACGGGAAGGTCCACACCATGCCGCCCCGCCCCGGGTGGGCCACCATCGGGAAGCCGAAGTCGCTGGGCAGCCCTTCGGCGATCGAGGACCAGGTGCGGCCGTCGTCGTCGGAGCGGTAGACACCGTGGTGGTTCTGCGCGTAGAGCCGCTCGGGGTTGCCGGCGTCCCGGGCGACCTTGTGCACGCACTGGCCGAACTCCGGCCACTCGTCGGGCATGAAGTAGGCACGGATGCCGGTGTTGCCCGGGGCCCAGCTCGCCCCGGCGTCCTCCGAGCGGTAGACCCCGCCGGTGGACATCGCGACCAGCAGCCGGGCCGGGTCACGCGGATGGGGCAGCACGGTGTGCACGGCCTGGCCGCCGAAGCCGGCCTCCCACTGGGGGCGGTGCGGGTGGTCCCAGAGGGAGCGGACCAGCTCGAAGCTGCGGCCACCATCGGTGGACCGGAACAGCGCGGACGGCTCGGTGCCGGCCCAGACCACGTCCGGCTGGTCGGGACCGGCCGGCATCAGCTGCCAGACCCGCCCGAGGGAGACGCCGGTGTCGGCCGGGAACGCGACCGGCGCCTCGTCGGGCTCGTCCCAGGAGGCGCCGAGGTCGTCGCTGGTGGCGACGCTGGGCCCGAAGTGCGAGCTGGTCACCCCGGCGAGCAGGCGCGGGGTGGAGCGACGGGTGTCGACCGCGACCGAATAGACACCGGTCATCGGGAAGTGTGGGCCGGTGATCTCCCAACTGCGCCGGTCGTCGGCGCTGGTGGCGAGAAACAATCCCTTGGCCGTGCCGATCGCGAGCAGTGTTGCCATGACGTCCTCCGAACCGTCCGTGAGCAGGTGGGGTGATTATGGCCACACCCCCTGACACGTTCGCGGGACACACGCCCGGGGATCAGCGCCGGGTGCGGGGCACGTGTCGCCGGTACGCGCTGACCGTCGGGTCGCCGTCGAGCCAGAATCGCCACGGCAGGTCGTGCGCGCCGGTCACGCCGACCCGCGGACCGGCGACCACCGTCTCCGGCGGCACCGGCCGCGTCGGCGGGCGCAACCGGACCGGTCCATCGCCCAGCAGATACCCGCCGTACGCGGAGCGGTCGATGCCGAGCGTGGCGCAGAGCCGGGCCGGCCCGCGGGCGAGGTCCACATCCCGGCGTACGGCCGGCCGGCGGTCGCGAGCCGTAGCCAGGCCGTCGACCACCTCCCCGGCGCGCAGCAGCACGGCGGAAGCCTCCCCCTCGACACCGGTCACCACGTTCATGCACCAGTGCATCCCGTAGGTGAAGTAGACGTACGCGTGCCCGGCCGGGCCGAACATCACCGCGTTGCGCGGGGTGCGCCCCCGGTGGGCGTGCGAGGCCTGGTCCCCGGCCATGCCCGCGTACGCCTCGACCTCGGTGATCCGGACGGTGACGCCTCCCGCGTGCAGCTCGCAGCCCAGCAGCCCGCGGGCGGCCGGCAGCAGCGGGCCGGCGAGCAGGTCGGCCAGTGCCGCCAGGTCGGCGTCGGTGGCGTGGTCACCGAGCATGTCGGTGGCGTGGTCACCGGGCAACAGGTCCATGGCTCGACGGTACCCAGCCGGGCGGCGATCGCCACGCACGACCGCCCATGGTTTCAACGTTCTGTTGACAATGCTGTGTTGAGGGTGTGTGCTCGGGACATGACGACGAACGACCCGTTCACCGCGCCGCACCCGGCCCACGCCCGCGCCCACCGCACCCACGAGGCACTCCAGCGGATCAGCGACCGGCACGCCGGCACCGACGCACAGCGGTCGCGCTGGGCACACCCGTACGTGCTGGACCCGTGGGAGGCGGTCGCCCTGGTCACCGCGCTGGCCGCCGGCGGGGCCGAGCGGGAGCCGACGGAGGAGCCGGTCGACGCCGCCGACCTGACCGCCGCGCTGACCCTGCTGCCGCACGTCCGCGCCGAACTGGACGCGCTGGAGGCCGGGCTGATGACGCTGGCCCGCGACCGGGGGCTGACCTGGCAGGCCATCGCGTACGGGCTGGGGCTGGGCAGCGCACAGGCGGCCCGGCAGCGCTACGAGCGGGTCGCCGCCCGCTCGGCCGAGCAGACCGGCTGACCGCGCACCCCGCGACCGCACGCGCACAAGCAGCCCGCGACCAGACGCGCACCGCAGCCGCGACCAGACGCGCAAACCGGCATGCCGCGTGCCTGCGGGCGGCGGGACGGGCACACTGTGCGCACGACGAGGAGGCACCCATGGAGCGCGCGGACATGCTGGCGTACTGCCTGGCCAAGCCGGGGGCGTGGCTGGACCAGCCGTGGGAGGGCGACGAGGTGGTGAAGGTGGGTGGCCGGATCTTCGCGTTCCTCGGCAACGGTGACGGCGAGCCGACGGTCGGTATCAAGTGCGGGCCGACCCGGGAGGTCGCCGACGAATGGCTGCACCGGCACCCCGACGACGCCCGGGTGATGGCCTACATCGGTCGGTCCGGGTGGAACACGCTGCGGCTCAACGGCGGGATCGACGCCGACGAGCTCACCGAGGCGGTCGACGCGTCGTACGACATGGTGGTTGCCAAGCTCCCCAAGCGGGAGCGCCCGACGGCCTGAACCGGCCGCGGCGCCGGCGGAACCCACCGACGCCGCGACGAGGTCAGCGCGGAACGACCCGTTCGGTGGCCCACTCCCGCCAGCCGGCCAGCCGGTCCGCCGCGTCGGCGAGCTGGTCGGCGACCGGGCCGGGGCCGGTGGAACCGGGGGTGGTGCGGGCCGCGAGGGCCGAACGGACCGAGAGCACGTCGCGCACCGACGGGTCGAGGTGCTCGCTGATCGCGGCCAGGTCCTCATCGGAGACGTCGTTCAGCTCGCACTCCCGGGCCGCGCAGAGCGCCACCAGCCGGCCGGTGATCTCGTGCGCGTCCCGGAACGGCACGTTGCGCCGGACCAGCCAGTCGGCGACCTCGGTCGCGAGGGAGAAGCCGACCGGGGCGGCGGCGACGAGGCGGTCCACCCGGACCGTCATCGTGGAGATCATTCCCGCCAGGGCCGGCAGCAGCAGCTCCAGGGTGTCGACGGCGTCGAAGGCCGGCTCCTTGTCCTCCTGCATGTCCCGGTCGTAGGTCATCGGCAGGCCCTTGAGCATGGTGAGCACTGTCACCAGGCCACCGACGAGGCGCCCGGACTTGCCGCGCGCCAGCTCCGCGATGTCCGCGTTCTTCTTCTGCGGCATGATCGACGAGCCGGTGGCGAACGAGTCGTCCAGCTCGACCCAGCCGAACTCGTGCGACGTCCAGAGCACCACCTCCTCGCCGAGCCGGGACAGGTGCACCCCGATCATGGCTGTGGTGAAGAGGAACTCGGCGACGAAGTCCCGGTCGGCGACCGCGTCCATCGAGTTGGCGAACGACGTGCGGAAGCCCAGCTCCTTGGCCACGGCCACCGGGTCCAGCGGCAGGCCGGAGCCCGCCAGCGCGCCCGCGCCGAGCGGGCTGACCGCCGCCCGGTGGTCCCAGTCACGCAGACGCTCCAGGTCACGCAGCAGCGGCTGCACGTGGGCGAGCAACCAGTGCCCGAACGTGACCGGCTGGGCGTGCTGGAGGTGGGTCATGCCGGGCGCGGCGGTGTCGATGTGCCGCTCGGCCTGCTCGACCAGCGCCTCGGCCAGCTCGACGAGGCGGCTGGCCACACCCCGGGCGTGGTCCCGCAGATAGAGCCGCAGGTCCGTGGCGACCTGGTCGTTGCGGGACCGGCCGGCGCGCAGCTTGCCGCCGAGGCTGCCGAGGCGCTCCAGCAGGCCGCGCTCCAGCGCGGTGTGCACGTCCTCGTCCTCGATGGTGGGGCGGAACGCACCGGAGGCACAGGCGGCCTCCAGGTCGTCCAACGCGGCCAGCATGCGGCCCAGCTCCTCCGGGTCGAGCAGGCCGGCGCCGGCCAGGACCCGGGCGTGCGCCCGGGAACCAGCGATGTCGTACGGGGCCAGGCGCCAGTCGAACTGCACGCTCACCGACAGTCGGGCGAGCGCCTCGGCGGGGCCGCCAGCGAACCGGCCACCCCACAGGCTCGTCCGGTTGGTGGCGGCACTGTTCTCGGTCAGGCTCTTGTCGTCCACGTCGCCCATCATTGCTCTGCCTGCCTTTCGCTCGCGACTGCGGGGCTCACTCGCTGCGCTCTCTCACTCCGCGCGCTCGCACGTGTCACTGTCCGCCACCGCCCAGCCGGGCGTCCCGAGCGGCGGCCATCCGACTCGGCAGGCCCCACAACTGCACGAAGCCCTTGGCCAGGGACTGGTCGAAGGTGTCGCCGGTGTCGTAGGTGGCCATCCCGAAGTCGTAGAGGCTCGCCTCGGAGCGCCGACCCGTCACTGTGGCCCGGCCGCCGTGCAGGGTCATCCGCACCTCACCGCTCACGTGCCGCTGCGCGTCGTCGATGAACGCGTCCAGCGAGTCCTTCAGCGGCGAGAACCACAGGCCGTCGTAGACCAGCTCGCCCCAGCGCTGGTCGACGCTCCGCTTGAAACGGGCAAGGTCGCGTTCCACGGTCACCGCCTCCAGCTCCTGGTGGGCGGTGATCAGCGCGATCGCGCCGGGTGCCTCGTACACCTCGCGGCTCTTGATGCCGACCAGGCGGTCCTCGACCATGTCGAGCCGGCCGACGCCCTGGGCGCCGGCGCGCCGGTTCAGCTCCAGGATCGCCTGGTACGGGGTGACCGTCTCACCGTCGATCGCCACCGGCACACCGCCGTCGAAGGTGATCACGACCTCGTCGGCGTCGCGGTCCGACGCCGGGTCGGCAGTGTACGAGTAGAGGTCCTCGACGGGCGCGTTCCAGATGTCCTCCAGGAACCCGGTCTCCACCGCCCGACCCCACAGGTTCTGGTCGATGGAGTAGGGGGACTTGGCCGACACGTCGATCGGCAGCCCCTTCTCCTCGGCGAAGGCGATCGCCTTGTCCCGGGTCCAGGCGAAGTCCCGGGCCGGCGCGATGATCTTCAGGTCGGGGGCGAGCGCGTTCAGGCCCACCTCGAACCGGACCTGGTCGTTGCCCTTGCCGGTGCAGCCGTGCGACACGATCGTGCCGCCGTGCTTGCGCGCCGCCGCCACCAGGTGCTTCACGATCAGCGGCCGGGACAGCGCCGACACCAGCGGGTAGCGGTCCATGTAGAGGGCGTTGGCCCGGATGGCCGGCAGGCAGTAGTCGGCGGCGAACTCGTCGCGCGCGTCGACCACCTCCGACTCGGCGGCGCCGCAGTCCAGGGCACGCTGCCGGATCGCGTCGAGGTCCTCGCCGCCCTGACCGACGTCGACCGCGACCGCGATCACCTCGGCGCCGGTCTGCTCGGCCAGGTACGGAATGGCGACGGAGGTGTCCAACCCTCCGGAGTACGCGAGCACGACCCGCTCGGTCATGATGCGGTGTTCCCTTCGGCGTTGTCTTCCCGTCGGGCCCAGCCGGCGAGCTTCTCGCCGAGCGCGGCCCCACCGACGGCCTCGCGGGCCACGACGAGGATGGTGTCGTCGCCGGCGATGGTGCCGACGATCTCGGGCAGGCCCGCTCGGTCCAACGCGCTGGCCAGGTACTGGGCTGCGCCCGGCGGGGTACGCAGCACGGCGATGTTGCCGCTGGAGTCGACGCCGTTGAGCAGCTCGTGCAGCAGCCGCATCAGCCGCGCCGGCGCGGCCTCGGCGTCGCGCAACGGCCGTTTGCCGTCCTCGGGGATCAGGTAGACGGCCGGGCCGTCGCCGCCGCGCACCTTGACCGCGCCCAACTCCTCCAGGTCGCGCGAGAGGGTGGCCTGGGTGACGCCGACGCCGTCGGAGGCGAGCAGGTCGGCCAGCTCGGTCTGCGACCGGATCGCCTTGTCGCGGATCAGCTCCACGATCCGGGCGTGCCGGGCCGCGCGGGTCAACGGTGCGGTCATCGGGACTCCCCCGTCGCGGTGTCCAGCAGGAAGGTGAGCAGCGCCTTCTGCACGTGCAGGCGGTTTTCCGCCTGGTCGAAGACCGCGCTCTGCGGGCCGTCGAGCACCTCGTCGGTGATCTCCTCACCGCGGTGCGCCGGCAGGCAGTGCAGCACGATCGCGTCCGGTGCGGCCTGGCCGAGCAGCTCCTTGTTGACCTGGTACGGCAGGAACGGTGTGATCCGGTCCAGCCCGTCGGACTCCTGCCCCATCGAGGTCCAGGTGTCGGTGGCGAGCACGTCGGCGTCGCGTACCGCCTGGGCCGGGTCGGTCAGCACCCGCACCGACCCGCCGGTTTCGGCGGCGATCCGGGCCGCCGCGTCCACCACGCCCGGGTCGGGCGCGAACCCGGCCGGCCCGGCGACCCGGACGTGCATGCCGGCCATCGCCCCGGCCAGCAGGTACGACTGCGCCATGTTGTTCGCGCTGTCCCCCACGTAGGTCAGGGTGCGACCGGCCGTGCCGCCACACCGCTCCCGGATGGTGAGCAGGTCGGCCAGCAGCTGGCACGGGTGGAAGCCGTCGGTGAGCGCGTTGACAACCGGCACGCTGGCGCCCGCCGCCACCTCGGCGATCCGGTCGTCGCCGTGGGTGCGCAGCACGATCGCCGCGACGTAGCGGGACAGCACCCGCCCCGCGTCGGCGAGGGCCTCGCCCCGGCCGAAGTGGGTGACCTGCGTGTCCACGACCAGCGGGTGCCCACCCAGTTCGGCGATGCCGGCGTCGAACGAGATCCTGGTCCGCAGGCTCTGCTTGTCGAAGAGCACCGCCACCGAGCGGGGGCCGACCAGCGGCCGGTGGCCGAACCGGTCCGCCTTCATCCGCGCCGCCAGGTCGAGGACCGTGGACTGCTCGGCGGGCGAGAGGTCGTCGTCGCGCAGGAAGTGCCGGGTCATCGAGTCGTCCCCGTCGTGGTGGTCAGCGTGGAGGGTTCGCCCGCCGTGCCGGCGGCCGCCGGGGTCGTCGCGTCCAGTGCGGCGGGCAGCGCGGCGAGGAAGGTGTCCACCTGCGCGGCGGTGAGGATCAGTGGCGGGGCCAACCGGAGCACTGCCGGCTGCACCGGGTTGACCAGGAAGCCGGCTTCCCGCAGGGCCTCGGCCAGCACCGCCGCCACCGGCGCGGTGAGCGCCACACCGAGCAGCAGCCCCTCGCCGCGTACGCCGGCGATCAGCGGATGGCCCAGCGACTCGATGCCGCGGCGCAGCCGCTCGCCGACCCGCTTGACGTTGTCGAGCAGGCCCTCGTTGGCGATGGTCGCCACCACGGCGAGCGCCGCCGCGCAGCTGACCGGGTTGCCGCCGAAGGTGGTGCCGTGCGAACCGGGGGTGAGCAGGTCGGCGGCCGGGCCGAAGGCCAGCGTGGCACCGATGGGCAGACCGCCACCCAGACCCTTGGCCAGGGTGACCACGTCCGGCTCCACGCCCTCGGCCTGATGCCTGAACCAGTGCCCGGTGCGGCCCATGCCGGTCTGCACCTCGTCGAGGACCAGCAACGCGCCGTGCCGCGCGGTGATCCGCCGGGCCGCGGCCAGGTAACCGGCCGGCGGGACGACCACACCGTTCTCACCCTGGATCGGCTCCAGGATCAGCATCGCGGTGGCGTCGGAGACGGCCGCCTCCAGGGCGGCGACATCGCCGTAGTCGACGTGGGTCACCTCGCCGGGCAGCGGCCGGAACGGATCGGCCTTGGCCGGCTGACCGGTCAGCGCGAGCGCGCCCATGGTGCGGCCGTGGAAGCCGCCCCCGGTGGCCACCACGTGCGTGCGGCCGGTACGCCGGGAGAGCTTGAACGCCGCCTCGTTGGCCTCCGCGCCCGAGTTGGAGAAGAAGACCCGGCCGGGCCGGCCGGCGAGCGCCAACAGCAGCTCGGCCAGGGCCACCGGCGGCTCCGCGACGAAGAGGTTGGAAACGTGCCCGAGGGTCGCGACCTGCTTCGACACCGCCGCCACCACGGCCGGGTGGGCGTGACCGAGGGCGTTCACCGCGATGCCACCGACCAGGTCGAGGTATTCGCGACCGGCGTCGTCGACCACCACGGCACCGGCACCGGAGACCAGCGCCAGCGGCGGCGTGCCGTAGTTGTCCATCATGGACTGCTTCCAGCGCTGCGCCAACGTGCTCACGACGCGACCATCCCGTCTTCCGGCACCACCATCGTTCCGAACCCTTCCGAGGTGAAAACCTCAAGCAACGTCGAGTGCGCCACCCGACCGTCGACGACGTGCGCGGCCGGCACTCCCCCACGCACAGCGCGCAGGCAGGCCTCCATCTTCGGCACCATCCCCGACTCCAGACTGGGCAGCAGCTTCGCCAGGTCGTCCGCGGCGATCTCGGAGACCAGGCTGGTCGTGTCCGGCCAGTCCGCGTACAGGCCGGCCACGTCGGTGAGGACGACCAGCTTGCGGGCCCGCAACGCGATCGCGAGCGCGGCGGCGGCGGTGTCCGCGTTGAGGTTGTGCAGCACCCCGTCCACGTCCGGCGCCACAGTGGAGATCACCGGGATCCGACCGGCCTCGATCAGGTCGGTCACCGCGGACACGTCAACCGACTCGACGTCACCGACCTGGCCGACGTCGACCGGCAACCCGTCCACGTACGCCGGGCGGCGCACCGCGGTGAACAACCGGGCGTCCTCGCCGGACAGGCCCACGGCGTACGGGCCGTGCGAGTTGATCAGCCCGACCAGTTCGCGGCCGACCTGCCCGACCAGCACCATCCGGACGACGTCCATCGCCTCGGCGGTGGTCACCCGCAGGCCACCCCGGAACTCGCTGGCGATGCCGAGCCGGCCCAGCATGGCGGAGATCTGCGGACCGCCGCCGTGCACCACCACCGGCTTCAGGCCCGCGTAGCGCAGGAAGACCATGTCGGCCGCGAACGCCCGCTGCAACTCGGGATCGGTCATCGCGTTGCCGCCGTACTTGACCACGACCGTGGAGCCGGAGAAGCGTGCCAACCAGGGCAGCGCCTCGATCAGCGTCTCCGCCTTGACCTGGGCGCGAGTCAGGTCGCTGCTGAGACTCACCGTGCCGGCCTTTCGTTCGCGACTGCGGGACTCCGCTGCGCTGCGTTCCTCGCGCTCACGTGGAGTACGCCGAGTTCTCGTGCACGTACGCGTGGGACAGATCGTTGGTCCAGATCGTCGCTGCCGACGTGCCCGCGTGCAGGTCGATCCGGATCGTCACGTCCCGCCCGGTGAGGTCGACCTTCGAGCGGTCCTCGGCGGCGGCGCCGCCCCGGCACACCCACACCCCGTTGACCGCCACGTCCACCTCGTCCGGCTCGAACGCCGCGGCGGTGGTGCCGACGGCAGCGAGGATCCGACCCCAGTTGGGGTCGTTGCCGAACAGCGCGGTCTTGACCAGGTTGTTGCGGGCCACCGAACGGCCCACCTCGACCGCGTCGTCCTCGTCGGCGGCGCCCACCACGTCGATGGCGATCTGCTTGGTCGCCCCCTCGGCGTCGGCCACCAACTGCTGGGCGAGGTCGTGACAGGCCGCGGTGACGGCGGCGACCAGCTCGGCCGGAGTCGGTTCGATGCCGCTCGCACCGCTGGCCAGCAGCAACACGGTGTCGTTGGTGGACATGCAGCCGTCGGAGTCGACCCGGTCGAAGGTTACCCGGGTCGCCGCGCGCAGCGCGTCGTCCAGCGCCGCCGGCCCGGCCACCGCGTCGGTGGTCAGCACGCAGAGCATGGTGGCCATTCCCGGCGCGAGCATCCCGGCGCCCTTGGCCATGCCGCCGACCGTCCAGCCGCTGCCCCGGGCCACTGTGGTCTTCGACCGGGTGTCCGTGGTCATGATCGCCTCGGCGGCGGCCACGCCGCCGTCGCGGGACAACCGCCGGATCGCCGAGCGGACACCGGGCAGCAGCTTCGGCATCGGCAGCCGCTCACCGATCAACCCGGTGGAGCAGACCGCCACCTCACCGGCGCCGAGGATCAACCGTGGGCTGACCGAGGTCAGCGCGGCGGCGGTGTGCTCGGCGGTGGCGTGGGTGTCCTGGAAGCCGGCCGGGCCGGTGCAGGCGTTGGCGCCACCGGAGTTGAGCACCACCGCGCGGACCACACCGCCCTGCACGACCTGCTGGCTCCAGAGCACCGGCGCGGCCTTGACCCGGTTGGTGGTGAAGACACCGGCGACACCGGCGTCCGGGCCGTCGTTGACCACCAGCGCGACGTCCGCGCCACCACTGGTCTTGAGGCCCGCGGCCACTCCGGCCGCGCGGAACCCCCGAGGGGTGGTGACACTCATGGGCTGACTCCCCAGATCGACAGGCCCGTCGTCTCCGGCAGGCCGAGCATGAGGTTGGCGTTCTGCACTGCCTGACCGGCCGCGCCCTTGCCCAGGTTGTCCAGCGCGCTGAGCACGATCAAGCGGCCCGAGTCGACGTCGACGGTGGCCTGCAGGTGACACGAGTTGGAGCCCAGCGTGGCGGCCGTGTGCGGCCAGCGGCCCTCCGGCAGCACGTGCACGAACGGCGCGTCGGCGTACGCCTGCGCCAGCACCTGCTGCGGGTCGACACCGCGCGCCGGCACCGCGGTGACCGTGGCCAGAATGCCGCGCGGCATCGGCGCCAGGACGGGCGTGAACGACAGGCCGGTCGCGCCGGATGCCTGCTTGATCTCCGGCACGTGCTGGTGGGTGCCCACCCGGTACGGCGACAGGTCGCCCAGCACCTCGCTGGCCAGCAGGTGCGGCTTCGCCGCCCGACCCGCGCCGGAGGTGCCGGATGCGGCCACGACCACCACGTCGGCGGGGCTGGCCGCGCCGTCGGCGATCAGCGGCGCGAGCGCCAGGGTGATCGCGGCGGCGTAGCAGCCGGTGTTCGCCACCCGGGTGGAGCCGGCGATCAGCTCCCGCTGACCGGGCAGCTCGGGCAGGCCGTAGGTCCACTGCCCGGCGTGCGTGCCGCCGTAGTACTGCGCCCAGGCGTACGGGTCGGCGAGCCGGTGGTCCGCGCCCAGGTCGACGATGCGCACCTCGGCCGGCAACTGGGACGCGAGCGCAGCCGACTCGCCGTGCGGCAGGGCCAGGAAGACCAGGTCCGCGTCGGCGAGCGTCGCCGGGTCGGTCTGGCCGAGCACCAGGTCGAGCCCGGTGAGCTGCGGGTGCACCACGTCGACGCGGTGACCGGCCTGGCTGTGCGCGGTGGCGGCGACCAGGTCGAACTCCGGGTGGCCGGCGACCAGGCGCAGCAACTCACCCCCGGCGTAGCCGCTCGCACCGGCGACCGCGACTCGGATCCCCATACTTACCTCCGCATGACTATGCAGAAAAGATTAACAAGGGCGACTCACGAGTGCAAGTTCATGCAGCCCTCTGCATGGCAATGTACCGGTGCCGCTGCCGGGGAAACACCTGAGTCAACGTTCAGCTAAATCGTCTGAGGCGGCATTCAATCGACTAGCATGACTTTCTGACGGTGGTGGGCCGGCCTGCCCGGTCCGCGTGGGGGCACCTGACGGAGGACGCGGTGGGGCTGTCGTTCGAGATCCTCGGTCCGGTCCGGGTGCGTCGCGACGGGCAGACCCTGCGGATGCCGGCCGGCCGGCCCACAGCCTTTCTGGTCACCCTCCTGCTCCAGGCCGGCCTGGCGGTCCCGGTCGACCGGCTGCGCGAGGAGCTGTGGGGCAGACGACCCCCGGCCTCGGCCGTGGCCAACCTGCGCAGCCACGCCAGCCAGCTACGCCACCTGCTCGACTCCCCCGACGAACTGCCCCGATTGCCCGCCGAGCACGGTGGGTACCTGCTCCGCGTCGAACCGGGTGAACTGGACGCCACCGAGTTCGAACGACTCGCCACCGACGGCCACGCTGCCCGCATCAGCGGCGAACACGAACTGGCCACCACCCTGCTGAGCCGCGCGCTCGGGCTCTGGTCACCGACCGAACCACCCCCGGCGTACGGGCCGGCGACCGCGGTCGCCTTCGACCGGCTGCGGGAGCGGCGCGCCGGCGCCCGGGAGACGTACGCGGCCTGCCGCCTGGACCTGGGCGACCGGGGCACACCGCAGCTGCTGACCCTGCTGCGCCAGCACCTCGCGGAGCACCCGCTGCGCGAGCCGGCGTGGGCGCTGCTGATGACCGCGCTGCATCGCGCCGGCGACCATGCCGGCGTGGTGCATACCTACCAGGCGGCCTGCCGGGCACTCGACGGCGAACTGGGCGTGGCTCCCGGGCCCGAGCTGACCGAGCTGTACCGCTCGGTGCGCCGCCAGGAGCGCCGGACGGCGGTCCCGACCCGGCGGCCCGGCGGCACACCGCCCCGGCATCGCGCCGTCGCGTCGCGGGTGCCGCACGAGCTGCCCTGCCCCGCCGCGTCGTTCGTCGGCCGCCGGGCAGAGCTGGCCCGGCTGTGCCAGGCGCTGGTCGACGCCCGGCGGCAACCGGTCACCGTGGCCGTCTACGGCATGGCGGGCACCGGCAAGTCGGCACTGGCGCTGCGTGCCGCAGCGGCGGCGCTGGACGCCTTCCCGGACGGCCAGCTCCACCTCGATCTCGGCGGGTCGGTCGCGGACGCCCCACCCCTGCCGTTGCAGGTCGCCACCCGGGTGCTCCGGGCCCTGTACCCGGGCGCCGACGAACCGGAGCCGACCAGCGTCGCCGAGGCGCGCGCCCGGGTCCGGTCCCTGCTGTTCGACCGACGGGTGCTGCTGGTGCTCGACAACGCCGCCGACGCCGCCCAGGTCGACGGCCTGCTGCCGGTCCGCGGCGGGTGCGCGCTGCTGGTCACCAGCCGCAACCCGGTCACCACCGGCGACGCCCCCGGCCTGCGGCTCGACCCGCTTCCCGCCGCCGACGCGCTGGCGATGCTGCGGGCCACCGCCGGAGATCGGACGGTGGACGCGGAGCCGGAGGCGGCCTCGGCGGTGGTCAACCTCTGCGAGCGGCTGCCGCTCGCATTGCGCACCGCGGCCGGCCGGCTGACCGAGGGACCGCACTGGTCGCTGACGCGGTTGGCGCTGTTGCTGCGCGACGAGCGGTACCGGCTCGCCGAGACCGGTCTCGGGCCCCGGCTCAGCGCCAGCTACCACCGGCTCGGGTCGGCCGCGCCGGTCTTCCTCCGGCTCGGCCGAGCCCACCCCGGGCCGGTCACCGCCGAACTGGCCGCCATGCTGAGCGGGGCTCCGCCCGAGGACGCGGCGCGGGCACTGGACCGGCTGGTCGCCGCGCAGCTCGCCGAGCCGGCCGGACCGGGCCGGTTCCACATCGGCGAACTCGTCCGGCTCTACGCCGCCGAACTCGCCGCCACCGAGGCGAGCGGTGACCTGGCCGGTCAGACGGGTGCCGGGGCGTCCTCCCGGTAACCGCGGGCCTGCAGGCCGAACAGCCGGGCGTACCGGCCTGCGGCGGCGAGCAGCTCCCGGTGGTCACCCCGCTCGACGACCCGACCGTCGGCGAGCACCACGATCGTGTCCGCGTCGCGCACCGCGTTGAGCCGGTGCGAGATGAGCAGACTGGTCCGACCCCGGCGCAGCTCACCCAACCGGCGGTGCAGGTCGTGCTCGGCCTCGGCGTCCAGGCCGGAGCTGGGCTCGTCCAGAATCAGCAGGTCCCGCTCGGCCCGCAGGAACCCCCGGGCAAGCGCCACCCGTTGCCACTGACCGCCGGAGAGCACCACCCCGGCCTGCGGGTCGTCCCGGTCCGGGCCGTCGAAGAAGATCCGGGTCAGCAGGGTGTCGTAGCCGCGGGGCAGCGCGGTCAACGTGTCGTCGATGCCCGCATGCCGGGCGGCGGTTCGCAGCCGCTCCGGGTCCTCGCGCGCGCCCAGGTCACCCAACGCGATGTTCTCCGCCGCGCTGAGGTCGTACGGCATGAAGTCCTGGAACACCGCCCCCAGCCGCTCGCGCAGCTCCGCTGGATCAAACTCGCGCAGGTCGACCCCGTCCCACCGGATGCTGCCGCGCTCCGGGTCGTAGAAGCGGCAGAGGAGCTTGACCAGGGTGCTCTTGCCGGCGCCGTTCAGCCCCACCAGAGCCGTCGTGGCCCCGGCGCGCAGGTGCAGGTCCACACCCCGCAGCACCCACGGATGCTGCGGCGAGTAGCGGAACCACACATCGCGCAGCTCGATGCCCTCGGTCAGCGGTGGCACCGGCCGGGGGGTGGCCGGCACCGGCAGGTCCGTCTCGACGTGCGCCACCTGGTCGTAGTGCTCGAAGAGCAGCAGCGCCTGGTGGATCGCGCCGAGCTGGACGACCAGGCTGCCCAGCGCACCCTGCACCCCCGGGATCGCGGCCAGGAAGATCACCACGTCGCCGAGGCTGAGCCCGCCCGCGCGGGCGACCGAGACGGTGTAGACCACCCCGATGCCCGCCACCGTCGCGCCGAGCAGGCCGAGCACCGCTTGGGCGCGCACCTCCCGGCGGTCCAGTTTCTGCTCCACCCGGTGCAGGTCGTGCAGCTCGTCGAGCATCCGGTCGCCGAAGAACCGGCCCAGACCGAACAGGCGCACCTCCTTGGCCGCCGGCACACCCACCAGCAGCTGGGCGAAGAACAGGTCCCGCCGTTGGAAGTGCTCCATCCGCAGCACCATCGCCGCGCGGGCCCGGTTGAGCCGTAGCTGCATCCAGAGTGTGGGCAGCGCGGCGAGCAGCACCAACGCCCCGATCAGCGGGTTGAGCATCAACAGGACGCCGAGGAACCCCGTCATCGCCAGTGCGCTCTGCACAGCGCCGAACGTGTTGCCGGTCAGCTGGGTGGGACCGAGGTGACCGGTCTGCTGGGCGGCCTGCAACCGGTCCTGGAACTCCGGATCCTCCAACCGCACCAGCCCGACGAGCCGCTGCACCGCGTCGTAGAGGCGGCGGCGCACCAGCCGCGACACCGCCCGCGACCGCTGCGCCGCCACGTAGGTGCGCAGGTGCGGCAGGACCGTGCCGAGCGCGGCGGCCATGGCGAGGCCGGCGGCGAGCGCGGTCAGCGGCACGCCGGCCGAGCCGCCACCGGTGAGCCGGTCCAGCACGAGCTTGGTGAGCGCCGCCACGAGGACCGGGGTCAAACCGGCCAGCACGGCGAGCAGCAGGTCCGTCGTAGTGCCCCCCGGGGCGGCCCGCCAGGTCAGCCCCAGTGCCGACCGGGCGTGCCGGGCAGCCTGCCGCGGTGCCAGCCGGGGGCCGCTCACCGCGCCACCGGCAGGTCCAACCGGGCGATGCCGAACGCCGTCGACGCCACGATGCCGCGCTCGTCGAGCAGGCCGAACGCCGGGAACCCCTTGACCCCGAACGCCAGCGGAAGCGCGCCGGTGCCCGGCTCCACGAAGACGGTCGCCAGGCCGGTGAACCGCTCCGCGTACGGCTGGGTCTCCGGACCCTTCCCGACCACCACGATCCAGACGTGCTCCGCGCCGCCGGGCATCGTCCTTGCCCGGTCGACGAGCACCGGCAACTGCTCCTCGCAGTGCTCACAGCTCGGCGAGAGGAACGCCACCAGGGTCATCGGCGGCAGATCGGCGCGCGCGAGCAGGCGACCGTCCACAGTGGTTGACACGAAGTCACCGGGGATCGAACCCACCTCCAGCATCACCGCCGGTGGTTGGCCCTGCTGGTCGCTGAGCAGGTCGGAGTGCTCGCGCAGCCGACGGACCACACCGAGCAGCAGGACCAGGTTGAGCAGGCCGAGAGCGGCGACGAGGACAACGGCGACGGTCAACAGCGCCATGAGGGCTCCTTCGGGGTGCGGGGATACGAACCGGGGTCAGTGCCGACCGGCCGGACGGGACTGCCGCGGCGACGTGGGGGCGAACAGGGCGACCAGGTCGTCGAGCCGGACCACCACTGCGGCGAGGGGAACCGCCACACCGACGGCGACCAGGACGGCCGACGCGGACGGCGGCGGCCCGGTGGCGCTGGCCCAGCCGAACAGGCCGAGCAGCGCCACTGCGGCGAGGGCGAGGTTGCGCCCGACGTGCCGGGGCCCGACCGGCGCGTCGGCGGCGCCGAAGCAGCGGCAGGCCGGCCGGGCACCCCGACGCAACGCCCCGACGATCGCGGCGGTGAGCACACCGAGCAGCCCGACGGCGAGCACCAGCCCGACGGGCACGGTCCGGGGGACGGCGAGCAGCACCACCACGGCGGCCTCGGCGACCACCGCGACGCGGGCAGCGGGCACGGTCCAGCGGTCGGGCACGCCGAACTGGCCGACCGACCCGACGAAGGCGGCGAAACCCGCCCGGGTCCGCAGCTTGCCGACGACCGCGGCGAGGAACACCAGGGCCAGCAGCAGCCGTGCGGTCAGTTCCAGGGCTCGCATCCGTACGCACCTCCCATTGCCGGGAGGCCCACGCTAGAAGTGGCGGATACATCGCGGATACATCGACTGTTGCCGACCTCCGGCTCGGCTGTACCGGCGGTGTACCGACCCGCCGTAGCGTCCCGGCAACGATCCGTATCGAGGGGAGGTGAACGGATGTTCCGTCGACTGGAGAACCTGGGCGAGCGGATGCTCGGCGTGTTCGTACCCAAGGTGACGGCAGCCGCCGGCTGTCCGCCGGACCCGTACTGCGCGCTCTGTGGGACGTGCTACTTCAAGCGGTGCAGCACGAACCTGGCCTGCAAGACGACCTGCGGAAGCTGCGGTTACTACTGCAGCGCGGGCGCGAGCACGATGAGCGCTCTCTGCTGAGGCGCTGACGGCGTGCCACCCGGCCCGGGCCGGGTGGCACGCCGTTCCGCATGCCACCCACGCCGACGGTCAGTCCGCGCGCGGTCGCGGCCGGACCACCACGCCGAGCACGTCCGGCTCCGGGATGTAGCCGCACTCGCGGGAGTCGTAGCTCTGCGACGGGTTGTCGCCGAGCACCACCAGCCGGCCGGCCGGCACCACCTGCTCGCCACCACGGCGCAGCAGCGGCACCCGGTCCACCGGCACCGGGTCGCCCGGCACCGCGTACGCCCGCTTGATCAGCAGGCCGGGCGTGCCCGTCGCGTCGGGGCGGGTGGGTCGCCCGGCGGTCATCTCCGCCGGGGCGACCACCACGACGACGTCACCGGGCCGGATCCGGGCCAGCGGCACGCGCCGGGCCAGCACCCGGTCACCGGAGCGCAGCGTCGGCTCCATGCTGCGCCCCACGACCGCGACCAGCAGCAGGTGCCGGCGGGCCCAGATCAGGGCGGCGGTGGCCACCGCGAACACGGCGGCCACCGCGAGCCATCCCAGCACCGGCACCGCTCAGGCGCCGCGCAGGGTGGCGCCGAGGCGCTCCGCCGCGACGGCGACCGCCGCGTCCCGTGCCGCGACCGCCTCCTCGACGGTAAGCGTCCGGTCCGGTGCCCGGAAGGTGAGCTTGTACGCCAACGACCGGCGGCCGGCGCCGAGTTGCGCGCCGGAGTACACGTCGAACAGCCGCACGTCCTCCAGCAGTTCACCGGCGCCCGCCTCCAGCGCCCGGCGTACCTGCTCCGCCGGCACCGAGTCGTCCACCACCAAGGCCACGTCGATCAGCGCCGGTGGGAAGCCGGACACCGTCGGCGCGGGCGTCACCGGGGTCGGTGGCAGCGTGTCGAGGTCCAGCTCCATCGCGCAGGTGCGTCGGGGCAGCTCCAACGCCGCGACGACCACCGGGTGCAGCTCACCGGCGTGCCCGACGACCGCGCCGTCGACCCGCAGCTCGGCGCAGCGGCCCGGGTGCCACGGCGCGTACTCGGCCGCCCGCACCTCGACCCGCTCGCCGGGAATCCCGGCGGCGTCGAGCACGTCACGGGCCGCCTCGATCGCGTCCGCCCAGCCGGCCGGTCGACCCGCACCCCACCAACCGGCGGGGTCGAGGTCGCCGGCGAGCACCACCGCGACGTGCACCGGCTGCGCCGGCACCACCGCGTCGGCGGCCGCGAACTCCGCGTCGGTGGGACGCCGGTCCACGCCCATCGCCGGCGGGCTGCCGGCACCGACGCGCGGGTGGAAGACCGCGCCGATCTCGTAGAGGGCGAGGTCGCGGTGACCTCGACCGAGGTTGCGCTTGAGGATGCCGAGCAGCGGGCCGAGCAGCGTGGTGCGCAGCAGCGGCTCCTCCTCGGACAACGGGTTGGCCAGCCGCACCGCGGGGCGACGCGGGTCGTCGGCCGCCAGGCCGAGCTGGTCGGCCAGCTCCGGCGACACGAAGGGGTGCGCGAGCACCTCCACGTACCCCCGCTCAGCGAGGGACCCGGCGACCGCCCGGCGCCGACGTTGCCGCGGGGTCAGGCCGCGACCGGGAGGCGCGGTCGGCAGCACCGACGGCACCCGGTCGTACCCGTCGAGGCGGACCACCTCCTCGACCAGGTCGGCCGGGTCGGTCAGGTCGGGCCGCCAGGTCGGCGGGGTGACACTCAGCGCCGTCCCGGCGCCGCTGGCCACGCCGACCGCGCCCGGGTCCTCGGACAACCGGTCCACGCCCTGCGCGACGGTGCAGCCGACCCGCTCCAGCAGGGCGACCACCCGCGCCGGCGGGTACTCCACGCCGACCCGCCGGGTGGGCAGGTCCGCCGGCAGGGTGATCGGGGTACGCGGACGGACGTGGTCGATGTCCAGGACCTCCGCGCCCGGGGTGCCACCACCGTGCTCGGTGAGCAGCCGCACGGCACGTTCCAACGCGACCAGCGCCACGGCCGGGTCGACGCCCCGCTCCCAGCGCTTCGCGGCCTCGCTGAACAGCTTGTGCCGGCGGGCCGTACGCCCGACCATCGCCGGGTCCCAGTGCGCCGCCTCGAAGAGCACGGTGGTGGTGTCGGCGACGACCTCGCTGGTCTCGCCGCCCATCACGGCCGCGAGGGAGATCGGACCCGTGTCGTCGCAGATGACCATGTCGTCGGCGGTGAGCACCCGGTTGACACCGTCCAGGGTGGTCAGCTTCTCCCCCGCCTCGGCGCGGCGGACCACCAGCGGCCCGACGACCCGGTCGGCGTCGAAGGCGTGCATCGGCTGGCCCAGCTCCAACATCACGTAGTTGGTGATGTCCACCGGCAACGAGATGCTGCGGATGCCGGCGGTGACCAGCCGCTGCTGCATCCACGACGGGGTGGGCGCGCTCGGGTCGACGCCCCGGACCAGGCGGGCGGTGAACCGGTCGCAGCCGACCGTGTCGCGGACCTCCACCGGGTAGGCGGGTGTCTCGGTGCCGCTCGGCGCGGGGGCCAGGGCCGGGTCGTGCAGCGGCACGTCGAACGCGTGCGACAGCTCCCGGGCCAGACCCCGCAGGCTCAGCGCGTACCCCCGGTCGGGGGTGATCTCCAGATCGAGCACGACGTCGTCGAGGCCGACCACCGGGCGCGCGTCGTCGCCCGGCTTGGCCGTCACGTCCGGCCCCAGCACGATGATGCCGGAGTGGTCGTCGCCGAGACCCAGCTCCTTCGCCGAGCAGATCATGCCCGCGGAGTTGTGCCCGTACGTCTTGCGGGCGCCGATCGCGAACCCGCCGGGCAGCACACCGCCGGGCAGGATCACCACCACGCGGTCACCGACGGCGAAGTTGCGCGCCCCGCAGACGATCTCCTGCGGCTCCCCGGTGCCGTTGGCGTCACCCACGTCGACCCGGCAGAACCGGATCGGCTTCTTGAAGCCGGTGAGCTCCTCGATCTCGCGGACCTCACCGACGACGAGCTGACCGGTGACGGAGGCGGCCAGGTCCACGACGGACTCGACCTCGATGCCGAGGTCGACCAGGGCCTGCTCCAGGTCACCGGTGGGCAGGTCGGCGGGGAGGTCGACGTACTCCCGCAGCCAACTGACAGAAACTCGCATGACTTCAGACCACCGTTCCCGTGTCTCGTACCCGCATCGCCTACGCCCCGGTCCCGAGCGCGCGGCTGAACCGCACGTCGCCCTCGAAGAGGTGGCGGATGTCGCTGACCCCGTGCCGGACCATCAGGGTCCGGTCGATGCCCATGCCGAAGGCGAATCCGGAGTAGACCTCCGGGTCGACGCCGCAGGCGCGCAGCACCCGCGGGTTGACCATGCCGCAGCCGCCCCACTCGACCCACTGCGGGCCGTCACGGTGCTCCGGGAACCACACGTCGAACTCCGCCGACGGCTCCGTGAACGGGAAGTAGTGCGGCCGCCACCGGGTCTTCGCCTCCGGCCCGAACATCGCCCGGGCGAAGTGGTCGAGCGTGCCCCGCAGGTGCGCCATCGTGATGCCCTTGTCGACCACCAGACCCTCGGCCTGGTGGAACACCGGGCTGTGCGTGGCGTCGATCTCGTCGGTGCGGTAGACGCGGCCGGGCACGATCACGTAGATCGGCGGCTTGCGGCTGAGCATGGTGCGGGTCTGCACCGTCGAGGTGTGCGTACGCAGCACAAGGCCGGAGCCCTCCGGTGCGATGTGGAACGTGTCCATCAACCCGCGCGCCGGGTGGTCGGCGGGGATGTTCAGCGCGTCGAAGTTGACCCACTCCAGGTCGACCTCAGGCCCCTCGGCCACCTCGTAGCCCATCCCGACGAACAGGTCACTGATCGACTCCATCAGGACGCTCAGCGGGTGTCGGGCGCCCCGGGGACGCCGGTTGAAGGGCAGGGTGACGTCCACCCGCTCCTCGACCAACACCCGCTGGGCCTGCTCACGCTCCAGCACCTCGGCGCGGTCGGCGTACGCGGTCTCGATCGCCCGGCGGGCCTCGTTGACCCGCTTGCCGGCGTCGGACTTCGCGGCCGGCGGCAACGCGCCGATCTCGCGGCGGGCCAGCGAGACCGGTGACCGGTCACCGAGATGCACCGAGCGCAGCGCGGTCAACGCGTCCGGGTCGGCGGCGGCCGTGAACGCCTTCGTGGCGTCCGCGACAGCCTCGTCCAGGGCGGCGGGGTCGAGCAGGGCGACCTGCTTCGGGTCGTACGGATCGTTGCGGTAGCTCATGGCGTACGGGCACTCCCTCACGGCGGCGCCAGCCCTCACCGGGGGCGGCTAAGCGAGTCTACGGACGCGCGGCTGTGCCGCAGCCCGCCGGTAGGAGTTGTGCAGGGAGCAGGTCAGGCCCGCCGCCCGCCGACACCGGCGGGCTGGCTAAACGAACGCCGTGGCGCGTTCATGGGCGGACGCTCTCCCCTGCTGTCAGTCGCGCCGGGCATGATCACCCTCAGCGCTGTGCTCTCGCTGAAGCGTACAGGCACACCGCCGCTGCGGCAGCCAGGTTGAGGCTCTCCGCGCGCCCGTACAACGGCACCCGCACGCGGGCGTCGGCGGCGGAAGCCAACTCCTCGGGCAGGCCGTGCGCCTCCGAGCCGAACAACCATGCGGTGGGCCCGACGAGCCGACCGTAGTCGGTCATGTCGTCCAGGTCGCTGTCGCCGTACCCCGTGGTGGCGAAGATCGACAGCCCAGCGGCGCGCAGCGCGTCGACCACCTGGGCGGGGTCGGCGGCGCGCACCACGTCGAGGTGGAAGAGGCTGCCGGCGGAGGCGCGTACACACTTGCCGTTGTACGGGTCGACGGCCTCGCCGGCGAAGACGACCGCGCCCGCCCCGGCCGCGTCGGCGGTGCGCAGCACCGTGCCGGCGTTGCCCGGGTCACGGATCTCGGCGAGCACCGCCACGAGCCGGGGCGCACCCGCGAGGGCCTGCTCCAGCGACACGTCGAGGTGCCGGCAGACGGCGACCAGTCCCTGCGGGGCGACGGTCTCGGTCAGCGCGGCGAGGGCCTCGTCGGTGACCTCGGAGACGGGCACGTCGGCGCGGGCCGCCGTGGCGGCCAGATCCGGGTGCCGGTCGAGGGCGGCGGTCGTACCGAACAGCTCGGTGACCACCTCCGGCCGCGCGAGGGCCTCGCGGACCGCCTGTGGGCCCTCGGCCAGGAACTGGCCGGTGGCGTCGCGGTCCCGGCGGCGTTGCAACCGCCGGGCGGCGACAACCCTGGGGGTACGCGGGGTGAAAGCCATGGTGTGCGCTCCTCCGGCACGATTGAGGCGCCCCCCGGACGGCGGTGCCGACACGGGAGACGCCTCGTTCTGGTGCGTGGGGATCAGGCGGCCTGAGCCGCCGCGCCGCCGGTGCCCTCGGCCGTGACCGCGGCCCGGGCCAGCTCGACGATCGCCGCGAAAGAGGCGGCGTCGTTGACAGCCATGTCGGCCAGGATCTTGCGGTCGACCTCGATGCCGGCCAGACGCATGCCCTGGATCAGGCGGTTGTAGGTCATCCCGTTGGCCCGGGCGCCCGCGTTGATCCGCTGAATCCACAGCTGCCGGAAGTCGCCCTTGCGGTCGCGACGGTCCCGGTAGGCGTACTGCATCGAGTGCAGCACCTGCTCCTTGGCCTTGCGGTACAGCCGGGAGCGCTGACCGCGGTAACCACTCGCGGACTCCAGCAGGGTACGACGCTTCTTCTGGGCGTTTACAGCCCGCTTGACGCGTGCCATCTCAACTCCTTATTACGTAAAGGTGGCGCGCGTCAGCGGCCGAGCAGCTTCTTGATGCGCTTGACGTCGGCCTTGGCCAGCACGACCGTGCCGGTCAGCCGGCGGGTCTGGGTGGAGGGCTTCTTCTCCAGGTTGTGACGGAGGCCGGCCTGCTGGGCAACGATCTTGCCCTTGCCGGTCACCTTGACCCGCTTACCCATACCCGTGTGGCTCTTCATCTTCGGCATGTGGAACGTCTCTCCCCTGTTACTCGCCGCTGGTATCGGCGGCGAGGCCGGTGTCACCGGCTGCTGCGGTCTCGCCGACCGCTGCGGTCTCATCGGCTTCCGGAGCGGCGGACTCGTCCCCTGCCCGGTCCCGAGGTCCACCGCGGGACGCCGTAGCGGCGACCGCGGAGGCCTTGACGGCCCGATGCGGAGCGAGAACCATGATCATGTTTCGGCCGTCCTGCTTCGGAGCGGCCTCGACGTATCCCAGTTCCGTGATCTCGGATTCGAGTCGACGCAGGAGCCGGTAACCCAGCTCCGGACGACTCTGCTCGCGACCGCGGAACATGATCGTCACCTTGACCTTGTCGCCCGCCTTGAGGAACCGCACCACGTGACCCTTTTTGGTCTCGTAGTCGTGCGGGTCGATCTTCGGTCGAAGCTTCATTTCCTTGATGACGGTCTGCTGCTGGTTACGCCGCGCTTCGCGCGCCTTGAGTGCGCTCTCATACTTGAACTTGCCGAAGTCCATGAGCTTGCACACCGGCGGGCGCGCCATCGGCGCAACCTCGACCAGGTCCAGATCGACGTCCGCGGCCAGCTGAAGAGCGCGCTCCAGGGGGACGATGCCCACCTGCTCACCCTCTGGGCCGACCAGTCGGACCTCACGTGCCCGGATCTGCTCGTTCACGCGTGGTTCGACGCTGATGGGGCCTCCTCGAGTCGCTTCTGCTCAGTGCCGACCCCCGCGGCCCCCGGATGGGAACCAACCCGAAAAGCAGAAGGCCCCGGCGCATGCCAGGGCCCGCTCGACCGGTCAGCACGATCACAGGATCGCGCATCCGGCGCCGGGACATGCCCGGAACCGGTGACCGGACCCGGCCACCGTAGCGGCGACTCGGGTGGGAGCAGGCGCTCCGCTTTCAAGGCTGTCTGCTCGCACGCGGAGACAGCCTGGTCGACTCGACAACACTACACCGGCGCCCCGTCCGCCCCCAAACCGGGCACCACCTGAGGGTCAAGGCCCTGCCCGCGCTGGCCGTGCTGGCCGCCCCGCCCCGGTCGTGCCGGTCGTGCCGGGCGAGTCGGACGAGTCGGACGGGCGGCGGCGGCCAAGATCCCGCGCAGTTTCCCTGAAAGTGCTGCCTCCGGCGACGCTGAGACAGCAGTTTCAGGGAAGTTGTCCAGATCTTGCCGATGGGATGCGGGTCAGCGGCCGGCGGCGCGTTCGGCGAGGTGGGCCTGGTGCGCCTCGTGCAGGCGTCGCAACGCGCGGACCCCGTCGACGGCAAGCTCCTTGTCGGCCGCCTGGAGGGCGATCATCGGCAGGAGGTCGTCGTCATGCAGGTCCAGGCTGGCCCACGGCGCGCCCCGGTCGAACCGGACTCCCCGGACAACCTCCCAGGGCAGCTCGTAGGAGCTGATGATGTTGCGCACCCGGACGCCACGCGCGTCCGCCTCCACCCGCGGACGGGTGAACAGCAGGAAGCCCAGCGCCCCGAAGATGCCCAAGCCGACCATGGCGATCTGGTCGCCGCGCTGGAAGCTGCCGTAACCGTCGCCGGTCGGCCCGCTCAGCGAGGTGGCGACCAGACCGAACACCACCACCAGCGCAACCGCCGCCGACCAGCAGACCACGCGGATGCGGCGGGGCTTCAGGCGGACCAGTTCGGTTTCACTCACCCCACCAGTCTGCCATCCGCACCCGCCCGTGGGCCGCACCACCCGCCGAGCGAACACTCAGCCCGGCCATGCGGGCACCCACACGGTCACGACCACATCGCGCCACCGGGCAACACGGCACCGCCGCATCGCACGGCACCGCCGCACCGCACGGCACCGCCGCACGGCACGGCACCGCGCCGCGCCGCGCCGCGCCGCACCGCACCGCACCGCGAAGATCGTGCTCGATCCAGGATCAAGTGGCCTCCGTCGAGATCGACACCACTACTTCAATGATCGAGCGCGATCTTCCCGGTCGGGGCACGGCCGCCGGGAGGGTTCCTCGCCGCACACCCGCGCCGCATACCCGCGCCTCACACCCGCGCCGCACACCCGCGCCGGCGCGACAGATCCACTCGGGTTTCGTGAAACGGGGGTGTCCCTGGCGCGCGGACACCCCCGTTTCAATGAACCCGAGTTGATCAAGCGCCGGGCCGCCCGCCGGACGACCGGTCAGAGGCGACAGGCGTGGATGTTGGTGACGAGGATGGCGCGAGCGCCCAACTCGTACAGCTCGTCCATGATCCGGTGGACGTCGTCGCGGAGCACCATCGCCTGCACCGCCACCCAGCCCTCGCGGTGCAGCGGCGAGACGGTGGGTGACTCGATGCCCGGGGTGAGCCCGCTGGCGCGATCCAGCAGGCCGGCCGGCACGTCGTAGGCGAGCATCACGTAGCGGCGGGCCACCAGCACACCGTGCAGACGGCGCAGCAACTGCTCGGCCTGCGCGTTCGCGGGCGCGCCGGCACGCCGGACCAGCACCGCCGAGGAGCGCAGCAGCGGCTCCCCGAACACGACGAGGCCCGCCTGGCGCAGGGTGGCGCCGGTCTCCACGACGTCCGCGATCACGTCGGCGACACCGAGGCGTACGGCGTTCTCCACCGCACCGTCGAGGCGGATCACGTCGGCCTTGACTCCCACCTCGCCGAGGTGCCGCTCGACCAGCCCGGGGTACGCGGTGGCGATCCGGTGGCCGCCCAGATCCTGGACGGAGGCGATGTCGTCGGGGCGGGCGGCGAAGCGGAAGGTGGCCCGGCCGAAGGCGAGGTCGACGACCTCTTCCGCCGGCGCGGCCGAGTCGATCAGCAGGTCCCGGCCGGTGATCCCGAGGTCGAGGTCACCGGAGCCGACGTAGGTGGCGATGTCCTTGGGGCGCAGGTAGAAGAATTCGACGTCGTTGGCCTCGTCCCGGCAGACGAGGTCCTTGGGGTCGGTGCGCTGGCGGTAGCCCGCCTCGCGCAGCATCTGGGCGGCCGGCTCGGCCAGGGTGCCCTTGTTGGGGATGGCGACACGCAACATGACGGAGTGCTCCTTCGATCCGGATGGCGATCAACGGGTGGGGGCACTCACAGATGTCGGTAGACGTCCTTGAGGTCGAGACCACTGGCGAGCATGAGCACCTGGACCTGGTAGAGCAGTTGGGAGATCTCCTCGGCGGTGCGCTCCGGCCCCTCGTGCTCGGCGGCCATCCACGACTCGGCCGCCTCCTCGACGACCTTCTTGCCGATGAAGTGCACCCCCTTTTCCAGGGCGGCGACGGTGCCCGAGCCCGGGGTGCCGGCGGCGGCCTTGGCCTGCAGCTCGGCGAACAACTCCTCGAACGTCTTCACGGGAGAGGATTCTTCCAGCCGGTCGACTCGCACCGTACGTCCGGGTCCGCCAACACCCGGTCAGCGGGACTTCGAGGCGGCAATTCCCTATCGACATGGTGGGACAACCTTCGATCGATGCTCATGGAGCTCTACGCTGTCGGCCATGGCCAGCAGCTCACGTCTCCTCGCGCTCACCCTCGCCGGTGCCGCCGTCGTAGCCACCGCCGGATGCGCGCCACAGAAGGAACTACCAACCCCCACTGTCACCACGGGTCTGTCCTGCGCCAAGGACAGCCTGCCCACCCGTACGCCGGGCAAGCTCACCATCGCCACCGACCAGCCCGCGTACGAGCCGTGGTTCTCGAAGGACAAGCCGGAGAGCGGCGAGGGCTTCGAGTCGGCCGTCGCGTACGCGGTGGCGGAGAAGCTCGGCTACGCCCGCGCGGACGTCACCTGGACGCGGGTGAAGTTCGACACCGCGATCGCGCCCGGGCCGAAGGACTTCGACTTCGACATCAACCAGTTCTCCATCACCGAGGAGCGCAAGCAGGCGGTGGACTTCTCCGCGCCGTACTACCTGGTGCGGCAGACCGTCGTCGCGTTGAAGTCCTCGAAGATCGCCGGCAAGACGTCGCTGGCAGATCTTCGCGACGCGCGGCTCGGCGCCCAGGTGGGCACCACCAGCTACCAGGCGATCACCGACGTGATCAAGCCGTCGGCCAAGCCGCAGGTCTACAACAGCAACGACGACGCCAAGAAGGCCCTGCAGAACGGGCAGCTGGACGGTCTCGTGGTGGACCTGCCGACCGCCTTCTACATCACCGGGGCGGAGATCACCGACGCGACGATCGTGGGGCAGGTGCCGCAGGTCGGTACGCCGGAGGCGTTCGGGTTGCTGCTGGACAAGAACTCCCCGCTGACCTCCTGCGTGACCGGCGCGGTCGGTCAGCTCACCGCGGCCGGCACGCTGAAGCAGTTGGAGCAGACGTGGCTCGCGCAGGCGGCGGGGGCGGCCGAGCTGCGGTGACGCTCCTGGATCACGTGCCCTCCGAGGCGCAGCGGCGGCGGTCGGCGTACCGGCATCGGCAGACCGTCTACAGCGTGATGGTCGCGGCCTGTTCCACGGCGGCGCTCGGCACGCTGCTGGTCGTCGCGGTGACCGGTGCGCCCGGCTGGGACCGGGTGCGGCAGTCGTTCCTGGACCCGGAGATCGCCCGGGACGCGTTGCCGGCGGTGCTGAGCGGGCTCTGGCTCAACGTCCGGTTGCTGGTCTGCTGTGCGGTCGGCGCGCTGCTGCTCGGGCTGGTGATCGCTGTGCTGCGGACGTTGCGCGGCCCGGTCTTCTTCCCGGTCCGGGCACTCGCCGCCGGCTACACCTACACCTTCCGCGGCCTGCCGCTGATCATCGTGCTGTACCTGCTCACCCTCGGCGTGCCCGGCCTGCGACTGCAGGGGATGCCGCCGGTGCTCGTGCTCGGTGGGGCCGCGTTGGTCCTCACCTACAGCGGTTATCTCGCCGAGGTGTTCCGGGCCGGCATCGAGTCGGTGCACCCCAGCCAGCTGGCCGCGGCGCGCTCGCTGGGCCTTACCTATCGGCAGACGATGCGCCACGTGGTGCTGCCGCAGGCCGTCCGCCGGGTGGCGCCGCCCCTGCTCAACGACGTGGTGGCGTTGCAGAAGGACGTCGGGCTGGTCTCGCTCGCCGGGCCCATCGACGCGGTCCGCGCGGCTCAGATCGCCACCGCCCAGTCGTTCAACTACACGCCGTACGTCGTGGCGGGGGTGCTCTTCGTGCTGCTCGCGATCCCACTGATCGCGGTCACCGACTGGGTGACGCTGCGGGCGGCGCGCCGACAGTCGGGAGGCTGAGGATGGCTTTGCTCCGCTGCCGGGGTCTGCGCAAGGAGTTCGCCGGCCAGGTGGTGCTCGACCAGCTCGACCTGACCGTCTCCGAGCATCAGGTGGTGGCGCTGATCGGCGCCTCCGGGTCGGGCAAGTCGACGCTGCTGCGGTGCGTGAACCTGCTGGAGGAGCTGGACGACGGCACCATCGAGCTGGACGGGGAGGACATCTCCGATCCCCGGGTTGACCCGGACCGGGTCCGTCGGCGCATCGGCATGGTGTTCCAGGCGTACAACCTCTTTCCGCACCTGAGCGTGTTGGAGAACGTCACCCTCGCTCCGCGCCGCGTACACCGGCGGGCCCGGGCGGAGGCGGAGGCCCAGGCCCGGGAGCTGCTCGACCGGGTGGGGCTCGGCGCCAGGGCGGACGCCTACCCGGACCGGCTCTCGGGCGGGCAGCAGCAGCGGGTGGCGATCGTCCGGGCGCTGGCGAACTCACCTCGGCTGATGCTGCTCGACGAGGTGACCTCCGCGCTGGACCCGGAACTCGTCGGTGAGGTGCTGGCGATGATCCGGGACCTGAAGGCCGACGGGATGACCATGGTGCTGGCCACCCACGAGATGAGCTTCGCCCGGGAGGTCGCCGACGAGGTGTGCTTCCTCGACGAGGGTCGGGTCGTCGAGAGCGGCCCGCCCGAGCAGGTGCTGGGCGAGCCGACCCAGCCGCGCACCCGGCAGTTCCTGCACCGGATCATCGAGGCCGGCCGGCTCTGAAGCCGGCCGCCCCGCACGCAGGCGGCATCTCAAGCCGGCGGCCCTCAAGCCGGCCGCCGGCAAGCGCGGGGCAGCCGCCGGCGAGGATGCCTCAGCCGCCGAAGCCGACCCGCTGGGCGCTGCCGGCGGCGACGGTCCGGACGGCCAGCGCGGCGTCGAGCGCGGCGACGGTCGCGGCCCAGCCCTTGTCCTCCGCCGAGCCGGGCAGACCGGCGCGGTCCCGGGCCTGCTCGATGGTCTCCACGGTCAGCACCCCGTGCGCCACCGGCTTGCCCTCGTCCAGCGCGACCCGGGTCAGCCCGTCGGTGACTGAGCGGCAGACGTAGTCGAAGTGCGCGGTGGAACCGCGGACCACCACGCCGAGCGCGACCACCACGTCACACCGGCGCGCGAGGGCCTGGGCGACCACCGGAAGCTCGACCGAGCCGGCGACCCGGGCGACCACGGACCGGGCCCCGCACGCCTCGGCGGCAGCCAACGCCCGCTCCAGCATGTGGTCGGTGAGGTCGCCGTGCCAGCGGGCGGCAACGACCCCGACGGTCAGCCCCGCGGCATCCACCGCGTCGACTCCCGGCTCACCGAAACCCGCCATCGTCATGCTCCGATCTCGTCGTTGGCGACCGGGCGCCCCAGCGGCGCCTCGGACAGCTCGTCCAACTCGTCCAGCAGGTGACCCATCCGGTCCCGCTTGGTGCGCAGGTAGCGCAGGTTCTCCGGGTGCGCACCGGCCGGCAACCCCTCCCGGCCGGTGATGGTCAACCCGTAGCCCTCCAACCCGGCCCGCTTGGCCGGGTTGTTGGTCAGCAGTCGCATCGAGCGCACGCCCAGGTCGTAGAGGATCTGCGCGCCGGTGCCGTAGTCGCGGGCGTCGGCCGGCAGGCCCAGGTCGAGGTTGGCGTCGACGGTGTCGCGGCCGGAGTCCTGCAACTGGTACGCCTGCAGCTTGTGCAGCAGCCCGATGCCGCGCCCCTCGTGCCCGCGGACGTAGAGCACCACGCCCCGGCCCTCCCGCCCGACCCGGGCCAGCGCGGCGTCCAGCTGCGGCCCGCAGTCGCAGCGCAGTGAGCCGAACACGTCCCCGGTAAGGCACTCGGAGTGCACCCGCACCAGCACGTCCTGGCCGTCGCCGAGGTCGCCCAGCACCATCGCGATGTGTTCGGCCGGGTCGTGCTCCGCGCGGTAGCCGAGGGCCCGGAACACCCCGTGCCGGGTGGGCATCCGGGCGTCGGCGACAAGCTCGACCTGCTTCTCGGTGCGCCGCCGGTAGGCGATCAGGTCGGCGATCGTGATCAGCGTGAGGCCGTGCTCGGCGGAGAACTTCTCCAGGTCCGGCAACCGCATCATGGTGCCGTCGTCGTTGACCAGCTCGCAGAGCACGCCGGCCGGGCGCAACCCGGCCAGCCGGGTCAGGTCGATCCCCGCCTCGGTGTGCCCGGGGCGGCGCAGCACCCCGCCCTCGCGGGCGCGCAACGGCACGACGTGCCCGGGCCGGGCCAGGTCGGTCGGGTCGGTCGCCGCTGCCGCGAGCAGCCGGCTGGTGTGCGCGCGGTCGGCTGCCGAGATGCCGGTGCTGACACCCTCCCGGGCGTCCACTGTCACCGTGTACGCGGTGCCGCGCCGGTCCTGGTTGGTGTGGTGCATCGGCGGCAGGTCGAGGCGGTCGGCCTCGCTCTCGGTCAACGCCACGCAGACGTACCCGGAGGTGTAGCGCACCATGAACGCCATCAGCTCCGGTGTGGCCAGCTCGGCCGCGAAGATCAGGTCGCCCTCGTTCTCGCGGTCGGCGTCGTCGACGACGACCACCGGCCGACCGGCCGCGATCTCGGCGACCGCCTGCTCGATATCCCCGAAGCTGGTCACGCGACGGCCTCCCGGTAGATGGGCGTACGGGCGAGGGCCGCGGCGCGCGAGGTGCGCCACCAGGCGGCGAAGCCCCAGGCGCAGAGGGCGCCGTAGATCAGGTACATGACCGCCGACGGGTAGAACCCGCCGCGCAGCAGCAGCGGCACGCCGACCGCGTCCACCGCGATCCAGAGCAGCCAGAACTCCACCCAGCCGCGTGCCATGCCGTAGGTGGCCAGCAGGCTGCCGGTGAGAATCCAGGCGTCGGGCAGCGGACCCCACGAGCCCAGCGCCTTGAGCACCGGGTACGCGGCGGCGGTGCCGACCACGGCAGCCAGCAGCAGCATCAGCCGCTCCCGCCCGGTGGCCCAGCGCGGGACGACCGCTGCCTGACCGGCGTCGGCGCGGCGGTTCGACTGCCAGCGCCACCAGCCGTAGACGCTGACCGCGAAGAAGAACACCTGTCGGCCGGCCTGCCCGTACAGGTCGTGCTCCTGGGGGGTGGCGAACACCCCGCCGAGGAAGACGGTGAGCAGCAGCGCGTTGCCGACCATGCCGACCGGCCACGCCCAGACCAGCCGGCGCAGCCCGAGCAGCGCGGAGACCAGCCCGAACGCGTTGCCGACGATCTCCCGGGCCAGCACCGACGAGCCGCCCACCTGCACCTGTGCGTCCAGCAGCCAGCTCAGCGGGCCCATCAGGCCACCCCGCCGGTGATCGGGGCCACCCCGGTGCCATCGGTGCCGGTGAGCCGGTCGCCGAGCAGCCGCTCGACGTACTTGGCCAGCACGTCGACCTCCAGGTTGACCGGGTCGCCGACGCTCTTCGCGCCGAGCGTGGTCAGCTTGAGCGTGGTCGGGATCAACCCGACGGCGAACTCGTCCGCGCCCACCTGGGCCACGGTCAGCGAGACACCGTCGATGGTGATCGAGCCCTTCTCCACCACGTACCGGGACAGGGCGGCGGGCAGCCGGAACCGGACCGTCTCCCACTGCTCGGCCGGCTCCCGGGAGAGCACCGCGCCGACGCCGTCCACGTGGCCCTGCACCAGGTGCCCGCCGAGCCGGCTGCCGAGTGCGGCGGCCCGCTCCAGGTTGACCGGGTCGCCGACGTTCAGCGCGCCCAGCGCGGAGCGGCGCAGCGTCTCCCCCATCACGTCGGCGGTGAAGACCCCGTCGGCCACCTCCACCACGGTCAGGCACACGCCGTTGACCGCGATGGAGTCGCCGTGCCGGGCGTCGGAGGTGACCAGCGGACCGCGTACGCCGATCAGCGCCGAATCGCCCGCCGTCGGCGTGACCCGGACGATCTCGCCCAACTCCTCGATAATGCCGGTGAACATCTCAGCCCTCCCTTTTGCGGGGCAAAGCGGTGATCCGGAGATCCGGACCGATCTGCGTAACGTCGACGAACTCCAGATCGATGGCCTCAGCGATGGTGCTCACTCCGGCGTCGACCAGGGCGGTCGGGCCGGCGCCGAGCAACCGGGGCGCGACGTACCCGACGATCTTGTCGACCAGGCCGGCCCGCAGGAACGCGCCGGCCAGCCGGGGGCCGCCCTCCAGCAGCACCGCGCGGACCCCGCGCTGGTGCAGCGCCGCGAGCAGCGCCGTCAGGTCGACCCGGCCGTCCGGGTCGGCGCCCACCTCGGCGGCGGTCGCGATCCACGTCCGCGCGGCGCCGTCGCGGACCCGGGCGTCAGCCGGGGTACGCCCCGAGCTGTCCACCACCACCCGCAGCGGCTGCCGGATGGCCAGGCTGCCGTCACGAAGGTTGCGAGCGGTCAACCGGGGGTCGTCGGCGAGAACGGTGCCCACCCCGGCGAGCACCGCGTCGACAGTGCCACGCAGGGCGTGCACGTCGATCCGGGCCGCCTCCGAGGTGATCCACATGCTGGTGCCGTCGAGCGCGGCGGAGCGCCCGTCGACGGTGGCGGCGTACTTCCAGATGACGTACGGCCAGCCCCGGCGCATCGAGGTCAGCCAGGCGACGTTGCCGGCCTCGGCCTCCTCGCCGCGTACCCCCAGGTCGACACGGACCCCGGCGGCGCGCAGGGTGGCGGCGCCGCCGGACGCGACCGGGTTGGGGTCGGGCACGGCGATGACCACCCGGGCGACCCCGGCCTGGACGAGCGCGGAACTGCAGGGGCCGGTGCGGCCGGTGTGATCGCAGGGTTCCAGAGTGACGACGGCGGTGCCGCCCTTGGCCCGCTGCCCGGCCTGCGCGAGGGCGACGATCTCGGCGTGCGGCCCGCCGGCGTACGCGTGGAAGCCCTCACCCACGACCTGGCCGTCGTCGTCGAGCAGCACGCAACCGACCACCGGATTGGGGCTGGTCGTGCCGAGCCCGCGCGCCGCCAACTCGATCGCACGCCGCATCGCCTCATCGACGGAGACGCTGGCCATCGCGCTGCCCCTGCCCTCTCACTCGCCGGTCCGCGCGCTGGCGGTCAGGGAGGCTGCGGCCATGGGGCCGCGGGCAGGCGGAGACGGAGTCCGGGAACGGCACAGCCGCCCCGGGGGGCTCGGCACGGCACGCTGAAGCCAGCGGCCGGCTCGGACCCGTCCGTCCCGCGCGCTGTCTCCCATCCGGACTGTCTGGGCGCGGACGAACCGCCCCCAACCGTCGGCCCCGGATTTTCACCAGGTCCACCGGGCGGCCAGAGCCGTCCGGGTCGCGGGCTGACCACGGTTGGACCGTGGATCACCGCCGGTTCGGAATTTCACCGAGTCCCGCCAGCGCGTGGTGGGTTATACGGGCAGTCTTACACGCCGATGCGGGTGCGCCGCCACCTAGGCGAGGTACTTCACAGCGGGATCACGCGTCAGGTGACGCCGCGACGCCGGTCCACTGCCACGTACGAGCCCGGCTGGCTCTTGGCGACCGTCTTCATCTCCGAGGCCACCGCGATCGCTTCGAGGGGGTCGGTGAACCGCTTGCCGGCGTCGGAGAGGGACACCCCGATGGAGAGCGTGACCAGGGCGGCGCGCCGGATGTTGCCGCGCCGGTCCTTCAGCTCTACGAAGCCGCGCTCACGGTCGGTCGCGTCGTAGAGCGTGTCGGCCGACTTCTCGAAGTCGACAACCGCACGGGACGTCAGCGGGCGCACCTGGTCCGGGGCGCAGACGATGACGAAGTCGTCGCCACCGACGTGACCGAGGAAGGCCGGTGGCAGCCCCACCGCCACCACCGCCCGGTGCAGGCTGCGGGCCAGCGCGGAGATGAAGTCGTCGCCGCGGACGAAGCCGTACCGGTCGTTGACGCTCTTGAACCGGTCGATGTCGATGTAGCCGACCGCGTAGTCGACACCGTGGCGGACCCGGTCGCTGATCTCCCGACGGATCCGGCTGTTGCCGGGCAGCCCGGTCAGCGGGGAGACCTCCCGGAACTCCTTGTTGCGGCGCAACGTGGACGAGACCCGGGCCACCAGCTCGGCGGTGTCGAACGGTTTGACCAGGTAGTCGTCGGCGCCGGCGCTGAGACCGTGCACCTTGTCCACCGTCATGCCCTTGGCGGTCAACATGATCACCGGAATGGCGGAGGTCATCGGGTCGGCGCGCAGCCGCCGGGTCAGCTCCAACCCGTCGATCCGGGGCATCATCAGGTCGATCACCGCCAGGTCCGGACGCTGGCGTTCGATGACCTCGAGCGCCTCCTGACCGTCGCTGGCGTGGATCACCTCGAAGCCGTGCAGCCGCAGGTTGAACTCGACGAAACGAGCGATGTCCTCGTCGTCGTCGACGACGAGGATGATGTCCTTACGGTCGTCGTCGGAGTCCACCTCAGGCGCCTGGAGCCGCGCGTGCCGCCAGTGCCCGCAGGTGCCGTACGGCCTCCGCCGGGTCGGCGGCGCCGTACACGGCGGTGCCGGCCACGAACGCGTCGGCGCCCGCGGCGGCGGCCTGCTCGATGGTGTCGGCGGCGATGCCGCCGTCCACCTCGATGCGCAGTTCCAGGTGCCCGGCCGAGATGTGCCGGCGGGCGGTACGAACCTTGTCCAGCAGTTGCGGGATGAACCGCTGCCCGCCGAAGCCGGCCTTGATCGTCATGATCAGCAGGGTGTCGAAGCTGGGCAGCAGGTCGAGGTACGGCTCGATCGGGGTGTCCCGGTCGATGGCCAGGCCAGCCTTCGCACCGGCCGAGCGCAGGTCCTTGGCCAGCGCCACCGGGTCGTCGGACGCCTCGGCGTGGAAGGTGACGTTGTACGCCCCGGCGTCCGCGTAACCGGGAGCCCAGCGGCGCGGATCCTCGATCATCAGGTGCACGTCGAACGGCATCGCGGTGACAGCCCGCAGGCTCTGCACGACGGGCAGCCCGATGGTCAGGTTCGGCACGAAGTGGTTGTCCATCACATCGACGTGCAACCAGTCCGCAGCGTCCTCGACGGCACGGACTTCTTCGGCGAGGCGGGCGAAATCGGCGGCCAGAATGCTCGGCGCGACGATCGGCGGCGGTACGGTCACGTGGTCAGTGTACGAACGTTGCGGCCCGCAACCCGCATCGCGGCACCAACAGGGACGCGCTGTGACCCAGCAGTGACCAGTGGTGCAGAATTGGTCGCTCCGGACCGCCGATTCCGGACGAACAGACGTCATTGGCTGGCCGATCGACGGAAAGGCGACGACACTCCAACCGGGACTGTGCCGTAGGCTGCACGCCCGCCGGGGTCTCGCCGCGGGGCGCGGTGACCGGCCGCCAGCTCCCGGAAGGGCGGACGATGCGACGGTGGCTTCCAGCGCTGGCGCTGGCCGGCGTCACCACGATGCTGCTGGCCGGCTGCGCGCCGGCGCGAGGCGCGGACGGTGATCTCACCGACGACTGGCCGGCGCTACGGGTCCCGAAGCCGTTCGCTCCCGCCGCCGACACCTGCCTGCCCCGGATCATCCCGGTCGTGCAGGCCAGCACCTACGAGACGGTGGACTGCGCGCGCAGCCACCTGGCCGAGACCATCCACGTCGGCACGTTCGTTGGGCCCGACGCGCTGACCGAGGCCCGGCCCGAGCCCGGGTCGCCGGCGCTGCGCACCGCCCGCGCCGAGTGCGACCAGCGGGCCCGGGAGGTGCTCGGCGGCGACTGGCACACCGCCCGGCTGGCGCTGTCGCTCGCGTTGCCGTCCGCACCCGCCTGGTCCGGCGGCGCGCGCTGGTTCCGCTGCGACCTCAGCGAGACCGGCAGCATCGACAACACCCGCCCGGTCAACCGCACCGGCAGCCTGCGCGGCGCGTTGATCGGCGACAACCCGCTGACGCACCGCTGCTTCGACCCGAAGCTGATCGGCGACAACCTCAACTACATGGCGCCGGTGCTCTGCACCGAACCGCACCGCGCCGAGTTCGTGGGCGTCTACGAGGAGCGGGACATGAGCTGGGCCGACTTCAAGAAGTCGCCCGCGCAGGCGCACCAACGCTGCATGCAGTTGATCGCCGAGTTCGCGTCCGTGCCGAACAACAGCGACCTGCCGTACCGGGCCGGGTCCATCTACTACCCACCGTCGCAACGCGAGTGGGAGGAGGGTGACCGGGGCGTTCGGTGTTTCCTGTGGAGCGACGACCGCAAACTCACCCGCTCGATGCGGGGTGCCGGCCCGGAGGGACTACCGGCGATCTGAACATCGGTGCCGTATGCTGCTGCGCCGTGGCGCTACCGACCGGCGAGGTCCGGCCGGAGGCCACCAGCGGCGGGAGGTCGGGGATGCGACGGTGGTTGGCGGCGTTCGCCGGGGGTGCGGCCCTGACCCTGGCACTGGCCGGGTGCGGCGCACCCGCCGGAGTCGACACTGACCTCATCGACGACTGGCCGGCGCCCGTCGCGGCGCAGCAGTTCGTTCCCGCCGCCGACGTCTGCCACCACTCCTCCCAGCAGGTCGGCTTCCTGAGCGGTTACAACCCGATGCCGTGCACCGAGGCCCACCGGGTGGAAACCATGCACGTCGGCACCCTCACCGGCCCGGGCGCCGAGCGCGACGCACCGCCGCAGGCCGGGTCGGTGGGCATGCGGGCCGCGCAGAGCGCCTGCGACACCGAGGTCAACAAGGCGCTGGGCGCCGACTGGCGGTCCGGGCGACTCGGCGTGACAGTCGTGCTGCCCTCGCCGCAGGCGTGGTCGGGCGGGGCCCGCTGGTACCGCTGCGACGTCACCGAGATCGCCAGCATCGACGACACCGCCGTCGACCTGCGCACCGGCAGCCTCCGGGGCGCACTGTCCGGCGCGGCGCCACTGGCGTACCGCTGCTTCAACCCGAAGCTGGTCAAGGACGACGTCGACGAGATGGTGCCGGTGTCCTGCACCGCCAAGCACCACGCCGAGTTCGTCGGGGTCTGGCAGGCGCCGGACGTCACCTACGCCGAGTTCTCCCGCACCATCAAGCGCACCCACCGTGCCTGCCAGTCGATGATCGCCAAGTACGCGAAGGTGCCGGACAACTCCCAGCTCGACTTCCGCGCCGGGACGATCTACTACCAGCCGTACGAGGAGGAGTGGAAGAACGGCAACCGTGGCGTGCAGTGCTTCCTCTGGATCTCCGACCGCAACCTCACCCGCTCGATGAAGAACGCCGGCAACAAGGGCCTCCCGGTCACCTGAGCGCCCCTGAGCTGAAGGAAGGGCCCCGAGGGGCCCTTCCTTCGCGCGTCGGGTGTCGGTGCGACTCAGCCTCGGCGCAGGACGGCGAGGAACATCGCGTCGGTGCCGTGGCGGTGCGGCCAGAGCTGCACGGTCGGCCCGTCGCCCAGACCGGGCATGCCGGCCGGCAGCAGCGGCCGGGCGTCCACGAAGTCCACAGCGACCCCGCTACGGCGGGCCGCCTCGGTCACCGTCACGTGTGTCTCGACAGTGTGCGGCGAGCAGGTGACGTAGGCGACCAGCCCACCTGGGCGGACCGCCCGCAGCGCCGCGCCGAGCAACTCCCGTTGCAGCCGGGTCAGCGGCGGCAGGTCGGACGGCTGGCGACGCCAACGCGACTCCGGCCGGCGGCGCAGCGACCCCAGCCCGGTGCACGGGGCGTCGACCAGCACCCGGTCGAAGTGCTGCTCCGGCAGCTTCGGGTCGCCGCCGACCTCACGGCCGTCCATGGTCAGCACGGCCACCGGCAGGTCCCGGGTCGCCAGGGAGACCAGCCGGGCACGGTGCTCGGCCACCTCCACCGCTGTCACCCGGGCACCACGTTGCGCGGCCAGCGCGCCGAGCAGCCCGGCCTTGCCACCCGGGCCGGCGCACAGGTCCAGCCAACGCCCGTCCGGGCCGTCCAGCGGCGCGTCGGCGAGTGCGGCGGCCACCAGCTGGGAGCCCTCGTCCTGGACGTGGGCCCGACCGTCGACCACCGCCGGGATGTCGCCCGGCGCTCCGCCGGGCAGATAGACGGCGTACGGCGAGAAGGCACCGGGCGCTCCGCCGACCTGGTCGGCCAACTCGACCGGGTCGATCAGCCCCGGCCGCGCGCACAGGTGCACCGGCGGGCGCTCATTGTCCTCGATCAGCAGGCGCTCGGTCTCACCCAGATCACCGTCGAGCGCCTCGGAGAACGCCCGCACGATCCACTGCGGGTGGCTGTACGCCAGTGCGAGGTGCCCGACCGGGTCGGTCTCCCTCGGCGGGGCGAGCTTCGCCACCCAGGCGTCCGCGTCCCGGGTGGACACCTCGCGCAGCACCGCGTTGGCGAAGCCGGTGGCACCCGGTGCGACCGAGCGGACCAGGTCCACTGTCGACGAGACGGCGGCGTGCGCCGGCACCCGGGTGTGCAGCAGCTGGTACGCCCCGAGACGCAGCGCGTCACGCACCGGCGGGTCGATCCGGGCCACGTCCCGGCCGGCCGCGTCGGTCAGGATCGCGTCCAACGTGCCGAGGTGGCGCAGGGTGCCGTAGGTCAGTTCGGTGGCGAAGGCCGCGTCCCGACCGAACAGCCCCTCCTCCCGCAGGATCATGGGCAGAACCAGGTTGGCGAACGCGTCGTCGCGGTGCACCGCGGCAACCGCCTCGTACGCCGCACGACGCGGTCGGTCCAGTGGTGGCCGGACCGGCCGGCGGTCCCCGCCACGACCCGCGGGCGGGCCGGAGCGGGTGGGGCGGGTGCCCTCGGGGGCTGTCACGCGAAGTCCTCTCCAGTGCCGACGCGGACGCCGCGCGCCCAGTCGGTCGCGCCCATTGCCCGCTTGCCCGCGGCGCGGACCTCGCCGAGGCGCACCGGCACTGTCGCCGTGCCGCTCAGCACCCGGGACTTCTCCACCAGCAACTCCCCCGGCTTCAACTCTGGGCCGTCGGGCACCGGCACGACCGGGCCGAGCTTCACCCGCTCGCCCCGGAAGGTGGTCCAGCTGCCCGGGGCCGGGGTGCAGGCCCGGATCCGACGGTCCACGGCGAAGGCCGGATCGCTCCAGCGCACCCGGGCGTCGTCCACAGTCAGCTTCGGCGCCAACGACACCCCGTCGGCGGGCTGCGGCTCGGCCCGGGCGGTGCCGTCGGCGATCGCGTCGAGCACCGCCACCAGCAGACCGGCCCCGGAGTCGGCGAGCCGCTCCAGCAGGTCGCCGGAGGTGTCGGCGGCCCGGATCTCGTCGGTCAGGGTGCCGTAGACCGGGCCGGTGTCCAGGCCCTCCTCCAACTGGAAGACGCTGGCACCGGTCAGCTCGTCGCCGTGCAGCACGGCGTGCTGCACCGGTGCGGCACCCCGCCACGCGGGCAGCAGCGAGAAGTGCAGGTTGATCCAGCCGTGCCGGGGGATCTCCAGGGCGGCCGGCGGCACCAACGCGCCGTAGGCCACCACCGGCACGCAGTCCGGCGCGAGCGCGCGGAGCCGGTCGAGGAACTCGGGGTCGCGGGGACGGGCCGGCGTGAGCACCTCGACGCCGTGCTCGTCGGCCCACTCGCCGACCGGGGACCGGGACAGGCCACGCCCGCGGCCGGCGGGCGCGTCGGGCCGGGTGACCACGGCGACCAGCTCGTGCCGGGAGGCGGCGACGGCGGCCAGGGCGGGAACGGCGACGGCCGGCGTGCCGGCGAAGATCACGCGCATCCGGTCACCGACCCAGACCGAACGGGTCGCTGAGGTGCGGGCTGAGCTTCACCGTGGGCGGGGCCGCCGCGTCGTACCACTCGGCCTGGCGGATCGCCTTCATGGCCTCCTTGCGCCCGGCGGCGTCCAGCCGGTCGAGGAAGAGCACACCGTCGAGGTGGTCGGTCTCGTGCTGCACACAGCGGGCCATCAGGCCGCTGCCGACGATCTGCATCGGGTCGCCGAACGAGCTGAAGCCCTTGGCGATGACGTTCTGGCGGCGCTTGGTGTCGAAGTAGAGCCCGGGGATGGACAGGCAGCCCTCCGGGCCGTCCTGCTCCTCCTCGTCGGGGAACTCGAGGACGGGGTTGACCAGGTGCCCGAGCACGTCGTCGACGTCGAAGGCGAACACCCGCAGGCTCACACCGAGCTGCGGGGCGGCCAGGCCGGCGCCGTTCTGCTCACGCATCGTGTCGGTGAGGTCGGCGACGAGCCGACGCAGCTCGGCGTCGAAGTCGACCACCGGATCGGCCGGCGTGCGCAGCACCGGATCCCCAAACAGACGGATGGGCTGGACGGTCACGCGGGGTGGCTCCTTCATGGGTCGGACGGGGATGCCGTACCAGTCTACGGAGTGCCCCGCCACGTGCCGGCCGGCGTACCTCGATCGGCGACGGCCGGTGTGCCCAGTGTCACCAGCAGGCTCTCGTAGCCACGCAGGGTGAGTCGGGTCCGGTGCCGGGGCTGCTCGGCCAGTGCCAGCTCGGGGAGGCGGCGCAGCAGCATCGGGAAGGCCAGTTGCGCCTCCAGCCGGGCCAAGCCGGCGCCGAGGCAGTAGTGCGGGCCGGCGCCGAAGGACAGCGGGTGCGCCTGGGCACGGGTCGGGTCGAAGCGCTGTGGGTCGGGAAACCGGCGCGGGTCCCGGTTCGCCGCGCCGAGCAGCAGCAGCGTCGTGCTGCCGGCCGGGAGGTCGAGCCCGCCGCAGCGCACCGGCGCCGTACTGGTCCGGGTCGTCAGCTGCACCGGCGAGTCGTAGCGCAGCAGCTCCTCGACGTACGCCGGGGCGAGCGCGGGATCGGCGCGCAGCTCGGCGGCGGCGGCCGGGTGGTCCAGCAGCACGACGAGACCGTTGCCGAGCAGGTTGGTGGTGGTCTCGAAGCCGGCCACCAGCAGCACCACCAGGTTGGCCAGCAGTTCGTCGCCGGTGAGCCGGTCGCCGTCGGCGTCGTGCACCTGGACCAGCGCGGTGGTCAGGTCGTCGGCCGGTGCCCGCCGCCGGGCGACGATCAGCTCGACGAAGTAGTCGCGCAGCTCGGAGGCGCCCGCGTCGGCGACCGTCAACTCCTCGGGGGTTATCTCCGGCTCCAGCACCCCGGTCAGGTCACCGGCCCAACGGCGGAACAGCGGCCGGTCGGCGGCGGGTACGCCGAGCAGCTCGCAGATCACCCCGACCGGCAGCGGGTACGCGAAGTCGGCCAGCACGTCGACCGGAGCGCCGTCCTCGGCCCGGGAGACGATCGCGTCGAGCAGTTCCTCGGCCTGCGCCCGCACCACGTCGCGCATCCCGGCGATCCGGCGGGGGCTGAACGCCCCGGCGGCCAGCCGACGCATCCGGCTGTGGTCCGGCGGGTTGGTGCGCAGCATGGACCGGGCGATCGACGACACGGCGGGGCTGTCCCGCCAGTTCGGCCAGACCTCGTCGCGCAGCGGGTCGTCGAGCACCCCGAGGCGGGGGTCGCGCAGCAGCTCGTCGGCCTCCGGGTAGCCGGTCACCACGTACATGCCCGGCATCGCCTGCACCACCGGCCCATGGGCGCGCAGCCGCTCGTACGTCGGGTACGGGTCGACGCGTCCCTGCGGCGACATGAGCAGTGTGAGCGCTTCGGCAGCCTCCATGGCTGGCCTCCCCCGTCGATGCGTCGGAGGTTCCATCATCCCGGTGCGGCCGCCATCCGGCAGCCCTCGGCGCCGTGCAGTCGACGTCGAGCACAGGCGCCGACGACTCAGGCGCCGGCGCCCAGAGCTCAGGCGCTGGCGGCCGGGTCCCCGGCGAGCACCGCGTCACCGCGGAGCAGCGCGGGCTCAGGCAGCGGCAGCTGGATCTTGTGAGCCGCCTCCCAGTCGTAGATCAGGCCGGGGCGGACCTGGGCGGCGAAGTAGTCGATCGCCGTCATCCCACCCACGACCGGCTCGTCGACCTCGGCGACCAGCTGGGCGGGGACCATGGAGAACCCGTTCTGGAGGGCGGCGCTGAGGCGGCGGTGACCGTCGACGACGAAGAAGTACTCGCCGGTGAACCCGATCTTCAGGGGTTCGAGGGCCTCGTCGCCGGCCTCGGCCACGTCGCCGACGAAGTCGGTGTCCCACAGACCGCGCAGCGTGGCGATGTCCTCGGTCGGGTAGACGCGGGCCGGGTCCAGCAGCAGCAGCGGCGGGCCGTCACGCAGCACCTCGGCGCCGAGCTTCCCCTCGTACGCGGCGACGATGTGCTCGATCACCTCGGTGGCGGACGCCCGGGTGGTGTCGCAGATCAGGTCGTAGTTGCGCAGCCGGGCCTTGTCCACGCCGTATCGGATGATGAACCGGCTGCGCTCGCTCACGCTGCGCTCACGAAGCTTGGCCTTGGCCTCCTCCAGGGAGGCGTAGCTCTCCGCCGGGCCGGACGGTCGGGCGAGCACCCGACGGGCCGCCTCGCCCGGCTCGGTGATCATGTGGACCTTGAGCGCGTCAGTGAAGAAGTGCCAGGCCAGCCGGGAGTCCATGACCAGGCGCTCACCGGAGGCGGCGATGTCCCGCTGGAGCTGGTCGACGTAGCCGTCGACAGCCTGGTCGAGCTCGGCGTGCAGGTTGAGCTGCAACGCGGTCATCTGCCGCTGCTGCGCCATCTCCCGGTAGAGGTCCCCCACACTGACCCGGCGCATGCCGAGCCGCTTGGCGATCTCGACCGACACGGTGCTCTTGCCGCTGCCGAGGTCGCCGTTGAAGACGATCGATTGTCCAACGGTCACGACTGGTCCACCCCTGATCACCGGATCATTGACATCATCGACATCGCGCCCGAGCAACGCGTTACCGCCATTGTCGCGCCATCCTGCGGCGGCCCCGACTCGGCGCGTCCGACGCTCCGTCGCGACCTGGAGCCGCCGTACGCCTCGGCATGACGGGCGATGCTACCACTCTGACGCCACCGCCCTGCCGGACGCGGTGTGCGGGCGACCACCCGACGGACGGGCTGCGGCACCGCCGGCACCGGCGGAAACTTCTCAGAAGAGGCTCAACGGATCGACCTGGAGACGGACCGGGTCGGCGGCCTTGCGGGCGGCACGAACACCGGCAGCCGAGTGCAGCGCCTCGGCGAGCGCGGCAGCTCGGGCCCGGGGCACCCGGACCAGCATCCGCTCCCGGCCCTCCTCGGCCGGCACCGGCCCGAGCACCTCGGCGTCCGCGGGCAGCCGGGCAGCGGTGAGCAGGTCCGCCACCGCCTCGGCCGGGCCGGTGACGCTCGCCATCCGTACCGCCGGCGGGAAGCCCAGCTCCCGGCGCTCGGCCAACTCCCGGCCGGCGAACCAGGCCGCGTCCCAGCGCAGCAACGCCTGCACCGGGGCGAGCGCGCCGTCGGCGACCACCACCACCCGGCCGGCCGGCGCCGGGCGGGCCAGCGCCGCAGCGGCCAGCCAGCGCCGGAGCGCCTCCTCCCCGGCCCGCAGGTCGGCCCGGGTCAGCAGGGCCCACGAGTCGAGCAGCAGCACCGCGCCGTAGCCGCCCTCGGCGACCGGCTCCGCACCCGGAGTGGCCACCACCAGGGCCGCGCCGCCGGGCACGTCGGTCAGCACCTCCTCGCGCCCCGAGGTGCGCACCGGGACATCGGGAAACGCCCGGCCCAGTTCCTCGGCGGTCCGCCGGGCACCGGTCACCGCGGCCCGCAGCCGCCGCCCACCGCACTCCGGGCAGGCGTACGCGGCGGCCACCCGCGCACACCACCGGCAGGCCGGGGTGCCGCCGGCCGAGGGCAGCGCGAGCGGGCCGGCGCAGTGCGCGCAGCGCGCCGGGGTACGGCAGTCCTCGCAGGAGATCGACGGCAGGTAGCCGCGCCGGGGCACCTGCACCAGCACCGGATGGTCCTGCCGGAGGGCGTCGCGGGCGGCCGTCCAGGCCAGGCTGGGCAGCCGGGCGGTGGCGGCCCCGGGGTCGCGGGCCAGTTGGGGGTCGTCACCGGTCGGCGCGATGGCCGGGATACGGGCCCGCACGGTCGCCCGGTCGGCGACCACCTCCCGCGCCCAGCCGGTCTCCAGCAGCAGTTGCGCCTCGGAGGTCCGGGCGTACCCACCGACCAGCGCCCCGGCCTCGGCGAGCTGGACGCGGGTGAGCAGCACGTCACGGGCGTGCGGGTAGGGGGCCCGGGGTTCGGAGTGCAGGTCGTCGCCGTCGTCCCAGATGGCGACCAGGCCGAGCCGGTCCACCGGGGCGAACATCGCCGCCCGGGTGCCGATCACCACCGGCACCTGGCCGCGGCGGGCGGCGAGGAACGCCCGGTAACGCCGGGCCGGCCCGAGCGCGGCGGAGAGGCTGACGTGCCGTCCCGGACCGAGCACGCTGGTGAGCGCGGCGTCCAGCCGGTCGAGATCACGGGCGTCGGGCACCACGACGACCGCGCCGCGCCCCCCGGCGACGGTGGCGGCCACCGCGTCGGCGTAGCGGGCCGCCCAGTCCTCGCCGGGCAGCGCCGACCAGACCGCCCGCGGTGCGCGGCCGTCGGTGAGCGCGCGCAGCAGCGCGGGGCCGCTCGGGTAGTCCCGCCATCCACGAGGGTCAACCGCTGCGGCCTCGGCGACGGCCGTCGGGCCGGGTTCGTCGTCGCGGGCCTCCTTCTCCACCCGCGCGTGCCGGGGCGGCACGGCGAGCCGGAGCACGTCGGCGAGGTTGCCCGCGTACCGGTCGGCGACCGCCCGGGCCAGCCGGGCGACCTCGGGCGCCAGCACCGGTTCCGGCGAGACCACCTTCTCCAGGTACGCGAGCCGGCCGGTGTGCCCGGAGTCGTCGGCACGGGACAGCAACCACCCGTCGACGAGCTGCCCGGCGAATCGCACCTTCACCCGGGTACCGGGCACCGCCACCTCGTCCAGCTCGGCGGGCACCAGGTAGTCGAACGGGCGGTCCAGGTGTGCCAGCGGGACATCCACGCAGACGCGCGCGACCGGCGACCCATCCGCGGGTCGCCGGTCGCTGTGCCTGGTGGCGGTCAGGCTCCCGCGGCCGACTTGAGGTCGGCGGCCCGGTCGGTGCTCTCCCAGGTCAGGTCCGGCAGCTCCCGGCCGAAGTGGCCGTACGCGGCGGTCTGCTGGTAGATCGGGCGGAGCAGGTTGAGGTCCCGGATGATCGCGGCCGGGCGCAGGTCGAACACCTCGGTGACGGCCTTCTCGATCGAGGACACCGGCACGGTCTCGGTGCCGAACGTCTCGATGAACAGGCTCACCGGGTGCGCCTTGCCGATGGCGTAGGCGACCTGCGCCTCGCACCGCTCGGCCAGGCCGGCGGCGACCACGTTCTTGGCGACCCAGCGCATCGCGTACGCGGCCGAGCGGTCCACCTTGGACGGGTCCTTGCCGGAGAACGCGCCACCGCCGTGCCGGGCGTACCCGCCGTAGGTGTCGACGATGATCTTGCGGCCGGTCAGGCCGGCGTCACCCATCGGGCCACCGATCTCGAAGCGGCCGGTCGGGTTGACCAGCAGCCGGTAGCCCTCGGTGTCCAACCCGAGGCTCTCCAGCTCCGGCGCGATGACGTGGTCACGCACGTCCGGGGTGAGCAGCGAGTCCAGCGAGATGTCCGCGGCGTGCTGGCTGGACACGACAACGGTGTTCAGCCGGACCGGGCGCAGCCCCTCGTACTCGATGGTGACCTGGGTCTTGCCGTCCGGGCGCAGGTAGGGGATCGTGCCGTCCTTGCGGACCGCGGCGAGCCGGCGGGCCAGCCGGTGGGCGAGGGCGATCGGCAGCGGCATCAGCTCGGGCGTCTCCGAGCAGGCGAAGCCGAACATCATGCCCTGGTCGCCGGCGCCCTGCGCGTCCAGCGCGCTCTCCGACGCCCCGGTACGCAGCTCGAAGGCGTTGTCCACGCCCTGCGCGATGTCCTCGGACTGCGCGCCGATGGAGACGCTGACCCCGCAGGAGGCGCCGTCGAAGCCCTTCTTCGACGAGTCGTAGCCGATGTCGAGGATGGTCCGGCGGACGATCGTCGGGATGTCGGCGTACGCCTTGGTGGTCACCTCACCGGCGATGTGCACCTGGCCGGTGGTGATCATGGTCTCCACCGCGACCCGGCTGTGCGGGTCCTCGGCCAGCAGCGCGTCGAGGATGCCATCGCTGATCTGGTCAGCGATCTTGTCCGGGTGGCCTTCCGTGACCGATTCGGACGTGAAGAGACGGCGTGTCACGGCACTCCTAAGCGTGTGAGGTCGTTCCGCGGCAGTCTAATCACCACTGCGGCCGGTGTCGGGATCGGTCGCGCCGTTTACCACTCGTCAGGAACTGCCGGGCAGCCGCGCCACGACGAGATCCCAGACGGTGTCGGCCACGGCCTCCTTGGCCTGCTCGGGAAGCCGGCTGACCGAGCCGTCCGCCCCGATGACCGTCACCGTGTTGGTGTCGGCGCCGAACACCTTGTCGGGGCCGACCTCGTTGATCACGATCAGGTCGGCCCGCTTCCGGGCGAGTTTTGCTCTGCCGTTGGTCTCGGCGTCGCCGGTCTCGGCGGCGAACACCACCAGCAGCTGCTCCGGTCGCTTGCGCTGGCCGAGCTCCGCTGCGATGTCGGGGTTCGTGACGAGCTCGATGGTGGGCGCGACACCATCGTCCGACTTCTTGATTTTGCCAGCCGCGTACGTCGCCGGGCGGAAATCGGCCGGAGCCGCCGCCATCACCACCGCGTCGGCGTCGACGGCGGCCTTCACCGTCGCCTCCCGCAGCTCGGCGGTGGTGCCCACCCGGATCAGGTCGACGCCGGCGGGGTCGGGCAGGGAGACGTTCGCCGCGATCAGGGTGACCCGGGCGCCCCGGGCCACGGCGGCGCGGGCGAACGCGTAACCCTGCTTGCCCGAGGAGCGGTTGCCCAGGAAACGGACCGGGTCCAGTGGCTCCCGGGTGCCACCCGCGGTGACGACCACCCGACGGCCGGCCAGGTCGGCGGGGGCGACGTCGCCCCGGGCCAGCACCTGACGGGCGATGGCGAAGATCTCCGCCGGGTCGGGCAGTCGCCCCTTGCCGGTGTCGACGCCGGTGAGCCGGCCGACGGCGGGCTCGATGACCCGGACGCCCCGGGAGCGCAGCGTGGCGACGTTGGCGACGGTCGCCGGGTGCTCCCACATCTCGGTGTGCATGGCGGGGGCCAGCAGCACCGGGCAGCGGGCGGTCAGCAGGGTGTTGGTCAGCAGATCGTCGGCGAGCCCGTGCGCGGCCTTGGCGAGCAGGTCGGTGGTGGTCGGCGCGACCACCACCAGGTCGGCCTGCTTACCGAGTCGGACGTGCGGCACCTCGTGGACGTCGGTCCAGACGTCGTCGGCGACCGGCTGGCCGGAGAGTGCCGCCCAGGTCGGCGCCCCGACGAACCGGAGCGCCGACGCGGTCGGCACGACACGGACCCGGTGACCTGATTCGGTGAAGAGTCGCAGCAGCTCACACGCCTTGTAGGCGGCGATGCCGCCGCCAACCCCGAGGACGATCGAGGCGGACATCGGCCGGCGAGTGCTTACGGCTGGTCGGTCGGCTCGGCGGTGAGCAGGCCCGAGTTGATCTCGCGCATGGCGATGGAGAGGGGCTTCTCCTGCGGGGTGGTCTCGACGAGCGGGCCGACGTACTCCAGCAGACCCTCACCGAGCTGGCTGTAGTAGGCGTTGACCTGGCGCGCGCGCTTGGCGGCGAAGATGACCAGCGCGTACTTCGACGTCGTCTTCTCGAGGAGCTCGTCGATCGGCGGGTTGGTGATGCCTTCGGGGTTGGCGATGGATCCCACGAATTAACCTCTGCGTCTTTCGAGCCGCGCGGACGCGGTGCTGAGTCTCAACAGCGGCCGACCGTCAGCCGCGCACTCGCGACCAGGTCGGATCCGGATAAGAAGAACCGAGTAAGCCTACCAGCTCGTCGGCCACCCGCTCGGTGAGGTCGTGGGTCAGCGTGTGCTCGAAGGCGGCCGCCACCACGGCGTCGGGGTGATACCCGGGTGGGCTCAGCAGCACCAGCCGCGAATCGGGCAGGCGCGCGCGCACCAGCGGGGCGCCGGGCAGGTCGAGCGAAAGAAGCACCGGCTGCCCGGCATCGAGCCGGGCGCGCAGCGGTTGGTACGGGGTGCCCCGGCGGTACGAGCCGATCCGGGACCATTCCAGCAGCTCGCCGGCGACGAGTCGGCGATCGAACTCGGCGGGGGCAAGGAAGACGCGGTCAACGCCGTCGATTTCCGACTCCCGGCGCGGCCGTGTGGTCGCCGGCACCGGCAACCACACGGACGGAGAACGCGCCCGGACGAGCTCGACGACACTCTCCCTGCCGGAACCCGAAGGTCCAGCCAGGACAGTGAGCCGAGCCGCCGGGCGCGCCTCGTCATCCGTGCTCACTGCTTGTTTCTACACGCTGCCAGGTTCAGTTGGCAGCGAACTCTCCAAGCAGTGCCTTGCGCTGCTGCTCGCCGAGGCCACGCAGGCGACGGCTGTCGGCGATCTTGAGCTTCTCCATGATCTGGGTCGCCCGGATCTTGCCGATACCCGGCATGGCCTGCAGGACGGCCGAAACCTTGAGCTTGCCGACGACGTCGTCGCTCTCGGCGCGCTCGAGGACAGCACCGAGGGTGGTCTTGCCCTGCTTGAGCTGCTCCTTCAGCTGAGCACGGGCCTTGCGGATCTCCGCGGCCTTCTCGAGCGCGGCAGCGCGTTGTTCGGGGGTCAGTGACGGGAGCGGCACCAGTTCTCCTCAGGTCCCTATCGCGGCGGGCGGGGCGCACCGCCGCATCTGTGAAACGTGGTGTCGCTGTGAACCAAGGGGTCCGTGGTTCCCAGCGCGGGGAAAACTAGCGGTCAACGGAGCTTTCGGCAACGTGGGGGGCCCATGATCAACGCACAGTGACCGACCCGTCAGTCAGTCACCGGGCAGGCAATACGGCCCGGCAGTCGGCCAGAACCCGGTCCGCGGCGGCCCGCAGGGCAGCGACGTCGGGGCCCGCCGAGAGCACCTCCCGGGAGTACGACGGGAGCACCGAGCCCAGGCTCGAGCCGAAGACGGTACGCAGATCGGCTGCCCCGGCACCCTGCGCGCCGAGGCCCGGGGCGAGCAGTGGACCCCCCACGCCGGAGAGGTCGTGACCGGTGTCGCCGATGGTCGCCCCGACCACCAGACCGAAGCTCCCGAGTGGTGTCGCACCCCTGTTGAGCTGGGAAATCTCGTCGATGACGGTCTGCGCGACGGTGCGGCCGTCGGCCGTACGGGCCCGCTGCACGGCCGCGCCCTCGGGGTTGGAGGTGAGGGCGAGCACGAACACCCCGCCGCCGTGCTGGGCGGCCAGCTCGAACATCGGCGCCAGCGAACCGACCCCGAGGTAGGGGCTCGCGGTGACCGCGTCGACATACAGCGGGCTGGATGGATCAAGGTACGCGGAGGCGTACGCGCTCACCGTCGAGCCGATGTCGCCGCGCTTGACGTCAAGGAGAACGAGCGAGCCAGCATCCCGTAACTGTCGGATAGTTGACTCAAGAATCGCCACGCCCTGGGACCCGAATCGCTCGAAAAAGGCCGACTGAGGCTTGACCACCGCAACCCGGTCACCGAGGGCTTCCACGACGGTTTGGGTGAAGCGGTCAAGACCCTGAAGGTCGTCGGCGAGACCCCAACGGGCCAGTAGACCGGGATGCGGGTCGATGCCCACACAGAGCGGCCCCCGCTCGTCGACCGCCCGGTGCAGCCGGCTTCCGAAGCTCTCCATCCGGTACTCCCTCTCTCCTCCTGCCGGGCGGCGGACCGCCTCCCGGGTACCCGTCGACCACTACCGATTCAGCCGGCCGCCACCGCCGCCGCGACGCCAGCCGCGATCCGAGCCAGGTCGACGTCGTCGGTGACGTACGGCGGCATCGTGTAGACCAGGTCGCGGAACGGGCGCAACCACACCCCCTGCTCGACCGCGGCCCTGGTGGCCGCGCCGAGGTCGACCTCGTGATCGAGCTGCACCACCCCGATCGCGCCGAGCACCCGCACGTCGGCGACGCCCGACGTGCCGCGCAGGGGCTCCAGACCGGCACGCAGACCGGCGCCGACCCTGGCGACCTGCCCTGCCCAGTCCCCGGCCCGCAGCAGCCCGATGGAGGCGTTGGCCACCGCGCAGGCCAACGGGTTGCCCATGAACGTGGGCCCGTGCGCCAGCACGCCGGCGGCGGAGATGCCACGGGCGACCTCAGGGGTGCAGAGCGTCGCCGCGAGCGTCAGGTAGCCCCCGGTGAGTGCCTTGCCCACGCACAGCACGTCCGGGGTCACCCCGGCGTGCTCGGCCGCGAACATCGCACCGGTACGGCCGAACCCGGTGGCGATCTCGTCGAAGATCAGCAGCACCCCGTGGGCGCGGGTCACCTCGCGCAGCACCCGCAGGTAACCCGGGTGGTGGAAACGCATCCCGCCGGCGCCCTGGACGACGGGTTCGACGATCACCGCGGCCAGTTCGTCGGCGTACCGCTCGACGGTCTCCACCAACGCCGCCACGTACGCGTCGTCGGGCGGGTCGTCGAAGCCGCCCGGCGGAACCGGCGCGAACACCTGCCGGGGCAGCACGTCGCCCCAGAGGTGGTGCATGCCGCCCTCCGGGTCGCAGACGCTCATCGGGTGGAACGTGTCGCCGTGGTAGCCGCCCCGCCAGGTCGCCAGCCGGCGTCGCTGCGGCTGCCCGACGGCCCGCTGGTACTGCAGGCACATCTTCACCGCCACCTCCACGCTGACGGAGCCGGAGTCGGCCAGGAACACGTGCTCCAGGCCCTCCGGGGTCAGCTCGACCAGGGTCCGGGCGAGCTGCACGGCGGGCTCGTGGGTGAGCCCGCCGAACATCACGTGACTCATCCGGCCGAGCTGGTCGGTCGCCGCCGCGTCCAGCACCGGGTGCCGGTACCCGTGGATCGCCGCCCACCAGGACGACATCCCGTCCACCAGCTCCCGCCCGTCGGCCAGCCGCAGTCGTACCCCCTCGGCGCTCCGCACCACGTAGGGCGGGTTCGTCGGCGGCAGCGCGGCGTACGGGTGCCAGACGTGCGCCCGGTCAGCAGCCAGGATCTCCTCGGGTGTCACGCGTACTCCTTCGTGCCTCAGGCGGCCCGGACGGCGGACGTCCTGCGGCCGGGTCGAACCTCGCCGTCGCCGCCTCCCGCGCCGCCGCCGCTCCCATGTCCGCTGCCTTTGCTCTGCACCCACGGACGCGACACCCACGGACGCGACACCCGGGGACGCGACACTCGGGGACGCGACACTCGGGGACGCGACACTCGGGGACGCGACACTCGGGGACGCGACACCCGGTGGCCGGGTGTCGCGCTCCGGGTGGTGCATTCACGGGTGCAGAGCAAAGGGGCAACAGCGGGGGTGGGCTCCTCGGCGCGCAGCGGGCTCGGCGCCCGGTTGCGCCGGGCCAGCACCGGACCGGGGGCGGTCACCGACCGGCGACCGGTTCCGGTGCCACGGTTGCGGCCGTCGCGCGGGCGGCGGCGCGCACCAGGGCCGGGCCCCGGTAGATGAAGCCCGTGTAGAGCTGCACCAGGGACGCGCCGGCGTCGAACATCCGTGCCGCGTCGTCCGGGTCGAGCACCCCGCCGACGCCGACGATCGGCAGCCGGCCGCCGGTTTCGGAGTGCACGAAGGCGACGACGTCGCGGGCCCGCGTGGTCAGGGGCCGACCGGACAGACCACCCGCCTGGGCGCCGCGCTCGGCGTCCACAGTGGCCAGACCGGTACGGGCCAGGGTGGTGTTGGTGGCGATCACCCCGGCGGCGCCCCGGGCCAGGCACACCTCCAGCAGCTCGGCGATCGCCGCCTCGGTCAGGTCCGGCGCGATCTTGACCAGCACCGGTTTCTCTCCCACCAGGGCGCCGAGCAGCGCGTCCAGGTGGGCGCGGTCCTGCAACGAGCGCAGCCCCGGCGTGTTCGGTGAGGACACGTTCACGGCGAAGTAGTCGCCGTGCCCGCGCAGCGCCCGGTACGAGGCGAGGTAGTCCTCGACCGCCTCGTCGAGTGGGGTCACCTTGGACTTGCCCAGCGAGATGCCCAGCGGGACCCGGAGCGGGCGCGGCAGCGCCGCCAGCCGGGTGGCCAGCGCGGCGGCCCCGGCGTTGTTGAAGCCCATCCGGTTGACCACGGCCTCGCTGGCCGGCAGGCGGAACAGCCGCGGCCGTGGGTTGCCCGGCTGGGCGTGCGCGGTGACAGTGCCGACCTCGACGAAACCGAAGCCGAGCGCCGGCCAGGCCGGCAGCGCCGCGCCGTCCTTGTCCATGCCGGCGGCCAGCCCGACCGGGTTGGGGAACCGCACGCCGAACACGGTGCGCGGCGCGTTGACCGCGTACCGGGCCCGCAGCGCGGCGAGGGCCACCGGACTCCGCGACAGCGCGCTCAACCGCCGCAGTGTCCACTCGTGCGCCACCTCGGCGTCCCCACCGCCGAGCCGGAACAACTGGGGGCGTACCACCCGCTCGAACAGGGTCACTGGGCCGCCCGCAGGGTGGCGTGCAGGTCCTGCAGGGGGCGTACCTGCATGTCGCCGCGGATCCGCGCCTCGATGCCCATCACGGCCGCGGCGGCGCCGGGAACCGTGGTGATGCAGGGGATGTCGGCGGTGACGGCCGCGCTGCGGATCTCGTAGCCGTCCGAGCGGGCACTGGCACCCGAGCCCTGCGGTGTGTTGATCACCAGCGCCACGTGGCCGCCACCGATCAGCGACACCGCGTCGTCGCCCTCACCGGCCTGGTAGTGCTTACGGATCTGCTCGCAGGCGATGCCGTGCCGGCGCAGCACCTCCGCCGTGCCGGCGGTCGCGACGATCTCGAAGCCCAGATCGGCCAGCCGCTTGATCGGGAAGATCATGCCACGCTTGTCCCGGTTGGCCACCGACACGAAGATCTTCCCCGCGGTCGGCAGCGAGCCGTACGCCGCCGACTGACTCTTGGCGAACGCGTGCCCGAAGTTGGTGTCGATGCCCATCACCTCGCCGGTCGACTTCATCTCCGGCCCGAGCAGCGAGTCGATCCCCTTGCCGGCGCGCGTCCGGAAGCGCTTGAACGGCAGCACCGCCTCCTTGACCGCGATCGGCGCGTCGGCGGGCATCGTGCCCCCGTCCCCGGTCGCCGGCAGCAGGCCCTCGGCGCGCAACTCGGCGATGCTCGCGCCGAGCGCGATCCGGGCCGCCGCCTTGGCCAGCGGCACCGCCGTCGCCTTGGAGACGAACGGAACGGTCCGCGACGCCCGCGGGTTGGCCTCCAGGACGTAGAGCACGTCGTCCTTGAGGGCGTACTGCACGTTGAGCAGGCCGCGGACGCCGACGCCACGCGCGATGGCCTCGGTGTAGCGGCGCACCTCGGCCAGGTGCGAGCCGGCGAGGGTGATCGGCGGCAACGCGCAGGACGAGTCGCCGGAGTGGATGCCGGCCTCCTCGATGTGCTCCATCACGCCGCCGATATAGACCTCGCCGTCGGCATCGCAGAGCGCGTCCACGTCGATCTCGATGGCGTCGTCGAGGAACCGGTCCACCAGCACCGGGTGATCCGGGGAGATGTCGGTGGCGCGTCCGATGTAGTCGCGCAGCGTCGGGTCGTCGTAGACGATCTCCATGCCCCGACCGCCCAGCACGTACGACGGCCGGACCAGCACCGGGTAACCGATCTCGTCGGCGATCGTCTTGGCCTCGTCGTAGGACGTGGCCATGCCGTGCGCCGGCGCGCGCAGCCCGGCCCGGGCCAGCACCGTGCCGAACGCGCCGCGCTCCTCGGCCAGGTGGATCGACTCCGGGGAGGTGCCGACGATCGGCACGCCGGCGTTCTTGAGCCGCTGCGCCAGGCCCAGCGGCGTCTGCCCGCCGAGCTGTACGACCACCCCGACCACGCCCGGCCCGCCGGCCGCCCGGCCGGACGAGTCCTCCGCGTGCCAGACCTCCAGGACGTCCTCGAAGGTCAGCGGCTCGAAGTAGAGCCGGTCGGCGGTGTCGTAGTCGGTCGAGACCGTCTCCGGGTTGCAGTTGACCATGACCGTCTCGTAGCCGGCCGCCCGCAGCGCCTGCACCGCGTGCACGCAGGAGTAGTCGAACTCGATGCCCTGCCCGATCCGGTTCGGGCCGGAGCCCAGGATCAGCACCTTCGGCCGGTCCGACGGCACGACCTCGGTCTCCAGGTCGTACGTCGAGTAGTGGTACGGAGTGGTGGCCTCGAACTCGGCCGCGCAGGTGTCCACTGTCTTGTAGACCGGGCGCACGTCGAGGCGATGCCGCAGGGTCCGTACGCCGTCCTCGGCGGCCAGCTCCGGGCGCAGCGCGGCGAGCTGCCGGTCGGACAGCCCGGCCCGCTTCGCCACCCGCAACAGGTCGGCGTCGAGCACCGGCGCGTCCACGATCTCCGTACGCAGCTCGATCAGGGCGGCGATCTGGTCGAGGAACCACGGGTCGATCCCGCCGGAGGCCTCGGCGACCTCGGCGATCGACGCGCCGAGGCGCAGCGCCCGCTCGACGGTGTACAGCCGGCCGTCGTGCGGGATCCGCAACGCGGCGAGAGTGTCCGCGAGCGTGACGTCGGCCGGGTCCGGCACGGTCCAGAAACCGGCGGCCTTGGTTTCCATCGAGCGCATCGCCTTGTTCAGCGCCTCGGTGAAGTTGCGCCCGAGGCTCATCGCCTCACCCACCGACTTCATCGTGGTGGTCAGCTCCGGGTCCGCACCGGGGAACTTCTCGAACGCGAACCGGGGGATCTTCACCACCACGTAGTCCAGGGTCGGCTCGAACGCCGCCGGGGTCTTCAGGGTGATGTCGTTGGGGATCTCGTCGAGGGTGTAGCCGATGGCCAGCTTCGCGGCGATCTTCGCGATCGGGAAGCCGGTCGCCTTGGAGGCCAGCGCCGAGGAGCGCGACACCCGGGGGTTCATCTCGATCACGACGATCCGGCCGTCGACCGGGTTGACCGCGAACTGGATGTTGCAGCCGCCGGTGTCCACCCCGACCTCGCGCAGCACGGCGATGCCCAGGTCACGCAGGCGCTGGTACTCCCGGTCGGTGAGCGTCATGGCCGGGGCCACGGTGACGCTGTCGCCGGTGTGCACGCCCATCGGGTCGATGTTCTCGATCGAGCAGACCACCACGACGTTGTCCCGCCGGTCGCGCATCAGCTCAAGCTCGTACTCCTTCCAACCGAGCACGCTCTCCTCGATGAGCACCTCGTGCACCGGGCTGGCGGACAGGCCGTCGCCTGCGATGCGGGCCAGGTCCTCCGGGGTGTGCGCCATGCCGGAGCCCAGGCCACCCATGGTGAACGACGGCCGGATCACCACCGGCAGACCCAGCTCGGCGACGGTCGCCTCGACCTCGTCCATCGAGTGGCAGACCCGGGAGCGGGGCACCAGCCCGGTCGGGTCGTCGACGCCCAGGCGGACCCCGGCCTTCGCCACGATCTCCTTGAACAGCTGCCGGTCCTCGCCCCGGTTGATGGCGTCGATGTTCGCGCCGATCAACTCCACGCCGTACTTCTCCAGGACACCGCCCTCGTGCAGGGCGACGGCCGTGTTCAGCGCGGTCTGCCCGCCGAGGGTCGCCAGGATCGCGTCGGGGCGCTCCTTGGCGATGACCAGCTCCACGAACTCCGGGGTGATCGGCTCGACGTAGGTGGCGTCGGCGAACTCCGGGTCCGTCATGATCGTCGCCGGGTTGGAGTTGACCAGGCTGACCCGGATCCCCTCACTGCGCAGCACCCGGCACGCCTGGGTGCCGGAGTAGTCGAACTCGCAGGCCTGCCCGATGACGATCGGCCCGGAGCCGATCACGAGAATGTGCTTGAGATCGGTCCGCTTAGGCATTGCTGCGCCCCCTGCTGTGGTTCCGACCCTCGATCAAGTCGGCGAATCGGTCGAAGAGGTAGTCCGCGTCGTGCGGGCCGGCCGCCGCCTCCGGGTGGTACTGCACCGTGAACGCGGGCACGTCCACGGCCCGCAGCCCCTCGACCACGTTGTCATTGAGGCAGACGTGCGACACCTGGACGCCGCCGAAGTCGGTGTCGATCACCTGGTCGGGGACCACCGCGCCAGCACCCGCGCCCGGCACCTTGACCGCGAAGCCGTGGTTGTGGCTGGTCACCTCGACCTTGCCGGTGACCCGGTCGAGCACCGGCTGGTTGATCCCCCGGTGGCCGTAGCCCAGCTTGTAGGTGCCGAAGCCGAGCGCCCGGCCGAGGATCTGGCTGCCGAAGCAGATGCCGAACAGCGGCACCTCCCGCCGCAGCGCCTCCCGGGCCAGCGCCACCGGGGCGTCGGCGGTGGCCGGGTCGCCCGGACCGGGCGACAGGAAGATCGCGTCGGCGCCGGTGGCGAGCAGGTCGTCGATGCTCGACGAGGCCGGCAGCACGTGGGTGGTCACCCCACGGGTGGCGAGTCGCCGCGGCACGTTGCGCTTGATGCCCAGGTCGAGGGCCGCCACGGTGAACCGGTGCTCGCCGATAGCCTCGACGACGTACGGCTGGGCGGTGGTCACCTCGGCGGACAGGTCCGCGCCGACCATCTGCGGTGCCTGGCGGACGCGGGTCAGGAGGCTCTGCGGGTCGTTGTCGACGCTGGAGATGCCCACCCGCATGGCGCCACGCTCGCGCAGGTGCCGGGTCAGCGCCCGGGTGTCCACCCCGCTGATGCCCACCACACCCTCGGTGGCGAGCCGGTCCTCCAGGCCGCCGGTGGCGCGCCAGTTCGAGCCGATCCGGGCCGGGTCGCGTACGACGTAACCGGCCACCCAGATCCGGCCGGACTCGTCGTCCTCGCCGTTGACTCCGGTGTTGCCGATGTGCGGCGCGGTCTGCACCACCACCTGCCGGTGGTACGACGGGTCGGTGAGTGTCTCCTGGTAGCCGGTCATGCCGGTGTTGAAGACCGCCTCGCCGAAGGTCTCCCCGACGCTGCCGTACGCCTCACCGGGGAACGTGCGCCCGTCCTCTAGGACCAGGATTGCGGGTCTGCGCTTGACCATTACTTGACAGCCTTTCCGTCCAGGACCGTCGGCTCGCCACGCAGGAAGGTCGCCACGATGCGACCCGGCAGCGTCATGCGGGCGTACGGGGTGTTGCGACTGCGACTGGCCAGCTCCGCCGGCTCGATGGTGCGGTGGGCGGCCGGGTCGATCAGGGTCAGGTTGGCCGGCACGCCGGGTGCCGGGTCGATGCCGTGCCCGGTCAGCCCCGCGATCCGGGCTGGGGTGCGCGACATCCGCTCGGCGATCAGGTCCCACTCGGGACCGAGCACGTCGAGCGCGATGGACAGGGCGGTCTCCAGGCCGAGCATCCCCGGCCGGGCGTACGCCCACTCGCACTCCTTGTCCTCCACGGCGTGCGGGGCGTGGTCGGTGGCGATCACGTCGATCACACCGTCGGCGAGCGCGGCGCGCAGCGCGGCGATGTCCGCGGCCGTCCGCAGCGGCGGGTTGACCTTGAAGACCGGGTCGTAGCTCTCCGCACGCTCGTCGGTGAGCAGCAGGTGGTGCGGGGTGACCTCGGCGGTGACGCGTACGCCGCGTGCCTTTGCCTGGCGCAGCACCTCGACGCTGCCGGCGGTGGAGACGTGGCAAACGTGCAGTCGGCTGCCGACGTGTTCGGTGAGCAGCACGTCGCGGGCGATGATCGCCTCCTCGGCGACCGCCGGCCAGCCGATCAGCCCGAGCCGGGTGGAGACCTCACCCTCGTGCATCTGGGCACCCTCGGTGAGCCGGGGCTCCTCGGCGTGCTGGGCGATGATCCCGTCGAACGCCTTGACGTACTCCAGGGCCCGGCGCATCAGCAACGGGTCGGCGACGCAGTGCCCGTCGTCGGAGAAGATCCGCACCCGGGCCGCGGAGTCGGCCATAGCGCCCAGCTCGGCCAGCCGCTCGCCGGCGAGCCCGACGGTGACCGCGCCGATCGGCTGCACGTCGACCAGCCCGGCCTCGCGGCCGAGCCGCCAGACCTGCTCGACCACGCCGGCGGTGTCCGCGACCGGGGAGGTGTTGGCCATCGCGCAGACCGCCGTGTAGCCCCCCATCGCCGCCGCGCGGGACCCGGACTCGACGGTCTCGGCGTCCTCCCGGCCGGGCTCGCGGAGGTGGGTGTGCAGGTCGACGAGGCCGGGCAGGGCGACCAGCCCGGTGCCGTCGACAACTCCTGCGTCCGGCGCGGACAGGCCGGCGCCGACCTCGGCCACCACGCCGTCGCGGATCAGCAGATCGGTCGGCGGGCCGCCGACGACGCTCACGCTGGTGATCAGGTACGCGCTCACCGGTTGTTCCCTCCGAGCAGCAGGTAAAGGACAGCCATCCGCACGGAGACCCCGTTGGTGACCTGTTCGACGATGGTGGAGCGGGGTGAGTCGGCGACCTCGGGGGTGATCTCCATCCCCCGGTTCATCGGGCCGGGGTGCATGACGATCGCGTGCTCCGGCAGCCGGCGCATCCGCGGGCCGTCCAGCCCGTAGCGGCGGGCGTACTCACGCGCGGAGGGGAAGTAGGAGTCGTTCATCCGTTCCCGCTGCACCCGCAGCATCATCACCACGTCGACATTCGGCAGCACCGAGTCCAGGTCGTAGGAGACGTCGGTGGCGGGGGCGAGGGCTCCGGCGATGTCGACCGGGATGAGGGTGGGCGGGCCGACCAGGGTGACCTTGGCGCCGAGGGTGGAGAGCAGCAGCACGTTGGAGCGGGCGACCCGGGAGTGCAGGACGTCCCCGACGACCGCCACCGACAGGCCGGCCAACCGGCCCAGCCGGGACCGCATGGTGTACGCGTCCAGCAGCGCCTGGGTGGGGTGCTCGTGCGTGCCGTCGCCGGCGTTGACGACCGACCCGTCGACCCAGTTGGCCAGTCGGTGCGGCGCGCCGGAGGCCGGGTGCCGGACGACCACGGCGTCGGCGCCCATGGCCTGCAGGGTCAGCGCGGTGTCCTTCAGGCTCTCGCCCTTGGTGACGCTGGACCCCTTCGCGGAAAAGTTGATCACGTCGGCGCTGAGCCGCTTCGCCGCCGCCTCGAAGGAGATCCGGGTGCGGGTGGAGTCCTCGTAGAAGAGGTTCACTACGGTCCGGCCGCGCAGCGCGGGCAGTTTCTTGATCTCCCGGCCGGCGACGGTGGCCATCTCGGCGGCGGTGTCCAGGATCTCGGTGGCGGTCGCGGCGTCCAGGTCGGCGCCGGAGAGCAGATGCTTGATCATGAGGTGGGTCCCCCGTAGAGCTTGACCTCGTCCGTCCCGTCGGTCTCGGCGAGCGTCACCTTCACGCTCTCGGCGAGCGAGGTCGGGATGTTCTTGCCGACGTAGTCGGCGCGGATCGGCAGCTCCCGGTGGCCGCGATCGACCAGGACGGCGAGCTGCACGGACGCTGGGCGGCCCACGTCGTTGAGCGCGTCGAGCGCGGCCCGGACGGTGCGGCCGGAGAACAGCACGTCGTCGACGAGGATGACCCGCTTGCCGTCGATGCCGCCGGGCGGCAGCTCGGTCGGGCCGATCGCGCGGGTGGCGTGCCGGCGCAGGTCGTCGCGGTAGAGGGTGATGTCGAGCACACCGACCGGAACGGCGACGTCCTCGAAGGTGCTGATGCGGTCGGCGAGCCGCCGAGCGAGGGGGGTTCCTCTGGTGGGAATCCCAAGAAGCACCGTGTTGGCGGCGCCCTGGGTCTTCTCCAGGATCTGGTGGGCGATGCGGTCGACCACGCGTTGCACGTCGGCGCTGGCGAGGATCACCTTCACCGAGGGTTGTCGCGGTGGTGACGAGCGGGCAGCCGGTGGGTATGCCACGGCGGACCTCCTTCCCCGCCTCACTGGACGGGTCGTTAAAGGATGTCGGGCACCTCCGGCCGGACCGCAGAGCGCTCCTGAGCCGGGGCTTCACGCCACGTTACCAGTGGTCACCGGGCCGATGGACGGCGGCCACTGACCACCGGATCAGCACCACGAAAGGGGATAACTTCCCAGACGCTCCCCAACGGTAGGGTCACGACCACTTGACCACGTGTCCCATTCCCCGTACCGTCACGCTCCGTAGCGATCGACGGGAGAACCCCGAGCAGCACTGGGAGTGTCCGAATGCCCTCTGAATACGCCAAGTCTCTGGGCGCCCGCCTGCGCTCCATCCGCCAACAGCAGGGTCTTTCCCTGCAGGGTGTGGAGGAGAAGTCGAACGGGCGGTGGAAGGCCGTGGTGGTCGGCTCGTATGAGCGTGGCGACCGGGCCGTGACGGTGTCCCGTCTGGCCGAGCTGGCCGAGTTCTACCGTGTCCCCGTCTCGGAGCTGCTGCCTGACGGCAGCGGCGTCCGTCACGAGCCCACCAGCAAGATCGTCCTGGACCTGGAGCGGCTCTACGACGAGGCCTCCGAGGACCTGGCCTACGTCGCGCGCTACGCCCGCGCCATCCAGCAGCAGCGCGGCGACTACAACGGCCGGGTGCTCTCCATCCGCGCCGACGACCTGCGGGCACTCGCGATCGTGTACGACGCCTCACCGTCGGGCCTGATCGAGCGGCTCACCGAGCACGGTGTGCTGGTGGCCGACCCCCGGGCGTTCTTCGCCTCCTGAGCTGTCGCTTCACCTGATCTGCGGCTTCACCGAAAGGGCCCGTGCCGGATGGCACGGGCCCTTTCGCGTTGCGGCGTTCGTCGGTGCGACGCTCAGCGGGTGGCGTACTCGGCGATCCGGCCGAGCACCCCGTTGAGGAAGCGCGGCGAATCGTCGGTGGACATCTGCCGGGCCAGCTCAACGGCCTCGCTGATCGCCACCGCGTCGTCGATCTCGTCGACGTAGAGCAGCTCGTAGACGGCGATCCGGGCCAGATTCCGGTCGACGACCGGCATCCGCTCCAGCGTCCATCCCTCGGCGTAACTGGCGATGAGCTCGTCGATCCGGTCAAGGTGCTCGGCGACACCCTCGACCAGGCCCACCGCGTAGCCCAGGTGCTCCGGTCGGGGCTGCTCGATCCGCTGCACGTAGCCGGCGAGCACCTCCACCGGAGGCTTGTCTCGTAGGTCGGACTCGTAGAGGACATCCAGCGCCCGCTTGCGCGCCTTGCGGCGCGCCGGCATCTGCTGCTTGGAACCCTCAGCCATCAGGCGCGGCCGAGGTAACGGCCGTCGCGGGTGTCGACCTTGATCTTCTCACCGGTGGTGATGAACAGCGGAACCGGCACTGTGGCACCGGTCTCCACGGTCGCCGGCTTGGTGCCACCGGTCGAACGGTCGCCCTGCAGGCCCGGCTCGGTGTAGGTGACCTCCAGCACGACACTGGTGGGCAGCTCGATGTAGAGCGGCACCCCCTCGTGCTGGGCGACGGTCGCCTCCGCCTCGGGCAGCAGGTAGTTGGCTGCCTCACCGACGGTGCCACCGGGCACGGTGATCTGGTCGAAGGTCTCCAGATCCATGAAGACGAAGTCTTCGCCGTCGGCGTAGAGGTATTGCATCGTGCGCTTGTCAACGGTCGCGGTTTCGACCTTGGTGCCCGCGTTGAAGGTCTTGTCGACCACCTTCCCGGACAGCACGTTCTTCAGCGTGGTGCGCACGAAGGCACCACCCTTACCGGGCTTGACGTGCTGGAACTCGACGACGGCCCAGAGCTCGCCGTCCAGGTTGAGAACCAGGCCGTTTTTGAGGTCGTTGGTGGAGGCCATTTCCTGCCTTGATCATCAATTGGCGGACAGACCTTACGAGTCTACTAGCTGCGCCGAGACTCGCTGACCGCCCTACTTCGGCGCGGGCCACCCCTTGGGCATCGACACCCACGGAGATAACGCAGAGCGACCTTTCAGGGAGGCACCCCTCCCCTGGTCGACCCCCTTTGCTTTGCATACCTATATGCGACAGTCACGCACCGTACCGGCAGGCTGTCGCACCTACGGCAACGCGGCTCGCATATTCGCAGCTCACCGCCCTGTCGCATCCGCAGGTGCAGAGCAAAGGGAGCGAGCAGGCAGGTGCCCTAGCGTCGGGCGGGGGACGCGGAGTGACGCTCGCCGACGAGAGTTGGCGATCACAATCGGTGATTTGCCACAGACCGGCGCGAAAGACGGTGAAAGGTCGGGTGCGGCGGGCGGGAAGCCGCCGGTCAGGCGGCTCGGGTGGCCAGGTGGTGCAGTGCGAGGCGATAACCGTCGATGCCGAGACCGCAGATCACCCCGGTCGCCACCGCGGACACCACCGAATGGTGCCGGAACCCCTCACGGGCGTGGATGTTGGACAGGTGCACCTCCACCAACGGCCCACGCAGCATGGCGCACGCGTCGCGCACCGCGTACGAGTAGTGCGACCAGGCGGCCGGGTTGAGCACCACCGCGGCAGCCTCGTCGGCGGCGGCGTGCAGCCAGCCGAGCAGTTCGTGCTCGGCGTCGGTCTGCCGGACCGTCACGTCCAACCCCAGTTGCTCTCCGGTGCGCTCGCAGAGCGCCACCAGGTCGGCGTAGGTGGTCGCGCCGTACACCTCGGGCTCGCGGGTGCCCAACCGGCCCAGGTTCGGCCCGTTCAAAACATAGACCTTCACGGCGTTGCCACCTCCCGGTAGGCGGCCTCCAGCAGCGCGTCGTCCGGGCCCTCCAGCATCGCCGGGCGGGCCAGCCCGTCCAGCACCACGAAGCGCAACCGACTGCCCCGGGCCTTCTTGTCCACCCTCATCGCGGCCAGCAGCTGCGGCCAGGCGTCGGCCGGGTAGCTCACCGGCAGATCGAGCGCGGTCAGGGTGACCCGGTGCCGGTCGGCGGTCGGGGCGTCGAGCCGGCCGGCGAGCCGGGCCAGCGCGGCGGCGTACACCAGACCGACGGCGACGGCGTGACCGTGCCGCCAGCGATAGCCCTCGTTCTGCTCGATCGCGTGGGCGAGGGTGTGACCGTAGTTGAGCACCTCCCGCACGCCCGACTCGCGCAGGTCACCGGCGACCACGTCGGCCTTGACCCGGATCGCCCGCTCGATCAGCTCCCGCGTCACCGGGCCGCGTGCGTCGGTGGCCGCCTCCGGGTCGCGCTCGACGAGGTCCAGGATCGCCGGGTCGGCGATGAACCCGCACTTGACCACCTCGGCGAGCCCGGCCGCCAGGTCGACAGCGGGCAGACTGTCCAGGGTGGCCAGGTCGGCCAGCACACCGACCGGCGGGTGGAACGCGCCCACCAGGTTCTTGCCGGCGGCCGTGTTGATGCCCGTCTTGCCGCCGACGGCGGCGTCGACCATGCCCAGCAGCGAGGTCGCCACCGGAACCCAGCGCACCCCGCGCAACCAGCAGGCCGCGACGAACCCGGCCAGATCGGTCACCGCGCCACCGCCCACCCCGACGACAGCGTCGGTACGGGTGAAGCCGGCGGCCCCGAGCCGGTCCCAGCAGGAGGCGGCCACGTCGATCTGCTTGCCCGACTCGGCGTCGGGCACCTCGATCGGCAGCGGCTCGATGCCGGCGGCGCGCAGCCGCTCGCCGAGCGCGTCCGCCAGGGCCTTGAGCGGGGGCGCGTGCAGCACCGCCGCACGGCTCGCGCCGGGCAGCAGGCCGGGCAGCGCGCCCAGCAGGTCACGCCCCACCAACACGTCGTACGGCCGCTCGCCGCCGACCGGAATCCGGGTCACCTCGTCCATCGCCGGCAGCCTAGTCGAGCGGACGACGTGGTGCGGGCGGCTGCCCACCTGCTGGCCGGGTCGCCCAGTCGGCGAGCAGTCGGGCGTGCTCGGCCACCTCGGCGCGCAGCGCGTCCGGGTGTCGCACCGTGAACGGGCAGCCCAGGCCGGCGAGCAGCGCGGCCATACCCGGCAGGCTCTCCGCCCGGGCCCGCAGCAGCACCCCGTCGGTGGCGGCGGTCAGCTCGGCCACGCTGGGCGGGATGCGGCGACGGGCGGTGACCAGGTCGGTCTCCAGCAGCACCTCGACCTCGTGTGTGTATGGCACACCGGCCAGTGACCGGGTCACCCGGGCAACCGGGTCGAAGCCCTCCGGGACGGTGAACGTCGCCCCGCCCGGCGTCACGGTGCCGATGCGGTCCAACCGGAACGTGCGGACCTCGCCACGCCGGTGGTCGTGGCCGGTGACGTACCACCGGCCGGAGTGGAAGACCAGACCGTACGGGTCGAGCTCCCGGTGCGACTGCTCACCGCGCCAGGAGCGGTAGTCCAGTGCCACCCGCTGCCGGTGCCGGGCGGCCGAGGCCAGGGCGAGCAGGGTGCCCGACGTCGGCCGCAGCTCCGGCTCGGGGCGTCGCAGGGTGAAGCCGAGGTGCTCCTGCACGGCCGCGAGTCGGTCGGCGAGCGCCGCCGGCAGCACCCGGCGGATCTTCGCGAGTGCCGTGGCCGTGGCGGGCTGCTCGGTGGCCAGCCCGACCCGCTCGGCGACGACCAGGCCGAGCAGCACCGCCACCGCCTCGTCGTCGGTGAGCATCAGCGGTGGCAGCTTGTAGCCCGGGTGCAGCCGGAAGCCGCCGTGGCGGCCCCGGTCGGCGGTGACCGGGATGCCCAACTCGACCAGGGTGGCCGCGTACCGGCGCACGGTCCGCTCGTCGACGCCGAGCCGCGCGGCCAACTCGGCGGCGGTCGCGCGGTGCCGGGCCTGGAGCAACTCCAGCAGAGCCAGCACCCGACCGGCGGGATGTGACACGGGCCACTCCTTCAAACCGGGCGGATCCTGTCCGGATTCGATCGTACGGTCTGTCGGTAACCGAGAGAAGGAGCGACAGATGGCGACGTTCGTACTGGTGCCGGGCTTCTGGTTGGGCGCCTGGGCGTGGCGGGAGGTGACCGCGACCCTGCGCGCGCAGGGTCACGACGTGCACCCGATGACGCTGACCGGGCTGGCCGAGCGCGACCACCTGGCCGGGCCGGAGGTGAGCCTGGAGACCCACACCCGCGACATCGTCCGGCTGATCGAGGTCGAGGACCTGCGCGACGTGCTGCTGGTCGGGCACTCCGGCGGCGGCATGCCGGTCGCCCAGGCGGCGGACCGCATCCCGGACCGCATCGCCCGGGTGGTCTACGTGGAGAGTGGTCCGCTGCCCGACGGCACCGCGCAGTTCGACACAGTGCCCCCGGACGAGCAGCAGCACCTGCGGACCGCGATCGGCGACGGGCACCTGCTGCCGCCGCCGGCCTGGGATCCGGCCGCCGACCCGACCAACCTGGCCGGCCTGGACGAGCCGACGCTGGCCCTGCTCCGCGCCCGGGCCACCCCGCAGCCGCTGCGGGCCGCCACCGACCCGGTGCGGCGCACCGGCGGGCGTCCGGTGCCGACCGCGCTGGTCGCCTGCACCTTTCCGCTGGCGGTGGTGGAGCAGATGATCAGCGAGGGCCACCCGTACTTCACCGGGTTGGCCGGTGGTCAGCTGTTCGCACTGCCCACCTGCCACTGGCCGATGCTCAGCGAGCCGAAGGCCCTGGCCGACGTGCTCGACGCCGCGGCCCGAGGCTGAGCGCTGCCTCGGGAAGGGCGCCGTCGCCCGGCCGGTAGCTCACCGGCCGGGCCGACGTCAGCGGGGCAGCAGGGCGGTGATCTCGTCGACGATCGCCGCCGGGGGCCGCCCGTCGGTGGTCACCGTCGCGGTGGCGACCTCGGCGTAGAGCGGCCGGCGCTGGTCCATCAGGTGCTTGAGGGTGGCCCGCGGGTTGAGCGCCAACAGCGGCCGGCCGGTGCCGAGCCCGACCCGCTTCACCGCGTCAGGCAACTCGACCGAGAGGTGCACCACCCGGTGCCCCACCAGGGCGGCCCGGGTCTCCTCGGCCAGCACCGCGCCGCCGCCGAGGGCGAGCACGCCCGTGCCGGCAGCCAGCGCCGCGGCCACCGCGGCCCGCTCGAGGGTACGGAAGTGCGCCTCACCCTCGTCGATGAAGATCTCCGGGATCGGCTTACCGGCCATCTGCTCGATGTCGGTGTCGGTGTCGCGGAACTCCACCCTGAGGGCGTCGGCGAGCGCCCGCCCGACGGTGGTCTTGCCGCAGCCGGGCGCGCCGACCAGCACGACGAGCGGGGCCATCAGCGGATGACCAGTGCGTCGAGGTATCCGGCCAGGTTGCGGCGCATCTCGGCGATCGAGTCCCCACCGAACTTCTCGGTGGCCGCCTCGGCGAGCACCAGCGCCACCATCGCCTCGGCGACGACCGCCGCGGCGGGCACCGCGCACACGTCGGACCGCTGGTTGATCGCGGTGGCCGGCTCGCCGGTCGTGACGTCCACGGTGGCCAGCGCCCGGTTGAGCGACGAGATCGGCTTCATCGCGGCGCGGACCCGCAGCGGCTCACCGGTGGTGATGCCGCCCTCCAGCCCGCCGGCGCGGTCGGTGACCCGGCGGACGCCGGTGGCCGACGGAATGATCTCGTCGTGCGCCTGCGAGCCACGGGATCGGGCCTGCTGCCAGCCGTCACCGATCTCCACGCCCTTGATCGCCTGGATGGACATCAGCGCGGTGGCCAGTCGGGCGTCGAGCTTGCGGTCCCACTGCACGTGGCTGCCCAGCCCCGGCGGCACCCCGTACGCCAGGACCTCGACCACGCCACCGAGGGTGTCGGCGGCCTTCTTCGCGGCGTCGACCTCGGCGACCATCAGGGCGCTGGCCTCCGCGTCGAGGCAGCGCAGCGGGTCGGCGTCGATGCGGGCGGCGTCGGACGGGGTGGGGCGCAGACCGGGCTTCGCGGCCACCGGGCCCAGCTCGACGACGTGCGAGACGATCTCGATGCCGAGCGCCTGACGGATCAGCGCCTTGGCGACCGCGCCGACGGCGACCCGGGCGGCGGTCTCCCGGGCGCTGGCGCGTTCCAGGATCGGCCGGGCGTCGGTGTGGCCGTACTTCTGCATGCCGGCCAGGTCGGCGTGGCCCGGCCGGGGGCGGGTCAGCGGGGCGTTGCGGGCCTGCCGGGCCAGCTCGTCGGGGTCGACCGGGTCGGCGGCCATCACGGTCTGCCACTTCGGCCACTCGGAGTTGCCGACCCGGATGGCCACCGGGCTGCCCAGGGTGACGCCGTGCCGCAGGCCGCCGAGCAGCTCGACCTCGTCGCGTTCGAACGACATCCGGGCGCCACGGCCGTAGCCCAGCCGCCGGCGGGCCAGCTCGTCGGCGATCACGGTGGTGGTCACCTCGATGCCGGCCGGCACCCCCTCCATCATCGCGACGAGGGCGGGACCGTGCGATTCACCTGCAGTCAGCCAGCGCAACACGTCGGTCAGTCTGTCACGGCCGGTGGCCGCCCCGCCGTGCCGCCCGGCGCGTCCCGCCCTGCGGACGCGGACGTCCGCAGGGCGGTCACCGGGACCCCGCCTGTTCCTGCCAACGCCGTACGTCGGCCAGCAGTTCTCGCAGCCGAATCACGTGCACCGCGATGGGAAACCACGAGTACACGCGGGACGCGGTCAGCGGCGCCTCCCGTCCGTCCCGGAGCGTCAGGACCAGACAGTGACCTTCGAGGAAGCCACCAGGCCGGCCGAGATGCACCTCGGCCACCTCCGTTCGCTCGTACGTGCGCCGCACGAAGAGCCGGACATCGGTGACCGAGGAGTCGGTGATGGAAACCCTGACGACGGCCGCCCGCCACGCCAGCAGTACGAGAACGATGCCGGCCCCGACACCCAGCGCCTTATCCGGTGCGCCCTCAGCGGTCACCACCGACGCGGCAGAGGCAACGGCGAGAACGAGCAGGAGCCCGACCTTGTACGGCTGCTCGGGTGAACGCAGTTCCCTAGTTCGCAACTCCCCACTGGACGTCACTGTTTCGCCAGCGCTGCAGCCCCTTTGAATTCTTCTCAGCCTGGATGCCCTTGGGTCAATTCGACTTGCAATGGACCGAGGGATACTCAGCTTCGAGGCGGCAGGAGTGGATCGATCAGCTCCGTCGTGCACCGGTTCAGATCCCCCGACCGCGCTTGTGCAGGGTGCGCAGCACCGCGTCGGCCCTGACCACCCGACCGGCGACGGCCAGGGCCAGGTAGGCCCGCGGCTCGCGGGGATTGCTCCGCAGGGTACGTCGGGCCCAGCGCAGCGCGCCCCGGCGGTCGCCGGAGGCGGCCTGGGCGAACGCGATCTGCCCGGCCACCCGGGCCTCACCGGCCGGTTGGCTGGCGAACTCCGGGTAGCGCTGCAGCAGCCATTGCAGCGCCTCGGAGATGGTGTCCCAGCGCTGCGCGAAGTACGAGCGTTTGTGCCAGCGAACCAGCACCGACGGCGTACGCAGGTTGATCAGCGGCGCGCTGCGCGCGGCCCGGAGCAGGAACTCGTAGTCCTCCGCGTAGCTGCCCGGGATCTCCTCGTCGACCAGGCCGAAGCCGTCGCGCAGCGCGCTGGCGCGGATCAGGAAGGTCGACGGGTGCAGCTCCGTCATCCGGTCGCGCAGCAGGTCGTCCAGGGTGATCCGGTCCTTGTCGAGCACCCGGTCGACGGTGTGCCCGTCGTAGCTGACGCGGATGCCGCAGCAGACGAACTCGGATTCCGGGTGGGCGGCCAGCGCGTCGACCTGGGCGGCCAGCTTGCCGGGCAGCCACTCGTCGTCGTCGTCGCAGAACGCGACCAGCTCACCGCCGGACGCGACGGTCCCGCTGTTGCGCGCACCAGCCAACCCGGGCGTACGGGAGTTGTGGATCACCCGCACCGCGCGGTCCGGGCCGGTCGCCAGCTCGGTCAGCGACTCGTCCGACGCGGACTGGTCGAACACCACCACGGCCTCGATCGAGCCTGGGTATTCCTGGGCCAGGATCGCGCGCACCGCTGCCCGCAGCAGTTCGGGACGGTCCCGGGTGGGTACCACGACGCTGATGCTGGGCTGCTGGGTCATCGGGTCTCCTTCGTGCCCGGACGTGGCCGGGACCGGACCCGCCACCGGGATGGGCGCGGGGTCGAACCGGCAACCAGGTCGTCGACGATCCGCCCGACCCGGGCCACCGCCGCCCGTCGCGCCTCGTGTGCGTCGGGGTCGGCGGCCACCGCGTACCGGGAAGGGTCGGCCAGCCCGGTCGTCAACGCGTCGTGCAGCGCCTCCCGGGTCTCGCAGAGCGCCACCAGCCCGGCCGCGCCGAGGCGGCGGGCGAAGAGGAGCTGGTGGTCGTCGACGTGCTCACCGCGCGTCGGGTCCCGGGGAACCACGATGGGCAGGTGGCCGTGCCGGCGGGCCTCCAGGATGGTCGCCGGGCCGCCGTGGCAGACCACCAGGTCGGCGTGGACCATCGCCTGCTGCAGCTCGTCGTGGCCGAGGAACGGCACCGCGCCGGGCAGCGACGGCGCGTTCGTGTGCCCGTGCTGCACGGTCAGCCCGACTGGGGCGGTGACCTGCGCGTGCCACTGCGTCAGCCAGTCCACGAGCCGGTCGAAGGGGTGCTTGTCGGTGCCGACCGCCACCAGCAGCTTGAGTTCAGCCGTCGACGCGCTGTCGCGCTGACGCGGCAGGCGGGACGACTCCACTGTCGGCTGCGGCTGCGGCTGCGGCTGCGGACGCCGGGCGGTGCCCGTCTCCCCGGTCACAGCAGCGTCCCGACGACGGTCGCCTCGGGGTACTGCCGGCGCTGCTCGTCCCACTGCACGAGCATCGCGGACAGGAACGGGCGGCAGAGCCGGGCGGTCAGCGTCGGGGTGTCGATCCGGTCGTACACCTCGATGTAGACGGTCGGGATGCGCCGCAGCCGGGCCAGCACCACGAACGGCACCGCCACGCCGGCACCGGTGGTGACCACCGCGGCGACCCGCCGGGCCCGCAGGACCCGCCAGGCCAGCAGCGCGTTGCGCAGCAGGTTCGGCACGTTGCGGGTGGTCGGGTGGTGCGCGGGCACCAGATCCTCACCGTTGAGCAGGGACAGCGCCTCCGGGGTGTCAAAGGTGACCCAGCAGCGCTGCCACTGTTCGTACCAGGGCCGCAGGGCGAGTAGTTGGGCCAGGTGTCCGCCGCTGGATCCGACCAGCAGCAGCACCGGCGCCGTACCGTCATCGTTCTTCGTGTCCACGCGACTCCCCACAAGTTCGCTTGGAATTTCAGTTCACGCCACGCAGAAGCAGATCACACGTTCCCCGGTCCTTGAATAGCGCGACCGGACGAGATGTCGATCTCCACATCGGGCTGTCCGGCGCACCGATCGCCCGAGGACCCATCGACCGTCATCACCACCTGCGAGTTTGTCGTCACTCTGCGCCGCATCCTCGACGCCGCGATTCCCCGGATCAGCCGCTATGTCTTTTCTCTATGACGTCCAGCAGTGCGGGATGCAGCGCGACGTTCCAGCCCGCGCCCGCGTCGGCCAGTCGCCACGTGCGCAACCACATCTCCACCAGGTACGCGTCCGCGACCAGCCGACGCTGCGCCGCGTCGAGGCCGAGTCGGTCGCCGTGCCGGCCCAGGTGCCCGTCGACGGCCGATGCCGCCGCGTCGGCCGACTCCCCCCGCAGCACCAGCGCCCGTTGGAACGCGTCGTGCGCCAGGTCGAACCCGACCGGCACGTCCGGACCGCTGTGCTCCCAGTCCCAGGCGACCAACTGGCCGCCATGCCAGCCCAGGTTCCATGGCACCCAGTCACCATGCCAGTGGCCGAACTCGACACGGGTGTCGCCATGCCGGCGGCCCAGCGCGGAAACCGCGGCTACCGCCCGCGCACCGGCCGGCTCGACCGCGGCGGCCCGATCGGCCAGCCCGGCCAACCGGGTCAGGAAGGTGGAGCCGGCCAGTGGTCGGGGCGTACCCGCCGGGCCGCCGCGTCGGGCGACCGCGAGCAGCGCCGCGATCCGTGGCGGATCGTCGACCGGCACACCGCGTACGCCTGGTGGCAACGGCTCGATCACCGCGACCACCTGACCCGCCCACGCCGTCTCGGTGAGCAGCCCCGGCGGCGTCGGATGATCCGGCACGCCGGTCACCGCGCGCAACGCCCGCAGCGCCGCCGCCTCTGCGGTGACCAGCGCGCGGGTCGCGTCGTTCCAACCGATCTTCGCGTACCCGCGCGGACGACCATCGGCGGTGAAGAGTTGCAGGGTCGGCTTGGCGTTCGGGTCGGGTGGCCGCACCCCGCAGGCGGCCAGCAGCGGCGCGCCGCCCAGATCCGCGGCGAGCCGCTCGGTCAGCAGCAGTTCGGCCGCCGACGCTCCGGCGGGCACCGAGACGGTCAGCGTCGGAAAGGGCGCGAGGCCCACCTGACCGAACCGTGCCAGGCCGCCCAGCACCGCCCGTAGCGCGCGCACCTTCGGTGGCCGGAGGGCGTTGTACGCCAGCAGCGACGCCGCTCCGGCCCGGGATGAGCCCAGCGGCACCAGGAACCTCGCCCGGGCGACCGAGGGCACGACCGCGTACCGGGCCACCGCCTGGTGGCCGGCCGGCAGGGCACCGCCCACGGTCAGGCCGACCCGGTCGTCCGGGAAGACCGCGCGGCTCACCCAGCCCAGACCGTCCACCCGCGAGCGCGGGTCCGTGGTCGGGCCCACCCTCGTCGTCACGCCGGACGGTCCGACCAGTCGAGGTCCAGCCCGAGCCGCTGACGCAACGCGTCGTTGTACGGCCGGTAGTAGTCGGTCAGCTCCGCGCGCACCGCCGGCTCCAACGGCGACGAGCGCCGGTCGTTGTAGACCTTGAAGTTGGGCAGGTCGTACGCCGGCAGCCCGAGGAAGTCGAGCGTGCGCCGGTAGGTCGCGCGGGAGTCGCGGTAGAGGTCCTCGCTGGGCAGGAAGAGGATCTGCTGCCGGTCGAAGCGCTCCAACCACGGCTCCAGGTGTTCCAGGTAGCGCCCCCGGGCCCGGTACGTGTACCAGTCGTACGCCTCGCTGAACGACTCCGGCTCGGCGATCAGCCGCTCCCGCTCCCCCGCCGTGCGCTCCGGCTCGGCGGCCAGCGCATCGGGGAAGTCCAACGGCTCGATGCCGTGGGTGCGGCGTTCCTTCCAGTGCGAGTACGCCCGCTCCACCGGATCCCGCAGCAGGACGATCAGCTTGACCGTCGGCATCAGCGCGGCGACCCGCTGCGCGGCGAGGGGGTGGAACATGTACAGCGGGGCTGCCTCACCGACCCGGACCGGCCCGCCGTGCCGCTTGGCCAGCGCGTCCCGCTGCCGCTCGGTCGGGAAGTGCGAGCGGTACCAGGACTCGCCGCGAGCCCAGTGCTCCTCGAAGTAGTGCGCCGACTTGGTGTTCCACGCGGGAAAGAGGCGCGGCACCAGCGGGTGCTGGATGAGGTAGTTCCACAGGGAGGTGGTGCCACCCCGCTTGGTGCCGATGATCAGGAAGTCCGGCAGCGGCCGGCGATCACTGGTGCGTACCCCGTAGTCGACCAGCGACTCCTTCACCCGGGTGGTCACCTGGGTCGGGACCAACTGCTTGACCCGGTCACGGATGGACGCCACGACGGACCTCACCTGCCTCTCGTCGATGCCGGAGTGGGCTCGGCGGCCGTGGCCGCGTTGTCCCCTGCACGGATCTGCCTCATGGTCCCCCGGATGCCGGCGCGCACCCGGGGCAACGTCAACATGCCGACGCAGCCGGCCAGCAGCACCGCCAGCGCCACCAACAGGCCGGGCAGGCCGCGACCGCCCGCCAGCACGCCGGCGCCGGCCGCCAATCCCACACCGGCGACCGTGACCGCCGCGGCGCGCACCATCGCGGCGTCGAACAGCGGCTCCCGAACCACCGACCGGGCGAACCCGGCGGCGGTGAGGTTCTCGGTGGCGATGCCCGCGGCCCAGGCCACCGCCGCGCCAGTGGCGCCGTGGCTGGGGATCAGCCAGAGGCCCAGCGAGACGGTCACCGTCAACCCGGCGACCGTGGCCACCAGGTGCAGCCCGCTGCGCCCACCCATCAGCAGCAGGCTCTGCACGTTGCCCACCCCGGTGTTGACCAGCATCGCCAGCGCGAGCACCGTCATCGCCGGCACGCCAGCGGTGAACTCCGGCCCGAACAGCTGGAGGAAGGCCAGAGCGAACACCGCCAGCAGCAGGTACACCGGCCAGGACAGCACCAGCCCCCAGATGGTCAACTGCCGGTGCACGGCCGCCGCCGCCGCCCGCTCGCCACGCCCGAGCAGCCGGGACAACTGCGGCGACACCGCCACCCGCAGGCCCTGCATGGCCAGTTGGCCGGCCAGCACGTACCGGCCGACCGCGCCGAACACGCCCGCGTCCGCCGGGCCGGCCAGCACCGAGGTGAGCAGCACACCCACCCACATGCTGCCCGCGTCGATGGCCGCCGAGGCGGCCCGGGGCAGCGCGAAGCGCCAGAACGTCGACCAGTCGGAGCGAACCGGGCGCAACGTCGCACCCCGGCCCAACCCGAGAGGGCCGGCGACCAGGGTGAGGCAGGCCAGCAGCGCCAACGCCGCCGGCACCAACCAGCCGGTCATGCCGGCGAGCAGGCCGCCACCGGCGAGCGCGGCGGCGCCGACCAGCACCGGGCGGGCCACCGGCAGCAGGAGGAACTGCACTCCCACGTACGCCCGGATGGGTCGCACGCAGCGCAGCGCCGCCAGCAACAGGGTCATGGCGACCACCACCGGCACCGCGGCGAACGTGACGGTGAGCAGCGCGTCGCCGCTCGCACCGGAACCGCCCAGCAGCCGGGGAGCGAGCGCGTCGGCGACCAGCACGCCGACCCCGGCGACCAGGAGCCCGGCCAGCAGCGGCGGGATCAGCGCCACCGGGAGCAGCCGCGCCGCGTCCCCGCGCACCCCGGCCGTACGGCGGGGCAGCGCCCACATCAGGCCCGTCTCCGCGCCGAGCGTGCACACTGCGGTGGCCACGGTGACCACGCCGATCGCGGCGAAGAACGCGCCCGCGCCGGCCGTGCCGTACCCCCGGGTGATCACCACGGCCAGCACGAAGCCGAACAGGCCGCTGGTGGCCGCGCCGAGCAGCCCGGCCACGCCGCTGCGGGCGCTGCGGCGGGTCTCGGCCGAACCCGCGTCCGCCGCCACGGCGGCGGCCGGAGCCACCGGCGCGTCCGGGCCGACCGGCGACGGGCCGACCGGCGTCGGGCCGACCGGAGGTCGGGTGGCGGCGGTCATGCGAGCACCACCGGGTCAAGCGTGGCGGGCGGTCGCGGCACCGCCAAGCGGGTCAGCCGTTCGCGTTCGCTGAGCGCCATCGCGAAGGCGACAGCGAAGAACGCGACCGCCAGGTTCTGATTGGCCATGCCGTAGAACGGGACCTGGACCAGGCAGACCACCGGCACCACCGCCAACCACTGCCCGGCCGCCGAGGTCGCCCGCGCGCAGATCACCGCGGCGGCGACGAACCAGGCCAGGAAACAGATGAGCGCGGGCACGCCGTGGCTGAACAGCACCATCCACAGCTGACCCTGGGTGCCGATCGGCGCGGCCGCCGAGACGGTGTCGACGTTCACCGGCGCGCCGTAGCCCAACCACGGCGACTCCTGCACCCGGCGGATCACCTCCGTGTAGAGCGAGAGCCGGTCGGTGTTGGTGTCGCTGGAGTCGACCCGCTGGCTGATCAGGTCGGTGATCGGAATGAACAGCGTGGCCAACGCGCCGATCACCACCACCCCGACGATGGAGGCGGCGACCCGGACGTTGCCGCGCAGGCTGGCCCGCACCCCGAGCACCGCCAGCCCGGCGCCGAGGCTCAGGAACATCGCCCGGTTGAGGGTGAGGAACGCCGGCGCGAGCGACAACGGCAGCGACGCCAGCAACGCCCAGCGCAGCACCCCCCGCCGACGCAGCATCGAGTACGCGACCATGCACGGCAGGGTCATGGCGTACGCGCTGCCGTAGTTGTTCGTGTACGCGAACGGCGCGGCCGGTCGGTAGATCGGGTTCAGCGATCGGGCGCTGTACTCCGCAGTGGTCAGGTGCACCATGTCCTGGATGAACGGGGTGCCGGCCACCCCTGAAGGCAGCAGCACCTCCATCGGGGTGGTCATCGCCAACCGGGGCACCAGCACCCCGAGCCAGCCCAGCGCCACCAGCCCGAACCAGAACGCGCAGAGCGGGGTGAGCACTGCCATCAGGCTGGCGCGTTCCCGCGCGGCGGCGTAGACGTAGACCCCGACCACCAGCGCGGTCAGGTAGAAGGCCAGGCGCAGCGCGAACGTCAGCAGCGAGGCGGGCGACGTGAGCTGGGTGGCACTGACCACCACGATGGCCAGGAACAGCAGCCAGATGCCCACCGCCGGCGGCAGCGGCACCCGCCCCCGGGTGAGCAGCAACGCGAACAGCAGCGCACCCAGCAGGGGCCAGCCGAGGTAGAACGCGCCGAGCAGCCACCAGAGCGGCACCAGGCCGAACATCAGCGACAGCGGCCAGAGCGGCAGTCGGGGCGGCGCGGGCCGCGGCACCGGGGCGACGGCGGCCGGAGCGCCTCCGGGCGGCGGTTCGGTCGCCGGGGCGCGGGTGACCGACACCGTCAGGCCCGGCCGTTGCGCGTGAGCACGAAGCCCAGCGGGGTGACGCCGGCCGCGCGCAGCCGCTCCACGAGGCGGCGCAGGTCGCTCTGCCGGGTGCGGTCCCGCTCGACGACCACCACCGCGCTGCCCTGCCGGGCCACCGCGACGCCGCGCTCGTCGGACTCCGCAGGCGGGGCGTTGAACAGCACCAGGCCGTGGTCCGCACCCTGCCGCCAGGTGCCGAACCGGACGCTGCCCACGCCCACGGCCACCTCCTCCGGGTCGACGACCCGGCCGTTGTCCGGGCGGCCGGACGACACCCGGGGCAGTGTCAGCGTGGCGTCCGGGTCGGTGGACGGGCGGGCGCCGGGCGGGTGCGGCGAGGGCCGGCGGGGGGCCGTGCTGTCCGCGCCGCCAGCGACGACCGTGGTGCTGCCGGCCGGGCGGGGCTTGGGCACGATCGGCCGGGACGGGTCGATGGGCAGCCGCCCCCGGTCGGCGAGCACTGTGGCGCGCAGCCGCTCGGTGCGCCCGCTGTCGTCGGCGACGAAAACCTCACGACCGTCGGCGGCGAGCGCCACAGCGAGCCCCGCGGTGAGCGCGGTGGCGTCCTCCCGGGCGGTGACCAGGGCCACCCGGGCGGGCTGACGGACCCGTTCGGCGACGGCCATCGCCACGTACCGGATGTCGGCGTCGACCGCCCGGGCGCTGCCCCGCAACGCCGGGCGGCGCACAGTGCCGAGCAGCGGCAGACCGGTGGCGTCCCGCCCGTCGGCGACCGAACGGACCCGCCGGTCGGTCGACTCCCAGGCGTACGCCAGCACGATGCCGATCAGCGCCCCACCGAGCAGCCCGGCGACCAGATAGAGCGGTCGGTGCCCGGCGGAGGTGACCAGCGCCTTCTCGGCGGTCTGGGTGACCCAGCCCGGGTTGACGTCGACCGCGGCGATCTCGGTACGGGCTGCGTTGAGTTGCGTGAGCTGGTTGTTGATCCCGGCCAGCTCGGCCACCAGCGCATCCCCGGCGGCGGTGTCCTTGGCGGTGTTCGCCCGCTTCTGCAGCGCGGTCTGCTGGGCGACGACCTTGGTGATGCTCTCGTCGTAGGAACGCAGCATCTCGGCGCGCTGCTGCTCGTACATCGTGCGTCGCACGTCCAGGTAGGCCTGGGCGGCCATGTTGGCGCTCTGCACCGCCCGCTGCGCTTCGCCCGTCTGGTAGGTGAAGCGCAGGATCTGCCCACCGGTGGGCACCTCGACCTCGAGCGCGTTGCGGATGTCGCGCGGGTCGCCGCCGGCGGAGTCGGCGAGCCGCTGCACCACCTCGGTGCCGGTGGCGATGCCGCTCTCCACGTTCATGTTGACCGCGCGGTCGGCGCCCGCGCCGCTGGGTGTGAACGCGTCGGTCACCACCGGCCGGACTGCCACCACGGCGCTCGCGCTCATCGCCGCCGGCACCAGCAGCACGTAGCCGAGCGCAGCGAGCAGACCGACCATCGCCACCGCCGCCACCAACCGCAGCCGGTGCATCGGCACCCGCAGCAGGTCGGTCAGTGTCACCGCGCCGGAGGTCCCGGAGGACGGGGCGTCGGTGGACCAGGTGCCGGGAGCTGCATCAGTCATGGAACTTCTTCACCGTCTGTTGAGGATTGCCGACGACCACGACGCCGGGTGCGACGTCCGTCCGGACCACAGTGGCCGCGCCCACGACGCTGTCCCGGCCGATGCGTACGCCCTTCATGACCAGGGCGTGCGCGCCGACCCACACGTTGTCCTCGAGGACGATCGGGGCGCGGGTGGCGGGGCCGGGCGGCGCGTGCCGCTGCGCGGGCGGCAGGTTGTGGAAGTCGTTGTCGAGCAGCTCGCAGTCCGACAGGAGGCACCGGTCCCCCACTGTCACCGACGTCCAGGTGCCGATCCAGGTCGCGTTGAGCAGACAGTCGGCGCCGACGCGCACCTCGCCGGGGCCCGCGAAGCGGACGAGTTTGTTCAACCGGGTGCGGTCACCGATGGTCACCCGCACGCCGCGGCGCAGCCGGATCCGACCACGGATCTCCACGTCCCGGCCGAGTGTCAGTCGCCGATAGCGGAGCCGATACCAGCCGCGTTTGACCGCGAAGAGCAGACGCACCGCGCGTCTCGTACGGATGCCAGCGGCGCCGAGCAACGACCCTCCCCCACATCGCGGGGCCGGCGGCGGATGAACCACCGCCACCGGCCCAACGTGAACAATCTACCGATGCTCCGTTACGAACGGTTGACCGTTACTGTACGGAGAAGAATGTCGATGGGGTGGACCAGGACAACTCGGGCGTCGCCGTGCTGATCACAGTCGCCGTGGCACCATCGACCGCCGCGCTCGGCCCGGCCGTCGGGTCGAACGGCACGCTGCGCAGAGCGCCGTCAGTGGCACCGTAGACGATCCGGCCACCCACCCAGGCCATGCCACGCACCGTCGACCAGGTCACGCCAGTGGTCGGCAGGGTGAACTCGGTGGCACCGAGGTAGTTGCCGTCGATCTCGAAGTAGCGGTAGTAGAGACCGTTGGCCCCGGTACGGGTGTAGTAGAGCCGACCGTCGAGGAAGAAGGCGCCGGTCAGCAACGCCGGGTTGTACCAGTCGTTGTAGCCAGACGCCTCCCACGGAGAGCCGATCGCCCCGCCGTTGAACAGCGACACGTCGATCCGGCTGCCGGTCGGCGTGCCGGCCACCGTGTGCGACCAGTAGATCCGGTCGTCCACCCGCCAGGTCGCGCCGGCCGCCGTGTACGCGGGCTGGCTGACCGTGGCCGGGGTGCCCAGGGCGACACCGTCGAACGGCACCTTCGCCACGGTGCCCGGAGCGGTGTTGAGGTAGAGGTTGCCGGTGGTGGCGGCGGGCGGGTTCTTCGGGGCGAAGGTACGACCGCCGGCGAGCGGGAACATGCCGAGGCGGCCGTGGTATTCCTCGCCCATGCCATCGGAGTTGTGCCCGAAGTACAGGCCGTCCGAGCCTCGCCAGAGCACCGGCACCGACGAACCCCACGTGCTGGTGCCCGAGGGCATCGAGGCGCCGCCGCTGCGGCGCGGGTTCCAGTTCACCGGCATACCGGTCGCCGGGGTGACGGCGGCGATGCCGAGCCGGTCGACAGCGCCCGCGCCCGCGTTGTCGCTGGCGTTCGGGTTGTTGAGCCAGCGGAAGTGCCCACCCAGGTAGATCACGTTGTCCGCGACCTCGACCGAGGTGATGGTGTCGTTGCCGGTGTAGTCGGCCCAGGTGGCGAGCTGGCCGCTGCCCCGCGCGGCGGTCTCGAAGCGGACCAGGGCGTCGCAGTACGCGGCCGGCCAGCCGCTGCCGCCGTTGGTGCCGACCACGAACCAGCTGCCGTCGGCGCCGAACTTCACGTCCTGCACGTAGTGCACGAAGGTCGCCGGCGCCGCGCACGGCGCGATGAACTTGTCGGTGCTCCAGTCGATCAGCGTGGGCGTCGCGGAGACGTCCACCAGCGCCATCTGGTTGCGCGCCAGGCCGTTGACGAGCGTGAAGTTGCCGCCGACGGCCAGCGTGTTGCCGTCCGGGGTGACGTCGATGGTCCAGACGTACGACGTGGTGCTGTGCCGCCCGACGGTGGCGTCGATGACGAAGCTCGGGTCGATCGCGCCGGTGGTCGCGTTGAGCCGGCCGAGACCGGCGTGCGCGGTGCCGTTGAGCCAGTTGAACGCGCCGGCCACGTACAACCAGTTGCCGTGCAGCACCAGGTCACGGACCGTGCCGCCGTCGGAGCGCCCGACCCAGCTGTCGATGATCGCGCCGGTCGACGGGTTGAGCGCGACCAGGTTCTTGCGCGAGACGCCGTTGACGTTCTTGAAGGTGCCGCCGACGATCAGCGTGCCGCCCGGGCCGGCGACGAGTGTGTTGACCGCCCCGTCGAGCACCGGAAGGAACGTGGTGGACATGGTGCCGGTGGTCCGGTCGTACGCGAAGAGGTAGCGCTGGGTGACCCACGCGGAGCCGGCGGTCTGCCGGAGCTGGGTGAAGCTGCCGCCGACGAAGACGGTGTTGCCCACCTGCGCGAAGGCACGGGTCTCACCGTCTCGCGCGTGCGGAGTCACGTCGGCGGGGTTCGCCGACACCAGGGTTGCCGTCTCCGGGACCGGAACCACCGCAGCCGACGTGGGCGTGGGCACGCCCAGAACTGCGGCGACGATCGCCAACGCGACCACCCCCGCCCGAGCACGACGTCGTCCTGCAGAACGCCACAAGTGCGAGAGTTTGGGCACGCTTCGCCTCCAAGATGGATGAGAACCCGAGGTAGCGTGCCTCGTCCAGCCTGGTAAACAAAATCCGCCGATTGGGCGGTGCATGAATCTGCATGCCGACAGAACGCCGGAGGTCGGATGTCCGACCCCGGCGAACGGCGTCCCGTCAGCGCGTCATGGTCGTCAGCGGCTCCCCCCGGTGGGCTGCCGCAGGTACGGGTCCTGACCGGCCTTCGCGAAGCCGGCCACTGCCGCGGCATTGTGGTTCATCGTCATGTCGCAGGTCGACGTCCGGCTGGTCATGCCGGCCGAGTTGAAGTAGATGGCGGCCTTGATCTTGGGGTGCGCCTTCAGCGCCGCCGGGAACTCCTGGAACCAGCGCTGCTTGGCGCCCGGGTCGGCGGCGTCGAAGTTGGTGCCGAACTCGGCGAGCATCCGGGGCTTGCCGGCGCCGATACCGTTGTCGTCCAACCAGCGGTAGAAACCGCTCACCGTCGTGCTCGGGCTCTTCCACACGGTGCTGCCGTTGCAGACGTGGAAGTTGTACGGGTCGTAGGCCACCCAGTCGACGTACTGGTCACCGGGGTACAGGCCGGCGTACCGGGAGTAGTGGCCCGACCAGCCCATCATCGTCCAGACCCAGACCGCGTTGGTCGCGCCGGCCCGGGCGAACCGCTCGTGGACGTAGCGCCAGGCGCGGACGAAGTCGGCGTCGCTGCCCTTGTTCGGCTCGTCCTCGGGCTCGTGGTCGAAGCCCATGAAGACCGGCACCTTGGCGGCGCGGATACGGCCGGCGACCGCGTCGATGGTCTCGTCCTGCTTGCCGTTGTAGACGTCGGACCACTTCAGCGTGGTGCCAGCCGAGAAGTTGCGGGACTCCCAGGCGAAGAACATCAGCCGACCCTCGCGCATCTGCTGCTGCTCGTACGCGTCCGGGAAGGCGCCGTTGCTGCCGGCGTTGGAGAAGTCGTGGTAGCGGTGCACGACGTCGAACTTGCGGCCGACCTGCGCTTCCACGTCGGTGACGGCCTTGCCGTGGTCCCAGCCGCCGGCGGATCCGGCGGGCGAGTACATGCCCCACCACGCGCCGCAGGAGGGAACGAGCTTGGCCGACACGGACCCGCACTGGCCGGAGGGAAGGGTGCCGGTCGCGCTCGGGGTCGCCGTCCGGCTCGGGGCGACGGTCGGCGAGGGCTTCGGCGAGGCGGTGGTCGGCGAGGCGCTCGGTGCCGGCGGCGGCGCGGGCCGGGTGGTCGTCACCGGCGACGGCCGGGACCCGAGGTCATAGCTGATCAGCAGGCTCGGGCGCAGATCCGGACTGCGGTTCTCGACCGACGCCCAGTAGATCCGGCTCTCCAGGCCCGTCTGGGCCAGCGAGACCGTCCAGGTGCCGTTGCCGGTGACCAGCTTCGAGACGTCCCACTCGTTGAAGCCCTTGGACACACCGGTCACGCTGTCCAGCGCGTCGCCGGTCGCTGCCAGACCCGGCCTGGCCTCGCGGGCGCTCAGCGGCGAGGCGTGCGCCGTCACCGTGGCGGCGAACTGCTGCCAGGCGTGCACCCGCAGCGTCGCCCGGACGTTGACCGCGGCGGCCGGCACTGTGGTCACCGCGAACTCGATGACCGCCTCCCGGCCACCACGCGGGTTGCCTTCGCAGCGCGTCGGGCAGGTGGCCAGCGTCGTCTTGGCGGCGTTGTCCCCGTCCTGCGTCACCGCCGTCGCGGTGGTGTCCGCCACCGCCCGGATCGACAGGTCGTCGCTGGCCAGCAGCGGCATCATGGTCGCCACGATGCCTGCCACCACCGATCCGCCGACCACGCCGATGGCGATGGCCTTGCGCCGGGGTCCGGAGCGGAACCGGGTGATGCGGTGCAGTCCGTGCCTGGTCAAGGAAACTCCCTGTGTCTGCGTCCGTAACGGTGAGCAGCGTATCGATGACCAGGACTTGTCGCCGGGACGACAGTTTCCCGTAAGCGCGTCTTAACCGTCAGCTAAGAAAGTCGGCTGACGTAGCCTCCCCCAGCGCTTTCCGCATCGCCCCGACGGGGGCGACCACGCCGGTGAACTGCTCGAACTGACCGACCGCCTGCGCCAACAGAAGGTCCAGACCGGACACCAGCCGAAGGCCGGCCGCGGCGGCGGCAGCGGCCAGCGGCGTCGGCCACGGGTCGTAGATCGCGTCGAAGAGCACCCTCCCCGGCCGCCACGCCACCTCGCCGGCCAACGGGTCGGCGACCCCCTTCGGCACCGTGGAGACGACCAGGTCAGCGGAGGAGACGCACCGGGGCGCGTCAGCCCAGTTTGCGGGGGTCAGCGCGACGCCCAGGGCATCGGCCACCGGCCGCAGCTCGTCGATCGCCTCCGGTCGGCGGGCGACCACCGTCACCGACGGGCAGCCCAACTGGGCGGCGGCGGCCAGCGCGGCGCGGGCCGTGCCACCGGCACCGAGCACCGTCACGGCGGCACCCGCGCTCACCCCGGCGGCGGTGAGCACCTGCACCATGCCGGCGACGTCGGTGTTGTCGGCAAACCAGGAGCCGTCCGGACGGCGTACCAACGTGTTGGCCGCGCCGACGGCGGCGGCGACCGGCGAGGCCTGCGCGGCCACCGCGAGGGCCGCCTCCTTGCCCGGCATGGTCACCGACAACCCGGCCCACTCCGGGCCCAGGCCGGCGACCAGATCCGGCAGCTCCGCCGCCGCGCACTCGATCCGGGTGTACGACCACCCGGTCAGACCGGCGGCGGCGTAACCGGCGGCGTGGATGACCGGGGAGAGGGAGTGCGCGATCGGTTTGCCCAGCACCGCGGCCCTACGGGTCGTATCGCCCGGGACCCCTGCCGTGTTCCGCATCAATCTCCGCCCTCCGCGATGTTCGGATCGACCCTACCCAGCACGCAGGCCACGCCACCAGAGAACGGGACCGCGGACAATGCTCGACGGCCCGACAATCGCTTGACGGCGATGCATTCTTACGGCGTTACGGCCGACCGGAAAATGGGGGGAAACCTTCAAAACGCATTCTGCGTGCCCTTGTCGCGACTGCCGCGGTCCTCAGTCTTTCGCTGATGATCGGCGCGCCCCCATGCGGACGCCGCAGCCGGCAGCCGGTCGGACAAACACCAACTCTGACCTGGGGCGAGACTTACGGCGCGGTCGACCGCAACACCGGCTACAACCGCACATTCGCGCTGCGACAGCAGAACAGCAACGGCGCGTGGACGTTCCTGAACCCGCGCACCGTTTCGTGGACCGGAACGAGTCACTCACAATGACGCGATAGATGCGTCAGCGTCGACTCAAAAAGGCTCCCTTACCGACGAGACCGCAATTTCGGTCACCGTCGGCAAGGGAGCCTTTCTGGTCTGCTGCGCGGCCGGTCAGATGATGCCGGCCTCCCGGGCCTTGGCCTCGTTGCGCTGGTGCTGCTCGTACGTCTCGGCGAACTCGGAGTGGCCCTCCTTGTCGATCGCCACGAAGTAGAGCCACTTGCCCGTCGGCGTGGCCATGGCACCTTCCAGGGCCTGCTTACCCGGGTTGTTGATCGGGGTGGGGATCATGCCGGGCAGCTTGCGGTTGTACGGGTTCCTCGGGTCGTCCAGCTCGGCCGCCGTCATCTGCTTGGACGACTTGGTCGGCTTGCCGATCGACTCCAGGTAGTAGTTGACGGTGACGTCCATCTCCAGGCAGTTGCAGGGGAACTCGCCGTACGCCCGGTTGTACGCCACCCGGGCGACCTTGCCAAGGTCGTCCTTGTTACCCGCCTCGGCCTGGGCCAACGACGCCACGATCAGCGCCTCGTACGGGCTGACCTTGCGTTCCTTCTGCACCCGGTCGGCGAACTTCATCTCCTGGGTCACGGTGAGGAAGTTGTCCACCATCAGCTTGAGGATGCTCTCCGCGGTGGCCTTCGGCGGGATCTCGTACGTGTCCGGGTAGAGGAAGCCCTCGACGGACTTGACGACCTTCTTGCCGTCCTCGCGCGTGAACCACCAGTCCGGAACGCCGAGCGCCTCCGGGTCCTTCGCGGCGGCCTCGAACTCCTTGACCGGGATCTTGGTCTTGTCGGAGAGCAGCTTGTAGATGTTCTTGGCGGTGCGGCCCTCGGGGATGGTGAGCCCGTTGACGATCTTGTTCTTCAGGTCGAGCATCGCGGTGACGGCACTCTCGCCGCTCATCTGCTTGCGCAGCTTGTACGTGCCCGGCTGGATGTTCTTGCTGCGGGAGTTGGCCTCGGCCGCCTCGATGAACGCCTTCTGGCTCTTCACCACGTCGGCCGCGACGAGGGCGTCCGCCATGTCGGCGATCAGCGCCCCGTTCTTGATCTCGACGGTGATCTCACCGGACCCGGCGCCGTCGTAGTCGGGGGTGACGAAGTAGTTCTGGATGCGGTCGAAGCCGTAGAACGCGCCACCACCGATGCCGCCCAGCAGGACCAGTGCCATCAGCAGAGCCAGGAACGTCTTGCCCCGGCCGCCGCCACCGGACTTACCGTTGCGCTTGCGGAAGCCGCGCCGATGCCGGCCCTTCTCCCCCCGCTCCGGCTCGTCGAACCCAAGGTCCAGATCGTCGATCATTACGTCCGCCTCCGCTGCGCATCCAGCCAGCTCTGCAGGATCTCCACCGCGGCCGCCTGGTCGACAACCGCACGTTGACGTTTACCTCGGACGCCACGCTCGGCAAGCCTACGAGAAGCGACCACGGTCGACATCCTCTCGTCAGTGAGCGTTACCGGGACGGGCGCTATCACATCGACCAGTCGGTCAGCGTACGCCTTCACATGGACGGCCGCAGGGCCATGCTTGCCCGCGAGATTGACCGGAAGGCCGACGACAACCACAACGGCCTCATGCTCGGCCACCAGCGCGGCCAACTCGGCGAGGTCGCTCGGCACCGCGTCCGGCGCCGCCGTCAGATCACGGGCCAGCGTGACCAGCGGCGTTGCCAGGATCCCGTCCGGATCCGAGCGGGAGACCCCCACCCGCACCTGACCGACATCCACACCGATCCGCACACCGCGCTTGAACTCAACCACCGACGGTCACCGCCCGGCGGGTACGAACCAGGGCGGACCAGATGGCCCGCCCTGGCTGAGAGTGATCGCCCATCACGCCTCGGTGATCGCCTTCTCGACGGTGAGCAGCAGGTTCGGAGCCTCGGTCGCCGGCAGTCCGCCACCCTGGGCCAGGTCGGGGCTGCCACCGCCGCGCCCGGAGAACGCCGCCTTCACCAGGTCCGACGCGGCCAGGCCACGGCTGCGCGCGGCCGCGTTGACCGCCACCACCAGGGACGCCTTGCCGTTCGACCGGGCCGCCACCGCGACCACCGCCGGCCGCGCCGGGTCGATCTTGCCGCGAATCTCCTGGGCCAGGGTCCGCACGTCGTTACCGGCCGCGCCCTCCGGCGCCTCGGTGCCCACGTACGCGACCCCGCGCACGTCCTTGGCCTGCGCGGCGAGCGCCGCCGCACCACCCAGCACCAGCTGGGCACGCAGCTTCTCCAGCTCTTTCTCCGCGTCCCGGAGCTGGGTGACGGTCTGCTCCACCCGGTCGGCGACCTGGTCGTTGGGCACCCTGTACAGCTCCGCCAACCGGGAGACCAGCAGGTGCTCACGGGCCAGGAAGCCGAAGGCGTCCATGCCGACCAGCGCCTCGACCCGGCGGACGCCGGAGCCGATGGACGACTCGGAGAGGATCTTCACGAGGCCGAGCTGGGCCGAGCGCGCCACGTGCGTGCCGCCGCACAGCTCCCGGGCGTAGTCACCCACCTCGACGACCCGCACCTCCTCGCCGTACTTCTCGCCGAAGAGCGCCATTGCCCCGATCCGCCGCGCCTCGTCCAGCGAGGTGATGAAGGCGTGCACCTCCAGGTCGGCCAGGAGCACCTCGTTGACCTGCTGCTCCACGTCCCGCAGGACGGTCGGCGACACCCCGGTCGGGGTGTTGAAGTCGAACCGGAGCCGACCGGGCGCGTTCAGCGACCCCGCCTGGGTCGCCGACTCACCGAGGAAGTTGCGCATGGTCTGGTGCACCAGGTGCGTGGCGGTGTGCGACCGGGAGATCGCCCGCCGCCGGGTCGTGTCGATCTCGGCGTAGCCGGCCTCACCGGCGCGCACCTCACCCCGGATCACCCGGGCGCGGTGCACGATCAGGCCAGGCACCGGCTGCTGCACGTCGAGCACCTCGACCTGCCCGCCACCGACGGTGATCATGCCCTGGTCGGGCTGCTGACCACCGCCCTCGGCGTAGAACGGCGTCGTGTCGAGAACCAGCTCGATGGTGTCGCCCTCGGTCGCCGCCTGGCGCGGGCCGTCGGCACCGAGCAGCGCCCGGACCGTCGACTCGCGGGCCACCTCGCTGTAGCCGGTGAACGTCACCGGGCCACCCGAGTCGAGCACCGACCGGTACGCCGACAGGTCGGTGTGACCGGTCTTGCGGGCCTGCGCGTCCGCCTTCGCCCGGGTCCGCTGGTCGGCCATCAGCCGCCGGAACCCCTCGTCGTCCACCTGGAGGCCCTGCTCGGAGGCGATCTCCAGGGTCAGGTCGATCGGGAAGCCGTACGTGTCGTGCAGCTGGAACGCCTTCGCCCCGGACAGCGAGGTGCCTCCCGCGGTGCGGGTCTCGGCGATCGCGGTGTCCAGGATCGTCGTGCCCGCACGCAGGGTGGACAGGAACGCCTCCTCCTCCGCGTACGCGTAATCCGCGATCCGGTCGAAGTCGGTCGCCAGCTCCGGGTACGACGGGGCCATGCAGTCGCGGGCCACCGGCAGCAGCTCGGGCAGCGCGCGATCCTGCCAGCCGAGCAGCCGGATCGACCGGATCGCCCGGCGCATGATCCGGCGAAGCACGTAGCCGCGCCCCTCGTTGGACGGGGTCACGCCGTCGCCGATCAGCATCAGCGCCGTGCGCACGTGGTCGGCGATCACCCGCAGCCGAACGTCGTCCGGGTGCGACTCGCTCGCCACGTGCCCGGAGTGCGCCCCGTACCGCTTACCGGTCAACTCCGCCGCCCGCGCCAGGATCGGCCGGACCTCGTCGATCTCGTACAGGTTGTCGACGCCCTGCAGGATCGAGGCCATCCGCTCCAGGCCCATGCCGGTGTCGATGTTCTTCGCCGGCAGGTCACCCAGGATCGGGTAGTCCTCCTTGGTGGTGCCCGGACCCCGCTCGAACTGCATGAACACGAGATTCCAGTACTCCATGTACCGGTCCTCGTCGACCGCCGGGCCGCCCTCCCGGCCGTACTCCGGGCCCCGGTCGTAGAACAGCTCCGACGACGGGCCGCACGGCCCGGGAATGCCCATCGACCAGAAGTTGTCCGCCTTGCCCCGGCGGACGATCCGGTCGGCCGGCACACCCACCGACCGCCAGATCTCGTACGCCTCGTCGTCGTCGAGGTAGATCGTCGGCCAGATCCGCTCGGGGTCCAGGCCGTAGCCACCCTCGGCGATCGGCTTCGTGGACAACTCCCAGGCCAGCGGGATCGCGCCGGCCTTGAAGTAGTCACCGAAGGAGAAGTTGCCGTTCATCTGGAAGAACGTGCCGTGCCGGCTGGTCTTGCCGACCTCGTCGATGTCCGGGGTGCGCAGGCACTTCTGCACACTGACCGCCCGCTGGTACGGCGGAGTCTGCTGCCCCAGGAAGTACGGCACGAACTGCACCATGCCGGCGTTGACGAACAACAGGTTCGGGTCGCTGATGGCGGGCAGCGGAGCGGACGGCACCACGGTGTGGCCATTCGCCTCGAAGTGCGCGAGGTACCGTCGCTTGATCTCCGCCGTCTTCATCGCTGGTGTTCCTCCGGAAAGATTTCCCGATCGCCGATCCGCGGGTCTTCCCGCAGCTCGGCGAACTGATCGTCGAACGCCTCGCCCTGGGCGAACGCCTGGTGGATCTCCTGCTCGCGCTCGGCCATGCCGACCCGCACGTCCTCCACGAAGCTACGCAGCGACTCGACCAGGCCGCCAGCGGATTCCGTCAACGTGCTGGCGATGCCGGCCGGTGTGTACGCCTGCGCGGTCCGGGTCGCCTTGCGGACCACGATCACACCGACGGCCACTCCGATACCGAGCCAGAACAGACGCCTCATGTCTCGTTACCTCCTGGTACGCCGGCCGGTCAGCGGTTGCCGCGCCGCGCGGCCCGCCGCTGCTGCTTGATGGTGTCGCGGACCTCACGCTCGGTCTCGGCGTGCCGACGGCCGGCGGCGGCCTTGCGCACGCTGTAGCCGAACGCGGCCACCTTGACCAGCGGGTTGGCAGCCGCGGCGGAGACGACGGTGGCCAGGTTGGCGACGTTGGCGGTGACGTTCTGCGCGTGGCTGGTCATCGTGTCGACCTTCGCCAGCTGCAGGTTGACGCCGTCGAGCGAGGTCTGCACCTGCTCCAGCGCCGTGTTGACGTTCTTCACAGTGGTGTTCACGTCACCGAGCAGCGGCGCTGTCCGGTCGTTGAGGTCGTTGATCATGCGGGTGGTGGCGTCAACCGTGTGCCGCAGCCGCAGGATGGGCAGCGTCAGAATGAGCACCAGCACCGCGAACGCGCACGCCGCGATCAGCGCCGCGATGGCTCCAATGTCGCCCACGCCTGTCCTCCTCAAGCAGAGTTCCGCAGGACCCGACGTCCTCGGAACGCACAACGATGGCACCCGTACCGGTCGTCGAGTCGTCGACGCTCACCGGTAGCGGGCATGCCCGCCAGCCCCAGACCCTACCGTCCGTGATGGAGGCCGGCTCAGGACGGTGAGGGTGTCAGCTCCCCCAGCGGATCACCGCTGACCGTCGGGAACGGATCCTCTCCGGTCAGTGACGGGTCGGTGGTCGGCTGCGGCCTGGTCCGCTCGTCGTCGATCGCGTTGCGTACCTTCACCGACACCAACGAGCCGGTGCACCCTGTCGCAGCGGCCGACGGATCGGCAGACGGATCGGTCGACGGCACGACGGCCGGCTCGCCGTCGACCGGCGGCGGCACACAGGTCGGCTCGCGGACCCACAGGTCGAGCGTCAACTCGTCGCGCCGCCAACAGGTGTAGCTGCCCTTGGTCTCCTGCTCCGGGCAGCGGCTCACCTTCCACGGCTGCCAACCGTCCTGACGCAACGCGTTCTCGTAGGCCTTCGCCGTCTCGTCCGGCGCCTTCTCCGAGGTGACGGTGCGCTCACGCAGCCGGCAGTCGAGCAGACACCACCGGCTGCCGCTGACGTCGTCGACGGTCTTCGCGGCAGCCCAGCCGGGCACGTCGAGCTTGTCCAGGTTGTCGAAGACCGGGTCACGGCTCAACGTCCGGATGCCGAAGAAGAGCGGCACCGCACCGAGCAGCACGATGCTGACCAGGGCCAGCACCGCCGCACGCAGCCGGCGTCGTTCACGCGACTCGCGGTGCGCCTCGGCCCGGGCACCCGCTGCGGCGGCGTCGTCCGGCGAGTCCTGATCCGCCGGGCGCAGGGCCGGCCCGCCGGACGGATCCGGTGCCGGGCGGTCCACCGGGCCGGACGGGGACGGCACCGCGGCGGCGGCGCGGGCCACACCGACGGGATCGCCGGGGCGGCCGGGTGGTGGCACCGGGGCGACACCGCTCGGCTCGGCTCGGCCGGGCTCCCGATTCGGAGGCAGGGCACGGCCGGCGGCACGGTCAGGTGGCACCGGTCGACCGACCTGCGCACCACCACGGGCCGGCGCGGGAGAACCCGGTCCGCCGCCCGGCGCACCGCCCGGCCGTTCGTCGGCGGAGGGCGGTTGCATGCCACCGGGTGGGCGGACGGCGGCGCGGGCCGGACCGTCCGGACGCGGACGCGGCGGCCCGTCTCCACCCGGAGGCACGGCGGCACGAGCCGGGCCCTCCGAACGGACGGCGTCGCGGGGGCCGGCACCCGGTGCCTCACCCGCAACGGGCCGGGCCCGACCGGGCGGAGTGGAACGGGCGGCACCCCGAACCGGTGCGGCGGGGCCGGCACCGGGCGCGGGTCGCCCAGCGGCATAAGGGTCGTCGCCCCGGTCGCTCGCCGGCCCCTGTCGACCCGGGCCACCCTCGACGGGCGGACGTCGCCGACCGGCCGGATCCGGAGCGGGCATCCCGTCCGGACCAGGACCAGCAGCCCCACGACCACGCCGCACTGTGGGATCCGGAGCAGGCATGCCGTCCGGGCCAGCACCAGCTGCCGCACGGCCACGCCGCACTGTGGGATCCGGAGCAGGCGCTGCGGCGCCCCGGCCCCGGCCGGGACGGTCGCCGGTCGCCGGCGGATAGGGGGTCGCCTGTTCTCCGGTGGAACCCGACGCGTCGGGGCGTACGGCACGACGACCGGTGGGTCCCTCCGAGCCCGGGTCGGTCGGTGGCCCGGCGGGCCGGCGGCCAGCGGAGCGCTCCGCGGCCGGATCGGGTACGCCGAGCCGACCGGCCGCCGGGTCGACGATGTCACCGGCGCCGGCGGGCGGTACGGGACGCCGGCCCTCGGCCGGCGGGGGCCCACCTCGGCGGTTGACCACCGGCAGGCCCGGGTCGGTGTGCGGCAGGCGACCGGCCTGGCGCAGCCAGTCGGCGGGCCGCTCCGGGCGGTCCGGTCGAGGTTCGCCGCCGGCCGGCGTACGCCGCTCCGGCTCGTCGGAGGTGGCCCGGCGGCGACCCGTGCCGTCGGTGGGGGCGATGGTGGGCGTCGCGCCGCTGTGACCGCCGGACGCTGCGGGCACCGGCGGCGCGTTGCCCGAGCGGGGCACCATCGGCTCGTCGGGTTCGGCGGCGCGGCGGTGGCCGCCGGCTGCCGGGCGGGAGCGCTCAGCGGCACGGGGGCCGGTGGGCTCCGGCGCGCCGGGGTCGACCGGGCCTGGCCGGCGCCGGGCGGTACGCGGGTCACGGTCGATGGCGGGGTCGGGTCGCAGGCCATCCGCGATCGGCGGGACGGCGCCGGCCGGCGTGCCGTCGTACCGCGCTGCGGCGGGGGACGGCCCGGTGCCCCGAGCTGGATCGGGTGCTGGACCGGCGGACCGGCGGCCGGCGGGCGTGCCGTCGGCAGGCGGCACCGCGCGGCCGGGCTCGACGGGCTCGGGGCCCGGTCGGCGGCCCGGCGCTCCGGCGTCCGGTCGGCGCAACGGCGGCATCGCGTCCGGGTTACCCCCGGGCGTGGCAGCGTCCGGACGGCGACCGGTCGGACCGGCAGCATCCGGACGGCGACCGGTCGGGGCGCCGGAGGTCGGAGGGCCCACGGGTGGGCCGGGCGGAACCGCCGCGGGGCGGGAGCGGACCGGGCCGCCGGGCGCGTCGGGGCGAGGCCCCGGTGGGCCGGCCGGGTCGCCGCCAACTGGTCGGGCGGTGGGTGGCGCTGGTGGTACGGCGGCACGCGCAGCGGGTGCCGGCTGCACTCCTCGGCGCGCCGGCTGGCCCGGGGCGGGTGCACCGGGGCTGGCCGCGGGTGGCCGCTCATCCGGGTGGCGGCCGGCGGGCGGCGCCTCCCCCGGCCAGGGACCGTCGACCGGTCGACGCGGGCCGGCACCCGGGTCGGTCTGGCGCGGCGCGGGTGGAGCCGGGGCCTCCGGCGGCACCGGAGCACCGCCGCGTCCACCGGCCGGCGCTGCCGGCGTACCCGTACGCGGCCCCGCCGGTGCGGCCGGCGCACCCGCAGCGGGACGGCTCGGCTCCGCCGGGGCGCCGTCCGGGCCCAGCTCGGTGCGTTGCTGCTTGGCAGAGCGCAGGTCGTCGATCCAGCCGAACTCCTCGCCGGCGACCGGCTCCTCGGGCTCGGGCTCGGCGGCCCGCCCCCGACCCCAGCGACGCGTCTTGGCGCGGGGATCGCGCCGCTCGTCCGGGCCCTCGTCCGGGCGGTCCCCACCACGCGATCTCACTGTTGACCCTCTCCTGCGGCATCAGTGCCGCTGTCCTGCATCGTGCCGGGTGCGCCCGTGCCGGTCGCCGGGCGACCGGTCTCGCCAGGTAGCGCCGACGCGGCCTGTGCCGTTACAGGTGGCTCGGCTGTCGGAGTGTCCGGACGGGCGGTCGGAGCCGGCAGACCCCGCACGATCCGGCGCAGCAGCGGCAGCCGGGTGGCCACCGACCGTTCGGCGCCGTGCGGGCTGGGCTGGTAGTAGTCGGTGCCCACCAGGTCGTCCGGGACGTACTGCTGGGTGACCACACCGCGTTGGTCGTCGTGCGGGTAGCGGTAGCCGGTGCCGTGGCCCAACCCTCGGGCGCCGGCGTAGTGCGCGTCACGCAGCCCTCGCGGCACGGGACCGCCGCGACCGGCCCGCACGTCGGCGATCGCGGCGCCGATGGCGGTGGTGGCGGAGTTCGACTTGGGCGCCGTCGCCAGGTGGATCACCGCCTGGGCAAGGTTGAGCTGCGCTTCGGGCAGACCGACGTACTCGACGGCGTGCGCCGCGGCGGTGGCCACGCTCAGGGCCCCGGGGTCGGCCATGCCCACGTCCTCGCTGGCGAAGATGACCAGGCGGCGGGCGATGAACCGGGCGTCCTCGCCGGCGACCAGCATGCGGGCCAGCCAGTGCACCGCGGCGTCCACGTCCGAACCGCGCATGCTCTTGATGAAGGCGCTGACCACGTCGTAGTGGGCGTCGCCGTCGCGGTCGTAGCGCACCGCCGCCACGTCGACGGCCTGCTCGGCGGTGGCGAGGTCGATCCGCCCGGCGCCGAGCGCCGTGGCGGAGGCCGCCGCCGCCTCCAGTGCGGTGAGTGCCTTGCGGACGTCACCGGCGGCCAGCCGGACCAGGTGGTCCTCGGCCTCCGGGGTCAGGGTCAGGGCGCCGTCCAGCCCGCGCTTGTCGGTGACAGCGCGGCGCAGCAGGCCCCGCACCGCCGCGTCGTCCAACGGTTGCAGGGTCAGCAGCACGCACCGCGACAGCAACGGCGAGATGACCGAGAAGTACGGGTTTTCGGTGGTCGCCGCCAGCAACGTGACAGTACGGTCCTCGACGGCGGCGAGCAGCGAATCCTGCTGGGTCTTGCTGAACCGGTGCACCTCGTCGATGAAGAGCACGGTCTGCGGGCCGCCCGAGCGGCGCTGGCGGCGGGCCGCCTCGATCACCGCCCGCACGTCCTTGACGCCGGCGGAGAGCGCCGACATGGCGACGAATCGGCGGTCGGTCGCCCCGGCCACCAGGTGCGCGATGGTGGTCTTGCCGCTGCCCGGCGGGCCCCAGAGGATCACCGACAGCGGGGCGCCGCCGGAGACCAGCTGCCGTAGTGGGGCGCCGGGGGCGAGCAGGTGGTCCTGACCGATCAGCTCGTCGAGGGTCACCGGGCGCATCCGGACGGGCAGTGGCGAGTCGTCGGCCACCGCGGTGAAGCCGTCGACACCGGCGGGGCCGTCGGGCGCGCTGCGCGACCCGGCGGGTTCACCGAGGGAGAAGAGGGCGTCGGACTCCATCACGAAGACAGTACCGGGCCGGGCCCACGACGCCGGAATCGCGCCGTGGGCCCGCCACCGGTGATCGGTTCCGGTCAGCCGCGACCGGGGCGACGGCCCCGGTACCAGCGGCCGCCGCCACCGCCGCCACCGCTGCGCGGGCCGCTGCCCACGCCGGCCAGGTAGAGCGAGAGCAGGAGCAGCCCGATGAGCACGAGGGTGTTCCAGTTGAACAGGTCAGGTGCGCCGAAGTCGGTGTTGAGCAGATCGAGCAGCAGGGCAAAGCCAAAGACGATGGCCGCGAGAATGGCGAGCATGTCGGTCCTCCGGTGGGGGTTCCCAGTAGGTCGGCGCGTGATGTACCCAATCGGTCCACTCGTCAATCTCCACGGTGGATCTGGTTGCGTCGCCGCTGCCCGGCGCGGGCGTCGCACCGCCGGCTCCTAGGCTGGTGAGCATGATCATCGACGACCCGGTGCTCCAGGACACCCGTGCCATCCTGGCCGCCGTCGGCCACCACCCGTTCGCCCGGCACGCGCTCGGACCGGGCACACCGGCTCGCGGTTACCGGCGCAACGGCGCCGTGGTGTGGAAGGTGTCGCCCGAGCACGGGCCGGCCGGCTGCGGGATCGGCCCGGCCCGGGCGGCGATCGAGACCTGTGCCGCGTTGGCGGCCGACGGGCTGCTGCAACCGGGGCAGCGGCTGCACCTGCCCCGCCACGATCGCGGTCTGCTGGCCGACCGGCTGACGGTGACCGAGCACCGCGACTGGGACTTCCACTGGACCGACACGGCACCGCCGGCACAGGCCGACGAGCACCGGGTGGTGCGACTCGCCGAGGCGGACCGTCCCGCGCTGGAGGCGCTGATCGACGTGGCGTTCCCGAGCAGCACCTCCCGCCCCGGAGACCCACGGGTGGTGGCCTGGTACGGCATCCGGGCAGGCGACCGGCTGGTGGCCTGCGGCGCGGACCGCAGTCAGAGCGACGTTGGCTTCCTCGCCGGCCTGACCGTTGCCCCGGACCAGCGGGGTCGGGGCCTGGGTGCCGCCCTGACCGCCGGCATGACCCGGGCGCTGCTGGCTCACCACGACACCGTCGCGCTGGGCGTCTACACGGACAACGTCGGGGCCGCACGCCTCTACCGTCGACTGGGCTTCACCAACACCCTCCCGCTCAGCTCGGTCCGCCTCGGGTGAGAGGCGAGGTGCCCCTTGCCGTGACAGGGGCACCTCGTCCTCACCGGTCGGCCGGTACGGGAACCGCCGTCGGCTCGGCGGCGGGGGCGCGGCGCCCGGCCAGCCAGGCGGGCAGGTAGAGCGGGGCGGCGACGGCGAGCGCCACCGCGCCGACCACCATCGCGGTGCTGATGCTTGTGGCGGCGGCGAGCGCGGTGAGCACCACCCCGCCGAGGGCGGCGGCCGGCTGCGCCATCATCGAGTTCAGCGAGAGCACGCTGGTCCGGTACGGGCCGTCGACCTGCCGGTGCAGCAGCCCACTGTGCAGCGGGTTGGACGCGCCGTGCACGGCGTAGCAGGCCAGGTACGCCACCAGCACGCCGACCGGCCCGGCGAACAAGCCCATCCCGACCACCGTCACGCCCTGGAGGATGCGCAGCAGGGCCGCACCCGGCGCGGCGCCGAACCAGCGCAGCAGCAGTGGGGTCAGTGCCGCACCGGCCGCCGAGGCGAGCCAGGCGGCCGAGTTCGCCGGCCCGAGCAACGCCGCCGCGCGTTCCGGATCACCGATCACCTCGGCGAGCCGGACCGGCAGCAGCGACTCGAAGGTGACCATGCCGAAGCCCCAGAACAGCTCGACGGCCACCAACGCCAGCAGCACCCGGGAGCGACGCAAGAGCCCGACGGCCTGGCCGATCATCCGGGGCGCCTGGACCACTGAGGCCCGCAGCGCCGCGAACCCGGTTGCCGGCCGCTCTTCGACAAGCAGCACGACCAGCGCGACGAGCGCCGCCGCCTGCGCGACGATGGCGGCCAACACGGGCACCGTGAGCGCGCTGACCGGCCCGATCGGGCCGAGCGCGATGAGACCGCCGCTGAGCAGCGCGCCACCACCGATCGCACCGCCGATGACGGTGCCGGCGTACCCGAGGCCGCGCTCGTACTCGGCCTCCGGGTCGGCGGCCAGGGTGGCGTCGACGTACCAGGACTCCAGCGGGCCGCTGTCCAACGCCCGGTAGACCCCCTGCAGGGCCCAGACCACGAAGAACAGCACGAACGAGTCGGCCACCGCGAACAGCGCCAACGAGGCGAGGTTGATCGCTCCGGCGGCGAGCAGCACCGGCCGGCGGCCGAGTGCGTCGGCGAGCCCGCCGGTGGGCAACTCCAGCGCCAGCACCAGCAGGCCCTGCGCGGTGCCGACCAGGCCGATCTGCGGCAGCGACAGGCCACGCTCCTGCATCAGCAGGATCATGACCGGGATCATCAGACCCGTCGGCAGCCAGCGCAGGCCGTAGAGCGTGAGGTAACGATTCCGGACCTGGCGTACGGTCAGCGCGCTCACGACGACACCTCCGTTCGCGTCTGCGGGGCTCGCACACCCGGCTCACTCCTCGCGCTCACCAGCGCTCGTCCAGACGAGGGAAACCGGCCAGGAACACGTGCACGGGTTTGACGTCCGGGGCATCGGTCGCGGCTTCGTCGCGGTAACGCATCAGCACCGCCCAGAGGTCGTCGCTGAGAGCACGTAGTCGGGCCGGGTCGAGCGGCAGCACCAGGTCACTCATCCCGGCGGCGTCGCGCCAGGCCGGAGACTGGTGGTGCTCGACGGCCATCCAGCGCTCGGCCAGCTCACCCATGAGCCGCACCTGGTCGGCTTGGATCCACTGCACGGCGGCGCGGGTGTCCGGGTCTTCGTCGAAGTCGGTGGGGTCGAAGTGACTCATGTCGTGCGCGGCCTGCCACCAGCGCTGCCGACTGGTGCCCCGGTCGGGATCCTCGGCCACGAGCCCCACCTCGGCGAGTTGCCGCAGGTGGTAGCTGGTCGCGCCGGTGTTGGTGCCCAACTTCTCGGCGAGGGCCGTCGCGGTCGCCGGGCCGTCGATGCGCAGCGAGCCGAGCAGCCGCATCCGCAGTGGGTGGGCCAGCACGCGAACCTGCCGGCCGTCCAGATCGACGCGCCGTGGCTCGGTGCGGCCGTCGGGTGGGGGGTTCTCCATGACTGCACACTATCTCTGCACACTTCCTATGCACAAGAGTTGTGCATAGGAAGTGTGCAATGGCGATCAGGGTGCCAGGAGTTCGCGTACCCCGCGCAGTCGCGTGCGCAGCAGGCCGACGGCGCGAGCGGAGTCGAGGCGTACGTCCAGGGGGCGGGACAGGCCGACGGCGGCCCCGGTGGTGGTCTTGAGTCCGGCCGGGTCGAGGCCGAACCGCTCGGCGACCAGCAGACCCAGCTCGGCCCGGCTGACCGCGTCCGGGCCGGCCACGTTGAGCACACCGGCGTACGTCGAGGCGACCAGTTCCAGTACGGCGTCCGCGAGGTCGGTGACGTCGATCGGGCAGCGCAGCTCGTCGCTGAACAGGACGGCCCGGCCGGCGAGCGCCTCCCGGCAGAGCTGGATCTGCTTGCTGCCCTCCCCCAGGATCAGCGAGGTACGCACCAGGGCCGCGCCGGGGTCGATCGCCCGTACGGCGGTCTCGGCGGCGGCCTTCGCGGCGCCGTACGCGTGCACCGGCGTGGGCGGGTCGTCGTCGGCGTACGGCGTGGGTCGGCCGGCGTGCAGCGCGTCACTGGACACGTGCACCAGTCGGGCGCCCGCCTCGGCGGCGGCGACCGCCACGTTCGCGGCACCGTCGGCGGTGACCGCCCAGTCCCCGTACCGATAGGGGGTCCCGACCACGGCGTCCGGCCGCACCTCGGCGACCAACGCGCGCACGGCGGCCCGGTCGGTCACGTCCAGCCGACGCTCCTTAACGCCCGGCACGGCGATCTCACCGGAGTGGAACGTCCCCACCACCGACCACCCGGCGCGAACCCCCCGCCGACAAACGGCACGCCCGAGTAACCCACTACCCCCGACAACAAGCACCCGCATCCCAGCCCACTCCCCCACCGACGATCAAGAGGTTTGCGTCATCTCGCGGGGCGATGATGACGCAAACCTCTTGATCAACCAAGCAGGAGCGGGGGTCAGACCGGGTCGGCTACCGGGGCTGCGGGGCCGGCCGTTCCCGTGTGGGCCGTTGCGGGCGGCTTGGGCTTGGCGTCGATGCCGGCCTCGGCGCGCTGCTGGGCGGTGATCGGGGTGGGAGCGCTGGTCAGCGGGTCGAAGCCACCCCGGGTCTTCGGGAAGGCGATGACCTCGCGGATCGAGTCGGCGCCGGCGAGCAGCATGCACACCCGGTCCCAGCCGAAGGCGATGCCGCCGTGCGGCGGCGCGCCGTACTTGAACGCCTCCAGCAGGAAGCCGAACTTGTCCTGCGCCTCCTCGGGGGTGATGCCGAGCAGGTCGAAGACCCGCTTCTGCACGTCACCACGGTGGATACGGATCGACCCGCCGCCGATCTCGTTGCCGTTGCAGACGATGTCGTACGCGTAGGCGAGCGCGCGGTCCGGAGCCTCCTCGAACCGGTCGACCCACTCCGAGTTCGGCGACGTGAACGGGTGGTGCACGGCCGTCCAGCCGCCCTCGTCCGTGCGCTCGAACATCGGCGCGTCGACCACCCAGCAGAACGCCCAGGCGCTCTCGTCGATCAACCCGGTCCGCTTGGCGATCTCGACGCGGGCCGCGCCCAGCAGCTCCTGCGCCTCCCGGGTGGTGGCGCTGGCGGCGAAGAAGATCGCGTCGCCCGGCTTGGCGCCGACCGTGTCGGCGAGCCCGCCCAGGTGCTCGGCGGAGAGGTTCTTCGCCACCGGGCCACGCGCCTCGCCGGTCTCGGCGTCCAGCACCACGTACGCCAGGCCGCGCGCGCCGCGCGCCTTGGCCCAGTCCTGCCAGCCGTCCAGCTCCTTGCGGCTCTGCGCCGCACCACCCGGCATCACGACCGCGCCGACGTAGCCGCCCGCGTCGATCGCCCCGGCGAAGACCCGGAACTCGGTGCCACGCAGGTAGTCGGTCAGCTCGGTCAGCTCGACCCCGTAGCGCAGGTCCGGCTTGTCGGAGCCGTACCGGGCCATCGCGTCGTGCCAGGTGATCCGCGGGATCGGCTGGCTGATCTCGTGCCCGGCCAGGTCCTTCCAGAGCGCCGACACGATCGCCTCGCCGAGGTCGATCACGTCGTCCTCGGTGACGAACGACATCTCGATGTCGAGCTGGGTGAACTCGGGCTGCCGGTCGGCGCGGAAGTCCTCGTCGCGGTAGCAGCGGGCGATCTGGTAGTACCGCTCCATACCGCCGACCATCAGCAGCTGCTTGAACAGCTGCGGCGACTGGGGCAGCGCGTACCAGCTGCCGGGCTGAAGTCGCACCGGGACCAGGAAGTCACGGGCGCCCTCGGGCGTCGAGCGGGTCAGCGTCGGCGTCTCGATCTCCAGGAAGTCACGCTCGTGCAGCACGCCCCGGGCCAGGTGGCTGGCACGCGAGCGCAGCCGCAGCGCGTTCGCCGGGCCGCTGCGGCGCAGGTCCAGGTAGCGGTACCTGAGCCGGATGTCGTCGCCGGCCTCGATCTGGTCGTCCACCGGCAGCGGCAACGGCGCCGCCTCGGAGAGCACCTCCAGGTCGGCGACGGTCACCTCGACCTCACCGGTGGGCAGCTCCGGGTTCTCGTTGCCGGCCGGTCGGCGGGTCACCTCACCGACGACCTTCACGCAGAACTCGTTGCGCAGCGCGTGCGCATCTTCCTCACGGAACACCACCTGGACAACACCGGAACCGTCGCGCAGGTCGACGAAGATGACCCCGCCGTGGTCGCGCCGGCGGGCCACCCAGCCGGCGAGCGTCACCGTCGAGCCGGCGTCCGCGGCGCGCAGGCTTCCGGCATTGTGGGTACGGATCACGGCTGGCAACTCCTCATCGTGGAACAGTCCTCACCGGCATTCTGTCAGGGGTGGCCGCCCTGCCTCCGGGGCACCCGGCAGCCCGACGCGATTCGCAGGTGGGGCAGCCCGGCGAACCCGGCTCGGGCAGCGGCCATGCCGGTTAACGTGGCGAAATGCGCGCCGTACCGAACTGGGCCGTCGCCACGGCGGCTGCCGCACCCCTGCTGCTGGTGGCCGGCTGGACGGTCGCGGAGGCGCGGCAGCCCGCCGGTTACGACCCGATCCGGGACACCATCAGTGAGTTGGCCGGGCAGGAGGCCGTCGACGCGTGGATCATGATCACCGCGCTGGTGCTGCTCGGGTGCTGCTACCTGGCCGTCGCCGCCGTGCTGCACGCGGCCGGATTGCCCAGCCGTTTCCTGCTCGCCGTCGGCGGGGTGGCGACCATCGCGCTGGTCGCGTTCCCCCGCCCCACTGTCGGCGGTTCGCTCAGCCACGGCATCGCGGCGACAGTGGCGGTGCTCGCCTTGGCGCTCTGGCCGGCCGGATCGGCACTGTGGCTTCCGCGCGGACACGACACCGAGCACCCGAGCAGGCCGGACCCGCCCTGGGCGTTCCGTCGGGCGGTGGGGCTGAGCGCCACGGTGGTGCTGCTCGCGCTCTTCGGGTGGTGCGCGTACGAGGTGACCAGCGGGTCCCGCACTGGGCTGGCCGAGCGGGTGACGGCGGTGGCGGTCTCACTTTGGCCACTGCTGGCCATCCTCTCCGCCCGGCGGGCGCACCTGGCCTGGGCCGTCGGCGGTGCGACAGCCATCGGTCCGACGTTGCCGACCGGCGGCGTCATACCCCCGGATCCGCTCGGGCCCACAATCGGGCCCGCTCCTCGAGGGCCCGATCGGCTGCCGTAGGTCACGGTGTGTCGGCCCGAATGCCAGGCCTCGGACCCGGGAGTGGGGCCGTTCGCACCGCTACGCTCACCCGATGTCCGCCGTTCCCCGCTGGGCCCTGCTGTCGGCCGCTGGCGCACCGTTGTTTCTGATCGGGGGCTGGACGCTGGCGCAGGCCGCCCAACCCGACGAGTTCGACCCGGTCCGGCAGACCATCAGCGCGCTCGCCGCCGCCGACGCCGACCAACGCTGGATCATGACGGCAGGGCTGGTTGGCCTGGGCATCTGTCACCTGGCAACCGCACTCGGCCTGGTCGTCGCGGCACCGGCGGGTCGTGGGCTGCTCGCCCTGGGCGGCCTTGCCACACTGGTTCTGGTCGCGTTCCCGCAACACCCGGGAGGCGGCTCGACGACGCACGTCGTCGCCGCTGGGGTGGCGTTCGTGGCGTTGGCTGTCTGGCCCGCCCTGGCGGTGCCCCACCGAGCGGCGCCGACGGTGCCCCGTCGAGCGGCACCGCCCCTCGGCCGAACCCGGCGCGATCCACCGGACGGGTCGGCTCCGCGCGTCCGCTGGACAGCGCTCGCGGTGACGACGGCGCTCCTCGGACTGCTCGGCTGGTTCGCCGTCGAGTTCTTCACCGACGGCGCGTGGATCGGGTTGACGGAGCGGCTGGTGGCGGCCGCCGAGGCGGTCGTACCGCTGGCCGCCGTGCTCGCCGCACTGGCCTCTGGGCGGCGGCCGGGCTGACCGCTCGGCGCCGCTCTTTTCTGAGGTACGCCGAGCGCGCCGCGGACGGCGGGTAGCCAGGACAGCGAACGGGCCGCCGGAGAAATCCGGCGGCCCGCTGGCGGTGACTGGATCAGAAGACGCTGACGCCGTAACGGCTGAGCGCCTCGGTGACCGGCTGGAAGTAGGTCGTGCCGCCGGTGCGGCAGTTGCCACTGCCGCCGGAGGTCATGCCCAGGGCGGTGCCACCGGCGAACAGCGAGCCGCCGCTGTCGCCCGGCTCGGCGCAGACGTTGGTGCGGATCAGGCCGGAGACCGAGCCCTCGGCGTAGTTCACCGTGGCGTTGGTCGCGTTCACCGAGCCGCTGCGCAGGCCGGTGGTGCTGCCGGAACGCTGCACCGACTGGCCGACCGACGCGTTGCCGGAGCCGGTGATGTCGCGGAAGCTGCCGTTGTAGAGCGACACGTTGCCGGCCGCGTTGGCCGAGTTGCTGTGCCGCACGATGCCGTAGTCGTTACCCGGGAAGCTCGTGCCGGTACGGGTGCCGATCAGCGAGCTCTGGGAGGAGTTCGAGTACCAGCTGGACGCGATGTTGGTGCAGTGCCCGGCCGTCACGAACGAGTAGGTGCTGCCACTGCGCACGTTGAAGCCGAGCGAGCAACGCCCGCCCCCGCCGGCGTAGATGGCCTGACCGCCGGAGATCCGGGTGCTCAGCACGCCGGCCTCGGCCTCGACCCGGACCGCGCCGTTGGCCCGCGCGGCGGCGGCCTTGACCCGCTCCAGCTTCGCACCGGTGACGGTGCTGTCCACGGAGACGACGACCTGGTTGGTGACCGGGTCACTCCACCAGGCGGTGCCCGGGATCTTGGCGGACCGCTCCAGGTCCGCGGTGGCCCGGTTGAGCTCGCCGGCACCACGGGTGACGTAGCGGACGACGGCGCCGGCCTTGCTCGCCTTGCTGGCGGCGGCGGCGTCGGTCACCGTGACGACGGACTTGCCGCTGGCGTCGATGTACGAGCCGGCGGAGCGGTCACCGAGTGCCGCGGAGAGCGCCGCGGCGGCATCGGGCGAGGCGGCGGGAGCGGCCTGGGCGGGTGCGCCGATGAGCGCGCCGACGACCAGGGATCCGGACACGGCGACGGTGGCCGCGACGCGGAACGAGGACCTCGTGGGTCGCATGTAACAAACCTCCTGGGCGGGGGGACGGGTCACGCCGGGGGGAACGGCTGACCCGAGGGCAACCCGGCCGATCTGCGAAAACCGGTCGAGTGAACTGAAGTATTCACATACTTAAGATCATTGACAAGGCTTGGTTTCGCCCGGATTTGCCGATCTTGGCAGGCCGCAATGCCGCAACACCCCTGACACGCTGGTGAACAACCACCGTCACACCCGCATGGTTTCTCGCGCGCACGATCGTCGATACCTTCCCCGACACCGGATGCCGGGTGGGTGGGGGCGCCGCGTGTCAGGGCGTACGGCGGCGGGCGCCGGGGCCTGGGCGCGGCACCACATCGCGCGGCTGGTCCACGTCGTGCCCCTCGGCGCAGCGCAGGTCCACACGAACCGGAGCGCCACAGTCGCGGTGAGCGACGCTGAGCGGCGGACCCTCCGGGCCAGCGAGGTACCGGTCGCCCCAGCCGAGCACGGCGACCAGCACCGGCCACAGGTCCAGGCCCTTCTCCGTCAGCCGGTACTCGTGGCGCAACCGGCTGCCCGGCTCCCGGTACGGCTCACGGCTCAGCACGCCCTGTTCGACCAGAGTGGCCAGCCGGTTGGTCAGCACCTGACGCGGGATGCCGGTGCGCACCCGCATGTCGTCGAACCGGCGTACGCCGGTGAACACCTCGCGGAGCACCACCAGGGTCCACCGCTCACCGAGGATCTCCATCGCGCGGGCGATGGTGCAGTTGTCCACCGACCAGTCCAGTGCCGCGGGTCGCATCCGACCAGGCTAGGTCTCATTGACAGACTCAGCAACCTGCTGCCAGGCTGCGTCCATGACGCAGACGCAGGAACCGGCGCGCAGCCGGACCTTCAGCTGGGCGGACCCGGCGGCCAACGCCGCCCAGATCGGCCGACGCAGCGGCATCGACATGCTGCGGGCGATGATCGCCGGCGAGCTGGCCGCGCCGCCGGTGATGCACCTACTCGACATGAGCCGGATGGAGGCCGACGAGGGCCGGGTCAGCGTCGAGTTGACCCCGCAGGAGTTCCACTACAACCCGCTCGGCACCGTCCACGGTGGCGTTCTCTCGACGCTGCTGGACACCGCCGCCGGGTGCGCCGTGCACACCACCCTGCCCGCTGGCGTCGGCTACACCTCGCTGGACCTGAACGTGAAGTTCCTCCGCCCAGTCACTGTCGACAGCGGCACGCTGCGCTGCGAGGGCACTGTGCTGCAACGTGGCCGGCGTACGGCCCTGGCAGAGGCCCGCATCACCGACGCGGACGCCCGCCTGATAGCCCACGCCACCAGCACCTGCCTGATCCTCCCCCTCCCCTAACCCCACCTCCCCTTGAGTTGATCAAGAGATTTCGGTCAGGAAACGGGCTCACGGTGACCGAAAGCTCTTGATCAACCCGGTGGGGTGGGGGTGGGGGCGGGGGGGTGGGGGTTTAGCGGAGGGCCAGGCGGGCGGCTCGGGCGTCGCGCTTTTCCTCGAAGCGGCTCGCGGCGCGCTCCAGGTTGTCCAGCTGGCCGGCGAGCTGCTCGCGGGCGGCTTCGCCGTCGGCGTTGAGGCCGGTCACGTTGAAGACGTCCCACTGGCGCAGCACCGGCTGCAGCACATCGTCGCGGTGCTGGCGCAGGTCGTAGATGCCGGCCAGGGCGATCGCCACCGACTTGCGGGCGAAACCGTCGATGCCGCTGCCCGGCATCTGGAAGTCGGCCACCACGTCGGCGACGGCCCGCATGGCCTGACTCGGGGCCAGCTCGAACGCGGCGGCGAGCAGGTTGCGGTAGAAGACCATGTGCAGGTTCTCGTCGGCCGCCACCCGGGCCAGCAGCGCCTCACAGGCGGGGTCGCCGGTGGCCTTGCCGGTGTTGCGGTGCGAGATCCGGGTGGCCAACTCCTGGAACGAGACGTACGCCAGCGAGTGCAGCACCTCGTCGCCGTGGGCGTTGGTGTAGCCCTCGGACATGTGCGTCATCCGGGCCCGCTCCAACGCCACCGGGTCCACGGCCCGGGTGACGGTCAGGTAGTCGCGGATCGCGACGCCGTGCCGGCCCTCCTCGGCGGTCCACCGGTGCACCCAGGTGCCCCACGCGCCGTCGCGGCCGAACAGGGTGGCGATCTCGTGGTGGTACGAGGGCAGGTTGTCCTCGGTCAGCAGGTTCACGATCAGCGCGGTGCGAGCCACGTCCGGGATGGTCGAGTCGGTCGGCGACCACGCCTCGCCGCCGAGCGGCCCGTCGAAGGTCCGCCCTTCGCTCCACGGCACGTACTCGTGCGGGAACCACTCCTTGGCGAGCGTGAGGTGGCGGTCGAGGTTGCGTGCGACCACCGGCTCCAACTCGACGAGGAGAGCGGTCTGACTGAGTGTGGTGCTGACGGTCACAAGAAACTCCCTACGGTGGCGTAACTTACGCTACCGTAGGTCCCCGCGGCCGTCAGCGCCAGTGGAGAGACTCACCCAACAGTCGGCTTGAGGTCCTCCAGAGGGGGCATCCACTCCTGCGCACCGGCCGTGAGCTGCTCACCCGAGCGGATGTCCTTCACCTCGTCCGGCGCTCCGTCGACACCGGGGAACCAGACGTACGGGATGCCGCGCCGCTCGGCGTAGCGGATCTGCTTGCCGAACTTCGCCGCGCTCGGCGACACCTCGGTCGGCACCGCGCGCCGCCGCAGCGCCTCGGCCACCCGGTTGCTGGCCGTCCGCTGCTCCTCGCTGGTCACCGCGACGAGCACGGCGGTCGGCACCTCCCGGGACACCGACAGCTCCCCCGCGCCGAAGAGCAACCCGAGCAGCCGGGTCACCCCGATCGAGATTCCCACCCCGGGGTACGAGACGGCGCCGGCGGTGGCCAGGTTGTCGTACCGGCCGCCGGAGCAGATCGAGCCGAACCGCTCGTAGCCGCGCAGCTGCGTCTCGTAGACGGTGCCGGTGTAGTAATCCAGGCCACGGGCGATGCGCAGGTCCGCCACGCAGAGGCCGGGAGAGTGCTCGGCGGCGGTCTCCACCACCCGGACCAGCTCGTCGATGCCCTCGTCGAGCAGCGGGTCGCTCACCCCCAGCGCGCGGACGGCGTCGGCGAACGAGGCGTCCGGGGCGGAGATCTCGGCCAGCGCCAGGCACGCCTTGGCCTGCGCCTCGCTCGCCCCGGCGGTCTGGGCCAGCAGGTCGGCCACCTTCGCCGGGCCGATCTTGTCGAGCTTGTCCACCGCGCGCAGCGCCGCCTCCGGGTCGGTCAGCCCGATGCCCCGGTAGAAGCCCTCGCAGATCTTGCGGTTGTTGACCTGGATCGTCACCGGCGGGATCGGCAACGAGCGCAGCGCGTCGCCGATGACGAGGGGCATCTCCGCCTCGTGGTGCGGGGCCAGGGTGTCCCGGTCGACGATGTCGATGTCGGCCTGCACGAACTCCCGGTAACGGCCCTCCTGCGGCCGCTCACCGCGCCACACCTTCTGGATCTGGTAGCGGCGGAACGGGAACGCCAGCTTGCCGGCGTTCTCCAGCACGTACCGGGCGAACGGCACGGTCAGGTCGAAGTGCAGGCCGAGCTGGTCGTCACCACCGGAACCCTCCGCGTCGGCGTGCAGCCGCCGGATCACGTAGACCTCCTTCGAGGTCTCGCCCTTGCGCAGCAGCTGGTCCAGCGGCTCCACCGCGCGGGTCTCCAGCGGCGCGAAGCCGTACAGCTCGAAGGTGGCCCGGATCCGGTCGAGCACGAACTGCTCGATCATCCGCTGACCGGGGGTCCACTCCGGGAAACCGGAGATGGGCGTGGGCTTGCTCATCGGCGTACTCCTTGCGGTGCCGCGCCCGCGGCGCGGTGGTGTCGTGGGTCCGCGCGCGGCGCGGAGAAGGTCTAGAGGCCCCGGGTGGGCGCCGGTCGGCCGCCGCCGACCTGCGCCACCTCGATGAGGTACGGGTTGCTGGCGCGCTCGCGGCCGATGGTGGTGGCGGGGCCGTGGCCAGGCAGCACGACGGTGTCGTCGGCCAGCGGAAGGATCTTGTCGCGCAGGCTGGTGAGCATGGCCGGCATGCTCCCGCCCGGCAGGTCGGTGCGGCCGATCGACCCGGCGAAGAGGACGTCACCGGAGAGGCACAGCTCGTCGGCCTCCCAGTCCGACCCCGCGCCGGGCAGCCGGAACAGCACCGACCCGCCGGTATGGCCCGGGGCGTGGTCGACGGCGATCTCCAGGCCGGCGAGCGTGAGGGTGGCGCCGTCGGTCAGCTCCGCCACGTCCTCCGGCTCGGTGTAGCTCAACCGACCGCCGAAGAGCGACGTCAGGTCGGCCGAGAGGCCCTTGGACGGGTCGGCCAGCATCTCCCGGTCGCCCGGGTGCACGTAGGCGGTGACGCCGCGCGCACCACAGACCGGCGCGACCGAGAAGGTGTGGTCGAGGTGGCCGTGAGTGAGCAGCACGGCGGCCGGATGCAGGCGGTGCTCGGCGAGCAGCGCGTCGAGCTGGTCGAGCACCCCGATCCCGGGGTCGACCACCACGCACTGCTCCCCCGGCGCGGTGGCAACCACGTAGCAGTTGGTGCCGAAGGCGTCCGCGGGAAAGCCGGCCACGAGCACAGGCGCTGTCCTTTCCGTCGAGCAGCTGTCGTCCTGCCAGCAGCCTAACGGGCGTGCCGAGCGACTTTGCCGCGTCCGCCCCTCGCGCCCCGTACGGCACAGTGACAACGCCCGATAAGCGCTGCTCGGGATGGGGTGGAACCTCGTACACCACATTCCCAGTCGCTAGCCGTACACTCTGGCGGGCGTGTGGCGCGACACACGTGACGCCCGGACGGGCCGGGACGCCCGGTCGCCGGCGACGACCAGGTAGAGGAAAGGGGAGCACGGGTGGCTTCCAGCAGGGACCGGCAGCGCAAACTGGCGCGGGAAAAGCTCGACCGGCAGTTGGCTCGCCGGGCTGCCGCGACGCGGCGCCGTCGGCAGATCCAGGCCGGTGTCGGTGCCGCCCTGATCCTCGTGTTGGTGGTGGCCGGCTCGGCCTGGGCGCTCGGGGCGTTCGACTCCGACTCGAAGCAGAACACCGCCGCGGAGGAGACCTGCCTCTGGACGCCGCAGGACGCCACGGCCAACACCAACCTGAAGGACGTCGGCACGCCGGCGACCAAGGATCTGCCCACCGACGGCACCCGGGCGATGACGGTGACGACCAACCAGGGCGCGCCGATCACCGCGGAGCTGAGCCTGACCAACTCCCCGTGCGCGGCGGCGAGCATCGCCCACCTGGCGAGCCGGTCGTTCTACGACAACACCAAGTGCCACGAGATCACCACCGAGGGCGCGCTGCACTGCGGCGATCCCAGTGGCACCGGCCTCGGTGGGCCCACCTACTCGTTCTACGACGAGGAGGTGCCGACCGTGCCGTCGGCGTCCCCGTCGGCCAGCCCGGCCCCCGGCCAGCCGCCGACGTACCCGAAGGGCACCGTGGCGATGGTCTCCAACCCGCCGGGCAGCAACGGCAGCCAGTTCCTGATCTTCTTCAAGGACTTCACCACCGCCGACCCGAAGTACCCGGTGATCGGCCGGGTGACCGGCGGGCTGGACGTGGTGGAGAAGATCGGCGCCCTCCCGACCGTGGACAATGGGACCGGGGCCAAGGTCAAGCCCAGCACCGACGTGACGATCCAGAGCCTCACGGTCGGTGAGCCGGTCACCGGCGCCGCACCCCCGGCCTCCGGCGCCCCGGCCAGCAGCCCGAGCGCCGGCTGACCGGGCGCCACCACCCACCCCAAGCGGCACTCAGCAGCAGACAGCCCAGGAGGATCCAGGCGTGACGTCCACCAGAGAGCGGCAGCGCGCGGCGGCACGCGCCCGGCTCGAGAAGGAGATGGCCGAGCGGTCGGCCAAGGCCCGCAAGCGCCGGCAGACGCAGGCGATCGTCAGCGCGGCTGCCGCGTTGGTGCTCGTGGTCGCCGGCACCGTCTGGCTGGCGATGAGCCTCGGCGGCGACGACGACGACAAGAACGACACCGCCGCGCCCGCGGCCGGGGCGTCCGAGTGCGTGTTCAACGCGCTGCCGGCCGAGCAGCGGCCCCCGCAGATCAAGGACGTCGGGGTGCCGAGCAACGAGCAGTACGCCAAGGGCGTGCAGACCATGACGATCGACACCAACCTCGGCCCGATCACGGCCAAGGTCGACCGGTCGCTGGTGCCGTGCACGGCGGGCAGCTTCACCTACCTGGCGGAGAAGAACTTCTTCGACAACACCAAGTGCCACCGCCTGGTGACCGAGGGCATCAAGGTGTTGCAGTGCGGTGACCCCAGCGCCACCGGCAACGGCTGGCGGGAGACCGACGGTCAGGGTGGTCCGAGCTACCGCCTGCCCGAGGAGAACCTGCCCACCGACAAGCGCCCGCCGTACCCGGAGGGTGTCATCGCGATGGCCAACTCCGGCCAGCCGGGCAGCACCGGCAGCCAGTTCTTCATCGTCTACGGCGACTCGCCACTGGACCCGGCGTACACGGTGCTGGGCACCATCACCGGTGGCCTGGACATCGTCAAGGACGTGGCCAAGGCCGGCGACGACGGGGCTTTCGCCCAGCAGGCCGGCGGTGGCCACCCGAAGAAGGAGGTCGTCATCAAGGACCTCACCATGAGCAACCCGCAGGGCTGACCCCCGCGCGCACGACGAAGCGCCCGCCGGCTGAGCCGGCGGGCGCTGTCGTGTCCGGGGTACGCGTCAGGCGCCGGAGGTGACCCGGTACGCGTCGAAGACGCCGTCGACCTTGCGGACCGTGGCCAGCAGGTGGCCTAGGTGCTTCGGGTCGGCCATCTCGAAGCTGAACCGGCTCACCGCCACCCGGTCGCGGGTCGTGGTGACGGTCGCGGAGAGGATGTTGACCCGCTCGTCGGAGAGCACCCGGGTGACGTCGGCCAGCAGCTTGTGCCGGTCCAGTGCCTCGACCTGGATCGCGACCAGGAACGTCGAGGCGGAGGTGAGCTTCCAACTCACCTCGACCACGCGCTCGCTCTGCGCCCGCAGGTCCTCGGCGTTGGCGCAGTCGTCGCGGTGCACGCTCACCCCGCCGGAGCGGGTGACGAAGCCGAACACCGAGTCCGGTGGGACCGGGGTGCAGCAGCGGGCCAGCTTGATCCAGACGTCGCTGACGCCCCGCACCACCACACCGGGGTCGCTGCTGCTCTGCCGGCTGCGCGGTGGCCGGGTGGCGACGGCGGTCTCGGCGATGTCCTCCGCCGCCCCCTCCTCGCCGCCGTACGCGGCCATCAGCTTCTGCACCACCGACTGCGCGGAGACCTGGCTGTCGCCGACCGCCGCGTAGAGCGAGGCCACGTCGGCGAGGTGCAGGTCCCGGGCGATCGACATCAGCGCGTCGGAGGTGAGCATCCGCTGCAACGGCATGCCCTGCTTGCGCATCGCCTTGACGATCGCGTCCTTGCCGGCCTCGATCGCCTCCTCGCGCCGTTCCTTGTTGAAGTACTGCCGGATCTTCGTCCGGGCGCGGGGGCTCTTGACGAAGCCCAGCCAGTCCTGCGTGGGGCCGGCCGTCTCGGACTTCGACGTGAAGATCTCGATCACGTCGCCGTTGGACAGCGTCGACTCCAACGGCACCAGCTTGCCGTTGACCCGCGCCCCGATGCACTTGTGCCCGACCTCGGTGTGCACCGCGTACGCGAAGTCCACAGGCGTCGACCCGGTCGGCAGCGGGATGACGTCACCCTTCGGGGTGAAGACGTACACCTCCTGGCTGGACAGGTCGAAGCGCAGCGCGTCCAGGAACTCGCTCGGGTCGGCCGCCTCACGCTGCCAGTCGAGCAGCTGCCGCAACCAGGTCATCTCGTCGATGTGTGCGGGCGGGCCGACGATCTGGGTGCCCTTGTGCTCCTTGTACTTCCAGTGCGCGGCGATGCCGAACTCCGCGGTGCGGTGCATCGCGTACGTGCGGATCTGCATCTCCACCGGCTTGCCGGTGGGCCCGATGACAGTCGTGTGCAACGACTGGTACATGTTGAACTTGGGCATCGCGATGTAGTCCTTGAAGCGGCCCGGCACCGGCTGCCAGTTGGCGTGGATGACACCCAGCGCCGCGTAGCAGTCCCGAACCGTGTCGACCAGGATCCGCACCCCGACCAGGTCGTAGATGTCGTTGAAGTCCCGACCCCGCACGATCATCTTCTGGTAGATCGAGTAGAGGTGCTTCGGCCGCCCGGTGGTCTCCGCCTTGATCTTGGCGGCCTTCAGGTCGGTGCCGACCTTCTGGGTGACCTGCCGCAGCAGCGTCTCGCGCTGCGGCTGGTGCTCCCCGATCAGCCGGTTGATCTCCTCGTAGCGCTTCGGGAACAACGTGCCGAAGGACAGGTCCTCCAGCTCCCACTTGATCGTGTTCATACCGAGCCGGTGCGCGAGAGGCGCCAGGATCTCCAGCGTCTCCTTGGCCTTCTGCTCCTGCTTGGGGCGGGGCAGGAAGGTCAGGGTGCGCATGTTGTGCAGCCGGTCAGCCAGCTTGATCACCAGCACCCGGGGGTCCTTGGCCATCGCCACGACCATCTTGCGGATCGTCTCGGCCTTGGCCGCGTCACCCAGCTTGACCTTGTCGAGCTTCGTGACGCCATCGACCAGGAGGGCGACCTCGCCACCGAAGTCGGCGCGCATCTGGTCGAGGGTGTATTCGGTGTCCTCGATGGTGTCGTGCAGCAGGGCGGCGACCAGCGTGGTGGTGTCCATCCCCAGGTTGCCGAGGATGGTCGCCACCGCGAGCGGGTGGGTGATGTACGGGTCGCCGGACTTGCGGTACTGCCCGGAGTGCCACCGCGCGGCCGTGTCGAAGGCGCGCTGCAGCAGCCGGGCGTCGGCCTTGGGGTGGTTGTCCCGATGGCTCGCGATCAGCGGCTCCAGCACCTCGCTGACCTGCGAGGTCTGCCAGGGCGCGTTGAACCGGGCCAGCCGGGCCCGCACGCGCCGGCCGGTGGGCGCGTTGGACAGCCCGAAGCCACCGCTCGGCGACGGGTCGATGCCCGCGTCGGTCGGGAACGGCACGACAACCCCGTCGGCGCCGGGCGCGGCCTCGACGCTCGGCGGGCCGCTGATCGGGCGGACAGTGGTCTCGCCCGCAGCCCTGCCGGAGCCGTTGCCGGTGCCCGTCACCCGGGCCGGCGCATCGCCTGACCGGTCAGTCACCGAGCCGTCAGCGTCGCCTGTCGGGTGCACCGTGCCCTCCGCCGGAGGGACGACATCGTGGGACACCGGCCTCCTCACCGCTCGCCGGAAACACACCGACCGAACATCGGCCGGCCTGGTCTCGCCTCGCCGGACGTGTGCGGCCGGCGTCAGCAAAGGGCAATGCTACCCGCACCGGAGGCCACCTGCCGCTCCGCCGGACGGTCGACGCCGGCAGTGTCCGCCGGATCTGGGATCAAACGGTCAGCCGCGTGTCTAACTGCTCAAACGGTCAGCAGGGCGTGCACCGGACGCTGCGCCAACCGCTCGCGCCCGCCCAGGAACCCGAGCTCCAGCAGGACCGTGAAGCCGGTGACGGTGCCGCCGGCCCGCTCGACCAGGTCCAGCGTCGCCTCGGCGGTGCCGCCGGTGGCCAGCACGTCGTCGACGACCAGGACCCGGTGCCCGGCGGTGAAGGCATCCTCGTGCACCTCCAGGGTGGCCTCGCCGTACTCCAGGGCGTAGGACACCGAGTGCGCCGGACGGGGCAGCTTGCCGGCCTTGCGCACCGGCACCACGCCCACCCCGGCCGCGTAGGCGACGGCCGCCGCGACGACGAAGCCGCGCGCCTCGATGCCGACCACCACGTCGAAGGCGTCCCGCCCGTGGTACGCGACGATCCCGTCGATCACCTCACGGAAGACCTTCCCGTCGGCGAACAGCGGCATCAGGTCCTTGAACAGGACGCCGGGCTTGGGGAAGTCGGGCACGTCCAGCACCCGGCTGGCGACCAGTCGGGCGGCCTCCGGGCCGCTGTCCCCGCGCGCCTCGGTGCTGTGGGTCTCCGTCACGGCTGTTCCGCTCTCCTTCAACGACGACGGCGTCCGGCAGTGCTGCTCACACAGCATGCCGGACGCCGTTCGGGTGTTTCCGTTCGGGTCAGCGCCGCTTGGCGCCACCCGGCCGGTTGCCGCCGCCACCCGGGCGACCGCCCCGGGCACCGGTCGGCCGCTTGCCCGCCGGCCGGGCGCCCACCTTGGGGGCGGCGCCCGCCAGCGCGGCGGCGTCCGGGTCGAGCGGCTCGTCGGTCGCGTCGGCCTGGGCCGGGCTCGCGGCCCCCTTCGGGGTGACCTCGCCACGGGCCAGGGCGCCCCGACGGGTCAGGACGCGCTTGTTGTGCGCCTGGATCCGCGGGTCGTAGTTCTTCAGCAGCGCCAGCAGCGGGGTGGCCACCAGGATGGAGGTCAGGAACGCCACCGCCATACCGACGAACAGCACCAGGCCGAGGTCCTTCAGCGTGCCGGCGCCGAGCAGGCCGGCACCGATGAAGAGCAGACCGCCGACCGGCAGCAGGGCGACCACCGAGGTGTTCAGCGACCGCATCAGGCTCTGGTTGACGGCCAGGTTGGCCGCCTCGCCGTACGTCTGGTTGTTGTTGGCGGTGATGCCCCGCGTGTTCTCCTGCACCTTGTCGAAGACCACCACCACGTCGTAGAGCGCGAAGCCCAGGATCGTGAGGAAGCCGATGATCGTCGACGGGGTGACCTCGAAGCCGACCAGCGAGTAGATGCCGGCGGTGAGGATCAGGTTCGTGATCAGCGAGGCGACCGCGGCGACCGCCATCCGCCACTCGAAGCGCAGGATCAGGTAGACCATGACCAGCGCGATGAAGATGACCAGACCGAGCACGGCCCGCTCGGTCACCTGGCTGCCCCACGCCTCGCTGACCTGGTTGCTGCTGATCTGAGCCGGGTCGATGCCGAGGTCCTCGGCGATCTGGGCCTTGACCGCAGTGGTCTGGTCGGCGTCGAGCTGCGCCGTACGCAGCTCATAGGTGTCGCCGCCGGTGCCGCCGACCTTCTGTGCGGTGGCCACCGTGACGCCGGTGTTCTCCGTGGCGAGGGCCGAGTTGACCTCCCGCTCGGCGTCCTCCAGGGTGCCGACGCTGGCCGGCACCTGGAACGAGTTGCCGCCGGCGAACTCGATGCCGAGGCTGAAGCCACGCAGCCCGAAGCTGAGGAGCGCGATCAGGATCAGGACCCCGGCGACGCCGAACCAGACCTTGCGCTTGCCGACGACGTTGAGACCGGCTTCGCCGTTGTAGAGGCGGCTCGCCAGACCGTTTTCAGCCATCTCAGGCCTCCTTGGCGCGCGGGTTGCGGGGCTGAGTCGGCTGGTTGCGGGCCGGAAGCGCCCGACCCAGACCGCTGACCCGCGGGGACAGGAACGCCCGGGTCCGGGCGAACATGGTCATGATCGGGTGGCGGAAGAGGAAGACCACGACCAGGTCCAGGACCGTGGCCAGACCGAGGGCGAACGCGAAGCCCTTGACCGTGCCGACCGAGACCACGTAGAGCACCACCGCGGAGAGCAGGGTGATCGCGTTGGCCGAGATGATCGTCCGGCGGGCGCGGATCCAGGCACGGGGCACCGCGCTACGCGGGCTGCGCCCCTCCCGGATCTCGTCCTTCAACCGTTCGAAGTAGATGACGAACGAGTCCGCCGCGACACCCAACGACACGATCATGCCGGCGATGCCGGCGAGGGTGAGCGTGAAGCCGATCTGCCGGCCGAGCACCACCAGCGCGCCGAAGACGAGCAGCGCGGAGAGGATCAGGCTCAGGAAGATCACCGAGCCGAGCAGCCGGTAGTAGAAGAACGCGTAGATGATGACCAGCAGCATGCCGATGCCGGCCGCGAGCAGACCGGCGCGCAGGTGGCTGGCACCCAGCGTGGCGGTGACGTTCTGCGCCTCCTGCTGCTCGAAGGTCACCGGCAGCGCGCCGTAGCGCAGCTGACCGGCCAGCGTGCTGGCGTCCTTCTGGTTGAAGTTGCCGGTGATCTGCGAGTTGCCGGTCAGCACGGCCTGGATCTCCGGGGAGGAGACGATCTCGTTGTCCAGCACGACGGCCACCCGGCACTTGCCGTCCTGACCCAGCGCGGTCGCGTCGCAGGCCTGACCCTCGTTGTTGAACGCCTCACGGGTCAGCGCCGTCCACTTGCCCTGGCCGTTGCCGGTGAAGTCGAGGCTGACCACCCAGGCGTTGGTCTGGTCGAGCACCGCGTCGGCGTCGGACACGTCGGTGCCCAGCACCTTGGCCTGGTCGAGCAAGTACTTCGAGGCGCCGTCCTCGCAGGAGACGACCTGCTGCTTCGCGTCCGAGATCGACGCCGGCGGGCGGGCGTCGAGCTGCGCGCAACCGATGGTCGGCACGTTGAACTGCATCTGCGCCGGCAGCACGGCGACCTCTTGCGGCGTCAGCGTGCCGAACGGCTTGAGCTTGTCGGCCAGCGAGGGGTCGGACGCCAGGTCGGCGGGGGCCTGCAGACCGTTGGCGGCCTGCCAGGACGCGGCGCCCACCTTCTGCTCGACGGCCTTGCGCTGCTGCTCGATGCTGGCCGGCACCGGCTCGGTGCTGGCGCTCGCCGTGGGGGCGGCGGCACTCGGCGAGGCGGACGCGGACGGGGTCGGCGTGGCGCTCGGCGACGCCGGGGCCATCCCGCCCTGACCACCGCTGGGCGAGGAGGTCGCCTTCGGCGCGCCACTGCCCGACGGGGTCGGGACCGCGCTGCCGGACGGGGTCGGCACGGCGCTGCCGGACGGGGCCGGCGTGGCGGCCGGCGGCGGCACGGCGGCCGTCCCGCTGCCGTCGGCGGCCTTGAGGACCTTGCGGAAGCGCAGCTCGGCCGCTTCGCCGACGTCGTCGAGGTTGCGGTTCTCACCGGGCAGGGAGATGACGATGTTGCGGTTGCCCTCGGTGACCACCTCGGCCTCGGCCACGCCGAACGCGTTGACGCGGCTCTCGATGATCTGGCGGGCCTCCTCGAGGTTCTCCGCCGTCGGAGGCTTGCCGTCGACGCTGTTCGTCGCCTCCAGCGTCACCCGGGTCCCGCCGATGAGGTCCAGACCGAGCCGGGGCTCGAGCCGGTCCTTCAGGCTGCCGCTGGCACCCGAGAAGAACACCAAAAGGTAGAGGACGACGAAGATGAACCCGAGCACGGCGAGCTGCCGCCCGGGGCGCATCTGTCCCTGAGGTGGTGCCACGGCTGTCCTGTCTCCCTGTACGGTCGCGCCGCTGCGCGCAGCGGCGGCGGGTGTCGGGCCGGGGGTCCCGGCCGACGGGTCGGCCCTGGGCCGACGAGGTGCCGACACGAGGACCGGTCACGCCGGCGTGGGGACGCCGACGGTCACGGGAACGTGCCGACGCCCGGCGTCGACCCAACTATCCAGTTTTCACGTCTCGTCCGCTGCCCCGTCGGGCGCGGCGGCCCGGAAGCCGGTCGACCGGCCGTACGCCGGACTCGCCACCCCCGGGAGGAAGGGTCACTCCTTGACGACGTCCGCGTCCTCGGTGACCGGCTCGCTCGGCAGCTCCGCGCGGGTGACCACCCGGGCGATGGCCGGTCGGGCGTAGCGGGTCTGCACGCCCGGAGCGACCTCGATCAGGACGGTGTCGTCCTCGATGCCGGTGACCGTGCCGTAGAGCCCACCGATGGTCACGACCTCGTCGCCGGGGCCGAGGTTGGACTGCATCGCCTCTGCCTCTTTGCGGCGCTTCTGCTGGGGCCGGATCATCATGAAGTACATGACACCGAAGAGCAGGGCGATCATCAGGATCGGCGTGAAACCGCCGGCCCCGCCACCCGCTGCTGCCAAATGCACGGTTACTGACCTTCCCATTGGCCACCTGCCCGGCACCGGGGTGCCGGAGCGGAGGCGGATTCTCACGTCCTGTACAGACCGCGGCGAAGTCTAAACCCTGCACCTGAGAACGCCGAATGCGGCACAGATCACGTTCACATCACGGCTGATCGGTGTCCAAGGAGAACAGATCGGGCGCGGGCGGACTATCCATACCAAATGCACCATTCGGCGGGGTACGTCCGAGATGCCGCCAAGCTCCCTCAGTCGCCACCCGGCCCCGAGGCGTACGGGCCAACAGGCCGGCACGGACCAGGAACGGCTCGCAGACCTCCTCGACCGTGTCCGGCTGCTCCCCCACCGCCACAGCGAGGGTGGACAGACCCACCGGGCCACCCCGGAACGAGTCGACCAGCGCGGTCAGCACCGCCCGGTCCAGCCGGTCCAGGCCGAGCGCATCCACGTCGTACACGATCAGGGCCGCCCGGGCGGTGTCGAGATCCACCACCCCGTGGGCCCGCACCTCCGCGTAGTCGCGGACCCGGCGCAGCAGCCGGTTGGCGATCCGGGGCGTGCCCCGGGACCGACCGGCGATCTCGGTCGCGCCCTCGGGGGTGATCGGCACACCGAGAATCCGCGCCGAGCGGTGCAGCAGCGTCTCCAGATCCGCCGGGGCGTAGAAGTCGAGATGCGCGACGAAACCGAACCGGTCCCGCATCGGCCCGGTCAACAGGCCCGAACGCGTCGTCGCCCCCACCAGGGTGAACGGCTCGACGTCCAGCGGGATCGCCGTCGCCCCCGGACCCTTGCCGACCACCACGTCGACCCGGAAGTCCTCCATCGCGCTGTAGAGCAGCTCCTCCGCCGGCCGCGCGATGCGGTGGATCTCGTCGATGAAGAGCACATCGCCCTCGGCGAGGCTGGTCAGGATGGCCGCCAGATCACCGGAACGCTCGATCGCCGGGCCGCTGGTCACCCGGATGCCCGCGCCCAGCTCCGCAGCGACGATGTTGGCCAGACTCGTCTTGCCCAGCCCCGGTGGGCCGGAGAGCAGGATGTGGTCCGGTGGTGACCCCCGCCGCATCGCTCCCTGCAACAACAGGTCGAGCTGATCGCGCACCCGGTCCTGGGCGATGAACTCGGCCAGCCGCTTTGGCCGTACCGTGGCCTCCGCGTCCCGTTCCGCGTCGCTCACGTACGCCGAGACGAGCCCGTCGATCTCGCTCATCGGGTGCGGCCCAGCAGACGGATGGCCTGCTTGAGCAGGACCGGCACCGGCGGCGTCGGGCCGTCGATGGTCTCCGCCACGGCGGCCACCGCCTGATCGGCCTGACCGGCGGACCAGCCCAGGCCGACGAGCGCCTGCCGGACCTGGTCTGGCCAGGCGCCAACGGTCACCCCGCCCACGCCGTCGGCGCCGATCGACACCGGGCCGATCCGGTCGCGCAGCTCCAGCACCAGGCGCTCGGCGCCCTTCTTGCCGATCCCGGGCACCCGGGTCAGCGCCGCCGTGTCGGCGTTGGCGATCGCCTTGCGCACCGCGTCCGGGGTGTGCACGGCCAGCACCGCCTGGGCCAGTCGCGGGCCCACCCCGCTGGCGGTCTGGAGCAGCTCGAACAGCGACTTGGCGTCGTCGTCGGCGAAGCCGTAGAGGGTCAGCGAGTCTTCCCGCACGATCAGGCTGGTCGCGAGGCGGGCGACCTGACCGACCCGCAGCTCGGCGAGCGTGCCGGGAGCGCAGTGCACGGCGAGACCGACACCGCCGACCTCGATCACGGCCTGGTCCGGACCCGTCGCGGTCACCGTGCCGCGCACGCTGGCGATCATCGTGCTCCTCCTCGTCGTACCCGGTCGGCCGCCGCGGCCAGCTTGGAGCGGGTGCCGCCGCGCCACACGTGGCAGATGGCCAGGGCCAGCGCGTCGGCGGCGTCGGCCGGCTTCGGTGGCTCGGCCAGCCGCAACAGCCGGGTCACCATGGCGGTCATCTGCGCCTTGTCGGCCTGACCGGACCCGGTCACGGCCGCCTTCACCTCGCTCGGCGTGTACGTCTGCACCGGCAGCCCGGCACGCGCCCCTGCCAGCACGGCGATGCCGCTGGCCTGCGCGGTGCCCATCACCGTGCGCACGTTGTGCTGGCTGAACACCCGCTCGACGGCGACACTCTCCGGCTGGTGCTCGGCGACCAGCTTGGTCAGCGACTGATCCAGGTGCAGCAGGCGCAGCGACAGGTCGTCGGCCGGGTCGGTGTAGACCACGTAGTAGGCGATGAGAGTGCAGGGCCGGCCCGGCACACCCTCGACCACGCCCACCCCACACCGGGTCAACCCCGGGTCGACACCCAGCACCCGCACGCGACCCCTCCCCGAAAACCGTGACCAGTACGTGTGTTCGACACCCTACTGCCCGCCCTTCCCAGGAGCCCCACGGGACACGCCCCACGCCCACGCCCCACGCCCCACGCCAAGATCTACGCAACTTCCCGGATGTTGCTGCCTCCGGCGGGCGAGAGACAGCAACATCCCTGATGTTGCGCGGATCTTGACGACGAACACCGTGCCCGCGGCGCGGCGGGACGGGGCCGGAGCGGGGTGGTCGCGAGCGGCGGTGGGGCGGGAGTGGGTGGCAGGGGCGGGTGGGGCCACACAGCTTTGCGCCGGAGTATGTGTCGCTGGCCCATGTGCCGGGGAGCACACAGCTCGTAACTTCTTGCGCCATGACGGCAGAACCCGTGGCGGTCCCCCACGTCGTACAGGTCGACCTCGCCGGTCGGACCGCCCTGGTCACCGGGGGCGGCAGCGGCATCGGGCGGGCGTGCGCCCTGCGGCTGGGCGCGGCCGGTGCCAAGGTGCTCGTGGTGGACCGCAACCTGGAGGCGGCCAAGGCGGTCGCGGCCGAGGCTGGCGGCCGGGCCGAGGGCGTGGACCTGTCCGACGCCGCGGCGGTGGACCGCCTCGACGTGGACGTGGACATCGTGGTCAACAACGCCGGGCTCCAGCACGTCGCGCCGGTGCAGGACTTTCCCGTCGAGCGCTTCGAGTACATCCAGCGGGTGATGGTGGAGGCGCCGTTCCTGCTGATCCGCCGGGCGCTGCCGCACATGTACGCCCGGGGCTGGGGTCGCATCGTCAACATCTCCTCGGTGCACGGGCTGCGCGCGTCGCCGTACAAGGCGGCCTACGTCTCGGCCAAGCACGCTCTGGAGGGGCTGTCGAAGGTGGTCGCGTTGGAGGGCGCCGCGCACGGGGTGACCGCCAACTGCATCAACCCGGCGTACGTCCGCACGGCGTTGGTGGAAAGCCAGATCGCCGACCAGGCGGCGAGCCACGGCATCGACGAGACCGAGGTGATCGAAAAGATCATGCTGGCCCGGGCCGCGATCAAGCGACTGATCGAACCGGAGGAGGTGGCCGAGCTGCTGGCGTACCTCTGCTCGCCGCCGGCGGCCTTCATCACCGGCGCGTCGATCGCCCTCGACGGGGGCTGGACGGCCAACTAGTGGGCCCGAGCACAATGTCGACCATGTCTTCGCCGGTGGAGTTCCTGGAACTGCTCGCGCGGGAGGCCGCCGCTGTCGAGTTCGAGGGACCGTTGGTGGCCGCGCGTGCTGCCGGGCTGCCGCCCGACAAGCTGGCCGAGCTGGAGCAGGCCAAGTCGGTGGCGTTGCGGGTCCGCGCGCTGCTGGAGCGCCGGCGCCGGCGCGAGACCGAGCTGTCCGGCCTGTACGACACGGTCAGTGACCTGGCCGGGCTACGCGACCTGGACGACGTGTTGCGGGCGATCGTGCACCGGGCCCGCAACCTGCTCGGCGCGGACGTGGCCTACATGACGCTCAACGACGACGAGCGCGGCGACACCTACATGCGGGTGACCGACGGGTCGGTTTCGGCCCGTTTCCAGCGGCTGCGCCTGCCGATGGGTGCCGGCCTCGGTGGGCTGGTGGCCCAGTCCGGGGCCCCGTACGTCACCGCGAACTACGGCGAGGACGCGCGCTTCCACCACACCGGTGAGATCGACGCCGGGGTCGGGGAGGAGGGGCTGGTGGCGATCCTCGGGGTGCCGCTGCGGCTCGGCTCCACCTCGATCGGCGTGCTCTACGCGGCCAACCGTTCGGCCCGGCCGTTCGTCCGGGAGGAGGTGGCGCTGCTGGTCTCGCTCGCCGCGCACGCCGCGGTGGCGATCGACACCGCCCGGCTGCTGACCGAGACGCGCTCGGCGCTGGGCGAGCTGTCGGCGGCGAACACCACCATCCGGGCCCACAGCAGCTCGGTGGAGCGGGCCGCGGCGGCGCACGACCGGATGACGGCGCTGGTGCTGCGCGGCGGCGGTGTGGAGGACGTGGCGGCGGCGGTGACCGAGGTGCTGGGCGGTGCGCTGCTGGCGCTGGACGCCGAGGGCCGCCTGCTGGCCCGGGTGGGTGAGATCGACGAGCCGGACCGGGCGGACATCGTGGAGGCGGTTGCGGCCTCGCGCACCGAGGGGCGCAGCGTGCGCCGCAGCCCACTCTGGTACGCGGCGGTGGTGGCCGGTGCGGAGAACCTGGGTGCCCTGGTGCTGCGTCCGGACGACGAGTTGGTCGACGCCGACCAGCGGATCCTGGAGCGGGCCGCGCTGGTGACCGCGCTGCTGCTGTTGTTCCGCCGTACGGTCGCCGAGGCGGAGGGGCGGGTCCGGGGTGAGCTGCTGGACGACCTGATCGCCCGCCCGTTGCGGGACACCGACGCGTTGCGCAGTCGGGCCCGCCGCCTCGGGGTCGACCTGGACGCGCCGCACGTGCTGGTGGCGGTGGGCGACGACGCGATCGCCGCGACCGGCTCGGCGAGGCAGCGGGTGCTCTCCTGGGCCACCACGTACGCCTCGGCGCGCAGCGGGCTGGCCGCGGCGCGGGACGGCCGGGTGGTGCTGATGCTGCCGGGGCTGGACGCCGGTGGCAGCGCTCGCGCGGTCGCGCGGGACCTGTCCCGGGTGACCGGCCGCCCGGTGACCGCCGGGGCGAGTGGTCCGTCGAACGGGCCGGCGGCGCTGGCCGCCACGTTCCACGAGGCGGATCGGTGCCTGACGGCGTTGGGCGCTCTGGGTCGCGACGGGCAGGGTGCGAGCACCGCGGAGCTGGGCTTCGTCGGGTTGCTGCTGGGCACGGTCGGCGATCGGGGTGAGAAGGACGTGACCCAGTTCCTCGCCACGACCGTCGGGCCGGTGGTCGACTACGACGCCCGGCGGGGCACGGCTCTGGTGAAGACGCTGGAGGCGTACTTCGGGGTGGGTGGCAGCCTGGCCCGGGCCGCCGAGCAGTTGCACGTGCACGTCAACACGGTCACCCAGCGGTTGGAGCGGGTCGGGCAACTGCTCGGCGCCGACTGGCAGCGGCCGGAGCGGGCGTTGGAGGTGCAGCTCGCGCTGCGCCTGCACCGGCTGCGCGCACCGGCCGGCTGACCAGGACCGGCCAGCGGGCGGGCTCGCGGCCGGTTCAGCGGACCTGAATGCCCTCCAGCACGGCGTCGACGACCCGCTCGGGGAGGGTCTGCTCGTCCAGGTCCGGGTTCCACTGGAGCACCCGTTGGATCAGCATCGGCCCGGTGAGCAGCGCCATCGTCACCTCGACGTCGATGTCGGCCCGGAGCACCCCCTCGGCGATGCCGCGCCGCAGGACCTCGCGCATGAGCTGCCGCCGGGGCCCGATGATGTTCTGGTAGAGCTGGAACTGGTCCGCGCTGCGGTTCACCGCGGGCACCAGACAGGGCATGATCTTCGCCGCGCGCGGGTCGACGTTCTTGCCGATGGCGCCGACCAGCAGCACCAGGTCGTCGCGGACGGAGTGCCCAGCCGGTTGCGCCATGACGCCCTTGAGTCGCCGCAGCGCGTCCAGCAGGAGGGCGTCCTTGCCGGCCCAGCGGCGGTAGATGGTGGCCTTGCCGACCCCGGCCCGCGCGGCGATCGCCTCGATCGACAGCGCCTCGATGGTGCTGCCCTCGGCGAGCAGGTCGAGGGTGGCTTCGATGATCGCCTCGTCGGCGCGGACGCTCCGCGGTCGCCCGGGCGACCGCGGAGCATCGGCAGTGGACATCATGTCCGGCATTCTTCCCGCACCTACGCCGTGCCGGCCAACTCGGGCTCGGCGACCGGCGCCACAGGGGCGACGTTGGTGTCCTCCCGACCCGGCATCCAGCGCAGCACCACGATGACCCCCAGTGCGGCGATCACCGCGGAGAGCCCGGCCGCCCAGTGCATGGCGGTGACGAAGGCGTCGTTGGCCGCCGAGATCAGCGCCGGCGCGTCCGGGCCGAGCTGGCCCGCCGCCGCGTACGCCCCGGAGATCGACTCGTTGGCCGTGTCGCGGGCCTGCGTGGGCAGGCCGGTCAGTGCGTCACCGATGTCGCTGCGGTAGACGGCGGAGAGCACCGAGCCGAGGATCGCCACGCCGAGCGCACCGGCGACCTGGCGGACGGTGTTGCTGACCGCGGAGCCCACGCCGGCCTTCTCCCGGGGCAGCGCCGACATGATCGACTCGGTGGCGGGCGGCATGATGTTGGCCATCCCGGCGCCCTGGATGAGGAAGGCGAGCAGCACGACCCAGATCGGGGTGGAGGCGCCGATGAACACGAACGCGGCGAGTGACACCACTGTCAGCGCCAACCCGACGGTGGCGACGGCCCGGCCGCCGTAGCGGCGGACCATCGCGGCGCTGCGCGGTGCGAAGACCAGCTGGGCGGCGGCGAAGGGCAGGAAGAGCAGACCGGTCTGCAGCGGGCTGTAGCCCCGCACCAGTTGCAGGTAGAACGAGCCGAAGAACAGCGAGCCCATCGCGGCGAAGAACACCAGACCGACGATGGCGACCGGCGCGGCGAAGCGGGGCACCTTGAACAGCCGGACGTCCAGCGACGGGTGGTCACTGCGCCGCTCGTGCTGCACGAACCAGGCCAGCACCGCGATGCCGACCAGGATCGAGCCCCAGACCACCGGGCGGCCGAAGCCGTGCTCGCCGCCGTCGATGATGCCGTAGGAGAGGGCGACCAGGCCCACCACGGAGAGCAGCACACCGAGCACGTCGACCCGGCCCGGCCGCGGGTCACGCGACTCGGGGACCAGCAGCGCCACCAGGATCACGCCGGCGACGACCACCGGCACGTTGATCAGGAAGACCGAACCCCACCAGAAGTGCTCCAGCAGCGCGCCGCCGAGGATCGGGCCGATGGCCACGGCGAGACCGACCGCTCCGGCCCAGACACCGATGGCCCGACCACGCTCACGCGGGTCGAAGACGTTGGAGATGATCGACAGCGTCACCGGCATGATGGCCGCGCCGCCGACGCCCATCAGGGCGCGGGCCGCGATGAGCTGGCCGGGGCTCTGGGCGTACGCGGAGAGCAGCGACGCCAGGCCGAACAGCACCAGACCGATCATCAGGAAGCGCTTACGGCCGGCGCGGTCGCCGAGCACCCCGAAGGTGAACAGCAGCCCGGCGAAGACCAGCGTGTAGGAGTTGATGGACCACTCCAGCTCGCCCTGGGTGGCGCCGAGGCCGTGCACCGGGTCGGCCAGCGTGCGCAGGGCGACGTTGAGGATCGTGTTGTCGAGGACGACCACGAGGAGGCTGATCACCAGCACCCCGAGGATCGCCCACCTCCTCGGGTGGCCCGTGTTGTTGTGCAGCTCCATGCCTGATTTCCCCCCACGCTTTCCCCGCGACGCAATACGATACGGGTCAGACTCGTAACGCGGGTCAGCCTACGACGCGCATTAACGATACGGCACCGATCCGTATCGTATGTGGTGGGCGTCACGTCCGGGGACGCCCGCGAGGCAGGCGGTGACGGCCCTCGGCAGCGAGTCGAGATGCGCCACCGGCGCGGTGAGCGGCTCGATCCAACCCGGCCCCGCGCCGTACACCCGCAGGCGTGCGAACTCCCGGGCGAAGCGGACCAGACGGTACGCGCGGCCGGTGACCGGCGTCTGCGACCAGAGCACGACGGTGTGCGGCCGTGCCCGATACACCGCGCTGGTCAGCGCCGACCAGGGCAGCGCCGGGCCGAGATTCAGACACCCGCGGCCCTGCTCGCGCAGCGCGGCGGCCAGCGCCTGGAGGCCGAGACTGTGCGCCTCCTTCTCGGCACCCGCCAGCAGCACGCCACCGGTCGGCAGCGACCGGCCCGGCTCCCGGCGGTAGACGTCCAGCCCGACCCGGACACCCTCGCTGAGGGCGTGCTCGACGACCACCTCGGCGGCGGTACGCCCCGACAGCCCGGCCAGCAACGGACGACAGACCTGCTCCCAGAGCGCCGGCACGCCCCAGGCCTCGGCCAACTCCAGCACCAGCGTCGCGACGGCGTTGCCGTCCAGGTCCTCGGCAGCCAGCGACACCTGCTTGTGCGCGATCTCCACGGCCTCGGCCGGCATCGGCTCGATCAGCACCAGACGCACCCCCGGGTAGACGTTCCCTACCCGGGGGTTCGCTGAAACGGCGCGCGGCGGATGCGCCGTCGTGAGATTTACCGGCGACGGGCCGCCAGCCGATGGGCCAGCGCGGCGACGCTGCCCCAGATGCCACGGCGGAACAGCACGACCACGAGGACGAAGATGCCGCCGGTCACCAGGCCGATCGCCTCGAACCCGGAGAACGACAGCCAGTCCTCCAGCCGCACCACGATGCCGGCGCCGAGCACCCCACCCCAGAGGGTGCCGATGCCACCGAGCACCACAACGATGACCGCCTTGCCGGAGGTGGTCCAGTGCAGCACGTCCAGCGAGACGAACCGGTGGCCGACAGCGAACAGCCCGCCGCCGAGGCCGGCGATGAACCCGGAGAGCACGAACGCGGTGAGCTTGTAGCGGTGTACCGGGTAGCCCAGTGCCCGCGCCCGGGCCGGGTTGTCCCGGATGCCGACCAGCACCCGACCGAACGGCGAGTGCACGATCCGCCAGGCGGCGGCCAGCCCGAGCAGCACGATCGGCAGGATCGCGTAGTAGAAGAAGTAGTCGTCGGTCAGATCCAGGCCGAAGAACGAACGGGGCACCCCCTGGAGACCGTTCTCACCCTGCGTGACCGAACGCCACTCGTTGGCCACGTAGTAGACCATCTGCGCGAACGCCAGGGTCACCATCGCGAAGTAGATGCCGGTCCGCTTGACCGCGAGGTATCCGATCGGCACCGCCAGAACGGCCGCGGCGAGCGCGCCGGCCAGCACCGCGAGCGGGAACGGCAGGCCCGCGTGGATGGCCACCAGGCCGGTGACGTACGCCGAGGTGCCCCAGAACGCGGCGTGACCGAAGGACATCAGCCCGGTGAAGCCGAGCAGCAGGTCCACCGCGACGGCGAACAGCGCCCAGCAGAGGATGTCCACCGCGACCGCCGGGTAGAGGCCGTTGGGCAACCACGCCGCGACGGCCAGCCCGACGGCGAGCAGCGCGTACCGCACCCAGCCGGGAGCCCGGGCCACGGCGATCAGCCCGGACGGCGGCGTCGAGCGGGACGCGTCGGCGGCGGCAGTGTCCACGGTGCTGGTCATGCGGGAGCCTCCTCACGACCGAACAAGCCGGCCGGGCGCCAGAGCAGCACGCCGGCCATCACGACGAAGACGATGGTCTGCGAGACGATCGGGAAGGCCGACAGGTACGCCTCACCCCACGCCTGCACGAGGCCGATGCCGAAGCCGGCGGCGACCGAACCGAAGATCGAGCCCAGCCCGCCGATCACGACCACCGCGAACACCACGATGATCAGGTCGGCCCCCATCAGCGGGTTCACCGCGCGCATCGGTGCGGCCAGCACGCCGGCGAGACCGGCCAGCCCGATCCCGAAGCCGAAGACCGGTGTCACCCACCGCCCGACGTCGATGCCGAAGGCGCGGGTCAGGTCGGGCCGCTCGGTGGACGCCCGAACCACCATCCCGATCCGGGTACGGGTGAGCACCCACCACACGGCGACGCAGAGCAGCACCGCGAAGCCGAGGATGAACACCCGGTACGTCGGGAAGTCGAAGAGCCCGAAGTTGACCGACCCGCTCAACAGCGACGGGGTCTCGTACGGGCTGGACTGCACGCCGTAGCGCAGCTTCACCAGATCCTGGAGGATCAGCGTCAGGCCGAAGGTGAGCAGGAAGTTGTAGAGCGGGTCGAGCCTGGTCAGCCGCTGGATCACGGTGCGTTCCAGCGCCATGCCGAGCAGTCCCAGCCCCACCGGCATGATCACCAGGGCGGCCCAGAACGGCACTCCAGCCTCGGTGAGCAGCACGTACGCCCCGAACGCGCCGAGCATGTAGAACGCGCCGTGCGCGAAGTTGACCACCCGCAGCATGCCGAAGATGACGGCGAGCCCGAGGGCGAGCAGGGCGTAGAACGCTCCGCTCACCAACCCGTTGAACGTGTTCTGCGCGAAGCCGCTCACAGCGTCACGCCCGTTCGCGACCGCGGGGCTCGCAAAACCGGCTCACTCCTCGCGCTCACAGCTTGCAGTCCGCGGAGGGCGCGCGGAACGCCTCCGCGGCGGGGATCGTCTTGAGCACCTTCACGTAGTCCCACGGCTCGGTGACCTCGGCCTGAGGCTTCACCTGGGCCAGGTACGCGTCGTGCACCACCCGGTGGTCCTCGGCGCGGATCTTGCCGTTGCGCAGGAAGACGTCCTCGACCGTCTTGCCCTCCAGCCCCTTGACCACGGCGTCCGCGTCGTCGGTGCCGGCGGCCTGCACCGCCTCCAGGTACTGCAAAGCCGCCGAGTAGTTGGCGGCGTGCGCGAACGTCGGCCGGGTGCCGGCCTTCTGCTGGAAGCGGTCGGCGAACTCCCGGTTCTTCGCGTCGAAGTTCCAGTACCAGGCGTCGGTGTACGTGGTGCCGGCCAGCGCGGCCGGGGTGAGCGAGTGGATGTCGGTGAGGAACATCAGCCCCACCGCGAGGCCGACGCCCTTGTCGCGCAGCTTGAACTCGTTGTACTGCTTCACCACGTTGACCAGCTCGGCACCGGCCTGCATGGTGCCCAGCACGTTCGGCTTCGGGTTCAGGTTCGGCGCCTTGAGCAGGAAGGTGGAGAAGTCACCGCTGGTGTTCGGGAACGGCGCCCCGTCCTTGCCGACCACCGTGCCGCCGGCCGCCGTGATCGCGGCGGAGAAGCTCTTCTCCATGTCCTGACCGAAGGCGTAGTTCGGGTACAGGATGTACCAGTTCTTGCCGATCTGCTCGGTGGTGGTCTTCCCGGTGCCGTTGGCCAGCATGTACGTGTCGTACGCGTAGTGGAACGTGTACTTGTTGCAGCTCTTGCCGGTCAGGTCGGTGGTCGCCGCGCCGATGTTGAAGTAGAGCTTCTTCTTCTCCTTCGCCACGTCGGCGACCTTCAGCGCCGCGGACGAGGTGGGCACGTCCAGGATCAGGTCGACGCCCTTGCGGTCGTACATCTCCTGGGCCTTGGAGTTGGCCACGTCCGGCTTGTTCTGGTGGTCGGCGGTCTCCACTGTGATGTTTTTGGTTACCGCCTTGTCGCCGTACTTCGCGGTGAAGTCGGCGATGGCCAGCTCGACCGCCGCCACCGAGTTCTTCCCGGACAGCTCCGAGTACGCCCCGGACTGGTCGTTGAGCACGCCCAGCACGATCTTGTCGCCGGTCAGTTCCTGGTCGCCACCCGACTGGGGGCCACCGCCGCCGCAACCGGCGACCAGCACCACCGCGGCTGACGCCACGGCCACACCCACCGTCCTGCGCATGCCCACTCCATCCATCCGGCGCGTCGTCGCGCGGGTCGTCGTTGAGAGAATTCAGATGCCGAGGTACGCGAGCAGTTCGCGTTCGCGCGAGCGCACCTCGGAGTTGTCCATCGCCTCGGCGACACGCCCCTCGGCCAGCAGGTAGTGCCGGTCGGCGACACCCGTGGCGAAGTGCAGGTTCTGTTCGACCAGCAGCACGGTCACCCCGTGCCGCTTGGCCTCGCGCAGCAGCTCACCGACCTGCTGCACCAGCAGCGGCGACAGCCCTTCGGTGGGCTCGTCGCAGAGCAGCAGCCGGGCACCCATCCGCAGCACCCGGGCCAGCGCGAGCATCTGCTGCTCGCCGCCGGAGAGCATGGTGGCCGCGGAGTCCCGCCGGGTGTGGAGGGCGGGGAACGCCTCGTACACCCGCTCCAGCGGCCACGGGTCGGGGCCCACAGTGGGCGGCAGGGTGAGGTTCTCGGTGACGGTCAGGGTGGCGTAGCTGCCCCGGTCGTCCGGCACCCAGCCCAGCCCCAGGCGGGCCCGTTTGTGCGCCGGCAGCCGGGAGATGTCGCGGCCGTCCAGCTCGACAGTGCCGTGCTGACCGGGGTGCAGCCCCATGACGCAGCGCAGCAGGGTGGACTTGCCGGCGCCGTTGCGCCCGACCAGGGTGACCACCTCGCCGGCGGCGACGTCGAGGCTGACGTCGCGGAGCACCTGCGCCTCGCCGTAGAAGGCGGAGAGGTTCTCAATGCGCAGCATCAGCGGCTCCCAGGTAGGCGGTGATCACGCGCTCGTCGGCCCGGACCTGCTCGTACGGGCCCTCGACGAGGACCTTGCCGGCCTGCAGGACGGTGACGGTGTCGGCGAGTCGGCCGACCACGCTCATGTTGTGCTCGACCATCACCACGGTCCGGCCCTGACGGACAGTGCTGATCAGCTCGACGGTGCGGTCCACGTCCTCCATGCCCATCCCGGCGGTCGGCTCGTCGAGCAGCAGCACCTTCGGGTCCAACGCCAGGGCGATGGCCAGTTCCAGGGCCCGCTTGCGCCCGTACGCCAACGACTCGGACGGTGCCTGCGCCAGGTCGTCCAGCCCCACCATGGCCAGCAACTCGTCGGCCCGCGCGGTGTAGCGACCCATCAGCTTCGCCGACCGCCAGAACCGCCAGCCCAGCCCGCTGGGCGACTGGAGGGCCAGCGCGACGTGCTCCCGGGCGGAGAGCTGCGGAAAGAGGCTGGTGATCTGGAACGAGCGGGCGACACCGAGCCGGGCCACCTGCTCCGGGGGCAGGCCGGTGACGTCCCGGCCGTCCAGCTCGATCCGCCCGGCGCTGGGGCGCAGAAAGCCGGTGAGCAGGTTGAACAGGGTGGTCTTACCCGCGCCGTTCGGGCCGACCAGCGCGTGCACACTCTCCGGCGCGACGTCGAGGTCGACGTCGTCGACCGCCCGGAAGCCCCGGAAGTCGCGGGTCAGCCCACGGGCCGACAGGAGCGCTTGCCCGGCCATCGCCTCATCCTCCGCACCGTCGCCGCGACGGTCGGTTCGGTGACCGTGGTCACAGGCCCGTCGCGTGGACGAAACCTACGGCGGGCCGTGCGAGTCGAGCCATGTCGATGGGATCCATATTCGCCCCGCAATTGACGTGCGCGAACTCCACCTCCCCGTGCCGTCGATTTGACAGGACCCCCTAGGTTGATGATCCACACAGCCCACCGGAAGGTCCTCACCCCATGCCCGTCGGCTTCACCATGGCGATCGTCTTCGCCGTCGCCCTGGCGGTCACCGCCGTCGTCGCCCTCGTCGCCCCGGCACGGTCGCTGAAGCGGATGGCCGCCCTCGCGGCGCTCGGCTTTCTCGCCCTCACCCTGGTTGTCGGCATCGCCTCCAGCGCCCACTCGGTGCCCATCCGCTCGGTGGGCATCGTCACCAGCTTCGGCAAGCCCACCGGCGAGGTGACCGGTTCCGGCCTCAAGTGGGTGGCGCCGTGGCAGAAGGTCGGCGAGTGGGACGCCGGCCGGCAGAAGTACGACCACATCGGCGGCAACAACTGCGTACGGGTGCGCACCGGCACGCTCGCCGACGCCTGTGTCGAGGTGCTCATCGAGTGGCAGGTCAAGCCGGAGAACGCGCCGAAGCAGTTCATGGACTACAAGGGCGACTTCGTCAGCTTCCGGGGCCAGCGGGTGGGTGTGCAGCTCGACAGCGCTGTCAACGACGCGTTCGCCGCGTACAACCCGCTGGAGAAGATCGACGCCCAGACGGGTGACCTCAACGTCGACCTCAAGCCGTTCGCCGCGAACATCAAGACCAGCGCGGAAACCCGGCTCGCCGCCGACGTGGACATCCTCTCGGTGACCATCACCCGGGTGAACCACGACGACAAGACCGAGGGCAACATCAAGGCGTTCCAGGACAAGCTGGCGCAGACCCGCAACCTGGAGCAGGACCGCAAGAACGCCGAGATCTCCAAGCAGATCACCGAGACCAACGCGAAGGTCGACAAGGTGACCCGCTGCCTGGAGATCGCCGAGAAGAACGGCGCCAACCCGGGGCTCTGCATCAACCCGGGCATCGTCACCGGCAAGTGACGGAGAGGCCGGCCCACCCGTGGCGGGTGGGCCGGCTTCCGCCTCGCGTCGGTGGCCCTGGCTAGTGCTGTGTCCACTAACGTTGGCCGGGTTGTGTCAGACCCTCGTGGTTGGCTTCGGGTATGCCCAGACGTAGGGATTCGGGAGCGCCGCGGGTGGTGCATCGCACCGCCCGGGTCGGCCTGCGTCTGACCCGGGCGCAGCGGCAACGCTGCTTCGGCCTGCTCCGCGCGGCCGGGGATCTTTGGGCGTGTGTATTGGAATACAACAGCTGGCGGCATCGTCGTCAAGATCGGCCGGTCGCGAGCTATCAGGAGTTGTGTCGACTGCTCGCCGCGTCTGGTCCGGGCACTTTCGGTGAGCTCGACTCGACCGGCGCCCGGTCGGTGTTGCGTCGCTATTCTGATGCGTGGTTCAGCGCTGCCGCCCGCCGCAGGGCGGGCCATGGTGAGGTGCGGTATCCGCGGCGGCGACGGTCGTTGATGCCGGTCCGCTGGTATCACGGCACGTTCGGTCTGAGTGAACAGCGGCTGCGGTTGCCGACCTCGGCCGGGAGCCCGCCGCTGGTGGTGCGCCTGGACCGGGCGGTTCCCTACCCCCATGATGCGGTGCGGTCAGTGACGCTGGTGTTCGATCAGGGGCGGTTGTGGGTCGAGGTCACCGCGGAGCTTCCGGTCGCGACCTACCCTGCGGGTCAGGAGCCGGAGCGGGGGCGGGTCGCCGGGGTCGACCTGGGCATCATTCACCCGTACGCGGTGGCAGCCGGTGACGGGCAGATGTTGCTGGTGTCCGGGCGGGCGATCCGCGCCGAGCACCGTCAGCACCTGGCCGACACGAAAGGCCGCCGCCGGGCGACCGCCGCCCGTGCGCCGAAGAGGGGCCAGCGGGGTTCGCGGCGGTGGCGCAAGACCCGCCGGCGGGCTCGGCTGATGGAGGGGCGGCATCGGCGTCGGGTACGGCAGGCCGGGCACGAGGCCGCGAAGACCGTGATCGGCTGGGCAGTGCAGCACCGGGTCGGGACGCTGACCGTCGGTGACCCGCGTGGTGTCCTCGATCTGCCGGCGGGTCGGCGGCACAACCTGCGGTTGCGGCAGTGGCAACTCGGCCGGGCGATCGCGGTCCTGAAGGACAAGGCGGAGCTGGCCGGGATCACCGTGTATCTGGTCGATGAGCGGGGTACGTCGTCGACCTGCCCGGTGTGCCGGCGCAGAGTGGTCAAGCCCCGCGGGCGGACCATGATGTGCAGGAGTTGCGGGTTCGTCGGGCATCGTGATGTTGCCGCGGCGTTCACCATCGCCACCCGGACCCCGGGCGGCGTCACCACCACCGCACCCGACGTGGGTGCGGTCATCACGCACCGTCGAGCAGGCCGACACCTTCCCGGTGCCGGGCTGTCCCGGCGTGACCCGCGCCGCCCACCAGCGGTGTCAGGGTCGGTTGGCCGGCTGAGGCCCGCCCCACTACCGGTGGGGAGTCGCTCGCTCCGACAACGTCTGGGCGAGGAACCACAACACCACCGACAACCCGGTGAACGTTAGTGGTCACAGCACTAGGCGTAGCTGAACAACGGTGGGAAGACGAGGACCACGATCCAGGCCCACGCGGCGTACACCGGCAGATAGCCGGTCTGCCACCGTTCGAGCGCCGCGAACGGTGTGCGCCGCCGGATGAAGGCCAGCAGGAGCCACGCCGACCACGCGAGGTTGACCAGCAGGATGACGTTCTCGCCGACCGCGGCCGCCCGGTTGGGCGTTCCGCCGTACTCGTCGGTGATGCGTCCGGTGATCTCCAACAACACCAGCACGTCGATGGCCAACGCGCTGACCACGAGCGCGAGCTGGAGCTTGTCGAACGGGCCGGGCGGGGCCAGCGGATCGCGGGCCGAGAGCGAGTAGAGCAGCAGCCCCAGCACCACGACGAGCAGCAGGTCGAACAGGATCAGAGCTTCGCGCTCGACCTCGATGCCGTGGCTGGTCCAGACGACAGCGACGAGGAAGGCGAGCAGGGCGGCCGTGAAGAGCGGGGTGAACAGCCGGGTGAGGACCGGCGCGATGTTCTCGACGACACTCTGCTTGGCCTCGACCAACCACCCGGCCACCACGACCGCGGCCGCGGCGCCGCAGGGCAGCAGCCACTGCGAGATGAACGCCTCCGGGACGATTCCGATGGCCGCGAAGGTGTTGAACAGGAACGCGGCGAGCACGCCACCACCGAGGGCCATCAGTACGAAATAGATGAACCATTCGCCGGTGAAGCGGATGAAGTCCATGCGTCGACGAGACGAGCGCCAGTCGTCGGCGACGTAGGCCAGACCGACCACGAGCCACAGGGCGATGGGGAGATGGACGCCGCTGACAACCACGGATTGCGAGTCGTCCGCCAGGGGATAGGCGTTGGCCGCCACCGCGCCGAGGGCGAACAGCGCCACCAGCACCGCGATCATCGCCGGTCGGGCTTGCCGTCGCCAAGCCAGGAACGCCGCCAGCCAGGGCAGCGCGAACAGGGTGGCGTTCCGCGCGTAGAACGAGCCGTCGTCGTCGAAGGTCAGCCCGAACAGCGCCGGCGCCTTGACGGACACCACCGCACCCGCCGCGCAGCCGAACATGACCCACAGGTCCCGCCGGGAGCGCGCGCCGGTAACCGGACTGCCGGAGTCGCCGGTCAGCACCAACTGCTTCCACAGTCGCTCCGAATGCTCCCGGGCGAACTCGCGGGAGATGTCGTCGAGGCTGCCCATCCGCTTCACCGCGACCAGGAACGCCTCATCCGGGCTCAGGCCCGCCGCGACCAACTCGTCGACGGAGCCGCGAAGGTGGTCTTCGAGCTCGTCGGCGTCCGACGGTTGCAACTCCCTGCGACGGAGCACGTACTGGCGCCACTGCGCGAACTGCGCTTCCACCTGCTCCGGCCCGTCGTGTGCCGTCATGCGAGGCCCTCCAGCGGGTTCACCGTCAGCGGTGCACGGTCATGCCAGATCTCCTTGAGCGCGCCCACGACGGTGTCCCACTGCCGGCGCTGCTCGGCCAGCTCGGCGAGACCCTTGTCGGTGATGCTGTAGTACTTGCGTTTCCGCTCGCCGACGGCCGACTGCCAGCTCGCCTCCACATAGGCGAGGCGCTCAAGCCGGTGCAGCAACGGGTACAGCAGCCCCTCGGTCCAGTCCAGCTCGCCCCCGGACAACTCGTTGATCCGCCGGAGGATGGCGTAGCCGTAGCTCTCGCCCTCGGCCAGGATGCCGAGCACCATCGGTGTCGCCGAGGCGGCCACCAGATCCTTAGCGACCTTCACGAGACCTCACCACGCTCTCCCAACCCAAGCCTAGAACTACTATGCATAATAGTGCTAGGTATAGGAGGGCGCAACGGGCCAATCAGCAGTGCTTGGGGGTCCCGTCCTGCTCGACGACGTCCGATCGTCTAGTCAGAACGGACCGGCGTACGGATGGCCCGTGACACGGTCGTAGATCGCGCGCAGCCACGGCTGGCGGACCTCGCGCAGCCGCGCCAGCGTGGACAGGAACACCGCCACGTCGGGTCGAAACAGCCCGAAGGGCGTCAGCGGCGACGGGTCGTCTCGGCGGGCGTCGGCGGGCATCGTGCCGGCTCCTGGGACGGACCGCCGGTCGTGCCGGAAGGCCAATTGCGCCCAGACGTCCCAGGGCAGTGGGACGGCGTCCGCCGTTACGGGCGGCGCCCAGTGCTCGCCCGTCTGTGGGTGTTGCGGGACGAGGGCGATGGAGGTGCTGACGGTGGGCAGGCCCGGTCCGGCCAGGGCCAGGGTCTTGACCGGCGGACCCGGCGGGAGCAGAGCGTCGAGCGCGCGGCCGAACGTGTCGGCGACGAGGCCGTCCGGAACAGCTACCCGGGTACCGGCCGACACGGCCAACAGGCGGGCCAGCGCCGCCCCGACGGCGGCCTCCCACAGCGGATGCCACTGCCCGGGCGGCTCGACCGGCGGTACGCCCGGCCGGTCCCTGCGCAGCGCCTCCCAGTCGACCGTCTGAGGCCGGACGGCAGCGCCGGCGACGCGGCGGACCGCCGCTGGGTCGAACCACACCGCCTGCCAGAGCGAACAGTCGTCGATGCGGGTCGCGACCGGCCGGCCGCACTGTGCACACGCCAGGTTAGGGCCGTCCCGGCCGTCCAGTCCGCAGCAGAGTCCACCGGACCGCGCCGGAATGAAGACGGTCCCCCGCACATCGCCCGGCGCGAGCACAGCCGCTCCCCGCGAACCACCCGACAGCGCGCCCACCGGCGCGTACACACCACAGGCTTCCGCCTCGGCTGCGCCGACTTCGGCCCAGGGCCGCCACGGTGGTCCGAAGGGGTCGGGATTCACGGCGTACGTCCGGGGCTCCATCAGCACGCCGAGCAACCCGTGGCCGTACCGCTGGTCGACGTGCACCGGCAGCGGCACCCGCGACATTGGCACGCTCAGCGTGGCACCGCAGCCCGCACAGGCGAACACCGTCACGCGACCTCCCGACCCACAGCCACACCAACCCGCGGCGCGGCCCACTCTCGCACCGGCCGACCCGCGTGCTCAGTCCAGGGTGACCACCCAGCGAGCGCCCTCGCCCCGGGCCAGCCGGTCGAACGCCGAGGGCGCGTCGTCCAGCGGGAGCGTGCCGCTGACCAGCACACCCAGATCCAGTGCACCGTCGGCGAGCTCGGCTGCCAGCACGGGCACCTCCCGGTCCGGGTCGGATGAGCCGTACACCGAGGAGCGCAGGGTCCGCGCGGAGTGGAAGATGTCCAGCGCGCCGAGGCTGACCATGTCGTCCTTGGCGCCCATGCCGACCACGGTCACCGCTCCCCCGCGCCGGGTGAGCCGCCAGGCCGCCCGGATGGTGGCGGCGCGACCGACGCACTCGAAGGCGTGGTCGGCGCCGCGGCCCTCGGTGCGCGCCCGCACCTCCTTGGACAGCCGGTCGTCGGAGAGCAGGAAGTCGGTCGCCCCAGCGGCGAGCGCCAGGTCGCGCTTGGCCTCGGCGACGTCCACGGCGAGGATCGTGGTGGCGCCGGCCCGGCGGGCGGCGGCGAGCACGGCGAGGCCGACCCCGCCGAGGCCGATCACCGCGACCGACTCACCGGGTACGACGCGGGCGGTGTTGCGCACCGCGCCGGTGCCGGTGAGCACCGCGCAGCCCAGCAGGGCGGCCTGCTCCGGGGGCAGCCCGGCGGGGATCGGGATGACGGCGTTGTCCGGCACCACCACCGCCTCGGCGAGCGCGCCGAGGCCGAGGGTGAGGTGCAGCGGGGTGCCGTCGTCGGTCTCGCCACGCGCCACTGTGGGCGCGGTGGTGGCGGCGCACAACCAAGGCTCGCCGTGCCGGCACCACCAGCAGGCCCGGCAGGCCGGCGCCCAGTTGAGCACCACCGGGGTGCCGACCGCCAGCCGGCTGCCGGGGCCGGTCTCGGCCACCACCCCGGTCGCCTCGTGCCCGAGGACCAGCGGGAACCTCGCGGCGAGGGTGCCGTTCACCATCGACAGATCCGAATGGCAGACACCGGCAGCCCGGATCGTCACCCGCACCTCGCCGGGACCGGGCGCGGGCAGGCGTACCTGCTCGATTCGCAGCTCGGCGCCGGCCCCACGCGCGACCAGGGCGCGGACGGTGACCGGCGCGCCCGCCGGCTCGCCGCCGCCCGACGCGGCCGGGGACGACTCGGGGGCGCTCATCGCTGGATCGCCTTCAGCTCGCAGAACTCGGCGAGCCCGTGCACGCCCAGCTCCCGGCCCAGGCCCGACTGCTTGTAGCCGCCGAACGGGGCGAGCGGGTTGAACGAGGCGCCGTTGATGTCGACCGCCCCGGTGCGCAGCCGGCGGGCCACCGCGAGCGCCGCGTCGGTGTCGGCGGACCAGACCGCGCCAGCCAGCCCGTACTTCGAGTTGTTGGCGATGGCGACCGCCTCGTCGGTGTCGGCGAACGGGAGGACGGCGAGCACCGGGCCGAAGACCTCCTCCTGGGCTAGCGCGCTGTCGGGGTGCACGTCGGCGAAAACGGTAGGGGCCACGAAGTGCCCCGCAGACGGCACCGCGGCGTCGGGACCACCGGCGACCAGTCGGGCGCCGTCGGCCACTGCCCGGTCGATGTGACCGCGGACCCGCTCGGCCTGGGCGGCGGAGACCAGCGGGCCGAGGCGGGTCGAGGGATCGAACGGGTCGCCGAGCCGGTAGCCGGCCACCGCCTTGGCGACCAGGTCGAGTGCTTCGTCGTACCGGTCGCGGTGCACGAGCATCCGGGTCCACGCGGTGCAGGTCTGCCCGGAGTTGAGCAGGGCGTTGCCGACGCCCACCTTGACCGCGGTGGCCAGGTCGGCGTCGGGGAGGATCACGTTGGCGGACTTGCCGCCCAGCTCCAGCGCGACCCGGGCGATCCGGTCGGCTGCCAGCCGCATGATCCGAGCACCGGTGGCGGTGGAGCCGGTGAACGAGACGAGGTCGACGTCGGGGTGCCCGGCCAGGGCCTCGCCGACCACCGGCCCGGTGCCGGTCACCAGGTTGAGCACCCCCGGCGGCAGGCCGGCCTCGGTGACCGCGTCGAAGAGCAGGTACGCGGTCAACGGGGTCATCTCGCTGGGCTTGAGCACCACAGTGCAACCGGCGGCCAGCGCGGGCGCCAGCTTCGCCATCACCTGGTGCAGCGGGTAGTTCCACGGGGTGATCGCACCGACCACGCCGATCGGCTCGCGGACGACGAGGGAGTTGCCGATCGTCTCGTCGACCGGTGCGCGGGCGGCGAGCGCGACGTGGTCGCGCAGCACGGTCAACGGCAGTCCGACCTGCACCCGGGTGGCGAGCTTGAGCGGCGAGCCCAGCTCGACGGCGATGGTGCGGGCGAGGTCGTCGGCGCGTGCGGCGAGCGCGGTGTGCAGCCGGTCGAGGTGGGCGGAGCGCTCGGCGGGAGCGGTGGCCGACCAGCCGGGGAAGGCGGCGCGGGCTGCGGCCACGGCGCGGTCCACGTCGGCCGGGGTGCCGGCCGGCACCTGCCCGATCAGCTCGCCGGTGCTCGGGTTCTCCACGTCGATCAGGTCGGTGCCGGCGGGCGACGACCATTCGCCGCCCAGGTGCAGGTGGCGCCGGAGGCGCAGGGCGTCGGACAGCTGCGACGGCGGGGCGGCGAGGTCCATGTCGTCCCTTCGGGGGGTGGTCGATGGGCGATGGCGACGGGGTCGCGATGGGGGATGGCGACGACGTCGCGGCGGGCGATGAAACTAGCGCTGGGAGTTTGGACGCTACCCGTTGGGCCGCCCGGACTCCACAGTGCCGACGGTGCGGGCGTACTCGGCGGCCAGGCCGTACAGCAGGGCGTCGAGGCCCAGCGCGAAGGCGCCCTCGTCCACGCTCTGCTGGTGCTCGGCGAGCCGGTGCGCCTGGCGCAGGTGCGGGTAGTGCGCGGCGTACAGCTCCGGGTCCTCGACGAAACCCCGGGCGAACGAGCCGAGCGCCGACCCGGCCACGAAGTAGCGCAGGGCCGCGCCGATGTGGGTGGCCCGCGCGGGCGGCCAACCGGCGCGGACCAGCCCGCCGTAGACCGCGTCGGCCATGGCCAGCGCGGCCGGTCGACGGCCCGGCCCCTGCGCCAGGTACGGCACGATGTTCGGGTGCGCGGTGAGCGCCCGCCGGTACGACCAGGCCCAGTCGAGCAGCGCGGCGGCCCAGTCCCGGCTGGCGAAGCCGCTGGTGTCGACGGCGCCGGTGACCGTGTCGGCGACCGCGTCGAGGATCTCGTCCTTGGTGGCGAAGTGGTTGTAGAGCGACGGCCCGCGTACGCCCAGCTCGGCGGCGAGCCGCCGGGTGGAGAAGGCTGGCAGGCCCTCGGCGTCGATGAGCGCGGTGGCTGTCTCGACGATCAGCTGCCGGGTCAGCCGGGGCTGGCGGGGTCGGGGCACTGCGCTCCTCGCGGGTCTCGGCCGTCAGGTCTGGACGCGGCAAAACTTGCACCGCTAGTTTAAGGGTGACCGGCTGCGCCGACGCCAGGAGGACCACGTGGACTTTTCGCTGACCGACGAGGAGCGGGCGGTGCGGGACACCGTCCGATCGTTCATCCGCCGCGAGGTGATGCCCCTGGAGGCGGAGGTGCTCCGCCGGGAGAGGGCACACCAGCCGGGCCTGGACCACTCCGAGGTGCGTGAGCTGCAACTCAAGGCGCGCAAGTTCGGCTTCTGGGGCCTGGCCACCCCCGAAGAGTACGGCGGGATGAACCTGCCGGCGGTGCTCCAGTCGTTGATCTGGACGGAGCTGGGCCACACCTTCGTGCCGTTCCGCTTCGGCGGCGAGGCGGACAACATCCTGTTCCACGCCACCGAGGAGCAGAAGCAGGAGTTCCTCATCCCGACCATCGAGGGTGAACGGCGCTCCTGCTTCGCGATCACCGAGCCGGGTGCCGGCTCCGACGCCGCGAACATCCGGCTCTCCGCCCGCCGCGACGGCGACGACTGGATCCTGGACGGCGAGAAGACCTTCATCACCGGGGGCCACGACGCCGACTTCGCCATCGTGGTCGCGGTGACCGACCGGGAGAAGGGCGCCCGCAACGGCGGGGCCACCGCGTTCCTGGTGGACCGTTCGATGGGCTGGCGCTCGGAGTTCATCCAGACCATGGGCGAGGGCGGGCCCGCATCGCTCATCTTCGACGGCGTACGCGTGCCGCACCGCAACATCCTCGGCGAGATCGGGCAGGGCTTCACGCTGGGCATGGAGTGGATCGGCAAGGGCCGTTACACCATCCCGTCGCACGCCATCGGCATCGCCGAACGGGTCCTCCAGATGGCCATCGACTACGCCAACACCCGGGAGACCTTCGGCACGAAGATCGGCACCAACCAGGCCATCCAGTGGATGATCGCCGACTCGGAGACCGAGCTGGAGGCGGCCCGCTGGCTGGTGCTGCGCTCGGCGTGGACGGTCGACCAGGGCCTGGACCCCCGGCACGCGTCGTCGATGGGCAAGCTCTACGGCGCCGGCATGGTCAACCGGGTCGTCGACCGGGTGCTCCAGATCCACGGCGGCATGGGCTACACCCGTGAGCTGCCCATCGAACGCTGGTACCGGCAGGTCCGGCTCTACCGGATCTTCGAGGGCACCGACGAGATGCAGCGACTGATCATCTCCCGCGACCTGCTGCGCGGCTACACGAAGATCGGTGGCCACCTGGCCTGAGCCCGCGTGAGTGGTCTCAGACCACCGGCCGGCCGTGCCCCGCCGCGGGCGCGGCCGGCCTCACCCAACGAGCGCGGTCAGCGCGGCGTCCACGTCGGCCTCTGTGGAGTAGAGGTGGAACGAGGCACGGACCCGCCCGGCGCGCACCGCCGCCCGGATGCCGGCCGCACCGAGGCGCTGCTCCGCGTCGGGCACGTCGACGCTGACGATGGCGCTGTCCCCCGGCGGCCGGCCCAGCCCGGTCAGGAACCGGTTGGCCAGCGCCACGTTGTGCTCCCGGATCGCCGGCACACCGATCTCGGCGACCAACTCCAGGGCGGGCGCCGCACCGACCCAGCTGAACCAGGCCGGCGAGATGTCGAACCGGCGGGCGTCGTCGGCCAGCCGCAGCGGCGGACCGTAGTAGGAGGCGTGCGGGTCGCGGCCCGCATACCAGCCGGCCGCGTCCGGGCGCAGCCGCTCGCGCAGCGCCGGGGCCAGATAGGCGTACGCGGTGCCGCGCGGATTCATCAGCCACTTGTAGCCGCCCACCGCCACCACGTCGGCCCGACTCCCGTCGAACGGCAGCCAGCCGCACGCCTGGGTCGCGTCCACCACCACCAACGCGTCGTGCGCGCGGGCCGCCGCGACAATTTCGTCGTACGCGGCGACAGCACCGTCAGCCGACTGGACCAGACTGAACGCGACCAGGTCGGTGTCGGCGTCGATCGCGTCGGCCAGCCCGTCCACCGGCACCGTGCGGACCGTGACGCCGCGGCCCTCCTGGACCAGCCAGGGGAACAGGTTCGAGGTGAACTCGACGTCCGGCACCACCACCGTGGCACCAGACGGCAGCGCCGCCGCGACCGGCGCGAGGATCTGGGACACGGCGGCACCGACCGCCACGTCGCTGTCCGGCACGTTGATCAGACCCGCGACCGCGGTACGGGAGCGCTGCACCGACTCGCCCCACCCCTCCCACGACGTGCTGCCGACCCGCCATGCGGCGAGAGCGTCCTGCAACGCCGTCCACGCCGGCTCGGGCGGCAACCCGTAGGAGGCGGTGTTCAGCCAGCCGGGTTCCGGCTGCCACAGCTTCTGTGCCTGCTCGATCTCCATGTGCTCGACGCTAGGCGGCACGGCCCCGAAGGGGCACGGCCAATCGGCAACCGGCGGCCTGGCGGACCGGGTCACGGCTGCCCACGGCGGCCAGCCGAGTCGCCCTGAGCCGGCGGGTGGATCCGGGCGAGGGTGTCGGCGAGACCGGCGAGCCACCGGTCGACCTCCACCAGGTGCCGGACGGACCGGGGGTCGGCCTCGCCGAGGGCCGGACGGATCCGGTCCAGTTCGGCGGCACAGCCGGTCGGGAGGGGTGTCGGACCAGCTGGCCGGCCGTGCGCGACCTCGTCGGCGAGGGCCGCGTACGCCGATCGCAGGTGCCCGGCGGAGTCCCGCAGCAGGACCGCCGCCGCCGGCCAGCCGGCCAGGCAGCCGGGCGGGTTGCGCCGCAGCAGCGACTCGGCGCCGGGCACCACGTGGTGCCCGGCGCTCAGGATCGCGGACCAGTTCACCTGCTGACGGTGCGGGTCGTGCCGCTCGAAGTGGTACTGGCAGTACGACGAGTCGATCAGGATCATCCGGCGTCGTACCCGGTCGAGGGCGCGGTCCGGAGACGGCGCGTCACCGAGCATCGCCTCGACGGTCTGCTCGACCGCGTCCGCGTTGGCGGCCAGGTAGCGGGTGGCGTTGTGCCGCAGGTCGTGGGCCGCGCCACGCGGCCACATCGCCACGCCGACGAGAACACCGATCACCGCACCGAGCAGCACGTCGACGAGACGGACCTCGGCGAGCCGCCACCCCTCCGGGCTGAGCTGGGCGAACACGACCGTCAGCAGCAGGGTGAACAGCGCCTGCTGCCACACCGGACCGAGCAGGCGACCGACGCCGAAGGCCAGCATCAGGGTGACCGGCAGGACGACGGCGTACACGACGGGCTGGTCGACGACGACCATCAGCCCGCCGCTGACAGCGGCACCGGCGATCGTGCCCAGCACGGCCGGCCGCAGGGCGGTGCGGGTGTCCGAGGCCGAGGTACGCAGGACCGTGAGGGTGGCCAGCAGCACCCAGAAGCCGTGGGTCAGGTGCAACACCCCGGCGGCGACCCGAGCGAGGGCGAGCGCCACCGCCAGCCGGAGCGAGCTGTGCAGGTGGGCGGAGCGGGGTGCCAGGTGGGAGCGGAACTGCCACCAGTACAGCGTCCACGGGCTGTGTCGCGCGTACTCGAAGAGCCCCGAGGTCGCGTCCTCGCCGTGCAGCGGCGCCCCGGTGGCCACCCGGGCGCCGACGGCGAAGACCCGCACCTGGTCGGCGAGGGCCAGCGCTGTCGCGTCCCGGCACAACCGAGGTACGTCCGACGTGTCGCGGCCGTCGCCCTCCCCCACGGGGTACGCCGTCTCGGCTCGCCCGACCGCGGTGTCCAGGCCGTCGACGAGCACTGCCGGGGCACCCGGCGAGAGGCTGCGACCCGCGGCGCGGGTGGTGTCCGCGCACGAGCGCAGCAGACCCGCCGCCGCCAGGTCCCCGGCCGGCTCCGGCGGGGCGTCCGTCACCAGCCGGTCCGCCTCGACGAGCACCTCCCGCAGGGCGGCCGCGCAGATCCGCAGCGCCCGGTCCTGAACGCCCGCCGCGGTGGGGGCCCACTCCGGTGGGTTGCGGCCCAACTCGATGGCGGCCACCACGTCGTACGCCCGCTCGCGCCGCGCGTCCCGATCACCCGGACCGGCGTGCGGGTGGGTCAACCCGTCGGCGGTGGCGTCCAGGAGCGCCGCGACGCCGTCCGCCGCCTGGGTGAGACGCTGCCGGTAGGAGACCGGCACCGGATCGGGCCAGAGAACAACCTCGGCGGCGGCGAGCAGCACGATCGCGAACGTGACCCCGCCGAGTCGCTGCGGCAGGGTGCCCGGCTGGTACGGCGGGAAGGACGCCAGGATGTAGAAGAGCTGGAACGCGCTCGCCAACCCCACCAGGCGCGGGTTGCCAACCCCGGCGAACGCCACGACGAACCCGATGACCAGCATCCCACCGGCGGCCGCCCACGTGCTCCACGCCAACAGTGAGCCCGCGACGATCAGCGCCCAGACCCCCGGCAGCGACAGGACGAGGATCCGCGCCCGTTGCGGCGCGGGACCGGGCAGTTGCGCGAACGACCCGGCCGCGATCGTGCCGAACAGGCCGTACGTGGCGAGCATCGGACTGCCCGCGCCGTAGCGGCAGCCGTAGAAGACGACGGACGCGACGATCGTCAGTCGCGCCGCGCGCCGCAGGATGGCGTCCCCCGGGTCACGGCGGCGGAGCCGGCCGAGGAGGCTGGTTGCCAGCACGCCTGCTCCCCCGGCTCGTCGCGGCACCCCTCCCCGGTCCACCATTCTGCTCCGGGGCGTCCCGGCACCGGCGGGTTTCGCGACGAAATCAGCGCCGAGAACCCCGGAACAGGCCGAGCCCAGCTGATCGGCAGCGACCGCCGCTGTCAATCTGCCCACTTCTTCGAGCGGTGCAACTTTCCGGGTGGGCGGGTCCGTTCTACCTCCGTCATGAGGAGGCAGTGGACTTGATAGCCGAAGACGAGCAAGCATTCCGCGAGTTCGTGACGTCAGAAATGGCGTCACTGCGCAAGCTGGCGTACGTGACCTGCGGTGACTGGCACGCGGCGGAGGACGCCGTGGCCAACGCTCTGGTCAAGCTTTACCCCCGCTGGCGGAAGCTGGACCGGCCCGATCTCTACGTCAAGACCATGGTCTACCGGGCCGCGGTCGACGAGACCCGTCGGCCGTGGCGACGCGAGCGGTCGGCCGGTGACGCCATGCCGGACATCGCGCTGCGCGACCCCGCCGGTGCGACCGACGAGCGGATGCGCCTGCGGGCGGCGCTTGACGCGGTGCCACCCCGGCAGCGAGCCGCAGTTGTGCTCCGGCACTACCTGGATCTGAGCCTGGAGGACACCGCCAGCGTCCTGAACTGCACTGTGGGCACGGCCAAGAGTCAGGTCTCCCGTGGCCTGGCGAAGCTGCGCGAGTCACTCGGCGGCGACCGTACCGATCTCATTGAACCGTCGAAAAAGGAGTGGACCCATGCGGTTGCATGATCTCGTGGACACCGTAACGGGCGAAGAGCCGCCGATGTCCCGCACCATCGACGACATCATCACGGCAGGGCGGCGGGCTGAGCGCCGCCGTCGGGCCGGATTCGCGTCAGCTGGCGCGGCGGGCCTCGTCGTGGCCGTGGTCGCCGGTGCGTTCGTGGTACCGACCCTAGGTGCCGAGCAGAGCTCCCCGGCCACGCCGGCCGGGGCCGGCGCGGCGGCGTCCAAGCCGGCCGGGGCCGAGTGGCCCGACGCCGCGCCGTTCACCTTCACCTTCACCGGGTACGACGCCGGCACGCTGCATGTGCAGGACCCGATCGTCGCGTCCACCGCGTACCAGATCGCCTCCGTCTACTCCGACGGCCACACCTCGAATGACAAGCCCATGACCCGCCAGGAGGTGGAGGAGCAGGGCGACGAGTTCTTGCGGAACAGGGAAAACGGGAAGCCGGCCCTCTGGGCATACCTGACCGTCTACCGGCCCGGCGCCTTCGACCCCACCAAGATCAAGGACGGCACGAACGTCACCGTGGCCGGGCGCAGGGCCGTGCAGGCGACGCTGCCGGTCGGCCTTGACCCGCAGCGCCCGGTGGATGGCGGCAACAAGCTCTTCGCCTGGGAGTACGCCGACAACGCCTGGGCGGCTGTCACGTCGTACTCCGGCGACAAGGCCACGCCGAGCTTCGAGGAGCTGGGCGGCCTGGTCGAAGGCCTGAAGCCCAGCAGGCCGACGCCGGCCCTGGTGCCCTTCACGGTGGGCTACCTGCCGGACGGTTACGTGCCGTTGCAGATCGGCACCCACACCACGGCAGGCCTCGGCGGCATCGCCACGGCCCGCGCCGGCGACTACGGCGGCGCGACGTACACCAAGTCCTCCGTGCCCACCACTGGACTGGCCGCACCGTACGACGCGACCGAGGGTGCCATCACAGACGGATTCCACATCTCCGTCATCCCGAGTAGCAGCGCGGACCAGACGCCGAAGCCCGGTGTGACGGAGTGCTACGACGTAGCCGACCGGCCCGGGCGGGACGGCCCGCTGCCCGGCAGCTGGTGCCAGTTCTGGAGCGCCGACGGCACAGTCGTCCTCGAGGTCAGCCCCGCTAGGCACGGTAACCAGCTGCCGCGGGCCGAGCTGGAGAAGATCGCCAAGGGGATCACGGTCGCCGACGTCGAGGACGAGTCGACCTGGACTCCGGCCGCGACCGCCCTGCGGCCATGACGGCCAGCACCGGCAGCGACCACCCGACGTCGGCGCCGGCAAAGTCGCCGACAGGGATGCAGGTGGCTCAGCAGCAGTTCCCCGGTTGTGGTCGGGCATCCGCTGCGAGAAGTAGTCAACCCCGGTAGTTGGGCGACACACTCGCCCAATTGAACGCGACAGAGAAGAGGGGCGGGAAGCAAGCTTCCCGCCCCTCGGCGGACATCAGCGACGTCTACGGCCGTCAACCCAGGTCGTCGCCATCTGTCCTAGCACCGCGAGGGCCTTTGCCACCACGGCGAGGTCCTCGCGCTGTTGTTGGGCTGCCACGAAGGCGACCAGCTCCAGCGTGAGGCTCACGTAACGCCAGCTCCTACAACCGGGGGCCATGCGATCACCCCTCGAACGGTCGGGGAACCACAACATCCACGACCGTAACCACCTCCGGGCCGGCCGTCAGGGATCACGACAACCAGCTATGAATGTCGGATGAGTGCGAGCACGACGACCATCCGGCCCCCACGCGTTCCGGTCCAACCGGTGCCCGGGCCGATCGCACGGTGGGGCCTGGTGTGTCTGGCGGCGGCGCTGACCGCCTGCACGCCCGCAGGTGACTCGCGGCAACCCAGCGCGCCGCCGCCCAACGGCGCGACGACATCAACGAGCCCGAGCGGTGGCGAGCCGCCCTGCACCCCGTCGGTCACGGAGATGTCGGCACCGCCGGCGGGCTACCGGCTGGTTGGAGAGGACGTGGCGGTGCCCAGCGCGGCCGTGCTGTCCGCCGAGGAGTCCGGCGAGGCCGACCCGGCGGCGCGGCTCTTCGCCAAGTGGGGGCTGGTCGTCCGCGCGGACCGGGTCGTGGACCTCCGGATCGCACCGGGATGGGAGGGCAGGGCCCGGGTCGGATGGGGCGCAGCCACCACGCCAGCCGCGACCGCCACCGTGCACGCCTGCGCACCAGAAGGTGGGCAGGCTCGGTGGCTGGCGTTCGTCGGCGGCACCTGGGTCGCGCGGGCGGGCTGCGTACCCGTCATCGTGACCTCGAACGGCCAGGACCACCGCGTCGACCTCGGCATCGGCGTGGCCTGCGCCACGACCACACCGTAGAGCCGGAAGCACCGCGACGGACGGCGACACGCGTCGATCTTCGGACAACCACCGTGGGCGGCACCATCTACAGTGAATGATCTGTCGAGAGGCCAACGCCATGCTGAATGCCGAGGATCTTCCCCCGTTTCAGCGCGCCGTGTCCCACGAGTCGCAGCGCGGCCAACGAGTGTTCACGACCCTGATCGCACTGCGGTTGTCCCTGCTCCTGTTGGCCGCCGTCGCGGGCGTCGCCACCTGGAAACTCGACGACTTCGCCCTGGGCCCGGCATTGGCGGCGGGCGCCTTCGCCGCCACCTCGATCGTCGAGGTCTTCCTGCTCACCAATCGTCCCAACGAGCGGTGGTACGTCGGCAGGGCCCTCTCCGAATCCGTCAAGTCGCTCACCTGGCGATTCGTGACAGCTTCAGAGCCCTTTCCCCGGTCGCGGAGCGACTCGGACAGCACCGAGGAATTCACCGGCCGGCTGCTGGGCCTCACCAGGGACATGTCGGCGGCGGGGCTGGCGGCGCCGGCGATGACCGGGCAACAGATCACCGAGGGGATGCGGGCTCTCCGCTCATCCTCCCTTGAGGACCGCCGTGCCGCGTACCTGACCGGCCGCCTGGAGAGCCAGCGGGCCTGGTACGCCGAGCGGTCGTTGTCGAACCGCGCCCGGGCGACACGCTGGTCGGTCAGCATGCTCGTCCTGGAGATCGTGGGGGTGACCCTGGCCGTGTCGAGGGCTGCCGGCCTGACCGACGTCGACCTGCTCGGCGTGGCCGCCGCGGCGGTCGCGGCCGGCGCGGCGTGGACGCAGACCCGGCAACACGGTGCGGTGGCAACGGCCTACGCCCTGGCGAGTCAGGAGCTTGCCGCCATGGGGTCGCTCGCCACCCGGATCAGGTCGGAAGCCGACCTGTCGCAGTTCGTGAACGACACGGAGACGGCGATTTCCAGGGAACACACGATGTGGCGGGCACGCCGGCGCTGACTGGATTGAAGGCCGGGCCACCCCTTCAGGGTGGTGGCCGTTGTGTGCGCGTCCTGCGAACATGAGGCGACGACGAAGCCCCCTCGCCGAACCTGAGTCGGGGTTAAGGTGATCTTGCAAGATCGATCGGCAGTGCTGCCGTCGCCAGTCAACACATCGACAGGAAACGAGGCAGCCAGTGCTCACCGTAGGCTCGGCGGACACGATCTCGGTGCCCGAGAGTGAACGATTCGGGTACTGGCACGACCTGGTGGCACGCGAGTCGGTCCCGATGCGGATCCACAGTGCCCACGCGGCAGACTTCCGCGCCCGCGCCGACGTCATCAGCCTGGGCGAGGTCGTGTTGTCGTCCTGGCAGTACCCATCCCTGGACATGCAGCGGACCAGCACGTTCATCCGCCGCGGCGACCCGGAGATGTACGAGTTCGCATTGCCGCTGTCCGGGTACGGCGGGTTGGAACAGGAGCGGCGGACGAACCGCTTCACGCCGGGGCACTTCGCCGTCGTCGACACGTCGCGACCGCATCAGTCGTCCCACCAGAGGCAGTCGCAGCACGAGGACCTGTTGACCACCCTGACGATCCTCGTGCCGCACGATCTCATACCGCTGCATCCCAACAAGGTCGCGCAGCTCCTCGGAACGACCATCTCCGCTGCCGAGGGGATGGGTGTGCTGCTCAACCACTTCGTACGCCAGGTGTTGACCCACCCCGAGCAGTACCAGGAGAGCGACGTTCCGCTCCTGGGCACTGTCGCCCGGGACCTGATCTCCGCGATGCTGGCCCAGCGCCTGGACCTCACGGAGGCTCTACCGACCGAGGTACGCGGACACAGCCTGCGCGTGCGCGTCAAGGCGTTCATCGACGAGCACCTCGGCGACCCGGACCTCTCCCCGGGCACTGTCGCGGCCGCGCACCACGTCTCGCTCCGCAGCCTGCATCGAGCGTTCGAGGCCGAGGACCAGACCGTCGCCGAGATCATCCGGACGAGGCGCCTGGACCGGTGCGCGCGCGACCTGCGCGACCCCCTGCAACGCGGGCGGCCCATTCTCAGCATCTCCGCCCGCTGGGGCTTTCCCTCCCAGGCCCACTTCAGCAGGGTCTTCACCGCTGCCTTCGGCATGTCTCCCCGAGCCTTCCGCAGCGATCCCTCGGCACCTCGTCGGCATCGTTGACGAGACCAGTCAGTCGGTTCGGGTGCGCAGGCTGCGCGCCAGGGTGGGGATCATCACCGCCGCGGGCACCAGGTGCAGCCCGAGGAGAGCGGCGATGGTGGCGGTGTTCGCCCCGGAGATGAGGGGCGGGACCAACGAGACCGCGGTCAGCGACAGCGCCGCCCACACGAATCGCCTGGAGGGCTGAGCGCTCCACCGGCGCAAAGCGGCGGCGATGACGATGCCCACGACCGAGAAGAAGCCGGTCACCACGGCGAAGCCGGACAACGGGATCGTCTCGCCACCATCGGGGATCTCGAAGTCGACGCCGGCGCCTTGGGCGAGCGCGGCTGCGAGGGTCGTGGCCACCACCGCTGCGAGCGCGGCGACGAGGCCGGTGCCGACGAGCCCGCGGAACCGGCGGGTGTGGGTGGTCCGGGCCGGTGCCGGGCCTGCGACGACTCCGGTGTCATTCGTGCTGCTCATGTCGGTCCTCCATCGGTAACTGGGATACGGGGTGTCTGGGCGCGACGATGCGCACCGTCGCCGTACGACGGCCGGGGTTGCGCAGGGCGCGGACGCCGGTGCCGCGCAGCCAGAACCCGGCGTCGGGGCCGAGGACCGGCCCCGGTTCGCCGTCGCGCAACTCCAGCTGCACCCGCCCGTGCGTGACGACGCCGAACGCGTCGCGCCACTGCGCCGGGTCCACGACGACACGCTCACCGCCGCGCAGCGTGAGCGTCCACATCGGGACTACTCCGTGCCGTCCGCCGGCAGTCGCTCCGGCAGCCCGAGCCGCGGGAACTGGTCGTCGTGGAACGTGACGATCTCGGTGATCGCTCCGCCGGTGACGCGCAGGACGTCGAGCGTCAGCGGGAGGTACGCGCCTTCCTGCTCCCGCCACAGGTAGAAGGCGACCGCCGGCTGCCGGTTCACCGAGGTGGGGATGCCCCGCAGCCCCTTCATGCCGACGAATCCGTCCTGGACCCAGTCGTTCACCACCGCGTCACGGCCGACGTGCAGGCCCGGCGTGGGCGGCATCGAACAGCGGACGTCGTCCCGCAGCATGCCAGCGAGCACGTCGATGTCGGTGGCCACGCTGGCGTCGGTGAAGCGGCGCACCAGCTCACGTGTCCCGGCGTCCTCTTCACCACCGGTCCAGTCCTGCCGCTCGGCGGGCAGGTGCTCCCGCATGCCGGCGCGAGCCCGCTGCAACGCGCTGTTCACCGAGTTGACGGAGTCCCCGAGGAGATCCGCGACCTCCTTCGCCGGCCAACCGAGCACATCCCGCAGGATCAGCACCGCCCGCGGACGCGGCGCGAGGTGCTGGACCGCCACCAGGTACGCCAGCTCGATCGTCTCCCGCGCGACGGCAACGGCCTCCGGCTCGTCCGCGTCGCCAGCGGGCAGCTCGTCGAGCAGCCGATCCGGGTAGGGCTGCAACCACAGCACCTCGCCGCCGGTCGCCGGCTCCGGGCGACGCTTGGCGAGCAGGTCCAGGCAGGCGTTGGTGGCGATCCGGTACAACCAGGCCCGGAACGTCGACCGTCCCTCGAAGGTCTCCCGCCGCCGCCAGGCACGCAGGAACGTCTCCTGCACGGCGTCCTCGGCGTCCTCGAACGACCCGAGCATCCGGTAGCAGTGCACGTGCAGCTCCCGCCGGTGCCGCTGCGCCAGCCCCGAGAACGCCGGCTCGTCGACCTCACCCAGATTGCTCACGCCCAGCTCCTTCAGCCGCGTGTCCGCACTCATCGCGTCATCCTTCCGCCTCGTCATGTCCTGTCGTAGGTATGACGGGCGCGGACGCCGGAACTCATCACCAGGTTGGTCACCATGGCGAGCAGGGCCGCCGGGGTTGAGTCGACGCCAGGTGGGATCGGGACAGGAGACAGCAGCGTGCCCCTCGGTAGGCCATGGCCGACCGAGGGGCACGGATTAAGTACTGCTCGAACCCACCCTGTCGCGCACTCCACCTCGGCAATACTCAGCCGGGCTCCGCAGGTGCCGTCGACGACAGGCTCACCGTGAATGGTCCCGCCCGCTCAGTTCGCTCGCCTGCTCAGCCGTCCCGACGAATTATCACCTCACGACGGTTCGGGCATTGGGTCGCTAACGCGTCGGCGCGTTCAGCAAGGGTAGAGGCGAGCAAGGAGAGTCCGTCAGTACCGCTGCAACAGAACTACTGGCGATGCGATGACTTCACATCAAGCCAGATTCGTCCAAAGCGTCAAGTGCTTCCGCATCACACGAAAACACTCTTCGCGCTCGCGTTTATCGTCAAAGTTGTACGGATATCCGACTTCTATCTGGACATCAGAAGAACTCGGCGGCCTACTCAGTGCGTCCCTCCTGAACTCGCTATTTCTCTCCCGGATTTTATCGACAAGACTGTCATAAGCGGCGCCTACCTCACGCGAGTCGAGAGTTAGACGCCGACGATGGAAAGCGAGGGATGCTTGAGCTTCGCCTAGGGCTGCCGCTAAATGTGCACGCGTTTGTGGTGTCTCGTCGTGCAATCGCAGAAAAGTATAGGGAAGTTGCCGATAACGCTCTACGGCATCCAGCGCGTCCGCGTAGCGCCGAGCTCGCTCGGAACGCCTCGCGGCAGCACTGTTCAATAGGTAGCCGGCGAGGGCAGTCGCTGCCGCGATAAGACCGACGGCAAGAGTCGCATCAAGCTGCATCCGTGCAATCTACGCCGTGGAGTCAAGCGCGACGCACACGCGCAACGCCGAGACTAGGCAGTCACAAATGGGTAGCTACTTAGGAATATCTCAGCAATCTCCTCGTAGACGCCCGGACCCCCCGGAAGATGCCTCAGCAAGGTTTGCGCCTGAGCGTGATCCAGCTTGATCCGCAAGTCAGAGAACTCAGGCGCGTCCAAGCTTGCGAGATGCCGAAGCGTCGCACCGTAAACAGCCTCTCTTACGACGGGGCTGTCTCCATGTATGGGATCGACAAGGATTACGAAGCGTGGGTCCAAGCGGCGAGTGTGCGCCACCGCTTCTAGCTCTCGATAGGACGCCTCGACCGCACGGTAGAACGGCTCGCCGCGAGTCGAAAGGACACCGATACCCTTCTCAACCAGTGCAGCTAACAGGCCTGCGAAGAAGTCATCGACTGTCAGGTCATCCATCGTCGCGTCCACCCTCATTGCACAATGATTGATTCGATCGTATCGATGCAGGTGGTACTGTCGTTGATCTGACAGCCACTACCACTGCTTTCCCATCCACTTCGGAAACGAGGCTTAGCCCGAACAGGTTGTGGCGTCACGTCCGTGGGGAGCTGGCCGGCACGTCCACGGCACCAAATCTTCGGGCCTCGCCTCCACCAGGCCACTCTGCAAGCTCCAGGGTATCGCAAAACGCCCATAAGGAGCGGATACTCGGAGCGGTCGTGGGACCTCCGATGCCGAGCCTCGCCATCTGTGACTGAGGGGTCTACCCTCAGCCACATGGTCCGCGACCCATTGAACGCTCACCAAGGCCGCCTAGAGGCTTGGACCAAGGAACTGCTCGACCCGTATATCGCCCGACTCAAACGACACTCGCCGCCTTACGAAACGGCGAAGGAATTCAACGACCCCGTCTGGGGCACTTTGCAGCTCCGGCCCTACGAAGTCGTGATCCTTGACTCGCCCCTGCTTCAGCGCCTCCGGCGAATTCGCCAACTCGGCGTTGTTCACTTTGTCTACCCTGCTGCAACCCACACTCGGCTAGAGCACAGCTTGGGCGTGGTTCATCAGGTCCAACGTCTGGTTACAAGCATCAATGATCACGGCCTCTCGAGCGATCCTGAAGGTCGGCGAGATAAACCGCTGTCCGAGCATCACGAGATAATACTCAGACTCGCCGCCCTGTGTCACGACGTGGGACATGGCGCAATGTCTCACGTATCCGAGTACTCGATCGAGGAAATTCGGGAATGCGAAGACATACGTCTCCAGTTTCAGAAATACCACGAGCGCGCCGCCCCTAGTCAATTGTCGGAGATAGCGGCGTACTACATTCTGGGATCACCTGCATTTGCGAATCTGCTGTCAGAGGTGAGTCGGCTTTGCTCTGTGCCTTTCATCGATAGCCTGCCTGAGAAACTCCAAGCAATTGTGATAGGCAAGAGCATCGGCACCGACGTTCTACTACTACACGAACTCATCAGCGGACCCTTTGATGCCGACAAGCTCGACTATTTGGCTCGCGATGCGCTAATGTGCGGTGTTCCCAGCGTGGCCGACGTCCCCCGATTGATCCAGAAAGCTCGAGCAGTTCGTGTAGATAGGACCCAGCTACCCAAGAAGCTCAAGAAGTTGGCGGTCGACAAGCAAGGCACATATCTGGTAACAGGGATTGCACGTAGCGGCGCGCGAACATTAGAAGAAATAGCCCTGGCGAGGGCTCTAATGTTCGACAAAATATACAGGCATCAAAAGGTCCGCGCTACGGAAGCCATGGTCTTTAGTCTGATCCGTGAACTAAACAAGATCACCCCAGATCACCCTGCAATGCTCCCCTTTAAGATAACTGACGACGAGCTGCTCTCTTTGACCTTAGAAGACATTGAGTCCTTAAGTGGCCGCCAATCTAAATCTCTTAGCGAAGAGCAATTGAGCGCCGCCAAAGCAGCGACTTACATCGCGAAACGATTGCGTGACCGACGACTGTTCGTGCGCGGTTTCGCTTTCGCCGCCGTCATGCCTCAAGACCCTTATCGCGATGAACCCGAGCACAAAGAAGGATTAGAGCGTTTAATCGCAGATTGCGATAAGCCGGACATGAGAACGCGAATAATCGCCGGCATCTCCAAGCTTATTCAGGAGATCTGCCCCTTAATTGACAATCCAACGCTCGCCGACGTTCCAGGCGGCCAACTCGATCCCTTTATCTGGCTAAGCGCACCCAAATCTCCGCCTAAGATCAGCGGGACGGAGACTGGCCATGCCTATCTAATCGACGAGAATGGCTGGCTCCTGCAGGCCGAAGAGAACGTTGCTGAAACTCCAGGCTGGGCAGGCGCTCACGTTTCCACCCAAGACCTCGGATACATATTCTCCCTTCGCAGGTTGTCGACAGTTGTTTTCATTGCCGCCGAGGCTTACGCGCGAGAAGAATATGGAATTCGAATCCCGGACACGATGTTCGCTTACGCTAAGCAAGATCCGACCAAGGTGGATAAGCTTAAACGGCAGCTAGACAGAGCGGGCTGGTACGATTCCAAACCTCTCGATATCCGGCCAATGCCCCTGAATCTCACCTTACTCGACGCATCCGACCGCGCAGATGACATCGTCGAGAGGCTGGCTGGCTACTCGGGACCATGGCAGATGCCGCAGGCTGGCCTTAAAGCCCCTACATCTACTATAAATCGGCAGAAGGTGCTGTCGTTTGTCCGCCAGTTCCATGAGGACGATCTTGTCGATACGGCATTAACGATGCTGGGCCAGATCAAGGTGATCGGACGAGTGGACGCAAACCAAGCGCTCAAGGCCTTCTTGGATCAAGCACCCGATTTCAGGTCCGCCAGTTATACCGCCTTGGGTGAATATCGGGACTCGTCCGCCCTATTGACCTACTATGTGGGTGACGTCGCTCAGAGTAACGGCCTTACGCAGCACTCGCTCGGCGAGGCACTGATGCTAGACCAGCCGATAATTTTCGTTGACGACCTTGTCGGGCGAGGGAGCCAGTCTATCTCGATCGTCGAGAAGTGGCTCGGCGAAAAACCGACCGAACAGCTCAACGAGAGACGGGCGCACAGCTTATCGCCAAGCCAGGTTGCCGAGCTGCGGAGGCACCGGTTGGCTTTTGTCTTTGTCGCGGGCCTAGATGCGGGAAGGGCCCGACTGGAGAAGCGTCTGGAAGAGTTGGGACTTCAAGCGGATGTCTTCGTACATATACCAGAAAGCAAGCTTCCCTTCTTGGAGACGGTTATCGACGACACCGAGAAGTTGGAGCGGATGAAGGCATTCTGCAGCCGAAAGGGTTATGAGCTACTCGCAGCCGAAGAGCATCGGACAGAAGACTGGATGACGGGGCGCGTACTTGGGTACGGCAATCTGGGACTTCTGGTCGCAAGCACATATAATACTCCATCCGCGACTCTGACCTGCCTTTGGCATGGCGGCAGATCAGCCGTCGATTGGACGCCGCTACTACCACGGCGGAAGAAGCATTGAGCCGTTTCGGTTAGAGACCGAAGGCTGCCCCGAGCCGGCCCGAGAAGTATTCGCCCCCCACTGACTCTCCATTGTGCTGCCCTCCGCTGACCTGTCACGGCTTCACCGCCGGTAGCACGGCTGACTTGCGCAACTGGATAGGTCTGCGAAGTGGGCAGCGTCGGCATCCTGCCGACGCTGCCCGGCCGCTGGCAACCAATGGTCAGGCTGGCGCTCCCGCCGTCGCGGGCTTCTCCTCATCGGAACGCGCAGCGGCCGTCTCGTCGGCGTCGTCGTGCTCGTCGAGCATCGTGGCCTCGTCGAACGGGTCGTCGCCCCTGAGCACCCCGACCGCCCGGTCCCGGTCGAACTCGCCGGTCCACGTTCCGACCAGCACGGTCGCCACGGCGTTGCCCGCGAAGTTGGTCAGCGCGCGGGCCTCCGACATGAACCGGTCGATGCCCACGATCAGCCCGACACCGTCGACGAGGTCCGGTCGGTGCGACTGGAGCCCACCGGCCAGCGTCGCGATGCCCGCGCCGGTCACGCCCGCCGCACCCTTCGACGCGATGATCATGAACAGCAGCAGCGACACCTGCTCGCCGATGGAGAGCGGGTTGCCCATTGCCTCGGCGATGAACAGCGACGCCATCGTCAGGTAGATCGCCGTGCCGTCCAGGTTGAACGAGTACCCGGTCGGCACCGTGATGCCGACGACCGGCTTGCTCACCCCGAAGTGCTCCATCTTCGCGATCAGCCGCGGCAGGGCCGACTCCGACGACGAGGTCGACAGGATCAGCAGGAACTCCCGGCCGAGGTAACGCAGCAGCGAGAAGATCGAGATCCGGGCCACGAACCAGAGCAGCGCGCCGAGGAACACCAGCACGAAGATCAGACAGGTCGCGTAGAAGCCCAGCATGATCTGGGCGAGACTCTTGAGCGCGTCCACCCCGGTCGCGCCGACCACGGCGGCCATGGCACCGAACGCACCGACCGGCGCCAGCCACATGATCATGGCGAGGACCTTGAAGACGACGCGCTGGATGACGGCGATCGCGCCGAGCACCGGCTCGCCGCGCCGGCCCATTGCCTGGACGGCGAAACCGACCAGCAGGGCCACCAGCAGCGTCTGGAGGACCTCGCCCTCGGTGAGCGCGGACAGCATCGTGGTCGGGATGATCCCGAGCAGGAACTCCGTCGTACTGGCGGCTTCGTCACCGGCGGCGGCCTTGCCCGCGCCCGCGAGGTCCGAGCCCAGGTTCAGGCCGGAGCCGGGGTGGATGAGGTTGCCGACGACCAGGCCGATGGCGAGCGCCACTGTCGACATGGTGAGGAAGTAGCCGAGGGCGAGGCCGCCGACCTTGCCGACCTTCGCGGCCTGCCGGACGGACCCGACGCCGAGCACGATGGTGCAGAAGATGACCGGGCTGATCATCATCTTGATCAGGTTGACGAAGCCGGTGCCGATCGGCTTGAGTTCCTTGCCGAAATCGGGGGCCACCAGGCCAACCACGATGCCGGCGAGCACGGCCACGATGACAGCGATGTACAGGTAACGGGTACGGTCCCGGCGGGCCGGGGACGCCGGTGAGGTGGTGGATGCGGTGGTGTCCATGTCGACAATGTGAAGCGTGTCTCACCCGTTGACAGCCTTGCGGTCATTCTGTTCACCGCTGAGGAGACAACGGCAGCGGCGCAATGAGGAGGTGGTGGAGGTGGCCCGACGCCAGTGGAGCATCGCGGCGCAACTCTTCGCCCTCCAGGCGGTGGTGGTGACGCTGCTCGTGCTGGCCGGCGCGGCGGGCGCCGTCTGGCTGGCCCGCAGCGACTCCCGCCAGGCCGCGCAGGAGGAGGTGCTCGCGGTGGCGCAGACCGTGGCCGGCTCCCCCGACGTCCGCGCGGCCCTCGCGACCGCCGACCCGGCCAGCATCCTCCAGCCGTACGCCGAAGCGACCCGGGAGGCGACGGGCACCGACTTCGTGGTGGTGATGGCCCCCGACCGCACCCGTTTCTCGCACCCCACCCGGGAGCGGATCGGCGAGCCGTTCGTCGGCGACATCGGCCCCGCCCTGGCGGGTCGCGCGTTCACCACCACCAACGTCGGGACGCTCGGCGAGTCGGTGCGGGCGGTGGTTCCGGTGTACGACGAGCAGCGGCGCATCGTCGGTCTGGTCTCGGTGGGCATCACCACCCGCGCCATCAACCGCAAGCTGCTCGGCCAGTTGCCGGTGCTGTTCGGTGTCGCCGCGCCGGCCCTGGCGCTCGCCGCGACCGGCTCCTGGCTGCTCAGTCGCCGACTTCGCCGCCAGACGCACGGTTTGGGGCCGGCGCAGATGACCCGCATGTACGAGTACTACGACGCGGTCCTGCACTCCGTCCGCGAAGGTCTCGTCGTGCTGACCACCGACCGGCGGGTGGCACTGGTCAACGACGAGGGACGCCGACTGCTGGGGCTCGACGCGGACACGCCGGTGATCGACCAACCGGTCGCCGGGATCGACCTGCCGCCAGCGGCGGCCGAGTTGCTCGGCTCCGGGCGCGACGCCCGCGACGAGCCGATCGTCGCCGGCGACCGGGTGCTCGTGGCCAACCAGCGGACCACCCGCTTCGAGGGCGCGGTGCTCGGCACCGTGCTGACCCTGCGCGACCAGACCGAGCTGCGCACGCTGGCCAGCGAGCTGGACTCGGTGCGCGCGCTGACCGAGGCGTTGCAGGCGCAGACCCACGAGTCGGCCAACCGGCTGCACACCGTGCTGACCCTGGTCGAGTTGGGACGCGCCGACGAGGCCGTCCGGCTCGGCACCCGGGACCTGGCCCTCGCCCAGCAGCTCACCGACCGGGTGGTCGGCGCCGTGACCGAGCCCGCGTTGGCCGCGCTGCTGCTGGGCAAGTCCGCGCGGGCCGGCGAACGCGGGGTGGACCTGGTCATCGAGCCGGACTGCCGCCTCGACGACAGCCCACTGCCGAGCGGCGACCTGCTCACCGTGGTCGGCAACCTGGTCGACAACGCCCTGGAGGCGGTGGCCGGCACGCCGGCGCCACGCCGGGTGCGGGTCTTCGTCGGCGCCGTCGACGACGAGCTGGTGATCCGGGTCGCGGACAGCGGCCCCGGGCTGGCCCCGGAGCGGGTGGCCGACGCGTTCCGGCGTGGCTGGTCCACCAAGAGCACCGGCCGCGGCCTCGGTCTGGCGCTGGTCGGGCAGGTGGTCCGCCGGCACGGCGGCAGCGCCGAGGTGACTCGCTCGGACGACGGCGGCAGCCTGTTCACCGTCCGCCTGCCCGGTGGAGGTGAGCGGTCGTGACCGACATCCGCGTGCTGGTCGTCGAGGACGAGCCGCTGCTCGCCGAGGCCCATTCCGCGTACACCGAACGGGTTCCCGGGTTCGTGGTGGTCGGCGTGGCGCACACCGCGCGGGCGGCGATGGCTGCCCTGCGCGCCAACGACGGCGGCGACGTCGACCTCGTACTCCTGGATTTTCGGCTGCCCGACCTGCACGGCCTGGACGTCTGCCGGGCGCTGCGCGCGGCCGGCAGCAGCGTCGACGTGCTCGCGGTGACCTCCGCGCGGGACCTGGCGGTGGTGCGCACCGCGGTGTCCCTCGGGGTGACCCACTACCTGCTCAAACCGTTCACGTTCGCCGCGTTTCGCGACAAGCTGGAGCGGTACGCGGACTACCGCGCGCAGGCCCTCGCCGACGGCGAGGTGGCCGCCCAGCACGACGTGGACCGGATGTTCGCCACCCTGCGCGGCACCGCCGGACACAGCCTGCCCAAGGGGCTCGACGCGCAGACCCTCAATCGGGTACGCGCCGCCCTCACCGACGGGGCCGGCGCCCAGGCGGGGCTGTCCGCGACCGAGGTGAGCGGGCTGACCGGCATCTCCCGGGTGACCGCCCGCCGATACCTGGAATATCTGGTGACCGTCGACCGGGCGGCCCGCAGCCCCCGCTACGGCACCCCCGGCCGCCCCGAAGTCGAATACCGACCCCGCTGAGCGACCCCGCGCGCCGCCCCGCCCGGCGCCGCCCCGCGCCGCGCCGCGCCGCCCCGCCCCGCCCCGCCCCGCCCCGCCCCCATCGTCAAGATCCGAGCAACTTCCCTGTTGTTGCTGCCTCCGGCACGCGTGAGACAGCAACATCCCTGATGTTGCGCGGATCTTGACGATGGGCGCCGTCGCGACGGTGGTGGTCGGCGGGAACCCGGTGGCGGGGTGAAGATCCGTTGTTAGACTTGGCCGAGTTGGGTTGGTGGCACGACCAGGGAGACCAGACATGGCGGGTGACGACGACATCTCCGGGTGAGACCGGATGTGTTCGGCCATCGGTTCGGCGCGCGTAGGCGCAGCCGCCGAGGCCATGCCGTCGTTCCACCGGTTCCCGTTGTCGTCGGGCGACCTAGGCGCGCCCACCCCACCCTTTGAGGTCACTCGCATGTCTGATGCGTTCATCGTCTGCTCGAACCTGTCCTTCTCCTGGCCGGACGACACCCCGGTCTTCTCGGAGCTGTCCTTCACCGTCCCGGGCGGGCGCACCGGCCTGGTCGCGCCCAACGGCGCCGGCAAGAGCACCCTGCTGCGGCTGATCGCCGGGGAGCTGCGGCCCAGCGGCGGCAGCGTCACCGTCGACGGCCTGCTCGGCTACCTCCCGCAGACCCTGCCGCTGGTCGGCGACCTGACCGTGGCGCAGGTCCTCGGCGTCGCCGAGCGGATCGCGGCCCTGCACGCCATCGAGGCCGGCGACGCCAGCGAGGCGCACTTCGCCACGATCGGCGACGACTGGGACATCGAGGAACGCACCCGTGCCGAGCTGGACCGGCTCGGCCTCGGTGAGCTGTCACTCGACCGGCGGCTGCACACCCTCAGCGGCGGCCAGGTGGTCTCCCTCGGTCTGGCGGCGCAACTGCTGCGCCGCCCGGACGTGCTGCTGCTCGACGAGCCGACCAACAACCTGGACCTGGAGTCTCGGCACAAGCTCTACGACGTGCTCACCGACTGGTCCGGCTGCCTGCTGCTGGTCAGCCACGACCGGGAACTGCTGGACCGGATGGACCGCATCGCCGAGCTGGACCGCGGGGAAATCCGCTGGTACGGGGGCAACTTCACCGCGTACACCGAGGCGGTGCAGGCGGCGCGGGAGGTGGCCGAGAGCAACCTGCGCAACGCCGAGCAGGAGGTCAAGCGGGAGAAGCGGGAGATGCAGCAGGCCCGGGAGCGGGCCGACCGGCGGGCCAGCAACGCCTCGAAGAACCTCAAGAACGCCGGCCTGGCGCGGATCGTGGCCGGTGGGCTGAAGCGCAGTGCGCAGGAGTCGGCGGGCCGGGCGCAGGAAACCCACTCCAACCGGGTCGGTTCGGCCCAGGCGCGCCTCGACGAGGCCGGCCGGGCGGTACGCGACGAGGACCGGATCACCGTGGACCTGCCGGACACCACCGTCCCCGGCGGGCGCACGGTCTTCTCCGGCCAGGGGATGCGGGCCCGCTTCGACGACCGGGAACTGTTCGGCGGCGACGGCGCCGACCTGGTGATCCGGGGGCCGGAGCGGATCGCGCTCACCGGGGCGAACGGCGTCGGCAAGTCGACACTGCTGCGCCTCGTCAACGGTGATCTCGAACCGGCCGGCGGCGAGCTGAAACGCGGCGACGGGCGGATCGCGTACCTGTCGCAGCGGCTGGACCTGCTGGACCTCGACCGCACGGTGGCGGAGAACTTCGCCGCGTACGCGCCGAGCCTGCCGGACGCGCAGCGGATGAACCTGCTCGCCCGGTTCCTGTTCCGGGGCTCCCGGGTGAACCTGCCCGTCGGGGTGCTCTCCGGCGGTGAGCGGCTGCGCGCGACCCTCGCGTGTGTGCTCTGCGCCGAGCCGGCGCCGCAACTGCTGCTGCTCGACGAGCCGACCAACAACCTGGACCTGGTCAGCGTCGCCCAGTTGGAGAGCGCGCTGTCCGCGTACCAGGGGGCGTTCGTGGTGGTCAGCCACGACGAACGGTTCCTCGCCGAGATCGGCGTGCAGCGCTGGTTGCGGTTGGCCGACGGCCAACTACGGGAGATCAGCGCCCCCGACCGGGACTGACCGGTGGCCGTCCGCGGCCCGGCCGGTGTGCGCCGGCTGGGCCGCGGCCCGGTCAGCTCACGTTGGCCGGGCCGAGGACGCTCTTCAGGTCACCCATCAGCGCGGTCGTCGCCGCCACCCGGAACGGGCCCAGCCGCAGGGTGGTGGTGCGCCCACCGTTCTGGAGTTTGACGTGCACCTCGGTGTCGCCGGGGTGCAGCACCAGGGTTTCCTTGAGTTTCTCCACCAGCGGCGGTGTGCACCGGTGCACCGGGATGGTGAGGGTGACCGGCTTGTTGGTGGCGCTGGTGCTGACATCCGGCATGGACATGTCCATCGCCATGATCCGTGGGGTGTCGTCGCGGCGGTCCACCCGACCCTTGACCACCACGATGGCGTCCTCGGCGATGTACTGCCCGATCACCTCGTAGGTGTTGGGGAAGAACAGCGTCTCGACCCCACCGGCCAGGTCCTCCAGGGTGGCCGAGGCCCAGGCACGGCCCTGCTTGGTGACCCGGCGCTGCACACCGGACAGGATGCCGGCGAGGGTGACCACCGCCCCGTCGGGCACCGCGCCGTCCTCGGCCAGGGAGGCGATGGTGGTGTCGGCGGCCGCGTTGAGGATGTGCTCCAGGCCGAACAGTGGGTGGTCGGAGACGTACAGGCCGAGCATCTCGCGCTCGAAGGCCAGCTTGTCGCGCTTGTCCCACTCGCTGTCGCCGATGATCGGCATCACCGTCGTGCTGCCGGTGTCGGCGTCTCCGAAGCCGGCGCCGAACAGGTCGTACTGGCCGACCGCCTCCTTGCGCTTGACATCGGCGTACGCGTCGATGGCGTCCGCGTGCACCGCGAGCAGACCCTTGCGGGGGTGGTCCAGCGAGTCGAACGCACCAGCCTTGATCAAGGATTCGATGGTCTTCTTGTTGCAGACCACCGCGTCCACCTTGGACAGGAAGTCGTAGAAGTCGGCGTAGTCGCCCTTCTCCTCCCGGCACCGCATGATCGAGGCGACGACGTTCGCGCCGACGTTGCGCACGGCGGCCAGGCCGAAGCGGATGTCCTTGCCGACCGGGGTGAACGGCCCGGCCGAGGTGTTCACGTCCGGCGGCAGCACCTGGATGCGCATCCGGCGACACTCGGCCAGGTAGAGCGCCATCTTGTCCTTGTCGTCGCCGACGCTGGTCAGCAGCCCCGCCATGTACTCGGCCGGGTAGTGCGCCTTCAGGTACGCGGTCCAGTAGGAGACCAGGCCGTACGCGGCAGAGTGCGCCTTGTTGAAGGCGTAGCCGGCGAAGGGCACCAGGACGTCCCACACCGCCTGGATCGCCTCGTCGGAGTAGCCACGCTCGCGGCAGCCGTCCCGGAACGGGATGAACTCCTTGTCGAGGATCTCCTTCTTCTTCTTACCCATGGCCCGGCGCAGCAGGTCCGCCTGGCCGAGGGTGTAGCCGGCGAGGATCTGCGCGGCGCGCTGCACCTGCTCCTGGTAGACGATCAGGCCGTGGGTGGGCTCCAGGATCTCCCGCAGCGGCTCTTCCAGCTCCGGGTGGATCGGCGTGATCTCCTGGAGCTTGTTCTTGCGCAGTGCGTAGTTGGTGTGCGAGTCGACGCCCATCGGACCGGGTCGGTACAGGGCCAGGACGGCGGAGATGTCCTCGAAGTTGTCCGGCTTCATCAGCCGCAGCAGGGACCGCATCGGCCCACCGTCGAGCTGGAACACGCCCAGGGTGTCACCGCGGGCCAGCAGCTCGTACGCGGCCTTGTCGTCCAGCGGCAGGCCCAGCAGGTCGAGCTTCCGACCGTGGTTCAGCTCGATGTTCTTGACCGCGTCGTCGATGATCGTCAGGTTGCGCAGGCCGAGGAAGTCCATCTTCAGCAGCCCGAGCGACTCGCAGGTCGGGTAGTCGAACTGAGTGATGATCGCCCCGTCGGCATCCCGCCGGGTCAGCGGGATGTGCTCGATGATCGGCTCGGCGGACATGATGACGCCGGCGGCGTGCACACCGGTCTGCCGGATCAGCCCCTCGATGCCCTTGGCCGTGTCGATCACCTTGCGGACGTCCGGGTCGGAGTCGTACAGGCCGCGGATCTCACCCGCCTCGGCGTAGCGGGGGTGCTTGTTGTCGAAGATGCCGGTGAGCGGGATGTCCTTGCCCATCACCGCCGGTGGCATGGCCTTGGTGATCCGGTCGCCGACCGCGTACGGGAAGCCGAGGACCCGGGCCGAGTCCTTGATCGCAGCCTTCGCCTTGATCGTGCCGAAGGTGGCGATCTGGGCGACCTTGTCCTCACCCCACTTGTCCGTGACGTACTTGATCACCTCACCGCGCCGACGCTCGTCGAAGTCGATGTCGACATCCGGCATCGAGACCCGCTCGGGGTTGAGGAACCGCTCGAAGATCAGGCCGTGCTGGATCGGGTCAAGGTCGGTGATGCCCAGCGCGTACGCGACGAGCGACCCGGCGGCGGAACCACGACCCGGGCCCACAGCGATGCCCTGGTTCTTCGCCCACTGGATGAAGTCGGCGACCACGAGGAAGTAGGACGGGAAGCCCATCTGGTTGATGACGCCCAGCTCGTACTCCGCCTGGACGACATGCCCCTCCGGAATGCCGTTCGGGTAGCGGCGGGCCAGACCGGCGAACGTCTCCTTGCGGAACCAGGACTCCTCGGTCTCCCCCTCGGGCACCGGGAAGCGTGGCATCAGGTTGTGGAACTCGAACATGCCGGTCGGGTCGACCTTCTCGGCGACCAGCAGGGTGTTGCGGCAGCCCTCCTGCCACAGCTCCGACGAGTCCACTGCGCGCATCTGGTCGGCGCTCTTGATGAAGTAACCGCCACCCTCGAACCGGAACCGGTTCGGGTCGTCGATGTTGCTGCCGGTCTGCACACAGAGCAGCACGTCGTGGGCGGTGGCCTGTGCCTCGTGGGTGTAGTGCGAGTCGTTGGTGACCACCGGCGGGATGTCCAGTTTGCGGGCGATCTCGGTGAGCCCCTCACGGACCCGGCTCTCGATGGAGAGGCCGTGATCCATGATCTCCAGGAAGTAGTTGTCCTTGCCGAAGATGTCCTGGTAGCTCGCGGCGACCTTGAGCGCCTCGTCGAACTGGCCCAGCCGCAGCCGGGTCTGCACCGCGCCGGACGGGCAGCCGGTGGTGGCCATGATCCCCTCGGCGTGCTCGGCGATCAGCTCCATGTCCATCCGGGGCCACTTGACGTAGTGCCCCTCCATGGACGCGCGCGAGTTGAGGGTGAACAGGTTCTTCAGGCCACGGGCGTTCTTCGCCCACATCGTCTTGTGGGTGATCGCGCCGTTACCGGAGATGTCGTCGCTCTTCTGCTCCGGCCGACCCCACTTGACGCGCGCCTTGTGGTAGCGCGACTCCGGCGCCACGTACGCCTCGACGCCCAGGATCGGGGTGATCCCGGCGGCCATCGCCTGGTTGTAGAAGTCGTTCGCGCCGTGCATGTTGCCGTGGTCGGTGATCGCCACGGCGGACATGCCGAGCCGCTTGGCCTCGGCGAACAGGTCCTTGAGGCGGGCCGCTCCGTCGAGCATCGAGTATTCCGTGTGCACGTGCAGATGCGCGAACGAATCGGCCATGCCTGGCGCCCCCCGGCGGTGTGGATCTTGTTGGTCGGAGCCGACCGGGACCTACCCTACCGAGGTGATCTCGGCGGCTCCACCGTCCGCGCCGACGGTCGTGGCCCTCGTCTCCTACTCGCCCGCGAGTGCGCCTAGGCTCTTCAGGATGGCGAGGTACTACGACGTGCACCCGGAGAACCCCCAGCCCCGGATCATCGGCCAGGTCGCCGACCTGATCCGCGGTGGTGGGCTGGTCGCCTACCCGACGGACTCCTGCTATGCCCTGGGCATCCAGCTGGGCAACCAGGACGGGCTGGACCGGATCCGCCAGGTCCGCCACCTCGACGACCGGCACCACTTCACGCTGGTCTGCCGGGACTTCGCGCAGCTCGGCCAGTTCGTCCGGATCAGCAACTCGGTCTTCCGGCTGGTGAAGGCGTCCACCCCGGGCAGCTACACCTTCATCCTGCCGGCCACCAAGGAGGTGCCCCGCCGGATGCTGCACCCGAAGAAGCGCACCGTCGGTGTCCGCGTACCCCGGCACACCGTCACCCAGGCGCTGCTGGCCGAGCTGGCCGAGCCACTGGTGTCGAGCACCCTGGTCCTGCCCGGCGACGACGAGCCGATGACCCAGGGGTGGGAGATCAAGGAACGGCTCGACCACCAGCTCGACGCGGTGCTCGACGCCGGCGACTGCGGCAAGGAGCCGACGACCGTGATCGACCTGTCCGGCCCGGAGCCGGAGATCCTGCGCCGGGGTGCCGGAGACGTGTCCCGCTTCGAGTAACGCGTCGGGTGCCGGACCGTACCGGGGCGCGGCGGCCGCACCGGTCGTACGCTCGGGGATCGGCACCGGCGAGCATTGGACACCCGGCATGCCCGACGCGGACGACATCGACGCGCTGGCCCGGTCCGCCGGGCACGGCGACCCGGCGGCACTGGACGCCCTGCTGCTCGCGGTACGCCCCGAGGTGCTGCGGCTGTGCGCACGCTTCCTGCCCAACCGGGAGGACGCCGAGGAGGCCTGCCAGGACACCCTGCTGGCGCTGGCCAACGGCATCACCCGGTTCGAGGGGCGCTCCTCGTTCCGCACCTGGCTGCACCGGCTGACCGCCAACCGGGCCCGCTCGACGTACCGCACGCTGCGCCGCCGCTGGCGGTTGGAGGCCGGCGGCGTGCCCGTGCCCGAGCAGGCCGACCCGCGACGGACCAGCGTGGTCGCGGGCACCCGCCTCGACCTGCTCGACGCCTTCGACGCGGTCCGCCCCGACCTCGCCGAGGTGGTTGCCCTGCGCGACGTCCTCGGGCTGAGTTATCCCGAGATCGCGGCGCTGCTCGACGTGCCGGTGGGCACCGTGAAGTCCCGGCTGCACCTGGCCCGGCGGCGGGTCCGGCAACGACTCGGCGCCGAATGAGCCCCACCGCGCGACTCCCTTGGATCCGCCGGCTCCTCGCCGGTGGCGTCGCCCTCGGGGCCGCCGTGGCGGTCGCGGCCTGCGGCGGCACCGACGCGGTCGCGCCGCTGCCCGTGCAACCACCCGCCGAGTCCCGACCGTCGCCGACCCCCTCGGCGATCCCGGCGCCCACCGCATCTCCGTCCCGACCGCCGCCGACCAGCGGGCGTCCGATCGCGGCACCGCCCGCACCGGCCACCGCCAGGGGTACGCCGCACCGCCCGGCCGCCACGTCGACCGGGCCGACCACGAGCTGCCAGGGCGCCGTGCGCTACGACCTGCCGCTGGCCGAGACCGAGCTTGAGCTGCTGCGGTCCCTCTGCTTCGCCGCCGGCGCGGTGCTGCGGATCCAGGGCATCGGCCCGGGCCTGGTCACCGTCGACCGCCCGGAGCTGGTCTCGCAGCACTACGAGGCCGGCGTGGTGGACATCCGGTTCGTCCGCCCCGGCACCGTCGACGTCACGATCCCCCAGCAGGACCGGGAGCACACCATCACCGTGGTGGTCCGCTAGCCCGCCGCGATCTGACCGGCCCGCGCACTGTCACCCGTCACCACGGAGCGCCATTCAGCGCACCCGTCACCACGGAGCGCCATTCAGCGCACCCGCACGCCGGCGAGCAGCCCGTCCACGAAGTCGGGTCCGCCGTCCAGTGGTGGCACGACCTGCACGTACACCAGAGCGCCGCGGGCGGGATGCAGGCCGGCCGACTCGACGATCCGCGGCCGGTCCCGGTCGCAGCGGTACGCCACCACGGTCCACTCGACGCCCGCCTGGCGGGTGGTGCGCACCGGCGCGGACGTGCAGTCCCCGTGCGTGCGCTCGGCCAGGAACCTGGCGGGCGTGGTGCGCGCCGCCGTGCTGACGGAGACGCCGACGAACGCGCCGGGCACCCCGGGGTCGGCGGCCCAGCGGCGGGGCTGCGGCGACATCACCAGCGCCGGTTCCGCTTCGCCGTCGGCGTCGTACTGACCGGCCCAGGTCGCCCCGGTGGCCGACCAGCCGTCCGGCAACGTCACGGTGAGCGGTCCGGCGGTGTAGGTGTCGCGTTCGGCCCCGGTGCCGCCCGGCTCGGCGCCCACCACGGCGACGGCCGCGACGGCCGCCCCGGCCAGCAGCATCCGGTACGGGCGACGGGCCATCGGCGACGACTGCCGGACGGGATCGGTGGCCCGGTCGAGCGCGGTGTGCAGCGCGGCGGCGTCCGGGTAGCGGTCGGCCGGCCGGTGGGCGGTGGCCCGGACGAGCACCGCCGCCACCCGCGCCGGCACGCCGTCGCGCAGTCGCAGGGCGCCGGTCGATCTGGGCGGGTCGGGCCCGGGGGCGGCGGCGAGCAGGCGGATCCCGAGCCGTCCGAGCCCGTACACGTCGGCGCGGGTGTCGATCACCGCGCCCGGGTCGTCCTGCTCCGGCGCCATGTAGCCGGGCGTACCGGCCCGGGCGGTGAGGCCGGAGGCGGCGGCGAGCGCCTTGGCGAGACCGAGGTCGGCGATCAGCACCCGCTCGGCGCCGGAGGGCGCCCCGGTGGATTCCGCGCCGGAGGGCGCCGGAGTGGAGTGGAACAAAATGTTGCCGGGAGTGAGGTCGCGGTGCACGACGCCGTGGCGGTGCAGCACGCTCACGCCCGCGCAGATCTCGCCGAGCAGGCGCAGCGCAGCCGGAACGGAAATCTCAGCGAGAGCGAGCCGGTCCCGGAGACTGCCCCCGTTCGCCCAGGCCAGCACGGCGTACGGCCGTCCGTCGGGCAGCTCACCAACGGCGTGCACCCGGACCAACCGCTCGTGCTCCAGCCGGCGCAGCAGCCGGGCCTCGTCTCGGAAGCGTTCCCGGACCCGCAGGTCGTGGCTCCAGTTCTCGGCCAGCACCTTGATCGCCACGTACCCGTCGAGCACCGGGTCGTAGCCCAGCCAGACGGTCGCGAACGATCCGACGCCCAGCAGCCGCTCGATGGAGTAGGGCCCGATCCGTTGCGGAGCCGTCACCGCGTCACCCCCGGCCAGCACGGTCGGTCGGCGTCTCTCTGCACAGTAGACCGGGCTGGTCGGAAAGCCGACGAACCGTTGGGCCGGGCGCGGTGACTAACAGGGCAGAGACCCATCACCGAAGGAGCGCACGATGAACCGACCCTCGATCCTCCTCACCACCGCCGCGCTGGCGCTCGGCACGCTCGTCCCGCTGGTCAACGCAGGTCCGGCCTCGGCGGCTCCGGTGTCGGGCGGCACCGCGCCGGCCTCGACGCGCGGACCACTCGCCACGGCCGGGCACAGCCACCCGCAGGTGCTCGGCGTCGGCGGCGCCGGGGCGTACCGGATCGGCGCCGACCTGGCGGCGCTCACCGCGGCCGGGCGCATCGGCTGGACGGCGACGGCCTGTGGCGGGGTGGTGCACGCCGGCACGACCGGTTCCTGGGCGGGGGTGCTCATCCTGGCCTTCCGAGACGGCCGGCTGGTGGAGGTCGGTACGGCCACCGCGCCGCCACGCTCCCCCGCCGGCGCGATGGTCGGCATGTCCTTCGACGAGTTGGAGGACATCTATGGCCGGCGGGGTTCGCTGATCCGCAACGACGCCGGGGACGCCGAGGCTTACCTCGTACGGGTCGGCTCCCGGGTCGAGCTGTTCACCGGGCACCCGATCCGGCCGGGCGTGGGCTACTTCCAGGTCGGCCCGGCCAGCTTCGTCGAGCGGAACTTCCGGCAGGGCTCGACCTGCTGATCCGTGTCAGATCTCGGGGCGTCCGGCCCGTGCCGGGCGCCCCTCGTGCTGCCCGGCGCGGCCACCCGTCCAGTGCATCTGTGAGCGACACGATGATATCGGCGTAGACAACACTGTGTGGCACACAGTATGGTGTGACACATGGTTAGCGAGGACGTTCTACGGACGCACCTACAGGAGTTGCGTCGAGGCACCGTCGTGGTGGCCAGCCTGGTCGCGTTGCGCCGACCGGACTACGGCTACGCACTGCTGCAACGGCTCACCGACCACGGCTTCCCGGTCGACGCCAACACGCTCTACCCGCTGCTGCGCCGCCTGGAGGACCAGGGGCTGCTGACCAGCGAGTGGAACACCGCGGAGAGCCGGCCGCGCAAGTTCTACCGGACCAGCGACGAGGGCGAGTCGATGCTGACCCGGCTCCTCGACGACCTCGCCGCCGTACAGACCTCCATCACCGGGCTGATTCAAGGAGCCGACCGATGAACACCCTGACCGACCGCTACCTCGCCGCCACCCTGCGCTCGGTGCCCACCCAGCGCCGGGACGAGATCGCCAGCGAGCTGCGCGCCTCGATCGAGGACATGATCGAGGATCGGACCGGCAGCGGCCAGGACACTCCCACCGCCGAGCGGGAGGTGCTCACCGAGCTGGGCAACCCGGACGAGCTGGCCGCCCGGTACGCCGATCGCCGGTTGCAGCTCATCGGCCCGACCTACTACCTGGTCTGGCTGCGCCTGCTGAAACTGCTGCTCAGCTTCATCCCGGCGCTCGTCGGCACGATCGTCGCCATCGTCAAGGTCGCCGAGGGCAGCGGTTTCGGCGCCATCGGACCAGGTCTCGTCGTCGCCCTGCACGTGGGCGTGCACATCGCTTTCTGGCTCACCCTGACCTTTGCGATCATCGAACGCTCCCAACCGGCCGTGGACCTGCCGGACTGGACGGTCGACCAACTGCCCGACGTCCCGGCGCACCGCGACGTGTCCCTCGCCGACACCATCGCGTCGGTGGTCATGCTGGTGGTGACCATTGGCTACCTACCGTTCCAGCACTACCGGTCCTGGGTGCGCGACACCGACGGCGACAACATCCCGATCCTCGACCCGGCGCTGTGGTCCTTCTGGCTGCCGGCACTGATCGTCGTCATGCTCGGCACCCTGGTGTTCGAGATCGTCAAGTACCGGATCGGGCATTGGAACCGGGCGCTGTTCGGGACCAAGGCGCTGCTCAACCTCGCGTTCTCGGTGCCGCTGGTGTGGCTGGCACTCTCCGACCGGCTGCTCAACCCCGCCCTCGGCGAGCGGCTGAGCTGGCTGGCGGACGCGGACAACCGCAACCTCATCGGGGTCGCCATCGCGGTCGGCACAGCCGCGATCCTGGTCTGGGACCTGATCGACACCGCTCTGAAGACGCGCCGCCAGACGGCGTGAGCGACACCCGACACGACGGCCCGGCGCGCACCCCACGCCGGGCCGTCGCCCGTCGGCAGGAGCTGGTAGCTGCCCCGCCCGGTGGACGGGCACCGGGGGTTCCGTGGCATCGTTCCTGGATGAGCACCTCATCGCGAGAGGACTGGCGCCGACCCGGCCCGACGGCAGAGCAGCGTCGGGTCGACCTCTGGCTCGGCCTCGGGGTGACCGCGCTGGCCCTGGTGAGCCTCACCCTGGCCCGCAGCACCGGGGCGTTCATGCTGGGTCCGCCGCCGTCCGGGCCGGAGCAGCTGTTCTGGACCGTCGCGGTGACCCTGCCGCTGATCTGGCGGCGACGCTGGCCGGCCGCGACCCTGCTGATCATCTCGGTGGCTTTCATCGCCGCGCAGGCGCGCTCGGCCCCGGAGACCCAGTTCTCCTCGTGGGCCCTGTTCTGCGCCCTCTACACGGTGGGCGCCTGGGGACAGGACCGTCAGCGGTCCCGCAGGCTGCGGATCGGCGTGATCGCCACGATGTTCGCCTGGCTGGGGATCTACTACGCGGTGTCCATCGACCACATCCCGCCCGGCGCCTTCGCCGACGCCGTCGGGCCGGTGCCACCGGTGCTCGCCGCGATGGTCACCGGCGTCCTCGTCAACGTGCTGGTCTTCGGTTTCGCGTACTTCTTCGGCGAGACCGCCTGGGTCGCCGCACGCCGCGAGCACGAGCTGCGGACCCAGGCCGAGGACCTGCGCCGGTCCCAGGCCGAGGCTCGGGAACGGGCGGTGCTCGGCGAACGGGTCCGGATCGCCCGGGAGCTGCACGACGTGGTCGCCCACCACGTGTCGGTCATGGGGGTGCAGGCGTCCGCCTGCCGCCGGGTCTTCGACCGCGACCCGGGTAAGGCCCGCACAGCCCTCACCGCCATCGAGCAGAGCGCCCGCACCGCCGTCGACGAGCTCCGTCGGATGCTCGGCGTGCTGCGGGCCCCCGCCAACGCCGACGCCGAGCCGCCGGCGACCGGCGGCGTCGAACGGATCGGCGAGCTGGTCGAGCGGGCCCGAGCCGCGGGCCTCACGGCGACCCTCGGGGTGTACGGCGACGCGGTCGCGTTGCCCGAGTCGGTCTCGCAGGCGGCCTACCGGGTGACGCAGGAGGCGGTGACCAACACCCTGAAGCACGCCGGAGCGAACGTGTTGGACGTGCGGGTCCGGTACCTGGCCCGCGAGGTGGAGGTCGACGTGACCGACGACGGACGAGCTGGCCGCCGGGTCAACGCCCTCGGGCTGGGCCTGATCGGAATGCACGAACGGGTCAGCGCCCACGATGGCGACCTGGAGGCCGGGCCGCGCGCCGGTGGCGGCTGGCGGGTACGCGCCCGCTTCCCACTGCCGGCAGCGGCGGACCCGCCGGTCGGCGCGCAGCGGGCACCGAGCGACGAGCAGCAGCCGGTCGTCGACACGGCGCGTTCGGCATGAGCGCCGCACCGACCGGCGAGACGTCGGCCCCGGGTCCGACCGTCCGGGTGCTGCTCGCCGACGACCAGCACCTCGTCCGCACCGGCTTCCGGGTCATCCTCGAGGTGGAGGACGACATCGAGGTGGTCGGCGAGGCGGCCGACGGCGAACGGGCCGTCACCATGACCCGAGCCACCCGCCCGGACGTCGTACTCATGGACGTGGAGATGCCCGGGATGGACGGCCTGGAGGCCACCCGGCAGATCACCGCCGACGGGCCCGGGGGGCCGGCGGTGCTGATCCTCACGACCTTCGACCGGGACGACTATCTCTTCGCCGCGCTGCGGGCCGGTGCCAGTGGCTTCCTGTTGAAGAACGGCACGCCGGAGGAGCTGATCGAGGCGATTCGTGTGCTGGCCAGGGGCGACGGCCTGCTCGCCCCGGAGATCACCCGGCGGGTGATCTCCACGTTCGCCCGTCCCGGTGACCCGGCGGGCACCGCCCACCGGGGACCGGAGGCCGACGCCGCGCTGGCCGGGCTGACCCCGCGGGAACGGGAGGTGCTGGTGCTGCTCGCCGGCGGGTCGAGCAACGCCGAGATCGCCGCGAGCATCCACCTGGGCGAGGCGACGGTGAAGACGCACGTGAGTCGGGTGCTGGCCAAACTGGGCCTGCGCGACCGGGTCCAGGCGGTGGTGTTCGCGTACGAGAACGGGGTGGTCCGGCCCGGCGGGTGACCGCCATCCGTCGTAGGACGGACCCACCCGCTCAACCGTCGGGCGGACGGCGTGACGCCGCATTCGATCTAGCGTGGATGCGTGACCAGAACGCTTCGCCTCGACGGCGTCGACCGCAGTTTCGGCGACCGGCAGGTGCTCAAGAACGTGTCCTTCGAGGTGGCCGCCGGCCGGATGACCGGCTTCGTCGGCGCCAACGGCGCCGGCAAGACCACCACCATGCGGATCATCCTGGGTGTGCTGTCCGCCGACGCCGGCGAGGTGAGCTGGGGCGGCAGGACGCTGACCCGGCAGGACCGCCAGCGCTTCGGTTACATGCCGGAGGAGCGCGGCCTCTACCCCAAGATGACCACCCGGGAGCAGGTGACCTACCTGGGCCGGCTGCACGGCCTGGACGCACCGGCGGCTCGGCGCGCCACCGACACCCTGCTGGAACGGGTCGGGCTCGGTGCGCGCGGCGACGACCTGCTGGAGACGCTGTCGCTGGGCAACCAGCAACGGGCCCAGATCGCCGCCGCGTTGGTGCACGACCCCGAGGTGCTGGTGCTCGACGAGCCGTTCTCCGGCCTCGACCCCCTCGCCGTCGACACCGTCGTCACAGTGCTGCGGGAACGCGCCTCGGCCGGAGCGCCGGTGCTCTTCTCCAGCCACCAGCTCGACGTCGTGGAGCGCCTCTGCGACGACCTGGTGATCATCGGCGACGGGGTGATCCGCGCCGCCGGCAGCCGGCAGCAACTGCGCGACTCGTACACCGTGCCCCGCTACGAGCTGGTGGTGGCCGGCGACGCCGGCTGGGTACGCGACCACCCAGGGGTCACCCTGGTCGAACTGGACGGTGCTCGAGTCGTCTTCGACCTGCCGGCCGGCGCCGACGAACAGCCCGTGCTGCAGGCGGCCCTCGCCCGCGGCCCGGTCCGCGCCTTCCGCCCGGTCAGCCCCTCGCTCACCGAGATCTTCCGAGAGGTCACCCAGTGAACGTCACCCAGGCCACCCGGCTGGTCGCCGAACGCGAGATCCGCGTCAAACTCCGCGACCGCACCTTCCTGTTCGGCACCCTCTTCTTCCTGCTGATCGCGGCGGCGGGCACCATCCTGCCGCCGCTGCTCTCCGGCGGTCCGGACACCGTGGCCGTCACCCAGGAGGCAGCCGGGCCGCTGCGGGACGCCGGACTCGACGTCCGCGTCGTCGCCGACGACCGGGCCGCCGAGCAGGCCGTCCGCGACGGTGACGTGGACGCGGCGGTGGTCTCCGGTCCGAAGGTTCTCGCGATGGACGAGTCCCCCACCGACGTGGTCCAGGCGCTGAGCACCTCGCCGCCGGTGCAGTTGCTCGACCCGGACGCGGTCGACCCGGTGGTGGCGTTCCTGGTGCCGTTCGTCTTCGCGTTCGTCTTCTTCATCACGTCGCAGACCTTCGGCCTGCAGATCGCGCAGAGCGTCACCGAGGAGAAGCAGACCCGCATCGTGGAGATCCTGGTCGCGGCGGTGCCGGTACGGGCGTTGCTGGCCGGCAAGGTGGTGGCCGGCGGCATCCTGGCGTTCGCACAGATCGCGCTCATCGCCGTGGTGGCGGTGCTCGGCATGCAGATCGGCGACAGCGGTGGCCTGCTCAGCCTGCTCGCCCCGGCGATCGGCTGGTTCGTGCCGTTCTTCCTGCTCGGTTTCGTGCTGCTCGCCGCGATGTGGGCGGCAGCCGGCGCGCTGGCCAACCGGCAGGAGGACATCGCCGCCGTGTCGACACCCGTGCAGCTCGCCGTCATGCTGCCGTTCTTCGCAGTGATCTTCCTGAACGACAACGCCACAGCGATGCGGGTGCTGTCGTACCTGCCGTTCTCGTCGCCGACGGCCATGCCCCTGCGGCTGTTCACCGGTGACGCGGCCACCTGGGAACCGATCGTCTCGCTGGTCATCCTGCTGGTCGCCGCCGGAGCGTTCGTGATCGCCGGGGCCCGGGTCTACGAGGGTTCACTCCTGCGCACCAACGGCCGGACCTCGCTGCGCGCCGCCTGGCGGGAGCGCGAGACGATCGGCTGAGTCGACGGTTCGCCCCACGCGGGCGCCGGTGTCCTGACGGATGCCGGCGCCCGCCGCCGTACGGGCCCGTTCCGAGCGCTGTTCGGTGGCCGTGAACAGCGCGAACGCTCCTACGTTGAGCCGATCCTCACGGCAACGACCTGGTCGTCGCCGGTCCCTGGACCGGAAAGGCTCTCGATGTCCCCACCGATCAACACACGGCACCTTCGTCGCCTGCTCAGCGTGGTGCTCGCGGTCGCCCTCGCCAGCACCCTCACGGCCCTCGTCCGGCCCACGCCGGCCGCCGCCGCCCCGGGCGACCTCATCCTCAACGGCACGTTCGACAACGGCAGCACCCAGCCCTGGTGGACCCGGCTCGCCTCGACCAGCACGACGGTCAACGCCGGGCAACTGCGGGTCCGCACCAGCGCGACGGTCGGGAAGCCCGTCTGGGAGGACCTGGTCGGCCACTTCGAGTTCGGAGTGACGGCCGCGCAGCCGTACCGGTTGCAGTTCGACGCCGCCGCAGACGTCAGCCGCTCCCTGCGCGTCTCGGTCTCCCGGGCGGACACGCCCTTCACCTCCGCCGTCGACCAGAGCGTCGCGCTCACCCCCACGATGCGCCGGTTCACCTTCGACTTCACCTCCGCGTTCGGTGACCCGAAGGCGGTGCTCCTGTTCCACCTCGGTGGCCAGGCCTCCTCGACGGTCCGGTTCGACAACGTCTCGCTCAGCCCGTTGGCCGTCGACCCGGCCACCGATCCGATCCTGTACTGGAACGGCGTGCTGCTGCGCACGTACCAGGCGCTGGACCTGCCGCCCACCTCCTCCTCCCGGGAGGCCGCCATCCTGCACGCGGCGATGCACGACGCCGCCGTCTCGGTCACCGGCGTCGGAAATCCCTACCGGGTACGGGTGCCGGTCAGTTACCCGGGCACCATGGACAACGTCGTGGCGCCGTCCCTGCACGCCGCCATCGACCGGGCCGCGTACGACGTGCTGACCGCCCTGTACAGGGGTCAGGGCCAGTCCTACACCCAGGCCCTCGCTGGCGCTGTCGCCCTCCGGCCGTCCGGGGTGAACGCCGCCGAGGTCGCCCGTGGTGACACCGTCGGCGCGGCGGCGGCCACCGCCAACCTCCAGGCCCGCGCCAACGACGGCTCCGGCAACAACACGCCGTACCAACTGGACGCCGTGCCCGGGTCGTGGCGGCCGACCAACGGAAAGGCGGCGGTCAGCCCGAACTGGGGCCTCGTCACCCCGTTCGCGCTCACCTCCGGCCGGCAGTTCCGCCCCGGGCTACCCGCCGGGGTGACCGGAGGTTACGCCGACCTGCTCGGCGAGCAGGAATACCGCGACCAGGTGCAGGAGATCCGTGACTACGGCGGTCAGACGTCGTCGCTGCGGACCCCCGAGCAGACGCAGATCGCGTTCTTCTGGGCCAACGACCTGGGAGGTACGTACAAGCCACCGGGTCAGCTCTTCTCGCACACCCGGATCGTGTCGGAGCAGCGTCAGCTCGGCATCCTGGCCAACGCCCGGCTCTTCGGGCTGGTCGCGCTCGCGCTCGCCGACGCCGCCATCGCCGCCTGGGACGCCAAGTACCAGACACCGATCGACCTGTGGCGGCCGGTGACGGCCATCGAGGCGATGGGCGGCGCCGGTTGGCAGCCGCTGTCCCAGGATCGCGCCGGGGTGCCGTACACGCCGGCCTTCCCGGCCTACATCTCCGGGCACGCCACCTTCGCGGGGGCCTGGTCGGCCGTGATGAAGAGGTTCTTCGGCACCGACGCGATCGCCTTCGACGCCACCACCGACGACCCGCATGCCGAGGGCGTGATCCGGCGCATGCCCGGCTTCGACCACGCCGCCGAGGAGAACGCGCTGAGCCGCATTTACCTCGGCGTGCACTACCGGTTCGACGCGGACGCCGGACTCGCCACCGGCCGTTCCGTGGGCGCGTACGTGTACGCCAACCGGCTGCGGCCGTGAGCCGTCGGTCGGTGTGACGGGGGATGCTGCCCGCCTGGTCCGTGGACCCGGGCGGGCAGCATCACGCGTCACCGCGACGCCGTGCAGTGCCAGTGGCCAAAATCGCCGGTACGCGACCAGACGTGCCGGGCCGCCCCGATGCTCCAACCCGGGTCCAGCGCCGTCCGCCGATCGACGCCCAACCGGGACAACTCCATGTCGCTGAACTGGAACAACCCCCAGCGCCGCGACCCGTCCCCGGCGATCTCCACGCGGTACGGGTCCAACCCGGACAGGCAGCGCGCCAGCTGCACCGCCCCGCCCGGGTCCTCCGGGAAGACCCGCCGCACCTCCTTGCCGATCCGGTCCTCCGTCCAGGTGGGCGGCACCTTCACCGCGCCGGACAACTCGTCGAGCACCCGCCCGTCCGCCGTGCCGCTGACCGGCAGGCCACCGAACGCCTGGAAGACGATCAGTCGGCTGGTGGTGTCCGGGCCGAACCAGCCGTCCACGGGCACCTCCAGTCCGCCCGCCACCAGACGCTCCTGGAGGTCCAGCACGCACGGGCCGTACATGCCCTGGCGCAGGATCAGCGGGCAGCCCTCGGACGGTGAGCTGTCGACGGTGGCGGCGGCACCAGGGAGCAGCACCCCGGACGCCCCGACCGTCAGCACGCCGAGCACGGCGAGCACCGCGAGCCGAAGCCAACGGCGGCTCGGCCAGGGCGCGGTGACCCGCGGCTGCGCCGGCCGGACCGGGCCGACGACGGTCCCGGCCGGTCCGCTGTTCGCAGCCGGTTCGCTGTTCGCGGCTGGTTCGCTGTTCCCGGCCGGTTCGCTGTTCCCGGCCGGTTCGCTGTTCCCGGCCGGTTCGCTGTTCCCGGCCGGTTCGCTGTTCCCGGCCGGTTCGCTGTTCCCGGCCGGTTCGCTGTTCCCGGCCGGTTCGCTGTTCCCGGCCGGTTCGCTGTTCCCGGCCGGTTCGCTGTTCGCCGCCGGTGGGCCGTCCACGGCCGGTGCGCTGTTCGCGGCCTGCTGGGGGGCGGCGGGTGGCGACGAGGTGGTCGGCACCGCCTGGTTCTCCCATCGATCCCGCTCGCCGAGCTGGGCCTCGATGTTCCGGCGCGTCTCCACCCACCGCCGCACGTCGGCGGGCGTGATGCCGCAGGCCACCAGCAGGGCCACGACGGTGCGCTCCCGGGGCAGGGTGGTCCGCCCCAGCATCGTGGCGAGAGTGCTCGGCGGTAGCCAGTGCCCGGCCGCCGAGGCCTGCCTGGTGATCTCCCGGTAGGTCAGACCGGAACGCCGACGCACGTCGCGGAGCAGTGCGACGTACTCCCCCGCCGTGGCCACGTGCGTCAGCGGATCCCGGGCAGCGTCATCCATCGGATCTCCCCGTGTCGTTGATGTCGTCGGGCCCTGAATCGGTGCCCATTCGAATGCGCCAGCCGCACACCGATCAGCGGTGCGGCCATTGAGGACAGACGGTAGATAAGCCCGTCGGCGAGAACAATGCCCTGGTCAGCGCGGTGCGATGTCCGGGCAGCTCAGGACGGCATGTCCGGATCTTGTCCGACCATCTCGGACAGTCACCCCGGGCCGCCTTGCCCCCACCCGTCCCGGGTCTGGACAATCGTGCGATGACCACGGGGGAGCTACGACCGGACGAGGCGACCGACCCGGCCGAGTTCGTCGACATGCTGCGCCGGCTCAAGGACCGGTCGCGGCTCACGTACCGACAGTTGGAGCAACGCGCGGCGGCGAGCGGTGACGTGCTGGCTCGCAGCACCGCCGCCGACATCCTGCGCCGATCCTCACTGCCTCGACCCGAGGTGGTGGCCGCGTTCGTCCGGGCCTGTGGCGCGGAGGATCAGGTGGAGACGTGGCTGCGGGCGCGGCACCGGCTCGCGGTGGGCACCTACGCGCCGACACCGCCCCCGCCGGTGTCGCCCGCGCCGGACCGCCAGCCGGTCGACGGCGCCGCAGCCGACCACCAGACCGGCGACGGCATCGCAACCGGAGGCCGGGCCGCCGACGGCGTCGCACCCGACCTCCGTCCATCCGCCGACACGGGGGCGGGGAGCGCGAGTGCCAACCGACCGCGCTGGTTCGCGCGGCCGGTGCCACTGATGCTGCTCGTCGGCGTCCTGCTGGCGGCGCTCGGCGTGGGCATCTGGACGCAGCGCCCCGACGACGACGAGCGGCGAACGGCACAGCTCACCGACCCGAGCACATCGGCAGGTGGGAGCCCGCCGGCCACGTCGGCGGGCGAGAGCCCTCCGGCCACGCCCGAGAACAGCGCCAGCCCGACCATCGGCCCAGACGCGCTCCTGAGCCAGATCCGTCCCGCCCGCAGCCCGCAACTCTGCGTCAGCGAGGGGCGTGACCGCACCGGCGAGTACGGCAGCCAGGTGGCGGTGCAGATCTCCTGCGCCGAGGCCACCCCGCCGGACACCTACCTGGAGCCGGCGGCCGGCGGGCTGTACTTCATCAAGTGGAACCACCCAGAGCACGGGCCGGGCTGCCTCACCGTCCGGGGCGAGAATCCCGGCCGGAACATGCTCGAACCCGTCACGAAGTGCAGCCAGGCCAACTGGTCCCAGCTGTTCCGCTTCGAGCCGACCGGGTCCGCGCCGACCTCGTACCGCATCCGGCCCACCCGCACGGACCTGTGCGTCGGGCTGCGTGACGATGACACGGAGGTGTTGGCCGAGGCGCTGGTCGAGCCGTGCACGAACGGCCCGGACCAGGTGTTCCTGATCGACGCGCTGCCGAAACGCTGACGCCCGGGGGTCGGCGGGCTGCTCAGCGGGCGGGCGGCACCTGGTCCCAGCCGGTGGGCAGCGGGGGCACCGACCAGGCCGGGTCGGGGTGCCATTGCGCCCACGCCGGGTCCCACCAACGCTCGCTCGCGTCGAGCAGCGCCGCGATCCGGTCACCCTCGGCCTGGATCGCGTCCGCCATCCCGGGGTAGCGCCCCTCGACGAGGCGCTGGGCGAACATCTCCACGTCCTTCCAGACGTACCGGTCGGCGTCCGCGCCCCACCACAGGTCAAGCTCGTGGTCGAGGGTGTCCACCCCGATCGGCGTACGACGCACCGGGTCCTGCAGGTTGAAGTACCAGCCGGCGAAGTCACGCCCCGGCCCCGTCCAGAACACGTCGACCGAGTGCGCCTCGCCGGGGCGTTGCAGCATCAGCTTGCCGTGGCCGGACCAGGAGCGGTGCCCGGCGGTCTCCCACGGGTGCCGGCCGCACGGAAAGACGCCGGTCTTCGGGAAGCCGAACTCGGCCCCCGGTGGAAGGTAGAGGGCGAGCAGGTCGGGCGAGTCCTCGACGCAGATCGTCGGGCAGGCGAACCAGACCTCGCCCCGCAGCACCTCACGGCGCACCACAGTGTCACCTGGCGCGAACCGGTCTGCCGCCACTTTCCCACCTCCACGTTCGACGCCATCGCCTGGTCCACCCGGCTTTGCGAAAGTCGGGGTGTCCCAGCGCGCGGGACACCCCGACCTCCGTGATTCCGAGTCGACCGCTCTCAGGCGTCGACCGCCGCCATCACGTCGTCGCTGATGTCGAAGTTCGCGTAGACGTTCTGCACGTCGTCGCAGTCTTCCAGGACGTCGATCAGCTTGAAGATCTTGCGGGCGCCCTCTTCGTCCAGCGGGATGTTCATGCTGGGGATCAGGGAGGACTCCGCCGACTCGTACTCGATGCCGGCGTCCTGCAGCGCAGTCCGCACCGGGACCAGGTCGGTCGGCTCGGAGACCACCTCGTACGCCTCACCGAGGTCGTTGACCTCCTCGGCGCCGGCGTCGAGGACGGCCATCATCACGTCGTCCTCGCTGGTGCCCTCCTTGGGCACGATCACCACGCCCTTGCGGGAGAACATGTACGACACCGAGCCGGCGTCGGCGAGCGAGCCGCCGTTGCGGGTCAGCGCCGTCCGCACCTCGGTGGCCGCCCGGTTGCGGTTGTCGGTGAGGCACTCGATGAGCATGGCCACGCCGTTCGGGCCGTACCCCTCATACATGATCGTCTGCCAGTCGGCGCCGCCCGCTTCCAGGCCGGAGCCGCGCTTGACGGCGCGGTCGATGTTGTCGTTCGGCACCGAGCTCTTCTTCGCCTTCTGGATCGCGTCGAAGAGAGTCGGGTTGCCGGTGGGGTCGCCGCCGCCGATCCGCGCGGCCACCTCGACGTTCTTGATCAGCTTGGCGAACATCTTGCCGCGCTTGGCGTCGATGACGGCCTTCTTGTGCTTGGTCGTCGCCCACTTTGAGTGGCCGGACATCTTCTACCTCCGTTGCTACCCGCCGTCTGCATCGACCGCACCGCTCACGCCCCACTCCCGCCGGCGCACGCGGAGGTGCCGGTCAGCTCTGGCGGAAGCCTGGCGGGCAGATGGCCCTGCCGAATCTCCGCAATCCTACCGACGTCCCCCGGGTCGCTGTCATGCACCGCGCGCGGCGACTCCGTCCCGTCCCCCCAGACCGGGGCAGACGGGACGAAATCCGCGATGGGCTACGACCCCAACAGCGCACGATCTGCCGGACGAAGCACCCGCGACCAGGTCACGACCTCGGCGAGCATCGTGGACAACTCCGCTTCCCGACCGTCACCCGGCGCGAAGCGGCCGGTGGTCCGGTCACCAGGGTCGGCCCCGGTGAAGTCGAAGTCAGTGAAGATCGACAGCGCCACTCCGGTCGGCGCCACCACCGTCCGCACCTCGGTCAGAATCGCCCGCAGGTGATCGGCGGCCCGGGTGCCGCCCTGCACGCCGTAGCTCAGCACCCCGGCCACCTTGTCGGTCCACTCCGCGTACAGGAAGTCGATGCCGTTCTTGAGCGCTGCCGGTATCGAGCGGTTGTAATCCGGGGTGACGAAGACGAAGGCGTCGCAGCCGTCCACCACCTCCGCCCACCGCCGGGTGTGCGGATGCCGGTAGTCGCCGAACAGCGCCGGCACCGGCTCGTCCAACAGTGGTAATGCCTGTTCGGCGAGGTCCACCAGTGTGAAGACGGCGTCCCCGGCGCGTACCGCCTCGTGCCGCTCGGCCACCTCCATGACCCAATGGGCGACCGCCGCGCCGCGCCGACCCGGGCGGGTGCTGCCCACGATCACACCGATCCGCAGCGGTCCTGTGCTCTGTGCGTTTCTCATGCCCCCGATCCTGCGAGCCACGCGGCGGTGGGGGGAGACCGCCGCGAGGATGGCCCTGCCAGGGCCACCCACTGGCCGACGCCGACTGCCAGACTGGCTCGGTGATGGACGGAGAGCTGGGCGCCTTCCTGCGCAGTCGCCGCGAAGCGCGGCGGCCGGCCGAGGTTGGCCTCCCCGAGGGCCCCCGCCGACGCACCCCCGGGCTGCGCCGGGCCGAGCTGGCGACGTTGGCGCAGGTCAGCGTGGAATACCTGACCCGACTGGAACAGGGCCGCGACACCCGACCATCGCCGGAGATCCTCGCCGCGCTCGCCGACGCGCTGCGTCTGGACAGCGCCGACCGCGAACACCTGCGGCAACTCGCCTCGGCTCAACACGCCCGACAGCTCTGCTCGGGTGACCGGCCGACGGTGTCCCGCACCGTCCGGCCCACGGTCCGCGCCATGCTCGACGCGCTGCGCGACACCCCGGCGTACGTGCTGAACCGGCTCGGCGACGTGCTGGCCTGGAATGAGCCATTCGACATGCTCGCCCGCCCGCTCGGCCTGCTGGACGGGTCGCGACCGAACCTGGTCTGGTTCGTGCTGACCGACGAGCGGGCCCGTGGGCACTATCCGCAGTGGTCGGCGCTGGCCGACCAGCAGGTCGCGGAGCTGCACCTGCTGCGCCGGGGCGATCCGGCCAGCGACGCCTTCGCCGAGCAACTGGCCCGCACGGTGGGCGCGCCGTTCGTCGACCGTTGGCGGCAGCGACCGGTCACCGCCGCGCGTACCGGCCTGCTGACGGTGCGCCATCCGGCGGCGGGGCTGTTGCGCCTCAACGTCGAGACCCTGGAGCTGGCCGATGCCGACCCGCAGCGCCTGGTGGTGCAGTTGCCCGCCGACGCCGCCACGGCCATCGCGCTCGACCAGCTGGCCGGCCGCCGCCCGGGGCAGCTCCGGGCGGTCGCCGGCTGAGCAACGGGGCACGCCGTCAGCAGGCGGCCCGCACCAGGTCCACGAAGTACGCGTGCACGCGCAGGTCACCGGTCAGCTCCGGGTGGAACGAGGTGGCCAGCAGGTTGCCCTGCCGGACCGCCACGATCCGGTCGGCGGCCGGGCCGTCGGTCACCGTCCCGATCACCTGGACGCCGGCACCGACCCGCTCGACCCAGGGCGCGCGGATGAACACCGCGTGGAACGGCTCCCCCGGCACCCCGGTGATCTCCACCGGCGCCTCGAACGAGTCGACCTGCCGGCCGAACGCGTTGCGCCGGACGGTCATGTCGATGCCGGCGAAGCCCCGCTGGTCCGGTCGGCCGTCCAACACCACCGTCGCCAGCATGATCATGCCCGCGCAGGATCCGTAGACCGGCATGCCGTCGGCGATCCGCTTGTCGATCGGCTCGCGCATCTCGAAGATGTCGGTGAGTTTGCTGATGGTGGTGGACTCGCCCCCGGGGATGACCAGGCCGTCGACCGCGTCCAGCTCGGTCGGACGCCGAACCGGGCGGGCGTCCGCGCCCGCCGCGGCCAGTGCCGCGACGTGCTCGCGGACGTCTCCCTGGAGCGCGAGAACGCCGATCACGGGTGCCGTCACGTTCACACCGTTCCTCTCCGGTTCACGCCGCCCGAAGGAGCGCTCACCAGCCGCGCTCGGCCAGGCGGTGCGGCTGCGGGATCTCGTCGACGTTGATGCCGACCATCGCCTCGCCGAGACCCCGGGAAACCTTGGCCAGCACGTCCGGGTCGTCGTGGAAGGTGGTGGCCTTGACGATCGCGGCGGCCCGCTGGGCCGGGTTGCCGGCCTTGAAGATGCCGGAACCGACGAAGACGCCCTCCGCGCCGAGCTGCATCATCATCGCCGCGTCGGCCGGAGTGGCGATCCCGCCGGCGGTGAACAGCACCACCGGCAGCTTGCCGCTCTCGGCGACCTCCTTGACCAGCTCGTACGGGGCCTGCAGCTCCTTGGCCGCGACGTACAGCTCGTCGGTCGGCAGCGAGGACAGCCGGGCGATCTCCTGGCGGATCTTCCGCATGTGGGTGGTGGCGTTGGAGACGTCACCGGTGCCGGCCTCACCCTTGGAGCGGATCATGGCCGCGCCCTCGGTGATCCGGCGCAGCGCCTCGCCCAGGTTGGTCGCGCCGCAGACGAAGGGCACCGTGAAGGCCCACTTGTCGATGTGGTTCGCGTAGTCCGCCGGGGTCAGCACCTCGGACTCGTCGACGTAGTCGACGCCAAGCGACTGGAGGATCCGCGCCTCGACGAAGTGACCGATGCGGGCCTTGGCCATCACCGGGATGGAGACCGCCTCGATGATCCCGTCGATCATGTCGGGGTCGCTCATCCGGGACACCCCGCCCTGCGCGCGGATGTCGGCGGGCACCCGCTCCAGGGCCATCACCGCGACAGCGCCGGCGTCCTCAGCGATCTTGGCCTGCTCGGCGTTGACCACATCCATGATCACGCCGCCCTTGAGCATCTCGGCCATGCCACGCTTCACGCGGGCGGTGCCGACGACGGGGGCGGTACCGGTGTTCGAGACGGTGTTTTCGGGCACGGGTCATCGCTCCTTGGACGGGCTCCTGGGGGTGGCAGCGAAAATGCTACGCGCGGGTCAACGCCGCACCGACAGCCAATCAGACCCCCGGTGGCCTGCTCTGTGGCACCGATCACCGGCCCACCGGGTCAGCTCGCGGGCACGTCCGCGGGCACGGTCAGGGTCGGGTCGTCGATGTCGAAGTAGCGCGGCCACTCCCGGCCCCGCCCCATCCGCAACAACCGCACCAGCGGCCGGCTGCGCGCCGAACGGGCGTCCCGCACCAGGTCGGTGTGCACCTGGCGGGACAGCGCGAGCCGGCGACTGGCGGCGATGACCGCCCCGCAGTCCGGATCGCCCGGATCCAACGGGACGGAACGCAGCTGCCGGGTCAGGTCGTTCTCCGCCGCCTCCCGCTCGTCCGGGCTGGCGTCCAGGGCGATCCGGGCCGCCGCGTACAGCTCCACGCCGAAGCGCCGCTCGGCCAGCACGGCCGCCGCGGCCGCCCGGCGCAGCAGGTGAGCGTCGAGAGCCCGGGCCGCCAGCTCCGCGCGGCTCTGCAACCTCTCGACCCGGCCGGCGGTCCAGATGAGGTACGCCGCGACCAGCCCCACGACCACGCTCGCGGCCACCACCCACCACATGTGCGGCATCGTAGTGCTGCTCCGTTTCAGCTCCGAGTGGGTGCGGTCACGCCGGACAACCGGTCGCTGCCACACCATCCGTCACACCGGTCAGCCCAGCCCCACCCATTCCTGGTCGATGACCCGCCCGTCAGTTGCTTCGATCGCCGCTGCGTATACCTCCAGAACGCGGCGAGCAACCACGGGCCAGTCGAAATTCGCCACGACCTGATCCCCGCAGGCGGTCAGTGCGGCCCGACCCGCCGGGTCGTCCAACAGCTCGGCCAGGGCGTTGCGCAGTCCCGCCGGGTCACCGGTGGGAAAGAGCCGGCCCGCACGCCCACCGTCGAGCACCCGCCGGAACGCGTCCAGGTCGCTGGCGACGACCGTCGTACCGGCTGCCAACGCCTCGGTGAGGATCATGCCGAAGGACTCGCCGCCGGTGTTCGGTGCCACGTAGAGGTGCACACTGCGCAGCATCCGCGCCTTGTCCGGTTCGGTGACCAGGCCGAGGAACGTGACGCGCTCGTGCAGGTCGGGCGGGAACTGGTCGTACAGGTCGTCGGGAGCACCCGGGCCGGCGACGAGCAGCCGTAGCCCCGGCCTGGTGGCGGCCAGCGCCACGAACGCGTCGCGCAGCACCGGGAAGCCCTTTCGCGCCTCGGTGAACCGGCCCAGGAAGCCCAGCGTGCCGCCGGAGCCCGGGGCGCACTCACCCGGCCAGCCCGGCAACGGCTCGACGTCGGCGAACTTCGCCACCGCCACCCCGTTGGGGATCTCCACCGCGCCGCCGTCCATGTGCTCGACCTGCACCTTGCGGGCCAGCGCGCTGACCGCGATCCGGGCGGTGATCCGCTCCAACACGATCTGGAGCACACCCTGCGCCGCCGCCAACACCCGCGAACGGGTCATCGCGGTGTGGAATGTGGCCACCACCGGGCCGCGCGCGGAGAGCACGGCCAGCAGCGAGAGACTCAGCGTGAGCGGCTCGTGCACGTGCAGCACGTCGAAGTCGCCATTGGTGAGCCAACGCCGGACCCGGGCGGTCGAGACCGGGCCGAACGCGATCCGTGCCACCGATCCGTTGTACGGCAGCGGCATGGCACGGCCGGCGGACACCACGTACGCCGGCAGCGGCGAATCCTCGTCGGCCGGGGCGAGCACGCTGACCTCGTGGCCGAGCGCGATCAGCGCCTCGGCGAGGTCCATGACATGGTTCTGCACCCCGCCGGGGACATCGAAGGAGTACGGGCACACGATGCCGATCCGCATGCGTCAGCGCCCCCTGTCCGTGACCGTGGGACACCATCCCGGCGCGCCCGCCTCGCTCACGACTGCGGGGCTCCGCTGCGCTGCACTCCTCGCGCTCACCGTGCCCACCACCCCCTCAGACCTGCCCGGAGGCCGACGAGGGCAGCTCCGTGCCGTCCCCCGTCCTCCGCTGGTCCAGCCACATCCGCTGCAACATGTGCCAGTCTTCCGGATGCCGGGCAATGCCCGCCGCCAGACGGTCGGCGATCAGCTGGGTTAGCGTTCGGACCCGCTGGTCCAAAGGCCCCACCTCGGGTCCGGGGACCGGCAGCGGGCCGGCGAGCGACGCGCACGCGGCGTCCGGTTCGTACCACATCGAGGCCACGTAGAGCGGCGCTCCGGTGTGCAGCGCCAGCAGTGCGGGCCCGGCCGGCATCCGGGTCTTCCCGCCGAAGAAGTCCACCTCCACCCCGCGGGCGGAGAGGTCCCGGTCGGCCAGCAGCGGCACCACCGCACCGGCGCGTACCCGGTCCAGCAGCACGTCGAACGCCGGACGTGGCCCACCGTGCGTCGGCAGGATCTCCATCCCGAGGACCTCTCGGAAGGCCAGGAACCGCTTGTACACGCCCTCCGGCTTGAGCCGCTCCATGACGGTGGCGATCGGCCAACCGGTTGCCGCCACCCAGGCGCCCGCGGCGTCCCAGTTGCCGGCGTGCGGCAACGCCACCACAGCGCCCCGGCCGGCGGCCACGTCCGCGGCGAGCAACTCGGCGCCGTCGAGCCGGAAACCGGACAGGATCTGCGCGCGGCTCAGCGAGGGCAGCCGGAACGCCTCCATCCAGTACCGGGCGTACGAGCGCAACCCGCGCTTGACGAGATCGTCCAGCTCGGCGTCGGGCAGGTCCGGGCCGACCACCCGGCGCAGGTTCGCGCGCAGTCGGGCCGTACCCCCGCCGCCGGTGCGGTGGGCGCGGTCCGCGCCCGCCTGGAACGCCGCCGCCACCAACGGCCGAGGTAACGCGCGGACCACCCGCCAGCCGGCGACGTAGCCGAGCTCGGTGAGGTTCACGCGGCCCGGCCGCCGGTCGTCCGGCGCCGGGTCGCCGCCGCGCCGCTCACGCCTGACCGTCCGGCTGGAGCTGCTGGGCCTGGCGGTAGACGTGCGCCATCCGCTGCCCCACCGTGAAGATCGACACCGCGGCGAGCAGCCAGAGCGCGATCTCCAGCGCCGGCTTCACACCGACGCCGGTGAGGATTCCACCGACCCCGACGATCAGCAGCCGCTCGGTGCGCTCGGCGATGCCCACGTTGCAGGTCATGCCGAGCCCCTCGGCGCGAGCCTTCACGTAGGAGACCAGGCTGCCGGCGGCCAGACAGACCAACGCGGCGGCCACCCCGGAGTAGTTGCCCTCCGTGGCCAGCCAGTACGCGACGGCGCCAAACACGGCGCTGTCGGCGACCCGGTCCATGCTTGAGTCGAGGAACGCGCCGAACCTGGTGGAGCCGCCGCTCATCCGGGCCATCGTCCCGTCGAGCAGGTCGGTGAGCGCGAACAGGGTGACGATCAACGCGCCCGCGACCAGATGGCCTCGGGCACCGAAGCCGAGCGCGCCGACGAGCACACCAACGGTGCCCGCGACGGTGACGGCATTGGGGGTGACGCCGGCGCGCAGAAGGGCGCGGGCAATCGGCTCGACGACGCGGGTCATCCCCGCGCGGGCCGACACTTGGAAGATCTTCGCCATGGCGGTCCCCACGATAACGGTCGCCCCAGCTCCGCCGATACGGCCGGTCCCGCCGACGCGCCTGCGAGAGGCTTGTGCCTACCCGACGAGGGGTGTGAGATCGAGCCGGGAGGTGAGCCAGCTCACCCGTCCACCCGTCCCGTTCCCGCTGTGCAGCAGACCACCGGAGGATATCGCCGCGCTCTCGCCCCGGGCCGCTTCCACCTCGCGCGGCGGTCGCCACCCACCACCGGCTGAGGGAGGTGCGCCCCATGGCGCAAAAGCATGAGAAGGGTTCCACCGGCGGCACGCCGGTGCTGACCGAGCCCGAGCGGGTCCGCAACGTGGTGCTCGTCGGGCACTCCGGAGCGGGCAAGACGACACTGGTCGAGGCGCTGCTCGCGGCCACCGGCACGATCGGCCGGGCCGGCAGCGTCGTCGACGGCACCACTGTCGGCGACCACGACCCCGCGGCCGTCCGCCAGCAGCGCTCGGTCAGCCTGTCCTGCGCGCCGCTGCTGCACAACGGCATCAAGGTCAACCTGCTGGACACCCCCGGGTACGCGGACTTCGTCGGCGAGCTGCGCGCCGGGCTGCGGGCCGCCGACGCCGCGCTCTTCGTCGTCTCGGCGGCCGGCGGCATGGACGCGGCCACCGTCGCGCTGTGGGAGGAGTGCGCGGCCGTCGACATGCCCCGCGCGGTCGCGGTGGCCCGACTGGACCAGCCCCGCGCCGACGTCGACGAGACGGTGGCGCTCTGCCAGCGCCTCTTCGGCGACAACGTGATGCCGCTCTACCTGCCGATGCTCGGCGACGACGGCGTGTCGACCGAGGGTCTGCTCGGCCTGATCACCCGCCGGGTCTTCGACTACTCCGCCGGGCTTCCCGCCGACGTCCGCGATCCCGACCCGGAGCACCAGCGGGCCATCGACGAGTCCCGCGACGAGCTGATCGAGGGGATCATCGCCGAGAGCGAGGACGAGACCCTCATGGACCGCTACCTCGACGGCGAGGAGATCAGCACCGAGGTGCTCATCGACGACCTGGAGAAGGCCGTCGCCCGGGGCCACTTCTACCCGGTGGTGCCAGTCTGCGCCGCGACCGGTGTCGGGCTGGACGTGCTGTTGGAGGTGCTGACCGCCGCGTTCCCGTCGCCGCTGGAGCACGAGTTGCCGGCGGTGACCGGCGTGGACGGCTCGCCGCGTCCGCCGCTGACCTGCGACCCGGCCGGGCCGCTCGTCGCGGAGGTCGTCAAGACCACCATCGACCGCCACGTCGGCCGAGTGTCGCTGGTCCGGGTGTTCTCCGGCACGCTGCGCCCCGACCAGACCATGCACGTCTCCGGTCACGGCATGGCCGAACGCGGGCACCCCGACCACGACGCCGACGAGCGGGTCGGGCACATCTTCACCCCGCTGGGCGCCACCCTGCGGGAGGTGCCGCTCTGCGTGGCCGGCGACATCTGCGCGATCACCAAGTCGGGCAGCGCCGAGACCGGCGACACCATCTCCGCCCGGGACGAACCGCTGCTGATCGCACCCTGGGAGATGCCGGAACCGCTGCTGCCGGTGGCGGTCGTCGCCCACAGCCGCGCCGACGAGGACGCCCTGGCCCGCAACCTCGCCCGCCTGGTCGCCGGCGATCCCACGCTGCGGCTGGAGCGCAACCCGGAGACCCACCAGTTGGTGCTCTGGTGCATGGGTGAGGCACACGCTGACGTGGTGCTCGACCGGCTGCGCGCCGGCGGCGTCGAACTGGACACCGAGCCGGTCAAGGTGTCACTGCGCGAGACGCTGACCGTGCCCGCGAGGGGGCATGGCCGGCACGTCAAGCAGTCCGGTGGCCACGGCCAGTACGCGGTCTGCGACATCGAGGTCGAGCCCCTTCCCCCGGGCAGCGGCTTCGAGTTCGTCGACCGGGTCGTCGGCGGCGCGGTGCCGCACAACTACATCCCCTCGGTCGAGAAGGGTGTCCGCGCCCAGCTCGAACGTGGCCTGGTCGCCGGTCACCCGGTGGTGGACCTGCGGGTGACCCTGGTGGACGGCAAGGCGCACAGCGTCGACTCCTCCGACGCGGCCTTCCAGACCGCCGGTGCGCTGGCGTTGCGCGACGCCGCCGACCGTGGCCAGCCGGCGTTGCTGGAGCCGATCGACGAGGTCACCATCCGGGTGCCCGACGGCTCGGTGGGCCCCGTGATGGGCGACCTGTCCAGCCGGCGTGGCCGGGTGCTCGGCACCGAACCGGACCCGGACACCGAGGGCCGCACCCTCGTCCGCGCCGAGGTTCCGGCCACCGAGTTGCTGCGCTACGCCGTCGAGCTGCGCTCGATGACGGCTGGCACCGGCACCTTCCGCCGTCACTTCGTCCGGCACGACCCCATGCCCGCGCACCTGGCCGATCAGATCCGCAAGGAACACACCCCCTGACCATCGCCCCACCGAGCCCGCAGCCCGGAGCCCGCGATCCGCGATCCGCGATCCGCGATCCGCGATCCGCGATCCGCGATCCGCGATCCGCGATCCGCGATCCGCGAGGCACAACTCGTGCTCGACAGCGGCGGTTCGGCGGGTTGGCATGGCATGTCGCGCGCCCTGTAGAGCTGCCCCAGATGCGGGGCAGCTCTACAGGGGGCCGCACTCACAGGTGGGGTGGGCACGCGAGTTCAGGACGGAACGGCGGCACGGACCGGGCAGGTATCCGGACGGATGCGCCCGACGGGTACGGATGCCCCGCTCAGGGGTGGATGGTGGGGTGCGTGGGAGGGGGCCAGTGGGGGCGGTCGGCGTCGCGGAGGGCTGCGGTCCGCAGAGCGGCCAACTGGCGCTCCACCTCGACGAACTGGTCCGCCGGCAACGGGCCCCGGTGCAGGGCAGCGGCGTTCTCCTCGACCTGGGCGACCGTACGGCAGCCGGGGATCGGGATGGTGCGACCGCTGCGGGCCCAGATCCAGCCCAGCGCGCCCTGGGCGAGGGTGCGCCCGTCGGCGGTGAGCGCCGCACGGACCGCGCCGACCCGGCGCAGCCACTCCGGTGCGGGCCGACCACCGCGGAACCACTCCAACCAGCTGGGGGCCAACCCGCGTACGTCGTCGCGGGGCAGGGTCGACCCGGACGAGTACTTGCCGGTGAGCAGACCCATCCCCAGCGGGCCCCGGTTGACGCTGGCCAGGTCGTACTTGTCGCAGACGGCGAGCAGTTCGGGAGCGTCCCGCAGCACCGACAGGGTGTGCTGCACGGCGGTGGCACCGGCGGCGGCCTGCCCGAACGCGGTGGCCCGGTCGGGACGGTCGGTGCTCCACCCGTACGCCCGGATCAGGCCCTCGGTGACCAGGTCCTCGCAGGTGCCGATGAGCGCCTGCGCCCGCGGCACCGGCAGGTCGGCCAGGTGCAACTGGTAGAGGTCGATCCGGTCAGTGCCCAACCGGCGCAGCGAGTCCGTGACGGCCCGGCGCAGGTACGCGGGCGACGCGTCCTCCCCGGTGGCCTGCCGGCTCGCCTCGTCGAAGGTGTAACCCCACTTGGTGGCGATCACGGCCTCGTCCCGGCGGCCGGCGAGCGCGCGGCCGAGCACCCGCTCGCTGTGCCCGGCGCCGTACGTGTCGGCGGTGTCGAAAAGGGTGATGCCCTCGTCGAGCGCCCGGCGTACCGCCCGCACGGACTCGTCGTCGTCGACCGCGCCCCAGCCCAGCGGTTGGGCGCCCTCCGCCCAGGGGCCGCCGATCGCCCAGCACCCCATGCCGAGGGCGCTGACCTCGATGCCGCTGCGTCCCAACGTCCGTGTCGTGACTGCCATCGGCCGATCGTGCCACCTTCGCCGGGTCGGGGCGTAGCAGATCCCGACGCGGAATTGAGGATGCGCACCCACCGGTGGGGTGCGGCATGATCGACGCCGTGCGACGGCTGGGTGTGGGCATCGGCGGTGTGATCATCGAGCCGGACGCCGCGCTGCTGCGCGCCGGCTAGCCGGACCGGCGCGGCCCTCGCGCTCCGGCGGCGGTCAGGACGGCCAGGCGCGGGCCAGCAGGTCGCGGGTGTCACCGAGCAGTTGCGGCAGGACCTTGGTGCGGCCGATCACCGGCATGAAGTTCGCGTCACCGCCCCAGCGCGGCACCACGTGCTGGTGCAGGTGCGCGGCGATGCCGGCGCCGGCCACCCCGCCCTGGTTCATGCCCAGGTTGAAGCCGTGCGCGTTGCTCACCTTGCGGATCACCCGCATCGCGGTCTGGGTGTACGACGCCAGCTCGGTGGTCTCCGGCACGTCCAGGTCGGTGTAGTCGGCGACGTGCCGGTAGGGGCAGACGAGCAGGTGGCCTGGGTTGTACGGGTAGAGGTTGAGCACCACGAAGACGTGCTCGCCGCGGGCCACCACCAGGCTCTCCTCCGGCGGCAGCTTGGGGGCCCGGCAGAACGGGCAGCCGGTCGGCTTCTCGTAGCCCTCGGCCGGGCGGTCCTCGCCGGAGATGTAGGTCATCCGGTGCGGCGTCCAGAGCCGCTCCAGGCCGTCCGCCATGCCGTCGATGTCCGTGTGCCGTTCCGCCCCTGTCACGAGCCGATCCTACGGAGCCACCCAGGCGGGCCGCGACACCCGCTGTCGGGAAAACTCTTTGCTGCAAGTTCTTGACGGATCAATGCCCAAACCTGAAACTTTCTGCATCCAAGAACTTCCATGCATTGATGGAGGGCTCCATGATCCGACGGCTCGGCCGGCTCCTCGCGGCACTCGCCCTGACTGCCGCCACCACAGTGGCCGGCGTCACCCTCACCGCCGGCGCCGCACAGGCGGACGGCTGTTACACCTGGGGTCGCGCCCTGTCCCAGGGGATGTCCGGCGAAGACGTCCGGCAACTCCAGATCCGGGTCGCCGGCTACCCCGGCTACGGCGCCGTGCTCACCATCGATGGCGCGTTCGGCCCGGCCACCCGGTCCGCGGTCATCCGCTTCCAGCAGGCGTACGGGATGTCGGCGGACGGCGTCGCCGGCGCGCAGACGTTCAACCGGCTCTACGCCCTCCAGGACGACGACTGCACACCGGTCAACTTCAGCTACGCCGAGCTGAACAACTGCAACAGCACCTGGGCCGGCGGCGCGGTCTCGGCGAGCACCGCGCGGTTCAACGCGCTCGTGTCGATGTGGAAGCTCCAGGCCATGCGGCACGCCCTCGGGGACGTGAACATCGCGATCAGCAGCAGCTTCCGCAGCTACACCTGCAACAGCGCGGTCGGCGGGGCGTCGAACAGTCGACACCTCTACGGTGACGGGGTCGACCTGGTCGGGTCCCCGTCCTTCTGCCGGCTGGCCCAGCAGGCCCGCTACCACGGCTTCGGGCAGATCCTCGGCCCCGGCTACCCGGACCACAACGACCACACCCACGTGGCGGCGGTCGGCGGCTGGTCAGCACCGAACTGCGGCATCTGACCGCAGGCGCCGACTCCTGGCGTCGGCCTCCGGGCGAAGATCGCGCCCGGACATGGATGTAGTGGCCTCCCCACGCCGGGGAGGCCACTACATCCTGGGTCGAGCGCGATCTTGCGGCGGGCGCGCGACCGCGCGGGCGGCGCTACTCCGCGGCGGCCGAGGGGCCGATGTTGGTACGCGAGCTGACCACGTCCAGCACGTGGGTCACCGCCTCGGCGACCGGCACCCCGTTGCGCTGCGAGCCGTCGCGGTAGCGGAAGGAGACCGTGCCCGCGGCCACGTCGTCGTCACCGGCGATCACCATGAACGGGATCTTCTGCTGCTGCGCCGTACGGATCTTCTTCTGCATCCGGTCGTCACCCGCGTCCACCTGGGCCCGGATCCCCTCGGCGCGCAGCGCCGCGACGAAACCGTGCAGGTAGTCGGTGTGGTCCTCCCGGATCGGGATGCCCACCACCTGCACCGGTGCCAGCCAGGCCGGGAACGCGCCCGCGTAGTGCTCGGTGAGCACCCCGAAGAACCGCTCGATCGACCCGAACAACGCCCGGTGGATCATGACGGGCCGCTGGCGGGTGCCGTCGGCGGCCTGATATTCCAACCCGAACCGCTCCGGCTGGTTGAAGTCGACCTGGATGGTGGACATCTGCCACGTCCGGCCGATCGCGTCCCGCGCCTGCACGGAGATCTTCGGCCCGTAGAACGCCGCGCCGCCCGGGTCGGGCACCAGGTCCAGACCCGAGGTCGCGGCGGCGGTCCGCAGCGCCTCGGTCGCCTCGGCCCAGTCCTCCTCGGCCCCGATGAACTTGGGCGAGTCGTCCCGCGTCGACAGCTCCAGGTAGAAGTCGTCCAGGCCGTAGTCGCGCAGCAGGTCCAGCACGAAGCTGAGCAGCGCGGACAGCTCCCCGGCCATCTGCTCACGGGTGCAGTAGATGTGCGAGTCGTCCTGGGTCAGGCCACGGACCCGGGTCAGGCCGTGCACGACGCCGGACTTCTCGTACCGGTAGACAGTGCCGAACTCGAACATCCGCAGCGGCAGCTCCCGGTACGACCGCCCGCGCGACCTGAAGATCAGGTTGTGCATCGGGCAGTTCATCGCCTTGAGGTAGTAGTCCGCGCCCTCCAGCTGCATGGGCGGGAACATGGTGTCCGCGTAGTACGGCAGGTGACCGGAGGTCTGGAACAGCTGCGCCTTGGAGATGTGCGGGGTGTTGACGAACTCGTACCCCGCCTGCTCGTGCCGCTGGCGGGAGTAGTGCTCCATCTCGCGGCGGATGATGCCGCCCTTGGGGTGGAAGACCGCCAGGCCGGAGCCGATCTCGTCGGGGAAGCTGAACAGGTCGAGGTCCGCGCCGAGCTTGCGGTGGTCGCGCCGGGCGGCCTCCTCCAACAGCTTCAGGTACGCCTTGAGCTCGTCGCGGGTCGGCCACGCCGTGCCGTACACCCGCTGCAACTGCGGGTTCTTCTCCGACCCACGCCAGTACGCGGCGGCCGAGCGCATCAGCTTGAACGCGCCGATCATGCGGGTGGTCGGCAGGTGCGGGCCCCGGCACAGGTCCGACCAGCAGACCTTGTCCTCCTTGGCGTCAAGGTTGTCGTAGATGGTCAGCTCGCCGCCGCCCACCTCCATCACCTCGTCGGTGTCCAGGCCCTCGCCCTTGACCTCGATCAACTCCAGCTTGAACGGCTCGTCGGCCAGCTCGGAGCGTGCCTCGTCCAGGCTGTCGAAGCGGCGGCGACGGAACCGCTGCCCGGACTTGATGATCTCCTGCATGCGCTTCTCGAGCTTGCTGAGGTCATCGGGCTGGAACGGCTTGTCGACGTCGAAGTCGTAGTAGAAGCCGTTCTCGATGGGCGGGCCGATGCCCAGCTTGGCCTCGGGGAAGATGTCCTGCACGGCCTGGGCGAGCACGTGTGCGGTGGAGTGGCGCAGCACGTTCAGCCCGTCGGGCGAGTCCAGACTGACCGGCTCGACGACGGTCTCCTCGGCCGGCGACCAGTCCAGGTCGCGCAGCTGGCCCTGCGGGTCTCGGACCACGACGATCGCCTTGGGGCCGTTCGCGGGCAGTCCGGCCGCGGCCACCGCGTCGGCCGCCGTCGTCCCGGCGGCGACGACGACAGGGTCGGCCACGGCGGGGGTACGGGGTGCGGACACGGTGACTCCTCCAAGTGGTACGAAACGGTGCCGATCCTCGGCTCCTGCCGATGCTATCGGTCGCCCCACCCTCGACCGGGAAGGGCACCTTCCTCACGTCCGCGTTGAACCTTTCGCGCCTCGCAGCCGAACTACAGAGTGTGGCCGGAACCGGTGCCGGTCGCGCGGACACGGATGGGGGCACGAGATGGCGAGCACGTACGGCGGCGAGCGCCGACGGCGGATCACGGCGGTGACCGCGCTGACCGCCGCCGGGCTGCTGCTCTGGCCCGGCACGGCGCACGCGGTGGACGTGACGACCACCCCCACGGAGGCCCGGCAGGGCGACGCCGTACGCCTGGAGTTCAGCGTTCCGGAGGAGCGGGCCGGCACGAAGACCAACCAGATCGAGGTCCGGTTGCCGACCGACGCGCCGATCGCCGAGGTCTACCCGATGTCGGTGAACGGCTGGGCGCCCCGGATCAGCTCCCGCACCCTGGACAAGCCGGTGGCCGGCATCCACTCGTCCGGCGTGAGCACGGTGACCACTGCGGTGACCTGGGTCCGGGTGGGCGAGAGCGATCCCGGCCCGGCCCGGCTGGCGCTGTCCATGGGGCCGATGCCGCAGGCGGAGCGGCTCACCTTCGAGGTGGTCCAGACGTACGCCGATGGCACGGTGGTCCGGTGGGCGGACGCCGCCGGCCCGCACCGGGCCCCGGCGCTCACCCTGCTGCCGGCGGCGCCCGGCGCGGCGGGTCAGGCCGCACACGGCGGGCACGGCGGTCCGGCGGCCGGTGCGCCAGCCGCTGCGGACAGCGGTGTCGACGCCCCGGCCGCTGGCGCGGACGAGGAGTCCGGCAGCGCCGACGGGATGTTGGCCGCCGGCCTGCTGGCCGGCCTGGGTGGCGGCGCGGCGATCGGTTGGCTGGTCAGCCGGTGGCGCCGACGCGACCCGGGCGAGGCCACCGCACTGGCCGAGGTGACCGGCGGAGCGGACGAGGACCAGCCCCCGACGCTCGCCGAGGTCACCGGCCGCACGGACAAGGACCAGACCCCGACGCCCGCCGTTTCCGCGTCATCTGGGTGATCCACTCGGGTTCCCGGAAACCGCGGCATCAACGCGGCACGGACACCCCGATCTGCAGAAACCCGAGTCGATCATGACCCGGGCGGCCAGGCCGGGCGGCGGTCCAGGCCGGCGGGGTGGTCAGGGCAGCCAGGTGGGTAGCGGCTCGCGGGCGGCCAGCCACGGCTCGGGCACGCCCCCGGGGGTGCCGACACCGGTGTACGCCGCCACCACCGCCCCGGCGATGGCGGACGTGGTGTCCACGTCCCCACCCGCCCGCACGCACGTCCGGATCGCCGTCGGATAGTCGTCGAGGTGGGTGGCGGCCACCCAGAGCGTGAACCCGACGGTGTCCTGCGCGGTCACCCGGGAGCCGTTGCCGAGCGCCGCCACCACCTGGGGCAGTGGCCGGCCGAGCAGCCCGGCCGCCCGGTTCACGCTCCGGTGCACCTCGGTGCCCGGATCGAGCGCGGCGGCGATCCCGGCGAGCAGCCGCTCCGGGGCTGGCCGGTGCCCGTCGAGGCGGGCTCGGGCGGCCAACGAGGCGGCGACAGCGACCGCGACGGCGCCGGCGATGCCCTCGGGGTGCGCGTGCGTCACCTCGGCCGAGGAGCGGGCCTGGGCTGCGGCACGCGCGGTCGAGTCGGCGAAGTACGCGCCCAGAGGGCCGACCCGCATGGCCGCGCCGTTGCCGCAGGAACCCTGACCGTCGAACGCGGAGGCGGCGGCCAGCGGCCACGGGGTGCCGGTGCGGATCAGCCGGAGGATCAGCGTCGCGCCGGCGCCGTAGCCCCTGCGCGGCTCGCAGCGCTCGGCGAAGGCCAGGGCCAGCCGGTCCCGGTCGATGCTGCCGGAGTCGGCGAGCTCGGCGAGGACCGAGCAGGCCATCTCGGTGTCGTCGGTCCACTCCCAGGGCGACGGCGGCAACGCCTGCGGGGTGAGATCCGCAGGTGCCGACCCCGGCAGGAAATACTGAGCGCCGAGCGCGTCGCCGGTGGAGAGACCGGCGAGGCTGTCCCGGGCGAGCGCCAGGCGGGCATCGGCGAACAGGGTGAACGACATCGTCGTACCAGCTTGCCCCCTCGCCAGGCACGTCGCAACGCGATCAACTTGCCAGGCCCAGTACGGTCTTGTCGTGGCCTCCGTGCTCCTGGTCGAAGACGATCACGTCGTACGCGGCGCGATGCTGCGGTCCCTCACCGACCGGGGGCATGCCGTGCACGCCGTGGGTACGGCGTTGGACGCGCTGCGCCGGGTCGCCGCAGAGACACCCGACCTGGTGGTGCTCGACCTGGGTCTGCCGGACCTGGACGGCTCGGACGCGCTGCGGATGCTGCGCGGCATCACCGACGTCCCGATCATCATCGCCACCGCCCGCGACGACGAGCAGTCGGTGGTCAAGCTGCTGCGTGCCGGCGCGGACGACTACATGGTCAAGCCGTTCACCGGGGCGCACCTGGACGCGCGGATCACCACGGTGCTGCGCCGGGCCGGGCGGGCCAGCCGGATCGTGCAACCCGCTGTGCACAGCGTCGGCGGGCTCAAGGTGGACGTGGGCGAACGCAGTGCCCAGCTCGACGGGGAGCCACTGGCGCTGACCCGCAAGGAATTTGACCTGCTGGCGTATCTCGCCGCGCGACCTGGGCGGGTAGTGTCCCGCCGGGAACTCTTGGAGGAGGTATGGCGGCAGCCATCGGTCGGCGAGGATCAGACCATCGACGTTCACCTGTACTGGCTCCGCAGAAAGATGGGCGAGTCCGCGGCGAAGCCGCGCTACCTGCGCACCGTGCGGGGGGTCGGGTTCCGGCTGGTGGCACCGGACTGAGGACGGCGCTGGCCCTGCTCACGGCCGGCATGTGCAGTCTCGTCGCGCTCGCGTTCCTGATCCCCCTCGGCCTCAGCCTGCGTGAGCAGAGCCGGGACGAGGCGATCGCCGACGCCGCCCGGCGCAGCGCCCTGGTGACCGGCGCGCTGGCGGTCAGCACCGACCCGACGGTCGTCGAGCGTGCCGTGGTGGCCAGCGCCGAGGGTGCCCAGACCCGGCCGGTGGTGCACGGGTTGGGTCTGGACGAGTCCGCGGGCCGGGCCAGTGGCAGCGACCTGGACCGGGCCCGTGCCGACCGGCGGTCGCTGGTCGTGGACGTCGACGGCGGTGTGGTCCGGCTCGACCCGGTGGTCCTCGGTGACCGGACGGCCGTGGTCGAGGTGTTCCTCCCGGATTCGACGCTGGGCGAGGGTGCCGGCGGCACCTGGTTGCTGCTGTTCGCGGTCGGCGCGGCGATGGCCGGCGCGGCGGTGCTGGTGGTCGACCGGGTCGCCGCCCGCGCGGTGGACTCGACCCGAGGTCTGGTGAAGGCCGCACTGTCCATCGGCGACGGCGACCTGGGCGTACGGGTGGAGCCGACCGGTCCCCGCGAGCTGGCCGAGGCCGGGTACGCCTTCAACCGGATGGCGGACCGGCTCGACGCGGCCCGCACCGATGAGCGAGAGCTGGTGGCCGACCTGTCGCACCGTCTGCGTACCCCGTTGACGGTGCTGCGGTTGGACGCGGAGGCGTTGGAGTCCGACGACACCAGCGTGGGTTCGTTCAGCCCGGCGGAGCTGGACCGGCTCCGGGGCATCCGGCGGATCCGGCAGGCGATCGTCACCCTGGAGGGTGAGATCGACGTGCTGATCAAGACGACCCGCAAGTCGGTGGCGCACGAGGCCGGTCCGGCGATGTGCGACGTCAGCGAGGTGGTGCGGGACCGGATGGTGTTCTGGGCGGCCCTGGCCGGCGACCAGAACCGGCCGCACCGGGTGAACGGCGCGCAGTTGCGCATCCCGGCGCCGGTGCCGCGGGCCGAGCTGGCCGCAGCGCTGGACGCGGTCATCGGCAACGTCTTCCGTTACACGCCGCAGGGCACCGCGTTCGAGGTGGCCGTGTCCCGACGGGACGGCTACGTGGCGATCCGGATCGACGACGCCGGTCCCGGCATCACCAACCCGGACCGGGCGCTGCGCCGGGGCACCAGTGACCAGGGTTCGACCGGGCTGGGGCTGGACATCGCCAAGCGGGTGGCGTTGCAGGCCAACGGGTCGGTGAGCATCGACCGCGCCCGGCTGGGCGGGGCCAGCGTGGTGATGCTGCTCGCCGACCCGGAGGCGACGCCCCGGCAGGTGAGCCGCTTCGGTCTGGTCGGCCGGATGGCCCGCGACGCCCGGGACACGAAGTCCAGCGGACGTCGCTGGCCCCGCCAGCGCCCCACAGACGAGTGACCGCGACGGCCCGGGTTGTGGGCCGGCGCAAGTCTTCCTTAGATCGCGGTTAACGATCGCGTGTGACCGGCTGCGGGCTGACAGGATCAGTGCACGAACCCACCAGTTTCACCGGTCGAGCGCACCACGCACCCCCGGCCGGTGAAGCCGCGCGCGCGGCGGGAGTCTCAGGTCCCCCCACACCCACGCTCCCGCCGCGCGCCCCGCTCCCCCGAACGGCTCAGCGGCTCAGCCGCGTTCCGGCCGCCCAGCTCAGCCGGCGGTGGCGAGGTACGCGTCGATCTCGGCGCCGATCCGCTGCTTGCCGGCGGGGTCGAGGAAGGACGCGGTCACCGCGTTGCGGGCCAGCCCGGCCAGACCCTCGCGACCGGCCCCGAGCAGACGGGCCGCCACCGCGTACTCGTCGTTGAGGGTCGTGCCGAACATCGGCGGGTCGTCGGAGTTGATGGTGACCAGCAGCCCAGCCTCGACCAGCTGGGGCAGCGGGTGCTCGTCGAGGCTGGCCACCGCCCGGGTCCGTACGTTGGACGTCGGGCAGATCTCCATCCCGATCTGCCGCTCGGCCAGGTGTGTGAGCAGCTCCGGGTCCTGTGCGGCGGAGATGCCGTGCCCGATGCGCTCGGCGCCCAGCTCGTTCAGCGCGTCCCAGATCGTCTGCGGCCCGGTGGTCTCCCCGGCGTGCGGCACCGAGCGCAGACCGGCCGCGCGGGCCTGGTCGAAGTAGGGCCGGAACTGCGGTCGGGGCACGCCGATCTCCGGGCCACCCAGACCGAAGCTGACCAGCCCGTCCGGGCGTTCCTCCAGGGCGATGCGCAGCGTCTCCTCGGCGGATGGCAGACCCGCCTCGCCGGGAATGTCGAAGCACCAGCGCAGTTCGAGGCCGAAGTCGGCCAGGGCGCGCCGGCGGGCGTCCTCGATCGCCTCGCAGAACGCCGGCGCGGGGATGCCCCGGCTCACGTGCGAGTACGGGGTGATGGTCAGCTCCGCGTACCGGACCTGTTGGCGTGCCAGCTCCCGGGCCACCTCGTGGGTGAGGATCCAGACGTCCTCCGGGTCGCGGATGAGGTCCACCACGCTCAGGTAGACCTCGATGAAGTGCGCGAAGTCGCGGAACTCGAAGTAGGTGGCGAGCGCCTCCGGGTCGGCCGGCACGGGGGTGCGTCCCTCGTGGCGGGCTGCCAGCTCGGCGACGATCCGGGGCGAGGCGGAGCCGACGTGGTGCACGTGCAGCTCCACCTTGGGCAGGCCGGCGATGAAGGTGGGCAGGTCGGTCACGGGTTCTCCTGGGCATGGTCGCCGGTGCGGGCGACGACGAAGACGCGGCGGAACGGGAAGTACACCTGACCCTGCCGCACCGGGTACGCCGCGGTGAGTCGTACCCCCAGCTCGGCCCGGAAGGCCGACCAGCCGGCGGCGTCCAGCGCGGCCCGGACCGGGCGCAGCGCGGTGCCTTCCATCCAGGTCAGCACCGGGTGCGCGGCGGCGGGCCGAGCCGGCAGCAGGTGCACGTAGGTAGTCTCCCAGGCGTCCACGGCGCAGCCGGCGGCGGTCAGCAGCGCCGCGTAGTCGGCCGGGTCGTCGACCGGGTCCGCGCGCAGCAGCGGGGCGATCCCGGCCCGCCAGGCCGGCTGGTCGGCGACCTCGCGCAGGGCGCGGTGCGACGGGGCGGCGAAGTTGCCGGGGACCTGCATGGCCAGCCACGCCCCGGAGGGCAGCTCGCCGGCCCAGCGGCGCAGCAGCTCCTGGTGACCCGGCACCCACTGGAGCGCGGCGTTGCTGACGACCACGTCCTCGTCGCCGGTCGGATGCCAGTCGCGCAGGTCGGCGACCGCGAAGTCGACGGGAGTGCCGAGGGCGGCGGCCCGGTCGATCATCTCGGGTGAGGAGTCCAGGCCGAGCACCCGGCTGGTCGGCCAGCGCTGGGCGAGGGTGGCGGTGAGCTGGCCAGGGCCGCAGCCGAGGTCGACCACGGCCCGGGGCCGCTCGGCGGGGATCCGCGCGACGAGGTCGTGGAACGGCCGGGACCGCTCGTCGCCGAAGCGCAGGTAGGTTGTCGGGTCCCACATCGCAGCCTCCCAAACCGTACGTCCGTCTTGTTTCAAGATACGGCTCGCGTGGCAGGCCGGCAACCCGATCACTAGGCTCGGGGCATGGAACAGCGCAGCTTCAACCGGCTCGGCCGGACCGTCGGCGCGGTCGGCCTGGGCGCCTGGCAGCTCGGCGCCGACTGGGGCACCGTCAGCGAGGGCGACGCGATGGCGGTGCTCGCAGCCGCCGTGGACTCCGGAGTCACCTTCCTCGACACCGCCGACGTGTACGGCGACGGTCGCAGCGAGCAGCTGATCGGCCGCTTCCTGCGCTCCCGACCCGACGCCGGGCTCACCGTCGCCACCAAGATGGGCCGCCGCGTCGAGCAGCGGCCGGAGGCGTACACCCTGGCCAACTTCCGGCAGTGGACCGACCGCTCCCGAGCCAACCTGGGCATGGACACGCTGGACCTCGTCCAACTGCACTGCCCGCCCACCGCCGTGTTCTCCTCCGACGAGGTCTTCGACGGCCTCGACACCCTCGTCGCCGAGAAGGCCATCGCCGGGTACGGGGTCAGCGTCGAGACCTGCGACCAGGCCCTCACCGCGATCGCCCGGCCGGGCGTGGCGAGCGTCCAGATCATCCTCAACGCGGTCCGCCACAAGCCGCTGGAGCGCGTCCTGCCGGCAGCCGCGGCGGCCGGCGTGGGCATCATCGCCCGGGTGCCACTGGCCAGCGGCCTGCTCTCCGGCCGGTACGACGAGCACACCGAGTTCGCCGCCGACGACCACCGCAACTTCAACCGCACCGGCGCGGCCTTCGACGTCGGCGAGACGTTCTCCGGCGTCGACTTCGCGCAGGGCCTCGCCGCCGTACGCCGGCTGGCGCCGCTGGTCGACGCGGACCGCACGATGGCGCAGTTCGCGTTGCGCTGGGTGCTCGACCAGGCGGGCGTCACCGTGGTCATCCCCGGTGCCCGCGACGCTGACCAGGCCCGGCGCAACGCCGCTGCGGCGGACCTGTCGTCGCTGAGCGACGACCAACTGGCAGCCGTACGCGAGACCTACGACGAGCTGATCCGCCCGCAGGTGCACGACCGGTGGTGACCCGCACGCCCGGGGTGCTCGCGTCGCGCCACCCGGCCGACCATGCTGGAGGGCGACGCGCCGCCTCGGGTGTCGGAGAGGGGACGCGATGAGGGGCTGGCTTTCGCTCACCCTCGGCCTGCTGGCCGTCGTGATCGGTGCCGTGTGGACGGTGCAGGGCCTCGGCTATGTCAGCGGCAGCGTGATGACCGACCAGAAGATCTGGGCGGTGATCGGCCCGATCGTGGCACTGGTCGGGCTGGTGGTGCTCTGGCTCGGCCTGCGCTCGCGCCGCCGACGCTGACCAACTGGCCCTGGTGGCCTGGCACGGAAAAGCCCCGCATCCCTGGAAGGATGCGGGGCTTTTCAACGGCCCTGTGCCGGACCGTCCCACTGACCGGCGGGGGCCGGCCATCTCACTCAGATGGGACGGACCTGCTCAGCCTGCGGGCCCTTCTGACCCTGAGCGATCTCGAACTCCACCCGCTGGTTCTCCTCCAGCGAGCGGTAGCCGCTGGTCTGGATGGCCGAGAAGTGGACGAACACGTCAGCACCCCCACCATCGACGGTGATGAAGCCGAAGCCCTTGTCAGCGTTGAACCACTTCACGGTTCCCTGAGCCATGTGTATCTCCCTCGAAAAACTGGCGGCCGTGCACGCCGTCCGGCCGATTGGCCGTTTTCGAGCGGCGGTGCCTGAGGCGGCCCCACGAAGGAGACTTCTCTCAACCCACGCCATCTCGCAACAGCGGGGACCAGCAAATCACGGAGGTAAAAAGTCTGTCACGACCTCTCCGACGAATTTCTCCGACATGTGACCTGACGGATGCCTCAGTTCCGCTGGGCGGCGTCCGAAGCCATGCGAAAGCCCCCTTCCCATCGATGCGGGAAGGGGGCTGAAGTCGCTGTGTGGTCAGTCCGGCCAGCTGCCGGTCATCCGGCGGACGCCGACCGCGCCGCCCCGGTCCACAGCGGCCCGGACGACCGCGAAGATGGCCCCCTGCAACGCCGCCGCGGCCAGGATCTCGCCCCAGCCGCGATCCTCGTCGATGGCGTTGGGTGCCTCACCGTCGCCCGCGGTGACCTTCCAGACCTGCCGGAAGATCGCCCCGGCCACCGTGCCCGCGGCGATACCCAACAACACGCCGACCGGCCGGTATGCGACCCTGCCGATGTTTCTGCTCACCTACGCCTCCCCCGCACGATCATCAGCACCACCACGGTGGCCACCGCACCGGCAGCGATCGCCGCCCACGGCACCGGGTTGCGTCGCATCAACTCGCCCTTGTCGTGCGCCTGTACGCGCACCAACTCGCCCTTCTCGTAGGCCTGTGCGCGGGCCATTCCGGCACCACGCACGGCCTGCCCGCGAACCCGGGCGACGGTCTGCGCCGCCTGCTCGCGCATCCGCTCCTTCGCCTGCTCGGCGGAAACCTTCAGGCGCGCCTTGACGTCGGCCTTGGCGGCCAGCGCCTCCATCGTCTCGCCCAACTCGACCCGGGTGCGGCGGATCTCCTCGCGGAGCGCCTCCGTGTCGCCGGTCCCGTTGCCGGTCATTGCCGCCCCCTGTCCTTCACCGCGGCGGTGACGGTGTCCATGTCGGCCCGGAGGCTGCGGACCGTCGCCGCCGGCACCGGTGGGACCGCACGGCTGACCTGCTTCTTGCCCACCAGGGCAAGGATGCCGGCCACCAGGAAACAGGCAACCGCCACGATCAGCGCGGCGGCCCAGGCGGGCAACACCAGGTCGAGCAGCAGGATCGCCGTGACGACCAACGCGCCCAGACCGTAGAACGCCAGTGCGCCGCCGCCGCCGAAGAGCCCGATGCCAATGCCCGCGTGCTTGCCCTTCTCGGTCAACTCCGCTCGGGCCAGCGCCAGTTCGTCCCGTACGAGACGGGAGACCTGCTCGGTGGCCCGCTGCACCAACTCGGCGGTGGAGGGCTCGCTCCCGTTCTGGGATGTGCGGGCGTTCGCCACGTCAGCCATGCTGTCCTCCTTTCCTCATCACCGCGCTGTATGCCCGGAGTCGCCGCCCGTCAATCCTAAAGCGCGCCGAGCAGCTCACCGTCCGCGTTGTCCGGACGCCGCGCCGAGGACCGGCGCACCGTCCCACCCTGATCACGCCAGAGACGTCCGGCAGCACATCCCCCACCCAAGCCCGACCAAACCTCTCAAACCAAACCCCACCCCGACCCCTCCCGCCCTTCAGCGCGCTACCGCGCCCGGAGCCGTTGATCATGAAGTTATTGCCCCGACACGCCGCTCTGGATGGCAATAACTTCATGATCAGCGGGGTGAGACGGGTGCCGGCGGCCGGGCGCGGACCGGTCAGGGGCGGGTTTCTTCGGGGCCTACGAAGGCTTCACTGCGGGCGTCGCCGTCGTCGCTGCCACCGAAGACGCGAGCGTCGTCCGGTGCCTCGGTCTCCGACAGGCGGCGTGCCGGCCGCCTCGGCTGCACCCACTGCCAGGGCAGGTTGCTGCTGGAGTCGCCCAGCTCGGTGCGCATCCGGGGCATCGCGGTCGGGCGGTTGTCCCGGATCCAGGCCACCAGATGCTCGCGGACCAGGCAGCGCAGGTCCCACAGGCTGCCCGCGTCGGCGGCGCTGACCAGCGCGCGCATTCGTACCATCCCGCCGGTGGCGTCGGTGACCTGAAGGACGCAGACCCGGCCGTCCCACAGCTCGGTGCCCTCGACCATGCGGCGAAGCTCCTCGCGCATCGTCTGCACCGGCACCGCCCAGTCCACGTCGAACTCGGCGGTGCCGAGCACCGCCGCCTCGGTCCGCGTCCAGTTCTGGAACGGCTTGCTGGTGAAGTACGAGGTGGGCAGGATCAACCGCCGGTCGTCCCAGATCTGCACGACCACATAACTGAGGGTCAGCTCCTCGATCCGACCCCACTCCCCCTCGACGACGACCACGTCATCGAGCCGGACGGCGTCGCTGAACGCGAGCTGGAGGCCGGCGAACACGTTGCCGAGCAGGCTCTGTGCGGCGAGCGCGGCCACCACACCGACCACACCGGCCGAGGTCAGCACACCGGCGCCGATGCCCCGCACGCTGGGGAACGTCATCAGCATCACGCCGATGGTCAGGATGACGATCACCGCGATGGTCAGCCGGCGCAGCATCACCACCTGGGTCCGGACCCGCCGGGCGTGCCGGTTGTCCGGCACGTCGACCCGGAACCGCGCCAGCGCGGTGTCCTCCACGACGACCAGCAGCGAGGCCACCAGCCAGGCCGCGGTGGCGATGACGGCGAGGACGAGCAGGTGCAGCAGCAGGCGGCGCCAGCTCTCGCCGACCGCATACCCGGTGCTGAAACGGACGGCGAACTGCACGGCGAGGACCGTCCCGGCGACCTGGAACGGGCGGTGCGCGTGGTCGGTCAGCTCGGTCATCAACAGCGAGCGACGGCCGAACCGCCGGGTCAGCCGATGGACGACCTCGACCAGGAACAGGGCGACCGCCGCCGCGACGAGCGCGGCGACGGTCGTTTCGACATAGTTCTGCAAGGCTTCGGTGCTCCCCTTCGACCAGGCGTCGGGCACTCCGGGCAAAAGCCCAAGAGTGCCCGACGACCGTGGTATCGACCAGCTCAGACCTTGCGGTACCGGGACTGGAGGAAGCAGTAGACGCCGAAGGCGGCGATGCCCAGGGCGACCAGGGTCAGCAGGAAGGTGCCGTACGACTGCTCGCGCAGGGTGTGCAGCGCGGCGTCCAGACCACGGGCCTTCTCCGGGTCGTAGTTCACGGCCGCGACGATGACCAGCAGACCGGCGATGCCGTACGCGACGCCCTTGGCCACGTATCCGGCCATGCCGAGACGGCGGGCCAGTTGGCGGGTCTTCGGGCTCATCTCACCGGTCTTCAGGTGCTTCTCGAACTTCTTGAGGGCGCCGTAGATGACCAGGCCGACACCGATCGCGGCGAGCACCAGCCCGGCCAGGCCGACGAGCCAGCGACCACCGCTGGAGGTCATCAGCTTGCCGGTCAGCGCCTCCTGCTGGTCGGCGCTGTTCGACCCGGCGTCCTTGAAGACCTTGAACGCGGTCCAGGCGAAGTAGAGGTAGACGATGGTCCGGCCGGCCGAGGCGAGCCGTTCGATGACCTGCTCCTTGCCCCGCTCGGCGCGGTGCCCGACCGCCGCCTCCAGCGCCTGCCAGATCGCCATCGCGAGCAGGCCGACCGCGACGGCGATGACCAGGAACTTACCGAGGGGCTGTGCGGAGAGGGTACGCAGCGCGCCGGACTGGTCGCCGTCGTCGGACGACTTGTCGAAGGCGATCTGCAATGCCAGCCAGGCGAAGAGGAGGTGGACGATGCCGTAGCCGATGAAGCCGGCCCGGGCGAGGAGTTCCAGCCACCGGCTGTCCGCCGTACGGGAGGCGGTGGCTTCGGCGCTACGGGTAAGTGACATGGCGTCACAATCTCCGATTGCGAAGATTCTCAAACGTCGGCCACCGCCGCCCGCCCAGGTCAGCTGCCCGGGTTACGCGCTACGCGAATCTTGACCTGTTGGTCGGTCACGCTGTCCAGGGTCACCCCGAAACCCCCGGCCTCGGCGGCCTGCTGGCCGGTGGTGAGGGTGAGCTGTTCGCCGGCGACCTCGACGGTCACCTGGTCACCCTCGGCGCCGACCAGCTTGGCCTCGACGCCCAGGATGGTGGTCCTCGCGTCGACACCTCGATCGAAGGTGATGGTGCAGGCGTCCACCGAACAGTCTGTGGAGGCGCCCTGGGAGCTGCAGCCGGCGAGCACGGCGATGCCGAGCGCCAGACCGGCGAACAGACCGGCGGCGCGGCGGACGGTGGGCATGGGCATGGTGGCGGGTCGGTTCGTCACCTCGCCAAGAGTACGAGACGCCCGCGATGTCACAGTCGATTGGTGATCACCCGGTGGCTGGACGGGGTCGCGGGAGCACCGGCTAGGGTCCGGGACATGCCGTTCGACATCGCCCGCACCCGGGCCGCGTACCCCGCCCTGACCGAGGGCTTCGTCCACTTCGACGGGGCCGGGGGCACCCAGACCGCCGCCGGTGTGATCGACGCGGTCGCCGACGCCATGCGCGCGGCGGTCGGCAACCGCAGCGCCGCCAACGTACCGGGCCGCCGGTCGTTGGAGCTGGTGGCCGAGACCCGCTCGGCGGTGGCCGACCTGCTCGGCGCCGACCCGGCCGGGGTGGTGCTCGGCCCGAGTGCCACCGCGCTGACGTACACCCTGGCCCGCACGCTCGGCGCGACCTGGCGCCCGGGTGACGAGGTGGTGGTGTCCCGGCTCGACCACGACGCCAACATCCGGCCGTGGGTGCAGGCCGCCGAGGCGGCTGGTGCGACGGTGCGCTGGGCGGAGGTCGACCGGCACACCGGTGAGCTGCCCGCCGCCCAGTACGCCGACCTGGTCGGCGAGCGGACCCGGCTGGTCGCGGTGACCGCCGGCAGCAACGCCATCGGCACCATGCCGGACGTGCCGGCGATCGCCAAGATCGCGCACGCCGTCGGCGCGCTCGTACACGTCGACGGGGTGCACTCCGTTCCGCACGGGCCGACCGACCTGAGCTCACTCGGCGCCGACGTGCTGGTGACCAGCGCGTACAAGTGGTCCGGGCCGCACCTGGCGGCGATGGTGGCCGACCCGGCCCGCTGGGCGGCGCTTCACCCGGCGAAGCTGGTGCCGTCCTCCGACGCGGTGCCGGACCGGTTCGAGTACGGCACGCCGAGTTTCCCGCTGCTGGCTGGGGTGACCGCGGCGGTCGATCACCTGGCCGGGCTGGACCCGGACGCGGTCGGGGACCGGCGGGCGCGGCTGCGGGCCGGTCTGGCCGCCGCCCAGGCGCACGAGGAGGCGCTGCTGGACCGGTTGCTCGCCGGGTTGGCGGAGCGGCCGGAGGTCACCGTGTACGGCTCGCCGGCCCGTCGCTGCCCGACGGTGTCGTTCCGGGTCGCCGGGATGTCGCCGGCGGCCACCCAGGAGGCGTTGGGCGCCGCCGGGTTCTGCCTCTCGGTCGGCGACTACTACGCCTACGAGTACTTCCAGATGATGGGTCTGCGGGACAGCGGCGGCGCGGTGCGGGCCAGCCTCTACCACTACAACACGGCCGACGAGGTGGACCGGTTGCTCGGCGAACTCGACGCGCTGACCGACAGCACGGGGAGAATGGCCGGATGAGCACCCTGGTCGAGGACAACCCGGCGAAGCACCGCTTCGAGATCCTGGTCGACGACGCGTTGGCCGGCTTCACCGCGTACCTGATGCGCGGGGAGGTCCTGGTCTTCACCCACACCGAGGTGGACCGGGGCTTCCAGGGCAAGGGCGTGGGCGGCGCGTTGATCCGGGGCACCCTGGACGAGGTCCGCGCCCGGGGTGGCACCGTGGTGCCGCAGTGCCCGTTCATGGCCGCGTTCATCGACAAGCACCCCGAGTACGCCGACCTGGTCGCCGACCTGCCGTAGGCGGGACGGTCGGCTCAGCGGGTGCCGGTCAGCACCTCGGCGGCGGCCCGGCCACTGGCCCGGGTCGCGCCGTGGGTGGCCAGGTGCACCGACCCGGTCACCAGCTCCGGCACGCCCAGCTCGACCACTACCGCGTCGGGGCGGACGGCCAGCGCGCGTTGCACGGCAGAGCGCATCCAGTGGTGCCGGTGCAGGTCGCGGACCACCAGGACCAGGGGGCGGGTGCCGGCCCCGGCGCCCGGATCGGCCGGCACGTCGGGCTCGGCGTAGCGGACCGTGCTGGTGCCGGGCAGCAGCTCGCCCAGTGGCGCGCCGATGCCCCACGGGGTCTCCGCGCCGATGGCGATGTTGCGCAGCGGCTCGAACTCGACGACGTGCGCCGCGCGGGTCAACGGCAGCGCCCCGGCCGCGGCCCGGGCGGTGGTGACCCGAACGGCCCGGCGGGCGGCGACCAGCCCGACGTCGGCGGCGCCGCGCACTCCGGCCGACCCGGCGGTGCGGGCGGCGGCCATCGTCCAGGCGGCGAGTTGCCCGACCCGCTTGGCCGCCTCGGCGAGTCGTTCCTCGGGCAGCTCACCGGAGACGACCGCGGCCACGATGGCGTCGCGCAGCTCGCGCACCGCCTGCTCGTCGGCCCGTTCGCCACCGACGCAGATCGCGTCGGCTCCGGCGGCGAGGGCGCGAACCGTCGCCCCGGCGAAGCCGTAGCGGTCGGCGACCGCGCGCATCTCCACCGCGTCGGTCACCACCACGCCGGAGAAGCCCATCTCGTCGCGGAGCAGCCCACCCAGGATGCGCTGACTCAGCGTGGCCGGCAGCTCCGGATCCAGAGCCGGCACCAGCAGGTGGCCGGTCATCACCGCCTGCACCCCGGCGGCCACGGCGGCCCGGAACGGGGCCAGCTCGCAGGCGTCCAGCCGGGCCCGGTCGGCGGTGATGCGGGGCAGGTCATGGTGTGAGTCGACGCGGGTGTCGCCGTGGCCGGGGAAGTGCTTGGCGCAGGCCGCGACACCGCCGGCCTGGAGGCCGCGTACCCAGGCGGCGGTGTGCCGGGCGACCAGCGCCGGGTCGGCGCCGAAGGACCGCACGCCGATCACCGGGTTCTCCGGGTTGGAGTTGACGTCGGCGTCCGGGGCGTAGTTGAGGGTGACCCCCGCGGCGGCCAGCTCGACACCGAGGTCCCGGGCGACCGCCTCGGTCAGCGCCGGGTCGTCGACGGCGCCGAGGGCGAAGTTGCCGGGCCGGGTGCTGCCGTGCACCGACTCGAGTCGGGTGACGTCGCCGGCCTCCTCGTCGATCGCCACGATGACGTCCGGCCGCTCTGCGCGCAGCGTCGCGGTGAGTGCCGCCACCTGCGCGGGGTCGACGACGTTGCGGGCGAACAGCACCACCGCGCCGAGGCCCTCACCGAGCCAGCGACACACCCACGGCGGCGGGGTGGTGCCGACGAACCCGGGTTGCAGGACGGCGGAGGCGAGCGCCGGGAGGTGCCCGGCGGACCCGGTCACACCGCCCCCTCAGGACGGTCTGTCTCCAGCACCGGCGTCGGTGCGCCCCCGTCAAACCACTGGTCGCGCTCGCTCATGCGGCCCCCGTACCCCATCTCTCGCGCGCCCTCGGCGCACCGCCACCGGCAGGCGGTCATGCCATGGTCACACCGGGCGATTCAATAGTCAATAAACCTTACAGTTGCCTGGCGGCCCGCTCCCCGGGAGAGTGCGGGGATGGACCCCGCCCTGCTGGCCGACGCGACGAGCCCGGCCGACATCCCCGGCGTACGCCTGCTCGGCCTGGTGGTCGGCGCGCTGCTGCTGCTCGCCGCGATCCGGGCGATGTTCGGTCGACGCTGAGCGCCGCACACCGATCCGGGCCCGGCGAGCCGTGTGTGGCCGACCGCGCCCGGGGTACGGCATTCCCCATCAGCAGGTTCGCGCGCCGAAGGGGAAACGATGAAGATCGGATACTTTCTGTCCAGTGAGGAGTTCACGCCAGCCGAGCTGCTGGAGCAGGCGCGCGGTGCCGAACGGGCCGGCTTCGAGGCGCTGTGGATCTCCGACCACTACCACCCGTGGGTGGACGCGCAGGGCCAGAGCCCGTTCGTCTGGTCGATGATCGGCGCGCTCAGCCAGGTCTGCTCGCTCCCGGTGACCACTGCGGTGACCTGCCCGACCGTGCGGATCCACCCGGCCGTGATCGCGCAGGCGGCGGCGACCAGCGCGGTGCTGCACGGCGGGCGGTTCGTGCTCGGCGTCGGCACCGGCGAGGCGCTCAACGAGCACATCTTCGGTGACGCCTGGCCGCAGGCCGACGTCCGCCTGGAGATGCTGGAGGAGGCCGTCGAGGTGCTGCGCGCGCTGTGGGCCGGCGGCTTCGTCAACCACCGCGGCAAGCACTACACAGTCGAGCAGGCCCGGATCTACACGCTGCCCGACACTCCCCCGCCGATCTACGTCTCCGGCTTCGGGCCCAAGTCCATCGACCTGGCCGCCCGGATCGGCGACGGCTACGTGAGCACCATGCCCGACGGCGAGATGGTCCGGCGCTTCCGCGAGAACGGCGGCGGCGACAAGCCGTGCCAGGCCGGCTTCAAGGCGGCGTACGCGGACAGCGAGGACGAGGGCATGCGCATCGCGTACGAGCGCTGGCCGAACGCGGGGGTGCCGGGCGAGCTGTCCCAGGTGCTTCCCTCACCGCGCCACTTCGAGCAGGCCGCCGAGCTGGTCAAGCCGGAGATGGTCAGGGACGCGTTCGTCTGCGGCAACAGCGTCGACGCGCACCTGGAAATGATCGACAAGTACGCCAAGGCCGGCTTCGACGAGGTGTACGTGGCCAACACCGGCCCGCACTACCAGGGCCTGTTCGACCTGTACCAGCGCGAGGTCCTGCCCCGCCTGCGCTGAGCCCCGGATCAGACGAGCCGGCTACCCAGGGACATTGCCGATGCCCCGCCCATGATCGCCCGAATGCGTTTCGGCGGTCATGGGCTCGGGTACCTCCGGCCCTCGATGAAACTGTCCACGCATTCGATGACGTTGCGCCGCGCGGCCCGCAGCCTTTTCGGCTGGAAGGCGCTGAGGCCCAACCAGCTGGCCGCCATGCGCGCGGTCATGAAGCGACGTGACGCCCTGGTGGTGTTGCCCACCGGGGCCGGCAAGTCGGCGATCTACCAGATTCCGGCCAGCCTGATCCCCGGCCCCACCGTGGTGATCTCCCCACTGCTGGCCCTCCAGCAGGACCAGATCGCCTCCCTCAACGAGCGGCAACGCCCGGAGCTGCGGGCGGTGCGGATCAGCTCGAACGAGTCGCCCACCCAGCAGGCGGAGGCGATCACCGAGATCCGCGAGGGCCGGGCGGAGTTCCTGTTCATCACCCCGGAACAGCTCAGCAACCCGGACCGGATGGCCGAGGTCGCCGATCTGAAGCCGGCGCTGGTGGCGATCGACGAGGCGCACTGCATCTCGGCGTGGGGGCACGACTTCCGCCCCGACTACCTGGCGCTCGGGCACCTCATCGACGGCATCGGTCGGCCGCCGGTGGTCGCGCTGACCGCCACCGCCTCCCCTCCGGTACGCGACGACATCATCGCCCGGCTGCGGCTGCGCGACCCGGAGGTCGTTGTCTCCGGGCTGGATCGGTCGAACCTGTTCCTCGAGGTCGCGCACTGCCCGACCGAGGACTACCGGTGGCGGCGACTGGTCGCGCTGCTGAGCGACGACGAGCGGCCGGGGATCATCTACGTTCCGACCCGCCGCGCCGCCGAGGAACTGGCCACCCGGTTGACCGACGCCGGCTTCCCGGCGCAGTTCTACCACGGTGGAATGGCGGCCGGCGCCCGTGCTGAGCTGCACGAGGCGTTCCTCGCCGACCAGGTTCCCATCATGGTGGCGACGTCGGCGTTCGGCATGGGCATCGACAAGCCGAACATCGCCTGGGTGGCCCACATGGCGCTGCCCGACTCACCGGACAGCTACTTCCAGGAGATCGGCCGGGCAGGTCGCGACGGGCAACCGGCCCGGGTGCTGCTGCTCTGGCAGGCCGAGGACGTGGGCCTGCAGCGGTTCTTCAGCGGCGGCCTGCCCGACGTCGACGAGCTGCGCGACCTGGCCGCGCTGCTGCGCCGCAAGCCCGCCACCAAGACCGAGCTGCGCGAGACCACCGGCCTCGGGCCACGCAAGCTGGGCCAGTACCTCTCCCTGCTGGAGCAGATCGGCGCCGCCGAGCCGCGCGCACGGCAGCGCATCGGCGCTCCCCGCTACTCCCCCGCCCCGGCGGACGCCGCCGCGGCGGCACTGGCCGAGGCGGAGCGCCAGCAGACGGTGACCCGGTCCCGCACGGACATGATGCGGGCCTTCGCCGAGACCACCGCCTGCCGGGGGCAGACGCTGCTGGCCTACTTCGGCGAGCAGATGACGCAGGTGTGCGGCCACTGCGACAACTGCCACAACGGCACCAGCGTGGCCGACCAGGGTGCGGTCGGGCCGTTCCCGGTGCACAGCCAGGTGCGTCACCCGGAGTGGGGGCGCGGCATGGTGCTCTCCTACGAGGAGGACAAGATGACGGTTCTCTTCGATGAGGTCGGGTACAAGACGTTGTCGGTGCGCGTGGTGTCCGAACAGGGCCTGTTGACCCTGGACTAGCCTGACCCGGGCTCCCGTTGTCGGGCCCGTTGATCGACCAAGCGAAGCACCGAGTGACCAAGCAGAGCAGGGCGGAAGGGGCATTGCCGTGATCGAGCAGCCGGCGTACACCGGTTTCGGTTTCTCCGATGGGGAGTGGGGGTTGCTGGTCGGCCTGCCGCAGTCGGTTCTGACCGCGGCGAGCGCCGCCGAGTCCGACGGCACCCGCCGGACCATGGCGGAGACCGCTGCCGGCCTGGAGACCATCGCCGCCGGCCGGGAGTCGGCCAGCCCGCTGGTCGCGGCCGTGGCCGGCGAGATCGTGACCCGGGTCGGTGACCCGGAGACCGGTGCGGAGCTGCCGGTCATCGCGCCCACCGACCCGAAAGCCATGATCGACGACGTGCTGCTGCGCGCCGGCGAGGCCTCCGCGCTGCTGGCCGCCCGGGTCGACGAGGGCGAGGCCGGTGCGTACAAGCACTGGCTCGTGAAGATCGCCGAGCAGGTCGTGGGCGCCGCGTCCAGTGGTGGGCTGCTGGGCATCGGAGGCGAGTCCGTCAGCGACTCCGAGCGGCGCTTCCGCGACCGGCTCGCGCACGTGCTCAACGACTGACGCCCCCGAGCAGCCACCCTGGTGGCGCGACCGCCCGTGGTGCGCCACGTTGATCGACTCGGTTTCCTGGAAACCGTGGCATCCCCGCGTTCGGGACGCCCCGACTTCCGGGAAACCGAGTCGATCATTTGGGGCGGCTACGCCTCGGCCGGCGCCGGCAGCGCGGTCGGCGTCGGGTCGCTCGGGAGCGCCGCGGTCGGGTCGGCCGGCTGGGCGCCGCGCAGCGTGACCAGCGCGGCGACCGCGCCCAGCACCATCGCCACCATGGCGGCGACCGCCGCGAGGTGCAACCCGTCGGTGAACGCGACCCGGGCGGCGTGCAGCACCGCGTCGGCCAGATCCGCCGGCAACTCCTGGGCCACCGCGAGCGCGCCGCCCAGGGTCTCCCGGGCAGCGTCACCGCTGTCGGCGGGCAACCCCGCCGGCAGGCCGTCGAGGATCTCGCGCCGGTAGACCGCCGCGCCCACGCTGCCGAGGATCGCCATTCCCAGCGCGCCGCCCAGCTCACTGCTGGACTCGGTCAGCGCCGACGCGACTCCGGCCTGCTCGGGCGGCGCCGCGCCGAGGACCAGCTCGGTGACGAGCGACATCACCATCACCAGGCCACCGGCGTAGACACTGGCGCCGACGAGCAGCAGCCACAGCGGCGACTCCGGCGTGACACGGGTCAGCACCGCGAAGCCGAGCACGGCGATCCCGAACCCCGCTCCGATCAGGTACGCCCGCTCGACGCGCTGGGCGAGCGCGGCGGCGGCCGGCGCCACACCGCCCACAGCGAGGGACGGCACCAGGCTCCACAGTGCCGCTCGCAGCGGGCTCAGGCCGAGCACCAACTGGAGGTGCTGGGTGGTGAAGATGGCGAAGCCGACCAGCGCGAACATCGCCAGCAGGTTGACCGCGAGCGAGCCGGCGAAGCCGCGGCGACGGAACAACGCGAGGTCGATCATCGGGTACGCCCGGGTCCGCTGCCGGTGCAGGAACAGCGCGCCCATCAGCAGACCGGCGACGATGGCGAGCACCCGCGCCGGGCTGAGGCCGTCGCGGGCCATCTCCTTGATGCCGTAGATCACCGGCAGCAGCGCGCCGAGGGACAGCGCGGCGCTGAACAGGTCGAACCGCCCGGTCGCCGGGTTGCGTGACTCCGGCACGAGGACCGGGGCGAGCAGGAGCAGCATCAGCATCGCCGGGATGTTGATCAGGAAGATCGAGCCCCACCAGAAGTGCTCCAGCAGGATGCCGCTGAGCACCGGGCCGAGCGCGATGCCGCCGGTGAGAGTGGCGGTCCAGATGCCGATGGCGGTGCCCCGCTGCTTGGCGTCGTGGAACAGGTTGCGCACCAGGGCGAGCGTGGACGGCATCAGGGTGGCCCCACCGATGCCGAGCACGGCGCGCGCGGCGATCAGCGTTGCGGCGCTGTCGGCGTACGCGGCCAGCAGCGACGCCGCCCCGAACGCGGCGGCGCCGATCAGCAGGAGCCGGCGTCGCCCGATCCGGTCGCCCAGAGCACCCATGGTGATGAGCAGCCCGGCCAGCACGAAGCCGTAGATGTCGAAGATCCAGAGCTGCTGGGTGGCCGTGGGGCGCAGCTCCTCGCTGATGAACGGCACCGCGAAGTAGAGCACCGACACGTCCATCGAGACCAGGAGCAGCGGCAGCATCAGCACCGTGAACCCGATCCACTCCCGTCGGCCCGCCCGTGGTGCCGGTGTGGTCGTCGCCATCATGACCAGTCCCCCTTCTGCGTATGTCGTACGCTGTTATGCGTAGACCATACGCAGAACTAGGATGGCGAGGCAAGGAGGAAATGTGGCGGCACAGACGGACGACAGCGGGCCGGCGATCCCGGCCTCCATCGAGAGCGCCTGGGGGCTGCGGGAACGACCACCCAAGGGCCCCCGGCCGGGGATGAGCGTGCCCGCCATCGTGGACGCCGCCGTACGGGTGGCCGACGCCGACGGGCTGGCAGCCGTCTCCATGAGCCGGGTCGCCAAGGAGCTGGGCGCCGCCACCATGGCCCTCTACCGCTACGTCGGCTCGAAGGACGAGCTGCTGATGCTCATGGTGGACACCGGCTACGGCCCGTCGCCGGGACCGCCTCCGCCGGAGGCCGACTGGCGCGCCGGCCTGACCCGGTGGGCCTGGGCCGAGCACAGGGTGCTGCGGCACCGCGCCTGGTTGCTGCACGTGCCGATCACCGGCCCGCCGATCACCCCGCAGCAGCTCGGCTGGATGGAGGACGGGCTGCGCTGCCTCGACGGCACCGCCCTCGGTGAGGGCGAGAAGATGTCAGTGCTGCTGCTGCTCACCGGGTACGTCCGCAACGAGGCCACCCTCACGTCGCAGGTGGCCGAGGGCAGCAAGGCCGCCGGCGTCGCGCCCAGCGAGATGATGCCGGCGTACGGTCGGACGGTGGCCCGACTCATCGACCCGGCCCGCTTTCCGGCGCTGCACCGGGTCCTGACCGCCGGCGTGCTCACCCAGGACGACGACCCCGACGACGAGTTCGCCTTCGGCCTGGACCGGATCCTCGACGGCGTCGAGGCCCTGATCCAGCGCCGAGCCAACTGAGGGAACCGGATGCTGCCGAGAGACACCATCGACACCACGGTCCTGCCCCCGGGCGAGCGGTTCGGGATGTGGCTCGACCTCGTCGCGCGCACCTCCGCGCCGCTGCGCATCCAGTCCGCGCACGCCGACGACTTCGCCGCCCGCGCCGACTTCATCGAGCTGGGCCCGATCCAGCTGGTGGAATACCAGTACCCGTCGCTGGACGCCACCCGCACCCGCAAGCTGGTCCGCCAGTCCGACCCGGAGCTGTACATCCTCGCCCTCACCACCGGCGGCATCGGCACGTCCAGCCAGGACGGTCGCCGCAGCGAGATCCTGGCCGGCGAGTTCACCTTCTACGACGGGTCCCGACCGCACGACGTCTGCCACCACGCGACCGAGCCGGAGCGGGACCAGGCGAGCTCGATCATCACGTTGATCCCGCACGCCGCGCTGCCGTTGCCCCCGCAGCGGATGGCCGCGCTCTACGGCGGTCGGATGTCCGGCAGCGAGGGGATCGGGGCGCTGCTGGCGCAGTTCCTGTTGCAGGTGACCGGGCATCCCGAGCAGTACCATGCCGCCGACGCCAGCCGGCTCGGCACCGTGGGACTGGACCTGGCCACCACCATGCTCGGCCGGCACCTGGTCGCCGAGGACGCCGTGCCCACCGAGGTCCGCCGACGGGCGCTGCTCACCCAGGTGCAGGCGTACGTCCACCGGCACCTCGGTGACGCGACGCTCGGCCCACAGGTCCTCGCCGACGCCCACCACATCTCGGTGCGGTCGCTGCACCGGCTGTTCGAGGCCGAGCACACCACCGTGGCGTCGTACGTCCGGGGTCTGCGACTGGCCCGGTGCCGGCGTGACCTGTCCGACCCGGCGCTGCGCAACCAACCCGTACAGACCATCGCGGCGCGTTGGGGGTTTTCCGACAAAGCTCATTTCAGCCGGGCGTTCCGGGCGGCATACGGGGTGAGCCCGCAGGAACACCGCGACGGCGGCTCGCATCCGGCGCGGATCGTCAACCGGCCGGCATCAACGGTCAACTCACTGCCGGCAGACTGACACCAGCGCGTCCACCGTTCGATCGGTGGGCCGCCAACGGGGGCCGTGGCGCGGCGCCCGCCGCGAAAACGCGGCGGGCGGCCGCCCGGTGCACCCCTCATCCTGAGGCCCCGGTCCCGCCACCTCCCCCCAGGATCGTTGGCGGGGCCGGTCAGGTCTTCTCCAGCAGCTCCAGGACCACCCGCTCGGCCTCCTCGCGTGGCGCCTGCGGGTCCACCGACGCCACCACCCCGTCGTGGTACAGGTCAACGACCCGCGGATCCACGTAGGACGTCCGCGCCACCGTCGGGGTGTTGCCCAGCAGCTCGGCCACCTCGCGCATCACCGCGACCACCGCCTTGCGCCGGGCGGTGACCGAGCGGGCCGGGCCGACGGTCGCCAACTCGGTGGCGGCGAGCACTGTGGCGTGCCAGGTGCGGAAGTCCTTCGCGGTCATCTCCCCGCCGCTGGCGTCACGCAGGTACCCGTTGACTTCGTCGCTGCGCACGTCGCGCCACTCCCGGCCGTCCCAGTAGCCGAACAGCCGGTCCGCCCACCGCCGACGACGGCGCAGATTGACCAGCACCTGGCACAGCTCCGGGTCCTCGATCCGGCGTACCTGCTCGATGCCACCCTTGGCGGGGAACACGAAGACCACGCAGCCGCCCCGGGATCGGGCATGCTCGGGACGCAGGGTGGACACCCCGTACGTCGGGTCGTCGCCGGCCGCGTACTGGTCGCTGCCGACCCGGAACATCCCCATGTCCAGCAGTCGGGCCACCGTCGCCAGCACCCGGTCCCGGCCCAGCCCTCGGCCGTCCAGGTCACGCCCCACCCGCTCGCGCAGCACCGGCAGCCGGCGTGCCACCTCCAGCATGTGGTCGAACTTCGCCTCGTCCTGCTTCTCCCGCCACCGGGGGTGGTAGACGTACTGCTTGCGCCCGGCCGCGTCGATCCCGATCGCCTGGATGTGCCCGTTCGCGTACGGCGAGATCCAGACGTTCTGCCAGGCCGGAGGAATGACCAGCTCCCGCAGCCGGGCCAGGACCTCCGGGTCACGGACGGGATCGCCGGCCGGGTCGACGAAGGCCCAGCCCCGTCCACGTCGACGCCGCCCGTACCCCGGTCGACCCGGGTCGCTACGCCGCAACCGCACCGGAGACACGCACCAGCCTTTCCACCTCAGCCACGGCGGCCAGCACCGCGTCGAGACGCAGGGCCGCCATCGTCGGGTGGCTTCCTACCCCGTCCCACCTGGGCCAATCCCCGTCGCCGGCCCAGAGCACCCGGTGCCGGGGCCGGTCCGGCGGCGGCCCCCAGTGCGCCGGCGGGACCGGCCCGAAGAGCACGACCGAGGCGGTGCCGTACGCGGTGGCCAGGTGGGCCACCCCGGTGTCCCCGCTGACCACCAGCCGGGCGTGCGCCACCAGCGTGGCGAGCGCGCCGAGGTCGGTGCGGCCGGCCAGCACGGCGTCGGACGGCAGGCCGGCCGCCTCGGCCACCCGTCCTGCCAGTGCCCCCTCGTCGGCCGATCCGGTGAGCAGCACCCGGTGCCCCTGCTCGCTGAGCGCCCGGGCCAGCGCGGCGAACCGCTCGGCGGGCCACCGCTTGGCGGGGACCTTGCTGCCGGGATGCAGCACTGTGACACCCGTGGGCAACCCGGCCGCCCCGGGCCGGCGCAGGTCGAGATCGGAGCGGTCGGCCGCGATGTCGTACCAGGACAGCAGCCGGCACCACCGGTCCACCTCGTGCTCGTCCACGGACCACCGCGGACCGTCGGTGTGGCCAGCCTCCGGGTTGGCGAAGGCGAACAGCCGGCCGGGCCGGGTGGCCGCGAGCAACCGGTGCGACTGCGGGCCGCGCCCGTGCAGGTTGACCGCGACCTGCGGGGCCGCCCCGACCCCGATGGGCCGGTCCAGCCCGGCCGTGTCCACCAGCCGGTCGACGCCGCCGACCAGGTCGACCAGCGGTGCCAACCAGGCGGGCGCGGCGAGCGCCAGTTCCCGGGACGGATACGCGGCCCGCAGCGCCCGCAGCGCGGGCACGGCGGTGACCAGGTCGCCGACGCCGAGGGCGCGCAGCACGAGGATCACGGGTACGACGTCTCCTGCTCGGCGCAGACCACCAGCTCGCGAACCGCGCAGCCGGGCGGCTGGTTGAGCGCGAACATGACGGCGGCGGCGGTGTCGGCGGGATCGTTGAGGATCGCGTCCGGCCCCGGTTTGTACTGCGGGTCGCGCTCGTCGAAGAACGCGGTGCGCATTCCGCCCGGGATCAGCAGCGTGACACCGACCTGCCCGGCGAGCTCGGCGGCGAGGGCGCGGGTGAAGCCGACCACGCCGAACTTGGCCGCGCAGTACGCGGTGGCGTCGCTGACCGCCTTGACGCCCAGGGTGGAGGCGACAGTGACGATGCGCCCCCGGGACGTCAGCAGGAACGGCAGCGCGGCCCGGATCACCGCCGCCGTGGCCAGCAGGTCCACCGCGACGATCCGGTCCCAGGTCTCCCCCGGCACGTCGGCGAGTCGACCCGGCACGTCCGTGCCGGCCGCGGTCACCACCGCGTCCAGGCCGCCGGCCTGCTCGGCGAGGTGCTGGGTGGCCACCTCGGCGGCCCGCGTGTCGGCCAGATCGCACTCGGTCCAGGACACCCCGTCGGCCGGCGGCTGCCGGTCCAGCACGATCGGTCGACCACCGGACGCGGACACCGCCGCGACCACCGCCGCGCCGAGGCCGCTCGCGCCGCCGGTGACCAGGACGGTGGGCCCGGCTCCGGGCCGCGTGGCGGTCATCGGACCCGCTCCGCGAGCGTCCGGACGATCATGTCGGTGGTGGAACGACCGTCCAGATAGGGCACCACCACCGTGTTTCCGCCCCACCGGCGCAGAACCTCCGCCTCCGGCAGGGTGGCCGAGGCGTCACCGCCGCCGGTGGCGTAGTCGCCACCCTTGACCCAGACGTCGGGCCGTATCCAGGACAGCGCCGCGTCCGGGGTCGGCTCGTCGAAGACGAGGACCGCGTCGACACAGCTCAGAGCGGCCAGCAGCCGACTGCGGTCACCCTCGGACATCACCGGCCGATCCGGGCCCTTCAACCCGGCCACGCTGGCGTCGGAGTTCAGGCAGACGATCAGGCAGTCGCCGAGCTGCCGGGCGGCCTCCAGGGTGGCCACGTGCCCGGCGTGCAGCAGGTCGAAGCAACCACCGGTCGCCACCACCGTGCCACCTGCGGCCCGTACCTCACCCAGGAGCGTGGCGACCGCCGCGACTCCGACCCGGTCCCCACCGGGGCTGACCAGAGCGGCGTTCGCAGGGCCACCCCTCGTTCGCGACTGCGCGGATCGCAACCCGGACTCCCTCCTTGCGTTCGCCGCCGGAAGCGCCGCGGCCACTCCTCCACCCGCCACGAACCGGGACGCCTCGGCGACCGCCGCCTGCACCGCCTCGGAGACCAGGGCGCCCTGAGCCAACGCGAGGCTGGCAGCGGCCGCGAAGCGGTCCCCGGCTCCGCAGGTGTCCCCCTCCGCGCTGCCGGGGGTCGGCACCACCAGCGGCGTCGACCCGGCGTGGCAGAGCAGCGCGCCGTCACCGCCCAGCGTCACCGCGACCGCGCCGGCCCTCCAGCGCCGGCGGAGCCCCTGCGCACCACGCGAAGCGGTGGCCAGCCGGGAGGCACCGGGCAGCGCGGGAACCAGCTCCCGCACCTCCGACTCGTTCGGGGTGGCAAGGTGGACGCCGGGCACCGCCGCCGGACCGCGCGGATGCGGGTCCCACACCACCGGCGCGCGGGTCGCGGCCAACGCGTCACGAAGCGCGGGCTGCCGGGCCACCCCCCGGCCGTAGTCGCTGACCAGCACCGCCGACGCTCCGGCGATCACCCGCAGCACCTCGTCGGAGGGCTGACCCGGCTCCCCGGACGCGCCACCGCGGTCGTGGCGCAGCAGCACCCGACCCCGAGCCCGTAGCCGGATCTTCTCCGGCGTCGCGCCGGAGAGAGCCAGGGGATACACCTGCACACCAGCAGCGGCGAGCAGCGTGCTCAGTCGGGCTCCGCCAGCGTCGTCGGCGAGCGCGGTCACCAGCACCACCTCGGCGCCCTGCGCGGCGGCGAACACCGCCGCCAGACCGGCGCCACCGGGTCGGTCGGTGGCCGCGGTCTCGTCGAGCACCGGCACCGGGGAGTCCGGGCATAGCCGGTTCACCACCCCTTCCACGTCCCGGTCGAGCAGGGTGTCGCCGAGCACCACCACGGGTCCTCTCACGCTTGCCTCCTCATCCTCACGCGTCGACCTGCTGTCCGGTCCCACCGTCGAGCACCACTTCGACCCCGGTACGCACCGACCGGGCCGGCGGAGCGGGCTCGGTCGGGTCGTGGTGGACCGCCGCCGGGTCGGCGACCGCGGCCAGGGCGGCGGGCAGTTCCTGTTCGAGGTACTCACAGAGCAGGTGGCTGGTCACGAGGTGCAGCTCCTGGACGACCTGGGTGTCGGGGGACGCGACAGCCAGCACCTCGTCACAGGCGTCGGCGAGGGGATTGGGCGTCGCCCCGGTGAGCGCCCAGCTCGTCAGGCCGGCCTCCCGGGCGGCCAGCGCGGCGGTGATCAGGTTGGCGCTGCTGCCGCTGGTGCTCAGCAGCAGCAGGACGTCACCGGGACGACCATGCGCGCGCACCTGGCGGGCGTAGACGTCGGTGTAGCCGTAGTCGTTGGCGATGGCGGTGAGCGCGCTCGTCTCGGCGTGCAGCGCGATCGCGGACAACGGCTGCCGGTCGTGGTGCAGCTTGCCGACCAGCTCGGCGGTGAGGTGCTGGGCCTCGGCGGCACTACCGCCGTTGCCGGCGACCAGCAGACGACCCCCGCCGGCCAGCCGGTGGGCCAGGTCCGCACCCCAGCGGGCCAGCTGCGACTCACACCTCCGGTACGACACCAGCGCCGCGGCGAGGTTCGTCAGGTGGGTGTCGAGCAGGCTTCCCGCCGGCATCAGGCCACCACCCGGGTCGGGCGACGCACGGCGGCCACCTCGCTGTAGACCTCGACCAGCCGCTCGGCGGTTGCCGCCCACGAGTACCGCGTCCGGGCCCGCTCGCGCGCCGCCGTCGCGTACGCGAAGCGCCTGATCCGGTCGTCGAGCAACCCCTGGATCGCGGCGGCCAGCGCCTGCGGGTCCCGCGCCGGCACGAGGTCACCGGTCGTCCCGTCGACGACGGTGTCCCGGATGCCGCCGACGGCGGTGCCGACAACCGGCACCCCACAGGCCATCGCCTCCAGCGGGGTCAACCCGAACGGCTCGTACCAGGGTGCGGCGACCAGCAGGTCCGCCGAGCGGTACCAGCGGCCCATCTCCTCCCGGGGCACCGCGCCGACCAGGTGCACCCGGTCGGCCACCCCGCACGACTCGGCCAGTGCCCGAAGCCGCCGGGCGTACGGGTCGGTCTCCAGCAGCCCCTCGGGCGGGCCGCCGACCACCACGCACTCGGCGTCCGGGACCAGGGCCATCGCACGGACCACGGTCTGGAAGCCCTTGCGTTCGACCAGTCGACCCACGGTCAGGATCCGGGCCCGACCCGGCTCGCGGTCGGCGGCCGGCCCGAGCGGGGCGAACGTGGCGAGGTTGACTCCGGAGGGCACGACGGTCATCCGGGACCGGGGCACGCCCATCCGGACCAGTTCGCCCACCTCGTCACGGCACTGGGCGACGATCCGGTCCACCGAGCGGCCCAGCTCGCGCTCGTAGGACACCCGGCGGGCCGGGCTGGTGTCCTGCACGCCCTGGTAGCGGCGCTTCACAGTGCCCAACGCGTGGTACGTCTGCACCACCGGCACCCCGGTCTGCCGGCCGGCGGTCAACGCCGCCAGGCCGCTCATCCAGAAGTGCGCGTGGATCACCTCGGGCACCCAGTCCCCGCCCCGCCAGCGCTCGATCAGCCAGGCACTGAACTCCCGCATGTGCGGCAGCAACGCGTCCTTGGCCACCGGCTCGGCCGGCCCGGCGGAGACGTGCACCACGTCGTACCCGTCCGGGCTGCGGACGGTCACCGGCAGGTCGGGCGCGTCCCGCCGGGTGTAGACCCGTACCTCGTGCCCGGCGGCGGCGAGCGCGGCGGACAGCTCCGCGACGTGCGTGTTCTGGCCGCCGGCGTCCTCCCCTCCGAGGACGGCGAGCGGGCTGGCGTGCTCCGAGATCATCGCGATCCGCATACTTCCTCCTCCAGCAGCCGGTCCCAGTCAGCGAGGAAACGGTCGAGGCCGTACCTGTCGCGTGCGGCCGTTCGCGCCGCCGCGCCGGCCTGGCGCGCGGTCGCCGGTTCGGCGATGAACCGGCGGGCGGCGTCGAGCAGGGTGTCCGTCCGGGTGGCGAGGGCGCCCGCCTCCGGGGGTACCGCCATCACCGCCTCGGTGGTGGCGAGCGCGACGACCGGCATGCCGATCGCCATCGCCTCGATGAGGCTGAGCCCGAGCGAGGTCCACCGGCACAGGTGCAGGTACGCGCGCCGCCGGGCCAGCTCGGCGTGCATCCGGTGCTGGGGTACGTCGTCGTGGCTGGTGAGCCGGTCGGCGGGCAGCCCGAGGTGGTCGGCCAGGCCGGCGACGCCCATGCCGAAGACGTCCAGCGGCGCGATCTCGGCGAACTGGGGCAGCAGGTCGGTGCCGGTGACCCGTCCTCGCCGGATCGGCTCGTTGATCACCACGGCGAGCCGGTCGAGTTCGCCCGTGTAGGACACGGTGGGGGCGACGATGCCGTGGTCGACCACTGTGGTGCGGGTGGCGCCGGTGTCCCAGAAGATCTGGTTGAACCCGGTGACGTGGGCGATGAGCAGGTCGTCGCGGTCGGCCATGGGGTGCCGTGTGTTGGGCACGTCGCCCTTCGGGGTGTTGTGTTCGACGTAGATCGCCGGGAGGTCGCGGCCGGGGCGGCGGCGCAGCCACGCCTCGGCCCGGTCGATCTCCTCCGGCCGTTGCAGGATGACCAGGTCGATGTCGGCGCCCGGCAGGTCCTCCGGGGCGACCTCGACCGCACTGTCCGGCCAGGGGTAGGTGCGGGCCCGGCCGAGGCCGTAGGGGCCGCGGTCGGGTGTGGTGGGGATCAGGTAGCGATGGCTGCCGTGCACGAACGACGTGGTCCACGAGCCGTGCACGTGCCAGAGCAGGATGTTCATCGGCCGCCACCACCACTGACGGCGAGCATCCGCAGCGCGTCGACCACCTCGTCCGGGTCGATGCCACTGAGGCAGGGGTGCCCGGGGACCGGGCAGCTGGCGGCACGGGTGTCCCGGCAGGGCGCGGCGGCGTCGCCGAGCCGAACGGTGGGCACCCGGTACGGCCCCCACTGACCGAACGGGACGGTCGGCGCGAAGAGACTCACCACCGGCACTCCGCTCGCGGCGGCCAGGTGCGCGGGCCCGGTGTTGCCGACCACTACCGCGCTGGCGTCCGCCACGATCCCGGCCAGCCCGGCCAGGCCGGTTCGCCCACCCAGGTCGGTGCCCCCGGCCGCCGCGACCCGGGCGGTGACGTCACGCTCGTCGGAGCTGCCGGTGACCAGCACCCGATGCCCGGCGGCGGTCAGCGCCCCGGCGATCCGGGTCGCCACCTCGGGCGGGCAGGCCCGGCTCGACGCGGCCGAGCCGGGGTGCAGCACCACGTACCCCGGGTCGCCGAGGTCGGCCGGGCGCGGCGGCACGGCGTCGCGGCGGAGCCGGAGCACAGGTTCGTCGCCGTCGGGCAGCCGGTGACCGGCGGCGGCGGCGAGGGAGAGGGCACGTTCCGGTTCCGGGACGCCCACCGGCACCCGGTGCCGGACGTCCAGCAGCGAGCCCGGGTAGTCGTCGCTGATCGCCGCGATCCGGCCGACACCCGCCATCCGCAGCAGCAGTGCCAGCGGCAGGGCGGACTGGTGGAACGAGGTGAACACCACCGCCTGGTCCGCGCCGATCGCGGTGAGGCGGGCGGTGAGGCTCCGCACCGCCTCCGGGTCGACCGGCCCCGGCGTGGGGTCGATCCAGGGCAGCGGGTGCTCGATGATCTCGTCGACGCCGGGCAGCAGGTCGGCGGCGGCGCGGCCACGCGGCCCGCACAGCAGCACCACCCGCTGCGCCCCCGCCGCGACGGCACGGATCGCCGGCCCGGTGACCAGCACGTCCCCGGCCGAGTCCGACCGGACCACGAGCGCCGTGCGCACCGGGTCACCGGTCGGGGTCGCCGGTCGTACGGCCTGTTGGCGGCGCAGGATCTCGTCCACCGCCGCCGGCAGGTCGGTGGCCACCCACCCGGCGGCCGCGATCTCCTCCGGTCGGGTCACCGGGGTCGGCACCAGCACTCCCGCCGCCCCGGCGGCCAGCGCGGCACCGACGTCCCGGCCGATGTCGCCCACCAGCACACACCTGGACGCGGTGGTGCCCAGTTCCCGAGCGGCGGCGTACACAAGGCCGGGCGCCGGCTTGCGGCAGTCGCAGCCGTCGGCGTCGTCGTGCGGGCAGACCAGCCACGCGTCGAACCGACCCAGCAACTCCTCGACGCGGGCGTGCACGGCCCGCATCTGCTCCCCGGTGAAGTAGCCCCGGGCCAGGCCCGACTGGTTCGTCACGACCGCCAGGCGCAGCCCGGCCGCCCGCAGCCGGTCCAGCGCCGCCCGCGCCCCCGGCACCGGCCGCACCTTCTCCGGGTCGCCGTTGTACGGCACGTCCTCGATCAGGGTGCCGTCGCGGTCCAGCAGCACCGCGTCGTACAGGACGGGTCGGGGGCTTCCGACAGTTGTGCGACTGGCCCCGGCGGAACCGGCGCGGTCAGCAGCGGCGTAAACCGGGGCTGACCTGCGCTGATACGGATCCTCCTGGTCCTGTCGCACAGCCGGCGGGTTCCCTGCGCCCCGAGGAGTAAACGTCGTCGTCGAGGGGGTGGGCCAGCGCCGCCAGCGGTGCCCCGCGTCGGCCTTACCCGCCGTGCCGGAGAAGCTAACCCGCCGGCCGTTAGCCGGTGCCTGCCGGGGGTATGAAAGCCCAGTGGCGATTGTGGAGAAAGTGATCGACGCTCCCCCGCAGCAGGTGTTCGACGTGCTCGCCGACGGGTGGACGTACAGCGACTGGGTGGTCGGGACGACACACGTACGCGACGTGGACGACGCCTGGCCCCGGGTGGGCAGCCAACTGCACCACAAGGCCGGGCCGTGGCCGTTCTCCCTGCAGGACGCGTCGACGGTGCTGGTCTGCGAACCGCCGCACCGGCTCGTGCTCAAGGCCGGTCTCTGGCCGGCCGGGGAGGCGATCGTGGCCTTCACGCTGCAGCCGGTCGGCGACAACGCCACCCGGGTACGCCTCGGGGAGGACTTCGCCGCCGGCCCGCTGCGCTGGGTCCGCAACAAGGTCAACGATCTGGTGCTGCACCTGCGTAACCGGGAGACGCTCGACCGGCTCGCCGACATCGCCACCCGGCAGAAGGCGTCCCCGTGACGCAGACCGTGGTGGTGACCGGGGCGAGCGCCGGTGTCGGTCGGGCCGTCGCCCATGCGTACGCGGACCGGGGCGCCCGGCTGGCGCTGCTGGCGCGGGGCGAGGCGGGCCTTGCCGCCGCCGAGCGGGAGTGCCGGCTGCGGGGTGCGACCGACGTACGCGCGTACCGGGTCGACGTGGCCGACGCGGGCGCGGTGCAGCAGGCCGCCGACGACGTGGTGCACCGGTGGGGCGGCATCGACGTGTGGGTCAACAACGCCATGGCGTCGGTGTTCGCGCCGGCCTGGGAGATCCCGGCCCGCGAGTTCCGCCGGGTCACCGAGGTCACCTACCTGGGCACGGTGCACGGCACCCTGGCGGCGCTGCGGCACATGCGGGCGCACGGGCGGGGCTCGATCGTGCAGGTGGGCTCCGCGTTGGCCTACCGGGGGATCCCGTTGCAGTCGGCGTACTGCGCGAGCAAGCACGCCGTCCAGGGTTTCAACGACTCGTTACGCGCCGAGCTGCTGCACGACTGCCCGGGGGTGAAGCTGTCGATGGTGCAGCTGCCCGCCGTCAACACGCCACAGTTCTCCTGGGTCCGCACCCGGCTGCCCCGGCATCCGCAGCCGGTGCCGCCGATCTTCACGCCGGAGTTGGCCGCCCGGGCCATCGTGTGGGCCGCCGACCGTGGCACCAGGGAGCTGAACGTGGGCGGCCCGACGTGGCGGGCCCGGCTGGGCGACATCCTGTTCCCCGGCCTGCTGGACCGGAAGTTGGCCCGCGACGGTTACGACAGCCAGCAGACCGGGGAGAAAATCGACCCGGCCACCTGGCGGGACAATCTCGACCATCCCGGCGACGAGGACACGGACCGGGGCACCGCGGGCGTGTTCCACGACCGGGCGCGCGACCGCTCTGCCGCGCTCTGGGTGGGCACCCACAAACCGGCCCTGTCCGGTGTCGCGCTCGCCGCTGCGGGACTGACCCTCGCGGCCGTGGCGCGTCGCTGGCGCTGACCGACCCCGGAAGGGCTGGCCGGCCCTCTCGGGCGCTGACCTGGCAACGCCGCGACCGGCGAATCGATGGGCGGACACGGCCGGGCGGCGCCATACGCAACGCCCGGAAGGGGTGCCTCTTCAAAACCGAATGTGCCAACTGGATACCCTCTTCGGTAAGCCCTGTCCGCGAACCGAGGATGTCCCGCATGATCGAGCCTGTGCAGCTGCCGTCGCCGTGGCAGGACGCACGTCTGACCGTCGTCGTGCCCACCTACAACGAGGCGGGCAACCTGCCCACGCTGGTGGAGCGACTTCTCGCACTGCCGCTGCCTGGTCTGCGCATCCTCGTCGCCGACGACAACTCCCCCGACGGCACCGGCGACGTGGCCGACAAGCTGGCCATCGAGCATCCGGACCGGATCGAGGTCGTGCACCGCGCCGGCAAGGAGGGCCTCGGCCGCGCGTACGTCGACGGGATGGGACGGGCGATCGAGGGCGGCGCCGAGTACGTGGCGCAGATGGACGCCGACCTGTCGCACCCGCCGGAGGCTCTGCCGGGCATGCTGGGCGCGCTGCTCTCCACCCAGGCCAGCGTGGTGATCGGTTCCCGCTACGTGCCCGGTGGCGAGCTGGACGAGAACTGGCCGCTGTACCGCCGGGCCCTCAGCGGCTGGGCGAACCTCTACGTGCACACCCTGCTGCGGGTACGCATCCGGGACCTGACCGCTGGCTTCAAGGTCTGGCGAGCCGACGCGCTGCGCGACATCGGCCTGAACCGGGTGCAGTCCAACGGATACAGCTTCCAGGTGGAGATGCACTACCTCGCCACCAAGCTGGGGCACACCATCCTGGAGGTGCCGATCCGCTTCGAGGAGCGGCAGGAAGGCCTCTCCAAGATGACCACCGCGACCAAGGTGGAGAGCGCCCTGATGCCGTTCCGCCTACGCAGCAAGCACCGCAACATCACCCGCTGACCCCCATCCCCACCTCGGTGAGGGCTGTGGGCGGGGTCCGGGCGGGGGTTAGTCGGGATAGACGGCGCGGTGGGCCGTCGCGATGGCCGCGGCGTAGGCACGCCCGGTGAGGGCGCGGTCGCGGGCCAACGCCGCGCGGGCGGCGTTCGCACCGGGAGCGCCGTGCACGCCGCCGCCGGGATGCGCCGACGCGCTGGCCAGGAAGAGCCGGTCCACCGGAGTGTCCGCCCGGCCCAGGCCGGGGATCGGACGCAGGAAGAGCTGTTGGTACGCGGCAGCGGTGCCACCGCCGAGGGTGCCGCCGACCAGGCTCGGGTTTCCCTTCTCCAGGTCGGCCGGCCCGGCCACGTGCCGGCCGACGATGAGCTGCCGGAAACCCGGGGCCGCCTCCTCCAGCACGTCCTCCATGCGCTGCACGTGCCCGGCGACGTCCTCGGCCCGCCAGTCCCGGCGGAACGGCAGATGGGTGTACGACCAGAGCGACTCGGTGCCCGGCGGGGAGTGGCTCGGGTCGGCCACGGACATCTGCCCGACCAGCAGAAACGGGTCCCGGGGCAGCTCACCTCGGGCCAGCTCGCCCGCGTAGTGGGTCAGCCCGTTCAGGTCCGCGCCAAGGTGCACGGTGCCGGCCCCGGCCAGCTGCTGGTTCGTCCAGGGCATCGGCGCGGACAGCGCCCAGTCGACCTTGAGTGTCGAACCGTCCCAGCGGAAGTGCGCCAGGTCCTCCACCAGCCGCGACGGCAACGCTGCCGCGCCGACGAGGTCGAGGTAGAGCGCTGGCGCCGGCACGTCGGCGAGCACGGCCCGGTGGGCCCGCCACAGCGTGCCGCCCCGCGTGCGTACGCCCATCGCCCGGCCCCGGGCGGTGAGCACCCGGTCGACGTGGGCGCCGTAGAGGATCGCGCCGCCGCGCTGTTGCAGCCGCGCCACCAGCGCGTTGGTGATCTGCTGCGCGCCTCCGGCGGGCACCGGCCAGCCGACCTGCTGGCCGAGCATGGCCAGCAACCAGCCGTACACCCCGGAGCCGGCCTCCTCCGGGGACAGGTCGGTGTGCAGGGCGCAGCCGGCCAGCAGGGCCGGCCCGCCGGGGCCGTCGAAGAGTTCGTCGCCGAGCTTGCGGACCGGCACCACGAGGCGCCGGGCCAGCCGCAGCGCGCCGGCGACGCGCAGCTGACGCAGCAGACCGAGCCCTCCGCGGACCGGCGGGAACGGCGTGGTGATGGTCTCCAGCATCGGCCCGGCCACGTCGAGCCAGTCGGTGTAGGCGTTGAGCCAGCGCTTGCCGTCGCCCGGGGCGAACTGCTCCAGCGAGGCGGCTGTGACGTCCGGGTCCCGGTTGATCACGGCGGCCCGGCCGTCCGGCAGCAGGTGCGCCAGCACGTCGGGCGAGTGCCGCCAGGACAGCCCCTGCTGACCCAGGTCCAGGCCGGCGAGCACCGGTGAGGCGTACCCGAGGGGGTAGAAGGAGCTGTAGAGGTCGCTCAGATAGCCGGGCGCGGTCACCTCGGCGGAGCGGACCGCGCCGCCAGGTGTCGCGGTGGCCTCCAGCACCACCACCTCCCAGCCGGCGTCCGCCAGCAGGTTCGCCGCCACCAGGCCGTTGTGACCGGCACCGACGACGACGGCGTCCGCGCTGTGCGCGGCGGTGGTAGTCATCCGATCCGCCTACCCTGCGCGCAACCGGGCGAAACGCGTTTGCCTCGCCGAGGCCGGGGCATCCAGCGCCGCATGTACACGGTTGCGCAGTTGGTGGGTGGGGTTTGGGGCGCCGGCGGCGACGGCGGTGAACTGGTGGTGCGTGACCCGGCGGACGACTCGCCGGTCAGCACCGTGCCGGTGGCCACCGCCGACGAGGTCGGCAAGGCGACCCAGGCGGCCCGCAACGCGGCGGCCCAGTGGGCGGCGACCGCTCCGGCCGAGCGGGCAGCGGCGCTGCACCGGGCCGCGGACGCGGTCGCGGCGGTCACCGAGGAGCTGGCGGAGGCGGTCACCGCGGAGATGGGCAAGCCGTTGGCGGACGCCCGCGGCGGCGTCGAGGCGGGCGTCGGCACCCTGCGACAGTACGCGGAGCTGGCCCCGCTGCGCGGCGGGCGGACGCTGAACGGCGAAGCCGACGCGCTGGACTTCCTCACCCCGCAGCCACGCGGTGTGGTCGCCGCGATCACCCCCTGGAACGACCCGGTTGCGGTCTCCTGTGGGCTGCTCGGCGCGGCCCTGGTGACCGGAAACGTGGTGCTCTACAAGCCGAGCGAACGGACGCCGGCGACGGGTTGGCTGCTGGCGCGTGCGCTGGACCAGGCGCTGCCGGCCGGTGTGCTGTCACTGCTCACCGGCGGCCCGGAGGTCGGTGCGGCGCTGGCGGCGCAGGACGTCGACGTGGTGGCTCACGTCGGGTCCACCGCGACCGGGCGGGCGATCGCCGCCGCCGCGGCCCGCACCGGCGCCAAGGTGCTCCTGGAGAACGGGGGCAGCGACCCGTTGATCGTCGACGCGGGCGTCGACCCGGAGTGGGCGGCCGGTCAGGCCGCGATGGGCGCGTTCGCCAACGCCGGGCAGATCTGTGTGGCGGTCGAGCGGATCTACGTGCACCGGGAGGTGGCCGGGGCCTTCGTGGCCGCGCTCGCGCGTCACGCCGAGGCGCTGCGCGTCGGGCCGGGTCGGGACCCGGGCACCGAGCTGGGCCCGCTGGTCGACCGACGGCACCGCGACCACGTGCACGGGCAGGTAGCGGCGGCGGTTGCGGCCGGCGCTCGGGCGCTGGTCGGCGGCGAGGTGCCGGACGGGCCGGGGGCGTTCTACCCGGCCACTGTGGTCACGGACTGCCGGCACGACATGCCGCTGGTGCGGGAGGAGACGTTCGGGCCGGTCGCGCCGGTGGTGGTCGTCGACTCGTTCGACGAGGCGCTGCGCTGTGCCGCGGATTCCCCGTACGGGTTGGCCGCCACGGTGCTGACCGCGTCGATGAGTCACGTGCAGCGGGCCTGGCGTGAGCTGCCGGTGGGCACTGTCAAGGTCAACGCGGTGTTCGGGGGCGCGCCGGGTGGCGCCGCGCATCCGCGCCGGGCCAGTGGGCAGGGCTTCGGGTACGGCCCGGAACTGCTGGACGAGTTCACCGCCACGAAGGCGGTGCACATCGAGGCACCGGGCGGCGGGCACTGGTGAACGGCACGGACGGACGCAGGGGTGGTGCGTCCGCCCGTGCCGTCGTCTGTGCGGTCAGTCGCCGCGAGCCTTGCGGGTGGCCCGGTCGTTGGCCTTCTCGATGGCCTTGACCAGGTCCGGCTTGGTCATGCTGGACCGACCGGGCACGTCAAGTTTGCGGGCCACCGACAGCAGGTGGTCCTTGGTGGCGTTGGCGTCCACCCCACCGGCGGTGGGTGCTCGCCGTTCCGGCCCGCCGCCGGCGGCCTGCTGGTCGCTCGGGCCCTTGCGGTCCTTCGGCTCCCAGTGGTCGCCCACCTTCTCGAACTGGTGCTTCACCGCTGCGAAGGCGGTGCGGTGCGACCGCTGCCCCTCGCCGTAGGTCTCCACCGCCGAGTCGTGCGTCTTCTCCCACGTGCGCTGCGCCTTCTCCGGGGAGCGCCGCAGCGTGCTGGGCAGGTCTTCGCGCCCGGGCATCTCGTCCTCCTCCGTGTCGACAGGGTCACCATGACCGTTCCCCGGTGCCGCGGCGGCAAACCATAGGCGCTACCGGCGGGGCGCCGGGCGAGTTTCTCGATTTCCCGATCCGGGTATCGGGGGCCAGGCCCGACCGGACGACCGGTCATCCGGTGGCCGGGGCGCAGGGAGCGGGCATGACGACCACGGAGCCCGGTACGACGCGCGAGGGCGCACACGGCACGCGGGGGGTTCCCCGCCGGATGCGGCAGCTGAGCTGGCGGACCTGGCGCGGGGTGCTGGTCCGCAGCGTGCAGAACTTCGTCAACGACAACTGCTCGGACTGGGCCGCCGCACTGACCTACTACGGGGTCCTGGCGGTCTTTCCGTCCGCCATCGTGATCGTGGCCCTGGTCGGTCTGGTCTCCAGCGGCGAGCAGACCGTCGACACCATCGTCGAGCTGGCCAGTCAGGTGGGCGCCGGGTCGGTGCTCAGCGACGACGAGGACGGCGTGGTCGGGGTGATCCGCACGGTGGTGCTCGACCAGAGCAACCCCAAGCTGCTGCTGAGCTTCGGCCTGCTCGGTGCGTTGTGGTCCGCGTCGGGTTTCATCGGCGCGTTCACCCGGGCCTCCAACGCCATCTACGGGGTGGACGAGGGCCGGCCGGTCTGGAAGCTGCGGCCGTTGCAGATCGGCCTGGCCGCGATCACCCTGGTGCTGCTCGCGGTGGTCGCCCTCGGGTTGATCGTGAGCGGCCCGGTCACCGACGCGGTCGGCGACCTGATCAACGCCGGAGGTCTGGCGCGCACGGTGTGGAGCGTGGCGAAGTGGCCGGCGCTCGCCATGATCATGATGTCGCTGCTGTCGCTGCTGTTCTGGATCGCGCCGAACGTGCGTCAGCCCCGGTTCCGCTGGCTCACCCCGGGTGGCGCGGTGGCACTGGTCTCCTGGGCGCTGGCCTCCTTCGGTTTCGGCCTCTACGTGACCAACTTCAGCTCGTACGACACCACCTACGGCAGCCTCGGGGCGGCCATCGCGTTCCTGGTCTGGCTCTACCTGTCCAACTCCGCGCTGATGCTGGGCGTGCAGATCAACGCCGAGGTGCAGCGCGGTCGGCAGTTGCAGGCCGGCGACCAGGACCCGGAGGACCCGGTGCTGCCGCCCCGCAAGCCCGCCGACGACTGAGCCGGTTAGGTGCCGGTCGTCCGGTTCGGAGTCGGACCATGGGCCCGTTCGTGGCCCGGTGCCGGTTTAGCGGGCGGGGTGCCGGGTAGCGCAGAAGGCATGGAGCGTGGCAACAGCAAGCACGGACCGAGGATCGACGAACAGATGAGCCAGGAGGTCAGCGGCCTCGTGCAGGGGCCGGGGACCGGTGGCTCTCGGGTCGATGAGTCGCGGGTGCCGGAACCGGCTGGCGAGGACCAGCCGGAGACGACCACCGCCCCGGCCGGCGACCTGCGCACCGGCACCCCGCAGGGGATGAGTTCCACGGACGTCGAGCAGCGCAGCCGGCTCGGCCGGTTCATCTCGATGAGCGCGCTGCCGGGCGACCGCCTGGTGCTCATTGCCAGCGCCCGGGAGAACGAGGCGCCCGACGACATCGTGGCGGCGCTGGAACGGCTGCCCGAGGGCACCGTCTACCAGACGGTCTCCGAGGTGTGGGCCGCGCTCGGCAACAAGAACGAGACAACTCGCTGGTGAGAAGGATCGCCCCCCGATCCGACGACCATTGGCGACTGAAGGAGGTTCTCTGATGAGTGGCGTAACCGAACATGTCGACGTTGCCGTGCCCGTACGCACCGCGTACGACCAGTGGACGCAGTTCGAGGAGTTCCCGCAGTTCATGGAGGGCGTGCAGGAGGTCCGGCAGCTCTCCGACACGATGACCCACTGGACGGTGGACATCGCCGGGGTGAAGCGTGAGTTCGACGCCGAGATCACCGAGCAGCTCCCCGACGAGCGGGTCGCCTGGCGCTCGACCGGTGGCACCCAGCAGGCCGGTGTGGTGACCTTCCACCGGCTCGACGAGGACAAGACCCGGGTCACCCTCCAGCTCGAGTTCGAGCCGCACGGGGTGGTCGAGCAGGCCGGTGACAAGCTCGGCATCGTCGACCGGCGCGCCAAGGGCGACCTGGAGCGGTTCAAGACCTTCATCGAGCGGCGCGGTCAGGAGACCGGCGCCTGGCGTGGGTCGGTGGACCGTCCCCAGCCGTGACCCTGAGCAGTGACAGCGATGGCCGCCAGATTCCTGGCGGCCATCGCCGTGTCCGAGCCTTTCGCACACCACCGTTTGCGATCATCGCGCCCGGGTACGGCTGAAGACATGACCGACGACAACATCAGGGTGTGGCGGGACGAGGAACGGCTTCCGTTGGAAGAGCTGGAGCAGGCCGTGGCCGGCTCCAGCATCGACGGGCAGGCCGACGACGTGACCGGCAACGACGCGGGGGAAGAGGCGACGTTCGGCCACGGGCCGGCAGCGGACGACCGTAAGGGACAGGCCCAGGGCAACAGCCGGGAGGACACCGATCCGGAGCGCCGCTACCGCCCGTCCACCACCGGACGGACCGGCCCCGACGTCGGCTGACCCTCCCCGCCGGTCTGCGCGGGCACCGGGTGTGCGGTGGGCCGGCCGGTCGAGCGACGAGCGCCCCACTCGTACAGCACGATCAACGCCAGCGCGAGCACCAGCAGGGCCGAGCCCAGCACCTGCACCGACGTGTTGCCGATCAGGACACCGAGGCCGGCCGGGACGAGCGCGGCGCCGATGCCGGACGCGCCGATCTGGAGCCCGATTGCCCGGTCCGCGTGCGCCGCGCCGACCCGGTCGGCGGTGGTGAGGGTGAGCAGCGGGAACACCGGCGCGGCGGCGAACCCGACCACGACCAGGCCGGCCACCGCCAGCACGGCCGGCCCGGGAACGGCGATCAGCAACGCGCCCACGGCCATCCCGGCCAGGCTGGCGCGCAACACCAGGCCGGCCCCCAGCCGCTCGGCCACCACCCCCTGCACGACCCGGCCGACGAAGAGGCTGCCCCAGTACGCGGAGACGCAGCCGCCGGCCACCTCGGCGCTCAGCCCACGCCCCTCGGTGAGCAGCAGGAACGCCCAGAGGCCGGCGGACACCTCGATGGCCACGTACAGCGCGAAGGCGACCGTCCCCGACCAGACCGCCGGCAGTCGCAGCGTCGCCCGGACCGGAAGCCGGACGACCGCCGGAGTCTCGGCGGGTGTGACGTCGGCCGCCTCCGTGCTGGCCGGTACGCGACGTTGCCAGGCTCGCACGGTGAGCGCGAAGGCGATGGCGAGGAGGATCTGGGCTCCGGCCACGATGCCGTAACCCCAGCGCCAGGCCAGGCCGCCGCTCAGCACCGCAGTCATGATCAGCGGACCGATCGCCACGCCCAGGCCGAAGAAGGCGTGCAGCCAGTTCATGTGGCGCGGGCCGAAGGCCCCGGCGGCGTACGCGTTGAGCCCGGAGTCGACCGCGCCGGACCCGAGACCGAGCAGCAACGCACAGCCCACCAGCACGGCCAGCACGGGGCTCACGGAATAGCCGGTCAGCGCCAGGCTGGCCAGCAGGGTGCTCCCGGCGAGCAGCGCGCCCACGCCGACCCGGGCCAGTGTGAACCCGGCCAGGACGCTGGAGGTGAGATAGCCGACGGTGCCGGCGGTCAGCACCCACCCGACCGCCTCGGTCGGGACACCGAAGTCGCCCCGGATCGACGGCCAGGCGACGCCGAGCAGGCCGTCGGGCAGGCCGAGGCTGACGAACGCGAGGTAGGCCAGCAGGAGCAGCGAGGCACGGGGCCGTGGAGGCGTGGTGGACACGAGACACCATCCTGCCGCAGGGGCACCTTAGCGCCGTCGGCACCCGAGCGCCCCCGGCGCAAAGAAGTCGTGTCCGGACGGTCGAGAAAACGGACAGCTCATCCAGAATCGGCCGATCGGAGGACGGCAACCCGGCGTGTTCGCGTAAGAATTTCGGGATGCATCAAGGCTCCGGAATCCTCTCCACGCGTCAGCGCCGGCTCGCCTGGCTCGGCTTCATGCTCGCCGCGCTGCAGGCACCCGTGTCCGCCTGGCTCGTCGCTGACGAGTCGTGGCTGTTCAGCCTCTGCGTCGCGCTGATGGTGGCCATCGTGATCATCGCTGACGACGCGGCGCGGCGACGCCCCGCCAACGCGACCGGCGACTAGCCCTCGCTGACCGGTCGGGCCTCGTGCCCCGGCCGGCCCCGACTGCGGCGACGCTCCTTCATCTCCGCCTCGTAGAGGTGGCGTCGCCCGCCCACCAACTCGTCACGGGCCTGTTGGTCCACCTCGCGGAACAGCGCGTGGTAGCCGTCGTCGAAGTCCTCGACGATCTGGAACGTCCACCGCCCGGCGATGACGTTACGACCCAGCAACTCAGTGTCGATCCGCTCGGCGAGCCGCTGATGCCCGGCGGCGCGAAACTGCTCCACCGCGTCGTCGAGCATCAGGTCGGCGTGCCCGATCAACTGGTGCAGGGAGTACAGGTGCCCCCGGGCCCGCTCCACACACTCCAGCGCCTCGCTGAGCTTGCCGAGCGCGGCGACCGTCTCGTCACTCACCCCCGGTGGCCGCTGGTGCTGCTCGTCCGGTCCGTCCGCCTGCTGTCCCATCCGTGCCTCCGTGCCGTGTCCCGTGATCCGTGGGTGTTCTCCTGCTGCCCCGTCTGTGCCGGATCAACCCCCGCGGTCAGCACTGGTCACCCAGTGGCGCAGCCGACATCCGCCGAGCGGCCGAGGTCGACCCGGTCACCGGTCGGTTAGCCTCGGTCACCATGCGTGTGCCGTTCAACCGGGTCGCCTCCCGTACCGCCGTCGACTCGGCGCGGTCTACCCTGGCCGCCCTCACCGTCTCCATCGGCACTGTCGGGCTGACCGCCGCCGCGGCGCGACCGGGGCTGCTGGCCCTCGTCGACCAGCACGCGGCCGCCGTCCGGGACAGCCTCGACGGGGACCGTCAACCGCTGACCGCCGCGGCGCTCGCCGGCTATGCCGAGGGGGTCCGCGAGGCTGCCCTGGAGCACGGGTGGACGCCGCCGGGTGGGCCGGTCGACTGGAGCGAGCCGGAATGGCTGCTCACCCGACTGCTCGCGGTCTGCGCGATGGCCCGCTCGCTCGACGGGGCCTGACGCGCGCGGGGAGGGCACCCCGCGTCGTACGCGGAACACCCTCCCCACCGCCGTACCGTTACGAACCCTTACGAGCGGTACTGCTGGGCTTCGTCCACCCGAGGCATCGCCTGGGTGCGGTCGCCCCCGCGGTCGGCCATCTGCCGCTCCACGTCGCTCCGTCCGGCCGCCGTGGCCTGACGCTGCTGCTGCACCGCCCGGGCCTCCTGGGCGGCCCGGTCCAGCCAGCCGTCCCAGCGCTTCTGCATCGGCTTCACGAGGCCGCCACCGACACCGACGATCAGGATGCCAGCCACAGTGGCGAGCACCGCGATCAGCACCGGAGTGGTCACCGTGGTGGCGATACCCACCTGGTTCAGCGCGGCGATCACGCCGAGAGCGATGATGAATATCGCCGCCAGGTCGGCCAGGACCTTGCCGTACGAGAGCCCGCCCAGCGCCCCGGTGACCAGATCCCGGACAGCGTTGGCGATCGCAGCCGCCACCACCACGATGACGATCGCGATGAACGCACGTGGCAGCCAGGACACCACGCCGCTGATCAGGTCACTGATCGCGTTGGGCCCCCAGACTCCGAAGGCGAACTGCAGCGTGAACAGCAGTACGGCGTAGTACGCCAGTCTGGCCAGAATGTCGCTGGCGTCGTACTTCGTTCTCTCCAGGGCCCGTTTGATGCCGCCCCGTTCGACGGCCTGGTCGAAGTGCACCCGTTCCAGCACCGTATCCACGATCTTGAGGACGGCTCTGGCGATGAGCCAGCCGACCACGAGGATGACGATGAAGGCCACTGCCTTCGGGATGAAGAGCAGCACCGACCTCCAGGTGTCGGCGATGGCATCGCCGATATCGGCCTGCCGGACCGCGAGGGTTTTCAGCATGATGTCCCTCCTGTCGCATGGACTGCGCCGGGCGCATACCCGGCTACCGGTGCGGCACTCCGCGCAGAGCGCCGCGTTTTTTGCGACAAGCTGCCGAACAGGGGCCCTGAACTGCCCGAACGGCCACCGCGAACGGGGCCGCGACAGCCCAGGGCCATGATCGGATGCCTTTCCCGGTCGGCCGACTAGGCTGCGGACATGCCAGGAACGGTCGGGCGAGTCCCCATGCCAGCAACCCCGGGCCCGGGTGCACCCACCGGCTCCGGTGCGGCCGCTGCCGTGCTCGCCCACGACTGGGCCGACACCCCGCTGGGCCCGCCCGAGAGCTGGGACATGGCGATCCGGGTCGTGGTCGAGCTGATCCTCGCCTCGCCGATGCCGATGGCCCTGGCGTACGGCGACGACCTCGTGCTGCTCTACAACGCCGGTTACGCCGAGTTGCTGGGCACCAAGCACCCGAGCGCCCTCGGCCGCCCGGCAGCAGAGGTGTTCGCGGAGATCTGGGCGCTGCCCGGCGTGGGTGAGGTGATCGAGCGCAGCTACCGGCAGGGCGAGCCGTTCCTGGAGAAGGAGTCCACCCTGCCGTTGGTTCGTGGGTATTCCCCGACCGTGGAGCAGGCGGTCTTCACCCGGGGCTACTCGCCGGTGCGCGACAGCGCCGGGCAGATCGTCGGCGTGTTGGCGGTCGCGGCCGAGACCACCCACGTCACCGAGCAGTTGCAGAGCCTCAGCGAGGTGGCTGCGGCGCTCGCCGGCACGCTCACCCTCGACGACGTGGCCCGGGTGGCGCTGCGCTACGCGATCACCACGTTCGACCCCGACCAGGTCTCGTTCGCGGTCGACGAGGGCGGTGGCGGTTGGCGCATGGTGCGCCGGGTCCGTGGCGAGTTGCTGGACGAGGCCGACGAGCGGCTTCCCCCGCTCTGGCGACGCGCTCCGGCGGACTGGTCGGCCCCGGTGGTGCAGGCGGCGCGCTCCGGCGGCCCGTCGTTCGTTCGGGACGGGCAACCGCTGCGGGAGACCGCTGTGGACCGCCACGACCAGAAGATCCGCTCGATGGCGGCCCTCCCCCTGGGCACCTCGGTGGTGCGCGGCGGGCTGGCGGTCGGCTACCAGGTCCCGCACACCTGGTCCCCCGCCGAGCGGGCACTGCTGGCCGCCTCGGCCGAGCTGATCGGCCAGGCCGCGGAGCGGGCCCGCCGCTTCGAGACCCAGCACGGCACGGCTCAGCTGTTGCAGCGCAGCATGTTGCCGGAGCACCTGCCAGACCTGCCCCGGCTGCGGATCGCGGCCCGTTACGACCCGGGGGTCGACGGCAACGCGGCCGGCGGCGACTTCTACGACGCGTTCCTGCTGCCCGACGGCACGCTGGGCGTGGTGCTGGGCGACGTCGCCGGGCACGACGTGCAGGCCGCCGCGCGGATGGGGCAGGTCCGGGCCGCGCTGCGCGCGCTGGCCCTGTCCGACCCGGCACCGGGCGCGGTGCTGGCCGGGCTGGACCGGCTGGTGACCAGCCTGGGCGTGGAGGCCGGCACCCATGAGCTGTTCGTCACCGTCGTGTTCGGGGTGATCGACGCGGAGCGGCGGCAGCTGACCCTGGCCAGTGCCGGCCACCCCGCCCCGCTCATCCGCCGGGGCGACCCGGAGGGCCGCTCCCACGCCGAGTACGTGGACGTCCCCGCCGGGCCCCCGCTCGGTCTGGGCGGCCGGCCGGGCACCACGACTGTCGAGTTCCGCCCGGGCGACACCCTGCTGCTGTTCAGCGACGGGGTGGTGGAACGTCGCCGGCAGAGCCTGACCGCCGGGCTGACCACCCTCAGTGACGCCGTCGCGAAGGCCGGCAGTGGCGACCCACGCGCCCTCTGCGCGGTGGCCACCGCCGCGGTTCCGGGCGGCACCGAGGACGACGTGGCCGTGCTGGCGGTCGAGCACGCGCTCAAGCCGAGTCGCTCGGCGAGCATGGAGGTGCCCGCGGAGCCGACCGCCCCCAGCCGGGTCCGGCACTGGATGACCGGCCAGCTGACCGAGTGGCAGGTGCCCGAGTCGGTGATCGGTGCGGCGGTGCTGTGCACCAGCGAGCTGACGACCAACGCGCTGCTGCACGCTGGCACCGCCGCCCGGGTGGAGATCGACCTCAGCCCCGAGCGGCTGCTGGTCTCGGTCGCCGATTCCGGCACCCGGGGCACCGTGACCCGGGCCCGCACCGACACGTTGAGCAGTCGTGGGCGCGGGCTCGGCCTGATCGAGGAGCTCAGCGACGCCTGGGGCACCGACCCGTCGGTCCGCGGCTCCACGGTCTGGTTCGAGATCCTCACGCCGCCAGCCGCGCATTCCTGAGAGCCCGAAGGGTAGGAGGACGCCCATGCGTACCGACGAGCCCGCCGGAGTCTTCTTCGACGTCGATGGCACCCTGGTAGACACCACCTATTTGCACACCGTGAGCTGGTGGGAGGCACTGCGGCAGACCGATCAGCCGGTGCCGATGGCGATGGTGCACCGGTCGATCGGGATGGGTTCCGACAAACTCCTGGATCACCTGCTCGGGCCAGAGCGGGACCGCGACGCCGACACGAAGCTGCGCGACGCGCACGACACCCTCTATGCCGAGTACTGGGAACGACTCACGCCGCTGCCCGGGGCGGCGGACCTGCTGCGCGCCTGCGCCGAGCGAGGGCTGCGGGTGGTGCTCGCCACCTCCGCCTCGGAGCCCGAGGTCGGCGCGCTCCGTCGGGCACTGGGCGTTGACGACGTGATCGACACTGTCACCTCCTCGGCGGACGCGAAGCAGAGCAAGCCCGCACCGGACATCCTGGTCGCCGCGTTGGAGCAGTCCGGGTTGGCCGCGGAGCGGGTGGTCTTCGTCGGCGACTCGGTGTGGGACGTCGTCGCGGCCGGCAAGTTGAACATCCCCTGCGTGGGGTTGACCTGCGGCGGCACCAGTCGGGGCGAGCTGGCTGGCGCCGGCGCGGTGGCGGTGTACGACGACCCGGCCGCCCTGCTGGGCGAGTTGGCGGACTCGCCGCTCACCCGACCCCGGTGAGGATCACTCGGGTTCACCCACCCGTCCGCGCATAGCGACCGGCCCTGCGGGGCATGGTCTGTCACCACCTGCCCGCACCTCGCGGGTGCGGGCTGAAAGGTGGTGCCGTGGAGCCGGTAGATGTGGCGTTCGCGCTGGTGGGCCTCGGCGCTCTGCTCGCGGGCATCCTCCCGCGGGTCTTGGAGCAGCGTCCACTGTCCATGCCGATCGCCTTCCTCGCCCTCGGCATGCTGGTGTTCCTGCTGCCGGTGGGGCTACCGACACCGGATCCGCTGGCCCACCCGGAGTTGACGACCCACCTCACCGAGATCGGGGTGATCGTCGCGCTGATGGGCGCCGGGCTCAAGATTGACCGGCCGTTGAGTTGGCGGCGGTGGTCGTCCACCTGGCGGCTGTTGGCGATCGCGATGCCACTGTGCATCGCGGCGGTGGCCCTGCTCGGCTGGTGGTGGGCGGGGTTGGTGCCGGCCGCCGCACTCCTGTTGGGTGCCGCGTTGGCCCCGACCGACCCGGTGCTCGCCGCCGACGTGCAGGTGGGCGAACCGACCGACGTGGAGGATTCCGAGGACGAGGTCCGCTTCGCGTTGACCTCCGAGGCCGGTCTCAACGACGGGCTGGCGTTTCCGTTCGTGTACGCCGCGATCGCCATCGCCTCGACGAGTCTCGCCCCGAGCGACTGGTTCGCCGAGTGGTTCACGGTGGACGTGCTCTGGAAGGTGGGCGTCGGCGTCGGCGGTGGCCTTCTCATCGGTTGGCTGCTGGGTAAGTTGTTCTTCCGCGCGCCCAGCGAGCTGCGGCTGGCCCGGCACGCCGAGGGCTTCCTGGCGCTGGCCGCCACGTTCCTGGCGTACGGGCTGGTGGAGGTGGTCGGCGGGTACGGCTTCCTGGCGGTGTTCGTGGCCGCCCGGGCGATCCGGGCCGCCGAGCGGACCCACGAGTTCCACTCGGTGCTGCACGACTTCGCCGAGCAGGTCGAACGGCTGCTCACCCTCGTGCTGTTGCTGCTGCTCGGCGGCGCGATCGTGGGCGGTCTGCTGACCCCGCTGACCTGGCCGGCGGCCGCCGTCGGGCTGGCACTGGTGTTCCTGATCCGACCGCTGATCGGCTGGTTGTCGCTGCGCGGCGCGCCAGGACGGCCGGCCGAGCACTGGGTCATCTCGTTGTTCGGCATCCGCGGCGTCGGCTCGTTCTACTACCTCGCGTACGCCACCACGAAGGCCGACTTTCCACAGGCCGAGCTGCTCTGGGCGACCGTCGGGCTGGTGGTGCTCGTCTCCGTGGTGGTGCACGGCATCACGGCGACTCCGGTCATGCAACTGCTGGACCGGGAGGGCGAGCGGACCTCCGACCCGGCCGAACGACACACCGACGACCCCCGGCCGGTCGCGGCGGCGGGGCACGCCTAGCCCTGCGTCAACGCCCCGGGGCCAGGTCTACGACAGCGGCTCCGGGGCCCGGGCACGCCGCTCAGGTCAGGCGGGCGACCAGGGCACGGCCGAGGTCCCGGCCAGAGCGCCAGGCGCTCTGCACCCGGGGCTTGCCGAACGCGTCGCCGGCCAGACCGATCCCGTCGGGGTCCAGGTGGTAGGTGTCGCCGCCGGCGTCGCTGGTCGGCTTCGCGTACGTCCAGCGGTGCACGTGCACGTGGGCGGCCCGCTCGGGCAGTCCCAGCAGGTCCCGGACGGCCTGCTCGATGGCCGGGCCGGCCCCGGTGGGTTGGGCCAGATGCCCGGCGGCGAACTCCGGCACGGTGTGCGCGACGAGCACCGGCGCGCCGTCGCCGCGTCGGTCGCCGTCGTCGCAGACGAGGTTGAGGACCGGGTGGTCGTTGACGAACGCGCCCCGGAAGTCCGGCCAGCGGCGGGTCGGGAACCGCAGCACCGCGGCCAGCGTCGGCGACCAGCGTTGCGACTGCACGAGCTGGGTGGCGGCCGTCAGGGCCGGGTCGAGCAGCAGGGCGGCCTGCGGGCCCGGCATGGCCAGGGCGACCGCCGCGCACGACTCGCCGTCCACTGTCGGCCCGGGCTCCACTGTGAGCACCAGCCTGTCGACGGTGACCGGCACCTCGCCGGCCAGGTGTTCGACCAGGGAGCGCAGCCCACGCGGGGCGGCGAAGCGCATCGGCCCGGGCACCTCCTGGCGGCCGGCCCGGTCGTAGGCCTGGAACGTGTCGGTCCATTCGCGGACCAGCCCGGCGGCGCGCCACTGCTCGACCAGCTCGGCGAAGTCCGGGTCGCTGGCGGTGAAGTACGCGGCGCCGATGTCCGCGGGCCGGCCCTCGAAGCGCTTGCTGGCCATCCGGCCGCCACGGACGTGGCCTCGCTCCCGGACCTGCACCGGCACCCCGGCCCGGGTCAGCTCGACCGCACAGGCCACCCCGGCGATGCCCGCTCCGACCACCACCACTCGCGTTCGGTCCACACTCATCCGGTGATCGTAGGTGGCGGCGGTGGCGCATGAACCACCGACGACGAGGGTACTGGCACACCTGTTCGAAGAAAGGATGATGACAATGACGGACCGCCGCAACGAGCAGGCCGACCAGAATGCCGCGATCAAGGACCCGGACGAATGGGTCACCGGTGACGAGCCGCCCACTGCGGCTCAGGAGTCCTACCTGAACACGCTGGCCCGCGAGGCCAACGCGGATCTTCCGGACGACCTGACCAAGGCCGAGGCGTCCAAGCGCATCGACGAGCTCCAGGCCGAGACGGGCCGGGGCCAGTAGTCACTGGTCGACTCCGCTTCCGCGACCATGGCGTGTCCGCGAGTCCTGGACACCGCGAGATCAGGGAAGCGGAGTCGATCACGTCCCGGACCAGCACCGTGGCCGGCGGTCAGCCGCGGGTCAGCCGGTGCAGCTCCACCTCGGCCAGGTGGCCGGCACTGATGGTGGCACTGAGGTAGGTGGCGTGCGGTTGCGAGCGCCGGTCGGTGGGTGAGCCGGGGTTGAGCAGCCGCAGCCCGCCGGGCGCCTCGGTGTCCCACGGAATGTGGGAGTGCCCGAAGACCAGGAGGTCGACATCGGGGAACCGGGCCGCACACCGCTTCTCGCGACCGGTCCGTTGCCCGGTCTCGTGCACCACTGCGACGCGCAGGCCGTCGAGTTCGACCCGGGCCACCTCCGGCAGCCGGGCGCGCAGCGCCGGCCCGTCGTTGTTGCCGTACACCCCGATCAGCCGGCGCGACCGCGCGGTCATCGCGTCCAGCAACGCCTCGTCCACCCAGTCACCGGCGTGCACGACCACGTCCGCCGCCTCGATCGCCGCCCAGAGCGGCCCGGGAAGGTCCCGGGCCCGCTTCGGTACGTGGGTGTCCGCCGTGAGCACCAACCGCATGCAGGCATTCTCCCCCGTGCCCCGGCCGCCCGCCCGGGGACGCGACTGCGTGAACGCATCGAAACTGGCCAAGCTTTGACGAAAGTACGGGTCAGCGACGCGGCGGGGTGAAATGCGCCGGGGGCATCCCGCACTCACGCAACGTCGGGTCCTGCTCGACGTCGGTGAGCACACCGGCGGCATTGATCAGGCCGATGTGTGAGAACGCCTGCGGGAAGTTGCCCAACTGCTCCCCGGTCTGCTGGTCGATCTGCTCGGCGAACAGGCCCAGGTCGTTGACCCGACCAGCCAGATCGCGGAACAACGCGTGCGCCCGGTCCCGCTCACCGGCCAACGCCAGGCAACTCACCAACCAGAACGAACAGATGACGAAGCCCGCCGGGTCGCCGTCCCAGCGCCGCAGCAGGCCGTCGTGCGACAGCCGCCGCTCCACCGCGCGGACCGTCGAGCGCATCCGCGGGTCATCGGCTCGCAGAAAACCCACCAGCGGCATCACCAGCACCGACGCGTCCAGCTCGTCGGAATCGAAAATCCCGGTGTACGACTGGAGCCGGTCGCTCCACCCCCGCTCGAGGATCGCCGCGCGCACCTCGTCCCGGGCCGCCGTCCAGCGGGCCAGGTCCTGCGGGCCGCCGAGTTGATCGCCGAAGCGGACCGCCCGGTCCAGTGCGACCCAGCACTCCACCTTGGAGGACACGTGGTGGTGTTGCACTCCACGCTCCTCCCACATCCCCGCGTCCGGCTGTTTCCAGTCCTGCTCGGCCTGATCGGCGAGCACCCGGAGCAGGTGGTAGACGTCCCTGTCGAACGGCTCCAGCTGGTCCCGCATCAGCCAGGCGGCGTCCATGGCCGCGCCGTAGATGTCGTTCTGCCGCTGCCGCCACGCGTCGTTGCCGGTCACCACCGGCGGGCTGTCGCGGTAACCGCCGAGCTGGTCCAGCCGATGCTCGGTGAGGTCCCGCTCCCCCAGGACCCCGTACATGATGGGCACCGGCTGGTCGCTGACCCGGCCCATCGCCCGGCCCAACCAGGCGAACTGCCGCCGCACCTCGTCGAAGCACGCCGACCGCCACAACGCCCGCAGGGTGTGGCTGAAGTCGCGCACCCAGACGTAGCGGTAGTCGTAGTTGCGGTCCCCGCCGAGCTTCTCCGGCAGCGAGGTGGTCACCGAGGCCACCACCGCGCCGCTGGGTCGGTACGTCATGCCCTGCACCACCAGCCCGCTGCGCCGCACCTCCTCGGCGTAGAGGCCCTGGTAGTCGTGCTCGGCAGCCCAGGACCGCCAGCCGGCGACGGTGTCGGCGATCGTCTGGTCGGCGTCCGGCACCTCCGGCAGTGGGGCGTCGTAGGTCGGGGCGTACCCGAGTGTGAAGTTGTGGGTCGTGCCGGCGCGGACGGTGAACGTCGCTGCGGCATCGCCATCGTCGCCGCACGTCAACCGCACGCTGCCGCGGAACGTGAGCCGCGCGGCCCCGGCGATGGCCTCGAGCATGTCCTCCCGCTCGACCAGGTATGCGATGGTGCGCCCGTACTCGAAGCGCGGCCGGTAGTGCACCCGCATCGGCACCGCACCGGAGAGTCCCTGCACGCTGCGGACCAGCACCTGTGGCGGGTGCATCCCGATGTCGTGCCCTCGCGAGCCGGGCTCGAAGGCGAGCGCGTCGGTGAGCGCGACCTCCCCCTGCGCGGTGCGGAAGACGGTCCGCAGCACCAGGGTGTCCTCCAGGTAGCTGCGTTCGACAGTGAAGTCGGCCTCCGGTCGGATCGACCAGTGCCCCGCGTCGTCGTCGAGCAGCCGCCCGAACACCGACGGGGCGTCGAACCGGCCCGGGCACCACCAGTTCACCGAGCCCGCGGCGTCGACCAGCGCCGCGCTGCGGCCGTCGGCGAGGAACCCGTAGTCACTGATCTGTCCGCTCTCCACCTGACTGGCTACCCGGGCCGCCCGCGCACACTCCTCCCGTTCGGGCACGGCACTCACCGTGCTGGCTGGCGTTACCGCTCGGCATGGGCGGGAACCCGGGAAGCTGACGAGGGGGGATGCTCATGACGTCAGCTTCGGGGCCGACCGCCGCATGGCGGCCCGGCGCACAGGGTGGCGACCTGCTTCCATCCGGGCCGGCCGGCCGTTTGGCGACACCGGCCGGTGACGGTCACGGGCCGCAGGCCGGACCGCCAACCGTGACTATCGGCTCGTACCCGGACTATCCGGCCGCACAGCGGGTCGTCGACTATCTGGCCGACAACCGGTTCCCGGTGGAGCACAGCGCCATCGTCGGCACCAACCTCACCCTGGTGGAGTCGGTGCTCGGGCGGATGACCACCGGCCGCGCCGGCCTGCTCGGCGCCGGCACCGGTGCCTGGTTCGGTCTCTTCATCGGCCTGCTGTTCGGCATCTTCACCGTCGGCAACTGGCTGGCGGTGATCCTGGTCGGGCTGGTCATCGGTGCGATCTGGGGCGCCGTGTTCGGCGCTGTCGCACACGCGATGACGGGCGGGCAGCGCGACTTCACCTCGGCCAGCTCACTGCGGGCCGGCCAGTACGCGGTGACGGTCGACGCGCAGTTCGCCGACCAGGCCCGCCAGTTGCTGGGCCGGATGCAGATGCCCAACCCGGCCGCGAACAACCGCTGAGCGACGATCGACCGGCCGTCCCGGCAGTACGCCGGGGCGGCCGTTCAGTCGTGGTACGTCAACTCGCCGGCGTGGATGTCGACCTCGACGCGGTTCTCCGGCGGTGCCAGTGGGCAGGCCCAGCGGTCGTCGTAGGCACAGCTCGGGTTGTAGAGGTAGTTGCCGTCCAACCGGACGCGGTCGCCGGGCAGCAGCTCGACGCCCCGGCCGAAGGTGCCCTTCACCGTGTCGGTGAGATAGCGGCCTCCCCCGTAGGTGTCCCGCCCGCAGGTGCCGTCCCGTAGCGGCACGAACAGCCCGCCGCCGTACGCCTCGATCCACCACAGGGTCAGCGGCCCCCACGGTGTCTCGGCCACCGCGACCCGTCGGTACGCGACCACCCCGTCCGGACCGCCGGTGTCGATCCGCAGCTCTCCGCTGGCCGCCCGCAGCGGCGCCTCCACCACGGCGTCGGGGTTGGGCGGGAAATAGCGCACCCCGGAGAAGCCGACCCGTTCCGCTGGTGGGATCGGGCTCTGCGGGTGGGTCGCGAAGAGTTCGTCGCGCCCCGCCCGGAACCCGGTCAGGTCGACGTCGGACAGGTACAGCCGGGCGACCCGCTCCCGCCAGTCGGCCAGCTCCAGATCATCCACGCCACCGAGCCTATGCCGTCACGCGGCGGCACTTGAGCGTGGCGGCCAGTTGGTCAGGACGGCGTCGAGGGCGTCCAACGTCCGGGACCACGAGTCGTCCGTCGGACGCGGGGTGTGCCGGAAGCCGCCGGTCTGCTCCAGGCTGACGAACCCGTGGAACGTGCTGTGCATCATCCGTACCGCGTCGGTCTGGTCCGGCTCGGAGAGCCGGTAGCCGCGCAGGATGGCCCGGGTCATCTCGGCGTGCCGGACACCGGCGCTCGCCGCGGCCGTCTCCGGGTCGAGGTCGATCTGCATCGCGGCGTACCGACCGGGGTGCTGCCTCGCGTAGTCCCGGTAGGCGTTGGCGAAGGCCACCAGCGCGTCCTTGCCGGCCCGGCCGGCGAGTGCGGCGGCCACCCGGTCGGCCAGCTCCGCCAGGGCCAGCAGGGCGATCCGGACCCGCAGGTCCCGCCCGTTCCTGATGTGGAAGTACAGGCTCGCGTCCTTGACCCCGAAGTGGCGTGCGAGCGCGGCAACTGTCACGTTCTCCACGCCCACCTCGTCGGCCAGGTCGGCCGCGACCAGGGTCAGGCGCTCGGCGGTAACCCCTGCACGTGCCATGCACCACACCCCAAACCTAGCCGCAATAATCGTTTGCCTAGGAGAGCTAGGCTACTACCTATGTTAGAGCCGACCGAATCCGCCATCCGCAAATCCTTCGTCAACTGCACCCAGGGTGAGGCGAAGCGGATGGCCGTACCGAATGATCTCGGGACGCGCCCCTGGGACGACCTCGACTTCTTCGGCTGGCGGGACCAGGCCGCACCGCAGCGGGCCTACCTGCTCGCCGAGTCCGACGGCAGGCTCGTCGGCGTGGCGCTGCGGGCGGCGACGCACCAGATCGGGCGCGTGCGGCGCAGCATGTGCTCGCTCTGCCTGACCACACACCTCGGCGACGGCGTCTCGTTGATGACCGCCCGTAAGGCCGGGCCGGGTGGGCGGCAGGGCGACTCCGTGGGCACGTACATGTGCTCCGACCTGGCCTGCTCGCTCTACGTGCGGAAGAAGAAGCACGCCGGGCCGCCGATGCCCGACCCGCTGCCCCTGCCGGAGAGGATCGACCACGTCCGGGCCGCCCTCGCGGCGTTCCTGCGCAAGGTCAACGAGTGATCTGAGGGTCGGTGGCCAGGCGGGCGTGCAGGTGCTCGTCGTAGCGGCGGCCGTCGCCGTAACGGTACGACTCGCGCAGCGTCCCCTCGGCCGCGTAGCCGGCCCGGTCCGCGACGCGGCAGGAGGCCGGGTTGGCGACCGCGTGGCACAGCTCCACCCGGTGCAGCCGCAGGTCGGTGAACGCCCAGTCGGTGAGCCGGACGACGGCCCGCACCGCAACCTGACGCCCTCGCGCCGCAGGCATCGTCCAGTAACCGATGGACGCGTCTCCGTCGCGGATGTGGTGCAGTGACACCGATCCCAGCAGTTCGCCGTCGGTCGCGGCGGTCACCGCCATCGAGACATGGCCACCGGTGGACCAGTCGGCCCGGCGGCGAACCCAGAGCAGCGCGACCTCGTCGTCGATCGGGTCGCCGCCCTGCGGGTTCCACTGGGCGATCGCCGGGTCGCGCAGGGCGTCGCGGACCGCCGGGGCGTCCTCGTCCCGCCAGGGGCGCAGCAACAGGTCGGCGGCGGTGAGTTGCACGTGTTCCACGAGGCCGGAGTCTGGCACATCACGTCACCACCGCGCCGCCGGTTTAGCGTCGACTTCGTTCAAAGCTGCACAACCGGGTGCCCACACGGCCGAGAACGTGATCCAGGAGACGCCTTGCGGCACTAGTTAAATTTTGAAGGAGTGCTATCGTCATGGGCATGACCGAGAGCCTGGACAGCACCCGAGAGGCCGCCTGGCGCGCCTACATCGAGGCCAGCCAGCGTCTCTACACGCAGCTGGAAGAGGACCTGCGCGCCGAGAGCGATCTCAGCTTCGCCGACTACCACGTGCTGGTCCTGCTCTCGGAGGCACCGGGGCAGCGGCTGCGGATGGGTGAGCTGGCCAGCCGGCTCATCTTCTCGCCCAGCCGCCTGACCTACCAGATCTCCTCCATGCAGCGCCGGGGCATGGTCAGCAAGGAGCCCTGCCCGGACGACCGACGCGGCAGCGAGGCGGTCCTCACCGCCGCCGGGCTGCTCGCCCTGCGGGATGCCGCACCCCACCATCTGGCGTCGGTGCGCACCTACCTGATGGACGACCTCGACGACGCCGAGGTCGCCTGCCTCACCCGGGTCTTCGGCCGGATCGGTGACCGCCTGCGCGCGTCCCGGGCCGGCTCGACCACCCACGCCACGAGCTAGGAGCCCTCGATGCCCGCGATCACCGTTGACAACGTCCTCGTCCTTCCCCGCCTGCCCCGGCTGGAGGAGTCCACCACCTTCCGCCCGGTGCGCAAGGTGACCACCGCGCCCACCGGCTTCGAGGGTGAGGGCTTCCCGGTCCGTCGCGCCTTCGCCGGGGTGTCGACCACCGACCTGGACCCGTTCATCCACCTCGACCAGATGGGCGAGGTCGACTACGCGCCGGGCGAGCCGAAGGGCACCCCCTGGCACCCGCACCGCGGCTTCGAGACCGTCACCTACATCATCGACGGGGTCTTCGACCACCAGGACTCGAACGGCGGCGGTGGCACCATCACCGACGGCGACACGCAGTGGATGACGGCGGGCAGCGGGCTGCTGCACATCGAGGCGCCGCCGGAGCACCTGGTGATGAGCGGCGGGCTGTTCCACGGCACCCAGCTCTGGGTCAACCTGCCCCGCTCGGCCAAGATGAACCCGCCCCGCTACCAGGACATCCGTGGTCGGGAGTCGGCGCTGCTCACCACGCCCGACGGCGGTGCGCTGATCCGGGTCATCGCCGGCGAGGTCGCCGGGCACCGGGGCCCGGGGTCGACCTTCACCCCGATCACCATCACGCACGTCACAGTGCAGCCGGGGGCGCAGGTCGACCTGCCCTGGCAGCCCGACTTCAACGCCCTGGTGTACGTGCTGGGTGGTCGTGGCACGGTCGGCACCGACCGGCGGCCGGTGCGTACCGGCCAGCTCGCGGTGCACGGCCCTGGTGACGCGCTGCGGTTCAGCGCCGACACCACGCAGGACAGCAACACCCCCGCGCTGGACCTCTACATCATGGGCGGCCAGCCGATCCGGGAGCCGGTGGCACAGTACGGCCCGTTCGTGATGAACACCCGGGACGAGCTGCTCCAGGCATTCGAGGACTTCCAGGCCGGCCGGCTCGGCGTGATTCCCACCGAGCGACTGCCGCACACCGGCGGCCAGGGCACCCGGCCCTGACCCCGCGTCACCACTGAGATCGGCGCCGACGCCCCCGGTTCACCACGGGAGCGCCGGCGCCGCCTCAGGAGACCGCAAAAATCCCAGCGACGCCCAGAATCACCATCACCAACACCGCTACCAGCGCACCCCGTTCGCTCTCCACCGCCGGCTCGCGGTACTCGGTCACGGGATTCGTCGTGTCGCGGGGCATGGTGTGGCCTCCTCGGCTGTTTTGACGTCGCTTCCGATGGCGTTGACCAGGGGCCGGTCTGCCGGCCCGGCATGCGGACCCGCGTCGGGGGTCCTACCGTGAGGACGTTGCCGACCTCCAGGGGGCTGGACGTTGCCGTTGCAGGACTGGTTCCTCACCGCTGAGGAACGCGCCAACCCGGTGTCTGGGTTACCCGTCTGGACCAGGGGAAACCTCGCCGAGCCGTTGATTCACGGCGCCGCCTACTTCGACCGGCTGGTCGATGAGGTGGAGGCTCTGGGCCCCGGCGACCACCTGTTCTTCACCGACTGGCGGGGCGACCCGGACCAGCGGCTGCGCCCGGACGGCCCGACCGTGGCCCAGCTCTTCGCCCAGGCCGCCCAACGCGGTGTGGTGGTCAAGGGGCTGATCTGGCGCTCACACCTCGACGTGCTGGCCTACAGCGAGGCGGAGAACCGCGACCTCAGCGAGACGATCTCGGCAGCCGGCGGCGAGGTGCTGCTCGACCAGCGGGTCCGGCGCGGCGGGTCGCACCACCAGAAGCTCGTGGTGCTGCGACACCAGGGCGCACCGGAACGGGACATCGCGTTCGCCGGCGGGATCGACCTGTGCCACAGCCGCCGCGACGACGCCGATCATCATGGCGACCCGCAGCCGGTGCAGATGTCCCCCCGATACGGGCCCAACCCGCCCTGGCACGACGTGCAGCTCGCGGTGCGGGGTCCGGTGGTGGGCGCTCTGGACACCCTGTTCCGGGAACGCTGGACCGATCCGATGCCACTGGACTCGGAGAACCCGATGGCCTACCTGCGCGATCGGCTGCGCGGCGCCGACCTCCGCCCTGACCCGCTGCCCGAGCAACCGGCCGACCCGCCGCCGTGCGGTCCGCACCAGATCCAGGTGCTGCGCACCTACCCCGCCGTCCGCCCGCGTTACTCGTTCGCGCCCGACGGCGAACGGACCGTGGCCCGGGGTTACACCAAGGCGGTACGCCGCGCCCGTCGGCTCATCTACCTGGAGGACCAGTACCTCTGGTCCGCCGAGGTCGCGGATCTGTTCGCGCACGCCCTGCGGGACAACCCGGAGCTGCACCTGGTCGCCGTGGTGCCCCGCCACCCGGACGTGGACGGCAGGCTGGCGCTGCCACCGAACATGGTCGGGCGGGAGCAGGCGCTGTCGCTGTGCGAACGGGCCGCACCGGACCGGGTGCACGTGTTCGACGTCGAGAACCACGCCGGCGACCCGGTCTACGTGCACGCGAAGGTGTGCGTCATCGACGACGTCTGGGCCAGCGTGGGCAGCGACAACTTCAACCGCCGGTCCTGGACGCACGACAGCGAGCTGTCCTGCGCGGTGCTCGACGACACCCGCGACCAGCGGGAGCCCACCGACCCGGCAGGCCAGGGCGACGGTGCGCGGACCTATGCCCGGGACCTGCGGCTGCGGCTCTGGCGCGAGCACCTGGACCGTGACCCGGCCGGCGCGGACGACGCCGACCTGCTCGACCCGGCCGACGCGGTCGCGGCTGTCACGGCCGCGGCCGACGCACTCCAGCGGTGGTACGACGACGGCCAGGTGGGCGAGCGACCGCCCGGACGGCTGCGCCCGCACCGCCCTGAGCGGTTGCCCTGGTTCACCCGGGCCTGGGCGTTGCCGGTGTACCGGCTGGTCTACGACCCGGACGGCAGGCCACTGCGGGCGAGGCTGGCCGGCACCTGGTGAACCGCTCGGGCCGGCTCCGGCGCCGTGGCGACGGTCGGGTGCACGCTCAGCCCACCGGGGTAGGCGAACGAGGAGCGCGGCGAGTAGTAGCCGAAGCCGATGGTCAGCGGGTTGTCCGGGCGGAGCGCGTACGTCGGGTGCCCCGGCTGGAGGAACTCCACCGACTCGATCTCGAATGGGGCGACCGGCTCGGCGATGAACGGGTAGACCGAGCTGAGGAGCTGGCCGTCCCGACGGGTGAAGTAGCGGTGGTGCCCACTGCTGATCGCGTGACCGGTCTCCCCCACCCGGCACCGTGCCCGGATCAACGGCGTCCGGTCGATCGTCGTCTCGGAGAGCAGCTCCTCACCGCTCACCTCGATCCGGGTGCGTCCGGCGAGCACCGGTGCACCGCGGGCGGCAGCGTACTCACGGACCAGGCGACTGGAGGCCACGTACTGCGTCCACCAGCCGCCCGGGCTGAGGCCGTCGGGAGCGTCGACGCCCAGCAGTGAGACGCCGAGGTAGGTCAGGGTGTACGCGCCGAAGCCGGAGGTCTGGGTCTCGTCCTCGACGATGTACTGGTTGAGGAACACCTGGCGGTCGGGGCGGGGGCAGAGGCCTGGCGGGACCAGTGCGGCGACCGCGTCCGGATCCGCCGGCAGCCAGCTGAAGTAGAGCGTTCGACTGTTCACGACGAGCTGGGGAGCGGCTGGATCGAGCACGGTGCCTCCGAACCGGGTGTGTACACCGACGCTACGGCCGGTCCCACCGGCGGGACAAGGACGGATAGTCGACACTGCTGCCCCATTGTCGGATTTCATGTTGACCGCTCGGCGCGGGCCGAGGGCCGTTCGATCGAAACCGAGGGATGACCGGGCGGCAAGGCATGGCCGGAAAATGGGTAAGGACCCTCACAGTCCTCTCAACTTCCGCCGCGTTCGCCCCTTTTGTGGTTCGACACACCTTAAGTACATCAGCCTTTCGGCTAGATTTCCGCGAGACGATCAGGTTAAGGTGGGTCCCGAACGGCCCATAGGAAGCTAAACCAAAGCGTCACACCTTTTTTGTCCGCGGACGAGGTGCAGGGAGGACCACCCATGACCGCTTCAACGATCACCGAGCAGCCGAACACCGCTGCCAAGGCGAGCACCAAGCTTGACCCGCGCGCCCTCACCGACAGTGCCGCCGACCTGCTCAACGCCATGGCCGCGCTGCCCGCCAACCACCCGTCGCGTGCCGCCCTGCGGGACCGCGCGATCGAGGCCTGGCTGCCGCTGGCCAACCACCTGGCCCACCGCTACAGCGGGCGTGGCGAGCCAACCGACGACCTGGCCCAGACCGCCGCTGTCGGCCTGATCAAGGCCATCGACAAGTTCGACCCCTCCCGCGGCGTCGACTTCGCCGGCTACGCGATCCCCACCATCATCGGCGAGCTCAAGCGGCACTTCCGGGACCGCACCTGGGACATCCGCGTGCCCCGCCGGCTCCAGGAGCTGCGTCTGGCCATCTCCGACGCCAACAGCTCGCTGCTGCAGACCCTCGGCCGCTCGCCGACGGTCGCCGACATCGCCGCCCACCTCAAGCTCACCGAGGAAGAGGTGCTGGAGGGCCTGGAGGGCGCCCGCGCGTACAACGCGGTATCGCTGTCCACCCCGACGGGCGACGGCGAGCGCGCGACCGAGCTGGGCGACATGCTCGGCGGCGAGGACAGCGAGTTCGAACTGGCCGAGCTGCGGGTCGCCCTCGGCCCGGCACTGGCCACCCTCGACGAGCGCGAGCAGAAGATCCTCACGCTGCGCTTCTACGGCAACCTGACCCAGTCGCAGATCGCCGACCAGATCGGCGTCTCGCAGATGCACGTCTCGCGACTGCTGACCCGGGCGCTGACCAAGCTGCGCGGTCAGCTCGACGGCACGTACTGATCGGTCCACGACAGGAGGGCCGGGTCCATTGGACCCGGCCCTCCTCCGTGTCCGCATTGTCACGCGAGCGTGACAGCACGGACCGGTCCGGTCAGCGGCTGACCGGCTCCCGCCACATCGGCCAGAACGGCGTGCCGTCGGGCACCCGGAACGGCTCCCCGGCCAGGTAGCCGTTCTTCGCGTACAGGTCCCGGCTGCGCGGGCTGCTCGCCTCCAGGTACGCCGGCATCGCGTTGGCGTCCAGCCAGGCGTGGTGGTGCCGCATCAACGCGGTGCCCAGCCCCTGACCCTGCCGGCCCGGCTGGGTCGCCAGGAAGGCCAGGTGGTGGTGCTCCGGATGCGGGTGGTGCGCGGCGAACAGCTCGTCGAGATGCTGGAACCGGTCGGTCCACTCGCCGCAGGCGGCAGCCAGCCGGGCGTCGTAGTCCACCGGCGGCGGAGCCGGCTCGCCGACCGACGGGAACCACACCGCGACGGCGGCCCGGTCCTCGGTGGCGTGGACGAAGCCGTGCCGCATGGCGTGCCCGACCAGGATCTCGAAGTCCCCGGCCAGCACGGCCTCCCGCTTGCTCGGGTCGGGCACCAGCCAGCGCGTCACCTCCAGGACGGTGAACGCCTCGGCGATCCGGCCGGCCACCAGGCTGGTCTCGTCGGGTCCGAGTTGCTCGATGACGATGCTCATCGGTTCACCTCCACGCTGGCCGGCGCCTCTGGCTTGACCGCAGCGGCAGCGCTCGCCGCTCCGAGGCCGATCCGGGCGTACGTGTCCGGACGGCGACGGCGCAGCACCAGCGCCCAGTTGATGCCCAGGACGGCCACCACCGGGAACACGGCGGGCGCTAGCCAGCGCAGGGGGGAGTCCGGCGCGACGCCGAGCAGGTTGGCGAAGTTCGACACGGCCAGCCAGATGATCACGAAGAGCGCGAGGGTGGCCAGGACGGGTGCGATGAGCCGCCGCCACAGCGTCTCGTCGCCGCCGGAACGGGCGAAGTAGGCGATCACCGCCACCGAGGTGGTGGCGATCAGCAGCAGCACGCCGAAGCCGCCGGTGGTGCCAACCCAGAAGAACAGCTTGACAACCGGATCCCAGCCGTTGACCGCGTACAGCAGGATGACCAGTAGGCCGAACACGCTCTGCGCCACCGAGGCGGCCTGTGGCGCGCCGCTGCGCGGCGAGGTCCGTCCGAACACCGCCGGCAGCACCCGCTCCCGACCGAGTGCGAACGCGTAGCGGGCCGTGGTGTTGTGGAAGGAGATCATCGCGGCCAGCACCGAGGTCAGGAAGAGCACCTGGCCGATGGTGACCGCGGTGTCACCGAGGTGCGCCGCGGCCAGGTTGAAGATCAGCCCAACGCTCTGCTCGCCGGCCTCGCTGACGATCTGATCCGGTCCGACGGCGACCGCCATGGTCCAGGAGGAGAGCGCGTACAGCGCGGCGACGATCACCACTGAGAGGTACGTGGCCAGCGGCACCGTCCGCTTCGGGTCCTTGCTCTCCTCGCTGAACACCACGGCGGACTCGAAGCCGACGAACCCGAGGACGGCCAGCACCAGCACCGCGCCGACCCCGGGCACGAAGAGGTTGTCGGGCGCGAACCCGGCGAAGCTGACCTCGCCGCCGGCCGGGTTGCCGAGCTGGCCCAGGTCGAAGATCAGGACGACCACGATCTCGGCGACCAGCAGCGCCGCCAGCACCCGGCCGTTGATGTCCACCCGCAGCAGGCCGAGTACGCCGACCAGTGCCCACGCCACCAGGGCGACGATCGACCAGTGCGGGTGCCCGCCGAAGATCCGGTCGAGCACCGGCTCGGCCGCCACGCCGATGGTGCCGTACAGCCCGACCTGGAGCGCGTTGTACGCGGTCAGCGCTACCCAGGCCGCAGCCACACCGGCCGGTCGGCCCAGACCTCGGGAGACGTAGGCGTAGAAGGCGCCGGCGTTCTCCACCCGACGGGACATCGCCACGTAGCCCACCGAGAACAGCGCGAGCACAGCGGCGACCAGCAGGAAGGCCAGCGGGATGCCGGTCACGCCGATGACGCCGTAGCCGGTGGTGACGACGCCGGCCACCACGGTCAACGGCGCGGCGGCGGAGAGCACGAAGAAGATCACCGAGGGGATGCCGAGGCGGCCCCGGGCGAGAGATTCGGAGACGTTGCTGGGTCGGTCGACTGTCGATGTCGGTCGCATACGACTACTCCGGTTGTCGAGGGAGGGGTAGGGGGTTACCGGGGGGGATCAGGGGAGGCCGCGCAGCACGGCGGCGCCGACGGCGGCCTCGGTGTGCCCGACGAGCTCCTTGAGGGGTGCCGGCAGCGCGGGGATGAGGACGTTCAGGCGGTGGTGGGCGCGCGGGCCGGCGCTCCACAGCACCTCGCGGGTCAGCCCCGTCGCCATGACCAGGCCGAGCAGCAGAGCATCCGGCACGCTTGGCGGGTCCGGCCGTTCCAGCAGGGCCCGCAGCCGGGTGGCCGGCCAGGCCACCGCGTTGAGGTCGATCGGCAGGTAGCTGACCGAGGTACGCAGCAGCCGACGGCTCTCCTGGCGGCGCAGCACGCCGGCGCGGGCCAGCCGCTCCCCCACCGAGGTGGTCGCGCTCTGGGCCAGGAAGCTGAGCCAGATGCGCAGCTCCTGGTGCTGGGACTCGCCGATCAGCTGGTCGAGCACGGTGTGCGCCAGCGCGTCAGCCGGCGGACGGCGGTCGATGACGGTGACCCGGCCGTCGGAGACGGTGATGTGTCCATAGAGGAGCAGCTCGCCGAGCAGCCCGGCGGCCAGCCCGAGCCCGGTCGCCGCCGGGTGCAGCTTGGCCTTGCCACGACTGTCGTTGTGTGCGATCAGGAAGAACTCGTCGGCGCTGAGCAACGGTCCTCCCCGCACAGGTGTGTCCACAGTGATCGCGACCGGGAAAGGATGCACCGACTGCTACTGCAACGCAACTCCCAGATTTGAAAGTTGCACTCCGTGCAGGCGCGACCTGCGGATCTTGTTCTGTCAGACTCGGACGGTGACCGCCGTTCCCACCACCCGATCCGCCACCAGCCCGACCGTGCGCCGCCGACGCATCGCCAGGGAGCTTCGCCAGCTCCGGGAACGCGCGGGTATGACCCTCGACGTGGCGGCCCGTCAGCTCGACATGTCGAAGAGCAATCTCTCCCGCATCGAGACCGCCCAGATCGGCATCAAACCGCGCGACGTCCGGGCGGCACTCGCGCTCTACCAGGTGACCGGCTCCGACGCTGAGGCACTGATCGAGATCGCCCGAGGCGCGCAGCAACGCGGCTGGTGGCAGAACTACAGCGACGTGCTGCCCGAGTGGTTCGAGTTCTACGTCGGGCTGGAGGCCGAGGCGGCGACGCTGCGCACGTACGAGGCCGAGTCGGTGCCCGGGCTGCTGCAGACCGAGGCGTACGCACGGGAGATCTTCCGGCGCACCGCCGGCGAGGACGGCCTGGAGCGCAAGATCGCCGCCCGGCTACGCCGACAGGAGGTGCTGCGTCACGAGGATCCGGTCCATCTCTCGGTGGTGCTCAACGAGGCGGTGCTGCTGCGCCCGGTCGGTGGCGCCGCGGTGATGGCCGAACAACTGGTCCACATGACGCGGATAGCGCAGTTACCCAACGTGACAATTCAGGTACTTCCATTCGCGGCTGGCGGCCATCCCGCGATGAGCACCCCGTACGTGATCCTCAACTTCGCCGATGCCGCCGACGCCTCAGTGGTTTACCTGGATAACCTCACGATGGGGCTGGCTCTGGAGGATGGCGATCATGTGCTCGGGTATAGCCTTCTGCACGAGGAGCTGTGCCGGATGGCGCTCGATCCGACGGCGTCGCTGACCCGTCTTGAGCATGCTTCTCGTAACTTTGCGTGACCGCTTCTGCGGCACGCCGACGCAGACGAGAGGTACCCCGGATGACGGCGCACGACCTGACCCGAGCGGACTGGCGCACCAGCACGCGCAGCAGTGGCAACGGCAACTGCGTGGAGGTCGCGACAGCCGACGGTCAGGTCGCCGTACGCGACAGCAAGGACCGCTCCGGCCCGGTGCTCGCCTTCGGGCCGTCGGCCTGGCGGGCCTTCGTGGGGGGCGTCGGCGAGGTCCGTCGGCGTTGAGGCACCCACGCCGGTGCGAGACTGGGCCGTGCTCTCCGACGTAACCCTGGACCTGCCGGTACGCCCGGTGCTGCCGGCGATGGTCGCGGCGCTCGACGCCGCCGGCGCCGGCGTGCTGGTGGCCCCGCCGGGCACCGGCAAGACCACCCTGGCGCCGCTGGCCGTGGCCGACCGGGTGACCGGCCGGGTGGTGATCGCCCAACCCCGTCGGGTGGCGGCCCGCGCCGCCGCCCGGCGCATGGCCGAGCTGCTCGGCGAGCGGGTGGGCGAGCGTGTCGGCTACGCGGTCCGCGGTGAGCGCAAGGTGGGCCCGGCCACCCGGATCGAGGTGGTCACCACCGGCCTGCTGGTCCGGCGGCTGCACCACGACCCGGAGCTGCCCGGTACGGGCGCCGTGCTGCTCGACGAGTGCCACGAACGACAACTCGACGCCGACCTCGCGCTGGCCTTCACCGTCGAGGCGCGGGCCACCCTCCGGCCGGACCTGTGGCTGCTGGCGATGTCCGCCACCCCGGACACCGACCGGTTCGCCGCGCTGCTCGGCGGGTCCGCCCCCGCCCCGGTGGTACGGGCCGATTCGGCGCTGTACCCGGTGCAGCGGATCTGGGCGCCGCCGGCGCGCCCGATCGCCCCGTCCGGGGCCGGGCCGGTGGACCGGGCCCTGCTCGACCACGTGGCCGCCACCGTCCGGCGGGCGCTGTCCGAGCGCGACGGCGATGTCCTGGTCTTCCTGCCCGGGGCCGGCGAGATAGCGGGGGTCACCGGCCGCTTGGCCGACCTGCGCGACACCGTGGCGCTGCTTCCGTTGCACGGCCGCCAACGCGGCGCCGAGCAGGACGCCGCCCTGCGTCCCGCTGACCGACGCCGGGTCGTGCTGGCCACCGCGCTGGCCGAGACCAGCCTGACCGTCCCGGGCGTACGGGTCGTGGTGGACGCGGGGCTGTCCCGGGTACCGCGTATCGACCTGGCCCGCGGGCTGGGCGCTCTGGTCACCGTGCCGGTCTCCCGAGCCGCCGCCACCCAGCGGGCGGGCCGGGCCGGCCGGGAGGCCCCCGGGTACGTCTACCGGTGCTGGTCGGCGGCGACCCACGAGCGGCTGCCCGCCCGGGCCGAGCCGGAGATCGCCACCGCCGACCTGACCGGCTTCGCGTTGGAGCTGGCCGCCTGGGGTCGGCCCGACGGCGTCGGGCTCGCGCTGCCCGACGCCCCACCGGCCGCCGCGATGACGGTGGCCCGGGACACGCTGCACACCCTGGGCGCGGTCGACGTCGACGGCCGGATCACCGCGCGGGGGCGGGCGATCGCCGCCGCGGGTGCACACCCCCGGCTGGCCCGGGCGCTGCTCGACGGCGCCGGGCGGGTCGGCGCCGACCGGGCGGCCGAGGTGGTCGCCCTGCTCGCCGAGGAGAGCGCGGCGGGCCCCGGTGACGACCTGGTCGCCGGTTGGCGTCGACTGCGAACTGGTGTCGACGCGGGCGCGACAGCCCGGTGGCGCACCGAGGTACGACGGCTACGCGCCGCCCTGCCCGCCGGCGGCGCACCCGCCGGCCGCACCGACTCCGTGGGCCGGGGCGGCTCGGGTGGGCTCAGCGACGATCTCGCCGCCGGGCTGCTCGTCGGTCTGGCGTACCCGGAACGGTTGGCCCGGGTGCGGCGACCGGGCGGTTCGGCGTACCTGATGACCGGCGGGACCGCCGCGGAGCTGGCGGTCGGTTCGGGGCTGGCCGGTGCCGACTGGCTGGCGGTGGCCGTCGCGGACCGCACCCCCGGCGCGCCGTCGGCGCGGATCCGCCGGGCCTCGCCGGTGGACGAGGCGACGGCCCGGGAGGCAGCCGGCCCGCTGCTGCGCACGAGTCGGGAGGTCGGCTGGTCCGACGGCGACGTGGTGGCCCGGGAGGTGACCCGGCTCGGCGCGATCGAGCTGGTGCAGCGGCGGCTGGACCGACCGGACCGCGCGGAGGTGGCCGCGGCGTTGCTGACCGGCCTGCGTCAGGAGGGTCTGGGACTGCTGCCCTGGACCCCGGCGGCCCGGGCGCTGCGGGAGCGGCTCGCGTTCCTCCGACACCATCTTGGCGTCCCGTGGCCGGACGTCAGCGACGAGGCGCTGCTCGACGCCGCACCCACCTGGCTGGGACCGGAGCTGGCCGCCGCCCGGCGCCGCGCCGACCTGGCGCGGGCGGACGTGACGTCGGCGCTGCGCCGGCTGCTGCCCTGGGCGCAGGCCGCCCGCTTGGACGAGCTGGCCCCGGAGCGGATCGAGGTGCCGAGCGGTTCGCGGATCCGGGTGGACTACACCGACCCGACCGCGCCCGTGCTCGCGGTGAAACTCCAGGAGACGTTCGGCTGGTCGGTGGCGCCACGCGTCGGCGACGGGCGGGTGCCGGTGCTGCTGCACCTGCTCTCCCCCGCCGGCCGGCCGGTGGCGGTGACCGCCGACCTGCCGTCGTTCTGGCGCACCGGCTATCCGCAGGTCCGTTCCGAGTTGCGCGGGCGCTATCCCCGGCACCCGTGGCCGGAGGATCCGGGAACGGCGACGCCCACCCGCCGCGCCACACCACGGCGGCGCTGAGCGCCCGCCTATTCCTCCACGACGTCGGCCACCACGACGGTGACGTTGTCCGGTGCGCCGGCGTGCAGTGCCAGGTCGATCAGCTTGCCGACGCACTCCGACCGCTCCGGGTAACCGGTGAGCACCTCGGTGAGGGTGTCCGGACGGACGACGTTGGACAGGCCGTCGCTGCACAGCAACCAGCGGTCGCCGGCCCGGGGCACCATCGTCGCGTACGACGGGGAAACCTCGTCGCCCTGCAACGCCTGGGTGACCACCGCCCGTCGCGGGTGGCTGCTGGCCTGGTCCGCGGTGATCACGCCCTGGTCCACCAGCATCTGGACGAACGTGTCGTCCCGGGTGACCTGCTTGAGCACGCCCTCGCGAAACAGGTAGGCCCGGGAGTCGCCGACGTGCGCGAGGGCCAGGCAGCTGCCGGTACGGGCGAAGAGCAGGGCGGTCAGCGTGGTGCCCATGCCCTGCCGCTCGGAATCCTCGGCGACCGCCTGCCGGATCCGGGAGGTGGCGAGCGCGATGCCACCCTCCAGTGCGGCCACCAGAGCGTCCTCGGGAGTCTCCACATCCAGCGGGGCGACCGCGTCGATGGTGAGGGCGCTGGCCAGGTCACCGGCGGCCATCCCGCCCATGCCGTCGGCGACGGCGACGAGCCAGGTGCCGGCGTGCAGGGCGTCCTGGTTCCCGCTGCGGATCAGCCCACGGTCGCTCGTTCCCACGGAACGCAGCTTCAGGGTCATGGGAGGCAGCCTGCCAGGCGAAGGGCGCAGTTGTCTCTAGGAGATCAGGACGACGGCGCGTGGCGCGGCCAATCTCACGTCCGGATGGCGGCGCGTCGAGGGATGCCGGTCGGCTGACCGCCCTCGTCGGATGCTGAAACCCATCCAACCAGATCAATTGACATGGCGTACCGGCACTGGAAACATCGAGCCGACACCTGGGAGCGCTCCCAGGTTATTTCCGCCCCACCGTGCCACCACCAATGTCCCACTTTCCGTCCCGGAAGGACTCCCCGTGACGCCATCCCGACGCCGCCTCCTGCTGGCCGCGGCGACCACCCTGGCCCTCACCGGCGCCGGCGCCGGCGCGGCCCACGCCGACCCACCACCGGACGCCCCCGAGCAGATCGACAACGGCGACTTCAGCGCCGGAGTGAGCCCCTGGTTCTCGTTCGGCACCGGCCCCCTCGCGGTCACCGACGGCCGGCTCTGCACCACCGTCGCGGGTGGGCTGGCCAACCCCTGGGACGCCGGCATCGGCCAGGACGGGGTGCCGCTGATCGCGGGCGCCGAATACACCCTCGGCTTCGCCGTCTCCGCCACCCCGGGCGCCGCGGTCAAGGCCGTACTGCAACTCGGCAGTGCCCCCTACACCACGTACGCGGCCGTGGACGCCAGCGCGACCGGCACCGCCCAGCGGGTCGAGCAGACCTTCACCGTCCCGGACGACAACCCGAACGCACAACTGATCTTCCAGGTCGGCGGCTCCCCCGAGACGCAGACCGTCTGCCTCGACGACGTCTCGCTGCGCGGCGGTGAGCCGCCCGAGCCGTACGAGCCGGACACCGGGCCACGGGTGCGGGTCAACCAGGTCGGCTACCTGCCGGGCGGCCCGAAGAACGCCACCGTCGTCACCGAGGCCACCGAGGCGCTGCCCTGGCAGCTTCGCTCGGCCGCCGGCGCCGTCGTGGCCAGCGGCAGCACCACCGCGCGTGGCGTCGACGCCGCCTCCGGGCAGAACGTGCAGACCGTCGACTTCTCCAACTACCGCACCCCCGGCACCGGGCTCACGCTCACCGTGGACGGCGAGACCAGCCACCCGTTCGACATCTCCGGGACCCTCTACGACCAGCTGCGCTCCGACTCGCTGCAGTTCTTCTACGCCCAGCGCAGCGGCATCGCCATCGACGGCGACCTGATCGGCGACGAGTACGCCCGCCCCGCCGGCCACCTCGGCGTGGCACCCAACCAGGGCGACACCAACGTGCCCTGCCAGCCGGGCGTCTGCGACTACTCCCTGGACGTGCGCGGCGGCTGGTACGACGCGGGCGACCACGGCAAGTACGTGGTCAACGGCGGCATCGCCACCTACCAACTGCTCAACACGTTCGAGCGGACCAGGACGGCGGCCACCGCGGCCGGCGGCGCCGCGCTGGGTGACAGCACCCTGCGCGTCCCCGAGCGCGGCAACGCCGTGCCGGACATCCTCGACGAGGCCCGCTGGGAGCTGGAGTTCCTGCTGCGCATGCAGGTGCCGGCCGGCAAGCCGCTCGCCGGCATGGTCCACCACAAGATCCACGACCAGAACTGGACCGGGCTGCCACTCGCCCCGCACGACGACCCGCAGCCGCGCGAGCTGCACCCGCCGTCGACCGCGGCCACCCTCAATCTGGCCGCCACCGCCGCCCAGTGCGCGCGGCTCTTCGCCCCCTACGACGCGGCGTTCGCCAGCCGCTGCGGCACTGCCGCGAAGACGGCCTACGCCGCGGCCAAGGCCCATCCCGCGGTGTACGCGAGCCCGACCGACGGCACCGGCGGCGGCGCGTACGACGACACGAACGTGACCGACGAGTTCTACTGGGCGGCGGCCGAGCTGTACCTCACCACCGGGGCGCAGACCTACCTGACCGACCTGACCGCGTCGCCGCACCACACCGGTGACGTGTTCGACCCGCGCGGCTTCGGCTGGCAGAGCGTTGCCGCGCTGGGCCGCCTCGACCTGGCCACAGTGCCGAACGGGCTGCCCGCCGCCGACCTGGCCCGCGTCCGCGCCTCGGTCACCGCCGCCGCCGACAGCTACCTCGCCGAGCTGCGCCGACAGGCGTACGGGCTGCCGATGCCCGGTGACGCCAACAGCTACTTCTGGGGCGGCAACAGCAACGTCATCAACAACGCCGTGGTGCTGGCCACCGCCTTCGACCTGACCCGCAACCCCGTCTACCGCGACGGTGCCGTTCAGGCCATGGACTACATCCTCGGTCGCAATGCCCTGAACATCTCCTACGTCACCGGGTGGGGCGAGCACGCCGCGCAGAACCAGCACAGCCGGATCTTCGGCCACCAGCTCGACCCGAACCTGCCCCGACCGCCCGCCGGCTCCCTCGCCGGTGGCCCGAACGCCGCCCTCCAGGACCCGTTCGTGGCGCAACTGCTCGCCGGCTGCAAGCCGATGTTCTGCTACGTCGACGACATCAACTCGTACTCGACCAACGAGGTGGCGATCAACTGGAACTCGGCGCTGGCCTGGATCTCCTCGTTCCTGGCCGACCAGGGTGACGCCGGCGCGGTGCCGGCCACCACCTGCTCGGTGAACTACACCAACTACGGTGCCTGGCAGGGCGGCACCGGGTTCACCGCCCAGCTGACCATCCGCAACACCGGTGCCACGGCCGTCAACGGCTGGAGCGTGCGGTTCGCGTTCACCGGCGACCAGCGGGTCCGCGAGGCGTGGCTGGCGAAGGTCACCCAGGCCGGCTCGACGGTGACCGCGCGCAACGAGTCGCACAACGCCAAGATCGCACCGGGCGGCACTGTGACGTTCGGCTTCAACGCGACGACGGCCGGCGGCGCCAACCCCGCTCCCGGCCTGATCACGGTCAACGGCGGAGCCTGCAGCCTCTCCTGACCCACTGCTGGTGGCCGCCCTCCCCGGGCGGCCACCACGCTCGCATGATCACGCGGCCGGCGGGCTAACCGCCGGCCGCGTTGTGCTTCGCGACCAAAGTGGGGAGTTCGTCCAGCGAGTCGATCCGGAACAGGCACCGTTCGGACACGGCCGGCATGTCGAGGATGTGACCCCACGGTGAGCGCCGGATCAGGCACGTCTTCATCCCGGCCTCCTGAGCCGGGCGGGCGTCGTTGTCGGGTCGGTCGCCGACGTACAGAATCGACGACGCGTCACCGCCGCCCTCACGAACGACCCGCTCGAAGAAGGCCGGTGACGGCTTCGCCACCCCCCAACCGTGCGACGTGCCGATCAGGTCGACAGGTAGGTCGAGCGCCCGAAGGGTCGACTCGGCGTGCGCTGGCTGGTTGCCGGCCAGGCCCACCACCAGGCCCTGCTCCCGCAACGAGGTCAGGCACGATCGTGCGTCCGGGTAGAGGTCCTCTTCGCCGAACGACTCCGGCTGACCGGCGGCCGCGCGGCGCTCCAACTCGACCGCGAGATCGAAGTCCGGCCGGAAGGCCCGGAACGTCTCCTGATAGTCCAGGCCCCGGGCGATCACCGCACCGAAGACCGCCGAGAACGTGTGCCGTGGAACGCCGAGCCAGTCGGCCCAGGCGGCGAACTCGTGGGACTCGTCGAGAATCGTCCCGCCGACATCGAAGAAAATCGCATTGATCACGTGCATCCCCGTCACTGTCGTTGTCGGTGGATCATAGGCAGCGGCACGACCGGCCACCAGGACTCCATGATCACTTGATGGTGAGCAGCTGGAACAACGCGACTTCCGCTACTGACCACCATGTGATCGAGGGCAGGCGGCGGTGTGCCGCTCCGCAGAAGCGTTCGGGGCGAGCGTGCCTCCGGCTGGCGCTGTGGAGCTGATGACGCAAACGATTCACCGGGCGCGGCAGCAAAACCGATGGATCGGACGCGCTGAGTGAGCCATGGTGACGCCATGGATGACGGCGAACTGGCCGGGGCGGAGCGTCGGGTGTGGGCGGCGATGCCGGCGGGAACGCGGACCGCGCTGACCGGACTGTCCAGCGCAGACCTGAGCAGTCTGCTGTTGAGCGTGGCCCGCGACCGGGCGGCGACCGCGCGTCCATCCGACGCGGTACGACGGTGGCGCCAGGACCGCTTCGTCCGCCCCGCCCGCACCGACCCGCGCGCGCTCGCACGGGTGGAGGCCCGAATGTGGCAACTACTGCCCGCCGACGTCGCCGGAGTGGAACTGTCGCCGGTCGTACCGGTCGGCACCTGCTCGGCGGTCGCACCGGTCAGCCAGAACAGGATCGTCACCACGATGCGCGCCAGCGAGGTACTGAGCGATCCCACCAACGCCCTCGCCATCGAGGCGGCCGTACGTCGCCGCCGACAGAGCGAGGTGCACCTGGCCGCCGCCCATCGGGTGCTGCGGGCGCAGGATTTCGGCAACGACGCGTCGGCTCACTTCCGGCTCTTCGCCCTGGTGTCCAGCGCCCGCGACACTGGTTCGGGCGGCACGCAGACCCGGTTGCTCGTCCGACACCTCACCTACTGGCGGGCCGTCCTCGCCGAGCTGGCGCCGGCCGTCGCGCCTCAGCTGCACGTCACCACCTTCGACGATCGGACCGTCCGAGAGCGGCTGGCCGACACCGTCCGACCGGCACTCGACGGGGGTGCGGTGCCGCTCGTGGATGAACCGGAGCGGTCTCGCGGTCGCGGCTACTACACGGGGTGCGCCCTGCGGATCACTGTCCTGGGCGGCAGCCTGGAGGTCGGTGACGGCGGCCTCACCGACTGGACCGCCCGGCTGAGCGGTGACGCAAAGGAACGCTGCCTCGTCTCCTGCCTCGCCACCGAACGCCTCGTCGACTCCATCAGCCGTTGAGCCGGGCCGGGCGACGACCACCTTGCCCACCGTCCGAGCGGCCACTCATCTCCACCGCCGGAAGCCGCCGCGCTTGGCCTGCTGACCGAACCCGAAACTGTCGTACAGCTGTTCTATTCTCGTTCCATGTTGGAGGAGTTGACGCATGCGGAGACGGCGGTCGCCGACTGCCTCGACGCACCGGCGTGGGCTCTTCCGGAGCACGACCTCGTCGCGGCGCTCGACGCCGCGCACCGACTCGAGCAACGCCTGGCCGCGGTCAAGCTGACCCTCGTGCGGGAGCTGGACGGTCGAGGCACCGGGACCACGCAGGACGCATCCTCGACGGTGGTGTGGCTGCGGGACCGGCTGCGGCTCAGCGTCTCCGCCGCTCGCCGGCTGGTCGATCTCGCCGGCGCGTTGGACGCCGGAGCGCCAGGCGTGCGCGCTGCTCTGGCCAGCGGTGATATCAGCGTCGAGCAGGCCCGGGTCATCGGCGACACGGTCAGCACGGTGCACACGGCCGCCGGCGCCGAGGCGGCCGGGAAGGCGGTCGGCGTCCTGGTCGAGTGGGCCGGGCAGTTCGAGCCGACCCTGCTGCGCAAGCTGGGCACCCGCATCCTCGATCACGTCGCCCCGGAGGTCGCCGAAGCCGCCGCCCGGGCGGCGCTGGAGGCCGAGGCCCGCCGAGCCAGCCGGGATCGCCATGTCACGCTGTCCGAGCTGTCGGACGGCCGGCTGCGGCTGTCCGGCAGCCTGGACGCTGAGGCGGCCGGCCTGCTGCGCGCCGCGATCGACCCCCTGACCGCACCGTCCGGTCCGGACGATCCGCGTTGTCCCGGGCAACGCCGGCACGACGCGCTCGCCGACCTCTGCCGGCTTGCCCTGCGCACCGGCGAGTTGCCCGAGCACGGCGGCGACCCCGCCCAACTCGTCGTCACCACAAGCTTCGAGACGTTGGCCCGGCAGCTCGACGCCGGCACTCTCGACACCGATCTTCGGCTCACCCCGGAGACGGTTCGCCGGCTCGCCTGCGACGCGGCGATCCTGCCCGCTGTCCTCGGCGGCGCCGGTCAGACGCTCGACGTGGGCAGGCAGCGTCGGCTCGTCACCGGCCCCCTGCGACGCGCCCTGGTCCTGCGCGACCGCGGCTGCGCCTTCCCGGGCTGCGACCGCCCGCCCCGCTGGTGCGACGCCCACCACATCCACCACTGGGCCGACGGCGGCAGCACGAGCCTGACCAACGCCGTGCTGCTCTGCGCCCACCATCACCGACACGTCCACCGTGGCGAGTGGACCGTCCGGCTCGGCGGCGACGGTTGGCCCGAATTCGTCCCGCCGGCCTGGCTCGATCCCGACCGGCTCGCCCGCCGCAACCAGTACCACCGGCGAACGTGACCCATCACTGATCCGACTCCGCCAAACAAGCCGACGCCGCCGGACAGACGCGCAGCGCGAGCAGGCGCGCACCGCGAGCAGGCGCGCACCGCGAGCAGGCGCGCAGCACGAGCAGGCGCGCAGCACGAGCAGGCGCGCAGCACGAGCAGGCGCGCAGCACGAGCAGGCGCGCAGCACGAGCAGGCGCGCAGCGCGAGCAGATCAAGAGCCGGCAAGCGACCCGGAGGGGCTGTGACGGGCACCGCACTGCGCGGGGCATCGATGAGCAGGCGGCGGCTCTACGGTCGGTGGATGGGCATCACGGCGGAGGTTCGCGGCCGTTGGCGGTCGCTGTCGCCGCTGCCGCCGCCCGGTCGGTTGCGCACCCTGTCGCTGGCCACCCTCGCCAACACGGTCGGCACGGGGCTGTGGGTGACGGGTGCGGCGCTCTTCCTCACCCGCGCCGTGGGGCTGACCCCGACCGAGGTGGGGCTCGGGCTCACTCTCGCCGGCCTGGTCGGGCTCACTGCCAGCGTGCCGCTCGGCGGGCTCGCCGACCGACGTGACCCCCGGAGCCTCCGCGCCGTCCTGCAACTGGCGCAGGCGGTTGTCGCCGCCGCGTACCTGCTGGTCGGCTCTTTCCCGGTCTTTCTGCTGGTGGCCACACTGGACGCTCTGCTGATCTCCGGCAACCTCGCCGTCCGCGCCGCGCTGGTCGCGGCGGTGGGCGGCCCCGAGGGCCGGGTGTACGCCTTCGCCACCTTGCGCGCGGTGGCCAATCTGGGCGTGGCGCTCGGTGCGGGGCTGGCCGCGTTCGCGCTGGTGGCGGACACCGGGTGGGCGTACCGACTGTTGGTGCTCGGCAACGTCGCCACCTATCTCGTCTCGGCGGCGCTGATCATGCGGCTCCCGGCGTACCCGCCGGCCCGGCAACCACTGCGGCAGAGAGCCGGCCGGGCGTTGCGCGACAAGCCGTTCCTCGCGGTCGCCGGCGCCTCGGCGGTGCTCTCCGTGCACCACGTGGCGTTGACGCTGGTGCTGCCGCTGTGGGTGGTGGCGCACACCGATGCGCCTCCGGTGACGGTTTCCGCCCTCCTGCTGGTCAACACGCTGCTCACCGTGCTGCTCGCCGTACGGCTCAGCGGGAGCGCTCGGCATGCGGTGCCGGCGGCGACGACGATGCGCCGGGCGGGGTTGGTGCTCGCGGCCGGGATGCTGCTCTGGGCCGCGACCGCCGTCGTGCCCACCCCGGTGGCGATCGGCCTGCTGCTGGGCGCGACGGTGATCTACACCGTGGGCGACCTGTGGCACGCCGGGGCCGGGGCGGCGCTGGCCTACGACCTCGCCGCCCCGGACGCCCTCGGCGCCTACCAGGGGGTCGACGGACTGCTCGCCGGGCTGGTCCGCGCTGCCGGCCCGGCCCTGCTGACCTGGTTGATCATCGACGGCGGCCCGGTCGGCTGGCTGGCGCTGGCGGGTTTGCTCGCGCTCACCGGCCTCGCCGTGCCGCCACTCACCCGCCGCGCCCTGGCCGACCGCGCCGATCGCGCTGACCGCACCGAACGCACCGAACGCGCTGACCGGTCACCGCACCCGGTCTGACCGTCAGCCGATCTCCTCGTCGACGAAGCACCATCGCCAGGCCTCGCCCGGCTGCGCCGAGCGGATCACCGGGTGGCCGGTGGACGCGAAGTGCTTGCTCGCGTGCTGGTTCGGCGACGAGTCGCAGCAGCCGACCTGCCCGCAGCTCAGACAGGTGCGCAGGTGCACCCAGTAGGTCTCGCCGATGGCGACGCAGTCCTCGCACTCGTCGGGGGTGCGCGCCTCGGCGGCACCCGCCTCGGTCAGGTGCTGACAGCTCACTTCCCGGCCTCCCTCAGCAACGACTCCTCCAGGTCCAGGTCACGATAGGCCTGCACCAGCACCTCCTCAGGGATCCGACCGGAGTCCCGGGCAGCCCGGAACACATCCCGCTCGGCGTCGATCATCTCTTGTCGCAACCGACCGTACGCCTGCGACGGGGTCTCCCGCTCGGTGCCACCGAGCCGTTCCCAGGCCATGTTGGTGCGGTCCTCCACCGCTCGGCGCAGCCGGTCCACCACCGCGTCCGGGGCGCTGTCGGCCAGCTCGTCGAGACGCTCCTGGGCAGCCCGGCTGGCCTGCTGCTGCACACCGGCCGCGGACAGCGCGTCCTGCACCGGGTCGTCCTGCGGCAGCTTCAACCGACGGGCGACCAGCGGCAGCGTGGCACCCTGGCCGACCAGCGTGAAAACGATCACCGCGAAGGCCAGCCAGATGAGCAACGCCCGGGGGTACGGCTCGCCGTCGGCCAGGGTCAGCGGCAGCGCGAGCGCGGCGGCCAGGGTCACCACGCCGCGCATCCCGGCCCAGCCGATGATGATCGGCAACTTCGGCGACGGCCTGGGGTCGCGTCGGCGGACCCGGGGCACCAACCGGGCCAGGTAGGTGGCCGGGAAGAGCCAGATGAACCGGGTCAGGAAGACGGCGGCGAGCACCGCGAATGTGGTGATGACGAGCGAGCCGACCGGTTCGTCGAGGTCGTGCAGCACCTCCCGCAGCTGGAGCCCCACCAGCAGGAAGACCAGGCCCTCCAGCAGGAATCGGACCAGCCGCCAGAACGCGCCGATCTGCAACCGGGATGCCGCCGACAGCAACTGCGGCAGCTTGTGCCCGAGCAGCAGACCGGTGACGACCACCGCGACCACACCGGAGGCGTGCAGGTGCTCGGCGGTGAACACCACCGCGAACGGGATGATCAACGACAGCGCGTTGTCCAGCAGAGGGTCGGTGATCCGCCGGTGCAGGAAGCCGAAGACCAACGCGCCGAGCGCCCCGATCAGGATCCCGCCGCCGGTGGCCCGCAGCACCTCGATGGCGACCTCGGCCGTGCCGACCGCAGATCCGATGGTGGCCATCGTCGCGACCCGCAGCAGCACCAGCGCGGTGGCGTCGTTGACCAGGCTCTCCCCCTCCAGGATGGTGACGACCCGGCGGGGCAGGCCCACCCGCCGGGCCACTGCCGTGGCGGCCACGGCGTCCGGCGGGGCGACCACCGCGCCGAGGGCCAGGCAGATCGCGAACGGCAACTGCGGCAGCAGCAGGTGCAGCACCAGCCCGACCACGAAGGCCGTGAACAACACCAGGCCGACCGCGAGCAGCAGGATCGGCCGGATGTTGTTCTTGAACGCCGGCACCGAGGTCTCCAGTGCGGCCACGTAGAGCAGCGGCGGCAGGATGCCGATCAGCACCAGCTCGGGGTCGAGTTCCACCTGCGGGAAGCCCGGTACGAACGAGAGCGCCAGACCGAGCACGACCAGCACGATCGGCGCGAGCAGGCCGAGCCGGCGGGCCAGCGCGGCACCCAGGGTGGCGATCGCGAGGAAGACGACGACCGGAAACAGGCTTTCCATGGGGTACGAGCCTAGGGGTCCGTCGGTTGAGCCCTCGATCAGCCAGCCGGGCGCAACTTCGGCAGCACCTCCGCGCCGAACGCGTCGATGAAGCCGCGCTGCTCCTGCCCGACGTGGTGCAGGGCGATCTGGTCGAAGCCGAGTTCGACGTACTCTTCCAACCAGCCGACATGCCGACCCAGGTCCGCGGACACGTTGACCACCTCGGCGACCCGCTGCGCCGGCACGTCCGCGGAGACCACGTCGAAGTGCTCGACGGTCTCCAGGTCCCAGCAGACCGGCGGGGCGAAGACGTTGCTGCGCCACTGTTCGTGGGCGATGGCCTCGGCCTGCGCCTGCTCAGACGCCCAGGAGACGTGCACCTGCAGGTGCAGTGGCCCGCGCCCACCGGCGTCCCGGTACGCGTCGATCATCTCGCGCAGGTGTGCCTTCGGCGCGTTCACGGTGATTAGCCCGTCCGCCCACTCGGCGCACCAGCGGGCGGTGGCCACGCTGACGGCGGCGCCGACCAACGCGGGCGGCTGCTCCGGGCGGGTCCACAGCCGGGCCCGGTCCACCCGGACCAGGCCGTCGTGGCTGACCTCCTCGCCGGCCAACAGCGCGCGGATCACGTCCACGCACTCGCGCAGCCGGGCGGCGCGTACGTCCTTGCGCGGCCACGGGTCGCCGGTGATGTGCTCGTTGCTGGCCTCGCCGGTGCCCAGCGCCGCCCAGAACCGGCCCGGGTACATCGCGCCGAGCGTGCCGATCGCCTGCGCGATGATCGCCGGGTGGTACCGCTGGCCGGGCGCGTTGACAACGCCGAACGGCATGCCGGTGGCCTGCAACGCGGAGCCCAGCCAGGACCAGGCGAAGCCGGACTCGCCCTGCCGGGCGCTCCACGGCGAGAAGTGGTCGGAGCACATGGCCGCGTCGAAGCCGGCCCGCTCGGCGTGCATCACCGCCTCCAACAGGGCGCGTGGACCGATCTGCTCATGCGAGGCGTGAAAACCGAACGACGTCATGGGCACACTTCCTACCCACGACGGCACCGGCTGACGCGTGCCGCGCCCCGAACTACTCGGCGTGCGCCCCGGTGCCGGCCGAGGCGGCGCCCTCACCCACCCAGACCGTCTTGGTGTTGCAGAACTCCCGCATGCCCAGCGCCGACAGCTCGCGCCCGTAGCCCGAGTTCTTCACACCACCGAACGGCAACTCCGGGTAGGACGTCGTCATGCCGTTGATGAAGACGTTGCCCGCGTCCAGGTCCGTGGCGAAACGCTCCTGCTCGGCCGGGTCCCGCGTCCAGGCGTTCGAGCCGAGCCCGAAGCTGGTGCCGTTGGCGACCTCGATCGCCTCCTCGTACGAGGAGACCCGGAACAGGCCGGCGACCGGGCCGAAGACCTCCTCGGACCACATCCGCATCTGCGGGGTGAGGTCGGTGACCACTGTCGGCGGGTAGAACCAGCCGTCGCCGCTTGGCAGCTCGCCACCGCAGAGCACTGTCGCGCCGTTGTCCACGGCGTCCTGGACCTGGGCGTGCACCTCGTCACGGCCCCGCTCGCTGGCCAGCGGCCCCACGTCGGTGTCCGGGTCCATCGGGTCGCCGACCCGCAGCGCGGCCATGTTCGCGGCGAACTTCTCGGCGAAGGCGTCGAACACGTCGGTGTGCACGATGAACCGCTTCGCGGCGATGCAGGACTGGCCGTTGTTCTGGCAGCGGGCCGTGGTGGCCACCTCGGCGGCCCGGTCCACGTCGGCCGAGGGCATCACGACGAAGGGGTCGCTGCCGCCGAGTTCGAGGACGGTCTTCTTCAGCTCCCGTCCGGCGATCTGGGCGATGGACCGGCCGGCCGGCTCGCTGCCGGTGAGCGTGGCGGCGCGCACCCGGGGGTCGCTGAGGATCCTCTCGACGGCCTCCGAGCCGACCAGCACTGTGGTGAAGGCCCCCTCGGGGAAGCCGGCCCGCCGAAACACGTCCTCCAGCAGCAGCGCGGTCTGCGGCACGTTCGAGGCGTGCTTGAGCAGGCCGGTGTTGCCGGCCATCAGCGCCGGCGCGGCGAAGCGCATCACCTGCCAGAGCGGGAAGTTCCACGGCATCACCGCGAGCACCACACCGATCGGCTGGTAGCGGATGAACGCCCGGGTCGCCTTCACGGCGTCGGCGTCGGCCGGTTCGTCGGCGAGGAACGCCGGGGCCTTGTCGGCGTAGAAGCGGGCGGCCGTGGCGCACTTCGTCACCTCGGCCTGCGCCGACACGTAGGTCTTGCCCATCTCCGTGGTCATGATCCGGGCGATCTCGGCGCGCTCGGCGTCGAGCAGGTCGGCGGCGGCGTTCATCCACTGGGCGCGCTGGTCGACGGTCGTCTCCCGCAACTGCTGGTACGCGAGGTCGGCGCGCTCGATGGCACCGTCGAGTTGCTCGGTGGACATCGCCTCATAGGTCTTGAGCACCTGGCCGGTGGCGGGGTTGGTGGTGGCGATGTGGGGCATCTCGTCCTCCTGTCACTCGAACAACGAGTGTCGTACGCCCGGCTCCTCGCGGCGGCGGGCGGCGCGGCGGCGCTGGATCACGACCAGGTCGACCACGGCGACCACAGCGAAGATCGCACAGACGACGCCCAGCCAGGCAATGCCGGCCCAGAATGCCAGCACCGCGAAGAGCACCATGATCACCAGCCCGAAGCTGGCGAGGGTGAGACGGAGGTTCAGCGCGCTGTTCGCGTGGCCGACCGTGCCACGGGCACGCCGGGGCTGCGATCTCGTCATGCTCAGGGACCTACCCCCGATCGCCAGCGTTAACCGGCCTCGGACACCTCGGTCGGTCGCGAACGACCACCGACAGGTTCCGGCCGATGGCCTGCACGGGCGGGCGGCACCGGAGCGCGCCGGTGTGCTCGATTACATCCGTTCGCGTCGTGGCCCCTGCCGACCGCAGGATGGACGCATGTCATTGACCCTCGCCGTGCCGGTGACCGTCGCCATCGCCCGCCGTGTCGACCCGGCACGGTCCAGCGAGATGGTGGCGTGGATGCGGGCCGGCACCGCGTTGGCCGAGGCGTTCCCCGGGTTCCTCGGCGCCGGCTGGGTGCAGAGCGGCCCCGGTTCGCCGGAGTGGCACATGCTCTACCGCTTCGCCGACGCCGAGACGCTGCACCGGTGGGAGGAGTCGCCGCAGCGGCACTGGTGGCTCAGTTCGGCGCAGGGCATCGTCGAGCACACCCGGGTCGAGCGGCGTACCGGGATCGAGGGCTGGTTCGACCCTCCGCTTGAGCACTCGGTGGACCCGGTCGAGCCGGTCGGCCCGGTCGGGCCGACCACGCCTCCGAGGTGGAAGCAGGCGGTGACGATCTGGCTGGCGTTCTTTCCGCTGAGCCTCAGCGCCACCCTGCTGACCAGCCGTTTCCTCGACGCGGTGCCGCTGGCGGCACGGGTGCTGCTGATGACCCTCTGCCTGACCCCGCTGATGACCTATCTTGTGCTGCCCCGGATCACCCGGGCGCTGCACTGGTGGCTGCACGGTCAGCCGGCGCCCTGGCGGGCCTTATAGCACCCCGCTGGCGCCATCGTCGGCGCTCTGCCGCATACCCGACAGCACCTCCCCGGCAAACCACGTCCTACGCATAGAGTTACCGCGCTGTCGCTCTGTGCTGCGGGAGGGGATGTCATGCCTCGACGGGGGGTCACCGCCCTGGCCTGTCTCGCGGCGCTGGTGGCGCTGGCCTGCGAGGGCGGCACCTCCGCGACACCCCGTCCCACCAAGAGCGCACCGCCGTCGAGCGGCCCGGGCGGCATCGCCGCACTCGGAGACTCGATCACCACCGGCTTCGCCTCCTGCCTCGTGCTCACCTCATGCGAGCGCAACTCCTGGTCGACCGGGGACGGCCTGCGGGTGGAGAGCCACTACCGGCGACTGCTGGAACAGAATTCGGCGATCCGCGACCGGACGTACAACCACGCCCGTCCCGGCGCCCGCGCGGACGCGCTGGAGGGTCAGGCCCAGGCAGCGGTACGCGACCGCGCCGACTACGTCACCGTGCTGATCGGCGCCAACGACGTCTGTCGGGGCGGGGTGGACGCGATGACCCCGGTGGCGCAGTTCCGGGCCGACGTCGACCGGGGCCTACGGGTGCTGCGGACCGGCCGACCGAAGGCCCGGGTGCTGGTGGTGAGCATCCCCGACCTGTACCGGCTCTGGGAGGTCGGGCACGACGACGCCCGGGCCGTACGGGCGTGGAGGCGGGGCATCTGCCCGTCCCTGCTGGCCGAGGCGACCTCGACCGCGCCCGCCGACCGGGCGCGCCGGGCCGCCGTCCGGGACCGGATCAACGCGTACAACACCGAGTTGGTGGCGGCCTGCCGGGCGTACGGCTCCCGCTGCCGGCACGACGGTGGAGCGGTGCACAAGGTCCGATTCACTCTGGACCTGCTCAACCCGCTGGACTGGTTCCACCCCAACGCCACCGGCCAGGGCCGGCTCGCCGAGGTCACCTGGCGCTCGTCCGGCCTGGCCAACTGACCAGGCTGGCCGGCTGACCAGGCTGGCCGGCTGACCAGGCTGGCCCACGGTCAGTGGCGGCGGGGCTCCGGGACGGCGACGCCGCGGGAGCGGTACAGGGCCCGGGATCGCTGCGCCAGGTCCTTCGTGGCGGACGAGTTGGCCCAGGTGCCGAGGACGATGGCCGCACCTGGGATGATCTTGGCGACCATCCGCTTGGCGGCCCGGACGCCGGCCATCTGGGCCAGCCGGACGCCGAGTTGCAGCATGACCCGGCCGAGCGGGCGCCGGCCGCCGGAGCCGAAGAGCGCGTCGGCGCGTTCCCGACCGGCGGCCACACCGAGGGCCAGCCGGGCGCTCTCGGCGACCTTGTGCACGCGCTGGAGCACCAACAGGTCGGTGGCCCGGTCGCCGTGCAGCGGGTCGACGTCGTACGCGGCGGCGATGTGCAGCACCATCCGCGCCTGGGTCCAGGCCAGGACGCCCACGTCGATCACGGCCCCGGGCAGCCCTGCCGCTCCGGAGACGGCGCCGGACAGTCGGGCCAGGTTGACGAACTTGCGGGCCGCCTGGTCGGCAAGGACGTCGGCCGACACCCCGGGCTGTTCCGCTCGGGCCCGGACGGCCCACTGCGCGGCCTCCGGCCCGAGCCGGCGCACCGCCTCAAGGGCCAGGTGCTCCGGGGCGTACTGCGGATCGTCGCGCATCCGGTCCCAGAGACGGGCCGGCGGACCCTCGGGGGCGTCCACCGGCCCGGTCGGCAGGCCGACGGACGGCTGGGGGGCAGGGGCGGCAGGTTGGCCGCCGACGGGTGGGGTGTCGGTCACCGGGTCTCCCGAGGGGTGGGAAAGGCGGACAGGGCGGCCGATGGAGCGGTCAGCGGCGGCGGTTGGAGAACCGGGCCGCCAGCCCCTTGAGCTTCTGCTGGTTGCCCGGCTTGGCCATCTCCCGACGGCCTCGCTCCACCAGCTGCTGCCCCTTCGGCGATCTCAGGAACATGGTGATTCGCTGCATCAGTGACATGGCGTCCTCCTGTCGATGGTCCCGCTGTCATGTGTACCCCTAACCCGCAACACATGTACCCAGGATGCGACAGCCTCAACCCTCACCGTCCACAGTGGGCGGTAGGTTACCGTCCCGTCGGCACGATGGCGTCGACGACCCGGGTGGCCCGCCACTCGTGCTGCTGGTAGTGCTCGGGGTACGCGGAGACCTGCACCGCCTGAGCGGCGTCGGTGAGCCGCATCCGCTGCCAGCCGGGCACCTGCTCCAGCGCGGCGAGGAACTGCCGGGTGGCGAACTCGGGGTCCATCAGCCGACCCACCGGGCCCCAACCGCTGCTCGAACGCTGCTGGAACAACCCGACCGAGTCGTGGTCCCAGCCAACGCCCTGGTGCGGGTAGTCCTGCGACTCGGGCAGCACGCCGCTGGCCACGTTGTAGAGGTTGCTCTCCTGCATGGCGGTGGCCACCGCGATCACCAGCCCACGCCGGGGCACCCCCATCTTGCGGCCGGCACGGACGATCGCCTCCGCGTTCTCCATCTGGTCCTCGTCCAGCCCGGCGACGGGCGCCGGGTCGGTCGGGCGAGCCGGGGCGGCCTTCCGGGCCGGCGCGCTGGTGTCCGGGTCGGCGGGGGTCGCCGCGGTGGACGGAACAGCGGCGGAGGTGCTCGGGGCAGCCACCCGGTCGAGGCCACGGGACGCACTCTGCTGCTCGGCGCGCTGCGCCAACTCGGAGTTGGAGATCGCCCCCTCCCGCGTCGCCGCGTCGGCGGACTCGTCGCGGACCTGTGCGACGGCGGCCAGGCCGAGGCAGCACACCACGCCCGTCGCCAGCGCCACCTGCGCCCGGCGTCGACCGGTCAGGTCCCGGGCGTACGCCCGAAGCCGACTCGCGGTGGTTGTCCGTTCGGTTGAGGTGCCATCCTCCGTATCGGCAGTGGGGGTACTCGGGGCATACGGGTCGTCGAGGGTGCCGTCGTCACGCATCAACCGAGGCTAGGCAGGGGGAAACCCTGATCACGCACGGTGATCACGTGGCGCTTCCCACACATTCGGCCCGTCCTGGTGGACGACCTGGGCGGCTCGACCTGCCCGGGGAACGTACCTCGCGTACCGGACCATCCAGGCGGCGCACGCAGTCTGGCTCGGCCCGCCACAGGCCGGGACATCCGACCGCGGGACCCGACATGATCGACAAACTCGGCCTTTGGGCCGAACCGGGCTCGTCCGATCGGTCGACCGGACTCGCCTGGCGGCGTAAACAGATGATTAGTCCGATCACTCCCACCCCCCGGGCGGCGGATCGCCCGAAGCAGGAATGCACCAGGATGGCGGGTACGTTGCCCGAACGGGTGCCCTCCGTCGCGTCGGCACTCCGCAGGCACATTTCAGGGAGGTCCGCACCGGTGCTCGACCCACACGAGCTCTACCAGCTCACCGACGATCTGCCCGACCTCGGGCAACCGGTCCTCATCCAGGCCCTCACCGGGTTCGTGGACGCCGGCAACGCCAGCCGGCTGGCGCGCGAGCAGCTGCTCACCTCGCTGGAGGGTCGGCCGATCGCCACCTTCGACGTCGACCAGCTCTTCGACTACCGGTCCCGACGACCGGTGATGACCTTCGTCGAGGACCACTGGGAGAGCATCGACGCTCCCAAGCTGGAGCTGCACCTGCTGCACGACGACGACGAAACGCCGTTCCTGCTGCTCACCGGCCCCGAGCCGGACCTGCAGTGGGAGCGGTTCGTGGCCGCCGTCGCGGGCCTCGCCGCCCGGTTGGACGTCCGGCTCACCGTCGGGCTCAACTCGATCCCGATGGCGGTGCCGCACACCCGGCCGACCGGCGTGACCGCGCACGCCACCCGCCCCGAGCTGATCGCCGGCTACGAGCCCTGGCTGCAACGCGTCCAGGTGCCCGGCAGCGTCGGCCACCTGCTGGAGTTCCGGCTCGGCCAGCAGGGCCGGGACGCGCTTGGCTTCGCCGCCCACGTGCCGCACTACGTGGCGCAGACCGAGTACCCGGCCGCCGCCGAGGTGCTGCTCACCTCGGTGTCCCGCAGCACCGGCCTGCTGCTGCCCGGTGACGGGCTGCGCTCGGCCGCCGAGGTGGTCCGGGTGGAGATCGACCGGCAGGTCGCCCAGACCGACGACGCCGCCGCCCTGGTCCAGGCCCTGGAGGAGCAGTACGACGCGTTCGCCCGGGGTCGGGGCGAGAAGAACCTGCTCGCCCAGGACGCCGGACCGCTGCCCACTGCCGACGAACTCGGCGCGGAACTGGAGCGGTTCCTGGCCGAACAGACCCGTCCCGGCGACACCCCGGGTAGCTGACCGGGCGTCGCGGGGGCGAATGCGGCAGGCTGGGGGCATGCGTTTGGCGACCTGGAACGTCAACTCGGTGAAGGCCCGCCTGCCCCGACTGCTGGAGTGGCTGGCCGACACCGGCCCCGACGTCGTCTGCCTGCAGGAAACCAAGTGCCCGGACGGCGCCTTCCCCGCACCCGAGGTGGGCGAGCTCGGCTACACCGTGGCCAGCCACAGCGACGGCCGGTGGAACGGGGTCGCCATCCTGTCCCGGGTCGGGCTCGACGACGTCCGGGTCGGGTTCGCCGGTGAGCCCGGCTTTCCCGACCCGGAGGCCCGGGCCATCTCCGCCACGTGCGACGGGGTGCGGGTCTGGTCGGTGTACGTGCCCAACGGCCGGACGCCGGACGACCCGCACTACGCGTACAAGTTGGCCTGGTTCGCGGCACTGCGCGACGCGCTGGCCGCGGAGCTGGCCGGCGGGCTCCCGCTGGCGGTCTGCGGCGACTTCAACGTCGCCCCGACCGACGCCGACGTCTGGGACCCGGCGGTCTTCACCCACTCCACGCACGTCACCCCGGCCGAGCGGGCGGCCCTCGCCGCGCTGCGTGACCTCGGCCTCAGCGATGTCGTGCCCACCCCGATGAAGGGACCACACCCCTTCACCTACTGGGACTACCGGGCCGGGATGTTCCACCAGAACAAGGGCATGAGAATCGACCTGGTGTACGCGTCCGCACCGTTCGCACGAGCGGTCCGCTCGGCGTACGTGGACCGCGAGGCCCGCAAGGGCAAGGGCCCGTCGGACCACGCGCCGATCGTGGTCGACGCGGACCTGGTCCCGGTGGTCGAGGCGTTCTGAGTGGCTAGGGTGGGCAGATGGCAGTCGTGAAGATCAACGCAATCGAGGTCCCACCCGGCGGCGGCGCGGAGTTGGAGAAGCGGTTCGCCGCCCGAGCCGGCGCGGTGGAGAACTCCCCCGGCTTCCTCGGCTTCGAGCTGCTCCGGCCGGTCGCCGGCGAGACCCGCTACTTCGTCTACACCCGGTGGGAGACTGAGGAGGCCTATCAGGCCTGGGCCGCCGGCCCGTCCCGCGCCGCCCACGCCGCCGCGCCCGGCGAGAAGCCACGTCCTCCGGTCGCGACCGGCGCCAGCCTTCTGGAGTTCGAGGTGGCCCTGCACGTCCCGCAGCCCTAGGCGGCACGCCCTCAGCGTCGGGGATCACCCGCCGGAGCCAGTGGCAGGAATCCGTTTGAGTCGGACTTTACCGCTGATAACGTCGAAGCGGCCCAAGCGGTAGCCGGCCATCGGTCGCCCTGTCCTGACGAGCCGTCGGCACGGGTGGTCCCACGAGGTTGCGGGGGAATTCCGGCCATGTTCGAGGGATTCGACGAGTTCGACGTCGACACGACCGCCGCGACGATCCACGGACGTCGCGGCGGGAGTGGGCCTCCGGTCCTGCTCCTGCACGGCATCCCCGAGACGCATCTCATGTGGCATCGGATCGCTCCACGGCTCGCCGAGAACTTCACCGTCGTCGCCACCGACCTGCGCGGCTGGGGCGACAGCGGCACCCCGCCGAGCACCGCGGATCACGAGCCGTACGGCATGCGAGCCATCGCCCGCGACCAGATCGAGGTGATGCGGAGCCTCGGCCACGAGCAGTTCCGGCTCGTCGGCCACGATCGCGGTGCCCGCTGCGCGTACCGTCTTGCGCTGGACGAGCCGGACGCCGTCACGCGGCTGGCGGTCATGGACGTCGTTCCCATCGGCGATGTCTACAACCGCGCCGACAAGGCGTTCAGCCTCTCCTACTGGGTCTGGTCCTTCCTGGCGGCACCGGCGCCGGTGCCCGAGCAGTTCATCGACGCGGCGCCCGCCGTGCTCGTCGACTTCATGCTCGACACCTGGCCCGAGGTGAAGGACTCCTTCCCGGCCGAGGTGCGGGCGGCGTACGTCAGGCAGTTCAGCGATCCCGCCCGGGTCCACGCGATCTGCGAGGAGTTCCGCGCGGCCGCGACGCTGGACTACCAGCAGGACGAGGCGGACCGCGGAAACCGCAAGATCGCCTGCCCGGTGCTGTTTCTCTGGAGCCAACGCGGTCAGGTCGCGAAGCTCTACGACGATCCGCTCGCGATCTGGCGGGAGTGGGCCGACGACGTACGAGGCGAGCCCGTCCCGGTCGGGCACTTCATCCCGGAGGAGGCCCCCGAGGAGACCACGCGCCAACTCCTGGACTTCCTGCGCTGAGCCTCGGGCACGCCAGTCGGGCGAACCGCGGTCCGCGGCGGACGGGCGGGCGTCGGCGCGCGACAGAAGGGCGTCGTCGGATCAGGACTTGCGGGAGGACTGCAGGGTGGCGAAGGCGATGACGTTGTCGGCGTAGCCGGTGCGTCCGCCGATGAACTGCCCGCCGCAGGTGATCAGCCGCAGGCCGGGTGGCCCGTCGTGACCGTAGATCCGTTCGGCGGGCAGTTGGTCCTTTGGGAAGTGCTCGACGGTGTCGACCCGGAACACCACCACCGACTCGTCCGCCCGGGCCACCTCGATCAGGTCGCCGGGGTGCAGCTTGCCCAGGTCGTAGAAGACCGACGGGCCGGTCTTGGTGTCCACGTGCCCGACGATCACCGCCGGGCCGGACTCGCCGGGTGTGGGCCCGCGGTCGTACCAGCCGGTCTCGTTGTGGCGTTCCAGAGGCGGTACGGCGATCGAGCCGTCCCGTGCCTGCCCGACGGGTGCCACCGGCGCGGCCACCTTGATCGCCGGGACCGTCAGGCGCACCGGGCGGCTGGCCGCCAACCCGACCGACTCACTACGGGCCGGCTGGTCGCCGCCGGCAGGGGCGAAGTCGAACGGGCCGACCGAGCGGCCCAGCCCTGCCCCGGTGGCGAAGACCCCGGCCAGCACCAGCACCACGGCCAGCGGCACGGACCAGGGGCTACGACCGGGAGGACGGCTGCGCCGAGGAGTGACGGCGGTCGGCGGGCGAGCAGCCACCGCCGGGCGGTCGACAACCAGCGGGCGGTCGTCCCGCGGTAGGCGGTCGTCCTCCGGCCACGGGTCGTCCAGCGGTAGGCGGTCGTCTTCCGGCCAGCGATCGTCCCGGGAGCGGCGAGCACCGGGCGACGGACGCGCACCCGGCGACGGACCGGCACCCGAAGACTGGCCGACACCGGGCGACGGACGCCCACCAGGAGACGGGCGCCCACCGGGAGACGGGCGCGGACCGGGAGACGGGCGCGGACCGGGAGACGGGCGCGGACCGGACGGCGAGCCGGAAGCGCCGGGCTGGCGGGGACCGGCCGGCGGCGACGGGGGGCGGAAGATCGCCATGGCAGGCTCAGCGCCGCGTAGCGCCGTGGACCGGGCGCGGCCGGCGCAGCGCCGTCACGGCGAGGATCAGGCCGGTGATGGTCAGCGCCGCGCCGCCGGGCAGCAGCAGCTTGCCGGTCATCCCGCCGGCGCCCCCGCCGAAGCCGGTGGCCGGGCCGCGACTGGGCTGGGACGGCACCTTCTTGACCACCTGGAGCATGGTCGAGGCAGTTTCGCCGTCGCGGCACTCCAACTTGACCCGGTAGTTGCCGGGGCGAGTGCGATCGCGCACCATCGGCGCGGCGGTCAGCACCCCGCGCTGCGGCTGCACACCGACCGCGCCGAAGGCGTCGGAGACGACTGTCGCGCCCACCGAGTTGTCCCGACAACTGGCGCGGATGCCGACCAGGTAGCCGGGCTGCACCGTGCTGGGGCTCACCTCGACGAAGATGTCCACCGGCGATGGCTGGGACGTGCCACCCGGCGGGCCTTCGGGCTGCGGCGCGGGAGCGGCGAGCACCCGAGCAACGGGCGCAGGAGCGGCGGGCACCGAGGCGACCGGTGCCGGAGCGGCGAGCGCGGGAGCGGCGGCCAGCAGGGGCCCGACGAGCACGGCCAGCACCGACAGGGTCACGCCGCCACGGGTCACTGTCACGATGCCCCCTCTCGACGCCGCGCGGCCGTGTCGGGCAGCGGAGCACCCGACCTGCCGTACCAGTTGGATCCTCTCATTTCCGGTCGCACATCACACCCGATCCGTCGACGGCGTCGCGTACGCTCGGGTCGCTGTGACCGCCACCGACCATGACCCCGCCGTCCCGCCCACGAGCCGGACGATCCGCACGTTCCACCCCCGTCGGGGTCGGATGAGCGACCGGCAGACCGATGCGCTGGGCCGGCTCTGGCCCGCGTACGGCCTGGATGTGCCGGACGGACCGGTCGTGCCCGTCGACCTGGCCGACCTGTTCGGTCGCCGGGCGCCGGTGGTGCTGGAGATCGGCTCGGGCATGGGCGACAGCACCGCCGCGATGGCTGCCGCCGACCCGGATCGAGATTATCTGGCGGTCGAGGTGCACACGCCGGGAATCGCCAACCTGCTCGACCTGGTGGAGCGCGGTGGCCTGCGCAACGTACGGGTGGCGGAGGGCGACGCGTTGTCCCTGGTCAACGGCTTGCCCGAGGGCGTGCTGGACGCCGTACACATCTTCTTCCCCGACCCGTGGCCGAAGACCCGCCACCACAAGCGGCGGATCATCCAGCCGGCGCACGTGGCGCTGCTGCGGTCCCGACTGCGGCCCGGCGGCACGCTGCACTGCGCGACCGACTGGGCCGAGTACGCCGAGTCGATGCGGGAGACCCTGGAGGCGGACCCGGGGTTGGTGGACACGTACGGCGGCTTCGCGCCGCGTCCGGCGCACCGGCCGGTGACGAAGTTCGAGCGGCGGGCGATCACGGCCGGCCGGCCGGTCGCCGACCTGATCTACCGCCGACGGTGACGCGCCGGCCCGGACCGGCGGCCCGGACCCGCCGCCCCGAACGGAGGTCCGGCGGACACCGGGTTGGCGTAGCGGGGCATGATCCAGGCACCATGGACAGGCTATGACGCTCACCGCCGCGCTTCCGAGAAGCGCCGACCCCGACACCCTCTTCGACTCGTTCGCCGGTTGGGCGAAGGAGCGCGGCCTCGACCTCTACCCCCATCAGGAGGAGGCGGTCATCGAGATCGTCTCCGGCGCCAACCTGATCATGAACACGCCGACCGGCTCAGGTAAGAGCCTGGTGGCCATCGCCGCGCACTTCGCGGCGCTCGCCGACAGCCGGACGACCTTCTACACCGCGCCGATCAAGGCGCTGGTGTCGGAGAAGTTCTTCGCGCTCTGCGAGGTCTTCGGCGCCGAGAACGTCGGCATGCTCACCGGCGACGCCAGCGTCAACGCCGATGCCCCGATCATCTGCTGCACGGCGGAGATCCTGGCGAACCTGGCGCTGCGCGAGGGTGTGAAGGCCGACGTCGGCCAGGTGGTCATGGACGAGTTCCACTTCTACGCCGAGCCCGACCGGGGTTGGGCGTGGCAGGTGCCGATCATCGAGCTGCCGCAGGCCCAGTTCATCCTGATGTCCGCCACTCTGGGGGACACCACCCGGTTCGTCGACGACCTGACGCGGCGCACCGGGCGGCCGACCGCCGTCGTGCGCTCGGCGGAGCGGCCGGTCCCGCTCATCTTCTCGTACGCGATGACGCCGCTGCACGAGACGCTTGAGGAGCTGCTGGAGACCAAGCAGGCCCCGGTCTACGTGGTGCACTTCACCCAGGCCGCCGCACTGGAACGCGCCCAGGCGCTGACCAGCGTCAACGTCTGCACCCGCGCCGAGAAGGACATGATCGCCGAGGCGATCGGTGGTTTCCGGTTCACCGCCGGCTTCGGCAAGACGCTCTCCCGGCTGGTTCGGCACGGCATCGGCGTCCACCACGCCGGCATGCTGCCGAAGTACCGCCGACTGGTGGAGACCCTCGCCCAGGCCGGCCTGCTCAAGGTCATCTGCGGCACCGACACCCTCGGCGTCGGCATCAACGTGCCGATCCGCACCGTGCTGTTCACCGGCCTGTCGAAGTACGACGGGGTCCGTACCCGGCTGCTCAAGAACCGGGAGTTCCACCAGATCGCCGGGCGGGCGGGCCGGGCCGGCTACGACACCATCGGCCGGGTGGTGGTGCAAGCTCCCGAGCACGTCATCGACAACGAGAAGGCCCTGGCCAAGGCCGGCGACGACCCGAAGAAGCGGCGCAAGGTGGTCCGCAAGAAGCCGCCCGAGGGCTCGATCGGCTGGGGCCAGCCCACCTTCGACCGGCTGGTCGACGCCGAGCCGGAGCCGCTGACCTCCAGCTTCCAGGTCAGCCACTCGATGCTGCTCAACGTCATCGGCCGGCCCGGGGACGCGTTCACCGCGATGCGGCACCTGCTCACCGACAATCACGAGGAGCCCGCCGCCCAGCGCCGGCACATCCGCCGGGCCATCGCGATCTACCGGGCGCTGCGCGCCGGTGGGGTGGTCGAGGAGCTGCCCGAGCCGGACGAGACCGGCCGGCGGATCCGGCTCACCGTCGACCTCCAGCTCGACTTCGCCCTCAACCAGCCGCTCTCGCCTCTGGCCCTGGCCACGATCGAGCTGCTCGACGCCGAGTCCCCGTCGTACGCGCTCGACGTGCTGAGCGTGGTCGAGTCCATCCTCGACGACCCCCGGCAGATCCTGTCCGCGCAGCAGTTCAAGGCGCGCGGCGAGGCGGTCGCCGCGATGAAGGCAGAGGGCATCGAGTACGAGGCCCGCCTCGAACTGCTCGACGAGGTGACCCACCCGAAGCCCCTCGCGGAGCTGCTGGAAGCCGCGTACGAGATGTACCGGCAGGGGCACCCCTGGGTCGCCGACCACCAGCTCTCCCCCAAGGCCGTCGTCCGCGACATGTACGAGCGGGCCATGACCTTCACCGAGTACGTGCAGTTCTACGGGCTGACCCGCTCGGAAGGCCTGGTCCTGCGCTACCTGGCCGACGCGTACAAGACGTTGCGGCAGACCGTGCCCGAGGACGCCAAGACCGAGGAGCTGATCGACCTCATCGAGTGGTTGGGCGAGCTGGTCCGCCAGGTCGACTCCAGCCTGATCGACGAGTGGGAGCGGCTGCGCAACCCGTCCGACGTGGCCGAGGTGGCCCTGGCGCACGCCGCGCTGACCGACCGACCGCCAGCGGTGACCCGCAACGCGCGGGCGTTCCGGGTGCTGGTGCGCAACGCGCTGTTCCGCCGCGTCGAGCTGGCCGCGCTGCGCCGCTGGGACCTGCTCGCCGAGTTGGACGCCGAGGACGGCTGGGACTACGACGCGTGGGCCGACGCGCTCGCGCCGTACTTCGAGGAGTACGACTCGATCGGCGTCGGGCCGGACGCCCGGGGGCCGGCACTGCTCATGATCGAGCAGGGCCGGGAGCGGTGGACCGTCCGGCAGAGCTTCGACGACCCCAACGGCGACCACGACTGGGGCATCAGCGCCGAGATCGACCTGGTGGCCTCCGACGAGGTCGGCGCCGCGGTCGTCCGGATCACGGACGTCGGCCAGCTCTGACGCCCACCATCACCCGGCCTGGGCGGCAGCCTTGATCCGGCGCACCGCCTCGACGGCACCCTCGTTCCAGGGGGTGCCGTGGCCGGGGAGGATCCACGTCGCCCGCAGGTCCTCGATGCGGGCCAGCGAGGCGAGCGCCAGGGCCGGGTCGTCGGTGAACGGCGCCGGCTGCGGGCCCGACCGGCCGGTCAGCACGTGTCGGGTGGTGAGCGCGTCGCCGACGAACACGGCGTCGGCGATCGGCACGTGCACGGCGATGCTGCCCGGCGAGTGGCCGGGCATCCCGATGACGCGCGGAGCGCCGGGCAGGTCGAGCACCTGACCGTCCCGCACGGTGATCACCTCGCTGAGGTACGTCGTGCGCAGCCCACCCTTGCGGCCCGCGTACATCAGGAAGCTGGCCACGGCACCCACCTTGAAGGTCCCGAAGGGCGCCTTGGACTTGACCTCGCCGCGGGCTCGGGCGGCGTCCGCCTCGTGCACGTAGACCGGTACGCCGTGGTCGCGCCGGAGCCGCTCGGCGAAGCCGATGTGGTCGGTGTCGCCGTGGGTGAGGATCAGACCTCGGACGTCGGCGAGCGAGCGACCCATGGCGGACAACTCCGCCAGCAGCTCCGGCCAGTGACCGGAGAGGCCGGCGTCCACGACGGTCACGCCCTCGTCGGTCTCGACGAGGTACGCGGCGACGATGTCGTTGCCGATGCGGTGCAGGTGCGGCCCGAGCTTCATGACTTTCCTCCGAGGTGATGTCGTTCCCTGATAGCTACGATACATAGCCATGATGCCTAAGGGCCATAGCTATGATGGGTGACGAACGTCGCCCACCCCGGAAGGAACACCGCATGCCGACTCCCGACCGGACGTCCCTCGCCGACATCGTCGCGGCCGCCCGCCAGATCCTGGAGTCCGAAGGGCTTCCCGGCCTGACCATGCAGGCGGTCGCCCAGCGGGTCGGCGTCCGCGCCCCCTCGCTGTACAAACGGGTCCGCAACCGTGACGACCTCATCCGGCTCGTCACCGAATCAGCCGTGCACGACCTCGGCGAGCAGCTCGGCGCCGTAGCCGGCAGCGGCGATCCGGGCCGAGACCTCGCCGAGCTGGCCCACGCCTTCCGCGCGTTCGCCCACGCCCAACCCGCGGGCTACCACCTGATCTTCGCCACCGGCCCCGCGGACACCAGGCCCAGCCTCGACATCCTCACCCGGGCGAGCGCCCCCGCCCTGCGCCTCGCCGCGGAACTCGCCGGGCCCGAGCACGCCCTGTCGGCCGCGCGCATGTTCACCGCCTGGGCGAACGGCTTCATCAGCATGGAACTGGCGGGTGCCTTCAACCTTGGTGGCGACCTCGACGAGGCCTTCGCGTTCGGGATCGACCGCCTGACCGCCGCCCTGACCACCCTGGACACACCCCGCGCCGAGTGAGGGCCGGCCGGCAGCGCGGGTCCTCCGGAAACCGCACATCTCCGGACCCCGGATTCGCTGGGCGATGTCAGACCCGTCGATTAGAATGTATGTACTAATCGAGTTCCTGACCTGGGAGGACGCTCGTGACAGTGCCCGCCTCCACGCCCCTCACCCCCTACGCCACACTGCTCGGTTTCACCCGCTACGTCGACCGCACCGGCCCCACCAAGGCGACCTTCGTGGGCGGGCTGCGCAAGCAGCGCGCCAGCAGGTCCGGCTTCAACCCGCACGGCCAGTTCGTCAAGGCGCTCAAGGCCGACATCGCCTTCCACACCGGTGGCACGCACCTGACCGGCGTGGTCGATGTGGTCAAGCCACGCTGGCGCCCGCTCTACCAGGCGCTCGTCCCCGGCGCCACGGCCTGGCTGCACTCCCTCGGCGATCCGGCAGCCGTCGACCTCGCCCAGACACGTGATGCCCTGGCGATGCTGGGTGACCTACCGGTCAAGATCAACCCCCACTTCGGCGTACGCCACGCCGACGGCCGCGCCGAAGCGGTCCGGCTGCACTTCGACGAGGCCCCACCGAGTGAGGAATCGGTGCTCGCCACCCTGCACCTGATGGCCCGACACATGGACGCGGTCCTCCCCCACGCAGAGCCGATCCTGGTCGACATCCGTCGCGGCCAGGCCCACCGCATGCCCAGTGACGCCAAGCCCGACCAGATCGAGCGCTGGCTGTCCGGCGAAGCCGCCGCGTTCCGCGCCATCTGGTCCACCGCCGCCTAACCCCATCCCACCCCCACCCCCACCCCCACCCCCCAACCCCCCAACCCCCCAACCCGCCCGCCGCGCTCTATCCGCCCAAGATCCGCGCAACTTCGGGGATGCTGCTGTCTCACGTCGTGAGGAGGCAGCAAGAACAGCGAAGTTGCGCGGATCTTGGCGTTCAGGACCTGGTCGGGGGTTATCCACAGGGGCTGCAGGCGCACACCTCTGCCGGTCAAGGTGTCGTCATGCCTGTTTCCCCACGACGGCCTGCGAGCCTCCAAGGGCGCGTCTTTCGCGGCTCCCGTGTCGTTGCCCAAGGCCTGCTCACCCGAACGGAGCTGCGCAGCAGGGCATGGCGCCCACTGTTCCGGGACGTCTACGCGGATGCCCGACTGGAGGTCACCCATCGCACTCGTTGCGCCGCCGCGGTGCGCTGGGTGCTGCCACCGGGTGTGGTGATCGCTGGTCGCAGTGCGGCGGCGCTCTACGGCGCGGCATCGGTTGCCGACCACGAGCCCCTCGACGTGCTCGTGCCCGCCGCTCTGCGGTTCGGTCCCGTCTCGGGGCTCGTCGTGCACGCCAGCGAGATCGCCGCGACCGACATCGCGATACGTCAGGGCATTCCGCTGACCACGCCGACTCGCACATGTTGGGACCTGGCCCAGTGGCTGCCGACCGAGGAGGCTGTCGCCATCGTGGACCGCCTCGCCAGCCAACGGCTGGTGGTGATCCCTGAGCTTCGCACAGGCTCCCGGTCGAGAGCCGGCAACCGAGGCTGGAGACGGATGATGCGGGTAGCTGAGCTGGCCGACGCCGGCGCCGAATCAGCCCCGGAGTCACGGCTGCGGGTGCGGATCGTGCTCGCCGGGGTGCAGGCACCCGTGACCCAGTTCGTCGTCGAGCGAGACGGCAGGTTCGTGGCCCGCCTCGATCTTGCGTGGCCACATCTCAAGGTCGCCGTCGAGTACGACGGCTTGTGGCACGACGATCCCGAGCAGTTCCACCGGGACCGCCGCCGCCTCAACCGCCTGCTCGGCGAGGACTGGATCGTCCTGCACGTCACCGCGAAACGGTTCCGCGAGGACTTCGACGGCTTCCTCGCCGAACTCCGTCAAGCCCTCCGGTCCCGCTCCCGCTGACCCCGCCCCAGAACCAGACCCCCACCCACACCCCACACCCACACACGCCAAGATCCGCGCAGTTTCAGGGATCTTGCTGTCTCACCAGGTCGTGAGGCAGCACTTTCACCGAAGTTGCGCGGATCTTGGGGTGGGCGCGCGCGGAGCGCGGGGCTTGCGGTGCGCGGTGCGCGGGCGCTGAGGGGTTGTCAGGCGGCGGGGAGGTACTTGGTCAGGTCGTCGAGGATCTTGTTGGCGGCACCGACGCCGATGCCCGTCATCCAGACCTCGTCGGAGACGGGGTACGCCTTGCCGGCCTTGACGGCGTTGAGGCCCTTCCAGAGGGTCCCGCCCGCGACCTTGGTCTGCTCGGCGGCGGCCTTGTCGCCGTACGCGGTCACGAAGATGACGTCACCGTCGACCTCGTTGACCCGCTCGGGGCTGACCAGGTCGAAGCGCTTGTCCTCCTTGTTGGCGAGCAACTGCCGCTCGGGGCGGCCCAGACCGGTGTCGCCGATGACGATGCCGGAGAACGAGTCCGGGCCGTACACCCGGATGTTGCCGGGCAGGAACCGCACGATCGACACCTTGCGGTAGGCGGCGTCGCCGAGGGTCGCACCGAAGTCCTTGGCCCGCTTCTCGTACGCGCCGAGCAGGTCCTTGGCCTGCTGCTCGCGGCCGAGCGCCTTGCCGTCCAGGAGGAAGTTCTCCTTCCAGGCGATGCCCACCTTGTCGGTGAACACGGTCGGCGCGATGGCGGCCAGCTCGTCGTAGAACTTCTCCTGGCGGAACTTGCTGCCGAGGATGAGGTCCGGCTTCAGGGCGTTGATGGCCTCCAGGTCGGGTTCGGTGAGCACCCCGACCTCCTTGATGCCGGCGAGCTTGTCCGCGCCGAAGTAGGTCGGCCAGCTCTTGGCTTCGCCGGCCGTGGCGGCGCCGACGGGCGTGACGCCCAGCGAGAGCGCGGTGTCGATCTTGTCGGTGTCGAGCACGACGACGCGCTTGGGCTCGGCCGGGACCTTGGTGGTGCCCATGACGTGGGTGATCTCCCGGGTCTCCCCGGTGGTGGAGCCGGCGACCGGGTCGCTCTCACCGCAGGCGGTGAGTCCGACGCCGAGGGCGACGGCCGCGGCGAGAGCGGCGACGAGACGACGCATCAGAGTCCTTTCGAAGGGTGCGAACCGGCGAGCGGGGTGGCCGCGTCGCCGGTGGTGGGTCGGGCGTCCGGTACGGACGCCGTCGACGAATCAGGGTCTCCCGCACCAGCGGACGCGACGGCACCGCCAGCGGACGCGGCGGAGTTGCCGCCGGTGTACGCGGGCACCACCAGCGGCGCGCCGGTCACCGGGCAGGGCACGACCACGCAGGCCAGCCCGAAGACGTCGCGGACCAGGTCGGCGGTGAGGATCTCCCGGGGCGGCCCGGCGGCCACCACGGCACCGGCGCGCATCGCGACCAGGTGGTCGGCGTAGCGGGCGGCCTGGTTCAGGTCGTGCAGCACGGCGACCACGGTGCGGCCCCGCTCGACGCGTAGCCGGTGCAGGAGGTCCAGCACCTCCACCTGGTGGGCCAGGTCGAGGAAGGTGGTCGGCTCGTCCAGCAGCAGGGCGTCGGTGTCCTGGGCGAGCGTCATGGCGATCCACACCCGCTGCCGCTGACCGCCGGAGAGGCTGTCCACCGGCCGGTCGGCCAGGTCGGTCACGTCGGCCAGGGTCATCGCCTGGTCGACGGCCGCGCCGTCCTCCGGCGACCACTGCCGCCACCAACGCTGGTAGGGCTGCCGGCCGCGCCCGACCAGGTCAGCCACTGTGACGCCCTCGGGCACCAGTGGGCTCTGCGGCAGGACGCCGAGGCGGCGGGCCACCTCCCGGGTCGGCAGGTCGCGGATCGCGGTGCCGTCCAGCAGCACCGTGCCCCGGCGCGGGGTGAGCAGCCGGGCCATGGTGCGCAGCAGGGTGGACTTGCCGCACGCGTTCGGGCCGACGATCACGGTGAACGCGTCGGTGGGCAGGTCCAGGTCGAGCCCGTCGAGCACGGTCCGCTCGTCGTAGCCGGCGACCAGGTCGCGGGTGGAGAGCATCACACGACTCCTTGAGGCGTCACGACGACCGCCGCCGTCCGCGCAGCAGCAGGAAGATCAGGTACGGGCCGCCGATGGCGGCGGTCAGCACACCGGCGGGCAGTTGGGTGGGTGCGAGCAGGCGTCGGCCGGCCAGGTCCGCCAGCACCAGCAGCAGCGCGCCGAGCAGCGCGGCGCAGACCAGCGGTGGCCGTTCGGCGCGTACCAGTCGACGGGCCACCTGGGGCGCGACCAGCGCGACGAAGTCGACGGCGCCGACCTGGGCGGTGACCATCGCGGCGACGAGGACGCCGGTGCCGGCAAGGCCGATCCGGCGGGCCACCGGGCGAAGCCCGACGCCGCGGGCGGTGTCGTCGTCCAGGGCGGTGCTGTTCAGCGCCCAGCCGGCCCAGGCCAGCACCGGCAGCAGCACCAGCAGAGTGCCGGCGATCCAGGCCGCCTCGGTCCAGCCCTTGCCGGCCAGGGTGCCGATCAGCCAGATCTGCGCGCGGAGGCCGTCGATCGGGTCGGCGGTGAGCATGACCACCTCGGTGAGCGCCCGGAAGCCGAAGGCGACCGCCACACCGGCGAGCACGAACCGCTGCGCGGCCAGCCCGTGCCGGGCGCCGAGGGCGAACAGCAGCACCGCCGCGAGCAGCCCGCCCACCAGCGCGGTGGGTGCCACCAGCACCGCGGCCATGCCGCTGGTCAGGGCCACCGTCGCGGCGAGACCGGCGCCCTGGGTGATGCCGATCACGTCCGGGCTGGCGAGCGGGTTGCGGGCCACGCTCTGGATCAGGGTGCCGGCGATGCCGAAGGCGGCGCCGGCCGTCGCCGCCAGCACGACCCGCGGCAACCGAAGATCAAAGACCACGAGGTCGTACGGGGTGCCGGCGCCGGAGAGGGCGCGCAGCACGTCGGCCGGGGCGACGTACGGGGTGCCCAGCGAGAGGCTGAGCACGACGGCCAGCAGGAGCAGCACGGTCAGCACGGCGGCCACCAGCACCGCCCGGCGGCGGATGACCAGGCTGACCGGGCCGATCCGCAGCAGCGACCGACCGGGCAGTCGGGCAGAGCCACCAGCGGGTGACGCGGTGGGTGACAGGCCGGCCTGGGCGGGCGGACCCGAGGGGCGCTGGGTGGTGGTCACGCGGTCACCACCCGGGCGCGGCGGACCAGGACGGCCAGCAGCGGCGCTCCGATCAGCGCGGTGACGATCCCGGCCGGTATCTCGCCCGGTGGGGCGACGACCCGGCCGACGATGTCGGCACCGAGCAGCAGCGCGGGCCCGAGCAGGGCGGAGACGGCGAGGGTCCAGCGGTGGTCCGCGCCGACCAGGGCGCGGGCCAGGTGCGGCACGGCCAACCCGACGAAGGCGACCGGTCCGGCTGCGGCCACCGCCGCGCCGGTCAGCAGCACGGCGGCGAGCCCACCGCCGAGGCGGACCAGGCCGATGCGGTGGCCGAGGCCCCGGGCCACGTCGTCGCCGAGCGCCAGCGCGTCCAGACCTCGGGCGACCAGGGTGGCGAGCACCAGCCCGGCGAGGACGAAGGGCAGCACCTGCGCGGCGACCGAGAGGTCCCGGCCGGCCAGGCCGCCGACCACCCAGAACCGGTACTCCTCGAAGGTGCGGGCGTCGATGCTGAGCAGCGCGTACACCCCGGAGGCCAGGCTGGCGTCGAGGGCCGCGCCGACCAGCGCGAGGGTGACCGGGCTGGCGCCCTCGCGGGCCCGGGTGGCGATGGCGAAGACCAGCAGCCCGGCGATGAGTGCCCCGGCGATGCCGAACCAGACGTACCCGGCGAGCGTGCTGATGCCGAAGACGGAGATGGCGAGCACCACGCCGAACGACGCGCCGGCGCTGATGCCGAGGATGCGGGGCTCGGCGAGGGGGTTGCGGGTGAGCGCCTGGAACAACACGCCAGCCACCGCGAGGGCGAGCCCGACGGTGAGGCCGAGCGCGGTGCGGGGCATCCGCAGCTCACGGACGATCGTGCTGGCGTCGCCGCCATCCGGTGCGACGAGAGCGTGCCAGACCTGGTCGATGCCGAGTTGCCGGCTGCCGAGCGCGAAGCTGGCCAGTACGGCGAGCAGCAGCACCAGCGCAGACCCGACGGTGACGGCCACCCGGCGGCCGGTGCGGGTGCCGGACCGGCTGGGGGCCTGGGTCGGCCGGGTGACGAGGGTGGTCACGAGTCTCCTGCACGTTCACGCTTAGGTTCGCCTTACCTTAGCCGCTCAGGTGGGGGCCGCCTAACTGGCGCTTATCGATCCGCGACCCGCTGAGCAGGGCAGACGCCCGCGCGACGGGGGCCGCGCACCTAGGGTGGGCTCATGCGATTCGACCAGCACACGGTCGTCCTCCTGGCCCGACCGCCAGACCCGCCGGAGCTGCCGCAGGACGCGATCGACCGGTTGCAGGACGCGCACCTGGCCCACCAGGCGGGGCTCGTGGAGCAGGGGCTGGTGCTCGCGACCGGGCCCTTCCTGGACACCGACGACGACCGGCTGCGGGGTTTCGTCGTGCTCTCCATCGCCCCGGAGGAGGCGCGTGACCTCTACGCCAACGACCCGGCCGTGCGGGCCGGACGGCTGGACGTGCGGGTGATGAGCTGGATGGTGCCGGAAGGCAACGTGCGGTTCGAGGGCGTGCCGATCCCCCGGTCGATGCTGGAGGCGGCGGCGGGCGACTGACTCAGCCGAGCAGCGAACCGATCTCGACCACCCGCAGGGCGTCCAGCTCTCCGGTGATCACGCGCAGCGCCGGAAAGTAGTCGGCCAGCACCTGCCGGCAGTCGCCGCACGGCTCGTTGACGTCGCGGCCCCGGTCGGTGACCGTGACGATCGTTTCCAGCTCGGTCACACCCTGCGTGGCGGCCGTGCCGATCACCACGAGTTCGGCGCAGGACCCGCCGGTGGCGTGGTGGACGTTCACGCCCGTGAAGACCCGCCCGTCGGCGGTCCGGGCGGCCGACGCGACGGTGTGGTGCTGGCTGCGGCAGCGCAGCTTGGCGACCGCGGTGGCGGCCTGCACCAACGCACGGTCGGTGTCCCGCAGCTCCATCTCGGCCCCCCAGCGCTCGGCGTCGAGCGCCCACTCTAGGTGCCGCCCAGGGACGTCGACGGACCGGCCGCGCGGTAACCCAGGGGCGGTACGCCGCCGGGCTGCCTATCCTTGGGCACGACATGCAGAATCCAACCGCCTCCGTCGCGACCGACCAGGTTCGCGAGCTGTACAGCCGCCTGACCCCTCTGATGTTCCGCGACCAGCGCCGGCTCCAGCGGCGGCTGGACGGCGCCCGCAAGCTGCGCGACCCGCAGCGCCGGGAGGCGGCGCTGGCCGAGATCACCGCCGACCTGGTCCGGGCCGAGCAACGGCTCGCCAACCGCCGAGCGGCGGTGCCCGTGATCACGTACCCGGCGGGGTTGCCGGTCAGCGAGCGCAAGGACGACATCGCCGCCGCCATCCGTGATCACCAGGTGGTGATCGTGGCGGGCGAGACCGGCTCCGGCAAGACCACCCAGATCCCGAAGATCTGCCTGGAGCTGGGGCGCGGGGTGCACGGCCTGATCGGGCACACCCAGCCCCGACGGTTGGCAGCCCGCACGGTGGCCGACCGGATCGCCGACGAGCTGGGCACCGAGCTGGGTGACGTGGTCGGCTACAAGGTGCGCTTCACCGACCAGGTCAGCGAGCGCAGCCTGGTCAAGCTGATGACCGACGGCATCCTGCTGGCCGAGTTGCAGACCGACCGGATGCTGCGCCAGTACGACACGTTGATCATCGACGAGGCGCACGAGCGCAGCCTCAACATCGACTTCATCCTCGGGTACCTGCGGGAGCTGCTGCCCCGCCGACCCGACCTCAAGGTGATCATCACCTCGGCGACCATCGAGACCGACCGGTTCGCCCGGCACTTCGCCGGGCCACCAACGGCCGACGAGCCGGAGGGCGTGCCCGCGCCGGTGGTCGAGGTCTCCGGGCGTACCTATCCGGTGGAGGTGCGCTACCGGCCACTCGTCGAACTCGCCGAGGGCGAGGAGGACGGCGACGGCGACGAGGAGAACGTCCGCGACCAGATCCAGGCGATCGGCGACGCAGTCGAGGAGCTGGCCGCCGAGGGCCCCGGTGACATCCTGGTCTTCCTCAGTGGTGAGCGGGAGATCCGGGACACCGCCGACGCGCTGGGCAAGCTGGTGCAGAAGAAACGCTCGCTGCTCGGCACCGAGATCCTGCCGCTGTACGCCCGGCTCTCCTCCGCCGAGCAGCACCGCGTCTTCGCCGCGCACTCCTCGCGCCGGGTGGTGCTCGCCACCAACGTCGCGGAGACCTCGCTGACCGTGCCCGGCATCAAGTACGTGGTGGACCCGGGCACCGCCCGCATCTCCCGCTACTCCAGTCGCCTGAAGGTGCAGCGGCTGCCGATCGAGCCGGTCTCCCAGGCGTCGGCCAACCAGCGCAAGGGCCGCTGCGGCCGCACCTCGGACGGCATCTGCATCCGCCTCTACGACGAGCAGGACTTCCTCTCTCGTCCCGAGTTCACCGACCCGGAGATCCTGCGCACCAACCTGGCATCGGTCATCCTCCAGATGACAGCGATCGGGCTCGGCGACCTCGCCGCGTTCCCGTTCATCGACCCACCGGACAAGCGCAACATCACCGACGGCGTCAACCTGCTGCACGAGCTGGGCGCGTTGGACCCGACCGAGGCGGACCCGGCGAAGCGGCTCACCGCGCTCGGCCGGCGCCTGGCCCAGTTGCCGGTCGACCCGCGCCTGGCCCGGATGGTGGTCGAGGGTGAACGCAACGGTTGCGCCACCGAGGTGTTGGTGATCGCCGCCGCGCTCTCCATCCAGGACCCGCGCGAGCGGCCGGCGGAGAAGCAGGCCCAGGCCGACCAGGCGCACGCCCGGTTCGCCGACAAGGAGTCCGACTTCGTCGCCTACCTCAACCTGTGGCGCTACCTGCGCGAGCAGCAGCGGGAGCTTTCCTCCAGCGCGTTCCGCCGGATGTGCAAGGCGGAATACCTGAACTACCTGCGGATCCGCGAGTGGCAGGACATCGTCAGCCAACTGCGTCAGGTCCTGCGTACCCCGTCCGAGGGCGACCGGCGCGGCGGGCGGCCGGCGCGCGACACCGCCGACGGCGCGGACGCCGGCCGGGGTGAGAGCCGCCGGGGCGGCGCGGACCTACCGGAGGAGATCGACACCCCGAAGGTCCACCAGTCGCTGCTGCCCGGCCTGCTGTCGCACATCGGGCTCAAGGACGCCCAGAAGCACGAGTACCTGGGTGCGCGGGGGGCGAAGTTCGCGCTCTTCCCCGGCTCGGCGCTGTTCAAGAAGCCGCCGCGCTGGGTGATGGCCGCCGAGCTGGTGGAGACGTCCCGGCTGTGGGGCCGCATCGCCGGCCGGGTCGAGCCGGAGTGGGTCGAGCCGCTGGCGCAGCACCTGGTCAAGCGCAGCTACAGCGAGCCGCACTGGGAGAAGAAGCAGGCCGCGGTGATGGCCTACGAGAAGGTCACCCTGTACGGCGTCCCACTGGTCAGCTCGCGCAAGGTGAACTTCGGGCGGATCGACCCGACGCTGAGCCGGGAGCTGTTCATCCGGCACGCTCTCGTCGAGGGCGACTGGCAGACCCACCACCAGTTCTGGGCGGACAACAAGCGGCTGCTCGCCGAGATCGAGGAGTTGGAGAGCCGGGCCCGCCGTCGGGACATCCTGGTCGACGACGAGACCATCTTCGGCTTCTACGACCAGCGGATCCCGGCCGACGTGTCCTCCGGCCGGCACTTCGACAGCTGGTGGAAGAAGACCCGCCGCGAGCAGCCCGACCTGCTCACCTTCACCCGCGACCTGCTGATCAACGACGGCCGACCGGGGGTGGACGAGGACGACTACCCGGACGAGTGGCAGACCCAGGGGGTGACGCTGCCGCTGACGTACCGCTTCGAGCCGGGCACGCCGGACGACGGCGTCACCGTCGACATCCCGCTGCCGCTGCTCAACCAGGTGCCGGCGGAGACCTTCGACTGGCAGGTGCCGGGGCTGCGCGAGGAGACGGTCATCGCGCTGATCCGCTCGCTGCCCAAGGCGATACGCCGCAACTTCGTCCCGGTCCCGGACTACGCCCGCGCCGCCCTCGCGGCCATCACCCCGGGCGAGGAGCCGTTGCTGGACGCGCTCACCCGGCAGCTGCGCCGGATGACCGGCGTGACCGTCCCCCGCGACGCCTGGGAGCCGGGCAAGCTCCCCGCCCACCTGCGGGTCACCTTCCGGGTGCTCGACGCCGACGAAAAGCCCGTCGCCGAGGGCAAGGACCTGCCGGCCCTACAACGTCAACTGCGCCAGGAGGTACGCCAGGTGGTGGCGGCCGCCGCGCCGGAGGTGGCCCGGACCGGGCTGCGCGAGTGGAGCATCGGCACGCTGCCCCGCAGCATCGAGCAGGTCCGCGCCGGCTACGCGGTGACCGCGTACCCGGCGCTGGTCGACGAGGGCGCCACGGTCGGGGTGAAGGTGTTCGACTCCCCCGCCGAGGCGGAGGCGTCGCACTGGGCCGGCACCCGCCGGCTGCTGCGACTCACCGTGCCGTCCCCGGCGCGGTTCCTGCAGGGGCGGCTGAACAACGAGGCGAAGCTGGCGCTGAGCCGCAACCCGCACGGCGGCGTGCAGGAGCTGATCGAGGACGCGGCGGGCGCGGCCATCGACCGGCTGATCGGCGCGGCGGGCGGGCCGGCGTGGGACGCCGACGGGTTCGCGGCACTGCGCGAGAAGGTCCGCGCCGACCTGGTCGACACCGTGGTCGAGGTGATGGACCGGGTACGCAAGGTCCTCGCCGCCGCGTACGCCGTCGAGCAGCGGCTCGGCGCCACCCGCAACCTCGCCGTGGTGGCCGCGTTGGCCGACATCCGCGGCCAGCTCGCCGGGCTGGTGCACGCCGGGTTCATCACCGAGACCGGGTACGCGCGCCTGCCCGACCTGCTGCGCTACCTCACCGCCATCGAACGTCGGCTGGACCGCCTCGGTGGCAACCCGCAGCGGGACCGCCAGCAGCAGGACCGGATCGCGGCGGTGCAGAAGGAGTACGCCGACCTGCTCGCCGCCCTTCCGCCGGCCCGCCGGCAGGAGACCGCCGTCCGGCAGATCCGCTGGATGATCGAGGAGTTGCGGGTGAACGTCTTCGCCCAGGCGCTGGGCACCCCGTACCCCGTCTCGGAGCAACGGATCTACCGGGCGATGGACGACGCCGAGGGCCGCTGACCGGGCCGACCGCTCTTGGGCCGGCTGGGCCGCTCCGGCCCGGCCGGCCGGGTCAGGTCAGAGGCTCCACGCCGGGCGGCAGCTCACCCCGGTCGATCGCCGCCTGGATGTAGTCGAGCAGGATCCGCCGGAGTTCCCGACCCGCGTGGGTGGGCACGATGTCGCGGCGGCGGGCCACCGCGATGGTCCGTCGCACCCCGGGCGGAGCGAGGGGCGTGATCCGCACGCCGGGGCGACGGGCGAGCACGATGCCCGGCACCAGCGCGATGCCCAGCCCCGCCTCGACGAAGCTGAGGACGGCGTCCATCTCGCCGCCGTCCACCGCGAAGGTCGGTTCGAAGCCTGCCTCCCGACAGGCCTGGATGGTCGCGTCCCGCAGGTCGTAGCCCTCCCGGAACATGACCATCGGCTGGTCCCGCAGGTCGGTGATCCGCAGCTCCCCGGTCAGCGACGCGGTCGGCACCTCCCCCACCGAGGCCACCACCAGGCTCTCGCGCAGGATCGGATCGACCCGCAGCCCGGGGTCTGCACCCTGGGCCGGCATGATGATGAGGGCCAGGTCGAGGTCGCCGCGGAGCAGATCGCGCACCAGATCCTGGGAGCCACCCTCCTCGACCTTGAGGTCGACGGTGGGATGCGCGTCGCGAAACCGGCGCAGCACCGGCGGGGCGAGCGAGGTGGCCAGGCTCGGGGTGGCGCCGAGCCGGACCCGACCGCGGCGCAACCCCACCAGCTCCTGCACCTCGCGGGTGGCGGTGTCCACGTCGGCGAGGATCCGGGTGGCCAACGGCAGCAGCACCTCACCGGCGGCGGTGAGGGCGATGTTGCCCCGTACCCGCTCGAACAACGGCGCCCCGAGGTCGGTCTCCAGAGCGTGAATTTGCTTACTGAGAGAAGGCTGAGTGATGCCTACGAGATCGGCGGCTTGGGTGAAATGTCGTACTTCGGCCACCGCGACGAAGTACCGAAGCTGATGGAGCTGCATCTACATAGCCTACGGCTATCAACACTGCGAGTTTGATGCATTGGACGACTGATCGAAGTGCTCCTAGCGTCGGTTGCGTGGTAATGACGAAAACTCGGTCGCCCATCCGCTCGAACGTCGGCCTCAAGGCCGTCATGGCGGTGACGGGCATCCTGCTGGCGCTGTTCCTGATCGCCCACATGCTCGGGAACCTCAAGGTGTTCACGGGGGAAACCTCGTTCGACCACTACGCGCACTGGCTGCGCGACATCGGCAAGCCGCTGCTGCCCGGCGTCTGGTTCCTCTGGATCCTGCGCACCGTGCTGGTCGTCGCGGTCGTCGCCCACATCGTCGCCGCCACCGTGCTGGCCATGCGGGCCCGCGCCGCCCGCCCGGTCAAGTACGCCCACCGCAAGAAGGTCAACGGCAGCTACGCGGCCCGCACGATGCGCTGGGGTGGAGTGATCATCCTGCTCTTCGTGATCTACCACATCCTGGACCTGACCACCGGCACGCTGAACCCGGTCGGCGACGCCAGCAAGCCGTACGGCAACGTCGTCGCCGACTTCGCGCCCGAGCGCTGGTACGTCACGCTCTTCTACACGCTCGCCATCGTCGCGGTGGGCTTCCACCTGCGCCACGGCGCGTTCAGCGCGTTCCGCAGCCTCGGCCAGCAGACGCCGCGTGGCGAGCGTCGGGCGCGTACCGCAGCTCTGGTCTTCGCCGTGCTGCTCTGCGCCGGGTACCTGGTGGTCCCGTTCGCCGTACTCACCGGATTGGTGTCCTGACATGGAACTCTTCACCGAGGGCGACCCGATCGCCGACACCAAGGCTCCCGCCGGCCCGGTCGAGAAGCGCTGGGAGACCCGCCGCTTCGAGGCCAAGCTGGTCAACCCCGCCAACCGCCGCAAGATGACGGTGATCGTGGTCGGCACCGGCCTCGCCGGTGGCTCGGCCGCGGCGACCCTGGCCGAGCAGGGCTACCACGTCAAGTCCTACTGCTACCAGGACAGCCCGCGCCGGGCGCACTCCATCGCGGCACAGGGCGGCATCAACGCGGCGAAGAACTACCGCAACGACGGCGACTCCGTACACCGGCTGTTCTACGACACCGTCAAGGGCGGCGACTTCCGCTCCCGCGAGTCGAACGTGCACCGGCTCGCCGAGGTCTCCGTCAACATCATCGACCAGTGCGTCGCCCAGGGTGTGCCGTTCGCCCGCGAGTACGGCGGCCTGCTGGACACCCGCTCCTTCGGCGGCGCCCAGGTGCAGCGCACCTTCTACGCCCGGGGCCAGACGGGTCAGCAGCTGCTGCTCGGCGCGTACCAGGCCCTCGAACGGCAGATCGGCCTGGGCAACGTCGAGATGAACACCCGGCACGAGATGCTGGAGCTGGTCCTCGTCGACGACAAGGCCCGCGGCATCGTCGTCCGGGACATGGTCACCGGCGAGATCAGCACCGAGATGGCCGACGCCGTCGTGCTCGCCTCCGGCGGCTACGGCAACGTCTTCTACCTCTCCACCAACGCCAAGGGCTGCAACGTCACCGCCACCTGGCGGGCGCACCGCAAGGGCGCGTACTTCGCCAACCCCTGCTACACGCAGATCCACCCGACCTGCATCCCGGTCTCCGGCGACCACCAGTCGAAGCTGAGCCTGATGAGCGAGTCGCTGCGCAACGACGGCCGGGTCTGGGTGCCGAAGACCAAGGGTGACGACCGCAGCCCCAAGGACATCGGAGAGGACGAGCGGGACTACTACCTGGAGCGGATCTACCCCTCCTTCGGCAACCTGGTCCCCCGCGACATCGCCTCCCGCGCCGCGAAGAACGTCTGCGACGAGGGCCGGGGCGTCGGACCGACCAAGCTCGGCGTCTACCTCGACTTCGCCGACGCGATCAACCGGCTGGGCCGCAAGGCCATCGAGGCCAAGTACGGCAACCTCTTCGAGATGTACGAGCGGATCACCGGCGAGGACCCGTACGAGGTGCCGATGCGGATCTACCCCGCCGTGCACTACACGATGGGCGGCCTGTGGGTCGACTACGACCTCCAGTCGAACATCCCCGGCCTGTTCGTGATCGGTGAGGCCAACTTCTCCGACCACGGCGCGAACCGCCTCGGCGCCTCCGCGCTGATGCAGGGCCTCGCCGACGGCTACTTCGTGCTGCCCACCACCATCGCCAACTACCTGGCCTCCGGCCCGCTGGAGAAGGTCGACGCCAGTCACCCGGCGGCGGTCGAGGCCCGCACCGACGTCGAGGATCGCGTCCAGCGGCTGCTCGCGGTCAACGGTGACCGGACCGTGGACTCGTTCCACCGGGAACTGGGCCAGATCATGTGGGAACACTGCGGCATGGAACGCAGCGAGGCCGGCCTGCGCAAGGCGATCGACGAGATCCGCGGCCTGCGCGAGCAGTTCTGGCAGCGGGTCAAGGTGTCCGGCACCGGCGAGGAACTCAACCAGTCGCTGGAGAAGGCCGGCCGGGTGGCCGACTTCTTCGAACTGGCCGAGCTGATGTGCATCGACGCCCTGCACCGCGAGGAGTCCTGCGGCGGCCACTTCCGGGCCGAGCACCAGACGCCCGACGGTGAGGCGCAGCGCGACGACGACCGGTTCGCGTACGTGGCGGCCTGGGAGTTCACCGCCGACGGCGAGCCCTCGGTGCTGCACAAGGAAGACCTGAAGTTCGAATACGTCCACCCCACGCAGCGGAGTTACAAGTGAACCTGACCCTGCGCATCTGGCGCCAGAAGGGCCCTGAGGACAAGGGTCGGATGGTGACCTACCCGGTCGACGACGTGTCCCCGGACATGTCGTTCCTGGAAATGCTCGACGTGCTCAACGAGCGGCTGATCCTCGCCGGCGAAGACCCGGTGGCGTTCGACCACGACTGCCGCGAGGGCATCTGCGGCATGTGCGGCCTGATGATCAACGGCGACGCGCACGGGCCGCAGCGCGGCACCACCGCGTGCCAGCTGCACATGCGCCAGTTCACCGACGGCGAGACGATCGACATCGAGCCGTGGCGGGCCAGCGCCTTCCCGGTCATCAAGGACCTGGTGGTCAACCGGAGCGCCTTCGATAAGATCATCGCGGCCGGTGGCTACGTCACCGCGCCAACCGGCAGCGCGCCCGAGGCGCACTCCACCCCGGTCGCCAAGGCCAACGCGGACGCCGCCTTCGAGTCGGCGGCCTGCATCGGCTGCGGCGCGTGCGTGGCAGCCTGCCCGAACGGCTCCGGCATGCTCTTCACCGCCGCCAAGCTCACCCAGCTCTCGCTGCTGCCGCAGGGCCAGCCGGAGCGGTACACCCGGGTGATCGGCATGGTCGACGCGCACGACGAGGCCGGCTTCGGCGGCTGCACCAACGCCGGCGAATGCACCCCGGCCTGCCCGAAGGGCATCCCGCTGAACACCATCGGCCGACTCAACCGCGACTACCTCGCGGCCACGGCGAAGGGCGCCGGCAACACCCCCGGTTCCTGAGGCCACCGCACGACGCCGGACCGCCGTACCCCTGCGCTGTTTTCGGGGGTACGGCGGTCCGGCGTTTGTCCTTGGCTCGGCGTTCGGTCCTTGGGACTCGGCGTTCGGTCTTTGGTTCGGCGTTCGGTTTGTGGTTGCGGTGGGGCTGGGGCGACCGTCCCCGGCTCCGGGCGGTCAGGCTTGATCCCTCCGCCCGGGGACGGTCGCCCCAGCCCTGACCTTGGTCATGGGTGGTCCGTGAGTTGCGGTTTCGCTGCGGTACGCCGGTCGCTCCGATCGCGGACCCTTCGTGAACCTTGCCGACACGCCGTCACGTGCCAGTCGCCCTACCCGCGCCGACCTGCCTGGCGACACCACACCTCGCTGCTGCCCGCCGCCTTGACCCGCCCCGCCCACGCCACGCTGGCCCGACCCGCCCGCGCCGCCGCACTGGCCGCGACTGCTTGATCCACTCGGATTTCATGAAGTCGGGGCGTCATCGCACCTCGGATACCGCGACTTCAAGGAACACGAGTCGATCAACCACAGGCAGGGCCGAGAACAACCCGGACATCGGAGTGCGCAGCAGGTTCAAGTGCCCGAGCCCGGGTAGCAGTCTTTCGAGACGGCGTGAGAAGGGACGAGGGACATGAAGGCACTGACCTGGCAGGGAAAGCGGGACGTACGGGTCGAGGAGGTGCCGGACCCTCGGATCGAGGAACCCACCGACGCGATCGTGAAGATCACCTCGACTGCGATCTGCGGCTCTGACCTGCACCTGTACGAGGTTCTCGGGCCGTACCTGAAGCCGGGTGACGTCCTGGGCCACGAGCCGATGGGGATCGTCCAGGAGGTCGGGTCGGGCGTGACCGGGCTCAAGCCCGGCGACCGGGTGGTGATCCCGTTCAACATCTCCTGCGGGAGTTGCTGGATGTGCCAGCGGCAGCTCTACGCGCAGTGCGAGACCACCCAGGTCACCAGCGAGGGCAAGGGCGCGGCGTTGTTCGGTTACACCTCGCTCTATGGTTCGGTGCCGGGCGGGCAGGCCGAGTACCTGCGCGTCCCGCAGGCCCACTTCGGGCCGATCAAGATCCCGCAGACCGGCGCTGACGAGCGCTACCTCTACCTGTCCGACATTCTGCCGACCGCCTGGCAGGCGGTGAAGTACGCGGACACCCCTCCGGGCGGCACCCTGGCCGTCTTCGGGTTGGGCCCGGTCGGGCAGTTCTGCGCGCGGATCGGCCGCCACCTCGGCGCGGGCCGGGTGATCGGGCTGGACCTGGTGCCGGAGCGGCTGGAGCTGGCCCGCCGGCACGGCATCGAGGTGCTCGACGTGAGTGAGCTCTCCGACGTGCCGGGCGCGTTGATCGACCTGGTCGACGGTCGCGGTCCGGACGCGGTGATCGACGCGGTCGGGATGGAGGCGCACGGTTCGCCGGCGGGGAAGTTGGCTCAGACCGCCGCCGGGCTGTTGCCGGACAAGCTGGCCCAGACGATGACCGACCGGGCGGGCGTGGACCGGCTGTCCGTCCTGCACGCCGCGCTCAAGGCGGTTCGCCGTGGCGGCACCGTCTCGCTGTCCGGCGTGTACGGCGGCGAGGCGGACCCGATGCCGCTGATGGAGATGTTCGACCGGGGCATCCAGCTGCGGATGGGGCAGTGCCACGTGCGCCGGTGGACCGACGAGATCCTGCCGCTGCTCTCCGGTGACGACGACCCGCTGGGTGTGGAGGACCTGCGCACCCACCGGATGCCGCTGAGCCAGGCGCCGCAGGCGTACGAGATGTTCCAGAAGAAGGAGGACGGCTGCATCAAGGTCGTGCTCGAACCATGAGTGCGAGGAGTGAGCCGGGGTTGCGAGCCCCGCAGTCACGAATGCAGCCGGTGCCGTGAGCCGAGTGGTCGTGATCGTCGGCGCGAGCAGCGGGATCGGCCGGGCGACGGCCCGGGAGTTCGCCGAACGCGGCGACCGTCTGGTCCTCGCCGCTCGCGCCACCACGACCCTGGCCGAGGTACGCGCGGAGTGCGCCGACGTCGACGTGTTGACCGTGCCGACCGACGTCACCGAGCCGGGCGCTCTGGACGCGCTCGCCGACGCGGCGATCGAGCGGTTCGGTCGCATCGACGTCTGGGTGCACACGGCGGCGGTGATGGCCTACGGTCGCTTCGACGAGCTGCCCGGGCGGGTCTTCGACCAGGTGGTACGGACCGACCTGCTCGGCGCTGCCGGCTCGGTGCGGGTGGCGCTGCGGCACTTCCGGGCCGCCGGGGCCGGCACTGTCGTCCTCACCGGCTCGGTGCTCGGCCACATCACCGCCCCGAACATGAGCGCGTACGTGGCGAGCAAGTGGGGTTTGCAGGGTCTGGTCCGCACGGTGCAGCAGGAGTTGCGCGACAGCCCGGAGATCCGGTTGTGTCTGGTCAACCCGGGCAGCGTGGACACACCGGTGTACCAGCAGGCGGCCAACTACCTGGGCCGGGTCGGGCGACCTCCGCCGCCGGTCGCCAGCCCTCATCGGGTGGCCCGGGCCATCGTGAACTGTGTGGACCGTCCCCGTCGGGAGGTGTCCGTGGGCCGGCTCAACGTGGTGATGCGGGTCGGGTTCACCGTGCTGCCGGGCGTCTACGACATCCTCGTCGGGCCGTTGATGCGGCTGGCCGGCCTGAGTGGACGGTCGATTGCCGCGAACGACGGCTCGGTCTTCGCCCCGAACCCGGCCGGTGAGGCGGTACGCGGCGGTCACCTGCCCGACCTGCGGCAACTCGTGTCCGGGCCGGCGAGCGCAGTCGGAGCGGCAGTGCGCCGACGATTCGGCTGACCTGTTCGGAGTTGTTCGGAACTGTTCGGGGGGCATTGTGGATCGATCAACTCGCCTAGGGTGGTGGGCCAGCAAGCGCTCTGGCGCACCACGATGGGGGAGACGATCGACCATGCGACTGAACCGTAGAACGGCACTCGGGTTGGGCACGGTGGCCACCGCCGGCACGGTGCTGGGCGCCGCCTCCTCGGCGAGCGCCGCCGAGAGCACCGAGGTCACCCCGACCACCCCTGCCCGGGCAGCCCGCCGGGTGGCCGCCGTCTTCGCCAAGCACAGCGTTGAGGCCGGCGGCAACTGGCAGGCGTACGTCAGCGTCGCCGACCCGGCCGGCACGCCGGTGGTGGCGGTGGAGGCCGACGCGGACCGACGGATCGAGGCGTACAGCGTCAACAAGATCGCGGTCGCCACGGCGGTGCTCGACAAGGTCGACCGAGGGCTGCTCACCCTGGACCAGCAGGTCGAGGTGAGCGCGGCGATCGTCGTGCCGGGTGGTGACGGCATCTTCAGCCTGGACGGCGCGTACCCGAGCATGGTGACCCTCGGGCACGTGCTGGCCAATCTGCTGACCGTCTCGGACGACACGGCTGTGCGGCTGTGCGGGCTGGTCGCCCCGGCTGCCGAGATCAACTCCATCCTGGTCGCCAAGGGTTTCCCGAACACCCAGGTTGAGCCGGTGGCCAACCCGAACCGGTTCTTCCTCGGCACCAGCACCCCGCGCGAGACGCACGACCTGCTGCGCGCCCTGGTCGGCGGCACGCTGCTCTCCCCCGCCTCGACCACGTACCTGTTGGGTCTCCTGCGTTCCCCGGTGGCCTTCACCGACGGCATCCGGCGCACCATGTCCTCGGACGAGCGGGCCCGGATCGCCACCAAGGCCGGCTGGTACGCCGACGCCCGGCACGAGGCCGGCGTGATCTTCGACCGCTCCGGTGCGGCCGTGCTCACCTACGCGCTCTTCGCCGACGGGCAGGCCAACCCGGAGGACTTCGGCGCCACCCACCCTGCGGTCCAGGCCCGGGCAGCCATGGGCCCGAAGTTCCTGGCCGCGGTGGACCGGATCGCGGGCGTGGGCCGGACGTTCCGGATCACCGCCCGGCGCCCCAGCAACGGCGGCTAGAGCCCGTCCCGGGTCGGTCGCCGCTGCCGGCGATCGACCCGGCGTGGCGACCGCCGAGGCACGGACCGATCCGGGTGACTACCGTGTAGGGCGGACACGTCGGAGGGACGGCAATGGCACGAGCGCAGAGCACGGACGTCGAACGGTCGCTCGGGCGGCGGATGCGGGGCGCGGCCGGGCTGGCGGCGCTGGCCGGGCTGGCCTGGGTCGCCCGGGATGTGCCGGCGGCGCTCGGCGGCCGGCTCAGCGGGGCCCGGGCCGAACGGGCGGCCCGCTCGCCCCAGTTCCGTGAGGGCACCTTCCACAACCAGGCCGGCACCCGCACGATGGTCGCCGAGCCGGGCCGCAACCTGGTCCGCGAGCTGATCTTCGGCAAGCAGAAGCGACGCCCGACCGCACCCGTGCCGCTGCTGCGCTCCAGCGCACCCCACACCGTCGACACCGCCGACGAGCTGAACATCGTCTGGTACGGCCACGCCTCGACGCTGATCGAGATCGAGGGCCGGCGGGTGCTGCTCGACCCGGTGTGGAGCGAGCGGTGTTCCCCCTCCGGGCTGGTCGGTCCTCGCCGGCTGCACGAACCACCGGTACGCCTCGACGAGCTGCCGCCGCTGGACGCCATCCTGATCTCGCACGACCACTACGACCACCTCGACATGCCGACCGTCCGGGCGCTGCTCGCCGGGCAGTCCGCGCCGTTCCTGGTGCCGCTCGGCGTGGGCGCGCACCTGGACCGCTGGGGCGTACCCGCCGAGCGGATCATCGAGCTGGACTGGTCCGAGTCCCACCGGGTCGCCGGGCTGGAGATCACCGCCACCGCCGCCCAGCACTTCTCCGGGCGAGGGCTGCGCCGCGACGGCACGCTCTGGAGTTCGTGGGTGGTGGCCGGGGCGCGCCGCAAGGTCTTCTACACCGGCGACTCCGGTTACTTCGACGGATACTCGGCGATCGGCGCCGAGCACGGGCCGTTCGACGTGACGCTGATGCAGATCGGCGCGTACGACCGGGCCTGGCCAACGATCCACATGTTCCCCGAGGAGGCGGTCGACGCCCACCTCGACCTGCGTGGCGGGCTGTTCGTCCCGGTGCACTGGGCGACGTTCAACCTGGCCCTGCACGACTGGTCCGAGCCGGTGGACCGGCTGTGGGCCGAGGCGAAGGCCCGCGACGTGCGCCTCGCCGTGCCCCGCCCAGGCGAGCGGGTGGTGGTCGACGAGCCGCCCGCCGTCGACGGCTGGTGGCAGTCGGTCGCCTGAGGCAGGCCACAGCAGGCATCGCCTGAGCCGGGTCAGAGCACGAAGGCGTCGGTCCAGAGCGCGCCGGAGCGGCCGGAGAGCGCGTCCAGCATGGCCACCGCCTGACCGTCGGTGAGCTGCGCGACGAAGTCCACGATGGCCCGCCCCCGGGCGCGGCCGATCCGGTCCGGGATCCGTGGGTGCAGTTCCGCCTCGGCCAGCTCGACCAGGTCGTGCAGCCGGCGGGGCAGTCGCGACTCCTCCTCCGGGTCGAGCAGCCACTCCCAGAGCGCCTCGACCAGGGTGCCCAGCAGCCGGGCCTGGCCGCGCTGGTGCAGGGCGAGATCCGGTCGGGCCAGCACGAACCGGTGGTGGACGAACTTGAGCACCTGCACCTCGTGCCACTGCGCGCAGCCCAGCAGCACGTGACCGGAGCGCACCGACGGCTGGTCGGTCACCGTGATCGCCTCGACGAAACGGGTGGACCAGCGGGCGGAGAACCGCGCCACGTACTGCTCGGCCTCGATCGAGCCGTCGAACGGCATCGCCAGCAGCCCGTCGACCAACTCCTCGCGGACGTGCTCGACAGCGGCGGCGAACGCGTCGTCGTCGGCGATCCAGGCGTCCTTGCGGTGCAACTGCCGACGCAACCGCTCGATCGCCGCCCCCGGACGCCGGGCCGCGGTGGCCAGCGCCGCGTCGGTGATCGCCCGGAAGTGCCCGCTCTCGCGCTGCCACGCCATCAACTCGGCGGACACCGACCCCTGTTGGAGCACACCGACCCGGTAGAAGTCCTCCACGTCGTGGATGGCGTACGCGATGTCGTCGGCGGTGTCCATCACCGACGCCTCCACGGTCTGCTGCCAGTCCGGGATGCGGCCGGCGAACGGCTCCCGGGCCTGCCGCAGGTCGTCGAGTTCGGTCCGGTACGCGCCGAACTTCGACGAGCCGCTCTCCGGGTCGTCCGGCGGAGGGGTGGCCCCGCGCGGCGGCGGGTCCATCGTGCGCGGGTGCGGGTCGGGGTGGTCCAGCCGGGTCCACGGGTACTTCAGCATCGCCGCGCGGACCGCGGCGGTCAGGTCCAGCCCGGTGGTGGCCGCGCCGCGGATCTCGGTGCTGGTGACGATCCGGTACGACTGGGCGTTGCCCTCGAACCCGTCGGCGAGGCCGAGGCGCTGGCGGGCCAGCCGGTCCAGCACCCGCTCCCCCAGGTGCCCGAACGGCGGGTGGCCGAGGTCGTGTGCGAGCGCAGCGGCCTCCACCACGTCGGGGTCGCAGCCGCCGAGCTTGTCCAGCAGGTCACGCCACCGCTCGTCGGCGTTCAACCGCTCGGCGACCGCCCGGGCCACCTGGGCGACCTTGAGGCTGTGGGTGAGCCGGTTGTGCACCAGCAGCCCGGAGCCGACCGGGCTGATCACCTGGGTGACACCGCCGAGGCGGGCGAAGAACGGCGAGCCGACGATCCGGTCCCGGTCGGCGCGGAACGGGTTGGCCGTCAGGTCGCCGAGGGCCCGGGCGCTGCCGCCGAAGAGCCGCCGGGCGCGCGGCTCCGCAGGTGTTTCCATGATCGCCACGCTAGCGCAGGGCCGCTGGCACCGCCGCCGGTCACCCCGGCCGGGCGCGGCGACAGCGTCGGGGGCCGCCCGGCAGAATGCAGGCGGTACCCGCTCTTTGAAGGCGGATCGAGTCGAAGGCGGATCGAGATCGTGACCCAGTCTGTTCATCAGCGGATCGCCGGCGAGCTCGGCGTGGCCGAGCGTCAGGTGCGGGCGGCCGTGGAGCTGCTCGACGGCGGCGCCACCGTGCCGTTCATCGCCCGTTACCGCAAGGAGGCCACTGGCCTGCTCGACGACACCCAGCTGCGCACCCTGGAGGAGCGGCTTCGCTACCTGCGCGAGCTGGACGAGCGGCGGGCCGCCGTGCTGGAGTCGATCCGCGGTCAGGGCAAGCTCGACGAGGCCCTGGAAGCGCAGATCATGGCCGCCGACTCGAAGTCCCGGCTGGAGGACATCTACCTGCCGTACAAGCCGAAGCGGCGGACCCGGGCGCAGATCGCCCGCGAGGCCGGGTTGGCGCCGTTGGCCGAGACGCTGCTGGCCGACCCGACCCAGGACCCACGGGCCACCGCCGCCGGGTTCGTCGATGCGGAGAAGGGCATCGCCGACGCCGCCGCCGCGCTGGAGGGCGCGCGGGCGATCCTCATCGAGACCTTCGCGGAGGACGCCGACCTGATCGGCACGCTGCGCGAGCAGATGTGGTCGCGAGGGCGCCTGGCTTCCCGGGTACGCGAGGGGCAGGAGACCACGGGCGCCAAGTTCTCCGACTACTTCGACTTCTCCGAGCCGTACCCGAAGCTGCCCTCGCACCGGATCCTGGCCATGTTCCGGGGCGAGAAGGAGGGCGTGCTCGACCTGACCATGGAACCGGAGGAGGCCGGCGAGTCCGACGCCGCGCCGACCGGCCCGACCCGTTACGAGGCCGCCATCGCCGGCCGGTTCGGGGTCTCCGACGCCGGTCGCCCGGCCGACCGCTGGTTGACCGACACGGTCCGCTGGGCCTGGCGTACCCGGATTCTCATCCACCTCGGCGCGGACCTGCGGATGCGGCTGTGGCAGGCGGCCGAGGAGGAGGCGGTGCGGGTCTTCGCGACCAACCTGCGCGACCTGCTGCTGGCCGCGCCGGCCGGCACCCGGCCCACGATGGGCCTGGACCCGGGCCTGCGGACCGGCGTGAAGGTGGCCGTGGTGGACGCCACCGGCAAGGTGCTCGCCACCGACACGATCTATCCGCACGAGCCACGCCGGCAGTGGGACGCGTCGGTCGAGACCCTCGCCCGGCTGGCCGGGGCACACGGGGTGGAGTTGATCGCGATCGGCAACGGCACCGCCTCGCGGGAGACCGACAAACTGGCCGGCGACCTGATCAAGCGGCACCCGCAGCTCAACCTGACCAAGGTGATGGTCTCCGAGGCCGGCGCGTCGGTCTACTCCGCCTCCGCGTACGCCTCGCAGGAGCTGCCCGGGATGGACGTGTCGCTGCGCGGCGCGGTCTCCATCGCCCGACGACTCCAGGACCCGCTCGCCGAGCTGGTCAAGATCGACCCCCGGTCGATCGGGGTCGGCCAGTACCAGCACGACCTGTCCGAGGTGAAGTTGTCCCGGTCGCTGGACGCGGTGGTGGAGGACTGCGTCAACGCGGTCGGGGTGGACGTCAACACCGCCTCGGCGCCGCTGCTGACCCGGGTCTCCGGGATCGGTGCCGGGCTGGCCGAGAACATCGTGCTGCACCGGGACGCTAACGGGCCGTTCCGGTCGCGTACCGAACTGAAGAAGGTGGCGCGACTCGGTCCGAAGGCGTTCGAGCAGTGCGCGGGCTTCCTGCGCATCCCCGACGGCGACGACCCACTGGATTCCTCCAGCGTGCACCCCGAGGCGTACCCGGTGGTGCGCCGGATCCTCTCCACCACCGGTCAGGACCTGCGCTCGGTGATCGGTAAGAGCACCATCCTGCGGGGGCTGCGCGCCACCGACTTCGTCGACGACCGGTTCGGTCTGCCCACCGTCACCGACATCCTCGCCGAGCTGGAGAAGCCGGGCCGGGATCCTCGGCCGGAGTTCCGCACCGCCACCTTCGTCGAAGGGGTGGAGAAGATCGGCGACCTGACGCCGGGCATGGTGCTCGAAGGCGTGGTCACCAACGTGGCCGCGTTCGGCGCGTTCGTCGACGTCGGGGTGCACCAGGACGGTCTCGTGCACGTCTCGGCGCTGTCCCGGACTTTCGTGAAGGACCCCCGCGACGTGGTGAAGTCCGGCGACGTGGTCAAGGTCAGGGTGCTCGACGTGGACGTACCCCGTAAGCGCATCTCGCTGACTCTGCGCCTGGAGGACGAGCCGGGAGCCGCCGGTGGCGGTGGTCGGACGAGCCAGGAGGGGCGTGGCGGCCCGGCGCAGCGCGGGCCGCAGGGTGGTCCTGCCGGTCAGGGCGGTCGCGGCGCGCAGGGTTCCCGGGGCGGGCAGGGTGGCGGTCAGGGTGGTCGTGGCGCGCAGGGTGGTCGCGGCGGGCAGGGTGGCGGGCAGGGTGGCCGCGGCGGGCAGCAGCGGCAGGGTGCGCCGGCGCCGGCCAATGACGCGATGGCGGAGGCCCTGCGCCGCGCCGGCCTGGCCTGATCAACCAGCGGGGCGCGCAGCCCTCGCTCGACAAGCTCGGGATGTCGCCCACGCGGGCGGCATCCCGAGCACCCAAGATTCTGTCGACCTCGATCGCCGGCCTGCCCGGTGCTCCACGGCACGGCACGGGTCCTCACGGAGACCTGTCGAGCTGCCCCACTCGTGGGGCGAGTCCGTGTGGCGGCGGTCCAGATCTGGGGCAGCTCGACAGGGGCCGCCTGCATCGGGCTCCCCAGAATCTGCATGTGCCGTCGGAGTGAGGGAGCCACGGAGGAAGGATGCGGACCCCGGGGAAATCGGCTCGCCTGGCAGCGCAGCGATGCGTGATGATCTCGCGGTGAAGATGCACGCCGATCAGCTCGACGTCAGCGCCGAGGTGGTGGCCGCCCTGGTCGCCGAGCAGTTTCCCGAGTGGCGGGCGCTCCCCGTTCGTCCGCTCCCCTCGACCGGCACGGTGAACGCTCTCTTCCGGCTCGGTGCGGAGATCGTCCTGCGGTTTCCCCTGCAACCGACGGCCGGCGCCGACCTGCGGGTCGAGCTGCTGCGGGAGCAGGAGCACGCCCGGCTGCTCGGCCGGCACCTGCCGATCGCGGTGCCCGAGCCGCTCGGCCTCGGTGAGCCGGGCGAGGGGTACCCGGGGCCGTGGACTGCGTACCGCTGGATCCCCGGAGAGCCGATCCACCCCGGCCGCTTCGGCGACCTGGACGCCTTCGCCCGGGACCTGGCCGGCGTCGTCACCGCCCTGCACGCGATCGACACCGGTGGCCGGGCCTGGTCCGGATCCGGCCGGGGCGGCCCGCTGGCCGACCAGGACGGCGGAGTGCGGTCGGCCCTGGCCAGCAGCGTCCAGCTCACCGACACCGCTCGGCTCGCCGAGGTGTGGGACCGCTGCCGGGTTGTCCCGCGGTGTCAGGTGGCCGACGTGTGGATCCACGCCGACCTGATGCCGGGCAACCTGCTGGTTCGCGACGGCCGGCTGGCCGCGGTCATCGACCTGGGCGCCGTCGACGTGGGCGACCCGGCGGTGGACCTGATGCCGGCGTGGAACCTGTTCGACGCCGGGTCGCGGGAGACGTACCGGCGGGCGCTCGGCGTGGACGATGCGACGTGGGAGCGCGGGCGCGGATGGGCGCTGGAGCAGGCGATCAACGCGCTGCCGTACTACGTCGAGACCAACCTGGTGATGGCCGCGATCGCCCGGCGCACCCTGCGGGCTGTCCTCGACTGAGCCGCGTCACGTACCGTCGGCGTCGTGAGTGAGCCGGACGGCCGGACGTGGCGGGATCAGCGGCAGCAGGCGGTGCGGGCGCACGCCGACGCGGACGCGCGGCGGCGGGCCGCCGAGCAGGCCGAGGCGGCGAAGCTGGTGGCCTGGTTCGTGGCCGAGGCGACCCGGCGAGGGCTGCGCACCACCCGGCTGATCGCCCGGGGTTACGACGGGCGCGGGCGCTACCGGACCAGGCTGACCGGCTGGTACGTCGACCGGGCCGAGACCCGGGCGGTGGACGTGGACGGCCGGTTCCACCTGCTGACCGTGCCCGGCGGTCTGCGTGCCCGGCTGTTCGGCGTCGACCCGGAGCCCAGCCCGGCGCCGTTGGTGGTCGGGGCCGGCGGCCGCGACGGTGAGTCGATCCCGTTGCGGACGCTGCTCACCCGGTTGCTGAACGAGGGGACCGGCGAGCCAGGCCCCTCCACCAGACCTGCTGCACCACGAGGGTGAGCAGCCCGGCCAGGACGATCGCAGCCAGGTTGATCACCAGTTGGAGGGCCGAGCCGCCCGCTTCATCCCACGCTCCATAGGCGGCGGCCACCGCCACGTTCGCGGCGGCCGGGACCGTGGTCACCGAGATCAGCACCCCGACCAGGCTGCCGGACTTCTTCGACGTCAACGAGAGCATCCCGGCCACGCCGGCCAGAAGACCGACCACCCAGGACAGCGCGTCCGGCCGCCAGATGAAGTCGGTGAGCGGGCGTTCGGCGAGGAGCATCTCCCGACTGACCAGGCCAACTGCGGTCAGCGCCCAGGTGCTCAGCACTGTCGCCACCATGGCCGCCAGGAACCCGACCACGAGAGCCTGCACCGAGCGGCCGATCACCCCGAGCTGGCGGCGCAGCAACGCCACGCACAGCGCGGCGAGGGGGCCGAACTCCGGACCGACCACCATCGCCCCGACGATGAGAATCGGCTGGTCCAGCAGCACCCCGATGCCGGCGATCATGGTGGCCACCACGATCAGCACGAGGTAGGTGCCGGACAGTTCCGTCTGCTCGCCGGTCTTCGCGGCGATCTCGTCCCAGACGACCGCGTCCGCGCCACTGCCTGGCGCGTCCTCCGCCGCCCGGTCGGCCGCATCGGAGATGGTCAGCTCGACGTCGTCGGCGGCGATGCCGCCGCTGGTGTCCACACCGATCCGCCGCAACTCCCGCAGCACGCGGTCGGCGCTCTCCCGCACCACGTCGCAGAGGATGAGATCACCCGGTGGTTGCCGGGCGGCACCAGGCAGCACGGCGAGGTGAGTCACCCCCGCCTCCGCGGAGAGCAGGTCGACGACCTCCGTCGACAGGTCCACCGGGGCGATCACCCTCAGGTGCAGCACGCCATCCCCCTCGCCCGACCGGCCAGTTCTTTCCTCGCCCGACTGGCCGACGCGACTCTACCGCCCGGCCTGTCGACGCCAGGAGCTGCACAAGGCCGCTGATCTGGCCGTGTCCGACCACGGGGTTTCGGGGTTGATCGGGGGAATGCGGACTGACTGTCGCTATTCGGTGACACCGCGTCATGTGTACCTGATGTGACAAATGCGTACCTTTTGTGTAAATCATGTGGGAGGTCACACCGTGCCGGTGCCTGATGGTCTCGTGGACGCCGATCTGTCACTGCCCCGGAGCAGCCCGAAGCGGGGCAAGCGAGTCGCCGACGTCGTCGTGGCGGCGGTCCTTCTCATCCTGGTCACGCCGTTGCTGATCGTCGTGGCGGCTCTGGTCGCGATGGGTCTCGGTCGCCCGGTGCTCTTCCGTCAGTGCCGCGCCGGACTGCACGGACAGCCTTTCGAGCTGGTCAAGTTCCGCACCATGCGACCACCCAACCTGAACCTCGGCCTGGTCGGAGACCGCGATCGCCTCACCCCACTCGGGCGTTGGCTGCGCGCCACCAGTCTGGACGAGCTGCCCACGCTCTGGAACGTGCTGCGCGGCGACATGAGCCTGGTCGGCCCGCGCCCGCTGCTGCCCGAATACCTCAGCCGCTACTCCCCCCGGCAAGCCCTACGGCACGAGGTCCGGCCCGGCGTCACGGGGTTGGCCCAGGTGCGGGGGCGCAACAGCTTGAGCTGGGAGGAGAAGTTGGAATTCGACGTGCGGTACGTGGAGAGCCACAACCTCCGGGTGGACTTGTCGATTCTCGCCGCGACCGTGCGGACCGTGCTGCGCCGCGAGGGAATCAACGCGGCCGGGTCCGCGACCGCGCCGGAGTTCCTCGGCACGCCGCCCCGCCGTCCGGCACCTCCGCAGCGCGACCGGACACCGGCATGACGACCCGCTGGGGAGCCGGCCGATGAGCCAGACGATCCACCTGTCCCCGCCCGACGTCGGCCCTCTCGAAGAGTCGTACCTGGTCGCGGCCCTGCGTTCCGGCTGGGTGGCGCCGGCCGGCCCGGACCTGCAGGCCTTCGAGCACGACATCGCCGAGCGGGTCGGCACCGGCGGAGCCGTGGCGGTCAGCTCCGGCACCGCCGCCCTGCACCTGGCTCTGCTCGGCGTCGGCGTGACGCCTGGTGACGTGGTCATCGTGCCCACGCTCACCTTCGTCGCCACCGCCAACGCGGTCCACTACATCGGCGCGCGTCCGGTCTTCGTGGACTGCGACCCCAGGACCGGCAACCTCGACGTCGATCTCACCGCCGACCTGCTGCGTCGGCTGCGATCGCGCGGCGAGCGGGTTGGCGCGATCGTCCCGGTGGACATGTTCGGCAGCTGCGTCGACTACCTCTCGCTGGTCCCGGTCTGCGACGAGGCCGAGGTCCCCCTTGTGGAGGACGCCGCGGAGGCGCTCGGGGCGAGTCACCGGGGGCAGCCCGCCGGCTCCTTCGGGCACGCCGGCGTGCTGTCTTTCAACGGCAACAAGATCATGACCACCTCCGGCGGCGGGATGCTGGTGAGCGACGACGTCGCACTTCTCGACCGGGCCCGCCACCTCTCCACCCAGGCCCGCGAACCGGCGCGACACTACGAGCACCGGGAGACCGGCTACAACTACCGGCTCAGCAACCTCCTCGCGGCGCTCGGCCGGGCCCAGTTGCTCCGGCTGGACGAGATGATCGCGCGACGCCGCCAACTACGCGACCACTACGCCAAGCTCTTCGCCCCGGTGCCGGGCGTCCAACTCCTCGGCGCCGAGGACACCGAGTCGAACTGCTGGCTCACCGTCATCACCGTCGAGCGGGAGCGGTGTGGTTGGCAGGCCGACGACCTGGCGGCCCACCTGGCCGAGCGGGACATCGAGACCCGGCCAGTGTGGAAGCCGATGCACCTTCAGCCCATGCACGCCGGCGCGGAGAGCCTGCTCAGCGGTGCGGCGGAGCGGCTCTTCGCCGACGGTCTCACCCTGCCCAGCGGGAGCGCCCTGACCGAGCCGCAGATCGCACGGGTGCTGGCCGCGATCGACGAGTTCCTGGCCGCTCGAACGGGAGGGCCCGCCGCGTGACAACGGGACTGGTGGTGGTCGGCTGCGGCGGCCACGGCCGGGAGGTGCTGACCATCGCCCGGGCAGTCAACGAGGCCGCCGGCCGGCCGATCTGGCAACTGCTGGGCGTCGTCGACGACCGACCCAGCGAAGAGAACCTGAAACGGTTGCAGCGACTCGACGTGCCGTACCTCGGGGACGTGGCCTGGCTGCGCGACGCGCCCCCGGCCACCCGACACCTCATCGGGATCGGCGATCCCCGGATCCGCCGCGCCATCGGCGGCCGCATCGACGGGTACGACACCGAGGCCGCGAGTCTCGTCCACCCGGACGCCACCATCGGGCCGGACACCGAGTACGGGCCGGGTTTCGTGGCCTTCGCGGGAGCCAGGGTCACCACGAACGTCACCCTCGGCCGGCACGTCCATCTCAACCAGAACGCCACCGTCGGCCACGACAGCCGCCTCGCGGACTACGTCTCGGTCAACCCGCTCGCCGCCGTGTCCGGTGACTGCCACCTGGGCGAGGGCGTGCTGATCGGGACCACCGCCGCAGTGCTCCAGGGCCTGCGGATCGGGCAGGACAGCACGGTCGGGGCCGGGGCCTGCGTCGTCCGGGACGTACCCGATCAGGTGACGGTCAAGGGCGTTCCGGCCCGCTGAAGGCACCGGACCTACCTATTCAGCTCACAAACTCCGAAAGCGCCCAATAGCGCTGCTTTGGCATGTAACAAGAACAAAGAGCCTAGAGGCTCCTTCCGTCGTGTGGGCGGAAGGAGCGTGCGACGGGACAGGGAGCCAGCACATGCCGCAGGACACCGAGAACACGCAGCACGCGGACCGGCAGGCGCGGCGGGCCAGGGCCCGTCAGCGCACGGCCGGGTTCCTCGCCACCGACACCACCGCATGGGTCGGTGGATTCGTCACGGCCGCGTGGACCCGGTTCGAGTTCCAGCCGCCCCCGGGACAACTGGGACGGGCAGCAGCGGTCGGCGTCGTGGCGGCGGTCGTACACGTGGCGGTGGCGGCGCTACGCCGGCTCTACTCCGGACGACACCCGCTGGGCAGTCTGCAGGAGGTTCAGGGCGTCGCCGGGACCGCCATCACGACGGGGGGCATCGTGCTGCTCGCCCTGCTGCCGTCCGGCGAGCGACCGGTTCCGGCGAGCACCCCGCTGGTCGGCGGCGCGCTGGCCCTGCTCTTCATGCTCGGCGCCCGGTTCGCGTACCGGCACCGCCGCGACCTCGCCATGCGGCCGGACGTCCGGTCGTCGACGCCCGTGCTGCTGTTCGGGATGGGTGACGCCGGCCAGGGCCTGCTGCGCGCGATGCTCAGCGACCCGCGCGGCCGGTACCTGCCGGTCGGCGCGCTCGACGACGACCGCGACAAGAGCGACCTGCGCATCGGCGGGGTGCGCGTGCTGGGTGGACGGCAGGACGTCGGCACCTCGGTCCGGCGTACCGGCGCCACCACCGTCATCTTCTCGGTGGCCAACGCGGACGCCGCGTTGATCCGCCAGATCCGCGAGGCCACCCTGGAGGCCGGAGCGGTCTTCAAGGTGCTGCCACCGATGCGGGACCTGGTCGACCACCGGATCACCGTCACCGACGTCCGGGACGTGCAGGTCAGCGATCTGCTCGGCCGACGGCAGGTGGTCGGCGACCTGCCGTTGAGCACCAACAGCCTGACCGGCCGGCGGATCCTGGTCACCGGCGCCGGCGGGTCGATCGGCTCCGAGCTGTGCCGTCAGGTGATGAAGGCCAACCCGGGCGAACTGATGATGCTCGACCGGGACGAGTCGGCCCTGCACAGTCTTCAGATGTCGCTCGCCGGGCGGGCCATGCTGGACGGGCCCGAGCTGATCCTCGCCGACCTTCGCGACGACGAGGGAATTCGGCGGATCATCCGGGAGCGCCGGCCGGAGATCATTTTCCACGCGGCGGCGCTCAAGCACCTGACGCTGCTGCAGCGGCATCCGGGCGAGGCGATCAAGACCAACGTCTGGGGCACCCTGTCGGTGCTGGACGCCTGCCAGGACGTGGCGAAGTTCGTCAACATCTCCACGGACAAGGCCGCAGATCCGATCAGCGTCCTCGGCTACTCGAAGCGGATCACCGAGCGGTTGACGGCACACGCCGCGTCCCGGTTCCCCGGCACGTTCCTCAGCGTCCGGTTCGGCAACGTGCTGAGCAGTCGCGGCTCGGTGGTGACGGCCTTCCAACGGCAGATCGAGACCGGCAAGCCGCTGACCGTCACCCACCCGGACGTCACCCGCTACCTGATGACCCTGCAGGAGGCCGTCCACCTGGTGCTTCAGGCCGCCGAGATCGGCCGGGACGGTGAGGCGCTGGTGCTCGACATGGGCGACCCGGTGCGGATCGTCGACCTGGCACGCCAGATGGCCGACCAGGCGTCCAGTTCCGTGCCCATCGTCTACACCGGTCTGCGGCCCGGCGAGAAGCTGCACGAGGATCTGCTCGGGACCGGCGAGGTCGACACCCGACCGCTGCACCCCCTGGTGTCCCATGTGGCCGTGCCGCCGCTCGACCCTATGGAGGTCAGCGGGCTCGACCCGTACGAGGACGCGGCGAAGGTCGTCGAGCACCTCGCGCTGCTCTGCACCCAGCCGACCGACCCGGTGGTGGAGGGTCCTCTGGGCGTACCACTGCAGTCGCGCTGATCGCGCGACTGGGCTGGCGCATCAGGGCCGGCGACCGCGGGGGTGCGGTCGCCGGCCCTGTCACTGCCTGGCTCAGCGGCGGATGCCCGCCCAGTCGTGGTGCCGGCGGACCGTGGAGAGGATGAAGTCGACCACCCGCCGGGAGGTGTCCGGCACCTGGTAGTCGACCGGGCAGGGCACCCCCTGGGTAGCGACCTGCGCCACGGTCACCTCGACCGCCTCGACCACGCCCTGCGGGTCGAGGCCGGTCATGATGATGCCGCCGGCGTCGAGCGCCTCCGGACGTTCGATGGACTCGCGCAGCGTCACAGCGGGGAAGCCGAGGATGGCGGCCTCCTCGCTGATCGTTCCACTGTCCGACAGAGTGCAGTAAGCCTTGGTCTCCAGGTGCACGTAGTCGAGCAGGCCGAACGGCTCATGGAAGGCGATGCCGTCCAGAGCGGTCGCGTCCGGGGCCAGCGCCTCCAGCCGTTTACGGGTGCGCGGATGGGTGGAGACCAGCACCGGGCGGCCCCACCTGTCCCGCACTGCGACAAGACAGTCCAGGAGCCGACGAAGCCGGTCGGGACGGTCCACGTTCTCCTCGCGGTGGGCACTGACCAGGAAGTACCCGCCTCGATCGAGCTCCAGCCGCCGCAGAATGGTCGAGCTGGCGATCGGTGCACGATAGTGCTCCAGCACCTCCCGCATCGGCGAGCCGGTGTGCAGGATCCGCCGCGGGTGCAGGCCCTCGGCGAGCAGGTTACGCCGGGCGTGTTCGGTGTAGACGAGGTTGAAGTCGGCCACGTGGTCGACCAGCCGCCGGTTGGTCTCCTCCGGCACGTTCAGATCGAAGCACCGGTTGCCGGCCTCCATGTGGTAGACCGGCACCCGCATCCGTCGCGCCATCAGGGCGGCGATGCAGCTGTTCGTGTCGCCCAGCACCAGCAGCGCATCCGGCCGCACCTCGGCGATCGCCGCCTCCATGCCGACCAGCACCCCGCCGAGCACCCGGCCGAGCGACGACGTGTCGACCTCCAGGAACCGGTCCGGCTGGCGCAGTCGCAGCTCGGTGAAGAACACGTCGGACAGGGTCGGGTCCCAGTTCTGCCCCGTGTGAATCAGTGTGTGGTCGACCGTGCTGTCCAGTCTGGTAAGCACCCGGGACAGTCGAATGATCTCCGGCCGGGTGCCAACCACTGTCATGATGCGGGTCATGCCCGTCCTCTCTGCGCTGCCACCTTGGTCAGGATGTCTTCGAACTGATCGACGCCTACGCGCAGGGACATCCGATCGCGGTACACCTGGCGGGCCCGGTCCGCCATGGCCTGCCGCGTGGCGGCCGGCTGGTCGGACGCTTCCACGAACCTTTCGGCGAGCGCCCGCCAGTCCTCTGGCGGGCAGACGAGACCGACCCCGGCCGACCGGACAAGGGCCGCAGTGTCGCCGCCCGCGGCAGCGATCACCGGAACACCGCAGGCCAACGCGGCCTGCAGCTTCGACGGGACGGCGGCGCGCAGGGCGGGTACGTCGCGCAGGCACAAAAGTTGCCATTGCGCTGCCGCGTACAGCTCCGCCATCTGTTCGGGCGGACGCCGACCGATGAACCGCACGTTGTCGGCACCCAGGTCGGCGGCCAATCGACGGGCGCCGTCCTCACCCGCGCCGGAGCCGACCAGCACCAGGTCCATCCGGTCACTCGCGGCGGCCGCCGCCCGGATGGCCGTCTCGATGCCCTGCAGGAGCCCGAGGTTGCCCGCGAACATCACGGTGCAGCGCTGGCGGTGACCGAGCACCGCGCGCGCCTCGTCGGTGACCGGCACCGGCCGGAACAGCGCGTCGTCAGTCCAGTTCCAGACCACCCGCACCCGGTCCGGGTCGGCGCCGCCGGCCACGACCCGCTCAGCCATCGTCGGCGAAATCACCACGATGGCATCGGCCAGCCGGTACGTCCCGCGCATCAGCGCCCCGATGGACCGCTCCAGCCATCGCCCGACCCGGCCGGTCGGTGCCATCCCGGACTGCGTCACCGACTCGGGCCACAGATCCTGCACGTGAAGCACGATCGGTGTTCGGCGGGCCGCACGCTGGAGTGCCGCAGCGGCGACGGCCGTGGGCGGCGGGTGGTAGACGTACGTGACGTCGACGTCAGCGAGCCACCGCGCCCCGGCCACCGCGCTGGTGGCTCCGAAGGAGAGGTGGCTCAGGGCGCGCCGGACGGTGGAGGTGTCGTGGCTGGGATAGGCGGGCACACGCCGGACCATCACCGGCCCCTCAGTTTCCCGATGCCGCCAGCGCTGTTGCCAGCCAGGAAAGACTCGGCCGTACGGATAGCTCGGGAATGTGGTGAGGACCTTGACCTCGTGGCCACGGCCGGCCAGTTGGCGCGCCAGGTTACCCGGTATGAAGACGCCCTCCGGCGGATACCACTGGCTGATCAGGCCAATCCTCACGCCCCGACCGCCACCGGCGCCGGTCGGGCCGCCACCACCGCCTCAGGCCAGGTATCCGGTCGGTCCGGGTCGAAGATCTCGTTGGTCCAGAACATCGTCACCAGCTCGTCCGGCCCGGTGTTCACCAACTTGTGGGCCCACATCGTCGGCATGTCCACGAGCACCGGCTTGTCGCCGCTAACTGGGAAGCGCAGGACTTCGGTGTCGCCCACTCGCCGCAGGCTGATCTCAGCAGAGCCGCGCAGCACCACGAACCGCTCCACCTTGGCCAGGTGGAAGTGTTCGCCGCGGGTGATCCCGGGCAGCGTGGTGGAGCAGAAGGTCTGGCCGGCACCGCCGTGCGCCTTGACCGTCTCGACCAGCTCACCCCGGGCATCCGCGCGGCGGGGCAGCGCCAGGGGGTAGTGCGCCGGAAAACAGTGTGACCGGTATGTGTTGAAGAGCCGCACATCATGCCGCTTCAGCAGGTCCGGGATGTCCCCTGTCCGGTACGTCGCGGCGATCTCGGTGAGCCGATGGGCCAGCTCTCGGACTCCGACGCGCAGTGGCGGCATGGATGGATCCCATGAACCGCCGGCCGGCACACCGATGAGCCGGGCAGCCGCGTCGGTGACGTGCACGAGGCTCAACTCACGGTCGGCGTGCACCTCCGGCCGGCCGCCCTCCGCGAGCACCCGACAGAACGTCGCCACCGCGGAGTTGTAGTACGGGCGTCCGTGCTCGCCGTAGAGGTTCGGCAGCGACACGTCATCGAGGTCGACGCCGGTATCCGCCAGCACCTGCGCCGCGGTGGCCTTGGCGTCGCCGTACGCAGTGCCGTTGCCGGCCTGCACCGAATTGGCGTAGACAACCCGCGTCGGCAGGTTCGCGCAGTGCTTGAGTCCCTCCGCGAGCTGCGCGGCGAGCAGGACGTTCCCGGCAGCGACATCGGCCGGCTCACCCCGGTTCACGCCGGCCAGGTGCAGCACCCGGTCGACTCCGTCCACCTTCGCCGCGACCAGGTCGGGATCGGCGAGTTCGCCCCGGCTCACCACGACCGGTTCCGGCCAACCCAGAGCGCGCAGCAGCACCCGGACGTGCCAGCCGAGGAAGCCGCCGGCACCGGTGACGGCGAGCCTCAGCACGCCAGCACCGGATCCCGCAGCGCCAGCTCCGCGCGCACCTCGGGCAGCGTCTTCAGCAGTTCGATGATCTCGGGTACGCCGAGCTGTGGCGCGTTCGACGAGTTGAAGTCCTCGGTCCGCCCGTCGCCGAGACCGCCTTCGGAGACGTAGAGCGCGTAGTTGAGGTCACGGCCGTCGAGCGGCACCCGAAGGAAGTCGCCGAAGTCCTCGGCGTGAGCGAGTTCCTCCCGGCTGGCCAGCGTCTCAGCCTGTTTCTCGCCGTGCCGTACGCCGATCACGTCGAGCTTGGAGGGCACGTCGAACATTTGACAGAGCGCCTCAGCCAGGTCGCCGACGGTGCAGGCGGCGGCCTTGCGGATGAAGATGTCGCCGGGCCGGGCGTGCTGGAAGGCGTGCTCCACCAGCTCCACCGAGTCGGCCAGCGACATCAGGAAGCGGGTCATCTCCGGGGCGGTCACGGTAGGTGCCCGGCCCGCCTTGATCTGCTCGATGAAGAGCGGAATCACCGAGCCACGGGAGTACATGACGTTGCCGTACCGGACGCAGGAGACCGTGGTGGCGCTGTTCGGGTTGTTCCGAGCGTGTGCCTGGGCGACCTTCTCCATCATCGCCTTGCTCATCCCCATCGCGTTGACAGGGTATACAGCCTTGTCGGTGCTGAGCACCACGACCGAGCCGACGCCATTGCGCTCGGCAGCCTCGACGACATTGCTGCTGCCCAACACGTTCGTCCGGACCGCCTCAAGCGGGAAGAACTCGCACGAGGGCACCTGTTTGAGGGCGGCCGCGTGAAAGATGTAGTCGATGCCCCGGCTGGCCTTGAGCACCGAGTCGTAGTCCCGCACGTCTCCGACGTAGTAACGGGCCCGCTCGTCGCCGAGCAGCCGACGCATGGCGTCCTGCTTGGCCTCGTCCCGGCTGAGCACCCGGACCTCGCCAACTCCACGGTCGAGGAGGCGGCGCACCATCGTCTGCCCAAAGGAACCCGTGCCGCCGGTGATGAGTACGCGGCGTCCGGTGGTCGCGAAAGTCATTGGTTCTCCCGTGTCGTCGATTCGCCGGTCCGCTGCCCGACGACTCGACAGTGGAGCCGGGGCACCGCCCACGCATCCGTCCGGAGCAAGGGCAGTCTCGGCCGGTTGCAGCACCGGGGACAACGACATGTCGGCTCAACAGATACGCGCTCCTCTGCTAAGTCAACGTAAAGTACGACAAAGAGGATACGACCGCCGCTTTACACCCGGCCCAACTGACGTCCAATTCATGAAACATCCGAAGTAACGGACCGACCCTTGCTATAACACCCTTACGCACTGGTGACGCCCTCATCCGGTACGCCCCGTCTGCGACCTGGCCTGCCCCAGAGGCGACACGTCGTTGGTCATTGCGTGTGCCCACGGACGGCGAGCCTGGCGGCGCACAGTGGGGACGAGCGGAACGACCACTACCGGGAGGCACCCGGCGGAGCGGACACTGACGCGGGAGCACAGCTGGATGAGCACGACAACACCAGACCTCACCACACGTCGATTCGCGCCGCCGTCGGCGTTGCCAAGACCAAACCACAATCCGCCGGTCCTGTTCCGTAGCTCCTTGCGAGCCTGGGTGCCACTGCTGCTGGCTGGCGGTTGGATGCTGGGGACATTCAGCCTCTTCTGGGCCGGGGCGTTGGCGCAGGAGGTACCAAACCCCGGCACGCTGTGGCTGTTCGTGATGAGCGCTACCGGCGCCTTTGCAGTCGGTTATGTCGCCCAGCTCTTCCGCAACGATTTTCGGCCGAGGGCCAGCACGACACGATCCACGGACGTGCTGCGGGCGCGTCGGCTGGTCCTGGCTAGCGGCATCTACTACGTGGTCTTCGGCGTGGCCCTGTTGCTCGAATACGGGGCGACCGGCCCGGGCAGCATCATCGCCAGCCTGCAGGACCCCGCAGGCGCGTACCTCAACAAATTCACTGTCTACCAGCAGCAGGAGGACAACGGACGGACGAACCCGGTCATCCAGGTACTGACCCTGCTCGGCGTCCTCGGCACCGCGCTCGTTCCACTGCTGGTCGTCCACTGGCGACGGCTGTCGGGTGGTCTGCGACTGGTCGGGCTGGCCGGCATCGGGGTCTACAGTCTCTTCTTTCTCTACATCGGCACACTCAAGGGCCTCGGGGACTTCGTCCTGATGATTGCTGCCGGACTGCTCATCGCCTCGTCGCGAAATCGCGACCGCGCCGCACAAAGGGTGAAGCGGCGGCGTGCGACAGTGCTGGTGGCAGTCGTGTTCGCGCTCTTCTGTGCCTACATGATGAGCAGTCAGGCCGATCGGGTGGACCAGTTCGGCACCCACGACCGCGTCCGCGCCAATCCGACAGTTGAGCGGATTGCCGGTGAACGGGTCGCGACGGGTCTCGCCGCGCTGGTGATCTACCCAACCCATGGCTATCTCGGCCTCGCGTACAACCTCGAAACGCCGTTCGTTTGGTCCCACGGGCTGGGCAGTACTCCGGCGATCACCTCGTACGGCAGCCAGTACCTCGGCATCGAGGCCGACCAGTACCCGGCCTACCCGGTCCGCACCGAGGGCCGGACGGGATGGCCCGCCGGCATGTACTGGTCGACGATCTATCCCTGGCTGGCTTCGGATCTCACTTTCCCGGGAACCGTCTTCTTCATGGCCTTCCTGGGTTGGTTCTTCGCCCGGCTCTGGCGCGAGGTGAACCTCGCGGGCGGCATCCTGCCTACCTTGATCTTCGTTCAGATGTGTCTGCTCGTCGCCTACATTCCGGCGAACAACCAACTCGGCATGTCGCGCCCAGCGGTGATCGGTCTCGCCACTCTGCTGTTCCTGTATCTGTGGACCGCCCTCACCCGCAGCGTGAAGGGCTCAGCGCCGCCCGAACGGGTGCTGCGGTAGCTCACCCTTCTCCGTCGGCACACGGCCATGACTGTGGGTAGCGGTCATCAGTTCGACCAGGAATGACCGAATCCGCGCGCCCTGCGCCGCAGGCCCCCGCGTCTGTCGTACGAACACGGCTCCGGCACTGCCGAGAGCGCCCCTCTCAGCAGGAGACATGGCGAGCACCCGGAGCAGGGCGTCGCGCAGATCCTTGGCCGTGTCGGACTCAGCAAAGCAGAGATACGGATCGTAGTCGGCCGGGATGCCGGGCAGCCTGGTGGTCACAACCGGAATGCCGGTGGACAGGTACTCGATGAGCTTCGACGGAAACGAGTATCGGACGAACGATTGATCCACCGGCCTCGGATTCACCAGAACCGAGGCGAGAGCGAGGCGCCGCACCAACCCACCGCGGTCAAGCAATTCGGGTGGGGCTATACGGGGATCTGCCTTCGCCTGCGTCCGCAGCCATTCCTCCAGCTCTCCCCGACCGAACAGGAACAGACGCAGATCGGGATCGTCCATGCCGCGGAACGCCTCGACCAGGCGGTCAACGCCGTAGGCCCGAGTGAGCCCGCCGGCATACACCACGTCCCGGAAGCCAGCTGCCGGCCCTCGACTCGCCACCCGGGGCCCGTCCGCGTCGAGCGAACCAGCCGGTTCAGACGCTGATGCCTGGGCAGCCGGCGGGTTGCAGATTCCCTCCATGACAAGACGCGGAAGCGAAGGCGCGAAATCCTCGGCAAGCGCGGCGGTGAGCACCACAACGCCGGAACACCGACGCAGCGCCATGCGGACCAACGAGTGATCCAGCCGGCGGAGCGCCCGCACGATCCGACCGTCATCGGGGAGCACCACCCCGGGGGGATCGGTCAGGATCGGTACAACCTGTGCGGAGCCCCGCCATGCGACCAGGGCACCGAACCACAGGAAGGGCGTGTGGACGCCGTGGATCAGCAGGACGTCGTCGCCGTGCTGGCGTAACGCGCGCGAACCTGCACGTACGGCCGCCAAGAACCGCGTCACGTGTTTCAGGCCGAGCAGATTGACGAAACCCAGCATCTCTCCCTGCACGCCGTCCTGCTCGAACCGCCCTGACCTGAAGCTGATTTGCCGATTCCGTGGGAAGGTCGACGCGGGAGCCGCGGAGAGCAGTCGTACCGGGCATCCTGTCGCGCGAACGCTCTCGACCAGGGCCCATGCGAACGTGTGGGTCTGGGTGGGCAGGACGACGTCTCGCGCCACGATGTGCTGGAAGAGGTCATCCGCAACGGTGAAGCCCAGCAGCAGTACGTGGGGATGCGGCTCGTCGGTCACACTGCTCCTTCCAGGATGCGCCGATAGACGCCATCGAGAGACCGGAGCATGACCGGCAGGCTGTATGCGTCCTGCACCACCTTGCGGCCGGTCTCCCCCACGTGTCGACGTTCGGCAGCGTCGGAGAGCAACGGCCCGAGGGCTCCGGCGAACGCCTCCGGATCCCCGGCCCTGACGAGGTGACCACCGCCCTGGCGGAGCACCTCGACGTTGCCACCAACGGCCGAGGCCACGACGGGCAGCGCGTGCGCCATTGCCTCCAACAAGGCATTGGACAGGTTCTCGTGCAGGGTGGGGAAGACGAAAACGTCAGCGGCAGAGAGAAGGTCCGGCACATCGAGCCGATTGCCGAGCAGCCGTACCTCGGTACCGGGCACGCCGGCAAGGGCCTGGGTGATCCCGGCCCGGTCCGGTCCGTCGCCGGCGACCAGCAGGACCCGCGGGCCAGCCTGGGGCGGCAGTCGGCGCAGCGCGTCCGCCAGGACCCCGAATCCCTTGTCCCAGTTCAACCGCGCTACCGCGATCATGACCACGTCGTCGTGGGCCAGGCCGAGGTCGGCGCGCCGGCTGTTCCTCGCATCGGCATCGACATCGGCAGGTAGCGGAACCCCGTTGGGAATTACGCCGACGAACTTGTCCTCGTACGCCCGCAGGAAAGTCCGGCCCGCGGCATACTCACACACGGTGGCGAAGTGGCTGGCCATCCGCAGAGTGGACGGCTCAGCTCCGTGGGCCAGCATCGCGCGACGCCACGTGCGGCCGCCGTGTTTCAGGTCCCGCACGGTGCCGTGCACGGTGACCAGGATCCGGGGGCAGCCGGCCATCCGGGCGGCGAGCACCCCGTGAAATCCCTCGTTCTGCAGGCCGCGCACGTGCACCAGGTCGGGACGTACCCGTCGCAGGAGTCGGGTCCATTGACGCAACAGGGGCACGTTGAGGCCACCGTTGCCGCCGACCTGATGCATGCGGACGAACTCGTACTGCTCACTCAACGCCGAGTCCAGCACTCGCCGCACGGCGGTCAGTGGCCCGTTGGCACCAGGGGTGCCGGCCGAATGCTGCACAACGATCGGCCGTGCCCGCACGGACCGCGCGCTCGGGCTCTGGTCGTTCCGCCTGGCTGGTTCCACTGACACTCCATCGTCGACCAAGGGCCATCGGCGGCGCGCCCTGACCCCCGTAATCGCCTCGGTGCGTACAGTAACACCGGCATTAGACGCTAAAAGCCTGAGACACGCTTTATACGAATGGAAAGCATGAAAAGCTACGAGACCCTCACCTCTGCAGCTCAGCCGACCATTGCCCCGGGCGAGCCCGTTCCACGAGTGGTCATGCTGGCGGCGTATCGGTTCCCGCACGGTGACGCGATGTCGAACCGACTGCTCCAGTTGGCCCGCTCCGCTACCCCTCCAGGTGCGTCAACCCTGATCATCAATGACTGGCCCGGGAACGACCGCCAGCCGGAGTCGGTCGCCCTGCCACCCGAACTGCGACTGGTCACGCTCTCCGCTGCCGGCGGAGGCGGCCGATTTCGTCGATGGGCGCACCGCCAGAGCCGCCCTCTGCGCGTGCTCAGGGCCCTGCGACAAGCGGGGATACCCACCGGTGATCTCACCGGGCTCTGCCTCCCAGTGGGGTTGTGGAACCTGAGCACCTGGACCGTCCTGCGGCTGACGCTGCGCTGCCCTTTGACGGTTGACGTGCTCGAACGGCACGACCCGGCACAGTTTCGCCACGGGCGATTGACGCCCTACTTCATCCGGCACCGGTGGCACTCGTTTCTCGCCAAGCGGTTGGCGGATCGGGTCATCACGATCTCCACGACGCTGCAACGACGCTTCGCGCGGCCGAATCGCGCCACCCTGGTCGTTCCGCCCCAGGTCGACTGCGCCGACTACGGCCAGCCGGCCCCGTCGTCACTGCAGGGCGGTCTGCGGTTGCTGTACGCCGGCACCGCGGGGTCCAAGGATCATCTCGCGGCCGTGCTGGACGCCATCCGTCGGCTGCCGGAGACGGATCGCCAACGGGTGCGGCTGACCATAGCCGGAATGACCCAGGAGCAGGCCGCTGCCATGTCCGACCTGGACGACAAGGCGGTGGCGGACCTCAGCGATCAACTCGTCTTCCTGGGCAGGGTGTCGCGCGACCGGGTTCTCGCCGAACTGCGCGCGGCGCACTTCTCGGTGCTGATCCGGCCACCTGGGGGCTACGCGGAGGCGGGCTTTCCGTCGAAGGTTCCAGAGAGCCTGGCCGCCGGCTGCCCGGTTCTACTCAACCACACCAGTGACCTGGCGACGTACATCAGCGATGGCCGAGAAGGCATCGTGCTCGCGGGTCCGGGCGCCGACGACGTCCGGGAGGGTCTCAGGCGCGCACTCGCCCTGGATGACGCGCAGTGGTGGCAGATGAGCCACTGCGCCCGGGAACGGGCCTCAGCGTTCGACTACCGCGCCTGGGCACCCACGGTCAGCGCGTTCGTGACTGGTGGCGCCACTGTCCGGAGCGGTCAGGACCACGCGGGCGGCCAACCGACCGTCGCTCCACGACCGAGCGGTGAGTGACGCAGCACGATCAGACCGTCGGCTCGGCTGGAGCGGGCGGTCTGCGCGTCCCCTTGCCGCTCCTCGGTGTCGCCGGCACCGTCCGGTGGTCGCGCTGGCCCAATGCACCATAGATCTCGCGGATCACCGCAGCCTTCTCCTGAGGTGGCAGGTGGCCACAGCCGAGTGACTTGGCCTTCATCGTGGCGAGGTACTCGTCCGTGCTTCGTAGAACGCGGGCCGGTACGCCGGCGGCAACGCTGCCGTCAGGAATGTCACGGGTCACGACCGAGCCGGCCCCGATTATGCAGCGATCGCCGATCCGCACCCCCGGCATGATGATGGACCGGACGCCTATGTAGACGTCGTCACCGATGCTGATTGGAGCGGTCCACTCAAGATCGGGGTGCTCCCCCCGCAAGATGAGAGTTCCGCCGTCGTGAGTGAGGAACTGCACCCCGGCCGTGATGAAGACATTGTCGCCCAGGGTGATCAGCCAGGGCTCGGAGCCGAACATGCTCCGGTTGATTCCGTAGAAGCGCACCCGCCCCTGCAGGTTCACACCGATCGATCGAGCGAACTCTTCCGGGTTGCGGGCCGCTGCGCGCCGATCACGCAGGGCACCGACGATGCCGCGGACTGTACTTACCATCATGCTCCCTTCCGAAAGAATTCGATCCTGTCGCTGGGACCTTGGCCAACGCCTTGCGATATCCGACGACGGCGGCCGGCAGCACGGTGATCCCGTACGACATCGCCGAGGCGAACGCGACACCGGACAGACCCCCGCTCGCCGCCAGAAGGATCTTCAGCGGTACAGCGACGACCAGGCAGGCCGCCCAACCGACGAACTGCGGCCCCAGCAGTCCGATGCTGTTCTGCACCATGAACAGCGGCGCCGCGACGGCAACGAGGATCGACCACACGGCGAGCGCGACGAACAGCGGTGTCGGCACTCGTTCGAGGTCGTCCGAACGTACCCACAACTGCAGAATGTCGTTGCCGCTCAGGACGAGGCACAGCGCGGGCAAAGTCACCACCGCGGCGGACAGGTAGACCATCCGTCGGGTGCTGCGCCGGACCCATCCCACATCGCCCCGAGCGAGCGCCTCGCCGTTGGCTGGCCACAGCGGCAGGTTGACCAGGGTCACGAACAGGGCCAGTACCGCGAACATCCGCAATATCACCGCGTAGTTGGCGGCCGCGTGCAGACCGAGCACCCGACCGACCAGGAAGCCGTCGAGGTTGAGGGCGATGGAACTCAACAAGGAGAGCCCGAAGAAGCGGGAACCCAGCCTGAGCAGTCCGCGCGCTACCGGCACACGAACATCCTTGACGCGTGGTCGGAAGGCGGTTTGCTGCCAACCGAAGTAGCAGATCGAGTTCGCCAGGTTCATCAGGGGCACGGCGAGCGTCGCGGCCGCGATCACCAGAGCCGGACTGGCGTCCGTGGCGACAGCTGCCACCACGAGTCCCGCCGAACCAAGACTGCCAGCGGCCTGCCAGAGGTTGCTCTGCGCAACCTGCTGGTGGGCGTACTGCACCCGCTGGATAAGAGCCAACGGAATGTTGACCAGGAATGCACCGAAGCAGAGCAACACCACAGCTCGGGCGTCCCGTGCCACCACGGGGTCCGCGACGTTCAGCAGCGCCGGCCAAGGAACCAGCCGGACGGTGACCAGCAACACCAGCAGTAGGGTCACCGCCAGCGCACCAAGCACGGCGTAGGCACTAGCGATTTCCCTGGCTGCCGCGCGTCGCTCGCCGGTGGCGTACAACCTAGAGAGCCTGGTGAGCAGGCCGTTTCCGAGTCCGAAGTCGGCGAACAGCGCCATCGCGGTCAGTGAGGTGATAGCCATCCACATGCCGTACCGCTCGGCGCCGAGATAGCCGAAGGCGATTGGGGTGATCAGCAGCGGCGCGACCAGGCCGACGGCTTTGCCGGCGAGCGAAGAGGCGATGCCGGAGACCAGCGCACGACCACGCGACCGCCGCGCCATCGACGTGTCGCCTTGGTGTAGCTCCGGCTCCGCCGTCGCGGCCGGTACCTCTGGAGGGGCTTCAGCGGTGGTGCCGCCGACCAGGACGGTCGGCGCTGCTCCGGCGGGCGGAGGCCGGTCGACCATCAGGCCTGCTGCTTCAACACATGCGCCTCGAACCACTCCACCGTGGCCCGCAGACCGTCGATGCGAGGGGTCGGCACCACGTCAGGAAAGAGAGAGCGGAGCACCGTGTTGTCGGCCTCGGAGTGCCGGACGTCCCCAGGGCGCGGTGCCACGTGCCGCCGGGTGATCGGGCGGCTGATGATCTGCTCCAGTTCGGACACCACCGTGCGCAACTCCGCCCGGGCGCCAAAGGCGAGATTGACCGGCTGCGGATGGGAGACCGAACGCTCTACCGCGTCGAGCAGCACCGCGCAGACGGTCTCAACATAGGTGAAGTCGCGTGACTGCCGACCGTCCCCGTGGAGTTCGACGGGCTCACCGCGCAGTGCCGCGTAGACAAAGCGGGGGATGACAGCCGCGTAGTCGTGATCGTGCCGCTGGGCCGGGCCGTAGACGTTGAAGAACCGGAACGCGAGCGTAGGCAGGCCGAAGGACGCCTGGTAAGCCAGTGCGTAGGCCTCGGTGGCCAGTTTGCTCACCGCGTACGGACTGAGCGGGCGGGTCCAGGCGAGCTCGGTCTTGGGCAGTACCGGGTTCGCGCCGTAGACCGAGGAGGACGAAGCGACGACGACGTGGTTCACATCATGCCGGCGCGCGGCCTCCAGCACCCGCAGCGTGCCGGTGGCGTTGGCGTGGTGTGACGCGATCGGGTCACGTAGCGAACGCGGCACGCTGGGCAGCGCCGCCAGGTGCACCACCGCGTCCCGGTCGGTCATCGCCCGGTCCAGCGCCTCGTCGTCGAGCATCGAACCCGGTGTGATGTCGACGTCGAGACCATCGAGGTTGCTCATCCGCCCCGTTGCGAGATCATCGAGGATCCGGATGTCGGTGACGGTGCGGCGAAGGACCGCCGCACGGGCCAGATTCGAGCCGATGAATCCCGCGCCGCCGGTGATGAGTAGTCGCATTCGTTCCGCCTTCACGCCCCGTTGAGTGGTCATCCGGTCCAACGACCCTCGGCAGCGGCCGTCACGCTTCGTCATTGCGCGACTACGAGAAGGCGCTGATGGGCGGCCGAGCGACATCAGCGACCAGCAGCCGCTGATGAGACTGGCCGGACTTCAGACCCCGGGAGGTCCGACAACGCCGCCAGCTCCGCCGGGGCCAGCCGGCGTTCCGGCGGGTAGAGCTGCTGTTCGTGCGAAATGATCGTCTCTACTGGCCAGCGCAGCCGGATGACCCGGGCCGGGTTGCCGGCGGCGACCGTGTAGGCCGGCACCGGGCGGGTCACCACTGCACCTGCCCCGATCACGGCGCCCCGGCCGATCGTCACCCCGTGCAGGATGACGGCACGGGTGCCCACCCACACGTCGTCGCCGATTGTCACGCCCCGGTCCAGAGCCGCGTCCGAGGGGGACTTCTCGACGGCGACCATCGGGGCGCCGACCCGGTCGATCCGATGATTGCCGCCCCGGATGGTGACCTCGGGTCCGAACATGACGTTGTCACCGATCCGGATCCGAGATCGAGCGGCCATGATGACCGGACGGTGACCGAGGTCGACGTTGCGGCCGACCTCGATCGTCTCGTAGGTGTAGATGCCGTCCGGGTCGAAGGTGAAGTTGTCACCCCGAGCGGCGAACCGGCCGGCGCTCGCCAAGCCGCGGACGGCCCTGCGAACCCGCATGCCGCTGGCCCAGATCAGGTCCAGAAGACGGGCGACCCCCACGACCACACGGGCGGGGCGGCGCGACGACACGCGCATCAGGCTCTACACCGCCCAGTAACGACCGCATCCCGCTGGACCACATTGTGAATCTGACGCATCGAACCCTTCCCTCGCCTGATTCCGGCGACACCACTTCGGACACGAGCGAGCGTACGGGCTATTTGTCGGTTTGATGTGGTAATGAGAATTTCCTGGCGACCGGCAGACTTCGGTCACCGCGCAGGCATCTTGCGGCAGACAGCCCGCACCGCCCGAACCGTCACGTGCGGCAGCCACGTCGACACGGGCAGCGACCTTGCGACCATCGAACTATTGACACCTATCGTGCCGCACCGAAGGCTCGCGCCTACAGGTCCTTCACTCAAGGAGGCGCGATGAGACCGAGACGACTGGCGATCGCCAGCGTGGTCACCCTGCTCGGCGCACTGGCACTCACCCCACCGGCCAGCGCGCGGCCACCGTCCGATCCGGGCGCCCGCGACGGCCTGGAGGTGTACGTCGGCACTGTCGACGCGAAGCAGCGGGAGCAGCTGCGCGCGGCGGGGGTCGACCTCGGCCACGATGCGAAGACGGACTCGGCCGGCCGCACGACCGTCGAGACGGTCCTCAGCCGACGGCAGGCGAAGCGGTTGACCGACAAGGGCGTGCCACTGTCGGTGAAGAAGGTGCGGGGCAAGGATGCGTCGCAGGCGCTGCGGGAGCAGGCCGCGGCCGGCTGGACGAGTTTCCGCCCCTACGGTGAGCCGGGCGGCCTGCGGGACGAGCTGAACGCCACCGCGGCGCGGTATCCCAAGCTGACCAAGGTGGAGACGATCGGCCGCAGCCAGCAGGGGCAGCCGATCGTCGCCGTGAAGGTCACCAAGAACGCGCGGACGGTCGCGGACGGCCGGCGACCGGCGGTGCTCTACGCCGGTGCGCAGCATGCCCGCGAGTGGATCACGCCGGAGATGACCCGCCGGCTGATGCATCACGTGCTGGACAGCTACGGCACCGACCGGCAGATCACCAAACTCCTGGACACGACCGAGCTGTGGTTCCTGCCCGTCGCGAACCCGGATGGCTACGACTTCACCTTCACCCCCGGTAACCGTCTGTGGCGCAAGAACCTGCGGGACAACAACGGCGACGGGCAGGTCGGCCCCGGCGACGGCGTCGACCTGAACCGCAACTTCAGCTACAAGTGGGGGTACGACAACGAGGGCTCGTCACCGGAGCCGAACAGCGAGACCTACCGGGGCCCGGGCCCCAACTCGGAGCCGGAGACCGTGGCCCTGGACCGGCTCTTCAAGCGGGTCGGGTTCGAGTTCTTCGTCAACTACCACTCGGCGGCGGAGCTGCTGCTCTACGGCGTCGGCTGGCAGGTGAGCACCCCCACCCCGGACGACGTGATCTACGAGGCGATGGCCGGTGACGACGCGCACCCGGCGGTGCCCGGCTACGACCCGGACATCTCCGCGGAGCTGTACACCACCAACGGTGACACCGACAGCCACGCCACCGTCAGGTACGGCACGCTGGGCTTCACCCCGGAGATGTCCACCTGCGAGGCCGCCTCGGCCGTCGACCCGGACGACCAGTGGCGCCCCGAGGACTGCGTCAGCGGTTTCATCTTCCCTGACGACGAGGCGCTGATCGCCGGCGAGGTGGGCAAGAACCTGCCGTTCGCGCTGGCCGTGGCCCGGTCCGCGGCGGACCCGGACGACCCGGTCTCGGTGGTCGGTCGGAGCACCCCGGACTTCGTGGTGGACGCCTTCGACACCTCGTACGGGCGCACCCAGCAGGTCGCCTCGATCACCCGTCGTGCGCTGAAGAACGTGCGGATGCACTACACGGTCAACGGTGGGCGGCCGAAGACGGTGGCGGTCCGCGAGTGGCGCGGCGGCGAGCGGTACGGCGACACGCACGACGACTACTACGCCGAGTTGCGGGGCACGGTCAGCGGTGCGAAGCCGGGTGACCGGGTGGAGGTCTGGTTCACCGGGAACAAACCGCGCGCCGGGGTGGTGGCCAGCGAACACTTCACCTATCGGGTGCACACCGATGTGGGCGGCGACGTGCTGGTCCTCGCGATGGAGGACGTCACCGGCCTCAGCCCGGCGCAGACCGGCACCACCGCGAAGTACGCCGACGAGGTCGCGGCGTCGCTGAGCGCCGCCGGGCGCAGCAGCGACGTGTACGACTTCGACGCGATGGGTCGCAAGGCGCCGCACCCCGCTCGGCGTGCTGTCGCACTACAAGGCGGTGGTCTGGGAGACCGGCGACGACGTGATCCTGCGCTCCCCCGGTCAGGTGGCCGGCACGACAGCCAGGGCTGCCCTGGAAACCGAACTGGCCGTTCGGGACTACCTGAACGAGGGCGGCAAGCTGCTGGTCAGCGGCCAGTACGCGCTGTTTGCGCAGGGCGCCAACGGGTCGTACGTCTATAACCCGGACGCGCCACCGGAGTGCACCGACGCCGAGGCCGCCAGCTGTCTGCCGCTGTTGAACGACTTCCAGCAGTACTGGCTGGGCGCGCACACCTATGTCAGCGACGGCGGCACCAGCCCGGAGGGTGAGCCGTTCCCGGTCGCCGGTACCGGCGCGGCGTTCACCGGCTTCAACGGGCAGCTGAACGCTCCCGGCTCGGCGGAGAACCAGGCGCACACCGCGTCGTTCCTGACCACGTCGAGCTTCCTCCCGCCGGACGAGTTCCCGCAGTTCGCCAGTTCCGCGCCGGTGGGCTGGACCCGACCGGGCGGCGCGCCGTTCGATCCGCGTACGGGTGAGTGGTACCTGTACAGCGGGCAGACCGACGAGTCGTACAAGCGGCTGACGCGCACGGTGGATCTCACCGGGGCGAGCAGCGGGGAGTTGCGCTTCTTCAGCTCGTACGAGATCGAGCAGAACTGGGACTTCCTGTTCGTCGAGGCGCACGAGGTGGGCAGCGACGACTGGACGACTCTGCCGGACGCGAACGGCAAGACCAGCACGGCCACCGGGGACAGCTGTGTCGAGGGTTGGGTGGAGCAGTTGCACCCGTTCCTCGGGCACTACCAGGGTGCGGACTGCTCCCCCACCGGGAGCACCGGCACCTGGAACGCGGCGACCGGGACGTCGAGCGGTTGGAAGGAGTTCGTGGTCGACCTGTCGGGTTACGCCGGCAAGCAGGTCGAGGTGTCGATCACGTACGCCTCGGACTGGGGCACCCAGGGGCTCGGCGTCTTCCTGGACGACGCCCGGGTGCTGGTCGACGGGTCGACCGTGGCGGAGACCTCGTTCGAGTCGGCCGACCTGGGTGGCTGGACGGTGGCCGGCCCACCGCCGGGCTCCGCTGGCAACGCCAACGACTGGTCGCGCAGCCAGCAGGCGTTCGAGGAAGGCTCGGTGGTGGTCACCGGGGACACGGTGTATCTGGGCTTCGGGTTGGAGGGTCTGCCTCCGGCGGCCCGCGATGACCTGGTCGCCCGCTCGCTGACCCACCTCACCGGGGTGCCCCGCTCCTGACGGCGGCGAGGTGCGCCGGGGGTCCGCGGACCTCCGGCGCACCTTCGGTGTACGCCGGGTGCGGTCGCCACCGATGTGATGAGCTGTACGGGTGTCGGGGCTGGGACTTGTGCTGCACCCCACCCGGGATGTCACCGAGGTGGTCGGGATCATCGAACGGTGGGCGACGCGCCACCGCAAGACGCTGATCGTGCGCGAGGAGGACCGGCACCGGGTGCCGTCCTGCGTCGAACCGGTGCCGGCGGACGAGGTCGCCGCCCGGGCCGACGCGTTGATCAGCGTCGGCGGCGACGGCACCATGCTGGGTGCGCTGCGCTCCGCCATCCGCGACCCGAAGCCGGTGCTCGGCGTACACCTGGGTCATCTGGGGTTTCTCGTCGAGATCGAGCCGCCGGAGCTGCCCGACGCGCTGAGCCGGCTGCTGTCGAAGGACTTCACCATCGAGTCGCACGCCTGCCTGGCGTGCGACGTGTGCGGGGACGACGTCGTGGCGTTCAACGACATCGCGCTGGTACGCCAGCCCGGGTCCGGCTTCGTCAGCGTCACCCTCGCCATCGACGGCCAGCAGTACGGCTACTACCGCAGTGACGCCGTGGTGGTCAGCACCCCGGTCGGCTCGACGGCCTACAGCTACGCCGCCGGTGGTCCACTGATCTCCCCCGCCGCCGACTCGGTGGTGATCACGCCGTCGGCGCCGATGGCCGGTATCTCCCGGTCGGTGGTGCTCTCGGCGGACGAAAAGATCCGGCTGGAGATCCGACCCGACTCGTCGCCGGTCGTGGTGGAGATGGACGGGCTGGTGTTCCGCGACGCGGCGACGGATGGGGCTGTGGACATCACGTACCGCCGCAACGCCGGCCTGGTGGTCCGTTTCGACCCGCTGCGCTACCAGGAACGCAACCAGCTGAAGATGACCCTGCTCGACCTGCCGTTCCTCCCCGAACAGCTCCGCGAGCTGCTCCCCGAGGAGCTACGCCGACGCACCCAACAAGAAATCCCCCCACCCTGCTAACCCACCCCACCCCTTTACCCGGGTGATCAAGAGGTTTGCGTCATGACACGCCGCCCGGCGTGACGCAAACCTCTTGATCAACTGGGTTAGCCGGGGTCCGGGGTTAGGCGGTTAGGGCTTGGTCTACCAGGGCTTTGGCTTCTTCCTGGATCTTCTTGAGGTGGTCAGGGCCCTGGAAGGACTCGGCGTAGATCTTGTAGACGTCCTCGGTGCCGGACGGGCGCGCGGCGAACCAGCCGGACTTCGTGCTGACCTTGAGGCCGCCGATCGGGGCGTTGTTGCCGGGGGCGGTGGTCAGCGTCGCGGTGATCGGCTCGCCGGCAAGCTCGGTGGCGGTGACCTGGTCCGGCGAGAGCTTGCCGAGCACGGCCTTCTGCTCCCGGGTGGCCGGGGCGTCGATCCGGGCGTACGAGGGCGCGCCGAACCTCTCGGCCAGCTCCGCCCAGTGCTCGCTCGGGCTGCGCCCGGTGGTGGCCAGGATCTCGGAGGCGAGCAGGCAGAGCAGCAGGCCGTCCTTGTCGGTGGTCCAGGTGGAACCGTCTCGGCGCAGGAACGACGCCCCCGCGCTCTCCTCACCGCCGAAGCCGACCGCGCCGTCGAGCAGGCCGGGCACGAACCACTTGAAGCCGACCGGCACCTCCAGCAGCGGCCGACCCAGGTCCGCGGCGACCCGGTCGATCATCGACGAGGAGACCAGCGTCTTGCCCACCGCGGCGTCCGGACCCCATTCGGTACGGGTACGGAACAGGTGACCGATCGCCACCGCCAGGTAGTGGTTGGGGTTCATCAGCCCGGCGTCCGGGGTGACGATGCCGTGCCGGTCGGCGTCCGCGTCGTTGCCGGTGGAGATCTGGTAGTCGGCGCGGGCGGCGATCAGCGACGCCATCGCGTTGGGCGAGGAGCAGTCCATCCGGATCTTGCCGTCGCCGTCCAGGGTCATGAACCGCCAGGTCGGGTCGACCGTCGGGTTGACCACGGTCAGGTCCAGGCGGTGCCGCTCGGCGATCTCACCCCAGTACGCCACGCTGGCCCCGCCCAGTGGGTCCGCGCCGATCCGGATCCCGGCATCGCGGATGGCGTCGATGTCGATCGCCGAGGGCAGGTCGTCGACGTAGTGGGCGAGGAAGTCGTACTCCCCGGTGGTGTCGGCGGCCCGAGCACGCGCGTAGGTGATCCGGCGGACCTCCTTGAGCCCGGCGGCGAGGATGGCGTTGGCCCGGTCCTGGATCCACCGGGTGACGTCGGTGTCGGCCGGCCCGCCGTTGGTGGGGTTGTACTTGAAACCGCCGTCGTCGGGCGGGTTGTGCGACGGGGTGATGACGATGCCGTCGGCGAGCCCGCTGGTGCGGCCCCGGTTGTGGGTGAGGATCGCGTGCGACAGCGCCGGCGTGGGGGTGTAGCCGTCGCGGCTGTCCACCAGCACGGTGACCCCGTTGGCGGCGAGCACCTCCAGGGCGTCCACCGCGGCCGGCGCGGAGAGCGCGTGGGTGTCGCGGGCGAGGAAGAGCGGCCCGTCCAGGCCCTGCTCGCGCCGGTAGTCGCAGAGCGCCTGGGTGACCGCGAGGATGTGGTCGGAGTTGAACGCGTTGCGCAGGCTGGAGCCGCGGTGCCCGGAGGTGCCGAAGGAGACCTGTTGCGCCGGGTCCGTGGGATCCGGATGCTCGGCGTAGTAGGCGGTCACCAGGCGCGGCACGTCGACCAGGTCGGCGGGCTCGGCGGGCTGGCCGGCACGGGGGTGGGTCACTGCGGGATCCTCCTCGGGGAGTACGCGTCGGTCACGGCTCGACCTTCTGGCCCTTGCCGATCACCACGATGCCGTTGTCGGAGACGGTGTAGCGCTGCCGGTCCTTCTCCAGGTCGACGCCGATCTCGGCGCCCTCCGGGACGAACACGTTCTTGTCCAGGATCGCCCGCCGGACCACCGCGTGCCGGCCGATCTCCACACCCTCCATCAGCACCGAGCCCTCGACGTGCGCCCACGAGTGCACCCGCACCTTCGGCGAGACGATCGAGTTTTCCACCAGTGAGCCGGAGATCACCACGCCCGGGGAGACCATCGAGCCGACCGCCCGGCCGACCCGCTCACCCCACTGGTGGACGAATTTCGCCGGCGGCCACGGCGGCTGCTCGGTGTAGATCGGCCAGTCGAAGTTGTACATGTTGAAAACGGGGTGCACGTTGATCAGATCCATGTGGGCGTCGTAGAACGAGTCGAGCGTCCCCACGTCGCGCCAGTAGCCGCGGTCCCGGTCGGTGCTGCCCGGCACCTCGTTGTCGCGGAAGTCGTAGACGTTGGCCTCGCCCCGCTCGACGAGCATCGGGATGATGCTGCCGCCCATGTCGTGCTTGCTGGTCTTGTCTTCGGCGTCGCGCTCGACCGCCTCGCAGAGTGCCCGGGTGGTGAAGACGTAGTTGCCCATCGAGGCGTAGATCTCGTTCGGCGCGTCGGGCAGACCGACCGCGTCGGTGGGCTTCTCGCGGAACGCCCGGATCCGCTTGCCGTCCTCGCCGACCTCGATGACGCCGAACTGGTCGGCCATCGACAGCGGCTGGCGGATGCCGGCGACGGTCACCGCGGCGCCGGAGGCGATGTGGTCCTCGACCATCTGCCGGGGGTCCATCCGGTAGATGTGGTCGGCGCCGAAGACGATCACGTAGTCAGGCTGCTCGTCGTTGATGAGGTTGAAGCTCTGGTAGATGGCGTCGGCCGAGCCGGCGAACCACCACGGGCCGCGACGCTGCTGCGCGGGCACCGGGGTGACGTAGTTGCCGAGCAGCGTGGACATCCGCCAGGTCTTGGTGATGTGTCGGTCGAGGGAGTGGGACTTGTACTGGGTCAGCACGACGATCTTGAGATAGCCGGCGTTGGCCAGGTTGGAGAGGACGAAGTCGACCATGCGGTACATCCCGCCGAACGGGACGGCCGGCTTGGCCCGATCCGTGGTGAGTGGCATCAGGCGCTTGCCCTCACCACCCGCCAGGACGATCGCGAGCACCTTGGCAGCCATGCCCCGACGCTATCCACCCTCGCCCCACTTCACCACTCGTACGGGGAGTCTTCTGCACTAGGGTGCGGGGTCATGACGGAACCCACCCCGCTGCGCGTCGATCTGCTCACCCGCGAGTACCCGCCGGAGGTCTATGGCGGCGCCGGGGTGCACGTCGAGTACCTGGCCCGGGAGTTGCGCCGCCTCACCGACGTCCGCGTGCACTGCTTCGGTCTGCCGCGCAGCGAGCCGGGCGTCACCGCGTACGCCGAACCGCCCGGCCTGACCGGCGCGAACGCCGCGCTGCGCACGATGGGCGTGGATCTGGAGATGGCCGCCGGCGCGGCCGGCACCGACGTGGTGCACAGCCACACCTGGTACGCGAACATGGCCGGCCACACCGCGAAGCTGCTGCACGGGGTGCCGCACGTGGTGACCGCGCACAGCCTGGAGCCGCTGCGGCCGTGGAAGGCCGAGCAGCTCGGCGGCGGTTACGCGCTCTCGTCCTGGATCGAGCGCACCGCCATGGAGGCCGCCGACGCCGTGATCGCGGTCAGTGGGGGGATGCGCAACGACGTGCTGACCGCCTACCCGCAGATCGACCCGTCCCGGGTCCGGGTGGTCTACAACGGCATCGACACCATCCAGTACGCCCCGGACTCCGGCACCGACGTGCTGGACCGGCTCGGTGTCGACCCGTCCCGACCCAGCGTGGTCTACGTGGGCAGGATCACCCGGCAGAAGGGGCTGCCCTACCTGCTGCGGGCCGCCCGGGAGCTGCCGGCGGACACCCAGCTCGTGCTCCTCGCCGGAGCGCCGGACACGGCCGAGATCGCCGCCGAGGTGGAGGAGTTGGTCGCCGAGTTGCGGGCCAACCGCTCCGGCGTGGTCTGGGTGGCGGAGATGCTGCCCAAGCCGGAGGTGATCCAGGTGCTCACGCACGCCACCGTCTTCGCCTGCCCGTCGATCTACGAGCCGATGGGCATCGTCAATCTGGAGGCGATGGCCTGCGAGACGGCGGTGGTGGCGACCGCGACGGGTGGCATTCCCGAGGTCGTGTCCGACGGCGAGACGGGCCTGCTGGTGCCGATCGAGCAGGTCACCGACGGGTCGGGGACCCCGTTGGAGCCGGAGAAGTTCGTCGCCGACCTGGCGTCGGCGATCAACACGCTGCTCGCCGACCCGGCGCGTACCGCCCGGTTCGGTCAGGCCGGTCGGCGGCGCGCCGTGGAGCACTTCTCCTGGGACGCCATCGCCCGGCAGACGCTCGACATCTACCGCTCGCTGGTGGTGAAGGGGGCCTGACGGAGAACGCCGCTGGACAGGCCTAGAGCAAGCTGCCGAGCCACAGGCCGAGCGCGGCCACCACGAGGCTGACGCAGAGACTGCCGAGCACGTTGAAGGCCTCGACGGCGGCGTTCTTGCGCAGCAGTCCCAGGGAGTGCCATTCCTCGGTGGAGAAGGTGGTGTACGCGCCGAGGAAGCCGACGCCGACGATCGTGGCGAAGTCCTGTGCGCCGGCGGCGGTGTGTTTCACCGCGTAGCCGGTGACGATGCCGAGCACGAAGGCACCGGAGACATTGATCAGGAAGGTGCTCGCCGGGAAGGCCTTGCTGGGCCCGTTGACCCGCGCGCTCCACCACGGCTTCACCAGCGCGTCCACCCCGGCCCGGGACAGCGCACCCAGCCCGCCGGCCAGGAACACTCCGATGCCCACCCACATCACGCACCCCTTCCCGCCGGGTGCCCCACCCGCAGTTCCGCCAGACGGGCGCCGAGCGCCGCCGCGATCACCCCACCGACGATGGACACCACGAGGTAGACGATGCCGATCCCACTGCGCCGCGCCCCGATCAGTTGGTCAGCCTCGACGATGAAGTGCGACCAGGTCGTGAACCCGCCGATGAGTCCGGTCGACAGAAACGGCTTGCCCCACGGGCCGGGCAGCCGGTGTGCCGCGAGCAGCGTCATCACGGCGCCGAGAGCGAAGGCGCCCACCATGTTGATCACGAAGGTGACCCAGGGGAAGTCAGGTGGCGTGGCCGGCGCGAGGCCGAGCCCCAGCAGGTAGCGCAGGGTGGCGCCGATGCCACCGCCGACGACGATCGCGAGGATTGTCATTCGCCCATTCACTCACCGTCGTCCTCCACCGACGCCCGGGCTGGGCAGCCCTCACCCGTACGATCGACACCCCCGCCTGGTCGTCCCGACGCCGTTCGACGCCGGTCAGATCGCCGTTCCGGGCGGAGACTTGAGCAGGGACGTCGCGTGAGCGGGATGACCACCGTGCCCGTTGCGGAGCGCGCTGGCTGCGATGCGGATGAGGTCGATGTTGACCCCGGCGGCGCCACTGGGGTCGTCCACCTTCAGTTTCACGTCGAGGCTCACCACCGTTTGGCCCCAGCCCTGCGCCTCGATGTTGAGGTGCGCCACCTTCTGTGACCGCAGGTGCGGCAGGTACCCGAGCGGAGCCATTTCGACCTTGTCGGCGTCCGGCAGGGCGTTGAGCTTGGACTGCTTCTTGGTGTTGGGGTTCTCGACAAGGTTGCGGAAGTCCTCGGTGCCGCCCAGATTGACCTGGTAGGAGCTGACCAGCGTGAGGCCCCGCTCCTGGAGCAGCCGCAGCAGCGCGTTGTGCACCACCGAGGTGCCGAACTGGCTGGCGAGGTCGTCTCCGAGCAGCGGCAGACCGGCCGCCTCGAACCTGCTCATCACCTGCGGATCGCGGGCGATCGGGTCGGCGGTGGTGTTGATGAAGGCGACGCCCGCGCTGCACGCCGCCTCGGCGTACGCCCGGGCGATCTCCGGTCGGCCGCTCGGCGCCGAGTAGAGCAGCACCTCCGCCCCGGCCAGCGCCGCCGCCACCCGGTCCACCCCGGTCGCGTCGACAAGCCCCTCGGTGACGGGGACACCTGCCTCGGGCAGGTCGCAGTCGAGCCGGGGGAAATTGTTGGGCGGCAGGAAGATCGCCTCGGTCAGGTCCCTGCCGATCTTCTCCGGGGAGGTGGCGAAGGCCGCGACGAACTCGATGTCGCCGACTGCGAGCCCGTCGACGGTCGGCCTGCGGACGCCCACCAGACTGCCGTTGTGGCGGTGGAGCGCGATTCCCTGCACCAGCGCCGAGGTGTTGTTGCCGACACCCACCACCGCGACTTTCACCCGCTTGATCATGGCCGGAGGCTACGTCACGTCACCCGCGCCGGAAAGATCCGGACAACTTCGGGGAAACTGCTGTGTCAGCAACGGTTGAGGCAGCAGTTTCCCTGAAAGTGCGCGAATCTTGACCCGAGTGCGCGGATCGTGGCGCGCGACCCCGGGGGCAGGGAGGGACAGGCGTGCTTGGCCGCGCGCGAACGGATCTCGCGCAGTAGGTTGGCGGGGTGACTGGACGGTTCCCGATCGAAGACGTCTCCCCCGTCGTCTCGTGCGGGCGGTACCCGGCCAAGGCGGTGGTCGACGAACCGGTTCCGGTGTCGGCGCGCGCCTACCGGGAGGGGCACGACGCGCTGGGCTGCAACGTGGTGTGGACTGGTCCGGACGGCACGAGCCGGCCGTTCACCCGGATGCGCCCCGGCGAGCCCGGCCAGGACCGTTGGCACGCCACCATCGCCCCGGACGCGGTCGGCGAGTGGACGTTCTCCGTCGAGGCGTTCCAGGACCCGTACCTGACCTGGCAGAACGCGGTGACCAAGAAGATCGCCGCCGGGCAGGGGCCGGAGGACCTGGCCAACGACCTGGCCGAGGGCGCGCGGGTGCTCGCCGCCGCCCGGGACCTCGTCCCGACCGCCGACCGGCCCCGGGTCGCCGATGCCCTCACCGCGCTGGTCGAGACCGACCTGCCGCTGCCGCAGCGGGTCGACCCGGCGCTGGCGCTGGCCGACCTGCTCTGGGAGCACCCGGTGCGGGAGCTGGTCACCACCGGTGACACACACTCGATCTGGGTTGACCGCAAGCGGGCGCTCTACTCGGCCTGGTATGAGTTCTTCCCCCGCTCCGAGGGGGCGGTGGGTGGCCGCTCCGGCACCTTCGCCACCGCCACCGACCGGCTGCCGGGCGTGGCCGCGATGGGCTTCGACGTGCTCTACCTGCCGCCGATCCACCCGATCGGCCGGGTCAACCGCAAGGGCCGCAACAACGCGCTCACCGCCGGGCCGACCGACGTGGGCTCACCGTGGGCGATCGGCGCCGCCGAGGGCGGCCACGACACCATCCACCCCGACCTGGGTACGCCCGCGGACTTCCGCGCCTTCATCGAGGCGGCGGCGGCGCAGGGCCTGGAGGTCGCGATGGACCTGGCGTTGCAGTGCGCGCCGGACCACCCGTGGGTCACCGAGCACCCGGAGTGGTTCACCACCCGGGCCGACGGCAGCATCGCGTACGCGGAGAACCCGCCGAAGAAATACCAGGACATCTACCCGGTCAACTTCGACAACGACCCGGAGGGCATCCGGGCCGAGGTGCTGCGGGTCGTGCTGCACTGGGTCGGCGAGGGCATCCGGATCTTCCGGGTGGACAACCCGCACACCAAGCCGTTCGACTTCTGGCACTGGTTGATCGCCGAGGTGAAGACTGTCGACCCCGACGTGCTGTTCCTGGCCGAGGCGTTCACCCGGCCGGCCATCATGCACGGCCTCGGCAAGATCGGCTTCACGCAGTCGTACACCTATTTCACCTGGCGCACGACGGCCGCCGAGATGCGGGAGTACTGCGAGGAGCTGGTCGAGTCGGCCGACCACATGCGGCCGAACTTCTGGCCGAACACACCGGATATCCTGCACGAGTCGTTGCAGCACGGCGGCCCGCCGATGTTCAAGATCCGGGCGGTGCTGGCCGCGCTGCTCTCCCCGTCCTGGGGCATGTACGCCGGTTTCGAGCTGTTCGAGCACGTGGCCCGGCCGGGCGCCGAGGAATACCTGGACAACGAGAAGTACGAACTGCGCCCCCGGGACTGGGCCGGCGCCGAGGCGCAGGGCCGTTCGCTGGCACCGTTCCTCACCACCCTCAACCGGGTACGCCGTGACAACCCGGCCCTGCACCAGCTCCGCAACCTGCGCTTCCACGAGATCGACAACCCGGCGTTGCTCTGCTGGTCGAAGCACGACCCGGAGACCGGCAACACCGTCATCGTGATCTGCTCGTTCGACTCGCGCGAGGTGCAGTGGGGCAACACCACCCTCGACATGCCGGCGCTGGGCTTCGACTGGCACGAGCGGTTCACCGTGCACGACGAGCTGACCGGCACCAGCTACGACTGGGGTCAACGCAACGCGGTGCGACTCGACCCGTACCTGCAACCGGCGCACGTGCTGACCGTGCGTCGGCCGGCCCCGCCGACCGAGCCGCAGCCGGCGGGCGCCGAGCCGGCGGACCTCACCGTCGCCGAGGTGCCGGACGACCTGTCCGGCGGCACCGCGCCGACAGCTCCCGCGCCGACTCCTCCTGCACCGACACCTCCTGCGCCGACACCTCCCGTTCCGACTCCGCCCCGCCGGTCGGGCCCGGTACCGACCCCGCCGCGCCGATCGGCGACCCGCCCGCCCGCCTCCGCACCGACCGACGCCGCCCCGAAGGACGCCCGATGGACCAGCTGATCTCCGGCGCGACGCACGACCCGCACGCGCTGCTCGGCGCGCACCCCGCCGACTCCTCGACGACGATCCGCACGATGCGCCGGGGCGCCGGCGACGTGGTGCTGCTCGTCGGCGACGAGCGACACCCGATGAAGCGGGTGCACGACGTGGGCGTCTTCGAGACCCAGGTCGAGGGCACAGTGCTCGACTACCGGGTGGAGGTCGACGGCACCGCGCACGACGACCCGTACCGCTATCCGCCGACGCTCGGCGAGCTGGACCTGCACCTGATCGGCGAGGGCCGGCACGAGCGACTGTGGGACGCCCTGGGCGCACGGGTCTTCGACGAGGGCGTGGCGTTCAGCGTGTGGGCGCCCAACGCCGGCGGGGTCCGGGTGGTCGGCGACTTCACCGGCTGGGGGCCCGACGACGGCTGGCCGATGCGCTCGCTCGGCTCCAGCGGCGTGTGGGAGCTGTTCGTCCCCAACGCCCGGGTCGGAGCCCGCTACAAGTACCGGGTGCTGGGCGCCGACGGGCAGTGGCGGGACAAGGCCGACCCCCTGGCCGCGTACGCGGAGGTGCCCCCGGCCACCGCCTCGGTGGTGCACCACTCGACGTACCGGTGGAACGACGCGGACTGGCTGGCCCGACGGGCCGAGCGGCAGCCGCACCAGGAGCCGATGAGCGTCTACGAGGTGCACCTCGGTTCGTGGCGACCCGGGCTGAGCTACCGCGAGCTGGCCGACCAGCTCACCGCGTACGTCACCGAGTTGGGCTTCACGCACGTGGAGTTCCTGCCGGTGATGGAGCACCCGTTCGGCGGTTCCTGGGGTTACCAGGTCACCGGCTACTACGCGCCGACGTCCCGCTTCGGTGACCCGGACGAGTTCCGGCACCTGGTCGACCGGCTGCACGCCGCGGGCATCGGCGTGATCCTGGACTGGGTGCCCGCGCACTTCCCCAAGGACGAGTGGGCTCTCGGCCGCTTCGACGGCACCCCGCTCTACGAGCACCCCGATCCGCGCCGTGGCGAACATCCCGACTGGGGTACGTACGTCTTCGACTTCGGCCGCAACGAGGTGCGCAACTTCCTCGTCGCCAACGCGCTCTACTGGTGCGACCAGTTCCACGTCGACGGGCTGCGGGTGGACGCCGTCGCCTCGATGCTCTACCTGGACTACTCCCGCAACCACGGCGAGTGGGCCCCCAACCAGTACGGCGGCCGGGAGAACCTGGAGGCCATCGCGCTCATGCAGGAGGTGAACGCGACCGTCTACAAGCACCACGCCGGGGTCGTCATGATCGCCGAGGAGTCCACCGCCTGGCCGGGTGTCACCAGTTCCACGGCCGAGGGCGGGCTGGGCTTCGGGTTCAAGTGGAACATGGGCTGGATGCACGACACCCTGCTCTACACCTCGAAGGACCCGATCTACCGCCAGCACCACCACCACCAGCTCACCTTCTCCCTGGCGTACGCCTGGAGCGAGAACTACGTGCTGCCGATCAGCCACGACGAGGTGGTGCACGGCAAGGGCTCGCTGGCCGGCAAGATGCCCGGCGACACCTGGCAGCGGCTGGCGAACGTGCGGGCGCTGTTGGCGTACATGTGGGCGCACCCGGGCAAGCAACTGCTCTTCATGGGCTCGGAGCTGGCCGACGACCGGGAGTGGAGCGAGGAACGCGGCCTCGACTGGTACCTGCTGCACGACCCGGCCCGCGCCGGGGTGCAGCGCCTCGTCGCTGACCTCAACCGCGTCTACCGGGACACCCCGGCGCTCTGGGCACAGGACACCGAGCCGGCCGGGTTCCGGTGGATCGCCGGCGACGACGTCGCCAACAACGCCGTGTCGTTCGTCCGGATCGCCCCGGACGGCTCGACCCTGGTCTGCGTGGCGAACTTCTCCGCCCAGCCGCTGCACGACTACCGGATCGGGTTGCCGGCCGGCGGGACGTGGCAGGAGGTGCTCAACACCGACGCGCACCACTACGGCGGGTCGGGGGTGGGCAACCTGGGCGAGGTACGTGCCGAGGACGTGCCGTGGCACGGGATGGTCGCCTCCGCGGCCCTCCAGGTCCCGCCGCTCGGTGCCGTCTGGCTCCGCCAGGGCTGACCATGCCGCCGCCGACACCGGCCGAACACCAGCTGCTCGACCAAGCACTCTCCATCGTGGAGAGAGACGTGGAGGTGGTGGTCGGCGAGGCCGGAGGACTACGCCTGGTCACCAGCAGAGGCCAAGTTTTCGTAGCTCTGGATGATGGCCGGTTTCACGGTGACCCGGTCCAAGTTCAGCCCGGGGACACTGCCGCCAGGATCATCGCCGTTGTCGCCGAAGCCGCTCAGGACACCGTCATGGGTGTGCTCTGGAAAGCTTGGCCGGAATGTCCCGTGCACCACACCGTCGCGAGCGTCTCCCGTTCGGCAGGAGAGTCGGCCGCAGTCAGGGACAAAGATGCCGTGAGCTGGCGCTGCTCTGCGGAGGAGGGACCGCCCACGGTGGCCACCGTGGGCTCGCTGCCCGGCGACGCCGGGCCGCAGGTCACTCCCGGCGGGCGTTGGGACTCCACGGCAGGGTAGGACGTGCGACGCCTGGTCGCGGTCACCTGCTCGTAGGGCATCTGCCTGCTCCTCAAAGGACACGGACCAACGAGGGTACGAGCAATGCGAAGACCGACCAGCCACCTACCAACCACAGCAGGTGGCGCCGCCAGGTAACTGCGCTTTCCGGGTCGTCCTTGTCGGCTGCGAGAGCAAGGCGCTTCCCATAACTGTCGATCTTCTTGACCGCTCGATGGGCTCCCGGATACCCCATCAGGCGGCCGACGACGGAGGGCTGGAACGCGTAGCAGTGGACGTCCTCGGCGCCCCTGACCCTGACAACGAGACCATGCTCCGCGACCACCTCCTGGACGCGACCCCACGGTATCGCGGTCGACAGTCCCGGGTTGACCACCAGAAGGGCGGCCGGAGTCACCTTCACGTAGGAGAACATGGCGGCGAGCGTGACGAGGTGACAGAGGCCGACGAAGAACGCGGCGACCAGCACCAACTCACCCCAACCGTTCGCCGGATTCCTGCTGAACATCACCATCATGAAGCCGAACACGGCCCACAGCATCAGACCGCCGAACCACGCGCCCCAGCTCCTCATCGGCATCAACGCTGGGCGACCTCCGCTCATGATCCTGCGCCCGCTGGCTGGCCGCCACGGAACCGGCTCCGCCAGGGCTGACCCAGGTTAGCTCCGCCAGTGCTTCAGGTGCTCGTTGAGGTCGGCGACGGCCCGCTGCCCGGGCGAGGCGTCGTGCCGGAACAGCCCGTACCCGCCGAGGGCGTTCAGCTCGACGGTGATCGCCCTGCCACCCTTGCCCCGTCGTCGGATCACTGGAGCCGTCGGCCCCGTCACGACTGGTGGGCCTCCGCCCTGCGCCAGCTCGACTCCGAGGATCTCATCCCAAGCGATGGTTGTGGTGCGGGTGAACTCCCGTACCACGACACCGCGGGGCTTGGCGTAGACGCCGAGAGTCGGTGCGCGGAAAAATCCGGTCCAACAGAGAAGAGCAGCAATCCCGAAGCCGACAGCCGAAACCGCGTTCTTCTGAGAGAGCGCGACGCCGGTGAGGACGGCCGCCATCACCGTCATGACGACCATCAGAACGATGTTCCAGAACCACGACCGCCACGCTGTTCTCATTCCGACCTTCCGCGTGCTGGCCATCGACCCCGCCGGACCGTCAGGACCAGTGCCAGCTTCAGCGCCACGCGCCGCCGTCACCGACGTCGGCCGCATCCGAACCAGCCCCGGTGATCCGAATGGCCTCCCTGATCCGCCGAACTGTCTCGTCCCGATAGGGAACGGCGTCGCGCAACTGCCAGACGAAACCCAGGCCCGTGGGGAGGATGGCGCCGAAGGAGACGGTTTCGCCGTACCTGGAACTGATCGTCAACCGCGCGCCGGACGCGGGTTCTGCGGCCGTCACGTCCGGAAGGCTCATCGACTTGGCGCGAACCCAGACCTCTCCAGGGTTGTGGATCTTCCAGATCCGAGCAGGCGCGAAGAGCAGGCGCCTGGTGGTGAGGATGAGGAGGGCCCCGTAGGCGCTGAACACCGTTCCACCAAAGGGAAAATATCCCCGTTGGGTGAACAGGATCCGTTCGTCAGGCGCCAACTGCGGCTGCACGTATTTCAACATCACATCCGCCCCCGCTCCACCCTCCCGTTCGGGTGGGTCGGATGGGACCGTAGCGCAGCACGGCAACTCTCAGCTGCGGCCGACCGATGCTCAAACCAGGCCGGTGCCGGCGGAACGTGGACCGAGGTGCTCAACACCGACGCGCACCACTACGGCGGGTCGGGGGTGGGCAACCTGGGCGAGGTGCACGCGCAGGACGTGCCGTGGCACGGAATGGCGGCGTCGGCGGCGCTGCGGGTGCCGCCGCTGGGCGCGCTCTGGTTACGCATGAGCTGAGCCGGGGATTCAGCCGCGGGCCGGTTCACCCCCTCCATCAGCCCCCGCAGGCGTTCCTCCGCGCGGCTCACGGGCTTCTTCGCCTCCCGGCGACGCAGCCGGGCGTAGTACCGCGGCACACCCAGCACAGTCCGCTGCAGCGCGTACCAGACCCCGCAGAGCAGGAGCAGGAGCATGGCGTTCCTCACCATGCGCAGCATCTCCAGGGCAAGGGCCCAGACGCGCCACGCGGGACGCCCGTACCGGCAGTCGGCATTGTCCTTCTCGTAGCACGCCTCCCGGAACTCGACGGGCTTCCCCCGGTCGTCCGGGGTGACGATCGAGTGCTTCACCACGGTGTCGACCTCGCGGCCGTCGTGGGTCCGGATCGTCACCTCGCAGTGCCACCAGTAGCCGAAGCCGTCACCGCTCACCGGGCCGACCCGCCGGCAGTCCCGCACGGTGGCCTCGGCCGGCCGCTCGGCAGGGCTGGACTTCACCACCCCGGTGCCCGGGTAGAAGCTCGCCACCGTGTCGCACACCAGCGTGGTGACGACGATGGCAGCGACGGCGGCGACAGCCGCCCCGAACTGCGTCAGTCGGCCCCAGAACGGTCCGCGCTGCTCGTACGCAGCGATCTGCTTGCGCTGGATCTCCGCCATCTCATCCGAACCGGTGCCGCTCAGAGGAAGGCCGCCTCGGGAAAGTGGAGAGTCATCTCGGTTCGCCCACCGTCGGTGCTCGCCGCGTCGACCATGTGACGTCTCCTCACCGCCGCGCGACCTGGCCCGCTTGGCCGAGCCGCCCACCCGGGTCGGCCTTCGTGCGGGACATGAGGCGGCTGTGCAGCAAAAGATATTCGGGGGTGGCAACGTGCGTGGTTGTGCGCCTCGAACATCAGACCTTCTCCTCGGTCGGCTGTCTGGTGGGGAGCGTTGCCTCGATACGGTCGTTGCTGAGCCAGTGGAAAAGGATCGGCCCGAGAGCGACGACGATGGTGCCGACTAGGAAGAAGGGCCGGCCAGGACAACCCGAGTGCGCGGGCCAGGATGCCTCCCAGGACCGCGCCCAGGGCGGAGGCCCCGGTCGACAGCGTGCGGAAGACGGCGGTGTTGCCCCACAATCGTCGGAACATGCGCCAGGCTGCCTGGTCCTGCGTCGAGTCTGACATCGCCTTTCTCCCAAGACGAGCGTGCGGGGTCAACGAAGGTGATCTCACAACTGCGGCCCGGCGGTGGGTGCCTGGCCGCAGGAGGGCAGATAAGGCTGGTCCGCGGCTAGCGGCTGGCCGCGTCCTCGAAGACCAGCAGGTGCGGAGGCTGATCGTCGCGACGAGGGGTGGGGACAGGAAGGCCGGGACGCAGCACCGGAGCAAGGGCGTCGAAGACGCCGTGCACCGCCTCGCCCCGGTAGTCCTCGAACCGCTCCGTCGCCTTCAGCCACAGCGCCCCACTGGCCAACTGCTCGACCCGGGCGAAGGCGCTGGTCGCCCGGAGCTCGTCGATACCGCCGAGCCTGGCCACCAACTCCTTAGGCACGATCGTCAGCCACGAGTATCCCCGCAGGTAGCGGCGGCAGTCGTTGACCGTGTGCTCGGGATCGCGCTGCTGCGGAGGATAGTCGCCCGGCGGCAGGCAGTCCTCCAGGCCCGTGGCGCCGAGCCCGTAGCTGTACGAGATGTGGCCGAAGCCAGGGTCCCACGTGCTGGCGTGTCCGTGCAGCACGTCCAGCCACGCTCGCTGGACGTCGAGGCTGCTGTCGGAGCCGTCCAGGCTCTCGTCGCTGCCCAGCAGCGCAAGCCGCACCCATCCGGGGGACGCCGGATGGGTGCGGGCGCTCAGCACGAGATGCCGCCGCGCCCGGTGCCCCCGCTCGTCGAACGTCCCGATCTGCAGAGTGACCATGTCCGGGAGGCACACGAGTTCCTTCTTCAACCAGGCGAACCCGGTGTCCGAACAGGTGCGCTCCCTGGTCTTCGGCGGAACGTCGACCCCACCGCGGGTGACGGCGAGCACCCCGAAGGTGGAGCCGGGTGCCCCGAGGGACCTGGAGACCCGGGCCGACAGGGGCGACATCGCCTTGCGGGCCGCTGGCAGCAGCTGCGCCGATGCACCGTCCAGCCACTCGTACACGACCCGACCGAGGTCGCTGGTCGGGCCGTCCACATTCCACTGCAGGTCCACGGGGAGCGGGAGCACGACGCTCGCCGTCCTTTCTCAGGGCAAGGGGTCTGAGCGTCTCATCATCCCCGAGGGCGCACGGCGTAGGTCAGGTGCGTCGCCCGCGGCGTCGACTCCGAACGGATCGGCAGGATCGTCTCACTGCCGCCGGCGATGCGACGTCCCGGCCGCCGGCGGCCTCGCGGGCCTGACCCAGCGCGCTGTGGATGACGTCGTCGACGAAGAGAACGTCGTCCCGCCCGACCGCTCCCAGGGGTCGCGCTGCTGGTGGGTGAGGACGAACACGGGGGTGTGGAAGGGCGGCGCCTGTGGCCCGGAGTGCTCGCCGAACGCGAAAATGCGCTTGCCCATGACGCTCGCGCCGGTGCGCTCGAACATCTCCCGGACGATGTCGTTGTCGCGCCCGGCATCCTCTTTTGCTCTGCCGCCCTCGGCGCAACGCGCTCCAAGCGCGGTGCCTCCCGTCGCCCGTCTTCGCTGCTCGCAACGCGTGAAGTGACTACGGGGTACTGGTGTTGCGGTCACGGAAGCAGAGCAAAGGAAGCGGAGGGCATGACCCTGCCGGGCATTCCGGTGCCGGAACACCAGCCCGGTCGACGGTCGCGACCCGCGAATTCGTAGACGCCTCCGCAGCGGCAGACGTTCGGCCGTAGACACCCGTTGGGGTGCCTACGGCCGAACAGACCGGCACGGCTCTTGGCCGTATGAGAAAGCGCTCTGTCGGCTCAGAGCCGGGTGATCCGGACAGCGTCGGCTACGACGTACCCCTGGGTGCTGGTCCAGCGGCTGACCCCGACGACCTGGCGTGTCCCCGCGGCGAAGTCGTAGGTGCCCAGCACCCGCCACTGCCCGCCGCCGGTGCGCTGGTCGACGGATGCCGTCACGGTTCCGTTCGCGGTGGCCACCAGGTGCGGCGTGGCGCTGTTGTAGCCGGGGTCCGCCGGGTACCAGACCTCGACCCGGTACGAGCCGGCAGCGGGCAGCGTCGCGCTGAACCAGGCCGGGTCGCTGACCGCCTGCGGCTCGGCGAATCGGTAGTTCGTGCCGTACCGCGTGGTGAGGTACGACGACGTGCCCCAGGTGGCGGCGGCGGTGAAGCCACCAGTGGTGGTGTTGTCCACGATCACGCTGAACGTGCCGCCGCTACCGGTGACGACCCGCGCGTTGCTGGCCGGGCTCTCGTGGTGCAGCCGGTCCAGTGCGGTCACCAGGTACCGGTAGGTCGAGCCCGCCGCGGCGGTGGCGTCGGTGAACGTCCCGGTGCTGCCAGACGCGCGCACCGTGCCGAGCAGGTTGCGGGCGTCGGTCAGGTCGCAGGGGTCGACCGCGCCGTCACCGGGCAGTCGGTACACGGCGTACTCGGCGGTGCTTCCGGTGCCGCCACGCTGCCAGTTCATTGTCACGCCGCCGGTGCCGCGTACCGCCGAGGTGAGGTTCGGCGCGGCGGGCGCTGAGCCACCCACGCCGGCGGGTGCCAGGGCGGGCCTGCGGTAGTGGTCGGTCGCCACCCGGGAGACGGCGCCGATGCGGTCGGCGCGTACGTCCTTGGCGCTGAAGTGGATGTCACCGAGGATCCGGGGGTAGGTGCGGTTGAGGGTGAGGTGGTCGGTCAGTTCGGCCGGGTCCTGCCAGGCGGCGTCCTGCCCGGACGCCCCGGCGCGGTAGGTGGCCTGCCCGACGAGCAACTGCACGTTGGTGCCGGTGACGGTCTCCGACCACCAGCGGACCAGTTCCGCGTAGTCGGCCGCGGGGTGGCCGATCTGCCAGTAGATCTGCGGGGCGATGTAGTCGATCCAGCCCTGCTTCACCCAGCGTCGGGTGTCGGCGTAGATGGCGTCGTACGACTGGAGGCCGGTGGTGCGCGAGCCGAGCGGGTCGGTGCCGGCGTTGCGCCAGATGCCGAACGGGCTCACGCCGAGCTTCACCCACGGCTTCGCCGCCCGGATCTTGGCACTCATCTCCTGCACCAGCAGGTTGACGTTGTTGCGCCGCCAGTCGGCGATGGTGCTGAAGCCGGCACCGTACTGGGCGTACGTGGCCTGGTCGGGGAAGCCCCCACCGCTGCCCGGGTACGGGTAGAAGTAGTCGTCCCAGTGCACCGCGTCGATGTCGTAGCGGCTGACGGCGTCCATCATGGCGGTCTGCACGAAGGCCCGGACGGCGGGGATGCCGGGGTTGTAGTAGAGCTGGCCGTTGTAGGCGACGGCCCAGCCCGGGTTCCTGCGGGCCGGGTGGTTGGCGGCCAGTTTGGTGAGGTCGGTGTGGGTCGCGACCCGGTACGGGTTGAACCAGGCGTGGAACTCCAGGTTGCGGGCGTGCGCCTCGGCCACCATGAAGGCCAGCGGGTCGTAGCCGGGGTTGCCGCCCTGGGTTCCGGTGAGCCACTGCGACCACGGCTCGTACGTCGACGGCCAGAACGCGTCGGCGGCGGGGCGGATCTGCACGACGACGGCGTTCATCCGACGCTGCCTGGCCAGGTCGAGCCAACCCCGGTACTCCGACTGCTGAGCGGCGGGGGTGAGCCCGGTGCGGCTGGGCCAGTCGATGTTGGCCACGCTGGCCATCCACATGCCCCGGAACTGCCGCTTCGGGGTGGCCGGATCGGTCGCGCAGGCCGCCTGGGCGGCCACCGGCACGGTGTCCGGCGGGGTGTCCGGCGGGGTGGCGGGGGCCGCTGCTGCGCCGAGCATCAGCGCCGCTACCAGTGCCAGGCCTGAAAAATATCGATAGCAGTCTCTGGGCATGAAAGGATTTTCAACGTTGCCCGACTGTTGTGCAAGTAACCTTCACGACGGCGACGTCGGACGGTCAGACCAGCCCGGCGTCGCGCAACAGCTTCCACAGCCCCGCGCCGTCGGGTGCGGAGAGCCACTTCTGCCCCACCGGTCCCGCCGACGACGAGCCGGCCGGGGCGGGCAGGCTACCGGCCAGCACCGACTGCGTCGGCGAGAGCCGACGGATCGCCACCGCGGCGACGTTCTCCGGGTGGGCGGCGGCGAACTCGCGGTAGATCTCCTGGTCGTGCTGCCCGTCGTCGCCGACCAGCAGCCACTTCACGTCGGGAAACTCCTTGGCCATCCGGGCCAGGGTGACCCGCTTGTGCTCCCGCCCGCTGCGGAACCACCGGTCGGCGGTCGGCCCCCAGTCGGTCAACAGCAGCGGCCCGGCCGGGTAGAGGTGCCGGGACAGGAACCGGGTCAGCGTCGGTGCCACGTTCCACGCGCCCGTGGAGAGGTAGAAGACCGGGGCGCCGGGGTGTCCGGTGACGAGCCGCTCGTAGAGCACGGCCATGCCGGGCACGGCGTTGCGGGCGTGCTCGTCGAGCACGAACGTGTTCCACGCGGCGAGCAGCGGTCGGGGCAGCGCGGTCACCATCACCGTGTCGTCGATGTCGGAGATGATGCCGAACTTGACCTCCGGGTCGAGGATGCGCACCGGCGCGTCGACCGGCTCGGCGTCCGGCACGCTGAGCCGGACGGTGCCCCAGCCGGGTGGCAGGTCGGCCTCGACCAGGGTGTCGACGAAGCCGCTGCGGTCGGCCTGCGTCTCGTGCCGCACCCCGCCGGCCTCGATGGTCACTGTGACGTGCTTGTTGGGCAGCGTGGTGAAGCTGCGCCAGCCGCGGACCTTGTCCAGCCGACCCCGCTGGCGGGTGTCCGGACGGCCCAGCAGGACCCGGCACATCACCCGCACCCAGCCCGGCGCGCCATAGCCGGTGTACGCGACGATGTTGACCCGCCACCCTGTGCGCCGCAGCCGACGCTGGACGAGCTCGTGGACGGCGTCCTCGATCCGCGCAGCTCGGTGCAGGTTCGGAACGGCCAACTGGCCGGCGGGAGTGGGTGGCACCCGCCAACCCTGCCACACGTCGTCAGCCACGGCCACGTGAGCCGTGCCGGCTGCGCCGATCCACCCCGGCGACCCCGCCGAACGTGAAACACTCCGTCCGGACGGCGACGGGGGCGTGGTCGTGTCAGATCTGGAGCAGCACCGTGGGCGATGGCGTCCGCGACTCGACCGGCCGGCGCTCGTCGCGCTGCTGTTCGAGCTGGCCGGTGTCGTCTACCGGCTGGTCCTGACCCTGTTCACGGTGCCGGTGTCGAACAGCGACGAGGCAACCTTCGGTCTCGCCGCGCTGCACATCGGGCAGGGCCGGGAACGCCCGGTCTTCCTCTACGGCCAGCACTACATGGGGATGCTGGAGTCGTACCTGGCCGCTCCCCTGCTGGCGGTGGCCGGGCCGAGCTGGCCGGTGCTGCGGCTGCCGATGCTCGCGCTGTACGCGCTGTTCCTCTACCTGATCCACCGGCTGACCCGTCGGCTCTGCACACCCTGGTTCGCCACCTTCGTCGTGGGCCTGCTCGCGCTCGGCGGAGAGCGGGTGGTGCGCGACCAGATCACGGTGGTCGGTGGCCGGCCCGAGGTGAAGCCGGCGGTGCTGCTGATGCTGCTGCTCACCGTGGGGTTGGCCGCCGGCACAGTTCGCCGCCGACGGCTCGCGGTCGCGGTGTTCGGCCTGCTCGTCGGGTTGGCCGCCTGGTCGGACTGGCTGATCCTGCCGTACCTGGCGGTGGCCGGACTCGCCCTGGTGTGGGCGGTGCGGCGGGAACTGCTCGGCTGGTCCGGCCTGCTGCTGGTGGTGGGGGCCGTCGTCGGGGTGGCGCCGATGATTCTCGACAACCTGCGGGCCGGGCCCGGTGAGGACTCGCTGTCGGTGTTCCGCGAGGTCAGCACCAAGGCCGGGCCGACGCCGCCGTGGTCGGACCGGATCCGAGGCGGTCTGCTGGAGGGGGTGCCGCTGGCGCACGGGCTCTGCCCGGTGGGCGGCTGCGGCCGGTGGCAACAGTGGTTCGGCGTGTTGTATCCGGTGCTGCTGGTGGTCGGCGCGGTGCTCGCGGTGCTCGCGTACCGTCGCGCGGCTGCGGCGCCGCGCGGGGAGCGGGTCGGGCCGGTCGTGCAGCTCGCGCTGGTCGCCGGTGCCGCGTTGACCCTGCTGTCGTACGTGCGCAGCCCGCTCGCCGCGACCAGCCCGCTGGACAACGCCCGGTACCTGTCGGTGCTGCAACTGTCGCTGCCGGCGGTGCTCTGGCCGCTGTGGGTGGCGGCGGTGGCCTGCTGGCGGGGCACGGTCGGGGCGCTCGGCCGGCTCACCGGCGCGCTGTCCACAGCCGTGCTGGCCGCGCTGACCGCGACCACGGTGGTGATCACCGTGCTCTTCGCGGCCACCGACACCGGCGCGTCGCGGACCGAGGAGCGCGGGGCCCGGGAGTTGGCCGCCGCGCTGCGCGCTGACGGACCCCACGAGGTGTACGGGGACTACTGGACCTGTAACCGGTTGATCTTCAACACGGATGAGACGGTGGTCTGCGGGGTGCTCGACGGCGACCTGTCCCCCGGGCAGAACCGCTACCGGCCGTACTGGCGGCAGGTCGGGCGGGCCGAACGACCGGGGTACGTGGTGGAGGTCGACTCGCCGATGGATCGGCGGCTGCGTCGGCTGCTCGCCGACCGTGCCGACACCGCACTCGTGCGCGAGGTCGGCGGCTATCGCGTGTACCACCCCGACACCCCGGTACGACCCTGGCGGTAGCGACGGGTCGTACGCTGGCCGGGCCGGCGCGTGGGGCGCCGCCGTTGCGCCCGTCGAGGAGAACCATGCTCATCCTGCTGCCGCCCTCGGAGGGGAAGGCCGACGCCGGCACCGGGCGGCGCTGGGCCCCGGACCGGGTCTCGCTGCCCGAGCTGAACGCTGCCCGTGAGCGGGTGCTGGACGCCCTGGTGGCGCTCTGCGCCGGGCCGGACGAGGAGGCCGCGCGGGCGGCGCTCGGGCTCAGCGACGGCCAGCGGGGCGAGCTGCGGCGCAACGCCCGGCTGCGGGAGGCTGCCACCGCGCCCGCCGAGCGGCTCTACACCGGGGTGCTCTACGAGGCGTTGGACCTGGCCTCGCTGCCGGTTGCGGCGCAGCGGGCGGCCCGCCGGTCGATCATGATCAGTTCCGGGCTGTGGGGCGCGGTCCGGCTGGCCGACCGGATCCCCCCGTACCGCTGCCCCATCGGCGCTCGCCTGCCGGGCGTCGGGGCGTTGTCCGCGTACTGGCGTCGGGAGCTGACGCCGGTGCTGGACGCCGCCGCCGGTAAGGGCCCGGTGCTGGACCTGCGCTCCGGCGCGTACGCGGCCACCTGGACGCCGCGCGGGGCGCTGGCCGAGCGGACCGTCACCGTCCGGGTGCTGCACGAGCGGGAGGTGGACGGCGTACCGGTCCGGTCGGTGGTGAGCCACTTCAACAAGGCGACCAAGGGGCGGCTGGTCCGCGACCTGCTCGTCGCCGGCGCCCGACCGCGCACCGCCGACGAGCTGGTCGGCACGCTGGGCGAGCTGAAGCACACCGTCGTGGAGCAGCCCACCGAGCCCGGCCGAGTACGGCAGGTCGACCTGGTGGTCACCGACCTGTAGCAGTTCCGGCAGCCGCAAGATTTGCTCAAGGCTGGGCCGGAGGAGTTCCGTAACGGCGACGCAGGGACCACGGTAGGGGAACCCAGACTCCGGCAAGGGAGCCTTCGTTGACCCTCGAACCCGCCCTGCTCGACCGACCCCGGTCCCCGGCGCCGTCCTCTCCGTTGGACTGGCTGACCCTGGGCGACGCGTTCGAGGCTGCCTGCCTGCTGCGCTGCACACCGCCGCCGACCGCCGCCCGGCCGGGCCCGGCACGCCTGGCGCACGCGCCCGGGGTGGAGTTCAACCGGGAGGACGCCGCACAACGCACCCGGCAACTGCTCGCCCGGCTGGACATCCCGGTGACCCACGAGGTCGTCGTGGGCGGCCTGCGCCGCCGCTACGAGCTGCACCGGCTCTGGGTGCCGCAGGAGCACCGGGAGGCGTACAGCCGGGTGTTGGACGCAGGCTGGTGGCAGGGGCGGCGTGAGCTGCTCGGCGGGCCGCTGCCCGGTGCCTCGCCGGCGCGCCGGCGGTTGGTGAGCCGGCTCGCGGCGGCGGCCTGGCGCTCGGCGCTGCTGGCCGCCGGGCGGCACGTCCGGCGGCACATCCTCGGCGTGCGGCTCACCGACCGGGAGCTGGCCGCGGTGCTGATCCGCAGCGCTGCCGTGCTCGACGTGCCGGCCCGGCTGCGCCCCGGCACCGGTTGCTTCCTGGTCAGCGTCGCCGACGGCCCGGACCGGGCGCGGATCCTGAGCAGCGCGGCGTTGGAACCGGCGCGCGGGGCGGTGGCGACGCGGAGCGGGGTCGTGACGCCGACACGCAGCCCGGCCTGCTGATCGAGGTTCCGGCCACACCCACCCGGCGCGGCACGGCAGGGGGCTTGCGCGCGCCCGGGCGACGGCGCACAGTGCACCGCGTGAGTCGTACCTCGTCCCGCCGGCCCGGCCGCCGCCGCGCGGGGCCCGCTGCCCTGTTGACGGTGCTGCTGACCGCGACCCTGGCCGCCGCCGGCTGCCGGGACGCGCCAGCCGCGCCGACGACGATCCGGATCGCCACCGGCAGCCCCACCGCCGTCTACTACGCGTTCGGGCAGTCCCTGGCGGCCATCCTCAACCGGGAACTGCCCAACGTGCGGGCCAGCGTGGTGATCACCGCCGCCTCGGCGGAGAACGTCCAACTGGTCGGGTCCGGCGCGGCCGAGCTGGGTTTCACCCAGGCCGACGTGCTGCCCACCAGCACGGCGGAAAGCCCCGCGGTCGAGGCCATCGCCCGGGTGTACGACGACCAACTGCACCTGGTCACCACCGGCGGCGGCCCGGTCCGCACGGTCGCCGACCTGCAGGGCCGCCGAGTCTCCGTCGGCGCGTCCGGCTCGGGCACCGAGATCACCGCGACCCGGCTGCTGGAGGTCGCCCGCCTGGGCGGTGACGAGGTGCGCAGGGAACGGCTCGGGCTGGACGAATCGGTGGCGGCACTGCGGTCCGGGCTGATCGACGCGTTCTTCTTCTCCGGCGGGTTGCCGGTGCGGGGCATCGAGGAGCTGGCCTGGCGCAGCGCCACCCGGATCGTCGACCTCAGCGAATGGACCGAGCCGCTGCGCTCCCGCTACGGGCAGGTCTACGTCTCCCGGGACATCCCCCGCTCGGTGTACGGGGTGGACGCGGTGACCACGGTGGCCAACCCGAACTACCTGATCGTGCGGGCCAACCTGCCGGAGCGGTTGGTTCGGGAGGTGACCAGGCTGTTGATGGAGCGCCGGGCCGAACTGGCCGCCGCGCACCCGGCGGCGGGCCGGATGAGCCCCCGCTCGGCGATCGTCACCGCGCCGCTGCCGCTGCACCCCGGGGCCGCCGCCTGGTACCGCGCGGCCAAACCCTGACGGCAGGCGTCACCGCGCCGGGGCGGGCCGCAGGTCGGCGGGCACCTCCTCGTCCGCAGGCTCCACCGACGGGTCGGATTCCGGCGCCGGGAACCACAGGGCGGCGACCAACCCGCGCGACTCCCCCAGGCGCATGGTGAGCCGCCCGTCGGACGCGTCCACCAACACCGCGGCGATGGTCAGGCCCAGCCCCGCGCCGTCCACGTTCTGCACGTCCGGGGCCCGCCAGAACCGCTCGGTCGCCTGGCCGAGCTGACTCTCGGTCATGCCCGGGCCGGAGTCGCGCACCTCCAGGGCCACCCCGTCGTCGCGGCGGGCCACCGTCACCGTCACCGCCCCACCGGCCCCGCTGAACTTCACCGCGTTGTCGATCAGCGCGTCCAGCGCCTGGTCGACGGCGGTCGGCACGGTCCGGGCGTACGCCGGGGCGTCGGTGGTGGCCAACCGCAACGCGACCGAACGGTGCCGGGCCAGCGGCGCCCACGCGGTAACGCGGGACGCGGCCACCGCGGCGGCGTCCACGGTGACCCGCTCGTTCTCCTCCCGTTCGGCCCGGGCGAGGGTGAGCAGCGCGTCGAGCACCAACGCCAGCCGGTCGGTCTCCTCCAGTGCCAACTGGTGCTCGGACCGGCCGTCCGGGTCGGTGAGGCTGGGGCCCAACTCCTCCACGCGCAGCCTCAGCGCGGTGAGCGGGTTGCGCAGCTGGTGGCTGGCGTGTGCGACGAAGGCACGCTGCCGGTCCATCACGTCGGAGACCACGTCGGCCATGTGGTTGAAGCTGGCCGCGAGACGGCGTAGCTCCGGCGGGCCCAGGCGGTGCTGCACCCGGGCGCCCCGGTCGCCCTCGGCGATCTCGTGGGTGACCGCGTCCAGCTCGGTGACCGGGCGCAGCACCCAACCGGCCAACCCGAATGCGGTGAGCACGCAGGCCAGCACGACGAGCAGACCAGCCAGGGCGAGCAGCAGCCACCACGAGGTGACAGCTCGGCGGATCGGGCCGGACGGGGTCACGATCACCACCGCGCCGAGCACCTCACCGCCGTCGTTGATCGGCACCGCCACCGCCACCGGGTCGGTCGTCCAGGGCCAGACCGACTCGGGCGCGCTGGTCTGCTGCCCGGACAGCGCGATGTCCAGGACCGTCGCGGTCACCGGGCCGGGCCGGTACCTCGGCGACGAGACCGGGGTGCTGCGGTCCCGGTCGACGATCGCGGCGCCGATCGCGTACAGGTTGTCGTAACTGGTCAGCTCCGACTCGATCGGGCCCGGCCCGCCGTCGCGTAACGCCGGCCCGGCCAGCGAGGCGAACCGGGTGGCGTCGGCGAGCCGGTCGGCGCGGACCCGCTCCGTCTCGCGGCTGGCCATCGTCGCGGCCAGCGGTGTCTCCAACGCGATGAGGACCAGCACCATCAGCAGCAGATAGCTGATCACCAGACGGCGGCGCACGTCAGCCCCTCACGCGACGCGCAGTCGGTAGCCGACACCGCGCACGGTCTCCACCAGACGGGCGTCACCGAGCTTGCCGCGCAACGACCCCACGTGCACCTCGACCGTGTGCCGGTCAGCCCAGGTGGTGCCCCAGGCGTCGAGCAGGATGCGATCGCGCGGCACCGCCACCCCGGGCTGGCGGGCCAGCGAGAGCAGCACGTCGAACTCCTTGCGGGTCAACGTGACGTCGCGGCCGTCCACGGTCACCGTCCGGGCGGGCACGTCGATACGCACCGACCCGGCCTCGATGAGGTGCCGCTGCGGCGCGGCGTTCGCGGCCCGGCGCAGCACCGCCTCGATCCGTGCCTGCAACTCCACCATCGAGAACGGCTTGACGACGTAGTCGTCCGCGCCGAGGCGCAGACCCAGCACCCGATCGCGTTCCTCGCCCCGCGCGGTCACCGCGATGATGCCGAGCTGGCTGCTGCGCCGGCGCAGCTCCCGGCACAGGTCGGTGCCGTCCCCGTCGGGCAGGGTCAGGTCGAGCAGCACCAGGTCGCACGGGGCGGCGGAGAGGGCGGCGGCGACGGTGCCCGCGTGCTCGACCTCGTATCCGCGGCGCGTCAGGGCGGAGGAGAGCGCAGCGGCGACCCGGCGGTCGTCCTCCACCAGCAGGATCCGCACCCGTGCCCCCGTCCGTCGCAGCGCCGTTCTGCGAATGGTGGCAGAAGCGTGCGCGGAACGGGAGGCCGGATACCGCGATGTGCCAGCCAGGGTGTGTGTCAGAGTCCTCGGTCGAGCCGAGGCGGAGGGCTTTGACGCAGACCCTAGAGGCCGAAGACGTCGTCGGCGGTGGCGTCCCGGACGCCGTCGGTGAAGCCGCGAAAGCCCGGGTCCTCGTGACTGGCCGGCACGCTGGTGACGTTGACGCCGCTGGCCTGGGTCACCGCGTCGACCAGGGGCGGATAGTCGATCTCGGCATCCTGGAAGGCGTCGTCGTCCGCCTCGGCCAGGTTGATCACGTGCTGGACGTCGTCGGACGGAGTGTCCGGATCCTCGGCCCACTCGCCGCCCGCCCGGTAGCACTCGTCGTACAGCGCGCGCTGGCTGTCGGTCCAGTCGTCGTCGTAGCTCTGCATCGCCCATCCCCTCCGCGGCCCTTGACCTGAGCATGCCCGGCGGGGGGCGACGGGCGCGGCGGTACCGGCGAAAACCGGGCCAGCACGCCGACCGGACCCCCGTAGGCTGCCGAGGTGATCTACAAACTGCTGTCGAACACGGAATGGGACGACGCCCTCGCCGCCGGCGCCTTCTCCGGCTCCGCCGTGGACCGGCAGGACGGGTTCATCCACCTCTCCGGCGCGGACCAGGTGGTGGAGACAGCGCGGCGGCACTTCGCCGGTGCGACCGGGTTGACCCTGCTCAGCGTGGCCGAAGAGCGGTTGGGCGACACGCTGCGCTGGGAGCCGTCGCGCGGCGGGCAGCTCTTCCCACACGTGTACGGTCCGCTGCCGGTCGCGGCGGTGGTGGCGGCGCAGGCGTTGCCGGCGGACACCCCGGCCGCCGAGGCGGTGGCGGCGCTGCTCGGCTGAGCGGTCGATATGCTACGCCGAGTCCCGCGCCCCCACGACACGCTCCGTGCCCGGGGCAGCGTGGCAGCCCCGATCCGCGCGCCCGGTGCCCGGTCTCCGGCCCGAGGCGGCGCGGGTCACCGACGGCGCCCGGCGCGCCCTGCGACCCATGCGAGTTGAAGGATGACTGACAGCACCTCACCGACCCCCTCGGTCTTCGTCCACCCCACCGCCGACGTCGAGGACGGCGCCCAGGTCGGCGACGGCACCAAGGTCTGGCACCTGGCCCACATCCGATCGTCGGCCCAGGTGGGCGCGGGCTGCGTGATCGGGCGCAACGTGTATGTCGACGCCACCGTGACGGTCGGCGACCGCGTGAAGATCCAGAACAACGTCTCCGTCTACCAGGGTGTGACGCTGGAGGACGAGGTCTTCGTCGGCCCGTGTGCGGTCTTCACCAACGACTTCCGGCCGAGGGCGCAGAATCCGGACTGGACGATCACGCCGACCCTGGTCCGGCGGGGCGCCTCGATCGGCGCGAACGCCACACTGGTCTGCGGCATCGAGGTCGGCGAGTACGCGATGATCGCCGCTGGCTCGGTCGTCACTCGAGACGTGGCGCCGTACCAGCTGGTGGCTGGCAACCCGGCCCGGCCGAAGGGCTGGGTCGACGAGAAGGGCGAGGTCGTCTCCCGGGACGTGGCGAACCCGCCGCGTCGGGATTGACCGTTACCGGTTGCCGGTGAGCGGATCGCCGCTCACCGGCAACCGGGCGCAGTTCAGGCGCAGAGACGCTCGATCTCCGCGCGGAAACGATCCATCGGGTTCGGCTCGTCCGGGCCGAGCAGGTACTCCTTCAGTTCACGCCGAGCTGCGGTCATCGGGTCGTCGCCAGCTTGGGCGAGGTCGACGATCTTCCCCAGCTCCCCACAGTCGGCGGAGAGCAGGTACGCCGCCCGGGACGTGGGGTACGAGCTACGGAATTCGTCCTCCGGCAGGCTCGCCGGGTTGGCCACCACGTACGGCCGTTGGCTCTGCACGAAGTCGGAGACCACACTGGACACGTCGCTGATCAGCAGGTCGGTGACGTTGAAGCAGTCGAACAGGGCCGGCACCCGGCCGGTGACGACCAGGTGGGCGTCGCCGTCCAGCGAGTTCACGTCCACCTCGCCGCCAGCGGCCCGGATCAGGTTGATGATCCGGTCGTTGGCCGCCCGGGCCTTGTTCCAGCGGGTGCCGGTCAGCGGGTGCGGCTTGTAGATCAGGCGCACGTTCGCGGCGAGCACGCCCGACACGATCCGCTCCCCCATCGCCACCAGCGACGTGTGGTGCGGGTCGTCGTCCAGCCACCCCTCCCAGGTGGGGGCGTACAGCACGGTGAACCGACGGTCGGTCGGGCCGGAGCCGAAGGTCGGCACCCCGGACAACTGCGGCCGGCCCACCTCGACGATGTCCTGGTCGAGCACGCCCACCCCGGCCTGCGCGTACCGCTCCCGCCCGGCGCGACCGGCCACCCACACCTCGTCGTACACCTTGCTGAAGGGATTGACGCTGGCCTGCTTGTCGCTGTCGCCGTGCCCGACGAAGACGTGCCGGACGCCCGGCTCGCGGATCATGTGGATGTTGGCGCCCACGTTCGCCGCGTAGAGCGCCACCCGGACGGGGCTGAAGTCGAGGTTCATGAAGTCGACCCCGGCGGGCACGCAGATCACCGGCAGCCGGGTGTCGGCCAGCGCCTCGAAGGCGTCCTCGGCGCGCAGCAGCACGACCGCGCGGCGGCCCGCCGCCTCCACCGGGGCGAGCCACATGTTGGCCTGGTAGACGTCCTTGCCGGGGCCGGCGAAGTAGAGCGCCACCTCCGGACGCTCCCGGGCCAGCCAGTCGTGCACGGCGGGCAGCACCCCGGGGGTACGGCCGCGCCCACGCAGCAGGGTGAAAGCCAGCACGGCCGCGGCGACGAGCCCGATGGCCAGGGTGACCAGACCGGTCACCAGCACGGGCGTGATCCGGTCGACCAGCGCGGCTGCCACGGCCGCCGGCGGCAGCAGGAAGTTGAGCACCGGCATCCGCAGGCCCACGACGCGTTCGACCCAGGCCGGCGGGATCGGCACCCGGCGTACCGCGCTGAAATCGATGTTGCGGGTGAACGCCGGCGTCGCGGCCCGGCCCTCGACGACCCGGTTCAACGCGGTGGTGCCGACGGCCACGGCCCAGAGCGCGGCCGGCAGCAGCATGATCCCGATCGTGGCGGCCACCCCGGGGCGGACGGTGCTGACGATCAGCAGGACCACCGAGAGGTCGCGGACGAGCCACCGCCAGAACGGCTCGATACCGGCCTTCTCCAGCAGCACGGCTGTGGCGGCGAATCGGTTGGCGAGGGCGAACTCACCCGCTGTCGCGATTAACGCGGCGACCACGAACGGAATCACCCAGCCCAGGACGCCGGCCAGAACCATGATCCCGTAGCCCAGCAGGGTCACGCCGGCGACGGCGACACCCTGTTGGCTCCGTATTCTGCTGAACAACGACACACTCCCTGTCTGCTCGCCGGTGTTGGCGCGTTCGATACCGGCCGCCGCGACCTTTAACGGGGCAAGTAACACAAGTATCGCCGGGGTGTCTCGGTGGTGAACGGGCGGGAGAGGCGACTCACAGCGGTGCGCGCGTCAGGTGGCGCAACGCAGCGAACCCCGGCCGGGTAACGGCCGGGGTTCGCCACCACTCCTCGTTGCTGCACATCGGGTCGGAGACATACAGCTGGCGACCCGCTGCCCTGCGGCGGCAGCTCAGCGGCTGAACGGACGCACGTCCCACAACCAGACATCGTCCACCCGCTGAGCTGGGCCGTACATCGCGTCAAGCACCGCCTTGAGCTCAGCTTGCCGGCGGTGCCCCGGCAGCGCCACCGCGTCCGCGCGCCAGTACCGGGCGTCGGCGCGCGCCTGAGCGATCTCTTCCGGTGTGACCACACCATCGCGCCGGCCGGCCGCCACCTCGGTGAGCAGCTTCGCGGTCGGCTGCGGCTCGACCCCCCAACGCCCGGTCCCGTCCGTCTTCGAGACCGGGGCGAGGAAGTATCCCTGCGGGACCGCGAACCCCGTCAACGCCGCCGAGCTCCAGTAGAGCGAGGTCATGTTGTCCACGGGAACCGGCACCAGGGTACGGCCGGAAGCGACATGATCCTGCCACGCGCCTCCGGTGACGAAATGCGGCACCGGCGAACGGCCCTGAGCCGCCAGCGGGGTCGGCAGAATCGGCAGTAGCGCAGCCAGCGTCGCCACACCGGCGAGCTGGACGAGCAGCCTCTCCGTCGGCTGCCCGGACTTACGTCGTGCGACGATTCGGTCCCCGGCGAGAGCGAGCAGCACGCCGATCGCGCTGGTGGTGATGAGCGCGAATCGCGCCACCACCACCGAGTCGAAGACCGGCAGATGCTCCACCAGCGCGAATGGTGCCGGAATGGTGGTCCGTTCTGTTCCCCAGGTCCAGGTGGTGCCCACAGAGAGCAGCGCGCAGAGCACGGCGACCAGGGCGAGCACTCGGACGGTGACCTCCCGGCGCAGCCACCAGGCCGCGGCGAGCGCGACCACCAACAACGACCAGCCGTAGAAACTGGCCTGCTCGGTGGTGTTCGCTACCCAGCCCTGGGCGCTGGTCGCGCTGCCAGCGATCGACTCCGTCGCGTAGCGGACGTAGGAGCCGAGCTTCAGCGCGTAGACGTCCGGCTCGCCAGGATGACCCACCCTGTGCTGCGGTCCGGCGAACTGCATCCAGAGCGGGTAGGCGGTCACGGCCGCGACGACGGATCCGGCTACCGCCAGGCCGCCGGCCAGTCGACCGGCGCGGCGCAGCGCCACCCGTGGCTCGACGGCGAGGTGCGCGAGGACGACCATCAGGCAGCAGAGGGCGAACAGGAAGAGGATCTCCAGGCTAACGAAGAACTGGGCTGCGACAAGCGCACCGAGGAGCAGACCGTCCCGTAGTACGCGACCGTGTCGGGCGAGCACGAGCACCCGCCACCCGATGAACGGCACCAGCCATTGCGCGGTGATGTGCGGATGTCCATTGCTGTGGGAGATCAGGGCCGGCGCGAAGGCGCAGAACACGCCTCCGATGGCGGCGGCGGCCCGGGAGCTCACGACATGCCGGGAGAGCACGTAGTACCAGGCGTAACCGGTGCCGGCCAGGTTGAGCGTGATGAGGAGCAGATAGGAGAAGGAGGCGCCGAAGAGCAGCGTGACCGGCGCGAGCACCAGACCCGGGAGTTGCATCCCGACGTTGGTCATCAGATTGACGCCGTCGGGCGCGTTCTGCAGCGTCGTGAAGAACGGGTTCTCCAGGTGACTGACCGCGTGGGCGGCGTACGCCAGCATCCACTCGTTGAATCCCTGGTCGTTCGGGCGGGTACCCAGGAGCCGGCCGTCGAAGTCCCGCCAGCCCCGACCGGTCACCCACAGTGCACCCAGAAGGAAGACCGCCGCGATCAACGCGTCGACACGGCCGAACCGTCGGCCAGCCGGCGGGGTTCCCTCGTCCGTGCGCCCAACGGGCCGGGTCGCCCCGTCCGTCTCGGCCCTTGCCGGCTCCACCGTCGAGGGACCGGCGCCCACGACCGTGCTACCCGCGTCAGCAGACGCTGCGACAGTGGTCGTAACGGGGCCGGAAGGACGAGTGTCAGACGCGGTCATGAGGCAGGAGTATACGGTCGCCGCCGCCGGCCACCCCGTAAGGCATCGGCCCGGTTCCCTGCCCTGAAACCGCGCGGCGTCGAGCGCCGCCGATGCCACGCACAACGGGCCCCGGCCGCGGAACGGTCGGGGCCCGGAGCGGACGGGTGGGATCAGCCGCCGATGACCACCCGGCGGACGCCGGCCCAGCGGGCCGGATCGGTGACCCGCCGACCGTCCACCAGAACGGTCACGCCCGGCAGGTCGGCCGGGGCGAGGCTGCGGTACTCCGCGTGGTCGGCCTGGATGACCGCGGCACCGAGCGGCTCACCGTCGTACGCCGGCAGGCCGTGCGCCACCAACTCCTCGTTGGTGTACATCGGGTCCGAGACGTACGGCTTGGCGCCCCGCTGGCGCAGCGCCTCGACGGTCGGGAAGACGCCGGAGAAGGCGGTCTCCTTGACCCCACCCCGATAGGCCGCCCCCAGCACCAGCACGCCCACGTCGGTCAGGTCCCCGTACGCGGCGGCGAGCAGGTCGACCGCGTACTCCGGCATGGCCGCGTTGGCCTCGCGGGCCGAGCGGACGACGGTGGCGGCCGGGTCGTTCCAGAGGTACATCCGCGGGTAGATCGGGATGCAGTGCCCACCGACGGCGATGCCCGGCGAGTGGATGTGGCTGTACGGCTGGGTGTTGCACGCCTCGATGACCTTGGTGACGTCGACGCCCACGGTGTCGGCGAAGCGGGCGAACTGGTTCGCCAGGCCGATGTTGACGTCCCGGTAGGTCGTCTCGGCCAGCTTGGCCAGCTCGGACGCCTCGGCCGAACCAAGGTCCCACACGCCGTTGGGCCGGTCCAGGTCGGGCCGCTCGTCGAAGTCGAGGACCGCCTCGTAGAAGCGCACGCCGTGCGCGGCGGACGCCTCGTCGATGCCACCGACCAGCTTCGGGTAGCGGCGCAGGTCGGCGAAGACCCGCCCGGTGAGCACCCGCTCCGGGCTGAAGACCAGGTGGAAGTCCGTTCCGGCGGTGAGGCCGGAGCCTTCCTGGAGCATCGACGCCCAACGGCTGCGGGTGGTGCCGACCGGCAGGGTGGTCTCGTAACTCACCAGGGTGCCCGGCTTGAGGCCGCGGGCGATGGCCCGGGTGGCGTCGTCCATCCAACCGAAGTCCGGTACGCCCTCGGCGTCCACGAAGAGCGGCACCACCACGACGACGGCCTCGGAGTCGGCGACCGCGGCGGCGGTGTCGGTGGTGGCCGACAGCAGCCCGGCGGCCACCACCTCCTTCAGCTTCACGTCCAGGTCGGCCTCGCCGGGGAACGGCACGGCACCATCGTTGACGAGCTGGACGACCCGCTCGGAAACGTCGGCACCGATCACCCGGTGCCCCTTCGAGGCGAACTGCACGGCGAGCGGAAGGCCGATCTTTCCGAGCGCGACGACGCAGATGTTCATGAAACTACTTTCCTCCAGAGGGCCAAATTCGGCGCAGACGGGCAAGGAACCGACCGGTGGTCACCGGCGTGATCGCGACGATCACCTGGCCCTTGTGGTTCGTGGTCGGCGTGACGAGGTGCAACCGGACGCCGTGGCGGGTGAGCAGGCGGGGCGCGCCGACCCGGCGGTCGGCCCGCAGCGGCGCGGAACCGACCCCGACCGGGGTGCTCACCTCGGCCCGTACCGTCTCCCGTCCGCCGTTGAGCGGCACGGCCGCGAGCAGCCGGTCCACCGCGAAGACCGTCCGTACGACGGTACCGGGCGCACCGGTGGTGACGGATGTCACGCCGACCACCTCCCCGGCACTGACCCGGAGTGCCTCGGCGGGCAGGTCGGCCAGCTCCGCCCAGCGACTCTGCGCGGTGACCACCAGGGATCGGGCGCCTGCGGCGTCCCGCCCCCAGGCCAGTCGGGTCGCGGTGAGCATGGCCAGCACCTTCGCGGAGCCGTCGGTCACGTCGTACCACTCGTCCGGGTAGCCGAGCGACGGGTCACGGAAGCCGACATAGTGGGCGTACCAGCGGCCATCCTCGATGCTGATCTCGGGTGGCGTCCGCTCGGCCTGCTGCCGGATCAGCTCACGCAACCGACCCAGCGTGGCGTCGCGGGCGACGACCAGCCGCAGCCGCAGGTCGGGGGCCAACCGGGCCAGGATGTCGTCGGTGAGGTACCCCTCGACCAACTTGCGGATCCGGTCGTGGACGCGCTCCTGGACGTCGGCGCCGAGGTCGAGCAGCTCCGTCTGGAGGAGCTTCGCCACCTCCCAGCTGAAGTGACGCAGCAGGACCGCGTCCCGCCGCGGCCCGGGCTCGAGCAGGCCGGCGACGAAGCCGACCAACTCCTCGGCGCAGCGCAGCCGCTCCTCGAAGCGGCTGGCGTAGGTGATGTTCTGCGCGTTGTGCCGCTTGACCGCGTAGTAGTACTCGTAGTCGGCGAGGACGGAGACCTTGTTCGCGCGGACGCAGGCCTCCAGTGTGAACGGCTGGTCGCTGCCCATCGGCATGTCGGTACGGAAGCGCAGCCCGTGCCGTTCGATCAGGTCCCGCCGGAACAGCTTGGTGTTCGACAGCGACCAGGGCAGTGCACTGTCGACGAGATCGACCTGCTCCCGGGTTTCCGCGTAGACGGCCTGGTGCACATAGCGCTTGTTGGTGCCGACCATTCGCCCGAGCACCACGTCAGAGCCCCACCGGTCGGCGGCGTCCACCAGGCGTTCCAGGGCCTCCGGGCCGAGATGATCGTCGGAGCCGACGAAGAAGACGTACCGGCCGCGGGCGTGGTCCAGGGCGCGGTTGCTTGGCGCCGCCGGGCCGCCGGAGTTTGCCTGGCGCAGCACCCGGACCGTATCCGGGTACCGCTTCGCGTAGCGGTCCAGCTCCGCGCCGCTGCGGTCGGTGGAGCCGTCGTCGACCGCGACGACTTCGAGCCGGTCCAGCCCGATGGTCTGCCCGACCAGCGAATCCAGGCAGGCGGTCAGGTACGGCATGGTGTTGTAGACGGCAACCACCACCGTCACGTCGGGTTGGCTCACGCCCCGACCTCCACCACTGTCTGCTCGGCGCCGGTGGAGGTGTCGCGGGCGGACATCGGGCGCGGCGGCGCGGCGGGCAACAGCCGGGAGTAGACGTCGTCCAGCACCTCTGCCTGCGCCTCCCAGGTCCAGCCGGCCAGCAACCCGGGCCGGTCGTACGCGGCACGGTAGCGCGCCGGGTCGGCGAGCACCGCGGTGACCGCCCGGACGAAGTCGGCAACGTCCTCGGCCTCGAACACCTCGCCCTGGCCGGTCTCTCGGACAGTCTCCGCCATCGTCCGCACATCGGAGACGACCAGCGGCAGCCGGGCGTGTGAATACTCGAAGAACTTCGTGATCAGGGCGATCTCGTGATTCGGCCAGTGCTGGATCGGGATCACCCCGACCTGCGCGCCGGACAGGAACGGCACCACCTGGTGATGCGGAACGTACGGCAGCAGGTGGACCCGCCCGGCCACCCCGAGCTCCTCGGCGCGGCGGAGGAGGCCCTTGACGTACGCCGACTGGGGCTTGTTGACCACGAAGGCGACGTGCGCCTCGGGCAGCCGCGGCAGCGCCTCGACCATCACCCCGAGCCCGCGCTTGGCCGCGGCCACCCCGCTGTAGACCAGCAGCGGCGTGGCCGGGCCGATCCCGCAGAGCGCCCGGATGTCCGGTACCGGCTCGGCGGAGCCCGCCGGCTGCGTCTCCAGCGTCGGCGCGTTGAGCACCACCGCCGGGCGCCCCGCCAGCCCGTGCTCGCGTTGCAGCAGGTCGGCCAGCCCGCCCGAGACGGTCATGGTGGCGTCCGCGTACGGCACGAACTCCCGCTCGTGGGCGACGTTCCCCGGCAGCCAGCGGGCATTGTCGCGCCACGGTTGCACGCCGGGCAGGTATTCGTGGGCGTCCCACAGCAGTGCGATCCGGCGCCCCTGGGCGGCAGCACGGATCTTGGCGCGGGCCCCGACGCCGATCATCCGGAAGTCGTTGGCGTGGATGAGGTCCGGTGCCAGCTCGTCGACCACCGGGCCGTAGGCCAGCTCGTAGTCCCACAGGCCCGGCTCCAGCCGACGCCACGCGCCGCCGCCGCGCAGCCGCTGCCAGAAGAGCGTGTACGCCCGGTCCCAAGGGCTGGTCAGCTTGCGGCCACGACGGGCTCGGCTCAGCTCCCGGTTGCGCAGCGACACCCAGAGACGGACCAGGGTCGAGAACTTCTCCTCGAACCGCAGCGTCGGCCAGGCCAGCGACGGGACACGACCGCCGTCGCGGGCGGCCAGCGTCAGTGCGGCGCGGCGGACCTGCAGGTCGGCACGCCAGGCCTTCACGGCCTGGGCACGATGGGCGCCAATCCCGCTCGGCGGGTAGGCAAGCGGCGCGCGCAGCAGTGCGCGTCGGAATTCGTGTCGGCGCTTGGCCAGCGGCTCGGGCATCGGGATCAGCCGAACCTCGGCGTCACCGAGGCGCCAGCTCTGCGGCTGCCCCCCGGCCGGCGCACGCCCGAGCAGGACGACGTCCCAGCCGGCGTCGGCGGCGGACCGGGCCGCCTTCTGTACCCGCGAGTCGCCGATGACCCCGTTGTCCACCAGCATGACGACCCGTCCCCGGGTGGACACCGCTGCGGTCGTGCCGTCAGATCCCATTCCTGCCCGTTTCCGTGTCAGCCAGCACCGCGCCCGCGGGACCCGAGCGAGTCTACGACACGTCAGGCGTGGTACCCGCCCGTGCGGCGCTCGGGTGTCCCCCGCTTGAGCCGAGCCGGTTGCTAACCTGCGTCCTGGTCGACGCCCGGTTACCGCCGTGCCGCGCGGGGGCCACTTCGGGGGGCGCCGGATCCGTCCGCGCCCGACCGATCACCCCGCCTCAGCGTAGACAGGACGAATATGGACGTGGTGACGACCGACGAACGCCGCCCGTCGACGACGGAACAAGGCCCTGCCGAGACGCCGGCGCCCCGGGAGGGGGCCATGCTCCGGATCCGCGCCGCCTTCCAGCTGGCCCTGCCGGCCCTGGTCGCGTACGCGGCGACCCGCGTGGTCGGCGGAGTCACGCTCTACATCTGGGCCCGCGCCACCAACCGCAGCCCGGAGAGCCTGCTCACCCGGTTCGACGGCACCTACTACCTGTCCATTGCCCAACACGGCTACGACGGGTACGAAAAGCTGCAGAGCAACATGGCCTTCTTTCCGCTCTACCCCGGCGTCTTGGCTCTGCTGGAACCGCTCAGCCCGTTCGACCACCGCAAGACCGCGCTCGTCGTGGCCTGGGCTGCGGCGCTCGCCGCCGCCTGGGGGCTGTTCGCCGTCGGCAATCTGCTGCACGGTCGGCGGGTCGGGATCCTGGTCGCGGTGCTCTGGGGAGTGCTTCCGCACAGCATCGTCGAGTCGATGTCGTACAGCGAGGGCCTGTTCACGGCCCTCGCGGCCTGGACGCTCTACGCGCTGCTGCGCGATCGCTGGCTCATCGCGGGCGTGCTCTGCCTGCTCGCCGGCCTCACCCGTCCGACCGGGTCGTCACTGATCGGCGTCGTCGGGCTGGCCGCGCTCATCGCCGTCATCAAGCGGCGCCACGGCTGGCGCCCCTGGGCCGCCATGATCCTGGCACCCCTCGGCTGGCTGGGCTACCTGGCCTGGGTCGGCTCGGAGACCGGCCGACCCGACGGCTGGTTCCACATCCAGGACGCCGGGTGGGGCACCACCTTCGACTTTGGTGTCGACACCCTGCAGCGGGGTCAGACGGTGCTGAGCAAGGCGTCGGCGCTGGAGGTCTATATGGTGACGCTCATAGCGGGCCTGGCGATCCTGCTCTTCGTGCTGAGCGTGCTCGACAAGCAGCCTTGGCAACTGCTGCTCTACAGCGGCCTGCTGCTGATCACCACACTCGGCGCGGCCGGCTACTACCACTCCAAGGCCCGGTTCCTGATCCCGGCGTTTCCGCTGCTGATCCCGCCGGCAGTGGCGTTGGCCCGGGCCGGCTGGGCCCGGGCGGCCACCGTGATCACCGCCCTGATGATCATGTCCGCCTACTTCGGCGGCTACCTGCTCCTGGTGTGGCGCTCCTCGCCCTAGCCTGACGCGTCTCCGGTCATACGGGTCCGTCCGCGGGCACCGGCACGCGGTGCCCGATGCCACGCTCGGTACGGGCCCCGGCATCGGACGGCGGCCCCCGAGAGACGAGGTACCGGACAAAATCCGCTAGGGTTGGCCGCTGTATTCCCACCACCGCCTGCTTCTTCCCGGTGGGCCTACCGGCCCGAGCATGCGCAGACAGGACCAGACATGGACGTGGTGACGACCGGCGAGCGCCGGACGCCGGCGACGGACTCGACAGCTGACGAGATCCCGACGGCCCCCGACAGCCGGGCCCGCCGGGTGCTCGCCAGCGCCCGGTACGCGCTGCCCGCGCTCGGCGCCTACGCCGCGGTCCGCGTTCTCGGAGGGCTGACCCTCTACCTCTGGGCCTCCCCCAGCCGCAGCACCGAAGGCCTGCTCACCAGAGCCGACGGCAACTGGTACCTCGCGATCGCGCAGCACGGCTACGACGGCTATCAGCGGCTGCAGAGCAACATGGCCTTCTTCCCGCTCTATCCCGGCCTGACCGCCGCTCTGGAGCCGCTCACCCCGCTCGACTTCCCCAAGACCGCGCTCGCGCTGGCCTGGATCGCGGCGCTCGCCGCCGCCTGGGGGCTGTTTGCCATCGGCAACCTGCTCCACGGTCGGCGGGTCGGGATCATGCTCGCGGTGCTCTGGGGACTGCTACCGCACAGCATCGTCCAGACGATGTCGTACAGCGAGGGTTTGTTCACCGCGCTGGCCGCCTGGACCCTGTACGCCCTGCTGCGCGAGCGCTGGCTCACCGCGGGCGCGCTCTGCCTCTTCGCGGGGTTGACCCGGCCGACGGCATCGTCGCTGATCGCGGTGGTCGGGCTCGCCGCGCTCATCGCCGCCGTCCGCCGGCGGGACGGCTGGCGGCCCTGGGTCGCCATGGTGCTCGCGCCCGCTGGCTGGGTTGGCTACCTGGCCTGGGTCGGCGTGCAGACCGACAGGCCCGACGGCTGGTTCCACATCCAGGACGCCGGTTGGGGGACCAGCTTCGACTTCGGGGTCGACACCCTGCGGCGGGGCCGGTTGGTGCTCACCGAGGCGTCGGCCCTGGAGTTCTACACCGTCACGCTTGTCGCGGTGCTGGCGGTCACGCTCTTCGTGCTGAGCCTGATCGACCGGCAGCCGTGGCAATTGCTGCTCTACAGCGGCCTGCTGCTGGTCACCACGCTCGGTGCCGCGGGCTACTACCACTCCAAGGCACGTTTTCTGTTGCCGGCATTCCCGCTGCTGATCCCGGTGGCGGTGGCGTTCGCGAAGGCCGCACGGGCACGAGCGATCACCATACTGACCCTGCTGGCCCTCATGTCCGCTTACTTCGGCGGCTATCTGCTGATCGTCTGGCGCAGTTCGCCGTAGGCGGCGCGAGGGCGTCGGCGGCCCCGGCCCATGGGACGGCGTTATTGTGGTGTCCGCGCTCTGTCCGATGGTCGTCCGACCTCGTCGCCGCCCGGCCGGGCCACCTGACCCTTTCCACCCTGGCCACGACGCGGCCCTCTCCCACTCCCCAGGATCGGAATCGATGAACAACGGGCGAACTCTCTGGGACTCGTTGAAACTCCCCCGGCCGCGACGGTCCGGAACCCGACCGCACATGGTCTACCTCGCGATCGGCTTCCCGCCGGCGGCCAAGAGCTGCGCCTACCGCATGCGGGAGACGGCGAACCAGTTCGCCGCCGCGGGTTGGGACGTGACCGCGGTCACCATCGCGGACGAGGCCTGGGAGCGCGAGTACGGCCTCGACCACACCCTCTCCCAGGGTGTGGACCCCAGCGTCCGGGTGGTGAAGCTGCCGCTGTTCCGGGACGACCTGGAGACTGACATCCGCTCGTTCACCGAGCAGCGTGCCCTGGCTCACAAGGACTACCTTGCCGAGCTGCGCAAGCAGAACCTCAAGGTCTTCCCCGAGCCGGTCTTCGGCGGATGGCGTCCCGCGCTGGAGAAGGCCCTGCTCCAGATCCACCGGGAGCGGCACGTCGACCTGCTGGTGACCACCTGCGCCCCGTACGTCAACCTGGCGGCGACCTGGAAGCTGTGGGAGACCCACCGGGTGCCGTACGTGGTGGACTTCCGCGACGGCTGGTCCGTCGACGTGATCAACAACGGTGAGGCGTTCACCCGGGAGTCGGTCTCCGGGCAGTGGGAGATCAAGCTGCTCACCGACGCCGTGGCCATCTGGAACGTGAACGAGCCGATCTCTCGCTGGTACCGGGAGCGCTACCCCGAGCTGGCGCACAAGATGCGAGTCGTGCGCAACGGCTACGACGCGGCCAGCATCCCGGCTCAGGTGCGTCCCGCCCCGCCGGACCGGCCGCTGACCTTCGGCTACCTCGGCGCGCTGAACCTGCCCGTGCCACTGCTGAACGCCGTCCTCGAGGGCTGGCGGACGGCGCGCGCGGAGGATCCAGCGCTGGCCGACGCCCGCTTCGAGGTGCGGGGCCACATCGGCGCCGCGTGGGCGCGCGGTGACAACGCGCACGCCGAACTGCTCAGGGCCGCCGCCGTTGACGGCGTGCTGGTCGGCGGTTCGGTGCCCAAGGCCGAGGTGGTCGACCTCTACTCGCGCTGGGACGCGGTGGTGCTGATGGTGACCGGCGGCCGCTACATGACCTCCGGCAAGGTGTACGAGTACATGGCGACCGGCCTGCCGGTGGTCTCCGCCCACGAGGCCGACCACGACGCTTCCACTGTGCTCTCCACGTACCCGCTCTGGACCGGCGCGGTCGGGCTGGACCCGGCCGAGCTGGCGAGCGCCCTACGGCGGGCCGCCGCGATGGCCCGTACCGCCGACGTTGCGGAGCGGGAGAAGGCCCGCGCCGAGGCGCGGCAGTACGCCCGCGAGGAGCAGCTCATCCCTGCCGTCCGTGAGGTCACCGAGTTGGTGCTGGGCGCCGGCGGACCGACCGCCCCGCAGCCCTCTCCCGCCCGCGCACGTGCCCTGGCCCAAGAAGGTAGGTCATGATCGAGGTCCTGATGGTTATGGGCACCGTCCCCGGACGGGTGGCGGTCCTGACCGACGCGCTCGAGCAGTTCCGCGCCAAGGGCGTCACCGTGCGGGTGGCCACGACCTTTGACCCGGGGGAGAACATCCCGGCGGCCACCGAGCTGGCCGAGGTACACCTGCTGCCCACCTCGGCGGAGCTGGGCCCGCGGTTCGGCCGGATGGTCAAACGGGCGAACCCGGCCCGGCGCCCGTGGCTGCGCGCGCAGCGCGACCCGTGGGTCCGCCGGCACGCCAAGCGCGCCGACGTCCTGGTCGCTCTGGACGCGCAAGCCCTGCACACCGTCTGGCAGCTCGCCCAGCGTTACCGACGGGCCGACGCCGTCTACGGCATCGCCCCGGCATTGCGGGCCGTGGAAAAGCGGTCCGCCGACCCGGCGCGCTACCGCCGTCCCCGGCTCAACACCGCCGGCCCCGCCCCGGCGGTGCTGGCCAGCGCCACCCGCAGCCAGACCGTCGACCTGGCGAAGCGGGTGTTCGAGATGAGCACCGGGAAGAGGGCCATGAAGCTCGGCCCGGTGCGCTGGTTCTGGCAGGGGGCCGTCACGGCACCCGGTCTGCCGGAACGGCACCGGGGCAAGATCGCCCGGCGAGTCACCGGCAACATGCTCAAGTCCGGGCACGCCGCCAGCGCGAAGCGGCTGGCATTGGCGGCCCAGGGTCGCCTGAAGAGCCCGACGACCAGGGGGCAGCTCCTCGGCCCGATCGTCGACGCGGAGCTGAGCCAGGGCAAGGTGCCCGAGCACCTGATGACCGTGGTGCGAGGCCAGCTCAAGCTCGCGGACGCCTTCCTCAAAAAGCGGAACCCGGGCAAGGCAGCGCCGCACGTGCTGCGCGCCTTCAACCTGATGTTCCACCGGATCGTGCAATTCGACGGCACCACCTCGCCGCTGGCGGAGAATCCGGAGGAGTTCCTCGCGCCGCTGCACAACAGCGAGGCCGGCCGCGCGATGGCGACGCCGCGCGGCCGGCAGAGCCCGGCGGCGTTCCCGCCGGCCGGCCGGCCGCACCGGATGCTCTTCTTCACCGGGTTGAACGACAACTTCCTCGGGCCGATCCTCGAACGCTACGAGGCGATGCCCGGGGTTGAGGTCCGCCGGCTGAACCTGATGGAGGAGTCGATCCTCCCGGTGCTCAGCAATGGGCGCACGAACGTGGTGCACCACATGCTCGCCGGCAGCTCCAAGCGGGCCGGGGAGGTCCAGGAGGCGTGGGGTCCCCACCTCGACTGGGCGGACACGGTCTTTGTGGACTGGTGCAACCTGGGAGCCGCGATGCTGACAATGATCGACCCGGGCACGACCCGGGTCGTCGTCCGCCTGCACAGCTTCGAGGCGTTCAGTTGGTGGCCGCACCTGACCGACTGGTCCCGGGTGGACGACCTGGTCTTCGTCTCCGAGCACCTCCGCGACCTGGCGTTGGCCGCGGTGCCGCGGCTGGGCGCCCCGCAGGGTCCCCGGACGCACATGATCAACAACGCGATGGAGTTGCACCGGTACGTAGCGCCCAAGGCCTCCGCCGACAGCCGGTTCACCCTCGGGCTGGTCGGCCTGAGTTCGCTGGCCAAGGACCCGCGCTGGGCCTTGGACGTGCTACGGGAGCTGCGTCGACGGGACGAGCGGTACCGCCTCAAGCTGATCGGCGACGCCCTCAACCCGGAGCTCAGCCCGGCGATCAAGGCGTACGTCCAGGAACTCGACGCCGAACTGGCTGAGCTGGAGTCGTCCGGCGCCGTCGTGCGATTCGGCCGCACCGACGACGTCCCCGGCGCGCTCACCGACGTCGGGGTCATCCTCAGCACCTCGCTGCGGGAGAGCTTCCACTGCGCGCTCGTCGAGGGCGCGGCCAGCGGCGCCGTGCCGGTGGTACGCGACTGGCCGTTCTTCGCCGGCCGCCCACACAGCGCCCGGACCCTCTTCCCCAGCGACTGGGTGGTCGGTACGCCGGAAGAGGCCGCCGAGCGGATCCTGGCCCTCACCGCGTCCGAGGAGGTCTGGCGCGAGGCGGGCCGGGCGGCGGCGGCGCACGTGCTGAGCACCTGGGACTGGTCGGTCACGCAGAAGGACTTCGACCGGCTGCTGCTGGAGCCGCCGGCCACGGCCGACTGACCGGCGGACCAGCAGGAAACGATTCGGCCGGCTGCCCTGGAGGGGAGCCGGCCGAATCGTCTGTCCGAGTCAGCGCGAGGTGCCCGCGAACTCCCGCTCGACCTCGGGCCGCCGGCCGGACGGAGGACGCGCCCCGCCGGTTTGGGGCGTGCCCAGCAGCGAGTTGTACAGCTCGTCGAGGATCCGGGCCTGGGCCTCCCACGTCCATGCCTCCAGCAGGCCGGGCTCGTCGTAGGCAGCTCGGTAACGCTTCGGGTCGGCGAGCACGGCCCGCACCGCCCGGGCGTAGTCGGTCAGGTCCTCCGCGGTGAACACCTCACCCTGACCGGTGGCCCGCGCGGTCTGCGCCATGGTCTTCACGTCACTGACCACGATGGGCAGGCGGGCATGCGCGTATTCCAGAAACTTCGTGATCAGCGCCAGCTCGTGGTTGGGCTTGTGGTGGATCGGGATGACCCCGGCGTCCGCGCCGGACAGGAACGGCACCACCTGCCAGTGCAACACGTACGGCAGCAGGTGCACGCGGTCCGCGACGCCTAGCTCGACGGCCCGTTCCCGCAACGCCTCGGAGAACTGGTTGTCGCCATTCGGGTTGATCGTCACGAACGCGACGTGCACGTCGGGCAGTTCCGGCAGTGCCTCCACCATGATCTGGCAGCCGCGGCTCGGATTCACGGCGCCCGAGTAGACGAGCAGCGGCGTCCCGTCGTCGACGCCGCACAGCGCCCGCAGGTCCGGCACGTCGCCGTCGGCCTCGGCCGGCGGGGCCATCGGCGCGTTGAGCACCACAGCCGGCCGCTCGGGCAGGGCATGGGTCTCCTGGAGCAGGTCGGCCAGGGTGTCGGAGACCGTCACCACCGCGTCCGGGTAGGCGGCGTACTCGGCCGTGTAGGCGATCTGGGCCGGCAGCCAGCGCGGGTTGTCGGCACGGCCGGTGATGCCACCGACGAACTCGTGTGCGTCCCAGACCAGCTTGGTGTCGCGGCCGGCGGCCCGCGCCCGCAGCTTCGCCCGCGCCCCGATGCCGAGCATCCGGAAGTCGTTGGCGTGGATGATGTCCGGCTTCAGCTCGTCGAGCGCGGTCCGGAAGGCCAGCTCGAAGTCCCACAGGCCCGGGTCCAGCCGACGCCAGGCGCGGTTGCCCAGCAGGCCCTGCCAGAACCGGACGGGCAGCCGGGTGAGCGGCGCCTCGGGGTCGGCCTGGAGCTTGCGCAGGCGACGGGTCTCCCCGCTGCGGAACCGCACCCATCGGGCCAGCGCCGTGGCGGCGGCGCGGGACGGCAGCTGGGCCGCCCGCCTCACCGGGCTGAGAAGCCCACCGTCGAGGGCCTGGACGCGGACCCGGCGCTCGTAGAGGTCGGCCTTCCAGGCCTTGATCTCCTGGACCCGGTAGGCGGCCGCGGTGGTCGACGCGTACGCCAGCGGCCGGCGCAGCGACCGGCGGTACTCCCGGGGCAGCCGGTGCAGCGGCTTGGGCACGCGCAGCAGCCGCACCTCCGCATCGCCGATCCGCCAGCTGTCCGCCTCGGAGCGTGCGTTGCGGATGCCGAGGAGGACGACCTCCCAGCCGGCGTCCGCCGCGGACCGCGCGGCCTTCTGCACCCGAGAGTCGCCGTGGACCCCGTTGTCGACCAGCATCACCACCCGTCGCCGGGTCGGTCGGGCATCGCTCTTCGGGCCAGCTTGCATCGGGTGCTTCTCCTCGTTGGGGTGGGGCACAGGTGGGGGCGGGTCACCGGAGGAAGGCATCGAAAACCTCGGCGGTCCGTCGCCCGTCGTGGTGGGCACGGACGTAACGCGCGCCCTCCGCGGCGAGGGCGACCGCGGCGGGCCGGTCGTCGAGCAACGATTCGATCGTCTTGACCAGGGTGCTGGGAGTGGCGTTGGCGATCGGCGGCGAGACGCCGGCCGCCCGGTGCGGCCCCTCGCTGACGTACGCCACCACGACCTTGCCGGCGGCCATCCCCTCGCAGGAAAAGGTGCCGTAACTGCCCATCACCAACTGGTCGACCATGATGTCGCAGTCCTGCACCAGGCGACGCATCTCGTTGTGCGGCAGACCCTCCACCAAGCGCAACTCGATGATCCGTCGCTCGTCCAGCTCCTGCAACCGCGGCAGGAGCCGGTCGGTGCCCTTGGTCCACCGCTTCGACGGCGCGTGCAGCACCACCGGCCGGGCGCGCTCCAGCACCGGGCGGTCGCAGGCCCAGCCGTCCACGTCGACGATCAGCGGCGCCCAGGTGGCGAACGGCACGTCGTCCAGCAGGTCGGGGGTGGTCACGAAGAACGGCAGGCCGCTCTCCTCTGCGGTGCGCCGGTTCCGCTCGGCCACCATGGTGAGCCGCTCGCGCAGTTCGGAGTCCGCGTCCCGGAACGCGGACTCGGCGTGCCGCTCCAGGTGCGCGCCCGGATGGCGGATCTCGCTGCCGTGCGCCAGCAACGCGACCTTGAGCCGGGCCCGACGCAGCGCGGGCAGGTCTGCGGAGATGTCGTCGCCGTTGCCCCGGCCGAGCACCGGGCGGAACGCGTCCACGATCAGGTGCGTGTACCAGCCGAGCACCCGGAGGGCCTGCTCCCCCTGCACGTCGAGCCTGTGTTCGCCCGGGTAGTTCAGGTAGCGGTCGGCCGGGTAACGATAGGTGGCCGGCGGCTTGGCCATCACCAGTTCGATGCCGACGTCCGCCCGCGCGGCGGTGAGCGCCACCGCCAGGGCGGAGAGTTGCCCGGCGTAGTTGGCCGTGCCCAGCCCCAACCGGACGGGACCGGCGCCGAGCGCCCGCCAGGGACCCGGGGTGCCAGCCTCGATCGGCGCGACCGGCAGCTCGTCCGGTGCGGGCGGCGCGTCCCCGCGCTGCCAGGCCCGCTCCACCGCCTTCGCAAAGGAGGGCAGCGAACCGGGCGCGAAGAAGTCTCCGGCCCGGTGCCGGGCCAGGTGCTCGCGGGCCGCCCGGCTGTCCGCCGCGACGACGCGCAGCCCGGCGGCGAGGTAGGTGTCGAGCAGCGCGAGACCGGCGTCCGGCTCGAACCCGAACACGGCCACGTCCGCCGAGGCGAGGAACGCTGCGGTCATCGTGTTCGGGCGCGGCACCTCGTGGATCCGCCGCCGGGCCTTGCCGGCCCGGCGGATCAGGTCCTCGGTGGCCGCCCGCTCCGCCTCGCCGCGGACCAGCGCCAGGTGGAACTCGGGCAACCGGGCCATGGCGCGTACCACGCCGGCCAGCGCCCGGTCGCCTGCGACCCCGCCCGCGTGCACCAGCAGCGGCGTACCAGCGGGAAGCTCACAGAGCTCGCGTATCGAAGGGGTCTCCCAGGGCCGCGTGCCCACGGCGGCACGGCGGAGCGCGATACGCAAACGCCGCGGAACGCGCCGCCGCACCGCCGAGACCACCCGCCGAGCCGGCGCCGGGCTCATCGCAGTGCAGGCTCCGCGTCGCTGCCGCCGGGCACGACCGACAGGACCTTGCCGTCGGAGGCCGACTCCAGCAGCGCCGCCGCGACCTCCACGGTACGCAGACCCTGCCGCAGGGTGACGATGTCGCTCTCCTTGCCCTCGACCGCGTCACGGAACCGCTCGTGCTCGACGAGCAGTGGCTCCCGCTTCGGAATGGCGTAGCGGACCATGTCGCCCTCGGCCACGCCCCGGAACGCGCGCAGCGCCTCCCACTCGGTGTCGATGGCAGCGTTGGCGTAGAAGGTGAGGTCGGCGGTGAGCGTGTCGGCGACGAAGCAGCCCTTGTCACCGGTGATCACGGTGGACCGCTCCTTGAGCGGGCTCAGCCAGTTGACCAGGTGATTGACCATCGTGCCGTCGGCGAGTTGGCCGACAACGGCGACCATGTCCTCGTGCAGCCGGCCACTACGGGAGACCGTTCGAGCCGAGACCGATGCGTATTCCTGACCGGTCACCCACGCGGTGAGATCAATGTCGTGGGTGGCCAGGTCCATCACCACGCCGACGTCGGCGATCCGGTGCGGGAACGGGCCCTGGCGCCGGGTGACGACCTGGAAGACCTCGCCCAGCTCACCGGCCTCCAGCCGGATACGCAGGCTCTGCAGCGCCGGGTTGTAGCGCTCGATGTGACCGACGCCAGCGACCAGACCTGCGGACTCGAACGCCTCGACCAGCCGGGTGGCCGTCTCGACGGACTGGGCCAGCGGCTTCTCGATCAGCGCGCACACCCCGTTGGCTGCCAACTCCAGGCCGACCCGTTCGTGCAGCGCGGTCGGACAGGCGACCACCGCGTAGTCGATGCCCATCGCCAGCAGGTCACCGAGCTCCGGGACCACCGGGGCCCGCAGGGTGCCGGTGGTGTCGCCGGCCGGGTCGACGACGGCGACCAGTTCGACGCCATCCAGGTTGGAGAGCACCCGGGCGTGATTGCGACCCATCGCACCGAGGCCGATCAGGCCAGCGCGCAGCTTGCCCCGCTCGTTCATCGGGCACCCCCGGCGAGGTTCGCACCCTCGGCGATCCGGTCGAGCTCGACCTGGGTCAGCGACGGGTGCACCGGCAGCGAGATCACCTCGGCGGCGGCCCGCTCGGTCTCCGGCAGCTCCCACGGGCCGGGCTTGCCGTCCTCGGTGAGGTAGGGCTTGAGCCGGTGGATCGGCGTCGGGTAGTAGACGGCGTTGCCGATACCCAGCTCGGTCAGGCGCTGCTGGGTGGCGTCCCGGTCGCCCCGTGCCCGCACCGTGTACTGGTGGTAGACGTGCCGGGCGCCGTCAGCCACCGGCGGGGTGACCAGGCTGGTGATGGTGGAGTCGAGGAACTTCGCGTTCGCGCGACGCTGCTCGGTCCACTCGCCGAGCTGGGTCAGCTGCACCCGACCGATGGCCGCCGCCACGTCGGTCATCCGCATGTTGGCGCCCACGATCTCGTTGGCGTAGCGCTGCTCCATGCCCTGGTTGCGCAGCAGCCGCAGGGTGCGGGCGAGCCCGGCATCCCCGGTGCTGATCATGCCGCCCTCCAGGGAGTGCATGTTCTTGGTGGGGTAGAAGCTGAAGCAGCCGGCGGTGCCGAAGGCGCCGACCGGGGTGCCGTGCAGGCCGGCCCCGTGTGCCTGGGCGGCATCCTCGACGACGGCGAGGTCGTGCCGCTCGGCGATCGCCATGATCCTGTCCATCGCGGCGGGGTGGCCGTAGAGGTGCACCGGCATGATCGCGACGGTGCGCGGGGTGATCGCCGCGGCGACCGCCTCCGGGTCGACGCAGAAGTTGCCCGCCTCGATGTCGACGAAGACCGGCTCAGCACCCACCAGCCGGACGGCGTTGGCGCTGGCCGCGAAGGAGAACGAGGGCACGATGACCTCGTCGCCGGGGCCGAACCCGAGCGCCATCAGGGTCAGCTGGAGCGCCGAGGTGCCGGAGTTGACGGCGACGCAGTGCCGACCGTCGACGAGCTCGCCGAACTCCTCCTCGAACGCCGCCACCTCGGGCCCCTGCACCACCTTTCCGCTGCGCAGCACCCGCACAGCCGCCTCGATCTCAGCTTCACCGATGATCGGACGTGCCGGTGGGATGAAGTCTGGGTTCTGCCCAGCCATGGGGGATCCTCCTGGGTCTAGACGGTGCAGGCGGGGGTTCGGATGGCGATACTAGCCCGTTGAAATCTGCGGCGACTCGTACGGGCGCAGGTTCACGCGCGGCCTGGTCGGGTGGGGGCTCGGTCACTGGGCCGGCATTCTGGGGGCCTCACTCTCCACCAAACCAGCACATGTTATCCGCAACGCGGCCACGATCGCGTTAGCCATGTTCGTCAGCTCGGTGGTGTCCAGCGGCGAGCGGGAGATCGCGAGCCGCCAGTAGATCGGGCCGATGATCAGATCGATCGCCGCCGACGGGTCGGTGCCGGCCGGCAGCTCTCCCCGGTCGACCGCCTGGCCGATGACCATCTCCCCGATCCGGACCTGGTAGTCGCGCAGCGCCCGCTGGAGGGTCTCCGCGATCTGCGGGTTGCGCGCCGCCTCGGCCAGCAGGTCCGGAATGATCTGCGAGGCCAGGGGGTGGCCAAGGGCCCCCGAGGCGACCATGAGCAGCAGCTGGACGTCGCCCTGCAGGCTGCCGGTGTCGAGCAGCGGCAGCCTCTTGCCGGCGACCGCGCTCACCATGTCGAGCACCAGCTCCAGCTTCGAACGCCACCGCCGATAGATCGCCGTCTTGCTGACACCGGCCCGTCGGGCGACCGCCTCGACGGAGAACCGGCCGTAGCCGGTCTGCGCCAGTTCCTGCATGACGGCTCGGCGGATGGCCGTGGTGATGTCGTCGCGAAGAACGGCCGCACCGGCGGGAGCACGCCTCTTCTCGGTCGTCACGTGGGAGAATGTAGCGCAACGACGCTACGGTTGCGTCCCGACGTGTTTTCCACTACCTTCCACGCAGCAGCGGAGCGGCCTCCCCATACCGGCCACGCTAGATTTCATCGCCGCGAAGCATTCTCATTGCTCCCCATCAGCACGAAAGATCGGAGCGCCTCACCATGGCCAACACCGCGGTGGCCGACCTCGAATCCGGGCTGACCCCCCGCGCCCAACTCGCGCAGCGGTACGGGCTCAAGGTCGCCGGGGAACCTCCGTCCCTGGGCGCGTACGCCCGCCAACTGTGGGCGTATCGACACTTCATGTCCGCATACTCGCGGGCGAAGGTCGCGTCGTCGTTCAGCAACACGCAACTCGGCCAACTGTGGCAGGTGCTGACCCCGCTCACCAACGCGGCGGTCTACTACCTGATCTTCGGCGTGATCGTGGCGCAGGACCGGCACGTGCCGAACTTCATCGCCTACCTCTGCACCGGCATCTTCATCTTCACGTTCACCCAGAGCGCGGCGCTGCAGGGCACCAGCGCGATCACGGGTAACCTGGGGTTGATTCGAGCGCTGCACTTCCCGCGCGCCGCCCTGCCGATCACTGTCACCCTGGTGCAGTTCCAGCAGCTGCTCATGTCGATGTTGGTGCTGGCCGCGATCGTGCTGGCCACCGGGGAGCCGATCACCTTCCGCTGGCTGCTGATCGCGCCAACGCTCCTACTCCAGTCGATCTTCAACATCGGGCTGACCATGATCATGGCTCGGATCGGCTCGAAGGTCACCGACCTGAAGCAGGTCATGCCGTTCGTGATGCGGGCCTGGCTCTACGGCTCCGGCGTGCTCTACAGCGTCACGCTCTTCGCGGAACGGCTTCCCGGCTGGGCGGCGACCGCGCTGGAGTCCAACCCGATCCTGGTCTACATCGAGCTGGCCCGGTATTCACTGCTCGAATCGGCGTACCCCGACCACATCGCGTCCTCGCCGACTCGGCTGTGGCTCCTCGCTGCGGCCTGGGCAGCGGCCGTCGGCTTCGGCGGGTTCGTTTACTTCTGGCGCGGAGAGAAGGAGTACGGCCGTGGCTGAGCAGACCCTGCCCGCGGTGGACGCTGTGGTGGACACGGGGCGCGTACCCACCGTCGTGGTGGACGACGTGCACGTGATCTACAAGATCCACAAGGGCGCCACCGGTACCACCAGTCCGGTCTCCGCCCTCAAGCGCATCGTGTCCCGCACGAACGCGCCGAACATCCGCGAGGTGCACGCGGTCAAGGGCGTGAGCTTCACCGCGTACCAGGGTGAGGCCATCGGGCTGATCGGCAGCAACGGCTCCGGCAAGTCGACCCTGCTGCGGACCATCGCCGGCCTGCTCCCACCGGCCCGGGGCGCGGTCTACACGCTCGGCCAGCCCTCGCTGCTCGGCGTGAACGCGGCCCTGCTCAACGACCTCTCCGGCGAGCGCAACGTGGTGCTCGGCTGCCTGGCCATGGGCATGCCTCCCGAGGAGGTGAAGCGGCTGGCTCCGGAGATCATCGAGTTCTCCGGGATCAACGAACGGGGCGACTTCGCCTCGTTGCCGATGCGCACCTACTCCTCCGGCATGGGCGCCCGGCTGCGCTTCGCCATCTCCTCGGCGAAGAAGCACGACGTGCTGCTCATCGACGAGGCGCTCGCCACCGGTGACCGCAAGTTCCGGGGCCGCAGCGAACAGCGGGTCCGCGAACTGCGCGACAGCGCCGGCACCGTCTTCCTGGTGAGCCACTCAATCGGCTCGATCCGGGACACCTGCGAGCGGACCATCTGGCTGGAGAGTGGCGTCCTGAAGATGGACGGCCCGACCGACGAGGTGTGCAACGCCTACGAAGGCAAGTAGACAGGTCGACGACCGCATCGGCCGGGCGCACGCTTGCCCGGTCGGTGCGGTCAGTCGTAGGCGCTAAGGTTTCCTGGGCGCCGACCACAGTTCATATCTCGTCATCGACGCACAAAACACCCTTTCGGTGGAAGCGAGGACCGGCAGAATGATCCAGGATCACAGCCCCGCACCGGGTGCCACGCCGGCGAGCCCGGCACTCTGGCGCCCCTCGCGGACAGTGGCCGTGATCCTCGCCGGGGGTACGGGGACGCGACTCGGGCTCGGCATCCCCAAGCAGCTGCTGAAGATCGCCGGCAAGCCGATCATCGAGCACACCCTGGCCATCTTCGAGGCCGCCCCGGAGATCGACGAGATCATCGTGCTGATGGCGACCGGGCACGTCCCCGACGCCCAGCAGATCGTCGACAAGGCCGGCTTCCGCAAGGTGACCAAGGTGATCGAGGGTGGCGACACCCGCAACGCCACCACCCGCATCGCGCTCGACGCGGTCGGCGAGGGCGACGTCAACATCCTCTTCCACGACGCGGTGCGGCCCCTGGTCAGCGGTCGGATCGTCCGCGAGTGCGTGAACGCGCTCTGGAGCTACTCCGCGGTCGACGTGGCCATCCCGTCGGCGGACACGATCATCCAGGTCGACGAGAACGACTGCATCACCGACATTCCGGTCCGCTCCGCGCTGCGCCGCGGCCAGACCCCCCAGGCGTTCCGCTCCCCCACCATCCGCGAGGCGTACCGGATCGCCGAGGGCGACCCGAACTTCGCCGCCACCGACGACTGCGGTGTGGTGCTGCGCTACCTGCCCGGCACGCCGATCAAGGTTATCGACGGTTCGGACGAGAACATCAAGGTCACCCACCCGGTCGACGTGCACCTGGCGGACAAGCTCTTCCAGCTCGCCGCGGCGCAGGCGCCCCGGCTGACCGACCACCGCAGCTACAGCGAGGAGCTGATCGGCCGCACCATCGTCGTGTTCGGCGGCAGCTACGGCATCGGCCACGAGCTGACCGAGCTGGCCCGTCGCTACGGTGCCCAGGTCTTCCCGTTCAGCCGTTCCACAACCGGCACCCACGTGGAGCGGGCCGGGGACGTCGAGGCCGCGCTGAAGACCGCCTTCGAGGCCACCGGCCGGATCGACCACGTGGTGGTGACCGCCGGCATCCTGGAGAGGGGCGCCCTCGCCGAGATGGACGAGGAGACGATGGACCGGCTGCTCCAGGTCAACTTCGTCGGCCCGGTGACCATCGCCCGCCAGGCCCTTCCGTATCTGCAGCAGACCAAGGGCCAGCTGCTGCTCTACACGTCCAGCTCCTACACCCGGGGACGAGCCCGCTACGCGCTCTACTCGGCCACCAAGGCCGCCCTGGTCAACCTCACCCAGGCGCTCGCCGACGAATGGGCCGACGTCGGCGTACGCGTCAACTGCATCAACCCGGAGCGGACCGCCACCCCGATGCGGACGCGGGCCTTCGGCGAGGAGCCGGAGCACACCCTGCTCGCCGCGGAGGCCGTCGCCCAGTCGTCGCTGGACGTGCTGATCTCGGAACTCACCGGGCAGGTCATCGACGTACGCCGGGCGCCGGGCGAAGCGACGCAGGCCGTGCCGGCCCAGAAGCCGCGGGTAGCCGACGAGACCAATGCCGCCTCGGCGACCGTCGGCTGACGGCCGAGCACTGCTGAGCGGGACGATGGTGAACGGAGCGACATGCGTGGTGACCTGGTCCGGAAACTGATCGCACGGTGCCTGAGCATCGGGCTGGCCGTGCTGGCCTTCCTGGTCGTGGCGCTGACCGGGGCGACCGGTTGGGGGCTGGCGCTGGCGGTGGCCGCCCTCGTCGCCACCGCCGCTGAGCGACGGATCCGCCAGGGCGCGGACACCGCCGCTGAGACGACACTGATCGCCGCCGCCGTCCTGGTCGGCTACGCCCGACGGCTGGACGGTGGGTTCGACCCCGCGCTGGCCGCCGCCGCGCTGGTGCTGCTCGGGCTGGTGCTGCTGGTGGGCCCGCTGCGGCACGCCGGGAACCTGGAGATCCGGGCGGCCAACCTGCCGGTGCGGTCCTGGACGGTGCCGGTCGCCACGCACCTCGGCGACGCGCTGCTCGGGCTTCTCGCCGTGGTGGCGCTGGCCGCCGCGGCGACCATGCCGGCCCTGGTCGCTCTCGCGGCGGCCCTGCTGGTCGGTGCCGGCGCCGGCGCGATCGCGCTGGATCTGGCCCGGCGCCGGTTCCGGCCACCGGCCGGCGGCGGGGCGGTGGGCCGGGCGCTGCGCCAGCACCAGCCGGAGTTCCTGCTCTACTTCTCCGCGCCTCCCGGCTCGGAGTACCAGGTCACCATGTGGCTGCCGTATCTGGAGCGGATCGGCCGGCCGTTCATGGTCGTGCTGAGGGAGCCGGAGTTCCTGGCCCCGATCGCCGCGGCCACCGATGCGCCAGTGGTCTACTGCCCCACCCTGAGGGCGATGGACGAGGTGCTGGTGCCGAGCCTCCGGGCGGCGTTCTACGTCAACCACGGTGCGAAGAACAGCCACTGCATCCGTTTCACCCAGCTCACCCACGTCCAGCTGCACCACGGCGACAGCGACAAGGCGCCGAGCGCCAACCCGGTGTCGGGGATCTTCGACCGGATCTTCGTGGCCGGCCCGGCGGCAATCGACCGGTACGCCCGGGCCGGGGTGCAGATCCCTGCGGAGAAGTTCGTGGTGGTGGGCCGCCCGCAGGTCGAGTCGATCAACGTACGCCCGGAGCCCCTGGCTGCCGAGGCACCCCGCACGGTGCTCTACACCCCGACCTGGACGGGACACCACGCGGACGCGGACTACTGCTCGCTGCCGGTGGCCGAACCGATGCTGCGCAAGCTGCTCGACCGGGGCGTAACGGTCATCCTGCGCGCCCACCCGTACACCACGCAGAACCCAGCATCGGCGCGGCAGCTGGGTCGGCTGACCGAGCTGCTCGCGGCGGACCGGGCGCGGACTGGTCGACCGCACGTCTGGGGCGCCGCCGCCCGCGACCTGAGCCTGGTGGATTGCGTGAACCGCTCCGACGCGCTGATCTCCGACATCTCCGGGGTGATCTCGGACTACCTCTACTCCGGCAAGCCCTTCGCGGTGACCGACATGGGCGACCAGGGTCACCGGTTCACCGAGCGGTTCCCGCTGGCCGGCGCGGGCTACGTGCTGCACCGGGACATGACGAACCTGGACGATGTGCTGGGCCGGCTGCTCGGCGCCGATCCGATGGCACCGGAGCGCTGGGCGACCCGGCGGCGCTACCTCGGTGACTTCCCGGCCGAGTCGTACGCCGACGCGTTCCTGGACGCCGCCAGGCGCGAGCTGGAGCCGGGCTGGAGCCCGCCGTCGCCCGGGCGGCCGGTCGAGCCGGACCGGGTGGCGGCCTCCCCCACCACCTGAGCCGCCGGGCCGCCGGGGGCGGCCCGGCCTCGGTCACCCCCGGTGGTCCGGGGAGAGCAGCCTGGGCGGGCCGCCCGCTCGGCCAGCTGGGGAACGGTTGGACGGGTACGGTCCGAGGCGTCAGCTGTCGCGTGCCCTAAAATCGCGGGGCCGGAGGTGCTCGATGCGCACCGCCAATCCCGGCCGGTCCGGGGTGTTCCGGGCGGACGTCGCCACGGACGAGAGGTGGAGCTAGTGATGCACCAGCGGATCCTCATGCGGGCCAAGAAGGGCCCCTTCGACGTCTACGCGCCGGAGGAGACCTTCGAACGCAACTGGATCGGCGACAACAACGGGAACCTGGTCTTCAGCCACGCCGCCCACAAGCTGCTCCGCACAACGACGGCGCAGATCACCTCCACCGAGTTCAAGATCGACCTGCGCGACGCCGACAAGATCAACGAGCAGTACGACGTGTACGTCATCCCGCTCGCCAACGCCTTCCGGCGCAGCTACGCGCATCGCGTGGCGGCCATGACCAAGCTGATCGAGCGGCTCAAGATCCCGGTGGTGGTTCTCGGGGTGGGCGTGCAGACCAACGTCGCCGGCGACCGGGAATACCTGCGCCCGATCGACGACGTGGTGAGCCGCTTCGTCCGGGCCGTGCTGGAGCGCTCGCACAGCATCGGGGTTCGGGGCGAGATCACCGAGAGCTACCTGCGCACCCTGGGCTTCTCCGCGGTCGACGTGATCGGCTGCCCGTCGATGTTCCTGCACGGTGACAGCCTGCGGGTGGAGAAGCGCAAGGAGTTCCTGACCCCGCACGACCGGGTCGCGCTGACCATCTCGCCGTACGTGAAGTCGATGGCGGAGGTGGTCTCCGCCCACCACCAGCGCTACCCGAACCTGCGCTACCTCCCGCAGGATCTGAAGACCCTCGGCACGCTGCTCTACGGCGACGCTCCCGCGGACCGAGGGAAAACCAGCGCGATCCCCGTCCACACCTCGCACCCCCTGTTCACGGAGGACAAGGTGCGCATGTTCGTGGACCCGTGGACCTGGATGGAGTACCTGTCCGGGTTCGACTTCGCCTTCGGTACCCGCATCCACGGCACCATCACCGCGCTGGTGGCCGGCACGCCGGGCTACCTCTTCGCGCACGACTCGCGCACGCTCGAGCTGGCCCGGTACTTCGACATCCCGCACCGGGTGATGGCGGACGTGCCGGCCGATGTCGACGCCGCCGACCTCTACGCGGAGGCCGACTACACGGCGCTGAACAACGGGCACAAGGCCCGCTTCGAGACCATGCTCGCCTTCCTCGCCAAGCACGACCTGGGGCACGCCTTCGCCGATGGCGACAGCGCCACCCGCTTCGACGAGCAGGTCCGCGCCACCACCTTCCCACCCGCCGTCCGCCCGGCCGGCGCCACCGGCTCCGATGTGCTGCTGGAACGGGTGCAGTGGCTGCGCGACCACAACCGAAGGCTGCTGACCGAGGTCGAGACCCTCAAGCAGCAAGAGCTGAGGACCCGGGTCAGGCAGGCGGTCGGCGGCCGGGTGCGACGCTTGTTGAATCGTTGACCCGCCGCGATCCTGCGGGCCGATCGCCGCGTGCGGCCGCCGGCCGGCCGGTGGCCTAGTATCGCGGGGCCTGGAGGTGACAGATGTGCCGCCTCCCGGGACACTGCCGGGCGATCTCCGGGGTTGGACGCCACCGCCGCCGGACGAGAGGTGGAGCCACCGATGCATAAGCGGATCCTGCTGCGCGCCCGCAAGGGCCCGTTCGACGTCCTCAGCGCCGAGGAGACGTACGAGCGGGACTGGATCGGTAAGAACACCGGCAATCTGGTCTTCAGCCACGCCGCGCACAAGCTGCTGGCGACCTCCACGGCCGAGATCACCCCGTCGCGCTTCCGGGCGGACCCACGCGACGCCGACGAGATCAACGAGAAGTACGACGTCTTCGTGATACCACTGGCCAACGCGTTCCGTCATGACTACGCGAAGCGGCTGACGTCGATGGCTCGGCTGATCGAACGGCTGAAGATCCCGGTGGTGGTGCTCGGAGTCGGGGCGCAGACCGACGTGGACGGCGACCTGGAGCAGCTCCGCCCGATCGACGAGCCGGTCAGCGCGTTCTGCCGGGCGGTGCTCGACCACTCGCACAGCATCGGCGTACGCGGCGAGATCACTGAGAACTACCTACGCAAGCTGGGTTTCTCGGCTGTCGAGCAGATCGGCTGCCCGTCGATGTTCCTGCACGGCGACAGCCTGCGCATCGAGAAGACGAAGGCGACCCTGGGCATCGACGACCGGCTCGCGTTCGTCATCTCGCCGTACGTCAAGGCGCTGGCCCCCCTCATCCTGCACCACCACCAGCGCTACCCGAACCTGCGCTACGTGGCACAGGACCTCTACACCCTCGGCACCCTGCTCTACGGCGACGCGCCGAAGCTGCGGGGCAAGACCGCCGACATGCCGATCCACACCTCGCACCCGCTCTTCGTCGAGGACAAGGTGCGGATGTTCATGGACCCGTGGCCCTGGATGGACTATCTCTCCGGGTTCGACTTCGCCTTCGGCACCCGGATCCACGGCACCATCACGGCGCTGATCTCGGGCATCCCCGGCTATCTGCTGGCGCACGACTCGCGCACCCTGGAGCTGGCCCGATACTTCGACATCCCGCACCGGTTGTTGCGCGATGCGCCGGCCGACGTCGACGCTGCCCAACTCTATGCGGAAGCCGACTACACGGCCCTGAACGAGGGCCACAAGGAGCGCTTCGCGCGGATCACCGCGTTCCTCGCCAAGCACGACCTCGGCCTCTCGTTCGCCGACGGAGACAGCGCCACCCGCTTCGACGAGCAGGTCCGCCAGACCGTTTACCCACCTGCGGTCCGGCCGGTCTCCGCCTACTCTCCCGAGGAGTTGCTGACGCGCATCCAGTGGCTGCGGGACGAAACCCGGACGCTCCAGACAGAGGTCAATACCCTCCACGCGCGGTCACTGCGCGGGCGGGTCAAGCAGGCCGTCGCCGGCCGGGTCCGCCGGATGCTCGGAGCCAGGTGACCAGCCACCGCGTCCGCTTCATCCAGCTCACCCGCGTCGGTACGGGTCGAGCAGCGCCAGCACGGCAGCCGGGTCCTCCACGTGTGCGTTGTGGCCGAGACCGGGCAGCGTGACGACCGGAACGCCGTACGCCTTGAGCTGCTCGTCGGTGACCAGCGGGTCGTGTTCCCCGCGGGCCAGCACCACCGGCACGTCGGTCGCCGCCAGCAACGGGGCCAGGTCTGGCTCGCCGACGCCGAAGGCTGTCGGGTCCATGGCGAGGCGCCACCGGCCGTCGACCTGACGCAACCCGGCGTCCACCACCGGATGATCCGGCGGGACCAGGCCGACCAACCCGGAGACGCGCAGGTAGCGGCGGGCCGCCTCGGTGCGGCTGGCGAACCAGCTCAGCGGGCGCGCGGCGAGCTCGGCCGCGCGGGTCAGCTCGTCGGGTGACCAGACCGCCTTGATGCCCAGCCCGACCACCGCGTCCACCGGCAGCCCGGCGGCGCGGGCGGCCAACGCCAGGCCGACCACCCCGCCCAGCGAGTGCCCGAGCACGACGATCCGGTCGTCGGCGACCAGGCCGTGGGCGATCCGCTCGGCGAACCCATCAAAGGAGTACGACGGCAGCGGGGCCGACCAGCCGTGACCGGCAAGGTCCGGTGCCAGCCACCGCCCGGGCCAGTGCTGCTTCAGCAGTGGGGCCGAGGGCAGCCAGACGTCCCCGGTCGCCCCCATCCCGTGCAGCAGCAACAGGATCGGCCCACGGCCTGCCCGGCCACCTGATTCATCCACCACGGCCGCAGTCTCCCACGGTTCGCGACCAGGTACGAGGGTGGTCGATGCGGCGCAGGCCTGACCGCTCGGTGAAGACGCCGCGGGCGCCGGCCCCTTGTGGGGGACGGCGCCCGAAGCGGTCAACGTGCCTGGGTCAGGCGGAGTAGCCCCGGCTGGCGATCCAGTTGGCCAGGTCGATCGTGGTGATCCAGTACGACGCGTCGGCCGCGTTGGCCGAGTCGGCGATTCGCACGGTCCGGCCGTTGTCCTTGTAACCCACCACGGCGATGTAGTGCCCGCCGCCGTAGGAGTGCCAGCCGCCGTTGGTGTCGGTGGCGTCGCCGACGACGTTGGCGACCACGCCACGGCCGTCGGTGATGGCCTTGACGACGTCGGCCTGGAGCTGGTCCATCTGGGCCGGGCTGGGCGTGCCGGCGAACATCCGGGTCCGGTACGGGGAGCCCTTCACCTCGGCGTTGAGCACCCGGGTGGTGTCCAGGGCCGAGTTGGTGCCCATCTCGGTGGTGCCCAGCTCGGCGCCGAGCTCGTTCTGGGTGCGGTCGATTCCGGCGGCGCTGAGAGCGTTGCGGGTGGCAGCCGGGCCGCAGTTGTAGTACGTGTTCTGCGCCTGGTAGTCGTAGTCGAGCACCTTGGTCGCCGGCGGCTTCGGCCGCTCCGGCTTACGGGTCAGATCCGGGTTGCTGCTGGCCTTGGCCGCGGGTGACGCGGCACTGGTGGCCGGCGCGGGGGCGGCGGTGGTCGGTGCGGTGCTGGCCGAGGGGGACGCGTCGCGCGCCTCGCTGCGGGAGGCAGCGGTGTCGCTGCGCATCTCGGCGACAGTGGTCACGGTGTGCTGGCTGGCCGGGGCGTCGTCGGCGCTGGTGACCAGGGCGCCGGTGGTGCTGGCGATCGCGAGGGCCGCAGCGGAGGCGACAACGATCTGGTAGGGGCGCTCGGTGGTGAGGCGACGGAGCTGACGCTTCAGGGTGTGCTTCACGGGGTCCTCCACGGATCGGGGGGAGAGCGGCACACCGGGGCCGGACCGGCATCCGGGCAGGCGCCAACGCGCGGACGATGGTCCGCGGATGGTGAACCGCTCAGGGGAACGCCCGGCGTGGCCGGGCGGTTAGGCGATGACCCGGGGGGGTCAGCTCACCGTCACTGGACGAATGAGCGGGGGCACCGCTACGCCGTGGAGGCGAAGGAACAACCGAGGGGTGGAAAGGTGCTGCACGAGGATGGAACTCCTTCCGACACCGCCTACCGGGTTAGCTGACGGATTCGGGCGGGAAGATCGCCCTACCGCGGGCCGTGGCTCGCGGATTCACCCCGGACTTACTGATGGGTCCCCGGTTCGTAGATCACGATTGAGCGGGTCGGCGCGGCGTCGCCTCTTGCGAACGGTTACCGCACCGGACAGGACGACAGTACTGGCCGGCTCTCACCCTGCCAAGCCGGGTTCACCTGCGTAAACCCCAATCGGCGCGACAATTTCTGCGCGTATTGCCGATGATGTGACTCGATGGGACAACCGGTTACGGCGACGCCTGCGGGCGACAACCGGACAGGCCGCCAATTATGCGGCCACAATCACGGGAAGAATCGAGCCAATCGTGCCCGACGCCCGATTCGCCATTGACATGACCGGGCTCACATAACGGATCGGGCTCAACCCGCGCGAGCCGGGCGCCAACGTGCCGCGAGGGCGGGACGGAACGCCCGGGTAGCCGCCCGGCGGGCGGGTACCGGGTTCGGCCGCAGCCGGGCCGCTGCCGCGTACGCCTCCTCGGCGAGAGTGCGGGCCGACTCGGCGGCCAGTTCCGCGTCCCGCCAGGCGGCCCGCTCCCGGGTGGCTGCGGCCTGGTAGTCGGCCAGCCTCGCGTCCCGGATCGCCCGGCTCAGCAGCACCTCCTGCTCGACCGGGTGCCGCCGGGGATCCCAACCGTGCCGGTGCCCGAACACGTCGCCGAACTGCGCCATGGTCAGGTCGCCCCGCCAGTGCGCCGCCGCCGCCGCGCGATGCAGGTAGCGCTCCCGGGAGGCGTACTCGGCGGGGGTGCGGGGGGTATGCGGGGTGGGCAGCGCCCCGGCCCCCGCGAAGCGACGCGCGGCCGCGTCCGCCTCGTCGTAACGGCCCCAGGCCCGCTCCATCTGCTCCTGAGCGGTCAGCCAGGAAGCCCGTCGCCGCCGGGCGTTCTGCCCCGCGCCGGCCGCGGCGACGGCCACTTCCTCGGCGTACCGGCGCAGGTCGACGGCCTCGGCCTCAGCCAACTCCCGGGCGGTGGGCGCCGCCGGGGCCGGGTCGTCCGTTGGCCGGTCCCGCTCGGGGCGGGCGGCCAGCACGATGAGTACGCCCAGTGCCAGCAGGAACAGGGCTGACCAGATGGCGGCGGCCTGCGGCACCTCGGTCACGAACTGGTAGAAGACGACGGTCTCCATGGTCGGCACCTCGGGGAGAGAACAATGCGGTGGGAGCCCCACCGGCCACCGGGCCACGGTGGGCCACGGATCGGCGAGGTGCGGGACGGGTGGATCGACAGGGCGCGGCGACGGGACGCTCGTCCCGGTGGATCAGCGCCCGGGTGGAGCCCGGGGCGCCCAGCTCCTCGGACCGTCCACGAGCGGCAGCCGTTCAGACCCGGCCGCGCACACCAGCGGCACTCCGGCCACCACGATGACGCCCCGGCCGCGCAGGGCCGGGTGCGAGTCGACTGAGCAGACCGGGAAGGCCTTCTCGGCGGCTCCCTCAGCGACCGCTGGGGCTGCGTGCACGGTCGGCGTTGGCGCGGCGGTCGGCGTTGGCGCGGCGGCCGAGGCCGGGCCTGCGCCAAGCGCCAGGGCCGCGACGACGGCGAGGCTGGTCAGCACCCGTGTCGCCCAGCGCGCCACCCACCACAGGGGACAGGTGAACGCGACCGGAAGCACGCCCCCACGCTACCGTCACGCCGGCCCGGGCGCATCGACCACGGGCGTGTCGGCGTACGCCGCGCCGACCGCGCTGACCAGTGCGGACGCCTCAGCGCGAGTCGACGTACGTCGATCGACCGCTGGCCTGCTCGACGTCGCCGACGGCGGCTTCGCCGGCCTGGGCCTGGGTCCCGACGCCATCGGCGGTGCGGTCTTCGCGGCCGTTGACTTCAATGCCGGCGGTGCGTTGCTGAGGGACGGCCACCTGGCGGGCCGGGCGGCGTGGAGCGAGCCGGCGCATCATCGGGGTCTCGACGAAGCGGTGCAGCAGCCCGGCGAGGACCAGGTTCACCAGTAGGAAGCCGAGCACCGCGACGGGGCCACGCCAGCCCTGGAAGCCGGTCCCCCAGTCACCGCTCCAGCGCAGCACGCTCGTCATCACCAGCACGTGCACCAGGTAGAAGGCGAAGGAGACCTCCCCGAGCCAGACCACCGGTCGGGACCGCCATGGGGAACGCTTACCTCGGACGTCCGCGTCCGCGGCGGCAGTGATCACCAGCAGATACGCCACCGCGAGCAGCGTGGTCCACAGCTCGGCGCGAATCCATTCTGCCGCTGCCACCCAGGTGGCCAGGAAGATCACGCTGGCTGCGGTCAGCCCCGGGCCCCGCCAGAGGCCACGGCGCATCAGCTCGGCCGCCACCGCGCCCATCCAGAACTCCAGCGACCGTACGGGCGGGAAGATCTGCGTGAACCACCAGCGGCTCGCCTCCGGCACCAGGTGCTGGGCCGGCCAGAGCGCGAGGATCAGCAGAGGTAGCGCGACGATCAGCACCCAGAGCAGCTTCGGCCGGGCCCGGCGCAGCAGCGGCAGCGCCAACGGCAGACAGAGGTAGAAGAAGAACTCGCAGGAGAGCGACCAGCTCACGGTGTTGATGCTGTAGAACCAGCCCGGTCGGGGATCCCAGGCCTGCAACAACAGCAGGTTCTCCAGCGCGACCGCCGGCAGGACCGGGTCGGCGAACCACCAGGCGACCAGCAGCGCCGCCCCCCACAGCACCAGGTGATTCGGATAGATCTTGGCGACCCGTCGCCGCCAGAAGGTGCGCCGGGAGTCGCCTACGCGGGCCGACCAGACCAGCACGAAACCGCTCAGGATGAAGAAGAACTGCACCCCGGACAGGCCGAGGGTGAACAGCGCGTCGACCACGGCCTTGTAGTCCGGCTCGGCGATGATCCGCATGGTGCCCGCGTGGAATCCGAAGACCAGCAACGCGGCGATCCAGCGCAGCCCGGTCAGCGAGGGCAGCCGGGCCGGCGCGGGGGTGGGCCGGGCAGCCGTCGCCGCGGGGGCGCTCGTCATGCTGGGATCCCGACGCTCGGCAAGGTCACCAGCACGTGCGTGTCCTCCTCGGTACGACGTCGGACGGCGCGACGGCGACGCCCGCGACGGCCCAGCAGGGGCCGTACCCGGGGCACCCTACCCGGGGCACTCCCGGGTGAACCGGACGCGTTCCACCCCGCCAACGCGGAATGGGTAGGCACAGGCTGCCCTGGCGCGGACCGGTGAGTCGCGCGCGACGGCGGCGCGCACCCTGCACGGGCTGCTCGGCTCGCCGCAGCGGCGCGCGCCGCGCCGCGCCGCGCCGCGCAAGCCTGGTCCACCGTCGACGGGCAGGGAAGGGCACGGGTCGTGGACGCGGTGTTCGACGCCGTACGCCCGCCGGCGTAGGCGACTGACGCTGTCGCACGCGAGCGACGCCGCGCCCGCCACGGTCAAGCTCGATCCTGGAAATAGTCCCCTCGATCGCACGGGCACTACATCCAGGATCGAGCACGATCTTGAGGGATCCGCGTGGCACAGGCATAGTACGGGTGTACGAAACGACTGCTAGGGTGGCCGCATGATGCAGGCCGCCTACCAGCCGTCGATGCTCGACCTCGCCGACGCCGAGCCGACCCTGGGGCCACTGCCCGGTCAGATCCGACGACACCAGCTCAGCCGGGGCGCCTGGGTCGACCACCTCCCGGGCTGGGTGCGCGGCTCCGACGCCGTCCTCGACACCCTGCTCAGCGAGGTGCCCTGGCGTGCCGAGCGGCGCACCATGTACGACACCGAGGTCGACGTGCCCCGCCTGCTCTGCTGGTATGGCGGCGACCGGCAACTCCCCCACCCCGTGCTCACCACGGCACGGGCGGAGCTGACCCGGCACTACGCGCCCGAGCTGGGCGAGCCCTTCGTCACCGCAGGCATGTGCCTCTACCGTTCCGGACGGGACAGCGTCGCCTGGCACGGCGACACCATCGGCCGGTCAGCACACACCGACACCATCGTCGCGATCGTCTCCTTCGGAGCACCCCGACCGCTGCTGCTGCGCCCACGTGGCGGCGGCGGCGGCAGCCTGCGCTTCCCGGTGGGCCACGGCGACCTGATCGTGATGGGCGGCTCCTGCCAACGCACCTGGGAACATGCCATCCCGAAAACCACCCGCCCCGTCGGCCCCCGGGTCAGCGTGCAGTTCCGCCCCGTCAACGTCGCCTGACGTTGGCGGCGCCACCCCGGCCTGCCCTACAGCAGGCCGGCGAGTCTGTAGAGGACCAGCGACCCGGCGACGGCGACGTTCAGGCTCTGGCCGTGCCCGACCATGGGAATCTCCACGGCCGCGTCCAGGTGGTCGAGTGCCTCGGGCGGGATGCCAGTCGACTCGTGCCCGAGCAGCACCACGGTGCGCCCCGAGCGGCGGGCAGGTCACCGAGTCTGACGGCCTCGTCGGCCAACTCCACCCCGAGAATCCGGGAGCCGGCGGCCCGTTCGGCGGCCAGCCACCGCAGCGGGCTGCCGACTCGGTGGACACAGCCCGGCCGGCGCAGGGTGTTGCCCCGGGCCAGAGCCTCGTCCACCCACCGGAACGGCGGCGCGGCCAGGCAGGCACCGACCGCGTCACAGGTGCGCAGCAGGGTGCCCAGGTTCGCGCCGTGCAGCGGCCAGAGCGGGGCGGCGATCAGATGACCCCAGCAGCGATGCTGGCGGGGTCGGCGGGCGGCACGCAGCTCACGCCTTGGCCGGACCCGGATGGCGGCGCTCACGCCGCGCCGGCGACTCCGCCGGACAGAAGAAAGATCATGTGAGAGGTGCTTGGCGGCGCACCCAGGCCATCACCGACAACAAGAACCCTCACCATACCCCGCGCGCGGACCGCGTTCAGACGCCAAGATCCGCGCAACTTCAGGGAAAGCGCTGCCTGCGGCATGTCGGAGGCAGCAACTCCCCCGAAGTTGCGCGGATCTTGAGGTCGGGACACCCCGCACGCTCCGGGGGGCGGCGGGGTTGGTGGGTCAGTCCCGTTCGATGAGGTGGCCTACCACCGTTGGGCCGAGCATCACCGCGAAGCCACTGCCGTCGCGGCGGGGGTCCGCCGCCGGCAGCTCCACCGGATCGCCGGTGCCGGTCGCACCGACCGGGCGCGGGCCCACCCAGGCAACCGCCACGTCCGTCTCACCCTTGAGGAAGCGGTGCGCGCGCACGCCGCCGGTCGCCCGGCCCTTCGCGGGGTACGACTTGAACGGCGTCACCTTGACCGTCGCCCCGGTGGAGGTGACCACCATCGGCTCGCCGTGCCCCGGGTCGTCGGTGCGGACCGCGCCGAAGAACGTCACCCGCGCCCCGGCCGGCAGGTTGATGCCGGCCATCCCGCCGCCCTTGAGGCCCTGCGGACGAACCAGCCCGGCGGGGAAGCGCAACAGCGACGCCTCCGACGTGACGAACGTGAGCGATTCGGTGCCGTCGGTCAGCCAGGTCGCCCCGACCACCTCGTCACCGTCGCGCAGACCGATCACCTCGAACTCGTCGGAGCGCACCGGCCACTCCGGAGCGCAGATCTTCACCACGCCCTGTCGGGTGCCCAGCGCCAGCCCCGGCGAGCCCTCCGCCTGCCCACCCAGGGGGGCCAAGCCGACGACGGTCTCCCCCGCCTCCAACGGCACCAGCTCGGCCGCGGACATCCCGCCTCGCAGCGACACCGTGCCGGCCTGATCCGGCAACACCGGCAGCGGCAGGACGTCGACCTTGAAGGCCCGGCCAGCACTGGTCAACAACAGCACCCGACCACGGGCGGTGGAGTGCGCAATGGCGCGTACGGTGTCGTGCTTGACCCGGCCGTTGCGTCGGCGCCCCTCGGAGCTCTCCTCCGACTCGGCCGCGGTCCGGGCGACCAGCCCGGTCGCGGAGAGGATCACCTGGCACGGGTCGTCGGCGACCTCCAGCGGCCCGGCCGGCACGGACGCGGCCAGCACCTCCTTGAGGTCACCGTCGACAAGCGTCGTACGCCGTTCGGTGCCGAACTGCTTGACCACGGCGGCCAGTTCGTCGGAGACCAGCTTCTTGAGCACCCGCTCGTCGTCGAGGATCTTGCTCAGCTCGGCGATCTCGGCGCGCAGCCGCTCCTGCTCGGCCTCCAGCTCGATCCGGTCGAACTTCGTCAACCGGCGCAGCGGAGTGTCCAGAATGTAGGTGGCCTGGATGTCGGACAGGCCGAACCGGCTCATCAGCCCGTCCTTCGCGGCCTGCGCGTCGTCACTGCCCCGGATCAGCCGGACCACCTCGTCAATGTCCAGCAGGGCGATCAGCAGACCGTCGACCAGGTGCAGCCGCTCCTGCCGCTTGCGCCGACGGTACGAGGTGCGCCGGGTGACCACCTCGTAGCGGTGGGCCAGGAAGACCTCCAGCAGCGCCTTCAACCCCAGCGTGCGCGGCTGACCGCCGTCCAGGACCAGGTTGTTGACGCCGAACGACTGCTCCAGCGGGGTCAACCGGTAGAGGTCGGCGAGCAGCGCCTGCGGGTTGACGCCCACCTTGCACTCGACGACGAGGCGGGTGCCGCTCTCCCGGTCGGTGAGGTCCTTGACGTCGGCGATGCCGGTCAGACGCTTGGTCTTGGTGACCTCGTTGGTGATGGCCGCGATGACCTTCTCCGCGCCGACGCCGTAGGGCAGCTCGACCACGGTGATCGCCTGGCGACCCCGGCTGCCCTCGATCGGGCCGATCTCCACCTTGCCGCGCATCCGCACCACGCCGCGCCCGGTCTCGTACGCCCGGCGCACCTCGTCCAGACCGAGCAGCACGCCGCCGGTGGGCAGGTCGGGGCCGGGGACGAACTCCATGAGTTTGTCCAGAGTGGCGTCCGGGTGGTTGATCAGCCAGCGGGCCGCCTGGACGACCTCGCCCAGGTTGTGCGGGATCATGTTGGTGGCCATCCCGACCGCGATCCCGGACGCGCCGTTGACCAGCAGGTTGGGGAATGCGGCCGGCAGCACTGTCGGCTGGGTCAGCGACCCGTCGTAGTTGGGCTCGACGTCGACGGTGTCCTCGCCCAGCTCACCGACGAGCAGCATGGCCTCGCGGGACATCCGTGCTTCGGTGTAACGCGAGGCAGCCGGGCCATCGTCTGGAGATCCAAAATTGCCATGCCCGTCGATGAGGGGCACGTTGAGCGAGAAGTCCTGCGCGAGGCGAACCATGGCGTCGTAGATCGCCGTGTCGCCGTGCGGATGGTACTTACCCATGCAGTTGTGGACGACGTAGCCCTCGGCAACGAAGGCGTGCTCGTCACTGCCGACCTGAATGTCGTAGGTGACGTCGGGCGACACCGGCTCCACCGAGGTGACCCGTAGGAAGGATCCACCGACCAACGCGTCCAGCCGAGAAGCGAGCGGTGAACCGAGGCGGTGGAGTTTGCGGATCCAGCCGTCTCGTACCGCACGCTCTAATTGGAAAGATCGTTCAGCGAGCGGGACGCCATTGCGGTCCTTGCCATATCGCACCTTCGGTCCGCCGCTAGCCGAGAGGGAGTCGCGGAACGCTTGGCCATCCCGGTCCCGAAACCACCCGCCGCCCTGGTGCGCGGCCGTGAACGCGGCCATGACCGGGGCGTACGGCAGCCGGTCATTGCCCTGCTTGCCGCCGTACTGGTAGTCGATCTCGGCGACCCGTTGCAAGTCGTCGTGCTTGTAACCGATCCGCACCCACGGCAGCAGAAGACGGGCGAGATCCGAGGCGTCCCGGCCGCTGACCGACAGGCCATGAAGAGGGTGTTCCTGTGAGCCACGACCGCTGGTCCAATGGTGCCCATGTAGCCCCAGGTCGGCAAGCATGGCGTAAATCTGCCGCACCAGCACCTCGCTGGTGCTGACGAAGACAACCTCCCGAAAACGCTTACGAATGTAGCCGTCTCCATCGAAGAAGCCGGCGAGAAATGGCACCCAGGCCGACCGGTCGCGAATGATGTCGGCGGGCACACACTTGTCCCGGCTGAGCGGCCGCGTGGCCTCTAGCAGTCCTTCGTGTCGGCTGAAGGTAAGAATGTGCTGGTCGCGATGCAGCGGATTCTCGGCCTCACGCTTCCCTCGGGAAACGTTCAGCCCACTGGCGATGGCCCAACCATGGGCGACATCGAGCGGCTCAATGTCACACATGTGGATCCGGACCCGACCGTCCGCCGTGCGAGATCGGTGCACTGGGAAGCCCTCGGCTACCAGCAGCCCGCGCACATAGTCGTAGATGTCGCCGGTCGGTGTTGACAGCACATTTCGGCGGCTGCCGTACGCCAACGCCAGTCGCCCCGGGAGGTCCCGCGCCTCCACCCATTGAACCGAAAGGTCATCGGCGACCACGCGGAAGCGCTGGCCCGGCGTGACGAGCATCGTGTGCCCGTTGCTCCAGGTCACGCGCACGAGGTCGGACACTGGATTCTGATAGACAGCGGTCACCGGCACTGGTGCGCCAGCACCATCCAGAACGAGGTCACCGACCTCGATCTCCTCGATGGTCCGAAGGCCAGCGGGCGTCGAGACGAGTGTGCCAGCGACGAAGCAGTCACCCACAATTCGGGCGGACTTCACATGCCCGCGATCCGGGCGGTAGCCCTGCTCGTACATCGACCAGAGGATGCGCCGGTGCACGGGCTTGAGGCCGTCGCGCGCGTCGGGCAGCGCGCGGGAGTGGATGACCGAGAACGCGTACTCCAGGTAGGAGTCGGACACCTCGGTGACCAGCGGGTTGTCGAAGACCCGCGCGCCGGCCTGGTCGAACGAGGAGAGGTCGACCTTGTTTTCCTTACGGCGTGCCATGACTCAGCTCTCCATCGGAACGAAAAAAGCGCTCATGCCGTCGCTTCGCAACGGCATGAGACACCATCGCGCTGTATCGAAATTCGCTCGCTGTCGCTCGCTCATGCGTCGATCGCATCCCGGTCGACGCGGTCGGCGGAGTCGATCAGCCAGTTGCGGCGCGGCTCGACCTTCTCGCCCATCAGCAGTTCGAGGATGCGTTCGGCGGCGTCGACGTCGTCGAGGGTGATCCGGCGTACGGCGCGGGTGGCCGGGTTCATCGTGGTGTCCCACAACTCGTCGGCGTCCATCTCACCGAGACCCTTGAAGCGCGGGATGGGCGTGACGATCTGCTTGCCGGCCTTCTCCAGCTTGCGGACCGTCGTCTCCATCTCGGCCTGGGTGTAGGTGTAGACAGTCTGCGGGCTGCGCCCCTTGGTGGTGATCTTGTGGAGGGGCGGCATCGCGGCGTAGAGCCGACCGGCCTCGATCAACGGGCGCATGTACCGGGCGAAGAGGGTGATCAGCAGCGTGCGGATGTGCGCGCCGTCCACGTCGGCGTCGGCCATGATCAGCACCCGGCCGTAGCGCAGTGCGGAGAGGTCGAACGTGCGCCCCGAGCCCGCGCCGAGGACCTGGACGATCGCCGCGCACTCGACATTGTCCAGAACCTGCTGAAGGTTGGCCTTCTGCACGTTGAGGATCTTGCCGCGGATCGGCAGCAGCGCCTGGTATTCCGAGGATCGGGCCATGCGACTCGTCCCGAGTGCGCTGTCACCCTCCACGATGAACAGCTCACTGCGGTCGATGCCGGTGGCCCGGCAGTCGACCAGCTTCGGCGGCATGGACGCGCCCTCCAGGGCGGTCTTGCGCCGGGCGGCGTCCTTCTGCTGCTTCTGGGTGAGCCGCACCCGGGCCGCGTCGACGATCTTCTGGAGGACCGTGCGGGCCTCGGCCTTGGTGCGCCGGTCCTCCAGCCAGGCCTTGACGTGCGCGTCGACCTGCGTCTGGATGACCTTGGTGATGCCGGTGGTGGAGAGCTCGTCCTTGGTCTGCGAGGTGAACTGCGGCTCGGGGATCCGCACGTGCACCACCGCGGTCATCCCCTCCAGGACGTCGTCGAGGGTGGGCGGCTCCTCCTTGGCCTTGAGCAGGCCGCGGGTGTTGCGGATCGCGTCGGCGAGGCTGCGGACGAGGGCCCGCTCGAAGCCCTTGCGGTGGGTGCCGCCGTGGGCGTTGCGGATGGTGTTGGTGAAGCACTCGACGGTGCGCTCGTAGCCGGTGCCCCACCGGAAGGCCACCTCGACCTCGGCGCGCCGCTGCACGTTGGACTGCATGACGCCGTTGGCGTCGGCGGCGTTCTCCCGGTAGGTCCCCTCGCCGTTGACCAGCAGGGTGCCGGAGACCGGCCGGTCGCCGGCCGGGGCGAGGAACTCCACCATGTCGCTGAGCCCGTTGGGGTAGTGGAACCGCTCCTCGGTGGGTGCCTCGCCGGTCAGGTCGCGCAGCAGGTAGGTCACGCCGGGGACCAGGAAGGCGGTGTTGCGCAGCTTGGTGCGGACCGCCTCGACGTCGAGCGCGGCGCCGGTCTCGAAGTAGCGGGCGTCGTGCCACCAGCGGATCGACGTGCCGGTGCGCTGGCCGCGCTTGACCGCGCCGACGACCTGGAGCCCGGGGCCGGCGGTGAAGGGCGCGTCCGGCCCGTCGCCGTCGAAGATGCCCGGGACGCCGTGCCGGAAGGACATCGCGTGGATCTTTCCGGCCCGGCGGACGGTCACGTCGAACCGGCGGGACAGCGCGTTGACCGCTGAGGCGCCGACGCCGTGCAGGCCGCCGGAGGTCTTGTAGCCGGAGCCGCCGAACTTGCCGCCGGCGTGCAGCCGGGTGAGCACCAGCTCGACGCCGGAGATGCCGGATTTGGCATGCACGTCGGTGGGGATGCCCCGGCCGTCGTCGTCGACCTGCACAGAGCCGTCGGCGTGCAGGATCACCTCGACGGTGCTGGCGTGACCGGCGACGCCCTCGTCGGTGGAGTTGTCGAGGATCTCGTTGACGAGGTGACCCACGCCACGGCTGTCGGTGGAACCGATGTACATGCCGGGCCGCTTGCGGACAGCGTCCAGCCCCTCAAGGTGGGTGAGGTCATCGGCCCCGTACAGGGTGTCAGGCTCTGCGGTCAACTGGTCGTACTCCCCGGTCTCGGCGGTGTGCAGCCGGTCACCGGCGACATCAGCCGGCGTGGCGCGCCGCAGCGAGCCTAGCCCGAGGCTAGGACAACTCCCGGAGGGCCCGCGCGACCCGCCGCGCGGGAGCCTCCGGACGTGAGCGAGGGAACAGCCTGCAGGTGATCACGGGACCACGCAGAGGCACCGGCGTCGGTACGCTCTCATGATCGCGGCTGGTCGAGGGCATTCGTCGGGAGGCGACCGGGATGGACGAGACGACACGTGACGCCCTGCGACGCTCCCTCGGCACCCGCGCCCGGCGGTGGCTGCTCGTGGGCACCCTGCTGGCGGGTGTGCTGTACGCGGTGGCGCTGGTGGCGGCGGCGGCTCCCGCCGACCGGACGTTCGCGGCGCTCTCGGAGACGGTCCAGAGCCTGATGTCGGTCGTGACGCCGCTCTTCGGCATCCTGCTGGTGCGCGACCTGCGCCGGGCGCCCGGCTCCGCCCCGGTCCTGCCCAGCGTGCTCGCGGTGGTGCTGCCGGCCGTGGTCATCGGTGTCGTCGGGGTGCTGATCTGCGCGGCGACGCTGGCGCTCTCCCCGGCCGAGGTCGCCGACGAGCCGTGGCGGCACGCCGGCACGGTCGCTGTGGGCAGCGTGCTGGTGCAGGTCGTCGCCGGCCTGGTCGGCACCGGGCTGGGTCTGCTGCTGCGGTCGACGGTGGTCGCGTTCCTCGCCACGATCGTCCTGCCGCTGGGCCTGTTCGGGCTGTTGGGCGCCGTGGACGCCCTGCGTCCGGCGCAGCCGTGGCTCACCCCGCTCGGCAGTGTCCGCAACCTGCTCTCGGGGGACATGACAGTGCTGCGGTGGGCGCAGTGGTTGTGCGTACTGCTGCTCTGGGGTGTCGGTCTGAACGCCGTCGGCGCGGCCGTGCTCAAGCGCGGCGGCGACCTGAGCGGCAGGTAGCTCGGCGCGGCCACCCGGCGAAGGCCGGCGTGGTCGACGGCCACTGTCATCCGGAAGTGCTGGTCCGCCTCGGCGAGGCGCACGGCACGTCTACGCGCGCATGTCTTTCATCGAAATTCTGTTACGGGCCATTGACGCCCGTCGCACAGGGGTGATCTGATCTCGCTCTCAGAGAATCTTTCATCTTTCGATGGATGGGGGCCCCATGCCCAGGTTCCGCCGTACCGCGCTTGCCGCGGGACTAACGATCGCCATGGCCGCGCTGTCGACAGCCGTCGCGCTGCCCGCACCCGCGTCCGCCGCGCTGCCCACCGCCGCGGTGGCACTCGGGGACAGCTTCATCAGCGGCGAGGGCGCCGGGGCGTACACCCCGGTGGTCGACGTCAACGGGGTCGCCCAGGGCTTCCCCGGTTGGACAGCGGCCAACAACAACGCGTTCTTCTGCCACCGGTCGGCGAACGCCTCGCTGAACAAGGCCAACCTGCCGGGCATCCAGAACCGGTTCAACCTGGCCTGCTCCGGCGGCCAGCCACGCGACATCGCCACCGCCTCCGCCGCCCGGGAGAAGGGCCGCACGGTGGCCGCGCAGATCGACCAGCTCCGCGCCGTCGCGCAGACCCAGGACATCGACCTGGTGCTGATCGGCCTGGGCTCCAACAACAGCTCGTTCACGTTCGGCAGCGTCGCGGAGAAGTGCGCCAACCGGTTCATCGCCGACGCGTGGACCGGCTGGTGGGAGTTCTGGGCGTACCTGGGTGGCCCGGTGGAGCAGAAGCCGTGCAGCGACGCCGACCTGGCCACCGCAGCGCAGATCAGCGCCGCGACCGCGGAGACCACCGCCGCCGTACGCCAGCTGCTGACCACCCTGGACCAGGTGGACGCGGACGGACAGCACCGGGTGGTGTTCCAGGACTACACGAACCCGTTGCCGCTGGACCTGAACCCGCAGTTCCACGAGGAGGACAGCCGGGACGACACCCGCGACAAGTTCCGCGACCTGGGTGCCGAGCGGTACGCGGCCGGTTGCCCGATCCACCGGGCCAGCCTGGCCCCCGGGCACCGCTTCTCGCAGGCTCTGGGCACCATCGTGAAGTCCACCCGGGACACTCTGGCCGCCGAGTTCCCCGGCGACGACCTGGTGTACCTGAACGTGCAGCAGGCCTTCAACGGCGCCCGGCTCTGTGAGCAGACGAGCAGCCCGACGGGCTCGCTCGCCACGCCGATCCGGCTCCAGGACGGCGCGACCGGCACCTTCGTCACCAGCCTCGCCGGCAAGGACAAGATCGCCATCCAGCGGATCGCCAACACCTGCGTCAGCTACTTCCAGACCTGCCAGGAGTCGTGGCACCCGAACGCCACCGGGCATCAGGTGCTCGGCCAGTGCCTTAGCGGCGCGGCCTCCACCAGCGCCCGGTCGGTGGCCTGCGTCCGCGCCGGCAACGGGACGATCTCCGTCTCCTGACCGCGTCGCCATCCCGGAGGCCCCGCCGATCGGCGGGGCCTCCGTCGCGTCGACCACCTGCGGCTACCCGTCAGTAACGTCAGGCCGTAGGCTGGGCCGGTGAACGGGGATCCGGAGTACGCGCAGGAGTTCGTCGAGATCGACGGTGGTCGGCTGGGTGTGCAGGTCTATCCGGAGCCGACCGGTGTGACGGATGCGCCGGTCGCCGTGATCTGGCCCGCGATGGGCGTCCGCGCCCGTTACTACCGGCCCTTCGCCGCCGAGCTGCGCGCCGCCGGGCTGGCCGTGGTCGTCGCCGACCTGCGTGGCACCGGGGCGAGCACCCCCACGCCGAGCCGGGCCGACCGGTACGGCTACCCGGAGCTGGCCGCCGACGTCGGCGCCGTGCTGGCCGCGCTCAAGCCACGACTGGACGGGCGCACCCGGTTGCTGGTCGGGCACTCGCTCGGTGGGCAGGCCGCCCTGCTGCACCTCGCCCTGCACGGCGGCGACGAGGTGGACGGGCTGGCGCTGATCGCTGTCGGCATCCCGTACTGGCGCAACTATCCGGGTCGGCGCGGCCTCGGCGTGCTGCCGTACACCCAGGGGATCGCTGCCACCACGGCGCTGCTCGGCGTGTGGCCGGGGTGGGGGTTCGGCGGCCGGCAGGCGCGCGGCGTGATCCGCGACTGGGCGTACACCGCGCGCACCGGCCGGTTCCCCCGGCTCAACGGCACGGACACCGAGGCGGCGGTACGCGCGGTGCGGACACCGGTGCTGGCCGTCAGTGTGGACGACGACCAGTTCACCCCACACGAGACCGTGGACAACCTCTGCGAGAAGCTCGCCACGGCCCCGGTGACCCGGGAGCGCTACACAGTGGCCCAGGCCGGCGCGCCGCTGGACCACTTCACCTGGGTCCGCGCGGGCGCACCGCTGGCGCGGCGGGTCGCCGAGTTCGCCGGCGACCTGCCGCCACGCTGAGTCGTACCGGCCGGTCGCCGTGCGACGGCCCGGCCGGCCGACTCACTCGTCCCGCTCCAGCGGCACCAACTCATCGTCGCGCTCCACCTGGATCGCCGCGTGATCCTTGCGCGGCGCGACCTCCGCGGTGTTCTTGTGCGGGTCGTTGTCCGGGTGCATGAGCACAGCGTCTGTCTTGGGGGTCTTCTCCCGGCTCTCGTCCGGCTGCGACATCGCGTTCCCCTCTCGTCGGCGTCGCTCGGGATCTACCCGCCACCGCGCGGACGACTCCTGCTTGCGCGATACGGCCCAGCGGCGCCCGCAACGTCCCCTGGCTGCCCGGTACGGGGTGGATCGGCCCGCACGGGGCGGGGTTAGCCGCCCGACCGGCGGGTAAGCCGCAGCGCCCGACACGGCGGAAGGGGATCACATGTCCGAACGGCATACCGCACTGCGCTCGATGCACGATCTGGGCCTGGCGGCCTGGTTTGGCGGCTCCCTCATGGGTGCCTTCGGTGTCAACGGCGCAGCGGCGAAAATCAGCGACTCGACCCAGCGACTCCCGGTCGCCTCGGCGGGATGGTCCAGGTGGACCCCCGTCAACGCGGCGGCGATCGGCGCACACCTGGCCGGTGCGGTGGGCGAGCTGGTGACGGAGAGCCCACGAGTGGCGGCCCAGTCCGGCGTCGCCAGGACGAGCGTCATCAAGACCGCGTTGACGATCGGGGCCCTCGCGGTGACCGGTTACAGCCGGTTGCTCGGCATGCGGTTGGAGAAGGCGGGTGGCCCGTCGGTGAGCGGCGCCACCGAACCGAACCACCAGACTCCGGCCAGTGTGGCCTCCTCGCAGCGGCAGATGAAGCTGCTCCAGTGGGCCATTCCGGCACTGACCGGGACCCTGGTGGTGGTCACCGCGTACATGGGCGAGCAGCAGAAGCCCGGGCAGGTGTTCCGGGGGATGCTCGGCCGGGGCGGCGGGATGAAGAGCGCCTCGAAGACCATGATCAAGATGGCGGGGATGAGCAACGGCAAGCGGCCGATGGCGATGGCCGGACGCTGAACGTCGGGCCGGCCGGCGTCCCGCCGCCACCTCGACGGCGGGGCGCTGGCTGGCCCTACGCAGGCTCATCGACGCGCCGCGCAGGCCAGGTGGCGACGACGGTGGGCGGAGACGGCACACCGTCCGCCGGTAGCGGCGGACCGACGAGCGGGGTGGCCATGGCGGCGTACGAGGCACGCAGGGGCGACAACGACCGGCAGGAGCCGGAGGCGGTGAAGCCGTGGGGCACCAGCGACGGCTTCGACGCCGACGCGCCCTGGGGCACGGACGAGGATTCACCGATGGACGAGGGCAGCGAGGAGACCGCGGTGCCCGAGGGGCGGCGCGGAGAGCGACGCGCGGGTGCCCCGGCGGGGCCGTCCGACCCGGCGGGACGGCACGGCTTCGGTTCGGTGGAGCCGACCCGCACGACGATGGCCGGTCCGGGTGCCCCACCCGACCCGGCGCCCAGCGGCCGGACCTTCCCCGACGACGCGGACATCGGCGAGTCGACGCAGGACGCGTTCCGTGCCCGGGGTCGGCGCTCCTGACCCGAACGCCGGCCCTCCCGATCGTCAACCGGTGGGCGACGCCGCCCGGGCCGGGACAGCCTGATCGGCGATCATCGTCTCGGCGAGCAGTTGCGCCAGCCGGGTGGCGTCGCGTTGGGACTGCCCGGCGCAGCAGTTGTTGAACAGCACGTGCAGGTCGTCGGCCTCGGTGGCCAGCTCGGCCAGCAGACCGGCCCAGTGCCGAAGCTCGTCCTCGGCGTACGCGTACCGGAACTTCTCCTGCTTGTCGCCGTCCCGCCAGGCCGCACTGTGGCCGTGGAACCGGACGATCGCCGGCTCCGCCGTCGTGGTGAGGATCGGTGGCACCGACGACGGATGCCCCTGCGGCATGTCGACGCAGACCAGGGACAGGTCGTGCGCGCGCAGCAGGTCCAGGGTGTCCGCCGCGGCCGGACCGTCGAACCAGGACCGGTGCCGCAGCTCCACGCCGACCCGCCACGGCCGGCAGCGCTGCGCCAGCTCGACGATCCGGCGTTCGGCCGCGACGCCGCGGGCCAGCCACGGTGGGAACTGCAACAGCACCACACCCAGCTTGCCGGCCGCAGCCATCGGGTCGAGGGCCGCGCGAAACCGGGCCCACAACTCGTCGTACGCCTCCGGCGGCAGGTCCCGGCGGCGGATCCGGCTCGGGCCGCCCGCCGGGCGCAGGTCCCGGGGCAGCGCGGCGACCGGCGTCGGGTGGCCGGTGAAGAGGCTGAACGCCTTGACGTCGAAGGTGAAGTCGTCCGGGGTGGCGTCGACCCAGCCCTGCGTGGTTTCGGGCACCGGGACGGCGTAGTAGGACGTGTCCACCTCGACCAACGGGAACCGGCCGGCGTAGAAGCCCAGTCGACGGGCCGGTGTGTTGGCCGAGCGCGGATACCACCCGGAGCGCAGCAGCGACTGGTCCGCCCAGGACGACGTGCCCACCTTGATTACACCCATGTCATTCAGTGGACGGCCGCCGGCGCGGATCGGCAACCGCTGGCGGGTCGCGCGTCGCCCCGGTGTCGCGCCCGGGAAGTGTCGGTGCCTCGTCCTACGGTGACACCGGATGAGATTTCGGGTGTCGAGCGCACAGCGACGAAGGGTGGCGGCATGACCAGCACGGAGCAGCTCACCGGTGAGCGGGCCGACCTGTTGCAGAGTCTGCGCAGGCATCGCGGTTTCCTCCTGCAGACCGTCGACGGGCTCACCGACGAGCAGGCGGCCACCTGCCCGACGGTCAGCGCGCTCAGCCTCGGTGGCCTCGTCAAGCACGTTGCCGGCATCGAGCACCGCTGGATGCTCTTCGCCGTGGGCGGCGCGGAGGCGATGGAGCGCGAGGCCGTCGACTGGGTCGGTCAGTTCCGGATGGAGCCGGGCGAGACCCTGGCCGGGCTCGTCGAGCGATTCCAGGGGGTGGCTGCCCAGACCGACGAGCTGGTCGCCACCCTCGACCTGGACGCGGCACACCCGCTGCCGCAGGCGCCGTGGTTCGAGCCGGGTGCGAGTTGGACGGTTCGTCGGGTGCTGCTGCACCTGATCGCCGAGACGTCCCAGCATGCCGGGCACGCCGACATCCTGCGGGAGTCGATCGACGGCGCCAGGACCATGGGCTGACCGGGGCGCCGTTGAGCGTCGACGGCGGCGGGTCTCAGCGCTCCCGCGGGCGGGCCCTGTGCGCGGTGCTCCGGTCCCTCGCGTAGGCGTCGGAGTGACCCCAACGACCGGGGATGTCCAACAGGTCCAACCGACCGAAGCCGGCCGGCACGGCCGGGTTCACCAGCAGGTTGTCGCCGGTGGGTCGCAGCCCCAGCATGGTGCTCAACAGCATCAGCAGCGCACCCGACGACCACGCCTGCGGGCGCCCGGCCGCCGGCAACTGGACGGGATACTTCGTCAGCCGGCGCTCGTGGCCGGCGATCATCTCCGGCACCGCCCCACCGAGGGTCTGTGCCATGTCGAAGATGGCGGCCGCGATGGTGGCTGCCTGGGTGTCGAAGCCGTAGCGGCGCAGCCCGGCGGCGATCAGGGCGTTGTCCGCCGGCCACACGGCGCCCAGGTGGGAGCCCATCGGGTTGTACGACCGCTGCCCGGTGGCGAAGGTGCGCACCCCCCAACCGCCGAACAACCGCGACCCGACCAGGTGCTCGGCGACCGCCCCGGCGCGGTCGTCCGGGACGATCCCGCTCCACAGCAGATGCCCGATGTTGGATGACAGCGCGTCGGCCGGCTCGCCGTACGGGTCGAGGGCCAACGCGTAATACTCCTGGTGCGGCAGCCAGAAGTCCCGGTTGAAGCGCTCCTTCAGCGCCGCGGCTTCCCGCTCCAGACGGTCGGCGTACGCGGGGTCACCCCAGAACTCCCGGGCCAGCCGGGCGCCACGCATCTTGGCGTCGTAGACGTAGCCCTGCACCTCGCAGGTGGCGCGGGGAAAGGCGGGTTGCCGGCCGTTCGCGTCGGTGATCGACTCCGGGGAGTCCTTCCAGACCTGGTTGATCGCACCGTACCGCTCGTTGCGACGCTGGTAGCGCACGTAGCCGTCCCCGGTCAGATCGCCGTACTCGTCGATCCAGTCCAACGCCATCCGGGCCGGGTGGCGCAGCTCGCGGACCAGGTCCGCGTCACCGGACCAGCGCTCGTACTCGTCGAGCAGGACGACGAAGAGCGGGGTGGTGTCCGCCGAGCCGTAGTACAGCGCGTTCGCCCGGTCGCCGAACGCTCCGGACTCGCCGTAGCGCAGATGGGCCAGGATCTTGCCCGGCTCCTCGTCGATGTCGTCGTCGAGCTGACCGCCCTGCATGAGCGCCAGCATGCGCAGCGTCGCGGGGGCCAGTTCGGGAGTGAACGCCATCGTCTGGAGGCTGGTGATGATGCTGTGCCGTCCGCACAGCCACATCGTCCACGGCAGACCCGCGACGGGCACCCGATCGTCGTACGACAACGGCCTGTACCGCAGCGCCGCCAGGTCTGCCAGGCTGCCCCGGTACATCTCCTCCAGCCCGCGGCGCTCTGCCACCAGCTGCGGTGCCCGGTCCATCCAGTCCGCCAGGTCCTCGCGCATCCCGGTCCGCACGGCCCACTGGTGCGACTTGAGGTGGGCGCGCATGTCCTGGCCGTCCTCGCCGCCCATGGTCATGGCGACGTGCAGGTCCGTCTCCCACTGCCCCTCGGCGTCGATCCGGATCCGGAACGTCATTCCCCCCTCGTCCACCTCGACGGGAAGGGTGCTTCGCACTGTGGTCTGGCGGACGAACCGGTCCCGCTGATAGCGCAGCACGAGCTGGTTGTTCGCCGAGTCGGCGGTGGCCTCGACGGTCCGCTGCCGGAGCCCGAGCTCGGCGATGTCGGAGAAGTCGCTGCCCATCTCCATCCGTACGGTGAACTCGGCGGGCTGCGCCGAGTGATTGAGCACGGTGATCTTCTCGTGGAAACAGTCGTGGATCGACCGGTGTCGGATGATCGAGACGTCGGCGTCGACGTAGTGACTCGCCGCGCCGGGCACCAGGAAGAACCGGGTCTCGAAGTACGTCATGTCGTCGCGGGAGAGCGCGTTGATCCGCTCGCCGTCGACCCTGAGCACCCAGTGGGACAGGAAGCGGGTGTCGAACGCGAAGAGACCGACCGGCTGCTGCGGGTCGACCTCCATGTCGCCCTGAGCGTCGCTGTTGGCGAACACGCTGCCGGCGATCACGTGGAGCAGTTCCTGCCTCACCGCCCGGCCTCCCCGGTGGCCACCGCGTCCCGCTCCGGTGCCCGGCGCGCCAACGCGGCCCGGCCGAGCTCCCGCGGGTGGCGGGCGCCGGTCGGCCCCGGGAAGATTCGCCGCAGCAGCATCAACAGTTGGATGTTGCCCTGCACGCTCAGCTCGTTGCGCAGCAGAGCCGCGCCCGGATGCAGCTCACCGTTGACCATCTGGTCGACGACCGACCGGTCCGCCCGGACCACCAGCTCGGCGTCGTCGGCCGAGCGGGCCACGTTGACGTGCTGGTCGGAGATGGTCAGATACCAGTGGTCGGTGCAGCCGTCGGCGCGTACGTCCAGCCGCAGTGTGCCCGCTGTGGTTTCCGGCAGGTCGGGGCGCCGGCCGGAATCCAGCTGTCGCAGGTACTGCTCCGCCGTCGTACGCATCAGGTTCCCCTCCCCACGGTTCTCCGCAGGATCACCGGCGCCGGGGTGACGCCGGTTCACCCGCATCGGATGAGGGCCACCGAGCTTGCGCCCGCGTCGGCCCGTTTGCGCGGCGGCAGAGCGGGCAGCCACCGGTCCAGCCGAGAGTCAGGACGGACGGGAGCATCGGATGCGCGCGCTGCGGTTGCAGGAGTGGAAGTCGGAACCGGAGTTGGTCGAGGTCCCCGATCCGACGCCCGGGCCGGGTCAGGTGGTGGTCCGGATCGGCGGCGCCGGCGCCTGCCATTCCGACCTGCACCTGATGGACGACTTCGAGCCGGGCGCCATGCCCTGGAACCCACCGTTCACCCTCGGCCACGAGAACTCTGGCTGGGTGCACGCCCTCGGTGACGGCGTGACCGGGCTGTCCGTCGGGCAACCAGTAGCCGTCTTCGGCCCGTGGGGCTGTGGCACCTGCGCCCGCTGCCGGGTCGGCGTCGACCCGTACTGCGAGAACCCTGCCGGTGCACCGGTGCCGAGCGGGGGTGGCGGCCTTGGACTGGACGGCGGCATGGCCGAGTTCGAGCTGGTCCCGGACGCCCGGCACGTCGTACCCCTTCCCGAGGGGTTGGATCCGGTGGACGCCGCGCCGCTGACCGACGCGGGCCTCACCCCGTACCACGCCGTCCGGCGGTCCTGGGCGAAGCTGCCGCCGGGCAGCACGGCAGTGGTCATCGGGGTCGGCGGGCTGGGGCATGTGGGCGTGCAGATCCTCAAGGCCACCACAGCTGCGCGGGTCATCGCGGTGGACACCCGCGCCGAGGCGCTGCGGCTGGCCGAGGAGTGCGGCGCCGACCGCACCGTGATGTCGGGTCCGACCGCCGCCGAGGAGATCCGCGAGGCAACCGGCGGTCGGGGTGCCGACGTGGTGCTGGACTTCGTCGGTGCGGACGCCACCATGGCGCTCGGTGTGGCGGCCGCCCGCACCGTCGGTGACCTGACCATCGTGGGCATCGGAGGGGGCACCGTGGCGGTGTCGTTCTTCTCGGTGCCGTACGAGATGAGCATCGCTACCACCTACTGGGGCAGTCGCCCGGAGCTGGTCGAGGTGCTCGATCTGGGTGCCCGTGGCCTGATCCGGCCGAGGACCACCACCTTCGCCCTGGACGACGCCCTCGACGCGTACCGGCAGATGCGCGACGGCACACTGGACGGCCGGGCGGTGATCGTGCCCTGAGCCCGGCGGACCCCGGTCAGCCGGGCTTGATCAGGCCGCGAACGTAGGCGGCCTGGCCGACGTGTTGCAGGTCGTCCTCGGCGACGCTGACCAGTCGGACGCCGAGGGTGACCGGCGGGTCCCACCCCTCGTCGACCACCCGGTCCAGGTCCGCCGGGCGCAGACCGGCCACGAACGATCCGGTACGCGACGCTACCGCCTCGTAGTAGTCGATCAGCGCCTGTGCGCTCTCCGGTCGCACCGCGGCAACCTGCGCGGGCGAGTGCCCGTAGCCGGTGTTGTCGGGGTCGGCGGTGAGGCCGAACCGGCCCGCCCAGTCGCCGCTCACCCAGATCTGCTCGGCGTCGAGCAGGTCGGCGACGTGGTGGTCCTGCACCCGGGTGAGGTGCCAGACCAGCCAACCGATCGAGTTGGTGCCCGGCCCGGGCTCGTGGCGCAGTTGCTCCGGGCTGAGCCCGTCGACCGCCGCGCGGACGAGGTCGGGCAGCCGGTCGTACGTCTCGGTCAGCAGGTCACTCACGTCCACCGGGCACGCCTCCTGGTCGGTTTCGCACCAGGTACCGCCGGAGACGGGTGCTCAAACCTCGGCCGCTACGGTGATCGAATGGTCGCGGCGTTGGAGTTGTATCTGGACCCGGACGCCAGCCGCCGCATCCGGGTGCTGTGGGACGCGCTGGAGGCCGAGGGCGTGCAGAGCATGCGTTCGCTGCTGGAGCGGCGCCACCGACCGCACGTCTCTCTCGCGGTGGCGCCCCGCTTCGACCCGGAGCAGGTCGCCGAGGCGCTGCGCGGGACGGTGGTCGCGGCCCCGCTGCGCCTCGACTTCCAACACGCCGGCCAGTTCGTCGGTCGGGTGCTCTGGCTCGGCCCGGCGCCCACCCCGGAGCTGCTGGCCCACCAACGCCTGGTGTCCGACCGGCTCACCGCCGCCGGCATCCCGCTGGCCGAGCACTACCAGCCGGGTCGCTGGGTGCCGCACTGCACGCTCTCCATGCGGGTGCCGAACGCGCTGATGGCCGCCGCGGTGCGGCGCTGTCTGGAGGTGTTGCCGCTGGCCGCGACCGTGGTCGGCGCGGCGCTCACCGACCACGCGCGCGGCATCGCCCATCCACTGCCCTGAGCACTGTCCAGGGGTCTGCCCCCTGACGGGCGCGGAAGGCACCCACAAATGTCCGGTTTGGCGGGCGACAGTCGGGAAACTGAAAACAAGCGGTGGTGACGCGGCCCGACGTGGGATGGTTCGACATGGATGCCGTACCGGTGGTGACCTGCCCGAGCGCGGGTGGCCCGGCCGGTGGCGCGGGCGCACCCCGTGTCGCCGAGGCGGCTTCGACGAGGAGAGGCAGTGCCTATGCAGGCTCAGCGCAGGCCACCGCGCGCGGAGCGGAGCCAGACCCGGGACGACCGGACCGGGGGCGGAATGACCGGGGCGGCCACGCCACTGACGATCTGGGCCGCCGCCGTGCTGCTCGGCCGGATCAGTGCCGGCGACGACGACGTCGAGGACGAACGGCACATCCTGCGCGGCATCGAGTGATCCCGGCCGCGCGGCTCACAGCCAACCGCGCCGCTTGAAGATCAGGTAGAGGGTGCCGCAGACCAACAGCATCAGCAACAACGCGAACAGGTAGCCGAAGCGCCAGTTCAACTCCGGCATGTGGACGAAGTTCATCCCGTACACGGTGCCGATGAGCGTGGGAGCGAACAGGATCGCCGCCCAGGACGAGACCTTCTTCAGCTCCTCGTTCTGCGCGTAGCTGGCCGCGGTGAGGCTGCGCATCTCCTCGTTCTGCTGCTGCGAGACGAGCGTGGCGTTGACGGTGAGGATGTTCTGCAACAGGTGCCGGAACCCGTCCACCCGCTCCACGACCTGGGTCAGGTGGTCGGTGACGTCGCGCAGGTAGCGGCGCAGCTCCTCGTCCTCGCTGCCGCTGCCGGCGCCGTCGGCCAGCGCGTCGAGCACCGTGAGCAGGGGGCGGGCGGCCCGCTGGAACTGGATGACCTCGCGGCTGAGGCCGTAGATGCGCCGGCTCGCGTTCGGGTCGCCACCGAACACCTCGGTCTCGATCTCGTCGATGTCGTTCTCCAGCCCGGCCACCACCGGCGCGTACCCGTCGACGACCTGGTCGAGGATCGCGTACAGCACCGCCTCCGGGCCACGGGCAAGCATGTGCGCCTCGGTCTCCAACCGCCGCCGCACCGCGGCCAGGTCCGGTGCCTCACCGTGCCGGACGGTGACCACGAAGCCCGGCCCGATGAACAGGTGCAGCTCGGAGAACTCGACCTCCTCGCGCAGGTCGTCGTAGCGGGCGGCGCGCAGCACCACGAACAAGGTCTCCCCGTACCGTTCCAGCTTGGGGCGCTGGTGGGCGTTGATCGCGTCCTCGACCGCCAGGTCGTGCAACCGGAACTCCCGGGCCAGCGAGGTGATCTGCTCGATGTCGGGCCGGTACAGACCGATCCAGGCCATCGCGCCGTCCTGCTCCTGCAGGCAGCGGTACGTCTCGGCGAGGCCGGACGGCGAGGCGAACCGGTGGCCTCGGATGTAGACCGCGCTGTCCACCAGCCCGCCGGCCGGCGCAGCGGACGAGTCCGTGGACGGCGGCACGCCCACCCTGGTCTCGTACTCGTCGAGTTGGCGACCGAAGCCACCACCCGGGCGGAAGCGACGGCCACCGACCATGCCCAGTCCCCTCCCCCGGCGACGCCCGGCACGGCGCACGCCCGCCGACCCGGGGGCGCTGCTTCCCCCCTGCCCCGGGCCCGAAACCCGCTGCGGCGGCCGCTGGGTTCCGCGCACCGGCGGACGGGCGCCGTACGACGGGCGGATACTCACGGTGACCATGGGCGGGATGACGGGGGACGCTCCGGTGGAGGTCGACAGACGCGCGGGCCGGCTGCGGAGGTGGCTGCTCGGCACCGGCTCGGAGCAGCCCGTGCAGCACCCGGGGCCGCACGGGCGACCGCCGGAGCGCCGGCACCACCCGTGGTGGAAGGTGATGTGCCTGACCGGCGTCGACTACTTCTCGACGCTCGGCTACCAGCCGGGCATCGCGGCGCTGGCCGCGGGGGCGCTCTCGCCGGTGGCGACCCTGGTGCTGGTGCTGGTGACACTGCTGGGCGCGCTGCCGGTCTACCGGCGGGTGGCGGTGGAGAGCCCACACGGTGAGGGTTCCATCGCGATGCTCGTACGCCTGCTGAGCTACTGGCCGGGCAAGTTGCTGGTGCTGGTGCTGCTCGGTTTCGCGGCCACCGACTTCATCATCACCATCACCCTCTCAGCGGCCGACGCGACAGCGCACATCGACGAGAACCCGTTCTGGCCCAGCGGGCTCAAGGGACACGAGGTGCTGGTCACGCTGGTGCTCGTGTCGCTGCTGGGCGCCGTGTTCCTCAAGGGATTCACCGAGGCCATCGGGATCGCCGTCGTCCTGGTCGCGCTCTACCTGGGGCTGAACGCGGTGGTGATGGTCGACTCGCTGTGGCGGGTGGTGACGCACCCGAGCGCCGTCGAGGACTGGACCACCACGCTGAGCACCGGGCACGGCGATCCCTGGATGGTGGTCGGGCTGTCGTTGCTGGTCTTCCCGAAACTGGCGTTGGGGCTGTCCGGTTTCGAGACCGGAGTGGCCGTCATGCCGAGCGTACGAGGCGACCCGCAGGACTCCGAGGCGCGCCCGCTGGGCCGGATCCGCGGCGCGCGCCGGCTGCTCACCACCGCCGCGGTGATCATGAGCGTCTTCCTGATCACCAGCAGCGTGACGACCACCGTCCTGATCCCGCCGGAGGCCTTCCAGCCGGGTGGGCCGGCGAACGGCCGGGCGCTGGCCTACCTGGCGCACGAGCACCTCGGGGAGGTGTTCGGCACCGTCTACGACCTGTCCACCATCGGGATCCTCTGGTTCGCGGGGGCCTCGGCGATGGCCGGTCTGCTCAACCTCGTACCCCGGTATCTGCCGCGCTACGGCATGGCACCCACCTGGGCGCGTGCGGTCCGGCCGCTGGTGCTGGTCTTCACCGCGGTGGCGTTCCTGATCACGATCCTCTTCAAGGCCAGCGTGGACGCGCAGGGCGGCGCGTACGCCACCGGGGTCCTGGTGTTGATCACGTCGGCGGCGACGGCGGTGACGCTCGCGGCGAGACGGCGACGGCAGCACGGCCGCACCATCGCGTTCGGAACCATCGCGGTGATCTTCATCTACACCACACTGGCGAACGTGGTGGAACGCCCCGACGGAGTCAAGATCGCGGCCTGCTTCATCAGCGCGATCATCGTGGTCTCCGTGCTCTCCCGGTTGTCCCGGGCCTACGAGCTGCGGGTCAACCAGGTCGAGCTGGACCCGGTCGCGACCCGGATGATCGACGAGCGCATCGGGCGGCGGATCCGCCTCATCGCGCACGAACCCGACCGCCGGGACGTGGCGGAGTACCGCGCCAAGCTGGCACAGACCATGGCGGACAACGACTTCCCCGACGACAGCGACGTCATCTTCGTCGAGGTGCACGTCACCGACCCCTCGGACTTCGAAACCGAACTGCTGGTCCGCGGCAGCATGGCGGACCACCGCTTCCCGGTGCTCAGCCTGGCCAGCTCCTCGGTGCCCACCGCGCTCGCCGCCCTGCTGCTGGAGATCCGCGACCGGAGCCGGCGACGCCCACACATCTACTTCGAGTGGAGCGAGGGCAGCCCGGGCCGCAACATCCTGCGCTACCTGGCGTTCGGGCAGGGTGCGATCGCCTCGGTCACCCGGGAGATCCTGCGCCGCCAGGAGCCCGACCCGCGCCGCCGGCCGCACGTACACGCCAGCTGACCTGGGGGGCCGGGCACCCCGTCGCGCACGGTGAGCGTGCTCATAACGACTGGACGACCCACCGGTGCCTGCTGCTAGCCTCGGCCCAGGTCATGAGCGCCAGCGCGAAGCCCCGGCTCGCTGGCCGGCAACCCTCCTCCGCGGTGGGGTGCCCCGGGTGAAGACCAGGCACCGGCACGACGTCGGTGCAAGCGTGGCCTGGCACCCAGGTCAGCACAGACCCGGGAGAACCATGCGCATCCTCAGCACCGCCCCACCGACCGACGTCGCAGAACTCCGCGCCGGTTGGCCCTCGCCGGCACTGACCCGGCGACGGCACGTGGACATGATGCGAATGTGCAGCGCCGCCTGTCGCGGCATGACGCACTAGCGCAGCACTTCTCCCGAACCCTCTCCCTCACCGGTACGCCCATCGGGCGCACCGTCGGCGACGCACACCCGTGCGTGCCGAGACACGACCTCTCGGAGACACCCGTGCGACTTCTTCCTGCCCTGACCCGTGCCGCCGCCCTCGGCGCGGCCACCATCCTGGCCGCCACCGCGCTCACCGCCTGCGGCGACGACAGCTCGTCCGACGCCACCGCCAACCCGTACGGCCTGGCCCAGCCGGGCGTGCTGCGGGCCGGCACCCTGACCGACGCCCCGCCGAACGTCTTCCTCAAGGACGGGAAGTTCACCGGCTTCGACAACGACCTGTTGATCGCTGTGGCCGGCAAGCTCGGCCTCACCGTGGAGTTCGTCGGCACCGACTTCTCCGCGTTGCTCTCCCAGGTCAACAACCGCAAGTTCGACGTCGGCAGCTCCTCGATCACCATCACCGAGGCGCGGAAGAAGACAGTCGACTTCGGCAACGGCTACGACTTCGGCTACTTCGGCCTGGACGTCCCGGCCGGCTCCCCGATCACCGGCTTCGACCAGCTCGCCGGCAAGCGGGTCGTGGTAGTGCAGGGCACCGTCCAGGACGACTACGCCAGCGGAAAGCAGCTCGACCCGGTGCGGGTGCCGGACTACAACGGCGCGATCAACCAGCTCAAGGCCGGCACCGCCGACGCGTGGATCGCCCCGGCCGAGATCGGCGAGAAGTCGGCCGCTGACAGCAACGGCAAGATCACCGTGGCTGCCAAGCAGCTCAGCCCGACGCCGACCGCGTACGCCGTCGCCAAGGGCAGCGACAAACTGCGCGAGGCGCTGAACAAGGGCCTCGACGAGGTCATCGCGGACGGCACGTGGAGCCGGTTGCAGGCGCAGTACTACCCGGGCCGGCCGATCCCGGCGGACTTCACGCCGGGCAGCGGCACCGTGGCGGCACCGTCCGCGTCCGTTGCGCCGTCGGCGACCGGGTCCGCTGCGCCGTCGGCGTCCACCTCCGTCGCGCCGTCGGCGTCCGCGTCGACCGCGTCCTGAACCGGTGACGAGCGAGCAGGGCGGTAGGAGAGGCAACCGATGGATCCGTTGAGCACCCTGTGGGAAACCTTCTTCGACTGGGAGGCGATGGGCGAGGCGCTGCCCGAGATGCTGACCGTCGGGCTGCCCAACACGCTGATCCTGGCGGTCTCCGCCGCCCTGCTCGGCTCGGTGCTGGGCCTGCTGCTGGCCGTCGCCGGAATCTCCCGCAGCCGGTGGCTGCGCTGGCCGGCGCGGGTCTACACCGACGTGTTCCGTGGCCTGCCGGCCGCGGCCACGATCCTGCTGATCGGCGTCGGGCTGGCCCCGCTGGGCATGCAGGTCTGGGGACCGGACCCCTACCCGCTGGGGATCCTGGCGCTGTCGCTCATCGCCGCCGCGTACATCGGGGAGATCTTCCGCTCCGGCATCCAGTCGGTGGAGGCCGCCCAGTTGGAGGGTGCCCGTGCTCTCGGCTTCTCCTGGTCCGACTCGATGCGGCTGGTGATCATCCCGCAGGGCATCCGGCGGGTGCTGCCGGCCTGGGTCAACCAGCTCATCGCGCTGATCAAGGACTCCAGTCTGGTCTACTTCCTCGGGCTGGTGGCCAGCCAGCGGGAGCTGTTCCGGATCGGGCAGGACTACGCGGCCACCACCGGCAACGAGTCGGCGCTGCTGCTGGCAGGGGTGTTCTACCTGGCGCTGACCGTCCCGCTGACGCACGTCGTCAACTGGATCGACCGACGGCTGCGCAACGGTCGGCCGGTCGCCGCGCCGACAGACGAGGACGACGAAGACACCACCCCGGCGTACGCCCCGACCGAAGGAGACCGGCGATGAGCACCGACACGACCTCGGTCAGCCTCGACGTCCGCGACGTGCACCTCGCCTTCGGGCCGAACCGGGTGCTGCGCGGCGTCGACCTCACGGTGCCGCGCGGAGCAACAGCCTGCGTGATCGGCCCGTCCGGGTCGGGCAAGTCCACACTGCTGCGCACCATCAACCGGCTGATCGAGCCGGACCGTGGCGACGTGTTGCTGGACGGACGCAGCGTGCTGGGCGACGACCCGGACGCGCTGCGGCAGCGGGTCGGCATGGTGTTCCAGCAGTTCAACCTCTTCCCGCACATGAGCGTGCTGCGCAACGTCACCCTCGCGCTGCGCCGGCTCCGCAAGCTCGGCGAGGACGAGGCGGAGTCCGTGGCACGGGCCCAGTTGGAGCTGGTGGGGTTGGCCGGCAAGGCCAACTCCCGACCCGCTCAGCTCTCCGGCGGTCAGCAGCAGCGGGTCGCGATCGCCCGGGCGCTGGCACTTCGGCCCGAGGTGATGCTCTTCGACGAGGCCACCTCCGCGCTCGACCCGGAGCTGGTCAAGGGCGTCCTCGCGGTGATGGCCGACCTGTCCGCCGCTGGCATGACCATGGTGGTGGTCACCCACGAGATGGGCTTCGCCCGGCAGGTCGCCGACACCGTGGCCTTCATGGACCGGGGCGTGGTGCTGGAGGCCGGTCCGCCCGGGCAGGTCTTCGAGCGGGCCGAGCATCCTCGGCTGCGCCGCTTCCTCGCCCAGGTGCTCTGAGCCGACCGGGAGCAGGGGCGCAGGTCTTCACTCGTTGGGTCCGCGGCCCAGCAGCCGGATCTCCTCGTTGTCCAGCGCAGCTTGGAGCTCCTGAAGCACGAGATCGTCGATCTCCCGGTTGTCCCGCAGTCGGGTGACCTCCCGACGCTTGTGGGCGAGGACCCCGAGGCGCAGCCTGCGTTCCAGCCGGCGCTCCTCGGCCGTGCTCCCGCCACTCTCGTTGAGGTCCGCCAGATGCCGCTGGTACTCGGCTTCCAACCTCTGCACCGCCTCCTGCTGGGCGCCGATCTCGGCGGCGACCCGGGGAAGAGCGGCCAGGCCCACCTCCGTGGCCCGCCGCCGGGCGTTGCGGGTCTCGTCGACGCGTTCCGGGTCGCCGGTCAGCCGGGCCCAGCGCACCACCAGCGGCAGGGTGGTGCCCTGAATGAGCATGATCAGCACGATCACCAGCGCGGTGACGAAGATGATCAGGTCTCGTTCGACCACCGGTCGACCGGAGGCCGTCATCGTCGGGACGGCCAGGGCCGCAGCGAGCGACACGGCGCCCCGGAAACCGGCCCAGCCGGCGACTGTTCCCACTCGCCAGCTCGACGGCCCCTGGCTCGGGTCGAGAATCCGGCGGCGCCGCAACTTCGCGACCTGCGCGGTCAGGTAGACGAATGCCAGGCGGGTGCCTACGACGGCCAGGGTGACCATCACCACGATCAGCAGAGCCCGCTGGGCCGAGGTGCTGGTGATGCCCCGGACCGCGCGAGGAATCTGCGTGCCGAGCAGGACGAACAGACCGCCGTTGATCAGGAACGTGGACAGGTCCCAGAACGCGTACGCCAGCACCCGGGACCGGGCGCGGATCACCCGGGGGCCGGCATAGGCCAGCACCAGGCCGGCGACCACCACCGCCAGCACACCGCTGGCGTGCACCGAGTCGGCGAGCAGGAAGGCACCGAACGGTGTCAGCACGCTGAGCGCGCCCTCGCGCAGCGGATCGTCGAGCCGTTTGCGGATCAGCACCACGGCGGCCCCCACCAGCAGACCGGCGACCACCCCACCGACGCTGGCACCGACGAACTCCTCCCCGATGCCCAGCACGCCCGGCTCCGCGCTCTGGCTGAGCAGACCCACGGCCACGGCGAAGACCACCAGCGCGGTGCCGTCGTTGATCAGGCTCTCCGCGTGCAGAGTGGTGAGAAGCTTCCGGGGCAGCCGTTTGGCGAGACCGGTGACCGCCGCCGCGTCGGTCGGGGCGAGGACCGCGCCGAGCACCCAGGCGGCGGCGGGGTTCACCCCGAACGCCTGCGCGGTCAACGACACCGTGACCATGGTGAGCACCACCAGGACCACGGCCAGCAGCCCGATCACCGGCAGGTTGGCCCGGATCTCGCGCAGGCTGATGGTGAGGCTCTCCCGGTACAGGATCGCCGGCAGGAAGATCAGCAGCACCAGGTCGGGCTCCAGGGTCACCTCGGACAGCGGCGGCGTCAGGCCGAGCAGCACCCCGAACGCGATGAGCAGGACCGGCGGGGCGACCCGGTACCGACCGCCGAGGGTCGTGCCGATCAGGACGGTCGCGCCCAGCACCACGATCAGGACGAGCACCTCCACGGCGTACCCCCTTGATCGACGGCCGACGGTGGACGCGCCGGTGGTTCCATCTGACCGCACCCGCCGCGGGGTTCCGACGCGAATCGGCAAGTCGCCGCCGGCAGCCGGCGGCGGTCAGGGCGCGGGGGTGACGGCGCGGGCCCGGGCGGTCAGGGCGCCGGCGTGGCGGCGCGGGCCCGGGCGGTGACCGCGCGGGCGGCGCGGCGGTGCGCGGCCGCTTCCTCGTCGCGGCCCAGCGCGTCGGCCAGGGCGGCGAGGTGCCCGGCCACCGGGCCGACGGTGAGCACCCCACTGCCGGCGGCCAGTTCATCCGCCGCCGGGAGCAGCTCGACGTAGACCCGTTCCATCGTGACCCGGTCTCCGAGGGCGTGCGCCGCCCGGCCGACGAGGCAGAGCCGCGCCTCCCGCAGCAGATCGTGCGGCCCGTCCGGAAGAGTCCGCAGGGCCGCCTCGGCAGCGTCCCGGTCACCGTCGGCGAGCAGCAGCAACGGCCGGACCCACGGCTCGTGCGGCCCCCAGTCCAGATCCGCCCACCCGGCGCCGCCCGGCCTGTCTGCCCAGCCGGCGCCGCCCGGCCCGTCCGCCCAGCCCGCATCGCCGGGTCCGGGGATCGGCTGGTCCGGGCTGGCGTGCGGCCGGTCACCGCCGACGGCCTCGGCGAGCCGCAGGCCGAGCAGGGCGAGCGGGAGCAACCCGCGGGTCAGACCCGGCATGCCGTCGGCGCTCAGCCGGTCGGCAGCCAACCGGTACGCGTCCGCCGCCGCGGCCGGGTCGCCGTCCAGAGCCAGGCGCAGTGCCGCGTACCAGCTGGTGAAGACGCCGACCAGCGGCAGTTCGTACCGTTCGGCGAGGCGGTCGGCGGCGCGGGCGTGCGCGTCGGCAGCGGGCCGGTCGGCCAGCGCGCAGTGTGCCTGGACCAGGACGAGGTGACCGAGCACCTCGAAGGTCACCAGCCGGTGCCGGGCCGCCAGGTCGACCAGTTCGGCGCCGATCCGGGCCCGTTCTGCGGCCAGGCCGACGCGGTCGAAGGAGTGCATGAAGCGGGCGTTGAGCGCGAAGGCCAGCAGCCCCGGGTCACCGACGGTCCGGGCGATCGTCTCGGCCTCGTGCGCCGCACGGCGCCCCCGGTCGGTGGTGGTGCCGCGCAGCTCCAGCGCGAGGGTGCTCAGCAGCCGGCTGCGCCGAGCCGAACCGGTCGGGCCGAGAGCGGTCAGGGCGTGCTCGGCAGCGCGGACGATGTGCCCGGAGAGCAGGTCGTCGTCGTTGCGCGTCCAGATGGCGGGCACGTCGAAGCCGGCCAGCACCTCCTCGATCAGCAGCGGATCGCCGACGGACTCGGCGGCGGCGATCGCCTCGGCACGCCGTCGCCGCGCCTCGGCCAGCCGACCCGTCACGGCCAGCGCGCGTCCCAGACCGAGCAACGCCGTCAACCGCTCGCGCTGCTCGCCCGCACCAGCGCGGTCGTACGCCTCGATCGTCTGCCCCCACAGGCGGGCGGCCTCGTGCGGGTTACCGCCCCGTTCGGCCTGCTCGGCGGCTGTGCGGGCGTACGCCGCAGCGCGTCCGGCGGCGACCGGTCCGCCGGCGCGGAGCAGGTGGTGCGCGAGCGCGGCGGGCTCGACGGGCTCCCGTTGTCGCAGCACCTCGGCGACGGCCGCGTGCCAGGCGGCGCGGCGCGGCGTGGACAGGTCGGCGTAGAGCGTGTCGCGGACCAGGATGTGGGTGAAGCGCAGCCGCCCGTCGGGTTCCCGCTCGGTGAGGAAGCCGGCCTGAAGGGCGCGGTCGACGGCGTCCAGCAGGGCGGTGGGGTCACCGGCCAGCGCATCGAGCACCTCCGGGTCGAGGTCCCGGCCGAGCACGGCTGCCTGCCGCAGCATTGTACGCGTCGGCGTGGGTAGCTGCGCCAACCGGTGCCGGATCACGTCGCGCACCCCGGGCGGCACCGCGGCCAGCGCGGCCTCCCCCTCGCTCGCGTACAACTGGGCCAGTTCCCGGACGAAGAACGGGTTGCCGCCGCTGCGATCGTGGATCAACCGGGCGGTGGCCGGGTCCAGTGCCGCACCGACGACGGCTCGGGCCAACTCGTCGGTCGCCGACACGGGCAGGCCGGCGAGATACTCCCGGATCGGCTCCAGCCCGGCGGCGCGGGCCAGGGCGGCGGTCAGCTCGGGGCTGATCTCGGTGGCTCGGTAGGTGCCGAGGATCAAGACCGGCCCGGTGGCCGGCTGCGGGCCGGTGAGCAGGGCGGTCAGCAGGTCCAGGGTGTCGCCGTCGGCGCGGTGCAGGTCGTCGAGGACCAGCAGCACCGGCCCGCGGTCGGCGACCGCCGAGACCAGTGACGCCACCGCACGGTGTCGGCGAAAGCGCGTCCCGGCGGGGTCACCCGAGCCATCGTCGGCAACAAGGCCATCGGCCGGTCCGGCGAGCGCGTCGGTGATCTGGGTCCACGGCCAGGCCGGCGGCGCGCCCTCGTACTCCGGGCTGCGTCCCCATGCCGTGGTCCAGCCCTCGGCGGCGAGCCGCTCGGTGAGGGTCTCGGCCATCGCGGTCTTGCCGGCCCCCGGGTCGCCGCTGAGCAGCGCGAGGGTGGGTTCGCGGCGGCGGGACGCGGCCTCGGCGGCCTGCCGCAGGCGATCCAGCTCGGTGTCCCGACCGACGAACGGGCGCTGCCGCGCCGGACCCGGTTCGACGGGTCGCACGGGGCTGGGGGTGGCGGCGTCGTCGAGGGCCGGGGTGAGGTGCGGCGCCTGGGCCAGGATGTCGGCTTCCAACCGGCGCAGCTCGGGCCCGGGGTCCACGCCCAGCTCGGTCACCAGGGCGTGTCGCGCCTCGCGCAGCGCGGCCAGCGCGTCGCCCTGTCGCCCGGCGCGGTAGCGGGCCACCGCGAGCAACCGCCAGGCATCCTCGCGCAGCGGATAGCTGGCCAGGTGGGCCGGCAGGTCGGCGGCGGCCTCGTCGGGCCGCCCCAATGCCAGCAGCACCTCCGCGCGCCGCTCGACGGCCAGCATCCGCAACTCGTCCAGCCGGTTGATCTCGGCGATCGCCCAGGGCTCGTTGGCGCAGTCCGCGTACGCGGGCCCGCGCCAGAGCCGCATTGCCCCGTCGAGCGTCGCCAGGGCCGGCGCGGGACGTCCCGCCGCCAGCAACCGGCCCGCCTCGCCGACGGCCGCCTCGAACTGCCCGGCGTCCACCGCGTCCGGGGCGGCCCGCAGCACGTACCCGGGTAGCTCGGTGACCAGGATCCGGGGCGGCTGCCGGGGTGGTCGGTCGGGCTCCAGGGCCCGGCGCAGGTCGGCGACGAAGGTGCGGATGGCGCCCACCGCGCCGTCGGTTGCGACCTCCCACAGGTCGTCGACGAGACGTTCCACCGGCACCACCCGCCCGTGGGCGATCAGCAGCCGCGCCAGCACCAGGCGCTGCCGGTGCCCGCGCAGCGGGGCCGGGCCACGCGCGGTCACGGCGGTCACCGGCCCGAGAACGCCGAAGGTCACCGCGTCCGATGCCGTCGGTTGCCTGGTCATGGCATCAATCTAGGCGCGCCGGGCGGACCGCACTGACTCGGCACTGATCGCCTGCTGATCACCACCGCGCAGGCTCGACCAGGTACGACGGCGAGGGCCACCGCCCCTGCCGGCACCGCTCACCAGGAAGGTTTCCCGTGGACCCCAGGATCAACGGATTCGACTACCGCCGTGTGACAGTCGCCGACGGTGTGACGCTCAACGTCGCCGTGGGCGGCTCCGGGCCGGCGATCGTGCTGCTGCACGGCTTTCCGCAGACCCACCTCATGTGGCGGCACGTCGCGGCCGACCTGGCCGCCGACCACACGGTCATCTGCCCCGACTTGCGGGGCTACGGCGACAGCGACAAGCCCCTCGACCCCGACGGCGACGGGTACGCCAAGCGCACCCTCGCCGCCGACGTCGTGGCGCTGGCTGCCGCGCTCGGCCACCAACGGTTCGCGTTGGCCGGCCATGACCGTGGTGCCCTGGTCGCGTTCCGCGCCGGTCTCGACCACCCGGAGGCGATCAGCCATCTCGCGCTGCTCGACGTGGTGCCCACCCTTGACACGTGGGAGGTGCTGCACGGCACCTCCGCCGCCGTCGCGTTCCACCTGTACCTGATGGCACAGCCGCCCGGTCTGCCGGAAGCGCTGATCGGCGGCAGCCCGGACGCCTTCTTCGGCCATTTCCTGGACGTCTGGACCCGTGATCCGGAGGCGATGCCGGCGGACGTCCGGGCGGAGTACCTGCGCGCGTCCCGGGAGGCGGTCACCTCGATCGTCGCCGACTACCGGGCGTCGGCCGGGATCGACGTCGCTCACGACACCGCCGACCGGGAGGCCGGCAACCAGCTGCGGGTGCCGGTGACCGTGCTCCAGCAGGACTGGGGTGCCGCGCTGGGCTACGACGCGGCCGCGGTGTGGCGCGCCTGGGCTCCGGATCTGGAGCATCGGACGGTCACCTGCGGGCACTTCATGGCGGAGGAGGCACCCGCCGAGGTGGTCCGGGCGCTGCGGGCGCTGCTCGCCCGCTGACCAATCGGCGACCCGATCGCACCATCGTTACCCTCGGCAAGATATCCGACACTCTTCGTCACCGAGGTCGCGGTGTGGTCGGGTCGCTGCGCTCCGGGCGACCCGACACGGTCGAATCCGGCCCGAAATGGGCTTTGACCTGCGGTAACACGACGTTGCACCTGGTGGACGACAACCGGTCATCGGTGCTACACAGGCAGATATCGGCAGCCAACGACGGCGAGTCGCAGTTTTCTCGCTCAACGACCGTCCACAGGCAGCGCACCAACGGGCTACGCCGCACGGAACCGCCGCTCCACAGTCGCGACCCCCCGAACGGCACCGGCCCACCGGCCGCTGCTGGACGCCGGTCCTCGACCAAGGAGTTGCCGTGGGAAACCTCCGTATCCGATCCCGCCACCAGCCGTACGAAATCGCTGTCCTGGCCGCGGCACCCGTCTGTGGCGTGCTGATGATGACCCTCGAGGTCCGGCCGACCTCCGTGCAGACGGCCATGCCGGCGCCCATCCAGGTCGCCTGGGAGCTGGGTCTCATCGCGGTGGGTGTGGGCGGGCTGATGGGCATCGTGTGGCCCGGCCGGCTCTCCACCGGGTTGGGCATCGAACTCGCGTCCGTGCTGGTGCTCGGCACGATCACCGGCATGTACGCGGTGGCCGTGGTGGCCATGTCGGGCCGCCAGTCCATCGTCGCGACGTCGTTCGTCATCGCGGTGACGATCGGGTCGCTCTGGCGGGCGGCGCAGATCGCCGTCGACCTGCGCCGCCTGGTGCGGGCCTGCGAGATCGTGGGCTACGAAAAGGTGCCGGCAGGTGCCACGTGAGTAGCTCCCCGCCTCCAGTCGCACCGCACTGGGTGCAGATGGCGCTCAGTGTGCTCGCCATCCTCGGCGGAGGCACCGGCCTGGCCGCGATCGCCACCGTGGTGGTGCAGCGGGGCAAGTTCAGGGCCGACGCCGCCGACACCCTCACCGAGGCCGCCCTCACCCTGGTGCAGCCGTTGCAGTCCCGGATCACCCAGTTGGAGGGCGAGGCGCTCAGCGCACGATCCGAGCTGGGCGTGCTCCGTGAGCAGGTCAACAAGTTGCAGTTCGCGGTCCGGGTGCTCACCCGGACGCTGGACCGCTGGCGGGCCGCGATCCGGGCGCCCGACGCCACCCTGCGCAAGGTCCGAGCCATGGTGGCGGAGACCGATCGTTCACCCGAGGATCCCTGAACAGCACCGGACCTCGCACTGCCCGGCCAGGAAGCCTCAGTCACCGCGACGGAGGCGCGCCGCGAGTTCGCTCATCGCCGCCCGGAAGTCGGGATCGGACTCGCCCGGATGGTGCCCCCGCACCGGTGGCGGACGGCGCTCCCCGGGAGGAGGCAGCAGGCCCTGTGGGTCCCGCAACCGCCGGTCGACCCGGCCGGCCGGGTCGGCGGGGTCCGGAGGCGGATCGCCGGGCCGGTGCGGGGCGAAAATCCAACCACCGACGGGGTCGGTGTCCCGCCAGAGGTTGAGCCACCGCCACTCGACACGGTCCCCCACCGCGCGGAGCACCGTCTCGTTGAGATAGGCCGGAAAGAGCCGGGCGTACAGGCGGTCCAGCGGCGACCCGTAGGTGAGCAGGACGACGCGCTGGCGTACCCGCGGGGGCAGCCGCAGCACCGCGAGGGCGAGCAGCACCGACCCGTGGCTGTGCCCGCAGAGCAGCACCCCGTCGTGCCGCTCGGTCAGGTGGGTGATCCGGTCGGCCAGCTCCGGCACCGCCCGGTCGGCGTAGCTCGGCGGTGCGAACGGGTGCGCGGCCCGGGGCCAGAAGGTCCCCAGGTCCCACAGGATGCCGACGTGCCGGCGGAACCACGCCGTGCGGTAGGCGAACACGCCTCCGAGGATCAGGGCCACCAGCACCGCGGCGACGAGATAACTGCCCAGGGCTAGACCCATGCCGACGGCCCCGGCTGGCAGCCCGAGGACACGCCACGCCAGTTGGTCCGGTGCCAGGTCGGTCAGCCTCAACAGGCTCGTGGCCAGACCGATCACCGAGAGGGCCGCGTACGTGATCGCGAGGAGTCCCAGCCACTCGACGAACCGCGCGCGGGCGACCGCCCTCGTCACCTGGCGCAGCCGCTCGGCGCCCTCCGGCCCCACCGCCGGGAAGTCGCGGGCGGTGATCGCCGCCGCCGCCCGCCACCGGCGGCGTCGCGACAGGAGGGTCAGCCCACCGCACAACATCACGCCCGCGATGACGTGCACGAAGAAGGCCAACAGCGTCCACTGGTACGGCAGCGGCGGCCCACCGTCGCCGCGGTAGCCGCCGAGCAGGTTGCCGCTCTGGTAGACGAGGTTGGCGGCGAACGCGCTGCCGAGGCCGACCGCGATGGCCGCGACCACCGCCGCGCCCAGCCCTCGCGGCAGCGCGTTGCGGCGGCCTCCCCGGCCCTGGTGCCACAGCACCAGCCCGCTCAGCGCCACCAGCAGCGTCATCTGCGTGAGCAGCGCCCAGTTCACGACCTCGTCGTAGCCCGGCAGCCCGTCCGACGACGGCCAGGGGCGCTCGTCGAGGGCGACGGCGACGAGGGTGGCCACGCTCAGAGCAACGGCCACCGCGCCCACCGTGCTGGCGGTCCGGGTGACCATCCGCATGGTCGCCGCCCGGTCCAGCAGGCCGGGGACGGCGAGCAGAACGGCGCAGACCGGCAGCACCGCCGCGCTGAGCGTCAGCAGCACCGTCGTCGAGGCCGTCGCACCGCCGGCGGTCCGGGCCACGAGCAGCATCAGGTTGAGCACCGCGAGCGCGGCGGCGACGTGGACCGCGCGCAGCCGTCCCACCATCGGCTCGACGGCCCACAACGGGTTGCCGGCCGGACGGGGCCGACGGGTGCCCAGCAGCCGGAGGAAGGCGACGGCGGCGATCGGCAGCAAGGCGAGCACCGCCAACCGCGGCCCGACCTCCCGTCCGTCCAACCCCGCCATGGTGTCGAAGGGACCACGGCACCGGGCCGCGCCCAGACACCGCCAGGCGAGCAGGTCGAGGGCCACCCCGCCGATGGACACCACGTACAACACCGTGAGGTTCAGGGCGAGGAGCCGGCACAGCACGGTGACCCCGGCGCCGCTGCGACGGTCGGTCGGCCGCATCCACACCGCCACGTTGCTGAGCATGAACGGCAACAGGAAGACCAGCGAGAGCGTCCGGGCCACGGTGCCCGAGGGCAGGTCACCCCACCGGTACGCCTCCAGCGTCACACCGTCGGGCTCGGCGTCCTCCGATTCGGCGGCGCGGTGGAAACCACCGCTGTCGTCACCCGCGACCTGCCGGACGTGCGCCCGACCGAGGACCTGCTCCGGTCGCGCCCCCGACACGCCGTGGACCCGCAACTCCACGACGTCGTGCCGACCGGGCCGCTGCTGGTGCGGCGTGTCATCCATCGGCGCGTCGTACTCAGCGGCCGGTGGTGCCAACGCGATGAGAGATCAGGTCCGACGCGACATTCCAGAGCCGTTCGGCGTTACCCGGGTCGACGGCGTACGCGGCCACACCGGTGTAGTCGGCAGGGCGCTCGGTGACGACCGCCGCCTCGGCGCAGTCCTCGAAGTAGCGACCGCCCACGCCGTCCAGCAACGGGGACGCGGCGAGCAGCACCGAGGTGGCGGCACCCTGCTGCGGGGTCTTCTGCCGTTCCTTGGGCGTACGCAGCCCGCCGGTGTGCTTCTGCAACCCGGTGGCGATCGCGCCCGGGTTGAGCGCGTTGGCGTGGATGCCCTCACCGGACCAGCGGCGGGTCGCCTCGACCGCGAGCAACGCCTCGGCGCTCTTGGACTGCCCGTACGCGAGCAGCGGGTCGTAGGGCCGGAACGCGAAGTGCAGGTCGTCGAAGATCACCGGAGAGAAGAGGTTCCCGCTGGAGCTGACCGACACCACCCGGGCGCCACCGGCCGCGGCGAGGGCGTCGTGCAGACCGACGGTCAGGGCGAAGTGCCCCATGAAGTTGGTGGCGAACTGCATCTCCCAGCCCTCGGCGGTGCGCTCCAACTCGGGCAGCGCCATGATCCCCGCGTTGTTGACCAGGATGTGCAGGGGCTGGTCCCAGCCGGCGACGAACCGGCGTACCGAGTCCTGGTCGGCCAGGTCCAGCTCGCGGGCGCTGACCCGGTCCGCACCGATGCTGGCGGCGATGTCGGCAGCGGCCTGCTCGCCGGCGGCGACCCGGCGTACCCCGAGCACCACCTCGGCGCCGGCGGCGGCGAGCGAACGGGCCGTCTCGACGCCGATGCCGGCGGCGCCTCCGGTGATGACGGCCCGCTTGCCGGTCAGGTCGACACCGGCGAGAACCTCGTCGGCGGTCGAGGCGAAACCGAAGGGAGTGCTGATCCGAGTTGTCATTGCTGTCCCGTCTCTCGATCACGCTTACCCCGACACTGTCACCCAGGCGGCCGGTGCCAGCCGGATCCCTGCTTTTCCTGGGACTGGCAGGACCAGGATGGGCACCGGTGGCGGCTCCTACGATGAGCGGGTGAGCACAGCCGGCCCGCTGGGCGAATACCTGCGTGCCCGGCGCGAGCTGATCAGGCCGGGTGACGTCGGGCTGCCCGCGCACGGCCGTCGGCGGGTGCCCGGCCTGCGGCGCGAGGAGGCTGCCCTGCTCGCCGGCATCAGCGTCGACTACTACCTGCGGTTGGAGCAGGGCCGCGACCGGCACCCGTCGACGCAGGTGCTGGATTCCCTGGCCCGCGCACTGATGCTGGACGCGGAGGCCGCGGCACACCTGTACGGCCTGGCCCGGCCGGCGCCGGCCCGTCCGGCTGCGCGCCGGCAGGAGCGGGTGCCCCTGGGCATCCGGCAGTTGGTCGGCTCGTGGAGCGAGACCCCCGCCTTCGTGCACGGGCGACACCTGGACGTGCTCCTCGCCAACCCCGTCGCGACCGCGCTGGCACCGATCTTCACGGCCGGGGTGAACCTCCTGCGCGCGGTCTTCCTGGACCCGAGCGTGCCGGCGCTCTACCCGGCCCTGACGGCCGTCGCGGCCAACGCGGTGGCCGGCCTGCGCGCACAGGTCGGCGCCGAGGTGGACGATCCCCGGCTCACCGAGCTGGTCGAGGAGCTGACGGCCGGCAGCGAGCGGTTTCGGCGGTTGTGGGCCCGACACGACGTCACCGTTCGCGCGGGCGGCGGTCTACGGGTGTTCCGGCATCCGCAGGTGGGCGAGCTGGAGCTGCGCTACGAGAAGTTCACCATCAGCGGCACCACCCAGTCGCTGGTCGTCTACCACGCCGAGCCGGGTGGCCCGTCGGCGCGCTCGCTCGCCCGGCTGGCGCGAAGCGCGGCGGGCGCGGCAGCGGACAGCGACGGATCAGGCTAGCTCCGCGGCGCCGGTCACCGGCTGGCCGCCCGCTCGGCGACCACCACCGAGATCCCGTCGAGGACGCGTTGCAGACCGAACTCGAAGGCGTACTCCGGGCCGTACGCGGCACCGTGCTGCTGACCGGCCGCGGTGCCGACGCGGGAGGCGATCGGATAGCTGCCGGCCGTCATGAACGTCTCCAGCCAGGGCGCGTGCGACTGCCACCACTGGCCGTCGGTCATGCCGGACTGGCGCTCCAGGTCGACCACCTCGGAGGCGGCCCGCGCCGCGCTCTTCACGTGGCCGAGGAGGAGCGTGAGCACCGCGTCCATCTCGACGTCGCTGAGACCGATGTCGACGACCGCGCCGAGCTCGTAGTCGTACTTGGCCAGCAGGTGCGGGCCGAGCACCGGTCGGGTCGTCTCGGCCCGCAGCATCCAGGGATGCCGCTGGTAGAGCGCCAGGTTGTCGCGGGCGATCCGCTCCAGCCGGGCCCGCCAGTCACCCTCGACAGCGGGTCGCGGCATCTCGCCGTACGCGGTGTCGACCATGACGTCCACGAGTTCGGCCTTGCCCGGCACGTACGTGTAGACCGACATGGTGCCGACGCCCAGCGCCTCGCCGACGCGTCGCATGGTCAACGCGTCGAGACCCTCCGCGTCGGCGATGTCGATCGCGGCCCGGACGATCCGGTCGACGCTGAGGCCGGGCCCGGCGCTGCGGCTGGTCGGCTCCCGGGTGCGCCAGAGGATGGCCAGGCTGCGGGCCGGGTCCGCGGTCGCCTTGCGCTCACTCGCCATGGTGCGGCCATCCTAACAACGCGGGCGTACGACGTACGCCGCGCGGCGCCCCGCACCCCGGCCCTGCCGGCGGTCACTCGGCCGCCGGGGGCACCGACCGCAACCAGCGGTAACCCGCGCCGAGCGTGGCCGCGAAGGCGATCACCACGGCGTACGACCAGGCGTCCCCACCCGCGCTCAGATCACCGAAGCGGTTGGCCAGGAAGCCGACGAAGGTCGCCATGCCCAGCCCGGTCACCGCGACGACCGCGCGAAGATCGGCCACCACCGCCGCGTACGCCCCGGCGACAACAGACATGACCAGCGTCCGAGCGGGCAGCTCGGCCGGGGAGAACAGCGCCCCGGCGAGCAGCGCGGCGCCGATCAGCACCGTCCAACCGATCGCCACGCTCACCCCGGTCGGGGTCGACCCGCCGACCATGGCGGTCTTCTGCTCCTGATCGACAACCACAGCACGCCTCCGGCGAGGGCGGAGACCCGTACCTCGGGCCCACTGAAGGCAATGACACAGCGACGGGGGCGCCGCCGGCCAGGGCTTTCACGCTTCCGCTACGCGGATCGGCGCGATCGTGACGCCGCTTTGACGCGCAACGGCCAGCGCGCCCGGGTCAGCTGGCCTCGCGGTCGTCGGACAGCGCCGCACGGCCGTTCGGTGGGTAGTGCTGGGCATACCCCGGAAAGTGGATCTGGACGGCTGGGGCGCGTGGTCGTCCCCGATTAGCGTCTCTGGCATGACCCCGGAAAGCCCTTCTCACCTGGCCAGGGCGCTGCGTCGCCGCGACTGGCTGGTCTCCGCCTGGCCATGGCGGGCGCTGGCCTATCTGGTCAGCACACTGCCGATCGCGGGCGTGCTCGCCGTCGGGCTGCTCGTCATCGGCGCGCCCCTCTTCGCCGCCCTCAACGCGCTGCTGCTGCACGGCCGGCCGCCAAGCATCCCGCTCATGCTGTTCCTGGCGGTCGGCAGTCTCACCCTGCTGGCGCTGGCGCCGCTGATGAGCTTCCCGGTGGCCGTCATCGAGCGGTGGCGGCTGGGGCTTGTCGACGGCCGGCCACTGCCCACGTCACCGTGGCCCGGCCTGGCCGCCCGTTACCGCAGCGCCGCCGGGTGGCGGGAGGTGGCGTACCTGTTCTGGCTCGGCGGGGTCGCCCCGGTCGCGTACTGGGTGTTCCTGGTGGTGGTGCTGCTCGACCTCGGGATGATCACCAGCCCCTGGCTGGCCGGCGACTCCAACCAGCCCGTCGTGATCTGGCAGCCGATCGACACCACCGGCGAAGCCATCCCGTACGCGATAGTGGGCGTGCTGCTGATCCCGGTGCTCTGGTACGCCGTCGGTCTGCTCGCCGCCGCCCAGGCCGCCGTGGCCCGGTGGGCGCTGACCTCGCCGGTCGACGCCGCGGCGCTGCGCGAGGTCGCCCGGTCCCGCACCCGGCTGGTCGGCGCGTACGAGGCCGAACGCCGCCGGATCGAACGGGACCTGCACGACGGCGCGCAGCCGCGACTGACCAGCCTCACCCTTCAGCTCGGCCTGGCCCGACTGGACGTACCCGAGGACTCCCCCGCCGCCCGGCCGCTCGCCGTGGCGCACGAGCAGGCCCGGGGCCTGATGGTGATGCTGCGCCAGTTGGTGCACGGCATCCGGCCGCAGAGCCTCACCGACCTCGGCCTGGCCGGCGCCGTACGCGAGTTGGCCGACGCGGCCACCGTCGCGGTCACCGTCCGCGCCGACCTCGACGACGAGCTACCGGAGATCGTCCAGACCACCGCGTACTTCGTGGTGTCCGAGGCTCTCGGCAACGTGGTCCGGCATGCCGGCGCGACCAGCGCGGACGTCCGTCTCACCCGGGCCGGTGGCGACCTCGTGGTCGAGGTGTCCGACAACGGCCGGGGCGGTGCCGACCCGACCCGGGGTACGGGCCTCACCGGTCTCGCCGACCGGGTCGCCGCAGTGGACGGACGGCTGTTGCTGTCCAGCCCGCCCGGCGGGCCTACCCTGGTCCGGGTGGAGCTGCCGTGCCGTCGCTGACCCGGGTGGTGCTCGCCGAGGACGAGGTGCTGCTGCGGGAGGGCCTGGTCGCGCTGCTGACCCGCTTCGACTTCACGGTCTGCGCCGCGGTCGGCTCCGCGCCGGACCTGCTCGACGCCGCCCGCGAGCACGAACCGGACCTGGTGCTGACCGACATCCGGATGCCGCCCGGCCGCCGCGACGACGGGCTGCGCGCAGCCGTCGCGTTGCGCGCCGAACGACCCCACCTCCCCGTCGTGGTGCTCAGCCAGTACGTGCAGACCGGGTACGCGGCGGCTCTGCTGGACAGCGGAGACGGCCAACGGGTGGGGTACCTGCTCAAGGACCGGGTCGCCGAGGTCACCGAGTTCGTCGACACGCTGCGCCGGGTCACGGCCGGTGGCACCGCCATCGACCCGGATGTGGTCCGGCAACTGCTGCACCGCCCCCGCGATCCGCTCGCCGCGCTGTCCGCCCGGGAGCGCGAGGTGCTGGCGCTGCTGGCCGAGGGCCGGTCGAACGCCTCGATCGCCCTCCGGCTGCACGTCACCGAGGCGGCGGTCGGCAAGCACGTCGGCAACATCCTGTTGAAGCTCGACCTGCCACCGAGCGACGACACCAACCGTCGGGTGCTGGCGGTGCTCACCTACCTGCGGGCCGACCCGGCGAGCTGACCAGCGTCGGGCCGAGATCGGGTCGGGCCGCTCGGGGCGATAGGTTTTCCTCAGCGGTACCGCCGCCACGTCGGGCGCGGACCAGGGAGATGGGGGCACGGCATGGCGGAGGCGCTGCGGGTTGGCCTGCTGGGGTACGGGCTGGCGGGCCGGGTGTTCCACGCACCGCTGATCGCCGCGACGCCCGGGCTGCGGCTCGACGCCATCGTGACCCGCGACCCGCAGCGGCGCGAGCAGGCCCGGCAGCACTTCCCGGACGCCCGCCTGGTCGACGACGCCGACGAATTCTGGCGTACGCCGGACGCTCTGGACCTGGTCGTGGTGGCCACGCCGAACCGGCTGCACGTGCCGATGGCACGGGCGGCGCTCGCAGCCGGCCTGCCGGTCGTCGTCGACAAGCCGTTGGCCGCGACTGCTGCCGAGGGTCGCACGTTGGTCGACGAGGCGACCGAGCGTGGGGTGCCGTTGACGGTGTTCCAGAACCGGCGTTGGGACGGCGACTTCCTGACCGCCCGCCGCCTCGTCGAGCAGGGCGAGTTGGGGCGGGTGCTGCGCTTCGAGTCCCGGTTCGAGCGGTTCCGTCCGACGATCAAGCCGGGCTGGCGGGAGCTTGCCAGTCCCGAGGAGGCCGGCGGCGCCCTCTTCGACCTCGGCGCCCACCTCGTCGATCAGGCGGTGCAGCTCTTCGGCCGGGTCGACCGCGTCTACGCGGAGGTGGACCGTCGCCGCGCGGGCGCAGCTGTCGACGACGATGCCTTCGTGGCGCTGACCCACGCCAACGGGGTCCACTCGCACCTGTGGATGGGCGCGGTCACCGCTCAACTCGGCCCCCGCCTGCGCGTGCTGGGCGACCGGGCCGGCTACACGACGTACGGGCTGGACGTGCAGGAAGCGGCGCTGCACGACGGCGGCCGGCCGGACCAGCCGGGCTGGGGCGAGGTCCCGCCGGAGCGGTACGGCAAGCTCGGTGTCGACGGTGACCTGCGACCCGTGCCGACGGAACCCGGTGCGTACCAGAGCTTCTACGCGCAGGTGGCGACGGCGCTGCGCGACGGCGCGCCGATGCCGGTGGACCCACGGGACTCGGTCGCCACGGTCGAGCTGATCGAGCTGGCCCACCGGTCCGCGGTCGAAGGCGCGGTGCTGCCGGTCCCCACCGTCTGACCTTGTCGTAACCGGCACCTGTCCGGTCGGACGGTCCTGAAGCGCTCGAAAACCAGTGGATCGGCGCCGCTGGGCGCCGTTACCGTGCGCGGAACCAGGTCGTCTAGGCAAGGACGTGCCGTTGTACACCCTGTGAGACATCCCAAGCGCTGATCTGTCGCGCGTCGCGCCGTGTGCGCCGCGCCGCTTTTTGCTGCGGACCTCTCACTGAAACCGGTGTACCTCTGTGCTCAGAAACTGGGCCGTCGTGCCCACCTGCCTGCCACTCATCAACCGCCGTTGCCGCTCGTGCGCGTCCGAACGCCTCCGGCCAAGCGGAAAATTTCGAGTCAACGCCAACCACAAACTCATCGACGTCTGGCTCCTCGCGCTCTGCACCGCCTGCGGGGAGACGGCAAAGCTCACCGTCCTGGAGCGAATGACCGTTCGCACCATCCCACCGGAGTTGCTGGACCGGTTGCACGGCAACGACCCTGGACTGACAGCCGATCTGCTCCAGGATCCGGACGTGCAGCGCGCCAACCGCATCGCCCTCGACTGGACTGGCGCCTGGCGCCTCGACACCGGCGGATCGGATCACCCGGACGGCGAGACGATCGACGTCTCGGTCCGCTTCGCGGCGCGGATCCCGGTCCGACCAGTACGACTGATCGCTGAAGGTTGCGGTCTTACCCGAGGCGAGGTCGAGAGACTGATCGTCCAGGGGAAGCTCGTTTCGGCGGTCCGGTTGAACGGCAAGCTCTCCGGCGACTTCACGTTCACCCTCAAGCACTGACCGCTTTTCCCTACGGCCACGGGCCTGTCCGGCATCTTCCGCCGGGCAGGCCCCTGGGCGTTCCACCCGCGCACCGTCGACGGCACGTCACCCGATTTGCCCGTCTCGGGTTGCCTACATGCGGTTGATCGACTCGGTTTTCATGAAGTCGCGGTGTCAGACCGCCTGCGATACCCCGATTTCAAGAAAGCCGAGCCGATCAGGGCCTGAGAGTCGGTGGACTGGCGGGCTGGCGGCCTGACGGGCGGGGCTGGCGGCATCGCCGGCGGGCGGGCGGCCGGCGCCGGGTCGGTCGGGAGCGCACGTGTCGGGTTCACGGACGGTTCGTCCGGCTCAGGTGCCCGGGTCCTGCTCGGAGGGGGCGTCGTCCGGCACCCGGGCGTCGTCGTCGGTCAGTGCGTCGTCCGACGGCTTGGCGTCGTCGCCGAGCCGACTCTCGGCCTCCCGGACCTCCTTGTCGAGCCTGGGGTTCTCCTCGTCGGGACCGTGCGACATGGCGACCTCCATCGGGCGCGACCGGGAACCTCCGACACCCTCGACCGGGTGCCTCCGAGCACCCATGACCGGGCGCCTCCGAGCACCCATGACCGGGCGCCTCCGAGCACCCGCGATCGGGGACCTCCGAGTACCCGGCCTGACGGCGGGGACACCGGTACACAGACGCCACTGCGCATCAAACCGATCAAGAAAGACCCAGCGTCCTCGGCGACCGCGGCCCTCAGGGAAACAGGCGGCTGCCTCGATCGGGACGGTCGCAACGTGACGTGTGCTGGCACCTGCGGCAAACATGGCGCAGGTGATGTCGCAGAAGCGGTGAAGACGTCGCTGGCGGCCGACCGCAGCGGAGTGGGCTGGATGCCGAGCACCGGACCACTGCAGGCCGAACGCCGGGCCGCTGGATACCGAGCACTGGACCACTACGTGCCGAACGCCGGGCCGCTGGGCACCGAGCACCGGGCCGGCCGGCGAGCGCGCCGGGCTGGAGCCCAGGAGCGTTGCCGGCCCGGCCCGGAGCCGGATCAGCGCTGCTTTAGCTCGCGCCAGGAAGGGTGGGTGCCGCGCCAGGCGTCGGCGAGGATGGCCGCCGAGGCCCGGCTTGGGCACTGCTGCACCCGCTCACGACCCGACGCCCCACCGATCTGGGCGCGGACCTCCCAACCCTGCCCGTCAGTACGGATATACACGTCCCGGCGCCCGCGCGGGGTCGTGTCTCCGTTCCACCAATGCTCCTCGACCTTCATTCGCCGACCGTATAGCAATTTTTGCGTCGAGGGTACGGCGCAGGCGGGTGGATACCAGGGCGATAGCCATAATTCAGGCGTACTTCGACCGATCTGGTGACAGGGAGGAACCGCGAGGGCGGATCCTTCCCGCCCTGAGTGGCGGATCAGGCGGATATGAGATATCGCTGAGTACACCGGTCAGGGTGCTTGCCGACCCGCCCTGCCCCGAGGGGCCGGGTGCGGCGAGTGACCCTCGCCCGTGATGTGAACATCACAGGGAGTGACCGGCGGCGGTGCTCATCCCTGGGTGGTGAGCAGGTAATCGTCGGCTTCCGGGCTCCAGCGCAGATCGACCACTCCCCCGGTAGCCGCGGCCTTGCAAAACTGGAGGAAGCTGCGGTAGCCGAGCTTCTTCTCGCTGAAGTCGGGGCGGGCCCGGCGAAGCTGGTTCTTCAACCCGGACAGCGCCACCGGGTTTCCGCTGCTGCCCAGCTCGGCCACCACACCGCGGAGCAACCCGAAGGCCACCTCCCGGTCGCCGTGTTCGGGCAGCGAGACCTCGGGGTCACCCTTCGCGGGTCCCTCGGCCAGCTCGATCACGGTCTGCTCGGCGAGGTGCCGCAGCAGTTCCCCAAAGGTGCGGAAGCCGTAGTCGGACTCACTGAACGTCGGGTCCTTGCGCAGCAGGGTGCGCTTGAGCCGGGAGGCGGTGACGTCGCCGTTGGCGCTGCCCTGCAACCCGGCCACGGTCTGGGCGACCAGCACGGCGAGTGCGTCGACGTCCCGTCCCGGCTCTTCGCCGGCGGGTCGACGGTCCACCTCGGGCTCGCGCTCCCGTTCGAGCTCCTGCTCCGGCTCGGGCGGGCGCTGGTCCGTGCCGGCCGGCCGGCTGGAACGGCCCCGTCGGCTGCGGGTCGGCGGGATGTCCACACCCTCCAGCCGGTCGTAGTAGAGGAACTCGTCGCAGGCCGGTGGGAGCAGTGCCGACGTGGAGCCCTCGACCCCGACACCGATGACCCGCTTGTTCAGCTCGCGGAGCTTGTGCACCAGCGGGGTGAAGTCGCTGTCGCCACTGCAGATCACGAACGTCGAGATGTAGTCCCGCTCGAAGGCCAGCTCGATCGCGTCGACGGCCATCTTGATGTCCGCGGCGTTCTTACGGGACGCGCCCATCCGTTGCGGAATCTCGATCAGCTCGACGTGGGACCGGGTGAGCATCCGGCGGTCCTCGTCGAAGTACGACCAGTCGGCGTACGCACGGCGGACCACGACACGGCCTCGTTCGGCCAGCGCGTCGGCGATGGGCCGGAAGTCGAAGTCCGCGCCGCCACGGTTGTCGCGTGCGCCCAACGCGAGGTTTTCGTAGTCGAGGAAAAGGGCGATCCGGTCTTCTTGATCCACGGGGGCCAGCCTACGCCCGGCGTGAGCTGGGCGGGGCAGGCGACGCGCGACACCTCAACTCGACGACCGTCCATTTCTTGCGGCCTGATAGCCCGTTATTTTCATTGTTCGATAGACGTCTTGCAGTGCGATGTGTGGTGCTGCATCATGACGATCAATGTCGGGCGTCGGGGGAACGCCGGGCGGACCTCCACCACCACCCACCCAGGAGGGTCACCGATGTTTCGCAGCCTCATGCCGGCGCGGGGACGCCCCGGCCGGCCCGGCGGCACCGCTGTCGCGCTCGCGGCCGGCCTCGCCGTACTGGTCGCCGGGCCCACAGTGGCCACCGCCAGTCCATCCGCGTCCGCCGGCGCCCAGCCGGTCGTCACCCGGGCCGCTCTCGACCCGGCGTTGGTCGCCGGGCGCGGCGCGGACGTCGACTTCGTCGAGCAGGAGGCGGAAAACGCCCGCACCACCGGCGAGGTCATCGGCCCCGACCGGTCCGCCTACACCCTGCCCGCGGAGGCCTCCGGCCGCCGGGCGGTCCGGCTCACCCCCGGCGAGTACGTGGAGTTCGTCCTGCCCAGCGCGGCCAACGGGATCACCGTGCGGTACAGCATCCCGGACGCGCCGCAGGGCGGCGGGATCACCGCTCCGTTGCGGGTCGCGGTCAACGGCAAGCACGTGCGCACCATGACGCTCACGTCGCAGTACTCGTGGCTCTACAACCAGTACCCGTTCACCAACGACCCACAGGCCGGGCTGCTGCACCCGGACTGGTGGATCACCGAGTGCCAGTGCGTGCCGTCGGCCACCACGCCGGCCCCGAGCATCAGCACGCCGTTCCGGCCCGGCCAGTTCTACGACGAGCAGCGGCTCCTGCTCGGCCGCACCTACCGGGCCGGCGACAAGATCCGGCTCACCGCGCCGCCCGGCAGTGCCGCCGCCTGGACCGTCATCGACCTGCTCGACTCCGAGTTGGTCGCGCCGCCGCACGTCCGGCTGCTCGCGGCGAACGTGCTGGCCTTCGGGGCCGATCCCACCGGCCGGCGGGACTCCGCCGACGCGCTGGACCGGGCCATCGCCTTCGCCAGGCGCACCCACCTCAAGGTCTACATCCCGCCGGGCACCTACCAGGTCAACCGGCACATCACCGTCGACGACGTGACCATCGAGGGCGCCGGCAACTGGCACACCATCATCAAGGGCCGTGAGGTCGCCCTGCCGACCCCCGCACCGGACGGCTCGGTGCACACCGGCGTCGGGTTCTACGGCCGCGACGCCGCCGACGGCGGCAGCCGCAACGTCCACCTCTCCGGCTTCGCGATCGAGGGAGACGTCCGGGAACGCATCGACACCGACCAGGTCAACGCGATCGGTGGCGCGATGAGCGACTCGACCATCGACGGGCTCTACCTGCACCACACCAAGGTGGGCGTGTGGTTCGACGGGCCGATGCGCAACGTCCGGGTCACCAACAACATCATCGTCGACCAGATCGCCGACGCGCTCAACTTCCACACTGGTGTGACCGACTCTGTCGTGGCCCACAACTTCGTCCGCAACACCGGCGACGACGGCCTGGCGATGTGGTCGGAGAAGACGGCGAACGCGCGCAACACGTTCGACCACAACACCGTGCAGTCACCGACGCTGGCCAACGGCATCGCCATCTACGGCGGCACGGACACCACCGTCTCGCACAACCTCGTCGCCGACCCGGTCCGCGAGGGCAGCGCCATCCACGCGGGTTCCCGCTTCGGCGCGGAGCCGTTCACCGGGCACCTGCGGTTCACCAACAACACCACCGCCCGCGCCGGCACGTACGAGCTGAACTGGAACATCGGGCTGGGCGCGATCTGGATCTTCGCCCTGGACCGGAGCATCGACGCGGACGTCCAGGTGACCGGTGACGCGTACCTCGACAGCACGTACAACGCGATCATGCTGGTCAGCGACTGGCCGGTGAAGGACCTCTACTCGATCAGCAACGTGCGGTTCCGGGACGTCCGGGTCGACGGCACCGGCACCTCGGTCCTCAGCGCCCGTACGGCGGGGTCCGCCTCGTTCGCCAACGTGGACGCCCGCAACGTGGGCGCTGTCGGCGTCAACAACTGCGGTTCGTTCCACTTCACCCCGGCCGGTTCGGAGTTCACACTGACCGACCTCGGCGGCAACGACGGCGGTTGGCTCGCCCCGTGGCTGCTGCCCAACACCATCACCTGCGACGACCGGCCACCCGTGTCGCCGCCCCCGCCTCCGGCGCACTGGTGAACGCGGTGGGCGGTCCGACTCGTCGGGCCGCCCACCGCACGCTCACCGCGTTCTGGCGTACGCCAGCGGCACGCTCGTCGGCTGCCCGTTCCAACTGCCGAGCAGGGTGGGCCCGGTGGCGTCGCCCGCGCCCGGCCGACGGACGACGACCAGGTCGGCGGAGTCGGTGACGATGGTGGTGTTGTCCTCGTCGACCACCCGACGCACGGCGCCCACCGACGCCGCGTCGGCGTCCCCGGCGCCGCTGACGGCGATCGTCACGGTCGACTCACGCACCTCACGCCGACCGTCCACCTCGAAGTACTGCTCCGCCTGGCCACCACCGGCGAGGATCGCGTGGGCGAGCGCGGCGGCGTAGACCGGGTCCGCGCAGCCGTCGTACACCCAGCGCGTGCCGAGCACCGAGTGCTCGGTGGTGCCGACCAGCCAGTCGTCGGCACCGTCGAGGGGCGCGGAGCGGTAGGTGAGCGGGACCTGGTGGACCGGCCCGTCGGCGGTGCCGACCAGCATCGTCTCGATGCCGACCTCGTCGGCCGGGTCGTCGAAGCGGTACGCGCCCCGACTCACCACATCGGCGCCGGTCAGGCCGCCGGTAACGCCGGCCAGTTCGCCAGCGACGTCGGTCGGCCCGAGGAACCAGGGTTGGCTGGGCAGCCAGGCCGCCAGCAGGTCGAGCTTCGTGGGGCGCAGCGTGGCCCGGTGCAGCAGTGCCATGACCGCAGCCTAGGTCAGAGGCCGGCGCAGGGGTTACCGTCCACCGTGCAGGTCTCCGGTTCCCGGGCCTTCGGCCGGTTGTCGCGTACGTCGAAGCGGAACGTCTGCGACCCACCGGCGGGCACGGCCGCCCCGGTGAAGGTGACCGACCGCCCGTTCTGTCGCCAGTCCGCGCCGTCGACGTCGTCCACGGTGCTGCCGTCGGCGAGGCTGACCACCACCACCCAGCCGTCCACGGCGGTGGCGGCGCGGTTGCCGAGCACCACTTCGCCGGTGTAGCCGAACAGGCGGCTGGAGTCGGTGTCGTAGCTGGCCGTCAGCGGCGGTGGGGGCGGCGGCGCCGACGTGAGGGTCAGCGAGGGCTTCGCCGACGGGCTCCGGCTCGGGCGGACGGTCGGCGACGCGGCCGTTCGCGAGGGGCGTACCGAGGTCGTCGGCCGCGGCGTGGCGGCGACCTCGACGGGTGTCGCGGACGGCGACGGCGACGGGGTCGCGGGCGGCGCGGCGCGCTGCTCCGATCCGGCCGGAAGCGCCACCCACGCCGCCACCCCTCCGACGGCCACCACCCCGACCAGCGCGGCGGCCACCTGCCGGCGACGGCGACGGGCACGGGAGGGCCCACCCGACACGCCGACCAACGGCAGTTCCGCCGTCATCCCGCCGTCGCCGCGGCGCAGATCGACCTGCTGGAAGGCGAGCCAGTCGAGGATCGCCGGCAACCGTACGGTCAGCGCCTGCCGGAGTTGCTGCTCGCGTGGATCGTGCTGTTCGGCGGACCACGCGCCGTGCGTGGTGACCTCCCGAATCTCCAGCCGACAGCCCTGCCTGGTGGCGGTGACCGCACAGGTCAGCTCGCTGAGCCGGCCGGCCTCGTCGCAGGCCAGGACGAGGAGTTCCGGCTCCCGCCGCTCGGTCACCTCGACCTCGACGTTGGCCTCGAAGCCGGGCAACCCGGCCGTGTGCAGCAACAGCCGGTCCGGTACGCCCTCCACCGTGTCGGCGTCGGCGAACCACCGGCCGAGCAGCTGCCGATCGGTCAGTGCGAGCCAGACCCGGTCGGGTGGGTGGGACAGCTCGACCTGCGCACCGATCTCGATCACGGCGAGACTCTAACGGGTCTCCGGCCCGCCCGCCCCGGCCCGGCAGGGCCGGTTGCCGGCGTCCTGGTCATCCCCAGCGGGTCGACCGCTCGAGCACTGCGGCGAGCGCCGCCCGCGCCCCGGCGCTCACCTCGGTGACCACTTCGGCCGCCGGCAGGTCCCGGGCCAGCGGGTGCGCCTGCCCGGCCCACAGGTTGGCGACCGACGCGTCCCCGTCGCGGCGGGCGGCGGCGAGCAGCGGACGCGTCAGGTGCAGCACCTGGGGGTAGCCAATCGGCGCTGCCGCGTCGTGCTGACGCAGGAAGTCGTTGGCCACGCCACGGGCCCGCTTGCCGCTGAACGACCGGGTCAACGCGGTCGGCGCGGCACCGGCCACCGCCGCCCGGTGCATCGGCGAGCTGCCCGCCTCCGGGCAGCGCAGGAACGCCGTGCCGAGCTGCGCGGCGGCGGCGCCGGCAGCCAGCACGGCGGCCACCGCGGGGCCGTCGACGATGCCGCCCGCCGCCACCAGCGGCAGGTCGCAACCAGCGGCGACCAGGCGGAGCAACGGAAGCAACGCGTAGTCGTCGTCGTCCGGCAGGCCGCCACGATGCCCACCGGCCTCGGTGCCCTGCACCACCACCGCGTCCACCCCCAGGCCCGCGGCGGCCGTCGCGGCGTCCGGGCGGGTGACCGTGGCCCACACCTCGGTGCCCCGCTCGCGCAGGGCGGCCACCACCGCCCGATCGGGCAGCCCGAACACGAAGGACACGACCGGCACCGGGTCCGCGAGCAGCGCGGCCAGCTTTTCCGGGTACGCGTCGTCGCCGCCCACCGGTGCGCCCAGGCTCACCCCGCGCTCGGCGGCCAGCGGGGCGAGCCGTTGCGCGTACGCCTGGATGGCGGCCTCGTCGACGCCGCCGGGGTCGGGCAGGAAGAGGTTGACGCCGAACGGCCGGTCGGTGCGCGCACGAACCTCGGCGACGTCCGCGACCAGCCGGCCGGTGTCGATCATCCCGGCGGCCAGGAAGCCCAGCCCACCGGCCGCGGAGACGGCTGCCGCGAGCGCCGGCGTGGACGGGCCGCCGGCCATCGGGGCGGCGACGATCGGGTGACGCAACGTGGACAGCACGGACATGGACCCATCCTGCCGCACCGACCCGCCCACTCACGGACGCGCGGTGTACCTCCACCGCAGCACACCGGCCAGTGCCAGCAGGCCCAGCAGGGTCCCGCCTCCGGCCACCAGCAGCCAGGTCCGGCCGCCCAGGCCGATGGTGTCCTCGGCGATCGGACGGACGGCGGTGGGCAACACCGGGGCGGCGGACCCCGTCGGGTTTGCGGCGGTGACCGGCCCGTCGGTGGCCGGGTAACGCAGGATCGTCGGGCGGGTCCCCGGCGGCTGGTCGGCGGATTCGGAGACGGTGAGCAACGACGCGCCGTCGCGACTGTAGGTGATCGACTCGCCCTGGGGTTCGTCCGGCAACGGGGTGATCCGCGGGGTGCCGGAGGTCAACGCCTTGACCACGTCGCCGTCGGGCACGTCGTACTCGAAGGCGTCGGCGTAGCTGCGCAGCACCACCCGACGCCCGTCCGGCGCGTTCGCCGCGCCGGTGACCACACCCCGCCCGATGAACGAGAACGGGTTGCTGGTGTCGGTCATCGGCAGGGACACCTGGCCGGCCGGGGCCAGCGGTGTCGTCGCGCCCGGCCGCAGCGCGGTGCTCGGCGCGTACAGGAAGACCGTGCCGCTGCCGCCCTTGGTGACGATCAGGGGCTGGCCGTCCGAGTCGAGCAGCAACGCCTCGGCGTCGTGCGGGCGGTCCGGGTACGCCATCCGGTGCAGCACCGGCTTGTCCTTCCCAGGCGCGAGCCGCCACACCGCGACGCTGGTGCGGGAGCGGTCGTTGTCGCCGATGTCGGCGACCCAGACGGTGCCGTCCCGGCCGATGGCCAGGTCCTCGGTGTCGCGGGGCTGGGACGGGTAGGACACCGTGCGGACCACAGCGCAGCGCTGGTCGAGGAAGAAGATCCGGCGGCGGGCCTCGTCGTCGGCGCCGTCGTTGACCACCACGTACCCGTCGTCGGTGGCGACCATCCCGGAGATCTCCTTGAGTCGGTCGTCGCGTATCTGGCACACCGGCGCACCGGCCGCCGCCGCGCCCGCCGCCCCTGGCGTGAGCAGCACGGCAGGTGTCACCACGCCGGTGAGCAGGGCCGCCAGCACCGCCCCGACACGGGCACCTCGCCCCCACCTCAACCGCCCGCGTACCCGCATCGCCCACCCTCCTCGTCGCGGCCGTGACCCGGCCACCCGCCCATCCTGGCCGATCCCGGCCACCGGCGGCGGTCATCGGGGGTACGCGCCCGCACCCCTGGTGGATGTAGTGTCGCTCCGCCTCATTCTGGATCTGGAGGGTGGCCATGCCCGGGACCGACACCTCCGCGGCCCGCCGGTTCGGGCGGCTGCCGCTGCACCGCCTCGGCCGTCCGGCCACGGGCGCGGCCGTCGCCTGGGTGCCGCTCGCCGCGATCATCTGCGGTCTGTTCACCGGCGCGTTGGTCAGCCGGGCCGCCTGGGAGACCTCCCGGCCGCAACCCGACCGGGCCGAGGCCGGCGCCGTTCTGGCCACGGCCTTTCCCGGCCACAGCCTCGGCGAGATCGACACTCCGCCCGCGCTCTTCGTGGTCTACGGGCACGCGCTGCGTCTGACCACCGTGAAGACCCTGGTGTTGGGTGACGGCGGGGAATACCAGGAGAGCGCCACCAGCGCCGCCGCCCTCGGCGCGCCGCCGGTGCCCACCGAGCAGATCGTCGCGGTGGCCCGGCAGCGCCTGACCGGTGCCGGCTGGCAGGTGTACGACCCGCAGGTGACCGAGGGCACGACCTGCGCCGACAAGACGTGTGCCACCCCGCGGGCGATCACCGACACCACACTGCTCGCCCGACGTGGCGACACCATCCTGAACGCCTCGGTCTCGTCGCAGACCGCCGTCGACGTCCCCTACCTGTCGGTCGAGCTGCGCCGCGCGCCACCGCCCCTGGTGGTCCCCGCCGGGGTGCTCGGGACGTTGCTGGGGGCGGCGGCGGGTTGGTGGGTGTTCGGCTGGGCCAGCCGGCGCACCGAGGGACGACGTCGACGCGGCACGGTGAACGTCCTGGCCGGGGTGGCCGTGGTGCTGTGGTGGCTGCCGGTGCTGCTGGCTGCCCCGCAACTGCTGCGCCACCACCTCGGCGAGCCGCACCCGGCGTGGCACCCGTTCTGGGAGTGGCTGGGCCAGCCGGCTGCGTCGTTGCTCTTCCTGGTCGGCGCGCTGTGCGTGCTGCTGGCGCTCGGGCTGGCCGCCGGAGCCCGCCGGGACGCCAGGTCCGAGGCCCAGGTCGACTGACCGCCGCCGGCCGCGACCGCGCGCCGGCGACAGGCCGCCCTCGGCCGGTCCCACCGGGGTACGGGGTGGGACCGGCCGGGCGTCCGTTACCGGGTGGACGGGCGTCCGTTACCGGGTGGACCAGCGCTGCGCTCCGGTGCCGTTGCAGGTCAGAAGCTGCGTGGTCGTGCCGTTGGCCGTGCCGGCGGAGGTCACGCTCACGCACTTGCCGGCGGAGGTGAGCACGATCGTCCCGTCCGTGCGGAAGGTGAAGCGCTGCGCGGCGGTGCCGTTGCACGTCCAGATCTGCACCCGGGTGCCGTCGGCGCTCGCTCCGCCGTTCACGTCCAGGCACCGGTCGCCGTAGACCCGCAGTTCCCCGGCGGCGGTACGGGTCCAGCGCTGGTTGGTGTTGCCGTGGCAGTCCCAGATGATGGTGGGGGCACCAGCGGTGGTGCTGGCGCCGGAGACGTCCAGGCAACGCCCGGAGGTGGGATTGACCAGGCCGACCGGGGTGCCCACCGGCGGCCCGCCCGCCGGGACCAGGCTGTCGGGCACCGAGCGCAGCGCGTCGTACCAGCGGGCGGCCATCTTGTCGTACCCGCCGGCGTTGGGGTGGACGCCGTCCGCGAGGTCCGCGGTGGTGAGCGCGGCGTGCATGTCGACCAGGTGCACCTTGCTGCCCTTCTGCGCCACGATGCCGGGGATCGCCGCGTTGTACGCCTGTACTCGGGCCTCCCGGTTCGGGTCGGACTCCGGCGTGATGGTGGCGACGAAGATGTCCGCACCCGGGGCCGTAGACCTGATCTTGTCGATGAGACCGGAGAGGCGGGCCGGCGCGTTGGCCACGTCGTAGTTCTGGTTCACGTCGTTCGTGCCGATGTGCAGCAGCACGGTGCGTGGGTCGGTGGCCCGCAACCAGGTGACGATGTTGGCGTCGAGCTGGTCGATGCGCCAGCCCGAGTGACCCTCGTGGTCGTGGTCACCGAGGCTGGCCGGCCCGTTGAACCCCGAGCCGACGAAGTCGACCGTGTAACCGCCACCGGCCAGGCGCTGCCACAGGTTGATCCGGTACCCGCCGGGCACGTTGTACCCGTCGGTGATCGAGTCACCGAGTGGCATCACCCGTACGCCGCCGTTCGACTCGGCCTGGGCGGGTGCGACCTGGACCAGTGCCAGCACGGCACCGAGGACGAGCCCGAAGCCGCCGGCAGCGGCCCGTCGTGCGTTCCATCGCATGGGTGTTCCCTCTCCTCGCAGGTGGTCCGGGACCTCGGTGGGGTGCGGTCCGCCGAGAACAGCAACGCCCCGACACATCCATTGATGCTTGACGATTGCCGGGGTGCCCGGGACCGGGAACGGCACGGACGCGAGCCGAACGTCGCGCTGGCTGCGCCGAACGGTCCCGCAGACCAGTCCCGGCTGACTGACGAGGCACCTGCGAGCAGGCGTGCCAGCGGCAGCGGCGGGTAGGCAGCAGCCCGGCGGCATGTCGACACCCGCCGGTCAGGAGGCTCCGATGAGCACGTACCGGGATGATCAGGGCGACACGTTTCCGCCCCCGGAGGCGGATGCCCAAGAGCAGCGGCAGAACGCCGTCGACTACGGGCCGCCGGACCGGGTGTCGGGTGACGTCGACCCGGAAGCGTCCGAGGCGGATCTGGCCGAGCAGGGCGCGCTCCCGGCGGGCACGCTCGAGGAGACGACGTCCTTGCCGGCCGACGCCAACCCGGCCGACGCCCTCGAACAGCGCCAGGAAATCCCCACCCGCGACGAGGGCCGTCGCACCTGACCACGCACTGCCGCCAACGCGTGTGTGATGCCTGTGAGTCATCAAGATGACTCACAGGCATCACGTTCGTGCGGACGTCGTCGCCCGGAGGCTCGGCTCAACCAGCCACGCCCGACCAACCGGCGAAGCCGGCCAGCCAGGGTCAACCGGCGACGATCTGCCAGAGCAGGAAAGCGTTGAGCGCGACCACCAGGACGGCCACCAGGGACGCGGCGGCGGTGGTGAGCGGGTGGTTGACCAGGTTGCCCATCAGGTCGCGTCGGCGGGTGAAGGCGACCACCGGGATCAGCGCGAACGGGATGCCGAAGCTGAGGATCACCTGGGACAGCACCAGCGCCCGGGTCGGGTCGAGACCGATGGCGAGCACGGCCAGAGCGGGCAGCAGGGTGACGAGCCGGCGGAGCAGCAGTGGGACCCGCCGCCGCAGGAAGCCCTGCATGATCACCTCGCCGGCATAGGTGCCGACGCTGGTGGAGGCGAGCCCGGACACCAGCAGGGCGATGGCGAAGCCGAACGCCGCGGCGGTGCCGATGGTCTGGCCGAGCCCGGCGTGCACGCCCTCCAGGCTGTCCGCGCCACCCGGGCCGCCGCCACGGAAGCTCGCGGCGGCGATCAGCAGCATGGCGAGGTTGACCGCGCCGGCCGCGCTCAGGGCGAGCAGCACGTCGGCGCGTTGGCCACGGAACAGGATCCGGCGCTCGGTGTCGTCGGTAGCGGGGATGCGGTCGCGGGTCAGCGCGGAGTGCACGTAGATGACGTGCGGCATGACGGTGGCACCGAGGATGCCGGCGGCCAGCAGCACGCTGTCGGTGCCCTGGAGCCGAGGCACCAGGCCGGCCACTGCCGATCCCGGATCGGAGTTGGCCGCGAGCAGGTTCGCCGCGAACGCCAGGACGATCACACCGAGTCCCACCGCGATGGCGATCTCGAAGGCGCGGAATCCGCGCGACCGCAGCGCGAGCACAGCGAACGCGAGGGTGCCGATGATGAGCCCGCCGGGCAGCAGTGGGATGCCGAAGAGCAGGTACAGGGCGACCGCGCCGCCGATCACCTCGGCCAGGTCGGTGGCCATGGCGACCAACTCGGCCTGCACCCACATCACCCGGTTCACCGGCCGGGGCAGCCGCTCCCGGCACAGCTCGGGCAGGCTGCGCCCGGTGGCCAGACCCAGCTTCGCGGTGAGTGTCTGCACCAGCATCGCCATCAGGTTGGCTACGACCACGACCCAGACCAGCAGGTAGCCGTAGCGGGCGCCGGCGGCGGAGTTGGTGGCGAAGTTGCCCGGGTCGACGTACGCCACGGCGGCGACGAACGCGGGGCCGAGCAGGATCAACCGGCCGCGTACCCGCCCACGTGCGCGGGCCACCTGTAGTGGAGTCGCCCTCGACGTCGTCAGCTCGTTGGTGACCATCGCACACCTCCCCGTCCACACGGATTGCTGCCGGTCCTTTCCCCTCGGGCTGACCCGTCGGTGCCAACCTCTGGCCTGCCGGTGCCACCGCCATCGACACGCGGGGACATCGCCTGTGACGCGCCGTACCGGAGCGGACACGCCGCGCCGGCCTTGACAGCGCCCCGACCACCGATGAAGCTGTCTATTAGTCCTACTGTCGTAGGACAACAGGAAGGATCATCGCGAGTGATCGAGTTCGTACTGGACAGCCGGTCGAAGGTGAACACCTACATGCAGCTCGTGCAGCAGGTGAAACAGGCTCTGCGGGTCGGCCTGCTGACGCCGGGCGACCAGTTGCCGAAGGTTCGGGACGTCGCGCAATCCCTGGCGATCAACCCGAACACGGTGCTGAAGGCGTACCGGGAATTGGAGATCGAGGGTCTGGTCGGCGGCCGACCCGGGGTGGGCACGTTCGTCCAGCGCACCCTGGCCGGCGCCTCCCTGCCCAACCAGGCCGAGCTACGCGACGACCTGGTCGCCTGGCTGGACCGGGCGCAGGCCGCCGGCCTCACGGCCGAGGACGTCATCGCCTTGGTGGAGACCACCCTGCGCGCCACCCTCGCCGACGACGTCCCGCGCAAGGAGCACGCATGAGCGGAACGAGAGGACAGAGAATGGACATGGTCTTGGAGGCCGACCGGCTGGGCAAGCGGTACGGCAGCACCTGGGCGTTGCGGGACTGCTCGCTGCACCTGCCGGCCGGTCGGATCGCCGCGCTGGTCGGCCCGAACGGCGCGGGCAAGAGCACACTGCTGCACCTGGCCGTCGGCCTGCTCAGGCCCGATGCGGGCGCGGTCCGGGTCTTCGGCAGATCCCCGTACGGCGACACGGAGGGCCTGGCCGACATCGGGTTCGTCGCCCAGGACACCCCGCTGTACCGGGACTTCACCGCCGCCGAACTGGTCATCGCCGGCGGCAAGCTGAACAAGCGGTGGGACGCCGCGTTGGCCCGCCAGCGGCTGGCGCAGCTCGGCATCCCACCGGATCGACCGGTCGGCAAGCTCTCCGGCGGCCAACGGGCCCAGGTGGCGCTCGCCCTCGCGCTGGCCAAGCAGCCCCGGCTGCTGCTGCTCGACGAGCCGGTGGCCAGCCTCGACCCCCTGGCCCGGCGGGAGTTCCTCCAGTCGTTGATGGGCAGCGTGGCGGACTCCGGCACCACAGTCCTGCTCTCGTCGCACCTGCTGGCCGACCTGGAACGGGTCTGCGACTACCTGATCGTGCTCAACTCGGCCCAGGTGCAGCTCACCGGCACGGTCGACGACCTGGTCGCCGGGCACCGGCACCTGGTCGGCCCTCGGCACGACGGCGGCGTCATCGGGGGCGTCGCCGCCGTGGTCCGGGCCAGCCACACCGACCGGCAGTCCACTCTGCTGGTCCGCACCGACGGCCCGGTCACCGACCCGGCCTGGACGGTCCGCGAGGTGAGCCTGGAGGACGTCGTGCTGGCCTACCTGGCCGACGGCACCACGCAGACCAGTCACAGCGAGTGGGGAGTGGCAGCATGATCTGGCTGACCTGGCGGCAACACCGCAAGCAGGCGTTCTACACCCTGCTGGGGCTCGCGGCGCTCGCCGCTCTGCTGGTGCCGATCGGCCTGGCGATGCGGCACACCTTCGCCGACCTCGGGTTGACGGACTGCGCACGCCAACTCGCGGACACCAATGTGACGACGGCGACCCGGGAGGCCTGCGACGCGGGCTTCCGGCGTTTCGGCAACCAGTACGGCAGCCTCAACCTGGTGGCCGTGCTGTTGATCACCCTGCCGGCGCTGGTCGGCCTGTTCTGGGGTGCCCCGCTGGTCGCCCGCGAGGTGGAGCACGGCACTCACCGGTTCGTCTGGACCCAGGGCGTCGGCCGCACCCGCTGGGCTCTGGTGAAGTTCGGGCTGGTGAGCGCGGCCGTGGTGATCCTCGCGGCGGTCTACGGGTTGGGCATGTCGTGGTGGGTCGACCCGCTCACCCAGGCCGCGTACGAGGGCCGGTTCGGCATGATCGTCTTCGATCTACAGGGCATCGTCCCGATCGGGTACACCCTGTTCGCCGTGGCGCTGGGCGTCTTCGCCGGCACCGTCTGGAAGCGGATGCTGCCCGCCATGGGCATCACCCTCGCCGGGTTCATCGGCGTACGGGCGGCGGTGGAGCTCCTGGCCCGACGGCACTACCAGCCGGCCCGCACCCAGACCTTCCCGATCGAGGGAGAAGGGCCACCGGAGATGAGCCGGGGAGACTGGATCCTCGCCCAGGGCGTCCGGAACCCCGACGGCACGATGATCGCCGAGGGGGGCCGGATCCAGTGCCCGCCGGGTGGCAAGGGGCCGGAGGGCCGGGTCTGCGGTGCGGAACTGGGACTTGAGCCGGGCGCGTACAACTGGCAGTTGTACCAACCGGCGGACCGGTTCTGGCTGTTCCAGGGCATCGAGACGGGCGTCTTCGTCGCTCTCGCCCTGCTGCTGCTCTATCTCGCGGTGCGCCGGATCCGCCGCATCGCGTAGCCGGGCGACGGGTGCTCGCCGGGGGCGGGGGCCTCGACGAGCACCTGTCAGCGCAGTCGGATTCCGGCCCGTCGCCAACGGACCGCGCCCCCGGTGGGTCGACCACCGGGGGCGCATTCGTCGAGCGGGTCAGCCGGCCAGTCGCCGGTAGCGGGCGACCGAGAGCGGCAGGAAGACCGCGACCAGGACGACCGGCCAGAGCACCGCCAGCCACGGGTAGTGCTGCGCCGCCCACGAGTCACCGCCCCAACCGGGGTTGCCGAACAGCTCGCGGGTCGCGCCGACGGTTGCCGACAGCGGGTTCCAGGCGGCCACCGCACCGAGCCACGCGGGCATGGTGGACGGTGCGACGAACGCGTTGGAGAGGAAGCCGAGCGGAAACTCCAGTGTCTGCACGGCCACCACGGCCGTCTGCCCGCGGGTGACCAGGCCGAGGAAGATGCCGACCCAGATCAGGGCGAAGCGCAGCAGCAGGATCAGTCCCACCGCCGCGAGCGTGGCACCGGCCCCGCCGTGCGCCCGCCACCCGATGGCGAGACCGGTCAACAGCAGGACCGCGAGGGTGACCAGGGCGAACAGCATGTCGGCCACGGCCCGGGCCACCAGCGGGGCCAGCGGTGAGACGGGCATCGACCGGAGCCGGTCGGTCACCCCGCGCTCCAGGTCCTCGGCGACGGCGATCGTGGTGAGGCTGATGCCGAACACCATGGTCATCACGTACATGCCGGGCATCAGGAACTCCCGGTAGCTGCCGCCGCCAGGCACCTGCAACGCGCCACCGAACAGGTAGGCGAACATCAGCACGATCAGGATGTTGAAGCCGAGCGAGGCGATCAGCGGGCCGGGATCACGTCGCCACCGGGCCAGGCCGCGCCAGATCAGGGTGCCGCTGTCGGTCAGGAGGGCGGGCCGGCCGGGGGTCAGGTCCACCGTCGGGGCCGGCATGCTCGTCGCGCTCATGCCGCCACCTCCTCGGCGGTCCGGGTCCGGTGCCCGGTGAGGTGCAGGAACACGTCGTCCAGGGTGGGACGGCGCAGCGCGACGTCCGCCACCGGGACGTTCCCGGCGTCGAGCGCCCTCAACACGTCGACGAGCGCGCCGGCCTGGTGACCGACCCGGACGCTCACCATCCGCCGGTCCACGTCGACCGTCGGCTCGCGGTCGGCCACCCGGCGTACCTGGGCGACGGCTGTGGCGAGGTCGGTCGGGTCCGCGACGACGACCTCGATCCGATCGCCGCCGAGCTGGGTCTTGAGGTCGTCCGGAGTGCCCTCGGCGATCACCCGGCCGGCCTCGACCACCGAGATCCGGTCGGCGAGCTGGTCGGCCTCGTCCAGGTGCTGGGTGGTGAGCAGCACTGTGGTGCCGGTGCGCACCAACTCCCGGACCGACTCCCACACCTCGTTGCGGCCACGCGGGTCCAGCCCGGTGGTGGGTTCGTCGAGGAAGAGGACCGCGGGAGCCAGGATCATGCCGGCGGCCAGGTCGAGTCGACGGCGCATGCCCCCCGAGTACGTGCTGACCGGCTGCTCGGCCGCCTCGGCGAGACCGAAGCGTTCCAGCAGTTCGTCCGCCCGCTGCCGGGCCCGGCTGCGACCGAGGTGGAACAGCCGGCCGAAGAGCACAAGGTTCTGCCGGCCGCTCAGCGCCTCGTCGAGCGCGGGGTTCTGCCCTACCAGCCCGATGCGGTAGCGGACCTGGTCGGGCTGGCGGGTCACGTCGAACCCGGCGACCTCGGCGCGGCCCTCGTCCAGCCGCAGCAGTGTGGACAGGATCCGTACCGAGGTGGTCTTGCCGGCCCCGTTCGGGCCGAGCAGGCCGCACACCGTGCCCTGCCGCACCCGCAGGTCGAAGCCGTCCAGCGCGTAGCGGTCCCGATATCGCTTACGCAGCCCTTCCGCCACTATCGCGTCGTCTCTCGTCGTCACAGCGCTCCCCTCCCGCAGGCGTCAAACCGCCGTTACCGTACAGCATACGGTAGGAGATACGGGGATGCTGCCTCGATTAGGTTCGGGAGATGACGATCTCCTTGGACGGTCGACGGTTCCGGGCCGTGGCGGACGTGGTGGCCGGCGAGGTGGGCACGCAGACCGTGTTCGCGTACCACGAACGGGCCGGCGAGGTGTGGGCCGAGTACGCCGGCGGGTCCATCCGGCGCGGCCACCTGGTCGGCACCCGTACGGGTGACCGACTGGACTTCCGGTACGTCCAGCTCAACACCGACGGTCAGACGTCCTCGGGGCACTGCGTCTCGGAGGTGTCGGTGCTGCCCGACGGTCGGGTCCGGCTGCACGAAACCTGGTCGTGGGAGTCCCGGGCGGGCAGCGGCAGCAGCGTGGTGGAGGAGGTGCCGGCTCCCTGACGGATCACCGACGGGGCAGTCGCGGCTACGCGGGCTCGGTGCTCGCGGCCTGGCCGACGACACCGACGTTGAGCGGGTCGGCCAGGAGCTTGTCGAACGCCAACTCGGCGGCGCCGATCAGGACGGCGTCGCGGCCGAGGGCCGCCGCGCGCAGCCGCAGGTGCTCGCGGGAGGCCGGCAGCGGCATGGTGTCCAGTCGATCGCGTACCACGTCGGCACCCGCGGTGAAGATGTCGCGGAGAGTTCCACCGAACACCACGGCGTCCGGGTTGACCACGTTGACCAGGTTGGCCACACCGAAGCCGAGCCAGTCGGCGACCTGCTCGACCGCCTCCCGGGCGGTCCGGTCCCCTTCGGCGGCCGCGCGCAGCACCTCGGCCACCGCCCCACGGTCGCTCGGGTCCAGGCCCGCGTGCCGCAGCAACGCGGCTTCGGAGATCTCGGTCTCCCAGCAGCCGCGTGAGCCGCAGCCGCAGGGCAGACCGTTCGGGTTGACGACCATGTGGCCGACCTTGCCGCTGTGGCCACGGTGGCCGATGATCAGTCGACCTCCGACGATGATGCCGGCACTGATGCCCCGGTCGCCGTGCAGGTAGATGACGTCGTCGATGCCCACCGCCACGCCCCGCACGTGCTCGGCCAGGCCTGCGATGTCGGCCAGGTCACCGGCCACGAAACCCGGGCCGGCGCGGAACTCCGCCGCCAGCGCGGTGCCGAGCGTCTCGTCCACGCCGGCGATCCGGATCCTGCCGTCCGGTTCCCGGGTGGTGTCGGTGACCGCGACCGCGCCGCCGACCAGCAACGCGTCGGGGGCCACGGAGCGTTCCATGTCACGGACCAGGTCGGCGAGAGGCCCGACGGCGTCGATCGCCGACATGCCACCGGGTCGAGGGATCTCTCGCAGATCGAGGATCTGCCCACCGAGACCGACCCGGGCGGCGCGCAGCCGGTCGGCGTCGATGCTCAGGGCGTGTGCGTAGACCCGGTCGGAGCGAGGGCTGACCACCAGCGAGGGCCGGCCGGCGCGACGGGCGGTGGTGGGTGCCTCCTCGGTGACCAGTCCGCTGGCCACCAGATCGGCAGCGAGGGCGCCGATGGTGCTGCGATTGAGGCCGAGCCGACCGGTGAGCTCGGCCCGGGACGTCGGCCCGTGCAGGTGGACGTAGCGCAGCACGGCGCCGAGGTTCTGTCGCCGGATCTCCTCCTGGCTGGCGCCGGGGACGGACGGCAGCGGGGAGTCGGTGTTGCGGCCGACGCCGGCTGGCCTGGACCGGACGGGTGACGCCACGGTCAGACCTCCTTCCGGGTCGGTGCCGGGTGGTGCGGGGCTGTCAGGACGACGATGGGTCCCGGAAGAGGAGATCCGGGACCCATCGGCGTTGCTGCCTACCGTGCGGTGATTACTTGGTGAGCGGCGCGAGCTTCGGGTCGTTGGCGTACGCCTCAGCCGCGTTCGCCTTGGTGACGGCGACCGGCGGGAGCAGGTACGTGTCGACGACCTTGCTGCCGTTGTTGTAGGACTTGGTGTCGTTCACCTGCGGGGCGTTACCGGCCTGGAGAGCCTTGACCATGTTGATGGTCTCCTTCACCAGGTTGCGGGTGTCCTTGTTGATCGTCATGTACTGCTCGCCAGCGACGATCGACTTGACCGACTCAACCTCGGAGTCCTGACCGGTGACAACCGGGGTCGGCTTGCCAGCACCCTTGACCGAGGTCAGGATGGCGCGGGCCAGCGTGTCGTTCGGAGAGAGGACGCCGTCCAGCTCCTTGTTGCCGTAGGTCGAGGTGAGCAGCTGGTCCATGCGGGCCTGCGCACCCTCGGCCTTCCAGCCCTGGATGGCGGTCTGCTTCACGTCGGTCTGCTTAGAGGCGACGACCACGTTGCCCTTGTCGATCTCCGGCTTGAGCACGTCCATCGCGCCGTTGAAGAAGACACCGGCGTTGTTGTCGTCCGGCGAGCCGGAGAACAGCTCGATGTTGTACGGGCCGTTCGGCTTCTTGGCCTTCATGCCGTCCAGCAGGGCCTGGCCCTGGAGCTGGCCGACCTTGAAGTTGTCGAACGCGACGTAGTAGTCGAGGTCCGGGGTGTTGGTGATCAGCCGGTCGTAGGCGATGACCTTCACGCCAGCTGCGTGGGCCGCCGCGACCTGGGTCGACAGCTGCGCGGCGTCGGTCGCGCCGATGACGATGACCTTGGCGCCCTTGGTGGTCATGGCGGTGATCTGGGCCTGCTGGTCGGCGACAGTGGTCGACGCGCCGGCGTACTGCACGTCAGCCTGGAAACCGGCGTCCTTGAGGCCGCTGGTGAACAGGTCACCGGCGAGGACCCAGTTCTCCGAGGTCTTGGCCGGCAGGGCGACACCGATCAGCGAGTTCGCCGCGAAGCCCTTGGCGGCCTCGCCGCCGGAGTCGCTGTCGCCGTCACGGCCGGAGCCGCAGCCGGCGAGGGCCAGCATGGCGGCGGCGCTGATGGCGACCACCGACGTGCCAAAGAATTTACGCATGTGAGGACTTGCCTTTCTAGATGGTGAGGCGGGTGGAGAGGTCGGTGGCCGTCAGCCGGACACCGCTGCCTTGGCGGGCTCGCGCTCCGCGTCCGGCGGTGAGGCGGGTGGGGCGGAGTCGTCGCGACGGAACGGCCGCATCAGACTCCCGATGATGGAGAACCGCCCCTGGCTCTTGTTGTAGACGTCGATCGCGACTGCCAGCAGCAGGACCAGGCCCTTGATGATCTGGACGCGGTCGGTGCCGACGCCCATCAGCTGCAGGCCGTTGTTGAGCACGGCCATGACGAGACCACCGACGATCGAGCCGCTGATGGTGCCGATACCACCGGAGACGGCCGCGCCCCCGATGAAGACCGCCGCGATGGCGTCCAGCTCCCAGCCGTTGCCGTCCTGCGGTCCGGAGGCTGCCGAACGGGCCACGAAGATCATGCCGGCCAGCGCGGCCAGGACGGACATGTTCATCATGACGAAGAAGTTGACCCGCTTGAGCTTCACACCGGACAGCTCGGCCGCCCGGGAGTTGCCGCCCACCGCGTAGATGTGCCGGCCGCCGGCCGTGTTGCGGGTGTAGAAGGAGTACGCGATCACCAGGACCAGCAGGATGATGCCGGAGATCGGGAAGCTGGTGCCGACGCGACCGCTGGCGAAGCGCAGCGCGGCGAAGGCGATCGCCCCGACCATGATGGCCATCCGCAGGATCGAGATCCACATGGGAGCCGGGTCGGCGTCCATCGCCCGCCGGGTCTTGCGGGCCTGGATCTCGCGCCACACCACCGCCACCGCCGCGGCCAGACCAAGCAGCAGCGTGGCGTTGTTGTAGCCGGTGTTCGGACCGAACTCGGGCAGGAAGCCGGAGCCGATCTCCCGGAAGCCCTCCGGCACCGGGATCGTGTTGGCGTTACCGATGAACTGGTTACCACCACGGAACAGCAGCATGCCGGCCAGGGTGACGATGAACGCCGGCACCCCGATGTACGCCACCCAGAAGCCCTGCCAGGCGCCGATGAGCGCGCCGATGCCGAGGCCGAACAGGATGGCGACGGGCCAGGGCAGCGACCAGTCGGCCATCGACTTGGCCACCAGGATGCCCGCGAAGGCCGCGACGGAGCCGACCGACAGGTCGATGTGCCCGGCGACGATCACCATGAGCATGCCGATGGCCAGAATCAGAATGTAGGAATTCTGCTGGAACAGCGCGATCAGGTTGTCCGACCGCAGGGTGAGGCCGTCGGTCAGGATCTGGAACAGGACGACGATCGCCACCAGGGTGAAGATCATTCCAAACTGGCGAGCGTTGGAGGTCGTGCCTCCGAACAGGTTCTTCTGAAGGTCCTTCAATCGGCTCATCGTGTGGCCATCTTCTTCGTCGAGGTCATCTGCTTCATGAGGTTTTCCGGGGTGGCGTCCGCCCGGGCGATCTCGCCCGTGATGGCACCTTCGAACACGGTGTAGATGCGGTCGCACAGCCCGATCAGCTCAGGCAGCTCCGAGGAGATGACGATGACGCCCTTCCCCTGGTCGGCGAGCCGCTGGATGATGCCGTAGATCTCGTACTTGGCACCCACGTCGATGCCGCGTGTCGGCTCGTCGAGGATCAGCAGGTCCGGGTCGGTGAACATCCACTTCGCCAGGACGACCTTCTGCTGGTTGCCGCCGGAGAGCTTGGAGACGCTCTCGTCGACCGTCGGGGCCTTGGTCCGCAGCTCCTTGCGGTACGCCTCGGCCGCCTGGTATTCCTCGACCTCGCTCAGGACACCCCGGTGCGAGATCTTGGACAGCTTGGCGGCCACCGTCGACGACTTGATGTCGTCGAGCAGGTTGAGGCCGATCGCCTTGCGGTCCTCGCTGACGTACGCGAGCCCGTTGTCGATCGCGTCCGCGACCGACTTCAGGACGATCTCCTTGCCATCCTTGATGATGGTGCCCGACTCGAACACCCCGTAGGAGCGGCCGAAGACACTCATCGCGAGTTCGGTACGGCCCGCGCCCATCAGACCGGCGAAGCCGACGATCTCGCCGCGGCGCACCACGAAGCTCTCGTTCTTGCAGACCTGCCGGTCGGCGGAGATCGGGTGCCGGACGTTCCAGTTGCGAACCTCGAAGAAGACCTCGCCGATCTTCGGCGTGTGGTCCGGGAACCGACTGCTCAGCTCTCGGCCGACCATGCCCCGCACGATCCGGTCCTCGTCGACCCCGTCCGCCTTGACGTCGAGGGTCTCCACGGTCCGGCCGTCGCGCAGGATGGTGATCTGGTCCGCGATCGCCTCGATCTCGTTGAGCTTGTGCGAGATCATGATCGAGGTGATGCCGCGGGAGCGGAACCCCCGCAGCAGGTCCAGCAGGTGCTTGGAGTCGGCCTCGTTCAGCGCCGCGGTGGGCTCGTCCAGGATGAGCAGCTTCACGTCCTTGGCGAACGCCTTGGCGATCTCCACGAGCTGCTGCTTGCCGACCCCGATGTCCTTGATCAGGGTGTCCGGGTCCTCTTGCAGACCGACCCGGGCCATCAGGTCCAGCGCCATCCGGTTCGCGCCCTTCCAGTCGATCGCGCCCCGCTTGCGCGGTTCGTTGCCGAGGAAGATGTTCTCGGCGATCGACATACCGGGAATGAGCGCGAGCTCCTGGTGGATGATCACGATGCCGGCGTTCTCACTGGCCCGAATGTCGGAGAACTTGCTCTCCGACCCCTGGTAGATGATCTGGCCGTCGTAGGTGCCGTGCGGGTAGACCCCGCTGAGCACCTTCATCAGGGTGGACTTGCCCGCGCCGTTCTCGCCGCAGATGGCATGGATCTCGCCGGCGCGAACCACCAGGTTGACGTCGGAGAGGGCCTTGACTCCAGGGAACTCCTTGGTGATGGAGCGCATCTCAAGGAGGATGGGCACGTCGCTCATCGCTCGTACCACCTCGCCAACGTCATCGGTTGCCTCCGGAAGGTTGAACCTTCACTTGGTTTTGTTGTTGACGGCAACGTATTGCGGCCAGAGGGTCATCCGCAAGGCGAGGGCCTGTTGAAAATGTAACAATCCGGCAATATAGACGTCACACTGTCTTCGCCCGTCACAGCCGCCCCCGCAGTCACTCCGGGCACCCTCGCGCGCCGGTGGCAACGTTGTCAAATGACAGCGACGCCGCCGTTGGCTCCAGCCGCCCTTGACAAGCCCCACCACCAGGGGTGATCCACAGCGGCCGGACAAACAACGACGCACCCGCGCGCCCGCCACCATCGAAAGATCTTGATCGGACCGCGACGCCGACGCCCCCTCGGGGACGCCACGGCGACCCTCGACCAACGGTGTGACCCACGCCTCTACGGATGACCCGGATCGACGACTGTCGCCGTGACACGCCCACCACCAGGAGAGGGATCCGCGCCTTAACGCCCATTAAGGCCGATTCGCGGCCGTCGGCATCGGCGATCCGACCGGTCAGCTCGGGCGCAGCACCGCCTTGATCACGCCGTTCTCTCGGCGGTCGAAGCTGCGATAGAAATCGGGAGCGTCGTCAAGGGTGCCGTGGTGGGTGACGATCATGCTGGGCCGCGCTCGGCCCGCAACGACCAGGTCCCGCAGCAGGACGGTGTAGCGGCGGTCGTGGGTGCGACCGAACCGGACCGCCACTCCCTTGCTGAACAGCGCTCCCCACGGCGCAACCAGGTTCTCGTGGCCGTCCGCGCCAGGGCCGGGGTGTGGGTCCCGGTCCGGGTACACACCGGCGACCGCGATCGCGCCAGCGGCATTGACCAGTCGGGCCGCGTCGGCGATGACCTGGTTCGGACGCTCCTGCTCGGGGTGCTCCCGGTCACGGGCCTGGAACCCGACCGCGTCGATGACCTTGTCCACCCCGCCCAGCTTCTCCTCGCCGAGCGGCAGCCCGGTCCGGGCCCGGTCGGCGCGGATCTGCTCGACCGGGTCACCCCGGCGGAAGTCGATCGGCACGGCGCCCATCTCGCCGGCCTTGTCGAGCCGGGCGTCGACAGCGTCGACGCAGTACACGACCCGGGCACCCCGGAGCAGCGCCGAGTACGCGCTCAGCAGACCGATGGTGCCGGCGCCGAACACGGCCACCGTGTCACCCGGCTCGACCCCGGCGAGGGTGGCCGCGGCGTGCCACCCGGTGACGAACGCGTCGGCGAGCAGCACGAAGTCGTCCTCGTACGCGTCTCCCGGCTCCCCGGGCACGGGTACGCAGTTGGCGTCGGCCCACGGCACGCGCAGCAGGTCGGCCTGTGCGCCCCGGTACGGACCCATTCCGGCGTAGCCGTACGCCGCGCCCGGCCCCTCGGCACGGGCCCGCAGACAGGCTGCCGAGAGCCCTCGCGCGCACATCACGCACGTCCCGCAGAACAGGTGCGTGGGGATCACCACCCGCGTGCCCGGCCGGACGGTCTGCACCGCGCTGCCAACCTCCTGCACCACACCCAACGGTTCGTGACCCAGCACGAGGCCGGGCTTGGCGCTAGTCCGTCCGTCGTACATGTGCAGGTCGGTGCCGCAGAGCGCGGCGGAGGTGATCCGCACGACCGCGTCGGTCTCCGCCTCCAGCGTCGCGTCGGGCACCTCCCGCACGGCGACGGTCCGGACGTCGGTGTAGACGACGGCTCTCATCCCGGCACTCCTGTTCGGCAGCGAACAGCCGGTCTTCCCCCGACTGCGCTGTTCATGCCCCTGGAGCCGGCAACCGGGGTTGGCGGCGATGCTATCTTAGGAGCCCTAAGTTAATTCCTAACCAGCCAAAGGAACGGTATGCCACGGCAGGGACTGACCAGCGCACGCGTCTCGGCCGCCGCGGCCGAGCTGGCGGACTCGGTCGGCCTGTCCCGGTTGACCGTCGCGGCCGTCGCCCGGCATTTCGGCGTCTCGGACGCCGCCCTGTACGTGCACGTCCGCAGCCGGGACGCGTTGATCGAGCAGGTCGCGATCCGCGCGGCGGCCGGGTTCGCCGACGCACTCGCGATCGCCGTGGCTGGTCGGGCGGGCCACCAGGCCCTCGTCGGGTTCGCCCACGCCTGGCGCGCGTTCGCCGTCACGCACCCGGGGCAGTACGCCGCGACCCAGCTTCCGTTGCCGGCCGAGGTCGGCACGAATTCGACGGGCCACCTGCGCCTCATCGAGCTGAGCTACGCGATGCTGCGCGGTTACGGGCTCGACGAGCCCGCTCTGACCGACGCGTTGCGATTCGTCCGCAGCACCCTGCACGGTTTCGTGAGTCTCGAGTCGGCGGACGGCTTCGGGCATCCCCGCGCCGTCGACGCGTCCTGGCACTCGATCCTCGACGCGGTGCACTTCACAGTGACCAACTGGCCGACCGGAACGCGGGAGCAGCAGTGACCAGTCACGATCACCATGTCGAGTCGGCCGACGGGACCCGTCTGGTGGTCCGGTGCCTGGGTGCCGGCGACCCCGTCGTCCTCGTGCACGGCTCGGGCGGCGGGCTGCACTCCTGGGCCACCGTCGCGGACGACCTGGCCCACGACCACGAGGTGTGGATGCCGGCCCGGCGCGGCTACGGTCCCAGCGACGTCCCGCCCGGCCCCAAGTCCTTCGCGGAGGAGACCGCCGACCTGACCGCCGTCATCGCGGCGGCCCGCCAGCCGTCCGGCAAGCCGGTCCATCTCGTCGGAGCGTCCTACGGAGCGACAGTGGCGTTGCACACCGCCTCGGCCGATCCGCGCGACGTACGCTCGCTGGCCGTCTTCGAGCCGCCGCTCTTCGCGGCCGGAGCGGAGGTCGCACCCCTGCTCGACGCGTACCGTGCCGCCTTCGAACGCGACGACGCCGGGGCGATGGCAGCGGCGTTGAACGGCGTGACACGGGTTCCGGCGGAGGTCGTCGCCGCCTTCGCCGCCGCGGCCGGCGACCGGACGCCCGACCCGGTCGAGGCGCGGCGGTCGGCGATCGGTTGGCTGCACGATCTCGAGGCCCTCGCCGGGGACAGCACGGACATCGCCCGGTGGTCCTCGATCACCGTGCCGACTCTCGTGCTGTCCGGCGCCGACACGTGGGAGCCGATGCCCACGACGACGCACACCCTCGCGGCCACGATTCCGGCCGCGCGCCACGTCGTCTGGCCAGGCCAGTCACACTTCGCGACGATGACGGCACCAGCTCTGGTCGCCGACGCCCTGCGGCAGTTCTTCGCCGAGATCTCGGCGACCTAGCCGAGACCTCGGGGTGGCCGAGACGGCGACAGCTCGGCCGGTCAGCCCATCGAGTGCACCCGGTCCGGCTCGATGGTCAGGATGATTCGGACCTGGTCGCGGCCACCGAACCACGGGTACGGCCCACCGAGGTAACGCTGCGCCAACTGGTCGATGTGTTCGGCGGCGCCCTCGGTGCTGGTGCGGACCACCCGCCCGCGAACCTCGTGGTAGCGGCTCGGCTTCTGCGGGTCCGAGATCGCCACCGCCACCCGGGGGTCGCGCCGGACGTTGCGCGTCTTCTGGTGGGTCTCCACCGTGTTGATCAGGATGTGGGTGCCGTCGGTGTCCACCCAGGTCTGGGTGAGCTGCGGCGAACCGTCGGGCATCAGGGTGGTCACGTAGCAGGTGCTCGGCTCCCGCAACAACGCGAGCAGGTCGTCAGGCAGATCCACGAAGCCGTCTCCTTCCGGGTGATCAATGCTGATCACCCGTCAACAGTCGCACGAAATGATCAACGACGCCGATTGGGCGACCGGTGCCCCACCGGCGCGAGGACGAAGGAGCGCGGGCTGAGCTGGCGGGGCCGGCACGGTCCACACCGGACGTAGCATCGGCGAGGCACGATATTCAGGCGGACCACCCACCGACCGGATCGGGCACCCGACATGACGACCGAGCAGACCACGTCTCCCCCGCGTACCGGCCTCGGCATCACGGCCACCGGTCTCGGCCGCACCGTCCCAGGCGGCCGCCGCATCCTCGACGACATCTCGCTGACCATCCAGCCCGGCGAGGTCGTCGCCGTCATCGGCGTGAGCGGCGCCGGCAAGACCACCCTGTTGGAGACGCTCGCCCGGGTTCGGCGGCCGACGACGGGCACCGTGGCACACGACGGCGCAGACACGGTCCACGCGATCGGCTTCGTGCCCCAGGACGACATCATCCACCGCGAGCTGCCACTGGCCCGGACCCTGCGGTACGCGGCCCGGCTACGCCTCCCATCCGGGACCGGGCCGACCGAGATCAGCGACCGGGTGGCCGAGGTGCTGGCCGAACTGCGGCTCGCCGAGCGGGCCGCGGTGCCGGTGGGCCGGCTCAGCGGCGGTGAGCGCAAGCGGGCCAGCATCGCCGTCGAGCTGCTCGACCGGCCCGGGGTGTTCTTCCTGGACGAGCCCACCTCCGGGCTGGACCCGGCGATCGCCGTGGAGTTGCTCCGGGTGCTGCGCACCCTCGCCGACGCGGGGACCACAGTCGTGCTCACCACCCACCAGATCACCGACGTGGACCACTGCGACCGGGTCGTGGTGCTGACCCGCCAGGGCCGCCTGGCGTTCACCGGCACACCTTCCGCCGCCCGGGAGTTCTTCGGCCTGCGGTCCCTCGCGGAGGTGCATCTGCGCCTCGACGAGGAAACCGACCCGGCCGCCTGGCCCGACCGTTTCGCCGCTCAGCGCGACGCCGGCCCGCCGGCCCGCGCGACCGACCACTGCGACGTTTCCGCGCCAGCGCCCCGACGGGTCGGCCGGTTGCGTCAGTGGGCCGTCCTCACCACGCGCAACGCGGAGATCGTCGTCCGCAACCGGCTGACCCTGGCGATCCTGCTCGGCTCGCCGCTGATGGTGCTCGGCATGTTCGCGCTGCTGTTCCGGCCAGGTGCGTTCGACCCGACCCGGCCGAGCCCGACGGTGACCGTGATGATCCTGTTCTGGATCGCGTTCGGCGGCTTCTTCTTCGGGCTGACCTACGGGCTGCTGCAGATCTGCACCGAGTTGCCGATCCTGCGCCGCGAGCGGCTGGCGGGCGTCCGGCTGGTGCCGTACCTGATGGGGAAGGTCGCGGTGCTGCTTCCGCTGCTGGCCCTGGTGGACCTGGCCCTGCTCGGGGTGTTGCGCGGCATCGACCGGCTGCCACCGGTCGACGGCCGGGACTTCGCCGCCCTGTACGCGACCCTGCTGCTCTCCTCGGCGGCGGCGCTCGCCCTCGGCCTGCTGTGCTCCGCGGCCGTCTCCGACGCGGCCCAGGCGACGCTCATGCTGCCGATGCTCTGCTTCCCGCAGGTGCTGTTCGTCGGCGCGATCCTGCCGGTGCCCGCCATGGCGACCGGCGGTCAGTGGCTCAGCCACGCGATGTCGAACCGGTGGGCGTTCGAGGCCCTCGGGCACACCGCCGGGGTGGAGCAGCTCTGGCGGGACGGTGGTTCCCCGCTCGGCCCGCCGCTGCTCGCCACGTACGCTGACAGCTTCTCCCGGCCGGTGTGGGTCAACTGGCTGGTGCTCGGCGGTTTCGTGCTGCTCTTCCTGTGCGCCACCTGGGCGGTGCTGGCACGACGGGGCTCCCGTGGAACGACCTGAGCCGCCGCGCACCTCCCCGACCGCCTTGGCGGGATACGCCGCCACCGGGCGGATCGACGAGCTGCGCGCCACCGAGTACCGCCACCTGGACACGGACGGGCAGGTGTATCTCGACTACGCCGGGGCCGGGGTGGCGGCACAGGCCCAGGTACGCCAACACCACGATCGGCTGCTCGCCGGCCTGTACAGCAATCCCCACTCGGAGAACCCCACCAGCGCGGCGGCAGGTTCCCTGGTGGACTCGGCCCGACGCGCGGTGCTCGACTTCTTCCACGCCGACCCGGCCGAGTACGCGGTCGTCTTCACCCCGAACGCCAGCGGCGCCTGTCGTCTGGTCGGCGAGGCGTACGAGTTCGGCCGGGCCTCGCCGCTGGTGCTGACCTGGGACAACCACAACTCGGTCAACGGCATCCGGGAGTACGCCCGGGCAGCCGGCGGGGCCGTGCGTTACGTACCGCTGAGCGGGCCGGAGCTACGGGTCGCCGAACCGGATCTCACCAGGGTGCTCGACGCCGGCCCGCGCGGGCTGGCCGGACGGTGGGGTCGTCCGGGCCGCCGGGGGTTGTTCGCCTATCCGGCGCAGAGCAACTTCTCCGGCGTGCAGCACCCGCTGAGCTGGGTGGAGTTGGCCCACCAGCACGGGTACGACGTGCTGCTCGACGCCGCCGCCTTCGCGCCGACGAACCGGTTGGACCTCAGCGTCGTCCGGCCGGATTTCGTGTGTCTGAGCTGGTACAAGCTCTTCGGCTATCCAACCGGGGTCGGCGCGCTGCTGGCCCGGCGCGACGCGCTGGCCCGGCTGCGCCGGCCGTGGTTCGCCGGCGGCACGATCCGCGCGGTCAGCGTGCAGGGCGACTGGCACCGGTCGATGGATGACGAGTCGGCGTTCGAGGACGGCACACTCAACTTCCTGAGCATCCCGGACGTGGAGTTCGGGTTGCGCTGGCTCGACTCGATCGGCGTCGATCTCGTGCACACCCGCGTCGGCCTGCTCACCGAATGGTTGTTGGAGCGGCTGGTCACCCTGCGGCACGACACCGGTGGGCCGCTGGTCCAGGTGTACGGGCCGACGACGGGTGCGGGGCGCGGCGCGACGGTGACCTTCAACCTCCGCCATCCGGACGGCACGCTGGTCGACGAGCGGTTGGTCGCACGGGATGCCGCAGCGGCGGGCTTTTCCCTGCGTACCGGCTGTTTCTGCAACCCGGGCGCGGGTGAGGGCGCGTTCGGCATCAGGAGGGAGTCGCTGCGGCGGCGGTTGTTGGCGCGGGTCGACACGATCGACCAGTATCTCGCCACGTTGCGGCTGCCGACGGGCGGCGCGGTCCGCGTCTCGTTCGGGCTGGCCTCCACCGCGACCGACGCGGAACGCTTCGTCGCCTTCGTCCAGTCGACCTGGCTGAACCGTGAGGTCGGCGTCGAGGCTGCTCTGCCGCCCCGGCTACGGTGTTGACCTGACCGACGGCGCGCTAGCTGACCTGGGCCACGGGCGCCGGGCGGTGCTTGATCTCCTCCATGAACGGGAACTGGGCGGTGAGCTCGGCGATCGTCATCCCGGCCTGCCAAGCCGCCGCCACCTTGGCGACCTGCAACAGGTCCATGACGTCGCCGCGCGCGAGGACCTCGCCCGAGACCCGCAGATCGATCATGAAGTATCGGGCCTGCGAACCCAGCGTCACGCAGACCACGCCCTGCTCGGAGTGCAGCTCGGCGCAGGTGAACCGGCTCCGCCCCTGCTCGGGGGCGGTGACCCGGCCGAGATCGAGCCCATGACGGGCAGCGGTTTCGATGAGCGCGGGGGCCAGGCCACCCCGCTCGACCAGATCCGGGTAGAGGCGCACACCCAGCGCCGTCGACGCGTCGCTCATGACTGACTCCCACTTCCTTGTGACAGAGACCAGCAGCGCGCAGGTTACGGGGAGGTTTCCCGCTCGCCTCGCCATCCTGTCCCGGGTGGACGCCTCACGGCAATAGGAAGGGTCGATTCGACCGCTATCGAGTAGTACTCGATCGTGGCGACCTGCTTCGATGCGGCGGCTGCCGTCCACCTCGGAGACATCGATCGACCTGGTGATCCTGTCGCCCACCGGCACTCCACCGATCACTGCGCAGCATCGGGCGGTAACGGACGGTTGGCATATTGGAAACAGTCTTGACAGAAGGTAATGATATCGACATGCTTCATTCTAGAGAGCGCTCTCCGCCTCTCCGGCACGCAGCCTCCGCCACCCCCCTCGCTGAGGAGCCTCCCGTGTTCACAGCCCGCCCCAGACTCCGCTTCCGCCCACTCGTACTCATGGCGGCCGCACTCGTCGCGACCGCCGCGGCGCTCGTCGTCCCGCCGCATCCCGACCGGGCCGAGGCCGCCATCGGCCCGATCAGCTGGCAGGACGAGTTCAACTCCCCCGCCGGCACGCCTGTCGACCAGAACAAGTGGCGGTTCGACATCGGCGGCAGCGGCTGGGGCAACAATGAGCGGCAGTACTACACGAACAGCACCAGCAACGCCGTCCACGACGGCCAGGGCAACCTCGTCATCACGGCCCGCCGAGACAACCCCGGCAACTACCAGTGCCACTACGGGCGCTGTGAATACACGTCCGCCCGACTCCTGTCGGCAGCCACCTTCACCCAGACGTACGGTCGGTTCGAGGCGCGGATCAAGATCCCGCGCGGTCAGGGCATCTGGCCCGCGTTCTGGATGCTCGGCACCGGCGGCGGCTGGCCCGACGCCGGCGAGATCGACATCATGGAGAACATCGGCCGGGAGCCCAACACCGTGTACGGCACGGTGCACGGACCCGGCTACTCGGGCGGCGGCGGCATCACAGGCAGCCGCACCGTCGGGGCACCGCTCGCCGACGACTTCCACACCTACCGGGTCGACTGGGAGCCGAACGTGATCACCTGGTACCTGGACGGGGTGCAGTACCACCGGGTCGACCCCGCCCGACTCGGCGGCAACCGCTGGGTGTTCGACCACCCCTTCTTCATGATCCTCAACGTGGCGGTCGGCGGTAACTGGCCCGGCTACCCGGACGGCTCCACGCAGTTCCCGCAGCAGATGCTCGTCGACTACGTCCGGGTGTCCAGCTACACCTCCGACGGTGGCGGCAACCCGACTCCCGGCACCAGCCGGATCCGCGGGGCGCAGAGCGGCCGCTGCATCGACATCCCCAGCGCCAACCCGGTCGACGGCGCGAAGCTCCAGATCTGGGACTGCAACACCACCGCCGCGCAGGCCTGGACCTTCACCTCGGACGGGACCATCCGCGCGATGGGCAAGTGCATGGACCCCGCCTGGGCCGGCACCGCCAACGGCACCGAGGTCAACCTGGTCACGTGCAACGGCAATCCCGCGCAGCGCTTCACCCTCAACGCTGCCGGCGACCTGGTCAACCTCAACGCCAACAAGTGCGTGGACGTGCGGGAAGCCAATCCCAACAACGGCGGCAAGCTGCACCTCTGGGACTGCCTCGGCGCGGCCAACCAGAAGTGGTCTCGCATCTGACGACACCAGCACCGCCGAGTGGGCCGTCCGAGCACAGCTTCGGGCGGCCCACCGCCGTGCGGGCCCCCAACCCGGGCGACTCCGGATTCAGCCGATGGCGCGGCAGGTTGTCTCCTGCCCGCTATGTTCGGATTAATCCAGATATTCGGCCGCTCCGGGAGTGAACTCATGTCGCACCACCTCGACACCCCCCTCGCCGCCCAGGGCGGCCAGCTCTACATCGACGACCTGTATGTCTTCGACGGCAACCGCGCCACGGTGTTTGTGATGGACGTCAACAGCTCGGTGACCAAGGCTGACATCAAGCGCGGCTTCCACGCCGAGGGCCGTTACGAGATCAAGATCCACGTCAACGGCGCCGAGATGGAGGATCTGACCTACCGGTTCGCCTTCGGCGAGCTCGACGGTGACAACAGGCAGACCTTCCAGCTGTACGAGCTGACCGGGGCGGACGCCCGCGACGACGCCGCGATGGGCACTCCCATCGCGGAGGGGCGCACCGGCGAGGTGACGACCGGCGGCAACGTCCGGATCTGGGCCGGGCGGATCGCCGACCCGTTCTTCATCGATCTCGACGAACTCGCCACCATCAACGGCGCGGTGAAGGACGGGTCGATGGTGGACCGCTCAGCGTGGCGCGTCGACCAGGCCAAGAACAGCTTCGCAGGCACGACAGTGGAGTCGATAGTCCTTGAGGTCTCCCATGACGAGCCGTTGCTGCGCGACGGCACCGAGATCGGCGTGTGGTGTCGCACGCTGCTGGCCACCGATGCCGGTGGCTGGCGCCAGATCAACCGCGCCGGCCACCCCATGATGTGGCCGATCTTCTGGCCGCACGACACCGACTTCTCGAATCCCGCCAACTTCCGCCACCCCAGTCAAGACCTCACCGAGGACGGCGAGGAGATCGCCAACGCCGTCGCGGGTGTCGTCGCGGCGAACGGCACCGCACCGGACCCCCAGGCGTACGGCTGGAGCGTCGCCCGACAGCTCTACCCCGACAGGCTGTCGTACAAGGTCGGCACGGCCGCGAACTTCGGCTTCGCGATCCGCAACGGGCGCACCATGGCGGACAACGCGCCCGAGGTGATGTTCTCCCTGATCCTCAACACCGGCACCACCTCCGGGCTCACCCCGGAGGTGGTCAAGTCGGCCCGTGCCGCCTCCTTCCCCTACGTGGTCCCGGCCTGACGGAGATCCGCGAGCCGCACACGAGCCGTCGCTCAGGAGAAGTCGGGGTATCCGGAACGTTCGGATACCCCGACTCTCGCTGAGAGCGGTGGATCGTCCACCCCCAGATGACCCGCTCGGGCATCGACTCCGCCTGCCGGAGTGACCCTGCGTCATTCAGCCCCTGATGGGGCTTTTGCGTAGTTACGCTCGAACTGCTTCCCATGGGTTATTCAGGACACAAGGAGAGTTGATGCGTAGAAAGTTTTTCGCGGGCTTGGCCGGCGTTGCCGCCGTCGTCGCGCTCGCCGGGCCGGCCGCCGCGGACACGACGGGCGACACGGTCGTGACCCTCACCGTCGACGCCGCCGGTGGTCTCTCGATCACGGTGCCGGCGACCGCGAACATCGGCAACGGGGTGGAGGGCACGACCATCTCCGGTCAACTCGGCCCGGTCACCGTGCTGGACCAGCGTGGAGCGCTCACCCCCAACTGGACCGCCAACGTCACCTCCACCGACTTCGTCACCGGCGGCGGCAGCTCCGGGGAGACGATCCCCAACATCAACGTCCTGTACTGGTCCGGCCCCGCCACGGCGACCGCCGGCGGCGGCACCTTCACGCCGGGGCAGCCCACCGCCGCCCAGCAAGTGATCGTCAACGTCCCCCGGACGGCGATGAGCCACACCGGCGGCACGGGAAACAACTTCGCCACCTGGAACCCCACACTGGTGGTGAACGTGCCCGTCGGCACCGTCCAGGGTGTCTACACGGGGACGGTGACACATTCGGTCTTCTGACCCGCTCGGCCGGCTGGTGCTGCTGGCCTCGGTCGCCCTCGTGGCGCTCGGGGTTTCGGCGGCACCAGCCGCTGCCGTGCGGGAGCAGCGACAGGAGCCCGCCGAGGACGCCGCCATCAGCATCCGCATGCTGGACATCCCCGCCAGCAGGGTGCAGGATCCCCGGGCCCAGGTCTACATCGTGGATCACCTGAAGCCCGGGGCGACGATCAACCGTCGGGTCGAGGTGGAGAACACCTCCGGCGAGTCACAGAAGATCGATTTCTATTCCGGGGCGGCATCGGTCGAGAACAACGCCTTCACCGTTCCCGAGGGACGCGCGGGCAACGAACTCAGCGGTTGGATCCGGCTGAAGACCTCCGGGATCGAGCTGGACCCGGGCGAGCGACGGCCGGTCGAGGTCGAGATCGCCGTGCCGAGGAAGGCGTCGAAGGGTGAGCGGTACGGGGCGATCTGGGCCCAGGTCACCAGCGCGAAGGAGCGCACCGGCAACATCACCCAGATCCACCGGGTGGGCATCCGGGTCTACCTCGACATCGGTCCGGGTGGCGAGCCGCCGACGGACTTCCGCATCGACGGGCTGGCCGCGGAACCCGGACCCGGCGAGTTTCCGGTGATCACCGCGAAGGTCACCAACACCGGCGAGCGCGCGCTGGACATGACCGGCACCCTGTCGCTGACCAGGGCGGCGGTCCAGGCCGGCCCGTTCAAGGTGACCAACGGCGTGACGATCCTGCCCGGCCAGAGCGGCCAGGTCCAGATCGAGGTCAACCAGGCACTGCCCGCGGGGACCTGGGACGTGCGCGCGAAGCTGGCCAGCGGCATCGTCGAACGCACCGCGACCGGGAAGATCAGCCTGCCCGTCGCGGCGCCGATGGTGGTCGCGAATTCCGCCGGGCCGAACTGGTTGGTCTACGCGGTCGGCGGGATCGCCCTGTTGGTGCTCGTCACGCTTGCCGGCTGGTATCTCGTCCGCCGACAACGCACCCGGCTCGCCTGACCTCCGGTCCACACAGACTGCCCGGCCGTTTCCCGAGGAACGGCCGGGCAGTGATGTTTCTCAGGGCCCAGCCCTGGCGCTGCGGCCCTAGATGACCGAGTGCGTCACGACCGCCGCGTAGTCGCCGACCACCACCCCCGGCGGGAGCGTCACCCAGAGGGTCGGGTTCCAGGTGACGGAGTTCGGGCCGCCGGTCTGGCCGGACCACCTGGCGGCCGTACGCGGGGTGTCCAGCACCGCGCCGGCCTGCGGGACGAAGGTGCCGACGCCGGTGGTGGTCAGGGCGGCACCGGAGGCGTACGTGATGCTGCTGTTCGGGATCGTCTCGCCGGCCGAGCCGGAGCCCGTGGTGAAGCTCGTGCTGGAGACGACGCTGACCCAGTTTCCGGAGAACGGCCCGCGATCGTCGGTCACTGTCACCGGGCCGAGTTGGCCCGAGACGCCGGTCGTGCCCGCGCTGGCGGTGCCGAGCGGGGAGATCGCCGGGACGCTGATGGAGAGCCCACCGAGCGGGCTGATGACCAGTTCGACTCCTCGGGTCGCCGACTGGTCGAACGAGTCGGTCACCCGGACGGTGAACGGAAATGTTCCGGACACGGTGGGCGTACCGGAGAGCAGACCGGTGACCGGGTCGAGGGTCAGCCCGGCGGGCAGGCTCCCGGCGCTCACCGCCCAGACGAAGGGACCCGTCCCGCCGGTCACCGTCAGCTGGTACTGGTACGGGTCGTACGCCCTGCCGGGCGGCGGCGGTGCAAAGGTCAACGTCGGTGCCGCGTTGACCGTGACCGACCCGGAGGAGGCCGACTGTGGACCGGTCCCGGCGGCGTTGGTCGCGGCCACCCGGAAGGTGTACGTGGTGCCAGCGGTCAGCCCGGTGACGATCCGGGTCGTGGCGGTCCCGGTGAAGGCCTGGGGTGTCTGCGCCACGTCGCCGACGTAGGGCGTCACTGTGTAACCGGTGATCGGCGAGCCGCCGTTGGCCGGGGCGGTCCAGGTCAGCGTGGCGGCGTTGGTCCCCGCCGTGGCCGAGGTGATCGTCGGTGCTCCCGGCAGGGTGTACGGGACCACGGCCGCCGAGGGCGGGCTGGCCGTGCTGGTGCCGTACGCGTTCACCGCCGCCACCCGGAAGGCGTACGAGGCGCCAGGGGTCAGTCCCGTCAACGTGCGGCTGGTAGTGGAGGCGTCGAAGGAGAGGGTCGGTTGGACGACACCGTCGCGGATCGGGGTGATCAGGTAGCCGGTGATCGGGCTGCCGTTGTCCGGCGGCGCGGTCCAGTTCACTGTGGCGCTGGTGACGCCCGCTGCGGCGGTCGGTGTGGTCGGGGTGACCGGCGCGGACGCGTAGACGTAACTCGCCGATCCCGCCGAGCCTCGGGTGACGACGCTGACCGTGACAGTCGCCGGGCTGGACCGGGCGGGCATGGAGGAGATGCCGAGGGTGCCGCCCGGGTTCACGGTGAAGCAGCCGGTGGCCGGGCCGGAGGTACACGGCAACAGCAGCACCGACGTGCCGGCCTGCTGTTCGGCGGCCGTACCGATGGTGATCGCTGTCGCTCCGGTGAGGTTGCTGCCGCCCACTGTGACCGCGATTCCCCCGGAGACCGAGCTCTGGTCCGGGGTGACGGTGACGCCAGCGGGTGCGGTGGCCGGCGCGACGGGTGTGGTGACTGTGGAGAGACCCGGGTTCGCGTCGATCGAGGACGAGGTCGCCACCGTCGTGGTCTGGATCAGCGACGGCGTCACCGCTGTGCCGGTGACGGTTGCCGCGACCGTGATCGGCGGCAGCGAGGTGTCACCGGCGAACGGGCCGTTGCTGTTGGTGCAGCTGATGGTCTGCCCGGACGGGGCGCCGCAGACCCAGCCGGAGCCGTACGCGCCGCGCGGTACGACACCGGTGGGCACGGTCTGGGTGACAGTGATCGGCGACGTCTCGGTGGCCCCGGCGTCGACGCCTGCGGTGATCGAGTAGGTGACCGGGTCACCGGGGTGCGGGTTGGCCCCGACCGCGCTGGTCTGTGACACGTTCAGGTCCGGTACCGGGTTGAAGCTGACCGCCCGTGCGTTGTCGACCTCGTGGAAGTCGGTGACCGAGCCGGTCGAGGCGACCCATCCGAAGGCGAGCTGCCGGGGGTAGCCGCTGGCGTTCAGCCAGGTCGACGACGGGTACAGGCTCGGCGACACGACCGGGAGGCTGCCGGCCAGGGTCCGCGCCGACCCGCCGACCGGGGTGAACCTGACCCGGTACTGACCGGACGGAACGGTGATGCCGGTGTCCGTGGTGAACGGGGACGAGGTGGTGTTGGCGACCACCTCGACCGGCACCACCGAGGCGGCCCGGGTGGCGGCCCGCAACGCCAGTGCAGCCGAGGAGGTGCTGGTAGCGGTGCTGTTGATCGCGCAGTAGCCGACGCTGTTGCGGCCCGGTCCGCGTACCACGACCTGGCCGGGGACCCGGCCGTTGGTGGTCGAGATGTACGGCGGGTTCGTGCACCCGGTCCCCTGGTACGTGCTGTTGCTGAAGTTGCCGAAGACGTCCAGCCCGATGCCGAGGTAACCGTTGGAGAGGCCCACCGAGGCGCCGTTGAACGCTGCCGAGTAGCCCAGTGACCCGCCCGGCTGGCCGAGGGTGGACGGGGGCCTCGGGTTGGCCGGGTCGACAGCGGCCAACACGAACGCGAGGCCGTCCGCGCCCGGGTTGTTGCCGCCGTACTGGTAGGTGTTGAAGGTGACGTGCAGCCCCTGCGAGGTCGGCACGCTCACCGCACCGACCACCCCACCCTGGCGGGTGACGGTGGCGGGGGTGAGGCGCAGCTTGCCCGCGCCCTGCGGGTCGGTGGAGGTGAGGCAGCTGAGCAGGGGTCCGGTGGTCGAGTTGCCCGCCGCGCTGAGACAGGCGGCGTTGGTCGCGGAGGCGCCGGGCACACCTGGCACCGCCACAGCGCCGAGGCCGTTCGCGGTGTTGTTGTGAAACGGCTGGTCGAACAGGACGGACCCGGCCGCCCGCGCCGGTTGCGGCGCGAACGCGAGGACCCCCGCGATCACGACGACGACCAGCGCCGCGGTGCTGGTCGGACGACGCCGGCCCCAAAACGACATGCCCACTCCCAGCTTTCACTCCAGTCCCGTTCTGGACTATATCCCCCCAAAACGCCCATATTTCCCGTACGACGGAGATGGCCGGACGGCCCAGCCGGCGACCAACAGGCCGTGAAAGCCAACTGACCTCCTCGGCGATGCCGAGGAGGTCAGTGGACGAAAAGCGAGCTGTGTCAGCCCTCGATGTCACGGGGGTCACGACTGCGGGGGTAGGTGTTCTTCTCCCCGATCGTGCCGTCCTGCTTCTTGATCACGTGTTCGACGCCACGGTCGGCGGCCATCTCGCGGCCCTGCGCCTGCGCGTCGGCCTTCACGTCATGCGTGCTGCTGGCCCGCTCGTTGCCCTCCGGCTTGTTCTTCCACTGCCCGTCCTCTTGGTAGGTATCGACGTCACCCTTGGCCATGGCCGGCTCCCTCCCTGCGTCTGAATGTCTCCCGAATAGGTGCCCCCAGGCACACCGGGGCAAACTGCCGTCCTCAGGAGACGGCCGCAGGGCAGTTGTTGCTCGTCCGCTTGACCGTGTATTCGCGGTCGTCGGTGGTGATGGTCGACGGCTCCCCGTCGAAGTGGGTCTCCACCTTGTCCCAGCCGCGTCGCTGCTCATAGTGCAGGTGCGGCGCGCCGGAGTTGCCGGTGCTGCCGAGCCGCCCGATCTGCTCACCCTGGGCGACCTTCTGACCGACCTCGACCAGGGGTGGTTCGAGCATGTGCAGGTACTGCGTCTCCCACTTGCCGCCGTGGTCGATCTTCACCCAGTAACCGCCACCCCGCCCCCGTGGGCCGTCGGGGTTGTCCGGGGTGCGGCCACCGAGCGACCCGTTGATGCCCGCCACCGTGACCGTGCCGGCGTAGGACGCGAGCACCGGCCGCCCCCACGCCTCGCCCTCGGTGGGGAACAGGTCGACGTCGTAGTCGTCGTGGCCGGGGTAGGTGCCCAGTTGCCACGTCTCGCCGCAGCTGACCGGCATCTGGAAGAGCGGGCGCGGACCCGCCGGTCGCAGCATCGGCACCACGACCAGCGCGACGCCGAGAACGGCTGCCACCGCGACGAGCGCGAGGAGAACCCGGACAGTGCGGTTTCGAGGGCGGCGGTGGGTGCGGGCTGTGTCGGGGCGGCCGGTCGTCACCGGCCCGAGCATGGCAGACGCCGGCAACGCTTCCGCTCCCGGCCGCCCGACCGAAGGAGACATTGCAGGCGCATCGTGAACGGGGTACGGTCAGATGCAATGCAGTCGTATTGCAATGAGAGTGGGCCCCATGCACGTGATCGCGTTGTCCGAGGCGACCACCCAGATGCTCGACCTGGTCGGGGGCAAGGCCGCCGGGTTGGGCGAGCTGATCCGGCGCGGTGAACGGGTCCCCGAGGGCTTCTGCGTCACCACCGAGGCCCACCGACTCGGCGTCATTCCCACGGCCGAGGTCGTCGCCGCGTACGAGCGGCTCGGGGCGGGCCCGGTGGCGGTGCGCTCCAGCGCCACCGCGGAGGACCTGCCCGACGCCAGCTTCGCCGGCCAGCAGGACACCGTCCTCAACGTCACGGGCACCGCCGAGCTGATCGCCGCCATCGAGACCTGCTGGGATTCGCTGCACAGCGGCCGGGCGACCGCCTACCGCGACGCCCGCCAGATCGATCATCAGACGGTGCGGATGGCCGTCGTCGTGCAACGCATGATCACGCCCACGGTGGCGGGGGTGCTGTTCACCGCGAACCCGCTGACCGGGCGTCGCGACGAGATGGCGGTCGACGCCGCTGCCGGCCTCGGGACGACCGTGGTGGACGGCGCGGCGACCGTCGACCACTACGTCCTCGACGGCTCAGCGATTGTCGACCACCACGTCGACGGCGCAGCGAATGTCGACCACCACGTCGACGGCGCAGCGAATGTCGACCACTACGTCGACGGCGTCCCACGCGACGACACGGGATGCCTGACGTCCGCCCACCTGGCCGAGCTGCGGGCCACTGGCGAGCGGTTGCAGGCCCACTTCGGCTCCCCCCAGGACGTGGAGTGGGCGATCGACGCCGACGACGTCCTGTGGCTCCTGCAGTCCCGGCCGATCACCAGCCTGTTCCCCCTCCCACCACGGACCGGGGAGCCCCTCACCCGGGTCTACCTGGAGTTCGGTCACGTCCAGGGCATGCTGCAACCAGTCACCCCGATGGGCATGTCGACACTGCGGACGCAGATCGCCGCGATGCTCGCCGCGCTCGGCGTGCGGGTCGACATCGTCGACATCGGTGGCCGGCTCTACGGCGACCTGAGCGACCTGGCGCGAGACAGGTCGTCCCGCAAGCGACTGGTGAAGCTCCTGGCGGTCGACTTCGGGCCGCGCGCCCAGGCGGTGATGCAGCACGTGCTGGCGGACCCCCGGTTCGCCCCAACCAGCGGCGGGGCCAGGCGCGGTCGGGCACAGGGTGCCGCGTCGCTGCGGACGGCCGGCCGCGCGGTGGTGGGGATCCTGCGGGCTCTGGCCCGCCCGGAGGCAGCAAGGATCCGCATGTTCGATGCGATCGAGCAGATGAGGGTACGGTCGGCCGCCCCCGCCGACCTGCGGACCGCCGCCGACCGGCTGCGCTTCGTGCAGGCGCAGGACTCCGACGACAGCGCCGACGCCATCATGTGGCCGATCGTGGCGGGGATGCTCGCCGCCGCGCTGCCTACCGCGCTGCTCAAGGGCGTCGCCGGCCCGGACGAGATCCACACCGTGCTGGGCGGCATGCCGCACAACGTCACCATCGAGATGGACCTGGCCCTGTGGCGGCTCGCCCAGGGCGCGGGCGACCACCGTCAGCTCCTCCTCGACACCCCGCCGGCCGAGCTGGCCGCGCGCCACCTGCGCGGAACGCTGCCCGACATCGGCATGACCACCTTCCTCGACGTCTACGGTCACCGGGGCGTCGCCGAAGTCGACCTCGGCGTGCCGCGCTGGGCGGAGGACCCCACGCCGGTGTTCGCCGCGGTCGCCAACTACCTGCGGGTTACCGATCCGCGGCAGGGCCCCGACCAGCGCTTCCAGCGGGCCGCCGCCACAGCGGAGGCGTCGCTGACGGCACTGGTCGCGCGAGCCCGCCGTCGGCGCCCGGTGCGGGGCCGCATCGCCGGCTTCCTGCTGCGCCGGGCGCGGTCGTTGGCCGGCCTGCGCGAGGCCGGCAAGTTCGCCGGGCTGTACCCGCTGCGCGAGACGCGCCGCCAACTGCTGCTCATCGGCGCCGACCTGCACGGCTCGGGGTTGCTGGACCAGCCCGACGACATCATGTTCCTGACCCTCGACGAGGTGCACGCCGCCGTACACCAGGGTGTGGATCCGCGCGGGACCGTGACCGCCCGACGGGCGGTGCACCGCCGGGAGCTGCGTCGCAGGACGGTGCCGGTGGCGCTGCTCTCCGACGGCACGGATGTGGAGACCGTGCTGCCGGCGCGGCCCGCCGGCGACGGGACGCTCGCCGGCGTGGGCGCGTCGGCGGGCCGGGTGACCGGCCCGGCCCGGGTCGTCCACGATCCGGGCACCGCCCACATCGAGCCCGGCGACGTCCTGGTGGCAACGACCACGGACCCGGGCTGGACCCCGCTGTTCCTCACGGCCGCTGCGCTGGTCACCGAGACCGGCGCGATCATGGCGCACGGACCGACGGTGGCCCGCGAGTACGGCATTCCCGCCGTCATCTGCGTGCCGGACGCCACCCGGACGATCTCCACGGGACAGCTCGTCACCGTGGACGGTGGCGCCGGCACCATCACGGTCCACTGACCGTCGGCTCCTGCCAAGAAGGACGACCATGACCGACACGACGGCACCGACCAGGGCGCGGGTGGGCCCGCTGCTGCGCCGGGCGGCCCAGGCCGAGGCCGCGACCTGGCGCAGCCTGTACGTCTGGGCCTGGCGCCGCCCCCTGCCGCTGGAGCCCGGCGACGAGCCGTTCGGCTACCTCGGCGTGGTCAAGCCGATCCTGGGCATCTTCATCGGCCTGTCGGTGGTGGAGATCCCCATCTTCGATGTCGTCGTCACCCACGTGGTGCCGTGGCGGCCCGCCCGCTGGATCGTGCTCGGCCTCGGCATCTGGGGTCTGCTCTGGATGATCGGGCTGTTCGCCAGCATGACGCTCCACCCGCACATCGTGGGCGACCGGGGTCTGCGGGTGCGGCTCAGCTCGGGCGTCGACATCTTCATCCCGTGGACCGACGTCGAGGCCCTGCGCAAGCGTCACCGCTCGCTGCCGTCGAGCAGGTCGGTGCAGGTCGAGCAGGAAGGCGACCGTCGGGTGGTGTCCGTCTCAGTCGGCAGCCAGACGAGCATCGACGTCCTGCTGCGCCGGCCGTTGACCGTCGACCTGGCGAAGACCGGGTCCACGCCCGTGGACGAGCTGCGGCTGTACGCCGACGACCCGGACGGCCTCCTGCGCAGCGCGCGCGGCGCCCCCGCGAGCACCACCGTCAGCCGGTGACCGCCGCCGCGCCGGCGGGGTGTCCGGGTCACCCACTGTGAAACGATCGAGGCCATGCCCAAGAAGGTCGATCACCAGGAGCGACGCACCCTCATCGCGGACGCGCTGATGCGGGTCGCCGCGGATCAGGGCCTGGAGGCCGTCAGCCTCCGTCACGTTGCTGCCGAGGCCGGCGTGTCCGCCGGCATGGTCCAGCACTACTTCCGGACCAAGGACGAGATGATGGCGTTCGCGATGGCGGTGGTCCGCGAACGCGGCCAGATCCGGGTCACCGAGGCCCTGGCGCGCCTGGGCGAGAACCCCGCCCCCCGGCTGCTGCTGCGCACGATGATCGCCGCGCTGTTGCCGCTCGACGACCGGACCCGTGACGACGGGCGGGTGGCGCTGGCCTTCCTCGCCTACACAGCGGTACGACCGGCGTCCGCGACCGGTCTGCGCGCCGACACCATGCAGCTGACCAGTTTCATCGCCAGCGTCCTACCCACCGGAGACGCCGCCGAGGCGGCCGGCCTGCTCGCGCTGATGGAGGGGCTGGGCCTCTATCTGCTGGGCGGGCAGTACACCGCCGAGCAGGCGCTGGACGCGCTGGACGCCCAGCTGGACCTGCTCTTCGGCTCGTCGGCGGCCGCCTGAGCGGTCGCGGTCGTAGGTGTGCCCTCAGCAGCGCGGCACGTTCGGGATGTACCCGTCGTAGCCGGTCAGCACGAAGGCGTCGGAGACGTAGCGGTTGGTGCCGATCCGGTTCCAGACGGAGGTCGTGCCGTACGGGCCGGTGACCGTACTGCCGACGGCCTGGCAGTAGACGGAGACGGTGGCGCCGTCGGCGACCGAGCCGACGACCGGATAGCTGGCGCCGGGGCCGGAGCGCACGTTGAGGCTGGACGCCTCGGTGTTCACAGTGCCGGAGCCGATACCGGTGACCCCGTTCACCAACTGCATGTAGTAGGTCCAGTTCCAGCTCGGGCCCGGGTCGGTGTGGGTGGCACCGGGCACCTCACGGTGGGCGATGATGTGCGCCCGGTCCCTGGGTATGCCGTACTTCGTGGTGAGGCTACGGGTGAGCGCGGCCGAGGCGCGGTACATCGCATCGGTGAACCAGGCGGGGTTGTCGACGAACCCCTCGTGCTCGATGCCGATCGACTCGGTGTTGTAGGTCCAGTTGCCGGCGTGCCAGGCGATGTCCTTCTCCCGCACCGACTGGGTGACGGCCCCGTCGGACGAGCGGAAGGTGTAGTGCGCGCTGGCCTGGGCGGCCGGGTTCTGGAACCAGCTGACAGCGCCGGCGTACGAGCCCTGCGTCATGTGGATGACGATGCGGGTGACCGGGTGGCTGCCCGGTCGACTGGCCGCTGTGTAGTTGCTCGTGCTGGCCGGCGCCCACGCGGCCGGCCCGTAGTCGGTGCTGAGGGTGCCGATCCCGCCGAGCACGGCGGCCCGCTCCAGGCCACCTCGCCGGGGCGCTACCGGCCGCCCGGCCACCGCCCCGCCGCGCCCGGTGAAACCGGCACGCAGCAGGTCGTAGACGGTGTCCGCGTAGAGCCGCGCGACCGACGGCTCGCTGGCGCCGCCGTACCGGGCGACCGGTCCGAACCAACCGTTCACGTCGTCGCGCGCGGCGGCGGCGAGGCCCGCCTGATCGGCGTACGAGCGCAGGACGGCAGCCGCCCCGAGCACGTTCGCTGTGGGTTCGGTACGCAGCGCGGCCGGGCTGAGCCGGGTGAGCGCGGCAGCCTCGTCCAGGGTGCGCACCCCGGGGTTGCTCGCCAGGTGCATCAGCCCGTGGCCGCCCGCCGCGCTCGGTGTGCTGGCGTGCATCTCCAGCCGCGACTCGGCGTAGCCCAGCGCTACCAGGAGGTCGCGCGGAACGTCGTACCGGGCGGCGGCGGTGTCGAACGCGACGGCCAGCGGGGCGGCCGTCACTGGCGTGCCAGCGGGATCCGCGACGGCCGGTGACGCGACCGCGACGACTCCGGTCAGGGCGGTGGTCAGGGCGAGCAGGAACCGGCCTCGGTGGAAGCTTCGAACGGGCATCAGCTCTCCTTGCGGTGACTGAGGTTGGCGGCCGGTCAGCCGCCAACCTCGGTGGTCGAACTCGTCAGCACCAGCCGTTGATCGGACCGTTCACACCGGTCGACAGGTAGGCGTCGGAAACCCAACTGCCGTCGCTCAACCGGTTCCAGAGCGCCGTGGTGCCGTACCGCCCGGTGTGGGAGGTGCCGTTGGCGGAGCAGGAGATGGTGACGGTGGCGCCGTCGGCGACCGAGCCGAGCGAGCCGTAGCCGGTTCCCGGCCCGGCACGTCGGGTGAGCACCCCGCCGCCGTTCGCGTCGACCACCCCCTGGTTGAAGCCGAGCGCGCCGTAGTTGTAGAGGCCCGCCCCGGCACCGGCCCAGGCCGACCCGTGCCGCGCCCCGCCCTGGTAGGCGGCGGCGCCGTTGGCCAGCACCCACTTGCCGATGTCGTGGCCGGCGATCGGCACGTACGCGCTGTTCTGCCGGAGTCCGAAGTGGACGTGCCGGCCGTAGGCCGCGCCGCCGCACGTCACGTCGGTGCCGGTGTTGCCGAGGACCGCGCCCTGGCCGACACCTGCGCCGTTGACGGAGATGCTGTTCCACAGGTGGTAGTAGTCGGTCGAGTAGCCCCGGTCGTGGATGACCCGGATCCACCCCTGGCACATCGTGTACGCCGTTCCGGCCCGGGCCGCGCGGACCACCTGGTCGCCGCCGGCCAGGTCGACCGAGCTGTACGGCGACTCGCTTCCGCCCCAGCCGTGCGGGCCGCTGGTGAGCGTCCACGTCTGGCCGACGCCGAACGGCAGGGCCATCCCGGTCCGGTAGTCGCCGCCCGCGTACATCGGGGCCGGCGTGGTGGTGAGCACGCTCCTCTCCTGACCCGTCATGAGGGGCGACTCGGCGGCCAGTTCGCCGAAGGCGGCCTCGCCGTCGAAGGCGATCCGCCACCCGGCGGACTCGGACCGGGCGAGGAAGATCGACCCGGTCGGGTGGGCGTCCTCCTGTCGGGGCGCGAGAGCGACAGCGGTGCCGAACGCCCAGCGGCCGCTGGTGCGGCTGACGGTGATCCGGGTTTCCGGTCGCGCGTCGGCCGTGGACAGTTGGGAGGAGCCGAGCAGCTTGGCGGTCACCGCGGCGGTGAGCGCGGGGGTGACAGCCGCGGCGGCGGCGCTGGGCGCCGCCCCGATCAGGCTCGTGACCATCAACAGGGCCGCGGCTGTGCCGCCGACCAGTCGTCGACCGTGTCTCATCGTGGCCTCACTCTCGGATGGGTTTTCGGGCCGTCGGTTTCCGCCACGGGTGCCTCCTTCCGGATGACAACCGAGAGACGACCGTCGATATTGACGCTGATTGTTATGTAGCAAATCGTCGAAGTCAACGCACCCATCGAAGGTTTTCTACATCCCTGGATTCGCGCCCGTGCGGGCCGGTTTGGCGCACTGCACGGCCCGTGGACGAGGATTGCGCGATCCGGTCGGGCGTGGCACTGTGCGGAACGCCGGTACCGGAGGGGGCGAGCGCAGATGTTGACTCTTCAACGGGTGTCGGTCGGCTACGGCGACGCGCCGGCCGTCCTCCGGGACGTGTCGGTGACGGTCCGTCCGGGTCGGGTGCTGGCGTTGACCGGTTCGTCGGGTGCCGGCAAGACCACCCTGCTCAACGCGATGGCCGGGCTGCTGCGCCCACGAGACGGCACAGTGACGGTGGACGGGCAGGCGCTCCGCGACCGTGATCACGCGGTTGCGCAGCGGATCGTCCTCGTTCCGCAGGACAACGGTCTGGCCCCGATCCTGACCGCGACCGAAAACCTCCAGGTGGCACTGGTCGCCGGCGGTGTGGCAGCGCCGGAGGCCCGCCAGCAGACCGCAGCGATGTTGGATCGGCTGGGTCTCGCCGGCCAGGCCGACCAGTTGGTCGAGGAGCTGTCCGGCGGCCAGCAGCAGCGCACGGCCATCGCTCGCGGTCTCGCGCTGCGCGGCGGCGTGCTGCTGGCCGACGAGGTGACCAGCGAACTGGACGCTGGCAATCGGCAGCGGGTTCTTGATCTGCTGCACGACGAGGCACGCCGGGGTGCCGCCGTCGTGTTCGCCACCCACGACCCGGAGGTGGCCGCCGCCTGCGAAGCGGAGCTGCACCTCGTCGAGGGCCGGGCGGAGATCCTGCGCGACTGAGGCCCGGAATAACCGGCAGGTCTCAGTCCACCCGCACGGGGCAGCGGGCCGGCGGCCGAGTCAATACCGTCGGCGTTGATGCTGACCGTCATCTGGGGCGCGATCGCGGCCCGCCGTGCACAGGCCATGGCCGTGCTGCTACTCGCGGTGCTCGCCAGCGCCGCCGCAGCGGCCGCACCGAGCTATGTCGCCGCGGCCGGGCAGGCCCTGTGGCGCTACGAACTGTCCACCGCGCAGCCGAACGAGCTTCGGATGCGACTCGCCGATCCCGTCGAATATCCGGGGATGCCCGGCGATCCCACCAGGACGGTGTTCGCCGGCAAGGTCCGGCAGTTGACGCCGGCCGGTTTCGACGTCGTCCTGGGCGCCCAGAGTGGCGGTGTCGCCGCCGGTCGTGCCGGCACGGTGACCTCGAACCTGACCTATCGGGCGGGGGTCTGCGAACGCGTCACCGTGACCGGCGCCTGCCCCCGGGCCATCTCCAGGGGTCAGCTCCCCGAGGTCATGGTCAGCACGCACACCGCGGCGCGGCTCGGTGTCGCCGTCGGGGATCAGTTCACGTTCGGCGTGGTGCCGGTGCGGGTGGCCGGCATCTACCAGCCGCTGGACGTGAAGGACCCGTTCTGGCTTGGCGAGGAGTTCATCCGGCCACCCCCGGCGGACTCGACCAGCACGTCGATCCCGGGCAGCGCCGAGGACGCCATCTTCAGTGCCGAGTCCTCGCCCCTCGTCGACGAGCAGGTGATCCTTTTCCGGTCGACGGCCGATCTCTACGCCACCGAGCAGTTGCTGGACAGCCGATCGATAGAGGACCTGCAGGCGGCGGTCGCGGTGCTGGAGCGCGACGGGAGCCGTGAGGGCTTCGGGGCCGGCACTTCCCTGCCCAGTCTGTTGGACCGCGTCACGCTGCAACGCGGGCAACTGGCCGACGGTGTGGCGCTGGGCGCGGGGCTGCTCGTCCTGCTCTGCTGGCTGGTCCTCTTCGTCGCGGTTGCGTCGGCGGCCGACCAACGGCGACCGGAGCAGGGCCTGCTCCTGCTCCGCGGGGTGCAGCGCCGACGACTGTGGGCGCTGGCGATCGGCGAGCACGCCGTGCCCGTGCTGGTCGCGATTCCCCTCGGCTGCCTGGCCGGTCTGGCCGCTGCCAAACTGCTCGCCGCGCACACCCTCCCGACCCACGTCGACGTCGTGGTGGACGCGACCACGGTCGGATTCGCCACCATCGGCGCCGTCGGCGCACTCGCCGCGGTGCTGCTGGCCCAGGCTCGGATGATGTCCGCGCCGGTCGTCGACCTGCTGCGCCGGGTGCCGGCACGGGTACGGGGATGGCGGGCGACCATCGGTGACGTCGTCGCGGTGTCCATCGCTGTGGCCGCCGTGGTGCAGTTACGCTCCGGCGGATCGCCCAGCGGCCTCGCGCTGGTGGCGCCGGTCGCCGGAGCGCTCGCCGCAGGTGTGCTGCTGGCGCGGGTCGCGATGATCGCCGGAGCCGTGGTGGGTGCGCAGCTGCTCCTGCGCGGCCGGACGGCGGTCGGCCTCGCCCTGGTGCAGGTGGCCCGGCAACCGCGGTTCCGACCCCTGATCGCCCTCCTCACCGTTGTCGTCGCAATGCTCGCCTTCACCGTCGCGACGAGTGAGGTCGCCTCGGCCGCCTACCGCGACCGGGCGGCCGTCGAGGTCGGTGCGCCCCGCGTCGTCGAGGTCGACGCGACCTCCCGTTCACACCTGTTGACAGCCGTGCGGGCGGCCGATCCCGAGGGCAGCTTCGCGATGGCCGCCGTGGTGTCGGGTTCGCCCGACGCGGCCGGCACACCGCTGCTGGCCGTGGACTCCGACCGGCTGGCGACGGTGGCCGCGCCGCATCCGTCCTACGGCGTGTCCCTGCCGGACGTCGCCCGAGACATCCACCCGCCCGCACCGGGCGCACCCGTGCAGCTGCGAGGGCGACAGCTCATCATGGCTCTGTCCGCAGACTTCGACGCCGAGGTCTTCGCCGGGAATCGGGTCCGCCTCGCGATCACGATCTCCGGCCGGAACGGCACCCGTGTGGTCCTCCCTCCCCGCGACGACATCCAGCCCGGCCAGAAGGATTACGTCCTCCAGGTGCCCGAGTGCGCGCAGGAATGCCGGATCGTCAAGATCGAAATCGACGCTCCCGTGGTGCCCCGGCCACTCAGGGTCCAGTTCGAGGAGCTGCGCACCGCCGAAGGCGACGGCGAAGGCGGGACCGTCGTGCTGACCGGCGCGCAACTCGCCGATCTGCAACGGTGGCGGCTGCTCGATCCGAACGACACGTCTCTCAACGCCGCGAGCGGGACCAAGGCGGGGCTGGTCCTCGATATCCCCGAAGCCCGGCGGGCAAGGCCGGCCGGCGTCGGTGTCGCCGATGCGCCGTTCCCGCTGCCCGTCTACCTGACCCGGTCGAAGGGGACGGGGCTCGGCGGGTCTCATCCGTACGACGGTGTCGACGGGACACCGACCAACGGGTCGGTTCGAGGCCTGGCCGACCGCCTGCCGCGGCTCGGTGGCTCCGGTCTGATCGTCGACCTGGAGTACGCGGACCGACTCGCCGTCGCCAGCCAGAACGGCAGCGAGGAGGTCTGGTTGGCGCAGTCGGCGCCCGCAGACGTCCTCGACCGGCTTCGCGCACAGGGTCTGGTCGTGCGAGGTGACCGGACGATCACCCGCGTACGAGAGGACTTCGATCGACAGGGAGCGGCGTTGGCGCTGCGCTTCAACGTGTTCGCCGCGCTGGCAGGGGTGCTGATCGGGGCGGCCGGCCTGGTGGCGACGGCCTCCGCCGAGCAGCGCACCCGGGTGGCCATGCTGGTGGCCCTCCGGCGGCAGGGGTTGCCACCACGCGCCGTGCGTGGCGGCTACGGGTGGCCGGTCGTGTTCGCGGTGGGGTCGGGTGCTCTCGTCACCCTGGTGATCTGGCTCCTCACCCGGCGCGGGCAGCGTCTGTTCAGTGACGGCCGCTCACCGGTCCCGTTACCCGACTGGCCGGACGTCGGCCGGCTGCTGTTGTTCGCGGTGCCGGCCGTCATCCTGTTCGCCCTCACGGCGGTCGTGCTCGGTCGGATCATCGCCGCCTCGGTGCGCCGCCGGAGCGGTCGATGACCGCCGCGCGGCAGGACGAGCCGGTGACCGCCGCACAGCCGGCCGGGGGTGTCGCGGTCACCTGCCACCGGCTGATCCACATCTACCCCACCGCCACCGGCGACGTCGTCGCGCTCTCCGGCGTGGACCTCAACATCGCAGCCGGCGAGATGCTGGCGCTGGTGGGTCCGTCCGGCTCCGGCAAGTCCACGTTGGTGGCCATCCTCGGTGGGCTCATGCAACCCTCCGCCGGGCGGGTCTACGTGGGCGACCACGAGCTGTCCCGACTCTCGTCCAAGGGCCTGGCCGCCCTGCGCGGGGCCACGGTCGGCACTGTGCTCCAGGGCGCCGAACGCAACCTGCTGCCGCACCTGTCGCTGTCCCGCAACATCTGGTTGGCGCAGCGACCCGCGGCGCGCCTCGCCGGACGCCGGCTCGACCCACCGGAGGCGATCCTGGACCTGGTCGGTCTCGCTGGTGCCGGCGCACGGCGGGTGAGCGACCTGACCCCGGGGCAGCGCCAGCGGGCCGCTCTGGCGCAGGGGCTCGCCGCCGGGCCCGGCCTGCTCCTGGTCGACGAGCCGACCAGTCAGCTCGACGTGGCCGGTCGCGACGAGGTGCTCGCGGCGCTGGCCACCGTCAACGCGGAGCGGGGCACCACGGTGGTCGTGGTGACCCACGACGGCGAGGTGGGCGCCCAGCTCGGCCGAGCGGTCACCATCCGCGACGGCCGGGTCGGCGCCGAGGGGCGTAACGGCCGGGACTTCGCCGTGGTGGCCGGTGACGGGACGATCCAGTTGCCGCCCGAGACGTCGGCGGCCTTCCCGGCCGGGACGTTGTTCGAGGTCGACCACAACGATGAGTCGATCACTCTGCGTGCCGTGGCCGCACCGTCGTCCCTCGGCGGAGACGACGGGGTGGCCAGCGCCAGCGGCGAGCCTGACCACGCCGTCTGAACCTGGTTGAACGCGTTGCCGTCGTTGTCGTCGGTGCAGCACGTTCCGTCAGGTGAGTGGGGACGGCGACTCGGCCCCGGGTATCACCAGCTTCGGTGCCCCTGACCCGTCGGCCGGGACGCTCCACACGTCCGGGCGGCCGTCGCTCTGCCGCAACGTGTAGGCCAGCGTGGTGTCGTCGAGCCACGCGGCCTGGTCGTCGACGCTTGTCGTCTCGGCCGTCGCGGTGACCCGCATGGTCGCCAGGTCGAGGACCGAGAGACGCCAACCCTTCGCCGGATCGGCGTCGATCGCCTCCTTGAACGCGAGCCGGGTGCCGTCCGGTGACAGCGACGGGCACTCGACGTTCTCCTTCAGCGTCTCGACCGTACGGGCCGCGAGGTCACCCCGCACGAGATACCTCCTGCCCCCGGTCGACATGGTCGCGTAGAAGCGGTTGTCGTCGGCGGTGAAGGTGACACCCCAGTAGTTGACGTCCGGGTGGCGGTAGCTCCGGCCGTCCCGGGTGATCGCGAACTCCTCGAGTGAGGCCACCGTGACGCCGGTGGTGGTGTCGAGGATGCCGGTGCGGGTGGAGAAGCCACTGGAGGTGTAGGAGTCGCCACCGACGAACGTCGTCCAGGAGACCATCCGGCCGGAGGCCGAGACCCGGGCCCGGTTCGGCAGGCCCGGCACGCTGATCGCCCGCGTCTCGCGCAGCGCCGCGTCGAGCACGACCATCCGGTACGACCACGCGGTCTCCGGCTTCAGGCAGACACCGGTGCCGGCGGCGGCGTACACCCGGAGGCATTCCAGGCCGGAGACCGTACGCGACCCGGCGGGGTCGGCCGTCGCGACGGTGGACACGTACCGGTCGGTGATCGCCAACAGGCGCGGGCCGGGTGTCAGGGTGACCGCCTGGTCGCCGGCGGCAGGAGGCGGCGGCGGGGCAGGTTCCGCCGCCATGGCCACATAGCCGGCGGCCACACCGCCCAGCAGCACGGCCGAGGCGACCACCACACCGATCTTGGCTCGGGTCGACATCGCGGTCATCGGGGCACCTTCCGGGTGATCAGGCGGGACGGGGAGGCCAGCAGGAGGAGCGTGCCGACCAGGACCCCGGCGACGGCGACGGCCGCCGCGCGGATCGCGTTCTCCGGTCCCCACGCCTGCCAGGCGAGACCGAACAGGACGGAGGAGACGAGGTACGCCAGGGCCTGCCCGGTCTGCACGAGCGCGATACCGGTGGTCCGCAGCCGCGCCGGCAGCACCGGGCCGGCGAGCGCGATGAGCACGCCGTCGGTGGCCGCGTAGAACGCGCCGTACAGGGCCAGCGTCAGCGCGATCAGGGGCCAACCGTCGACCGGACCGGCCAGCAGCAGGTACGTCGCGCCGAGGGCGGTGTAGCCGCCGATCACCACGGGCAGGCGGCCGATCCGGTCGGCGAGTACGCCGAGCGGGGCGGCGAGCAGCAGGTAGGCCAGGCTGGTCCCCACCGCGAGCAGTGGAAACCAACGCAGACCGAGGTCCTCCCGGCGTTGCAGCAACAGGTAGACGAAGCCGTCGCCGATGGTGGCCAACCCGAGCATCGCGGCGGCCAGCACCAGTCGGCGGGCGGGTCCGCTACGCAGCAGACCGAACACCTCGCGCACGGAGACCGTCGGGTCGCTCGGCTGCTCCGTCGGCTCACCGGCCGGACGCTCGCGGACGAAGAGCACGAGCACGACCACGGCCAGGGCGGCGACGCAGAAGCTGGTGACGAAGACCGCGTCGTAGGACTGCCCGACGAGCAGCAGGACCGCGAACGCGGCGAGCGGCCCGAGGAACGCCCCGAAGCTGTCCATCGCCCGGTGCACCCCGAACGCCCGACCCAGCGCCTCGGGTGGGCTGGAGAGCGTGATCAGCGCGTCGCGCGGGGCGCTGCGTACACCCTTACCGAGCCGGTCGACGGCGATGACGGCGCCGATCGCCGGTATCGACCGGCCGGCGAGCAGCAGACCGAGCTTCGCGACCGCCGAGAGCGTGTAGCCGATGCCGGCGATCAGCTTGCGCCGCCGGAACCGGTCGGCGGCGAAGCCACCGACGACCCGCAGCAGGGCGGTGGCGCCGGTGTGGACGCCGTCGAGCACGCCGAAGGCCACCGGGCTGAGTTGCAGGCCCAGCACCAGATAGAGGGGTAGGACGGCGGCCACCATCTCGGCCGAGATGTCGGTGATCAGGCTGACCGTGCCGAGTGCGACGACGTTGCCGCTGACCAACGCGAACCGCCGGCGCCGTGGTCCGGGTCCGGGTTCCTCGGCGGCCGGCCGGGAGACGGTCGACAGGTACACGAGCATCTCCTCGGGTCGACGACTGACGGTCAGCCATCGTGGCGACCGGGTCGGAGGGGCCGCAAGGGACTGTGGGCGTCACGCAGACATGCGACGGATGAACAGGTGACGAACATCGAGAAGTTTCGCTGTTTGAGCGTACTGTTCATCTGGCGGCAGTGCGTCGGTTCATCGGCCTTCCTACATTCCTTGCGCTCTCCACCCGCAGAGAAGGGGTCCTGGATGGACATTCGATTCGCCCGCCCACCGCTGACGCTGGCAACGGCCGCGGTGCTCGTCGTCGCCAGCGCCGCCGTCGTCCTCACCGGCTCGGTCGCGGCGTCGGCGGCCAGCGTGACGTTCACGCCGGTCGCCGACACCTACGTCCAGAGCGACACGGCCTCCACCAGCTACGGCACGTCAACGCAGATCGTGGTCGACAACTCGCCGGTGCGGCGCTCGTTCCTGCGCTTCACGGTGAGCGGCGTCAGCGGCACGGTGACCGGCGCCAAGCTGCGACTGCGCACGATCAGTGGCAACAGCGGCAGCGACGCCGGTGGCACGTTCCGCCGCATGTCCAACACGACGTGGTCCGAGACCGGCACCACCTGGAACAATCAGCCGACCATCGACGGGGCCACGCTCGGCACGGTCGGCGCGGTCAGCGGCAACACCTGGTACGAGGTCGACGTCACGGCGGCGGTCACCGGCAACGGCACATACAGCTTCGGTGCGACCTCCTCCAGCGGCGACGGCGCCTACTACGACACCCGCGAGAGCGGGGCCGACGCCCCGCAGCTGGTGGTCACCACCGGGACCACGCCGCCCCCGTCCGGGGACCCGGTGCTCGTCGGCGCCGGCGACATCGCGGACTCGGGTTCCGGCGACAGCGCCACCGCGACGTTGCTCGACAACATCCCGGGGACGGTCTTCACCACCGGCGACAACGTCTACGACAGCGGCACCGCGTCGCAGTTCAGCAGCTACTACGAGCCCACCTGGGGTCGACACAAGACGCGCACCCGCCCGTCGCCGGGCAACCACGACTACAACACCTCGGGAGCGACCGGCTACTACAACTACTTCGGTACGTCCGCCGGCCCGAGCGGCCGCGGCTACTACTCGTTCGACCTCGGCAACTGGCACATCGTGTCGCTCAACTCGAACATCAGCATGTCGGCCGGCTCGACCCAGGAGCAGTGGCTGCGCGCGGACCTGACCGCCAGCAGCAAGCCGTGCACGCTCGCGTACTGGCACCACCCGCTGTTCACGTCCAGCTCCAACCACGCGCCGTCGACGTCGACGCGTCCGCTGTACCAGGCGCTCTACGACCACAACGCCGACGTCGTGGTGTGGGGGCACAACCACGTGTACGAACGGTTCGCGCCGATGAACCCCTCCGGCGGCGCGGACGCCAGCCGGGGCATGCGCAGCTTCGTCGCCGGGATGGGCGGTGCGAGCCACTACGGCTTCGGCACCATCCAGCCCAACAGCGAGGCGCGCAACAGCTCGGCGTGGGGTGTCCTGAAGTTCACCCTGCACTCCGGCAGCTACGACTGGCAGTTCGTGCCGGTGGCCGGGCAGACCTACAACGACAGCGGCACCGGCAACTGCCACTGACCGCGTGATCCCGCTGCGTCGTCCGCGGCGCAGCGGGATCGTCTCGCGCCCGGCCCTGCGGCGCTTCGGTGTCGCCTCCCTGGCAGGCCCTGGGTGTGTCCGGCTCCTGTCGAGCTGCCCCGGATATGGGGCAGCTCTACAGGACCACCGACAGATGGGGTGCACCCCGCGGGGCGGCTCAGGCATCGGCGCGGGAAGCCCTCAACCAGCGTGCCGGGCGCCGGCGCGGGGCCGAGGCGGGCACGGTGTGCCTACCGACCACCCATTGACGCGTGGCCCCTGTCCGCGGAGGCGGGCAGGGGCCACTGTCGTGCTGTTGCGACGTCAGCGGGCCGTGCCGGCCCGGCGCTTGTTGTAGACGTCGAAGGCGACGGCGACGAGCAGGACGAGACCCTTCACCACCGACTGGGTCGACTGGTCGATACCCATCAGCTGCATGCCGTTGCTCATCACCGCCATGATCAGACCACCGACCATCGCGCCCACGACGGTGCCGACACCACCGGTGACCGCCGCACCGCCGATGAAGGCCGCGGCGATCGCGTCCAGCTCGAACATGTTGCCGGCGGCGGGCTGGGCGCCGTTCGACCGCGACGAGTAGATGACGCCGGCCACCGCGGCCAGGAAGCCCATGTTGACGAACATCCAGAAGTTGACGGTCCGGACCTTCACGCCGGACAGCGCCGCCGCCGACAGGTTGCCGCCGATCGCGTAGACCTGGCGGCCGAAGACGGTACGCCGGGTGAGCAGGCCGTAGACCAGCACGAGGACCGCGAGGATGATCAGCACGATCGGCAGGCCACGGGCGTGCGCCAGCTGCCAGGCGAAGTACATGATGACCGCGCCGACCACGACGACCCGGGCGACGAACAGCGGGAACGACTCGACGGGCTGCTGGTAGCGGATCCGCGCCACGCGGGTGCGGAAGCCGCTCACCGCGTAACCGGCCACCGCGACGGCACCGATCAGCAGCGTGAAAGCGTCAAAACCGTTCCCGCCGAGCAGGCCGTTGAGGAAGCCCGCCGCGACCTGCTGATATTCCGACGGGAACGGCGACAGCGAGATGTTGTCGAGCACCCGCAGGGTGAGGCCCCGGAACAGCAGCATGCCGGCCAGGGTCACGATGAAGGCCGGGATGCCCGCGTACGCCACCCAGAAGCCGTGCCAGGCACCGACCGCGACACCGACGGCGAGCGCGGCGAGGACGCCCACCCACCAGGGATAGCCCTGTTGGATCACCAGGACGGCGGACACCGCTCCGGTCAGCGCGACGACCGACCCGACCGACAGGTCGATGTGCCCGCCGATGATCAGGATGACCATCCCGATCGCCAGCACCAGGATGTACGAGTACTGGAGAACGATGTTCGTGATGTTGCCCGGGCTCAGCAGCACCCCGTCGGTCAGGATCGCGAAGAGCCCGACGATGACGACCAGCGCGACGTAGATCCCGCTCTGCCGCAGGTTGTTCAACACCAGCGCCCGCAGGTCGCTCGTCCCGCTGTGCAGGGCGGCGGCGGGTGTGCTGTCCGGGGGCGTCGGGCGCTCCGTCGAAGGGGTCTTGATGCTGGTCATCCGACGAGCTCCTTGTCCTTGGTCATCAGCTCCATGAGGCTCTCCTGAGTCGCCTCGGCCACCGGCATCTCACCGGTGATCCGGCCGGCGGCGAGGGTGTAGATGCGGTCGCACATCCCGAGCAGCTCCGGCAGCTCGGAGGAGATGACGATCACCGCCTTACCGGCGGCCACCAGCCGATTGATGATCGTGTAGATCTCGAACTTGGCGCCGACGTCGATCCCTCGGGTGGGTTCGTCGAGGATCAGCACGTCCGGGTCGGTGAACAGCCACTTCGACAGCACGACCTTCTGCTGGTTGCCGCCGGAGAGCTTGCCCACCACCGCCATGACGCTCGGCGTCCGGATGTTCATCTCCTTGCGGCTCGCCTCGGCAACCTTGATCTCCTCGTTGCCGTTCACCCAGCCCAGGCGGGACAGCCGGTCCAACGCGGCGGCGGACACGTTGCGCCGCACGTCGTCGATGAGGTTGAGGCCGTACCGCTTGCGGTCCTCGGTGACGTACGCGATGCCGTTGTCGATCGCCTCGGCGACGGTACGCGCGTGCACCTCGCGCCCGCGCACGAACAGCCGGCCACTGATGTCACGGCCGTACGAGCGACCGAACACGCTCATCGCCAGCTCGGTCCGCCCGGCGCCCATCAGACCCGCGATGCCGACGACCTCGCCGGCGCGGACGGACAGGCCGACGCCCTCGACGACCTTCCGGTCCTGGACCGGGTGCCGCACCGTCCAGTCCTCGATCCGGAGGACCTCCTCGCCGGGGGACGACTCTCGGTCGGGATAGAAGCTGTCCAGGTCGCGCCCGACCATCCCCCGGATGATGCGCTGCTGGGTCACCTCGTCGGACTTCATGTCCAGGGTCTCCACGGCGCGCCCGTCCCGGATGACGGTGGTCGAGTCGGCGATGGCGGTGATCTCGTTGAGCTTGTGCGAGATCATGATGCAGGTGATGCCCTGCTCCTTGAGGGCCCGCAACAGGTCGAGCAGGTGCGCCGAGTCGATGTCGTTGAGTGCGGCCGTCGGCTCGTCGAGGATGAGCAGACGCACCTTCTTCGACAGCGCCTTGGCGATCTCCACCAGTTGCTGCTTGCCGACGCCGAGCTGGATGACGGGGGTGACCGGGTTCTCGTGCAGCCCGACGGACGCCAGCAGCTTCGCCGCTTCGGCGTTGGCGAAGTTCCAGTCGATGAGCCCGCTGCGGCCACGCCGCTCGTTGCCGAGGAAGATGTTCTCCGCGATCGACAGGTACGGCACCAGGGCGAGCTCCTGGTGGATGATGACGATGCCATTGGCCTCGCTGTCGCGAATGCCCCGGAACTGCATCGGTTTGCCGTCGAAGAGGATCTCACCGTCGTACGAGCCGGACGGGTGGACGCCGGACAGCACCTTCATCAGGGTGGACTTGCCGGCGCCGTTCTCCCCGCAGATGGCGTGGATCTCCCCGCGACGCACCGCGAGGGTGACGTCCTCCAGCGCGGTCACGCCGGGGAAGGTCTTGGTGATGCGGCGCATCTCCAGGATGGTGTCGTCCATGGTCACTGTCCTCTGTCAGGTCGGACGCGGTACACCACAGCGTCGGGCCCGGCGATGATCGCCGGGCCCGACGGGTGGCTTACTTCTTGGCCTGACCGGCGGCGACCTCTTCCGCCGTCCAGTAGCCGGAGTCGATCAGGGTCGCCTTGATGTCGTCCTTGTAGACGGTCGCGATCGGCAGCAGGTACGCCGGGACGACCTTGACACCGTTGTTGTACGTCTCCGAGTCGTTGGCCTGCGGCTGCTTCTTCTGCAGGAACGCCTCGGCGGCGTTGACGGCCTGGTCGGCCAGCAGGCGGGTGTCCTTGAAGACCGTGGAGCTCTGCACGCCGTCGTTGATCAGCTTGATCGAGGCGATCTCCGCGTCCTGGCCGGTCACCACCGGGAGCTTCTTCGCGCCGCTGCCGTAGCCGGCGTTCTGCAGGGCGGTGATGATGCCGCGGGAGATGCCGTCGTACGGCGACAGCACCCCGTCGACCTTCGAGCCGTCGTTGTAGCTGGAGGTGAGCAGGTTCTCCATCCGCTTCTGCGCGGTCTCCTGCTGCCAGCGCAGGATGGCGACCTGCTCGGGGGTGGTCTGCTTGGACTTGACGATCAGCGTGCCGTTCTCGATGAACGGCTTCAGCGTGTCCATCGCTCCACCGAAGAAGTACTGGGTGTTGTTGTCATCCAGCGACCCGGCGAAGAGCTCGACGTTCAGCGGCCCCTTGGCCGTGCCCTTCGAGCCGTCCTTGTTCAGCAGGCCGAGGCCGACGAGCAGTGCGGTGCCCTGGGCGACGCCAACCTTGTAGTTGTCGAAGCTGACGTAGAAGTCGACGTCCTTGCTGCCGCGGATCAGCCGGTCGTAGGAGATGACCGGGATCTTCGCGGACGCGGCGGCCTGCAACTGGCTGCTGAGCGCGGTGCCGTCGATCGCCGCGATGACCAGAACGTCCGCGCCGCGGGTGATCATCTGGTCGACCTGCTGCGACTGCGTGGGGATGTCGTCACCGGCGTACTGGAGGTCGACCTTGTAGCCCTTGGCCTCAAGCTTCGACTTCACCGCGTTGCCGTCGGCGATCCACCGCTCCGAGGTCTGGGTCGGCATGGACACGCCGATGGTCAGGTCGCTGGGCTTGTCACCCCCGCTGCTGCCGTTACTGCCCGCACCCTCGCCACTGCACGCCGCCAGGCTCAGCGCCAGTGCCGCGCTGCCCAGAGCAACCAGGAATTTCCTGCCCACGGGCTTCTCCTCTCTGGACTCCCCGCGACTGCCGGGGCCAACTGTCATCTTTCGGGTAGTGTTAGCGCTCACAAAGTTCACGTCAACACCAGAGCCGAAATACCGGTGTCACGGTCTCGTAACGGAGCATCCAGGCGAGCGTAGTCATGCGGTCGGTCAGCGGGAAGTGGTTGACGCGACGACTCACCGTCATCGGCGCGACCCCGCACAGAGCGGTGCCCGCCGACGACGACTGTCGTCAGCGGGCACCGGCACTTCCGAGGATCAGGTGGGTTGCCCCGACCTGGTCGGTCGGCCGACCCGATCGGCTATCGCCGCGTCCACCGCTGGTTCGCCGCCCCGGTGCAGGTCCAGAGAAGCACCGTGGTGCCGTTGGCCGTGGCGTTGTTGTTGACGTCCAGGCAGAGCCCGGACTGGGCGCCGCTGATCGTCCCGTTGGCGTTGATCGCCCACCGCTGGTTGGCTCCCCCGTTGCAGTCCCAGATCTGCACCTTGGTGCCGGCAGTGGCGTTGAGGGGTGCGTCCAGGCACTTGCCGAGAGCCTGGAGGGTCTGCCCGTTGAGGGTCCAGTTCTGGTTGGCGGCGCCGTTGCAGTCCCAGATCACCGGCTGGGTGCCGTTGGTGGTGTTGCTCTGCGGAACGTCCAGGCAGCGGCCGGAGGCGGCGCTCGCGAACGCGCCCGACGTGGTCGGCGGCGGAGTGGTCGTCCCACCACCGCTGACCCGGAACACCACGGTGCCGTGCGCGGGGACGCTGGCACTGATCGTCCCGCTGCTGGAGCTGGTGCCACCCGTCCACGCGTCCACCAGCGTGAACGACGAGCCGGACTTGCCGACGGCCGCGGCCGTGGTCGAGATCGTCGTCGTCGAGCCGCCCTGGTTGAGCAGGGCGACGGCGACGTCACCGTTGGCGAGGGGCTTGGCCAGCACCCGACGGGTGCCGTCGAAGGACACCTGCGTCCCCTGCAACCCGAGCGAGTCCTGGTTGATCGCGATCAGGTTGGCGTTCTTGAGGATGGTCTGCGTCGCGGAGTTCATGTTCCGCACGTCGTTCCCGGCGATCAGCGGAGACGCCATGATCGCCCACATCGCGAAGTGGCTGCGCATCTCCGTGTCGTTCATGCCACCCCGGCCGACCTCCATCATGTCCGGGTCGTTGAACCCACCCGGCCTCGCGTAGGACGCCAGCGGGACGGTCACGTTGATGATGTTCTGGATGCCCATCGGGTAGCCGTTGCTCTGACCGGTGTCCCACGCGTTGGTGATGTCCTCGGTGGTTCGCCACATGTTCGCCACGTCGCCCCAGTTGCGCTGCGGGCCGGTCTTGGCGTGGATGCTGTTCGGGTTGATGCTGTAGACGATCGGTCGGCCGGTCGCGGCCAGCGCGTCACGCATCTTGGCGAAGGTGGTCACCTGGTCGTTGATGCTGCCCTCCGGCGAGCACCAGTCGTACTTGAGGAAGTCGACGCCCCAGGCGGCGAACTGGCGCGCGTCCTGCACCTCGTGGCCCCGGCTGCCGGTCGCGCCGGGGTAGGCGCCGAAGTACTGCGCGCAGGTCTTGTCGACCGGCACCTGGTACAGGCCGAACTTCAGGTTCCGGGCGTGCAGGTAGTCGCCGAGCGCCTTCATCCCGCTGGGGAACCGGCTGGGGTCGCCCTGGATGTTGCCGGAGCTGTCCCGGTTGGGGTTGAACCAGCAGTCGTCGACCACGACGTAGTTGTAGCCGAGGTCCCGCATACCGCTGCTGACGATCGCATCGGCCGTCTGCCGGATCAGCGCCTCGTTGATGTTGCAGCCGAACGAGTTCCACGAATTCCAACCCATGGGGGGAGTACGCGCCACCCCGTTGTCCAGTGCCTGCGCTGCGGGGGCGCGCAGGCCGACCAGAGCGCCGGCGAGCAGCACTCCGGCCGCCAGTACGCTCCCCCAGCGACGACCTCGGGTTATGCGGTTCATCGAGCCTCCTTGTCGGTGGCGCCCGCCCCTGACTACGATCTTGGGTCGCTGGGCCTATTGCTGGACGCCAATATTGTTAGCGTTAACAGAGACGCCCATCATGTTACGGCGACATTTCATGAGGTTCAATACCTTGCTCTCGATGCATTGCCGAGCATCGATAGGGGCGCTCTGCGGCAATCCAACCGCGTCCGTCGACGGACGAGCGTCAGCGACGCGGTGGCGCGACGCTCTCGCGGGAGACCAGTGTCGGGGCGACGGTCTGCCGTAGTGCCCCGCCGGTGCCCGACTCGATCTGGCTCAGCAGCATCTGCAGGCTCGCGCGCGCCACCGCGTCGAAGTCCGGGCGAACGGTGGTCAGCGGTGGAATGAAGTACGCCGCCTCGGGCACGTCGTCGAAGCCGACGACGCTGATGTCGTCCGGCACCCGCTTGCCGAACTCGTGCAACGCCCGCAGCACGCCCAGCGCGAGATGGTCGTTGGCGGTGAAGACCGCGGTGACCTCCGGCATCCGCGCCAACATCTGCCCACACCGGTAACCCGAGGCCGCGGACCAGTCCCCCGGCATCAGCGGTGGCGGAACCAGCCCGGCGGCCAGCAGAGCCTCCCGCCAGCCGTCGATCCGACCAACGCTGTCGAACCAGTCGGACGGGCCCGAGACGTGCCAGACGGTGCGGTGCCCCGCGTCGAGCAGATGTTGCGTCGCCGCTCGGGCACCCGCCACCTGGTCGACAGTCACCAGTGGCACCGGTCGGCTCGGGTCACCGTCGACCGTGACCAGCGGGACATCCTTCGGCAGGCGTTCCAGCGCCTCACCGGCCGACTCGACGGGCGCGATGACCACGATGCCGGCGACGCGGTGCGACAGGTGCCGCTCGACTGCCGCCGAGATGGACCGGTGGTCCAGGTTGCGGACGCTGCCGACACTGACCGCGAAACCCTCTTCGGCGGCGGTCTGCTCCAACGCCGCCAGCAGTGACGCGGGACCGTAGAGCGTCGTGTTCTGTGCGACCACGCCGATGACCTGCGATCGACCGGTCACCAGCGCGCGTGCCGCGCCGTTCGGACGGTAGCCGAGTTCGGCGATCGCCGCGCGCACCCGGAGCCGGGTCTGCTCACGGACGTTGGGGTGCCCGTTGAGCACCCGCGACACCGTCTGATGGGAGACACCGGCGAGACGAGCAACGTCCGTCATCGCGGGACCGTGGACGGCCATTTCGCTCCCCCCGCTACGTCTCCGGCCCGCAGCCCGTCGACGTCGACTGGAGCGGCCCGGCCCGATCCCCCTCGCTCAGTCACCACGCCGGTGCTGAATCCCAGGTGACCAGCGCTGGATCGCCGACAGTCTACGCCAGCCACCGCCCCGAACACGGGACGGCGGTAGGGGGTCCGCGCAACGCGCCAGAGCCGCGCAACGCATCTCCCACCTGGAGTACGCGGCCAAGCGGCGTACTCCGTCGTTGCCAGACGCCACGCCGGCCTGCCCTACGCTCCCTGGACAGAGCGTGGAGCAGGCCGGCGACGGCATCACGCGGTGGCGCGGGCTCGACGGGCCGGCGGGCACGTGCGCGCCCACGCCACCGGATCAGACCGATCCTGTTGTGACTGGTGTCACGGCGTTGTCAGGTCGAATCGACGCACGGTGACAGCGCCACCGAGCGCCTGGGTCGCATGGTTGAAGATGGCGAACCGGTAGCCCATGAAGAACTGCCAGTTGTTCGCCAGCGTGAGCGCGTTGCCGAACGAGGTGAAGTTGACCCCGTCCGTGCTGTACGAGAAACGCGCCTGCCGACCCGATCCCGGTCTGATGTCGGCGTTGGCCCGCAACCAGATCCGGCCACCGGAGACAGCGGCGCTCGCCACCTCGCTGCCGGTGCTGGTGGTGTTCCAGCTGCCGTCCATCGTCAGGCCGTTCTGCATGACCAGACGTGTCGACCCGTTGTCCCGTCGGACCCCGATCCAGGCTGACGAGTTGCGCAGCACCGCCAGGCCGGTCCGGTCACCGTCGCGCATCGTGGAGTAGTCCAACTCGATCGTCGCGGTCGAGCTGGGGCCCTGGATGCGGTGGGTCAGCGTGTTGCGCGCCTTGTACAGGTCGCCGGTGACGGTGGCGGTCTGCAGGTTCAGCCCGTTGTTGACCGCCCACTTGCTGTTGTCCGGGTTGTGGTTCCACTCCCACTGCGGGCCGAGGGTGGTGCCGGCGAACGTGTCGGTGCCGGTCAGCGGTTTGACCGCACGCGGCGGCGCGGGCAGGTTCGGCTTCGGGTACGAGGTGCCCCAGGTGCCGTTGACCGTCTGCAGCACCGGCCAGCCGTCGCCGGTCCAGGTGATCGGGGCCATCGCCGGCATCCGACCACCGGGGTACGCGTCGACGAAGGACATGTAGTACCAGTCGCCGTTCTGGGTCTGCACCAGCCCACCCTGGTGCGGCACACCGCCACCGGAGATCGGGCCGGGCAGGTTGAGCAGCACCTGACGCTGCTCGTACGGGCCGAACGGGCCGTTGGTCGACTTCAGCACGTACTGGCCGTTGGCCGGGCGGGTGAGCCAGATGTAGTAGGCGCCGTTGCGCTTGTAGAACCGGGCGCCCTCCAGCGTGCCGATGCTCGACGGCGTCGTGTAGACCTGCTGGGCGCGAACCTGCGACTTACCGTCCGCGGACAACTGCGCCACGCTGATGGTGCCGTTGCCGTACGCCACGTACATGGTGTCGTTGTCGTCGATCAGCATGCCGGCGTCGTAGTAGCAGTTGGGGATGGTGGTGTGCTTGCTCCACGCACCGTCGACGGCGGACGCGGTGTAGATGTGGGTCTGCGCGAAGTCGATGCACCCGGCCCAGTAGTACGTCCGGTTGCTCGGCCGGTAGTTCAACGTCGACGCCCAGATCCCGTCGACGTACGCGTTACCGCCGCTCATGTCGTACTTCGAGCCGAAGTCGAGCCGGGGCACCGAGTGACCGGCGAACTCCCAGTTCACCAGGTCGTACGAGCGCAGCACCGGCGCTCCCGGCGAGTAGTGCATGGTGGACGCCGACATGTAGTAGGCGTTGTCGACCCGGATGATGTCGACGTCGGCGAAGTCCTGCCAGACCACCGGGTTCGAGTACGTGCCGTTCGACGGCGGCGGCGTCGTGGGGTCGGTCCCGCCGTCGACGCGGACGAGCTGCCACTGCTGGTTGGCGCCGTTCCAGTCGTCGTACTGCACGATGTTGCCGCCGTCGGCGGTCGAGGCGCCCTGCACCTCCATCGCCTTGTTGCTGTTGCGGTTGATCAACCGGACGTACCCGCCGTCCGAGTCTGCCAGCCGGAACTGCTGGTTGGTGCCGTTGTTGTCGGTCCACTGCACGACGCTGGCGCCGTTGGCGGTCGAGCGGCCGGAGACGTCCAGCACCTTGCCCGACAACCTCGACTTGAGTCGGTAGTAGCCGCCTCCGGAGTCGACGAACTGCCACTGCTGCTGGTTGCCGTTGTTGCGCGTCCACTGCGTGATCCGCGCGCCGTCGTTCGTCGCCAGGTTGTACACGTCCACGGCCTTGCCGCTGTTGCGGTTCACCAACACGTACCAGGCGCTGGTGTCGACGGTGGCCGCTGACGCGGGCGACGAGGCGACGGCTACGGCCGCGCCACCGACCACCAGTGTCATAGCGGCGACGGCGAGTCTCGACAGCCACCCGCGCCGACGTGGCGCACCTCGGGGAACCCGACCGATGGAAAGCATGATCCTCCTCTGCTGACGCGAACCGAGCGGTCTGGGTCGGCGTCCGCGGCACCGGGCGGGGCACCGAGTTGACCCGCGTCCGACCTTGTGATCGCTAACACCGCCAGCCCGACCGTCGCGGCGACGAGGTGCCGCAACCGAGGGGGTGCAACGCGCGCATGGCCGGACAGTCAAGACATCGACCATCTTGGCTATAGACTGTGAGCGATAACATGCTGTTAGTCAAGACGTAACACAGTCGGCCCGCGTTCCTGCCAGGACCACGCGCGAACGGGTGGCCACCCCGGCCCGCAGGCAGGGATGGACCACCCGTTTCCGGACGCTCCGAGCGAATGGATCAGAAGCCGCGCGCCAACCGGTAGTAGGCCTGGTTCCAGCGGATCTCGTCGGCGAAGCGGCGGGGCTGGGTGTCGGCGTCGATGACGACCAGTTCCGTGCGGCTCATCTCGGCCAGGTCGTGCAACTCCTCCACCCCCACCGCCTGCGACAGAACGGTGTGGTGCGGCGCGCCCGCGGTGATCCACGACTCCGCCGACACCGGCAGGTCCGGTCGCGGACGCCAGACCGCGCGGGCCACCGGCAGCCGGCGCAGCGGCTGCGGCGGAGTGACCACGTCGATCTCGTTGGCGACGAGCCGGAACCGCTCCCCCATGTCGGCCAGACCGAGCACCACCGCCGGACCGGGCGCGGCGTCGAAGACCAACCGGACCGGGTCCTCCCGCCCGCCGATGCTCAGCGGGTGGATCTCCACGTTGGGAACATCGGAGGCGATGGTCGGACAGACCTCCAGCATGTGGGCGCCGAGCACCAGCTCCTCACCCGGGGTGAGGTCGTAGGTGTAGTCCTCCATGAACGACGTGCCGCCGTCCACGCCCACCGACATCGCCTTGAGCGTGTGCACCAGGACCGACGTCTTCCAGTCGCCCTCGCCACCGAAGCCGTAGCCGTCGGCCATGAGCCGCTGCACGGCGATGCCCGGCAGCTGACGCAGGCCCCCGAGGTCCTCGAAGTTCGTGGTGAAGGCCCGGAACCCGCCCGCGTCCAGGAACGTGCGCATGCCCAGCTCCAGGCGGGCCGCGTACCGCAACGAGTCGTGCCGATCGCCGCCGGGCAGCAGGTCGCCGCCGATGCGGTAGGTGTCCTGGTACTCCTTGACCAGGTCGTCCACCTGCGCGTCGGTGACCTGGCCGACCACCTCGACCAGGTCGTTGACGCCGTAGGTGTTGACCGAGACCCCGAACCGCAGCTCCGCCTCGACCTTGTCGCCCTCGGTCACCGCGACGTCGCGCATGTTGTCACCGAAGCGGGCCAGGCGCAGCGACCGCATCGCCGACCAGCCGAGCGCGGCACGTGCCCACGCCCCGACCCGGGCGGTGACCCGCGGGTCGCTGACGTGCCCGGCCACCGTCTTGCGGGCCACACCGAGACGGGTCTGGATGTACCCGAACTCCCGGTCGCCGTGGGCGGCCTGGTTCAGGTTCATGAAGTCCATGTCGATGTCGTTCCAGGGCAGCAGCACGTTGGCCTGGGTGTGCAGGTGCAGCAACGGCGTCTGCAACGCGTCCAGACCGGAGATCCACATCTTCGCCGGAGAGAAGGTGTGCATCCAGGCGATGACCCCGACGGCACCCTGGGCGGCGGCGTCCCGGCAGACCTGCAGGATCTCACCACTGTTGGTCAGGACGGGCTTCCAGACCACCCGGGCGGGAATCTGCGGCGAGTCGTCGAGCGCGGCCGCGATCTGGCGGGACTGCTCGGCGACCTGCCGGAGCGTCTCCTCGCCGTACATGCCTTGGCTGCCGGTGAGGAACCAGATCTCGGGTTGGGTTTGTGGTGCCATGGGGTTGCCTTCCGCGAGAGGAACTGTCACTTGTAACGAATTCCGATGAGGCGCTGGAGGAGGATGAACGCGAAGAGCAGACCGCCGATCACGATCTTCGTCCACCAGGAGTTGAGGCTCCCATCGAAGGTGATGAGGGTCTGGATCACGCCCAGCACCAGGACGCCGAGCACCGTGCCGAACACGTAACCCGAGCCGCCGGTGAGCACCGTGCCTCCGATGACGACGGCGGCGATGACGTCCAGCTCCATCCCGACGGCGATCAACGGCGCGCCGGAGAGGGTGTAGAAGGACAGCAGGATCCCGCCGATCGCGGAGCACAGACCGCTGATGGTGTAGACGGCGATCCTGGTCCGCCCCACCGGCAGACCCATCAGCAGGGCCGACTGGGGGTTGCCGCCGATGGCGTACACGTTGCGTCCCAGCCGGGTGTAGGCCAGCACGTACGCGGCGACGGCGACCACGACGAAGGCGATCAGCACGCTGATCGAGACGAAGTTGCCCCGGGGATCACCGATCCGTTCCTGCGACATCCTGGTCCAGAACCCGTCCGTGATCGGGATGGACGAGCCGGAGATGAACGTGCACATCCCCCGGGCGAAGAACATCCCCGCGAGGGTGACGATGAACGGCTGGATGTCGAAGAAGTGGATGGCGCAGCCCATCAGCAGACCGAGCGTCGGCCCGATGAGCAGGGCGATGACGAGCACCAGCGCCGCCGGCAGGCCCTCCTGGAGCAGCCAGGCCGACACCATCGCCGTCATCGCCACGACGGACCCGACCGACAGGTCGATGCCGCCGGTGAGGATCACGAAGGTCATCCCGATCGCGACCACGAGCAGGAAACCGTTGTCGATGAAGACGTTGAAGATGACCTGCACGTTGGAGAACGCCTGGTACTGGGACACCCCGATGCCGTACATCACCAGCAGGAGGACGAGCGTGGCCAGGACCGGTATCTGCCGCCTCGGCAGCCGGAACCGGGCACGACCAGCGGTGAGCGATCCAGTGGTCATGCCGGTACCTGCTCCTTCGGCTTGTCGGCGATGGTGGTGGGCTTCGGCGCGCTGCGCCTGCGGCGGGCGAACCGGGCCCGGAAGGCCGGCGCCTGGATGAGGCAGACGGCGATGACGACGACCGCTTTGAACAGCAGCGAGGTCTGCGGTGAGATGTCCATGGCGTACACCGTGGTGGTCAGCGTCTGGATGATCAGCGCGCCGATGATCGTGCCGCTGAGGAAGAACCGGCCACCGGCGAGGGACGTACCGCCGATGACGACGGCGAGGATGGCGTCCAGCTCCACCCAGAGGCCGACCGCGTTGCCGTCGGCACTGGAGACGTTGGCCGTCATCATGAAACCGGCGATCGCGGCACAGACGGCGCTGAGCACGTACGCGAGGAAGATGACCCGGCCGGAGCGGATGCCGGCCAACCTGCTCGCCTCGGCGTTGCCGCCCACCGACTCGACGATCATGCCGAGTGCGGTGCGCCGGGTGAACGCGGCGACGAGCAGTGCCGCGGCGAGGGCGATGAAGATGGCCAGCGGCAGGGTGAACAGGTGGCCCAGCCCGATCGCCCGGAACGGCTCTGAGTTGATGGTGATGATCTGACCCTGGGTGATCAGCTGGGCGAGGCCCCGGCCGGCCACCATCAGGATCAGGGTGGCGATGATCGGTTGGATCCCGATCACGGCCACCAGCACGCCGTTCCAGGCGCCGAGCACGAGCGCGACGCCCAACGCCATCGCGAGGGCGGTCAGCACCACGACAAGGCTGTTCTGGTCGGACTGCTTGCTGATGTACATGCAGGCGATCGCGCCGCTGATCGCACACACCGACCCCACCGACAGGTCGATGCCGCCGGTCGAGATGACCAGGGTCATCCCCAGCGCGACGAGGATCAGTGGTGCGCTCAGCCGCAGGATGTCGATCGGCGAGCCGTACAGGTGCCCGTCCTTGAGCTCGATCGACAGGAACCCGGGCCGGTAGATCGTGTTCGCGGCGAGCATGACGACCAGCACGGCGACGGGCCAGAACAACCGGTGACCGGTCACCGCCCGGTAGCGGCCCATGGTGGCGTTCATCGGTCTGCCTCCTCCCGGTGGGACCCACTGGCGATTGTCTGCATGATGCGGTCCGCGTCCAGGGTGTCATCGTTGGCGAGCTGCGCGACCATCTGCCGGTCCCGCATCACGGCCACCTTGTGGCTGAGGCGCAGCACCTCCTCCAGCTCGGCGGAGATGAACAGCACCGCCATGCCGCCGTCGGACAACTGGGTCACGAGCTTCTGGATCTCGGTCTTCGCGCCGATGTCGATGCCCCGGGTCGGTTCGTCGAGGATCAACAGTCGCGGCTCGGTGATCAGCCACCGGGCCAGGAGCACCTTCTGCTGGTTGCCACCGGAGAGGTTGCGGACCGGGACCTCCGGGTCCGCCGGCCGGATGTTGAGTGCCTTGACGTACTTGTCGACCAGCTCGTCCTGCCGGCGACGCGGGATGGGCCGCAACCAGCCACGGGCGGCCTGCATGGCGAGGATCATGTTCTCGCGGACCGACAGGTCGGCGACGATGCCCTCCGCGCGACGGTTCTCCGAACAAAAGCCGATGCCATGGTCGATGGCCTGGGCGGGGGTGCGCAGGCTGCTCGCCGTGCCGTCCACCGCGACCTGACCGCCGTCGGTCCGGTCGGCGCCGAACAACAGCCGCGCCACCTCGGTACGCCCGGAGCCCAGCAGGCCGGCCAGACCCACCACCTCGCCGGCGTGGATGGTGAGGCTGAACGGCTCGACCGCGCCACCGCGGCCGAAGTTCGACACCGCCACCAGTGGGGTGCCCTCCTCCAGCGCGGCCAGGTCCCGGCGGGAGTGCTCCTCGATGCCTTCGAGGACGTCGAGTTCCTTGCCGATCATCTTCTCGACCAGGGAGAGCTGAGGCAGCTCGGTGGTTAGGTACTCGCCGACGAGCCCACCGTTGCGCAACACCGTGATGCGGTCGGCGATCTCGTAGACCTGGTCGAGGAAGTGGGTCACGAAGAGGATCGCGATGCCCTCGTCACGCAGCTGCCGCATGATGCGGAACAGCTGGGCCACCTCGCCGGCGTCCAGGCTGGACGTCGGCTCGTCCAGGATCAGCACCCGAGCCTTGATGTCGATCGCGCGGGCGATGGCGACCATCTGCTGGATAGCCAGGGAGTACGAGCCGAGCGGCGCGCTGACGTCGAGGTCGAGGTCGAGGCGGGCCAGCAGCGCCCGGGCCCGGCGGCGAACCTCACCCCAGTGCACGGCGCCGAGGCGCCGGGGCTCGCGGCCGATGAAGATGTTCTCCGCCACCGAGAGATTGGTGCAGAGGTTCACCTCCTGGAAGACCGTGCTCACCCCGGCGGCGGTCGCCTGCATCGGCCCGCTGAAGGAGACCGGCTCGCCGTCGAGGGTGATGGTGCCCTCGTCGGTGTCGTAGACACCGGTCAGCACCTTGATGAGGGTCGACTTGCCGGCGCCGTTCTCGCCCATCAGGGCGTGCACCTCGCCGGGAAAGAGCCGGAAGTTGACGTCGTGGAGTGCGCGCACCCCGGGGAAGGACTTGCTGATCCCGGTCATCGTCAGGACCGGACGGCTATCCGTCATCCCATCAGACCTCTTCTGGGTTGTCGACACGGAAGGGCCGCCACCGCCCCGTGCGCCCGCCCGGTCGTCCCTGGGGATCGTCCGGGCGGGCGTGCTGCGGGATGGTCGCGGGCCATGCCCGGTCCGTTGCGGGTAGGGGGACGACGCGGCGGGGCCGCCACGCGAGCGCGGCGACCCCGGCGTCGGTCAGTACTTGCGGTTGGGCAGTGCTTCCTTGGCCTGCTCCTGGGTGAAGGTGGTCTCCTCGGTCTCGATCCGAGGCGCCACCTGCTCGCCAGCGTGCACCTTCTTGGCCAGGTCCATCAGCTGCGGGCCGAGCAGCGGGCTGCACTCCGCGATGAAGTTGAACTTCCCGTCGGCGAGAGCCTGCATGCCGTCCTTGACAGCGTCGACAGTGATGATGGTGATGTCCTTGCCGGGCACCTTGCCGGCAGCGGTGATCGCCTCGAGTGCGCCCAGGCCCATGTCGTCGTTGTGCGCGAACAACACGTCGATCTTCGGGTTGGCCTTGAGGAACTGCTCCATGACCTGCTTGCCGCCCGCGCGGGTGAAGTCACCCGGCTGGGAGGCGATGACCTTCAGGTTCGGGTTGGCGGCGATGGCCTCGGCGAAGCCCTTCTTGCGGTCGTTCGCCGGCGCCGCGCCGGTGTTGCCCTGCAACTCGACGATGTTCACCGGGCCCGAGGCGGTCTTCTTCTGCTCGACCAGCCACTCACCCGCGAGCCGGCCCTCCTTGACGAAGTCCGAGCCGAGGAAGGTCTTGTACAGGCTCTTGTCGGCCGAGTCCACCGAGCGGTCGGTCAGGATGACCGGGATGTCGGCGTCCTTGGCCTCCTTGAGCACGGTGTCCCACCCGGACTCCACCACCGGCGAGAAGGCGATCACGTCGACCTTCTGCTGGATGTAGTTGCGGATCGCCTTGATCTGGTTTTCCTGCTTCTGCTGAGCGTCGTCGAACTTCAGCTCGATCCCGGCCGCAGCGGCGGCATCCTTGATCGAGGTGGTGTTCGCGGTACGCCAGCCGCTCTCCGCACCAACCTGGGAGAAGCCCATCGTGATCTTGCCGTCGTCCTTGGAACCGCCGCCGCCGGTGTCGCTGTTGCCGCAGGCCGCCACGCCGCCGACGAGCAGCACGCTGGCGAGGACCGCGGCAGCGCGCCACGGAGCGGACTGCGTTCGCATCTTTCTCATCGGATCTCCTTGGCTCATGTGGTGGGAAACCGCGCCAACCGCCGAGGTGCGAAAGAGCGGCGTACGCGGGTGGTGCGTACTGGTGCGTGCTGGTGCGTCGGTGGTGCTTCGGTGGTGCAGACCAGCGGGCTTCGGCCTGGCCGAAATGGTCAGGAACCCGCGGGTGCGACTGGTTGTTGACCGTAGACGTTCTGGTAACGGTCATAAAGAGCATCGATGTCTGCCTGCGCCATCGGCACGGGCTGCCCCAGTGCGCGGGCCAGATGCGCGGTACGGGCCACGTCCTCGCACATGACCGCGGCCTTGACCGCGGCGCGGGCGTCGCGCCCGATGGTGAAGACGCCGTGGTTCTGCATCAGCACCGCAGGCGAGCGGTGACCGGCCAGCGTGGCGACGATGCCCTTGCCGATGTCGTCACCGCCGATCAGAGCGAACGGGCCGATCGGGATCTCCCCGCCGAACTCGTCGGCCTGGGCGGTGAGGTGGCACGGGATCGCCTCGCCGCAGGCGGCCCAGGCGGTGGCGTACGAGCTGTGCGTGTGCACGACCCCACCGACCTCGGGCATGGCCCGGTAGACGTAGGCGTGCGCGGCGGTGTCACTGGACGGGGCGAAGTCGCCCTCGACGAGAGCGCCGTCGAGGTCACACACCACCATGTTGTCCGCGGTGAGGTCGTCGTAGCTGACGCCGCTCGGCTTGATCACCAGGAGGTCCTGGCCGGGAACCCGCGCGGAGACGTTGCCGGACGTCCAGGCGACCAGGCCGTACCGGGTCAGCTCGGAGTGCAGGCGTGCGACCGTCTCGCGCAGCTCACGGATCTGTCCGGTCACCTCAGTGCTCATGCGACCACCTCCAACGCGGCCTCGGGTGCGGCCGCAGCGGTTCCGGCTGCCGCGTTGCGGATAGCCCGCAGGCGCAGCATGACGTCGTTGCCGCCGCGACCGAAGTGGTCGTGCAGCGTCCGGTACTCGGCGTAGAGGGCGTCGTAGGCACGCGCCCGCTCGGGATCCGGTCGGTACACAGCCTCGTGCACCCGACCCATCGCCTGCGACGCCTCGTGGACCGAGGGGAACTCGCCAGCTGCCACGGCGGCGTGGATCGCCGATCCCAGCGCCGGCCCCTGCGTCGAGGCGATGATGTTCAGTGGCCGCTTGGTCACGTCGGCGTAGATCTGCATCAGCAGCGCGTTGTTGGTGAGGCCGCCGGCGATCACGAGGTCGTTCACCGCGACTCCGGCCTCAACGAACGCCTCGATGATCATCCGAGTGCCGTACGCGGTGGATTCCAGCAGCGCCCGGTAGATGTCCTGCGGCCGGGTGGCCAGGGTCATTCCGACGATCATCCCGCTGAGGTCGTGGTTGACCAGCAGTGAACGGTTGCCGTTCCACCAGTCCAGGGCGATCAGACCGTGCGCGCCGACCGGCTGGCTCGCGGCCAGCTCGGTGAGGCGTTCGTGCGAGTCGACGCCGGCCGGAGCCGCGTGCTCGACGAACCAGCCGAAGATGTCGCCGACACCGCTCTGCCCGGCCTCGTAACCCCACGCGCCGGGGCTGATGCCGCCGTCCACGACACCGCACATCCCGGCCACCTCGGCGACCTGGGCGCCGTTGACCACGTGACAGGTCGAGGTGCCCATGATGGCGACGAGCCGGCCGGGCTCCACGGCCTGCGCGGACGCCGCGGTGACGTGCGCGTCGACGTTGCCGACGGCGACCGCGATCCCCTCCGGCAGGCCGGTCCAGGCGGCGGCCCGCGCGGTGAGCGAGCCGGCCCGGGCGCCCAGGGGCAGCAACGGACCGTCCAGCTTGGTCACGAAGTCGCCGAACCCGGGATTGAGCGCGGTCAGGAAGTCCTCACTGGGGTACTGGCCGTCCTGAAGGATGCCCTTGTAACCGGCCGTGCAGACGTTGCGGGTCTCGGCGCCGCAGAGCTGCCAGACGATCCAGTCGGCCGCCTCGATGAAGCGCTCGGCGCGGTGGTAGACCTCGGGGTCCTCCTCGAGCATCTGGAGCCCCTTGGCGTACTGCCACTCGGCGGAGATCTTGCCGCCGTACCGGCCGATCCACGGCTCGGCCCGCTCGTGGGCCAGCGCGTTGATCCGGTCGGCGTGCGTCTGCGCCGCGTGGTGCTTCCACAGCTTGACCCAGGCGTGCGGCCGGTCGCGCAGCTCGGGATCCTCGCAGAGCGGGATGCCGTCGGCGGTCGTCGGCAGCACCGTGCAGGCGGTGAAGTCGATGCCGATGCCGACGATCGCGGCCGGATCCACCCCTGCGGCGGACACCGCCGCCGGGACGGCGTACCGCAACACGTCGCGGTAGTCCTCCGGGTTCTGCAGGGCCCAGTCCGGGGGAAGCGGTCGACCTCCCGGAAGCGCCGTGCTGATCACTGCGTCGCCGTACTCGTGCACCGCGGTCCCCAACTCGGCACCATCACCGACACGGACCACCAGAGCGCGCCCGGACAGGGTGCCGTAGTCGACACCGACGACATAGCGGTCGCCTGCTCCGTCCACACGGTTCATGTTCACCTCCACCGTTAACGGGGATAGTGTTAACGCTCACATCCAGCCTCGTCAAGACATCTACCCGCAACAGCTCCGTAACGGAACGCCGAAGGTGGGCCGACTCGGGAGGGTCGATAACGGACCGGCGCAAAAGGCGCGAATCCAGTGCCGGGCCTTTCCCCTGCACTCCGGGTGGGGTTGCCGCGCGGACCGGTCGACGCCCGGATGCCTCTCGGCGGGCCGGACGACAAGGTCCCACCCTCCGCCACCACGAGACGGCCGTCCGACGGCGACCGCGTGCCGCTCGCCGATGATGTTGGCGATAACATCATCGAGGCTTCGCGATCTCTTGATCAGATCTATGGAACCGGAGCCGACGGTCGCGCGGGCTCATCGGCGAGCGCCCCGGCGGGCGACCGGCGCATCTCACGGTCGGGAACCCGGTGGGTGTTATCGATAACATTCGACGTTTCAGTGATGGCTGCGTCGGTCGCATGCCCTCGGGTCGGACGGACGGCTCACGGTCGGCCTCCCGCGCCCGGCGCCGTGGCGCGACGCGGGCAGTGGCGTGGCGTCGGTCAAGCCTTCGCGACGCCGCCAGCCCTGCACCACCTCGACCCCGTCCCGCGCGACGTGGACAGCCGGCGGCTCGGCCCAGTGGGCCGAGCCGCCGGCTGTCCGTCGCGATGGCGGGGACATCGGGCGCCGGTCAGGATCAGGTCGCTCGACTGCGGTTGTAGAGGGTCTTGGCCCAGAGGAAGGAGAGCGCGCTGATGACGACGCACCAGATCACCGCGATGATCCCGTTGGCGCCGATCCCGGTGCCGAGGAGCAGGCCGCGGAGGGTTTCCATGACGGGCGTGAAGGGCTGGTAGTCGGCGAACCACCGGACCGCTGTGGGCATGGAGTCGGTGGGGACGAACCCGCTGCCGAGGAACGGCAGGAGGATCAGTGGCATGGGCAGGTTGCTGGCCGTCTCGACACTGTCGCTGACCAGGCCGAGGGCGACCGACAGCCAGGCCAGCGCAAAGGTGATCATGGAGAGGACGCCGATGGCGGCGAGCCACTCGACCGGGTTGGCCGTGGGCCGGAACCCGACGAGCAGCGCCACACCGGTGACGGCCGCGAGGCTGAGCAGGGTCTGGACCAGGCTGCCCAGGACGTGTCCGGTGAGGACCGACGGTCGGAAGATCGCCATCGTTCGGAACCGGGCGATGATGCCCTCGGTCATGTCCATCGCGACCGAGATGGCGGTGCCCTGCGCCGCGCTGGCCACGGTGATGAGCAGGATGCCCGGCGTGACGTAGTTGGCGTACTGGGAACGGTCGCCGGTCGGCCCGAGGCCGGCGCCGAGCGTGCCACCGAAGACGTAGACGAAGAGCAGCAGGGTGATGACCGGGACGCCGACGAGCAGCAGGGTCATCGACGGGTAGCGCCGCATGTGCAGGAGGTTGCGCCGCAGCATCGTGCTCGAGTCACGGACGGCGAGGGAGAGGGTGCTCATCGCGCTGGAGCCCTTTCGTGGTCGGGGCGGCCGGCGCGGGTGTCCGGCTGGCCGGTGAGGGTGAGGAAGACGTCGTCGAGATCGGGGGTGTGCACGGAGAGCCCGGCCACGGTGATGGAGGCGCGATCGAGCTGGTCGAGCAGGGACCGCAGGGTCCCGACCCCGCCGTCACTCGGCACCTGGAGGGTGAGCGCGGCGTCGTCGCGGGTGGCGGCGGCGAACGCGCGGGCCGCCGAGTCGAGCCCTTCCTGATCGGCGAACTGGAGTACGACGTGGCCGCCCGGGATGAGCCGCTTGAGTTCGCGCGGCGTGCCCTCGGCGATCAGCCGGCCGTGGTCGAGGAAGGCGACGCGGTCGGCGAGATGGTCGGCCTCCTCCAGGTACTGCGTGGTGAGCAGGATGGTGACGCCCTCGGCGACGAGGTTGCGGATGATCTGCCACATGGCCCGGCGGCTGCGCGGGTCGAGGCCGGTGGTCGGCTCGTCGAGGAAGATGACGCGGGGCTCACCGACCAGGGTCATCGCGAGGTCGAGCCGTCGGCGCATGCCGCCGGAGTACGTCGACACCGGTTTGCCCGCCGCCTCCCCCAGGTCGAACTGGTCGAGCAGGTCGGCGATCCGTCGCCGGCCGGCCGCCTTGTCCAGGTGACACAGGTCGGCCATCAGGCTCAGGTTCTCCCGCCCGGTGAGCAGGTTGTCGACGGCGGAGAACTGGCCGGTGACGCCGATCAGTTCGCGTACGGCGTTGGGCTCTCGGGCCAGGTCGTGGCCGAAGACGCGGGCGTTGCCGCCGTCGGCGTTGATCAACGTGGAGAGGATCTGCACGGTGGTGGTCTTGCCGGCGCCGTTGGGGCCGAGCAACGCGAAGATCGTTCCCTCGGTGATCATGAGGTCGATGCCGTCCAGCACGACCTTGTCGCCGTAGGACTTCCGCAGGTCGGTGGCGACGATTGCGGGTTTCGTGGAGCTGGTCATGGTCTCCTCTTTGCGGTCTGTGTGGCAGCGGATCAGGCGCGGCGGATCATGATGTCGCCGTAGGCGGTGTTCGCCCGGACCTCGACCGTCTCGTCGGTCTGCGCCGGGCTGTCGGTGGTTTCCAGGGCGTTGTGTACGCGGCCGTGCTTGGAGCTGACGTCGAGCCAGGCGGCAGTCCCGCGACGGATGCCGACCTCGATGGCCCCGTACGAGGTGTTCAGGTCGATCGATCCCCGTGCGACCTCGCCCAGCCGGAGGTTGCCGTAGGCGGTGCGTGCCGTCACCGAGGCCGTCGACGTGTCGAGGGTGATGTCGCCGTAGGCGGTGTTGACCCTGACGTCGCCGCCGCTGCGGCCGATCCAGCAGTCGCCGGAGGAGTTCTTGATCTCGGCGGTGCCGTCGACCGCACCGATGCGCACCTTGCCGGACGAGGCCTTCACCCGGGCGTCACCGGCGACGCGCTCCACGGCGACCTCACCGTGGCTGCTGTCGATGTCCAGCGGGCCGGTCTCGTCGAGCCGGATCCCACTTCCGGTCTTGATCCGGCACTCGCCGAGCCGGCCCTCGCAGCGGAATGCCGCCCACGACGACTCTGCGTGCACCCGCGACCCGGTCGGCAACTCGATCAGGACGTCGACCGACGGGCCGGGGCCGAAGCCGTAGCGGCGCCAACTCTTCGACACCCTGATCAGCAGTTTTCCGGCGGCGTACTCGACGGTGCACTGTTCGGCGGTGCTCACGTCGGCCCTGCTCGACGGGTCGCGGGGCCGCACCGTCACCACCGTGTCGGTGCGGTCGGTCGCGCTGATCCAGACATCCCCGACGGGCAGCTCGATCTGGACGGAGATGGGCTCTGGCGTTTCGAAAACAGGCATGGTGGTCTCCCGAAAGGTGGTCGGTGAATGTCGCCGCTGGTCAGCGGCGCGAAAACAAAGGGGTACGGGGGGTCAGCGGGCCCAGCCGGTGAAGTGCTGCCCGGAGCGCGGCTCCACCCGCCGGGGTGGACGACGTTCGGTGTCGCCCGCCCCGATGGCACCGGCGACGGCTCGCACCAGCCAGGCGTTGACCGACAGCCCGGCTCGCCCGGCGGCCTCCTCGACACTGGCCTTCAGGTGGTCGGGGAGCCGGAGGTTGATCCGTGAGGTGCCGCCGTCGTCGCCGTCCGGTGGGAGCACCGGCGCAGGGGGTGCCTGCGGCCCGGTGGCCTCGCTCGGCTCGTCGAGCGGCGGGGTGGCCGGGGTGACCACGAAGTCAGGCTCGCGCCCACGCAGCCGGACGTGCACCGAGCCCGGTGCCAGCTCGCGGGTGATCTCGTCGGCTGCGTCGGACAGCGCCTCCAGCAGGGTGAGTCGGGTAGCGGCCTCCAGTTGGGCGAAGAGTCGCTCGGCCAGCGCGCGGCCGTCCGCGTCGACGCCCTCCGCAGCCACGGCGAACTCGTCACGCAGGTTCTCGACGTATGACCTCAGCTCCATGGCACCATCATGGCACCACTTTGGCTCAACATGCAACACCCCTGGCTCAGGGTGATGCCATTGGCTCCGTCACGGTCCGGCCGGCACGCGCTCAGAGGCCACCGAACGAGCGCCTGACCAGGCGATTCGCGTCTTCCTGGCTCAGTCCTATGGCCACCAGAAGGTCGCTGACCGTCGTACGAACCTGCGCCACCACCACCGCACCGGAGAAGCCGACGCCCTCCCGGTAGGCGTCACCGGCCGTCTCGACCGCCAACAGTGCCTGCTTGCGCGCCCGGTCCGGCTCGTCACCCGCGGCGAACTCCCGCTTGAGCAACCGGACGGCCTCGGCAAGATCGGCGACCGCCCTCGGCAGCGGCTCCGGGACCGGTTCGCGGTCCTCGATCAGAGTCACCGAGCGACGGATCAACGTTCCGCTGTTGCGCATCGCCCGGTCGATCGGCTCCGCCGCCTGCGCGTAGCGGCCCACCGGCCCGCGTCGCTGGTGCCAGTGCACCGGTGACAGGGTGCTGGCCTCCCGGGCGCCCTGGGTCGCCTCGACGAACGCCTTCAGCGGGCCCTTGTTCTGCCGCAGCTCGCTGCGGGCGGTACGCGCGCGGGCGGCATCACGCTCGGCCAGCGCGTCGGCGGTGGCGTCGAGCTGGGCGGCCAGGAGATCCAATGCCGGGCGCGCGGCCCGGTTGAGCACCCGCAGCGGGTTCAACGGCAGCAGCACGGCGGTGACCAGCAGCGCCACCCCTCCCCCGACGAGCGCGTCCACGAACCGGGGAACCTCCAGATCGCGGATCGACGGGCTGAGCGTGGCGATGAGCACCGCCGTCGCCCCGGCCTGGATCACCACCGCGGCACTGCCCGCGAGGAACAACGCGACCATGATCGCCAGGACGACGATCAGGGAGAGTTGCCACCAGCCGGTGCCGATCACCAGGAGCAGCAGATCGCCGATCAGCACCCCGACGGTGACGCCGAGGATCAGCTCGACGGTACGACGCAGCCGTTGACCGACGGACGCGGCGAGGGTCGAGACGGCGGAGATCGGCGCGAACACCGGCTGCGACACGTGCAGCAGCTCGTGCGCCACGAACCAGGACAGCGCCGCGGCCAGCCCGGCCTGCAGGGCGAGGCCGCCGACGGCGCGTACCCGACGGAACCGCTCCCGCACCGTGTCCAGCGCACGGTCCCACAGCCGGGCCACGGTGTTCGCCAGGCCGCCGTGGGCGATGTCCCCGGCACGTGCCGGAACGCCACCGTCCGCTCCGCGCCGACCGGCAGCGACCATGGCCGCACCTACCCCGCCCTGGTCGGATCAATCCCCTCCCCCGCCGATCGATCGGCGCCAGCGAGCAGGCGCGCGACGGCCGAGCCGACGGTAGGCTCCACGACCGTGACGTTCGCTCGGCTGATCGACGAGCACCGCGACGAGCTGACCGCCCACTGCTACCGGATGCTCGGTTCCTTCCACGACGCCGAGGACGCGGTGCAGGAGACGCTGACGCGGGCCTGGCAGAACCAGCACCGCTACGAGGATCGCGGCACTCTGCGAGCCTGGCTCTACAGGATCGCCACCAATCGGTGCCTGAGCATGATCGAGGGTCGGGGTCGCCGCCGGGAGCTGCCGACCGACCTGACCCCGGGCGCCGCCGCCGTGGCCGAAACGGCCTGGCTCGGGCCGTACCCGGACCGACGCTCCTTGCCTCCGGAACAGCGGGACCCGGCGCAGCGGGTGATCGACAGCGAGCACCTGGAGCTCGCCTTCGTCGCGTCGCTGCAACACCTGCCCGGCCGACAGCGGGCCGTGCTGCTGCTGCGGGAGGTGCTCGGCTACCCCGCCGCCGAGGTGGCCGACCTGCTCGGCACCTCCACCCCGGCGGTCAACAGCGCACTGCAACGCGCCCGACGGGTCGTGGACGCGCTGCGCCCGACCGAGAGCCAGCAGGCGGAGCTGAGCAACCTCGGCGACGACACCGTGCGCGAACTGGCACGGCGGTACGTGACCGCGTGGGAGCGCGGCGACGTCGAGGCCATCCTGGCGATGCTCACCGACGACGCCCGGTACTCGATGCCGCCGCTGCCCCAGTGGTACGAGGGCCGCGACGCCATCCGTCAGTTCCTGCTGGACGGCCCGTTAGCGGTGCGGTGGCGGTTCGTCCCGACGTACGCGAACGGGCAACTCGCCTTCGGGACGTACCTCTGGAACCCGGAAGCGTCGGTCTTCACGGCGGCGGCACTGGACGTCGTCGCGCTGCGCGGCGACCGGATCGCCGAGGTGGTGTCGTTCCTGACCCCGGAGACACTGCCCATGTGCGGTCTGCCGACCCACCTGGATCAGGCTGAACAGATTCGGTCGGCGCGCGACGATGAGTTTGTCGCTCCGCGCGGGTTGTAGAGGTGAGAGCAACCCGACGCACGAGGGAGCACCATGGCCGACGACGAGACACAAATCCGCGAGTTGATCGAGCGGTGGGCGCAGGCGGTCCATGCCGGTGACCTGCCCGGCGTCCTCGCCCGCCACTCCGCGGACATCGTCATGTACGACGTACCCCCGCCGCATGAGGGGGTCCGGGGCATCGAGGCGTACGAGCGGACCTGGCCCGACTTCTTCCGGTGGCAGGCGTCGGGGGCCGTCTTCGAGCTGACCAGCCTCGACATCACCGCCGGCGACACCGTCGCCTACGCCAACGCGCTGCTGCGCTGCGGCACCCCCGAGGACCTCGCCAGGCGGCCCGAGCTCCTGCTGCGCCTGACTCTCGGGCTGCGCAAGGAGAACGGCTCGTGGGTCGTGGCGCACGAGCACCACTCGTTCGCCGACGACAGCGGCGCCGACGACCGCGAGACCTCCGAGCGGGAGGTGCGGTCACTGCACGAGCGCTGGTACGAGGCCACCGAGGCGAAGGACCTCGACGGGATCATGGAGCCTGTCGCCGCGACCGTCGTGTCGTACGAGCACGAACTGCCGCTGGAGTACGTCGGCCGCGACGAGGTTCGCGAGGTCTGCGCCAACGGCCTCGACGTCAGCACCGGCACCGTCACCTGGACGGTTCCGGACCTGGCGGTCATCGCCCGCGACGACCTGGCCGTGTCGTGGGGCCTCAACCGGATGACCGCGCAGCAGCCGGACGGCACCACGATCGTGAGCTGGTCCCGGGGCACCCGCGTCTTCCAGCGGGCCGGTCGGGGCTGGGAGATGATCCACCAGCACGTGTCGTTCCCCTTCGACCCGGACACCGGGCAGGCGAGGACGGACCTGACACCCGACCGGGAGCACTGAGCCTCGCCAACGGTCACCGACCCGCTCCCGTCAGCTCGTGCGGTTGAGGCCGTCCGCATCGGGTAGACGGGGCTGCCGAGCGCCTCGGGGGGTCGTCGCATGGATCAGCGCGGTTGAGCGGGTCGGACATCCCCCGCGATGTCGTGGAGCTGCGAGTGCACGGCGTCTCGGGCGCGAGCGCCGCACAGGTGCTCGACCTTCAGCAGACGGCGCAGGTCGCGGGTGACCGCAGCGGTGGCTTCTACCGGCCGCGGCCCCGGTGCGAGGACAGCACCGGCGCGCACGGGGTGACGCTGGAGGCGTACCGCTGGGGTGACCTGCCGTCCGGGACCGTGGCCCGCACCCTGGCCGTGGTCTTCCTGCTGCCCTTCATGCTGGTCAACGTCGCGATCTGGATGCGCCCGGCGAACCCTGGCTCCGAGGCGGTGGTCAAGTCGCTGTGCCGGCTGCTGGCGCTCACGCTCACCGTGCTGTACGTGCTCGCCATCGCCGGCGTCGCAGTGGATCTGGTCGGCTGGAAATGCCTCTCCTCGCCGCGCTGCCTGGCCGGGCGCAGCTGGTTGTCCTGGCTGAGCGGACGACCGGTCGGACTGCGACTGGCGGTGCTGGCGCTGGTCCCGGCCGCCGCGATCGGCCTGATCTGGCGGATCAGCAACCGCCCGGGCCGGACGTTCGAGGCGTTTCGCGCACCCGATCGGGAGTTCTCCGGGTCGCGGCTCGGCACCGTCGGTCAGTGGGACGCCGAGCCGCTGGTGGGCCGGCTGCGCTCCATCCATGTCGCCGCCGCGTTCGCGACGCTGGACCTCACCCTGCTCCTGGCCCGGGCCGCGAGCGGCGCCACGATCACGCTGACGGTTGTCACCGGAGTGGTCCTGGTGGTCTGCGCGGTGCTGCTCTGCACGCCACCGTTGATCGACCGGGCCGCCGGGGACCAGCGGCTCGACCGGGTCACCCGTACGCTGCGGACCGTCGCCGTCGTCCTGACCGTCGTCGTCCTGGCTCACCTGGCGACCGGTCCACCGCAGTGGCACGAGGGGCACGGACTGCCCGGCTACGAGACGCACCTGGCCGGGTTGTTCGTCGCACAGACGGCGCTGCTGGCCGCTCTGGGCGTGGTGCTGCTCTGCCGCCGGAATCGCGGCGCCACCCCGCTGTTCGGGCTGGGCGCCCTCGTGGTCGCGGCCACCGGGATCAGCCTGGCGGTGGCGTACTCCGCGGAGTTGGTCTACCGGGTGGCGGACTTCCTCGATCGCGACGTGCCGACCGGGGAGGGCATCGCGACCGGTCCGCCTCGGGCGTACACCTGGGCGATCTACGGCTTTTTCCGGGCGCTGCTGGTCACCGTGATCGTCGCCGGCCTCGTCATCGTGCTCTCCCGGCGCAGTCGGCGCCGAGCCGCGGCGGCGATCGTCGCCCACGACTACCCGGACGCCCCGGCCGAGGCCGGGCCGCGACTGCGGCAGGTCCGGGACGCGATCGCCCGGGCTCGCTTCACCGAGAAACTGGTGCCGCTGGCCGTGCTCTACGGCTGTCTCACCGGACTCGCCACGGCAACCACCACCGTCGGCCTGCTGGGGCAGTTCCCGGACGACGTCATCGAGCGGAACCTCGGTCTGCCCGCGGACTCGGTCATCTTCGGCATCGCGTTCGGCAGCTGGGTGATCGCGGCGATCATCCTCGGCCTGCTCGTCGGGGGCATCTTCGCCTACCGGACCGTGCCGTTCCGTCGGCACATCGGTGTCCTCTGGGACCTCGGCACCTTCTGGCCTCGGGCCGCCCACCCGTTCGCGCCGCCCTGCTATTCCGAGCGGGCCGTGCCGGAGCTGGCCCGCCGCATCACGTACCTCGTCGAGCGCGGCGACGCGGTGCTGCTCACCGGGCACAGCCACGGCTCGGTCCTGCTCGCCGCGACGGTGCTCCAGTTGCCGCCGCACGTCGGCGGTCGGGTCGCTTTGCTCACCCACGGGTCACCGCTGCGCCGCCTCTACGCGCGGCTCTTCCCCGCGTACGTCGACGAGGCGGCGCTGCACGAGATCGGCCACCGGGTTGGTTGGCGGTGGGTGAACCTGTGGAGTGACGCCGACCCCATCGGCGGCTGGATCTTCTCCGCTCACCGGCCGCACGCGCCGGCCGGCGCCAGCGGCCCGGCCGCCACCGTGGATCGCCGGTATCGCGACCCTCGCGACGTGGTGACGCCACCCAGCGACAGCGTCCCCCCACCCATCCAGGGACACTGGCCGGGCGAGTCCGACCAGCACTTCACCGAGGTGGTCCGGGAGTTGGTGCAGCGTCTCGGGCGAGCCGATCCGCCCGACACCCCGACGTAGCGTCAGCGACCGCCGGCCGTCCGGGCACGCCAGTCGTCGAGACGCGTACCGGCGATGCGGGCGCCGTCGGTGGGAACGAGGGAGCGTTCGCCCAGCTTGGCGCCGAAGTAGCGGGCGTCGGGGTCGGCCACCACCGAACGAGGGTCCTGCCGGGCGGCGAGCATCGACCGGCCCAGTTCGTCGAGGCGGAACTGCTCCGGGCCGGCGACCTCGACCACGGCGTTCGTCGGCGCTGCGACCGCCGCCTCGGCCACCGCGGCCGCGACGTCGTCCGCGGCCATCGGCTTGATGAGCACCGGCGCGAGGTGCACGGTGTCACCGTCCGTGCCGGCGTCGATGATGCCCTGGAGGAACTCGAAGAACTGGGTGGCGTGCACGATCGAGTACGGGGTTCCGGACGCGACGATGAGCTTCTCCTGGGCGACCTTCGCCCGCATGTAACCGCTGTCCGGGATCCGGTCACAACCGACGATGGAGAGCGCGACGTAGTGGCCCACCCCTTCGTCCGACGCGGCGCCGAGGAGCGTCCGGGTGGACGTCTCGAAGAACTCCAGCACGGCCTTGTCCTCGAACGACGGCGAGTTCGACACGTCCACGACGACCTCGGCGCCGGTGAGCACGTCGGCGACTCCCTCGCCGGTCAGTGTGTTCACGCCGGTCTTCGGCGAAGCCGGCACCGCCTCGTGGCCCTGTCCGGCGAGGCTGTCCACGAGCTTGGAACCGATGAGGCCGCTGCCTCCGATGACGACGATCTTCATGGTCGTACCACGTCCTGTCTGCACCTGGTCGAATCGTGCTGCCACCCAGTAAGACGGAAAGCGTGCGCCGATGCAGGACAATCGCGGGAGAACTGTTCCACCCGCTTCCCGGAGGTCGACGTGGCTACGGTGTCCCACCCGGTGTTCGCCCGGGTCTACGAGCGGCTCAGCGTCGCCATGGACCGTGCCGGCACGGCGGAGTTCCGACGGGACCTGGTCGCCGGTCTGTCCGGCCGGGTGATCGAGGTCGGCGCGGGCAACGGGCGGATGTTCTCCCACTACCCGCCGGGGGTGAGCGAGGTCGTCGCGGTCGAGCCGGAACGCCGGCTACGGGCCGCCGCCGAGCGCGCGGCACCGACCGCGCCGGTTCCGATCACTGTCGTCGACGGCCTGGCCGAGAGCCTGCCGGCCCGCGACGGCGAGTTCGACGCGGCGGTGGTCGCGTTGGTGTTGTGCACCGTGCCCGATCAGGCGAGCGCGCTGGCCGAGATCGGCCGGACGCTACGCCCCGGTGGTGAGTTGCGGTTCTTCGAGCACGTCGCCGCGGACGAGGCCAGCAGGCTGCACCGGACCCAGCGGCTGCTCGACGCGACACTGTGGCCGAAGCTGTTCGCCGGCTGCCACACCGGCCGGGACACCATCGCCGCGATCACGGACGCAGGGTTCGTGATCGAGGAGTTGCGCCGGTTCCATTTTCCGGCTGGCAGCAACAGCCCGTCCTCGCCCTGCGTACACGGGCGCGCGACCTGGCCGGCAGGCCGATAGTGGAGGCGGCCGACCCGCTGCCCTGAGATCAGGCGGCGCGAGGCCGACGCGCCACGGGTCGTCGTGGCAGTGGGCCGGGGCGCAAACGCGAGGCCGTCGAACGCGAACGTGAGACCCGATCCTCTTTGTACGGACGACTGCGGTCGATTATTCCGTTTTGCGGGCATTCACTCGGCGTGCGTGATGTGGTGGTCAGCGCCGCTTGTCGGTGCCATATCGGCCGTAACGCGCGCAGGACGCGGCTCACGAGACGCGTTCCCGCGAGTAGTACCCACGGAGGATGTTCAGTGACAGTGAAACCGAGACTCGGCCTACGGCGGCGGGTGGTGTTGCCGGCGCTCGCGGCCGGAGCCGCCGCGACAGTCGCGGCGAGCCTACTGCTCTTCAGCTCGACTGCCGCCAGCGCACAGGAAGCGCCGGTGAACCTCGGGACGGCGGCGAACTTCTCCGTCCTGGCCGGGGCCGAGCCCACCAACACCGGCCCCAGCTTCCTGGCGCAGAGCCTCGGGCGGTTCCCAGGAAGCACCGCGGCCGGCTTCGAAACGGCGACCATCGGCGGCGAGATCCACCTCGGTGACGCGGTCGCTCTCCAGGCCCAGAGCGACCTGACCATCGCCTTCAACGACGCCGCCGGTCGGACCCCGTTCACCAACCTGCCCGCGGAACTCGGCGGCAACACGCTCAACGAAGGGGTCTACCGGATCGGGGCAGCCCAGCTCACCGGACCGCTGACCCTCAACGGGCAGGGCGACCCGTCGGCCGTGTTCATCTTCCAGGTCGACTCCTCGTTGACGACGGCCTCGAACAGCAGCGTCGTGTTGATCAACGGCGCTTCGGCCTGCAACGTGTTCTGGAAGATCGGCAGTTCGGCGACGATCGGCACGGGGACGACCTTCGTCGGCACCATCATGGCGCAGGCGGCGATCACGATGGCCACGGGCGCGACCCTCCAGGGCCGCGCGCTGGCACGAACCGAGGCGGTCACCCTCGACACCAACGTCATCAGCGCACCGGTGTGTGCGGGACCGACCGGTCCGCCCGGACCAACTGGCCCCGCCGGCCCGTCCGGCCCGCCCGGCAGCCCCGGAGCACCCGGCTCTCCTGGCGCGCCCGGCAGCCCCGGCGCACCCGGTAGCCCAGGAGCACCCGGCAGTCCCGGTGCACCGGGAGCGCCTGGCAGCCCCGGAGCGCCCGGAGCACCTGGAGCACCTGGCAGCCCTGGAGCACCCGGAGCACCCGGTAGCCCTGGAGCACCCGGAGCCCCCGGCAGCCCCGGAGCGCCTGGCAGCCCTGGTGGCAAGCGCCCCATCCTGCCGGTGACCGGCGGCAGTGTGGTCCCGGCCATGACGGGCGTCGGAAGTGTGATGGTCGTGCTGGGCGCGTTCGCGTTCTTCCTCGCGCGGCGTCGACGCCAGGAGTCCTGATCGGTGGTCCGGCCGGTGAACTGCCGGCCGGACCACTCCAGGCACTGTCATCCCCTTCGTCGTCGGCCCACTCCCGATCAGGGTGGGCCGACGACGGGTGTGGCGGACGGTGCCCGCGAACATGTCAGGCAGAGTTCCGGTCGACACCCCGGCGCGCCAGGCCGGCCAGCCAGTCGTCCAGTTCCGTCGGGGAGCGCAGCAACACCACGGGCGGCGCGGACGGGTCGCTCCGCCAGGCCCGCATCCTCCGTCGCGCGCGACCGAACGCGGTGACGTGCCACAGCAGGATCGAGTCCGCGGACAGCACACTGCCCAACGACTCACGGTTGCCGTTGCAGATCTCCTCACCCGTCACCACCCGGCGTACGGTGCGCCGCAGCAGCTGCCAGAACGAGCGCCACCGTGGATAGTCCAGGCCGACGACCAGGTCGGCACGGGCCAGCGGAACGTCCCGCCAGCCGTGGTACGCCCCGTCGATGATCCAGCAGTCCCGTCGGCAGACCTCCTCGATCCGGCTGCGCTGCTGGGCGACGGGCACCTCGACCCAGCCCGGCTGCCAGACCAGGTCGTCCACCGGATACCAGGGCAGCCCGAGGTGGTCGGCCAGCCGCGCGGCGAGGGTGGACTTGCCGGAGCCGTACACGCCGTAGATCAGGATGCGACGCGGTGCGCTCATCGCGGCAGCGTACGACGCGAAGGAAAATCGTTTGTCGTACCCGGCGCGCTCGGCGAGAGTGGCGTCCATGACGTACTGACGGACTCCCTCCCCCGCTCCGCCCCCGGTGACGCCTCCCGGCGGCGTGACGTCGTCCGTTTCCACCTTCTCAACGAGAAGTGAGTACCCCTTGTCTGAGCACCACCCCCCTCGGATTTCCACGCCCTCCCCCACCTCTGCCTCCGTCACGGTGTTCGCGTCGGCCGCGAGTTGGATCGAGTCCGCTGCGCTCGCGCAGTGTCAGCAGGTCGCCGCCCTCGACGGCATGGTCCACGTTGCCGCGATGCCGGACCTGCACCCGGGCAAGGGCGCCCCCATCGGTGCGGCCATGGCGTCGACGGTGCTGTACCCGTTCCTGGTCGGATCGGACATCGGCTGCGGCATCGCCGTGTTCCCCATCAAGCTCAAGCGGGCCGTACCGGAGCGGCTGGCCTCCCGGTTCCCCGACCTCGACCACGCCCTGGACCCGGAGCGGGACGCCGACGACCCGGCCTGGGCCGTCGTTCAGGGCGACGTCCCGGCCGGTCACCTCGATGGCCTGGGGACCGTCGGCCGAGGCAACCACTTCGTCGAGCTGGCCCGCGTCGGCGCCGTCCTCGACCCGGGTCACGCGAGTCGGCTCGGGCTCGACGCCGGCGATCTCGTGCTGGTCGTACACAGTGGTTCGCGCGGTCTGGGCGAGCGGATCCTGCGGGCGCACACCGAGGCCCACGGCGCCGGTGCCGCCCCCGACCCCGCCGCCTACTTGGCGCGGCACGACGACGCTGTGCGCTGGGGTTCGCTCAACCGCCGGGTGCTGGCGGCCCGGGTCGCATACGCGTTGGGGGCCGAGCCCACCGACCCGATCGTCGACCAGTGCCACAACCTGGTCGAGATCCGCGACGGGTTGTACCTGCATCGCAAGGGCGCGGCGCCGGGTGACGGCCGCGACGTCCTCGTCGCCGGGACGCGGGGGACGGCGTCCTATCTGGTGGCCGCCCACGCAGGGCCGGAGGCCAACCACTCCGTGGCGCACGGCGCCGGCCGCAAGATGTCACGCGCCGACGCGCTGCGCCGGGGCCGCGCCAAGCACACCGTCGAGGAGCTGCGCCGCACACCGGTGGGCTCGCTGGTGGTGTGCGGCGACCGTCAACTGCTCTTCGAGGAGGCGCCCACCGCCTACAAGCGCATCGAGCAGGTGATCGCCGACCTCGTCGAGCACCAGCTGGCCACGCCGGTGGTCAGCACGATTCCCCTGGTCACCTACAAGACGCCCGACCTCGCGTCCACGGCGCGGTCCGACCGGCGGGGCCACCGCGGCAGGCGAGGCGGGTCGTGAGCACGCTCCTGCTGCTGTCCGCCGGGCGCGGTCCGCGGGAATGCGCCTGGGCGCTGACCCAGCTCCTGCACCGCCTCAACGCCGACGGCAGCCGGCGAGGTCTGACCATCCGGCAGGTCAAGGCCGTGCCCGGTGACCGGGCCGGCACCTACCGGTCGGTGCTCATCGAGATCTCCGGCGCCGACGCGGAGACGTTCGCCGGGTCATGGACCGGGACACTCTGCTGGCAGGCCCCCAGCCCCTACCGGACGAGCGTCGGTCGGAAGAACTGGTACGTCACCGCCCAGACGCCCCGCCTCGACGCCGCGCCGACGACGTTCTCGGAGGCGGATGTCGACATCGTCGCCTGTCGCACCGGCGGGCCCGGCGGTCAGCACCGCAACAAGGCCAGCACGGCGGTGCGGGCGACGCACCGTCCGTCGGGCATCGTCGTGGTGGTGGACGAGGAGCGGCAGTTCAGCCTCAACCGTCGGATCGCCCTGCAACTGCTGCGGCAACGCATCGAGCAGGGCGACGAGACAGCGCGGCGTGCCGTCACGACCGCGCGGTGGCGCATCCACGACGATCTGGTACGCGGCGACCCCGTGCGGGTGGAACGTCCGGAGCCGCAGCGTCCGGGCCGCCGAGGCTGACGAGCCGGGTCAGACCTCCAGCACCGCGTCCGCGAATGCCTGCGGCGCCTCCTGCGGCAGGTTGTGCCCGACACCGCCGCCGATGGTCCGGTGCTCGTAGCGCCCGGAGAACTGCTTGCCGTAGACGCCGGGTTCCAGGTGCGGTGCGCCGTTGGCATCCCCCTCCAGGGAGATGCTGGGTACGGTGATCTTCGGTTTCGCGGCCAGGCGCTGCTCCACCTCGTCGTACTGCGGCTCGCCGGCGGCGAGGGCCAGTCGCCACCGGTAGTTGTGGATGACGATGTCGACGTGGTCGGGGTTGTCGAGCGCCGCCGCGCTGCGGTCGAACGTCGCGTCGTCGAACATCCACTGGGGGGGACGCGGTGTGCCAGATCAGCCTGGCGAAGTCGCGCCGGTTCCTGTCGTAGCCTTCCCGGCCGCGCTCGGTGGCGAAGTAGTACTGGTACCACCACGCCAGTTCCGCCTTCGGCGGCAGCGGCACCTTGCCCGATTCCTGGCCGTCGATCAGGTAGCCGCTCACCGAGACCAGACCCCGGCAGCGCTCGGGCCACAGCGCGGCCACGACGTCCGCCGTACGCGCACCCCAGTCGAACCCGGCCAGCTTCGCGGTGTCGATGTGCAGGGCGTCCATGAGGGCGATGAGATCGAGCCCCATGGCCGCCGGTTCGCCGTTGCGCATGGTGTCGTCGGAGAGGAAGCGGGTGGCGCCGTAGCCGCGCAGGTACGGGACGACGACCCGGTGGCCGGCGTTGGTGAGCAGCGGTACGACGTCGACGAAACTGTGGATGTCGTACGGCCAGCCGTGCAGGAGGATCACCGCGGGCCCGTCCGGCGGCCCGGCGTCCACGTAGCCCACGTTCAGGACCCCGGCGTCGACCTGTTTCACCTCGGCGAACGACCCCGCACCGGCCACCGCGATCGACCTCTCCCCGCGTCCCGAACTGCTCCGACCTGCTGGCCCTGCCGAATGTAGGGGCCGGTGACGGACCTGATGGCGCTTTGCGGCAAGGACCGCTGCACGGACGCCGAGCTGGGTAGGATGCCGGCCCGAAGTCAGCCGGACGCCTGCCACGAACGCGGGACGCGAACCGGACGACGGTGGAGGTCGTGGGGCCGTCGGGGGATGACCGTAGGGTGAGTGCATGGCTGAGCGACCTCTGACCCTAATGGCGGTGCACGCCCACCCCGACGACGAGGCGACGAGCACCGGTGGCGTGCTGGCCCGCTACGCCGCGGAGGGCATCACGACGGTGCTGGTGACCTGCACCGACGGGCGGTGCGGCGACGGCCCCGGCGGGGTCAAGCCGGGCGACCCGGGGCACGACCCGGCCGCTGTCGTGGCGATGCGCCAGGCCGAGCTGGAGGCCAGCTGCGCGGTGCTGAAGGTGAGCCGCCTGGAGACCCTCGGTTACGCCGACTCGGGGATGATGGGCTGGCCGACCAACGACCAGCCCGGCGCGTTCTGGACGACGCCGGTTGCGGAGGCTGCGGGTCGGCTCGCGGAGCTGATTCGGCAGCACCAGCCGGACGTCATCGTCACGTACGACGAGAACGGTTTCTACGGCCACCCGGACCACATCCAGGCGCACCGGATCACCATGGCCGCCGTCGAGATGACCGACAGCCCGGCGAAGGTCTACTGGACCACCGTGCCGCGTACGGCGTTCGAGCAGTTCGGCCGGATCATGCAGGAGCTCGGCGTGGAGTGGTCCGAGCCGGACCCGGCGGCGGAGCCGATGCCGCAGCTCGGTCTGCCCGACGACGAGATCAGCACCTGGGTCGACACGAGCAGCTACGGCGGGCAGAAGTTCGACGCGCTGGCCACCCACGCCAGTCAGACCGAGAACATCTTCTTCCTGCAACTGGGCCGCGAGCGGTTCACCGAGCTGATGGGTGTCGAGACGTTCGTGCGGGTCCGGGACCGGACCGGCGCGCCTACCCCCGAGGACGACCTCTTCGCCGGTCTGCGCTGACTGCGCCCCTCAACTTCCGTAACGCCACCAGGCATCGTCGGCCACCCGGTCGACGGTGCCTCGTTGCGTGGCAGCAGCACGTCCCTGACATCCGAAAGTTTCGCGAGGCCGTCAAGCAACCCCGCGCAGGTCATATGACGAATTTCCGGAAGTTTTCAGCGTTGACGCCCGGACATAGACGGCCTTAACGTTTCGAGCAGGTTTCCGGTCACCGGCCGGAACTACCGGCCCCTCGCCCGGACCAGGGCGCTCGATTCCGAACCCCGCTCCCCACCCGCCCACACCGGACCCGCACCTTCTTGATCGACACTTGTCGATCAAGGGTCTGGAAAGGAAGGCACATGAAGCTGAGACAGTGGACGACCGTCGCCGTGGTCGCCGTCGCGACCGTCGCGGCGTTGAACACGGTGCCGGCCACCGCGAGCCGGCCCTACGACCCCACGGCGCAGAGCCTCGGCGCCCTCGGTCTGCGCCACGGCCTCCACGTCGGCACCGCGGTCAACATGGATGCCCTCAACGACGCCGGTGACCCGCAGTACCGCGCGCTGGCCTCCTCCGAGTTCACCTCGGTCACCGCCGAGAACGTGATGAAGTGGGAGGTCCTGGAGCCCACCCGCGGCACCTACAACTGGGCGGCGGCCGACCAGCTGGTCGAGTTCGCCAAGCGCAACCGGCAGAGCGTGCGCGGCCACGTGCTGGTCTGGCACAACCAACTGCCCGCCTGGCTGACCGCCGGTGTCGCCGACGGCTCCATCAGCAAGCAGGAGCTGCGCGAGATTCTGCGCAAGCACATCACCACCGTCGTCAACCGTTACAAGGGCAAGATCTGGCAGTGGGACGTGGTCAACGAGGCGGTCAGCGACCCGTGGGACACCCCGTCGACCCTGCACTACAAGGGATTCTGGGCGCAGAACCTCGGGCCCGGCTACATCGCCGACTCGTTCCGCTGGGCGCGGGCCGCCGACCCGAAGGCCCTGCTGTTCTACAACGACTACAACATCGAGGCGTTCGGCTCCGGCAACCCGGCGGACGACAAGACCCAGTTCGTCTACGACATGACCAAGGGGCTGCGCGCACAGGGTGTCCCGATCGACGGCGTCGGCTCCCAGGGCCACCTGGGCACGCAGTACGGCAACTTCGACACCCTTCAGGTGACCGCCGCGCTGAAGAAGTTCAGCGGGCTCGGCGTCGCCACCGCCTTCACCGAGGTCGACGTCCGCAGTCAGATGACGGCAGGTGTCCAGGCCGGCAACTCGGAGGAGATCAACCCTCGGCTCCAGGCGTCGGCCGCCAACTTCAGCGTGCTGATGAAGGCGTGCCTCGCGGTGCGCAGCTGCCTGTCGTACACGGTCTGGGGTTTCAGCGACAGGTACTCCTGGGTGCCGGACTGGTTCGACGACCCGCCGGAGGGCCTGGCCACGATCTACGACGAGAACTACCAACCCAAGCGGGCGTACCAGGAGCTGAAGTCGGACCTGATCCTCGCTGGACCGCCGTACGTCCTGCCGCGCATCACGCCCAGGCCCCGCCGCTGACCCGCGGGCCCGGCTGATCCGACGGCACGTATGCCGGCGTAGGGCCGTGTGGGGCGCGGCGGAGCCCCACACGGCCCGTACGTCACCACGGACGTCGAGGTTCGACTCACGTTCGGACGTACCGGGCGGCCATCCGGACGCCATCGGAGGACTGGTGCCGGTTCTACCGGCTTATTGATGGTGTTGGTGTCACTATGGCAGGCGTGGGAACTGCGAAAACTGCCATGCCTGCGATCTCGCCGCTCACCGGCGACCCGATCAAGCGGGCCGATGCCGAGCGGCTTGCGGGGGTGCTGAAGGCCTTCGCCGACCCGGCGCGCCTCCGGCTGCTCAGCCTGATCCAGTCCGCCCCGGAGGGTGAAGCGTCCGTCAGCGACCTCACCGCGGCGCTCAACCTCTCCCAGCCGACCGTGAGTCATCACCTGCGGATCCTCACCGAGGCGGGCCTACTCGAGCGGGACAAGCGCGGGGTCTGGGCGTATTACCGCCTGGTGCCCGCCGCGATCGCGCAGATCGCCGATCTGCTGACGCCGCCTCGAAAGCGGGCCACGAAGAAGGCCCGCTGACCCGGCGGCTGCCCCGTCACATCCGCTCCAGGGTGCGGATGCCGAGCAGGTGCAGCCCCTGCCGCAGGGTCCGGGCCGTCAGCTCGGCCAGCAGCAGCCGACTCTCCCGCAGCTCGTCCGGCGCGCGCAACACCGGGCAGCGCTCGTAGAACGCGTTGAACGCGGTCGCGAGCCGATGCAGGTAACCGGCGAGCTGGTGGAGGTCGAGGCTCCGCTCCACCTCGGTGACCACCGCGCCGAAGCCGAGCAACTCGACAGTCAGCGCCCGCTCCGCCGGTTGCGCGAGCACGATGGGGGCGTCCCTCCGCGCCTCCGTGCCGGCACGCCGGAACACCGACCGGATACGGGCGTACGCGTACTGGAGGTAGGGCGCGGTGTTGCCGTCCAGGGAGAGCATCCGCTCCCAGTCCAGCACGTAGTCCTTCCTCCGATCGGTGGACAGGTCGGCGTACTTGACGGCGCCGATACCGACGGCCCGCCCGATCTCGGCGGCGGCCTCGGCGTCCAGGTCCGGGTTCCTGCTCCGGGCCAGGTCGGTGGCGCGGGTGACCGCCTCCTCCAGCAGCCCGACCAGCTTCACCGACTCGCCGGTCCGGCTGCGCAGCATCCGCCCGTCGGCGCCGAGGATCGACCCGAAGCCCAGATGCTCGGCCCGGACCGGCGGGCACAGCCAACCGGCCGCCTGGGCGACGGCGAACACCATCGCGAAGTGCTGCCGCTGCGGTAACCCGACCACGTACAACAACCGGGTCGCTCCCAGCTCACCGGTGCGCTGCCGCAGCGCGGCAAGGTCGGTGGCCGGATAGCCGTACCCACCGTCGCTCTTACGCACGATCAGCGGCAACGCTTCGCCGTCCCGCCCGGTGAACCCGGGTGGGAAGACGCAGTCGGCCCCGCCGCTGGAAACCAGCAGCCCCAACCGGTCCAGGTCGTCGACGATGCCCGGAAGCAGGTCGTTGTAGGCGCTCTCGCCCCGAAAATCGTCCTCGGACAACGTCACGTCGAGCAGGTCGTACACGGTCAGGAAGTACCGCTCGGACTGCTCCACCAGCAGCCGCCACAACCGCAGCGTCCGCTCGTCGCCGCCCTGCAACGCGACCACCCGCAGCCGCGACCGTTCCCGGAACGCCTCGTCGGCGTCGAACTTCACCCGCGCCGCCCGGTAGAAGCCGTCCAGGTCGCCCATCGACAACTCGTGCGCCGCTTCGGCTTCACCGAGGTCGGCGAGGTGCGCGATCAGCATCCCGAACGGTGTCCCCCAGTCACCCAGGTGGTTGACCCGCACCACCCGGTGCCCGAGCCAGTCCAGCAGCCGCACCGCCGCGTCGCCGATGACGGTCGAGCGCAGATGCCCGACGTGCATCTCCTTCGCCACGTTCGGCGCCGAATAGTCGACCACCACGGTCTGCGGTGCTGCCGCCAGCGGCACGCCGAGCCGGGCGTCGGCTGCCAGCCCGGCGACCAGGTCGGCCAGTGCCCGGTCGGCGATGGTGAGGTTGAGGAAACCCGGCCCGGACACCTCCGCCGACACGCAGACGTCGTCGAGCACCGCGTGCTCCAGCACCGCGGCGGCGATGTCGCGCGGCGGGCGGCCGAGCCGCCGGGCCAGCGCCAGCGGCGCGTCGGACTGGAAGTCCGCGCGCGGAGACCGCCGCACGAGCGGGTCGACAGGGGCGCCGGCCACCGCCGCGAACGCCGGCGCCAGCCGGTCGGACAACAGCTTTTCAAGATCCATGAGTACGCCGATCTCACTCGTACCCGCGCCGTCACGCGAGTCGTTGAAAGGGGGAGATGCGGGCGGACCGAGGACGACCAGCGGATGACCGGCGGCTCGATCCGCCGGTCGCAGGAAACAGGTCAGCGCGGGCGGGCGACGGATCGCTGGCGTCGCCGCGCACCGACCAGGACGTCACACGACGGTCCGGTGCGGTGGGCGCTCACGCTGGTCATGCGGGGCAGCCTAACGGCCCGACACAGTGGCGGCACCCCGTTTCCCGAGGGCCGGTCCGGCCTCCGCCCACTGTCGTTTTGGACGACTCGTCGCAGGGAACTGCGTCGGAACAGACAAGGGGTGACCATGAGCCGACACGTGACACCGCCGACCTCCCGTACGCGAAGTCTGCTTGTGCTGGTCCCGCTGCTCGGCAGCATCGCACTCGCGAGTGCCTGCAGCACGGCTGAGGACTCGCCCGACGCGACCCCATCGAGCGCGGCGCCGACGACCGCGGGGGCGGCAACGAACCCGAGCGACCCGCCATCGTCGAGCGCGAGCGCTCCGGCGACCATCCCGACGTCAGCCTTCGTCGAGCTGCCCACCGAGCTGCGGAAGTCCCCCCGACGGACGACGCCCGTCGAAGAGGCCCTGCCGAAGCTGTGCGCCAACGAGTTCGGCACCGGAGGTCGACAGGTCACCGCCAGCGCCGCGATGACCGTCACCTACAAGAAGGCCGGCGAACCGGAGACCAACGTGCCGCAGGGGATGATCCACCAGACCATCTTCACCTTCGAGGGCGACGGCGCCTCGGCGTACATGGCGCGCCTGCGCACCGCCGTGCAGGCGTGCCCCTCCTACGACCACTTTGGGAGCCCCGGCACCGTGAAGAGCCGGGCCCTGTCCGGCGTTGGCGACGAGGCGCTGCTGCTGGACCGGACGTGGGCCGGGACGAACCTGAACGGAGACCGCACCGGCGGCAGCTCGTCCAGCCAGATCGCCGTGGCGCGCGTCGACACCACGGTGACGGTCTTTGACGACCAGGGGTGGGAGGGCACCAACGGCGACCCCGCCATGGTGGACCGGGTCCTCCGCGACGGCGTACGCACCATCGACGCCTGGCAGCGGTGATCCGGCGTTCCTGCTGGCGAAAGCCGATCGAGTCAACCGTTGAAGGCGACGTAGAGCCCCAGACCGAAGTTCACGACCAGGATGATCGCGCCGAGGACGGCGAACCAGCGCTGCCATGCCGTCCACCGGACCGTCCGCTGGGATGTGACAATGTCCGCCTCCTCGACCCGGACCGCGGCGATCCTCTCCCGCTCAGTGTCGTCCCGGCGATCCGAGGTAACGGTGGCGCGGAACGCGGCGGCATTGGCACGTAACTCCTCGGTGAGGGCATGCAACGCCCGCGTCATCGAGTCAATCGAACCGTTGATCTGCCGCAGGTGCTCATCGTGCCCCTGCAGACGCTGCTCGATGCGTCCCGCGCCGAGACCGCGGTTGTAGGCAGCCGTGTTCTCGGTGTCCTCCGGGCCCGTCACGATGGTCTCACCGGTCGCAGTGGTGGGGCGCTGAACTCGAACACTGACGTGACCATTGCGTCACCCCGATCGGTGGATGCTTCAGTCGTACCACTCACAGACCACGAAAGCCACTGCTCGGATCTGACAAAACCGCAGGTCAAGGCCGCTTTTGGCCAGCAGCGCTGATCACGGGAGACAACTGCGGCGGTACGCCGGGCGGTGTGCGTACATCCCCAGTGGTAGGCGCATCGACATCGTCGGCATGACGACTCACGCGCACTTCGGTTCATACGCTGGCGGCGGTAACCGTCGTGGGACCGAAGGGAAACGTGATGTCGATCCGTCGTCTGCTCACCGCCGCCGTTGCCGGCGCTACCGGGGCAATCGCCCTGGCCGCGCCGGCAGCCGCGCACTCCTCCGTCCAGCCGACCGCCGCCACCGCCATGACCATGAGCTCCGGGCGACTCGGCGCCAGCGTGGGCGTACTGCTGGGGTTGGTCGGTGCGGTCATCGGTGGGCTGGCCCTGGCCCGCCCCGCCGGTCGCCTCGGCACCGGCTCCGGGCTGCTCGGCGCCGTCCTGGCCCTGGCGGCGGGCCTGCTCGGTCTGGCGCTCGGAGGGCTGGTGGTGGCCACCTCCGACAGCGGCATCGGCACCGGCAACGGGCGGGGCGGGGCGTATGTGGCCGTGGCGGTCGGCCTGGTCGGCGTGGTCCTCGGTGGGCTGGCGCTGGCCCGCGCCCGCCGCACCGGCCGGCTGGCCGCCTGAGAGTGGCTCAGGATCGGGTGAGCCAGCCGGGAACGGTCAGACCCGACTCATAGGCGAGGATCACCAGCTGGGCTCTGTCCCGCACCTGCGCCTTGGTCATGATCCGGCTGACATGCGTCTTGGCGGTGGCCGGGCTCAGCACCAGTCGCGCGGCGATCTCGTCGTTGGACAGGCCCGCGGCGACCAGTGTCAGCACCTCACGCTCCCGCTCGGTGAGGACGCTCAGTCGCGGCCCGGGGTCCGGATGCCGGACCCGGGCCGCGAACTCGGCGATCAGTCGACGGGTGATCGCCGGCGCGATCAGCGCGTCACCGCGGGCGACCACCCGCACCGCGTGGATCAGCTCCGCCGGCTCGGTGTCCTTGACCAGGAACCCGCTCGCGCCGGCTCGCAACGCCCCGTAGACGTACTCGTCCAGGTCGAACGTGGTCAGGATGATGACGCGGGCATCGGTCCGCGCGACGATCTGCCCCGTGGCGGCGAGGCCGTCCAGCACGGGCATCCGGATGTCGATGAGGACGACGTCCGGCCGCAGCCGCACGGCGAGTCGCACCGCCTCCGCCCCGTCGGCGGCCTCACCGACCACCTCGATGCCATCCTCACCGTCCAGGATGGAGCGGAAGCCGGCGCGGACCAGGGTCTGGTCGTCGACGAGCAGCAGCCGGATCACGCCCGCTCCCCCACCGGCGTCGGGTCGGGCCGCAGCGGCAGGCGGGCGCAGACCCGAAAGCCGCCGTCCGGCCGCGTGCCCGTGGTCAGCGACCCGCCCAGCGCCCGGGCCCGTTCGCGCATGCCGAGGATCCCACTGCCGGGCGCGCCTGGTGCGCCGGTGCCGTCGTCCTCCACTTCCACCAGCACGTCGTCGCGGTCGGGCCGGACGCGGACCACGGCGGCGGTGGCGCCCGCGTGCCGGGCCACGTTGGTGAGTGCCTCCTGGACGATCCGGTAGACCGCCAGGTCGACCTCCGGCGGCAGCGCCGGGATCTCCGCGAACTCGGTGCGGATCTCCAGCTCGGAACGCCCCGCCGTGGTGATCAGGTCGTCGAGGCGGTTGAGGCCCGGCGCGGGCACGATCGGCGCCTCACCCTCCTGCCGCAGCACGCCCAGCGTCGCCCGCAACTCGCGCAGTGTCTCCTTGCTGGTCTCCTTGATCGCGGTGAGCGCCTGCTCGGACCGGGCGGGGTCCGGTCGGTGCAACGCGGCACTGGCCTGCACATTGATCAGCGAGAGATGGTGGCCGAGCACGTCGTGCAGCTCGCGGGCGATGCGCAACCGCTCCTCGGTGGCCCGTCGCCGGGCCTCCTCCTCCAGCCTCTGCTCGGCGGCAACCGCCCGGGCCTGCGCCTCGGCGAGGTAGGCCCGGCGGTTTCGGGTCACCCCGACGATGACCGCGACGAGCCAGCCGGCGTGCAGCAGCGTCGCACCGTTCCTGGTGTCCGGGGAACGGTTGCCGCTGTCGGCGACGGCGAAGGCGATCACCGAGGCGAGGCCGAGCCCGATGGCGACCCGGAGATGGCCCTCGTCGACAACGGTGTAGAGCGCCACGACGAACACCAACATGATCGGGCCGGTCTTGTGCAACAACGCCCCGTACGCGCCGACGGCGACCAACGCCACCACGCCCACCGGCACCGGGTGGCGGCGGCGGACGTACAGCGCACCGGAGGAGGCCAGCACCGCCAGCAGCGCCGCCAACTCGGCTGCGGTGTCGATGCCGCGCGACTGCACCACCAGGCCGACGAGGGCCACCAGCCCGACGCCGAGCACCAGGCCCGCGTCCGCCGCCCGGCCACGCCACCGCGACCCTGACATAGGCCGAAGCCTAACCTCCGGCGCACAGGCGGGAGTACGCCCGAACCGTCGGACGTGGCCGGCGCTCGTGCACCCTCTTCCCCGTGTCGTTGCTCAGTGGGAGGTCGCGGTGCCCTGGTGCGGAAGCTGAGGCTCCCTGGTCAGGTTGGTGTCGTAGCCGGCGGCCTGGAGGGCGAACAGTTCGGCGTACCGACCGCCGGTGGCGACCAGCTCGTCGTGGGTGCCGGCCTCGACCAGCCGGCCGTGGTGCAGGACGAAGATCCGGTCGGCGTGGCGGACGTTCGCGAGCCGGTGCGTGATGAGGATCGTGGTGGCCCGGCCTCGACGGTCGCGGATGGCCTGGAACAGCGCGTCCTCGGCTCGAGGGTCGAGAGCGGAGGACGGCTCGTCCATGATCAGCAGTTCGGCGTCGCGCAGGAACCCGCGGGCCGCGGTGATGCGCTGCCACTGACCGCCGGACAGATCCTGACCTCTCGCGAAGGTCCGGTCGAGCAGCGTCTCGTACCCGTGCGGAAGCTCGTTGATCATGTCGTGGGCGACCGCGCGGGCGGCGGCGGCCTCGATGAGGTCCTGCCGGGCCTCGGTGTCGACGTCGCCGATGGCGATGTTCGTCGCCGCGGTGAACGGCCACTTGTGGTATTCCTGCGTCACCACAGCGATTCGGGCCCGCAGCCCGGCGACGTTCCACTCCGACAACTGTCGGCCGTTCCATTCGATGCTGCCCTCGGAGGGGGCCCGGAGGCCGGCGATCATCGCGGCGAGGGTCGTCTTGCCCGAGCCGTTCTCCCCGACGAGCGCGACCGTCTGGCCGGCGGTGATCGTCAACGTGACGTCGTCCACGGCGGGGGTGTCCCGGTCCGGGTAGCGCAGGCTCACCCTGCTGACGGTCAACTCCCGCAACCGTTCCGGACCGGCGGCGGCGGGTCGTGTCGCGTCCGGCAGGTAGGCGTCGGCGCGCGTCATGAAGCCGGTGTAGTCGCCGAAATGCTGGCCCTCGGTGTAGACGTGGTCCACCTGGAAGGTGGCGATGGCCAGGGACCGCTGCGCGGACTGCACCGCGATGACGCAGGTCGCCGCGGCGGCGAGCGGGATCTGCCCGTCCAGGAGCAGCAGGCCGAGCAGTGCGTAGACGGTGCCCGTGGCGAGACCGCCGATCATCGCCCCGACCGTGGTGGTCGTGGTGACCCGACGGGCCAGGGCGAGTTGGATGTCGGTCTCCACCTGCATCACCCGGTCGTACTGATCGAGCAGGAACCCGCGCAGCCCGTACGAGCGCAGTTCCGGGGCGGAGGCCCGTTCGGCCATCAGCTTGTGCAGCAGCCACAGTCGACGTCTGCGCACGGATCCGGCGGTGTACGTCTGGTAGCGCAGGTGCCCGGCCCGCAACGACGCCCACGCGTTGGGCACCGTGGCCACCAGCAGTGCCAGCAGCAGCAGTGGGTGGATGATGACGACGGCGGCCGCCACGGCGAGCAGCCCGGCCAGCCCGGCGAGCAGGTTCATCGACGCCTGCACCAGCCCGATCGTCGACTCGGTGCCCCGGGAGGCGCGCTCCATGTCGTCGGCGAACGCGTCGGCGTCGAACGCCTCCAGGCGTACCGCGGTGGACACCTCGAACAGACCCCGTTCCACCTCGCGGCTCACCCGCGGCGTCAAACCGTTCTGTGCGTACCCCGTGGCGATGCCCATCCCGGCGCGCAGCGCGACCGCCGCCGCCAGCACGGCCAGGGCGGGCATCGCCGCCCGCACCTTGTCCGCGGTCGGCCCGCCGGCGAACAACTCCACCAGCACCCGCTGCGTGGCCAACAGGCCGAAGGCGGCCATCACTCCCGCGCCGACCGTCGCCGCGGCCACCACGCCGGTACGCAGTCGGTCGGCGCGCCAGCTGATGCCCAGGGCTGTCCGTACGAGCCTGGGCAGCTCGGCGAAGACGGCGAAGACACCGGCCTCGGCTCGCGCCCGCACCCCCGTCTCCCACCACATCTCCCGCAGCTCCGGCAACACCGACTCGGTGCGCCCGGCGCCGGGGCGGCCTGACCGGGTGCGGTGGGGCTCTGCGGCGGCGGTCTCGATCATGGTCGTACCTCCCGGGGCGGCGCACCGTCGCCGTCTCAGCCAGGCCAGGCGGATTGGCGGGTTCCTGGAGGATTGGACCACCCAGACATAGCCGTTAGCAATTGACTGATCACTCGCAGTCATGAATGAACGGATGGTTGGCGGAAGGCCGCAGCGCGCTCGCGCAACTCGCCAGCTGACCGCAGCGTCCCCTGCTGATCAGCCCTTGCCCACGACGTCGAGGCGCGCTCGCAGCGCCGCGGCGATCTCGCCCGCCGCGACGATCTGATCCGGCGTGAGGGCGTCCACGAAGAGTTCACGGATGGCGCGCAGGTGCGGAAAGGCGGCCCCGGCGAACGCGTCGGCTCCGACCTTGGTGAGCAGCACCTCGGCTCCCCGGGGCACGGTGGCGCACTCCTGGCGCCGGATCAGGCCCCGTCGCTCCATCCGCCCCAGGTGGTGGGAGAGGCGGCTCCGCTCCCAGCCGATGTGTGACGCGAGTTCGGAGGACCGCATCGCCTGGCCCTGCGCCTCGCTGAGAGCGAGCAGCACGGCGTAGTCCCCCGTCGACAACGCGGAGTCGCCCTGTAGGCGGGACTCCAGGCGCGAACTCAGCGCTGCCGTCGTCTCGATGAAGTCCCGCCAGATGCGTAGCTCCTCGGCGGTCGGGAGCTGGCGTCCTCCCCGCCGGCCGGGTGTGGTGTCCGTCATGTCATTCTCCCGGGAATTGACGTGTCAATCGCCAAGTTAGCATGATTGACACGTCAACCGGCAGGAGGAGACGATGGCAGCAACAGGCTTCGAGCTGGGGCTCAACTCGTTCGGGGAGGTGGCCACCGACGGCGGCCGCGTCCTGAGCGACGCCGAGACCGTCCGGCTCCTCGTCAACGAGGCGCGACTCGCCGAGTCGGTCGGGCTCGACGTGTTCAGCGTCGGCGAGCACTATCGGGAAGGCCACAACGACTCGGCGACACCCGTCCTGCTCGCGGCGGCCGCGACGGCCACCGAGAGGATTCGCCTCGGCACCTCGGTCACGGTGCTCAGCACGAACGACCCGGTACGCCTGTACCACGAGTTCGCGACCCTCGACGCGGTGTCGAACGGGCGCGCCCAGATGGTTCTCGGACGCGCGTCGGCCACCGAGTCGTTCCCGCTGTTCGGCTACGACCTGACCGACTACGAGCGGTTGTTCGAGGAGAAGCTGGACCTCTTCCTGCGGCTCCAACGGGACGAACCGGTCACCTGGTCCGGCACCGTGCGAAGTGCCCTGGTCGAGCAGCGCCTGCACCCACGGATGCAGCCGGGCGGCATCCCGACGTGGATCGGCGTCGGGGGAAGCCCGAACTCGGTGATCCGCGCCGCCCGGCACGGACTCCCACTGATGCTCGCGATCATCGGCGGGCGACCCCAGCGGTTCGCCGGCCACGTCGAGCTCTACACCAAGGCGCTCGAACAGTTCGGGCATACCCCGCAGCCAATCGGGCAGCACTCTCTCGGCCTTGTCGCAGACACCGACGAGGAGGCGGTGGAGACGTGGTGGCGACACTGGCAGCCGGTGGTGGCCGCGCTGGCCGAGGAACGCGGCTTCTACAAACCCGACCGCGCGCGCTACGAGGCCGAAATCGACCACGGCGCGCTCTTCGTCGGGTCACCCGAGACGGTGGCGCAGAAGATCGCCACGGTCGCCCGCGACCTGCGACTGAGCCGCTTCGACCTGAAGTACGACATCATGCACCTGCCCCGCGAGGCACGCGCGCGCACCATCGAACTGCTGGGCAGTGAGGTCGCGCCGCGGGTCCGGGAGCTGCTGGCGAAGGAGCCCACCCATGTCTGATCTGTTGTTCGGCCTCGACACGTTCGGCGACGTACCGGAGGACGACTCCGGCAAGCTCGTCTCCCACGCCGCCGCGATCCGGCAGGTCGTCGACGAGGCGGTGCTCGCCGACCAGCTCGGCGTCGACGTCATCGCCCTGGGCGAGCACCACCGGCCGGAGTACTCGGTGTCGACGCCGGAGACGGTGCTGGCCGGTATCGCCACCCGTACGTCGCGGATCCGGCTGGCCTCCGGCGTGACGGTGCTGAGCTCCGACGACCCGGTCCGGGTGTTCCAGCGCTTCGCCACCGTCGACGCGCTGTCCCACGGCCGGGCCGAGGTGATCCTCGGTCGCGGGTCGTTCACGGAGTCGTTCCCCCTCTTCGGCTACGACCTGCGCGACTACGACACGCTGTTCGAGGAGAAGATCGAACTGTTCGTGAAGTTGCTGGACGAGAAGCCGGTCACCTGGAGCGGCACCCTGCGCGCGCCCCTGGAGAACGCCGACGTCTTCCCCAAGACGGAGTCGGGCCACCTGAGCACCTGGGTCGGCGTCGGTGGCTCACCGCAGTCGGTCGTCCGCACCGCCCAGTACGGCCTTCCGCTCATGCTCGCCATCATCGGTGGCGCGCCCGAGCGCTTCGCGCCCTACATCGACCTGTACCGCCGGGCGGCCGATCAACTCGGCACGACGGCGCACCCGGTCGGAATGCACTCGCCGGGCTTCATCGCCGACACCGACGAGGAGGCCAAGGAGGTGTACTGGCCGCACTACCGCGTGATGCGCAACCGCATCGGCGCGCTGCGGGGCTGGCCACCGATCCGCCGCCAGGAGTTCGACTCCGAGGTGGAGAACGGCTCGCTCTACATCGGCTCCCCGGAGACCGTGGCCCGCCGGATGGCCCGCGCGATCCGCAGCCTCGGCGTCGGCCGGTTCGACCTCATCTACTCGGCCGGAGCGCAACCGGTGAGTGCCCGGATGCGCGCCGTGGAACTGTACGGCTCCAAGGTGATCCCCATGGTCCGCGACATCCTGACGAGCTGACCAGCGCACGCACTTGGTACCGGAGGGACGACATGAACGACAACGACCGGAGCCGGCCGGTGACCCTCGGCATCCTCGGGGCCGGCAAGGTGGGCACTGTGCTCGCCCGTCTCGCCGTCGCCGCCGGCTACCGGGTGCTGGTCGCCGGCTCCGGCGACCCCGCGAAGATCGCCCTCACCGTCGAGGTGCTCGCGCCGGGGGCGGTAGCCACCACCGCGGGTGACGCGGCAGCGGACGCCGACATCGTCATCCTCGCCCTCCCGCTGGGCAAGTACCGCAGCGTTCCCGTCGACGCACTGCGCGGCAAGCTCGTCGTCGATGCCATGAACTACTGGTGGGAGATCGACGGTATCCGCGCGGACCTCACCGATCCGCACACCTCGTCGAGCGAGATCGTCCAGGCCTTCCTGTCCGACTCGCGCGTCGTCAAGGCCTTCAACCACATGGGCTACCACGATCTTGAGGATGAGGCGCGGCCGGCGGGGACGACCGGCCGCAAGGCCATCGCGGTCGCCGGCGACGACACCACCGCCGTCACGGCGGTCGCCTCCCTTGTGGACGCGCTCGGCTTCGATCCGGTCGTCGCGGGCCCCCTGGCCGAGGGGGTACGGCTCGAACCGGGCAGCGAGATGTTCGGCGCGAACGTCAGCGCCGACGAGGTACGCGCCATGCTCGACCGTTTTCCCGAGTCGGAGCGCGGACGGACCATCGCGGCAGCCCGAGAGGCGTCGTAGTCGACAGTGGCGTCGCCCGTCAGACATCGCGCGCTGGGGCGTACCGGACGTCGGTCGACGCCTGACCGGCGACAAGCGGTCACCGGCCCTCAGCGCTGGTCGCGCGCGAAGGCCGCCCGTGGTTCGAGGCCCTGACCCGCCGCGTACTCCGCGTCGAAGGCGGCGCGGCCGAGCGCCTCGATCGCGGCGGTGCGCATCGTGGCGAGGTCGGCCGCGTCGTCCGGGTCCGGCACCTGGCCCAGCGCCGTGAACGCGGCGTCCGCGACACCGATCATCAGCGCCGCCCGCGCGTGATCGCCCTCGGCCGTCGCGAGCGCGGCGCCCGCGACGCAGACGTACGGCACGAAGTCTGCCCAGTCGTTGGCGAACACCCGCTCGCGGTTCTCGGCGAACAGTGCCCTCGCCGTTTCGAGATTGCCCAGCCCCAGCTCACAGAACGCAAGGTTGTGGAACTCGGAGTTGACCATCATCGGCCGGCCCAGCGACTCGTTGAGCGCGATGCTCTCCCGGTACAGGTCCCGAGCCCGCAGCAGATCGCCGGACATGCGCGCCACGCCGGCCAACACGTGCCTCGGCCGTTCCTCCAGGCTGCGGTCGCCGGAGCGCAGTGCCACCTCCAGAGCTTCCCGGGCCCGCGCTTCGCCGCCCGCCAGGTCGCCACCGCGGATCGCCACCCGGGCCAGGCTGTAGCGGGCCTCCACCTCACCCGCCGGGTCACCGGCCGCCTGGGCCCGCTCGATCTCGGCCTCACTCATCCGCACCACAGCGTCGGTCTCACCACGCCGAAAGGCCGAACGCACGCTCTCACTGAAGGTCACGAAGCCTCTCCCCCACCCATGTGTCCGAATCACCGCCCGGACGCCCTGACGGTGCCTGCCGCCCCGCCGTCCCGAGCTCGCGTCCGTCCGAGCGGCGAAACCGATCAGGAATCGAGAAGCCCGACGGGCACGACCAGGCCTAGCCTTTTCCCAGGTCACCGGCAGCGCGCCTGACCTGACCAACGAGAGGGAGCCTAGATATGTCCGCGAAGACCTCCACGACCACCTCCGACGGCTTCAGCGCCGACGAACGGGCCGCGATGAAGGAGCGCGCTGCCGAGCTGCGCGCCGAGGGCAAGAAGGGCGCCAAGAAGGCCGACGGGCTGCAGGCGATCCTCGACCGGATCGCGCAGATGGAGCCGGACGATCGCGCGCTCGCCGAGCGCGTGCACGTGACGGTGACCGCCGCCGCCCCGGACCTGACGCCCAAGACCTGGTACGGGATGCCCGCCTACGCGAACGCGGACGGCAAGATCGTCGTTTTCTTCCAGGACTCCGGCAAGTTCAACTACCGGTACTCGACAGTGGGCTTCCAGGACGCGGCCAACCTCGACGACGGAGACCTGTGGCCGGTGGCGTACGCGCTGCAGAAGTGGAGCCCTGCCGTGGAGAAGAAGGTCACCGAGCTGGTGAAGGCAGCCGTCTCCTGACCTATGCCCCGCCGCGTCCGTCCATCGGCACGGGCGGCGTCCGGCCCTCGCTGGCCGGACGGCGGTGCCGTGGACGATGATCGTGGTTCGGAGGCTGAGGGAGGCAGGCAGTGCGAACGATGTGGCACAGGCCGACAGCGGTGGGACGGGTCGCCCGGTGACGGGCCGGGCCGGTGAGGTGTTCGACACCACTCGGGCGGTGTCCGACATCGAGACGTTGCTCGCCGCGGATCTGCCCACCAGCGGCCCGACGGTCAGCGAGGGTGACCCGGCCACCGGGGAGTGGACCGGCACCCGGGGCGCGGGTTTTCGGATCATCCCGCTGTGGGAGAGCGAAGCCCTCACGGGCGTGTACGGCGCCGACTGGAACCAGGCCGAGGATGCCGCCGAGGCGAACCTGGCTCTCGTCGTCCGGGAGTCGGACCATCGGTGGGGCCCGCACCGCAAGGTCTCCATGCGCGTGCCGCTGTTTCGGCACCAGGCCCGCGCACCCCTGCCGGCACTGTTCCAGGCCCTTGGCGACCTGGACTGCTTCGGCGACCTGACGGTCTGGGGGCCCACGGCGACCGGAGGCCGATGGATCGCGGTCTCGGTCAACCAGTGTGACGGCGACGCCCCAATGATCATGACTGCGGTCGTCAGTCATGCCCCGATCACCGAACTGGCGGAGTAACCGATGTCCACCACAGACCATGCGCTGGCCATCGAGGCGGCGGAGGCCGGAGCCGCGGTGGTCCGTTCGCAGTACGGATCCTCGCTGACGCGCTTCGCGAAGGTCGGCACCGACTTCGCCACCACCGCCGACATCGAGGCGGAGAAGGCCATCCTCGACGTCCTGGGGGCGGCACGTCCGGACGACGGCCTGCTGGGCGAGGAGAGCGGACGCACGGGCACCGGCGGAAACGGACGTACCTGGCTGGTCGACCCGTTGTGCGGCACGCTGAACTACAGCGCGCGGACGATGCTGGTCTCGGTCAACGTCGCTCTACGCACCGGCACACACCTCGCCGTGGCCGCCTCGGCGGACCCGTTCAGCGAGGAGGTTTTCTGGACCGACGGCGTCGCCTCGTACGTCCGACGCGCAGGGACGGACCAACGACTCGTGCCGTCGGCCGAGTCGACGCTGGTCGACCTCAATCTTGATCCACCGTTTCCTCACCGGGACGCGTTCCTGGCCGCCCGGATGCTCGCCGACGACGGCTTCATCGCACAGTTCCGCCCACGTGTGGTCTCCAGCACCCTGGCCGTGGCCTGGGTGGCTGCCGGCCGCCGCGCCGCCTACGTGACGGACGGCCGCGACCTGCGCCAGAGCGTCCACTTCGCAGCCGGCATCGCCCTCTGCGAGGCGGCCGGTTGTGTGGTCACCGGGATCGACGGCCGGCCGTTGCACGCCGGCGGCGAAGGCCTCGTCGCCGCCGCGGACGAGCAGACCCATGCCGCTCTGCTGGCTCTCATCCGCAGACAGCGCACCGAAAGGGACTGAAGGCCGAGGCCCGGGCCCGGCAGCTTGACATGAACCGTGGTTCAGGTTCTAGCGTCACGTGGTGGATCACGTTGACGGCCGGAAGGCGGACGAGCTGTTTCGCCGGACGTCCGTCACCCCAGCACTGCCATCGGAGGAAATCTGATGTACCTGCCACGCCTTCTGCGCCCGCGCACCGTCGCGAGCGCACACTGCGACCTGCCCTGCGGCGTCTACGACCCGGCGCAGGCCCGCATCGAGGCCGAGTCGATCAAGGCGATCTCCGAGAAGTACCAGGCCAGCGACGACCCGGAGTTCCGCACCCGATCGCTGCTCATCAAGGAACAGCGGGCCGAGCTGGTCAAGCACCACCTCTGGGTCCTGTGGACCGACTACTTCAAGGCGCCGCACTTCGAGAAGTACCCCGAGCTGCACAGCCTCTTCAACGAGGCCACCAAGCTGGCCGGCGCCGGTGGCGCGAAGGGCGCCGCTGACCCGGCGGTCGCGGACCGGCTCCTCGGGAAGATCGAGGAGATCTCGAAGATCTTCTGGGAGACCAAGCAGAGCTGACCGACCGGAACCGGGTGGCGCAGGCCACCCGGTCCGGCGTACCGCCTTTCAGGAGGACCGCATGACGTCGCGCACCGACCTCGTCGAAGAGCTGATGAGCCGCTTTCCGCAGGTGCCACGAGAGGCGGTCCTCAAGGAGGATCTGCTGCGCGGCGGGCTCGCCTTCGACGACGCGGCGCTGACCGACAACGAGAGCGGGACGGTCAAGCCGAAGTCGTACTTCATCTTCTCCTTCGATCATCGGACGCTGCCGGAGTTGGGGACGGCCGCGCTGCGTCGGCCGCCCGAGGAGATCGTGCTCACCGGGGGTCCGTACGAGCTACGTCGTACCGTCGTGTCGGTCCGCATCAACCCGAGCTCGCCGTACCGGGTCGGGACCGACGGCGACGGTCGACTGCGGCTGTTCCTGGACGGACGGCCGATCGCCGATGTCGGGCTGCCGCCCATGCCGGCCTACTACCGCCACACGCTCGCCAACGGCAAGTCGGTGATGGAGGTCGCCCCGACGATCCAGTGGGGCTATCTCATCTACCTGACCGCGTTCCGGGTCTGCCAGTACTTCGGTGCCAAGGAGGAGTGCCAGTACTGCGACATCAACCACAACTGGCGCCAGCACAAGCAGGCGGGTCGGCCCTACACCGGTGTCAAGCCCGTGGACGAGGTGCTGGAGGCCCTGGAGATCATCGACCGGTACGACACCGACCGCGCCTCGCAGGCGTACACGCTGACCGGCGGGAGCATCACCTCGCAGGTCGACGGGCTGGCTGAGGCGGACTTCTACGGCCGGTACGCGCAGGCGATCGAGGAACGGTTTCCCGGGCGGTGGATCGGCAAGGTCGTCGCCCAGGCGCTGCCCCGAGCCGACGTGCAGCGTTTCCACGACTACGGGATTCGCATCTACCACCCCAACTACGAGGTGTGGGACAAGCGGCTGTTCGAGTTGTACTGCCCGGGCAAGGAGCGCTACGTCGGCCGGGAGGAGTGGCACCGCCGCATCCTCGACTCCGCCGAGGTCTTCGGCGCGGGCAACGTGATCCCGAACTTCGTGGCGGGCATCGAGATGGCGGCTCCGCACGGCTTCGCGAGCGTGAGCGAGGCGATCGACTCCACCGCCACGGGGCTCGAATACTTCATGTCGCGTGGGATCACGCCGAGGTTCACCACCTGGTGCCCGGAGCCCACCACGCCGCTCGGCCGAGCCAACCCCGAGGGTGCACCGCTCGAATATCACGTCCGCCTGCTGGAGGTCTACCGGGCGACGATGGACGCCAACGGCCTGTCCAGCCCACCCGGCTACGGCCCGGCCGGACCGGGCCGGGCCGTATTCTCGGTCAGTTCCTTCATGGACACCCTGCCGGCCACGCCCTCGTGACGGGTGCCCGTGGCACGGTCACGCCGCGACGACTGCCTGGCCCACCGGGAACCGCACGCCGGTGAGGTCTTCCGAGACGGCCCAGAGGCGTTGCTGCACTGTCACGTCGTAGGACTCGGGGCTGGACGTGACCAGCCTCGGGTGGCCGCGCACCTCGCCCAGGCCGTCGGGGCCGTAGTACTGCCCGCCGAGGACGGACGGGTCGGTGGCGGCCCGCAGGGTGGGCAGCGCGCCCGCCGTCGCGGGCTGCGTGATCACCGGGGCGAGCCAGGTGACCGGCCGGCGAACGACCGACGGGGTGTTGCGGGCCAGTTCGGTGTTGGAGACGCCGGGGTGTGCGGCCACCGCGACGGTGGTGCCGTGTGCGGCGAGCCGACGCTGCAACTCGTAGGTGAACATCAGGTTGGCGAGCTTCGACTGGCCGTAGGCGGCAGCCCGGCCGTAGGACCGTTCCCACTGCAGGTCGTCGAAGTGGATGGCCGCGCGGATGCGGTGGCCGGTGCTGCTGACCGTGACCACCCGGGAGCCGGGCACGGGCAGCAGCAGGTCGAGCAGCAGGCCGGTGAGGGCGAAGTGGCCCAGGTGGTTGGTGCCGAACTGCATCTCGAAGCCGTCGCGGGTGGTCTGCTTCGGGGTGTACATCACGCCGGCGTTGTTGATGAGCAGGTCGATCCTCGGGTGGGCGGCGCGCAGACCGTCCGCGGCGGCGCGCACCGACTCCAGCGAGGTCAGATCCAGCTCCCGTACGGAGACGTCGCCGTTCATCCGGGCAGCGGCCAGCTTGCCCTTCCCGGTGTCGCGCACGGCCAGGACGACTGACGCCCCGCGCTCGGCGAGCCGCCGGGCGGTCTCGAAGCCGAGTCCGGTGTTGGCGCCGGTGACCACGGCCACCCGGCCGTCCTGGCGCGGAATCTGCTGCTCGGTCCACTTCATTTCGGGCTCCCCAATGTACCGCCGGTAACTTATGCTCGAACGGTAATGTACCGCCAGTACGATGTCAAGGAACCGCCGGTACCTAAGCTAGGGTTGACGTCATGACGTTCCAGCGGGCGCGCAGCGAGGAGCAGCGTGAGATCCGGCGCCGAGCGATCCTGGAGACCACTTCGGCGATGCTCGACGAGATGCCGGTAGCCGAGGTGACCCTGAACGAGCTGAGCCGGCGGGTCGGCCTGGCCAAGACGGCGGTGCTGCGCTATTTCGAGTCCCGCGAGGCGGTGCTGCTCGACCTGATGGACGACCGGACGACGACCTGGCTGGCCGAGCTTGACCAGGAGCTGGCCCACGGCGTCGACCTGGGCCGGCCCGCGTTGGAACGGGCGGAGCAGGTGGCCGACGTGCTCAGTCGGTCGCTCGCCGCCCAGACCGTGCTCTGTGATCTCTATGGCGCGCAGGGTGGGGTGCTTGAGCACAACGTGTCGGTCGAGGTGGTCCGCCGACACAAGCGGGCCTCGCTGGGCAACCTCGCGGTGATGGCCGACCTGGTCCGGCGGCACCTGCCCGAGGTCGGCGACCGCGCCGAGCTGTTCTGCCTGAACGCCCTGCTCGTGGGTGGCGCACTGTCCGCCTACACCTCGCCACCGCCGAGCCTGCTCGCCGTCTACGAGTCCGAGCCGGCGCTCGCGGTCCACCAGGTCGACCTGCGGACAGCCCTGCGGGTCGCGATCATCACGTCGCTCGTGGGCATGCTGCCGCGCTCCTGAGTCCAGAGCGCGGCAGCGCCCGCGATCGGAAACCGCCCTAGCTGGCGTACGTCTCGAACTCGCCGACCCGGGGCGTACCGCTGGAGCTGTTGATCTTGAAGGTGATCTTGCTCAACGACGTAGCGGAGAAGCTGATGGGGCCGGCCCCGCTGCCCGAGGCCAGGACGGCCCCGGTGTCGTGGTTGACCAGCTGCCAGGACCCGATGGAGCCCTGGGTTCCCGACGGCTCACGAATGATCACTCGGGAAACCCGGGTGGCCGAGCCCCACTTGATCGAGATGGAGCCGGTCGAGCCGGCCGGTGACCAGTAGCTGCTGATGTTGCCGTCGCGCACGTTGCCGTAGCTCGTTCCGCTGGCCTTGCTGGAGCCGTCGGCACTGGCGCCCAGGCTGAGGTTGGTCCCACTGGGCGGAGGCGTGGTCGGCGGAGGTGTGGTCGGCGGAGGTGTGGTGGGTGGGGGCGTGGTCGGCGGAGGCGTGGTTGGCGGCGGGGTCTGCGGTGAGCAACTGCCGTTCGACACCCGCAGACCCGTATTGGCGCCCACCGTCTGCCGAACGATGTCCGGCACGCAGCTCGCGCCGTCGAGGCTGTACGGGTACGGGATGCTGACAGTGGTGGTGGACGTCAGGTTGGGGCCGGCTGGGTAGTTCTCGCTGCCGGTGCCAGACCAGGTCACGTTGTCGAGGATGTTGCCGCTGACCTGCCAGAAGCCGCGCTCGTTGGTGTAGAAGGTGCCGAGGACGTCCTTCGAGTCACGGAAGTAGTTGTTCTCCACCTTGGCCTTGGCGCCGGCCCGGGAGTTGATGCCGGACTCGTGCAGGCTCACGTAGTGGTTGTTGTAGATGTGGGCCGTGCCGCCGCGCAGCAACGGCGTACGGGAGTCGATGTTCTCGTACAGGTTGTGGTGATAGGTGATGAAGCCGTTCGAGAGGTCGCTCTCGCTGGAGCCGACGAGGCCGCCGCGGCCGGAGTTGCGCAGGATGCTGTAGGACAGGGTCACGTACTGCGTGTTGTCCTTCATGTCGAAGAGGCCGTCGTACCCCTCGGACTCCCCGCCCGACGCCTCCAGGGTGACGTGGTCGACCCAGACGTTGCGGACCGTGCTCTCCATGCCGATGGCGTCTCCACCGTTGGAGGTGGGTGAGCCGGACTTCTTGACGTTCCGGATGGTCACGTTCTGGATGATGATGTTGCTGGAGTCGCGGATGTGGATGCCGAGCTGGTCGAAGACGGCTCCGCTGCCGACCCCGATGATGGTGACGTTGCTGATCTGCTTGAGCTCGATCACGCCCGCCGCGGTGTTGCAGCTCGACCCCGACACCTTGGTGGTGTTGCCGTGGTTGATGGTCCCGGTGACCTCGATGGTGATCGGGGTGCTGCTGCTGGCCCGGCCGCACAGCGCCGCGTGGATCGCCGTGCCGGTCGTGGCCCGCACCGTCTGCCCACCCGCTCCGCCGGTGGTCCCGCCGTTCTGGGTGGCGTAGCCGGTGGCGCTGCCGACCGCCGCCGACGCCTGAGGGGTCGGCATGGCAACCACGACCGCGATCCCCACGGCTGCCGTGGCCAGCGCTGCCGGTAGTCGTACCGAAACTGCTCGTCTCATCTCGCCTCACTTCGCATTCGTCTGGTCTTTGCCGACGCAACGCGACGGCCGTCGCGACCGGCCGGAACCTCGCGTCTCAGAAATTGGCGGTAGTAAATCGCCAGGCTGTCCTCGACATCCCCTTGCCCCTGGTGAACGCAGTGGGCGTCGCGCAATCGGCACCCACTGCTGGCATCGCCCTAAATGCGATCACCCGGGCTCATGAATGAAACATCGATGTAACGCAATCGTAGGAAAGCGGTTTCCCTCAAGGCAAGGGTTAGCGCTTGCAGGTTTGTTGCAGTGGTCGACGGGGAGCCCTCGTCGTTGTTCTCCACCGACGCCACCAGCAGCGCTAGCCGTGACGACCACCGGATCTGGGTGGCGACCGACGAGACCATGCACGGGCCTACGGAACGGCTCCTCGACCGGGCTGAGCGTGGTCGAGGAGCCGTAACCGCGCAGGCCCGGGCGGGGCGGTGTCGCCCCGGCCCGGACCTGTTGACGCACGCCGCAGTCTCAGCTGCGCAGCTGCCACTGCTGGTTGGTGCCGCCGTTGCAGGACCAGAGGATCAACTTCGTACCGTTCGCCGTTCCGGCGCCGTTCGCGTCGAGGCACAGACCCGACTGCACGCCGGTGATCGTGCCGTTGGCGTTGACGTTCCACTGCTGGTTGGCCTGGCCGTTGCAGTCCCAGATCACCACCGTGGTGCCGTTGGTGGTCCCCTGGCCGGAGGCGTCCAGGCACTTGGTGCCGTAGACCATGAGCTGTCGACTGGCGGTGTGGGTCCACCGCTGGTTGGTGGCGGAGCTGATGCAGTCCCAGATCTGGGCTTGCGTGCCGTTGGTCGTGCTGGAGTTGCCGATCTCGGCGCACCGGCCCGACTGGACGCCCACGATCTGCACGTTCTGCGGGTTGGTGCTGCCGCCGCTCTGCACGCCAGCAGCGTTGATCACCGTCTGCGCGCCCGACGGCCAACTGCCGTTGCTGACCGTGATGTTGCCGTTGACGACGTTGCCGCGATCGCCGTTGGTCACGTTCGTGGAGCTGTTCGTCGACCAGTTGTTGGTGACGGTGAAGTTGCCCATGTTCTCCGCGTACCAGTAGTTGGCGGTGGCCCAGGTGCCGGTGGAGGAGAACACGTTGTTGCGGGCGGTGTAGTAGCGGGAACCCTCGTCGAAGTAGAGCCCGAACCAGCCGTTGGTCCGCAGGCAGTAGTTCTCGTTGATGGTGCCGCCCGGGTTCGCCGACAGGGTGTAGATGCACCCGCCGTCGGTCATCTGCTGCATCACGTCGTGGACGTAGTTGCCGATGACCTGGTTGTTGGCCGCGGTGGTCGCCGTGGTGTAGCGCGGCTGGTAGTTGTACAGGCCCCGGTTCGCGTAGTGCTGGCTACCGCCGGCGTCGTTGGCGCCCCAGCCGTAGCCGACCGACAGACCGGTGTACGGCATGTTGTAGACCTCGTTGTGCGAGATCAGCGACGTGTTCACGTAGGTGGTCAGGATCGAGACGACCCCCCGGTACTCCAGGCCGAGATCGTGCACCCGGTTGTTGCTCACGGTGATGTTGCGGTTGACCATCCGCTGGTCGCCGGGGTGGTGCGCGTCGGCGCGTACACCGCCGACCACGATGCCGCCGGCGGAGTTCCGGGCGATCTCGGATCGGGTGACGGTGATGTTGCTGGCGCCCAGGCCGACACCGCTGGCGTGGGCGTTGGCGTCGTTACCGATGCCGATGGCCGTCTGCCCGAGGTTGACGAACTGCGAGTCGCTGAAGGTGATGGTGTTGGCCGCCGACACCTGCACGGCGGCGGGCATCTGGTTCCAGTTCGGCCGGGTGGCCTCGAACTGGGGGCAGCCGGCCTGGCAGGAGGTCAACGCGTCGGACGGGCGCGCCCAGGTGCCGGTGATGTGCGCGCCGGTCTGCTGGTCGGCGAAGCCGTTGCTGCTGCTGGGGCCGAGCCAACTGGTGCCCGTGAAGGTGATGCCGCTGAACGAGATGTGGTGCGCGGGCGCGTCGTAGGTGCCACCGACGTTGACCAGGGACTGGAGTTGCGGCAGCTCCACGCTGACGGAGCTCATGTTCTGCCCGGCGAGCGGGATGTAGTTGAGCTGACCGTTGCCCGGGTTGAGATACCACTCCCCCGGTGAGTCCAGGAACTCGTACGCGTTGGTCAGGTAGAAGGGACCGGCGCGGTGCGGGCTGGAGAGGGTGTCGAACCCGAAGGTGTTGTTGTTCCACGCGGGCTGTTGCATCGTGAGGAAGTTGCCGCTGATGCTCTGCACCGGCGAGTACCGGTCGGTGAACGAGCCGACGCTCTCCACCTCGACCCGGTTCTGGTTGCCGAGGTTGTTGAGATAGTTCAGAGCGCTGTTGCTGAACCGCATGCCGGCCGTGGTGAAGGTGAAGTCGGAGCGGTTCACGGCGGTGCGCGCCCGGGTGGCGACGGCCCCGTTGACGTAGAGCTGGCGGGAGTCGAGCCCCGCGCCGACGCTGGCACGCCAGATGTTCCTGCCGGAGTCGACCTGCGACCAACCGGTGACGGCCCGGGCACCGGTGATCGTCGGACGGGCGGACGGCGCCGCCCGCCAGATCACCTGGTAGCCGTTGTTGCCGGAGTCGGCAGCGGTCAGGCGCATCGGCGACGAGAGCCGGTACACGCCATCGGCCAACTGCACGACGATGTCACCGGACATCGTGGCGTTGCTCGCCCGGACCGCGGCCTGGGCGGCGGTCAGCGAGCACGGTTGGCTGGCCGAGCAACTGGTGCCGGTGCCAGCGGGCGACGCGTAGAGGGTGGTGGTGGCAGCGGAGGCCGGGGACGCCGAGGCGGCCACCACGACCAGCGCGGTCAACGCTGTCGCGGCGGCGCCGGCCAGCATTCGGCGCAGCGGCGGAAGGGACGAGGACACGGGACGGTGCTCCTGACATGACAAAGGGATGGGGGTGGGCGGATCGCCTCAACGAGCGCGGGGTTGGCGCGCGGCGCCGGTCAGCCGAGGATCTCCCGGAGATAGCGCAGGCCGTCCGTGGCGAGGCGGTCCTGTGAGGGGGCCAACGGGCGCCAGATCGCCGCGGCGGTGGCGATGGTCTCGTTCTCCGCCGTGAACGACTCGATGCAGATCGCGCCCTGGTAGCCGGTGTCACGCAGGACCGTGAAGAAACGGGGCCAGTCGAAGTGGTCGGCACCGGGAGCGCCCCGGTTGGTGCCGCTGACCTGGACGTGCTTGATGTGCGGGCCGGCGACCGCGAGGGCCGCGTAGGGGTCGGCCTCCTCGATGTTCATGTGATACGTGTCGATCATGATGCCGACGCTCGGCGGTAGGCCGTCGATCAGCTCGACCGTCTGCTCGATCGTGTTGACGACGCTCGTCTCGTAGCGGTTCAACGCCTCGACGCCGATGCTCACCCCGCACTCGCCCGCCCGCTCGGCCACCGGCGCCAGGGCCTGCCGGAAGTCCTTGTAGCAGGCCGCGCGAGCCGCTGGCGACATCCGCCAGGTGCGGCCGACCGAGGCGTACACCGGGCCGCCGACGCACGGGGCGCCGACGGCCGCGGCGCTCGCCACGCATCCCATGAGGTACGCCACTGTCGACTCCACGACGGCCGGTGCGGCGTCCACCAGGTCCCGTCCCGGCGGGGTGACCGCGCAGACCCCGGCGGCGGCGAGGCCGTGCGCGGCCAGCAGCTCCCGGGTACGGACCGGGTCCCAGTCACCGGGCTGCTCGATCGGCAGCTCGACGGCGTCGAAGCCGAACGCGGCGATCCGTGGGATCAGCTCGGCCAGGGCCTCGTCGTCGACCGGCGAGGCCCACACCCAGGGGTTGACACCGATGGCGTACACCGGGACCTACTTCCAGCGCTGCGGGTAACCGGGCAGGTCGGTGCAGCCGCACATCGCGTAGTGCAGCGGCGGCATGCTCGGATCGAGGTACCGGTCCAGGTTGTCCTGGGTGACGGTCGGCTGCGGCAGCTTCCACGGGTTGGAGACCTGCTCGCCGTCGAGGATCCGCAGCGCGGCGATGATCGGCGTACGCCACTGGTAGGTCGGGTAGGTCGGCGCGATGGCGGTGAGCTGCTTGTCCTTCCAGATCTTCAGGAAGTCGAGCTGGTCCTCACCGTTCATCGGCGGAACGGGCTTGCCCGCGTCCTGGAACGCCTCGACCGCCGCGACGGCAACCGCTCCGGCGTCCATCCAGACACCGTCGATCGTCCCGTAACGCTGGATGTAGTCGTCCACGATCTTCTTGGTCTTGGCCGGGTCACCGTCGGTGAACTCGACACCCACGACGTCGACCTTCGCCTTGTCGAACGCCACCTTCGCCGCCGACCACCGGGTTTCCAGGACGTCGACACCAGGCAGGATCCGCAGGGCGAGGACCTTGCCGCCGGGCTTCATCTTCTGACTGACGAACTCGGCGCCGACGTGACCGAACCCGTAACCGCCGATGGGGTTGATGAAGGTCACCGGGCACTTCGTGTTGACGCCACGGTCGAAGACGATGACCGGCAGCCCCGCCTGGCAGGCCGCCTCGACGGCCGGGGTGAGCGTGGCGGTGGTGTTGGGCGAGACGATGAGCGCGTCGCAGTCCTTGCCGAGCAGGTCGTTGATGTCCGCGATCTGCTTCTGGTCCTTGCCTTCGGCGTCGACGTGCACGAACTCCTTGATGCGGCTCTTCTGTGCATCGACCTCGGCCTGCATGGTCTTGAACCCGACCTGACGCCACGGGTTGTTCAGGGCCGCGTTGGAGAAGCAGATCTTGTGCGGGCCCTTCTTCTTGAACTTGGCGGTGTCCACCATCGTCGGGTTGAGCACCTGCTCCCACGGCTTGTCGGCCGGGCCCGTGGCGGCGGCGTCGAGCAGCGCGAGCTCCGCGTCGTAATCGGCCTGCACGAAGAACTTCGACTGGTCCCCGGTGCCCGAACCGGCGGCGGGGGCACTGCCCGAGGGGCCGGCGGCCGGCTCGTCGGTGGAACAGGCGGTGACGGACAGCAGGGTGACAGCGGCCAGCGCCGCCATGAAACGTCGCACTATGGTTTCCCCTTTATCTCGACGAAGAACGAGTTGCGGAGACCGCCACGGCGAGCAGGATGATCCCGCCCTGGACGGCCGACCTGAGGGCGCCGGAGACGCCGTAGAAATTCATGAGGGCGAAGAGCAGTTCGAGGGTCAGCGCCCCGAGCATCGCGCCGACGACCGCGCCGCGGCCCCCGCCCAGAGCGACGCCACCGAGGACGACCGCGGTGATGGCACCGAACTCCAGGCCCGCTCCGGCCTGGAACGAGACGCCGCTGTAGCCGCCCAGCAGGATCGCCGCCACGGCCGCCGCGAGCCCGCTGAGGATGAAGGCGATGGTCCGGGTACGCCACACGCGTACGCCGCTCAACTCGGCGGTGCGCGGATTGTCGCCGACGGCGACCAGCGTCCGGCCGAAGTCGGACCGCATCAGCAGCACGGCCACCACCGCCAGGACCAACAGGACCAGCAGCGCGTACGGCATGCGGCCGAGCACCGGCACGTCCTCGAAGGCGCGCCGGCCGAACCGCCGGAACTCCTCGGAGAGCCCACCCTTCGGTGCACCGTCGGACCACAGGTAGACCGCCCCGACCAGGATCAGGAACATGCCGAGGGTGGTGATGAACGACGGCACCCGCAGCCGGGTGGTGATGAGGCCGTTGACCAGCCCGACGAGTGCTCCGAAGGCGAGCAGGAGCAGCACCACCGGCCAGGTACGCGCCGGGTCTCCGTCGATCAGCCGGGCGGCGACGACCACCTGCGCCGTGACCAGGGAACCGACCGAGAGGTCGAACTCACCGGAGACGATCACGAAGTACTGACCGGCGGCGAGCAGGATGATCGGCGCCGAACGACCGAGGAAGGACATCAGCGACGGCGGGGACAGGAAGTCGGGCTGCCGGATGCCGACGAGCACCAGCAGCACCGCGAGGATCGCGAGGATCGGCAGGACACCACCGGGGCGCACCCGCGGCAGACGCAGCGGCAGTGAACGGGGCTGGACGGTCTGCACGGTCAGGCCGCCTTTCGCATGGCCCTGCGGGCGTAGACGGCGACCGCGGCGATGATGATGACGCCCCGGATCACCTGCTTGAAGAAGGCATCCACCTCGAGCTGGTTGAAGATGGCGTCGATGCTGGCGAGCAGCAGCACCCCACCGACGGTGCCGATGACACCGCCGCGCCCGCCGGCGAGGGCGGTCCCGCCGATCACCACGGCGGCGATCGACTCCAGGTCGTAGAGACCCTCGGTGCCCACCCGGGGAGCGCCCGAACCGAGCCGACTGGCCAGGTAGATACCGGCGAGCCCGGCACACATCGAGCAGAGCACGTGGGCGGTGACCAGGATCCGGTCGTTGCGGACACCCGAGAGCCGGGCCACCTCCGGGTCGCCGCCGACGGCGACCAGGTGATGGCCGAAGCGGGTCCGCGAGAGCGCGAACCAGGCCGCTGCGGTCACGGCGATCAGCAACAGGAACGACAGTGGCACCGGGCCGACGCGCTGGTAGCCGAGAGACTGCACGAGCGTGGGCGAGGTCGTGCCGGCCGGGCCGTCGTAGCCGTTGTCGAGGTAACCCTTGAGTAGCAGCCCGACACCGAGGGTCGCGATGAACGCGTTGACCCGGAACTTGGTGACGAGGAGCCCGTTGAGCAGCCCGACACCGGCGCTGACGGCGAGCGCCAGGCCGATCGCCGGCACCAACGCGCCGTCGCTGCCGTTCATCGTCTCGGCCGCGACGAGGGTGCTGAGGCTGATCACGTACGCCACCGACAGGTCGAGCGAGCCACCCAGGATGACCAGGGTCTGTCCGACGGCGACGAGCCCGAGGCCGGCGGCGACGTGCAGCAGACTCACCGTCGTGGACTGGTTGAACAGCTGACCGCCGTCGACGAGGACGACCAGCCAGCCGATCGCGAGGGTGAGGGTCAGGGCCACGAAGACGCCCGGTACGGGACGGCGGGCCGGAAGGAGCGACAGGGCGCTCATGCAGCTGCCTCCCGCGCGGTCCCGACCGCCAACGCGACGACGTCCTCCTCGGACGCGCCGGCGGGCAACTCGCCCACGATGCGGCCGTCGCGCAGGACGACGATCCGGTCACTCATCCCCAGCAGCTCCGGTAGGTCGGACGAAATCATCAGCACGGCCGCGCCGTCGCGGGCGAGACGGCGGACGAGATCGTGGATGGCGGACTTCGCGCCCACGTCGATGCCCCGGGTCGGCTCGTCGAAGAGCAGGATCCGCGGGTTGAGCGCGAGCCATCGGGCCAGCACGACCTTCTGCTGGTTGCCCCCGGACAGAAAGCGGATCTCCTGGTCGTCGCCGGCGCCACGAACCTCCACGGCGGCGAGCAGCTCGCGGGCGCGGACGGTGCGGGCGGCGTGGCCGGAGCGGATCGCGAACACGGCCCGGCTGGCGAGCAGCGTGTTGTCGAGGACCGACTGTCGGGGGACGATCCCCTCGCCCTTGCGGTCCTCGGTGACGTAGGCGATGCCGGCCCGCATCGCGGTGCGTGGCGAGCGCAGCCGCACCGGCCTGCCGTCGAGCGTGACCTCGCCGGTCGTGAACGGCGACACCCCGAAGAGCGCGCGGGCGAGCGCCGAACGCCCGGAGCCCTGCAGGCCGCCGACGCCGAGCACCTCGCCGGCACGCAACTCGAGGTTGACGCCGCGCAGCTTCCGGTTTCCCGCATCGCGGACGGTGACCCGCACCGGGCCCAGGTCGTCGGGGCTGGCCCGGTCGGGGTAGTAGCTGGAGAGCTCGCGGCCGACCATGTGCCGCACCAACTGGTCGGCGGTGGTGTCCGCCGTGTCCACTGTGGTCACCCGGCGGCCGTCCTTCAGGACGGTGATCCGACTGGACAGGTCGAAGACCTCGGCGAGCCGGTGCGAGACGTACAGCAGGCCGATGCCCCTCTCCTGGAGTCGGCGTACCAACCCGTAGAGCAGCTCGACCTCGTGGTCCGCCAGCGAGGCGGTCGGCTCGTCCATGATGAGCAGCCGCGCGTCCAAGGCGAGTGCCTTGGCGATCTCGACGACCTGCTGCTGCGCGACGCCGAGCTGCCCCACCCGGGCGTCCGCCGGCAACGTGGTCTCCCCGATCGAGGCGAGCAGCCGCGTGGTGCGGTCGAGCATCGCCCGGCGGTCGACCAACCCGCGGCGGACCGGCTCGTGGCCGAGGTAGACGTTCTCGGCGACGGTGCGCTCCGGGAGCAGGTTGAACTCCTGGTGGATGATGCCGACGCCGGCCCGTTGCGCGTCTCGCGGGCCACGGAACACCCGGGGTTCCCCGGCGAACTCGACAGTGCCCTCGTCCGGCGAGTATCCGCCCGAGACGATCTTCATGAGGGTCGACTTCCCTGCGCCGTTCTCACCGACGACGGCGTGGACCTCGCCTGGCGCCACATCGAGGTCGACTTCGCCGAGAACGCGTACTCCGAGGAAGGACTTGCCGATACCCCGAAGGGTGAGCAGCGGCACCGGCCGCGAGTCTGACATCCCGAGTGCCCTCACAGACAGTAGTTATCGACAGCATTCAATGCCACACTACGGTGACTTTGAAGCGCTGGACATCAAACTTTCGTAGGAACGGAGGCGGCTTACGTTCGCGCGTTGCAAACATTCTCTTGACATCGGCGAAACATCACACGTATGAAGATAGATGTTTGGATGCGGGTCCGCAATCCTCGATCTAGGCCGACTGCCAGGCCGGTCCATGATCGACAGTGGCACCGCAGCCAGGGAGCCACTCACGGCCGTCGTCCACCGGGCAGGACATCGGATGTTACCCTCGCTGATTGACACCCATCGATCTCTAGCTCATCCTGACCTCGCGGGCCACGGGACGACAACCACGGCCATCATCACGCTGTGTGACGTCCTGCCGGTCTGACTGCCGTTTCGGCGAACGGCACGAGGACAGCCCAGCGCGCGCTCGTGCCCGCCCAGGCGTCCAGGCAGAACCTGACGCACCGTAGGGCCCGTGATCGCACCCCACCACCGCACAACCTAGGAGACGGCATGCGTCGCAATACATTGATCATCGCGGTGATCGCCGGCCTGTTACTGTCGCTCGGACTCGCCCCACCCGCATCGGCGGCCCCGGCCTTCCGTGCCCTGCTGTTCACCAAGACCGCCGGCTACCGGCACGACTCGATCCCCGCCGGAATCGCCATGTTCCAGCAGCAGGCGGCGGCGAACAACTTCGAGCTGGTGGCGACCGAGGACTCCAGCGTCTTCACCGCCAGCAACCTGGCGACCTTCGACGTCATCATCATGTTCCAGACCTCCGGCATGGTCTGGACCTCGGCGGCGCAGCGCCAGGCGGTGGAGGGCTACCTCGCCAGCGGCAAGGGCATCGTCGGCGTCCACAACGCCACCGACATGGGCATCGAGTCGGAGTACCCGTGGTGGGACCAGACCATCAACGGCGGCGCCCACATGCCCGAACACTCCCCCGGCGTGCTGCCCGGCACCGCCATCGTCGCCGACAAGCAGCACCCGTCGACGGCCGGTCTGCCGGATCGCTGGAACCGCAGCGAGGAGTGGTACAACTTCGACACCAACCCGCGCGGCAACGTGCACGTCCTGGTGACCGCCGACGAGCGCACGTACAACCCGGGGTCCCGGGCGATGGGCCCGGACCACCCGATCTCCTGGTGCCGCAACGCCGGTGGTGGGCGGGTGTGGGCCACCGCGATGGGCCACGCGATCGACTCCTACAGTGAGACGAACTTCCGCAACCACGTCCTCGGTGGCGTCCGGTGGGCCGCCGGCAACGTCGCCGGCGACTGCGGCGGCACCGTCTGGGGCAACTTCGAAAAGCGCACCCTCGACGACAACACCGTCGACCCGATGGCGATGGCAGTGGCCCCCGACGGGCGGGTGCTCTACGCCCAACGCGGCGGGCAACTGAAGATCTTCAAGCCCTCCACCAACAGCACTGTCACCGCCGGCACGCTGAGCGTCTACACCGGCGGCGAGGACGGTCTCACCGGCATGGCGCTGGACCCCAACTTCGCCACCAACGGGTACGTGTACCTGTACCACTCGCCGGCGAGCAGCACGACCGACGTCAACCGCGTCTCCCGCTACACGCTCTCCGGCGACACGTTGAACATGTCCAGCGGTGTGACGATCATCGACATCCCGGCGTACCGTGACCGGACGTTCCCGGAGCCCGGCCACACCGGCGGGTACATCGAGTTCGGTCCCGACGGCAACCTCTACATCGGCACCGGCGACGACACGCCGCCGAACCTCGACCCCAACTGGCAGGGCTACGCCCCGCTGGACTGGCGGTCAGGCAAGTCCAACCTCGACGCCGCCAGGACCGCCGGCAACACCAACGACCTGCGCGGCAAGCTGCTGCGCATCCGCCCCGGAGCCAGCGGCAGCTACACCATCCCGACCGGCAACCTCTACCCGCAGGGCACCGCGCAGACCAAGCCGGAAATCTACGCGATGGGCTTCCGCAACCCGTTCCGCTTCTCGATCGACGCGGCCACCGGCTGGGTCTACCTGGCCGACTACGGGCCGGACCGCAACCCGCCCACCACCAACCGCGGCCCCGAGGGCCTGGTCGAGCTCAACGTGATCAAGACGCCGGGCAACTACGGCTGGCCGTTCTGCCACGGCAACAACCAGCCGTACGCGCCGTTCAACCCGGACACCGGCGTCGTCGGCTCGAAGTTCAACTGTTCCGCGCCGGTCAACAATTCGCCGAACAACACCGGTCTGACCAGCCTGAAGCCGGTCGTCATGCCGAACCTCTGGTACGGCTACCCCGCCTCGACGACCTTCCCGGAGCTGGGCTCCGGAGGCTCCGCGCCGATGGGCGGCCCGGTCTACCGGTACGACGCGTCGAACCCGTCCGCGACGAAGTTCCCGCCCTACTACGACGGGGTGCACTTCTTCTACGAGTGGTCGCGCAGCTACGTCAAGGAGGTGCACTTCGACTCCTCCACGGCGGTGACCCGCACCAACCCGTTCCTGCCCGGTGGCGGGTTCAACAAGCCGATGGACATGGAGTTCGGCAAGGACGGCTCGCTCTACCTGCTGGAGTGGGGCACCAACTTCGGTGGCGGCAACAGCGACTCCGGGCTCTACCGGATCGACTACATCCAGGGCGGCCGGTCACCGATCGTCAAGGCCACCGGCACGCCCACCAGTGGCACCTCGCCGCTCACCGTCCAGTTCAGCAGCGCGGGCACATCCGACCCGGACCCCGGCAACACGCTGAGCTACCAGTGGACGTTCGGTGACGGCACCAGCTCCACGGCCGCGAACCCGTCGAAGGTGTACACCGCCAACGGCAACTACACCGCGCAGTTGAAGGTCACCGACAACACCGGTAAGACGGGCTTCGCCAACGTCCAGATCACCGTCGGCAACAGCGCCCCGGTGGTCACCATCACCACGCCATCCAACGGCGGCATGCTCACCTTCGGTGACAAGGTGTCGTACCAGATCACCGTGACCGACCCGGACGGCGGCACTGTCGACTGCTCGAAGGTGGTCCTCAACCCCGCGCTCGGTCACGACGACCACGCGCACGAGACCACCGAGTACCCGGGCTGCTCGGGCACCATCTCCACCGACCTGCTCGGTGGTCACCCGGACGGCGCCAACCTGTTCTACGTGCTGAACGCTCGCTACACCGACAACGGTGGCGCGGGGGGCGCGGCACCGCTCACCGGCACCGCGCAGGCGATTCTCCAGCCGAAGCACAAGCAGTCCGAGTACTTCAGCAGCCAGTCCGGCATCCGGGTCGTCGACCAGGCGGCTGCGGAGAGCACCAAGCGCGTCGGTGACATCTCCACCAACGACTGGATCGCGTTCAGCCCGATGAGCCTGTCGGGCATCTCGACGGTCAGCTACCGGGTGTCGTCGCCGTCCGGTGGCGGTTCGATCGAGCTGCGCGCCGGCTCGCCGACCGGCACCCTGCTGGCCACCACCACGGTGCCCAGTACGGGCGGCTGGGACAACTACCAGTCCACGACTCCGGTGAGCGTCTCCGCGCTCAGCGGGACACAGACGCTCTACATGGTGTTCAAGAACAGCAACAACTCGTTCGATCTGGACTCGCACACCTTCGGCGGCAACGGCGTCGGAACACCCGGCACCGGTGGTGGCCTGGCGGGCAAGACCTGGACGGTCACGGCCCAGCACAGCGGCAAGCTGATGGACGTCAGCGGTGTCTCCACCGCCGACGGCGCTCAGATCACCCAGTGGGCGGCCACTGGGGGCAACAACCAGAAGTGGCAGGCCGTCGACGCCGGTAGCGGTGCGGTCTACCTGAAGGCCGTGCACAGCGGCAAGTGCGTCGAGGTCGTCGGCAGCTCCACGGCGGCGGGTGCCTTCCTCCAGCAGGCCACCTGCAACAACGGCAACCAGCAGAAGTTCACCGCGACCGCGACGGGCACCTCGGGGGTCTACACGGTGCGCAGCGTGCTGAGCGGGCTGTGCGTGGACGTCAACGGCGCCGCCACCACCGACGGCGCCCGACTGTTGCAGTGGACCTGCCACAGTGCGGCCAACCAGCAGTGGCGGTTCACCGCGGTGTGACCCGCGGCTGTCGCCGTAGCGAATGACGTCCCGGTCGGGACCGGTATCCGATGAGCGGAGCCGGTCCCGGCCGGGACGTCGTCGTCAGGCTGAGAGGGAGAGCGTCGCCCTAGTGCGCCGTGGCGAGCAGCCCCGCCGCCGCCAACGCGTCCCAGAGTTCCTCCGCCACGACGGCCTCCGAGCGTCGCACCGCCTCGGCGACCTGGGAGGTGTTGCGCACACCGACCACCGTTGACACCACCGCCGGATGCCGGCGGACGAAGGCCAGTGCCGCCTGCGGCAGGGTGACGCCGTACGTTTCGCAGACCGTCGCGATCCGCCGCGCCCGCTCGATCAACTCTGCCGGGGCCTGCTGGTAGTTGTAGACCGCGTCAGCCGGCGGCCGGTCCCGCGACAGCAGCCCCGAGTTGTAGACACCCGCGATGACCACGCCCACCCCGCGACTCTGGGCGGCGGGCAGCAGGTCATCGGCCGCGCCCTGCTCCAGCAGGGTGTACCGCCCGGCGCACATCATCACGTCGACGTCGGCTTCCCGCACGAACCGGGCCAGCATCTCCGACTGGTTCATGCCAGCGCCGATGGCACCCACCACGCCCTGGTCACGCAGCTCGACCAGGGCCGGCACGGCTTCACTGGCGGCCCACTCCCAGTGGTCGTCCGGGTCGTGGAGGTAGACGATGTCGATCCGGTCCAGCCCGGTGCGATCCAGGCTGGCCTCGATCGAGCGAAGGACGCCGTCGCGGCTGAAATCCCACACCCGCCGGTGGCTCGCGGGGACATCGAACCCGTCGGAGTCCCGCAGGTGGGCGTCCTGCGGCGACGGCACCAGCAGTCGCCCAACCTTCGTCGACACGACGTACTCGTCGCGCGGGCGGTGCCGCAACGCGGCGCCGAGTCGGCGCTCGGACAGACCGAGCCCGTAGTGCGGCGCGGTGTCGTAGTACCGGACGCCCGCCTCCCACGCGGTGTCGACTGCCGACGCGAACTCCTCGTCCGTCGTGGCCCGGTACAGGTTGCCACCCTGGGCCGCACCGAAGCCCAGCTCGGTGAGACGCACCTTCGGGCGACGCGGCAGTGCTCGCACCCTCACGACGCCTCCAACCGATAGACGCGCCGCGCCGTGTCCCCCCAGAGCAGCGCCTGGTCGGCCTCGTCGTGGTCGCCCAGCAACTCCGCCAGCGCCTCGACCCATCGCGGGTACGAGCTGGCGAGCAGGCAGACCGGCCAGTCCGAGCCGTACATCAGTCGGTCCGGTCCGAACGTGTCGAGCGCGCCCTCGACGGCCGGTCGGAGATCTTCCGTCGTCCACGGCGACCGCTCCACCTCCGTCACCAGACCGGAGAGCTTCGCCGTCGTGTTGGGCGAGGCCGCCAACGCCCGCAGACCGCGAGTCCACTCGGTCATCTCCGGACGGCCCAACGCGGGCTTGCCCAGATGGTCGAGCACGAAGCGCACCTCCGGCAGGTCGTGCGCCAGGCGTGCGGCCATGGGCAGCTGGTGTTGGCGGACCAGCAGGTCGAAGACCAGGCCGGCCGCGCCGACCGCCGCGATCCCCCGGCGGACGTCCGGGCGGTCCAGGTACGCCGGGTCGGTCTCGCTCTGCACGAGGTGGCGGATGCCGACGAGGCGTTCCCCGCCCGGTGCGGCCCGCAGGCGTCCGAGGCGCTGGACGACGTCGTCGGCGGTCAGGTCCACCCAGCCCACGACACCACGGACGAGGGCGTCCCCGGCCGCGACGGCCAGCAGGTCCACCGTCTCCGCCTCCGAGGCGATGGACTGCACCACCACGGTCGCGGTGACCCCGGCGGCCCGGGCCACCGGCGCGAGACCCGCGGGTTCGAAGTCGGCGTCGATGGCCGCCATGGTCACCGGGTCGATCCACGGTTGGGGGTGCCGTGCGCGGACCCAGAGGTGGTGGTGCGCGTCGACGATCCCGGCTCGTCCGGGCACCTCTGCGCCCGTCATCGGCCCAGCCAGCCGCCGTCGACGGGCAGGACGATTCCGTTGACGTAGTCGGATGCCGCCGACGCCAGGAAGACCGCGGCGCCACCGAGGTCGTCGGCCCGGCCCCACCGACCCGCCGGGATCCGGGTGAGGATCGCCGGGGCACGGTCGGGGTCGTCGCGCAGCGCCTGGGTGTTGTCGGTAGCGATGTAGCCGGGGGCGATGGCGTTGACGTTCACCCCGTGGGCCGCCCACTCGTTCGCCAACGCCTTGGTCAGACCGGCCACCCCCGACTTGGACGCGGCGTAGCCGGGGACCGTGATGCCACCCTGGAAACTCAGCAGCGACGCCGTGAAGATGATCTTCCCTCGGCCCCGCTCGACCATCGTCCGGCCGATCTCCCGGCTCAGGACGAACTGGCTGCTGAGGTTCACCTCGATCACGTGGTCCCACATCTCGTCCGGGTGCTCCGCGGCCGGAGTACGGGCGATCGTGCCGCCGTTGTTCACCAGGATGTCGATCGGCCCGAGAGCGGTGATGTCCCGGGCCAGCCGGTGCACGGCCGCGCGGTCGCCGAGGTCGGCCCGCAGCGCGGTGAACCCGCGGCCTGCGGCCCGCACCCGGCGTTCCACCTCGCTGCCGGTCGCTTCGAGCTGGGCGGAGACCCCGACGATGTCGGCACCGGCCAGGGCCAGGGCCTCGGCCATGGCGAGGCCGATACCGCGCCGCGCCCCGGTCACGACGGCGGTCCGTCCGGACAGGTCGAACAGGGCGGTCACTGGGTGCCCTCCCGCAGGTCGAGCAACACCTTCATGACGCCGCCACCTTCCAGGGCCGTGAAGGCATCGGCGGCCGCCTGGACCGGTTCGACGCGGGAGATGAGCTGTCGCGCCGGGATCGCGCCCGAGGCGACCAACCGGATCGCCTCCACCATGTCGTCGCGCTGGTACAGCCGGGCACCCAGGAGTTCCAGCTCGCGCCAGAAGAACCGGTGCAGGTTCACCTCGCGCGGCTTGGGGTGGATCGCCACCATCACCAGCCGACCCCGGGTGGTGAGGACGTCGACCGCCGTGGTGACGCCGGCCGCGGAGCCGGACACCTCGAAGGCGATGTCGGCGCCCGCGCCGTCGGTGCGGTCGTTGACCAGTGCCACGACATCTGTCGATCCCGGGTCGACGGCCTCGATCCCGATCCCGCCCGCCACCTCGCGGCGGAACGGGTCCGGCTCGACGAGGAGCACCCGTGCGCCGCGGCTCTGCGCGACGGTGGCGATGAGGACACCTACCGGCCCACCGCCGACCACGACCACCTGGTCGTCGGCGGTCACGTTCCCCCGTCGGACATCGTGCACGGCGACCGCGACCGGTTCGACGAGCGCCGCGTGGTCGAGCGGCAACTCCTCGGGCAGCGGCAGGACCAGCTCCACCGGCACGTTCCAGGAGGACTGCATGGCGCCCGGTGAGTCGATACCGAGGAAGTTCATGGCGTGGCAGACGTGGGAGTTGCCGCGCTCGCAGGCGGCGCACTGCCCGCACGGCTGGGTCGGCATCACGGTGACGGCCTGGCCGACGCTCCAGCCGTCGACGTCCTCGCCGAGGGCCGCGATCCGCCCGGACATCTCGTGGCCGATGATCGCGGAGTCACCGACCCGGGCGTCCATGTCCCCGTGGTAGATGTGCAGGTCCGTGCCGCAGATTCCGGTGTAGGCCACCTCGATCCGCACCTGGCCGCGACCGGGTGGCACCGGTTCGCGTTCTTCGATTCCGAGGTGACGCGCCCCCCGGTAGACGACTGCCTTCATCGATCCTCCGTCTCGACGGTCGGTACGTCGGTCGTGCCGACCGGCATGGTCATGGGTGCACCGCCGTGGCGGTGCACCCACGTTCCCTTTGATGTGGTGGTCAGCTCAGTGCCGCGCGGTGGGTGCCACGTCGTTGTGCGAGTTCAGCGACACGACGGGCACCTGGCGGCCGGGGACGATGCCGTCGACCCCGGCCAGCAGCCGACGGCCGGCGCGCTCCGGCCGGACGTTGGGGCTGTCGGCCGTCTGGGGCTGCGGGCGGCGGTTGGCGGCCCGGATCAGCTCCTCGTCGACCCGGACACCCAGCCCGGGTGAGTCGCCGAGGACGAAGGCACCGTCCTCGACGTGCAGGTCGATGAAGACCCCGACCGGTCGGTGCAGGTCCTGCAGCTCGCTGGTCAGATGGTTCGGCACCGAGGTCGCGGCGTGCAGCAGCCCGATCGGGCTGTTGCCGATCGGGCTGACCGGCAGGTCGTGGGCGTGTGCCAGGGCGGACGCCCGCAGGAAGTGGGTGACTCCCCAGACGGCGGCCATCTGGACGACGTCGACCGCGCCGGCGGCGATCAGCGGGCGGTACTGTTCGAGCCCGGTGAGGTTTTCCCCGGTGGCGACCGACGCGCGCACTCCTCTGCTCACCGCGGCGTTGCCCTCGGCGTCCCAGCGTCGGACGGGCTCCTCGATCCAGATGAGGTCCAGGCTGCGTTCGAGTTCGCAGACGTGCCGAACGGCCTGTTTGCGGGTCCATGCCTCGTTCACGTCGAGCATCAGACCCGGCCGCCGGCCGTGGCCGGCCTCGGTCAGGACGTCCCGGACCAGGCAGAGCCGGTGCCGGTCGCGCTCGATGTCGAGGCCACCCTTGAGCTTGGCGGCCCGCAGGCCGTGGCTGGCGTAGACCTCGTACTCGGAGACGAGCTCGTCGTCGGTCAGCCCGATGTCCAGGCCGGACGCGTAGGCGGGAACGCGCCGGTCACGTCCGCCCAGCAGCCGCCACAACGGCTCACCGGCGGCCTGCGCCTTGATGTCCCAGAGTGCGGTGTCGAGAGCGCCGATGGTGCCGAACACCGGGCCCGCGTGGCCCGCCTTGAACGTGTGCCGCAACATGCGGTCGTAGAGGGTCGTCACCGCGCGCGGGTCCTCGCCCTCGATGGCGGCGAAGACCCGCTCGATCTCGACGTGCGGCCCGAGGCCGACGCCCGAGATGCCCTCGTCGGTGTCGACGACGACGATCGAGACCGGGACCACCCCGTCGGCGAAGATGCCGTTGGCATCGCCGACCGGCCGCCTCCATTCCTGGACCGTGGTGAGCGTCCGATATCCCGTGATGCGCATGTCAACCCTTCGTGGAACCGGCGGCTACACCGTCGGCAATTTGGCGCTGGAGGAACAGGTAGACCAACAGGACGGGTATCGCGGCGATCAGCACCCCGGAGGCGAAGGTGGGGATGTTGTCGGAGTACTGCCCGCGCAGCGAGGTCACCCCGATCATCAGCGTCCGGTGTTCGGCCGACGGCATCATCACCAGTGCCATGAGGACGTCGTTCCAGCAGAACAGGGCGTTGAGGATGCCGACCGACAGCAGCGCCGGGGTGCCCAGGGGCAGCATGATCCGGCGGTACACGCCGTACACGGTGTTGCCGTCGATGCGGGCCGCGTCGACGATCTCCGACGGGATGCCCTTGTAGTAGCTCGTCATCAGGAAGACGGTGAAGGGCAGGAACTGGGCCACGTAGACCAGGATCAGGCCCGGGTACGTGTCGATGAGCGCGGTGTCGGCCATGATCCGGGCGAGCGGCACCATGATCACCTGGAACGGGATGAAGAGCCCCGCGAGGCAGCCCAGGAACAACGCCGACGAGCCACGGAACCGCAACTGGCTCAGGGCGAAGCCGGCCATCGACCCGAGCAGCAGCAGCAGGAGCACCGACGCCGTCACCACGAACAGCGAGTTGACGAAGTAGCGGCCCATCCCGACGCTGTTCCACGCCGTGCTGATGTTCTCCCAACGCAGAGCGTCGGTCAGGGAGAACCGGTCGAGGATGTAGTCACGGCGCGTCTTCATCGCGACGTTGGCGGTGAACAGCAGGGGGTAGATCGTCGCCAGGGCGAGCAACGACATGGGGATGGCGATCAGCCACCAGCCCAGGCGGAGGCGAGACATCAATCCTCCTTTCCGGATCGTTCGAGCAGCTTGATCTGCAACAGCCCCACCACGAGCATGATCATGAAGAGGATCGTCGACGCGGCCGACGCGAGAGCGGGACGGTTCATCTGGCCCTGCTGCTTCCAGATGTAGAACTCCGGCAGGTACGTCGACCCCTCCGGCCCGCCGCTGGTCATGACGTAGAGCAGCCCGAACATCGAGGTCAGCATCCCGATCATCGTGGTCACGAAGACGAACTGGATGGTGCGCGAGAGGCTCGGGACGATCACGTGCCAGACCACCTGGCGCAGCGACGCCCCGTCCACGCGGGCGGCGTCCAGCAGCGCGGGGTCCAGCGTGGCGAACCCGGCGAGAAACACCACCAGGGCCATGCCGAAGGTGGCCCAGATGTGCACGCCGACCACCATGAACATCGCGATGCCCGGGTCACCGAGCCAGTCGATCGGATCGACACCGACCGAGGAGAGGACGGCGTTGAGGGGGCCGTCGAAGGCGAGCAGCAGGTTGAAGATCGCACCGACGATGACCGGTGAGAGCACCGCGGGAAAGAAGTAGACGCTGCGGTAGAAGCGGTGACCGGGCACCCGCAGGTAGATGAACGTCGCGAGCAGACCGGGGATCGCCACCGCCACCGGCAGCAGCAGCACCAGCAGCCCGACGTTCTTCAGCGCGGTCTGGAACAGCGGGTCGGCGAAGAGCTCCCGATAGTTGCCGAAACCGACGGCCGTCCCGTTCTGCGCACCGTCGCCGGTGAAGGAGAAGTTGACCCCGAGGATCAGCGGGTAGAGCCGCAGCAGCACGATGATCAGGACGGCTGGGGCGACCAGGATGTAGGGGGCGAAGCGTTCCGCGCGCAGCCCGCCCCGGTCGGGACGGGGGCGTACGCCACCCCGGTGCGCGGCGGGGGTGCCCGCCGCCCCGCCGGCCCGTCCGGCCGGAGCCAGACGGACCGACGGTTGCGTGTTTCCGATTGGCACGAGGTCAGCCCGCCTGGTCGGAAGCGGCCAACTGCTTCACCACCTCGTCGACGGTGATCGAACCGCTGAGCAGTTGCTGGGAGAGGCGGCCCATCAGGTCGAGCGTCTTCGAGGAGAGCGCGACGTGCAGCGCGGGCTTGCCACTCTTCAGCTCGTTGACGATCGTGGAGACCGCCGGCCCGCCCTGCGACACGTCGATGGTGGTGTCGGCGGCGATCGCGCCGGCGTCGGCGTAGAACGCCTTCAGCGCGTCGGCCGAACTCAGGGAGCGCACCAGGTCGGCGGCCACCTTCGGGTCCTTCGTCCACTTGGCGACCGCGTAGCCGATGCCACCGTCGTACGGGAGGCTCGGGGTGGTGCCGGCGGTGACGACCGGGGCCTTCATGACGCCGAGCTTCTCCGGGGTGAGGAACTCGTTGAAGTCCTGCCAGTGCCCCACGTCCGACATCAGGCCCATGACGTGCGCGGCCTTGCCGGACTGGAAGAGTGCGAAGGAGTCGTTGAACATGGCGGTCGAGTTGGCCCCGTCGCTGTTCATCTTCTTCTCACCGGTCTCCTTCCAGAGTTGGAAGACCCGCTTGACGTTTGCCGAGTTCCAGTCGCGCTTGCCGGTGATCCAGGCGTCGTACTCCGCGGCGGTGAGGGTGGTCGAGCCCATGCTGGAGAGCCAGAACTGGATGCCGACGCCCTCCTTGTTGCCGAGGGCGAAGCACTTGGAGCCGGCCTTGGCGATGGCGGCGCAGTCGGCGACGAACTTGTCCCACGTGGTGGCCGGGCTCGCCGGGTCGAGGTTCGCCTTCTGGTAGACCGCCTTGTTGTAGTAGATGGGGTAACCCTGCAGCGTCACCGGTGCGGCGTAGGTCTTGCCGTCCTTGGCGAACGCCTCCCAGCCGGCCAACCGCTGCTTGTCCTCGGCCACGTAGTCGTCGAGCGGCACCAGCGCGTCCACCCGGTCGCGGATCTGGCCACCGCCGTTGAACAGCATGACGTCCGGGCCCTTGCCGGACTGGATGGCCGCACCGAGCAGCGTGTAGTACTGGTCGAAGGGCTGCGCGACGAACTCGACAGTGACGTTGGCGTGCTTCTTCTTGAAGTCGGCCTTCGCCTTGTCCAGGTACGACTTCGCGAACGGCTCGCCGGACTTCCAGTCCCACACCACCAACTTGTCGTCCGAACCGCCGCTGGACTTGCCCGAATCGCTGGCACTGCCACAGCCGGCCAAGGCCAGTCCCACAACGAGGACGGCCGACCACATTGAGCGCTGTCTCATCAGTTGTCACCTCTGAACGTGGGGTGGCCGGCGGACGGGCCGCCATGCCATTGTTGATCGGAAAGTAACTCGTATGACGTGTGACGTCAATAGTCGGCCGTAGACTGATGTCGACGTCGTGCCACGGCGAGCCATTCGGAGGGGGACATGACGCCAGCGCAGGAGACAGCCCTGAACAATCCGGGGACCCCGGAGTGGGTGCGTCGACCGACCAACCTCGCCAGGGCGGTCACCGCCGAACTCGTGCAGCGCATCGTGCGTGGCGTCCACCCGTCCGGGACGTCCCTGCCACCCGAACCGGTCCTCTGCGACACCTTCTCCGTGAGCCGGACCGTCGTCCGGGAAGCCGTCAAGATCCTTCAGGAGAAGGGGTTGGTGCAGGTCCGCCAGGGTGCCGGCACCATGGTCACCCCACCGTCACACTGGGACATGCTCGACGAGCTCGTCCTCGCGGCCACCATCGCCGAGGACGACAGCCTCGCCATTCTCGACGACCTCGTCGTCACCCGGCGGGTGCTGGAGTCCGACATGGCGAACGTCGCCGCCCGCCTCGCCGACGCCGAGACCGTCGACCGGCTGCGCGCCATGGTGGACCGGATGGACGAGCTCGTCGACGACCACGTCACGTACCACGACCATGACCGGGCCTTCCACGACACGATCATGCAGGCATCCGGGAACCGCATCGCCCGCGGCGTCGTGCGGGCACTGGAGAGCCAGGTCATCAACACCGCCCGCTACATGGGCCGCACCGAACGCTCGCTGTGCGTGGCATCCAACAAGGGCCACCGACGCATCTACGAGCGCATCGCCGCCCACGACTCCGAGGGCGCCGCCCAGGCGATGTTCACCCACATCACCGAGGCCTGGCTGGTCCGCCGCAGCGGCTCGGGCAAGCCGGTACGTCTTCAACGCTGAAGGGCGGCAGCTCCAACGCTGAGGGCGGCAGCGCCTGCTCCCGCGATCTCGGAGCAGGCGCCACCGCCGATGTCAGCGCCGGCCTCGCCGGCGACCGGGATCAGGAGAACTGCGCGAAGAACCTCCAGATCTCACCCTTGGTCCAGGTCGTGATGCCGCTCTCGGCGTAGGTGCCGTCCACCGGACCGGGCATGTGACCGTTGTCGTACGCCGCCCACTGCACCGGGTAACCGGACCGGCAGCCCGAGTAGGTGGTCGTGATGTGGGTGCGGCTGCCCGCGCCCGGCTCGGGCGGGTTCTGCGCGGTGCAACCGTTGTTGCGGACGAACGTGTCCCGCAACGACCGCCCCTGGGAGATGCTCAGGACGTTGTCCGAGATGCCGTGCAACCCGAAGTACGCGATGGGCTGAGTGCCGCCGCTGCACCCGCTGATCTGCCCGCCGGAGATGACCGCGACGGCCCGGAAGACGGTGGGCCGCGCGCAGGCGATGGCGTAGCTCATGCCGCCGCCCCAGCTGAAGCCGAGGGCGAAGCGCTGCCTCGGGTTGACGCAGAGGCTGCTCTCGATCCGGGTGATCATGTCATCGACGAAGGTGATGTCCTCACCGCCGGCGTTGCCCCAGCCGTTGCCGAACCCCTGAGGCGCGACCAGGATCGCGCTGTTGTTCGACTGCTCCTGCTGCCCGTAGTAGGACCACGGGGTCCCGCTCGTGCCGCCGGAGGAGATCTCCTGCATGGTGCCGCCTCGCCAGTGGAACGCGAAGATCAGCCGGTACGGGTTGCTGTTGTTGTAGTTCGCGGGCACCCGCAGGATGAAGGTGCGGCTCTTGCCGTTGGTCTGGATGGTGTGCGTGCCACTGGAGAGCGTCGGCGCCTTGCCGCACCCGCTGCCGCCTGTCGGCGGCGGGTTGCCGCTGTCCGTGGGGACGAGTTGCCACTGCTGGTTGGCGCCACCCCAGTCGGCGTACTGCACGATGTTGCCACCGTCGGCGGTGGACGCTCCCTGCACCTCGACGGCCTTGCCGCTGTGCCGGCTGATCAGCCGCACGTGGCCGCCGTCGGAGTCGGCCAGCCGGAACTGCTGGTTGGTCCCGTTGAGGTCGGACCACTGCACGATCGCTCCGCCGTCGGCGGTCGAGAAGTTGCTGACGTCGAGGACCTTGCCCGAGTGCCGGGACTTCAGCCGGTAGAAGCCTCCCCCGGAGTCCACGAACTGCCATTGCTGGTTCGCGCCGTTGTTCCGGGTCCACTGGCTGATCCGTGCGCCGTCGTTGGTGGCCGAGCCGTACAGGTCCAACGCCTTGCCGCTGTTGCGATTGACCAGGACGTACCAGGCGTTGGTGTCCACGGTCGCCGCAGTGGCGGGGGCCGCGTTGACCGCGACGAGCGTGCTGGCCGCCATGACCGCGGCCGCCGCTGCGGCCAAGCCTGACCGCCAGCGACGTCTCCTTGGAGAGGCGGGACGAGCCTCACCGATGGCCTTCATGGTCCACTCCTTCGATCGGGGTCATCCACGAGCAGAACGCACGCGGGTGCCCTGGCGTGCGTGCCGACGTCTGGTGGTGGCGTCAGCACGTCTGGGGGGATGGGTGCGGGCGAGATGCGGCGGTCACTATCCGATGCGGACCAGCTGCCACTGCTGGTTGCTGCCACCCCAGTCGGCGTACTGGACGATGTTCCCGCCGTCGGCGGTGGACGCGCCCTGCACCTCGACGGCCTTGCCGCTGTTGCGGTTGATCACACGTACGTAGCCATCGGATGACTGGGCGAGCCGGAACTGCTGGTTGGTGCCGTTGCCGTCGCTCCACTGCACGATCGCCGCACCGTCGGCGGTGGAGAAGTTGTAGACGTCGAGCACCTTGCTGGAGTTCCGCGACTTCAGCCGGTAGTAGCCGCCGCCCGAGTCGACGAACTGCCACTGCTGGTTCACGCCGTTGTTGCGTGTCCACTGGCTGATTCGCGCCCCGTCAGTGGTCGCGTTGGCGTACACGTCCAGGGCCTTGCCGCTGTTGCGGTTCAGCAGGACGTACCAGGCGCTGGTGTCCACCCCGGAGCCCGGCGGAGGCGTGGTCGGCGGGGTCGAGCCGGAGTTGAGCGCGTCCAGGACGGCCGTGTACGCGGCCTTCTTGTTGCCGTTGCAGTCGAAGAGCAGGGCGTTGTCCGAACCCCGCCACGAGTCACAGTCGCGTACGCCCCAGGTGGTGATGCCGGTGCAGCGCGAGACAGCCAGGCAGGCGCGGGTGACCGAGCCGTAGATGTTGGCCTGGTTGCCGCCGGTCATCACGTCCAGCTCGGTGATCTGCACGTCCACACCGAGATCGGCGAAACGCTGCAGGTTGGCCTGGTAGTCACCGGCCAACGACGTGCCCAGGTGCGACTGGAAACCCACACAGTCGATCGGCACACCACGGGACTTGAAGTCCCGCACCATGTTGTAGATGCCCGTCGACTTCGCGTTGATCCCATCGGTGTTGTAGTCGTTGTAACACAACTTCGCACCCGGATCCGCCGCCCGCGCCGCCCGGAACGCCGCCTCGATCCAGTCGTTACCGGTGCGCTGCAGATTCGAGTCACGACGCCCACCACTACCACCGTCGGCGAACGCCTCGTTCACCACATCCCACGAGTGGATCTTGCCCCGGAAATGCGTCGCCACCTGCGTCACATGGTTGATCGCCGCGTTCCGCAACGCGCTACCCGACATCCCCTGCGCCCAGCCCGGCTGCTGCTGATACCACAACAGCGCATGACCCCGCACGCTCATGCCGTTGGCCTGCGCATGACTGACCAACCGATCACCACCGCCATAGTTGAACTGGCCCTGCTGCGGCTCGGTGGCGTCCCACTTCATCTCGTTCTCGGCCACGACACTGTTGAACTCACGGTTCAGGATGGTCGTGTACGCGCTGGTCGAGAGCTTGCCCGTCGCGACGGCCGCACCGAAATAGCGGCCCTTCTCCGCCGCCGCGGCCTTCAGGGTCGTGCCAGCGGCGGCTGCGGGATTCAGCGCCACCGTCATACCGGTGGTGAGGGCGACGGCGAGGGTCGCCGCCGCCAGCATCTTTCTCATGGGCTTCATGTCGTTCCTTTTCAGTGGTTGCATCGGTGGTGGTGATGTGCCACTTCACTCGGGACAGATGGCCGAGCCTGCCATCCTGGCCACCAGGCGTCGGCGCGCCCGGTCCGAGAGGACTGCCGGCACCTGCCGGGTCCCGAGGTGACGTCCGCATGCCCTGGGGACGTCGCGATCGGAGGTACGACCCGTGCGGCTCGCCCGGTGAGCCACCACAACGATCGGCCTCTATATCGAGAGTGAGCGATAACATGTCGTTCGTCAAGACGTAACGAGCCGTTCACGCCCATCTCCCGGAACGCCGCGTTTCGCCCGGTACCAACGGGCCCGCAGCAGCCGTGCTCAGCCGCCATGCGACCAGGCGGACGAGCCGCAGCGCCGCGCCGCCGGGGTGCTGCCGTACGGCAACGCTGTTATCGCTCACAGTCGTCAGCCGAGGACGACCGTCGACTTCTCGCGGTTCACGGGCAACCGGTGGCCGGGCCGCCCGGGGCCGGCTGGGCCGGGTCCGCGTCGACCCGCAGTCCGGCGAGGATGTCGGCGGTGGTGTGCGCCTCGATGCCGGGCTGGGCGGCATCGGTGAAACGGGCGACGACCGCCCGTACGTGTCGTTCGGCGGGTGCGGCGAGGCCGTCGTAGACGGCCGCGAACAACTCGCGGGCCGGCCGCCTGAGCCATCCGTCCGGAAGGAGTTCCACGGGCAGTTGCGGGTCGAGGACGGGAAAACGGCGGAAGGTGTCCATGATCTCGGTACGGGCCCGCACAGCGGCGGCTCCGTCGACCGCCCCGGACGCCACCGGGGGCAACAGTGGCGTCCAGCGCCGGAGGAACTCCTCGTAGCTGCGACTGATCGCCTCGACGTCCCAGGCCTCGATCGGGGCACGGTGACCGGCCGAGTAGAGCGCGACCTGCCGTCCGCGAAACACCGTGACAGCACCGTGGGTGAGCTGGTCGAGCTGGGCCCGAGCAGGAGCGGTCAGTTCGCGGGGCGAGATCCACAACCCGTCGTACAACGGCGCGTATCCGAGCCAGCGGAGCTGGGCGCGCAGGGCCCGTCGCTGCGTGCTCAGGCCCTGGGGCAGCGAGAAGGCGACGACCGTCCAGCACCCGTCCCACAGTGCCGCCGCGGTGGTGGAGGTGATGATCCAGTGGCCGCCGGCGGAGAGGTTGGCGGCGGCCGCCCGGCTGAGCCGGTAGGAACTGCGCCGCCCCAGCCGACTGCCCTCCAGGACGCCACGACGGGCCAGCCGGCTGATCGCGGTACGCGCCCCGGCCGTGGTCACACCGGTCTCGGCGAGCAGCTCCACGATGGCGGCGGACGGGAGGGCAGCCCTGGTCCGCAGCGTGTAGTCCGCCAGCAGGGTCACCGCGACTCCCTGGGGTGAGTTGCCCACCTGCCGCCGGGGCAGTCGGAGTGGCTGGTCTCCGTCGTCCGGATATATCTCGTCGATGTCGAACGGGCTTGCCACAGGCGCTCCGTGCTCCTCAGGGACGGTGTGACGACTGTAGACGGACCGCCGCCGAGCCGGGCCGCGGTGGCCGCCCTCGATAGAGGGGCTTCGATTGACACTTGTCGGTCCTCGGGGAACACTAATTGCCACACGATGCCGTCCGGAGCCGGGCAGGGCGAGTCACAGACAGCGGGCATCGCGCGATCACCCGCGGGAGTCGGGCGTCCCCGCCAGCGGACCGCGCAGCCAGTCCCAGCCTGCACAGGCAACCGAAGGAGTCGTTCGTTGAGAACCAGAAGGAAACTGCTGCTCGCCCTCGCCATGACACTGGTGGCTGCCGGCCTGGTGGTCCCCGCGATCCGACCCGCGTACGCGGCGTCGCTGACCGAGGTCACCAGCTTCGGCGACAACCCGGGCCGGATGCGCATGCACGTCTACGTGCCGGACAACCGCCCGGCCAGGCCGGCCACCGTGGTGGCCATGCACGGCTGCGGCGGGTCGGGCCCCGGCTTCTATTCCGGCAGCGAGTTCGCCAGCCTCGCCGACCGGTACGGGTTCATCGTGATCTACCCGTCCGCGACCCAGCAGGCCGGCTTCGGCAACTGCTTCGACGTCTGGTCGGACGCTGCCAAGCGCCGCGGCGGTGGCAGCGACCCGGTGTCGATCGTCTCGATGGTCCGGCACGTCCAACAGCAGTACGCCGCCGACCCGGACCGCGTCTACGCCACCGGCAGCTCGTCCGGCGGCATGATGACCAACCACATGCTCGCCCTCTATCCCGACCTGTTCAAGGCCGGCGCGGCGTTCATGGGGGTGCCGTACAACTGCTTCGCCAACGCGGCGGACTTCCCACCCACCAGCAGTCAGTGCACCGGCGGTGCCATGAACCGGACCCCGCAGCAGTGGGGTGACGCGGTGCGCCAGGCGTACCCCGGCTATTCCGGCCCCCGCCCGCCCGTGCAGCTGTGGCACGGCACCAACGACACCCTCGTGCCGTACTCGTTGTTGACCGAGACGATCGAGCAGTGGACCAACGTGTTCGGGTTGAGCCAGACACCGACCTCCACCGACACTCCCCAGGCCAACTGGAACCGGCGGAGGTACGCCGACACCAGCGGCACCGTCCAGGTCGAGGCGTACAGCATCCAGGGCGCCGGGCACAGCCTGCCCTCCGGCGGCATGGCCGCGTCCGCCATCCAGTTCTTCGGCCTGACCAACCCGACGACGCCGCCCCCGACGACCCCGCCGCCGACCACGCCGCCCCCGACGACGCCGCCCCCGACCACACCGCCGCCGGCTCCCGGCGCCTGCGGTGTGACAGTCGCCATCAACGCCTGGAACACCGGCCTGACCGAGAACATCACCGTCACCAACACCGGCACCACCGCCGTCAACGGCTGGTCCCTGGTCTTCACCCTGCCCTCCGGGCAGACCATCACCTCAGGTTGGAACGCCTCCTACTCCCCGAGCTCCGGGCAGGTGACTGCCAAAAACGTCGCCTACAACGCCGGCATCCCCGCCAACGGGTCGGTGACGATCGGCTTCCAGGCCACGCACTCTGGTAACACCGCCAAGCCCAGCGCGGTCACCCTCAACGGCGCATCCTGCGCGGTCTCCTGACACCAGCCGACGCCCGACGAGGCCGTGCGCCGGTCACCACTTCGGTGGTGACCGGCGCACGGATCGTTCCGGCATGGTCAGCGGTAACCGGCGGTCACCACGTTGGCCTGCACGGCGTTCTCGGTGGCGTCGGACGGATAGCCGGCGACCATGGCCCCCTCGTAGAAGGTGCCGGCGCTCAGGTTCGCGCCGCCGTCGGGCTTGCAGCAGTCACCGCCACTGCCCAGGATGATCGCGCCCTGCTTCTTCATCGGGCTGTATCCCGGCGGGAGCGAGCCGTCCCAGAGCGTGTAGAGGCTGCCGGACTGGGCGTTGCTGCCCTTGATGGCGAAGCGGCTCACGCCGTTGTTCTTGAGTGTCGCGGTCACGAATTTGCTGGTGAAGGCGCGCTGGTTCGGGTTCCAGGAGCTGCTTCCGCCGGGGAACAGACCCCACTCCAGGTCGGCCTGCACCCAGGGGCCACTGCCCGAGCAGCCGCCGAACCAGCACTGCGTACCGAAGTTGATGGCGTCCATCGCCCCGGCGGCGTCGGCCTTCCTCGTCGTCTCGCTGTTGCCGTAGTCGAAACAGCAGCCGCTGTTGACGTGCGTGCCGCTGGTCACCATGTACATGCCCTCGGGAGCCGCGCCGGTGGGCACCCCGGTCAGGTGGCCGTCGCGCCAGTAGCTGTTGCCGGGGTTGATGTAGAGCGAGTACGCCTTGGCGCCGCCCACCGTCAGGGACTCCGACGTCGCGGTCGCCGGCCTGCTCTGCGGTGACCCCGGAACCACGCTCGACCCCTGGTACCAGAGGTCGTTGCCGCGCCCGGACTGGTCGAAGACGACAGTGATCACGCAGGTCGTGCCGGAGCAGAACGAGTCCTGGGTCGCCGCGTTGGCGGTGCCACCCGTACCCGTGAGCCCGATGTTGCGGGTCGTGTTGTCCGACGAACGCCGCACCTGGTAGAGGTTGCCGGCGTACGCCTCGTAGAGCGCCCGCGTCGTGCTGTGCGCCGCGATGCACGGGGTGCCGCCGGAGGCGTAGATGTCGCACGGGCGTGAACCGGTCGGCGGGTTGGTCGGAGGCGGGGTCGTCGGCGAGGCCCACTGCTGGTTGGTGCCGCCGTTGCAGGCCCAGAGGATGATTTTGGTGCCGTTGGCGGTGGCGGCGCCGTTGGCGTCGAGGCAGAGCCCGGACTGCACGCCGGTGACGGTGCCGTTGCTGTTGACGTTCCACTGCTGGTTGTTCTGGCCGTTGCAGTCCCAGATGATCGCCTGGGTGCCGTTGGTGGTGCCTCGGCCGGAGGCGTCCAGGCACTTGTTGCCGTACACCTGGAGTTGCCTGGTCGACGTCCAGGTCCAGGTCTGGCCGGCAGCGCCGTTGCAGTCCCACAGTTGCGTCTGAGTGCCGTTGGTGGTGCTGGAGTTGGGCACTTCGAGGCAGCGGCCGGACGCCGCACCGATGATCGGGGTGCTCTGCCCCGGCTCGATGGCTGCCGCCAGCGGTGCCGCAGCGGCTGCCTCGGCGGTCGGCGAGGGGGCGCCGGGGGTGGCGCCGATGCCGACGAGAACGCCGACCAGCGCGCCGGCCAGGGCAGTCAGGCGTTGGGCGCGATGGCGCCTCGGGATGAGTTCGGGGGCTTTTCCTGGCCCACCGGGGGACGGGGTTCGCACGAGGTTGCTCCTCGGAGTCGTGAGGGCGCGGGGGATTGTCGACGCGCCAGGGCGGTGGTCGCGGCGGCGGTGATGGCGAATCGATTCGCAGCGAATCGTATGACCTTTGTTGAATTCATGTCAATAAATGTGTGTCTCTGGTGAGCGCTGCCGGTGGGCGGACAGCCAGCGCCTCACCTCCCCCGAGACGCCTACCGGCCCAGGACCCGCCACGTCTGGTTCAGCGGGTTGCCCTGGCCGGCTCCGATGCAGGTCCACTGGTGGACCGGCGCCCGCGCCGCCGTGGAAACCGTGCTGACGTCGACGCACTTGCCGCTGTGCCGGGCGACGAGTTGGTAGTCGTGCGAGTCGTTGCCCGAGTAGGTCACCTTGCGCAGGGTGAACTGCTGGTTGGTGCCGTTCAGGCAGGTCCACTGGTGCACGGCCGCGCCGTCGGCGGTGGACACGCCACTGACGTCGAGGCACTTGCCGCTCTGCTGGTTGATCACCGTGTAGGTGTTGGCCACCCCGGCGACCGGGCGGAAGTTCCAGAGCTGCTGATCACCGCCCTCGCAGTAGAACTGCTGCTGGACCGTGCCGTCGGCGGTGCTCAGGTTGGGGTTGTCCAGGCACTGCTGCGAGTGCTGGGCCACCGCCACCGACTGGAAGCCGCCGTCCGACGGCGGTAGCAGGGTGACCGTGTAGGTGTCGGTCTGGTTGGCGTACGGCACTGTCACTGTGACGTTGTTGTTGGAGACGCCGACCACGCTGTTCGAGACGGTGACCGGCCCCTGCACGGCGCCGCCGCCGTTGTGGGGAATGCGCTGGGTGAGGACCCGGACCTGGTTGTTCTGCACGATGCCGCTGGTGGTGTCCAGGCGTTGCAGGTTGACGGTCAGGTTCCCTGTGGTACGACCACCACCGACCAGCACCTTCGCCGCGCCGGTCGCCCTGGTGGCGTACGCGTCGTAGGACTGGCTGGGGGTCACCGCGACGATCTGCCCGGCCTGCGAGGCGTAGAAGCGGTAGGCCCACCACTCGCCCCTGGGCTGGTGCTGACCGGCCGAGTTGCGGATCAGCAGGTTGCCGAGGTCGTTGTGCAGGCTGCCGCCGCTGGCCCAGTTCGCCCGGAGGCCGTCCGCCCGGGCCCGCTCCAGGCGCGCGATGTACCAGGCGCCGTCGGCCGGGTTCTGCTCGTCGGGGGCGCCGTACTCGTTGATCTGGTACGGCCGCGGGTGGGCGATGCCGCGCGGGTCGAGGGTGGCGTTGGCGGCGGCGACGTTGGCGACCGGGTCTCCCGGCAGCGAGTGCCAGCTGATGATGTCCGGCACGGTGTTGGTCGAGCGGACGAAGTCCAGGTACTGGTTCCAGAAGGTGTGCGTCGTCGACGGCACGCAGGCACAGCTCGGCCCGACGATGAGCTGGCTGGGGAACTCCGCTCGGATGCGCTGGTAGGTGCGGCGCCACAGTTCGAGGTACTGCGAGATCGGACGGTTCCAGAAGATGGTGATGTTGGGTTCGTTCCAGATGTCCCACTGCACGGACAGCCCGGACGCCCGGACGTCGCTGATGAGGCGGGTCAGGAAGTTGTCGTAGTCGGTCCAGTTGCCGTTGTCGCCGGGGAAGCGGGAGATGCCGGCACCGTCGGCGCCCCACAGGTCGTGCGGCAGGATGATGAACTTCCCACCGAGGGCCGTGGTCCGACGGGCCTGGGCGACTGTGGAGTTCCACCGCCGGTCGTAGGTGCCACCGACCCAGCCGCTGCCGGGAAGCTGTGCGCCACCGGCGCGCATGTACTGGAACTTGACGTCTCGGTAGAAGTGGTCAGCCGGGCCGCTGGCGTTCTCGGTCATGCCGTAGATCCAGCCGGATGCACGGTAGGTCGGCGTGCCGCTGGTCGCGGAGAAGTCGACGCTGATCGACTCATTCGCTGCCTGGGCCGGGGACGGGACGACGGTTACGGCGGCAGCGGCGGCGAGCAGGCCGACCACGAGTCGGGCGACGAGCGCACGGGCTCGGTCTGACCTGCCGCGGGACGGGGTTTTCACGGGCGGCTCCTTGGTGGGGCGCGGGGGACGCTCTCCGGAGGCAGCACTTGCGAATCGATTCGCACGGATCGTAGGACCGGGGACTGATCTGTGTCAATGAAGTGAAGACCCGATGAAGCTGGCGTTTCCGCCCAGGTCCCCGATGGGCTGGCCGATCCCTTGACCCGCAGGTGTGGACAGACCTATCTTCGGGCGAACCGATTCGGCGAATCGGTTCGCCTCATGGTCGGACTGGGTCCGGCCCGCGACGGTCACCCGCACACCCCACCTGACGATCGACTTGAAGTGAGGCAACACATGACAGGACTCAGTCGTCGGCGGCGCGTGGCCGCCGTTGTCGTGATGGCGCTCGCCGCAGCGGCGGGCAGCGCCTGCTCGTCGTCCACCGACGACCCCGCCGAAGGCGGCGCCTACGTCGTCTGGGACCCGTACCCGCAGTTCGCCGACGACTCCGACTGGGTCACGCTGCTCAAGAAGTGCGGCACCTCCGCCGGGGCGACGGTCGAGCGGACCGGCTACGACACCACCGACCTGACCAACAAGGCGCTGCTCGCCGCCCAGCAGGGCAACTCGCCGGACGTGCTGATCGTGGACAACCCGGTGATCTCGACACTGGCCGAGGCCGGCGCCCTCACCACCACCGACGACAACAAGCTGGACGTCTCGGCCATGGAGAAGAACCTGCTCGGCGCCGGCCAGAGCGAGGGCCGGACGTACGGAGTGCCGATCGGGGCGAACACACTTGCCCTCTATTACAACAAGGATCTGCTGACCGCCGCCGGCGTCGACCCGGCCACGATCAAGGACTGGACGTCCCTGACCGCGGCACTGACCACGGTCAAGGCCAAGGGAAAGAAGGGCATCACGTTCTCGGCCATCGGCACCGAGGAGGGCAGCTTCCAGTTCCTGCCCTGGTTCTGGGGATCGGGAGCCCAACTGACCACTCTGGACTCGCCGCAGGCGGTGTCCGCGCTGACGCTCTGGACGGACTGGCTCAAGCAGGGCCACGCCCCCAACTCCGTCATCAACAACACCCAGACCACGAGTTGGCAGGAGTTCGCCACCGGCGATTACGCGTTCGCCGAGAACGGCACCTGGCAGCTGGCCAACGCGGAGAAGCTCGGTTTCTCGTACGGCACCATCGCGATCCCGGCCAGCGCGGGTGGCCCGGCCCCCGCGCCCACCGGCGGTGAGTTCGTCTCCATCCCGGTGCAGAAGAACACCGGTCGGTACGACACGTCGCAGAAGCTCGTCGCCTGCCTGACCAACGCCGACAACCTCCTCACCACCGACACCACGCTCTCCTACGTCGCGCCCGTCGCCGCCGTCCAGGATCGACAGGCCACCGCGGACCCCAAGCTCAAGGTGTGGGTCGAGGCGGTCCGAGCGGCCAAGGGCCGCACCGGCGACAACCTCGGCACGAAGTATCCGAAGATCTCCGAATCGCTGTGGACCGCGGTGCAGGCGGCGCTCAGCGGCGGGAAGTCGCCACGCGAGGCGCTGACCGCCGCGCAGGCCGCCGCCACGACCAGGTAAGCACGCCGAACCGACACCATGCCCCCGATGACACAGAGCTCCACCACCGCACGAGACCAGAGTGGGGCGGCGAAGGCCGCCCCACCCGGGCCTCCCCCGTCCCGTGCCCGCCGGCCCAGTCGATGGCCGGCGTGGGGCTTCCTGGCACCCGTCACCATCTACCTGTTGGCCTTCTACGCCTACCCGCTCTACCGCAACGTCGAGCTGAGCCTGCGCGAGTACACCGTCCGCTCGTTCGTGCAGGGCGGCGCGCCCTTCGCCGGCCTGGACAACTACCGGACCGTGCTGACCGACCCGGCCTTCGGGCCGACGCTGACGCACACAGTGGTCTTCACCGCCGCGTCGCTCGCCTTCCAGTTCACCATCGGCATGGCCCTGGCCCTCTTCTTCCACCAGCACTTCCCGCTGTCGCGCACGCTGCGGGCGCTGATCCTCGTACCGTGGCTGCTGCCACTGATCGTGTCGGCGTCGACCTGGTCGTGGCTGCTCAACAGCGACTCGGGGCTGGTCAACGCCGCGCTCGGTGTCGTCGGCATCGACCCGGTCAACTGGCTCACCTCGCCGGGCTGGTCACTCACCTCGGTGATCATCGCGAACATCTGGATCGGCATCCCGTTCAACCTGGTGGTGCTCTACAGCGGCCTACAGGCGATCCCCACCGAGATGTACGAGGCGTCGGCGCTGGACGGCGCGACAGGATGGCAGCGGTTCTGGTCGATCACCTTCCCGTTGCTGCGCCCCGTCTCCGCGATCACGCTGTTGCTGGGGTTGATCTACACACTGAAGGTCTTCGACATCGTCTGGATCATGACCAGAGGCGGGCCGACCGGCTCCTCGGCCACGCTCGCGACCTGGTCGTACCGCCTCGGCTTCGGCAACCTCCTGCCCGAGTTCGGTCCGGGCGCGGCCGTCGGCAACCTGCTCATCGTGATGGCCCTGATCGCCGGGCTCGTCTACATCCGGATCGAGCGAAGGCAGCACCTACGATGACCACATCATCGCCTCGGGCCTGGTGGAAGACCGGTGTCGGTCTGGTGCTGACCGGGCTGATGCTCTTCCCCGTCTACTGGATGATCAACGTGTCGTTCACCCGGGACCGGGACATGCGGGCCAGTCCCCCGCACCTGATCCCGACCAACGGCACGTTGGACGGCTACCGGGCGGTGCTCGACCAGCAACTGCCGTACCTCGGGACCAGCTTCCTGGTCGGCCTCGGCACTGTGGTGCTGACCGTGGCGCTGGCCGCTCCCGCCGGGTACGCGCTGGCGAAGCTCCGACCGCCCGGCGGCCCGGCGCTGAGCTTCGTGCTGCTGATCGCGCAGATGATCCCGGGGATCATCATGGCGATGGGCTTCTACGCCATCTATCTCACCCTCGGCATCCTCAACACGCTGCCCGGCCTGATCCTGGCCGACACGACACTCGCGGTGCCGTTCGGCGTACTGATCTTCACAGCCTTCATGTCCGGAATTCCCGACGAGCTGCTCCAGGCGGCCGTGGTCGACGGCGCTGGCCGGCTGCGGACCTTCTGGTCGGTCGTGCTGCCGGTGAGCCGCAACTCGATCGTCACGGTGTCGCTGTTCGCGTTCCTGTGGTCCTGGTCGGACTTCATCTTCGCCTCGACCCTCGCCGGCGGCGGCGACCACCAGCCGATCACCCTCGGCATCTACCACTACATCGGCAACAACAACCAGCAGTGGAACGCCATCATGGCCACCGCCGTCGTCGCCTCCATCCCGGCCGCCGCGCTGCTGATCCTGGCCCAGCGGTACGTCTCGATGGGCGTGACCGCCGGCGCCGTCAAGGACTGACCACCCGCACCTCAGAAAGGCACCCGCCACCCATGACCGTCGCCCCGTCCGGTCCGGAGTTCGCAATCCAGGACATCCCGTTCAGCTACCGCGGTTCCTGGTTCAACATCTCCCCGGTGGTAGCCGAGAAGACGTACGCCGACGAGCTGCACCTGGTCTCCCACCAGACCGGGATGCATCCGGTGCTGCGCCTGTCCCCCACGGTCGCCGGCACCACTGTCGTCGCCACCCCCGCGCTGCTGACCTGGCGTGACGGCACCGGTCGGATCGAAGCCGTCTACGACGGACCGGACACCCTGCGGATCCGGGGCCGAGGGCTCGGTCTGCGGGTGGCCGCCGCCGCGCGCACCCTCACACCGTTCAGCGGCACCTACCTGTACCTGGACCCGCTCGACGGGTCACACGTGTTCACCTCGTACGAGACGGGTCGCCGCTACCGGGTCACGGTGCTCTCGGGCACTCTCGCGCGGACCGACGGCGCGGAGGCGCTCGGCACCGCCGACCGCTCACTGGACCTGCCGGGCGACCAGCCCTGGGAGATCGCGGTCGAGGAGTACGCCACCGCCCGCCGCCCGTACGCCGGATCGGTCACCTTCGAGCAGTTGTGCCGGGACCGGACCGCTGAGTTCACCGCGTTCGTCGACGCGATCGCGCCGTGGCGCGGCGCGGAGACCCCTGCCGCCGAACTGGCCGCGTACGTGCTGTGGTCGGCCACCGTCGCCCCAGCGGGCTTCGTCACCCGACCGGCGGTCCTGATGTCCAAGCACTGGATGGACAAGGTGTGGAGCTGGGACCACTGCTTCAACGCGATCGCCCTGGCCGCCGGTGAGCCGGAGCTGGCCTGGCACCAGTTCCATCTGCCCTTCGACCACCAGGACGAGGCCGGTGCGTTGCCCGACTCGGTCACCCACTCCGAGGTTTTGCACAACTTCGTCAAGCCCCCCATCCACGGCTGGGCCCTGCGACACCTGCGCCGACGACTTCCCCAGCCACCGGATCGGGCGGCGCTGGCGCAGACGTACGACCGGCTTGCCCGCTGGACCCGGTTCTGGCTCGACGCCCGTCGAGCTCCCGGCCAGGACCTGCCCCACTACCAGCACGGCAATGACAGCGGCTGGGACAACGCGACCACCTTCGACGCCGACCGGGTCCTCCAGACGGCCGACCTCGCCGCCTTCCTGGTCTCGCAGCTCCGCTGCCTCGCGGACCTCGCCACCGAGCTGGGCGAGCCGGCCGAGCCGTGGTCCCGGGAGGCCGACCGGATCTGCGCGGGCCTGCTGCGGGAGCTGTGGGACGGCGAACGCTTCACCGCCCGCAGCCCTCGCACCGGGCGACGGAGGGCCAGCCGCAGCCTGCTCGACCTGATGCCCATCGCGCTCGGGGCCGACCTGCCGGCACCGGTCGCGGCAGCGCTGGCGCGGGGCGTCGAAACCCACCTGACCACGCACGGGCTGGCCACCGAACCGACGGATTCGGCCCACTACGTCGCCGACGGCTACTGGCGCGGGCCGATCTGGGCGCCCTCCACGGTCCTGGTCGAGGACGGTCTGCGGCGGGCCGGCCAGAGCCGGATGGCCGACGACATCAGTCGACGATTCCTCGCCCTGTGTGAGAAGTCCGGGTTCGCGGAGAACTTCGACGCCGAGACCGGGGCCGGGCTGCGCGACCGCGCCTACACCTGGACCGCCAGCAGCTATCTCATCCTCGCCGCCGCGCAGGAGCAACGGCGGGCAACGGGAGGCTAGGGCCGGCTCAGCGGGCCCGGACCGGGCCGGTGCTGGAGCGCAACGAGATGGGCGGGCTGTACAGACGGTGTCGTGGCACGGCCCCGCGCTCGGCGATGTTCTCCAGAAGCAGCGACACCGCCTCGGCGCCCATCTCGACCATCGGCACGTCGGCAGCGGTCAACGGTGGGCGGAAATCCTCCGCCCAGTGCTGGGCCGCGACGCCGGTGACGGAGAAGTCGCCGGGCACGGACAACCCGGCGCCGGTCAACGCGCGCTGCATTCCGGGCAGCGCTGCCTCGTTGATGGTGGCCACCGCCGTGACGTCCGGGTGCGTCACGAGCAGCTGCTCGACGCACGCCTCGCCGGAGGCCGTGTCGTCGCCGCAGCAGACCTCCACACCGGTCAGGCCCCGCTCCTCGGCAGCCGCCCGGAACCCGGCCAGCGCCCGATGACTGGGGCCGTAACCCGCGGCGACCAGCTCGGCGGAGCGGTTCACGAGGGCCACCTGCCGGTGCCCCAGATCGGCCAGGTGGTGCACGCACCGGGCGATCAACCCGGCGTAGTCGATGTCGATCCAGCTCATGCCGTGTGGTGCGGCCGTCCGCCCGATCGTGACGAACGGCAGGCCGGCCTTCGTCAGCCGAGTCACCCGCTCGTCCTCCAGGCGGATCTCCATGAGCACCACGCCGTCGACCCGACGCCCTGTGACGATCCGCTCGAACGACCGGTCGTGGTCGCCACCGGACGGCGACAGCAGCACATCGAGGTCGTGGCGAGCGGCCGCCTCGACGACGCTGGCGACGAAGCCCAACTGCATGTCGGTCAACCGTTGGCTCGCCGGAGGGATCACCAGCCCGAGGGTGCGGGTGCGGCCCTCCTTCAACGCGCGGGCGCTGGCGTTCGGCCGATAGTCCAGCTCGTCGATGACCGCCTGGATCCGTTGCCGGGTCGCCTCCGACACCGTCCGTTTTCCGCTCAGCACGTAGGACACGGTGCTGCGGGAAACCCCGGCCCGGCGAGCGATCTCCCCGATGTTCATAGACCGCCCTCGAATCGAATCTTGCCCCGACACGGGACGCACCAGGTTGCGCTGACGAGCATATCCACCCGACGCTCGACAACCGGGGCCCCGGCTCGCGACCTGGCGCTATCGCATGGACAACCATTAATGTCATAGGTATTACGTGTGATGAAGAATCGTCGCCACGCCGCATCCCACCGCACACCGGAAAGGATCCGATGAACGTGAAGAAAAAGCTGGGTCGCCTCATTGCCACCGCGGGGACCGTGTTGGTCCTCGTCGCCGGCGCTGGCGCCTACGTCGCCTCGGACGCGCCGAGCGCTCGGGCCGCAGTCTCGGGCCCGTGCGACATCTACGCCACCGGCGGCACCCCGTGCGTTGCCGCGCACAGCACCACCCGGGCGCTGTACGGCGCGTACAACGGCCCGCTCTACCAGGTCCGACGCTCGTCGGACAGCACCACCCGGGACATCGGCCTGCTGAGCGAGGGCGGATACGCGAATGCCGCGACCCAGGACTCGTTCTGCGCCAACACCAGCTGCGTCATCACCGTTATCTACGACCAGTCCGGTCGCAACAACCGTCTCACCCAGGCGCCGCCCGGCGGCTTCACCGGCCCCGCCCCCGGTGGATGGGACAACCTCGCCGACGCGAAGGCCGCGCCGGTCACCGTCGGCGGCCAGAAGGCGTACGGCGTCTACATCGCGCCCGGCACCGGTTACCGCAACAACAACACCAACGGCGTCGCGACCGGCGACCAGCCCGAGGGGATCTACGCGGTCGTCGACGGCACGCACTACAACCAGTGGTGCTGCTTCGACTACGGCAACGCCCAGACGAACAACCTTGCCGACGAGCGCGCCATCATGGAGACCGTCTACTTCGGCGCCAACAAGCAGTGGGGCTACGGCGCGGGCAGCGGCCCCTGGGTCATGGCCGACCTGGAGTGGGGGCTGTTCTCGGGGGTGAACGCGGGCTACAACAACATCGCGTCCATCAACCACCGCTTCGTCACGGCCATGGTCAAGGGCGAGCCGAACCACTGGGCGATCCGGGGCGGCAACGCGCAGTCGGGCAGCCTGACCACCTACTTCGACGGGCCGCGCCCCAACGGCTACCACCCGATGAAGAAGGAGGGTGCCATCCTCCTCGGCATCGGCGGCGACAACAGCATCACCGGCCGAGGCACCTTCTTCGAGGGCGTGCTGACCTCGGGCTACCCGTCGGCGGCCACCGAGAACGCCGTGCAGGCCAACATCAACGCCGCCGCCTACGCGCCGGCCGGCGGCGGCAACCCGCAACAGAACGTCCAGGTCGTGGGCGGCCAGTCCGGCCGCTGCATCGACGTGCCGAACGGCAGCACCACCAACGGCACCCAGACCCAGCTGTGGGACTGCACCGGCGGCACGCCGCAACGCTGGACCTACACCGCCGCCAGGCAACTCCAGGTGTACGGCAACAAGTGCCTCGACGCCTCCGGCCAGGGCACCACCAACGGCACCCAGGCGATCATCTGGGACTGCCACGGGGGCACCAACCAACAGTGGAACCTCAACGCCAACGGCACCATCACCGGCGCCCAGTCCGGGCTCTGCCTCGACGCCAACGGCGCCGCCACCGCGAACGGCACCAAACTCATCCTCTGGGCCTGCAACGGCGGCAGCAACCAGCAGTGGTCCACCCGTAGCTGACCACGTGCACCATCAGGTCGGTCGTGCCGGTTCCGTGAGGTCTGCGGAGCCGGCACGACCGGCGACCCGGTCGTGCCTCAGCGGGTGCTGCCTGACGTCGGTGCCGCGCCGCGCGCCTGGCTGGCCCCGCCTGAGCGCTTGAGCATGTATGCCCCACCGGCAACGAAGACGACGCCGAGGACGATCCCGACGAGATTGCCCTGGGCCAGACTGGAGAAGACCGCCAGAATGCCGATGATGACTGCCACTCCGCCGAGAAATCGCATGAAGTAGCCGCCGACAGACTTGACCCGTTCATTCGTCATGGTCTTTCTGTGCCCGGCGTGCCGGTCCGACAAACGGGCCCGACCAGGCAGGCCTCATGCGGCGACCTCAGTCGGCCTTCGGCTTGGACCGGAGGCTACGCATCTGGGCGTGACTGAGGTCGTGCGCGCGCGTCATGTGACGGGTGATCACCTCAAGCTCTTCGTCGGTGTGATCGTCGAGCAGTGCCTGCCAGGACTCACCAAGGTCGTCCCAGACCGCGGTGACACGGTCGAGTCGGTCAGGCACCGAGGTGACCAGCACCCGGCGCCGGTCCGCCTGGTCGGGCGTGCGTTCGACGTAGCCGCCACGTTCGAGTCGGTCGACCAGGCGAGTGGCCGATCCCGTGGTCAGGCTGGTCATCTCGGCGATCTCCTTCACCGTGAGCGGCGCGGGGGCTGCCGTGAGCAGGCTCAGGAACTGCACGTCGGTCGGATGTAGCCCGAGGTGTTCGGCAATGGCCTGGTTGAACAGGACGTACGACGCCAGATAGCGGCGGGACGCCATCGACAGATCCTCGTACAACTTGGCGCGGCGGTTCGTTGCCATCCTCACCACATCCCAACTAGTTGCGCGACGCAGCAATCCGACCTAGTCTGCTGCGTGGCGCAGTTAATGTGTAACGCAGCTATCCTACCTTCTGGAGCGACCATGCTCACCGTTGCCGTCACCGGAGCCACCGGAGCCCAGGGCGGTGCCACCGCCCGCGCCCTGCTGAGAACCGGCCACCGGGTACGCGCGCTCACCCGCCACCCCACCTCACCGGCCGCCGAAGCCCTCCGCGATCTCGGCGCCGAGGTGCGCCAAGCCGACTTCGACGATCGCGTTTCCCTCGATGCCGCGCTCGCCGGTTCCACCTCGCTGTTCGCGGTCACCACACCGTTCGGCACCGACCTCGCCACCGAGGTCCGGCATGGCAGGGCCCTCGTCGACGCCGCGGCGGCCGCTGGCCTCGGCCACGTCGTGCTGACCACCGCCGCACACGCCGACCAGGGCACCGGCGTCCCGCACTACGACAGCAAGCACCTCGTCGAGCAGCACCTCCACGCCTCGGCAGTGCCGTGGACGGTCCTCGCGCCGGCGGCCTTCATGGACAACTACGCCAGCGGCTGGACGCTCGACGGCCTGCGCACGGGCACATTCGCGTGGCCAATGCCCGCCGATCGACCGCTCACCCTCATCCCGACCGTCGACATCGGCGCGTTCGCCGCGCTCGTCCTTGAGCGCCCCGGCGAGTTCGCCGGCCGGCGCATCGACATCGCGTCCGACGAGCGCACACCCAGCCAGATGGCCGAGATCCTCGCCGCCGCCATCGGCCAGGCGATCACCCACCAACGGGTGCCCCTGGACCGGGTCCGACACTGGTCCGCCGACCTGGCGGCCATGTTCGAGTACTTCACCACCGTCGGCCTGCACGTTGACGTCGCCGCGCTGCGCCGCGACTACCCGGAGGTCGGCTGGCACAGCTTCGCCGACTGGGCCACGGGCCAGGACTGGCCCACCCTGCTGTCCACCGAGGCCACAGAGCGCAGGTCGTCGACGAGGGCGTAGGCCTTCAGGGCGGACCCACCCGCTCCGGTGGGCCGTATAGTGCCCGGGTGGACAGGGACAAGGTCCGGCAGGCATACGCGTCCGTCTCGGAGCTGTACATCGGGCTGTTCGGCAGCCGCGAGCAGGTGGATCCGGCCGACCTCTCGTTCATCGGCCGGCATCTGGGGACTCGGGCGGGCAGGGTGCTCGATCTGGGGTGTGGCCCCGGCCATCTCACCGGTTACCTGCGTTCGCTGGGCGTCGACGCGGCGGGGATCGACCTGGTGCCCGAGTTCCTCGCCCACGCGCGGGCCGCCCACCCGGACGTCGAGTTCCAGCTCGGGTCGCTGGATAACCTCGACGTCGCCAGCGGCTCCCTCGACGGCATCCTCGCGTGGTACTCGACGATCCATCTGCCACCGCAGGAGCTGGACGGCGTCCTCAACGAGTTCCGGCGAGCGATCGCCCCGGCCGGGACGGTGGTGCTGGGCGTGTTCGTCGCCGACGAGGTCGGCGCCTTCGACCACAAGGTCGTGACCGCCTACCGCTGGCCCCTGGACGAGATCTCCGAGCGACTCAGCCGGGCCGGCTTCAAGGAGGTCGAGCGCCTGGAGCGACCGAGAGAAGGCGACCAGCGACCGCATGCCGCCATCGCGGCGATCGCTGTGTGAAGGTCGAGCCCTTCGTGCTCAGCCGTGCAAGGGCGGGGAGGCCCCTGCGTCACGCCATCTCATTGAGGTGCCGCAGCAGGCGACGCGGCGGAGCTGTGGTGCGCCGGCCTGACGCAGAACTCGTTGCCGTCCGGGTCTGCCAGCACGACTGCGCCGTCCTGAGCGACATCGAGTCGGGTGGCGCCCAGCGAGACCAGCTCGTCGACCGTCGCCTGCTGGTCGCCAGCGGCCGGGACCAGTTCGAAGCGCTGCCGGTTCGGCTCGGTTCTCGGGGCCACCGGCGAGCCCGCCCATGCGATCTTGGTGCCGCCGCGTGGTGACTGGATCGCGGTCTCCTCGTCCTGGTCCCACACCAGCGGCCAGCCCAGCACGTTGCTCCAGAACAGGCCGACGTCCCGGGTGCCGTCGCAGGTGAGCTCACCGAGGAAGCCGCATCCGGCGAGGTAGGCGTTGCCCGGCTCGATCACGCAGAACGCGTAGCCCGCCGGGTCGACCAGGACGACGTGCCTCTCCTCGGGTCGTTGCCCAACGTCGAGGTGGCGGCCACCGAGCTTCAACGCCGTCGCCACCGTGTGCTGCTGCTCGTCGAGATCAGCGCTGGTCAGGTGCAGGTGCATGCGGTTCGCGCCGAGCTGACCAGCGCGGCCCGGAACGAACCGAAGAGCAAGCTGGGCGTCCTCGCCCGGCAGGAGCGCACCGACGGCGTCCTCGACGACCTCCCGGCCGAGCAGAGCGGACCAGAACTGGGCCGCACGAGCCGGGTCGTCCGCCTCGACGGTCACTGCCAGCAGCCGCGAACGCATCACCAGACCCTAGACACCGCCCCGGCAGGCCGACAAAGGCATTAACGTCCTGGTGCGCGTACCGGAGGAGGGCTTGCTCTCCGCCGCGCAGCACCGCGCCGCGACACCGCACACGGCGGGCAGGCGGCAGTTTGTGACTGCCGACCACCGGCCGCGACGACGACCCGCCCCTCACGTCAGTTGGTGATCACCGGCCAGGCGTAGGCGAGCAGGGCGCACGCCGCACCCAGAAGCGCGAGCGAGACGCCCCGGGTGGGCAGGGGCAGGGCGGCGAGCACGATGAGAATGACGGCGACGATGTAAAGAAATGCCTGGATCGACATGGGGCTCTCCTCGATCATGGGGATTGATGGCGGCTGACTGTAACCCCCGGAAGGCCACCGCGCTCAGTCGTATCATTTCGGCCGTGACCTCTGCGCTCGGGAACCTCTCTGCCCAGCAGCGGGCGTTGGTGGGTCGGTGGCTGCCGAACGCGACAGTCGAGAGAGACCACAGTTGGGGCCTGACGACGACCACCGTCGTCGAGATGACCCACGCCGGGTCACGATTCATCGTCAAAGCCGCCGGCGCTGACGACCACCACATCCAGCGAGAACTCCATGCCCACCTCAACTGGTTGCACCCCTGGACCAGCAGGGGACGCGCGCCTGCCCTGGTGCACGGCAGCGCGGACGCGAAGGTCCTCGTCACCCGGTACCTGCCCGGTGAGCTGGTGCTGGGCAGCACGCACGCCGACGACCCCGCCGTGTATCGGCAGGCGGGCGAGTTGCTGGCCCTGCTGCACGCGCAGAGTGTCGTCGTGGACGACGACTACGAGAGGCGCGAGAACGAGAAGTCACTGGCGTGGCTCCGCCAACCACACCGGATCGCCGCGGCCACCGCGGAGCGCCTACGAGCCGAGATCGTTACCTGGGCGACACCACCCGCGACCCTGGTGCCCACCCATGGGGACTGGCAGCCACGAAACTGGATCGTCCGCCACGACGTCGTGGGCATCATCGACTTCGGCCGTGCGGCAATGCGTCCCGCGTCCACGGATTTCGCCCGGCTCGCCGTCCAGGACTTCAACCGCGACCCGAACCTCGAAACGGCCTTCCTCGACGGGTACGGGCCCGATCCGCGCGATGCGGGTGCGTGGCACCGCGACCGGGTCCGCGCGGCGATAGGCACGGCCGTCTGGGCCCACCGCGTAGGCGACGAACCATTCGAAGCGCAGGGCCACCGAATGATCGCGGAAGCGCTCTCGTCCTCCCGGGTATGACGACAACCCGTGCTGTCCCTGCCCTGCCAGCGGTGATCGGGCAGCATGGTCGTCATGAGTTCGGTTGTCATGCTCCGGCGCTACCCGCTCAAGAGCGCTCAAGGCGAAGCACTCACGGCGGTCGAGGTCGAGCCGACCGGTCTGCGCGGCGATCGGGCGTGGGCCTGCATCGATCGCCTGGACGGGACGGTGGGCAGCGCCAAACATCCACGACGATGGGGTCGCCTGTGCGGTGTCGCCGCCACGACACACGTCGACGGCGCGGAAACGACGGTGACGCTGGACGTCGACGGCACCTCGCTGCGAGCCGGCAGCGCTGCGGCAGATGCCGCACTGAGCAGGCACCTGGGCCGCCCGGTGCGGCTGAGCCGGGAGCTGCCGCCTGACGCGCGGCTGCACCGGACGTTGCCCGACGAGGTCGGCATGGTGCCGGACTGGATGAGCGGCACCCGGCCCGGCCAGGACACCATCACGACGATCGCGGGCACCGAACGGGTCGGCCGGTTCGTCGATTTCGGCGCCGTCCACATCGTGACCACCGGTGCGCTGGATCTGCTGGGCCAGCGCATCGGAGGCGCCAGTGTGGCCGCGGCGCGCTTTCGACCGAACCTGGTCATCGACGCACCCGGTGACCCGGAACCGGGGCAGGAGCTACGTCTGGGCGACGTCGTGCTCCGGGTTACCCTGCCCACCCCGAGGTGCGTCATTCCCGGTCTGCCCCAGGCCGACCTGCCGGCGGACCGCTCGGTGCTGAGCGCCCTGGCTCGGCACTACCGCGTCCCGGTCGCCGGGCTGGGGCAAGCGGCCTGCTTCGGGACGTACGCCGATGTCGTTCAAACAGGCCGGCTCCGCCTGGGGCAGCGCGTCCGCTAGGGCCCTGTTCGATCCGTGGGCGGCCGGTGGCCTCCGTGGGACGCGAGCAGCGCCTCCGCCACGATCTCAGCGTCGGCCTCTGCGACGTCGGCCGGATACGCCGGCAGCAGGTCGTCCCAGACGGGCAGCCACGACCCGAAAAACTGGGCCTGCCCTTCCGGCCGGGCGAAGAACCAGATGTGCAGGTGGGCGCCACCATCGCCGATGCGATACAGGTGAGCCCGCGAGATGTGCGGCAGCGCCTGCATGTGGCGAACGATGCGGGTGCCCAACAGCCCCAGTTCGGCGGCCAGCTCGTCCGGCAGGTCCGCCATGTCGTAGTGGTCACGCGGATGCAGCATGAGTACGAGCGGGACGCCCACGCCCGAGATCCGGACCAGTCGCCAGTGGTCGTTCCACCAGATGCCCTTGTCCCGGTCGCGGCACGCGTCACAGTCCGACGGGTCCTCACCGTGGCGCGGGGGCTCCGGGAGCACCGGCGGGCGCAGGGGCGTTACGCGCAACCCGTCCGGCTCGAAGGGACTGATCTCCCAGCCCGTCATCCGTGCCAACGGAAGCCGACGCTCGCTGTCCGCGGCGGCGATTGCGTGGTCGTAGAACTCGTCCGGTCGCAAAGCCATGCGGCGAAGACTAGCCCGGGAGGAATCCGCGTGATCGACAGGCTCTCGGGACGGTCACGACACGCCGCCCGGCGTCGTCACGCCCGACGGTCGTGGGCTTCCGCCAAGGACCTGATGTGCGCTGCCCGCTGCCTCAGCAGGCGTCGCAGATACGGCGCGACCAGCACCCGGGCGGCCACCGCTCCCAGCGGCCCCCAGGGAGCTCTCATCGTCACGCGGTCGGTCATCCGCGTCCCACCGCCGTCGAGGCCCTGGAAGTGGTGCTCATGACGGATGGCGCTGAAAGGACCCCGTGTCTGCTCGTCAACGAAGCGGTGGGGCCGTTCATAGACGGTGATCCGGCTGGTCATGCACCAGCGCAGACCCAGATGGCGGGCGCGGAAGGTGACCTCGTCCCCGAGCGTGAGGAGACGACGTCCGGTGCTGGTGGTGGCCGTCTCCTGGCTGCCGCGCAGGGACGCGGCGTGCACGTCCACATCGAGTTCCAGGTCGAACACCACGTCCGGGGCAGCGTCGATGACGGACACGATCTCGATCAGCGCCGGCACGTCGACAGCTTAGAGCCACGTGGTGAGCGCTTCCCCTGGCCGCTCGTGACGCCCGGTCGGCGGCATGAGCGCGCACACGTACGTCACCTATCCCTGGAAGAGGGAGTGGTACCGGTCGAGGTAGAGGGGCCACCCGGCTTCGTCCTCGACGCCGTCCCGAACCGATTCCCAGCCAGGCCCGTGCCGGTCGAGATGCCGGTGCTCCAGCTCGACCCTGGTCTGGTCCGGAGTCTCGACCACGAAGGTGACCTCGACCTCGCTGGTCAGGCCAGGGTCGGTTTCGAGCTGCCAGGTCGGTCCGATATCCCAGCTGAAGACGACCCGCGTCGGCGGCTCGAAGGCGAGAATGCGCGCCCACCGGCATTCGCTGCCGTCGACGCCCCGGTCGTAGATGTGCCCGCCGACCCTGGGCTCGAACACGGTTTCGGCGATCGGGACCTGCAGCAGGTTGTGCTCGCGAGGCTTGAAGTCCCCGAACCGCTCGGTGAACACGGTGAAGGCCTGCTCGATCGGTGCGTTGACGACGATCTGTCGGCGGACCACCGACGTGGCTGCTTGCGTCATGAGCTCTCCTCGGTGTCTTCAACGACGTCCTGATAGCCATCCAGCGCCCGTCGCCAGAACGTGTCGAGCTGGTCCCGCAGAGCGGCCAGGCCAACCGGGCTGAGCCGGTAGACGCGGCGGGTCCCCACGGCCTGGTCAACGACCAGGCCAGCGCTCTTGAGCACCTTGAGATGCTGCGACACGGCCGGCCGGCTGATCGGCAGCTCGTCTGCCAGCTCCCCCACGGCGCGGGGCCCCTCGGCGAGGCGTTGAACGATGGCGAGCCTGCTGGGATCGCCCAGCGCTTCCCAACCCGGATGCGTTCGGTAAGTCGCCACGAACGTAAGCTACGACTTACGGTTGCCGTGGTCAAGGGGAACTGCTGAACGATCAGCCCGTCACCGCCTTCGCGACCCGCTACGGCGTCCCGACCGGGCCGCGCAACGTCCATTCAGGGCTGACGCAAACCGGCCTTAAAGATCGGAACGGTCTGCGACGATATGAGCGCCACAAAGGGCATGGCTCGGCAGTGCGTGGATTTTCTGCTGCACCCCGACGGTCGGCACTGGAAAGCACTCGCTTCTCAGGGATGACCTGGCCTACTCCGCAGCCGGCGTTGGTGACGACGGACGGCGACGAGCCCGGCCAGCGGTGAGGAGCAGCGATGACCCACAGTGAAAAGCACCGCCCGCAGATCGTCGTCGGGCTGGTGGCGACCCCGCCGGATCACCCGGCGCGGGTGGCCGCACGGCTCACCGCCGAGCTGGCCGGCGGGCTCCGCGAGCGGGTGAACGCGGACGTGCGGTGGACTGTCCGGGAAGGCTGGGGCGAGGTGGCGCCGCGCCGCGACGGTGGTGTTGAGGCACTGCTCGACGATCTTGCTCGGCGGCGTGCCGAAGACCAGTGGGACGTCGCAGTCTGCCTGACCGACCTGCCGCTGCATGTCGAGCGGGTGCCGCTGGTCGCGCAGACCTCCGCTCGGCGGCGAGTCGCGGTGGTGTCCCTGCCAGCGCTGGGACTGAACCAGCTACGAGCGGCCCGCGCGGCCGTTCCGGATCTGGTGAGCCGGCTGCTGAGCGATGCTTCGGACCAGCGGGTGCCGCAGGCCGGCTGGGCACCGGCCGAGATGGCGAGCAGGGTTCCCGCCGTCCACCGGATGGTCGGCGAGGCCGACGCCGGGGAACGAAGCTACGTCGCCTCGCGGTTCATCGGCCGGGTGCGGCTGTTGACCGGCATGGTCCGAGCCAACCGCCCGGGGCGAGCCCTGCTGGGCCTGTCCAAGCTGCTGGTCGGCGCGTTCGGCACGGCCGCGTTCGCGCTCACCACGGACACCATCTGGCAGATGGGCGATGCCCTCGGCGGGTTCCGGCTCGCGGTGATCATGCTTCTCGGGCTGTCGGCGTTGGTGGCCTGGCTGATCGTCGCGCACAACCTGTGGGAGAAACCGGACCGGGAGACGCCGGCTGAGCTGGCACGGCTGTTCAACCTGGGCACGATCCTCACCCTCACTCTGGCCACGGTGCTGTCGTACGTGGTGTTGTTCGTGGGGACGGTGCTCGTCGGGGCGCTGCTGATCGACACATCCGTGCTGGAACAAGTCTTGCAGCGGCCGGTCGATCTCACCGACTATCTGACGCTCGCCTGGATCACCAGTTCGCTGGCCACCGTCGGCGGCGCGATCGGCTCCGGGCTGGAGAACGAGGAAACCGTCCGGGCCGCCGCTTACGGCTATCACCCCGAACCGGACGGCTGGCGGGACGAGAAAGACGGGCAGCCCCACAGCAGGAGGTAAGCGGGATGCCCCAAGTCTCGCCTGACCAACTATGGACCGGGCGGTGCGAGAGAGAGTTGGCGGCAGTCGTACCGATCAGCCGGTGGGCTGGAAGACGGCCCGTACGCGTCCGTCGGACTTCTGTTTGAACCTCTCGTAGCCGCGCGGAGCTCGCCCAGCACGAATACTGCCGCCCTTGCGGCACTTACCTGGCTCCCGCCGAAACGGCCGTTGGCCCTACAACATCTCCAGCGGTTGCGGACCGGCCGGCGGCGGAAACGCCGTGTCGAGCGCCGCCACGTCCTCCTCGGTGAGTTGCACGTCACGCGCCTCCGCGTTCTCCCGCGTGTGTTCTGGCTTGGACGATCGGGGGATGGCCGCGACCGCCTCCTGTCGCAGCAGCCAGGCCAGCGCGACCTGAGCGGGTGTGGCCTCGTGCCGGGCGGCGACCTCCGCGACCTGGGGGTGGCCGAGCAGCCGCCCCTGCTCGATCGGCGAGTACGCCATCACCGGGATTCGGTGCTCGCGTAGCCACGGTAGGAGGTCGTACTCGGGGCCGCGGCGCGTGAGGTTGTACAGGATCTGATTCGTCGCGCAGGCATCTCCGCCCGCATCGAGCAGCTCCGTCATGTCCGAAAGATCAAAGTTGCTCACACCCCACTGCCCGATGTCGCCGGCGTCGACGAGTTCGGCGAACGCCTCGATCGTCTCCGCGAGTGGATGCGGGCCGCGCCAGTGCAGCAGGTAGAGGTCGATGTGGTCGACGCCGAGTCGTTGCAGGCTGCGGCGGCAGGCCTGCACGGTTCCCCGCCGACTGGCGTTGGACGGCAGCACCTTGTCGACCAGAAAGGCGTCGGCGCGCCGTCCGACGACTGCCTCGCCGACGAGTTCCTCGGAAGCGCCGTCACCGTACATCTCCGCAGTGTCGATCATGGTCATGCCCAGGTCGAGCCCGGTACGCAGGGCGGTCATCTCGTCCCGCCGCCTCGCGGGGCGCTCGCCGAGGTACCAGGTTCCCTGGCCGAGCACGGGCATGGTCTGGCCGGACGGCAACTCGATCGCGTCGGCAGCAGGGTTCATGTCGGCCTTCCGGGTACCAGTGGGTTGTCTGCGATACCCGCTGCGACAGCCAGCACACGCGCGATGCGGCCTTCTCCGCACAGGCACTGGCTGTGCAGCGGGCAGGTGAGGAAAATTGTCCACCCTCGAGCGGGCTTCGCTGGCCTGTTTGCCCGTCCCCCACACCGGGAAGGCGACCGCGATCTAGCGACGCGCCGCCGACGGGGCGGTGCCGCGAAGGGGAGGCCGCCGAGATGGCGCAGAGCCAGCAGCCACTGACCGGCAAGCGAATCGCTTGCCTCGCCGCCGACGGAGTGGAGGACGTGGAATACACCCAGTCCCGAGCCGCCGCGGAGCAGGCGGGAGCCGAGGTCCATCTGATCTCCTTGCAATCGGGCGAGATCCAGTCGATGAACCAGGACATCAACCCGGCCAACCGCTATCGGGTGGACCGGACCGTGAACGACGTCAATGCGGCCGACTACGACGCCCTGTTGCTGCCTGGCGGGACGGTCAACCCCGACCGGCTCCGGATGAACCCGCAGGCGATGGACTTCGTCCGGGCGTTCTTCCAACAACAGAAGCCGGTGGCGGCGATCTGCCACGGCCCCTGGTCGTTGGTCGAGACCGGCATGGTCAACGGCCGGACTCTCACCTCATTCCCCAGCCTGCGCACAGACATCCGTAACGCGGGCGGGAACTGGGTGGACCAACAGGTGCAGGTCGACAACCGCTTGGTCACCAGCCGCAGTCCCAGCGACCTTCCGGCATTCTGCGCAAAGATGGTCGAGGAGTTCGCCCAGGGCGAAGACGTCCGCCAGATGGCGACGGCCTGACAAGCGGGGCTCAGAGCCGGAAGCACCAGGCCGGTCCTGAGCCCGTAGCGGCGTTTATCCCGCCGCCCGAAAGGCCGCCGCTCCCGCCGAGCAGCGGCTGTTAGAACCGGTGCAAAGCGACGATCAGCCGGTGCCGTGACGCCGTGCTGAGCAGCGGGACAGGGATCGCCTGCGTACTGCGGCCGATGGGCGGGTTGAGGTGGTTTCCGAGGGGTATCCGGGCGCCTAGGGGTCGCGGCCCGGACCGTCGTGAACCGGAATGCGCGGCCGGTGCGACCGGATGCGGAGGCTACCCGTGACTCAACTAGCAACCCGAGATGCAGTGAAGGCCAGGCAGGACGAGGTTCAGCGGCGCGGGCGCGGGCTCGGCTGGATGAGTCTCGGTCTGGGCGTGGCGCAGCTGGCGGCACCGGACACGGTACGGCGGATCAGCGGAGTGGACGACTCCCCGACGTCACGGACGGTGGTGCCGCTGGTCGGGGCGCGGGAGTTGGTACATGCGGCCGGGCTTCTGACGAGCCGGCGGAAGAGCATCTGGGCGTGGACCCGGGTCCTGGGCGACGCGATGGACCTGGCCTCTCTCGGGGTGGCCATCGCCCGCCGTGGCGGGCGTCGCCGTCGTCGTCTCGTCGGTGTCACTGGCGCCGTCGTCGGGATCACGGTGGTGGACCTGCTGACCGCCGTGCAAGCCACCCGGGCGAAAAGGAGCGGGGCGGTACAAGGCTTACGCGAAGGAGGATCCATGGAGCTGACGGCCACGACAACCATCCGCAAAACCCCACCCAAGGTCTACGCGTTCTGGCGCGACCTGGGCAACCTCCCGACGTTCATGGCCCACCTTGAGGAGATCCGCACCACCGGTGATCGCACGAGCCACTGGTCCGCCAGCGCTCCGTTCGGCAAGAACGTCGAGTGGGACGCGGAGATCGTTGACGAGGCACCCGGCGAGAAGATCGCGTGGCGGTCGACCGGGAACGCGGATGTGCCGAACGCCGGTACGGTCCGCTTCGTCCCCGCCCCGGACGGTGTGAGCACCGAGGTGCACGTCGTTTTGTCGTACGACATCCCGGGCGGCGCGATCGGCAAGGCGGTCGCCAGGTACTTCGGCGAGGAACCACACCAACAGCTCGACGACGACCTGCGGCGGCTCAAGCAGGTGCTGGAGACCGGCCAGGTGGTTCGTTCCGACGGTGCCCCGTGGGGCAAGCGGGCTCGCAAGGAGTTCCCGCAGCGTCCGGCGCAACCGCTGTCGGATGCCGAACTGGCCAAGGGGGCGGACGCGTGAGGGCGAACACCTGGGCCGGCCGCAACAAGGTCAAGGTCCGCGACGTGCCGGACCCGAAGATCCTGAACGAGCGCGATGCCATCGTACGGATCACTTCCACGGCGATCTGCGGCTCGGACCTGCACCTGCTCGATGGGTACGTGCCCACGATGCAGGACGGCGACGTCATGGGTCACGAGTTCATGGGCGAGGTGATCGAGGTCGGCCGGGGCGTCGATCCGGGTCGGCTGCGCGTCGGGGACCGGGTCGTCGTGCCGTTCCCCATCGCCTGCGGCGCGTGCGGCGCCTGCGCCGCCGAGCTGTACTCCTGCTGCGAGAACTCCAACCCCAACGCCGGGATCGCGGAGAAGATGTTCGGTCACCCGGTCTCCGGAATCTTCGGCTATTCGCATCTGACCGGCGGCTTCGCGGGCGGTCAGGCACAGTACGCGCGGGTGCCGTTCGCCGACGTCGGTCCGCTGAAGATCGAGTCCGACCTGACCGACGAACAGGTGCTGTTCCTCTCCGACATCCTGCCCACCGGCTACATGGGTGCCGAAATGTGCGACATCCAGTCCACCGACGTGGTGGCGGTGTGGGGCGCCGGTCCGGTCGGCCAGTTCGCGATGGACAGTGCCCGCGCGCTCGGCGCCGCGAAGGTCATCGCCATCGACAAGGAGCCCTACCGGCTGCAGATGGCCGAACGGGCGGGCCACACGCCGGTGAACTTCGAGGAGGTGGACGTGCGGTCCCGGCTGCTGGAGCTGACCGGTGGGCGGGGACCGGACAAGTGCATCGACGCGGTCGGCATGGAAGCCAGCCACGGCAGCGCGCACGTGCACGCCTACGACCGGGTCAAGCAGGCAGTCCGCTCGGAGACCGAGCGCCCGCACGCACTGCGGCAGGCGATCCTGTCGTGCCGCAGCGGCGGCATCGTGTCGGTGATCGGCGTGTACGGCGGCTTCCTCGACAAGTTCCCGGCCGGGGCGTGGATGAACCGGGCGCTGACCCTGCGTACCGGTCAATGCCACGTACAGCGCTACATGAAGCCGCTGCTGCAGCGCATCGAACGCGGGGAGATCGACCCGACCCGGGTCATCACCCACACCCTGCCGCTCGACCAGGCAGAACGCGGCTTCGAGATCTTCAAGAACAAGCAGGACCACTGCGAGAAGGTCGTCCTCAAACCTTGACCACCACCCGCATCCGGCCACCGCGGCGCGCCCGGTGGCCGGATGCGGCGTATCCGGAGACATCGGCCTGCGGGCGCGGGGCATTCGCAACGGGGCTGCCCAGCTGTTTGCCGCGGACGACCCTGGGAAGGCGCACTCGGTGAGCGGGCCAGACACGGACCTAGGCACCCGATCGGACACCAGCCGTGCCGTGGCGTTCAGCGATGCGATCTTCGCCATCATCATCACGTTGCTGGTCCTGGACCTCCGGGTGCCGGACGTTCCTCCTGGCCGCCTCCTGTCTGGCCTACTCGACCAATGGCCATCGTACGTCGCCTATCTCGCGTCCTATTCGTACGTGGCCGTCGTCTGGCTCAACCACAAGGCGGCGTTCAACCGCATCCGGCAGGTCGATCGCGGCCTGCACTGGATGAACCTCTTCGTGCTGTTCAGCACGGCGCTGCTGCCGTTTCCGACGATTGTCGTGTCGCACGCGCTGCAGGAGCACAACAACGCGGACCAGCGTGTAGCCATCGCCTTCTACGCGCTGATCGGCGCGTTGCTGTGCGCGACGTGGCTGGCGTTCTACCACTACCTGGCCCGGAACCCCGATCTGCTGAAGGAGCAGGCCAAGGACGGCTTCTTTCACGTCGAGCGGTTCCGGGCCCTCGCCGGGGTCTTCCTGTACGTCCTCGCAGGAATTGTCGGCTACCTGGTGGCCCCCTTGATCGGCCTCGTCATCTTCCTCATCCTTCCCGTCTTTTATGCCATCACCAGTGCCGGCCTGTACCAGTTGCGGGTGACCCGCAGGATCATCCACCGCCCTCCGCCACCACCCTGAGGGTGTGCGAACCGCCGTTTCACCCCGGCAAGGGCGGGTACCCGCCGCAATCCGGCTCGAGAGGGGATCCGAGGTGAACTACAGCGAGTTCATTCAGTCTGTGGCAGCACGACCCAAGGTTCCACCGGGGCAGGCGGAACCGATCACTCGCGCCACGCTCGAGACTGTGGCAAAACGGATCACTGGTGGCCAGGCAAGGGACCTCGCTTCCCAGCTCCCCGAGGAGCTGAAAGGCCTGGTGTCCAGGCCCACCGAAGATCCGGAACGGTTCGGCTTCACCGAATTCTTGGAACGGGTGCAGTCCCGGGCAGGGGTGGATCGCCAGGTGGCCACCGACGGAGCGCGGGCCGTGCTGGACACCCTCCGTGAGGCTGCCAGCGCGAAGGAGTACGGGGACTTTGTCGACCAGTTGCCGCAGGAGTTCTGGCAGTTGACCGGGCCAGGGTCGGGACAGCTCCAGCCCCGGCGGATCGGCACCTAGGCCACACCCTCGCTGCGGTGAGGCTCAGGCTGATCACCAGGATCAGCAAGGCGGGGTTGGCCTTTCACACCAAGGGATGGGCCGAGGATCGGAGCGACGTACCGATGGTGGGGCTCCATCTGGTCGGGACGTCAGGCGAGGCCCGAGGAGTGCGGGATGACCGAACCGGAGAGCCGGGACACGCACGGGGAGTCGCCCGGGCAACCGCGTGAGCAGGTTGGTGGGCGGCGCGACGGCGAGGAAGGCGCGAAATCCGCCGGTCGCGGCCAGAACTTCGGTGCCGCCGGCGGGCCAACGGGTGCCAAGCACGGCGAACGCCCCGTCGTCCCGAAGAGCGCTGAGCACGGCCTTCCTCAGCCGGCTGGCGGGCACAGCAGCAAGACGATGTCAGACCCAGACGTCGTCCTCCAGATTCCGCAGGTCAAGGTCGAACAGATCTACGTCGAGGTCGACGATCTGGACGCCTCCGTTTCTCTGCGAGCCCGGCTGGGTAGCCTGCTCCAGCTCGACGTGGGCGTTCAGGCGCATCTCGGCACGGTGAAGATCGACATCAAGGGCGTCGAGGCCGAGGCGATGCTCGAGGTTCGGCTCGATGAGCTCAGGGGCATTCTCGACAGCGCCCTCCGCACAATCGAGCGCAACCCTCAGATCATCGAGTCGGTGGTGAAGACGGTGGACACGGCCGTGAACCAGGTCGGGCAGACAGCGCAGGAGGCGCTGGGGCCGGATGGACCACTGTCGCAGACGCTGCAGCAGGCCACCCAGCAGCTCGGTCAACAACTCGGACAGGCCGCCCAGCAGCTCGGACAGAGCACCCAGCAACTGACTCAGACCAGCGGGACGGCGGCTGGCGGCGGCGTGGAGGGTCTCGGCAGCGTGCTGGGCGGGTCTTCGGGCCGAGCGGGGTGGCAACGGATGAAGAAGATCGTCAACAGCAGTCAGCCACTGAGGCAGGTCACGGCGCGGCTGGCACGACCGCAGGGGCAACAGCCACAGAGCTGATCGACGTCTGCCGTGGTGGTGGCACAGCAGCTGGCCAGGTCACGCCACTGCATGCTCCGCGGGGTCACGATTGGCCCAGGTTGGTGACCAGGTTGACGGCGACGGCCAGGATGCCAGTTCCGAAGGTGTAGGAGAGCAGCGCATGCCCGAGCGCGACCCGACGCATGCGATTGCTTGTCGGTTCGTTCTCGCCGGGAGCATAGGACATGCCCACCGTGAAGGCGGCGTACGCGAAGTCGGAGTACGCCGGTGGGTCTTCCCGCTTGAAGTCGATGCCGCCATCGTCGCGGTAGTACAGCCGAGCGTACTTGAGTGCGAAGATCGTATTGACCAGCGCCCACGCCAGGACCACCGCGACGACGCTGAGGATCACCAGCGTGACAGCCACCGTGTCCTGCTGGTTCGAGGCGCGGACGAGCGCCTCGGCCACGGCGGCGAGGCTAATGGCGGACGCGATCAGGATCGCCGCATCGGTGGAACGGGACTGCTGCTCCGCCTCGGCAAGCTGCTCGGTGCGCGTTGGGCTCGCCCACCAGCAGGCCCGCCACACCCAGACGAGGATCGTGCCCGCCGCGATCGTCCAGATCACCAGCGGCGTCAACTCCGGCGCCCCGACCAGCGCGGTGGCGGTCCCTGCGACGACACCGACCGCTAACGACCACAGGGCACGCCTGACCGACAGCAGCCGTCCCCGCGCCGGTGGTCCCGATTGCTGCTCCACCTGTTCAGCGTTCCAGCTCGAACGGATCATGCAGGGAATACCCGAAGCGATTACCGGATCAGGTTGTGAATATCCTGGAATTGTGGAGGCTCGCCGATGGTGATGTGTCCCTTCTCAACCTCGTTGCGGTGCCGCGACGCGCAAATGAGGGCCGTGGCGCTCAGCCCTCCATTCGCAGGTGGCGGTGTGCGGCGCGCAGCGCGTCCGGCAGCTCCTCGGACCGCTCGCAGACCAGCCCGGGCACCTTGGACCGGACCAACTCCGGCACCGCGCCTCGGGCGAGCGCGACGGGCCAAACTTAGGCGGTCGTTCTGGTCGGCTGCTGTTCTTACCGGGACCCGCTGTCTGGAGCAGCGACGCGCCGCCACCCCCGCCCGCAGCACAGCCGTCCTTGATCAACCCAAGAAGGGCCATTAGAGGGCGCGGGTGGCTAGTAGCCGCCTGCCGGTCAGGGTTGGTACTGACTGCGCGTGCGGGGCAGCCACTGGGGATGATGGTCGCGCAGGTACGCGACGAGTCCCTCGCGCAGGTCGCAGCGCAGGTCCCAGGCGCTGGCGCCGTCGGCAGCTGAGGCCTGCACCTGGATGACCGCCGTCTGAGGGGTGGAGTCGACCATCTGGAGCACCCACTGGCCGCGATCCCACAACGGTGAGGATTCGACCAGCCGGCGCGCCTCCCGGCGCAGGTCGTTGAGGTCGGCGGTGTGGTCGACATGGATCTGGATTTTGCCGACGACCCTGGACTCGTTCCGGGTCCAGTTCTGAAACGGCCGCTCGGTGAAGTACGTGGTCGGCAGGATGAGCATCCGCTCGTCCCAGAGTCGGATCACCACGTTGGTCAGCTTCACCTCTTCGACTCGGCCCCATTCGCCGTCCACCACCAGCACGTCGCCGACATGCAGACCGTCGGCGAAGGCGACCTGGACGCCGGCGAACGCGTTGCCGAGCGCGGTTCGGGCAGAGAGGCCGATCAAAGCGCCGACCACTCCTGCCGACGTCAGCACGGAGATGCCGAAGAGGCGTACCGGCCGGAAGGTGATCAGGATCAGGCCGACCGCGACGATCGTGACCACGGCGACGGTGAGCCGCCGTACCGGGCGAATCTGCGTCCGGGCCCGCCGGACCCGCCGGCTGGTGACCGCGTCGCCCGGAAGTCGGCTGAATGCGACCGCTTCAGCGACGTGCAACGCCCTGTTCACCAGCCATGCGCTGAGGATGATCAGGACCACCTGGACGGCGTGCCGCAGGTCCCGCTGCCACCCTGCCGGCCCCACCGGCAGCGCGTAATACAGCGCCCCGACCAGCAGGACCGCTGCCGCCGGGCGGCGGCAGGCTTGCCGCAGCGGCTCCAGCAGCCACTGGTAGCGGCCACGGGCTACGCGGCGGATGAGCATGCCAGAGATCAGGTCTACGACCACCGCCGTCGCCAGCGTGGCTCCTACGATCAACGCGGTGCGCATCAGAGGCCGTTCACCGTAGTCCCGATGTCAGCCTCCCCCGGCTCCCTGCCCTGTCCACGTGCCCAGGGTGCCACCCGGTCCGATCGTAGGCAGCGAACATCGGCGACCATCGCTGACCTGCATGCCAGATTCCCGGGTCACTCGTCATCGGTGACTGTGAAGGGCGTTCAGCCCTCCCCACCTCCGTCACAAACCAGCCAGACCGTGGTGCCGCGCGACCAGGTGGCAACGAGGCCAACCGTTTGACGGTTGGCCCCGCGGTTGCAGCGCACCGGTCAGCCTTGGCGCCACTTCTGGTTGGCGGTGCCGGCGCAGTCCCAGATGATCAGCCGTGCGCCGTCGCTACCGTTCCAGCCGTCGATGTCGACGCACTTGTTGGCCTGAGGGTTCACCAGATCGCCGGCCGCCGACAGAACGAACTGCTGGGCGCCGGTGCCGTTACAGGACCAGAGCTGAACGACCGCACCGTTGGCCGTAGAGCCGCCGGCGACGTCCATGCACTTGTTGTTCGCAGACCGCAGCGCCCCGCCGCTGAAGGTCCACGCCTGGGCGGCGGTGCCATTGCATCCCCAGGTCTGCAGCGGTACGCCGTCGGAGAAGTTGGCCGACGGCACGTCGATGCACTTGTTGTTCCAGTTACTGATCAGGCGGGTGCTCCCGCCACCGCCGGTGGTGACCAGACTGAGCCCGTACGTGCTGAGGATCTCGTTGACCGGCTGGAACCATATTGTTGCTCCGGAACTGCAGTTGCCGGACCCACCCGAGGTCACACCCTGCGCCTGGTTTCCCGAGATCCATGAGCCGCCGGAGTCCCCGGGCTCGGCGCAGGCGTTGCTGCGGGTCAGGCCGGAGACGGCGCCCTGGGCATAGTTGATCGTCTCGTTGCGGCCCAGAATCGTGCCGCAACGCCAACCGGTCGTACGCCCTGAGCGGCACACCGAACTGCCGATCGCGGCGTCCTGCGAACCGGCTACGGTCACGTTGCCGCCGGAGTAGTTGTTGACCCACGGCTGGGGCGTCCAGGAACTGTTGGTCCGGATCCACGCGTAGTCGTTACCGGGGAATGACGAACCGGCGAAGCTGCCCTGTGCGGCGTTGTTGTAGCCGAGGGTGGCGCTGCCGACGCCGCCACAGTGCCCGGCGCTGACGAAACCGCCGACGACCGCGAAGCCGACCGAGCAGAGTGTGTTGCCGTTGATGACGTACTGGTCGCCACCGCGGATGTCGTACAGCGGCCGGGGCGCTTCGGGGGCCTCGACGACGGCGATGGCGTCGCCGGCGACGCCGCTGGACCGGGCGAACGACCTGGCGGCCAACTCACCGCCGGGCTGCACCCGCACGACGACGCGGTTGGTGAGAACGTCGACGTACCAGCCGTGGACGCTTGCGCCGGCGCTGGCCCCATGCCGGTCGAGCACCGCCAGTGTGGCGTTGAGCTGCTTCTCGCTGCGGGAGACCACTGTCGCGTCCGCGCCCTGCGCGCGTACCACGGTGATGGCGGAGGTGTCGGTGACCGCGACGGTCAGACGGTCACCGCCCTCCGGGATCCAGGCGCCGGCGAACGACGGGCCGAGCCGCTCGCGCAGCCGCCGCTCGACGGCCGGCGCGGTGGCCTCGACCCGCACCCGATTGGCGATCTGGACGTCGGTGAGGTGCAGATCCCGTCGCATGGCGGCGGCCATCGCGGGATCCATGTCGAGGGCGGGCGAAGCGGTCGGCGCGGCCGGAGCAGAACCTGAGTCGGCGAAGCTGACGGTCGGCGGGAGACTGAGCGTGGCAAGCACCGCGGCGGCGATGCCGAGCGTCCTTGGTAGACGGTTCATTGCGCATTCCTTCCAGCTCCCGGCCGCATGTCGACCGCGGACCGGCGGTGGCGGAGGAGGTACCGGAACGAACACGGAGAGCGCTCTCTCGCATGAAGAGTCTGACCCTCGACATCTACGCGTGTCAATCAAATGATGGTGGTGGGGACCAGGCTGGCACGGCAGGACCGATGGCTGTGGGTGGCTGGCAAGCGACTGACCACCGATGACAACCTGGCTTTCGTCCCGTCCCTCTCCCATGGCATGCGGTCGAGCGCGGGACGGGTGCGCCGAGGCGACATCAAGCCCTGCCCGTTTCCCGGCCGCCGCCCGGAGGAGGTATTCCGGCTGCTGCAGACCGACGAGACAGACCCGGTTGCGGAATGGGCCCTGATCATGGCCTCAAGCGACGCAGAACTCGTTGCCCTCGGGGTCGAGCATGACGACGTGCCCGAGGACATCGCCGTACCACTCCTCGCGGACCACCGTCGCGCCGGCGGCGACCAGATCGGGCACTTTCTGCCGGATCAGCAGGGTGCGCTCGGCCATGTCACCGGCGCCCGGACCGACGACTCGGATGTCGATGTGCATGCGATTCTTGGCAGACTTGCCCTCGGGCACCTTGAGAAACGCAATGGCGGGGCCCCGGCCGTCCGGGTCGACGATGGACGCGTTGTCGGGCTCGTCAAAGCCGGGTTCATTGACATAGCCGAGGGCCAACGCCCAGAAAGCAGCGATCCGCTGGGGATCGTCGGCATCACAGCCCAGGGTCCAAAGAGTGCCCACCGCGCCAACGTACCCTGTTGCTCCCAGCAGACACGGCCAGCGCAGTCCGACCAGTCGGAACGAACACCTAGCGCGTGGTGGCGCGGGCGGCGGTGTCGATGAGGTCTGCGACCGGGCCGGGTTGAGAGACCGCCACGGCGTGGGACGCCTCAATCTCAACCGTCGTGGAGCCGGCCCGCTTGGCCAGGAAGCGCTGGAGGTCCGGCGGAATCCCCATGTCCTGGGTGGTGATCAGGGTCCAGGACGGGATCGTCTTCCAGGCGGCCCTGGTCACGCTCTCCGTCTGGGCGGCCTCGGTGGGCGGCCGCTGCGTCACCGCCATCAGCTCAGCGGTGTCGGGGTCGACGTCGGCGGCGAAAACCGCAGGGAATTTCTCCTGATAGATGTACTGCTCCATGGACGTGCCGCCCTCGTCGAGGGGGTACGGCACCATCTTGACGGAAGTGAGGAGCGCGCTTCCCGGGAACTTCGTGACCAGGTCGGCCACGCTCTCGCCGACGTCCGGGCTCACGCTGGCGACGTACACCAGAGCCTTGACGTTGGAGGCCCCATCGGCAGCCTCGGTCATCACTGATCCGCCGTATGAATGAGCGGCCATCACGACCGGGCCGGACACGGTGTCTACGACAGATCGAACGTACGCCGCGTCCTTGTGCACACCGCGGAGCGGGTTCGCGACGGCGATGACCGGATAGCCCCGACCCTTGAGGTGAGCGATCACCCCGTTCCAACTCGACGAGTCGGCGAATGCGCCGTGAACAAGCACGATGGTGGGCATCCCAGCGTCCTGGGCGGACATGTCAGATGCAGCGTTCATCGCGGCATTCCTTCCGAGCTGGCGGACGTCGTACCGGCCCGCAGTTTCGGCTGTGGGAACGGTGCAGCACTCAGTATTCAAGGCGACTCAGACCTCTGTCAGCGAGATCTGGAATGCCAGCTGTACAACTCGACGACGCGGGGCGAGCGCTTGGTTGCACCGTCACCGGCCGTATGTCTCCAGCAGCCGTAGCCAGACCTCGCTGACGGTCGGGTATGCCGGAACCGCGTGCCACAGCCGGTCCAGCGGAACCTCGCCGACGACGGCGATGGTCGCGGCATGGATCAGTTCCGCGACGTCCGGGCCGGCGAGGGTGAAGCCGATGATCACCTTTCGATCCTCGTCGACGACCATTCGGGCGTGCCCCTTGTAGCCATCAGCGTGCAGGGACGATCCGGCGACAGAGCCCAGGTCGTAATCAACGACCCGGATCCGCAGCCCGGCCGCCGCAGCCGCAGCTGCGGTCAGCCCGACCGACGCGACCTCCGGGTCGGTGAAGATCACCTGCGGCACCGCACGCTCATCAGCCGTCACCGCATGGCGGCCCCACTGACCGTCCTCGACCTTCTCACCCCTCGCCCGGGCCACGATCACGTCGCCCGCCGCGCGCGCCTGATACTTGCCCTGATGGGTCAGCAGCACTCGCCGGTTCACATCACCGGCGGCGTACAACCATCCCCCGCCGCCGACGACGCGCAGCGTGTCGTCGACCGCCAGCCAGACACCCGGCGCCAGCCCAACGTTCTCCAGTCCGATGTCCTGGGTGTTCGGGATACGACCGACTGCCACCAGTACCTCGTCGGCTTCAACCTGCTCACCGTCGGCCGTATCGACGTGGACGGTTCCGCTGTCGCCGCGGCTGACGGAGACGGCATTCGCACCGAGGCGTACCGACACACCGGCCTCGCGCAACGACTCCGTGACCAACTCCCCCGCGAACGGCTCTGCCGACGGCAGCACACCGTCACGGGCCAGCACCGTCACCGAAGATCCCAGAGCGCCGAACGCGGTCGCCATCTCGGCCGCCACCACGCCACCACCGATGATCGCGAGCCGGCGGGGCACCGAGGCGGCCGAGGCGGCCTCGCGACTGGACCACGGCGCCGCCTCCCGCAGGCCTGGAATATCCGGCAGCAGAGCGCTACTCCCGGTCGCGACGACCACCGCGTGCCGCGCGGTCAGCGTGACCGTCACGCCGTCGACCCCAGTCACCTGGACGACCCGGGCCGAACGGATTCGCCCCTGCCCGCGGTGCAGCGCGATCCCCGCCGACTCAAGCCAGGACACCTGCCCGTCGTCCTTCCACTGCGACGCGAAGGAGTCCCGGCGTCCGAGCACCGCTGCGGCGTCCAGGAGTCCCGTCACCGCTTCCCGCGCACCCGGCAGTTGGCGAGCCGCCCGCAACGCGGACGCGCTACGCAGCAACGCCTTGGTCGGCATGCAGGCCCAGTACGAGCACTCCCCGCCGACCAACTCCCGCTCGACGATGGCGGCGGTCAGGCCGCCCTGCACGACCCGGTCAGCGACGTTCTCCCCAACCGGACCGGCACCGATCACGACGACGTCGTACTCGAAGGCGGTCATGTCAGTTGCCCCTGTCGGCACGGCCGAGACGGAAGGCCGCGATGAGGAAGAAAATGGCGCCGGGGATGGCGTAGCCAGCCGCGTTGGTCAGCGACGGGTCAGCCGCGGACGCACCGGCGATGAAGGACCCACCAGCCAGAACCGAGATACCGCCACTGATGATCATCGGCCACTGGCCACCCATCTTCCGACGAGTGACACCCACAATCAACTGGACCAGTCCGGCCACGATCGCCCAGACGCCCCACACCCGCAGAACGGCGGGGATGCCGGACACGCTGGCGACGCCCACGCCGACGGCGGCGATCAGGCTGACCGCGATGTTCACGTACAGCAGGGCCGGTGAGCCGGCGAGCCGCGTCGAACGAAGGTCGTAGATGGCGGCGCCCACGTCGAACAGCGGGTAGAGCACGAAGAGTGCCACCGTGAGCGGGCCGATCTCCTTGGCGGTGGCGATCGTCACGAGTGCCCACACGATGGCGAACGCGAAGCGGGTGAAGTACAGCCGCCGCAGGGCGGAGGCGGGCTGGGAGATACCGGGGGAGGCAGCAATGGCGGTCACGGTGACCCTTTCGGCGAAGGCTTGACGAGAACGAACGTTCTGTCGTGCCTCAAGCATGACGAGCCCCCGCCCGTCTGTCAAGACAGACCGTTCTACCCACCAATCCGCCGAGGAGCCACCACCACAAGCCTTCGGCCGCGCGCAGCGTCAGACCGAACGTTCTATCGCTAAGATGGTGGGATGCTCCGCACCGAACCTGGCACGCGGCCTTCTGAGGCGCGGCTCCGGCTCCTCACCACGGCAACCAGGATCTTCTACGCCGAGGGCATCCACGCCGTGGGCGTTGACCGGATCATTGCTGAGGCGAAAGTGACCCGGGCCACCTTCTACCGGCACTTCCCCAGCAAGGACGACCTCATTCTGGCGTACCTGCGGGAGATCCACCGCCTGGAGCGCGGCACGGTCGAGGCGGCCATCGCCGCCGACTCCGCGCCTGTCGACCGCCTCCTGGCCGTTGCTGGCTCCATCGCTGGAAACATCCAGTCCCCCGGGTTCCGCGGATGCGCCTTCCTGAACGCAGCGGCCGAGTATCCCGACACCGACCATCCCGTGCATGAGGAGATCATCGCCCACCGGCAATGGTTCCTGGACACGCTCACCACGCAGATGGCGCAGGTCCACGAGGAAACGGCGGATGCCGCCGCACGCCACTTCGTCATGCTCCGCGACGGCGCCATGGCGGCCGGGTGCCTTTTCGACCCCGCGTTGGTGTCCGAGACCTTCCTCAGCGGGGTCGAAGGACTGCTCCGGATCAATACCGAGCGTCAGTCGGCCGAGTCGGCGCCTTAGTACGCCTGATTGGTGCGCAAAGTCGCGCGGTCATGCCTCGGAGTCACGCTCGCCGGATGCCTCTCGCCCGATCGGCGAGGCGGAACCCTCCAGCGGTCGTCCCCGGCTCCGCAGGCTGTCGAGTAGCGCCACCAGGACCAGCACTGCGGCCACCACGCTCAACCCGACCATCGGTGCCCAGCGGGCCAATGCCGGCGTGAACAGCAGCAGGGCCAGCACTCCGGTCACCCGGGAAGGCGAAACCCGGCCAAAGATCTCGTATTCCAGCCGCATACGGGCGACAAGGAAGAGCATCGGACCGCCCACCACGAACAGAAGCCAACCGGGACGCGGCGACCCGAACGGATTGTGGATCACCAGCTCGTAGCCGACCGAGGTGACGAGCACGCTGAACACGATCAGCAAATGCGTCCGTTCCGACGACGCGCCCAGCCGGCCGGGCATGGCCGACCGTTCCAACGCCTCGGCCAACAGCAGGCCGGCGCGGTGGAAGTAGATCCGCCAGATCAGCGCGCTGATGGCGAACGCGACCGCGAAGGCGGCCGCCCGCACCGCGGAGTAGTCCGTCCCGCTGAAGACCACGCCGATGACCAGAATCGACTCACCGAGTGCGATGAGAAACATCTGCTGGTAACGGTCGGCGAGATGCGTGCCGGCGATCCGCCAGCGGCCCACCTCTGAGGCCCCGAGCCACGGCAACGGCCAACCCAGGGCCCAGGCGACGTAGTCGACAGTAAGGGCGGCAGCCCACAGCGGCAGGCGAAGTCGATCCGGCCCCAATGCGCCGGCCAGCCACAGTGGCGCACTCGCCGAAGCCCACACGGCAAGCCGAAACGGCACCAGTCGTCGCGGATGGCCACGCAGCGCGGCCGCGATCACCAGCGGCCGCACCACCATCACCATCAGGTACGCGACCGCGAACGGCAGCGCCCGTTCCTCCATGGCCCGGGGCAACGCCACCGCCATGACCAGGCCGGCGAACATGGTGCCGACCACGACGGCCTGGATGATCGGTTGCTCTGGTTCGTAGCGACTGGTGATCCAGGCTGTGTGCGACCAGATCAGCCAGAGGGCCAAGAAGAGCAGCAGCGTACGACCGAACCCCTCGACGAGGGCCCAACCGGTGTCATCGCTCAGGCCGGCGAATCGTTGCGAGACCCGGGTGAGGGCCACTACGAAGGCCAGATCGAAGAAGAGTTCGAGGAAGGTCGCGCGGCCCGAACTCGTCGGAGGGCGCAGCAGTGCGGCGCCGCGTTCCGCCGCCATCGTCCGCCCCCGTCCTCCCCTTGTCGCACCAACGATTCGGCCGACAGAAGAGTTGCGTCCGGGTCCGCCCGAACCAGATAGAGCGGGCGAGCCGCTCCTGATCCAGCTGAGCTGTCAGGTCGGGCACCGTGTTGATCTATACCCCGGATGGCTCCTCGTGACGGTGGAGCCATCGGACGAGAGCGCGTTCGATGTGTCCTCGTTGCCGCATCCATCGGACCAACAGGGCGACGCCGAGTGACAGGACCAGGCCCGCCCACTTGGGTGCACCGGCTTTCCACACGAGCCCGCCAGCGAGCCCGGCGACGATGAGCAGAACCGACTCCGCCCTTTCGGGGGTCACCCACCTAACCAGCCTTGTGCGAGTCACGAGCACACCGAAGCACATCTGCGGTCCGGTCGCCTCGATCGATCAGGTGAGGAGGAACACCGGAGGTACGACACACCCGTTCCGCCCTAAAGGGTCTGTCACGTGTTGTTGCCCGGTCCATCCTCACTCACCCGGGACGCCACTCGCCTCGACTGCCGTTGGTGTTCTCGGGCGCGCTGTTCGAGGTAGTCAGCGACGTCGTCCGCCCGGGTCGCACGTCCGAGCCAGCGGCTCAGGTTCGACTTCTGCGGGGCGGGAGCCATTACCCGACTGCCGTCGGCGCAGGTGATGGCGATTCCGTGATAGCCCGGGTCGCACCGCACAACGGCTGACCACGGCAGCACGTGGAACGTACGCCACTGGCTGTGCAGGATCAGTCCTTCGGGACCTGCGGACAGTCGAGGATGGAATATGTTCCGCCACAACACGAATCCCAGGAGGCCGTAAGGCACGGCGATGGCGAGCACCGGACGCAGATCGCCGTCGGGTGCAGAAGCCTGGTAGGCGGAGAACACCAGCACCCCAACGGCTACAACACCCAACAGCAGGCCGCTGAAGATCCTCAACGCGACACCCAGTCGCCACACCCGCACTTCCTGCAGATCGATCGGCACTCCCGACCCCTATCTGTCTGGCCGCGATTACGTCAAGCGCCACAGGCTCCGCCCACGAGCACCGGCAGCAACACCATCATCTATCCGCGCCGTGCCCAGCCCTCGGCCGGGTTCGCCGCCGTCTCCACGACGCGGGATTTCCCTGCGATAGTTCAGCTCTTACGGTTCGGGTCGGGCTGATCATTCACTGCCGGCAAGGTAACAGCACAGTGGGACATCACCTCGTCTGCTCGCCGTGTGCCGTAGCGCAGCGGCATGAGCGGATACCGGCTGGCGAGACGTGTGTTCAGTGGGCCATGGTTTGGGCGTGATCGTCATTCAGCGGGTACGCGTGCGATGGAGCGCGGCTGGGCGAGGCGCTCCACAGGCCAACGCCCGTCGAGGGCTCAACCGCCCAGTGGCACTCCCTGCGCCACTCCCAGAAGGCGACGTCGTAGTCCACGACGTCCTGGACGATGAGGCCCGCGGCTACGTACGTCGTAGCGACGTACTGACCGGTGACGTGAGCATCGCCCGCAACCTCAATCTGTGGCTCACCTCCGACGGCCCGGCGGTAACCGTCGAGCGCCTGCCCGGCGCGGCGGCGTTCCCCCCACCGGGAGTGTCGGCCCGCCTGTTCACCCTCGCCCACGGACAGGTCGGCCGGTATCGAGCCAATTTCCGGTTCCGGTTCACCCAGTGCGCGTGCGACCCCAGCTGGTACTACGAGGACTGGGTGGTTCATGTCAGCAACGGCCGTGTCGCACACGACCGCTTCCTGCACGGCGAACCGGACCACGATGTCGACAACCGCGTCCACCTGTATGGCGGCCCTGCGCGCCGAGGTAACCGCTGACAACCGGCGATTAGGGTCAGGCGGTCGGTTGCCTCTGTTTGATGAGGTGGACGCTGCCATCCGGGGTGTCGTCAGCGTAGGTGAGGGCGTAGCCGGCGCGTTCGTACATCTTGATGTTGCTCGTGCTGCGGTGGCCGGTGAACAGCTCGTAGTGCGTGGTTTCCTCGGGGGCCTGCTGTTCGGCGTATGAGAGAAGCCAGGAACCGACGCCGTTTCCGGCCTGGTCGGGCGCCACCATGAGGCGACCGATCAACCACCCACGGCCGCGTGCCTGGGCTCGGACCGCTGCGACGAGGCGTCCGTGTCGACGTACGCACCACACCTGCCATGTCGACGTCGATTCGCGCAGTTCGTCGAGGGTTTCCCGGAGCGGCGACAGGTCGAGCGTGTCGTTCGCGAGGGCCTCCTGCACCCAGCAGCACCGCTGGAGGACGAGCAGCTCGGCGAGGTCGTCCGGCTGGGCGATGGTCAGCCGTAGTCCTTCGACCGGCCCGGGCACGCTGGTGACGTCACTGTCAGGTTCGGTGCGCAGGGGCCGCATCGCCGAGGCCACCCGGGTCAACTCAAGCAGCATCCTGCGAGCCGTGTCGTCGAGTCCCGCGGAACGGAGAACCTGCCCGTCCTGGGTGCTGTCGGCGATGCGGAGGGCGACGGTGGCACCGATGGGCATCATCTTCAAGGTGGTGACGACCTGCTTCGTCATCTGCACCGACCGGGTGCCGGCCGAGGTGTTGCCGTAGCTGACGAATCCCACCGGCTTCCACGCCCACTCGTGGTAGAGGAAGTCCAGAGCGTTCTTCAACACCGCTGGCATGCCGTAGTTGTACTCGGGTGTCACCACCACGAATGCGTCAGCTGCGGCAACCCGCTGGCTCCACGCGCGAGTGTGCTCGTGGACGTAGATGCCGCTGGAGGGATGCTCGGGCTCGTCGAGCAGCGGCAGCCCGATGTCGGCCAGGTCCGCGACGTCGAGAGTGATCCGGGCCGCCGCGGCTGTCGGGAGGGTCGCCTGGACGAACCAGTCGGCGATTGCTGGTCCCAGCCGTCCGGGGCGGGTGCTCCCGACGATTACCAGGACGTTCAGTTGGGCAGTCTGCGCCTTCAATGACATGTCAACGAACATAACCGAGCTTTCGATGACGTGTCAACGAGATGTAGTGTGACCGCGTGGACACTGCCTGGTTGAGCGAGGACGAGGAACACGCCTGGCGCGCTTTCCGGCGCCTGCTGACGACGCTGCCGGCGCGGCTCAACCGGGACCTGGCCCGCGACTCAGGGCTGTCGCCGGCCGACTACGAGGTGCTGAGCACGCTGTCGGAGAAGCCGAACCGCCGGTGGGCGCTCAAGGACCTCGCCCACAAGATGGAGTGGTCGCGCAGCCGACTGTCCCACCACGCGACCCGAATGGAGGCGCGCGGACTCATCGACAAGGAGCCCGACCTACAGGACGCGCGGGGCTGCATCCTGCACCTGACCGACGACGGCTTCAGGGTGCTGGATGAAGCTGCCCCACACCATGTCGTTTCCGTACGCGCGCGCTTCCTCGATCATCTAAGTCCCGACGAGCTCGAGGTGCTGCGCAAACTTTCGACCCGGATCTCCGACCTGCCTGACTGACGGCACTAGTCGGCGGCGATCTGCTCGACGGATTGCGCGGCGATGGCGAGCAGTGCGGAATCTCCGGATCGGGTGTACGTGTCGCTCAAGGCATCAATGAACTTGATCGCGTGCGCGTCTCCGCTGTCTGTTGCGCGGCGCATGACCTGACCGAGGCTCAGGTTGGTGCCAGCGGACGGGGCGGGCCGCGCCTCGGCCGGGGCGTAAGCGGCAGTAACGGCAGCTGTTGCCGCCCAGGCGGCGGCGAGGCTCGGCACCCAGAGCGCCTGCGGTAGAGCCGGCAACGCACGCAGGACCGCGTTCGGCGCGGTCGCGGCGTGGACGAGCATGACAGGGCTCGCGTACCCGTGGGTGCCGTGCCGGACCACCGCGGCGTCGACGATCCCCGCGAGCCGTGTCGGCACGTCGTCCGTGTTGTTTCCGGGCACCGCGCCGGCTGCGGAAGGCCACCGGCTCAGGTCGGCCAGTTGGGCGAGGCGGGCTCGAATGCCGGACCGCTGGTCGGGTACGCGGGGTACCGCGTCGAGCGCGGACCGGGCGTCGGTTGTCGGATACGGCCCGGCGCCAGGTGGCGCGAGGGGCTGCCACCGGGCGGCCCAGTAGGCCAGCCCCTGACCGAGTTCGGCGACGCGCGGCTGGGTCTCCTCGTCGAGCAACGCGCGTACGGCGTGGCCGACCCGGATGACGCCGTGGGTCGCGCCGGCGGCTATGCCAGGTAGCAGGCGCGGCCACCACCGGACCAACACCTCCCGCCAGGGTTCGCCGGCCAACTCGCGGTCGAAATAGTTCAGCCAGTCTCCGGTACGAACCGGGTCGCCGAGCGGGTCGCGCCACTCGTCACCTGGGATGGGCCGAATACCACGTGGCCGCTCTTCCAGCCTGTCCGCGTAACCATCAATCCATCGGTGCACTGCCTGCTCGTGGCCGCGGTAGGCCAGGGCCTCGACCGCCATCGGGGCGTGGTTGGACAGCCAACCGTTGCGCTCCGGACCAGTGTGGCGCACCCGTTCGTACGCCTCGTCGAGGACGAAACTCGTCATGCAGTGGAGTCTTCAAACTGAAGTCCGGTTGAAGTCAAGCGATAGTTGCCCGAGTGCCGAGGTCGAGTCCCGCTGTTCGCCGGACCTCGCCATGCAGCAGGGAAGAGACCGATGCGTAGCGACTGGACCACCCTGCCGGAGAGTGTCACGGCAGGCATCGCCGAACGGGTCGGCGGCAGCTTCGACGTCGTGTGTGACTCTCGTTGGTATTTTTTGCGGCATGGTGGGGCGCCAGAGATCGGGTAGCCGTAACAGACGGCGACAGGTCAGCGAGGATGAGCGCGCCGCCGCGATGGAGGCCCACCGCACGTCGGTTTCCCGCTTGCAGGACACCGCGTACCGGAACATGCGACAGACCGTCGCCTACGCGACGATCTTCGTTGCGGCCATGGCCACCTGGATGATCTTCATCGGTCAGCCGACGCCGACGACCTTCCCGTGGTACGCGATTTCGATACTCAGTGGTGCGTTCGGCCTGTGCACCTACTTCGTGCGACAGCCGCGTCCGCGGTTCTACGTGCTCGCCGCCGCCGTCGTCCTGGCCGTCGTGGGCGTAACCGGCATCTTCGTCACGGACTAGGTAACCCCGATGACGCTGTCGATGTCCGTGACGTACGCGGCCACCTCGACACCCCGGGCGACCCAGACAAGCCCGCGAACTCACTCGCCTGGATAGACTACCTCAGCCCGGCCAGTTGGCTCAACGAAGTGTTCAACCACGTCTTCGGCTTCGACCCCATCGGAAGGCTCCAGAGTCAGGTCTCCGGGGACTGGGAAGCCCTGGCCAAGATGGCACCCGTCATCGACAACATCGGTGACGCCCTGCGGGACCTGGCGTACAACCTCCAGTCCGGCACCACCACCCTGCGCCCCCTCTGGCACGGCGTCGCCGGCGACGGAGCTTCCGCTACTTCACGACCACCGCCAACGCCACCGCCGACCTCGACAGCTCCTTGTCCGCCATCAGCAAGGCGTTCCGGGAAATGTCTGACGCTGTCTGGTCCGCTGGTGAAGCCCTCGGCGGCGTGGTCAAAAGCCTTATCGACGCCGCCATCATCATCGGCGTCTCCGCTGCCGCCGGCACCGTCACCTCACAAGCGGCGTCGGCGCACCCGTCGGCTACGGCGTCGCGGCCATGGAGGTTGGAAACATGTTCCGGCTCTGGGCCGAAGCAACCAAACTCTGTCATTAGATCGCCGCCGCCGTCCTCGCCTTCCGCGCCGTTCTCACACGTGAAGTCAGCGGCCTCGACAGCGTCGCCCTTCCCGCGCTCCCCGACGGCGATCGCTACGACCACCCCCTCGTCGACGCCAAGGTCTGAACCTGATGGACGACCTCGACGACATCACCGGCGGCGACGAGGAACGGACGCACGACTTCCGCCGGCTCCTGGAGCAGCTCGCACAAAGCAAGAACCCCCTGCTCCGCGAGATGGCCACCGCAGTCCAAGACGGTCATCTCGCCCTGCGCCAGGCGGCCACCAGCACGACCTACGGCACCGAGTTGGCAGCGCCCGTCCAGACATTCCGGAACGCCTGCCAGAAGCTGAGCCCAGAAGAGCGCGACAACCTCGCCTCCCGCGCCCGACAACAAGGGTGACGTCTCGCTGACAAGCTCTGTGCGGCGCGTCCGCTGCCCCTGATCCGGCACTACCCCGCCAACTGTGAAGAGCCGCGAAGCCTCCAGCGGGCTGGCACGTACGGACGGCGGCTATCTGATGTGTGCCTGGGGATTTCGTGAGACCCGCTTCTATCGATCAACTCGCCGGTGGAGCTGCTGGGTGACGGCATACCGCGTGACCCACAAGTCAGGGATGACTTCCTTCTCGTCAACCAACACGAAGCCGAGGCCCTCGTACAGAGCCCGCGCCGGTAGATTCGCTCGCCCGGTGCAAACGACGGTCCGACGGCGACCGGCCAAAGCGAGGACCTCCGACACCAACGTTCTGCCCACCCCCCGCCGATGCAATGTTGGGTCAACGACGAGCCGGTGAATATCCACCTCCGAGTGGTCCTCCGACCTTGCTATCGCGCCGACTAGGCGTCGGTCGTCGAAGGCGCCGAGCCACCGCAGCGGCGTCCCTCGCAGCTCATCGAGCGTCTCACGCAAAGGCGGAATTCGATCATCACCGATGATCGACGCCTCCACCGCGTAGGCCGCCTGCTGTAACGACAGCAGCACCCGCGCCAGACGCTCGTCGTCACCGGGCTTGATTTCAGCGATCTCCACTGGCGAACTGTGGCACGCCGATCAAGATCGAGTTATCCGGTCCGCCTGGGCCGCAAGGTTCCTCGCCGACAGCGACCGAACGTCGTCATCTAGCCAGCAGGCTCGCTCGGGACCGCAAATCAGCTCGATTAGCCGAGCGGGGTCCATGGCGTCCCGAACCAAGAACCAGCCGCGCTGCTCCCAACTCCCGTGGAGGGGGTTCGGCATGTGGAGCAGCGAGAGGTGACCACTTCGGACGTCAACAGGAGGCGGTCGTCGGCCGGGCACGACGAACCCGCCCTGGTGGGAGTGTCAGACCGTCAGGTCGCCGCGTACGAGCGCCTTCGCGACGACGGTCCGCAGGATGTCGTTCGTGCCCTCGCCGATGCTCATCAGGATCGAGTCCCGGTAGAGGCGCTCGACCTCGAACTCGGTGGAGTAGCCGTAGCCGCCGTGCACCTTCATCGCGTCGATCGCGGCCTCGAGGGCCACCTCCGAGCAGAACACCTTGGCCATCCCGGTCTGCCCGTCGGCGCGACCGCGCCGGACCGCGTCGGCCGCCCAGTACGCCATCAGGCGGGCGGCCTGGAGCTGGATCGCGATGGTGGCGAGCTTGAGCTGGATCGCCTGGAACTCGGCGATGTGCTTGCCGAACGCCTTGCGCTGCTGGGCGTACGCCAGCGCCTCGTCGTGGGCGCGCTGCGCGATGCCGACCGACCGCGCGGCGATGTTGACCCGGCCCCACTCCAGGGCGGACAACGCCTGCTTGAGGCCGACGCCCTCGACGCCACCGAGCAACCGGTCCTTCGGTACCCGCACGTTGTCGAGGAGGATCTCGCAGGACTCGGTGCCCTTGTAGCCGAGCTTCGGGATGTCCCGCAGGACCTGGAAGCCGTCCAGCGTCGCGTCGACGAGCAGCACGCTCATGCCGGTGTGCGCGGGCGTGGCGTGCGGGTCGGTCTTTACCAGCACCGGCAGCGGGTCAGCGTACCGCGCGTTGGTGATCCACATTTTGGTGCCGTTGACGACGTAGTGGTCGCCGTCGAGGCGGGCGGTGGTGCGGATGCCCTGCAGGTCGGTGCCGGCGTCCGGCTCGGTGAGGCCGATGCCGCTCCGCCGGGCGCCGGTGGCGAGGTCGGGCAGGTAGGCCTGCTTCTGCTCCTCGGTGCCGTGTATGGCGATCATCCGGCAGGCCAGGGAGTGGCTGCCGAGGATGCCGGCGATGCCCATCCAGCCGCGGGCGAGTTCCTCGAACACCAGCGCGAACGAGACCGGGTCGAGGTCGAGGCCGCCGTACTGTTCGGGCACGGTGATGCCGAACAGCCCCATCTCGGCCATCCCCCGCACGATCTCCGTCGGGTACCGCCCGGTTTGCTCCCACTCCCGCGCGACCGGGATGATCTCCCGGTCGACGAACGTGCGGAGCAGGGCGCGGAAGTCCTGCTGCTCCTCGGTGAGCGTGAAGTCCATGGGTAGCCTCCGTCAGCGGTGGAAGACCGGCAGCGCCCGGCCGTCGTCGAGGTCGAGCCAACCGACACGGACCGGGTCACCGATCCGCCAGTCCTGCCCTTCGAGGGTGGACAGCACGAGTGGTCCCTCGGTGAGCCGGACCCGGGCGATCGTGTACGGCACGGCAGCCCCCGGCACGGGTGCCCGGTGCACCACGGTGAACGTGTCCACGACGCCGTGGCCGGACGCCTCGACGAACCCGAGATCCACCATCGACGAGCAGGCGGTGCACAGCGCACGCGGCGGATGCTGGACGTGCCCGCAGGACCCGCAGGTCTGCAGCGTGTAGCGGTGCTCCCGGGTGGCGTCCCACCAGCCGGCCGTCACGTCGTCGGGTGGCGGCACGTGCATCACCGCACCCCCAGCACGACCGTCGCGTGCGTGGACAGGATCCCGCCGGTGCCGTGCGCCACGGCCACCCGGGCGTCGGGCACCTGCCGGGCTCCCGCCTCGCCGCGCAGTTGGCGGACCGCCTCCACCAGCAGCAGCACCCCGTACTGACCGGGATGGCAGTACGACAGGCCACCGCCGGAGGTGTCCAGCGCCAACTCACCGCCGGGACGGATCCGGCCGCCCTGTATGAAGTCGAGCACCTCCCCCGGTCCGCAGAAGCCCAGTGCCTCGATGCTGAGCGCGGCCGTGATGGTGAACGAGTCGTACACCTCCAGCACGTCCACGTCAGCCGGTGTGATGCCGGCCCGGGCGAACGCCTCCCGGCCGGACTCGCGCGCGCCGGCGACCGTCAGGTCCTCGACAGCGGTCATCGACGTGTTCGTCGACCGTTCGCCGTACCCGAGGACCCGTACCGGCGGGTGCCGCAGGTCGCGGGCCCGGTCGAGCGTGGTGATCACGACCGCTCCGCCGCCGTCGGTCACCAGGCAGCAGTCGGCGACGGTCAGCGGGCTGGAGACCATCGGCGCGGCGAGCACGTCGTCGACGGTCAGCGGCCCGGCGCCGTAGCGGAACGCGGCCGGGTTGAGCAGCGCCCACTCCCTGGCGGCGACCGCGATCTCGGCCAGCTTCTCCCGCGTGCCGCCGTACCGGTGGAAGTACTGCTGCGCCGCCATCGCGTAGTACGACAGCGGGTACAACGGGGCGTACGGCGCCTCGAACTGGGCCTCCGGGGTGTGCTCCTCGACGATCCCGCCGAGGCTGCGCGAGCGCGCGGAGCGCTGGTTCGACGCGAAGCTGATGACCACTGTGGATGCCTGACCGGCGTCGATGGCCTGGGTGGCGCGGGCGACCATCATCTCGGCGGCCGACCCGCCGACGAACGTCGAGTCGACCCAGCGGGGCTGCTGCCCGAGATACTCGGCGAGCTGTGTGGTGGAGAAGCGGGACACTCCGGTGGTGGCCAGTCCGTCGACGTCGGCGAGGGTCAGCCCGGCGTCGGCGAGCGCCCGGGTGACGGCCTGGGTCTGAAGCGTGAGCGTGGACTTCCCGGTGCTGCCGAGGTCGCACTCGGCCGCGCCCACGATCGCCACGCCGGTCACTGCGCGCCCGGCCCGTCGGCCGTGCCCAGCAGGACCGTCGCGTGGGCAGGGCGGACGGCGGGCCGTTGCGGGCCGTACTCGCTGGCCAGGATCGTGGCGGCGAGTTCGACCCGGACGCGGTCGGCGCCGACCTCGACCACTGTCGCCTCGCACCGCACGGTCTCGCCGGCGAACATCAGGTTCCGGAACGTGAACGACAGCTCGTGCACGAAGCAGCGTGGACCGAGCGCGTCCTGCAGCAGCTCGACGAAGAGCGCCCCGAACACCTGCCCGTCCACGACCGGGCCCGGGACCCGCGCGGCGGCCACGAACTCGCTGTCGAAGTGCAGGCGGTACCAGTCCCAGGTGGCGCCGGCGTAGGCGACCATGTCGGTGAGCGTGATGGTGCGCTCCAGCGTGGGCAGCGCAGCCCCGATGTTCGGTGGCACCGGAGGTGTCATGCGGCACCGTCCAGGCCGACCAGGATGATCGTCTCCTCGTTGACGGCGAGCAGTTCGCCGTCCTGGTTGGTGTACGTCGCGCGCGAGGAGACCACGAGCATGTCCGCGCCGGTGCGGGTCCGCTTCTCGGTCAGGTCGTGGATCTCCCAGCTCGCGGTGATGACGTCGTCGGGGCGTACCCGGCGGTGAAACGTGTAGCTGTTGCCGCCGCGGACCTGGCGGGTACCGGGGAGGTCGAGGTGCCAGGAGTGCCCCGCATAGCCGTCGCTGTCCATCGGGAGGTTCGCGTACTGGTTGGTCTCGCAGATGAGCGTCGGTGGGGCGGTCACGCCCGGCAGGCCCTGCGCGCGGGCGAACTCGGGGTCGGAGTAGAGCGGGTTGTCGTCGCCGACGGCCATGCCGAAGTACCGGCCGGCCGCGGCGCCGAGCGGTTCCGGCGCGGTGTAGACCTTCCTCGTGCCCAGCAGTGCACGCAGATCGTCGGTCAGCAGGCTCATGCCGTCTCCTCCGCCACGCCGCGCGGCGCTGATACCGGGTACAGCGCCGTCGGGAACACCTCGAGCAGGAACTCGGGGCGCAGCAGGGCCTTGCAGATCGCTCCGGTCGACGCCGGCCAGGGCGGGCTGAGCAGCCGTTCCCGCACGCCGGCCACGCCCCGGTACGCCGACAGCGCGGACTCGACGCAGTATTCGGTTGTCTCCAGCAGGTGCTCCGGTCCGAGGCCGGCGTGGCGCAGCAGGTGCAGGATCGCGCCGTACGTCGCCTCGGCCTGCGCCACGATGTCGTCGGGGTGCAGGGCCTGCTGCGTCTGCATGTCCAGCGCCGCGAACCCGGACATGTACAGGGTCCGGCCGGCCCTGACCCCGGGTGCGTAGGTGAGCGTGTCGTAGCGGGACCAGCCGGGGTTGACCAGTTCCAGGGGGTGCCGGGAGGCGGTGACGTCGATCGCGACGAGCGCGTCCGGGTGGTGCAGCCGGCTCATCAGGATGCCGCCCGCGCCCGGGTAGACGCCGGCGCCGCCGAGGCGTTCCCGCCGCACGCGGTGCGTCCGGCGGTACACGTCGCGGGTCTCCGGCGTCGAGTAGTCGTACGTCGTGACGACCGCGTCGAGGGACAGCCCGACCGCCGTGAGCAGGTCGCCCGCCCGGTCCAGGCAGTAGGCGTACTGCGCGGCGAAGTCCCCCGGGTGGACCACGGCGCCGGTGGCGTCGACCGGGACCATCGTCGGTAGGTACACCGCACCGTCGTGGCCCGCCCGCACGGTGGAGGCCTGCCAGGTGCCGGCCGGCCGGGGCTCGCTGGCGGCCAGCACCTCGCCGCCGCCGCGGACCGCGTGCAGCTCGACCTCCAGCAGCGCGGTACGCCGCACGAGCCGCTCGACGACGACCGTCCGCAGCACGGGCTCGTGGTCGCCGAAGACCTCCCGCCGGACCGCCGCGGCCGCCTCGTACTCGGCGAGCCCGGCGACCGTCACGTTCTCGGTGATTCGGGTGACGTCCTGCGGCCCGAACCCGGCGGCCGCCAGGATCGTCAGCACCTTCTCGTACGCGGTGCGCGCCTGCGCCGCCATGTCCCCGGTGACCGTCATCCTGCCGACGGCCTCGTCGAACGCGGCGGAGGTGTGGCCGGAGGTCCAGGCCGCGTCGCCCTCTGCGAGGCCGAGGCAGAACGTGAAGCCGTCGTACGGGAACCAGCGGAAGGAGGGCGGTTTGATAGCGTGTGGTGTCACGGGCGGTCCCTGCCTGTACCGGCGGCGGCCAGCGCCGCCATGAGCGGTTCGATGGTGTCCAGCTCGTCGAGACGGGACAGCAGGTCGATGACGTCTGTGGTGTCGCCACCGGCGTTGCCGTGGAACTTCGCGACGAGCTGCTCGTCGGTCAGCGGGTTGTCCGGGCCACCCGCGCTGCGTGGCACGCTGCCGGGAACGGCCGAGCCGTCGACGAGCGTGATGCGGGCGGTGCCGGGCGCGTCGGCCGCGGGGCCGCCGGTGGGGGCAACGTGCCAACGCACCAGCCGGGCAACGCGTTCCACCTCGGGTCGGACGAGCGAGTCCGGCTCGTACGTTGCGGTGGTCAGGTCACCGTCGACGACGGCGGCGGCGATGCTCCACGGCAGCGAGAACTTCGCCGCGTACGGCGACGCCGGTCGCGCCAGGTCCCGCCGGGTGTCGCAGACCGTGGGCACCGAGTCGGGGTGAACGTCGACGTCGATCGAGGCGACGTCGCCGGAACGGACACCGCCGCGGCGCACCGCGTCGCGGACCGCGTCGATCGCGGCGTGGGAGAGTTGGCACGCCGGGTACGGCTTGATGCCGATCCGGGTGGTCTCCCAGCGTGTGCCGAGCTCGGCGGTGATGGACGCGAGGTCGACCGCGCCGGCGGCCAGTGCGTCGTAGACACCGTGCGGGCCGTCGAGGACGTTAGCGGGGCCGCCGGCCCCGGCCGCGGCCAGCCGGGCGGCGAGGATGCCGGCGTGCCCGGCGAATCCCGGGTGCAGCTGCTTCGTCGAGGCTCCACTGTGCAGGAACGCCAGGAGCCCGCCGGCCTGGCTGCCGGCGATGCCGAGCGCGTCGGTCGTCCGCGCGGCGTCGAGGCCGAGCAGCCGGGACGCGACGATCGCCGAGGAGAACACGCCGGCCACCATCGTGGCGTGCAGCCCGCGGGCGTGGAAGCCGTGCGACGCGGCGGCGGCGACCCGGCACACGGTTTCGTAGCCGACGACGGCGGCCTCGAGCACGGCTCGGCCGGGCGCGCCGACCTGCTCGCCGACGGCGAACGCGGCCGGCAGCACCACGGCTGTGGCGTGCACGAGGCCGCCGGCGTGGGTGTCGTCGAAGTCCAGTGCGTGCACGAGGGTGCCGTTGGCGAGCGCGGCGGCCGGCGCACCGACCCGGCCCCGCGACCCGATGATCGTCGCCTCCGGCGGCCCGCCGAGTCCCCGGGCGACGACGACGGCCGGTATCGGCGACCGCCCACCGGGCTCCCCCGTCATCGGGCTGGCGCGCAGCCCACCCAGCGCCGTTCCGACCCCGTCGAGCAGGTGCCGCAGCGCTGCGGCCCGGACCGCGGCCGGCACTTCGACGTGGCCCGTGCCCCACTCGGCAAGCTCCTCGGCGATCATCGTGACGTGGCTGTGGTGTCGAGGCTGTCAGGGGTGTTCGCGCCGTGTGCCGGCTCGGCATCGCCGAACGCGCCGGCGGCCCGCAGCGCCACCACCTGCTGCGCGTCCAGGCCCAGGATCTCCTCGGTGACGAGTGCCAGGTCCTCGTTGCGCTGCGGTGCCCGGCGGTAGGTGGGCGTCTCGTCGCCGACCCGCACCGGGGACGCGAGCTGCCGTACCTCGCCGTAGCGGGGGTGGTCGGTGGTGACCACGAGGTTCCGGGCGGCGGTGTGCTCGTCCGCCAGGGCCGCGCCGACGTCGTTGATCGGGCCGCACGGGATCGACCCGGCGTAGAGCCGCGTGAGCCAGTCGTCGACGGTCTTCTGCCGGAAGATCGCCTCCAACCGGGGCACCAGGTCGCTGCTCTGCTCCCGCCGGCCGGCGAAGGTCGCGTACGGCGAGCCGGCCTCGGCCCACTCCGGGTGGCCGACGATCTGGCACAGCCGGGCCCAGAACTTCTCCTTCGCGCAGCCGACGACCATCCAACCGTCCTTGGCCTCGAACGCCTGGAACGGCACGAGCGACGGGTGGGCCGAGTGGTGTGTGCGGGCCGGCTGGAACCCGGCGTTCAGGTGCCACGTCGCGGGATAGGTCAGCATCGACACCGCAGTGTCGTAGAGGCTGACGTCGCAGTCCATCCCGACGCCGTCGCGGCGGGCGGCGTGCACCCCGGCCAGCAGCGAGATCGCGGCCACGAAGCCGCCCGAGTAGTCCACCAGTGACAGTCCGGACTTGGTGGGCGGTCCGTCCGGCTCACCGGTCAGCTCCATCCAGCCAGCGAGACCCTGCAACACGTAGTCGTAGCCGGGTTCCTGCTTGCGCGGTCCGGTCATCCCGAACCCGGTCAGCGACACGCACACGATGCGCGGGTTGAGGTGCTTGAGGTCGTCGTACCGGATGCGCAGCTTCTCCGGCACGTCCCCGCGCAGGTTGGAGTAGACGACGTCGGAGACCGCGACGAGTTGTTCGAAGACGCCACGCCCGGCGGCGGTAGCCAGATCGAGAGAGACGCTGCGCTTGTTGCGGTTGAACGTCTCGAAGAAGAGCGAGTCCTCGTCCTCGGCGTACGGCGGCACGTACCTGCCGACGTCGCCGCCGGCCCGCGGGTCCTCGATCTTGATGACCTCGGCGCCGAGGTCGGCCAGGTGCACGCTGCCGAACGGCCCGGCACCGTACTGCTCGACCGCGATGATGCGCAGGTCCTCCAGCGGTCTCACGTGGTCGCTCCCGTCAGCTCACCGATCAGCGCGATGATCTCGTCCTGGGCCGCGCGGATCTCGACGGCCGGCAGCCCGTGGGTCGGCGGGCTCAGCTTCACGGTGTCGGCGATGCCGTCATAGGCCGCGATCCGGGCGGCGACGTCGTCGCGGGTGCCGGCCATGGTGAGCGCGTCGACCATCCGGTCGCTGACGCTGCCCGCGAGGTGGTCCGCGCCGGCACCGGCCCGGAACGCGTCGATGACGGCCTGCTGGTCCTCGGCGAGGCCGTGGAACGCGAAGAAGTCGGCGTAGGTGCGGACCGTGGCGTAGAAGCCGACCACACCGGCGGCGCGGCGGCGGGCGAGCGCCGGGTCGGCGGCCACCGAGCAGCACGCGGAGACGACGACGTCGACGTCGTGGCGCGTCTTGCCGTCCGCGCGGTCGATGCCGAGCGTGAGGTCGGGCAGGATGTGCTCCCGCAGGTACCCGGGTGAGCACAGCTCGTGGCTGATCCAGCCGTCGCCGATCTCGCCGGCCAGCCGGGTCATCAGCGGGCCCATCGCGGCCAGGTACACCGGGATCGGCCGCTCCGGAACGGCGTACGGCCGCTCGTAACCGCGGATGTGCATCGGCTCGAACTCGCCGTCGGCACGGATCTCGGCGCCGGTGGTGCAGGCGTCCCAGAACAGCCGGATGTTGTAGACCGTCTCGCGCAGGTGACCGACCGGCTTGCCGAACGGCACGTTGTGCCATTGCTCGTTGAGCCGGCGCACCCCGGAGCCGAGGCCGATCACGAACCGGCCACCGGACAGCTCGTCCAGGTCGAGCGCCTCCAGCGCGGTGATCATCGGGCTGCGGGTGAACGCCAGGACGATCGAGGTGCCGATCCGTGCGGTCGACGTCGCCCCGGCCAGGGCCGCGGCGGTGCCGGTCGCGCTCCGGTGCAGCTCCGAGGCCCACAGCACCTCGGCGCCCGCGCGTTCCGCCCGGCGCCCGGCGTCGGCCAGCTCCGCGAGCGTCTCCCCCCACGGCTGGTACGTGAGCCTCATGCCGTTTCCTTGCTGTCGCCGTCGAGGGAGAGTGGGGACTTCCCCACCGGGAAGAGGTTTTCCAGCTGTTCGGCGCCCCGGCGGTACACGTAGAACGTGCGCTTGAAGGAGCAGACCTCGTCGCCGTGCTGGTTCAGCGTGCGGGTGCGCACCGTGACGATGCCGGCATGCGGGCGGGACGCGGACTCGCGCTTCTCCAGCACGAGTGACTCGCTGTAGAGCGTGTCACCGGCGAACACCGGGTGGGTCATCCGGATCTCGTCCCAGCCGAGGTTCGCGAACGCGTTCTGGGTCAGGTCGGTGACGCTCTGCCCGACCGCGATGGCCACCGTGAGCGTCGACACCACGAGCGGCTTGCCGAACTCCGACCGTGCGGCGTACTCGGCGTTGAAGTGCATCTCGTTGGTGTTCATGGTCAGCAGCGTGAACCAGGTGTTGTCGGTCTCCGTGACGGTGCGTCCCAGCGGATGCTGGTAGACGTCTCCGATTTCGAAGTCCTCGAAGAACCGCCCGGTCCAGCCTTGCTTGAGCCCCATCAGTCAATCTCCTTCTGACAACGCGCGAGGTACCCGTCGCGGATCATCCGCTTGAGGATCTTGCCGCTCGGGTTGCGCGGCAACGCGTCGACGACGTGCCACTCGCGGGGCACCTTGTAACGCGCCACGTGCTGCCGGACGTGGCCCTCCAGGGCTCCGACGTCGATCCGCGTCCCTGGGCGGCCCACCACGAACGCGGCGATGCGCTCGCCGTACACCTCGTCGGGCACGCCGATGACGGCGACCTCGTCGACCGGCTGGTGGCGGGCGATGACCTCCTCGATCTCGCGCGGGAAGATGTTGACCCCGCCCGCGATGATCATGTCGTTCTTCCGGTCGAAGATGGTGATGAAGCCCTCCTCGTCGCGCACGGCCACGTCGCCGACGGAGAAGAACCCGTCGGCGTCGTATCCGGCCCGGGTGGCCTCCTCGTCGTCGAGGTACCCGGCCAGCAGCAGCGGCGAGCGGGCGAACAGCTCGCCGGGCTCACCCGGCCCGACCTCGTTGCCGTCGTCGTCCTTGAGCCGGATCTCGTTCCAGAACCAGGGATGCCCGACGCTGCCGGCCCGTTCCAGGGCGAACTCGGGGCGCAGGTTGGTGACGATGGAGCACTCGGTCGAGCCGTACAGCTCGTGCACGTCGACGCCGGGGAACGCGGCGATCACCCACTCCTTCAGCGCGACCGGCAACGCGGCGGCGTTGAAGTAGAGCGTCCGCAGCGCCGACAGGTCGTACCGGGCGGCCGGCTCCTCGCAGAACCGGCGGAGGTGCTGGGCGTGCGTGGGCACCAGGAACACCGTGGAGGCGCGACTGGAGGCCATCAGGTCCAACAGCCGCTCCGGATCCCAGGTCGGCAGCACGCTGCACGAGCCGCCGAGCATCGGGGCGGTGTAGGCGAACGCGAACCCCGCGCCGTGGTACATCGGTGCGACGGCGATCGTGCTGCGATTGGGGCCGAGCCCGTAGTCCAGCCCGACTCCGAACGCGGTGAGGACCCGTCCGCGGTGGGTCAGCAGGACGCCCTTGGGCCGCCCGGTCGTGCCGGACGTGTAGGTGATGCAGAACGGGTCGAGTTCGTCGACGGGGACCTGCGGATCGATCGCACGGCCCTGTCCCAGGAACGTCTCGTACCGCTGGCCGACCTCGCCGGCGAAGCTGAGCACGAGCGGCAGGTCGTCGAGCAGGCCGTCGACGTTGCCGGCCAGCTCGTCGGCCAGGATGATCCCCCTCGCCCGGGAGTGGGCGAGGATGTAGGCGTTGTCCGAGCTGTTGTTCTTCGTGTTCAGCGGCACGGTCGGGATGCCGGCCTTGGCCATCGCCGCCGATATCTCGAAGTACTCGTAGCGGTTGTTGCTCAGCACCGCGATCCGCTCACCGGGGGCGATGCCGTGCGCGAGCGTCGCGGACGCGAGCTGGTTGGAGCGCTCGTCGAGCGCGCCGAACGTCACGGCGTGGTCGCCGTCGACGACCGCGACCCGGCCCGGCGTGGCCCGGCCGAACTCGCGGATCCCGGCGGCCATGTTGAGCTGCACACCCTTCACCCGGTGTCGTCCTTCCCTGAGTCATTGATGTGCACGACGGCTCCGGTCAGAGTCCGTAGCGGGCGAGGACGTCCCGCTTGCCGGGGATGAGGACCTTGCGGGTCATCCGGCCGGTGGTGAGCCACGCGATCGCGTCGCCGTTCCTGGTGCTTGTCAGCATTCGTTCGACCAGGTACGGCGCGACGTCGTCGACGTGGTCGCAGAGGATGTTCAGCCACCTGCGCTGCCGCGCCACCTGCTCCGGCGCGGCGGCGGCTTCGCGCAGCCACCCCTCGGTGATGAGGATGCCTGGGCGGATCTGGCCGATCCGCACGCCGGTACCGGTGACCTCCTTGGCCAGTGCCCGGGTGAAGGAGTCCAGACCACGCTTGGTGGCCGCGTAGACCCCCATGCCGGGGCGGATCCGGCCGTCGCTGCCCCCGCCGAGCACGTTGAAAACCTGGCCGCCGCCGGCGGTGAGCATGCCGCGGACGGCGACCTGCGACCCGTACACGGTGCCGAGCATGTTCGTGGTGACCATCGTCCGGACGTCCTCCGGCGCGGTGTCGACGATCGGCCGGGTGGTGTTGGCGACGCCGGCGTTGTTGATCCACAGGTCGACGCCGCCCAGCGCGTCGACCGCGGCGCTCCACATCCGCTCGACCTGCTCGGCGTCGGTGACGTCCACGGCGAACCCGTGGACCGTCGCTGCCGTGAGGGCCCGCGGGCGCAGCCGTGCGACGGCGTCGTCCACGGCCGTCCGCGAGCGCCCGGAGACGACGACTGAGTGGCCCCGCGAGAGCAGCTCGCGGGCGAGCGCGAAGCCGATCCCCCTGGTGCTGCCGGTGATGACTGCCTTACGCATGACTGCTCCTGCCCACTCAAGTCGGGAGAACGGGTCCGGTCAGTGGCCGGCCAACCGGGCGACCGCGTCGGCCAGCGGCACCACGTCGGCATACTTGGCGTCGAGGTCGAAGAGGTTGGCCTCGTGCGGGCCGGGATCGCGGTCGGCGCACGCCTCGCGCACCACCATCGGGCGGAACCCGTGTTGCAGGGCGTCCACCGCCGACGCGCGGACGCAGCCGCTGGTGGAGAAGCCGCCGAGCACCACCGTGTCGACGCCGGCCGCGGTGAGCCAGGCGGCCAGGGCGGTTCCGGCGAAGGCGCTGGCGTAGTGCTTGTACACGATGTGATCGCCCGGGGCGGGCGTGACCTGGGTCGGGAAGTCGCCGAGTGGGTTGCCGGCGGCGAACGCGGACAGCGCCGGCACCTTCGCGGCGAACAGGGGTGCTTCGGCGCAGGACTCGTCGGCGTACCGCACCGCGGTGAAAGCCACCGGAATCCGGGCCGCACGCGCCGCCGCCACCAGCGCGGCCATCGCGGCCAGCGCGGCCTCCGCGGTGGCGAGGAACAGCGGCGACGAGGGTACGGCGTACGCGGCGACGGGGTCGACCAGCACGAGCGCGGGCCGGGTGCCCCAGCCGAGCCGGCGGGCGAACCCGGCACCGGCGTAGTCGGCATCGAGCCTGCCGCCGCGCGCGGTGCCGCCGGGGGTGGCGGACAGCTCGGCACCGTTCATTCGACGCATCGTATGCGCTGGATACACCGTTTCGCTAGGGGGAACATTGCGGGGCTTGCCGTGCCCATGGAAACAGTGTTTCCATTGCAGCCATGCTGGTCCCGGACGGCGCCGATCTCACCATCGCCGGCTGCCTGGCGCCCTGCACCTCCGGCTGGGGGCGCCGCCCGCAAACGCCGCCGGGAAGACCCTGAAACGCGAAGTGAGGAGCAGCGGGTGCGAGCGCACGTCGAACTGATTCACGAGAATGACTACATCTGGCACGTCGGGGAGCTGCCGCACGGCGAGGGCGGGGTCCACGAACGCCGGCTCTCCACAGACGAGGAGGACGGATCGTCCTCGCTGGCGTTGCGGTTCGACAGCGACTGGGGGCGCGGGCCCGGTGTGCCGCACGCCGACACCGAGTTCTTCGTGCGGTCCGGCTCGCTGATCTACGGCGGTCAGGAGATCGGCCCGGGCGGCTATCTTCAGGTGCCCCGAGGCGTGCCGATGGACTGGATCAAGATCCGCGAGGGCTCGTCGGTGCTGCACTGGCGCGAGTACGGCGACTGCGGTTTCGACGTCGGGAAAGCACAGTGGAGCCCGGCCTCAGCGCGGTGGGAGTCCGCCGTCGGCGAGGTGACGGTGGTGGATTCCAACGACATGGAGTGGACCGCCGCCCCGACGGTCGGGCCGATCACCCCGCTCTACATCAAGCTGCTGCACCGCGACCCGGTGACCAACTTCTACACCCGCCTGATCCGGGCCCACAAGGGCTGGAGCGACCACCGGCTGGCCCACCACCCCTGCTATGAGGAGTTCTACACGCTCGGCGGGAAGATGGCGTACAACTTCGGCGACATCGACGAGGGCACCTACTGCTTCCGGCCGGCCGGGGTGAAGCACGGCCACTTCGTCGCCGAGACCGACATCGACTGGATCATCCGGTCGGACGGCGAGCTGATCAACTGGTACACCACCGACGAGTGGGTCAAGTGGGGCGGCACGGCGACCAACTACCACGAGCACGACGAGGCGCCGGTCATCTCCACCCTGCCGGTGCGGTCCCGTTCGCGCGGTCCCTGGTCCGGCGACGGGATGTGATGGCGACGGGGTGTGTCGCGGCCACGACCACCGCCGCGTCACACCCCGGTCACACGCAGCCGCGCGTGCCGGCGAGTGCCCGGGTCCCGGGCGGGCGTCTACACGGCCAGGGCGAGCAGGCGCCGGGCGGAGCGGACCACCGCCTCGTCCACCAGCCGGCCCTGTGCGTCGAGGCAGACTCCCACGCCGTCGCGGACCGCCGCGTCGAAGCGGGCCACCAGGTCAGCCGCCGTCGCCACCTCGTCGGGTGCGGGGGTGAACACCTCGTTCACCACCGCGACCTGCGCAGGGTGGATACAGGCCCGGCCGACGAAGCCGAGCCGCCGCAGCGCCATCGTCGACTCGCGCAGCGCGACCAGGTCCCGGAAGTCGGTGCTGACCGGCCCCACCGGCGGCTCGATGCCGACCGCCGCGCTGGCCAGCACCACCTGCGAGCGGACGAAGAGCAGTTCGCGCTCGTCCGGCCCGAGCGTGACACCGAGGTCGGCGCGCAGGTCCGCCTCGCCGAGTTGCAGCCGCCGTACCCGGGGTGCGCGGGCGATGTCGAGGGCCGCGACCACGGCCGCCGCCGACTCCAGCAGCGGCACCACGGGGGTCGTGCCCACCGGCGACCCAGCCGCCGACTCGGCCGCGCCGAGCACCTCGTCCAGGGCGACCAGTTCGGCGGCGGACTCGGCCTTCGCCACACAGAGCCCGGCGAGCCCCGACCCCACGACGGTCGCCGCGTCGACGTGGCCCAACCGGCCCGGGTTGATCCGCACCCACCAGGCGACCCCGGGTGGTGCGGAGCGCAGGAAGGCGGCGACCGCCGAGCGGGCGGCGTCCTTGCCGGCCTGCGGCACCGCGTCCTCCAGGTCGACGATCACCGCGTCCGCGCCGCGCCCCGCCGCCTTGGCCAGCTTGTCGGGCGCGTCCCCGGGCACGTACAGGTACGACCTCAACGGCTTCGCGCCCTTCCGTTCCACGATGCTCCGGCGATGCGGCCATTGTTTCGGCTGCGGATACAGTGTTTCCATTAGTGGTCGAGACGTCAAGGAGGCCCCATGGGACCGCACCCGCACGGCTGGTGGATTCTGCTGCACATCGTGCTCTTCGTCTTCTGGCTGGGCGGGGATCTCGGGGTCTTCTGGTCGAGCCGGTTCGTCCTCAAGCCCGACCTCACGCCGGCCGCCCGGGCCACCGCGCTGAAGATCATGGGCGGGCTCGACCTGGGGCCCAAGATCTGCCTGGTGCTCTTCCTGCCCAGCGGCGTCACGCTGATGGCGCTGGACCCGCACGGCGCGCAGGTCTTCGGGATCAACCCGTTCGGCTGGCCGATCGTCGCACTGGTCTGGGTGTTCGCGGCGGCGTGGCTGGCCGCCACGATCTCCGACCACCACCGCCCAGGCCACCGTCGGTGGGTACGCCGGGCGGACTGGACGGTCCGGACCGTGCTGATCGCCGGCCTGGCCGGGACCGCCCTCTACACGCTCTTCGCCGCCGCACCGTTCGGGGTGGACACCAACCCGAGGTGGCTGGGCGGCAAGATCCTGCTCTACAGCATCGCGATCGCCTGCGGACTGGGCATCCGGCTCACCCTGCGCCCGTTCGGGCCGGCCTTCGGCGCGCTGATGACGACAGGCTCCACGCCGGAGGTGGAGCACGCGATGCGGCGGGCGATCGACGGCTGCCTGCCCTACGTGTGGGGCATCTGGGGCAGCGTGCTGGCGGCCGCGGCGCTCGGCGTGCTGAAGCCGCTCGCGGCGCTGTAACCCGGGCAGGTCGGTCAGGCGCCGCTGTAGCCGAGCTGAGCGGAGATCCGGCCGGTCGCCTTCAGCAGCGACTTCGCCAGCTCGGGCGAGTCCGGCTTGAACCGCCCCACCGGCCCGGCCACGCTGACGACCGCCACCACGTGCCCGTCGTGGTCGTAGACCGGTGCGGCGATCGACGTCGCGCCGGGCTGGCGTTCGCCGCGCGAGGTGGCGTAGCCGCGCTTACGGATGGCGGCCAACTCCTTGCGCAGCTTCGCCGGGTCGGTGATGGTGCGGTCGGTGATCTCGTCGAGCCGGTGCCGCTCCAGGTAGACGTCGAGCTCGTCGTCGTCGACGAAGGCCAGGAACGCCTTGGACGAGCTGCCGGCATGCAGCGGGTACGGGATGCCGATGTTGACGTCCAGCCGCAGCTCCTGATCGGGCACCACTTGGTCGACGTACAGCCGGGTGTCGCCCCGGCGCAGCGACAGCGTGGCGGTCTCGCCCGTCTCGGCCGCCAGCCCGCGCAGCTCCGGGCCGGCCATCGCGCGCAGGTCGGTGCGGGCCAGGTAGGCCCGGCCGAGCGTGACGGCCGCGTGGCCCAGCGCGTAGCGACGGGTGCTCGGGTCGACGGTGATCAGCTCCCGGCTGCGCAGCGCCGTGAGGATACGGTGCACGGCGGCCTTGGTCAGGTCCAGCGCGGTCGCGATCTCGGTGACGCCCAGGTCAGGGCGCCCGCTGCGCCCGAAGTAGAGCAGCACGTCCATCGCCCGCTCGACCGCCGCGATCGAGCGGGACTGGCCGTCGCCGTCCTCCGCGGCCGGTGCCTTCGCCTCCGATGTCCGACTGGGCATGGTTGGGCCTCCACAGCGCTGTTCGTGCGTCCGTCTCCAGAGCAGTGTAGGGCGCTCGATTTCACCTAGCGAAACACCGTGTCCTGAGCGGGTCACCGATTTTCGGCGGCGAGGCGCCCGGACCGATCGGCGGTTGACACGGGCCACCACCCGTCGTTACGTTTCTGGTAACGACGTTTCCTCATGCGAAACGGAGAACCTGCCAGTGTCGGTCGACAGCATCACGTTCCGCTCGGCCCTCGCCCAGTGGCCCAGTGGCGTCGGTGTCGTGACCACGGTCATCGACGGCCAGCGGCACGGCATGACCGCGAGCTCGTTCTCGTCGGTCAGCCTCAACCCGCCGCTGGTCTCCGTCTGCCTGGGCGTCCACCTTCCCAGCCACGCCCTGGTGGAGCGGGCCGGCGTCTTCGCGATCAGCTTTCTCGGCAAGGGCCAGGCCGGCATCGGCCAGCGCTTCGCCGGCATGCGTCCCGAGGTCACCGACCGCTTCGCCGGGCTGGACTGGGCGCACGCCGAGACCGGCTGCCCGGTCCTGGCCAACGCGACCGCCTGGCTGGACTGCCGGGTCGTGCACGCCTATCCCGGCGGCGACCACACGATCTTCGTCGGCGAGGTGCTCGCGGCCAGCACCCCCCGGGTCGGTGCCCCGCTGCTGTTCCACTCCAGCGCGTGGAGTCAGCTCGCCGACCCGCTGCCGGAGAAGATCGACATCGCGATCGGGGGCCGACTCTCCCGCCTGCGCGCGAACACCCTGTTGACGGCCGGCTTCACGGTGCGGGCAACCCCCGGCCCGATGATCGCCGACGCCTTCCGGCCCGGCGGCGAGGATGCCACCCTCGCCGAGCTGGACCAGTTGCTGCGTGCCGGGCACACCGCCGTCACCCTGGTCGAGGAGGCCGACGCCAGCCCGGTGCAGGTGCGGGCCGTGCTCGCCGACGCCACGGTACGCGCCCGTCGCGCCTCACTCCGGGTGCGGCTGCGGCCCCAGCGCGGGCTCGGCCTGGTCAACGCCATGGTCGCGATGAAGAGCGGCGTCACCGGCTTCGACACCACCCTCAGCGGTCGAGCGAGCGCCCTGCGCACCCGCGACCTGGTCTTTCTCGCCCGGCAACTCGGGGTGTCCTGTCCCCGGCTCCCCGCCAACAAACCAGAGGAGTGACCCACATGTCCACCGGCGGACGGCTCATCGACGACCTCACCCCGGCAGAGCAGGATCGCGCGGCCCGAGTGGAGAAGGTGCTGCCCGCGCTGCGGGCCGCCGCCGCGCAGGCCGACGCCGACGGGGTGTTCCCCGCCGCGCACGTCGCGCTGCTGCGCGATGCCGGGCTGCTCGGCCTGGTGGTTCCGCAGGAGTACGGCGGTCTTGGCGGTGGCCTGCGTGACCTCGCCGCCGCCACCTTCGCCATGGGCAGCGCGTGCCCGTCGACGGCCTTGGCCTTCTTCTTCCACAACACCAGCGCCTCCCGTGGTCTGCTGCCGCTGGAGGCCATCGAGCGCGGCCTCTTCGACGACGCCGACGTCCCCGCCGTGCAGGCCTTCGCCGAGAAGGTGCTGACCCGGATGGCTGGTGGGGTGTGGCTGGCCAACTTCGCCAGCGAGGCGGTGAAGAGTTCGTCGGCCAACATCGCCATCTCCACCACCGCCACGCCGGCGAGCCGCGACGGCGTCGACGGCTGGTCGCTCACCGGCGAAAAGTCGTTCGGCTGCGCCACCGGCGTCGCCGACACCTACCTGGTCACCGCCCGGCTCGCCGGGCACGAGACGGCGGACGGACTGGCCCTGTTCCTGGTCCCCCGCGATGCCCCCGGGGTCGCCTCACGGCCGGCCTGGGACGGCATCGGCATGCGCGGCTCGGCCAACCACGGCATCCGGCTCGACGACGTCTTCATTCCGGCCGACGAGGCGCTCACCGTGCCCGGCGCGTTCGTGAAGATGTTGCAGTGCAGTCGGGGCAGCTTCGTCGGCAACCAGCTGGCCATCACGGCGGTCTACGTCGGTGCGGCGCAGAGTGTCTACGACGACACGCTGACCAGCCTCACCCAGAAGACCTTCGCCGACACCGGTCGGCCGATTGCGGAGAGCCCCATGCACCAGGTGATCATCGGCAACATGACGGAACGGTTGGAGACCGCGTACCTCTGGCTGCGCCGCCAGTTGCTGCTGGAGACCAGTGAGCCGCCGCTACGCCCGCACGCCGAGGTCTACCGGCAGTGGCGGTTGGCCAAGGGCTCGATCTGCGAGGCGTGCTTCGACGTGGCGGTCGGCGCGCTCAAGGCGTCCGGCACGTCCGGCGCCACCATGAACGGGTCCGTCGGCCGGGCGCTGCGCGATCTGGCGATGGGACTGGTGATGACGTTCCCGCCGGAGCGCGGCCGGTTGGAGGCGGCCAGTTCGGTGACCAGCGACCGGTCCAACGACCTGTTCGCGGCGGTGGCCGGGTGACCCAGCCGGACCTGCCCGATCTCGCCGACCTGGTCGACGGGGTCTGGACGCCCAGCGACGCACCGCTCGGGTTCGACCTGGAGGATCCGGCGACCGGTGCGGTGCGGCGACCCGCTGCCGGCACGCCGTCGCACCGGATCGAGGCCGCCGTCGCCGCCGCGTCGGCGGCGCACGAGGCCGGGAGCTGGGCCGCGCTACCGGCCCCTGATCGCGCCGACGTACTGGACGCCGTCGCCGAGGCGGTCGAGGGCGTCGCGGCCGAGATCTGCGCGCTGGAGTCGGCGACCACCGGTGTGCCGATCCGGCAGACCACACCGCTGGGCGTGATCCTCGGCGGCTCGTTCCGGCTGGCCGCCGCCCAGCTACGGCAGGGCCCGCAGAGCCAGGAGTTCCAGCGCGAGGACGGCCGGATCGCGTACGCCGAACGACTGCCCTGGGGTCCGGCCGCCTGTGTGGTGCCGTGGAACGCGCCCGCGCCGATGGCCGCGCACAAGGTCGCGAACGCGCTCGCCGCGGGCTGCCCCACGATCCTCAAGCCCAGCGAGTACGCCCCGCACGGCAGCCAACGGCTCGCCGCCGTCGTCGGGGCCACGCTCGCCGCCTCCGGCGTGCCGGCCGGGGTGTTCCAGCTCGTGCACGGCGGGGCCGAGGCCGGTGCGGCAGTGGTCGGCGATCCCCGGATCCGGGCGGTCTCCTTCACCGGCGGGCTCGCCGCCGGGCGGGCGGTCGCGGCAGCCTGCGCCTACGACATCAAGCCGGTGCAGCTCGAGCTCGGCGGCAACAACCCGCTGGTCGTGCTCCCCGACGCCGACGCCGCCGATGTCGCCCGGGCCGCGGTCGACCTGCTCAGCACCCTCAACGGGCAGTGGTGCCGGGCGCTGGGTCGGCTGATCGTGCCCGCCGACCGGCACGACGAGATCGTCGCCGCGATCGCCGACCGGCTCGCCGGCCTGGTCGCCGGCGCGCCGTTGGACCCCGCGACCGACCTCGGTCCGCTGGTGCACTCCCGGCACCTGGCCCGGGTGGTGGCCGCCCGCGACGACCTGCTGGCCCACGGCGGGACCGCTGTCACCGGCACCACGCTGCCGGCGGCCGGGCCGCTGGCCGGCGGGAACTTCCTCGCCCCGACGCTGGTCACCGGCGTCGCCGCCGCGCACACCGGCGACGAGATCTTCGGGCCCGTGGCAGCGGTGCACCCGTACGCCACCGTCGACGAGGCGGTGGCGCTGGCCAACGGCACGTCGTACGGGCTGGAGGCGTACGTGCTCGGCGCGGACGAGGAGGCCGCGCTGGCCGTGGCCCGCCGGATCCGGGCCGGTGAGGTCAAGGTCAACGGCTCCTCGGTGCTCAGCCTGCACCTGTTCAGCCCGCGCCCGGCGTTCGGGCTGTCCGGGTACGGCGAGGAGGGCACCGCCGAGACCCTGCGGTTCTTCACCAACCCGCGGGTCGTCGGCGTCGAAGGCGGCTTCGCGCTGCACGGCCGGTCATGACCCCGGGCGAGACCGCCCCGGCGCAGGCTCCGCCCCCGCTCACGGCCGGCGGCGCGGCGACCGCACGCCCGGCCGACGTGCTGCGGGCGCTGTTGGGCGGCCCGTCGCCGGTGCACGCCCCCGGCGTACACGACCCGCTCACCGCCGCGCTGGCCGCCGGGGCCGGACACCGCGTCGTGCACCTGTCCGGTGCGGTCTGCGCCGCGGTCGAGCTGGGCCTTCCCGACCTGGGATACCTGCACGGCACACACGTCGCGGAGCGGGCCGCCCGGCTCGTCCCGGCGCTGGCCGGCGTGCCGCTGATCGCCGACGCGGACACCGGCTACGGCAATCCGCTGCACGCGGTCTGGACCGCCCAGCGGTACGCGGCGGCCGGCGTCGCCGGGCTGCACCTGGAGGACCAGGTCAGCCCGAAGCGCTGCGGCCACCTGGACGGCAAGGAGCTGTTGGACATCGCGGGTGCGACGGCGAAGATCCGGGCGATCGCCGAGGCGGGTACCGGTCTGGTGCTGATCGCCCGCACCGACGCCTACTCGGTGGCCGGCCTCGACGAGGCGATCGAGCGGGCCGGCCGGTTCGCCGACGCCGGCGCCGACGCGGTCTTCCTGGAGGGTGTGGACACCGCCGAGGAGTTGGCGGCGGTGCGTAACGCGCTGCCCGGCGTACCCCTGGTGGTGAATCGCTCGGAGGCGGCTGGTGTGCGCGCCTTCCCGCCCGACGACGCGCTCGGCGCGCTCGGGGTCCGGGTCGTGCTGCACCCGGTCGCGCCGATGCTGGCCGCGCTGCGCGCGGCTGCCGCCGCCTACGCCGCGATCGGCCGGCACGGTCACGCCGACGCGGTGCCCCGGCTCGCCTGGTCGTCGTTCACCGCGCTGGTCGGCCAGGACGATGCGCTGACTCTCGATCGGAGGTACGCCTGATGCACGTGCTGATCGCCGGAGCGGGGCCGGTCGGGCTGACCGCGGCGCTCGCGCTGGCCCGCCGGGGCTGCGAGGTGACAGTGCTGGAGGCCGGTGACGACCTCGCCGCCGAGTCCCGTGCCTCCACGTTCCACCCGCCGACGCTGGAGATGCTCGACGCATTGGGGGTCGGCGCGGACCTGTTGGCGCGCGGGCTGGTGGCGCCGACGTTCGCCTACCGGGATCGCCGGGAGGGACTGATCGCGGAGCTGGACCTCTCGGTGCTCGCCGAGGACACCCCGTTCCCGTACCGGGTGCAGTGCGAGCAGTCCAAGCTGTGCGTGATCCTGCTGGCGCACCTGGCCCGGCAGCCGACGGCCCGGGTCCGCTTCGGTTGGCCGGTCGACTCGGTACGACAGGCCGCGGATCAGGCCGACGGCGGTGTGGTCGCTGTCGCCGGGGACGGCCGGGAGGTGGCCGGCGACTGGCTGATCGCGGCCGACGGCGCCAGTTCGGCGGTGCGGCGGGCGCTGGAGTTGCCGTTCGACGGGATCACCTACCCCGAACGGTTCCTGGTGGCCTCCACCGACGAGGACCTGCCGGCGCTGCTCGGCCCGCTGGCGTACGTCAACTACGTCTTCGACCCGGTCGAGTGGTCGGTGCTGCTGCGCACGCCGGACCACTGGCGGGTGCTGCTGCCCACCCCCGAGGACACCCCTGACGCGCACGAGCTGGACCGGCTCGACGGGCGGCTGCGGGCGATCGCCGATCCGGGCCGGCCGTGGCGGGTGGCGCACGCCAGTTTGTACCGGGTGCACCAGCGGGTCGCCGCGACGTTCCGGCAGGGGCGGGTGCTGCTGGCCGGCGACGCCGCGCACGTCAACAACCCGCTCGGTGGGCTGGGCATGAACTCGGGCATCCACGACGCGGTCGCCTACGCGCAGGTGCTGGCCTCGGGCCGCCCGGCACCGGACGGCGGGGAGCTGGACCGGGCGGTGACGGCGGTGGCCGACGAGCGGCGCCGGATCGCCCTGACCTACGTGCAGGAGGTCTCCGACCAGAACTACCGCCGGATGCGGGCCACCGATCCGCAGGTGCGGTCCGCGCAGCTGGCCGGCCTGCGCGCGCTGGCCGAGGATCCGGCGGCGGCCCGGGCGTACCTGCTGCGCAGCTCGATGATCGCCTCGCTGCGCCCCGACGCCGGGCAGCCGGCGGCCCGGGCATGACGGCACCCGGCGACGGCCCGCGCGGCGCGGTGATCGAGCGGGAGAACCCGTCCAGGACCAGCGAGCTGGTCGGCACTGTCGGTGTCAGCGGGCCCGAGCGGGTGGACGCCCTGGTCCGCCGGGCCGACGCCGCGCAGCGCAGCTGGGCGGCCACCGGCATCGCGCGGCGGCTCGCTGCGCTGGCCGCTGGCGCCGACGCGATCGCCGGGCGGCTCGAACCGTTGGCCGAGCTGCTGGCCCGGGAGTCGGGCAAGGTGCTCGCCGACTGCCGCGGCGAGGTCGGGTTCGCCGGCACGTACCTGCGCTGGGTCGTCGAGCACGCCCCGGCGGCGTACGCGGATCGGGAGATCGACGACGCGGCCGGTCGGCTGCTGCGGCTGCCCCGGCCGTACGGTGTGGTCGCCGCGATCACGCCGTGGAACGCGCCGATCATCCTCACCCTGCTCAAGGTGGCCCCGGCCCTCGCCGCCGGCAACGCGGTGGTGGTCAAGCCCTCGCCGCTGGCCCCGCTGGCGGTCTCGGAGGTGCTGCGCCTGCTCGCCGGGGCGCTGCCCGGCGGGACGCTGGCGGTCGTCCACGGCGACGCCGCCGCCGGTGCGGCGTTGGTCGGGCACCCGCTGGTGCGCAAGGTGGCGTTCACCGGCGGCGGCGTGGCGGCCCGGCAGGTGGCGGCGACCGCGGCCACCCAGACCACACCGGTCGTGCTGGAGCTGGGCGGCAACGACGCGGCGATCTTCCTGCCGGACGCCGACCTGGGCACCGAGCCGATGCGCCGGCTGGTCCTGGCGAGTTTCGCCACCAGCGGCCAGGTGTGCATGGCCGCCAAGCGCCTGTATGTGCACCGCGACCGCCGCGACGAGTTCGTGGCGGCGTACCGGGCCGCCGCGGCGGAGGTGCTGCGCGTCGGTGACGCGCTCACGCCGGGGGTGAGCATGGGCCCGGTCATCTCGGCCGGTGCCGTCGCCCGGATCGAGCGGATCGTCGCGGCGGCCGTCGCCCGGGGTGCCACGGCGCTGCCGCTGGGCACTGTCGACGGTGGCACCGACCTGGCCGGCGGGTACTTCGTGGCCCCGACCCTCGTGCTGAACGCGCCGGACGACGCCGAGGTGATCACCGGGGAGCAGTTCGGGCCGACGGTGCCGCTGCTGCTCTACGACGACGAGGAGGAACTGCTGGCCCGGGTCAACGCCGACGAGCTGGGCCTTGGCGGCTCGGTCTGGTCGGCCGACGAGGAGCGGGCGTTCGCGCTGGCCCGTCGGGTCGAGGCGGGCTTCGTCTTCGTCAACACGCACAACCGCACCGGGCTGTCGCTGCGGGCGCCGTTCGGTGGGGTGAAGCGCTCCGGCTACGGCCGTGAGTATGCCGAGGAGGGGCTGGCCGAGTACGCGCAGACCTGCGTCGTGCACGCGCCCGGCCCGTTCCGGCCGGGTGGCGCCGGGCTGCCCGCCAACGCGTACCCGGGCTGAGGCCGGGCCGCGTCGGTCGAGCGCTGCCGTCAGTAGTCGACGACGACGCGGGCCGCGAGGCGCGGCTTGAGCCAGCCCGCCACCTCCAGGTGGGCGGGGTGGGACTGGTAGGCGCGCAACGCGTCCACGTCGGTGTGTGTGCTGATCATGCACAGGTCGTAGGAGACCGGGGTCCGCAGCGTGTCCAGGGCGACGGTCAGCGTCGCGATCTCATCAATTGAGCTGGCCAGACCTTCCAGCAGCGACCTCGCCTTGGCAGCATCGGCCGCATCGTCGAACTTCATGAGTACCACGTGCGTAAACACCTGTTCTTCCCCCTGTTCCCCGGCGTCGCCCGAGTGTATGTTCTGGAAACAGCGTTTCGCCAGGGGAACCGGAGCGGGAATGACCATCAGGGTTGCCGCCGTACAGTTCGAGGCCGGCCAGGACATCGGGGCCAATCTGGCCACCTGCCTGCGCCTGGTCACCGACGCCGCCCGACAGGGCGCACAGCTCGTGGTGCTACCCGAGTTCTGCAACCATCTGGCCTGGTACACCGACCGCGCCCAGGCGCACGCTCTGGCCACCCGGCCGGGCGACGATTTCCTCACCGCGATCTCCGCGAGCGCCGCCGAGCACCGGGTGTATATCAAGATCAATGTCACGCACGCCTATCCCGACGGACGCACCGGCGGCACCAACTTCCTCTTCGGCCCGGACGGGGCGCTGCTCGGCAGCTGCGACAAGCAGGTCCTGATGGGTGCCGAGAACGACCACCTCGACCCGGCGACCGAGGTCGGACCGGTGCTCGACACCCCGATCGGCCGGCTCGGCATGTACGCCTGCATGGAGGGCGTCATTCCCGAGACCACCCGCGGGCTCACGCTGCGCGGCGCGCAGGTGCTGCTCAACAGCCTGAACTCGTTCGCCACCGATGAGGCAGCGCTGCACATTCCGGTGCGGGCCGCGGAGAACCGGGCCTGGGTGATCGCCGCCAACAAGGTCGGCCCGCTGCTGCCCGCCGAGCATCTGCCGGCCATGAGCCGCGGCCTGGGCGTGCCGGAGCAGTGGCTGCACGGGGCCGGCGAGTCGCAGATCGTCGCACCGGACGGCACGGTGCTGGCCAAGGGGCCGCGTACCGGTGAGGCGGTCGTCATCGCCGACATCGCTCCGGAGTGCGCCGACGACAAGCACCGCCCGGACGGCAGCGACATCCTCGCGGCCCGCCGGCCGGAGCTCTACGGCCCGCTCGGGGACGCGCCGACCGGCCGCCGGCGGCCGCCCAGCGCGTCGAGCCTGCCGGTCGCCGTGGTCCGGCCGCGGGAGCCCGGCCAGGCTGCCGACCTGCTCGCCAAGGCGGTCGCCGAGGGCGCGCTGCTCGCCGTGCTCGCCGAGAACGCCCTCGGCACGCACGTCGGGCCGGCCGAGGTGGCCGCGGCGCTGACACCGAAACTGCGTGGCACCAACGGGTACGCGGTGGCCACCGCCCGCACCGCCGACGGCCCGGTCGGGCTGCTCATCGGCCCGGATGGCGTGCTCGGCGAGCAGCCACAACTGCATCGGGCCGGCGCGGCCCGCGACGCCGTGCGGCCCGGAGACGCGCTGCGCACCTTCGACCTGCCCTGGGGGCGGCTGGCGATCGTGGTCGGCGACGACGCGATCTTCCCGGAGACGTTCCGGCTCGCCGCGCTCGCCGACGCCGATGTGGTCGCCGTGCCGTTCACCCCGCGCGAGCCATGGGAGCTGGCGCTGGGCCTGCCGGAGCGGGCTGCGGAAAACCGGCTCAACGTGATCGCCGCCGGGCCGCTCGGCACCGGCGCCGCGGTCTTCGCCCTCAGCGCCGACTTCACCCTCTGGACCACCTGGGCCGGGCCGTTCACCGGCCGGATCAGCAGCCCACTGCGCACCGACATCGCCGCCGACCGGTCCGTCACGCATGCCGTCGTGGCGCCGGCGCAGGCGGCGAACAGGCTCGTCTCCCGCCGCACCGACCTCGTCGACGGCCGCCCGTGGCGGCTCGTCCAGGCCCTTACCGAAAGGCGCTGACCGTGGCCGACACCTTGAAACACGTCGAGGAGATGCTCGACGACTCCCCCACTGTCGACGTCCACGAGACGTTCCACCGGTACCAGGCACTCCTGAATGAGCTGAAGGACAAGATCACCGCACGGTTCGCGCTGACCCGCGACCCGTCCACCGAGGCGCTGGAAAACTACGGGGACTACCCGAACGGACCGGGCGGCTCGCTCGCCGCGTACACCGGACCCGAGGTCGACTGGCTCGTGCACTCCTGGCTGGGCAACCCGGGTGCCAGCTTCGCCAACCTGCACCTGACGTGTTGGCTGGGCCCGCAGGTCAGGGTGCCGCACCTGGGATTGGCCCTGCTGGTCTGGCCCGGCGGCTGGTTCTACGTCGACTCGGTGCCCCGGGTCAACATGGTCGAGGACGGCGACTACTACGACAGGTACTACGAGCCGGCCAACGAAGAGTGGCTGCAACTGCGCAACGACCCGGCGTTCGACTACTTCGTCAGCCGCGCCGGGTTCATCCGGGCCAGCCTGTCACCGACGGCGTACTGCTACTCCTTCGACCGCAGCCCGGAGAACATCGAGAAGGTCAGCCAGGTGACCCACGCCCACGTCGACCGCTGGCTGCGCTGGGTCGACGAGGCCGAGCCGGTGCCAGCCGAGGAGCGGGCCGCGCTCGCCGAGACCGATCTGCGGATCCGCCGCAATATCGCCGACCGCGACCCGGCGAACGTGATGGGCGTGCGCTACTTCGGCGAGGAGACCACCAACCAGCTCGTCCGCGCGCTCTGGGGCGGCGACCGCGAACTCCCCCGGCCGTCGGCATGAGCGGTGGGCAGGAAGGCGGTGTCCGGTCGGTCTGGTGGGCCGTACGCGTCCCCGGCGCGCCGGCACCGTTCGACACCGCGCACCTGCGGGTCTACTACCCGGCCCGGCCCACCGGCTCGGACGCCGAGCGGCTCAGCGGGGTCCTGGCGGCCGACCCGGCCGGTGCCCCGTACCCGGTGGCCCTGCTGGTCTCCGGCGTCAACGTCGGGCAGGACGCCTACCGCTGGCTGGCAATGGAACTGGCCGCCCGGGGCGTCGTCGCGGTGACCTACGACTGGGTCGGAGTGCTCTTCGCCGGCCTGCACGGGATCACTCCCGGCGTCGACCTGGACGCGGCCCGGCCGGACGGCTACGGCAGCCGACCGACCAGCCCCTCGCTGCGCCCGGTGCTCGACGCGCTGGCGCAGCTCACCGGGCCGCTCGACGGGTTGCTCGACCTCGACCGGGTGGCGCTGGTGGGTCACTCGGCCGGCGGTACGGTCGCGCTGCAGTCGGCGCGGTTCCTGCCCGAGGTCCGTGCGGTGGCCAGCTACGGGGCGCACACCATGGTGGCGACCATGCTCGGTTGGCCGGCCGGCACCGTGCTGCCGGCCCAGGTGGACTGCCCGGTCATGCTGCTCGCCGGCACCCACGACGGCGTGATCAACGGCTCGGCCGACCGGTACGGCGAGGACACGGCCACCCGCGCCGACCCGATCACCCGCACCTTCGACGAGGCGCTGCCCGACGCGGGCGGCACCAACCTGCTGGTGCGGCTGGCCGGCGCCAACCACTTCAGCATCGTGCACCCGCTCGATCCCACCTCGGCGCGCGCCTTCCTCGACGAGGAGGCGACCGCCGAGCCGGAAGCCACCCGCGCGCTCCTGGTCGACCTGCTGTCCGGGTTCCTCGCCGTCCACCTTCGCGGCGAACCGACCGACGGCTTCGACCGATTGCTGGCACAGCTCGGCACCACCTCTTCGATCGCCTCGTTCCGTCGGAGGTAAGCCACCATGCTCAAGAACTTCTGGTACGCGGTCGAGTTCTCGGACCGGGTCACCACCAAGCCGGCCCGGATCACCGTGCTCGGCCAGTACCTGGCCCTCTACCGCACCCCGCGCGGGCGCGTGGTGGCTCTGTCCGACCTGTGCGTGCACCGAGGCGCGGCGCTCTCCGGCGGTTCGACGGCCGGCGAGAACATCGTCTGCCCGTATCACGGCTGGGAGTTCGAGCCGGGTGGGGCGTGCACGAAGATCCCGGCGAACCAGCCCGGCCGGGGCATCCCGAACAAGGCCCGGGTCGACTCGTACCCCGTGCAGGAGCGCTACGGCTTCGTCTGGGTCTTCATGGGCGACCTGCCCGAGGCCGAGCGACCGCCGATCCCGGTCTGGCCGGAGTTCGACAACCTGGTGGAGAACGGCGGCAAGTTCCGCGCGGTGACCGGCGAGTTCCTGTGGAAGGCCAACTACGAGCGGATCCTGGAGAACGGCTGCGACATCGCGCACGCGCCCTTCGTGCACGGCGGCGCATTCGGCAACCCGCAGAAGCCCGAGGTTCCCGAGTACGAGCTCGAAATCCCCGACGAGTGGTCGGCGTACGCCACGGTCAGCCTGCACCCGCCGCGCTCCAAGGGCCTCTGGTCGCTGGTCAACCGCAACAACGCGGACCTGGCCAACCGCCCGCCGGTGGTCACCTCGGCCGGTTGGATGCTGCCCAACATGATCAAGCTGCACGTCCGGCTGTCGATCGGTGAACTGATCATCTACGACACCAACATTCCGGTGGACGAGACGACCACGCTGGTCAAGTGGGTCGCACTGCGCACCTTCTTCACCGGGGCGTGGGCCAACCGCAACGCCGTGCAGCGCGTACTCAAGATCTTCTACCAGGACGCCGAGGTGGTGAACAACGTCCGCCCCGAGCTGCTTCCGTTCGACCTCGGCGCGGAACTGCACGTCAAGAGCGACCTCATCGCGGTGCACTACCGGCGACGCCGCCAGGAGCTGGCCGAACGAGGCTGGATGCTCTCCGACGCCGACCGGATCACGGGCGACGTGCCGCGCCGGGAGGCGACCGTCATCCCCTCGCCGGCCCGCCGGGAGAACCCGGAGCTGGCCCGCGCCTGGGTGCACAAGGCCAAGGGCGACCACCCGACCGTGGCGGAGGCGCAGCGGATCGGGCTCAAGCGCATCACCGAGGAAGAGGGCGCCGACGCCGCCGCAGGAGCCGAGGCGCAGGCGAGCCCCACCAGCAGCGCGACGACGAAGGAGCAGGCATGAGTCTCCCGCTGGAACTCTGCGAGAACGCGGTGGCCCACCTGACCGCCCGGCACCCGCTCACCGCGGTCATCGACGAGCCGCTGAGCAGCCCGATGTCGCCCGACCCGGTGGGTGCGCTGCGGGTCTGGCAGGGCGCACCCGGTCAGCCGGTGGCCAAGGTGGTCTACGTCGGGCTGGTCGTTCCGATGATCCGCCTCGACAGCCACATGGTCTTCGCCTTCACCGCCGCCGACAGCGCGGTCCCGCACTTCACCCTGGACTCGGTGTACGGCGGCGACTACTACGCCTACCACCTCGACCTGATTCCCCGGGCCGAGCTGAGCAGCCACCTGCCCTACCTGGACGCGGCGTACCAGCCGCTCACCCCGGTCTTCACCGAGGCCAGCGCGATGGACGGGCTGAGCCGGGCCGACATCGGGCCGCGCCAGCACGCGCTGATGTCGCCGTGGATGCTGGTCAGCCGGGCCACCGAGGAGGCGTTCCGGAAGATCGGAGCCGCCGTCTCCGCGTACGCCGAGCACTGGTCCGCGCTGGTGACCGACGGCCTACCGGCCGACGTCGTGGCGGGCCTGGCCGACACCGACCTGGCCGCCCGCGACACCGCCGTGCGGGTCAACCTGTTCAGTCCCGACGTCGACCCGGTCTGGGCCCGGGTCACCCGGCTGATCGGCGAGCCGGCGACCGACCGGATCCGGGCGGAGCTGATCGGCAATGGGTGAACCGACCGCACCGGCGGCGGCTGAACCGAGCGAGTGGCAGCAGCGGATCGCCGGCGAGTGGCACGGCCGGCCGTCGCTGTTCACCGCCACCGGTGTGTGGCAGGGCTTCGAGAAGATCCGCCGCTCGTCGGTCTTCGCCGACGGCGTCACCACGTACTTCATGGACGGCGGGCTGGTCGGCGGGGGCGAGCTGGCCGGGCGCTACCGGCTGGGCGCGCCGTTCGCCTTCGGCGTCATCGACTCCGACGCCGACCGGGTCTACACCGGCCCCGACTTCTTCGGCACCGGCCAGCCGTACGGCTCCTTTGTAGACTCGCATTACTACGGCCCCGGCTGGCAGGTCGACCTGAACACCTGGAATCAGGTGTTGCCCGACGGCGAGACCCAGGTCTACTCGTCGATGCTCTACCAGGGCTGGACGGTGGTGGGCTGCTTCAACGGCGTCTACACCCGAAGCTTCGACCACGACACCAACCCCGACACCCGCGAGCGGGTGGCGCGGTTCCTGTCCGCCGAGGAGCGGCGCGGTCCGGTGCCGTACATCCTGCCGACCAAGCAGGCCGGCGCGTTCACCGGCAGCTGCGAGCTGTGGGGCGCCGACCAGCAGCTGCGCGGCGAGGTCGCGGTGCGCCTCGACCTGGAGCCGATCGATCTGCTGCGCACCCGGCGGGTGGTCAGCTGGGCCGGTGCTGGCCTGGACCGGCGGTACGTGGTCGAGCAGCGCCGCGACGGTGACCGGCTGTTCTTCGAGGGCCCCGACGCCTGGGGCAACGCGCAGGGCTTCGGCCGGGCCAGCTACCCGTCCTGGCACTTTCACGCTGACGGCGGCGACGTGTGGAAGGTCAAGGGCCGCGAGTTCGCCATCGACGCCGAACCGGGCATGTCCGCCGGCGGGCGCCTCGCCGTGGTGTACGAGCTGTTCCGGGGCAACGTGCTGGACAGCGTCCTACACGGCCTGCTCGCCTGGGAGCCGGCCGAATGACCGCGGTGGTGGTGACCGGCGGCACCCGCGGGATCGGTGCCGGCCTGGTACGCGCGCTGCTGGCCCGCGGCGCCCGGGTCGCGTTCTGCGGACGCAGCGCGGAGTCGGTGGCAACTGCGCTCGCCACACTGCGTTCCGAAGCCTCCGTGCCGGCCGGAGCCGAGGTGCTCGGGGTACGTGCGGACGTCACCGACCGCGCCGACGTGTCCGTGCTCTGGGCGACGGCCGCCGAGGCGTTCGGCGGGGTCGACATCTGGATCAACAACGCGGGCACGAACCATGCCCGCCGCCCACTGTGGGAGCTGCCGCCGGCAGAGCTGGACGGAGTGCTCGCGGCGAACCTGGGCGGGGTGGCACGGGCCAGCGCGGTGGTGCTCGCCGCGATGATCGAGCAGGGCCGCGGCGCGCTGTGGAACATGGAGGGCTTCGGCTCCAACGGCCAGGCCCGGCCGGGGCTGACCGGGTACGGGGCATCGAAGCGCGCGGTCACCTACCTGACCGACGGGCTGGCCAAGGAGCTCGCCGCAGCCGGGGTCGCCGACAGGGTCACCGTGCACCACCTCTCCCCCGGCATCGTCGTGACCGACCTGCTCACCCACGACTACCCGCCGGACGAGCTGGCGAAGGCCAAGAAGGTCTTCAACATCCTCGGTGACCGGGTCGAGACGGTCACCCCGTGGCTGGCCGACCGGGTCCTCGCCGGGGGCCGCAACGGCAGCCGGGCCGCCTGGCTGACCAGCCGCAAGGCCGCCGCTCGGTTCGCCGTCGCCGCCTTCCGCAAGCGCGACCTCTTCGGCGAGCCCGTCGGCGGCCCCGCGGTGACCCGGCGCGAGCACCTGTCGTGAACGGCAGCGACTACACCGTCGTCCTCGCGCTGGAGGACTTCGTGCCGACCGGTCTGGCGCTGGTCGGGTTCTGGATCCTGGCCAGCGTGGCCGCCCGGGTCGTGCCGCAAGTGGGCCCGGTCGCCCGCGTCAGCGCCGTCCTGATCGGCCTCGGCGGCCTGGCCAAGTCGACCTGGAAGTTGCTGCTGGCCGGATTCTCGATCGACCTGCCCTGGCTGGAGGCGGCGCTGTTCCCGCTGATGGCGGTCGGCGCGGTCGGGCTGATCTGGGGCCTGGCGAGCGCGCTGCGCGGGCGTAGCGTGCCGTGGTGGCCGTTCGCCGCCGTGCTGGCCGTGACCGCCGGCGTGGCCGCCGCGTACGCCATCTTCGCCCCCATCTTCGCCCTCGCCACCACGGGCGTGACCACCGTCAGCGTCCTGGCCGCGATCATCGCCGGCCGGCGGCGTGCCTGGGGCGCGGTGGCGCTCTACGTCGCCGGGCTGGCCTGCGTGCTGCTGCTGGTGCCGCTGCGCAACCACCCCGATCACGAAACCCTGGCCATGCAGTGGGTGGAGCAGGGCACCAACACCCTCGGACAGGCGGCGCTGCTGGCCGCGGCGTGGCTGACCGTGCGCGCTCACCACCCGGCCTCGACCACGTCCCACCCGACCCCCGCCCAGGAAGGAGCCGTCCGCTCATGACCGACGCGCTCGGCTGGCGCCGCAAGTTCGGCGTCATCGCCCCGTCGACCAACACCATCGTGGAGCCGGACTTCTACCGGATGACAGTGCCCGGGGTGACCGCGCACTTCTCCCGGATCCACATCCGCGACCAGGACCTCTCCAGCGACGGCAACTTCGAGAACCTCCTGACCCAGATCCGCGACGAGATCGGCGGGGCCTGCGAGCGGGTGCTGACCTGCGAGCCCGACTACATGGTGATGGGCATGTCCGCCGAGACGTTCTGGGGCGGCGTCGAGGGCAACCGGCAGTTCGTCGCCCAGATCAAGGCGATCACCGGGCTGGAGGTGGCGACCGGCGCGGAGGCGTGTGAGCGGGCACTGCGCCTCTACGGCGCACGCCGCATCGGCGTGGTCACACCGTACCAACCGATCGGCGACACGAACGTCGTGCAGTTCTTCTCCGAGATCGGCTTCGAGGTGGCCGCGATCGAGGGACTCAAGTGCCCGACCGCGGTCTCCATCGCCCACGTTCCGGAGGACGAGTTGCGCCGGGCGCTGCTGGCCGTGGACGGCCCGGACGTCGACGCCCTGGTCCAATGCGGCACCAACCTGTCGATGGTCGGGCTGGCCGACGAGGCCGAGCGCTGGCTCGGCAAGCCGGTGATCGCCATCAACGCGGCGACCTGGTGGATGGCGCTGCGCGAGAACGGGATCACCGACAAGGTGTACGGCGCCGGTTCCCTGCTGCGCGAGCACTGACACGGCGCTGTCGGCAAACGCAAGCGGCGCGGGCCGGGGCAGCATCCCCGGCCCGCGCCGTTCGCCGGTTCAGCTGCGCAGCAGACGGCGACGCCTCGGCAGCACCACGACCAGACCGACACCGAGCAGGAGCGCCGCGCTCGACCAGAGCAGTATCAGCGTCGTCACGCCCCCCTCGCCCGTGGTCGGGAGCGACCCACCACCGTCGCCGTTGCCACCGCCACCGCCTTCGCCCTCGTCGTCGGTCGCGGCCCGCGACTTCACCGTGAACTTGGCGACGATCGACGTCTCCTTCGGGCCGGTGACCGGATCGGCGCCGGCGTTGCACTCGGTGTCGACCTGCGGGTGATCGAAGACGACGTTGGTGACCGTCAGACTGACCAGGCCCGCCTGCGAGGTGGTGTAGGTCCCGGTCAGCGTCGCGCCGGGCAGTATCGCGTTGGCGTCGATCGCGCCGTACGCCGGGCCCGTCAGGTTGACCGTGCCGCTGCCCACCCCGCCGACCTTGACGGTCGCCTTGGGCACCAGGTCACCGGCGCCGACAGGCACCGGTCCGCTCTTCGGGCCGGCTGAGAACTTCAGGCTCACCGTCACCTTGGCACCCCGACCGGGGTTGCTGGGCGACATGCTCAGCGTGTGCGTGGCGGTCCACGTCGAGAGGCTGCTCAGCGTCTTGCAGTTCAGCTTCACGCTTTTCGGGCCGAAGGGTTGGGCCGACGTGTCGACCTCGTCGGTTGCCGTCGGCGGCGGGTCGTCCGTCGCGGACGGCGGGAGCGACGGCGACGGTTTCGCGGAGGGCGGCGGCGTTGCGGAGGCGGACGGGCTCGGCGGTGGGGTCGCGGTGCCGGTACCGCCGACGGTGAAGCTCTCCACGATAGAGGTCGGCACCGGTGCGGCCTTGTGGTCGCGGTCGCCGGCCGCCGAGCAGTGCGTCGTGGCCGAGGCGTTGGCGAAGGTGACCCGGCCGACGGTGAGCGTCGCCGCCCCGGCCGCGGCGGCGAAGTAGGTGCCGGTCGCGGTGATCGGGCCGAGCGGTTGCGCCGGGGCGACGGCCCGCGCGGGGTACGAGGACATCCGCAGCGTCGCGCTGCCGGAGAGCGAACCGCCCAGGGCCAGCGTGACGTTCACCGGAACGTCACCGGCGTTCAGCCCCACCGGCCCGTTGTCGGGGCCGGTGGGCGCGGTGAGTGTGACGGTCACCGTGTCGCCGACCTTCGGCTCGGCCGGCGACTGGGTCAGGGTGAAGGTGTCCTGCCAGACCGTCGGCGAGCTGCCGGTGCCGGCGTCGTTGAAGTAGAGCCGGCAGCCCAGCGTCGCGGCCGTGGGACCGATCGCCGCGGCCGGTGGCGCCGCCCGGGCGGGGGCCGCCGCTGGGATCGTCAGCAGCAGCGGCGCCAGGACGAGCGCGGGCGCTGCCATCCGGACGGGGAAACGACGTCGGGTCATGAGGACCTCCGGTTCCGGTAGGGCATCAGCACGAGCAGGCCGATGCAGAGCAACAGCAGGCCGGAGCCGACCAGCACGGTGACGGCGTACCGGTCCGGGCCGGCGTTCACCCGGTTGGCGTTGACCAGCGTCGGGGCCGATGTGCCGGCGGCGCCCGCCGGCCCGGTCGGGGGTGAGGTGGTGGCGGCCGGTGTGGCCGAGGGTGCCGCCGGCGCGGCTGGGGTCGCGGACGGGGTTGCCGGTGCGGGCTTCTGCGCCGGCTTCTTGCCGAACGTCAACGTCACCGAGACCTTGTTGGCCTCGACCTGGTCGGCGTTGCCGCTCGTGGGCAGGATCTGCGCCGCGACCACGCACTCGCGCTTGGTGCAGTCGAACGCGCCGAACTTCTGGGCCAGCTTCAGGGTGACCGTGGGCAGCTTCCCGCTGCCGTCGGCGTTGACGAACGCGGCGCCGCCGGACAGATTGCAGTCGGTCGGGCCCTTGAAGCCGGCGACGCACTGACCGACGGCGATCTGCTTCAGGTTCGGGGCGAAACCCGAACCGTTGACGATGACCTGCTGCTTGTCCGTCAGCCCGGTGGTCACGCTGACGGTGAGGGCCGGCGCGGCGAACGCGGCCGGGGGTGCTGCCACGACGGCGAGGCCACTGCTGGTGGCGAGCAGGGCGGCGAGCGTGAGCGCCCGGCGGCGGAAGGTTCGCACGGCGATCTCCTGACAGGTTCGGCGCAGGCCGGCACGGGCACGTGGCGGGGCGACGCGGAGCGGGCTCACGACGGCACCGTCGTACGTTGAGCGGGCACGCCGGAGCGGTTGACGGCGGCGTGGTCGGTGCCGAGGTAGGAGCGGACCACGTCGGGGTGGGCGCGGACCTCCTGCGGGGTGCCGTCGGCGATGACCCGGCCGCCGTCCATCGCGACCAGGCGGTCGGCGAGCCGGGCGAGCAGCGGCAGGTCGTGCTCGATGATGACCATGGTGACCCCGAGTTCGTCGTGGATCCGGCGCAGCACCTCGCCCAGCGCGACGCCGTCGGTCTGGGACACTCCTGATGAGGGCTCGTCGAGCAGCAGCAGCGCTGGCTCCAGCGCCAGCAGGCAGGTGATCTCGACGATCCGGCGGGTGCCGGTGGACAGTTCCCCGACCAACCGATCGGCGAGCGGGGCCAGGCCCATCAGCGTGACAAGTTCCTCGGCCCGGTGGCGCTTGGCCTGGTCCGGCCCGGTGGCACCAAGAGCCGCGGCGACGAGGCTGGTCGGTGCGGTGCGTTCACCTGCCACCATGACGGTCTCCAGCACCGTCATGGTGGCGAAGAGCCGGGCGTCCTGGAACGAGCGCACCAGCCCGAGACCGGCCCGCCGCTGCGGCGACAGCCCGGTGACCGGGCGGCCGGCGAACAGGACCGCGCCCCGGTCGGGGCGGGTGAAGCCGGCGATGATTTCGAACAGGGTGGTCTTGCCGGCGCCGTTCGGGCCGATGATGCCGACCACCTCGCCGGCGGCGACGTCCAGGCTGGCCCCGGCGACGGCCCGCACGCCGCCGAAGGAGCGGGCCACCTCCCGCACCGAGAGCAGCGGCTCGCCGGTCGCCGCCGGTCGCAGCGGGACGGTGCGCGGCGGGAGCGTGATCGGGCCACCGCCGCTGGCGGCCTGCGCCGGCCCGCCCATCTCCTCGGTGGCGGACGGCGTCGGTGCGTCGCGCCCGCGGGCGATCAGCGCGGCGATCCGGTCACGCAGCCACAGCACCGGCCCGCCGAGTCCGGCCGGCAGCGCGATCACCACGACCAGCCAGACCAGGGTCAGCGCGGCCTGGCCGATGATGTCCAGTTCCAGGAATCCGGGTACGCCGACGATCAGGAACGCCCCGAGCAGCGGGCCGCCCAGCAGCGTGATCCCGCCGACCACCACTGTGGCGACGACGTCGATGCTGGCCGACGCCGGGAACGTGTTCACGGTGAGCTGGCTCTGCCCGTGGCCGATCACCGCCCCGCCGAGACCGGCGAGCGCGCCCGCGACCGCGTACGCCTGCAGGACCCGCACCGGCACCGCGACGGTGAACGCGCGGGCGGCGTCGGCGTTGTCACGCAGCGCCACCAGGATCCGCCCGAAGGCGCCGGCGCGCAGGTTGGCGGTGACCCACAGGCCCAGCAGCAGCACCACCAGCGCGAACAGGTAGTAGTCGGTGGCCAGGTCGAAGGTGTGGCCGAGGATGCGCGGCTTGGGCACCTGCGCGCCATCGCCGAGCAGCCAACCCTGCCGCAGCAGGAACGTGCTGGTGGCCAGCGCGAAGGCGAGCGTGGTGACGGCGAGGGCGAGCCCGCGCAGGCGCAGCGCCGGCACGCCGACCGCGACTGCGGCCAGCGCCGCCGCCGCGCAGCCGGCGAGGATCCCCAGGAACAGGTTGCCGGTCCGCACGGAGACCTGCACCGACACCGCGGCGCCGATGCCGGCGAACGCGAACTGGCCCAGGGACAGCTCGCCGGCCACACCGGTGACCAGCCCGATCGACAGGCCCACCAGGGTGAAGCCGATGATCGCGATGAGCACCGAGGCGGTCTCATTGCTGATCACGAAGGCCAGCACGGCGGCGACGGCAAAGCCCACCCCGGCGACGACCCGGCCCAGGTTGCGCAGCAGCCAGATCCGCTGGTAGGCGGCGGGCAGCGGCGGCGCACCGATCCGGCCCCAGCCGCCGTCCTCGCCGTCGCGGCGCGCGCGGACCGGATGGGCCAGCAGCGCGACCAGGATGACCGCGACCAGGGCCAGCTCCACGAGGCCGCCGCTGGACTGACCGGACAGCAGGATCTGCTCCCCCACCCCGATGCCCAGCGAGGCGCCGAACGCGATCGGGACGGAGGAGAACCGGGCGATCACCGCGCCGGCGAGGCCCCGCACCAGCAGGGCCGGGCCGAGCGACTCAATCGACTGGGTGCCCTGGGTCGGCGCCATGAGGATCGCCGAGAAGGCGGCCACGGCACCGGCGATCGACCAGGCGAGGGTCGCCATCCGGGCCGCGGTGACGCCGTTGAGGGTGGCCGCGTCGGGGGCGTCGGCGGCGGCCCGGATCGCCAGCCCGAACCGGCTGCGCTTGAGAAACATGGCGAGCCCGACCAGCAGCACCGGAGTGAGCAGCAGCATCGCGGTGAACGCCGGGCCGACCGGGGTGTTGCCGATGGTGAACGACGGCATGCCGGGCGGCGCCGGGAACGCCGGGCCGCTGGCTCCCGAGCTGTTCACCAGCAGGGCGAGCACGAGCACGAACTGGGACAGCCCGAGGGTGGCGATCATGCCGATCACCCGGGGCCGGTGCCGCAGCCGGCGGACCACGCTCAGCTCGATCGCGCCGGAGACCGCGGCGGCGGCGAGCATCCCGACCGGCAGGGCGAGCCAGTACGGCAGCACCCCGTCACCGACCAGCCGGCCGAGCACGGCGGCGCCGAACACCCCGACCGCGCCGTGTGCGAAGTTGACGAACCGGCTGGACCGGTAGACCAGCACCAGCCCGACCGCCAGCAGCCCGTACGTGAGGCCGGTGAACAGGCCCAGCACGATGCGGTCCGGGCCGACGTCGAAACCGCCGATCATCGGATCACCGCCCCGTCCACCGGGGTGGCCTCCGACGTGGGCGCGTCCTGCGCCTGGGGCGCGGGCTCGGTGTCGTGCGCCTGGGGCGCGGGCTCGGTGTCCTCGGCTGGCGCGTGGCCGCCGAGCATCAGGGCCCGGACCAGGTCCGGCTGACCGGCCAGCTCGCCCGCGGTGTGCTCGGCGACCATCGCACCCTTCTCCATGAAGTAGATCCGGTCGGCCAGCGACAGCGCCACATTGACGGACTGCTCCACCACCAGCACCGAGGTGCCCAGCGCGTTGAGTCGGCGCAGCATCTCCAGCAGGCCGCCGACGACGACCGGGGCCAGGCCGAGCGACAACTCGTCGACCAGCAGCATCCGGGGGCGCTGGATCAGCGTCTTGGCGAGCACGAGCAGTTGCCGCTCACCGCCCGACAGGGTGGCGGCGACCTGGTCGCGCCGCTCGTAGAGGCGGGGAAAGACGGCGAACGACGCGTCGACCCCCCGGTGCACCGCGTCGCTGCGCCGGCCCAGCGCGTAGCCGTGCATGCGCAGGTTCTCGGTGACGGTGAGCGAGCCGAACACCGCCTGACCGACCACCGTGGACATGCCGAGCTCGATCCGGCGGGGCGCGGTCAGCGCGGTCACGTCGGCCCCGCCGAGCCGGACCACCCCGGCTGCGGGGCGATGCAGGCCGGAGAGCACCCGCAGGAACGTGGTCTTGCCGACCCCGTTCGGGCCGCAGATCGCCACCATCTCGCCGTCGCCGACGCGTACGGCCGCGTCGTAGAGCACCTGGACCGGACCGTACGCCGCGTCGATGCCGGAGCAGGAGAGAGCGGCCGGACGTGCGCCGCTGTGCCGTAGCCGGGCGACCTCCGCCTCGTCGGCGAGCACCCGGGCCAACCGTTCGGCGTCAGCGGCGGCGGTGCGCCGGAGCCGTCGGGCGTAGCCGGCGCCGACCAGCACCGCCGCCGCGGCCACCGCCAACGCCGGACCGGCGCCGTACCGGGTGTTGAGCAGGGCGAGCAGGCCGGCGCCGCCCAGGCCACCGGCCAGGGACAGCACCGATGTCGCCGCCACGAACGCGGGGCCGGCGTCGGGGTGGAGCACCTCGGCGGCGATGCGTTCGCCCGAGACGGCGAGCGCGACCAGCGCACCGACGGCGACGGCCAGGCCGGATGCGAACAGCACGACGCCGACCGTGGCCCCGACGGACAGGGCACCGGCGGCGACGAGCAACCCGGCCGGGGCTGCGGCGACGGCGAGGCGCAGCGCCCGCTCCCCGCGCACGAGCACCGCAAGCGCGGCCCCGGCGAGCAGCGCGTCGCCGATGACTCCGACGGCGCCGCGCGGACCGAGGCCGAACCCGGTGCGCAGCACGTCGACGGCGAAGATCAGCGCGCCGGGCACGATCATGCCGAGGCCGGCCTGGGCCAGCACGGCGGTACGCGCGGTGCGTGGGCGGGTGGCGTTGTCGAACAGGGTGCGTAGCGCCGGTGGCCAGCCGGCATCGCCCGGCAGTTCCGCGGCGGTCGCCCCGGCCAGCACGCCGAGCGCCGCGAGGACGCCCGCCGCCGCCCAGTGGTAACCGGATCCGCCGCCCGTGCCGCTGGCGAGCAGCGCGGCCAGGCCGAGCCCGTTCAGCAGCCCCACGTGCCAGTACCGCAGGGCGGCCGTCGCGGCGGCGATCGCGCGGCCGGACACCACCAGGACCGCCCAGGGCAGTCCGAGCGCGGTGAGCGCGAGCAGCCCCGGCACCGGGACGGCGACGTTGACCACCAGCAGCAGCGCGGCGCCCAGCCCGGCGCCGGCGAGCAGCGCGGCGCGTACCGAATGGCGGTGCGGTACCCGCTGCACGACCGCGACGGTCGCTGCCGCGCCGACCACCGCGGCGGCGATCACCGCGGTCAGCACGCTGGTCAGGTCGACATCGAGACTCCGGGCGAGTCCCGCGGCGCCGAGCAGCGGCACCCCGGTCAGCAAGCCGCTGGCCGTACCCGCTCCCCAGCCCGCGCTGCGGGAACGCCATGCTCTTGCACCGTCGCGGGCGGTGCCCGGCGGGACGCTCCGGCGGGTGTTGTCATCGGGTCGCAAAGGACACGTCCTCCCCGCGGTAGGTGAAGCAGGCGCAGCCGCTGTCGTAGCCGAACGCCCGGTAGCCGTTCGAGGCGGCGAACCGGTCCGGGCCGAGCCGCCCGGAGAATCCGGTGGCCGGCTGGAACTGCGTGTCGAGCCTGCCCACGGCCGCCAGCCACCGGTGCGCGTTGAGGTCCGCGCCGAGGTCCTTCGCGCCGGTCTGCAGCAGCAGGACCGCGTCGCAGTACGGGAAGGCCACGCGGGCGTTCTCGCGGGTGCCGAACGATTCCCCCGCTGCGGCGAAGATGCCCAGGCAGGCTCGTTCGGGGTCGGTGGCGGGGAAGGCGTACTCCCGGTCGGCGACGTCCTGGCTGGGGTTGAAGCCGATGCCCACCGCCCCGGTCAGTGCCTCGCGCGGAATGATGTCCGGGTTGCCGATCAGGAAGCTGGGATTGTCGTAGCTGGAGATGCCGTACCGGGCGGTGAAGCCCTGCGCGGAGGCGGAGGTGAGGAAGAAGGAGGCCAGCCGGGTCCCGCCGAGGAAGAAGACCCGCTCGACGCGCTTGGCCCGCAGGTCGACGGCGGCCTGGTTGAGCCCGGTGTTGAGGGTGCCCAGGTCGGTGGAGTCGATCCAGGCCACGGTCGGGGTGATTTCCCGCTGCTTCAGGTACGGCACCACGTGCTGCTCGTACATCGCGCGGTTGGCCGGTGCGTCGACCGCGACGATGCCCGCCTGCCGGGCACCGTCGAAGAAGCCCTGCGCGGCCAGCGCCGGCAGGTACGCGCGCACGAAGTCGTCGTACGCGGGATAGGCCGGGGCGAACAGGTATGGCGCGAGGCGCTCGTTCGTTGCCTGGTCGATGGTGATCAGGGTGGCGTCGAGCACCAGGGTGTGCCGCTGTGCGTAGCAGGGGCGGGCGTTGGCCTGCAACTGACCGGTGAGCACGACCGCGAACGCGCGGTCGTCCTGGGTGATCTGGTTGCAGAGCTTCTCTTCGGCGGCCGGTGAGTCGTCGCTCGCCTCGTAGTTGCGGAAGACCGCTCGCATCCGCCGGCCGGCGATGCCGCCGTTGGCGTTGACGTGGCTTTCCAGCGCCCGCATCTGGCGTACCGGGTCGCCGGCCGAGGCGGTGTTGAACCCGGTCAGGTTCGCCGTCCTGGTCAGGTCGGTGCCGACGAACACGACGGTGACCGCGTCGGCGGTGACGCCGGGTCCGACGCCGGTGCCGTCGGCGCCGCCCACTCCGGGCAGCACCGCGCCGCAGCCGACGAAGGCGAGCAGCGCGGCGACGGTGGCGATGGCCGCCCGTACCGTCAGGGCCCGGTCCCAGCCGGTGGTGTGGGTGCCAGGGTCGCGACTCATCGAGGGCTCCCGAGGTAGGTGTCGAGCGCGGCCAGATCGATCACGGCGGCGGCGCTCTGGTTGCCGGCGCGTGCTCCGGCCGGCGTGGCCGCGCCTGGGCGGGCGGCGAGCACCGCGTCGAGGGCGGTGAGGTCGATGACCGCGGTGCCGGCGGCCTCGGTGCCGGATGCGTTCGGCAGTCCGGTGTCGCCGAGCAGGTCCCGCAGCGCGGCGACGCTCAGGTGGGCGTTGGCCCGTCGACGTAGCCGGCCGGCGCCGGGAGCGTCGTCGAAGACGAGGTACGCCCCGAGTGAGCCGACCCGCACGACGGACGGCAGCAGCGTGCCGGTCGGGGCGGCGGCCATCGCGGGCAGCGGCGGGCGGTCGCGGCGGTTGGCGATGCGGCGGGCGATGCCCACGACGATCAGCGTCCCGCCGAGCAGGTGCACCAGGAACAGGCCCCACGGGTACGTCCGGAGCGTCACCTCGGCCGGGCCGAACCCGCCCAGGTCGGCCTGCACGGTGTACCGGCCGAACGCGGCGAACGGGGTGGTGACGGGTATCCGGTAGGTGCGTGTCTCGCCCGGCCGGATACTGCCGGTGCCGGGCGTGCTGACCCGGTCGCCGCCGCCGTCCCGGCCGATCCGGACGTTGAGGGGCGGGTTGGGCAGCGGGTGCGGCCCGGGGTTGTGCACTGTGTAGACGAGGGTCCGGGTCGCGGCGGCGCCGAACAGGCTCCGCCAGCCCGGTCGGCCGGCGATCCTCGCCTCGACCAGGTCGAGGCGGACCGGGGCGGCCGAGACGGTGGGGGTCTCTCCCATGGTGTGCCCGGTGAGTTCCAGCGGCGCGTCGACCTGGCCGCGCGCGGTGCCGCCGACGAGCGTGGCGTGCACGACGCACGGGCAGGGCACCGGCGGGGTGCCGAGCACGAGTTGCACCGCGAAGGTGCCGTCCGGGCGCACCGGAACAGCCAGGGCGGCACGTGTGTCGCAGGAGGCCGAACCGCCGATGGCGAGTTGCCCGCAGGTGACGAGCTGGACCAGTGCGCCGCCGGGCCAGCCGGTGCCGTTCACCCCGAGCCGGTCGCCCGGTGCCGCCGCCGGGGCGGCGAGGGTCAGTCCCTCGGCTGCCCACGCCGGCCCGGTGGGCAGTGCCAGCCCGATGACCAGCCCGCACACGACGGCGGTCAGGGTGCGTCCGATCCTCGTCATCCGACCTCCGCGTGCGCGCGGACGCGTGAGACGCCCCGGGGGCGGGCCACCTGGGCGCGGCGGCGCCTGCGCCAGGCCACGACTGCGGCGGCGATCAGCGCGGCGAGTGCGGCGACGCCGGTCCAGGAGACGACGACGGTACGGGTGGTCCGCACCGTGAGCACGCCGCCGTCGGCCTTCGCCGTCACGGTGGCGGTGACGACGTCGACCGGCCACAGGCCGGTGAACCGGGTACGCATCCGCGACTCGGCGCCCGGGACCAGGTCGAGCTGTGGGGTGGCGCCACGCTGGTGGATCCGGTGGCCGAACATGCCGGAGGCGGTGACCGTGATGGTGGGGGCGAGGCGCAGGTTGCCGGTGTTGGCCAGGGTGTATTCCAGGGCACCGTCGACCGGCGTGGGCAGCCAGGGCGTCGGGTGCGTCAGGTCCAGGTCGGCGAGGTTGAGCCCGGGCATCTCCGGCCCGGCCACCCGCAGGTAGATGCGGGCGCCGACGGCCCGCTGCACCGCGACGGCGACGCCGTTCTGCTCGCTCCGACCGCCCGGGACGGACTCCATCGCGACGATGCCGCCGATGTGGTCGCCGGGGCTGGCGTTCGTGGGGATGGTGATGGTGAACGGGATGTCGGCCTGCGCCTTGGGCGGGAGCACCACGGTGCCGGCGCCGACCACCGTCCACACCCCGATGTCCGACTGCTTCTCGGTGAGCTGGCGCAGCGCGAATCCGCCGTCGCGGGCGGTGTTGTAGGCGTCCGCGCCGTACACGGTGAAGGTGCGCTCGGTGTCGGTGCGGTTGATCACCCGCACGGAGTCGGTGAGGGTCCGGCCGGCGGGTGACTCGAGGAAGAAGTAGAGCCGGGGGGTGGGTCCGGCGTTGGCCGGCGGGGTGGGCACGACGGCCCACTCGCCGTTGTCCGCAGCGGCGGCCGGCCTGATCGGGACGACGGTCAGCGTGACAGCGGCGACTGCGGCGGCGAGGGCTGCCGCACCGGTGCGGAGGCGGCGTGGCCAGAGGGGGTGACGCACGCGGTTCCACCCTTCGACTGGTCGGTGTGGGGGCGGCCGGCTCGCACCGACCGCCCTCACCTCGATGCGGTCCTCAGCTCAGGGTGAGCGTGAGGGTCGCGGCGTAGGTACCGGCGAGCTGGTTCGCCGGCACGGAGAGGGTCAGCCCGGCTGAGGCGTCGAAGCTGCCGCCCGTACCGGTGGCGCTGGTCGGTGCGGAGCAGAGCGTCGCCGCGTCGACCGTGCCCGGGGTGCCGGCCACCGCGGTGACCGCGTTGGTCGCGCCCGCGGTGTCGACGCAGGCCGGTGTCCAGGACAGGTTGCTCTTGGCGATGGTTCCGCCCGGGGTGCCGGTGAAGTCGGTGACCGTGCCGACGAGGCTCCACCCGAAGGTGCTGCCCCGGTGGTCGGTCACCGTGACGGTCGACAGGTTGCCCGTCGCCGTCTGCACGCTGCCGCCGACGGTGACGCCGGAGAACGGGATGTTGCCGGTGCCGGCGGCGCGAGCCATCGACAGGTTTCCGGCGGTCACGGTCTCCGACAGGTTGTACGACAGGGTGCAGTTGCCGGTCGTGGCCGAGCCGGTCTTGGCGGTGCACGAGTCAGCCGACCCGGTCCACGCGGAGATCGCGAACAGGGCGCCGGACTGCGCGCCGATGTACGCGGTGGCGCTGTCCGTGACGGTGAAGGTGGCGTTGATCCCACCGGTGGCGCCGGCCGTGGCCGTCGTTGCCGGGTCGCTCGTCGCGGGCGGCGGCGGGGCGCCGGTGAGCGCCTTGTAACCGCCGATCGTGACTGTGCTGCCCGGGTTCCAGTTGGTGCCGGTGACCGTCACCACGGTGCCGGAGCCGCCACCGCTGGGAGTGATCGCGATGCCCGGCGAGCCGAGAATCGTGATCGGGACGGAGACCGTGTTGGTCCCGTCCGAGACCGCCACGGTACGTGCTCCCGTGGTGGCGCCGCTGGGCACCGTGAGCGTGCCGGTGCCGACGCCGGCGGCGTCGGTCGTGCCCGTGCCGGAGCCTTCGGCCGTTCCGGTGCCGTCGGCCGCGCGCAGTGTTGCGGTCAGTGCGGTGGACGGCGCGAGACCGGTCACCGCGTAGTTGATGACGTTGCCGGCCCGGGCAGCCCCGGTCACGGTCTGGCCGGTCACCGAGGTGACCGAGACCGTGCCGCCGAAGACGGTGAAGCTCTCCACGATGGAGGTCGGGACCGGTGCTGCCTTGTGGTCCCGGTCGCCAGCCGCGGAGCAGTACGTCTTGGCGATCGGGTTGTTGAGGATCACCCGGTTGACGGTGAGCGTCGCGGCTCCGGTCGCTCCGGCCACATAGGTGCCGGTGGCGGTGATCGGGCCGGTGGGGGTGTTGCCGGGGACAGGACCGGCGGGGTAGTTGGTCTGCTGGAGGGTGACCGGGCCGCTCTGTGAGCCACCCAGCGCCGCCTCCACGACGATCGGCACGTCACCGGGGTTGATCGCGACCGGGCCGTTGTTCGGACCGGCCGCAGCGGTGAAGGTCACCGTCACGGTCTGACCCGGGCTCGGCGTCGCCGGCGTCTGAGTGAGCCCGAACGAGTCGGCCCAGTTCGTCGGCGAGCTGCCGGTACCGGCGTCGTTGAAGTACAGCCGGCATCCCAGGTTGCCCGGGGTGGGGCCGTACGCCTGCGCGGGGGACACGCAGACCGCGGTCGCGGCGGCGGCCAACGCCGCTACGCCCACCGCTGTTGCCGTAGTTCTGAGCAATCCCATTGCGGTCCCGCTCTCCTTCCTGTGGGGAACGGTGCACCCCTGGCTGCCGTTTCGCTAGTGGAAACAGCAGTTTCCAAAATTGGATAGGTTCATAAAGGCAGCCGGCCGACCCTCCTGTCAATAGCCCGACAGGCGATTTGACTCCGGCCGATGTGATCGATTCCCCGGGCCAGCGCAGCGCCGACGGGCGGGTTCGGCGGCACGGCCTTGGCAGGGGGCCCGAGATGGGGCAGAGTGTGGAAACGGCGTTTCCATGAGGAGGTCCAGGTGCGTTACGTGATCATCGGGTGCGGCAACGTCGGCATGGAGCTGGCCCGTCGTTGGGTCTCGGCCGGCCACCAGGTGATCGGCACGACCACCTCCCCCGACCGGGTGCCCGAGCTGGCCCCCGTCTGCACCGAGGTGGCGGTCCTCCGTGGCAGCGACCGTCCCGCCGTCGAGCGGGTCACTCACGACGCCGACGCGGTCGTGCTCACCGTGAGCCCGCGCATCGCCCGAGCCTTCGACGCCGACCAGCGCATCGCCGAGTACGCCGACACGCTCACCGCGTCCGCGCGCACCGCCGCCGCCGTGCATCCCCGGGTGGTCTTCACCAGTTCGGTGTCGGTCTACGGTGCCGGCCATGGCGCGCTGGTCGACGAGGCAACCCCGGTCACCGACGACCCGGACGCCTCCCCCCGCAACTTCGCCGCCGCCGAGGCCGCCGTGCTGGCCGCCCCGCGCGGCGCCGCGCTGCGGATCCCCGACGTGTACGGGCATCCGCGCGACCTCGACTATCCGACCCGGGTGAAGCTGGCCCACGAGATGCTCGGCGGCAGCGTGCCGTTCTCGGCCGAGGCCCTGCACTACCGCATCGACTACCGCGACGCCGCCGCCGCGCTCGACTTCGTGGTGACCCGCGACCTCACGGGCGTGTTCAACGCGGTACCGGACGCGGTCGTGCCGCAGACCAACCAGGCCGTCCTCGACGAGCTCTGCGCCGCCGGGGGCTGGCCCGCGCTGACCTACCGGGGTGAGATCAGGACCCCGTTCGTGCCGATCAGCTCCGGCAAGCTGCGCGCGGAGGGCTTCGCCTTCGCACACTGACTCGGCCCGCATCCTGCGTCCGCTGTGGACGGGCCGGCCGAGACCGGCTCAGCCGGCGGTCCCCGCGAGCCGGCGCCCGACCAGCCGACCGAAGGCCATGGCCGGGGTCAGGCACATGCCGGAGCAGAACGCGTTGCCATTGACAGCGGCGGAGCCGATCACCTCACCGACGGCGTACAGACCGGGGATCGTCGTGCCGTCCGCACGGCGGACCCGCAGCAGCTCGTCCACGTCCAGGCCGGCGAACGTGATCAGGGTGACCGGATGGTTCTCCAGCGCGTAGAACGGCGGCTCGACGATCGGCGCCGGCAGGTACGTTCGGCCGAAGTCGGCATCCCGGCCGTCGGCGACGAAACCGTTGTAGCGGGCCACCGTGGCCGACAGCCCCGCCGGGTCGATGCCGGCCAACCCGGCGAGCTCCGCCAGCCCGGACGCCCGGTGCACGCCGCGGCGCCGGCCGCACTGGGCGTCCAGCTCGGCCGCGCTCCAGCCGTGCACCATCGGGTACGACTCGCGTAGGGCATGGGCGTCGAAGACCGTCCAGAAGGTCATCCGGTCGACAGTGGTCAGCACCCGCTCCTTGTGGTCGATGCTGGGCTCATCCTCGGCGATCCAGCGACTTCCGGCGCGGTCGACGTAGATCTCCCAGGGCGGCCGCTCCGGCGCCACCAGGTGCGGCCGGTGCGCCCAGTCGACCCGAAGGTCGCCGTCGACCGGGGGCAGCCCGCCGAAGGTGGGGATGTAGCGGCCCAGGCCCTGCAGGCCGGCGCCGACCGACCGACCCATGAGCAGGCCGTCGCCGGTCGAGGTGGGCGCCGCCGAGGTGGTCAGCGGCGCGCCCTCCAGCTCGGCGAACAGCTCCGGCGCGTACCCGAATCCGCCGGTGGCGAGCACGACGGCGGGTGCCCGCCACCGCGCGCCGTCGGCGGTGGCCACCCCGACCACCGCGCCGCCCTCGGTCAGCAGCTCGGTGACGCGCACCTCGCAGCGCAGGTCGATGCGGCCGGCGGCCAGATGCGCGTCGAGCATCGGGCGCAGCACGGCCAGAATGGCCGGACCGCCGGGGACGGTGGTGGCGTGGACGGTCCGCGGCGTGCGGTACGGCTCGTGCCCGTACACGATGCGGGGCGTACCCGGATCGACGGTGAGCCCGGCGGCGAGCAGCCACTCCAGCACCGCCGGCTGTTCGCGCAACGTCAGCCGGGTCAGGTCGGCCCGTGCGGCGCCCCGGCTGATCCGCCAGACGTCGTCGAAGTGCCGCTCGGGGTCGTCGCTGATGCCCCGCTCATGCTGCAGCGAGAAGCCGCCGGCGGACAGGTGCCCACCCGAGTACGGCAGGGCGCCCCCAACGTCCGGCGCCTTCTCCAACAGCAGCACGGTGCCGCCCGCGTCGGCGGCGGCGATGGCACAGGCCAGGCCGCCCGGCCCTGCGCCCACAACGATCATGGTCGGCACACCCACCTCCGGCACTCCCGTTGCGTTTCTCTGGATGTGACAGTGTTTCCATAAATTCGGACACCGTCAAACGTCCTGCGGGGTGTGGCTGGGGTTTTCAGCCCACCGGGTGGTTGGGGATCCTCGATCGGACGGCCAGGCCGTACAGGCAGGCCAGCCCGGCCAGGATGCCGAACAGGACGAACGGGCCGGCGGGGCGCCAGTTGTCGTACAGGGTGCCACCGGCGGCGAACGCGATCATGATGCCGATGCCGCCGCTGAGCGCGAACGTTCCGATGACCGACCCCCGGGTACGGCTGGGAGCCTGTTCGGCGATCAGCACCTGACTGGAGATGACGGCGCTGACCTGGCCGAGGCCGATCAGCGCGGCGACGGCGTAGCCGAGCGGGCTGAACGGGTCCCCGACGAAGATCGTGGCGGTGTAGCCGAGGGCGGCGGTCCCCAGGGAGATCAGCACCGCGTCGGTGCGGGACAGCCGGTCGGCGATGATGCCGATGGCCGGTGCCCCGATCAACGCGATGCCGTTGGCCACTCCCAGCAACAGACCTGCCTTGGCCAGCGCCTCGGCTTCGCTGAGCCCGAGGTGCTGGGTGCCGTACTGCTGTGCCCAGAGGGTGAGGTAGGCACCGACGAGCGCCAGGTCAGCTCGGGCGACGAAGGCGCTGAGGTAGGCGAAGGAGACGCCGGGGCGCCGGATCTCGGCGACGCCCTCGCGCAGCAGCCTCGGGATCGGGATGTGCTCGGAGTGCGTTGTCGCCAGCCCGCCCCGGAGGGTGAGCCGCATCAGGATCGCGGTGAGCAGGGCCAGCCCGCCGACGATGAGGTAGGTCGCCCGCAGCGCGGCGATCGTGTCCATCCCCATGCCCTCGAAGATGTCCGGCAGTTTGACCAGCACGAAGAACGTGACGAGCGCGCCGAGACCGTTGCAGAAGCCGAGGATGCCGTTGGCCCTGCCGCGGGTGGTGTCCTGGACGTAGTCGGCGACCACTGCCGTGAGCATCACGGTGACCATCGCCACGCCGACGGCGGCGACACCCCGGGCCAGGTAGTAGGGCAGGACCGAGCCGACGAACGGTGCCATGCCGACGCCGAGGCCAAGCAGAATGTAACCGCTGACCACGATCGGGCGCCGTCCGAGGCGGTCGGACCAGGCACCGGCCAGGCCGACCGCCGCGATCAGGACGATTTCACTGATCAGCCCAGCGGTGCCCACGATCGAACCCTGCTCCCCCTTGGGCACACCCAGGATGGAGGTGAGTAGCGCCGTCTGCGCGGCCGGGATGAACGTGAACGTCATGATCGACGTCAGCGCCAGCCAGTAGTACCCGCTGATGTTGGCCCGGGTCGTGCCCGGTGAGAGCTGGAGCGGGCCGAACGTGGTGGCCTGCTCGCCGACCTCCGGCGCGGCGGCGGTGTCTTCCTGGCTGCGATGCACGCTGGTCCCCTGCCCTGTGATGGCATGAATGGAAACGCTGTTTCCACACACTAGCGGGTCAGGGCCCGGACGGGATGGCGTCGGTGCGGCGCATTTCTCGCCGCCCGGTCCCCTTCCGGCGCCGTCGACCCGCCCCCGGTTGCGCGACCGGCGGGCTCAGGAGGCCGACGACGCCGCGGGCGTTGTGCGAACCGACAGCGGGTCAACGGCCGGAAGCGGTTCATCGTCACACCTCGATGCTGCACCGGTTGGACGGCGACGACCCGTACGAGACGAAGCTGCAGACCGCAACGCTGCGATACCTGACCAGCTCCCGCGCGTACGCCACCAGCCTGGCCGAGAACTACGTGGGCCTGCCCCTCGGCTGACCTCGGCGCCGGGTCGGCGGCGGCCCTCTATTGCTACTCATCGATTCGTGGTAGAAATCTTTCGCACTGCCCGTTCCCAGGCAATAATTTCTTCAGACGGAGGCAACGTGAGAGTCACTGCCGGGTGGCTGGCGAGTCTCATCCTTGCCGCAGCAATCGTGGCGCCCGCCCAGTCGATTGCTGTGGCCGCGACACCCACACAAGCATCGACTGCAGTGACGCCGCTGGCCACCGGCCCGCAACCCGGCACCTTCACCGGCCGGGGATTCGACACCTGCGCCGCTCCGTCACAGACCACGATGAACGCGTGGCGGGCCAGTTCGCCCTACGGCGCGGTCGGCATCTACATCAGCGGGGCGAGCCGCTCCTGTTCCCAGCCCAACCTCACCGCAAGCTGGGTGGCAAACCAGACCAGCAACGGATGGCGACTGATCCCCATCGAACTGGGTTACCAGGCACCGTGCGGCACCCGCACGCCGAAGATGTCCGCCGATCCCACCACCGCCCGGTCGCAAGGCGTCTCCGCGGCCAACAGCGCCGCGAATGCCGCCCAGGCACTGGGCATCGGCACTGCGAGCACCATCTACAACGACATCGAGCAGTACCCGTCGAACGCGTCGTGCCGGGCCGCCGTGCTGTCGTTCCTGTCCGGTTGGACCGAGCAGTTGCACGTACGGGGCTACCTCGCCGGCATGTACTCCAGCGGTTCGTCCGGCATCAAGGACGTCTGCGAGGCATACGACAACCCGAGCTACACGCGACTCGACCAGATCTGGATCGCCTGGTGGAACGGGGTGGCTGACACCGATGCCGGAAGTTACTGCGCCGATGCCTACTACGCGAACCAGCAGCGCTTGCACCAGTACGCCGGGGAGGTCACCGAGACGTGGGGTGGCGTCACGATGAAGATCGACCGCAACTACCTCGACGTGAGGGTTACGCAGACCCCGCCGCCGCAGCAGTGGACCACGACCATCGACAACAGCGCCTCGGGCGGGTTCACCGCGAGCACTGCATGGGGCACGTCGGCCTACTCCAGCCAACGGTTCGGCACCGACTACCGGTTTACCAGTCCGGTGTCGTCCAGCGACGTCGCCTGGTTCCGGTCGACCATCCCGGCGACCGGAAGCTATGAGATCTCAGTCTGGTACCCGGCCGACGCGGGCTACAACAACCAGACGCCATACCTTGTGGAGACCACCACAGGCAGCAGGTCCGTCTCCGTCAATCAGCGGGCCAACGGCGGTAGGTGGGTCTCGATCGGCGTGTTCACCCTGGCTGCGGGCACGGGCAACAAGGTCGGCGTGAGTCGCTGGACCAGCGGCACCGGACTCGTGGTCGCCGACGCGGTGCGGATCACCCGGGTCTGAGCCCCCTCGCCTCGGCCAGGTTCCTGCCGATTCCCCGGGCACCGAAGCCGGCCTCCTTGAGGGTCCGGTACGCGACGATCTTCGGGGTGACCCGCCTCCGCAGTGGACAGGTTGGAGCCGGCGGTTCGTACCCGACAGGCCCACCGGAGAAAAGACCCGGGATCGGTGTCGCCGGAAAACCTCTCGATTCGAGTGACGCGGATCGACCACAATGCCAGCGTGGAACGCGAGCGCCTGGTGAAGTTGAGCAAACGGATGTCGAAGGCACTCCGGCACGATCCCGAGCGGGCCGGCCTGGTGCTCGATCCCGCCGGTTGGACTCCCGTCGACGCTCTGCTCGCCGCCCTACGGATCGAGCGGGCCGAGCTGGACGCGGTCGTCGCCGGCAACGACAAGCAGCGGTTCGCTGTCGAGCGCGGCGCCGACGGGGTGCTGCGGATCCGGGCCAACCAGGGCCACTCAGTCCCGGTGGACCTCGGGCTGCCCCCGGTCACCCCACCGGACCGGCTCTATCACGGCACCAGCGCCGGCGCGCTGGAGTCGATCCGGGCCGCCGGCCTGCACCGCGGCGGCCGGCACCACGTCCATCTCTCCGCCGAAACCGAGACCGCCCACCGGGTCGGCGCCCGACGCGCCGGTCGGGTCGTGATCCTCACCATCGACGCGGCGGCGATGGCCGCCGACGGGCACGTGTTCCACCGCAGCGCCAACGGTGTCTGGCTCACCAACGCGGTCCCTGCCAGCTATCTGCTCGACTGAGCCCTGGCCAGGCCCGCACCGCTGTTTCCGGCGAGGTGCGCGCGGCCTCGAACGGAATGAGGCACCAGACATCCGGAGCGAGCTACGAGAAGTGCCTCGCCGAGGCTCACCGCCGTCGCGCTTGAATCCACAGGAGCGCTCAACCGAGGGTGAAGCGGAAGAAGCGGGGGCGGTAGATGCCCGGGTCGCGGTAGTGGTCCGCGTCGGGGGAGATACGGGTGTCCATGCTGTTGACGTTGTACGAGGCGATGAACGTGTCGCCGGAGCTGAGTGCCGCGTGCACGTGGGCGTTGTACGAGATGACGTTCGGATTCCAGTAGCTGCCGTACGGACCGGGTTCGGGCATCCGGTAGACCGGGGTTTTGTCGGTGAAGGGACCGTACGGTGAGCAGGACGTCCACGCGTTGATCTGACCGCTGAACGCCAGGGTGCTGTCCTGGCTGAGCAGGAGGAACTGCCCGCCCCAGGGGGTGACGCTGTATTCGTTGGCGATGCCGGTCAGCAGGTTGCGAGAGTTCTGCTCTCGGAACGTCCAGCCCCACGGCGTGTGGTACTGCCAGGTGCCGCTGGCAAGGTCGCTTCCGTACACCCGGGCGATGCGCATCTGCTTGTTGATCGGGGAGTCGTCCACGCCGTAGACGTAGGTGTAGCCGTCGCCGCTGCGGCTGGCCGGCAGCAGCCCCGATCCCCAGGCGACGCCGCTGGCCGAGGGCAGCTGTCGGACGCTGACCGGGGCTCGTAGGTTGGACAGGGCGAAGTTCGCCACCACGTTGCGGTTGAATCGCCAGTCCCAGGCGCCGGACCCGAAGCGCTCGTACTCCTGGTACACCACCTGCAGCTGACCGCCGGAGACGTGGCCGTCGCCGACCCAGTACCACTTGCCGGGTCCGGACGGAGGCATCAACGCCCGGGGTGCCCCGGCGGTGCCGCCCTGATACGTGGTCAGGCTGCCGCCGTTCTGCACCACGAACGTGTTGTTCACCAGCGGTGCGCTCACTGGTCTGGTGCCGTCGCCGTTGAGCGGCCCCATCCAGGTGTCGGAGAACAGCCAGACGATCCGCCCGTCGGGCAGCTTCACCGAGTACGTGGAGTCGCCGCCGGTCCAGCCGTCCGGCGTGCTGGCCGCGTACCGGTTGAATGTGCCCTCCGGCTCGACGGTGGTCTCCACGCTGTTCACCGACAGCGGCCGCAGGACGCACGAGCGGCCTGTGAGCGGCAGTGTGGTCTCCACGTAGGTGCTGAACGTCTTCGGGCTGCTGTCCGCGTCGGCGGAGTGGATGTCCAGCTCGGTCCAGGTCGTCACCAGGGTGGCGACCATGGGGTACGCGAAGTCCGCCACGGTGATCAGACCGCCGGCGTCGGGGTAGCGCACCGTCTGGATGCTCGGGTACTTCACCTGCGTGCCAGCGCTGCCAGCCGGCGACCAGATGACCACCGCGGAGCTGCGGTTGGCATCCTTGCCCGTGTCGATCAGCAGCGTCGAGCAGTACCCGCAGCCCGGGTCGCCAGAATTCTGAACGGCCCGGAAATCATGGTAGACGGCGCCGCCCTTACGCAGGATGTCCTGGTACTCCACGTGCATGCCAGCGGGTGTCGAGTGACTCTTGCGGGCCGGCCTCGCGCCGCCAAGAACGTCGCCGCTCGTCCCACTCAGGGAGGAGATGTTGTCACGCCACAGTTTCGTGTCGGAATCCGTGTAGCCGTAGCTGCGCCACGCGTCCACCGTCGGGGCGGGGGCGGCGTTCGCCTTGGCCAGCCGATAGTTGGCGATGTGGTAGCCCAGCAGCATGTCCTTGAAGTTCAGGCCGTAGCCCTGCGCGGCGTGCCGGATCGCCTCGATCGGCAGATGGTCGTGGTCCCGGATGCTTTCCCAGGTCCGCCGCACGAAGACCGGGTCGATCTGCTCGGTAAGGTACGTGGGTAGCAGGAATGCGCCGTACTGCGGGCCCTCTGCCAGGCCGCCCCACGAGTTGAGCGCCGACCCTGGTTTGCTGAGCACGTCGTAGACGTTGCGCGCATACAGCTTCTCCTCGCCGGGGATGGGCACGTACGGCTCGCGGGCGTAGGTCTGGTGGGCGGCCCACTCGGCGGTGGCCTCCATCCACCAGTTCATTGAACCGAACTCCTCACCGCGCACCAAGGTGGCAAGGAAATCGAGGCTGACGTCAGACTTGTCCCAGTACTGGTACTGCATGACGTGGAACAGCTCATGCCGGGGCAGGTAATCCCAGTCGTCCTGCCCGTTGGGCACCAGCATGGTGGCCTGCTGATTGAGCCCGAACGGCAACACGAAAGGCGCGTCAATCTCCAACCCGAGGCCGCCGACGACAGGGATCTCGTCAACGCCGTAGACCAACACCCACGGCTTGCCGTCGCGCACCGGCAGCGGGTAACCCATCTCGCGATACTCGTCGACAGCGATCGCGAGCGAATTCAGCAGGTGCTGGACCGCCTTGGCCCGCCCGTTGGAATGGTAGTCCGCCGGAATGCCCGGCCCGCCTGCTCCGGCGATGTTGAACAGGATGAGGAACTCGCCGGCAGATGCCCGGCAGCGGTAGGTGACACCGAGATAGTCGAACGGCTCCGCGGCGCAGTCGTCGTAGCCGGCCGCCGCAGGGGCGGCAGCCGGCGCGGCGACGTCCGGCGCGATCATCCTCGCCGCCTCGGGCTCAGCGTTCGCTGCCAGCATCGAGAGGTAGGTCAGGTACCGCTGCGGGTCGCGGATGGCACCGGTCTGCCGTAGGTGGGCGGGTACTGCCCGGGGCGAGCGAAGCGCGGTGAGTCCGTACCGCACCGCGTCGTCCCGGGAAAGCTTTCCCCGGTGGTACGCCGAGAGGATCCGTTCGCCCGGTCCAAAGTCGGGCGGAGTGACTGCCTTGTGCGGCGCAATGCTGGGCGGGGCCTCCTCGAACGGCTTGGGCCTCGGGACCGGCGGGGTATTCAGGTCCGGCTTGGGGGTGTGCGGCGCTGGAGCGGTGCCAATGGCACGGCTGGCGGCTCGCGCGGTGTCTGGGTCGGGGGCTGCCTGCGCAGCGCCACTGGTAGACACTGCCCCGGCCAGAACTACCGTCGCCATGACCAGAGCCAGGGTCTTCCTCATCTACCGCTCCTAGCTGGAGGTTGTAGGACGTTTCGGGTTGCACGTGCAGTCTTGAGGTGCGCTGAGCAGCCACTGTGGATTGTTTCGACCGCCATGTGAGCCGAGTTTCCGTCCTTGGGTCGCCGACCAGGTCGCGAGCCCGATCTCCGACGGCGCGTTCGGGACCGCCGGCTACATCGCGACGATGCTGATGCCGATCATGCGTGCGCCGGTCTCGGTACGCGGGCGGTGCGTGCTGCCCGGAGCAAACACCACGTAACTGCCGGGGCCCAGGCGGTGGCCCCGATCGATGAACTCGCCCGACACCACGTAGTAGCGCTCTTCGCCGTCGTGCACGTCCACCTCTGGCCACTCCGTTCCCGGGGCGAAGTCGTACATCCAGCCACGGGCCCGCTCGGTCGCCGGCAGGCGCCGTCCGACGATGCCGGGGACGACCTCGACGGGTTCCACCTCATCGACCTGCAGGATCTGCACATCATCGGATTCATGCGTCACGCAGTCATGATCGTCGTGTCGGCCCTTACCGGCCAGTGTCTGGAATGACGTTGCCAGGTACATTCTTGCCATGATCATTCATCGGGTGGTCGCCCTCGTCCTGCCGCCGCAGTCCACGTTCGAACTGGCGTGTGTCGCTGAGGTGTTCGGCGTGCAGCGCCCCGGCCTACCAGTCAGCTACCGGTTCGAGGTGTGTGCCGAGCAACCGGGCATCGTGTCCACGATGGCGGGATACGACATGGCGGTCACCAGTGGGCTGCACGCGCTCGAGACCGCGGACACGGTGGTGATCCCCGGCTGGCAACGCCGCGAGCAGCCCGCTCCGCCCACCGTGATCGATGCGCTGCAGCGCGCCCACAGACGCGGCGCCCGCATCGTCGCCATCTGCTCCGGCGCCTTCCTACTCGCCCACACCGGGCTGCTCGATCGGCGCAGGGCGACCACTCACTGGCGGATGGCCGCCGAGTTCGCTGCCCAGTTTCCGGGCGTGCACGTCGAAGCCGACAGCCTGTACATCGACCACGGCGACGTCGCGACCAGCGCAGGCACCGCCGCCGGCATCGACCTGTGCCTGCACCTGGTCCGCAATGACCACGGCGCCGCTCACGCCAATCAGATCGCCCGGCACATGGTCATGCCGCCACATCGCGAGGGCGGGCAGCTGCAGTACGCGGCAACACCCCTGACCGCGCGTACCCCGGTGTCCGTGGCCCCCGTCCTCGACTGGGCCGCGGAGAGACTGCACGAGCCGCTCACCGTCAACGACCTCGCCGCACAGGCCAAAATGTCCCCGCGCACACTCGCCCGCAGATTCACCGCGCAACTGGGTATCAGCCCAGGACAGTGGCTGCTCCAGCAACGCATCACGGCCGCGCGAGCCCTGTTGGAGGAGACCGAACTGCCGGTCGAGACAATTGCTACCAGAGTGGGCCTATCCACGGCCACCAACCTGCGCCGCCGTTTCCGCACCACGGTGAACACCACACCGACCGCCTACCGCCGCTCCTTCGGCCGCGGCGCGAGCACCTAGACCACAGGCCACGACGCCGAGCCCGAGCTGCCTCTCCGGCAACTCGACAGCGGGCGGGCCTCTTCGAACCTCCGCCGTCCTGTGGCAGGCGTGGCACGCGGTGGCATTGACGGTTCGTTCGGATGCAGTGTCGCGCCGTCGACCCGAAGAACCGCAGCGACCTCCCGGATGCAGGTCTCGAACAAGGCGACCAGAGACTCGCTCAAGCGCCTGGCGATTCACTCGGCCACTGACGCCGTTGCAGGACTAGCCGCTGCACGACAGCAGAAAGGCCACCTCCCGAACCCGGGAAGCGGCCTCTGACCTGCGGAACTGACAGTGGGCGATGCTGGTATCGAACCAGCGACCTCTTCGGTGTGAACTCTCGGCAACCCGGTTGGATCGGGCTTGATGCGAGGTCAGACGGCCTGCTGACGCGCCTTTCGGGCCGGTTCGGCCGGGACCGTTGCTGCACTTCGCTGCTGTACGGCTGGCGTCAGACGAGACGCTGGATGCGGACCTTCGGACGCTCGTTCCGGACGTGGCTGTGTTTGTGCTGCCGGACCTGCTCGTCCCAGACCTCTTGGTCGTAGTCCGGGTCCGGCGGGATCCATTTGTGGGAGCCGTCGCTGTAGTGGAACTTCTCGTCACCCGGCCGCAGGATGCTCACCGAAGCCACCCGAGGAAGCGTCTGTGCAGCGCACCCGCCGGCACCCAGGTCAGGTCCTCGGAGGCCCGCACCAGCTGCGCACCTAGGTAGAGAGCCAGGGAGATCGGAGCGTCGTCGAACTCGGCGCGTAGCTCGCGCTGCCGCGTACGGCAGGGCCAGGGCGCATCGCAGCCGCCACAGCTCCAGATCGGCAGCACCGGGCCGTGCGTGGTCATGTGCGACCTCCGAGCAGCGCCGCCGTCATCGACCGGGCCTGCCGGCTGGTCGCCCAGTCCACCTGCCAGCATGGGTACGGCGTGAGCCGCGACCACCACGCCCGGCAACCGGTGCACAGGCCGTCGTTAGCGAGCAGGTGCACGACCAGGATTTGCCGCTCCGCATCGTTGCTCACTGCTCCTCCTCGGCGGGCCAGTGCCCCCGGTTGATCGGAATGCGGTGTCGGCTGTGACAGGGCAGTTCCGCCCCACAGCGGCAGACCCAGTTCCACCTCTGCCACGACCAAGCCGGGCGGTGTCGCCGTCCAGGGTCATCGCGACGGCGATCAGGTACTGGTCGTAGGTCACTCGTCGCCATGGTGGTGTCCTGTCCCCCATCACTGGCTCCCTCCACCGGGCAGCACTCCACGGCCGACCCCGAAACGACGGGATCAAATCTGGAACGTTCGGTAACTGCGACGCTACGATCACGACGGCGGCGGTGGGACTCACCCGCAGTACGAGTGAGCAGGCCAGATGAGCCGCCGCAGCAGTGGTTTCACGGCGAAACGTCGACCACGGGTCAACGTAGGGATGACGTATGAAAGGTCACGGACGATCAGCACCACATCGCGGCGAGGTGACCGGCTACCTGTTCAAGCTGATCCGGGAGTCCATCCCGCTCACGCAGGAGCAGCTCGCCGTCGACCTGGACGTCGATCGCGTGACCGTGCAGAGCTGGGAGTCCGGGCGCCGACCATTCACCGCGGTACCGCTCGGGCAGGCGATCGCCGTTCGACGCCGGCTCGGACGGCTCGGCGCGAACACAACCCTGCTCGCAGCACTTGACGACGCCGCTGAGGCGGATCTCATCCTTGCCGCCGTCCTCAACGAGAATGTGGGCCGTTGCGACATCGCCGAACAGCCGCTGGGCTGGTCCGTACTCACCCACCGTCTGACCGACTTGATCCTCTGGGCCGTCCTCGGGCAGACACCGACCTTCGCCCGAGGGCTACCCATCGCCCATCCCCGACGGGGTCCAGTCGCGTCCGGGCCAACCTTGCCCGTCGACGAGCAACGTGCGTTCTTTACTCACCTTCACGTGCTCGCCGATCGCGCCGCAGCCGGACGGCATCGGAACGTGCTGCTGCACCGGCAAGCCTGCTTCCTTGCCGGCATGGACCCCACGAAGGCAGCAGCAGGTTGGCTCACCCAGACCACCGCCCGATCACACCGCACGACCACCTTTCACACCTGGTCACCGCTGTGGCCCGACGCTCGCTCCGTCGTCACGTCCCTCGCTAACCAGGGCGACCCGGAACCGTTACGAGACTTCATCGCTCGCGCGCATCCCGATGACTCCTGCGAGCGAGCGGCTCTCAACTACTCGGCCTACTGGGTGGGCGAGATCCCGTACCGCCACCGCGACGACTCCTTCATGCCCGAAGCGCTCGCTGACTGGAATGGCTCAATCCTTCTTCGGCACCTGGTTCATCGCCTCAATCCGGGGCATTCCTTCGTTGACCTCAACATCCACAATGTCTGGGCTCTGCTGGCCGCACGACGCGGTCTCGCTCTCGACAACCCCGCCGCGACTCGGGCGCTCCTCGACCGCAGTGTCCCGCTCCTGGACAGTGACCGGATCTCCGCACAGTCGCGGCAGGAACTAACCTCTATCGTCTACAGCCTGCGGGCGGACGGACTCACCGGCACAGGGACGGGCAGATGACCGACGATCACGACGCCGCCGGAGCGATGAACTTCATCTTCGAAGCTGGCGTCCTCAAACGCGCTGCCCGGACCGGATGGTGGTTCGCCGGCGTCAAGCAACCCGAGTCCATCGCCGAGCACTCCTTCCGAACGGCGCTCATCGGAATGATGCTCGCCGCCATGGAGGGCGCCGACCCAGCCCGAGTGTCGATGCTCTGCACCCTGCACGACACTCAGGAAACCCGAATCACCGACATCCCACACATCGCCAAGCGCTATCTCACCGCCGTACCCAACACCGCCGTCACCGCCGACCAGGTCGCCGCCTGTCCCCCAGCCGTCGCCGACGTCATCACCGCCGCCGTCGCCGAGTACGAAGCTGGCGAGACACTGGAAGCCGTCGTCGCTCGTGACGCTGACAAGCTGGAATGCCTCGTCCAAGCCGTCGAGTACCGCCACCAAGGCGTCGACAACGTGCAGCGCTGGATCGACAGCTCACGAGCGGCTCTGAAGACCGCCAGCGCCCACCGCCTTGCCGACGCCGCCCTCAGCGGACAGCCCCTGGCTTGGCTCGCTCCCCCGCCGCACGCGTAAGCGTTCAACACTTGGCTTTGTATTGATGCCGGCGATGGGCACAGTCGATCAAGTGGACGAGACGCCTCGTGACCTGGGCATGAAGAGTCCTAGCCGGTCATTGGTAGTCACTGCTGGTCCACCTAAGACGACCTGAGATCGACATGATCTTGGGTCGGCTGATGCCGTAACCCGGACGCGCCCCAGGCGGCATCAGACGCACACGGTTCAGGAAGGAGATAGCGCCGCCCGCGCCACCTCCCGTCCTGCCAGGACATTCGTCCACCGACTCCCGGCCGATGATCCTGATCATTCGGTGCATGTTCCGGATCTTGCGACGTCCGGGATTACTCACTTACAAGCTCTGTGCAAGTCGTCTCGCGGGCAGGCTCCTGCAGTAAAGGGCATGCTCGAATCCAGCCAACCAATGGCAATGGCGTCCGGGGCGCCCGGGTAGTAGTCACAGGGCGCCAGGTCCGGGATGTACGTCACGCGTCGATCATCGCAGTCAGGCGCGGGCCGTGCGAACAACAAAACGACGGTGCGGGCCGCCTCTGGGCGGCCCGCACCGTTATCGATCGCCGGGCGCGTTACGCCCGCTGGCGGGTGGGAGTTCCCGGCCTACAGGTCGGCCTTCGTCACGCGGGAGGATTCGTACGTCGTGGAGGCCTGGGGGAGGCCCGGCACGGTGGAGATGTCCTTGACCAGCATGCCGGTCGTGGCGTCGATGGTCAGCACCTCGCCAGCCTCGCCGCCGAACACCTCGGGGCTGGCGGTGATCGTCAGCGTGGCCTTGCCGTGGGTGGTCGAGTTCTTGACGCTGACCGCGGAGATGGTGGACAGCAGACGCAGCACGCCGGCCCGGACCTGCGTGTTGCCGTCGCCAGCGGACAGCGCTTGGGTGCTGTAGGTCCATAGGGCGTTGTCGAAGTGCCGCTGAACGGCCTGGGGGCTGTACGGCTTCGGCTTGGCGTTGCCGCCCTTCTGCTTGATGATCACCTGCGCGGACGCCTGCTGCTTGTCCCATACCGCCTTCTGCGCTGCGGGGTCGAGGCCCACCAGCGGATCCTTGGCTGCCTTGAGCATCTGGGTCCGGCCGTCGGCCGGGCTGCTGTCCGCCGCGGCGACGGCTGCCTTGAGGAGCGGAGCGTAGCCGCCGTCCGTCATCTGGTCCTGGTGACGGGCGATCGCACGCTTGATGTCCTTCACGCTGTTGCCCGTATAGATCGCGTGATCGTCGGTGTACAGCGTGTAGACGACCTGCATGGTCTTGGTGCCGTGGACCTGCGTCGCCTTCACCAGCCACGCGTCGCCCGCCGACGGGGTAACCGTCTTGATGGACCCGGCCAGGGTCATCAGCGGCGCGCGCTCTGCGGACCCGTCGACGGTGGTCGAGCTCGAGGTGGCGGCTGACGAATCCTTGCCGGCCTCGATGCCCCCGGTCGCCGGCGAGTTGAGCACCACAGCGACGACTGCCGCCGCGGCGGCAACCCCCACCCCGGCGCCGATGCCCAATCGGCCCGCGATACCGATCCGGCGGCGGCGCTGAATCGCCGGGCTGGATTCGTGGTCCCGCGTGGTTGTCGTCGTTTCCATGGTTGAAGTCGCCTCCATAGTCGTGTTCTCCGCTGATATCGCGCCCAGCAGCCGCACGGTTCCGGGGTCGGCCATAGCCGCCCGCAGCACCGCCCGCGCCCGCTGATACGCCTCCGGGCGTAGTGGTTCTGCGCTGCCCAACGCACCGACCAGATCGAGCTCGTCGGTCATCGGTGTCTCTCCTTCGTGCTGTTGCGGTCCTTCAGAAGCGCGGACACCCCCGGGGCGTCGCGCACTGCCGTCCTGGCCTGGCTCAGCAGCCGCCGCGCGGTGCCCGCTGGTATGCCGAGTGCCCGCGCGGCGTCGGCTGCGGTCAGGTCCTCCCAGGCGACGAGCCTCAGGACCTCCCGCTCTTCGGGTTTGAGCCGCGTGAGGGCCGACCGGAGCACCGCCCGGGCGTCCATGCCGAGGTCCACCGCCGACCACGGATCCCATCCAGTAGCCACGTCCGGTACGTCCGCGACCAGGTCCTCGGCCGGCCGGGACCGCCAGTAGCGTCGCAAGCGATTCAATGCCACCCCGTACAGCCACGGCCGCGCATCGTTGTACGACCGGTCGTACGATCGCCGCGACTCGAACGCCGCAACCCAAACCTCGCCCAGGAGGTCCTCAGCCGCATCCCGCCCCGCCCGGCGAACGAGGTACGAACCGACGGCGGCCTCATGGCGCTCGACCACCTCCACGAAGGCGTCGACATCGCCATCCAGCGACCGGCCTATCAAATCCGCATCCGAATCCATGGCCCTCCTCGGCAAAGTCCGCGCTTCACCCTGACATTGCCGATCAGGCGGGGAAGTGTTCAGGCGCCGAGGTCCGACGGCAAGCGGTCGCCCAATAGCGACCTCTCAGCGGCGATCTGCGGCTGCGGCTGCGGCTGCGGCTGCGGGCCCAGCTTCGCTACCTGCCCGATCTCACGGGTGGCGTTGGCCATCGGAGGCGATTGGGATCAGTCTGGCTGCTACGTCTTCGAGGTCGCCGAAGCCACTGACGGTTTGCAACAGGCCGTGGGTCCGGTAATAGGCGCGCAACGGCTCGATCTGCTCTTGGTGGTTCTCTTGTGAATGCGTGTACATGAGCAGGAGTTCCTGGCGTCGCTCGGCTTGCTGGGGGTCCAGTTCTATCCGTCGTTCTACCCGGCGGTGAACGGCGAGACGGAGTTGGTCCTCAGTCAGGACGAGCTCGATCACTGTGTCGGGCCCGTGACCGCTCTGCGTCAGCAACTCGGCCTGACGGATCTTGCGAGGGAAGTTGTACAGCACCCAGCCGCCGTCGACGTTGGCTAGGGCTTCAGCGACCACTCCGACCATCAGCTCATCCGGGACAAGATGTCCGGCCTGCATATACCCGTTCGCCTCTTCGCCCAGCGGAGTCTGCTGCTGCACGTGTTGGCGGAAGACGTTGCCTGCGCTGACGACCTGTAGGCCGGTGGCTGCCAGGGCCGACGCAGCGGAAGCCAGGTCGACTACCGGGCCGGCGATGAGGGCCACGTTGGGCATGTGCACTCCCTTGGGGACGCCGACGAGCCAAGCTATCAGCACAATTAGCACATGACGTCAGATGTCAATGTAGAGCGTCAGCCCGGATGCGCCAGGGCGGCAGCCGGCCCTTGATGCCGATTGCCCAAATCACGGCGGGTTGACTTGTCGGTACCGGGTGTTATTTGGCGCTCATCGAGCACGCCAGCGCGGCCTTCCTACCGGATCGCTGGACTCGACTTCGGAGATGCCGAGCGGCCTTCCTGCTGCTGATGCGGGTCACGTCCCGCCAGCTCTCGATCGCACCGGCCGCCGCGCCAAGTCGTTGGGCTCGGTGTAGTTGTGCAGGCTGCTTTCGGCGATCGCGGTGGTGATGGCGATGAGCGCCGCCCGCTTGTCCAGGCCACGGTCCCGGGTGATGTCGGCGATGGCCCTGGCGCAGGAGACGTGGTAGCTGTTGAGCGCCCCGTCTTTGACGTAGCCGTTCATTTGGGATCGGAGCTGACTGGCGTTGGTGTTGTCCGCTGAGCTGGGCCCGGGCGCGCGCCGAACGCCGGTCAGAGCAGTGTCAGCTCGAAGCACCCCCACCCGTCGCCGGCCTGCGCGACGAGCTTCCACGTTCCGGCGGCCGGCAACGGGATGCCGCTGGGGTACATCGCCTGCCCGGCGTCGTTGGTCGCCAGCGAGCCGGCGCTGTAGGTCTCGGTGCGGCCGCCGGAGGTCGCGGTCACGGTGAGCGCAGCGTTGAGCTGGGGGCGGGCCGGCAGCCAGAACAGCTTGCCCAGGTCGGGGCCGAGGTCAGGATGCCATTGCCGGCGGTACTCCACAAAGTCCCCGGCGATGAAGTCGCCCGAGCGCACCAGCGTGGCGTCGCCGGGCACCGCGACGCACTCGCGCCGGGCGCTGCCGGGCAGGCTCTGCTGGAAGGCCGGCACCGGCGGCGACGCGGCCGGCGCCGACGGCACCGGCGCCGACCCGGCCGGCGAGGCCGGGCCGGCGGCGGGCGGGGCTGGTGCAGTACACCCGCAGAGCACCAGTGCCACGACGAACAGCGGGATTGCTCGCACGGCGTTGCCTCTCTCCTCAGGCGGCTGGGGTCCAGATCGAGACCCGGCCGCTCCAACAGGCTATGAGCGTCGCGGTCGTGATGCATTGCGTCGGCGGGGAGGCGGCGGGGCGAATCGCCGGGTTATCGTGTCCGGCGAGGATTGATCTGGTGAATGCTGACCCGTCGTACCCCGGTGGGCCGTCCGGATCCGGGCGCGCGTCTGGCTTAATCAGCATCGGGAGCGATGCGGCCGCCGTCGAGCAGGACCAGCACTCCGCCGTCCACGAGGCGCTCGCCGTCGAACATCCGTGCGGCCTGGACGGCGTGCTTCGTCATCGTCATCACCCAGTCTCACCCTGCGCGGCCACAGCCGCCACCGACGCCTCCTCGTCCTCCGGCGACAGCCGGTGGTGGCCCGACCATCGCACCGCGCACCTGGTGGCCGGCCTCCCTCGCCAGGGTGATCCCCGCTCCGTCCGGCGGGCCAGCGGTGGGCACCCAGGCGCAGCATAAAGGCCACCTCCCGAACCCGGGAGATGGCCTTTGACCTGCGAGAACTCAGAGTGGGGGATGCTGGTTGCGGCTCTCGCGGTTCGTCAGGAGCCGGGTTCGAGCGTCCACTGGCTGGTCCACCAGCCGGCGGGCGCGGCGCCGTACTGGACGCTGCCGGTCATGTTCTCGGTATGAGCGTAGGTGCCCTTCCAACGGTTCTTCAGGCGTAGGTGACCGTCGACGGACTCCTGGCTCCACTGCGCCGACCAGTAGGTGCCGGGCACCGTCCCGGTCTGCACGGTGCCAGTCTGGTTCTCCACGTGGAGGTAGTTGCCGGTGGCGCGGTTCTTGAGCCGGACGTAGCCGTCGACGTTCTCGACGGCCCACTGAGCGGACTGGTCGGTGCCGGAAGCGGCGACGTACTTGGCGGTGCCGCTGCCGTCGTCCTTGACGTACTGGCCGGTCTGCCGGTTCTTCAGCCGCTGATAGGACACCGGGTAGCCGCCGTCCTTCTTGTAGACGCGCAGGTAGTCGACGCTCCAGGTCTTGGGCCAGACGTCGTTGTGCCGACCGGAGCCGGCGTCGGTGTAGATGCCCATGATGAGCCCCATTGGCATGTTTTGCTCCCCAAACCGGGCTCGCAGTAGCCGGCGGCGTATGCGGATCCGCTGGGCGGCGCCCCGACGTCTTGAGCGCCGGCATCGGCGGTCGGGCTGGTGTCGCGCTCGATCGCCGACGGATCTATGCCGGCTCGCGCACGCCGCCGGCGTTGCCACCGTCGTCTGGCGTCGGTTCGGCCGGGGCTTCGGGCAGTTCGTCCGGCGCGCCAGGCAGAAGGACGCCCACGTCGTCGGGCACCGGTTCACGCGGGTCGATGGGCGGATACTGTTCGGGGTCGAGATCCGGTCCAGTCATCAGGCGAGTATCCGTCGTCTTCCGGACTGCCGCTCGTCGGGCCCGCGAGCCGGGCGGCCTTCCCCTCGCCTTAGGCGACTGGCGGCATTGATCCATCGGCTGCCGGTCACCTCGGGCGGTGCTCATCGGCGTCGGCCATAGCCCACTCGCCCCGATGGCCACGTGGCCGGGAGGTCAACCAATCCGGCGCGGGGTTGCTGGTCGGCTGAAGTGCCTGGCATGATCCGGACATGATCGAAAGAATCGAGTCCTCTGTCCGCCGGTGAGCGTGACACCCGAGCCCGGGCTGCTCGGACCTCAGCTGTCGTTATTTGATCATGCGTTGCGGATGCATCGTGAGGATCCCGACGCGCCTCTTCTCCGTGACGGTGAGCCGTATCCGGATGATGGACAGCACCGAGGTCGGAAGTCCCGTCCTCGAGAGCCGGAGGATCGGCGCCGCAGCGGTGCTGACGTCGCCGCCGTCTTGGATACGCATTTCGCCGATCCATCCGCCGTTCCAGGCGATCTTGCCGGAGCGTTCCATGACCTCTATGTTCCGATCCATCCCAATGAACACATCGCGGCTGCTGCCTGTCGCGTGGACGCCGAACGTGTCCGAGCGACCGGTCGATGGCTTGTCCAGCACGCGACCGATCGGTGCGCTGCGACTGTTGGTCTGGCGTTGCTGACCACCGTGTGGGATGAGGACGACATCGAGTTGATCAAAACGATCGGGTTGCTGTCGGGCTACTTCGGCCCACTGGCCGCCCGCGCGCTCGAACGGCGGTCGTGGTGCGGCGGCTCGGACGCATTGCTGTGGCTAGCCGAGCGGGTCACGGGCTGGGGACGGGTCTATGTCGTGGAGTCCCTGTGCACGATCGGCAGCACCGCAGCGCGGCCATGGATGCTGCGACGCGCCTGTGATGGCGACTACCTCAACCGCTACTTCGCCGGAGAGGTCGCCGCTGCGGCGCACCTACATGAGGCGATCACCGCAGCGAATCCTGACAGCGAGTTGGTCGATCACACCGGTCTGCTGCTGACCATCATGGCTGACAGCGGCGGCACGGGCATCACGCTCGAGCACTACCCGCCCGCCTCCGCCGTTCTAGAGGCCCACTGCGAACACGCCGGCCGCCTAGAGCCATCGGTAGAGCGTTTCGTCATCGCCGCGCAACTGGCTGAGCATTTACATCATCCAGCGGCGGAACGAATAGCTTGGCCCGAGGGCGGACGAGAGCGCGTTCTGAGCGGCTATCTTTCTCTGCTCGATCGCGACGACTGGTGCACGGTCGCTCGCGCTGGGCTGGCCGCCGGCGATCACCGTGTTACCTGGCTTGCGGGAGCGCTGGCACCAGGCCTTGGGCTTCGAGCGTTCAGCGTGAACGACGAGTAGCGCCCGGAGGGGAGGCCGGCGGGGAAAGGTTTGCGGTCTCTCGTCGGCCTGCCGCCGGTTGTCCTCGTGTCAGATACCTCCAGAGGTTCGCCTCTTTTGCGCTTGCGGCATGCTGGTCCGGTGCTTGCCAACGACGTAGTCGCCGCCCTTGCAAAGTGGTCGCCGTGGCTACCCTTCCACGATGCGGCTGTCTCGGCGCCGCGTCTCCCAGGCGTGTACCTCGCTCGGCAAGGGGCAGCAGGCGGTCTCGTCTACGTGGGCATGGCCGGCGAGCGACGTGGCCAAGGACTTCGAGGACGGCTCACGGTGTACCGCCGTGGGAAGGCAGCGGTCAGTGGGCTGGGAGAAGCCGTCCTGGATCGGGCCCTTGCCGATGCCACCTTCGTGCAGGAGCACCTTGAGCAACTCATCGGAGGCCAGCCCAAGCGCGCGGCGACTTGGGCGCGAGGACGCCTTGCACTGGGCCGACCTGCATATCAGATGGGCTGTGACGGAGGACCGGCAAGCTGCAGTGACACTCGAGCGAGCAGTCCTAGACGCATCTGCCGCGTCACCGCTTTGGAACCGAGCACGATGGCGATTCGTCATCGCGGCATCCCAAGCCTATCCCGAGCGGGCAGCGGCAGAAGAGGACGCATGCATTATTCAGCTAAACCGCTTGCCACCTGATCGGCAATATTGAACGTGGTACGGCACTCGGGACAGGTGAAACGGCCGAACAATTTTGTGAGGGAGGTAGCCACGAATTCGCGACCCGCCTGCACGGCCTCGGCATGCAAGCGTTTGGCCAACTCCGAGGAGAGGCCCGGTTCGATGGTGGATTCCCCAGGCTCCAGGCAGAGGAGTAGTTCGCTCTCGCACGCTGGGCATTCCAGTTCGGCCTCACCGCCTTTGATATGACTGACATCCGCATCCCCGAGCCGGGCGCAGAGCTGCGCAACGTCGACCGGCCTCCGCACCTCCACGACACTGCCCATCCCCAACATGATCCTCCACCGCCTACCGCCTACCGCCTGCGAAGGCCGGATCATGCTGGTGATGTGTGCCGCCGCGGTGCCAGTAGGGTCAGCCGGTGACCGCGGACGACATAGCCGCCAGATTGCCGACCATCGGACGGCTGCGGCAACGCTGTAAAGCGTTGGCCGTGCTGGAACGCTTTCTGCGATGAGAACGGACAGTTCATCGCGACCGCCGTGCTGTGGCGGCTACCCGCCCTCGTGCGGTTCGCGCTCACCGCATGGGGAAAGCACTGGCCGACACTGGCACTCGATTGGTTGGACGCCGGCTGGCCGACCCGGGATCTGCGCGACGTACTGGCCGACATGAAGGACTCGCGCGAACTCTCCCAGCCGCTTCGCTACCGAGCACTTCGCCTCTGGAGCGCCTCGGCACCTGCCTGACGGCCTGACAAGCCCGAATCCCGGAGCCGCCTCGACCAACGCCGGACCTACACCGCACTGCACGCACAATCCCTCGATGACGTTCGACTTCGGTGCGGCATGATGGGCGTTCATGGGCAACACCGATCCGTACGTGACCATCACGGAACCGACCTTCGTGGCACGGATCCTTCTCAATCCCCACACGGACACCAACGAGTCTCTAGCCAACGTGGATGCCTTCGTCGATCTTCCTGACGGCTCCAGTTGGGCCCTGACGATCTTCACCGTCGACGAGGTCCGCCGCCTGCTTGCGAGTTGGAAGAAGACCGGCGAAGTCGCGAACGGCAGTTACTTCTGGGCCGTTGACCAGCTGATCGTGCCGGAGCCGGGCGTGTCGGCCATGACCATAGCGATCCGGGAACTGGTTCGCAGCGGGGAGATAGAAAGCGTCGGTGTCCGATGCGGGGATCAGGACTGAAGCCGCCTGGGCGTACCCACGAGGGGTGATGGTTCGGAGGGTGCCAGGCACGGGTGGCGGCAAATCCGGATCCCGAGCGGGAGCTGTGCTCACGTCGGCGTGGTCGAGATGTCGATCGTGGTGAGGTGGCCTTTGCCGATGGCGTGTACCAGGGATCGACCGTCGGCAAGTAGCCGATCGATGCGTGCCGGCAGTCGCACGCAACCGAAGGTTTCCCCGGCCCGGTTCACCATGATGAGTTGGTTACCGGCGCGGGCGAAGAGTGCACCTCCGCAGACGGGGACACCCTCACTGGTAGCACCCGGCGGGAGGTGCGTCACCTCGGTACGGGAACTGCGGTCGAGATCGATGATCGTGACCCCGGCGTCTTCAGCCAGCCACAGCGTCCGACCGGTGAGGAGCAGGGGCAGCGATGGCAGGTCACGGTCGTGCCGCCACAGGATCTCCATGCCGCCACTGGCCGGATGCAGGGCCATGACGGTGCGCCTACCGCTGAGAAAGACGATACGGCCGTCTTCGCTGGCGCTGAAGGCGATGCCGGAATCGGGAAAGTGCACCGGCGCTGGCAGCGACCACTCACCCCTCGCAACGCCGGTCCGAGCGTCCAACAGCAACAGTGCCGCCTGTTTGGCAGTCGCGATGAGGATCGCGTCGGCCGTGCAGCCCGGCGACGGGTCCAGTCGTACGGTCAGCGGCCAGGCCAAGCTGCTGTCCGACGCCGGTCCCGGGAACTGGCCCGGAAGAAGCTCGCCCTTGGTCAGATCCACCCGTATCAGCGGACGGTAGCCGCGCCACCCGCCCAGAAAAGCGATGGATCCACTCACACTGATGTAGTGGCGCAGGCGCAGCTTCGGTGTCGACCACGTCCGCTGCCCGCTGTGCACGTCGAAGCAATGCAGGACACCAGCCTGGCTCAGATAAAGACAGCGGTCCCCCGCGACGACGGTAGTGCCCCAGCAGTCCTCAACCTCCTGCTCCCATAACGGCGCCCCGCTCTGCGGGTCCAGTCGAACAAGACGCGAGTGCCGCTCCGCTACAACAAGGACACCGGACGCCGCCGCCAACGCCGCCGCGCTCGAACGCAGGTGCAGAAGCCGCGACCACAGCACCTTCAGCCGTTGATCCACGAGCCCAGTGTCGCGCACGATCCCGAGGATCTAGCGGCACGCCGTTATCGCCAGCGCCTGGCGAGCAGATCGTCGATGCGACCCCCGCTCATCGGCAAGGCCTGGTGTTCGCTGCACGGACTGCTCCTGACGAACTGTGACACCCGATCGGCGGCAAACAGTGAACTTGAATTTCCTGCCTGCACCCGGGTCCGTGATTGCTGAAGACTTTTGCGCCGATCTGCGTTAGAACCAGGTCCACGGTCGTACAAGTCGCCACAGGCGCCCACGCCAGCGCGCACGCCGAGGATGCAAGAAGACCTCAATGTCCTCCAGCGCGTTGCCGGCAGTCCCCCTGACGTGAGGTCTGGCGCGTACGTGGCGGAGTGCGGGGACTACACGATCTTCGTCGAGTTGACCGTAAACCCTCGCGAGGTGCCCGAGGCAAGTGGCTGCAAGCGCCTGCACCTGGTGGTCAGGGTGATCGAGCAGAGTTAGGTAGAGCTCCTGCGACGCCTTCCAGTCGCCGTCGCCGTACAACGCGCATCCGACCATTGCATCCGTGACCCCGACGATGTCGTTGCGGTCGAGAGCCCTCCGCACATCGGCGGGCGTTGCCGACGGAGGGTTGTGAAAGGTGTGGTGCTCGTGGCTCATGGCCAACATCTTCGATCATCGCGGCCGCCGCGGAACATCCGCTTCTCGACAGATCCGTGCACCTCGAACTCATGGGACGAGCGGCGTCGGCCGGTCGTCTAGCTCACGGCGCCAGACCCGTTTCCAGCGTTCCTCGGCTGAGGAGGCACGCCAGCGTGCGGCGGGGTCGTCCGGATGGACGCCACAGATCGGGCATGCGAGGCCCGGGCGGCGCCTTTCGATACCGCATGCCAGGCAGTGCCTGTCGACGCTGATTCCGGCATCGTGGCGATCGAGGACCCCTTGGACGACCGTGGCGAGAGGTCCCGTCGGGTGGTGCTCAGGGTCGGGACAGTAGGCGATCCGGGACCAGCCCCACGAGTTCCAGGGCGGCGGCGTCCGTGGGACTCGCCTGCCAGTCGCCTTCTCTCGACGCCGCAGGGCGGCGTACTCCTGCGCACGCTGAAGGACCACGTCGCGTGTCCGCTGCAGTTCGTCAGCGGCACGCACGAGCGCGTCGAGATCGTCGGTGAGACTGCGTGGGATACGGGCGGCGACGACCAGGTGGTGCCAGGTGGCGCGGAATCCGTACGGGGCACAGTGCAGAGCGCACTCCCGCAATGCGTGAAGCCTGCGCTGCGGCGAGAGCGTGGTGTCGCGGACGCGGCGCGCCTGCGCAGGGAAGCTGGTCACGGAGCCAATGATGGCGCTCTCCGTGGGACGGCACGACCACGTTTCGGTGCCCGGACGAACCACAACGCAGGACGAGACGGCTCTCACCGTGAAGCCTTGACCTGCGCACACTCCCCAGCCAGACAACATAGAGAGTTGTCGACCGCTGTGCAAAACCGCAGAGCATTCCGCGGTGAAACAGGACGCCACACCCACTCTGACCTGGGAGAACGTGGAGCCGCAGGCAGGGGTGGGCGCAGTTGAACGCCGTTCGATGCCATTGGGCGCACTTCAAAGCTGTTCAGGGCACCCCGCTGCTCCCAGCCTGCTCCCCCTAGACCGGGCTCGCGCCGGGCCGCCGACCACTCCTGAGCTGCCGGCCCAGTGCTGCGGTTGGCACTAGCGCTGGCTCCCGCAGCCGCATCGGTCGATCGGGGAAGCATGCCCACGATCACCGCGCCTTTCAGCGGCAGATCAGTGAACGTGATCTTGGTGCTTCGTAAGGCAAAGGATTCGGTGGTCAACCGAAACCGAATCCTGGTTAGCCACGCCAGGTGGACGGGGTCGTCTATCAGATACTGGTTGCATGCCCTCTCTGTCTTGCCTTGGCCGGAGTACGGGTGAAATGGTGAATCGGCCCCGGACCCTCAGTCATTCCTGCGCTGTGGTTGGGAGAACCCATGTCCCGTCTGATCGGACGGCTAGTTTGCGCGCTGCTCATTGCGTTTCCGCTGCTGACGGCGGCACCGGCGTGGGCGTCCGGGCCGAGGAGGCCGACAGCGGTCAACATCCACCCGGCGGGATGGATGTCGAGTTCTGCGTCGGACATCAACAGCCACGGTGAAGTGATCGTCACCGCGACGAACACGGTCAACGGGGAGATCCAACCGCCGCTCGGATTCCTCTGGCAGGCCGGGAAACACACGGTGCTGCGTCCGCTGCCCGGCGGCAACGGCAGCCTTCCGCGGGACGTCAACGAGCGCGGCGAGGTCGTCGGATTCTGTCAGTCCGCGGTCCACGCGGCACGCCCGTGCCTGTGGCGGCAGGGCCGGCCGCGGGACTTGGGCACGCTCGACGAACGAGGTACGGGCACCGCGTTGGCGGTGAACGACAAGGGCGAAGTCGTCGGTGACAATCAGACGTTCATCCGTGGTGGCCTGACCCGCGCCTTCCTTTGGCGGCGCGGCGTCCTGACCGATCTGGGAGGCGTCGGCGACCGCAGCGCCACCGGCATCAACAACCACAGCCAGGTGATCGGCGTGCACTACTCGTCCAACGGACAACGGGCCTTCCTGTGGCAGCGGGGCACTCTGACCGACCTGGGAACCCTCGGCGGCAACGAGACGGTGCCAGCCGACATCAACGAACGCGGGCAGATCGTTGGGACGAGCACCACGGCGGACGGCGTCCAGCACGCATTCCTCTGGCAGCGTGGCCGGATGATCGACCTTGGCACGCCGTCCGGCATCAGCGGGGCACTCGCGATCAACGACCATGGTCAGGTCGTCGGGTGGAGCAACTCGGCGGATGGGGCGGCCCGGGTCTTCCATTGGTACCAGGGTGTCCGCACCGAGTTTCCCGGGTATGGCGCCCGCATCAACGAACGAGGCTGGATCGCTGGCACCACCGCAGGCGACCCACGACGAGCCTTCCTGTTGCGCAACCGCCGGATGGTCACCGGCGATCCGGCGGCCGCCGTGATGGCACTCAACAATCGGGGAATGCTGGCCGGGTGGACGAACACACCGGGCGGCAACCACGCGACCGTGTGGAAGTGATGACGGGGGCGAGCGCGTACCCGCCGACGTCTCGGCGAGCGCATCATCACACCCTCGCAGCGCGCACTGCCGGCGGCTAGTGTGCGCGCATCTTCGCCCGACGGGGAAAGGTTTTCGGTCTGCAAGGATGCCTGCATGGACGAAAAGATCACGCCCATCCTGCACACTGCGGACGCTGAAGCCTCGGCGACCTGGTACGCGCGGCTCGGCTTCGCCAAACAGTGGGAGCACCGCTTTTGAGCCCAGCTTTCCGCTGTTCGTATGCGTCTCACGCGAGCCGATGCAGCTCTACCTATCGGAGCACCGAGACGATGCCCGACCCGACACACTTCTGTACCTCCATGTCGGTGATGTTGAGGCGGTTGCCGCCGAGTTCGGTCAGCGGCAAATGAGTGAACCCGATCATCGGCGGCTGCAGTCGTCGCGACAGTGCCGGGCTTCTGGCCGTAGCCGCCCTGCACAGCGTTCGTCTGGCTTGGGTCTGCACCGTCCTTTGGCGGTGGACGGACCTCATCGCCCGCGCTGCCGGCCGACGTTAAAGTGTCGATCGTGTCGACGACAGGAGCGCTCGATGACGCCCAGGTGATGGCCCACTGCGGCGGCTCACCTGCCGCGGCGACGAGCTTCATCGCGCGAGCGGTCGCCACCGATCCGCGCGACCCGAAGCCGTACTCGGCGCTGGAGCACCTGCGGCGCGAACTGCCCGCCGAGGTCACGGCCGTCGTCGCGGCGGCGAACACGATCGGACCGATGCTGGCCCGCGCCTACCTGTCCTTCGTCGACGGCGACATGGACGAGGCCGCGATGTCGCTCGGCGCGGTCACCGGCTACCAGCCGGACGTACCGTGGGCGTCCGCACCGTGGTTCGGCGACGAGCGATTCCTCGGTGCGGTGACCCCGGCCGCCATCGCCGAGGCCACAATGCGCATCAACGACTACGACCGCGACCTCGACACCGACGCCGTCCGCGAGTCCCTGGCCCCGTGGTTCCAGGCGATCGAGGCTGTCTGCGACCGGCATGCGGACCCTGACGCGATGGCCCGCATGGCAGTCTTGCTGCGCGTGTGCGGCCGCACCGACGCGTCGTTCGCCCTGTGCGACCAGGCCGACGCCGTGCGGCGCGTCCCGTTTACCGAGGTCGTCCGCGCGGGCACCTGGCGCCACATCGGCAACCGTGTCGAGACGGCCGCGGCCTTCCGGCGCGCCCTGGCGCTCGATCCGGCCAACTGGTCGCTGCACCTCGACCTGGCCGATCTGGCCGCCGAGGGAGGCGACTTCGCCGAGGCCGCTGCGCTGGCCACTCGCGGCGAGGAACTCGAGCCGGACGACGTCACGATGCGGGCGGCCGCCGCCGCCTACCGTGCCCGCTCGACGGGATCGGTCGCTGACCTGAACACGTTCACCGAACTAACGCCGCAGGTGCCCGAACCCTACCGTCGGACGCTCATCGACTACGCCTACGCTCGCGGCACCTAGGACATCTCACGGCTCGATGTTCGCGAGTCCGGCGCCGCCTCGAACGTCGGCCCTGGTTGCCTGCTTCGCCCGTCGGATCACGCACGGTGACGAGTCGTAGGAGACTGGCGCGCACGTCGGCGGCAGATCAGTGCGTTGACTCGTGCTGAGGCGCGCCAGCGGTCGTGGCGGTCGACGAATCGAGCACATCGGGCCGAGGGCGGGTTGGCTGCGGGCTCGTAGAGCTGTGTGAACAGCGACATCTCTATGATGCGGGGTGCAACGATCCCCGCCCGTACGGCTCAAATGGCGGGTTCGCCGGTGCTGCGGTGCCAAGGCCCGGTTCGACGACAACAACGGTCACTACTAGGCACGAAACTGACGAAACCATTCTGATGGACATGCTGATCGGTTGCCGCCTGGCCGCGGTCACGCGGCTGGCCTGGCACTGGCCCGGTGGCGCGGTCGATCTCACTACCGGGCCTGTCCATCTCGTCGTGGACGACGGCCGTGGCCTGCTGTTCGAAGGGCGCGGTGACTGGTCCCTGACGATCGTGCCGACGGCTCCGGGTGACGAGGGCTGGCGGTCGGCCTACGACTACGACTACGACGGTGGCCGCTGGGTCGGGCGGGACGCCTCCGGCGAGGAGCCCTTCGCCTCGGTGATCGCGGGAGTGCTGAGCGGTTGGAACCCGGAGCACGATGAGGTCGGCCAACTGGTCGGCGGCACCCTGCACGTCGGCGACCGGGCAGTGCGGCTGGGACTGTGGGAGGGCGAGGTGATTTCGTACGCTGCCGGGCGTGGGTGACTTCCTCAAGACGACCCTGGCCCGGGTGCCGGACGGATTCGACCTGCCGGAGCCGCTGCGCCTGCTCTTCGCCTGGGTCGACGAGCAGGGTTTCGTGGTGAAAGGCCACGACGGGGATCTGTACGGCTCGTTGAGCGACAACAGCTGGGCGGGCACTCGATCGAGTTGCGTGGCTACACCGCCGAGCAGACCCTGTCGTACGCACGGTCGTGGTTCGACGAGTCGGTCCCGGATGCGGCCGCACGGTTGTGGCCGTTCGCGCAGACCGGTGGCGAGGGTTCGATGGCCGCGCTGTGGCGCGACGGTCGGGGACGGGTCAGGATCGTTCATCTTGGTTCGGGCAGCGGTTCGATGATGACGTGTGTGCTCGCCAACGATGCGGTCGACTTTCTGCGGCTGCTGGCGATCGGTTACCGGGAGATCTGCTGGAACGAGGAGTTCGGCGCGCCGCCCGAGCCGTGGGACGCCGACCACGAGATCGTCAACGTGCCCTACCGGGACTGGCTGCACCGCACCTTCGGTGTCACCGCCCCGGCGACCGGGCTGGAGATCGTGGCGGAGCCCGCCGAGATGGGCGACGAGGACACCACGGACCCGTTCTGTCGCTGGGTCGACGGTAAGGAAGCCTGAGCCCGTCACCGGGTCAGGACGCCACGGCGATCTCCGGCTACGAAAATCTTGCCGAAGCCAACTTCATGCAGAGCCAGATACACGACCTCGCAATGTGGACCGGCGAGTGGGCGGATCACCGGACCGACGGCCATCAGTCAGCCTGCGAATCACAGCGCGGGGGCACCCACTCGTGAGGTGGGCGCCGGTAACGGTAGGACTAGTTCCTCAACCAGCCAGCAGGCCCGCCCGTGACCGCAAATCAGGTCACTCAGCCGGGCGCGTCCATGGCCGCACGAACCGGGAACCAGCCGCGCTGCTCCCAATCTGCTCCCAATGTAAGCCGCACATGCGGCAAAGCCCGTTACCGACTATCTCGGCAACGGGCTTCTGACCTGCAGGAACTGAGAGTGGGCGATGCTGGTATCGAACCAGCGACCTCTTCGGTGTGAACGAAGCGCTCTCCCACTGAGCTAATCGCCCTCAGCGCCACTGACTCTACCCGATCGTGGAACCGGACCGGAAATCCGGGGTCAGTGCGTCGCGAGGTAGTGCATCGCCGCGGCCACCACGTCGATGCCGAGGCTGTACTTGAGGGACAGCCAGACCACGGCGCCCACGAAGACGAGGCCGACGGAGCCGAGCACGATTCGCACCGCCAGTGACTGCCGCGTCACCCACTGTGTCCATCCGTGGACATGTCGGCGGGTGAAGCCGAGCAGCCGGCGCGCCCAGTGGTATTCGACGGCCCAGATGCCCAGCCCGGCGATCACCAGCAGCCAGCCTGGACCGGGCAGGGGAATGAGAGCGATGCCGATGGTCACCACGAGCGCCCCGGCGATCGCGATGAAGATCTTGAGTGCGATCCGGCCGGTGGGGTTGGCCCGGATGAGATCGAGCGTCACCGTGATCCGCTCCCGCCAGCGGGGGCGGCGTGGCGGGTCCTGCACGACGGTGCTGCCACCGCTGGGGCCAACAGCTGACCGGTCCGCGTCTCGGCCGCTCGGATGATCGGCACCGGACGCCGGCCGACCGGCCCGTTCGGGCTGCTCCATCGGCACTGCGTACCCCCGCTTTTCGGCTGCTCGGACCGCGACGTTCGGCGGGCCGGGCGCCGCCGACGGATCCATAGAGGATCTCTTCGTCACCATTTCACCCCCCAGTGTCGCTCGGGCCCGTCACTGCAACGGCCGACTGGACGTTACCGGAGTAAGTCGACGACTGAACCACCCGATGCCGGGCGGGATCACGCACTGGGCAGAACCGGAAATTCTACGCGAATCCTCGTATTCACGCGGCCTTTCCGTCCCCCTTCCCACCACTGGGTGAAGTCAGCGTATGGCGGAGCGTAGCCAGGAGTAGCACCTGAGTATGGGAAAAGCGGGACACGCGCGTTCCGCAGCGGTGCCGGGGGGAGAACGTCCATGAGTGTCATCCGACCGACGACCGTAGAGGTCGAGACGTCGCTAAGGCTCGTCGCACCTGACGCCACCGCCTTGCCGGTGCGTGCCAGTCTGCGTTACGACCCTGCTGACCCGTATGCGGTCCATGTCCTGTTCCACGCCGAATCTGCCGGCGGCGAGGCGGTGAGCTGGTCCTTTGCCCGCGAACTGCTGGTCACCGGCCTGGACGAGCCAGCCGGCATCGGGGATGTGCGGGTCTGGCCCTGGGCCACACCGCGCGGTGACTTCGTCGCGCTGGCCCTCTCGTCACCGGACGGCAACGCCCTCTTCGAGGTGCCGCGCAGCGTCCTGGTGCGTTTCCTTCGACGGACGTACGTCGTCGTCCCGCGCGGCCGCGAGGCCGAGCACCTGGACGTCGACACGGCGGTGAACCGGCTGCTCGCCGGTCGCTGAGCACCGCCCGAACGGGCAACACCGGCCACACCGGGGCCGCGCGGATCTGCCGAGTCCGCGCGGCCCCGGCACACACCCGAAGGTGTACGCGGGCAGACCGACCCGGGTCAGCCGGTGCTCAGCCGTGCGTGGTGATGCCGCCGTCGACGGGGATGACCGCGCCGGTGAGGTACGCGCCGGCGCGCGACGACAGGTAGATGGCGGTGCCGGCCATGTCATCGGGGCGGCCAATGCGGCCCAGCGGCACCTGCTGCTCGATGGCGGCCCGGCTCTCCGGGTCGTCCAGTGCGAACGCCATCATCTTGCTCTCGAACGGGCCGGGCGCGATCGCGTTGACGGTGATCTGCTCGCTGGCCAGTTGGTGGGCCAGGCTGCGGGTGAGCATGTGCACTGCCGCCTTCGTGGCCGAGTACGCGTACACCTCCATCCACGGCACCCGGATGCCGTCGATCGACCCGATGTTGATCACGCGGGCCGGGTCGTCGGCGCTGGCGGCGGCGCGTAGCGCCGGCAGCAGCGCGGTGGTGAGCCGGAAGACGGCCTTGACGTTGACCGCCCAGAGCTTGTCGAACGCCGCCTCCGGGTAGCCCTCCAGCGGCGCGCCCCAGGTGGCGCCGGCGTTGTTGACCAGCACGTCGAGGCGACCGAAGCGCTCGCGTACGGCGGTGGCCAGCGCCTCGGCGCCGCTGTCGTCGCCCAGGTCGGCGGGGATGGCCTCGCAGCGGCCCTCGGCGGAGAGTTCCTTGGCGACCGCCTCACAGACGTCCGCCTTGCGGGACGAGATGATCACATGGGCACCGGCCCGGACGAACCCCTGGGCGATCATCAGACCGATCCCCCGCGAACCGCCGGTGACCAGGACCGTCTTGCCTTCAACCGAGAACAGCTGCGTCATGCCCATCCCATCGCGAGTCGGCGGAGGCCGCCGGCCGGGTAGGCGGCCGGCGGTGCGCCGGGCGGACCGCGGACCGGACGGCGCTACCGCCGGGTAACGTAGCCCGGCCACGACGATCGCGACAAGCCCGCATCGACGCGCCAACTTCGCTGCGCGCGTCGATCGGGATGCGGTGACCTGCGGTTCGGGCTACCGTCGCAGGCGATGGTCTCCACCGGTCCCTCCCCCGCGCCACCGATCGGAACGGCGTCACCCGTCCCCGACGAGATAGCCACGTTCGCGTTGGCCGACCTCTCCCCTGACCCGCGCTGGCGTCGGCCCGTGATCGTCGAGCGGGAGCTGCTGATCCTCACCACGCGTGGGCACGGCGACGCCGAACCCGACTTTCACCCGTTGCCCTGTCGGCCCGGCACGCTGCTGCGGGTCCGCGCCGGCCAGGTGCTGCGCTGCTCCGGTCCGCAGTTCGACGCGACAGTGGTCGCCTGGGACCCGGAGGCGCTGCGCGGCTTCGACGTCGACCTGGACACACCCGTGACCTGGCGACAGTTGGCCGGCGAGGACGAGGACGCGGTGATCACCGAGGTGAGCCAACTGGTGGTGGACTGCCAGCGGCACCCCGACACCGTCGCCGCCCGCGCGCTGCTCCGCCACCAACTGGCCGTGCTGCTGCTGCGGCTGGCCCTGGGCAGTGCCGACCGGTCGACGCCCCGCCCCGAGGACGAGACGTTCCACCGGTTCTGCCGGGAGGTGGAGCACAGCTACGCGCACACCCGCCGGGTGGAGGATTACGCGGCCGAGCTCCGCTGCTCGGTGCGGACCCTGACCCGGGCCTGCCTGGCCGTCACCGGTCGCAGCGCCAAGCAGGTCATCGACGAGCGGGTCGCGTTGCAGGCCGGCCGGCTCCTCGCCGCGACCGACCAGCCGATCGCCCAGATCGGCCGGCACCTCGGCTTCTCCGAGCCCACGAACTTCGGTCGCTTCTTCACCCGGGAGGTCGGCGTCAGCCCCGGTGCGTTCCGGGCCGCGCGGGACCAACCGGCCGCCCGGGTGATCCGGCCCCGGCCGCCGGCCGAGCCGACGGGCGCCAACGGCGGCGGTTTCCGCGCCGGCGGATCGGCCAACGGTTCTCACACCACGCGACCCGGGTCGCCCACCACACCGGCCAACGGCACCGGGCGGGCATGATGACACTGTGCAGATCTCCGCGCGCGGCGACTACGCGGTACGGGCAGCGCTGAGCCTCGCCACCGCGTACCCTTCGCTGCTGTCCACCCAGGCCATCGCCGCCGAGCAGGACATGCCTCGCAAGTTCCTGGAGGCGGTCCTGGCGGATCTGCGTCGGGCCGGCATCGTGCGCGCCCAGCGCGGCGCCGAGGGCGGCTACACGCTGGCCCGACCGCCGCGCGAGGTGACCGTCGGCGCGGTGCTGCGGGCCGTCGAGGGCCCGCTCGCCGGCGTACGCGGGCTGCGCCCCGAGGAGACCCGGTACGAGGGTTCGGCGGAGAACCTGCCCGGCCTGTGGGTGGCGGTGCGCGCCGCCGTGCGGCGGGTCGTCGACGAGGTGAGCCTCGCCGAGATCGTCAGCGGTCGGCTGCCCGCCCACGTCCGCAAGCTCACCGCGTTGCCCGACGCCTGGGAGCCGCGCTGACGCCAGGCGGCGGCCCTGTCCTCAACGCCTCGGCGCCTCAGCGCCTCAAGGCCTCAGCACCTCAAGGCCTCAGCACCTCAGCGGCCGAAGAGCTTGTGCAGCCAGGCGAGCTGTTCGAGCTGGTGGTGCGCCTCGCCACCTTCGTGGTCGTTGAACTCGTACACGCGCACCTCCTTGTCACCGCCGTAGCGGTGGTAAGCGGCGAAGCAGGTCGAGGGCGGGCAGATCTGGTCCATCATCGCGATGGAGAACAGCGCAGGCGCTGTCGCGCCGGGTGCGAGCACGGCCGCGTCGACGTACGACAACGTACGGAAAACCTGGCTGCTCTGACCCCGGTGAAGCGCGAGATATTCGGCGACCTCGCCGTAGGGGCCCTGACCGGCGACCTGGACGGCGCGCGGGAAGTCACACAGGAAGGGCACGTCGGGCATGGCGGCCGCCACCTCCGGGAACAGCGCAGCCACCGCCAGCGAGAGACCGCCACCCTGGCTGATGCCCGTGACGACGACCCGGTCGGGGTCGACGGCGGGATGCTCCCGGGCAGCCCGGGCGAACCGGACCGCGTCGGTGATCAGCCTGCGGTAGTAGAAGTCCTCCGGGCTGGTGACCCCCCGCGTGAGGAAACCGGGAACGGTGCCCGCCGGATAGCGGTGCGGGTCGGCGGTGTCGCCGGGCGCGGCACTCCAGCCCTGACCCCGGGTGTCCATGATGAGGTGCGCGAAGCCCGCCGAGGCCCAGAACAGTTTCTCGTGCGGCAGGCCACGACCACGGCCGTACCCGAGATACTCGACCACGCAGGGCAACGGCCCGGTGGCATTCGCCGGCAGATGCAGCCAGCCGTGCACCGGCTCGCCGCCGTAGCCGGCGACGGTGACCGACCAGGTGCGGATCTGGGTGAGACCGGTGTCGACGGGCTCGTACGTCGCCTCCACCGGTTCGTCGATGCGAAGTGTCCGCTCCCAGAAGGCGTCCAGGTCCTCCGGAACAGCCAGATCGGGTCGGTACGCCCAGCATTCGGCGAGGGTGAGATCGCTCAAAGCCACAGCTTGGCCTCCGTGACAGCAGGATTGTCAGTTGTCCGTGGGTGCCGACCGTCGCCCGCGACGCGGGACCGCGGTCCGCCGGCTCGTGCTCCGAGCGCTACCGGGCGTCCGCCATCGCCGACGCGAACCAGCCGGTGATGGTGCTGGGGTGGGTGATCGCGGTGCCCACCACCACCGCCCACGCCCCGGCCCGCAGCGCTTGCGCCGCCTGGGCCGGGGTGTGGATCCGACCCTCCGCGATCACCGGCACGTCGATCGCGGTGGCGAGCTGAGCAACCAGGTCCAGGTCGGGGCCGGGCTGCTTGCTGGTGTACGCGGTGTAGCCGGAAAGGGTGGTGCCGACCAGATCGGCGCCCGCCGCCGCGGCGGCGATGCCCTCGCCGAGGGTGGAGCAGTCGGCCATCACCAGAGCCCCGGTCAGTTCGTGGACGGCGGCGATGGTGTCACCGAGGGTTCGGCCGTCGGGCCGTGGCCGCGCGGTGCCGTCGAGCGCGACGACGTGTGCGCCCGCCCGTGCCACGGCCAGCGCGTGCTCCAGCGTGGGGGTGATGAAGACGTCGTCGTCGCCGTCCTTCCACAGCCCGATGAGCGGAAGGTCGACGGCCTCCCGGATGGCCGCGATGTCCGCCACACCCTGGGCGCGGATGCCGGCGGCACCGCCCTTGGCGGCGGCGAGGGCGACGCGGCGCATCGTGTCCGGGGTGCGCATCGGCTCACCGGGGTACGCCTGGCAGGAGACGACGAGGCGGTGGCGGAGATGCGCGATCAGCTTGTTCATTCGGTGCCCTCCCAGGCGAGTGACGCGGCGCCGAGCAGTGGGGCGTCCGATCCGAGGGTCGAGGCCAGCACGGGCACGTCGACCAGGCTGGGCAAAGTCTCCCGCCGCACGGCGTCCCGAAGTGCCTGCCACCAGAGGTCACCGAGGCCGGCGACCCCGCCGCCGATGACGACGGCAGCGGGATCGAGCATGTTGACCAGTCCGCCGACAGCCGAGCCCACGGCAGCCCCGCCCAGCAGGACCACCTCCCGGGCCGTCGCGTCGCCGTCGGCTGCGCGCGCGGCCACCGACCGCAGGTCGTCGACCGGTTGGCCGGTACGCCGCGCGTACTCCTGGGCGAGGCCGGGCCCGGAGGCGATCGCCTCCAGGTGTCCCTGCCCGCCGCAGGTGCAGGGCAACTGCCCGGCGTACGGCGACGGCTGGTGGCCGGCGTGCCCGGCCGCGGAGTGGGCGCCGGCCAGCACGGTGCCGTCGACAACGAACGAGGCACCGATGCCGGTGCCGACCGCGAGAAAGAGCGTCGTCTGATGGCCGGCGGCCACCCCGTGGCGCGTCTCGCCGAGGGCGTGCGCGTGCACGTCGTTGATCACCGCGACGGGCAGGTCCAGCAGCTCGCGCAGTCGTCGTCGCAGATCCGTGCCGGCCCAACCGGCCAGGGCGTCGGTGGCCGAGAGCACCAGGCCCGTCCGATGGTCGATCACTCCGGCACTACCGACTCCGACGGCACGGACGCGTGTCCCCGTCGCCCTCGCCCGCAACCGATCGACGAGATCGGCCGCGGTGTCGAGGATGGCGGTCGCCCCGGCCCGACCAGGGGTGGGGGCCGTGGCCCGGTGGACGACCTCGCCCTGTCTCGTGACGAGGGCGGCAGCCGTCTTGGTGCCCCCGATGTCGAGCGCGGCTACCGCCTCGTCGACGACCGGGGGCTTGCGCACCTTGGACATGGCTAGAGCAGCCCTGCCAGTTCCAGCTGGGCACGAACCCGCGCCGCTTCGTCGGCGTCGAGCGGCCGCATCGGCAGTGACACGGTGTTGCTGTCGATGACGCCGAGCAGGGCCAGGGCGGTCTTGAACGCGCCCACGCCCCGGGTCGCCCCCGCCGCCGTCGCCGGGTCGGCCGCGTCGACGATCCGGAACAACCGGGTCAGTCGGTCCTGCTCCACGCGGGCGGTGTCCCAGTCGCCGTTCACGCAAGCCCGGTGCAGTCGCACGTAGCCCGCCGGGTCCACGTTGGCCAGGCCGGGAACCGAGCCGGAGGCGCCCGCGAGCATCATCGCGTCGACCACCACCTCGTGCCCGGTCAACAGGCTGAAACCGGCGTCCGGCGCGCGTTCCGTGATCGCCAGCACCAGCTGACGGAAGGCGACGTCGTCGCCACTGGAGTCCTTGACACCCGCGAGGACGCCCTCCACCGCCAGCTGGCTCAACAGACCCGGGGAGAGCTTCGTGTGCACGCAGACGGGAATGTCGTACGCCAGCAGGGGAAGCTCGACCGACGCGGCGAGAGACCGGAAGTGACGCTCGACCTCGTACGGGCCGACGATGGCGTAGAAGGGTGCCGTGGCCACCAGGCCGTCGACGCCCAGGCGCGTCGACGCGTCGGCCCGGTCGAGGACCCGGCGCGTGGTGGGCTCGATGCAGCCGGCGATGACCGGTACGGCGCCCGCGACGGTCTTCACGACGACCTCGAGAGCCTGGTCCCGCTGGCTGTCGGTGAGGAAGACGGTCTCGCCGGAGCTACCGAGGGCGAAGATGCCGTCGACGCCTGCGCCGAGCATCCGCTCGATGAGCCGCTCCAGGGAGGCGACGTCGACCGCACCCTCCTCGGTCAATGGGGTGACGACCGGCGGCACGACTCCGGCGAACCGCGGGGCAGGGGTGGTCACGCTGTCTCCTCGAGATGTAGGGGGGTGGTGCGGCCGGTCGCTGCTCTGGCGAGCTCGACCAGCTCCGTGTTGCTGGATCCAGCGGGTACGGGGTGGTAACACCGGAACTCGTGGGAGCCGGCGCCGCCGTCGCCCGACCGGACCGGCGGCATCTCGATGGCGCAGCCGTCGGTCGCCTTCCAGCACCGGGTGCGGAACGGGCATCCGGTCGGCGGCTTGGTGGCGAGCGGGACGGGGCCGACGAGCGGGATGGGATCCAGGGGCGAGAGCAGACCCGGCGTGGCCGAGAAGAGCGCACGCGTGTACGGGTGCTGCGCGACCTCGGGAAGCCCGGCGGCGGGTGTCTGCTCCACGATCCGGCCGAGGTACATGGTGACCACGCGGTCACTGATCCGCTTGACCGTCTGGATGTCGTGCGAGACGAAGACCATGGCCAGGTTCAGCCGTTCCTTGAGGTCCAGGAGCAGGTTGAGGATCTGCGCCCGCACCGACACGTCGAGGGCGCTGGTGGGCTCGTCGGCGATGACCAGGCCCGGTTCCAGGGCGAGGGCACGCGCGATGGACACCCGCTGGCGTTGACCACCGGAGAGCTGGCTCGGCAGGACGTCGGCGACCGACCGGGGCAGCCCCACCAGGGCCATCAGCTCGTTGACCCGCTCCTCACGCTGCTTGCGGGTGCCACGGCGGTGCACGTCGAGCGGATCGCGCAGGATGTCGCGGACCGGCATGCGCCGGTTCAGCGACGTGGCCGGATCCTGGAAGATCATGCCGACGCCGGCGCCGATGTGCTGCCGTCGTTCCGACGCGTTCATCGACCAGACTTCCTTGCCGGCGAAGGCGACAGTGCCGCTCGTCGGCCGCTGGAGGCCCACCAGCACCTTGGCCATCGTGGACTTGCCGCAGCCGGACTCACCGACGACCCCGATGGTCTCGCCGGTACGCACGGTCAGGTCCGCGCCGGTGAGGGCGTACACCCGCTCGCGGCCGAACAGGCCGCCACCGCGGGTGCGGTGAACCACGTGCACGTCGCGTAGCTCGACGATCGAGTCGCGCGGGGATGTCGCACTCATCGGGCCAGCTCCTCTTCCCTGACGGTGACGGCCGGGTGGTGACAGGCGTACCGGTGGTTGGCGTCGCCCTCCAGGCGGGGCGTCTCCGTCCGGCAGACCTCGGTCGCCATGGGGCAGCGATCAGCGAACCGGCATCCCGCCGGGAAGTCGGCCGGCGACGGCACCACACCACGGATCTGGGTGAGCCGCTCCGCACCGGCCTCAAGGGAGAGGACGGAGCCGAGAAGACCCCGGGCGTAGTGGTGTGCCGGCGCACCGACCACGTCGGCGGTGACGCCGCTCTCGATGATCTGCCCGCCGTACATCACCACGACGCGGTCCGCGACGTCGCTGACCAGCGCCAGGTCGTGGCTGACCAGGATCAACGCGAAGCCCAGCTGGCCGCGCAGCCGCAGCAGCAGCTCCATGACCTGCGCCTGGACCGTGACGTCGAGCGCGGTGGTCGGCTCGTCGGCGATGATCAGGCGCGGGTCCCGGGACAGCGCCATGGCGATCACCACGCGCTGCCGCTGCCCGCCGGACAGCTCATGCGGGTACGCGGACAGGGTGCGCCGTGCGTCCAGGCCCACCAGGTCCATCAGCTCCTCGGCCGACCGGGTGCCGCCTCGGCTGATCATCTGGGCGAGCTGGGGGCCGACGCGCAGTGAGGGGTTCAACGCCGAGAGGGCGTCCTGGTAGACCATCGCGATCTCGCGGCCCATCAGGGCACGACGTCGTTTGGTGCTCATCGTCAGCAGGTCGGTGCCCGCGAAGCGGACCTCGCCTCGGACCCGGGCTCCCTGCGGCAGCAGGCCCATCACGGCGAGCGAGGTCAGGGACTTGCCCGAGCCGGACTCTCCCACCAGGCCCATCACCTCGCCGGGGCGGACGTCGAAGGTCAGGTCGTCGACGATGTCGACGCCACGGTGGCGCCCCTCGAACCCGATCGACAGGTTCCGGACCTCCAGGACGGGCTCACCCTCCGGGAGCGGACGGGCCCGCTCGCGCAGCCGCTGCGCCGCCTCGGCCAGGCCGGGCAGCTGCACCACCTCACCGGAGCCGGGCTGCGCCTCCTCCTGCGCGTCGCCGACCTTCGTCGCGGTGGCACGCCGCGCCGCCGGGGCGGCCCAGGCGTCGGACATCCCCTCGGAGAGCACGTTCAGGGCGAGCACGGTCAGCAGGATCAGCAGGCCGGGGAAGAACGTGGCCCACCAGCCACCGATCTGCACCATCTCCTTGCCGAAGGCGATCACCGAACCCCACGAGGAGGCCGCCTCCTGGGGCGCGAGCCCGCCACCGATGAAGGAGAGGGACGCCTCGAACACGATCGCGTCGGCCACCATGACGGTGACGAAGACGAGGATCGGGGCGGCGCAGTTGCGCAGGATGTGCCGCCAGAGGATGTGCGGCCGTCGGGCACCGATGATCCGTTCGGCCGCGACGTAGTCCTCCCGGTACTGCGAGAGCACGTTGGCGCGCACGATGCGCGCGATCGAGGGCACGAAGACGAACCCGATCGCGACCACGAGGACCACGAGGCTGTTCTTGCCGAAGGAGATGATCAGCAGGGCGGAGAGCACGATGGCGGGGAATGCCATGACGACGTCGAGGCACCGCATCACCACCTCGTCGATCGCGGGCCGGCTGGTTCCCGCCAGCGCGCCCAGAATCGCGCCGACCACCAGGGCGATGCCGGCGCTGCCGAAGCCCACGATCAACGAGCGGCGGGTGCCGGCGACCAGCCGTGAGAACACGTCGCGTCCGAGCTTGTCCAAGCCGAACCAGTAGTCGCCGTTCGGGCCGGTCAGCGCGGCACCAAGCCCGGCCTGCGCGGGGTCGTGCCGCAGGAGTAGCGGCGCGAAGATGCCCACCACGACGATGAGCAGGACGAAGCTCAGTGCGATCCGGGCCGTGATGCTGAGCCGTTTGAAGGCGATGCCGGGAGCCGACAGCCGGGCGGTGAGTGTTCGACGCATCAGTGGGCTCCGCGCAGTCGAGGGTTGGCGAAGAGGTAGAGGATGTCGACCACCAGGTTCACGACGACGAAGCAGATGGCGATCGTCAGCACGGTTCCCTGCGCGAGGGCGGTGTCGTTCTGCTGCACCGCGCTCATGATCTGGGTGCCCATGCCGGGCAGCGAGAAGATGGCCTCGATGACGACAGTGCCGCCCAGCAGGTAGCCGATCCGCAGGCCCAGCACGGTGAGCGGGTTGACGAGCGCGTTGCGCAGCACGTTGCGGCCGACCACCACGCGGGGCGGCAGGCCGGCGCCGATGGCGGTGCGCACGTAGTCCTTGTCGAGTTCCTCGACCATCGACGTCCGCACGATTCTGGCCAGTGAGCAGCCGACCGGGACGGCGAGAGCGAGCGCCGGCATGGCGAGCGACTGGAGCCAGAGCGAGAACGAGTCACCGGGGTTGACGTACCCGCCGGTCGGGAAGACGGGGCGGCGGACCGAGAACTCCTGGATGAGCAGGAGGGCCAGCCAGAACGACGGCATGGCGATACCGGCCATCGAGACGAACCGGATGACCTGGTCGGGCCAGCGATCGCGGTACAGCGCCGCGGGGATGCCGAGGGCCAACGCGATGATCAGCGCGCCGACGATGCCGAGGGCGGTCAGCTGGATCGTCAGCGGCAGCGCGGTGGCGATCTTGTCGGCGACCGGGACGGACGGCGGGAAGGTCATGCCCAGATCGCCCCGGAGCAGGTCGCCCAGGAAGTGCAGGTACCGCAGGGGCAGCGGGTCGTCGAGGCCGTTGGCGGCCTTGAACGCGGCCACCTGCGCGGCGGTTGCCTGGTCGCCGAGGACGGACAACGCGGGATCGATCGGGGAGAACTGCATGATCACGAAAACGAAGATCGTGATGCCCAGCACCAGGGGTATCAGGGTCAGGAGTCGTCGCGTGACCAGGCTCAGAACGCTCAGCATGGTGTCTTTCTTTCGTCGAGGGCCGCCGGGACGTCCCGCCCAGCCCAAGGGACAGGGCTGGGCGGGACGCTAGGGGCCGGGGTCCGGGCCCCCGAAGCGGGCTCAGCCCTTTCGGCTGCTGCCCAGGAAGTACAGGCCTGTGGTCGCCGCGCCCGAGAAGTCGCTGAGCTTCGCGGGGTCGTACGCGGTGACGACCTTGGTGTGCAGGATCGGGTACAGGGGGACCTCGTCGGCCACCTTGTCCAGAGCCTGCTTCCACAGGGCCTTGCGGGCCGCCTCGTCGGAGGTCTGCGCGGCCTTGTCGAGCAGGTCGGCCATGGCCTTGCGGTCGGTGGCGTTCCACCGGTAGCGCAGGCCCGGCCAGGTCTCGCCGTAGTAGAACCAGCGCATCAGCAGGTCGGTGTCGACGCCGAAGACGCTGGGGTCTCCGGTGGCCATCAGGACCCGGAAGGTGTCCTTCGGAACGATGTCACCGTAGATGGCCGAGGACGGCACGGTGTTGAGGGTGGCGGTGACGCCGATCTTCTTCCACTGCTCGATGACCAGCGGGGCGACATCCTTCACGGCGGAGTTGTCCGTGGTGTCGAGCTGGAACTTCAGGTTCGAGACGCCGGCCTCCTGGAGCAGGCTCTTGGCCTTTTCCAGGTTGTAGTCGTAGACGGTGGCGGCCTTCTGGTAGTCCTTGTTGCCCTCGTCCAGGTAGCTCGTCGCCGCCGTGCCGTAACCGTTGAGCGCGGTCTTGATGACCTCGTCCTTGTTGATCGCGTAGTGCAGGGCCTGGCGCACCCGCTTGTCGTTGAACGGCGCCGCCGACGAGTTGAACATGAGGAAGACCTGGTTGAAGGCCTGCTTCACGTCGACCGTGTACTTGTCCTTGAGCGAGTCGACGTTCAGGTAAGGCACCGACTCGATGGCCTGGACTCGGCCGCCCTGCAGGTCCGACACCCGCGCGGAGGCCTCGGAGGTGGTGTTCCAGGTCATCGTCTCGACCTTGGCCGGACGGGGCCCGCTGTAGTTCGGGTTCTTGCTGAGCTTGATACCCGACTCCTTGGACGCGCTGTCCATCTTGAAGGGGCCGGAGCCGATCGGTGCCGTGTCGAAGGCCTTCGACGCGTCCGCGTCCGCGGTCTTCGCCTTCGGCAGGATCTTGATGACGGCGATCCGCTCGGAGAACAGGGCGAACGGGTACTTCAGCTTGAACTCGGCGGTCGTCGCGTCCTTGGCGGTCACCGAGTCGATGAACGACACGAAGCCCTGCATCAGCGGCGGGGCCTTGGGGTCGGCCGGCTTGAGGACCCGGGTGAAGGACCAGGCGACGTCCTCGGCGGTGACCGGGGTGCCGTCGGAGAACTTCGCGCCGTCACGCACCGCCACGGTGTAGGTGAGCCCGTCGGCGCTGGCCACCGGGTCTTCCTTCGCGAGAGCACGGTAGGGTTCCCGCGTGACCGGGTCTAGATCGATCAGACCCTCGAAGATGTGCTGGTTGACCGCGGTCGCCACCGCCGACGAGGCGTTACCCGGGTCGAACCCGCTGGAGAGGGTGAACGCCAGGGTGGTCTCGATGGAGGTCTTCCCCCCGCCCCCCTCGACGGCGTTGGTCGAAGCCGGCCCGCCGCTGCACGCGACGAGTCCGAGAGCGAGGGTTGCCGCAGTGGACGCGACGGCCAGCGAGCGGAGCCGACGCGGGGGGACGCGCCAACTCCCCGATGGCTTAACGGTGGTGCTCACGTAGCTGCCTCCATAGGCTCTTCATGCGCTCGCGTGACGCTCGCGCTGAGGGATTCGAAGATAATGGGGTCTGACGTCTGACATCTGATGCCGATAGGGTGAGCGTGTCAGATTCGTGAGGGAAGGGCAAGTGCCAGATGACGACCATTGACGCCACTCCGCTACGCGGTGCGGAGCGCCCAGGTCCCCGCCGGCAGGAAGTCGCTACCAAGATCAAGGAGTACATCCTGCGGAATCGCCTCAAGCCGGGAGACATCCTCCCCACCGAGGCGGAGCTGTGCGACGCGGTGGGCGCCAGCCGGTCCAGCGTGCGCGAGGCCGTCAAGATCCTCTCTGCCCTCGACATCGTCGAGGTGCGGCACGGTCACGGCACGTTCGTCGGCCGCATGTCCCTCGCCGCTCTCGTGGAGGGCCTGACCTTCCGCGGCCTCCTGAGCGGCGAGGAAGATCACCACGTGCTGGGGCAGGTCGTCGATGTCCGCCAGACCCTCGAGCAGGGGCTCGCAGCCCAGGTCATCGCCGTCCTCGACGGCGAGCACCGGGTGGCCCTCTCCGCGCTCGTCGACGAGATGGAGAGCCTGGCGGCCCAGGGGAAGGACTTCCTCGATGTCGACCGGGCCTTCCACGTGAAGTTGCTCGAGCCCCTCGGCAACGACCTGATCCTCCAGCTGACCGAGGCGTTCTGGCAGGTCCAGGCCATCGTCGCTCCCACGCTGCGCACCGAGCCGGAGGACCGGCTGATCACCGCCCACCGTCACCGGGCAATCGTGGACGCGATCGCGGCCGGCAACGTGGCCGGCCTGCAAGCCGCCATCGCCGACCACTACGCGCCCATCCGGGCGAGCATCGCCCGCGTCGTGCGGGCCTGAATCGACACCGCCATCGCCGTACGACTCGCAAGCCGGTCAGCGGCCATGGTCGGTCACAGTGCCCTGCGGAGCCACTCCTCGACGCCGGCGATGTGCACTGTCGCCCAGGAACGCGCAAGGTCGGCGTGCCCGATCGTGATCGCGTCGACAATCGCCTGATGCTGCTCCCGGGTCCGGGTGATGACGCCCTGCTGGGTGACACCGCGCCAGATGCGGGCCCGGGTGGTGGGCCCGGAGAGCCCGTCGAGCAGCGAGCACAGCACCGTGTTTCCGGAGCCGACGGCGATCAGGCGGTGGAACTGCAGATCGTTGGCGACCAGGGCCTCCACGTCGTGGGTGTCGCCGAGGTTGTCGAGCACGGCCTGGAGGCCGGCGACGTCCTCGGCGGCCATCCGCTGCGCGGCCAGCGCCGTGGCGGCCGGCTCAAGGATGCGCCGGACCTCAAGGAACTCCAGCACTGTGTCGTCGCGGTGGAAGTCCACGACGAAATTGAGCATGTCGAGCAGCAACTGTGGGGCAAGGCTGGTGACGTAGGTGCCGTCACCCTGGCGGACATCCAGGATGCGGATGATGGACAGGGCCTTCACCGCTTCACGCAGGGAGTTGCGGGACAGACCGAGCCGCCGGGCCAGGTCCGCCTCCTTCGGCAGTCGATCGCCGGGGCCGAGCTCGCCCGACGTGATCATCATCTTGATCTTGCCGATCGCCTCGTCGGTGAGAGCCATCGCCGCCTCCGCACATGTTCGGGGTTGGACCCGTTCCCATGATCGCCGGGTCAGACCGCCAGCCGGTAGACCCGCGCGGCGGTGCCTCCGAAGATCGCGTGTGAGGCCGCCTCGGACAGCGCCGGCAACACCTGGTGCAGCGCGGCCCGCGCCCGGCCGTAGCTGCCCGCGAGCAGGCACAGTGGCCAGTCCGAACCGAACATCAAACGATCCGGCCCGAAACGGTCGAGCGCCTCGCGGACGAACGGTCGCAGGTCGTCGGCCCGCCACGAGACCCAGTCGGCCTCCGTCACCAGGCCGGACATCTTGGCCGTGACATTGGGCTGCTCGGCCAACGCCGCGAACGGCTCGCGCCACCGGGCCAGCCCGGTCGCACCCGCCCGGATCTCCGGTTTGCCGAGATGATCGAGGACGAAGCGGACGTGCGGCAGCGCCGCGGCGGCCCGCGCCGCGGCGGGCAGCTGGTCCACCCGGACCAGCAGGTCGAAGGCCAGCCCGGCTGCCGCGACGACACGGAGGCCGCGGCGCACGTCCGGGCGGTCCAGATGGTCCGGATCCGGCTCGGCCTGGATCTGGGCGCGGACACCGACCACCCGATCGCCACCGGCGCGCCGGAGGTGTCTGGCGATGCGGGCCTCCAAGCCGGGACCGGTCAGGTCAGCCCACAGCACCACACCGGCGATCTGCGGCGCCTCGGTCGCCCACCGGAGCAGGTCCTCCGACTCCGCCTCGTCGCATCGCCCACTCTCCACGAGGATGGAGCGATCGACCTCGGCCGCGCGCAGTTGCGCCTGCCACTGGGCCACTGTGAACGGACGCCGGACCGACCGCATCCGGTCGTCGTCGAGCCGGGCGCAGGCGGGCGGTTTCCCCCAGAGGTGATGGTGCGCGTCGACCGTCAGCACGCAGGCCCCACCGCGGCTGACGCCGCGGGGCTGGCCATGTCCGCACCGCGATGCCGTGATCGCAGAAGCTTCACCAACACCACCCCGCATACATCGGATGTTTCCGGGTTTGAGAGCTCGGACATCTGATGTCTAACAGCTGTCGATGGTTCAGGCAATAGGCCGAGATGGGCTGGCGATCCACCATTCAGGTCGCGATCTTCATCGCAGGCAACCTCACCAGGTTTTCGAGTACGACCCATTGACAAAAATATACATCCCACGTTAACTCCCATGGCATAGAGGAGGCCCTATGCCTGTCATCGGCCGTACCCAGACGATCCTGCGAGCCGCAGCAGCGGCTCTTCTCGTGGCCGCGGCCCTGACCGCCGCGTCCGCGAACTCCGCTCCGGCCGAAGCAGCCGCCGACCCCGGGCTGGCGCTCTGGTACGACGAGCCCGCCGCCAACTGGGAGAGCAACGCGCTTCCGCTGGGCAACGGTGCGCTCGGCGCCATGGTCTTCGGTGGCATCCAGACCGAACGCCTGCAACTCAACGAGAAGACACTCTGGACGGGTGGACCCGGCACCAGCGGCTACAACCACGGCAACTGGACGTCACCACGGCCCGGAGCCCTGACCGGCGTGCAGGCTCAGATCGACCGGGACACACGGATGGCACCTGGCTCGGTCGCCACGGCACTCGGTCAGCCGGCGACCGGATTCGGCTCGTACCAGAACCTCGCCGACATGTACCTCGACATGACCGGCACCCCGGCCACCGTGAGCGACTATCGTCGCGAGCTGGATCTCGCCGAGGCCACCGCTCGCGTCGGATACTCCTACGGCGGGGTGTCCTACCAGCGCGAGTACTTCGCCAGCCACCCCCGCAACGTGATCGTCACCCGGCTGTCGGCCAGCCAGGCCGGCAAGGTCTCCTTCGTCCTGCGTACCGCCTCGGCCCAGCCCGGCAGCACCGTCACCGTGGCGAACGGTCGGATCACCGTGCGGGGCGCGCTGCCCGGCAACGGGCTGACCCACGAAACCCAGTACCGGGTGGTGACCACAGGTGGCACCCGGACCGACGGCACCGACCGGATCACCGTCACCGGCGCCGACTCGGCGTTCATCGTGCTGTCCGCCGCGACGTCGTACGCCGACACCTACCCCAGCTATCGCGGCGCCGACCCCCACGCCCAGGTCACCCAGGCGGTCGACGGCGCGGCTGCCTCGACGGTGGCGGCGCTGCGCGCGGCCCACCTCGCCGACTACAAGAGTCTCTTCGACCGCGTCCGGCTCAACGTGGGCGGGCAGATGCCGAACGTTCCCACCGACGAGCTGCGGTCGGCCTACACCGGTGCCGCTGGGCGAGCCCAGGACCGCGCGCTGGAGTCGTTGTACTTCTCCTTCGGCCGGTACCTGCTCATCTCGTCCTCCCGCGGCGGCTCCCTGCCGGCCAACCTGCAGGGCATCTGGAACAACTCCAACACCCCGCCCTGGCAGGCTGACTACCACACCAACATCAACGTCCAGATGAACTACTGGCCGGCGGAGACCACGAACCTGGCGGAGACCGCCACGCCGCTGTTCGACTTCATCGACGCCCTGCGCGCGCCAGGCCGGGTCACCGCGCAGAACATCTACGGTACGAGCGGCTGGGTCACGCACCTCAGCACCAACCCGTACGGCTTCACCGGCGTCCAGGACTGGGCCACCGCCTTCTGGTTCCCGGAGGCGGCCGCGTGGTTGTGCCAGCACCTCTACGAGCACTACCGCTTCACCCGCGACACGACGTTCCTCCGCGACCAGGCGTACCCGGCGATGAAGGAGGCCGCGGAGTTCTGGCGGGCCAACCTGCACCTCGATCCGCGCGACGGCAGGCTGGTCGTCTCGCCCAGCTACTCACCCGAGCAGGGTGACTTCTCGGCCGGCGCATCGATGAGCGAGCAGATCGTGTGGGACCTGCTCACGAACACCATCGAGGCGAGCGCCACGCTCGGCGTCGACGCCACCCTGCGCGGGCAGTGGCAGACCACCCTGAACAAGCTCGACCCCGGCCTGCGGGTCGGCTCCTGGGGTCAGTTGCAGGAGTGGAAGGCGGACTGGGACAGCCCGACCAACGACCACCGGCACGTCTCGCACCTGTACGCCCTGCACCCGGGGCGGCAGATATCACCGTCGACCACCCCCGCTCTCGCCAACGCCGCCCGCGTTTCCCTCACGGCGCGCGGCGACGGCGGCACCGGCTGGAGCAAGGCCTGGAAAATCAACTTCTGGGCCCGGCTGCTCGATGGCGACCACGCCCACAAGATGCTCAGCGAGCAGCTCAAGAGCAGCACCCTCGCCAACCTGTTCGACACCCACCCGCCGTTCCAGATCGACGGCAACTTCGGGGCCACCGCCGGAATGGCGGAGATGCTGCTGCAGAGCCAGAACGGTGTCGTCGACGTGCTGCCCGCCGTGCCGGCGGCCTGGCCCACCGGCTCGGTCAGCGGATTGCGGGCCCGCGGGAACATCACTGTGGACACCGAGTGGCGCAACCGGCTGGCCAGCCGGATCACGCTGACCGCAGGCAACAGCGGCTCCCTCACCGTACGGAATCCGATGCTGGCCACCGCCTCGCTGGTGGACCTGACCACGAACCAGGCCGTGCCGGTGAACCGGACGGGTGACCGGGTGACGTTCACGGCCGAAGCCGGGCACCGCTACCAGGCGGTCTCCGACGCCGCGACCGGCACGATCGCCGGGGTGGCCAGCGGACGTTGTGTCGACGTGCCCGGCGCCGCCACCACCGACGGCACCGCCCTGATCCTCTGGGACTGCACCGCAGCGACCAACCAGATCTGGACCCGCCAAGCCGACAACACCATCCGCAACCGCGGCAAATGCCTCGCCCCCGCCAGCACCACAGCCGGCGCCGCCGCCACCATCACCACCTGCGGCACCGCCACCAACCAACGCTGGACCTACGACACCACCACCAAAACCCTGCGCAACCAGGCCACCGGCACCTGCCTCGACGCCAACGGCGGTGCCACCGCCAACAACACCAGACTCATCCTCTGGCCCTGCACCACCGCCACCAACCAGCAGTGGCTGGTGTGACGCCGGCCCTCACCGCCGGCCGGCCGTACCCGTAGGTCACCTCACCTCTGCGCCACCCCTCCCTGACCCGTTCCCGGAGAGGACACCCCCATGACCCGCACCCTGCGCCGCCGCGCGCGCGCAAGCGGCGCCACCCTGGCCGCCCTGGCCCTGCTCGCCACCTGCCTGGTCCAGCTCACCCCACGGGCGGCACCGGCCGCCGCGGCCCCGGGGGACGGCACGATCACGGGAGTGGCCAGCGGACGCTGTGTCGACGTGCCCGGCGCCGCCACCACCGACGGCACCGCCCTGATCCTCTGGGACTGCACCGCAGCGACCAACCAGATCTGGACCCGCCAAGCCGACAACACCATCCGCAACCGCGGCAAATGCCTCGCCCCCGCCAGCACCACAGCCGGCGCCGCCGCCACCATCACCACCTGCGGCACCGCCACCAACCAACGCTGGACCTACGACACCACCACCAGAACCCTGCGCAACCAGGCCACCGGCACCTGCCTCGACGCCAACGGCGGTGCCACCGCCAACAACACCAGACTCATCCTCTGGCCCTGCGCCACCGCCACCAACCAGCAGTGGCGCGTCGCGGCGGCTGACTACCAACCGCTGCTCGACGTCGGCTTCAGCGGCACGTTCACCTCCACCACCGGCTACACCCCCTCGACCGGGGAACTGGTCGACGGGCAGCTCACCCGGCTGGCCGGCAGTGAGGTGATCAGCGGTACGACCGTCACGCTCACCGGAGGGGGCACCGGCATCGGGTTCACCCCACGGATCCCGGTGACCAGCGCGAAGTACGTCAACAAGAGCCTGCTGGCCGAGGCGGTCGTACGCCGACAGAGCGGCGCCACGATCACCTTCGACACGCTGCTCAGCCTCGCCGGCGGCGGCTACTACCGCTACGCCAGTGGCTCGCAGACCACTACCGAGTTCGGCATGTACGGGCCGGACGCGCCGTACCACGACACCCGGCAGAGCGGGCCGAACCTGGCCGACACGCAGGACACCCACGTGGCGTTGGCCTACGAGTACGTGAGTGACACCGCGGCACGGCTCGTCGCGTACGTCAACGGCTGCCAGGTGGGCACCACAGTCACCACACCGGTGGCGGCGGCCAACGCGTCGCAGGGTCTGCTGGCCTTCGGCAACGACGCCGGCGCTCGCAACCGCGGCTGGCACGGCACGCTGGACGCCGTCGCCCTCGCGTCGATGACCGGCGCCGCCGGTCCGGCCGACTTCCAGCTCGACGCGCCGGTCTGTGGTGGCACCCCGCCGCCCCCCGGCTGCGCGAGCGACCCGGGCAGCAGCGGCCCGGTCACACCGGCCACCGTCATCACCGTCGACCGGTGCGACACTCTCGACCGGATCCGGCAGAAGGCAGCCCAGGTCACACCGTCAGCCGCCCAACTGGCCTGGCAACAACGCGAGCTGACGGCGTTCCTGCACTACGGCATGAACACCTTCACCGACGTCGAATGGGGCAGTGGGAACGAGGACCCGGCCCAGTTCAACCCCACGGTGGTCAACCCGACACAGTGGATCGACGTGCTCAAGCGCAACGGTTTCAAGCAGGTCATCCTCACCGTCAAGCACCACGACGGGTTCCTGCTCTACCCGTCGCGATACAGCACCCACTCGGTGCGCAGCAGCCCCTGGTGGGGCCGGACCAGCCAGAACGACATCCTTCGCGCCACAGTCGACGCCGCCCGCTCGGCCGGTCTCGCCGTGGGCTTCTACCTCTCCCCCGCCGACGGCGCGGAGATCCCTGGCCGGCGCGGCGGCGACCGGTTCGGCAACGGCAGTGCCAAGCGGAACGTCACCATCCCGACGCTCGTCGCCGGGGACACCCGCGCCCCGACGCAGACGTACACGTACCAGGCCGACGACTACAACGCCTACTTCCTCAACCAGCTCTACGAGCTGCTCACCGAGTACGGGCCGATGGCCGAGGTGTGGTTCGACGGCGCCAACCCGTACACCGCGTACCCGCAGCCGTACCAGGTCGGTGACTGGTACCGGCTGATCCGGGCCCTGCAACCAGGCGCCACGATCGCGATCAACGGCCCGGACGTGCGCTGGGTCGGCTCCGAGTCCGGGGCGTTCCGGGCCGACGAGTGGAGCGCACTGCCGTTCAAGGGCGCCGATCCCGGCGCGTTGAACCGTGACGACGACATGCTCAGCGGTGCCGCGTCGGGTGACCTGGGTTCCAGCGCGCTGATCGGACGCAACCTGGGGACTGTCACGTACCTGTCCTGGTATCCGGCCGAGGCGGACGTGTCCATCCGACCCGGCTGGTTCTGGCACGCCGGCCAGAACGGCTCGGTCAAGCAGCCGGCCGCGCTGATGCAGCTCTACGAGAACGCGGTGGGTCGCAACGCCAACCTGCTGCTCAACGTCCCGCCGAACCGGGCCGGCGTGATCGACGCGCCGGACGTCACGGCCCTCGACGGGTTCGGCACCGCACAACGCGCCCGGTACGGCCGGGAGCTGTTCGCCACGGCGGGTGCGACCGGCACCCACGCCGCCCTCACCGACACGGCCCTGGGCACGTACTGGTCGCCCTCGGGTGGTGCCACCACCGGCGCTGTCGAACTGACCGCCTGCCGGGCCCGCACGTTCGACCGGCTCCTGCTGCAGGAGTCGGTCGGCAACGGCCAGCGCATCGAGGCGTTCGCCGTGGACGCCTGGATCAACGGCGGCTGGCAACAGGTCGCCGCCGCCGGAACGGTCGGATACAAGCGGATCGTGCCGCTGACCGCCGCCGTGAACAGCGACCGGCTGCGGCTGCGGGTCACCGCCGCGCGCGGTGTCCCGCAGGTCGCGACTCTCACCGCGTACGCCACCGACAGCACCGCCAACCCGGCGTCCTGCTGATTTCCCAGCCTTTTGAGAGGAGCGAACAATGCGTCTTCGACGTATCAGCGTCACCGGCGCGGTGGGGGTACTCGCCGCCGCACTGTTGACAGTGCCGGCCACGCCGGCTTCGGCCGTACCGGGTGATCTTCAGGTGATCCCGGCGCTGAAGCAGTGGACGGCGGGCACCGGCAGTTACACCTTCGGCACCACGACCCGGATCGTGGTCGATCCCGCGTACACCGCCCAGCTCAACGACGACGCTGCCACCTTTGCCGCGGACCTGCGGGACCTGACCGGCCGCACCGTCCCGGTCACCACCGGCACGGCCGCCACCGGCGACATCCGGCTGACCCTGGGCGGCAGCCAACCCGCCGAGGGCTACACGATGACTGTCGGGTCGAGCATCGCCATCCAGGGCTCGACCGACGCCGGCGCCTTCTACGGCACCCGGACGGTGCTGCAACTGCTCAAGCAGTCCAGCACGGTGCCGGCGGGCACGACCACCGACGCCCCGACCAAGTCCGAACGCGGCATGATGGTCGACGTTGGTCGCAAGTACTTCACCGTCGACTGGCTCCGTCGGCACGTCAAGGAGCTCGCCTACCTGAAGATGAACCGGTTGCACCTGCACCTGTCCGACACGTTCGGATTCCGGCTGGAGAGCACCACCCACCCGGAGGTGGTGTCGGAGCAGTTCTACACCAAACAGCAGATCCGCGACCTCATCGCCCTGGCGGCCCAGTACCACATCGAGGTCATCCCCGAGATCGACATGCCCGGCCACATGAACGCCATTCTGGCCGACCACCCGGACCTGCAGCTCACCGACACCAACGGCAACCGCAACCCCTACTACCTCGACCTGTCCAAGCCGGGTGCCTACACCCTCGCCCGGGACCTCATCACCGAGTTCCTGCCGCTGTTTCCCGGCCGGTACTGGCACATCGGCGCGGACGAGTACATCGGCAACTACGCGGCCTACCCGCAGCTGCTGACCTACGCCCGCGCGACCTACGGGGCGAACGCCACCGCGAAGGACGCCTACTACGGCTTCATCAACTGGGCCAACGACATCGTCCGCGCCGGCGGCAAGACCACCCGCATGTGGAACGACGGCATCGGCACCGACGGCACCATCCGGCCGGCGTCCAACATCCACGTCGAGGTCTGGTACAACTACGGCATCACCCCGCAGGCCCTGCTGGACCGTGGGCACACCATCTCCAACCAGGCGTGGGATCCGACCTACTACGTTCCCGCCATCAGCAAGCCGAACGTGACGTGGGCCTACGAGACCTGGACCCCGGACCGGTTCCAGGGCAACACCACCGTCGGCGACACGTCCCGCAACCTCGGCACTGTGCTGCACATCTGGTGTGACTACCCGGACGCGGAGACCGAGGACCAGATCGCGGCGGGCATCCGGACCATCCTGCGCGTGATCGCCCAGCAGACCTGGGGGTCACCGAAGCCGGTCGCCACGTACACCGCCTTCGGGGCGATCATCGACCGCATCGGCCGGGCTCCCGGCGGCCCGGCGGTGGCGACCGGCAACCTGGCGACGAACCGCCCGGTGACCGCGTCGTCGACCGAGACGGCCAGCTTCCCGGCCTCGGCGGCGGTGGACGGCGACATCAGCACCCGCTGGTCCTCGGCCTACACCGACCCGAGCTGGATCCAGGTCGACCTCGGCAGCAGTCTGGAGTTGTCCCGCGTCGCACTGCGCTGGGAGGCCGCCTACGCCCGGGCGTACCAGATCCAGACGTCCACCAACGGCACCACCTGGAGCACCGCGGTGACCGTCACCGCCGGGGACGGCGGCACCGACGAGCACCTCGTCAACACCACCGCCCGCTACGTCCGCATGCAGGGCACCGCGCGCGCCACCACCTTCGGCTACTCCCTCTGGGAGTTCGAGGTCTACGGCCCGAAGAAGGGCGTCATCACCGGCGCTGCCAGCGGCCGTTGCGTCGACATCCCCGGCAGCAACACCACCGACGGCACCGCGGTGAACCTCTGGGACTGCAACAGCGGCGCCAACCAGACGTGGACCCACCGTAACGACGGCACCCTCACCGCGCTGGGCAAGTGCCTGTGGCCGGCGAACGGGAGCCTCGCCGACGGCACCACGATCGTGATCGGCACCTGCACCACCGCCACGACCCAGCGGTGGACCTACGACACCGCCACGAGCACCTACCGCACCGGCGGCAAGTGTCTCGACGCCAACGGCGGCGCGACCGCCAACGGCACCCGCCTCATCCTCTGGCCCTGCACCAACGGCGCCAACCAGCGCTGGAGCACCCCCACCGCCTGAACCACCGATGGAGGCACGATGCAGCACGCCATCCCCCCGCCATCCTCATCGGCAGCACGGCCACGGCGACTCGTCGTGCCCACCATCGTCCTGGCTCTGATCGCCGCTGCCGTCGCCACGGTCGGGGGCCATCCGGCCCCGGCCGGGGCGGCGGTCCCGGCCGACCCGACCTACACCGATGCCGCCGGCCTGGTCTTCCCCGGCCCCCAACCGGGAGCGGCGACGGCGTCGCTGTCCGGCGGCAGCTTCACCCTGGCCAACGCGGCGCTGTCGACCACGTGGAGCGTGCTCGGCAGCACTGTGTCGCTGACCCGGTTCGACAACCGGGCAGCGAACACCACGGTGCCAATGAGCCTCCGTGGGCTCTTCACCCTCACCCTCGCCGACGGCAGCACCATCACGACGGCGAACACGACGGTCTCCGCCGGCCCGGTGGTCAGCGACCTGCCGGCGAACGCGGCGTCGGCACGGCTCGCGGAACGTTTCGCCGGCAAGGCGGTCACCACCACCTTCCGGTACGGCAGCGGGGCGCGGACCCTCGACGTGCAGTGGCAGGTGCGGCTGCGCGGCGGCGCCAACTCCGTGCAGCACAGCTTCACTGTGCGCTCGGTGGCCGGCACGTTCGACGTGACGTCGCTGCGCCTGGTGGAACTCAACCTGGCGAACGCACGGGTGCGTGGCAACGACGACGGCAGCCCGGTCGTGCACGGCGCGGCCGGTGGCGAGACGGTGTTCGTCGGCATCGAGAACCCGATGGCGAAGGCCACAGTGACCGGGTCGACCGTCGACATCGCGGTGCCCCGTGCCGGGGATCTCACCGCGGGCGCGTCGTGGGTGTACACCGCCTCCACCGGTGTCTCGCCCGCCGGGCAGCTACGCCGCTCGTTCCAGTACTACCTGCAACGCGAACGCGCTCACGACCGCCGGACGTTCCTGCACTACCAGAGCTGGCTGGACCTCAAGCCACCCGGCGAGGTCATCAACAGCGCCGAGCTGACCCGGGCCGTCAACCTGTTCGGCACCCAGCTGCGCAACCGCGGCGCCACCATCGACAGCTTCTGGGTCGACGACGGCTGGGACTATCTGCGTTCACCACGGGTCGACGAGACGAACCTGAACGTCTGGTCGTTCGACCCGACCCAGTTCCCCACCGGTTTCGCACCGCAGAAGGCCGCGGCCGCGCAGTACGGCGCATCGATGTCGGTGTGGATGTCGCCGTTCGGCGGGTACGGCACCAGCGCCGCCACCCGCCAGGCCATCAACGCGAGCAAGCCGGCCGACCAGCGGCTGGAGACCCACAGCGGCGGTCAGTTCAAACTCGGCGGCAGCCGCTACTACGACCGGTTCCGGTCGGTGGCCTTCGACATGATGGACAACCAGGGGGTACGCGGCTTCAAGCTCGACGGCATCGGCGGCGGGCTCTACCAGTCCGGCCCGAACGCGAGTTACATCGCCGACTACGAGGCACTGCTCGGGCTGACGGGGGATCTGCGGGCGCACCAGAAGGACGTGTTCGTCAACGCCACAGTCGGCACCTGGGGCTCGCCGTACTGGTTGTGGTACACCGACTCCATCTGGCGCGACGGACACGACGCGTCGCTGACCGGTGCGGGAAGCGCGCAACAGCGCTACGTCAACTATCGCGACTCGGAGACGTTCCGCAACGTCGCCACCCAGAACCCGCTGTTCCCGATCCCGAGCCTGATGAACCACGGGGTCATCTTCTCCGACCGCACACCACAGTTCACCGCCGACTACGACCTGACCAAGGCCAGCGTGCAGGCGGAGGTGTCGCAGGACATCCGCGCCTACTTCGCGCTCGGCCTGAGCCTGCAGGAGCTGTACGTGCGCAACACGCTCGTCGACGCCAGCAGGCCGGGCGCGGCCTGGTTCTGGGACACCGTGGCGGCCAACGCCAAGTGGGCCCGCGCCAACCAGGGACTGCTCAGCGACGTGCACTGGGTCGGCGGTGACCCGGCGGCGGGCGCCGTCTACGGCACGGCCGCCTGGAACTCCTCGGCCGGGGCGTCCAGAGGCATGCTGATGTTGCGTAACCCGTCGGCGTCGGCGCAGAGCTTCACGGTCAACCCGCAGACGGTCTTCGAGCTGCCCGGCGGGACCCACCAGCGGTACAAGTTCACCGAACGCGACGGGCGCCGATCCGGCTTCGTGTCCGGTCCCGCCGCACCGGTGAGCATCACGCTGGCGCCGTTCGAGGTGGCCGTCTTCCAGGCCGCACCGACGGACGAGGCGATCGGCGGCGGAGACAGCCCACAGCTGTCGCGCGCCCGCTGGACCGCGACGGCGGACAGCGTCGAGACGGTCGGCGAGAACGGCGCCGCCGCCAATGCCATCGACGGCAACCCCGCCACCATCTGGCACACCCGCTACGTCGGCGGTGTCGCCGCCATGCCGCACCAGATCACCATCGACCTCGGCGGCACCTTCCGCATCGACAAACTCGACTACCTGCCCCGCCAGGACGGTGGCACCAACGGCACCATCGCCGACTACCAGATCCAGACCAGCACCGACGGCACCACCTGGACCCAGATCGCCGCCGGCACCTTCGGCTCCGGCAGCACAGTGAAGTCGGCGGTCTTCGCTCCCACCACGGCCCGGCACGTACGCCTGCGCACCACCCGCGCCGCCAACGGCGCCGGGTACGCCTCCGCCGCCGAGATCAACCTGTACGGCTCGACGGCCTGACCGGTCTCTCTGCCGTTCCGGGGCGACGCTGGTGTCGCCCCGGAACGGCAGGATCGACGGCAACCCGCCCTATCGGGCGAGAACATGGGCGAGGACCGCCACGCCGCCCGTCACGACCAGCGCGCTGCCGGCGGCCAGCAGTGCGGCACCCTCCGGCTGACCCAGGTGGGTGGGCAGTCGGACGGTCCGATACCGACGCCGCGCCAGGACGGCAACCGCGACGGCGAGCGGAGCGCAGGCCAGCACAAGTCCCGCCGCGATCGGATGGCGCGGCACCAGTTCCCGTCCGACGGCCACCAGCACGGTGGCCGTCGCCAACGCCGTACGAAGCCACGCCAGCAGGGTGCGTTCGGCCTGTGCTCCCCGGTCGGCGAGCCGTGGTGGCTCCGTCACATCAGCACCACGACATCAGATCAGCACCGACATCAGATCAGCACCACGACGAGGATGGTCAGGCCGGCCACGACCACCCCCGCCGCCGCCACGACCGCGACGGGAGTGGACGGCAACGGCAGTTGGAGCCGCAGCGCCCGTTCGTTGCGGCTCCAACGAGGGAACGCCTCGACGGCCACCCCGACGGCGAGCACCGCCAGCACGGCCGCCGCCCACTGCGAGCCTTCCGCGCCGAAGGCCTTGACCGCCGCGGCGGTCACCATGAGGCCCAGCGCGGTCCGCAGCCACGCGAGGAAGGTCCGCTCGTTGGCGAGGGTGAACCGGGGGTCCGGCTCCGTGCCGACCCCGTAGACGCGGCGTGGCCAGCGACGGTCGGGCCGGCCCGGGCCGGCCTGCGCGGGAGGTCCCTCGTCCGTCACCCGCTGACCGGTGCCGGAGGCTGCCACGGGACGTCGCCACACTCCCGCTGGACGCGGGCGAGTTCCTCGACGAGCGCCACCCTGATCCGCGCGTACGCCGGGTCGTCGTAGACGCTGCGCATCTCCCACGGGTCGGCGCGCAGGTCGAACAGCTCCCACTCCGGCTCCTGCACCGTGGTGGAGGTGCCGGGCAGACCCAGCCCGTCGGCGTAGTAGTAGACCAGTTTGTGGTCGTGGGTGCGTACGCCGTAGTGCGCCCACACGTGGTGCTCGTCGTCGTCGTGTTCCCAGTAGCGGTAGTACACCGACTGCCGCCAGTCGTCGGCGTCCTCGCCGCGCAGCAGGGGTCGCAGTGAGCGTCCCTGCATGCGGGAGTCGGCCGGCACGTCGGCGTAGTCGAGGAACGTCTGCGCGAAGTCGACGTTCATGGCGAGCGCGTTGGTGGTGGAGCCGGCCGGGATCTCCGCCGGGTAGCGGATCAGGAACGGCATCCGCAGCGACTCCTCGTACATGAACCGCTTGTCGTACCAGCCGTGGTCACCGAGAAAGAAGCCCTGGTCGGACGTGTAGACGACGATGGTGTCGTCGGTCAGCCCGTGCTCGTCGAGATAGTCGAGCAGGCGGCCGACGTTGTCGTCGACGCTGGCGACGCAGCGCAGATAGTCCTTGATGTAGCGCTGGTAGGTCCAGAGGGCGGCCTCGTCGGGGTCCAGGTGTGGTGGCAGCATCTCCTTGATGTCGTTGGCGGTCAGGTCCCGGTCCACCCGCATCCGGGCGGCCCGGGCGGCGGCGGCGTGCCCCGAGTGGTCGTCGTCGAACGAGCCCGGCACGGCCACGTCGTCGACGTACATGTCGCGGTGCTTGTCGTCGGGCTCCCAGTTGCGGTGTGGCGCCTTGTGGTGCACCAGCAGGCAGAAGGGTCGTTGCGGGTCGCGCTGGTCGAGCCAGTCGACGGCCAGGTCGGTGATGATGTTCGTGCAGTAGCCCGGACGGACCTGCTCGGTGCCGTCCATACCGATGAAGACGGGATCGCGGTACCGCCCCTGGCCGGGCACGACCTCCCAGTAGTCGAACCCCCGGGGGTCGTGCTCCGGGCCGTGCCCGAGGTGCCACTTACCGACCAGGGCGGTCTGGTAGCCGGCGCGGCGCAGCAGCTCCGGGAAGACGAGCTGCCTGTTGTCGAACTCGGTCGACAACGTCTGCACGCCGTTGACGTGGTTGTAGGTGCCGGTGAGGATGGTGGCCCGGCTGGGCGCGCACAGCGAGTTGGTGCAGAAGCAGTTCTCCAGGAGAGCACCGCCGGCCGCGATGCGGTCGATGTGTGGCGTCTCGTTGATCTTGCTTCCGTAGGCGCCCACCGCGTGCGCGGCGTGGTCGTCGGCCATGATGAAGACGATGTTGGGCCGCACGTGCTGATCCTTTCTCACGCGACCCGCCTCAGGACGCGTACGCGGCGGCGTCGTAGTAGGTGCTCGGGTCGACAGCGTTCGGCAGCTTCCCCAGGTCCTTGAAGAGGCCGTTGAGGCCGGTGAGCCAACCCGCGACGGTGCCGTCGGTGGACTTGGCGGCGAGCTCGGCGGACGGCAGGAACCGGGCGTTGGCGGCCTCGGCGCGCAGTTGGTCGATCGGGGCCGACTTGAGGAACTTCGCGGTGACCTCGACAGCGCGGTCCAGGTTGGCGGCCCGCTCGTCGTTGGCGGCACGCAGCACCGCGAGCACCTTCTTCACCAGGTCCGGCTTGCCGGTCACCACGTCGTTGCGGCCCACATAGGCGGACGGGAAGCTGATGGCCGGGTAGAAGTCGTCGTTCTTGGCCAGCTCGGTCAGCTTCGGCACCCGCTTGCTGATGGTGCCGATGAGCGGGTACCAGATGCCGGCCGCGTCGATCTGGCCCGACCCGAACGCGGTGACGACAGTGCTCGGGTCCATCGCGACCTTCTGGACGTCGTCGATGGAGAGGCCGGCGCTCCGCAGGGCCAGCCGCACGATCATGTCGCCGGAGGTGCCTTCCGGCACGCCGACCTTCTTGCCCTTGAGCGCGGCCATGGAGGTGATGCCCGGCTGGGCGATGACCCGGTCGGCGAAACCGAGCGAGTTGATGGCGATGACCCGGGCCTTGCCGGAGGCCGGCAGCCACATCGCGCCCGGGCCCAGGTAGCCGAAGTCGAGGTCGCCGGCGCCGAGCGCCTGCACCTGCAGGGGGCCGTTGGTGAAGACCTTGAGGTCCGGCTTGAGGCCGTGTTCGGCCCACAGTTTCCTGTCGTCGGCGATCGCCATGAGGCTCGCGCCGGTGAAGTCGGCGATGTAGCCCAGCTTCACCGGCTCGCTGCCGGAGCCGCCGGATCCGGACTGGTCGTCGTCGCCGCAGGCGGCGAGGGCTGCGGCGGTGCCGAGGCCGGCGATGCCGGTGAGCAGGGATCGACGGGAGAGAGGGCTCATTGCGATGCACCTTCCTGAGGGGTCTGGTGGTAGACGGCGCGCCAGACCCGATTGCGGATCCGGGAGAATTCCGGTGACAGGCGAACGGCTTCGGTGCGCGGGTACGGCAGGTCGACGTCGATGACCTCGTGCACCCGGCCGGGCCGGGCAGCCATGACGACGACGCGGTTGGCGAGGTAGACGGCCTCGTCGACGTCGTGGGTGATGAACATGACGGTGCGTCGCTCGGAGCCCCAGGTGGCCAGCAGCTGATCCTGCATCTGCACCCGGGTGAGGGCGTCCAGGGCGCCGAAGGGTTCGTCCATGAGCAGGACGCCGGGGTCGACGGCGTACGCGCGGGCGATGGCGCACCGCTGCCGCATACCGCCGGACAGCATCCGGGGCAGCGCGTCGGCGAAGTCGGTGAGGCCCACCAGGTCGATGAAGTGCTGCGCCCGTCGCCGCCGCTCGGCCCGCCCGACCTTGGCGATCTGGAGACCGAACTCGACGTTCTGGCGCACGGTCAGCCAGGGGAACAGCGCGTACTGCTGGAAGATGACGCCGCGTTCCGGGCCGGGCCCACGCACCGGTCGCGAGTCGACGAGCACCTCACCGCCGGTGGGTTCGACCAGGCCGGCCGCGATGTTCAGCAGTGTCGACTTGCCGCAGCCGGACGGGCCGACCACTGTGACGAACTCGCAGTCGGCGATGTCCAGGTCGACGTTCTGCAGCGCGTGGAACGGTTTGCCGCCCACCTCGAACGTGCGGCTGGTGGAACGGAAGGAGATCTTCTCGGTCATCGACGTTCCTGCCATCCGGTGAGGCGCTTCTCCGCGGTGAGCAGGAGCCGGTCCATGATCAGGCCGAGCACACCGATGGTGATCAGGCCGACGAAGATGCTCGGCAGGTCGTAGTAGATCTGCGCCTGCTGCATGCGGTAGCCGAGGCCCTCCTGCGCGGCGATCAGCTCGGCGGCCACGAGGGTCGCCCACGCCGCACCGAGGCCGACGCGCATGCCGACCAGGATGAACGGGGTGGACGCGGGGACGATGACCCGGCGGAACACCACGGCGTCGTTCGCGCCGAGCACCCGGGCTGCGTTGATCATGGTGCGTTCGACGCTCACCACGCCCTGGAACGTCGACACGACGCAGGACAGGAACGCGGCCAGGAAGATGACGAAGATCTTCGGCGTCTCCCCGATGCCCATGAGCAGGATGGCCAACGGGATGACGGCCAGGGGCGGGATCGTGCGGAAGAACTGCACGTAGGGCTCGATCAGGCCACGTGCCGTCCGGTACCACCCCATCAGGAAGCCGACCGGAATCGCGAGGGCGGTGCCGAGCGCGAATCCGATGAGCACCCGGCGCAGGCTGGCGAGGCTGTCGTCGAGCAGGGTGCCGTCCATGGCGAGCTCACCGGCGCGGACGGCGACCGCCTGCGGCCCGGGAAGGCCCGACACCCCGACCCGCGCGAGCACGGTCCAGATGCCGATGCCGAGCACGACGGCGATCACGTTCCACGCCAGCAGTGGTACGGCGCGGCGTGGTGGCGACGCCGTGGGGGTGGTCTCCGACCCGCGGGTCCGGGGCGGTTGAACGTCTATCGGCACGGTGGCCCTCCGTAGCCCAGGTCGGATTGGAGCGCGCCTTCCGGGTGGGCGGCGCTCAAGGTAAGGGAATCTTTGGTGACCGGACTAATCATGTCAACCCTTCGGACTAAAATTGCCGAGCTGGCGGCATTGCCTCGATTCATAAGACATCCGATGTCTGGTGACCAGCAACCCTAGGGTGACGGCGCTGCCGTGACAACGCCCGCCCACCCCGCCGTGGGCGCCGGATATTGTGCGACGCATTGACTAAATTGACGGCTCTCGTCAGACTGCGGCGTACCGAGCCACCCCAGCCGCCCGGCGCTCCGGGCGACGGCCCAAGGAGTCCCATGTCGATTCCACGCTCCCGCCACAGCACCGGATCGAGACGCCGGCGCATCGCCGCCCCCCTCGCCCTGCTGATCGCCGCGACGCTCGTCGCGCCAGTCACCTCCGGCACGGCGGCCGCGGCCGCCGCCGCGCCGGTGAACCTGGCCCGGACCGGCACCGCCACCGCGTCGAGCGTCGAGCTCGACCGGGCCGACTTCGTCGCCGCGCACGTCAACGACGGCGACCGCAACACCCGGTGGTCGTCGAAGTACCAGGACGCCAACTGGGTGCAGGTACGGCTGGCGACCCCTGCCACTGTCGACCACGTCGTGCTCGCCTGGCCCAACGCGTGCGCCCGTGACTTCACACTGCAGACCTCGACCAACGGCACCACCTGGACGGACGTCGCCCGCGTCCAACGCGACACCTGCCCCCGGACGGACGTCATCGCGGTGAACTCGGCGCAGCCCGTGTCCCACGTGCGCATGCAGGGGCACCAGCGGTGGGCGGGTTACGGCTACTCCATCTCCGAATTCGAGATCTGGAACGAGACGGCGCCCGCACCCGCGCCCTCGCTGGGCCTGCTGCCCAAACCCGTGTCGATGACGGAGAACGGCGGCACGCCGTACACGCTGAACCGGAACACGCCCATCGTCGCGGTCGGGGCGCAAGCGACCGCGCCCGCGACCTACCTCGCCGGCCTGCTACGACCGGCCACCGGGTACGGCCTGCCGGTGGTCACCCAGAGCAGCGCGCCCGCGCCCATCGTCGTCGAGGTCGGCGCCGGCAAGGGCCCCGCCGGGCAGGCAGCCGAGGGGTACCGCCTCGTCGTCACCACCACGAAGGTCCAGATCAGCGCCGACACGGCGAACGGCGCACTCAACGGCGTGCAGACGCTGCGGCAACTCCTCCCCCAGTGGGTGGAGTCCGACACCGTCGTCGACGCCACGTGGACCGTGCCGGCGGTGACGATCTCCGACTACCCACGCTTCGCCCACCGCGGGATGATGCTCGACGTCGCTCGCAGCTTCTACCCGATGAACGAGATCAAGGCGTACATCGACGGCGCCGCCCAATACAAGATCAATCGTCTGCACATGCACCTGACCGACGACCAGGGTTGGCGGATCGCCCTCGACAACCCGGCGAGCAACCCGGCGGGCATCGACTACGGCCTGCTCACCACGGTCAGCGGCCGTACCGCCATGACCTACAACGACAGCGGCCAGCTGATGGGCACCGAGTTGGGTGTCACCGGCTTCTACACCAAGGCCGACTACGCCGAGATCGTGCGCTACGCCGGAGTGAACGGCATGACCGTCATCCCGGAGATCGACATGCCGGGGCACACCAACGCGGCGCTGCACGCCATCCCCCAGCTGAACACGACCGGCGCCCAGCCGAAACCGGCCACCGGACAGCGGACCGCCCCGGCCAACGGCACCGGCAACGTCGGCTACTCGACGTTCGACTCGGCCAGCACGACGACGTACGAGTTCGTCACTCAGGTCCTGACCCAGATCGCCGCCATGACGCCGGGGCCGTACCTGCACATCGGCGGCGACGAGGCCCACGTGACCAGCCACGCGAACTACACCACGATGGTGAACGCCTTCACCTCGACTGTCGCCTCGCTCGGTAAGACGGTGGTCGGCTGGAACGAGTACGCCGGCACGACGCTGCCCCAGAACAGGGCCGTCGTGCAGTACTGGAACGGCGACCGCACCGCGGTGGCCAACGCGGTGACCGGCCGCGGCGCCCAGGTCGTCCTCTCCCCCGCCGCCCACACGTACGTGCCGCAGAAGCAGGACTCCCGTCAGCCGCTCGGTGGCACCTGGGCGTGCGGCGGACCGTGCGGGCTGGACCGGCACTACAACTGGGACCCCGGCACCTTCATCCCGAACATCGCCGAGACCAGCGTGCTCGGGGTCGAATCGGCGCTCTGGGGCGAGTTCATCCGCCGCATCGGTCAGGCGCAGTACTACAGCTTCCCGCGCCTCGTCGCCACCGCCGAGGTCGGATGGACGCCGCAGGCGCAGCGCAGCTACGCCGACTTCACCACCCGTCTGTCGGTGGCCGGGGGCCGGTTGACGGTCCAGGGCGTCAACTTCTTCCCCACCGCGGACGTCGCGTGGCGCAAGCAGGCGATCGGCCGTCCGGCCACCGCGGTCGTCGGCGCACCGGCCGCTGCCACCTGGACGGTCACCGCGCCCGGACTCCGGTCCGCCGACCTGGCCACCACGGTCACCTGGAGCGACGGGCGGGTGGAGGCGCTCACACCGACCGCCACGCGCGAACCGAGCATCTCCGCGATGCAGATCAACAGCGCGTTCACCGTGGTGTCCCGACGCACGTTCGGCGCACCGGGCACGTACACCGGGAGACTGTCGGTGCGCTCGGCCGGGGCTTCCCCCGTCGAGGCGGCGCTGACCGTCACGGTCCGAGCACCCTGACCACCGGCCGGCGCCGTCACCTCGCGCTGGTGACGGCGCCGGCCACCGCGCCCGTACGCTGCCGCAACGACATTCGAAACGAGGCATCGGTCATGATGGTCCGGTGATCGAACGCCCGGATGCCATGCAGCGTGTGCGGCTGGCACACACCGAGGTCCTGCTGGCTCAGCTCCGCAGCGCCGGCCCGCTCAGCCGGGCCGAGCTCATCCGGCTGACCGGGCTCTCGCGTACCACGCTGTTCGACATCATCGGCGACCTCATCGCCCGCGGTGTGGTCGTCGAGCGCGAGCCCGCGCTGTCCGGGCACCGGGGCCGGGGACGGCCGTCCACGACCGTCAGCCTCAACCCGTCCGCCGGCCGGATCGTCGGCATCGACCTCGGCCGGGCGACGATCACCGTCATCGTCGCCACCCTGGGCCACGACATCCTGGCCCGGGGCAGCCGCCCCATCACGCTGACGGCGGGGCCGGCCCGACGAGCCAACGCCGCGATCAAGCTGATCGACGACCTCGTGCAGCAGCACGACATCGACCTGCGGGCCCTGGAGGCGATCGGCCTCGGCCTGCCCGGCCTGGTGGCGGGTCGGAGCCGTTCGGCCGGCGACAGCGGCAGCAGCCCCTCGGTGGCCGCGAAGCAGATCAGCACCCGAATTCAGGACCGGTACGGCGTCGCCGTCGTCACCGACAACAACTCCCGACTGGCCGCGCTGGCCGAAGGCACCTGGGGGGCGACCCGTGACGTACGGGACGCCATCTACGTCCGGTGGAGTGACGGCGTGGGCGGCGGGCTCATCGTCGACGGCCGGCTCGCCCGAGGAGCGCACGGCGCGGCCGGCGAGATCGGTCACGTCAGCGTCGAGCCCGACGGCGACCCCTGTCCGTGCGGTGGCCGCGGCTGCCTTGAGCTGCTGATCCGCCCGTCGGCGCTGATCGAGCAGTGCGCCCGGCGCGGTGTCACAGTCGCGGACCCGGCCGATCTGGTCGCGCGGGCAATCGCCGGCGAGCCGATCGTCTCCGACGTGGTGCGGCACGCCGCGACGCTGCTCGGCCGAGTCCTGTCGGGAATGGTGGTGCAGTTGGACCCGGGCAAGGTGGCCATCGGTGGCACCCTCGCCCATGCCGGCGAAGCGGTGCTCGAACCGGTCCGGACGGCCATCGGTCAGCTGGCGATCCCCGGACACACCCGCCGCCTGGACGTTGTGACGGCCCAGTTCGGCGACGAGGGCGGCGCCCTGGGCGCCGTCGCGGCAGCCCTGCGGCTCAACATGTCCGAGCCCCTGCCGGCCCTCCCCACGGCATAGGACCAGCGCACGGCCCGGCCGCGCGGCACAGGACCAGCGCGCGGCCCGGCAACGCGGCGGCTGGCTACGGTGCCGCGGGCAGGAGCGTGAGCAGTCGTTCGACAACCCCGGTCACCGCGTCCCGTCCCGCTGCGAGGTAGCGGCGCGGGTCTCGGGACTGCGGCAGGGCCTCACGGACCGCGTCGGTGAACGCCACGTTGAGGGCCGTACCGACGTTGATCTTCACCATGCCATGACCGACCGCGGCGCGGATCTGGTCCAGCGGCACCCCGGAGGAACCGTGCAGGACCAGGGGCACGGGTACGGCTTCGCGGATCGCGGCCACCAGGTCGAGATCCAACGAGGCGGTGCGGTCGGCCATCGCGTGCGAGCTGCCCACCGCGACGGCGAGAGCGTCGACGCCGGTCTCGGCCACGTACCGGGCGGCCTCGGACGGGTCGGTGCGGACGCCGGCGGTGTGGGCGCTCGCCGGAGCGTCCGGCTTACCGCCGACGTAGCCGAGTTCGGCCTCCACCCACAGCCGGTGGTCGTGCGCCCACTCGGTCGCCTTGCGGGTGGTCGCCACGTTGGCGGCGTACGCCAGCGCTGACGCGTCGACCATCACGGAGCTGAAGCCCGAGTCGGGAGCCTGCTCCAGCAGACCGATGTCGTCGACGTGGTCCAGGTGCAGCGACAGGGTCGCACTGGACCTCCAGGCGACCTCGGCCGTCGCCGCTGCGATGGCCGACAGGCCCGAGTGGTAGCGCGCCGCGTTCTGGCTGATCTGCAGAATCGCCGGCCGGCCGGCACGCTCCGCCGCGGCGGCGATCGCCTGGGCGTACTCGATCGTGATCACGTTGAAGGCGAGCACGCCGGTGCCGGCGGCACGGGCCGCCGCCACCAGGTCGGCGGTGGGCACGAGGGTCATCAGTGGTCCTCAGGCAACCGGCGCGGTCAGCACGACGGACCGGGTGAGCAGCCGGGGCTGGTCCGGGTGCAGGCCGCGACGGTTCGCGAGCTCGACCGCGAGCCGCTGCGCGGTGGTGAGGTGCGCCATGGCGTCGACGTCCTCGTGCACGACGATCGCCCCCGTGGCGGCCAGATCGTCGCGGAGGCCGGGCACCACCGGCCCGAAGATCCAGACCACGGACCGGTGGTCCACCACGCTGATCGGGCCGTGCCGGAACTCCATCGCCGGGTACGACTCGGCCCACATCTGTGCGGCCTCCCGCAGCTTGAGGGCCGCCTCGTGCGCCAACCCCACGGTCCAGCCGGTGCCGAGGCAGGTGAACTGGCTCCGACCGACGACGTCCGGGTCGATCGGCGTGTTCAGCTGCTCCCGCGCCTGTTCGATCGGCTCGGTCAGGTCCTCTCCGAGGCCGGCGCGCCAAGCGGCTAGCGCGGTCGTGGCGAAGCGGGTCTGCACCACCGACTGTTCGTCGGCGAAGTCGAGGACGACGCAGTCACTCACGAGCCGGCTCACCGGCCGGTCGGCGTCGGTCGTGATCACGGTCGAGCGGCTGCCGCGCGGCAGCTGCTCAAGGAGCCGGATCACCTCGGTGGTGGTGCCGGAGCGGGTGATGGCGACGATGCGGTCGTACCGCCGCCCGGAGGGAAACTCCGAGGCCGCGAAGGCGTCGGTCTCCCCCTGGCCCGCCGACTCGCGCAGCGTCGCGAAACTCTGCGCCATGAAGTACGACGTGCCGCAGCCGACGACGGCGACGCGCTCACCGGGTTGGGGCAGCGCCCGCGCCACGCCCGGCTGGGCGACCAGGTCCGCGGCGCGACGCCACGTCTCGGGTTGGGAGGCTATCTCGGAGGCGACGTGCGACACGGTTCCTGCTCTCTGTCGGTGCGGTGTTCTTCCAGCTTTTCCACAGTGGTTCCGGGCAGCAGCCGGGAAGCCACGTCGTCGTCGTACTCGCCCGCCCACGGGCAGGCGACGGCGGCCGCCGAGACGGCCGCGCCCTGGGCGAGGACATCCCGCCAGGGCGCGCGGGTGAGGAGCCCGTACGCGAGCACGGCCGCGAGGGCATCGCCCGCGCCGGTCGGGTTGCCGGACACCCGTTCGGGCGCACGGACGCTGTAGGCGGCGCCGCCGGTGACCGCCACGAATCCGTCCGCGCCGCGGGACACCACACCGGCGGTGGCGCCGCTTCGGACGAGCTGGTGCGCCACCGCGACGGCGTCCTCGCGGGTGCGTACCGAGCGTCCGAGCAGGTCGGCCGCCTCGTGGGCGTTCGGTTTCGCCAACGCCGGTCCAGCGGCCAACGCATGCCGCAATGCCGGGCCGTCGGCGTCCACGATGGTTTCGGCCCCGGTGGCTCGCGCGATGGTGACGAGATCGGCGTACGCGGTCTCGGGTACGCCCGGCGGCCGGCTGCCGGACAGCACCACCACCCGCGCGGCCCGCACCCGCTCGGCGAACGCGTCCCGGAACGCCGCCCACTGCGCCTCGGTGACGTGCGGGCCAGGTTCGTTGAGGACGGTCGCCGTGCCCTGCGCGAGGACGGTCACCGTCCGACGGGTCTCCGCGCCGAGGCGGGTGAACTGCGTTGGCACGCCGGCCGCCGCCAGTTCCGCTTCGATGTGCTCGCCGGAGGCACCGCCGAGCAGACCCAGGACCACTGTCTCGGCGCCCAGTTGACGCAGCACCCGGGCGACGTTCAGACCCTTGCCCCCGGCACGGGCGACCACGCCGGTGACCCGGTGCGACGTGTCCGGGACCAGTTGGGGAACGGTGTAGGTGATGTCCAGGGCCGGATTGAGCGCCACCGAGATGATCAGGTCACCCCGACCGCGGGCCCGGGGCGGGTCTTCGATCGTCATCTGGCCGCCTCCTCCGGCAGATGCCGGCTACACGAACACGCATGATCTTTCGTGACACCCGAGCGCCTGTATCAATCAGGATGTTGCAGACCCTAGGATCTGACCCTACTGCCGTCAAGGTCTCCCAACCCGCCTGGGGCCGGTGTACGCCGTTGGGCCGCCCCACAGGCGCGAGGATCAGCGAGGAGTGGGGAGGCGTCGGAGTCGGTCGGTGAGCTGCCACGCGGACGACACGAATATTGCAGAAAGTTGCACAGATCGCACACCTCAGACGACAGCACGGACGGCCCGACCGGGCGTCGGGGAGCCCTTGACGAGTATCGATAAGGCTCGTAAGTTCGTCCGACATCTGACGTAGGACAATCCCCCCGCTGTCCGAAGGACAACCATGACCACAGGAATCTCCCGCCGCGCGGTCGCTGTGGCGGGTGCCGCCGGTGCCCTCGCCGCCGTCGCGCCGCCCGGCCGGGCCGACGCCGCGATCGTTTCGACGTCCCTCCCGGTCCTCGGCGTCACGGACGACTGGAACGCCGTCCTCGCCCGCACGCCCCAGGTGCAGCTCACACCCGGTGCCACATACACCCTTACCGCTCCTGTCGCGCTCCCCGATCGCTGCGTCATCGTCGGCAACGGCGCGACGGTCACCGTCGCCAACGATCAGACTGGCGCCCTGTCCATCGCGGGTCGCAGCAGTGTCACCATCAGCGGAGTCCACTTCCTCGGACGCCAGGCCAGCCCGGTCGACTCAGCACCGCAGTTCGCGCACGTCGGCATACGGATCAGTCGCAGCACCGGCGTCCGGATCCTGGACTGCGACTTCACGAACTGGCGCGGCGCCGGCCTGGCGGTCACCGGGTCGACGGCGGACGACTACTTCGGCTACCGGCTCAAGGTGAGCGGCAACGCCTTCCACCGCTGCTACTTCGGTGTCTCGATGGCGGACCGCAGCGAATACTCGCAGTTGACCGCGAACAGCTTCACGTCGTGCCGACTCGCCATCTGGAACTCGTCGGGGAACTGGACGATCAACGGCAACGTGGTCGTCGGTTGCTACGGCGCCTACTACTCGTTCGCCCAGACCAGCCCGTACGGCGCTCTCACCAGCGACAACTGGGGGCATGGCAGCCTGACCGGCAACACCGTCAACCACTCCAACGGCGGCGTGCCCGTGCGGTGGAGCACCGCGTTGGCGTTTCCGATCGGCGGGGTCGACCGCAATCCCGGCACCGGCGTCGTCGTCGACGGCGTCCTGCCGCCGACCTTCACCGGCAACACCCTCTGGTACAGCGACATCCGCGCCACGAACCTGCTGGGCACCCGCTGGATGCTGTCCGGCTGCACCCTGTCCAATCTCGCCGTCAGTTGCACCGGCTCCGTCCCGGTGCACCTGGTGGGAACGCAGGCCAACAGCGGCAACCTGCCCCTGTTGCAGGGCAACGTCAAGGATCTTCTGCCGCTCTGAGCGTCACCCGACCGGAGGTAGGCGACAGTGTTCCCATCCCGCAAACAGCGTCTTCTTTTCGTACTCGCCGCCCTGCTGGCCGGCGCGGGGCTCCAGGTTCCGTCGGCGGCGCACGCGGCCAACCCGGCACCGCAGGTCGCGCCGAGCGTCCGGGAATGGACGGGCGGCACCGGCGTCTACACGCTGACCACGACCTCCCGGATCCTGGTGGACCCCGCCCACACCGCCCAGTTGTCGACGGCCGCGACCGCGTTACGCGTCGACCTCGGTGCGATCAGCGGTGTCGACGTACCTGTCATCTCGTCGGCGGCGCCCGCGACCGGCGACATCCTGCTCACCCTCACCACGACGGACGCCGGCATCGGTGACCAGGGATACCTGCTGACCGCCGGCCCGAACGTCGTGGTCCGAGGAAACGCGGCGGCCGGCGTGTACTACGGCACCCAGACCCTCCTGCAGATGATCAAGCAGAGCGCGACGGCGACCACAGTGCCGGCGGGAACGATCCGGGACTTCCCGCAGTACCGCGAGCGCGGGTTGATGCTCGACGTCGGCCGGCACTTCTACGAGATGGACTATCTCGAGAACCTGTTGCGCCGCATGGCGTGGCTGCGCCTGAACACGCTGCGCATGCACTTCACCGAATGGAACGGCTTCCGGCTCCGCAGCGACCGGTACCCCGGTCTGGCGTCTGCCCAGTCCTACAGCAAGGCCGACCTGCGCCGGATGCAGGATGTCGCCAAGCGGTACCACATCACCATCGTTCCCGAGATCGACCTGCCCGGGCACGCCACCACGATGACGACGTACGACCCGACGACGCGGTTCACCTGCCCGTCGATGGACTACGCGCCCTGGCCCGGTGGATCGAACGGCGGTTGGACGCTCAACCTGACCAAGGACTCCGCCCGGACGTTCGCCATGAACCTGCTGTCGGAGTTCGTGCCGCTCTTCGACGGCCCCTACTTCCACATCGGCGGCGACGAATACCAGAACGACGCCGCCAAGAACAGCTGCCCTGAGCTGGTCAGCTACGCACAGGCACGCGGCTTCCCGTACACCGGCGACGTCTTCACCGAGTTCATGAACCTGATGAACGACAAGGTGCGGTCGTACGGCAAGACAGCCCAGCTCTGGAACTGGTGGGAGACGAACGGCCAGCAGACCAGCATCAAGCCGTCGACCAGCATCGTCCTCACGCCGTACACCGGGTCGCTGAACTACTTCTACAACCTGGGCTACACCGTGGTCGGCGTTCCGGAGAGCACCCTGTACGTGACTCCCGGCCTGAACCTCTACGTCAACGCCAAGAACGTGTACGAGAGCTGGACTCCGGACACGAACGCGAAGGTCAACGGCTACAAGATCGCGCGCTGGTCGGATGCTGTGGAACACCAGACGGACGAGTGGTTCGACCAGTACGCGAAGCGGCCGACGGAGGTCCTCGCCGAGCGTCTGTGGGGTGGCCCGCGGTCGAGCACCGTGGAGGCGTTCTTCACCCGCGTGGACGCGATCGGGGACGCTCCGGGCGTGCCGAGCGTGGTCCAGGTCAACGACGACACCACGGGAACCGGCGACAACCAGTTCAGCTACTCGGGCACCTGGCAGTACGGGACCAACGGCGCCCGGCAGTTCCAGGGCGACGACCACTACAGCAGCACGCTCGACAGCGCGTACCAGGTCCGGTTCACCGGAAACAAGGTCAAGCTCTTCGCCGCCAGGGCGGCGAATCACGGGCGGGCCGGCGTCTCGATCGACGGTGGCCCGGAGACGGTGGTCGACCTGTACTCCCCCACGCGGGTGGACCAGGCGATGGTCTTCACCAGTGGACTGCTCGCGCAGGGCTCGCACCTCCTGCGGGTGCGGGTGCTGAACAGCAGGAACGCCAGTTCGTCCGGCACCGCGGTCACGGCGGACAAGGTCGAGGTGTCCCGGGCGGCGACGCCGGCCGCCGCGTTCGACCCGTCGACCGGGTACCGGGTCGTCAACCGCAACAGCGCCAAGGTGCTTGAGGTGCCGGTCGGCAGCGGGGACGGCGGTGGCGCCATCCAGTGGTCGAGCAACGGCGCGGCGCACCAACGGTGGACTCTCGTCGAGGCCGGCGGCGGCTACCACCGCATCGTCAACCGCAGCAGCGGCAAGGTGTTGGACGTGTCCGGCTCATCCACCGCCGACGGAGCGAGCGTCGTGCAGTGGACGAGCCACGGCGGCGCGAACCAGCTGTGGAGCGTCATCCCGGTCGGCGCGCACTACAAGATCATCAACAGGAACTCCGGCAAGGCGCTCACCGTGGCGAATGCCGCGACCAACGACGGTGCCGCCGTCGTCCAGTGGACGTACACGGGTGCGGCCAACCAGCAGTGGTCATTGTCCTAGTCCCGTTTTCGGTCCCGGTACTGGCCGTGGCCCGTCGGACAGGCCGGCAACCCTGTCCGACTGGCCACGCGGGGATCAGCTCCCCGACGTCACCGGGGTTCCGGTGATCGCCAGGTCGGCCATCGTCGTCCAGGGACCCCGGGCGCCAGCCTCGCTCAGTGCCCGCAGCCGCACGTACCGGCCGCTGCGGAAAGCGCCGAACGGCACCACCTTCTGCGTCGACGTGTCGGCGAAGGTCCCCGACGCCACCGGGGTGCCCCAGTTGCTCGGGCTGTCCGAGACGTACACCTCGTAGCGGCCGATCCGGCCGTTCACTCCCCCGTCCTGCCGTGGCAGGTACCGCAGCCCATCCATCCGGTACGTGGCACCCAGATCGATCTGGATCTCGTGCGGCAGGGGCGCGGCCGTCGACGACCAGGCGGTGTGCCAGAAGGTGGCCGGGTTACCGTCGAAGGCGTTGGTAGCAGCGCCGTTCTCCGCGCTGGTCTCCTCGCTGTCGGCGTACACGAGGCGCCAGCCGTCCCTCGGGATCGGTGGCGGCGTCGTACTGGTGCCGGCGACCGGCAGCACGGCGCCGTCGATCCGGGTCTGGAACGCGGTGTTCCGCGCACCGGCCTTGATCCACAGAACTCCGTCCGCGTAGAACCATCCGCTGCTGGCCGAGTCGTAGGAGGCGCGCGTGCTCAGCGGCGGCAGCGTCCGGCCGGCGACTGTGACCGCCTGCGGAGCACCCGCCAGGTGCACGCTGAACTCGTAGGACCGCGACGACGGCTTGCCGGCGTACGTGCCGGTGGAGGCGCCCACGTCCACGGTGACCGTTCCGGTGCCGGACGTCGGCGCCGTCATCTGGACCTGCTGGGTGGCATAGGCCCCGTTCCGGTAGGCGCGGGTGATGCCGTCGTCCTCGTAGAGGGTGAAGCTCGACGCGCCGCGCGGATACAGGTCGTAGGTGAGTGTGGAGACCGGTTTCTCGCCGGTGTAATTCATCTGCGGCCACATCGGCACGATGGAACCGCCCTTGACGAACAGGGGCAGCCGGTCGAGGGGTGCGGCGTACCCGTTCAGCGTGAGTGGCCCCTGGTACACCCGCCCGGTCCAGTAGTCGGTCCAGGTGCCGGCCGGCAGGTAGATGCCGTCGCGCAACTCGGTGTCGGAGACCACCGGCGCCACGAGGAAGGCGTCGCCCGCCATGAACTCCCCGGCGGTGGCGTTGCCGCGGGCGACCGGGTCGTTGGGATACTCCAGCACCAGGGCCCTGGTCGCCGGCACGCCGGTCACGCTGGCCACGCGGCTCATCGTGTAGTGGTACGGCATCAGCCGCATCTTGAGCTGGAGGTACCTGCGGTTGATCGACAGGTACGGCTCGGCATAGCGCCAGGGCTGCTTGTCCTGGTAGCCGGGCGCCGGGTTGGTCGCGCCCCAGCCGGACATCGTCATGAAGGCCGGCGTGAACGACTTCCACTGCAGGTCCCGCACGTAGGTGTTCGGGCTGCCACCGAAGATTCCGTCGACGTCGCCGGTGGCGTAGTTGAAGCCGGACAGCCCCGCGCCGGCTACGGCCGGCACGGTCCACCGCATGTCGTCCCACCGGCCGTACGTGTCACCGGTCCAGACAACGGCGTTGCGCTGGCTACCGGCCCAGCCGTCGACGGTCCACACGTAGCGGCGCGCGTCGGAGTTCCGCTCGATGCCGTCCACAGCCTGTTGCACACCACGGAACGCGTCGCGGTAACCGCCGCCCACCCAGGCGACGTCGGTCTTCACGCCGCGCGAGCCGGCGGTGCCGACCTCCGAGTCGATGGACCCGAGCCCGGCGGATGTCCACAGACCGGTCTGGAAGCCGAGTGCCTTGGCGCCCGCCACTGTCGACGGCAGGTCGGTGTAGCCGCAGCCGTACCCGTCGTTGGGCAGGAACCACCCGGACGGCATGTTCTTGGCCCGGGCTTCCCGCGCGTACGCCAGCACGTCGGGAGTCCGCTGGTGCCCGGCCCGGTTGTGGTCGCCCTGGTAGGTGGGGTTGGACGCGTTGAAGCAGTCGGCGTTGCCGAGTTCGAGGCCCCACATCGGGCTCAGGAACGGCTTGCCGGTCACGTCGGTGTACGCGCCGAGCACCGCCTTGAGCGAATCACCCACGAAGTAGTACGCGTCGAAGCGTTCCTCGTTGTGGGTGGTGGTCACCGGTGCGGTGAAGCCGTAGGAGCCGGCTGCCCAGGTGTTGCGCAGGACGCCGTAGCCGTTGGTGGACAGGTAGAAGGGCGCCGGGCTGGCGTTCGTGTTCTCCCGCCACTGGTTGTCCACGGCGATGGGCACCGTCTTGTCGCGGAGCGCCCACTCGCCCAGCCGAAGGCCGGTGCCGTAGAACTGCTCGTCCGCGTCGCGTACCAGCCGCTGCGTGGTCCGGCCGGCGGACCAGTCCAGCGGTTGTGCCTCCCGCCAGACCGGCCGCCCGTCCGGGCGGAGGACCTGCATGGTCAGGGGGTTCTTGTTGATCCGGATGACCACCGCCGCGGTGGTGATGCGGAAGGCGGTGCCGTCGTCGGTCACCGTGCTGGCGACCCCGCCGAAGTCGGTCCGTACGGTGATCTCGTTCGCCGCCGGTTCGGTGAATGTGCCGTTGGGTGCCGCCCAGACGCGGAAGATGTCCGCGCGTGTCAGCGTCACCCGGATGCGGGCGGCCGTGTTGGTGGCGATGGTGTACGTGTTCCCGGCCCGCGTGAGGCCGGTGGCGCTTCCCGGTGTGCCGGCATGAGCGGGTACGGCTTGCAGCATTGCGGCGAGCAGGATGAGGGCCACCACGGCGGCCCGGACGGCGGTGCGGGGGCGACGGAACGCGGGCAGCGATGACCAGATCATCGATTTCTCCCGGTGTGGTGAGGGGTCGACGCGGCTCCAGACATTCACGAGGGCCGATAAGCAGGGATGCTGCACCCACTTGACTCAAGATGCAAGAAATCGGCGACGATTTCGCATCGAGTTCCATCTTTGCCGTCGAGAGACGCGCGTCAGACCCGCACCACCTTCACCCCGGCCTGCTCGACGAGGCTCACCTGCTCCGGATCCGCCGCCCTGTCGGTGATCAGGGTGTCGATGTTGCCCAACGGACAGATCCGGTTGAAGCTCCGGCGGCCCAGCTTCGAGGCGTCCGCCACCACGATCGTTCGCGCGGCGCTCGTCACCATGACGTGGTTGACCGCCGCCTCGCCGTCGTTGTGCGCGCTGGCGCCGTGCTGGTGGTCGATCGCGTCCACCCCCAGCACCACCACGTCCAGCGCCACGGACGCGAGCATCGTCTCCGCGATACGGCCGACCAGCTCGTACGACTGCGGGCGGGCCGTCCCACCGGTGAGCACCACCCGGATGTGCGGCCGCACGATGAGTTCGTGGGCGATGTTCAGCGCGTTGGTCACCACCGTGTTCGCCGTCGTCTGCCCGTTCGGGTCGGTGCGCAGCGCGAGAGCCCGGCCCACCTCGGTCGTCGTGGTGCCCCCGTTGAGCCCCACCGTGCTCCCCGGCGGAATCAGTGCGACGGCTGCCGCGGCGATGCGCTGCTTCTCCGATGCCTGCCGGACCGCCTTGTAGCGCAGCGGCAGGTCGTAGGACACGTTCGTGACGACCACGCCGCCCCGGGTACGCGTCACCAACTGCTGCGTGGCGAGCTCGTCGAAGTCACGTCGGACGGTCGCCGTGCTCACGCCCAGCTCGCGGGCGGTGGATTCGATGTCGAGCTGACCCTCGACCGCGACCATCTCCAGGAGTCGGTGCCACCGCTCGCGCTGGTTCACGTCTCACTCCGGTCGCTCGGCCCGCCCATGCGCCCATCCTTGCATCCCTGATGCAAAGTTCCGTACCGCACCACGGCGGAGCGGGCCCGGGAGCGCGGGGTGGACATCACGCGTCGGCGAGCCCGTGCCGATGAGGGCCGGTAGGTGACCTCTGCGGTCGCCGCACCGCAGCCGGTCGCCTGCCCGGCCCTCACCGTCCCGGCCGAACCGCTGGTCCGGCCGGTGTCATGTCGCCCGGGGCATCAGCTCGGGGTGAGCCGCCAGTGCTGGGAGGCGCTGCCGGTGTCGCTCTGCTGCACGATGGCGGCACCGTTGGTGGTGGCCCCGCCGGCCACGGCGAGGACCTTGCCGGTCTGCACGTTGACGAGTTTCACGAAGTCGCCGGTGGCGGTGACGACCCGCCACTGCTGGTTGCCGCCGCCGGTCGCGCTCCACTGGATGACCCGCGCCCCCTCAGCCGTGGAGCCGGCCTCGACGTCCGCCAGCAGCCCGGAATTGACGCTGGTCATCGTGGTGACGCCACCCACCGCGCCAGCCATCAACCACGCCTGGTTGGTCCCGCCGTTGGGGGTCCACTGGATCAACTGCACGCCGGTGACCCGGGACAGGTCCGGCACGTCGAGGGCCTTGCCGCTGGCCCGGTTGACCACCGTGTGGCGGACGGCGCCCGACTGGCCGCTCAGTGTGGCCTCGAAGGAGATCGGCTGCGCCTGCACCTGGTGCAGGTCGAAGACGACGATCTCGTTGGCCCCCACCCGCAGCCACGGCGCCGGGCAGTAGAGCCGCTGCTGTGGCCCCACCTTCCAGTAGCGGCCGAGGTTACGACCATTGACCCAGACCACGCCCTTGGTCCACCGGGACATGTCGAGGTACGTGTCGCCGGTCTGGGTGAGATTCACCGTGGCCTTGAAGAAGATGCCGGGCCGCGAGCTGTTGGTGATCACCGGACGGAGGCCGGCCACGAACGCCTCGTCGACGGGCAGCAGGTGGGTCTGCCAGTTGGTCAACGTGCCGGTCAGGGTGCCCGCGTCGACGAGCGACACCCGTTCCGTAATGCCCTTGCGGTCGACCAGGGCCTGACCGAAGTTGTTGCGGCCCATGCCCTCCACCAGGATGTCGAGCGTGGGACTGCCACTGGCCGAGGTCTTCAACGCCAGCGGCGCGTCCTGCACGGTCACCCCGAGCGGGGTCGTGTAGGCCGCCGGGAGGTTGCTCCGGGACAGACCGCCCTGGTACACGCCGTCGAGGAACACCGTCGCGTAGTCGCGCACCGACCTGATGTCCAGCGTCGCCCGGGTGTAGCCGGGCAGGACCCGGCGGTACAGCATGAAGCCGGAGTTCTGGCCGTACATCTCCATCGGTTGGGGGTTCGTCTGCGTCGACAGCGCGGCGGGCAGGTTGTCCCACAGCGAGGCGTACGGCGTCGGCACCACCGCCTGAGCGCCGGTACGCACGATGGTGGGGTTCGGCGCGGGCACGGCCGGCAGCGTCACCCCGAGGGCCGTGCCGATGATCTCGCGGTAGGTGGGGTACAGCCGCGACGGGCCGCCCTGTTCGTTGATCGGCGCGCCGTAGTCGTAGCTGGTGATGTCCGCCTGGTAGCCGGTCCCGTTGTCGGCGGCGTTCGCGCCCGCGGAGTACCCGAAGTTCGTCCCGCCGTGGATCATGTAGAGGTTGAACGACAGCCTGCCGGCCATCAGGCCCCGCAGCTGGGTGGAGATGTCGGTGTTCGACCCGGCGAAGCCACCGTCGCTCCAGTGCGTCAACCAGCCCGTGTAGAGCTCGCCGGACATGGCCGGGACGGTCGGGAAGGACTGCCGGGCCGCGGCGATGGCCGCCGCGTCACCACCGCTGAGTGCGATCGCACCGCCGGCCACGACCGTTCGGTTGCCCTGCACCTGGCCGAGCCCGTCCTCGGTGTAGAACGGCCCGGTGATCCCGGCGGCCAGCCACAGTTGCCGCAGTTCCTCGAGATAGACGGCGTCGCTGCCGTACGACCCGTACTCGTTCTCGATCTGGACCATCAGGATCGGCCCACCGTTGGCCACCATGAGCGGCCTGACCTGCGCGGCGAGCGCGTTGACGTAACGCGTGACGGCCGCCATGTAGTTGGGGTCGGAGGCGGTGCGGACCCGCAACCTGATGTTCGGGTTGCGCAGCAGGTACGGCGGCAGACCACCGAGGTCCCACTCGGCGCAGACGTAGGGGCCGGGACGCAGCAGCACGTACATGCCCTCGGCCTGGCACAGCCGGATGAAGCCGGCGATGTCCCGCCGGTCGGTGGTGAAGTCGAAGACGCCGGGCCGTTCCTCGATGTGGTTCCACATCACGTAGATGGCGATCGTGTTCATGCCCATCGCCTTGGCCATCTGGATCCGGTGACGCCAGTACTGCACCGGGATGCGGGACGGGTGCATCTCCCCGCTGCGGATCTGGAACGGCTGACCGTTGAGCAGGAAGTTGCTGCCATCGGCGGAGAACCCGAAGACCTGTGCCGCGGCCGCAGCACCGGCCGGGCCGCCCGACGCCAGCATCGCCGCGAACGGACTGAGCACACCCAGGGTGAGGAGTTGGCGCCGTTGCATGGTGTCTCCTTCGGACAGGCATCGTCGGCACGCCGGCGGCGGCCGAGGGCCGGGACGGGCCGGGTCGCCAGCGTGTCGACAATGATCGATGTAGAGCGAGCCTGCCAGACGATGCAACAAGATGTAAATATCTAAGCTCGTTTTGCATCTTCGATCATCTGCGTCCGCAATCGAGCCCGCACGCCCGCACCTGGCAGCCGCCCACGGGTACCCGAGCGTCGATCTATTGACGACCCGCCCGGCGCCCCTTAGCGTCTTGGACGTCAGATATCCGACGTCTTATGGCTAAGTTCTCCGTTCCTCACCCCCGTCCCCGGAAGGACATCCCCCGTGTCTCCTGTCCGAGTACTGACGCGCCGAGTGACGGCGGTCGTGGTCGCCGTCCTCGGCGTGGCCGCGATCCTGCCCGCCACGCCAGCTCACGCCGCCCCCGCCGGTGTGAGCGCGACGGCCAGCGCCGACTGCACGACCGGCCGGCTCAACCTGCGGCTCACCAACGGCAGCACCACCTCGCAGACCTTCACCGTCACCTGGCCGGGCCGCACCAACTCCCCCTGGACCCGCACGGTCGCCGCCGGCAGCAGCAGTAACGAGCTGTACTGGACCCTGCCGGCGGGCACGGCGTACACGCTGCGCACGACCACGCCGACCGGACTGGACGACACCTCCGCCGGCATCTTCCACTGCGGCACCGGCATGTCCGCGGTCGCCAGCTACGACTGCACGGCCGGCCGGCTCCAGCTCGCGGTGGAGAACCGCACCACCACCGCCCGGGACTTCACAGTCGCCTGGCCCGGGCGCACCGGATCCCCGTGGACGCGCACCATCGCCGCCGGCGGCAACTACCTGCACTACTGGACGGTCGGCGCCGGCACCACGTACACCCTGCGGGTCACCGCCCCCGGTTTCGACAGCACCCTGCGGGGAACCGCCGGGTGCGGCCTGGCCGCCGGCACCCCGCAGATGAACGCCACGACGGTCATCAGCACGCAGTCCGTCATCCGCAACCTCAACGGGCCCAACGGCCGCTACGACGGCACCTCCGCCTCGGTCCGCATCCCGGGCATGGCCGTCACCAACAACGGCACCGTCATCGCCGTCGCCGACGCCCGGATCAACGGCTCGTACGACCTGGGTGGCGGCACCAACAACATCCAGATCGCCATGACCCGCAGCACCGACGGCGGTCGCACCTTCGACCAGCCGCGCATCATCCACGCCCCCGCCACCACGAGCGAGGGAGCGGGCGACCCCAGCCTGCTGGTGGACCGCAAGACCGGCGTCGTCTACTGCTTCTACACCTACTCCCCCAAGCCGGGCATCAGCTTCTGGTCCGGCTCATCCGGTCTCAACACCGCGAACGACCCGAACAGCCTGCACCTGCAATACATCACCAGCAGGGACAACGGCGCCACCTGGAGTGCCCCGGTCGAGCTGAACCCGACCATCAAGGTGCCGACGTGGCAGCAGGCGTTCTTCTCCTCCGGTCACGGCATCCAGAGCAGCACCGGGCGCCTGATCCAGCCGTTCGTCTACCGGGACGGTGCGGGTCTCACCCAGACCGGCAACATCTACAGCGACGACAACGGCGCGACGTGGCAGCGCGGTGGACCCGCCGGCGGCAACATCAACGAGAGCAAGGCGATCGAGCGTGGCACCGGGGCGATCGTGCAGAACATGCGGCACAACAGCACCCGTAGCCGGTTCTACTCCACCTCCACCGACGGCGGCGCGACGTTCGGACCGGCCACGGCCAGCGCCCTGCTGACCGATCCGCTCTGCAACGCCGACGAGATCTCCTACCTGCGCCCGTCGGAGCTGGGCACGAACGGCGCGCCGGTGCGGACCCGTACCGCGCTGTTCAGCAACAACGCGGCCCCGGCCGCGCGCAACGACCTCACCGTCCGGCTGTCCACCGACGACGGTGCGAGCTGGCCGGCGCGGGCACTGGTCAAGCCCGGCGGTGCGGGCTACTCCACGATGGCCGTGCTGAACGACGGCACGATCGGCAACCTGTACGAGGTGGGCAACACCGGAGGCATCTTCTTCGCCCGCTTCACACTGGACTGGGTCAAGGGCGCCTGATCCGCGCAACTCCCGTCCCCGGTGCCGGCACCACGCCGACACCGGGGACGGCCCTTTCCCCCGGCCACCGCTCAGCCGGCATCGTCGACGGTGCGGATCACCTCCCCGGTGTCCAGCCGGGGCAGACGTTCGTGCGAGGCCTCGGGGCCGGGGTGCCCTAGATTGAGCAGGAGCAGCACCTCGTGGCGACCGTCGGGGAAGAACTCCCGCCGCACGCCTGCGGCGTCGAAGCCCGCCATCGGGCCGGCGGCGAGACCCGCCGCGCGGACACCGACGATCAGGTAGCCGATCTGCAGGGTGGCGTTGAACCGGGCCTGCTCGACCCGCGCCGCCCGGTCCGCCAGCCAGTCCCGCGCCTGCGGACGGCGCGGATACAGCTCGGGCAGCCGCTGGTGGAAGTCCACGTCGGCGGCGAGGACCGCGGTCAACGGAGCGGCGGCCGTCTTGGCCCGGTTGCTGCTGGAGACGTACGGCAGCAGTCGGGCGCGCGCCGCCGGTGAGCGGAGCAGCAGCACGCGCAGGGGCTGGCCGTTGTACGCGGTCGGCCCGTACCGGATCAGGTCGTGGATCGCCGCGATCTGGGCGTCGGTGACCGGCTCGTCGGTGAACGTGCTGGCCGTGTGGGCCGCCCGAAACAGCAGGTCCTGGGCGGCCCGGTCCAACGCGAGCAGGTCCGGCGTGGTCGGTGCGCTCACACCTCGACCGCCGTGGTGTAGCCGCCCTGGTGGTGCACCAGCGGTGCGCCGTCCCCACCGTCGCCCAACGCGAGCGGCTCGGCGATCACCAGCGTGTGGTCGCCGGCCGGCACCCGGTGCACCACCCGGCAGAGCAGCCGGGCCAGCACTCCGGTCAGCAACGGCACCCCGAAGGGCCCCGGCGTCCAGTCCGGGTACGCGGCGAACCGGTCGATGCCGCTGGTGGCGAAGACGGCGGCGGCCTCCCGTTGCCTGGCGGCCAGCAGGTGCACAGCGACGTGCTCGGCTCGGGCCAGCACCGGCCAGCTCGACGACGCCGTCCCGAGGCAGAACGAGACGAGAGGTGGATCCAGCGACACTGAGGTGAACGACGTTGCGGTGAATCCCGCCCGGACCGGTGCGCCGATCCCACCCAGGCAGGCGGGGTCGGTGGCGCGGGCAACGGCGGTGACCACTGTGACGCTGGTGGCCTGCCGACGCAGCAGGGCACGGAACAGGTCCCGGCTCACCGGCCGCAGCTCGGCGGCGTCCGTCGTCGGACGCTCCACCGTGGTCACGCCGACACCAGGGTCGACGCGGCGTACGCGCTGACCGGTCGGGGCAGGCCGTAGTGCTCGCGTAGCGTCCGGCCGGTGTAGTCGCTGCGGAACAACCCGCGGGCGCGCAGCACCGGCACCACGTGGTCGACGAAGTCGGCGAGCCCACCGGGCAGGTGCGGCGGCATGATGTTGAAGCCGTCGGCGGCGCCCTGGGTGAACCACAGCTCGATCTGGTCGGCGATCTGCTCCGGGGTGCCCGCGACCACCCGGTGACCCCGGCCGCCTCCGAGCCGGCCGATCAACTGCCGGATCGTGAGCCGTTCCCGGCGGGCCAGCTCGGTGACGAGCTGGTATCGGCTCTGGTGGGCCTGCACGGTGCCGGAGTCGGGCAGCTCCGGCAGCGGCCCGTCCAGCGGCAGGCCGGTCAGGTCGACGCCGAGGATCCCGGAGAGCTGGGCGAGGGCGTAGTCGGGGACGATCAGCTCCTCCAGCTCGGCGGCGAGCGCCTGCGCCTCGGCCTCGGTGCCGCCGATCACCGGCGCGATGCCAGGCAGGACCTTCACCAGGTCCGGGTCCCGGCCCGCGGCGGTGACCTGCCGTCGCAGCTCGGCGTAGAAGCCCTGCCCGTCGGCGAGGGTCTGCTGTGCGGTGAAGACCGCCTCGGCGTAGCGGGCGGCGAAGGCGATCCCGTCCGGTGACGAGCCGGCCTGCACCAGCAGCGGCCGGCCCTGCGGCCCGCGGGGGATGTTCAGCGGGCCGCGGACCTGGAACTCCGGCCCGCGATGGGCCACCTCGTGCACCCGGTCGGTGTTGGCGAACACCCCGGCCGTGGTGTCGAAGACCAGCGCGTCGTCCTCCCAGCTGTCCCAGAGCTTGATCGCGACGTCGACGAACTCGGCGGCCCGCCGGTACCGGTCGGCGTGCGCGGGGTGGCTGTCCCGGTTGAAGTTGACCGCCTCCCGCTCCTGCGCGGAGGTGACGATGTTCCAGCCGACCCGGCCGCCGCTGAGATGGTCCAGCGAGGCGAACTTGCGGGCGGTGTGGAACGGCTCGTTGTAGGTGGTGGACACCGTCGCGATGAGACCGATGTGCTCGGTCACCGCGGCCAGCGACGCGAGCAGGGTCAACGGTTCGAAGACGGCCTGGATGTTGTGCCGGGGGTTCGGCCCGACCGAGAGCCCGTCGGCGAGGAACAGCGAGTCGAGGGTGCCGCGCTCGGCGATGCGGGCCAGGTCCTGGAAGTGCCGCACGTCGGTGACCCGACGCGGGTCGGTGCGGGGGTGCCGCCAGGCGGCCTCGTGGTGGCCGACGCCCATCAGGAACGCGTTGAGGTGCAGGGTCCGGGTCATTGGTGTCCGTCCTATCCGGCGGATACGTCGACGCGCCACGTGGAGAAGCGACGTTCGAGGGCGACGAGGAGCTGGTTGACGACCAGGCCGATGGCGGAGATCGTGATGATCCCGGAGTACATGTCGGCGATCGCGAAGTTGTACTGCGCGTAGTTGATGAGGTAGCCGAGGCCGGCCTTCGCGCCGACCATCTCGGCCGCGACCAGCACGAGAATCGAGTACGCCCCGGCCAGCCGGACGCCGGTGAAGATCGTCGGCACCGCGGCCGGCAGGATCACCTTCTGGAACAGCCGCAGGTGGTTGAGCCCCATCGAGCGGGCCGACCGGATCAGCAGCGGGTCGACCCCCTTCACCCCGGCGATGGTGTTCAGCAGGATCGGCCAGGAGCACGCGTACAGCACCAGGGCGATCTTGGAGGTCTCCCCCAGGCCGAGGATGAGCACGAACACCGGCAGCAGGGCCAGCGCGGCGGTGTTGCGGAAGACCTCCAGCAGAGGGCTGAGCAGCTCGGCGAGTGGCCGGTACCAGCCGATCAGCAGGCCGAGCGGGATGGCGGTGAGCACCGCCAGGCCGAGCCCGGCCAGTGACCGGGTGAGGCTCGCACCGACGTGCTCGGCGAGCTGCCCGCTGCGCAGCAGCTCCCACCAGGCCACCAGCACCTCCGACAGCGGGGGCAGGAAGACCCGGTCCACCAGCCCGAGCCGGGGTGCGCCCTCCCAGGTGGCGGCCAGCGCGGCGATCGCGACCGTGCGGTGCAGCACCTTCCCACCGACGCCGAGCAGGCGACCGGCGAGGGCGGGCCGGGTGGCGTCGACGGCCGCTGGGGGCACGGCGGGTGCGGCCGCCAGCCGGGTGGGACGTTCGGCGATGTCAACCAACGCGGGCCTCCTCGGTGTGGCGGACGCCGGTGCCCTCGGCCGCCTGAGCGGCACGCACCTCGTCGCGCAGCAGGGTCCAGATCTCGTGCCGGTGGTGCCGGAACGCGTCGGTGGAGCGCACGTCCTCGACCGCGTCCCGGTCACCGAGGTCGATGTCGATGACCTGTTTGAGTCGTCCAGGCCGGGAGGTCAGCACGGCCACCCGCTGACCGAGGTGCACTGCCTCGTCGATGCCGTGGGTGATGAACACGATGGTCTTGCCGGTGCGGGCCCAGATCCGCACCAGCTCGTCCTGCAACGAGTCGCGGGTCTGCGCGTCGAGGGCGGCGAACGGCTCGTCCATCAACAGGACGTCCGGGTCGTACGCGAGGCTGCGGGCGATCGCGACCCGCTGTTTCATCCCACCGGACAGCTCGTGCGGGTAGCGGTCGGCGAAGCCGCGCAGACCGACCAGGTCCAGGTGGTGCTCGATCAGGGCGGCACGGTCGGCCCGGGGCACGCCCTTGGCCTCCAGCCCGAACGCGACGTTGCCGGCGGCGGTGCGCCAGGGCAGCAGCGCGTACTGCTGGAAGACGATGCCCCGATCGAGGCCGGGGCCGGTGACGGGCCGACCGTCGACGAGCACCTGGCCCGCCGTTGGCCGGGTGAGCCCGCCGAGCAGGTCGAGCAGTGTGGATTTGCCGCAACCGCTGGGGCCGACGACGACCAGGAACTCGCCGGGGCGTACCCCAAGGGTCACCTGGTCCAGCGCGGTGACCGCGCCAGCGCTGCCGCGCCGGGTGGCGCGGACTCCGAAGGTCTTGCTCACCTTGTCGAAGAGGATCTTGTCGGTGCTCACGCGCCGCCCCCGTCCACGAAGGGGTTGAAGCGGTTGGTGTAGATGTCGGCGGCCTTCGGCCGGTCGCCCCTGAGCTCGCCCTCGGATGCGAGCCAGTCGATCCAGGTGCCGAACTCCTGCTCGCCGATCACGCCGCCCCGACCGGCGACGCCGCTGCTCTTCCAGTACGTGACCAGCGACGGGTCCTCGTTGCGGCCTCGTTTGCCGATGATGTCCCGCATCCGGGTCACCACCGTCTCCCGGGACTGGGTGCGGGCCCACTCGATGGCCTTGCCGACCCCGGTGACGAAGGTCCTGACAGTCTCCGGGTTGCGCTTGATGAAGTCGTCGCGGAAGACGTACGTGCCGCCGCTGAACGCGCCGAGCAGCTCGTAGTCGGTGAAGATGGTGCGGATGCCGCCGCTGGCGACGGCCTTGTCCCGGATCACCCCGCCGAGCACCGCGACGTCGATCTGCTTCTGCCGCAGCGACTGCTCGGTGTTGACCGGGGGTAGGGCGACCAGCTCGACCTGCCTGGTCTCGGCGGGGGTGAGCCCGCCGCGGGCGAGCCAGGTCTTGAGCACGGCTTCGGCGTGTGCGCCGAGGGTGTTCATGCCGACCTTCTTGCCGATCAGGTCGCGAGGGTTGCGGATCGGGCTGTCGTCGAGCACGTAGTAGCCCTGGAAGGTCTGCGCGTCGGAGCCGTAGTAGCTGACCACGGCCGTGATCGGTGCGTTGGCGGCGGCGAGTTTGACGATGGCGCCGTTGAACGCGCCGCCGAAGTCGCTCTGCCCGGTGGCGGTTGCCTGGATGTCCTGCGGGCCGCCGGTGACGTTGCCGATCCAGTTGAGTCTGACGTCGCCGAGGTAGCCGAGGTCGGCGGCGAGTTCGGGGAGGGTGACCTGGCCGACGGAGCCCTGGTAGCGCAGCTCGGTGGTCTGGCCGCCGCCGGCTGCGGCGTCGGCGCCGCAGGCGGCCGTGCCGGTCAGCAGGGTCAGGGCGGCGACGGCGCCGAGGGTACGCAGGATGGCGCGACGAGGTGGGGACATGAGGAGTCTCCTGATCTGTCCACGGTGGGAGCGGGGACGCCCGAGGTGGGCGTGAAGGCACGCTGCTCCGCGTTGAGCGGGCGGGCGGTGGGAGTGCGGCGCTGGAGCCGAGCCGGACGAACCGGTCAGCTCAACAGAGCGCGCTCGCGTGCCGGACCAGGTCGACGTGCACACGAGCGGTGAGGAGAAGCTCATCCCGCTGCGACATGACCTCATGTTGCCGGGCACGGGATCGAGCGGTCAACGGTCTTCCAGCAGATGAGACTTTCGCCGCTGCCGATGTTACGGAGTGCCCTCAGCAGCGTTTACCGTGCCGCAACACCTATCTGTTGGATAGAGATTCGGGTACGCGGCTGAGCACTGTCCAGGACGGACATTGAGAGGGTTTCAAAAGTTGTCGGTTCGGGCATGTTCGATCTCGACACGGCAGGGAACGGTGACGAGGGGAGACCTCCGATGGGCCTCATGTTTCGCAAGCGCAAGAAGTACGGTCCGATCATCCTGAACTTCACCGAGAACGGCTTCTCCTCGTGGAGCATCAAGATCGGTCGCTGGTCCTGGAACTCGAAGGCCAAGGCGCACCGGGTCGACCTGCCGGGTCCGCTGTCTTGGAAGCAGGACAAGTCCCGGTCGTAATCATCCCGGGAGTCGAGCGGGGTGCCGGTGATTCACCGGCACCCCGCTCGGCGTCTGTGGGGGTGCGGGATGCTCAGCGCGCCAGGGCGATGATCTCGTCGCCGGCCAGCCGGCCAGCGTCGCGGTCGCGCCGCACCTCACCCGCGTCGAGCAGGTCGGCGAGCGCCCGGTTGGCGTCGGCGGCACGGTAGACGGTCGCGGTGAGGGTGTGCCGGCGCAGTTCGGTGACCGGCCGCGACCCGCCCTCACGCAGCTCGGCCAGCAGCTCGCGGATCAGTGGTTCGAGGTCGGGATCGCCGGCCACGTCGACAGTCGCGCCCATCGGGTCGGCCGGGTCGCGGTAACGCACGTCGAGATCCGCGCCGATCGCCCAGAGCGCGTCGCGGACCGCCTCCAGGCTCCGGTCGGATCGGCTGCCGAATGCGATCACGCCGGCCCCGTCGCCGTCCGGCAGCACCGGCGCCACCTCGGCGACCAGGGGGAAGCCGGCGGAGACGAGCGCGTCACGGGCGCTGTCGCCGGTGTGCAGCAGCAACTCTCCGGTGCGACCGTTGGTCGCGGCGGTGAGCAGTTTCGGCGTCACGGCGCCGGGCAGGTCCACGAAGGAGAACAGCGGGGCGCCAGCGGCCCCGGCGGCCTTCACGGCGACCGGAAGCCGGTATGGGTCACCGGGCAGCAGGTGCACGGTGACCTCGGCGGGCAGCTCCGCCTCGATCGGGCCGAGTCGGGCCGGCAGGTCGGCGGCGCCGTCGGCCAGCACCAGCACCGTCACCTGCCGGCCGCGCACCTGGTCGCCGTGCGCGGCGACCAGGCGCAGCGCGGCCTCCGCGCTGCCCGCGGTCGTGCCCGCGAGTGCGACGGTGGCCCGCCGGGAACGGTGCAGGGCCGCGGGCAGCCAGGTCGTCAACTGGCGGACCAGCAGCTCGCGGAGGAAATCAGTGGTCCGGTCGGTCGGCATCGGTCCGTTCTACCGTACGACCGATCAGGCCGGGACGGAGATCCCCACTCCGCCCCTGGTCTGCCCGCCGTAGCGCTGCCGCTCGGCGTCCAGGTCGAGCCGACCGATCTGCTTGCGGGCGGCCAGCGCGCTGTCGTCGAGCAGGTCGGCGGGGATCAGCCAGACGATCTCGAACTCCAGACCGTCCGGGTCCTTGCCGTAGAGGCTCTTGGTCGTGCCGTGGTCGGAGGTGCCGGCCAGCGCGCCGGCGGCGGCGAGTCGCTCGGCGGTGGCGGCCAACTCGTCGAGAGTGTCCACCTCCCAGGCGAGGTGGTAGAGGCCGACGGTGGCCCGACCGGCGGTTGACCGCCCGGCGGTGGCACCGATCTCGAACAGGCCGAGGTCGTGGTCGTTGGTGGAGTCGGGGGCCTGGAGGAAGGTGGCACCCCGGAAGCCGTCCGGGGTCATCGCCACCGGGCGGAAGCCCAGCACGTCGCTGTAGAACGCGACACTGCGGGCGAGGTCACTGACGTAGAGGACCGCGTGGTTGAGCCGGTGGATACCCATGACCCGAGACTAGCGCGGTTTGGTTGAACGTTCAACTACAGGGGATATGATGGCTGTCATGACCCGCTGGCTGGACCCCGACGAGCAACGCACCTGGCGCGCGTACCTCACCGCCTCCCGGGTGCTGATGGACACGCTCGACCGCGAGCTGCAACGCGAGGCGGGCATGCCGCACGCGTACTACGAGATCCTGGTCCAACTCTCCGAGGCACCCGGCCGCCAACTGCGGATGAGCGAGCTGGCCCAGGCCGCCGGCTCGTCGCGCAGCCGGCTGTCGCACGCCGTGGCCCGGCTGGAGGCCGCCGGCTGGGTGCGCCGCGAGGAGTGCCCCACCGACCGACGAGGGCAGATCGCGGTGCTCACCGACGAGGGTTTCGCCACCCTCGCGGCCGCCGCGCCCGGCCACGTCGAGGGGGTACGACGGCACCTGTTCGACGCGTTGAGCCCCGCCCAGGTCGACCAGCTGCGCCGGATCAGCGAGACGTTGGCCGAGCACCTGACCGGATCCTGACCAATCGACACCGGCGCGGGTCTTGTACTTACCGTCGTCGGATGAGCACGATGGGGCGTGTCTTCCGGCTTCGGCGAACTGACTGATCAGGCGCACCACCTCGTGTCGGCCGGTGATCTGGCCGGCGCGCAGCAGTTGCTCTCCGACGCGCTCACCGACGCCGACCCCCGCCCGGCCAACGCCACCGGCGAGCTGGCCGAGGCGGCCAGCCTCCAGGCGCGGGTGCTGGTGGCTCTCGGTGAGCCGCACTCGGCCCGGGGGTGGGCCGCGTTCGCGTACGCGGCCACCACCCGACTGCACGGCCGCTCCGACCCGCGCACCGTGGCCGCCGCGGCGACCCTGGCCGCAGTGCTGCACCGGGTCGGCAGCCATTCGAGGGCCGCCCGGCTCTACCAGGAAGTCATCATCGAGCTGACCGCACAGGACGGTCCGGAGTCGCTGCGGGTGCTCGCGGCGCACGCCGACCTGGCCACCGTCGAGTACGCCCGCGGGCAGTGCACGGTGGCCCGTGACCGGCTCCAGGATGCCTGGGAGCTGCACCGCGAGGTGTACGGCGACGGGCACCCCAGCGGCATCAAGATGCTGGCGCGGCTCGGGGCGATGCAGCGGGACTGCGGGCAGTTCGCCGAGGCGCACGACAACCTGGCGCTGGCCCGCGAGCTGTGCCGGCAGCACCTGCCCGCCGACGACCCGCTGGCGGCACAGGTGGCGACGCTGGCCCGGGCGGCGGCCAACCCCGACCATGCCTGCGCCGAGGCCCCGCCCACGGCCCGGGACACCCCGGTGGTGCCGGCAGCTCGTGTCCCTCCGCACCGCGACGACCCGGGCGACTCCGACTACGACCCGCCCGCGCCTCCCCCGCACCACACCGGGGCGGCGGGCGGCGGATCCGTTCCGAACCCCCGGGTGCCTGCCGACGAACCGGTCGGGCCGGCGGGCACCAGATGGCCACCCGAGCCGACGGGCGAATCCTCGTCGTACACCACCGACACCCCGGTGCCCCCGTCCGTGGTCGGGCTGGCCGGCGGCACGGAGGAGCAGTCCGGGGTGTACAGGCTGCGCCGGGCCGACGCGCACCCGCCGTCCGACCCGTACGAGCCGTCCGACCCGTACGCGCCACTTGAGCCGTACACACCGTCCCGGCTGCTGCCGGTGCCCGTGCACCGGGTGCCGTCGGCGCAGCGCAAGCGGCTGGTGCCGGTGCTGGTGGCTGGCGTGGTCGTGGTCCTGCTCGGCGCCGCCGCCGTGATCGCCGGGGTGGCCCAGGTCGACGGCGACGACGAGCCGGCCCCGCCCCCGGCGAGCGGCTCCCCCAGCGCCACCTCACAGGCCAGCACCGCCTCACCGGCCAGCACCGCGCCCGCCTCCACCGGCACCCCGCCGCCGTCGGCTGGCCCCGCGGCACCGCCCGGCAGCCCGCCCGGCGCGGTGACGCTGCGCGACAGCCGGGACAGCATCGCGCTGAACTGGACCTACCCTGCCGGCAGCGAGGGCCCGGTGGTCATCGCGGGTGGCCGGACCGGCCAGGACCGCAACGTCTTCGCGACCCTGCCCGCCGGCACCACCAGCTACGTCATCTACGCGCTCAACCGCACCAACGACTGGTGCTTCACGGTCGCCGTCGTCTGGTCCACCGACACCGTCGCCAGCTCAGAGCAGGTCTGCACCCGCCGCCGCTGACCCGCCCGGCACGCCCAGCCGACCACACCCGCGCCGGCCAAGCCCCGCCGGCCCCGCCCTGCCGACCTCACTCACCGTGGCTTGCCCACTGACAAGCCTGCCGTGACATTGCGTTACCTCCGGCGCGCCCAGCCACACATCCCACCTCGCCTTTGCTCTGCTTACCTCGATGCACCACCGCGGACGAGCAGCGGAGACGTCGCGGCAGCCGCTTCGACAGGCATCGGCGAAGTATCACGCTACGTAGCTGTCGCATCCGCGGGTGCAGAGCAAAGGGGTGATCTGTGGGTGGGTGGGGGCAGGCTCGCCGTCACGGACCGTCAATCTGTGGCCCAGGGCCGTCCTCGCCCGGAAACGCCGGCAGCAGCAGACACACTCGCAGCCCGCACTGCTCCGGCGCGTCGGTCAGGCTGATGCTGCCGCCCGCACGTCGCACCAACTCCCGGACGATGGCCAGCCCCAGGCCGGCGCCCCCGTCGTCGCGGGCCCGTCCGTCATCCAGCCGGGTAAACCGATCAAAGACCCGCTCCCGGTCCGCGACCGGGATCCCCGGGCCGTCGTCGGTCACCGTCACCAGGTGGTACGCCCCGGAGCCACGCCCGTCCGTCGACGCCGCCTCGGCGGCGAGCACCACACTGCCGTACGCGTGCCGGACCGCGTTGTCGACCAGGTTGGCCAGCACGCGCCGCAACTCGTCGGCGTTGCCGGTCGTCCAGAGCGGGCCCGGCGGCGGCGTCAACCGAACCGGCGGCGACGGGTAACGGGCGGCGACCTCGGCCAGCAGCGCGCCCAACTCCACCGGGCCGACGCCCCGGGTCGGTGGCGCTTCGTCCAGGCGGGCCAGCAGCAGGAGGTCGTCGACCAGCCGGCTCAGTCGCTCGGTGTCGGTGAGCAGGTTGGTGGTGACGGCCGTCCAGTCCGTCCGGTCGGCGAGACGCTGGGCCACCTCCAGCTCGGTCCGGATGTTGGTCAACGGACTGCGCAGCTCGTGTGCGGCGTCGGAGACGAACGCCCGCTGGCGGATCCGGGCCGATTCCAGCCGGTCCAGCATGCCGTTGAGGGTGACCGCCAACCGGTGGATCTCGTCGGCCGACGCGGGCACCGGCAACCGGCCGGCGCCGGCCCGCCCGGTGATCTCCTCGGCGCCTCGGCGGAGCGCCTCGACCGGGCGCAGGGTCGCGCCCACCACCCGCCACGCCACGGCGGCCAGCACGGCCACCAACAGGGGGAACGCCACCAGCAGGATGGTCCGGACGACGTGCGCGCTGTGCCGCACGTCGGCCATCGAGCGGGCGACCAGCACGGTGAGCGGGTCGGCCGCGGTGCCGGCGGGAACGGTGACCACCCGGACCGGACCGGCGAGCCCGACCCGCTCGGCCGGCACGTCCAGGCGCTGGCGGCGGTCCCGGTCCAGCCGCTCCGGGCGGACCATCGGCACCAGCCGGTCGGCGTCGATCGAGGCGGCCCTGATCCGCCCCTGCGCGTCGACGACCTGGACGCGCACCTGGCCACCGGCCACCGGCAGCGGGTCGGGCAGCGCGTCCTCGGCGGCGAGCAGGGCGACCGCGTCGGCGGTCCGGAACGCCTCGGTGTCGACCGTCCGCTGGAGCACGAAGCCGAGCGCGCCGAGCAGCACCACCCCGCCCAGGGCGAGCCCGATGGTGAGGCCGAAGACTCCGAGCGCCATGAGCCGCCCCCGCAGCCCGAGCACCGGCATCCAACCGAGCCACCCCCGGCGGGCACCCACCGGGGCGTCGCTGGTCACGTCGCCAGCCGGTAACCGGCGCCCCGGACCGTCTCCAGCCGGTCGCGGCCGAGCTTGCGGCGCAGGTAACCGACATACACCTCGACGGCGTTCGGCGCGGTCTCCACGCTCGCGTCCCAGACGTGGTCCAGCAGCTCGGTCTTGGAGACGACCTGGCCGGGCCGGCGCATCAGGTAGTCCAGCAGCGCGAACTCCCGCGCGGTCAGGGTCACCTCGTCGTCGGCCCGGGTCACCCGTCGGCGGGCCGGATCCAGTCGCAGGTCACCGACCGCCAGCACCGCCGGGCGTTCCGGCGCGCCACGGCGCAGCAGCGCCCGCAACCGGGCCAGCAGCACCACGTACGAGAAGGGTTTGGTCAGATAGTCGTCGGCCCCGCAGTCGAGGCCGTCGGCCTGGTCGTACTCGCCGTCCTTGGCGGAGAGCATCAGCACCGGCAACCAGTGCTGCTCGGCCCGCAGCCGCCGGACCAGCTCGTAGCCGGAGAGGCCGGGCAGCATCACGTCGAGGATCATCGCGTCGTACCCGCCGTGGCGGGCCGCGTCCAGGCCGGCCGGACCGGTCCCTGCCACATCCACCGCGAACCCCTCCGCCTGTAGGCCGCGTTGCAGGGCGGCCGCCAACCGGGCTTCGTCCTCCACCACCAGCAAGCGCACGGTCCAAGGGTGCCACCCGGGTCAAACGTGCTGGTCCGCCGTCCTCAGCACACTCACAGCGCACAGGGGGGAGGATGTGCGGAGGAGGTGTCACCATGTCCGTTCTGAGAAGCCGTCCCGTCCTTCGTTGGCTGGTCCCGGCCACTGCTGCCGTCGCCGTCATCGGCGGGGGCGCGGCGATCGGCACGTTCGCCGCCGAGGCGGAGCCGAGCCTGCCACCGCGTACCGCGGCCCAGCTTCTGGTCGATCTGCAGACCTCCCGGCTGGAAGGGCTGTCCGGGACCGTCGTGCAGCGCGCCGATCTCGGCCTGCCGCCTCTCGTCGGGCTGGTCTCCGGCAACGAGCTGACCACCATGCTGACCGGCACGCACACCCTGCGGGTCTGGTATTCCGGCCCGGATCAGCAGCGGGTCGCGCTGTTGGACACCCTGGGCGAGCAGGACGTGATCCGCAACGGCCGGGACGTCTGGACCTGGCAGAGTCGCAGCAACACCGCCAAGCACCTCACACTGGGCGGCGACGCCGGAAAGCCGGTCCCCGACGCGGCGGCGACCATGCCGGCCACCCCGCAGCAGGCCGCCGACCTGGCGTTGGGCGCGATCGACCCGAGCACCGAGGTCAGCGTCGGCCGGTCGGCCACGGTCGCCGGCCAGGACGCCTACGAGTTGGTGCTCCAGCCGCGCGACAAGGACTCACTGGTGCACCAGGTGCGGATCGCCATCGACGCCAAGCAGCACGTGCCGCTGCGCTTCGAGGTGCTCGCGAAGGGCAGCGACCGGCCGGCGTTCGAGATGGCCTTCACCCAGGTCGACTACCGCCGCCCGGACGCCGACCAGTTCACGTTCAACCCGCCGCCCGGTGTGACGGTCACCGAGGAGAAGGCGGAGCGGCCGGCCGCCGGCCCGGGTGCCGGCAAGCCTGGCCACGTCGCACCCTCGGGTGACCCGCAGGTGCGTACGGTGGGCTCCGGCTGGACGACCGTGCTGGTCGGCCGCCTCGACGGGCTCGAAGACGGCCCCAAGACCTCCGCGAAGCCGGCTACGCCACCGGCCGGCTCGCCGGACGTGGACATGTCGAAGCTGCTCGGTGGGCTGCCGGCGGTCAGCGGTGACTGGGGCAGCGGTCGGCTCTTCAGCAGCAAGCTGTTCAGCGTGCTGCTCACCGATGACGGCCGGGTGCTCGCCGGAGCCGTCACCCCGGAGCGGCTCTACCAGGCCGCGCGCGGCTGATCCACACGGTGTTCGCGCCGGGTCGACCTGACGGTCGGCCCGGCGCTTCGCTGCGGTGGACGCCCGGTCAGCGGGCGGAGGTCACGCCGAGTGCGGTGAGGTAGGCGTCGGCGAGGACCGCGTGGCCGGGCAGGTGCGGGTGGACCCGGTCGTCGGCCCAGCGCGTCGACGGGCTCACCGCCAGCACCCGGTCGAACGCCGCCTGGTTGGCCACGTGCACCGCGTCGAACTCGGTGGCCAGCCCCGCCACGACCGCCGCGTACCGGTCCGTGTCTGCGCGTTGCGGGACGCTCCGGTCCGCCTCGATGAAGAACGGGTCACCGAGGATCAGTCGGCAGCCGGTGGCGGCAACCGCCCGTCGAAGCAGGTCACGCAGGGTGCGCTCGTACTCCTCGATGCCGACTGCCTCATCCGGCCGGTCACCGTAGTGCCGCCAGATGTCGTTGATGCCGATCAGCACCGCGAGCCAGTCGGGGCGCTCGCCGATGGCGTCGTCGTCCCACCGGGCGGCCAGGTCCCGCACCGTGTCGCCGCCCACACCCCGGTTGACCCACTCCAACTCCAACTCGGGGTGCCGTGCGTCGACCAAGGCGCGCACGAGGCTCACGTATCCGCTGCCGTAGGGCGCGGCGACGTCGCGTCGACCACAATCGGTGATGCTGTCCCCGATGAAGACCACCCGTTGCCCGGTCCGCAGGATCATCCGCCGCCACCTCGCGATCACCGGCGCGCCGACCCGTCCGGCTTGGTGAGAGCCGACGCAACGCGCTATCTTCAACAGTTCGAGGACACAAAAAAGAACGGCTAAAAGCCGTTCCTGCAAAGGATTCTAATCTTTAGGGAGACGGCTTGTCAAGGCACTCCGGCGGTTCCGGCGAATTGCCGCTCGACGACGAGATCGGTCGCGAGCAGGAGTACGTCTCGATGCTCTACGACCGGCTGGACGGGCTGCGTGAGCAGGCCGCCCACCGGCTCACCGCCGAGCTGCGCAACACCGGCGGCACCCTCCAGGACCGCTCGCAGCGCGACAGCTCGGTAGCGATGTACGCCGATCAGGTCGAGCAGTTCTCCGCCGTGGAGAATGGGCTCTGCTTTGGCCGCCTCGACGGTGACGACGACTCCCGCCGCTACATCGGCCGGATCGGCATCTTCGACACCAGCGGTGACTACGACCCGCTGCTGATGGACTGGCGGGCTCCGGCAGCGCGCCCGTTCTACCTCGCCACCGCCGCCAACCCGCAGGGCGTACGCCGGCGCCGGCACCTGCGCACCCGGCAGCGCAAGGTCACCGGCCTGAACGACGAGGTGCTCGACATCGACACCGCCGCACCCGGCGGCCACGAGGAGCTGACCGGCGAGGCGTCCCTGCTCGCCGCGCTCAACGCGGGCCGGACCGGCCGGATGCGCGACATCGTCGAGACCATCCAGGCCGAACAGGACCAGATCATCCGCGCGGAGCTGCCGGGCGTCATGGTGGTCCAGGGCGGCCCCGGCACCGGCAAGACCGCTGTCGCGTTGCACCGGGCGGCCTACCTGCTCTACACCCACCGACGCGAACTCTCCAGCCGGGGCGTGCTGCTGGTCGGCCCGAACGCGACCTTCCTGCGCTACATCTCCCAGGTGCTGCCGACGCTGGCGGAGACCGGCGTGCTGCTGCGTACCCAGGCTGATCTCTTCCCGGGCGTGAGCGCCCAACGGACCGAACCGGCCGAGACCGCGGCGCTGAAGGGCCGGGCGGTGCTCGCCGAGGTCCTGGCGCTGGCCGTGCGGGACCGGCAGTGGGTGCCGGACGAGCCGCTGGAGATCGAGGTCGAGCGGGAGACGCTGACCCTCGACCCGGAGATCGTGCGGGCCGCCCGGGACCGGGTACGTCGCATCGACCGCCCGCACAACCTGGCCCGCGCGCTGTTCGACGTGGAGATCGTGCACGCCATCGCCGACCAGGTGGCCGAGCGGATCGGCGCCGACCCGCTGGGCGGGGACAACCTGCTCGACGAGGCGGACCGGGCCGAGATCCGCCGCGAGCTGCGCGAGGAGACGGAGATCCAGGCAGCCCTGGACCGGCTGTGGCCGGTACTCACCCCGCAGCGGCTGCTCGCCGACCTGTACGCCGACCCGGAGCGCATCGCCGCCGCCACGCCGATGCTGACCGAGGACGAGCGGGAGCTGCTGCGGCGGGAGCCCGGTGGGTGGACGCCGGCCGACGTGCCGCTGCTCGACGAGGCCGCCGAGCTGCTCGGCGAGGACGAGCGGGCCGCCGCCGCCCGGCGGGACCGCATCCGGATGATGGAACGGGAGTACGCCGAGGGCGTGCTGGAGATCGCCCGAGGTTCCCGCTCAATCGACGTCGAGGACGAGGCCGAGGGCGGTGAGATCCTCGGCGTCACCGACCTGATCGACGCGGACCGGCTGCTGGAGCGGCAGGAGGAGGCCGACCGCCTCACCACCGCGCAGCGGGCCGCCGCCGACCGGACCTGGGCGTTCGGCCACGTCATCGTGGACGAGGCACAGGAGCTCTCGCCAATGGCGTGGCGGCTGCTGATGCGCCGCTGCCCGAGCCGGTCGATGACGATCGTCGGGGACGTCGCACAGACCGGCGCGCTCAGCGGCACGCCCTCCTGGGCGGACGCCCTCGCCCCGTACGTCGCCCAGCGGTGGCGGCTGACCGAGTTGACGGTCAGCTACCGCACCCCTGCCGAGATCATGGCGGTCGCCGCCGAGGTGCTGGCGGAGATCGACCCGGCGCTGCGTCCGCCGCGTTCGGTGCGGGAGAGCGGCGTACCCCCGTGGGACCGCGCGGTGCCCGACGAGCGGTTGGCGGCGGAGCTGGTCGCCGAAGCCGCCCGCGAGGCGGCCCGGTTGACCGAGGGTCGGCTCGGCGTGCTGGTGCCGGCCGGCCGGGTGGGTGAGTTGGGTGCGGCAGTGACCGCAGCCCTGCCGGAGGCCGCCGTGGGCGAGCACCCCGAGCTGGAGAGCCGGGTCGTGGTGCTGACCGTGGCGCAGGCCAAGGGGTTGGAGTTCGACTCGGTGCTGGTCGTCGACCCGGACCGGATGGTGGCCGAGTCGCCGCGTGGGCGCAGCGACCTGTACGTCGCGCTCACCCGAGCCACCCAACGCCTGGGCATCCTGCGCCCCACAAGCTGATCCCCCACGGCCTCCCGGCCAACCCCTGCGTCGATCATGAGGTTGGCGTGGACTGTGATCTCCGACAGCCACGCCAACCTCATGATCACGGCGGGGTTCCGCTCTAGTCGCCGGCGTGATCCTGGGTGGACTTGGCGGGTCCGGTCGCGGACGTGGACTGGTCGCTGGTGCTCCCGCCCATCGGGGTGCTCAGACCGCCGGTGGTGGCGTCGCCGGTCGTGGTCGGGGCGACCTTGCCCGGGTGTCGCTCCGGCTGCCGGGCCACCCTGCGTACGCTCGCCGGACCGGCGGTGCCACCGGTGGTGGTCACCGCGCCCTGCCCGCCGACCGGGCCGCCGTCGCGCAGCACCTGCGGATCGATCCGTTCGTGCGCCGGGTCGAGCGGGTCGTCGCGCTGAATCTCGCTCAGCACATCGGTGCGGGGCACCGTCACCTCTTCGACGGCTCCCTTGCCGTACACGCCTCCGGCGATCCGATCCTCGGCCTGGCGGGCGGCGTCCTGCCGCATGTCGTCCTCACGCACGATCATCACCTCGCAGAAGCTGTGGAACTGACTGCTTGCCCGGCCACCCGCCGACCAAACCCGGCGTGACCGGGAGGTCGTCCACGGCGGTTCACCGTCGCGCCGTCCACTGGCCGCCTGCCCGCAGTCCGAGATGTCCATGCTGTCCGGCGACCGGTGGGAGATGCCCGCCGGCAGAGGGGATGACAGCGTGCGCACAGTACGCCGTACCGCCGTCGCGGCCCTGGTGGCCGCGACGGTGACGACCGGGTTCGCGGTGCCCGCCCAGGCGAAACCGCGCCCGGACCGGACATTCGACGTGCAGGCCCACCGGGGCGGCCTCGGGCTGCGGGTGGAGAACACCCTCGCCTCCTTCGGCAACGCCCTCCAGCTCGGGGTGACCACCCTCGAACTGGACGTGCAGATCACCGAGGACGGTCAGGCCGTCGTCACCCACGACCGGAAGATCAGTGGCGCCAAGTGCGTCGACACCGCCGCGGTGACGCCCGGCGACCCGGAGTTCCCGTACGTCGGGAAGTACGTCAACACGCTCACCGTGGCCCAGGTGCGCTCGCTGGACTGCGGCTCGAAGAGCCTGCCGGACAAGCCCGGCCAGCTCGCCGTCCCGGGTGCCCGGATGCCGTTGCTACGTGAGGTCTTCGCGCTCGTCAACCGCTATCGGGCGAAGGACGTGAAGCTCAACGTCGAGACCAAGGTGGAGGCGGGCGCGCCGACCGAGACCGCGCCCCGCGACCAGTTCGTCCGGGTCACCGCAGCCGAGATCCGCGCCGCCGGGCTGCTCAAGCAGGTCACCATCCAGAGCTTCGACTGGGGCGCGTTGATGCGCATGCGCCAGGTCGAACCGAAGTTGCCGCTGGTCGCCCTGACCAACTACGACTTCCTCCAGACCGGACAGCCGGGCGCCTCGCCGTGGCTGGGCGGGCTGGACATCGACGACTTCGGCGGCGACCCGATCAGGGCGATCCGCAGCTTCGGCGCGAGCGCCTTCTCACCGGTGCACGGCTTCCCGCAGAACGGCACTGTCACCGACCCCGGCTACCAGCCGTACGTCACCAGGGAGATGGTCGCCCAGGCGCACCGCTACGGGATCAAGGTGATCCCGTGGACCGTCGACGACGTGCCGACCATGGCGAAGCTGATCGACGACGGCGTGGACGGCATGATCACCGACTACCCGGACCGGTTGCGTGGCCTGCTGGCGCAGCGCGGCTACCGGCTGCCGAAGGCGTACACGGCGCCGTTCGACATCCAGGCGCACCGGGGCGGTCGGGCCACCCGTCCGGAGAACACCCTGCCGGCCTTCTCGAACGCGTTGTCCAACCGGGCCATCTCCACGCTGGAATTGGACACCGGCGTGACCGCCGACGGCAGGCTCGTGGTGCTGCACGACCGCACCGTCAACGGGTCGCACTGCGTCGACACCGCCCCGGTGCGCCCGGGAGACCGGAAATTCCCGTACGTCGGCAAGCCGGTGCACGAACTGACCCTGGCGCAGCTCAAGACCGTCGACTGCGGCACGAGGACGCTGCCCGAACTGCCCGCGCAGGTGCCCGCACCGGGTGCCCGGATCCCGACCCTGGACGAGGTCTTCGCCCTGGTGAAGGCGAGTGGTCGCACCGACATCGGAATGAACATCGAAACGAAGATCAGCCCGGTGGTGAACGACACCGAGCCGTACCGCAGCTTCACCCGCAAGCTCGTCGACGCCATCCAGCTCGCCGGCTTCACCAACCGGGCCACCATCCAGTCGTTCGACTGGCGCACCATCACGTACGCGCGGCAGCTCGACCGGCGGATCGGTACGGTCGCGCTGGTCTGGCAGTACGGCCCGGCCGAGTGCACGTCCCTCGCCGACGAGTGCTCGTTGCAGGCGGTGTACGGGAACCCGTCGGTGAAGAGCCCGTGGACCGGTGGACTGGACTGGTGGAAGCACCAGGACCTGGGCAAGCTGACCCTGGCCGCCGGTGCGGGCACGGTCTCGGCCAACTGGCAGGTGCACGACCCCAAGCAGGGCACTGTCGCCTCGGCGGACTGGTACCTGCGGGAGAACCCGGCGTACTTCCACGGACCGGACGTCCGGACCCTTCAGACGCGGGACGGCCTGAAGGTGATCCCGTACACCGTTGATGACGCCGCGGTCATGCAGCGGGTGATCGACCTGGGTGTCGACGGCATCATCACCGACGACCCGGACCTGTTGGTGAGCGTCGCGATCCGCAACGGCCTGCGCTGACCCGCCGTCCTACCTGATCGCCGGCCGGATTTTCCGGCCGGCGATCGGTGTTACCTGCTCCCGGGCCTCGGGTAGTCGGGGGTTGTCCCCGCCACGAAAGCGAACCGTGCCGTGGCCGAAACGCGGTAGCGGGGCGAGGGAATGCAGGTACGACTCATCGCATCCTGAGGAGGACCAGATGAGCACGCAGGCTGCTTCCACCCGGCCGATGAACCGGCCGATGAACGACCCGCAGAACCCCGCCTCGATGCGGGACATGCCCACCCAGCAGATGCCGGCCATGCGCGACGGACGTCGCAACGACATGCAGGCACCTGGTACGGAGACCAAGCAGGCGTTCAAGACCACCGAGTTCTGGATCTACCTGATCGCGGTGGCCGCCGTACTGGGCGCGTCGCAGGTCGTCGGAAAGAACTCCGCCGGGGTGGACATCTTCCGGGCCGACAACGCCTGGTTCCTGATCACCCTGCTGACGCTCGGCTACCTCGGTAGCCGGGGCCTGGCCAAGGCCGGCAGCAACTGGCGCAGCAGCGAGGAGCGCAAGGCCCGCCACTAAGCGGGTAGCGCGAGCACAGCGCACGATGGCCTCCGGGAGTACTTCCCGGAGGCCATCGTCGTGTCTGGACGACTACTCGTCGCCGCCGAAGTCGCCGCCGAAGTCACCCTCGAACGCATCCTCGATCATCTCGCCGGCGATCATGCCGCCCGCGACGCCGAGGGCCGCACCGGCCACCATGCCGCCCATCCCGTGCCCCCGGCTGTGACCGTGGCTAGGGCCGTACTGGGAGCGGAGGCTGCCGTAGCGGGAGGTGGTCTCGCGCAGCCAGCCGTCGACGACCTGCGCCCAGTCCACCCGGTCGGCGTCGGTGTGCGACACCTGGTAGCGGCCGAAGGCGTCGTGCCCGGCGCTGAGGAAACCGCCGCGCTTGTCGCACTCCAGGATGACCTCCACGCCGCGCTGACTGGTCACGAAGGTCAGCTCGGCCTCCCTGATCGTGCTCGCGTACTGCGGGGAGGCAAAGAACTCGATCTCCTGGTAGAACGGCAACGTCTGCTGGACACCACGGATGTGGCCCCGCTCCAGGTCGGCGTGCTTGAACCGGAAGCCGAGCCGCTGGAACGCCTCCAGGATCCGCTCGTGCACCGGCAAGGGGTGCACGGCCACCTGGTCCAGGTCGCTCTTGTCGACGGCGCGGGCGATCGCCAGCTCGGTGCGCAGGCCCATCGTCATCCCGTGCAGGCGCTGGCCGTACACATCGGTGATCGGGGTCTCCCACGGCACCGGCAGTTGGAACGGGATGGAGAGCTGCTGCTTCGGGGCGAGCTTGAGCGCTCCGCTGACCGCCATCCGGTGGAACTCCATCGTGCCCGCGTACTCGGTGTCGTGTCCTTCGACCTCGACCCGGGTGACCAGCCCGATGACCACCTGCTCGATGGCTGCCTCGGCGTCGCCGCCGACGAGGTTGACCTGCCCGTCGAGGGTCAGGCCGGGCCGGGTGTTGGGGTTGGTCAGCACGGTGTCCACACTGGGACCGCCGACACCGAACGCGCTCAACATCTTCTTGAAGACCATCGAAACTCCTGTGCGACGCCGACCGCTCCAGGCTGGAGTCGGACGTTGACTCGAACGGCACCCTATCCAGCACCCCTGTGAGGTGGCTGTGAAGCGCGGGCCCCTCGCGACGTCCGATGCCCGGACGACCCTGCCTGCGCGCGGCCTAGTCGGGTTCCACGATCACCAGCTCACCGACCTGCTCGCCGATCGCGGCACGCGCCTCCGCCGGCAGGCCACGGTCGGTGATCAGCACGTCGGCGGCCTCCAGCGGGGCGATGGTGGCGATACCGATGATCTCCCACTTGGTGTGGTCGGCGAGCACCACGAGCCGACGCGCCGCGCCGATCAGGCAGCGGTTGACACCGGCCTCCAGCAGGTTCGGCGTGGTGAGTCCGGTGCGGGGGCTGAGCCCGTGCACACCGAGGAAGAGCAGGTCGACGTTGAGCGCGCTGATCGCCGCCTCGGCCACCGGCCCGGTCAACGCGTCCGACGGGGTGCGGATGCCACCGGTCAACACGACGGTCTGGTCCGCGCGCGGGTTCTGGTAGAGCGCGTCGGCCACCGGGATGGAGTTGGTCACCACGGTCAGCCCGCGTACGTCGGAGAGCAGGGTGGCCAGCGCGGCGGTGGTGGTGCCGGCGGAGAGCGCGATGGCCATCCCCGGCTCCACCATTCTTGCCGCGCGCTCGGCGATGGCCCGCTTCTCCGCCTGCTGGCGGATCGACTTCGCCGCGAAGCCTGGCTCCTCGGCCGAACCCGGCCCGGCGAGCGTCGCCCCGCCGTGCACCTTGTCCACCAGACCGCGCTCGGCCAGCACCTCCAGGTCGCGCCGGATCGTCATGTCGGAGACACCGAACCGGCTGACCAGGTGGCTGACCCGCACGCCGCCGCGTTGGCGGATCAGATCGAGGATGGCGGTCTGCCGCTGCTGGGCGAGCATCTGGGGAACCTCCTTCGTGCCGTGGCTGTCGCCGGGGTCAGGCCGGGTCGTCGGCCCGATCCTCCCGGACGACCGCCACCTCACCGGCCGGCAGGGTCAGCTCACCGGCGCAGTGCGCCCCGGTCAGCAACTCCGTGCCGCGCACCGGGAGCCGCACCTCGGCATCGGTGTGGTTGATGACGAACAGCCAGCTCCGGTCGCCGTCGCGTCGACGGACAACCTCCACACCGGACGGCGCCGACGCGGCCGGGCGGACACCTGCCTCGTCGACGAGTCGGGCGACCAACCGGTCGGTGGCCGGCTCGTCCAGCCGGGTGCCGACATACCAGGCGGCGCCGTCGCCGACCCGGTGGCGGGTCAGCGCCGGCACACCCGGCAAGGGCCCATCGGTGTACGACGCCAGCACCTCGGCGCCCTCGGGGTGCAGCCACTCGGTCCACACGTCCGCGGTGCTCCCGTCGTCGAGCCGGACCTGTTCGCCCTCCCGCAGCGGGAAGAACTCCTCGGTCCGTACGCCGAGCAGCTCACGGAACGCGCCCGGGTAACCGCCCAGCCGGATGTGGTCGTTCGCGTCGACGATGCCGCTGAAGTAGGTGACGGCGGCGGTGCCACCGCCCTCGACGTAGCGGTGCAGCGCCTCGACGTCGGCGTCCCGCACCAGGTAGAGGGTCGGTGCCAGGACCAGTCGGTAGCCGCTGAGGTCCGCCGACGGGTGCACGATGTCGGCGGTCACGCCGGCCCGCCACAGCGCCCCGTGGAGGGCGCCCAGCCGGTCGGCGTAGGTGACGTCGGCGCTGGGGTGTGAATCCAACTCGACCGCCCACCACGCGTCCCAGTCGAACAGGACCGCCACCTCGGCGTCCACCCGACTGCCGCGCACCTCGGCCAGCGCCTTCAGGTCCGCGCCGAGCTGGCAGACCTCGCGGAACACCTTGGTGTCCGGCCCGGCGTGCGGCACCAGCGCGGAGTGGAACTTCTCGGCGCCGGCCCGGGAGGCGCGCCACTGGAAGAACAGCACGCCGTCCGCGCCCCGGGCGACGTGCGCCAGGCTGTTGCGGCGCAGCTGTCCGGGAAGTTTGGCCACGTTGCGCGGCTGCCAGTTGACCGCGCTGGTGGAGTGCTCCATGAGCAGCCACGGGTCACCGCCGGCGACGCCCCGGGTGTGGTCGGCGGCGAGCGCCAGCCCGAGATGTCCCTGCGGGTCGGCTGCGGTCAGGTAGTGGTCGTTGGAGACGAGGTCCACGTCGTCGGCCCACGAGTGGTAGTCCATGTGCTTGACGCCCATGCCGATCATGAAGTTGGTGGTGACCGGCTGCTGGACCAACGTCCGCAGCACCTCCCGTTCGGCGCGGAGCTGGGCGCGCTGCTCGTCGGAGGAGAAGCGCAGGAAGTCGAGTTGCTGCGTGGGGTTGGCGAAGGTCGGCGCGGTACGCGGCGGGTTGATCTCGGCCCAGTCGCCGTAGCGCTGGCTCCAGAACGCGGTGCCCCAGGCGTCGTTGAGCTGGTCCAGGTCGCCGTAGCGCGCCCGCAGCCAGCCGCGGAACGCCTCGGCGCTGACGTCGCAGTAGCAGTGCACGTTGTGGCAGCCCAACTCGTTGGAGACGTGCCACATCACCACGGCCGGGTGCTCGGCGTACCGGCCGGCGACCGCTCGCACCAGCTCCAGCGACCGCTCCCGGAACACCGCTGAGCTGGGGCAGTACGCCTGTCGTCCGCCGGGCCAGAGGATCGCGCCGTCGGCGCGGCGGGGCAACGTCTCCGGGTGCGCGCGAGCCAGCCACGGCGGTGGGCTGGCGGTGGCGGTGGCGAGGTCGACCTGGATGCCGCCGTCGTGCAGCAGGTCCAGCACCCGGTCCAACCATCCGAACTCGAACCGGCCCGGTGTGGGCTCCAGCAGGGCCCAGGAGAAGATGCCGACCGAGACCAGGTTGACCCCGGCCCGGCGCATCAGCTCGATGTCCTCGGACCAGGTCTGCCGGGGCCACTGCTCGGGGTTGTAGTCGCCGCCGAAATAGATGCCGTCACCCTGCCATCGCCGCATGAGAGCTGAGGGTGCACCGGCCCGGACACGCAAGTCAACAGGTTCCAACATGGATTTTTTTCCAACGTTTACCTCGTAACAGCCATGTCACAACTGGGTTAGCGGAGGCGGAACGCCCTCTTGACAGCGCCCCTCGGAGCGGTACTTTGAGCCCCCAATGGCCGTTCGTGTTCGTCAATGTGGGTTCTCGGTGAATCCCGATCGCTGACCACGACGGCCGCTCTGCCTTCACCACCCTGATGACGCTTGGGCGTAGCACCTCTTCACCCGCAGGAGGCACAGATGTCCCGTCCCCAATCCCAAGCCGAGTACCTGGCTCGGCTCGTACCACCCTCGGTCGCCGGCCTCAACCGACGCTCACTGCTGGCCGGCGCTGCCGGCACCGGTGCGCTGCTCGGCACCGGCCTGCTCGCCGGCTGCGGCGACGACTCCGGTTCCGGGTCGGACTCGAAGGACGTGTCAGTCGGCTCGAACCAGTCCGACCCGAAGCCCAAGGACGTCACCGCCAAGGTCATGGACGGGTTCAAGACCGCGTCCGGCATCACGCCAGCGATCAACACGGTCGACCACAACACGTACCAGGAGAACATCAACAACTACCTGCAGGGCAAGCCGGACGACGTCTACATGTGGTTCGCCGGATACCGGATGCGCTTCTTCGCCGCCAAGGGCCTGGCCAGCGACATCAGCGACGTGTGGGGCAAGCTCTCCGGCTTCTCCGACGCCTTCAAGAAGGCGTCCACGGGGGACGACGACAAGCAGTACTTCGTGCCCTCGTCGTACTACCCGTGGGCGATGTTCTACCGCAAGTCGGTGTGGCAGCAGTACGGCTACCAGGTGCCCACGACCCTGGACCAGCTCACCGCGCTCAGCGCGCAGATGAAGAGGGACGGCCTCACCCCGATCGCGTTCGCCGACAAGGACGGCTGGCCGGCGATGGGCACCTTCGACATCCTCAACCTGCGGATCAACGGCTACCAGTTCCACATCGACCTGATGGCCGGCAAGGAGGCCTGGACCTCCGACAAGGTCAAGAAGGTCTTCGACACCTGGGCCGGTCTGCTCCCCCTGCACCAGCCGGACAGCCTCGGCCGCACCTGGCAGGAGGCGGCGCAGTCGCTTCAGCAGAAGAAGAGCGGCATGTACCTGCTCGGCCTCTTCGTCGGCCAGCAGTTCAGCAACGAGGAGCAGAGCGACCTCGACTTCTTCACCTTCCCGGAGATCGACCCGGCGATCGGGGCCAAGGCGCTGGACGCGCCGATCGACGGCTACATGATGGCCCGCAAGCCCAAGAACGAGGCCAACGCCAGGAAGCTGCTGGAGTACGTGGGCGGCAAGGACGCCGCGAACATCACGGTGAAGAACGACCCGGCCACCCTCGTCGCCAACAGCAGCGCCGACGTCAGCGGCTACACCGCCTTGCAGAAGAAGGCCGCCGAGCTGGTCGGCTCGGCCACCGAGATCGCCCAGTTCCTCGACCGCGACACCCGGCCGGACTTCGCCTCGACGGTGATCATCCCGGCGATCCAGCAGTTCATCAAGAACCCCAAGGACATCAGCGGGCTCACCTCGTCCATCGAGAACCAGAAAAAGTCGATCTTCACTGACTGACGGCGGAAAGGGGAGGACATCGTGTCCGACCTGCCCCTGATCCAAGCGGATCGCGCCGTGCCGCCGCCGGCCGCGACCACCTCCACGGGTGGTCGTGGCCGTCGTCGGCGGCTACGGCTCCTGTCCCGCACCGACCGCGTGGTCATCACGCTGATGGTGCTCGTCCCGCTGCTGCTCGTCACCGGGTTCGTCTGGCTGCCGGCGGCGGCCACCGTGCTGCTCTCCGGCACCAACTGGGACGGCATCGGCCCCCTCAACGAAATCGAGTTCATCGGCGCCCGCAACTACAGCGACGTGGTGAACAACTATCCGCCGTTCGTGCCGGCGGTCCAGCACAACCTGCTGTGGTTGGCGGTCCTGTTCGTGATCGCCACCCCGTTCGGCATGTTCCTGGCCGTCCTGCTCGACAAGGAGCTGAAAGGCAGCCGCTTCTACCAGACCGCGCTCTACCTGCCGGTGGTGCTCTCGCTGGCGCTCATCGGCTTCGTCTGGCAGCTGCTGTACTCCCGCGACCAGGGCCTAATCAACGCGGTGTTCGGCAGCAACGTCGACTGGTACGGCGACTCCAGCGTCAACATCTGGGCGGTCATGGTCGCCTCCGGCTGGCGGCACGTCGGGTACATCATGCTGCTCTACCTGGCCGGGCTGAAGGGCGTCGACCCGTCGTTGCGGGAGGCCGCGGCGGTCGACGGCGCCTCGGAGAGCCGCACCTTCTTCCGGGTCGTCTTCCCGGTGCTGCGGCCGATCAACATCATCGTGCTGGTGGTGACGGTGATCGAGTCGCTGCGCGCGTTCGACCTGGTCTGGGTGGTCAACAAGGGCCGCAACGGGTTGGAGCTGATCTCGGCGCTGGTCACCCAGAACGTGGTGGGTGAGGCGAGCCGGATCGGGTTCGGCTCGGCGCTGGCGACGATCATGCTGATCGTCTCGCTGGTCTTCATCACCATCTACCTGGCGACCGTGATGAGGGAGAACCGGGAATGAGCACCGCGACCGTCACCCGGCCCACCGAGGGCGAGCCCGAGGCGCCGGCGCGCCGCCGCAAGCTGACCCCGCTGCGGCTGTTGCTGCACGGCTTCCTCATCGTCGTCGCGCTGGTCTGGCTCTTCCCGATCGCCTGGGCGGTGCTGACCTCGCTGCGCTCGTACGACTACACCGCCGCCAACGGCTACGTCTCGTTCGGCGGCTGGACCTTCGACAACTACGTCACCGCATGGCAGACGGCGGAGTTCGGCCAGCACTTCCTCAACTCGGTCTACATCACCGTGCCAGCCGTGCTGCTGACCCTCTTCCTCGCCTCCTGCGTGGCGTTCGTGATCGCCCGGTTCAGTTGGAAGCTCAACATCGTGCTGCTCGGGGTGTTCACCGCGGCCAACCTGCTGCCCCAGCAGGCGCTGCTCATCCCACTGTTCCGGGTGTTCACCGAGGTGCCACTGCCGGAGTTCATGAGCGACTCGGAGCTGCTGTACGACAGCTACTGGGGCCTGATCCTGATCAACGTCGCCTTCCAGTGTGGATTCTGCGTCTTCGTGCTCAGCAACTACATGAAGGCGCTACCGCGCGACCTGTACGAGGCGGCGATGGTCGACGGGGCGAGCATCTGGCGGCAGTACTGGCAGGTCACCATGCCGCTGTGCCGACCGGCCCTGGCCGCGCTGGCGACCCTTGAGGTGACCTGGATCTACAACGAGTTCTTCTGGGCCACCGTCCTGATGCGCACCGGCGACAAGTTCCCGGTGACCAGCTCGCTGAACAACCTGCGCGGCGAGTTCTTCACCGACAACAACCTGGTCTCGGCGGGCAGCGTGCTCGTCGCGATCCCCACCCTGGTGATCTTCTTTATGCTCCAGCGGCACTTCGTCCGGGGCCTGACCTTGGGAGCCTCGAAGGGATGACGATCCTGCACCTGCGCCGCGCGCGGACCAGCCTGGTGCTCGACGCGCGCGGCCCGGGGCTGCCCCGGGTCGTGCACTGGGGCGGCGACGTCGGCGACCTCGACGACGACGGCCTGCGCGAGCTCGTGGACGCGACAGTGCCGCCGGTGGTGCCGAGCAGCTTCGACGAGCCGCCCGTGCTGTCGCTGCTGCCGGAAGCGAGTGCGGGCTGGAGTGGCCGCCCGGGGCTGGCCGGGCACCGCGACGGACGGGACTGGTCCACCTCCTTCCGCCTCGACGGGTTGGACGTGCGCAACGACGGGCCCGGAGCGGCGCTGCTGACCGTGCGGGCGTCGGACCCGGCCGCCGGGCTGACCCTGACCAGCGAGATCATGCTCGACCCGCACGGCCTGCTGACCGTTCGGCACCGGCTGCGCAACGACGGCGACACGGCCTACGAGCTACGGGAGCTGACCCCGGTGCTGCCGGTGCCGGCGGTCGCCACCGAGCTGCTCGACCTGACCGGCCGATGGTGCCGGGAGCGGTCCCCGCAGCGGCACCGGTGGCAGCAGGGCGCCTGGGTGCGCGAGGGTCGACACGGTCGCACCGGTCACGACGCCACACTGCTGCTGGTGGCGGGCACCGCCGGGTTCGGCTTCGGCCACGGCGAGGTGTGGGGGGTGCACACCGCGTGGAGCGGCGACCACGTCACCTTCGCCGAGCGCCGGCCCACCGGCGAGTCGACCCTCGGTGGCGGCGAGCTGCTCACCCCCGGTGAGATCCGGCTCGGCCCCGGCGAGTCGTACGAGTCTCCGTTGCTCTACGCGGTCTGGTCCGACATCGGGCTGGACGGGCTCAGCGACGTGCTGCACACGCACCTGCGGGCCCGGCCCGGGCACCCGCGCTCCCCCCGCCCGGTGACCCTCAACGTCTGGGAGGCGGTCTACTTCGACCACGACCTGGACCGTCTGCGGGCCCTCGCCGACCGGGCCGCGCAGATCGGCGTGGAGCGGTTCGTGCTCGACGACGGTTGGTTCCGCGGTCGGCGCGACGACACCGCCGGCCTCGGCGACTGGTACGTCGACGAGGGCGTCTGGCCCGACGGCCTGCAACCGCTGATCGACCACGTGACCGGTCGGGGCCTTCAGTTCGGTCTCTGGGTGGAGCCGGAGATGGTCAACCCCGACTCCGACCTGTTCCGCGCGCACCCCGACTGGGTGTTGGCCGTACCGGGGCGGCTGCCGCCGTCCTGGCGCAACCAGCAGGTGCTCGACCTGGGCCGCCCGGAGGCGTACGACCACGTGCGGGATCGGCTCCACGCGCTGCTCACCGAACACCCCGGCATCAGCTATCTCAAGTGGGACCAGAACCGGGACCTCACCGAGGCTGGGCACCACGGCCACCCGGGGGTGCACGGGCAGACCCTTGCGGTCTACCGGCTCTTCGACGAGCTGCGCAGCCTCCACCCGGATCTGGAGATCGAGAGCTGTTCGTCCGGCGGGGCGCGGGTGGACCTGGCCATCCTGGCGCGCACCGACCGGGTCTGGGCCAGCGACTGCAACGACGCCCTGGAACGGCTCAGCATCCAGCGCTGGACGGGCCTGCTGCTGCCGCCGGAGCTGATCGGCACGCACATCGGCCCGCAACGCTCGCACACCACCAACCGCGTGCACGACCTCGGATTCCGGGCGGCCACCGCGCTCTTCGGCCACCACGGCATCGAGTGGGACATCGCCTCGATCAGCACCGACGAGCAGACCGAACTGGCTGCCTGGGTGGCACTGCACAAGCGGCTGCGCCCGCTGCTGCACGCTGGCCGGGTGGTCCGGGTCGACCACCCAGACCCGGCCGTCTGGGCGCACGGCGTCATCGAGCACGACGGCACCCGAGCCGTGTACGCGGTGGCGCGGCTGGCCACCTCCGCGACGCCGTACCCCGGCCCGGTCCGGCTGCCGGGCCTGGACCCGGACCGCCGTTACCGGGTGCGGCCGGCATCCGACGTGCCAGCGCCGGCGGCCATCGACCGGTCCGCACCGGGCCGGCTCGCGGGCGGCGTCGTCCTGAGCGGGGCGGCACTGGCCCGGATGGGTGTCCAACTGCCCGCGCTGCACCCGGAGCAGAGCCTGGTGCTGGAGGTCGACGCCGTCGACTGAAAAGATTCTGGAGATTCTTCGGGCGGGGTGTCGAGAACGGCTCTGGCTGCTTCTACCTCAGGGTGAGAGCACCGAGGACGGTGCACAGCTGTGAGGAGCAAACCATGAAGTACATGCTGCTGATGCAGTTCAGCGCCGCCGGGACCGACTTCCCGAGCATCGACACCTGGACCCCGGCGGAGGTCCAGGCGCACATCGCGTTCATGGGCGAGGTCAACGAGAAGCTCACCGCCGCCGGGGAGTGGGTCGACGGGCAGGGCCTCGGCGGCCCGCAGCAGGCCCGGATCGTCCGCGCCGGGGAGGGCGGCGCGCCGGTGGTCACCGAGGGGCCGTTCGCCGAGACGAAGGAGTTCCTCGCCGGCTTCTGGATCGTGGACTGCGACAGCCCGCAGCGGGCGGTGGAGCTGGCCGCGCACATCTCCACCGCGCCCGGCCCCGGCGGACGGCCGCTGAACATGCCGATCGAGGTGCACCCGGTGATGTCCGCCCCACCGCAGGAGCTGTGAACGCTGGCCACCGATCCCCGCGTCGAGGACCTGCTGCGCGAGCTGGCGCCGCAGGTCCTCGGCGTGCTCGCCCGTCGTTTCGGTGACTTCGCCACCGCCGAGGACGCGGTGCAGGAGGCACTGCTGGCCGCCGCAACCCAGTGGCCGGTCGATGGGCTGCCGGCGAATCCACGCGGGTGGCTGATCCAGGTCGGTTACCGCCGGATGATCGAGCTGATCCGGGGCGAGCAGGCCCGGCGCCGACGGGAGGACCTGGTCGCCCGCCGGGACCCGGACGACCAGCGGTACGCACCCGCCGCGGACGACGAATTGACCGCCGAGCGGGACGACACCCTGGTCCTGCTCTTCCTCTGCTGCCACCCGGCGCTCGCCCCGACGTCGGCCGTGGCGCTGACCCTGCGCGCCGTCGGCGGTCTGAGCACCGCCGAGATCGCCCGCGCGTTCCTGGTGCCCGAGGCGACCATGGCCCAGCGGATCAGCCGTGCCAAGCAGCGCATCCGCGCGTCCGGGCTGTCGTTCCGGATGCCCGAGCCGGAGGAGCGGTCCGACCGGCTGGCGGCCGTACGGCAGGTGCTCTACCTGGTCTTCACCGAGGGGCACACCAGCACCACCGGCCCGGACCTGCGCCGGATCGACCTCGCGGCCGAGGCGATCCGGCTGACCCGCGCACTGCACGCGTTGCTGCCCGACGACAGCGAGTCGGCCGGCCTACTGGCGTTGATGCTGCTCACCGAGGCGCGCGGCCCGGCACGGACCGGTCCCTCCGGCGAGCTGATCTCACTGGCCGACCAGGACCGCAGCCGCTGGGACGCGACGGCGATCGCCGAGGGCGTCGCCCTCGTGACCCGGGCGTTGCCGCGTGGGCCGGTCGGCCCGTACCAGGTGCAGGCCGCCATCGCCGCCCTGCACGACGAGGCAACGAGCACCGAGCAGACCGACTGGCCGCAGATCCTGGCGCTCTACGAGGTGCTGGAACGGCTCGTCGGCAGCCCGGTGGTGGCACTCAACCGGGCCGTGGCAACGGCGATGGTGCACGGGCCGGCAGCGGGTCTCGCCGCCCTCGACGCCCTGGCCGACGACCCCCGGTTGGCCGGGCACCACCGGCTGCCCGCCGCCCGCGCCCACCTGCACGAGATGGCCGGTCACCGCGAGCAGGCGATCGTCGACTACCGGGCCGCCGCCGCGCGGACGAGCAGCCTGCCCGAGCAGCGCTACCTCACCATGCGAGCGGCCCGGCTCGCGGCCGAACCCGCACCAGTCGCGCCGCGCGGAGGCCGTGAATCGTCTACGACATCAGCTCCATAGAGGCCGGATGACTCGTGCCCGAAAGGACCAGGCGCCGTCCTGGCACCGGTGCCGCCCGCCCGCCGGCGTTAGCCTGACCACCGACGACTTCGGCCGAGCAGTCAGAACTGGGGACGCATGGCGTACGTATTGCTGGGGGTTGCCATCCTCGCCGAGGTGCTGGCGACCAGTCTGCTCAAGAGCACCGCCGGGTTCAGCCGCCTCTGGCCGACTCTGGGTTGCGTCACCGGTTACCTGTTGGCGTTTCTCCTGCTGGCCCAGGCCGTCAAGGAGATCCCGGTGGGCGTCGCGTACGCCCTCTGGTCGGGTTTGGGCACCGCGACCATCGTGGCGATCGGGGCGGTGTTCCTGGACGAGCCGGTCGGGCTGGCCAAGCTCGCCGGCATCGCGTTGATCATCGCCGGGGTGGTCATCGTGAACCTGACCGGGGAGCACTGACCCGCCACACGACGGGTAGGTCCCCCCGCCTCCCATCGGAGAGGCGGGGGGACCGTCATCAGGCAGAGGCGATCACTCGCCGTCGAACCTCATGTTCACCCACCAGCCGAAGGTGCGCGGCCGGTTCAGCCACGATCCGAACGGCGCGTTGAAGCCGCCACTCGTGGTCGAGGTGAGGGTGTTCATGCTGAGGCCCTCATCGGCGTACTTGTAGAGGACGGCCAGGTCGTCGCGCTTGTCGCCGTTGTAGTCACCGGCGGCCAGCTTCATGCTGGCGAAGTGACCGAAGTCGGTCGACGACCAGGAATCCACGGGCGCGTTGAAGTTCCCGTCCGCCTTGGCCGTGAAGGTGTGCAGGCTGGTGCTGCTGAAACCGCGATACTTGAGGACCGCCACGTCACCGCGACCGTCGCCGTTGAAGTCGCCGTCCATCACCTTCATCTCGGAGAGTACGGCGAACGGCTTGTCCGCTGGGGTGGACCAGGAGGTGTACGGGGTGCCGAACTTGCCGTCTGCCTGACCCGGCCAGGTGAAGATCGACATCGCCCCGTTGCTGTAGCGGTAGAAGAGCGAGGCGTCGGCCCGGCCGTCCCCGTTGACGTCGCCGGCGAAGACCGAGGTGAACCCCCAGGTGCCGAAGGTGGACTCCTGCCACACCGTGCTCGGGGCGTCGAAGCCGCCGTCCGGTCGGGCGATCCAGTTGATCCACGCCTCGTCGCCGGTGCCGGACTTGTAACCGTAGAAGGCGGTCAGGTCGGCCCGGCCGTCACCGTTGAAGTCGCCAGAGGCCATCTTCATGGCACCGAGATGACCCCAGCCGGCAGCGGCCGTCCAGGAACGGAGCGGCGCGCCGTACTTGCCGTCCGCCTGGGTGATGAACGTGTCGATGGCGAAGCTGCCATCGGCAGCGGTCGACAACGCCACGACGTCCTTGATGCCGTCGCCGTCGAAGTCGTCGTTGAACACCTTGATCCGGTCCCGGTTGTACCTCGTCTCGGTGCTCTTCCACGAGCCGATCGGGTCGGCGAACCCGCCGGTCGAGGTCGCCGGGAAGGTGGTCGGGGCGGCCTGCCCCGGGTCGAACGTGTACAGGAAGTTGAGGTCCTCGTAGACGTCGGTCGCCACGCCCTGCGGCATCGTCGCGGCGAACCACGGCGCGAGGTCGTCGACCCGGCTGTCGACCGCGTCGCGGCGAGTCTCCGTCTCGGCGAAGCACCCACCCTGCCATGAGCTGTAGTGCACGCCGACGAGCTGCGGCTTGCCGCTCACCACACGAACGGTGGGGCCGCCGAGGTCGCCGCGGCAGATTCCGGTCTGCCCGCTCCCCAGGATGTTGAGGGTGGACGCCCCGACCGTCTGGACACCGAACGAGCCACTGTGCAACTGATCGGGAACCCAGGCACTGGCGGTACGACCGAAGCCGGCACCGGTGAGCTGCTCGCCGACCTTCGGTGCGGCCCCCAGTGCCACCGGGGTCACGTCGACCCGGCGGGCCATCCGCACCAGGACGAGGTCACGATCGGGGTGCGGCACGATCCGGAAGGCCGGAACGACCGCCCCCGTGGACGCGGTGAGGTTGGGGCGCCCGACGGTGACCGTCGTCGGCTTGGTCGGCTTGCCCGCGACCACGGCCTGACCGTTGAAGCTGAAGCAACTCTTGGCGGTGAGCACCCACCAGGGGTCGACCAGCGAACCGCTGCACGAGCGTTCCAGCGACCCGACGTCGACCTTGGCGACGAAGCCGAACGACCCGTCGGTGACGGGCGTTCCTCCGGTAACGGCCTGAGCGGATGAGGCCTGGAGAAGCCCCGCCACCAGGGTTGCCGCGAGCAGGCCTGCCTGGGCTGCTCGCCGTCGATAAGACGATGACACTAATGATCCTTCCTGGATCAGAAGGCAGGGACGCTGCGCGGCGCGCACCGGTGTCAGTGACGACGAGCGTCGGAGCGCGGCAAGGACACGCCGTGCCGCGCTCACTGGCCTGCTCCTGAGAGCGGCGCGCTGGCTCCGGGCGTGGTGAAGCGGGTCGCGCCCGTCGATCGTGGGCACGACTGTGCACAGTCGTACATGAAGGACCCCCGTGGCCCCTGCGGGCTGAGCGGTTACCGGAAAGCAACCGCAGGCTCACCTTAGGGATCAATCTCGTGAGCCACTGTCCCCCATCAATGTGGAGAATCCCACAGCCCGGCGTCTTGCGAGATCCATCCATCATGAGCTATACGTACGCCTCTGCGGTAGGCATCGGTGGCCGGGTCCGCGCGGGACCCGGCCACCGATGCGTGGTGCCTGGTCAGCTGGCGGTGCAGCTCACCGCCGGCAGACTGTTGGTGCCAGTCCAGCCGCCGATGAATCCGAAGGTGGTGCTGGCACCGGCGGCCAGTCGGCCGTTGTAGTCCACGTTGCGGGCGGTCACGGTGGCCCCGCTGCTGGTCACTGTCGCGCTCCAGGTCTGGCTGACGCTCTGGCCGTTGGCGAACGTCCACCGGGTGGTCCAGCCCGTGATCGCGGCGCTGCCGGCGGTCACCCGCACCTCACCCTGGAAGCCGCCCTGCCACTGGCCGGTCACCGTGTAGGTCGCCGTGCAGCCACCCGCAGGTGGAGGTGTGGTCGGGGGCGGTGTGGTCGGCGGAGGCGTCGTGGGCGGCGGGGTGGTCGGCGGCAAACTGCTGAAGACGCTGGCCTCCCGGGCCGTCTGCCGGATGCCGTTGGCGCCGTTGAAGAGCCGCTGACCCCACGTGGTCAGGTTGGCCGGGTTGAACGAGGTGGCCAGGTCGAGATATTCCACGCCGCCGCCGTTGCCACTCCACGACCAACCGAGCCAGCCGATCCCGTTCGCCTGGCTGTAGGCGAGGATGGTGTCCTCGTCCGGGTCACCGTCAGAGTGGTTGAAGCCGAACTCACCGACCACGATGGGCAGCCCCGCCGAACGGAAACGGCCCAGATAGTCGCTGATCTCCGCGGCGGTGTCGAAGACCCCGTACATGTGGATGGAGAAGACGGTGTTGCGGGCCGGGTCCGCAGCGAAGACCGACGCGGCGTTGTCGCGCATGGTGAACGACCAGTCCTGTCCCCAGTTCGGGGCGTCCACCATGATCGTGTGGGTCAGCCCACCGGCACGCAGGCGCTTGATCGCGTTGGCGTTGTCGGTGGCCCAGGAAGCGTAGTTCTGATTGCCGTACGGCTCGTTGCCGATGTTGACGATGACGAATCGTTCCTGGCCGGCGAGGACGTCGGCGAGACTGAGCCAGTAGTCGACCGCGCGGTCGAGAGTGATGGCGCCGCTCTGTTCGCCGTACCCGGTGGTGTCGTGCACCTCCAGCACGCAGATCAGCCGGTTGCCCTTGCACGTCGAGATGACGTTGGCGACGTCGGCGTTGGTGTTGCGCGTCCACCGGTCGCCGCTGGAGAGCACCACCCGCACGGTGTTCGCGCCGAGCGCCTTGACGTCGGCGAACGAGCTGGTCTGCTGCGGATACCAGGTGTGGGCGTGGTTGACGCCGCGCATGACGAATTCGGTGCCGTTGGCGTCGTACAACCTGCCGTTCGCGACGGAGAAACCAGCCGCGGCGTGCGCCGGCTGGCCGAATGCCAGCACGGCGACGAGCAACGCGAGCAGGGCCGCCGCGACGGCGGAGAGTCGAGTCTTCATGGCCTTCCTCAGGGAGGACCCCCGGTGCCCGACAGGGGTGGGACGTGACAGGGGAAGGCGGCTGCAGCCCGGCAGCCGCGCCCGGATCCCGGCGCGCAGGCATCAGCGTAGGACGATGGCTTGACCACCGCAACCGGTTCAGTTGGCAGGCTCCGAGCCCAGACAGCCGCAACGGCCCACGCGAACGCGGGCCGTCACGGGGCGATCATCCCCACCACAGGATGTGCGCCACAGCCGGCTCTTAACCGGTTAAGAGCGACGGTAGGCAGGTCGCCGCGATCCGTCAAGCAGCACCGGCGTCGAACCGGACGGGAGGGTTGACGGCCGCCGACCTGGGTATCCCGGGAACGATCCGTCGGTGAAAGGGGATACAGGATGGTCAGCGTCGGTTACACCCTGATGGGCGAGCAGGCCGGTCCCAAGCAACTGGTGGACCACGCGGTACGCGCCGAGGCCGCCGGCTTCGACCAGCTCGTGATGTCCGACCACTACTACCCCTGGCTGGATTCGCAGGGCCACTCGCCGTACGCCTGGTCGGTGCTCGGCGCGGTCGCCCACGCCACCTCCCGCGCGGAGCTGATGTCCTTCGTGACCTGCCCGATCCGCCGCTACCACCCGGCCGTCGTGGCGCAGAAGGCCAGCACGATCGGCGCGCTCTCCGACGGCCGGTTCACCCTCGGCCTCGGTGCGGGCGAGAACCTGAACGAGCACGTGGTCGGCGGGTGGCCGCACGTGCAGCAACGCCACGAGATGTTCGAGGAGGCGTTGCAGATCATCCGGCCGTTGCTCAACGGGGAGACGCTGACCTTCTCCGGCAACCACTTCGACGTGCCCGACGCCTACATCTGGGACCGGCCGGAGCGGCCGGTGCCGATGGCCGTTGCCGCCTCCGGTCGACAGTCCGCGACGCTGGCCGCCGAGTACGGCAACGGCATCATCTCCACCGAACCCGACCGGCACATCATCGAGATGTACGACGACGCCGGCGGCGCCGGTCAGCCCCGCTACGGGCAGGTGGCCATCTGCTACGGCCCCGACGAGGCGGAGTGTCGCAAGATCGTGCACGACCAGTTCCGCTGGTTCGGGATGGGTTGGAAGGTCAACGCCGACCTGCCCGGGCCGGACTCCTTCGCCGCCGCCACCCAGTTCGTCCGGGAGGAGGACGTCGCCGAGGGCGTCCCCTGCGGCCCGGACGTCAACGCGCACGTGGAGGCGTTCCGCAAGTTCGTCGACGCCGGCTTCACGCACGTGGCGATCATCCAGGTCGGTGGGGAGACCCAGCCCATGTTCCTCGACTGGGCGCAGGAGCAACTGCTGCCCCGGTTGCGCGAGCTGTGAACCCGACCGGTGAGTCGGAGGAGTCGACCCGTCTCACGCCCGCCGGCCGGTTCGGCCCGGCCGAGCTGCGGCTCGCCATGGCCGCTCCCCGGTCGGCCGCCGGGCTGACCAGCGAGTGGCGGCTCGTCGACGGACTGCGCACCCACACCCGGCGCGGGGCCGACCCGGGCACCGGGGCACCTCCCGTGGTGCTGCTGCACGGCCTGGCGGTCTCGCACCGGTACCTCACCGCGCTGGCCGTCGCGCTCTCCCCCACCCACCCGGTGTACGTGCCGGACCTGCCCGGCTTCGGGCTGAGCGAGCACCCGCGGGGCGCGTACGACGTGGTCGCTCACGCCGAGCACGTGGCCGCCTGGCTGGCCGCGTACCGGTTGCCGCCGGTCTGCCTGCTCGGTCACTCGTTCGGCGCGGAGGTGGCCGCCGCGCTCGCAGCGAACCACCCGGACGCGGTACGCGCTCTGGTGTTGGCCGGACCGACCAGTGACCCGTCCGCGCGGTCCCGCACGGCCCTGTTCGGCCGGTGGCTGGTGGACTGCCTGCGCGAAGCGCCGTTGCAGGCGCCGATCCTGGTCCGGGACGTCTGGAACGCCCGGCCCTGGCGGGTCTTCGCGACGCTGTCGCACTCGGTGCACAACGCGATCGAGGCGGACCTCGTCCGCGTCACCGCGCCCACTCTCGTCGTGACCGGTGCGCGCGACCCGGTCGTACCGGCGCCGTGGCGGGACGAGGCCGCCCGGCTGGTGCCGGACGCCGACCTGGTGGTCGTCCCCGGCGCCGCGCACAACGTGGTCACGACGGCCCCGACGCAGGTGGCGGACGCGTGCCGCCGCCTGCTCACCCCTCATCCCGCACTCCTGGACAGGTGACGCTCATGCGCTTCGGCAACGTGGAGATCCGCCCGCTCGGTGGTGGCATCGGCTGCCTCCTGATGATCCTCTTCTCGATCCTCGCCTCGGTGGTGCTCACCGTCCTGCTCAACCTGGTGCTCTGAGGCGTCTGCGCCTCGGCGCTGCCACTGTCAGCGGCGTCGCTCGGCGCGTGAGGGTCAGCGGCGCAGGCCCAGGGCGCTGAGCACCTCCCGGTAGGCCAACCGGGCCGGGTCGAGCACCGCGCGGCGGGTCCACCGGGCCGCCGGTACGACGGTGGCCCGCCAGGCCACCCCGAGCCCGTGCGCCACCGGCACGACAGTCACCGACCAGACCCACCGGACACCCCGCACCAGCGGGAGCACTGTGTGCCGCCACACCCAGCGCAGCCCACGCCCGAGCGGGCGCAGCAGCAGGCGGTGGAGCAGCCGCAGCACCCGGCCGGCCGCCCGCCACGCGCCGACCACCGCGGCGACGACCAGCCGGCCGAAGCCCACGACGACCCACCAGGTCCCCCGGACCAACCCGACGAGCGCGGCGCGCACCGCCCCGGCGAGCACGCCGACGCCCCGCCACAGCAGCCGTCCGACGGGGGTGAGAGCCGCGCCCAGCCAGCGCAGCGGCGGCAGGACCAGTCGTTCGACAAGCCAGACCAGCGGCGCCCAGACCAGCGTGCCGGCAACCCAGGCGATGCCGTACGCCATCCACACAAGCGGTTGCCAGATCAGGGTGCGGGCCGCCCACGCGAGGCCCCGCCCCAGCCAGACCAGTGGGAGCCAGACGAGGGTCAGGGCCACCCAGCGCGACGGAAGCCAGAGCAGGTTGCGGGCGCACCAGACCAGCGGGACCCAGAGGAGTCGGTGCAGCGCCCAGGACAGCGGGGACAGCAGCCACCGGTGCAGGAACCGGCCGACGGGGCTGAGCAGGCTCCGGTACACCAGCCGGCCGGCAGCCGCGATCAACTCCCAGAGCAGGCGTACCGGCAGCACCACGACCAGCGCCACACCCCGCGCGACGGCCGCGACGAGCGGGAGCGCGACGGCGGCCGGCTCTGCCGTGTCCACAGTCGACGGTGTCGGACGCACCGCCGTTGGTGCGCCACGGTTTTCGCTCGGCGGCCCGGGCAGCGGCGAGTGGACGATGGGACGGTCGGTCACGGTGGGCACGGTAACCGGTCCGTGCCATGCCTCAGGTGTCGGTTGCGGCCGGGCCGAGGTCGAGCGTGGTCAGCAGCGGATAGTGGTCCGAGGCGGTGTCCGCCGTCGCGCCCCTGATCACCCGGCACTCCCCCGCCCGCTGCGCCACCGCCCGGGTGCCGAGCAGGTAGTCCAGCCGCATCCCGGCGAACTCGGCCCCGCCGAACCGGGTCGGAACGGTGCGGCCGTCAGCCTCCGGTGCTCCGACGTTGCACGACGGCCACAGGTCGACCAGGTCGGCGGCGAGCAGCCGGGCGATCGCGCGGGTGTCCACGCCGCCACCGCCCCGGCGCAGGTGCCGCCGCCGGTACAGGGCGGGCATGCCGGCCAGGCGAGCGGTGTGGTCGACAGTCGGGTCGAGCGAGTTGAGGTCACCGGCGATCAGCGCCAACTGCCCGGGGGTACGCCGCAGCGCGGCGACCAGCCAGTCGACCTCCATCCGCCGCCGTCCCCCCGAATACGGGTAGAGGTGGGTGCCGAACACGGTGAACGGGCCGGCGGAGGTGGCCACCACGACGCGGGCCGCGCCGTGGTGGAACGGCCGGCGCAGCGACCCCGCGTCGACGACCCGGTACGGCGCCCGGACCAGCACCGCCACCGGCTGCCCGAAGCAGGACCGGGCCAGGTGGGGCGTCATCCCCACCCGGGCCGCCAGGGTGGCCATCAGCCCGTCACGGTCAAAACCGCGCAACTCCTGGAGGGCCAGCACATCAGGTGCCTGCTCGTTGACGACCTGGGCCACCTGATCCAGCCGGCCGGGGCCGCCACGATCCCGACCGCCGGTGCGGATGTTCCACGTCATCACCCGCAGCACGGCGGCGCTCAGTCGGCTCGGCCGGCCCGCGCCAGCTCGTCGTCGAGGGTGTCCACGTCCTCCGACTCGATGGCCGGCTGGTTGCCTTCCAACAGGTCAGCGTTGGGGCGGACCACGAGGTAGAGCAGCCCGATCCAGAGCGCGGAGAGCAGGATCGCGCCCATGAAGTCGGTGGGGTGGTGCATCCCCCGGTACATCCGGGACGTGGCCACCCCGACCGGCATGATCACGGCCACCGCCACGAAGATCCAACGCCACCAACGGTCGGTACGCGGGAACACGATGAGGGTGATCGCCAGCCAGACGCAGATCGTGGCCGCGATGTGCCCGGACGGGAACGACGAGGTGGGCATCTGCCCGTCGAGGTTCTCCACGGCCGGGCGGGGCCGGTCGACCGCCCGCGCCGACGCGAGGAACAGGGTCAGCTCGCCCACCATCGCCAGCGCCACGAACAGCACCGGCCGCCAGCGCCGCCACACCGCCAGCACCAGCGGGCAGAACACCAGCGAGATCAGCAGGATCGCGTGGGTGTCACCGAACTTGCTCCACCACCAGCTCACCTCGGTCAGCACGTCGGTGTGCCGCTCGGCGAACCAGCGCGGCACGTCGGTGTCGAGGGTGTCGAAGAAGGTGCCCTTGGCGTGGTAGCTGACGTACGTGCCGAAGCCGTACAACGCCCCGAACACGAGCACCCAGCCGACCAGCAGCTCGGCCACCGCCGAGCGGGGGTGGGCCAGCACGTGCTCCTCGTCGGGGGCGGCGGCGATGTCGTGCCCCGCCTCCGGCTCCAAGCCCTCGCTCAACGGCGGCACCGGTCGCCCGCGCTCGCGCCGCCACAGCTGGAAGGCGTACGCGGTGACGCCCAGCCAGGCGGCGCCGAGCAACCAGCCGGCCAGCACGTCGGAGATGAAGTGCACGCCCAGCGCGATCCGGGTCAGACCGATCAGCGCCACCAGCACGCCGACCCCGACGATCACCGGCTTGCGCCAGCGCGGCGCCATCGCCGGCAGGAACACCAGCAGCAGGGCCCCGTACGCGACGAACGAGCCGAGCGCGTGCCCGCTGGGGAAGCTGTTGCCCGGGGCGCTGGCGATCGGCACGTCCACGACCGGGCGGAGCCGGCCGACCAGCGTCTTCAGCGACGGATCGAGGATCAGACCACCGACCCCGGTGATGATCAGATAGACGGCGAGTCGGGGCTGGCGCCGGATCAGCAGCCCGACCACGGCGATGGTGACCAACCAGATGAGGATCGGTCGGCCGCCCAGGTCGGTCACCGCCTGCAGGACGGTGACGAGTGCGTGGTGCGGGGCGACGAGTCCGTTGAACCATTCGGCGACGGCGTGGTCGGCGTCCTGCAGAGGGCTCCACCGCACCCGGACGAGCATCAACAGCAGCCCGAAGGCCACCCCGGCGCCGGTGACGGCCACCAGGCCGGCGATGCTCCGTTCGGCGAAATGACCGATCGGACGCCGTGCCACCTCTTTGACCGCGGTCACCCCGCACCTCCCTTGTTGTCTGGCGAGGCGCTTTACCCGATCCGCGTCACGCGTACACGCCGGGCAGCTAAAGCGCGGTCATGTCCCCCGTGTCGACCAGCTCGGCCCGGTCCGCCTCGGGCTCCCACAGGTCCGGTTGGGCGGGCTCCCGCACACCGATGCGCAGCGCCTCCAACTGGGCGGCGAAGGCCAGCCCACCGAAGAGGGCCATCCCGGTCAGGTTGGCCCAGAGCAGCAACGCCATCATGCCGGTCAACGCACCGTAGGTCTGCCCGAAATCGTCACTGAACCGCACGTACGCGGCGAGCAGCAGGCTGGCCAGCCACCACAGAGCCGTGGCGATGCCAGCACCGAAGAACAGCCAGGAGAGGCCGGGCTGGTTGCGGCGTGGCGCCTGCCGGAACAGCACGGCAACGGCGAGGACGGTCAACGCGAGGCTCAGCGGGAAGCGGACCACGTTCCAGACGCCGTTGGCGACCTCACCCCACTCGTAGTGCTCACGTACCGAGTCGCCGATCGCTCCGCCGCCGACCAGGATCAGGAAGCCGGCGAGCGCGGGCAGACCGGCGGTGACGGCCAGCACGGCGGCGCGAAGGTATTTCCGCAGCGCCGGGCGGTCCCGTTCGACCCCGTAGATGCGGTTGGCGCCCCGCTCGATCTGGGCCATCGTGGTGGTCAGCGCGAACAGGCCGGTGAGCAGACCGAGGGTGAGTGCCAGCTCCCCGGCGTCCTCCACCCTTTCGCCCTCGCCGAGCAGCTCGCCGACCATCTGCGCGCTCTGGCCGGGGGTGACCGCCAGGACGGTGTCGGCGACAACCTGGCCGCCCTCCTGGACACCCAGCTCGCTGATCAGGCCGGTGAGGGCGATCAGGAAGGGCACCACGGCGAGGCACAGCTGCAGCGCGAAGGCCCTGGAGTGGCTGAACCCGTCGCCGTAGCGGAAGCGGATGAAGGCGTCGCGCAGCAGGTGCCAGCCGCCCTCGCGACGCAGTGTGTGCCAGGCGTCGTCGGCGGACAGCTCCTCGTCGGCCATCAGCCGGGTCTCCGGCACGATCCGGGTGCTACTCACGGCGCGCTTCCTCGATCAGCTGCTCGCCCCGCTCCCCGGCGCCCTGCGCGTCGACGGCCAGGTCGGGGGCGTCCTCGGGTTGCGGGACGCAGAGCCAGAGCGCCTGGGGGCGAACCTCGGCGTGCAGCTGCCGGCCCGGAGTGATGAGGTCGCCGTCCAGCTCCCGGGGCTGGGCACGGTTGCTGGTGACCACGACACGCCGACCGCGGTAGACCTCCATCCGCGGCACCTGGCCGCTGCGGCGGATCACCGCCCAGCCGAGCGCGAGCCAGTGCCGCAGGCTGCGCGGGGTGAGCACTGCGACGTCCAGCCAGCCGTCGTCCGGCTCGGCCTCGGTGAGCAGGCGAACACCGCCCTGGAGTCGGCCGACGTTGGCGATCAGAACCGAGCGGGCCCGGCGCCGCAGCGGCGGACGGTCGTCGATGCGGATCTGCACCCGCATCGGCCGGTCCCGCAGGTGCCGGGCGGCACCCACCACGTACGCGGGCCAGCCGATGCGGGCCTTGGTGGTCTCGTTGGTGGCCTCGAGCATCTGGGCGTCGAAGCCCATGCCGGCCATCACGGTGAAGTATTTGTCCTCGACCGCGCCGACGTCGAGCAGCCGTCGGCCCCGCTCGACGGCGACCTGCAACCCGGCGGCCAGGTCGGTGGAGAGGCCGAGGTTGGCGGCGAGCAGGTTGCCGGTGCCCTGCGGCAGCACGGCGAGGGCGACGTCGGTGCCGACCAGTCCGCTGACGCAGGACATCACGGTGCCGTCGCCACCGCAGGCGAAGACCAGGTCGACACCGTCCTTGACGGCCTGCTCGGTCTGACCGCGGCCCGGGTCGTCGACTGTCGTCTCGAACCACTGCGGCGCGGGCCAGCCGGCCGCCGCCAGGGCGTCGTCGACGGTGCGGCGCAACTCGTCGAGATCGTCGACCTTCACGGGGTTGACCACCACGGCGGAGCGCAGCCCGCCGTCGCCGCCCGAGGGCCGCCTGTCCTGTCCAGCATCCACGGGCGCCAGTGTGCATCACCGGGGCATCTTCAGCGACCCAGCGTGGGGCTCGCGTCGAAAGTGCCACAGACAGGTTTCAACGCGAGCCCACCTGTCAGGCCGCCGCCCGTAGTGCGCTCTCCACCCGGCGGCACAGATCGTCAAGGTCGACGCCGGACTCGGTGAGCACCTGCGCGCCCAGCCCGTGACCTTCACGGAGGACGCCCAGCAGGATGTGCTCGGTGCCGATGTGCTTGTGGCGCAGGCGCAGCGCCTCGCGTAGGGACAGCTCCAGCACCTTCTTGGACCGGGGCGAGAAGGGGCCGCCGAGGAACCGCTTGCGCCCCCAGCGACGACGCGGCGCCGGCACGGCCTCGCGCAGCGCGTCCGGGCCGAAGGACTGCTCGATGCGGGCCACGATCGCGGCCAGGTCGATGCCGATCTCCCGCAGGGCCGCCGCGTCCGCGTCGCCGAGGCCCGCGCCGCCGGTGGCGGTGTGCCGGCGGACGCGCTCGCGCAGGTCGTCGGCGCGCACGCCCGCGTCGGCGAGCACCCGGCTGGCCAGCCCGGCCTCGTCGGCGAGCAGGGCGAGCAGCAGGTGCTCGGTGCCGACCGGGCGCTGGCCCTCGACCCGTGCCTCCTCCAGCGCCCGGCGCACCACGTCGCGCGCCCGGTCGGTGAACCGTTCGAACATCACGCCTCCCAGGATGGGTTGACCGCCGGTCGCCCGGCGTGCTTCTTGTGCACCGCCTGCCGGCTGACCTCGAGCGCGTCGGCGATCTCCTGCCAGGACCAGCCCTGTCGACGGGCGTTGTCCACCTGGACCACCTCGAGCCGCTCGAGCAGCCGGCGCAGCGCGCGGACGGCGCGCAGCCCGACCCGGGGGTCGGTGCTGCCGGCTGCCGCCGCGAGTTCTGTCGCCTGACTCATGCCGTCAACATACGTTGACAGCGCCACTATTGTCAACCCTGGTTGACGGACAACGGTGACGTAACGAGAACCGCCCCGCCGCCGAACCCATCCGACTAGCCTCGGTCAGGACAGGCTGGTCGTGCCGGGCGCGACGCCCGGGAGGTGATATCGGATGGCCGCACCCGCCGACGCACCGGTGCTGGTCGGCCTCGGGTCGGACCTCGACCTTCCGGTCGTCGCACAGGCCGCGCAGGAGGCCGCCGGGCACGGCCGGCCACTGCACCTGCTGCACACCTTCGACTGGCATGCAGCCTTCGCGGCGGACACCGTCGCCGCGCCCCGCGACCGGGCCGAGCAACTGATCACACAGGCGGCCCAACTCGCCCACCAGACCGAGCCGGGGCTGACCGTTGGCGCTGAGATCGTCGAGAGCGCGCTCCTGCCCACCCTCATCCGGCGGTCCGAGACGGCATTCCTGCTGGCCGTCGGCGACAGCGGTATGGCCGGCAGCGGCCAGTGCATTCCGGCCGAGACGTCTGCCGTGCAGTTGGCCGCGCGGGCCGGCTGCCCGCTGATGGTCGTCCGCCGCGAACCGCCCCCGCAGGGGCCGGTGCTGGTCGGCGTGGACGGCTCACCCAGCTCACATCTGGCCCTGCAGTGGGCCGTGGAGTGCGCGGCCCGCAGGGACGCCCGACTGCTGGCCCTGCGGGTGGTGGAGTACGACGAGGACACCGACGCGGTCGCCGAGCAGCTCAGCGAGGCGCTCGCCCGGCACACCGATCTCCACGGCTCGGTGCCCACCGAGTGCCGCGTCGTCCGGGGCGATCCCGCCGAGGTGCTGATCGACATGTCCCGCTCGGCACAGGTGGCGGTGGTCGCCGCCCGTGGCGACGAACCGGGGCGCGCCATGCTGGGTGCCGTGGCCCAGTCCCTGCTCTACCACTCCCCGGCCCCGGTGGTCGTCGTCCGTGGTCTGGCCGAGATGCCGCTGACCGGGCCCGACGCCCATCCGACCCCGGACCAACGGCCGTGACCCGGGGCCGCATGGCTGTGGCGCGGTCACCCGACCGCGCCACAGCACAACGGTCAGGACGATCCCACGGGCTTCACGCAGTTGGACATTCCGCTTTCCAACGCACCGTTGACGGCGGTGACGCAGAATTCGTAGTTCAAGGCACCGTAGATCAGGAACCCGACGCCCCAGGTCGTTTCCATGATGATCTGATCACTGGCTGTCATCTCACTGCCATCAATGGGGTTGCGGACCCAGACGCGATAGCCGGCCGCACCGGTGGATTTGTTCCAGGTGAGATAGACGCTTGAGGCGTCGAGGGCATTGGCCTTCAGGCCGCTCGGCGCCGCGGGGGTTCCGCCGCCGACCAGGACAGGGCGGCCGGGATTTGGCACCCCTCCACCGCCGCTGGTGTCCCAACTCGATACCGAGACGAGATAACGGTGGCCGACTTTCAGACCGTCGATATGGGCCGCGTGACCCCTGATTCCGACGGCACCGAGGAATGCGCCCGGATCGTCCTGGTCCCAGTAGATGACCCCGTAACGTTCGACCGCCCCGACGGTTTCGCCCCAGGTGATGTCGAAGCCGGTGCTGGTGGCCCGGGTGACGATCTGCGCCGGACCCGGAGGAGCCGTCGGGCTCGCCACCATGGGCGCCGTCGGGGACGTCCAAGCGGATTTCTGGTCATCGGTGTCGCCGTTGTCGGTGCGGACCTGGTATTCCCACTTCAGGCCGTGGGGAGAGAGCGTGTCGTGGCGGTTGGTCGCCGCCCTGGACTCGCCCCACTCCGCGGAGCCGACAAGACGGGACCGAACGGTGTATCCGTGGGCACCGAAGACCGCATCCCACGTCACCTTGAGGCCCTGGGGGCCGGGCTCGACGACGACGTTTCTCGGCACGGGGGTCGGCCGCGCCGGAATGGTGTTGGGGATGGCGGGCACGCTGGTCCCGATGCGGAAGTTGTTGACGAGGGTGCGTTCGAACGCCTGGGCGATCTTGAACTCGCCGCGGGCGTTGGGGTGCAGCCCGTCGTAGCCGTCCGGACAGCTGTCGGGCCCGCAGGCGTAGTTCGCCCGCCAGTCGACCAATGCCACAGGGGACTGGCTGGTGCTCCACGACGGGATCGAGGTGGCCAGCAGTGTGTTGTAGCGGTCGGTGTTGACTGGAAGGTTCGGGTTGACACCGAGCCGGGTGCGCTGAGGGATGTTGGCCAGGGCCAACTTGATGTTGGGATTGGCGGCACGGGCCTCGCTCACCAGCGTCCTCATGCTGGCGATGGTCCCGTCGGGGTTGTCGACAAACCAGCCCAGGTCGTTGAACCCTAGGCCGACCAGGAGCAGGTCGGGCTTGTGCTCCGCTACCTGCGTACGGATTTCGTTCTTGACCTGGGCCGCTTGGCGGCCCCATACCGCGAAGTGGTCGGAGTCGAAGGCCGGCGCTCCTGCGGCGTACTGCCCCCAGACGCGAGGAATGCCCTCCCCAGGGGCGGGAACCCCTTGCAAACGCGGCGGAGTCGGACCGGTTGCTTCCGCAGGGGGCGTGGTGCCGTAGTAGGGACCGACGAAGTTGACAGCGACATTCTGAGCTCTGAACCAGTCCCACAGCCGGTAGCGCCAAGTCCAGTCACCCTCGGCACCCTGGGACATCGAATCGCCGACCACCATGACCCTGAGAGCCCCGACCTGGCCTTCCGTCGATGGGCTGACGGCCCGGAGCAACCGCGCGACCGCGTTGAAAAAAATGTCGGCGAGCTCCGGTGTAAACGCATTAGCAAGGAAAGTCAGAGGAGCTCGCCAGGGAATGTATTTATCCGCGAATTCTCGCAGGATCTTTTGGGCCTCGGCAATGATCGGCCGTGTGGTCTGGGCGAGTTTCTCCAGTGCTCTCCCGGCGCCATAGCCCAAGAGAGCGCCAGCCACTGTGGCCGCCAGTATCTCAGCCCAAGCGTCGAAGTCAAACGGCTCCTGCTTCAGGGCTACATGCACTATCCCGCCCACACCTCCGCCAATGGCCCCACCGAGAGAAAGGCAGAACGGTGCAGCGAGCGGAGCCCCCACATTGAAGGCGGCTAGGCAAATGCCACCGATCGTGATCGATACTGCCGCCGTGACGAGGCTGGCCACCAGCGCCTTCCAGAAGGAATCCCAGAAGCCCGTAGTGCCGATGTCCGCTACCGGCACCACGATCACTATGCTGTTGCCGAGAGCCTGGATGCTTCCGCCGAACGTGGTGTCGGTCGGCCCCGAGTAGTAGCCCATCCCGCTCTCTCGGGCTTGCCGAGCGAAAGACTCACCTAGGGAGAGCCCTCCTTGGGTCTGGTCGCGATGGAAGACCGCGACCTTCTGCAGCAGGAGCTCGTGAAATTGCTCAGGGCGCTGCACAGGATTGAAGTCCAGGATCGCCACGACATCGTCGTCATTGTTGGCCAACTGCCGGAATTGCCCGGAGTCGCGCGCGCAGCCCACGCGCAGCCCCATACCATCCGCCTCGACCGGCTTGACGTCGAAGGACGAGCCGTGCACGGAGCACGCGGCATCCGCTGGGGCGGCGGCCGCCTGGGTCACGCCAATATTGGTGGAGCCGGCCACAACCAGCACCAACGCAAGGAAGAACGCCGTGAGACGGGTGCCGTGCCGCCTATTTTTGTGCACCCATGATCGACTATGGGAATGAGACATGGAGGACTTCTTTCTGTCCGATCATGGTGCGCTGGGTGGAATCGGGAAGTCGACTTCGACGGATCATCGCGCCGGACTTCCAGGCCCACCCGCTGCCTGACCTGGGACAAGTAGGGGATCCGACGCTCGCCTCGACGTACGCCGTCGATGGTCCGTCGTCAGTTGTCGGTCGTCAGTTCTTTACATCGATGATCTTTGTGTAAAATTCATAGATCTACAAGTCTCGAATCGATCACAGTCGTTGGTCTCCCCGGCCCAGCCACCCCACGTAGCGAAAGCCGAGGTGGGCCCACGGGCGGGTCCGGCCAGAGCGGACCACGTCCCCGACGGCCTTCACGCAGCGCCGATCCGACCCCGTCGACGCACCGACGCGACTACCCTCGGTCAGGGAAGATGTGGCGGCGCGGGGAGGTGGGGCCGTTCGCGGACCGGCCTCCATCGCGCCAGGCGGGACACACGTCCGCACCAGCGGGGACCAACGGCCCTGCCCCATCCTCTCGGCGGCGACGAAGCTGGACGTGGCCGGGACAACCCGGGACACCGGATGCGACGTCCCCGATTTCGCGAGAGGCTTACGCAGCATGGACTCCGCTGTTGACCTGCACAGCCCTCTGACCGAAGACGAGCTGCGCCGGCTGGACGCCTACTGGCGCGCCGCGAACTACCTCACCGTCGGGCAGATCTACCTGCTGGACAACCCGCTGCTGCGGGAGCCGTTGACAGTCGACGACATCAAGCCGAGGCTGCTCGGCCACTGGGGCACCAGCCCCGGCCTCAACCTGATCTACGCCCACCTCAACCGGGTGATCGTCGCCCGCGACCTCAACGCCATGCTGGTCACCGGCCCCGGCCACGGCGGCCCGGCCATCGTGGCCAACACCTGGCTGGAGGGCACCTGGTCCGAGCGCTACCACGACGTGGCGCGCGACGAGGCCGGGATGTCCAAGCTGTTCCGCCAGTTCTCCTTCCCGGGCGGCATCCCCAGCCACGTGGCGGCGGACGTGCCAGGTTCGATCCACGAGGGCGGTGAGTTGGGGTACGCGCTGAGCCACGCCTACGGCGCCGCGTTCGACCACCCGGACCTCGTGGTGGCCTGTGTGATCGGCGACGGTGAGGCGGAGACCGGGCCACTGGCCGGCAGCTGGCTCTCCAACGTGTTCCTCAACCCGGCCCGCGACGGGGCGGTGCTGCCCATCCTGCACCTCAACGGCTACAAGATCGCCAACCCGACCGTGCTGTCCCGGATCCCCGAGGCCGACCTGCTCGACCTCATGCGCGGCTCGGGCTACCAGCCGTACGTGGTGGCCGGCGACGACCCGGCGCAGGTGCATGGCACGCTCGCCGCGACGATGGACCGGGCACTGGACGAGATCGCCGAGATCCAGCGGCGGGCCCGCTCCGGTGGCGTCGTCGAACGCCCCCGCTGGCCGATGATCATCCTGCGGACGCCGAAGGGCTGGACCGGTCCCGCCGAGGTCGACGGCACCCAGGTGGAGGGCACCTACCGCGCCCACCAGGTGCCGCTGTCGGGCGTACGCGACAACCCGGCGCACCTGGCCGAGCTGGAGCAGTGGCTGCGCAGCTACCGGCCGGAGGAGCTGTTCGACGCCACCGGCGCACCGGTCGACGAGCTGCGGACGCTGCCGCCGCGCGGTGACCGGCGGATGAGCGCCAACCCGGTCACCAACGGCGGCCTGGTGCTGCGTGACCTGGCCCTGCCCGACTTCCGCGACTACGGCGTGGAGGTCCCCGAGCCGGGCACCCCGATGGCCGGCGCGACCGGCGTTCTCGGCCCGTGGATCCGCGACGTGATCAGCGCCAACCCGCAGACGTTCCGACTGTTCGGCCCGGACGAGGTCGCCTCCAACCGACTGGGCGCCGCCTTCGAGGTGACCGACCGGGCGTGGGTGGCCGCGACCGTGCCCGGCGACGACCACCTCTCGCCCGACGGCCGGGTCATGGAGGTGCTCTCCGAGCACCTGTGCCAGGGCTGGTTGGAGGGTTATCTCCTGACCGGCCGGCACGGCGTGTTCACCAGCTACGAGGCGTTCATCCACATCGTCGACTCGATGCTCAACCAGCACGCCAAGTGGCTGAAGGTGACCCGGGCCATCCCCTGGCGGCAGCCGCTCGCCTCGCTGAACTACCTGCTGTCCAGCCATGTCTGGCGGCAGGACCACAACGGCTTCTCGCACCAGGACCCGGGCTTCATCGACCACGTGGTCAACAAGAAGGCCGAGGTGGTCCGGGTCTACCTGCCGCCGGACGCCAACACCCTGCTCGCCACGATGGACCACTGCCTACGCAGCCGGCACTACATCAACGTGGTGGTGGCCGGCAAGCAGCCGTCGCCGAACTGGCTGACGATGACCGAGGCGATCCAGCACACCCGCCGCGGCCTGGGCATCTGGGACTGGGCCAGCAACGACGACGGCAGCGAGCCGGACGTGGTGCTCGCCTGCTGCGGGGACGTGCCCACCCTGGAGACGCTGGCCGCCGCCGAACTGCTGCGCCAGCACCTGCCGGAGCTGAAGGTGCGACTGGTCAACGTCGTCGACCTGATGCGACTCCAGCCGGACACCGAACACCCGCACGGCCTGCCGGACAAGGAATTCGACACCATCTTCACCCCGGACCGGCCGATCATCTTCGCGTACCACGGTTACCCGTGGCTGATCCACCGACTCACCTACCGGCGTACCAACCACGACAACCTGCACGTGCGCGGCTACAAGGAGGAGGGCACCACCACCACACCGTTCGACATGGTGATGCTCAACGACCTGGACCGCTTCCACCTGGTCATCGACGTCATCGACCGGGTGCCCGGGTTGGGCGCCCGGGCCGCGCACCTGCGCCAACGGATGGTCGATGCCCGACAGGCTGCCCGCGACTACACCCGCCAGTACGGCGAGGACGACCCGCAGGTCGCCGAGTGGCGCTGGGTCCGCGAAACCGACCCGACCAACCCCTGAAGGAGAACGACGTGCGCGACGCGGAGATCCTGGTCGGCTACGACGGCTCGACCGACGCCTCGGTGGCTCTCGACTGGGCGCTGGAGGAGGCGCGGCACAGCGGCCAACCGGTGCGGCTGGCGTACGTCTTCGAGTGGTTGACCGTGGCCAGCTGGGTCGGCCCCGGCGTGGCGCCCGGGGTCTGGCCGGACGACACCGCCCGCCGGCAGGTCGAGGAGCTGGTCCGCAAGGCGGCGGCCGACGCCGCCGCCGCGAACCCGGGCCTGCGGATCACCGGCGAGGTGTACGACGGGCCGCCCGCCCTGGTGTTGCAGGAACGCTCAGCGGAGGCGGGCATGCTGGTGCTCGGCAGCCGGGGTCACGGTGGCTTCGGTGGTCTGCTGGCCGGGTCGACGGCGATATCGGTCGCCGCGCACGCCCACTGCCCGGTCGTCGTGGTCCGGGACGGGGTCGGCAGCGCTCCGGTCGACGCGTCGACCGGCCGGGTGGCCGTCGGTGTGGACGGCTCGGGACCGTCGCTGGTGGCGCTCGGCTTCGCGGCCGAACGGGCGGCGCAACGCCAGGTGCCGCTGCGCGTCCTGCACGCCTGGACACCGGGCCCCGGCGGGGCGGCCGGTGTGCCCGACGAGCAGGCCGCTGTGGAGCAGTCGCTGGAGCCGTGGCGGCGGACGTTCCCCGATCTGGCCGTGACTGTCGACCTGGTCCCGACCAGCCCGGCGGCGATGCTGATCGAGGCGAGTCGCGACGCGCGGCTGGTGGTGGTCGGCAGCCGGGGCCGGGGCGGGCTGGCCGGGATGCTGCTCGGCTCGGTCAGCCAACAGCTCATCCAGCACGCCAACTGCCCGGTGGCGGTGGTCCGGGAACGCTGAGATCCATCGGCCTGGGCCGCGCCCGTGGGCAGAGCGGCCCGGCCGGGGTTACCGGCGCACGGGCGCCGGGTCGGACGGGTCGAGGGAGAAGAACTCCTCCTCTTCCTGAGCCAGGTGCAGGCGGAGCACCGCGTCCAAGCCGTAGAGGGTGGCCAGCAGGTCGGCGACCTGGTCCGGGCGTAGCCGGCCGTCGGCGGTCTGGGCGAGCTGGGCGTCGAGCAGGTCCACCTGGCGGTGGATCTCCACGTGCGCCCGGCTCATCGTCGAGGTCGCCTCGCCGCTGCCCAGCGGGTCGGCCAGCGCCGGGTACAGCTGTCGCTCCTCGGCAGCCTCGTGCGGCAGCACCCGCTCGGTCAGCCGGCGGTGCGTCTCGCGTACCGCCGGCAGGCACCTCGGCGAAGCCGGGTCGGTGGCGACCAGGTCCGCGGTGTCCCGCAACCCGGCCAGCACGTCGCGGACCGCCTGGTGTTCCGCCGCGTAGTGGGCGAGCAACTCCCGGGTACGCGGCGGGACGTCGCGCCGGCGCAGCCCTCCGCGCAGTGCCCGCAGCGCGTTGAGGATCACCAGCACGTCGATACCCTCCTGGAGGAACGCGCCAGCTACCGGGGGCAGCCGACCGACCGCCGCCACGACCATCGCCAGCACCGCCAAGCCCATCCCGACGGTGGCGCTCTGCACGGCGATCCGCCGGGCGTACCGGGCGATCTCCACCGCGTCGGCGAGCCGGTCCAGCCGGTCCACGGTGAGCACCGCGTCCGCCACGTCCGCCGAGGCGCTCGCGCCGGTCGCACCCATCGCCACGCCCACGTGCGCCTCAGCCAGCGCCGGAGCGTCGTTCACCCCGTCACCGACCATCACGGTGACCGCCCGGTCGGCCTCCGCCCGGACCCGGGCCACCTTCTCCTGCGGCGTGCAGCGGGCAAGCACGTCGTCCACCCCGACCATCGCCGCGACCTGCGCGGCGGTGGCTGCTTGGTCGCCCGTGACCAGCACGATCCGCCGCAGCCCCGCCGCACGCAGCCGGCGTACGGTCCGGCGAGCGTCGGGGCGCACCGGATCCTCCAGCAGAATCGCGCCGAGCGGTCCACCCTCGTCGCTGACCCACACCGCGGACCAACCGGCCAGCTCGGTGCGGGCCCGCGCCCGGTCCGCCCACTCGGGCAGCTCCCCGGTGAACTGACCGACCCGGACCAGGCGCCCGTCGACCCGGCCGCTGACTCCCCGTCCCGGTTCCTCGGTGACGCCAGTCGGCTCGGTCAGTGTCAGCCCACGATCGCGAGCCTGCCGAACCAGCGCGGTGGCCAGCACGTGCGGAGACAACTGCTCGACCGAGGCCGCGAGGCGCAGGACCTCGTCACGGTCACCACCCGGTGCGACGACCGTGTCGGCGGCGCGCGGACGGCCGGCGGTCAGCGTGCCGGTCTTGTCCACCAGCAGCGTCCGTGCCCGGCCGAGCAGCTCCAGCGCGCCACCGTCGCGGACCAGGACCCCGCGCCGGGCCACCCGGGACAGGCCGGACACGATCGCGATCGGGGTGGCCAGCAGCAGCGGGCAGGGGGTGGCCACCACCAGCACCGCCACCGCCCGGACCACGTCGCCGGAGAGCAGCCAGCCCAACCCGGCCAGGACCAGCGTGAACGGCACGAACGCGGCGGCGTACCGGTCGGCCAGCCGCACCATCGGGGCCTTGCGGGCGGTCGCCTCCTGGGCCAATCGAACGATCCCGGCGTACGTGCTCTGCGCCGCGTTCTTCGTCGCCCGCATGCCGAACCCAGCGCCAGCGTTGACCACACCGCTGGCCACCGCCTCCCCGGCGGCGCGCTGGACCAGCCGCGACTCCCCGGTCACCACCGACTCGTCCAGCGTGGCCGCCTCGTCGACGGTCCCGTCGACCGGCACCACGTCCCCCGGGCCGACCAGCAACCGGTCCGCCACCGCCACCTGGTCCAGCGGCACCACCTCGATCGCGCCGTCGGGCCCCCGCCGACGGGCGGTACGCGGAGCGCGCGCCAGCAACGCCCGCAGGTCGCGGGTCGCCCGGCGCTGCGCGTACGACTCCAACGACCGCCCGGTCGCCAGCATCACGGCGATGACCGCTCCCGCCAGGTACTCTCCGACGCCGAGCGCACCGGCCAGGGCCAGCACGGCGATCACGTCCACGCCGAAGTGCCGGTGCCACAGCGAGCGCAGCATCGACCAGGCGGCCGGCAGCAGCGCGGCCACCGTGACGGCCGCCCAGATCAGGTTGGCCGCATCCGGTCGGCCGGCGATCCGCAGCGCCGCCCCGGCCAGCACCCCGATGCCGAGCCCGAACAGTGGCACCCACGCCCACCACCGCCGGACGCGGGCGCGGGCCGGCTGCTCCGGTACGCACTCGGTCGGCTCGGCCCCCACCTGCGCATCCTCGCAGCCAGTGGGCTGCCAGCGGTCGGACACCGTGCGTTCCGCCCGGTGGACGGACGTCGTGGCGGTGCGCCGGACTGGTTCGGAGGGCATAACGGTCCGACGAGGTCGGGACCTGTGGCCCCTGCCGACACACACCGAATGACACAGGATGAGGCGGCAACCCCGACACAGCGACGCGACGTGCGGCACGATGAGCAGAGACGGAAAGGTCGTGACCATGAGTCAGGAGAACCAGCTGACCACCGCGCTGGCGGAGGCCGCCGCCACCGCCGGCCACGCCCCCTCGGTGCACAACACCCAGCCGTGGCGTTGGCGGGTGCTGCCCGACGCGCTGGAGCTGCGCTCGGTCGCCGACCGGCAGCTCGCCGCCTCCGACCCGGAGGGCCGGCTGCTCGCGATCAGCTGTGGCACCGCCCTGCACCACGCACGGCTCGCGCTGGCGGCCGAGGGGTGGCGCGCCGTGGTGGAGCGACTGCCCGACCCGGGCGACAGCGAGCTGCTGGCCCGACTGACCGACCTGAGCCAGACAAAGGCAGACCCGGACGCCATGCACATGGTGCAGTGCATGCAGGTCCGGCACACCGACCGGCGGCCGGTCAGCGACGAGCCGGTGCCGTCCACGGCGATCGAGCAGATCACCCGGGCGGTCAACGCGGAGGGCTGCCGGTTGCAGATCCTCGACCGCGACCAGGTGCTGGAGCTGGCCGCGACCGCCAGTCACGCCGACACGATCGAGGCCGAGGACCCGGAGCTGCGCGCAGAGCTGCGTTACTGGACCAGCCGCGCCGGCGAGGGCACCGGCCTGCCGGCGGAGGTGCTGCCCGAGCAGCCGCCGCAGACCACAGTGCCGGGTCGCGACTTCGGCCGCCCCGGCAGCCTGCCCGTGAGTCCCGGCCACGACCGTATGGCGGTGTACGCGATCCTGCACGGCGACGAGGACGAGCGGGACAGCTGGTTGCGTGCAGGGGAGGCGCTGTCCGCCGGTTGGCTGACCGCCACTCGGCTCGGCGTGTCGGTGGTGCCGCTCAGCGCCGTGGTGGAGGTGCCAGGCACCCGGCAGACCCTGCGGCAGATGCTCTCCGTGATCGGCTACCCGTACATCGTGCTGCGGTTGGGCATCGCGGACCCGGCACAGTCGGGCCCACCGCACACGCCGCGACTGACCGCCGCGCAGGTGGTCGACACCTCCGCGGTGCGCGGCGGGCAGGGCTGACGGGACGGTCAGCCGGCGAGCACCGCGGCCTCCCGGGCCGGGTCCAGCCCGATCGAGCTGTGCAGCGGTCGCCCGGCGCGGGACGGCACGGTGCCGACCTCGCGTAGCCACCGCCAGGTGTCGTCGACCGTCTCGGTCACCGGCCGGCAGGTCAACCCGGCGGCGAGAGCGCGGGTCACGTCCCGCTCCAGCAGCCCCCGGTAGGGGTGACCGGTCGGCAGCCAGATCGGCAGATCGCTCCACGCCTGCACACCGGCGGCGAGGATCGTCGCCGGATCGGTCCAGCGCAGCCGGGCGTCGGCACCGGTGGCAGCCACACACGCGTCGAGCAGCTCACCCATCGTGGTCTGCCCGGGACGACCGGTCGCGTTGAACGTGCCGCCCAACCGCCGGGCGCCCGCGTCCAGCATCCACGCCGCCAGATCGCGAACGTCGACGTACTGCACCGGCAGGTCGACCGGCCCGGGCGCGAGCACGTCGCCGCCGCGCTCGACGCGACGCAACCACCAGGGCAACCGGCCGATGTCCTCCCCCGGGCCCAGGATCAACCCGGCCCGGGCGACCAGCGCGCGGTCGCCGAAGACCTCCCGCACCGCACGCTCGGCACCGGACTTGAGCTGCGGGTAGTCGCCGTCGACGGCGCCCGGGTCGGCGTCCACCACCAGGGAGTCCTCGCTCAACCCGCGCGCGGCCGGGTCGGTGTAGACCGACCCGCTGGACACGTACACGAAGTGGCCGACCGCGTCGACCAGGACGCGGGCGGCGTCGCGGGCCGCGCGAGGCGCGCCATCCCAGGTGTCCACCACCAGGTCCCACTCGCCGCCCGCCAGCGCCGCCAGACCGTCCGGCGAGGTGCGGTCACCCCGCAACCGGTGTACGCCCGGGGGCACCGAGCCGTGCAGACCTCTGTTGAACACGGTCACCGACCAACCCCGCCGCACGGCCTCGGTGACCGTCGCCCCGCCCACGAAACCCGTACCACCCAGCACCAGCAGTCTCATGCGCCCCACAGTGCCGGCGCGGCCCGGTGGGCGGCACCCCGTTTCACCGGTAGCGGATCTGCCCGTGGCAGAACCAGGGTTCCGGTGGTTGGGAGATTCCGGTCGGGTCGCGGGGGTGGGTGGTCCGTAGCCGTCGCGGTCAGCGCGATCCCGCGGCACCCTCGTCCAGAAAGCAGGAAAGCCGCCCAGGGCATGGTCAACGGAGCCGCCGATTGCGAAACTGCTTCAATCTGCGTGAGCACAACCCGGACGGAGCAGGGAATGTCCAGCACACCGCTGTCCCTGCCGCAGCCATCCGCACGGGCACCCGAGTTCGGCCGGGACGCGCTCATCGTCTGCGAGAACCTGGTGCGGATCTACCAGACCGGTTCGATCGAGGTGCAGGCACTGCAAGGACTGGACCTGGCCGTGGAGAGCGGTGAGCTGGTCGCCGTCGTCGGCGCCTCCGGGTCGGGCAAGTCGACGCTGCTCTCCATCCTGGCCGGCATCGACGCCCCCACCGCCGGGCGGGTCCGGGTCGAGGAGTGGAATCTGCTGGCGATGTCCCGCGCGGACCGGGTGGACTACCGGCGGCACACCGTCGGGTTCGTACGGCAACAGACGGCGAGCAACCTGATCCCCTACCTGACCGCACGGGAGATGGTGGACCTGCCGATGACGGCGGCCCGTACCGCGAAGGATGAGCGCCGGGAGCGCGCGGCCGAACTGCTGGACAGCCTCGGTGTCGCCGACTGCGCCGATCGGCGCCCCGGGCAACTCTCCGGAGGGCAGCAGATGCGCGTCGCGATCGCTGTGGCGCTGGCCAACCAGCCGCGGGTCCTGCTCGCCGACGAGCCGACCGGCGAGCTGGACGCCGCCACGTCCGCAGAGGTCTTCGGCGTCCTGCGGGACGTCAACCGACGCTACGGCGTCACCGTTGTCGTGGTGACCCACGATCCGGAGGTCAGCAGCCAGGTCGAACGGACCGTCGCGATCCGGGATGGACGCACCAGCAGTGAGGTGCTCCGCCGCACCACCACCGACGCCGAGGGCGACACGCATGTGATCGCCGAGGAGTACGCCGTGATGGACCGGGCCGGGCGGGTCCAGGTGCCCCGTGAGTTCCGCCAGGCGCTGGCGCTGACCCGACGGGTCCGGCTGGCCCTGGAACCCGACCACATCACGATCCGCCCCGACTCGGGAAGCGGCGAATGAGCCGCGAGCCGTTGCTCAGCGTGCGTGGCCTACACCGGCGCTTCCGCACCGGGCCGACCGTCGTACACGCCCTGCGCGGCGTGTCGTTCGACGTGGCCGCCGGTTCGATGGTGGCGCTCGTCGGCCGGTCCGGCTCGGGCAAGACCACCCTGATCAACGTCATCGGCGGCCTGGACCGCCCGGACGCCGGCACCGTGCACGTCGACGGCACCGACGTCACCGCGCTCGACGAGGACGGCCTGTCCCGGCTGCGGCGCGAGAAGGTGTCGTACGTCTTCCAGAGCTTCGGGTTGATCCCGGTGCTGTCGGCCGCGGAGAACGTCGCCGCCCCGCTGCGGATGGCCCGCGTCGCCCCGACCGAGCGCGAGCGGCGGGTCGAGCTGCTGCTGGAACTGGTCGGCCTGGCCGACCACGCCCAGCAGCGGCCGGCCGAGCTGTCCGGCGGCCAGCAGCAGCGGGTGGCGATCGCCCGCGCGCTGGCCGCCTCGCCCCGGCTCCTGCTCGCCGACGAGCCCACCGGGCAACTGGACGCCGAGACGGGCCTGTCGGTGATGGCCCTGCTGCGCGGGATATCCGAATCCGAAGGCGTCACCGTGTTGGTGTCGACGCACGACGCGGTGATGATGGCCCTGGCCGACCGGGTGATCCGCATCCACGACGGGCACCTCGACGAACAGGCAGCCGGGCAGCCGTACGAGTCCGTGCCGGACGCCAGGTGACGCGACGATGCTGAGGCTGGTCAGCCGGCGCGCCCGCGCGCAGTGGCCGTTGCTGGCAGCCCTCCTCGGGGTCGTCACGATCGGCGCGACACTGCTGGGCACCTGCACCCTGCTGGTCACCCGCACCGCCGAGCGGGCGCTGGAGGTCGCCATGGCCCGCGCTGCCCCCGCCGCCGTCGACGTGACCGTCTACACCGGCACCGTCGAGGGCGGGGACACGCGGTCCGTCGCCGCCGACACCCGCACCGTGGTGGCCTCCGCGCTCGCACCGTTCCCGGTGACGACGACCGCGCGGGCGTCGACGGTGCTGCGAGCGCTGCCGCCCACGCTCGCCAAGGGCACCACCGTCGGAGCCCAGGCGTACCTGTCCGGGCTGGACGACCTGCCGGCCCGAGCCGAACTGGTCACCGGGCGCTGGCCACAGCACCCTGGCGACGCGGTGCTGCTGGAGTCCACCGCCCACCTGCTCGGCCTCACCCCCGGTCACCGGGTGCGCCTGGGCGCCGAGCTGGCCCACCCGCCCGTCCCGGCCATCGACGTGACAGTCGTCGGTGTCGTACGCCCGCTGGCGGGGCGCGGCTGGGAACGCGACCCGCTGGCCGCGGCCGGCTCCGCCACCGGCTACCGGGACGGCCGCTTCCTGCAGCCGGTCAACGCCTACGGCCCGTTCCTCGTCGACCTCGCCGACCTGGTCACCACCGGTGCCACAGTCGACCGGATGGAGGTCACCGCCCATCCGGACCTGTCCCACGCCAACCGCCACGACCTGGAGACGGTGGCCGGGGCCGTCGGCGGTGCCGACCGCCGGTTGGCTGGCACCCTCGGCGACCGTGTCACGCTCGCCCGTGTCGCCTCCGACCTGCCGCTGACCCTGCGGGCCGCCGACGACCAACGGCACGTCACCGCCGCCGTCGTGCTCGCCATCGCCGCCCTCGGCGGTGTCCTGGCCGCGACGGCACTCGTCCTCGCCGGCCGGCTGACAGCGGGCATACGCGCCGAAGAGACCGCCCTGCGGTCCGCCCTGGGCACCAACCGTCGCCAACTCGCCGCCACCGCGACACTCGAGGCCGGGCTCGTCGCCGCCGTCGCCGCCGCGCTCGCGACACCGGCCTCGTCGGCCCTGCACGCCGGCCTGACCCACCTGCCGCCGCTGGACGGCGCCGGCCTGACCGTCCGGCCGGGCATCGCCGGCGCCCAGGTCCTCGCGGTCACCGGCGGCGCGCTGGTGCTCGCCGCCGTCCTCACCGTCCTGGCGATCCGGCCCGTCCCGGCAGCCGGCGATCGGGGCACCCGCCGCGAACTGCTGGCCCGATCCGGCGCCGACCTGATGCTCGCGGTGTTCGCCGCCGCCGGATGGTGGCAGCTGTACGCGCAGCCCACCGCCGCCAGCCCACGCGCCGATGCCGTCCGGGTGCTCGCGCCCGCGCTGCTGCTCACCGCAGGCGCCGCCCTGGCTCTCCGCGTGGTGATGCCCGCCCTGCGCGGCGCCGAACGGTTGGCGTACCGCGCCCGTGGGCTGGCGCTTCCGCTGGCGGCTTCCGAGGCCGCCCGCCGGCCACAGGCGGTCGCCGCCGGGCTGCTCGTCGGACTGGCCTGCGCGGCCGGGACCTTCGGTCTCGCCTTCGACAGCACGTGGCACCAGTCGCAGCGCGACCAGGCCGCGCTCTCCGTCGGCACCGACCTGGCACTCACCCTCAGCACGGCGCCGGTCGCCGGAGAGGGCGCGGTCGTCAGCGCGGTCACCGCGGGGGTGGTCAGTCCGGCCCTCGACCGTGGTACCTCCGTCGGTCAGTGGCTCGGCACCGCCGGCGATGCGCCGCGCCTGATCGCCGTCGACACCACCCGCGCCGACGCGCTGCTGCGCGGGCGGCTGGACAGTGACCGCGGATGGGCGGGCGTCGGCGCCACGCTGGCGCCGCGCACCCGGGTCACCGGCCTCGCCATCGGGAAAGGCGCCCCGCTCGTCCTGAGCGGGACCGCCGACGACGACGCACCGCTCACCGTGACGCCCCGGCTGCTGCTGCAGGACGCCAGCGGTCTGCGCACGTCCTGCACCGGTCCCGCCCTACCGCTCGACGGCCAGGAGCATCGGCTGCCCGCCTGCGCGACGGCCGACGGGCAGCGCCTCGTCGCTGTCGCCCTGCCGGTCACCGCCGACGGGGTTGGCGGACCCGTCGCCGTAGCCGTCACACTCACCGTGCCGCCCGCCGGGTCGACGGAGAGATCCACTGACGGATCGGACTGGACCGCCACGTCCGCACCGCCGGTCCCGAGCAAGTTGAGAGACCCGACCGTCATGGTGTCCGCCACGCCGACGGGATCCGCGCTACGGATGGCCGCGACCGTCGACCTCGACGGCGCCGAGGACGCCGCCCGAACCCTCGTCGCCACCGCCTTCCCGGACCCCGGCCCGGTGCCCGTCGCCGTCTCCGCCCGCTTTGCCAGCGAGGTCGGTGCCGAGAACGGCAGCCAGCTCAGCGTCACGGTCGGCATCACGCCCGTCCCGGTCGTCGTCACCGAGGTCGTGCCGACCGTACCGTCCGCCCCCGGCGCCGTAGCCGTCCTGGCCGACCTGGACACGCTGTCCCGCGCACGCGCCGTCACCGGCGACCTGACGTTCCCGGTCGACGCCTGGTGGGTCGGCCACCCGGCCGGTCCCGGCGCCGCCGAGCGGGCCACCGCCCTGCACCTGGGCACCGTCGCGACCCGCGAGGCGGAGACCGCCCGCCTCACCGGCGGCCCACTGCGCGCCGGGCTGCCGGCCGCGCTCCGGCTCATCGTCCCGGCCACGGCCCTGCTGCTGCTCGCCGGCGTCGTCCTGCACGTCACCTGTGATCTGCAGGTCCGCGCCGTCGAGGTGGCGCGGCTGCGCGGCCTGGGGATGTCCCGGCGCGGCATCCGGGCCGTGCTGCTCGGCCAGCACGCCGGCGTTCTGCTGCCCCTGCTCGCGGCGGGCGCCGTCGTCGGCGCGCTCGCCACCCGCGTCGTCGCTCCCCTGCTCGTGCGCTCCGACACCGGCGCCGCGCCCGTCCCGGCCACCCAGCCACACTGGCCGTGGCCAGCCGAGGCCGCACTGCTCGCCGTACTGCTGGCCGGATGCATGCTGGCGGTCGCCGTCGTGGTCACCGTCCAGGTCCGCCGGGCCGACGCCGCGCACCTGCGGGTGTCGCCGTGAACCGGTGGCTGACCCGCCGGTGGCCGGCGCTGCACTGGCCCAGCATCCGCGGCCGTGGCCGTACCGACGCGGGGCCACTGCTGCTCACCGCCGCCGTCATCGCGGCCGTCACGCTGCTCGCCGGGGCCGCGCCGGCGCTGCTGCGCGCCGCCGCCGACGACGCCGTCCAGGACACGGTTCGCCGCGCCGGCCACGACTCGAACGTCCTCGTGCACGCCAACTGGGAACGCGACGACGGGCCGACCGGCGGACGGGTCCGGATGCCCCGCCTCGGGGAGGAGCTCGACGACTTCCGCGCCCAGGCGACCTACGCGCTCGGCCCCGACCTGGACGCCGCGCTGCTCCCACCCGTCGCCGCTGTCAACGGCCCGGTCCTCAACATCACCGGCGGCAGCCTGCCGCGTACCTTCCAGTTCACCTACCTGGCCGGTGACCTCGGCGGCCCGGACGTGACCTGGATCGCCGGCAGCCCACCCGGCCCCACCGTCTCCGACGAGTACGTCGAGACCCCCTACGACGGACCGCCCTGGCCGGTGCAGGTCGGCCTCTCCGAGGAGGACGCCACCGCACTCGATCTCGGCCCCGGCGACCGAATCCCGGTCAGGGACGGCCAGGGTCGCGACAAGGACATCCGGGTCAGCGGGATCTACCGACCCGCGGACAGCGCCGACCCCGCCTGGCTCCTGGCTCCTGCACTCCTGCGCCCCGTGGCCGGCGCCGACGGCGTGGGCATCACCCGGTTCGCCGGCCTGCTGTCGCGCGAGTCGTTGCCGGACGCCCGGCTCGCCATCGACGAGGACCAACTGCGACGTACCGTCCACTTCGCACCCGCTCCCGACGCGCTCAGCTGGGACGCCACCGCGGCGCTCGCCAGCCAGGTGGTCAAGCTCAAGGCAGCCTCCGGCTCATCAAGCGACCGCGGCCAGACCCTGAAGTGGGAGTCGCAGCTCGACACCGCCCTACGCGACGCCCGTACACGGAACAGCGCTGCTTTCGCACAGGCCGCCGTCCTGCTCACCGGAGTGCTGACCGCCACGGCACTGGTCCTGCTGCTCGCCGCCGACCTGCTGGTCCGCCGCCGTACCCCGGTGCTGAGCGCCGCCCGGCAGCGTGGGGCGGCGCTACCCGACCTCGGTGCGGAACTGATCACAGAGTCCACAGTGGTGTCCCTGTCGGCCGCCGCCGTCGGGCTCGCACTCGCCCGCGCGGCCGCTCCGGGCGTCTCCTGGACCTGGGCCGTCCCCGTGGTCCTGGCCGGCGCCGTCGCCGGGCCGGCATTCGGCACCCTCGCCGCCGCCCGCGCCAGCCGCGACCGGCGCCAACCCGCCAACCCGGCCGCCCGGCGCTGGATCCGGGCCACCGGTCAACTGCGGCGCGCCGCAGTGGAGGCCGCGGTCCTGATCGCCGCGGTCGCCGCCTTCGTCACACTGCACCAGCGTGGGCTCCTGCCCGTCGCCTCCGACGGCGACACCGCTGAGCTGACCGGCGACCTGATCCTGCCGATCAGCGCCCTCACTCTGGGCGCGCTCGTCGGCGCGCTTGTCCTGCTCCGGCTGCTGCCGCTCGGGGCACGGTTCGCGCTCCGAGGGGCCCTGCGTTCGCGCCGCCCGCTGGCCGTGTTCGGTGCCGCCCAGGCGGCCACAACGGCCGGGCGCGCGCTGCCGTTGCTGGTTCTGGTCAGCACCACGGCGCTCGCGTCGTTCGCGCTCATCCTCGGCACGACCGTCACCCGGGGTCTGGACGACGGCGCGTGGAGCAGCGTCGGTGGCGACGCCCGCCTCGACGTCGGCGCCGACGCCGAGGCGGCCACGCCCGCACTCGCCGAGCGCATCGCCGCCGCACCCGGGGTAGGGCAGGTCGTCGTCGCGCAGGTGACCGACTCGGCACGCGTCTTCACCGAATCGACATTGCTCACCCCACGTCTGGTCATCGTGGACGCCGCCGCGTTCCAGCGCCTGCTGGCCACCACTCCGCTGCCCGACGCGCCGGCGCTGGCCCGCCTCACGGCACCCGGCCCCGGGGACGTCCCAGCGCTGGTCCGATCGAGCGACGGCAACCTGCGGACCGGCACGCAGCTGCAGCTACCCCGCGACGGTGCCCCGGCGATTCGTCTCGCCGCGGTCGGTACCGCTCCCTCCGTCGGCGGTGCCGACGACATCGTCATAGTGGACGCCGAGGCCCTCGCCGACGCCGGGCTGCCCGCCGTTCCGAACACCGTCTGGGTGACCGGCCCCGGCGCGTCGCGGGCCATGTCGAACACCGGCTTAGCCGCCGACGTCGTGCTGCGCACGGACGTCCTGCGGGCGCAGCGAGTGGCTCCGCTGACCGCTGGGCTGCTACGGCTGGCGTGGACGGCCGCCGCGGTGCTGCTGGCGCTGGGGTTGCTCGGCCTCACGCTCGCCGCCGCCGCCGGTGCGTCGGAGCGGTGGCAGACCCTGACCCGGCTGCGGACCCTCGGCCTGCGGCCGCGCGACGCCCGCTGGGTCGCCGCCGGAGAGCTGCTGCCGCCGGTCGTGGTCGTTGCGGTGTGCGGCCCGCCGCTCGGGGCCCTGCTCGCACGCCTGACTCTCGGCCCGCTCGACCTGCGGCTGCTCACCGGCCAAGCCACCGAACCGGCGGCGGTGCTGCCGTGGTGGCTGCTGGGCCTGGTGAGCGTGGCGCTGCTGGCGACGGCCGCCGCGGTCATACCTGTCGAGTCTGCGCTGCGGCGACGGGACCGGCTGAGCGAGGTTCTCCGTGCCGGTGAGTAGCCGGTTACTGGCAGAACCGGGCGGAGCCCGGCTGCCAGGGTGGTGGGCGATACTGGGTTTGAACCAGTGACCTCTTCCGTGTCAAGGAAGCGCGCTCCCACTGCGCCAATCGCCCGTGGTGGCCCCGTGGGGCACATCGCGAGCGGACGACGGGATTCGAACCCGCGACCCTCACCTTGGCAAGGTGATGCGCTACCAGCTGCGCTACGTCCGCACGTCCCCGACAACCGCCGGCGACAGGTGAACTCTACCTGATACCAAGATCGCTTGGCGCGGCACCCTGGGCGGTTGCGGTTGCACTGGTCGGCAGCGGGGTATTGAGGAATCTCGACAGCACACCACACCCCCTTAAGGAGGCTGTCGTGGGTATCGGCACCAGCATCTTCCTCATCGCGCTCGGCGCGATTCTCACCTTCGCGCTGGATGCGAGCGTCGGCGGCATCGACCTGGACGTGGTCGGCTGGATCCTGATGGGAGCCGGCGTGCTCGGCCTGATCATGACCACGCTGATCTTCAGTCGTCGCCGCCAGGTCGTCACCACCACCGAGCAGCCGGTGGAGTACCGCCAGGTCGAGGAGCGGCGGGACATCGCGCCTCCGCTGTGAGGGCTCAACGTCACGGGCCGGCCGCCTCGATCGAGGTGGTCGGCCCGTGCGCGCGACACCCCACTCAGTCCAGGCAGGTGAGCGCGACCTCGGCGTAGCGCGTCAGCGCCGCCCGGTCCGGGTTGATGGCGCCCATCACCCGAAGACCCTGGAGGCTGGTCACCAGGAAGCCGGCCAGATCGGTGGCGCTGCGAGCGGACGTGATCTGGCCCCGCAGCTGCGCCTCGGCCAGCAGGTCGTAGAGCGCCGACTCCAGGGACTGCGTCGTCGACCGGAGCCGGTCGGCGACCCGCTGGTCCTGGTGTGCGCGCTCCATCGACGCGCCGACGATGAGACCTGGTCGTCCTCGGCGCCGAAACCACCGAGCTGGCCTCGTTCGTGCCGGCCTGTGCCCGGGTGTCCGGAATCCCGGCGGAGGGCGTGGCCGCGGCGATCGAACGGGAGATTCTGAGCCAGCCTGATCCGCTCGGCTTCGCGCAGAACGCGGTGTGCGGGCGAAGCGGAGAGCGCGTAGTCAGCGAACCCGAACGGGTCACGGGGTGCGGAAACCATTGACTACGGGGTTCAGACAGCGTTGTCTTTCACTGGCCCTGGGGAGGTACAACAGTGATCGACGATGTGTCCCTCGTATTCTGCGTGACCGCCGACGTGTCGGTGCGCGAGCGGATGGTGCGGCGCCTGAACGGCCTCGGCACCCTGGTGATCTGCACCGACCTCGCGGAGTTGCAGGCGATGATCGGCCCGCCGGCCAGCAGCCGGCCGGCGCGGCTCTCCACCTCCGCAGCCGTTCCCACTCCCGCCGCAGCCGCTCCCGCCGGCACCGCCGGCCGGACCAGTCTCGGTGACCTCACGATCGACCCGCTCGGCCATCTGGTGACGTGGCGTGGACAACCGCTGGCCCTGACCCGACTCGAGCGCCGCCTGCTCACCCAGCTCGCCACCGCACCGCTCGGAGTCTGGACGTACGAGAGGCTCTTCGAGTCGGTCTGGGGCTGCGCGTACCTCGGCGACACGTCGATCCTGCACTCGGCCGTCAAGCGGTTACGCCGCAAACTGCGCGCCGCCGACGACACCCTGCGCGTGCACACCGTTCGCGGGATCGGTTACCGGCTCAGCGTCGGATGAGCCGCAGGGATAAGCAGAACGGCTCGTCACCGGGCTTTCGGTGACGAGCCGTTCTCTGTGGTGGGCGATACTGGGTTTGAACCAGTGACCTCTTCCGTGTCAAGGAAGCGCGCTCCCACTGCGCCAATCGCCCGTGCTTGTTGCCGAGGTGGGGACGGGATTTGAACCCGCGTAGACGGCTTTGCAGGCCGTTGCCTCGCCTCTCGGCCACCCCACCGAGGTTGCCCCCGTCATGCGTGGCGGCAGCTCCGAGCGGACGACGGGATTCGAACCCGCGACCCTCACCTTGGCAAGGTGATGCGCTACCAGCTGCGCTACGTCCGCACGCCCCCGGACGTTCCCGGGTGACGGATGAGAACTTTAGCCGAGCCGGTGAACGACTGCCAACTCGGGGTCGCCTCGGCGCGTCCCACCCTCGGCGCGGGTGGGATCAGCGCCGTCCCGCAGGGCTTCCTAGGGGGCTGGCCTGATGCCGCCATTCGTTGCGGACGGTCACCCTCCGAAACCATTAGGCAATCATCGTCATCATCGTGTCGCAGGTCGCGAGAAGGGTGTACGCGCGCATCAGCTCGTGCCGGCGGACCTCGACGGACACTCCTTGGAGAACGACCGAAGAGGGCCTGAGAAAGTGTCCGGCTTCCGACTGTCGCAGCGCGGATCAGGGTGCGGTGGTAACTGTTCGTGTTCACTCGGATGGGCTACGGTAACGGTCGTGACGAGACGTGCGGCCGAGATCCGCCTGGATGCCCTGCTGCGCACCGCCTGTGACGTGATCGTGGAGCGCGGGCTGGCCAATACCCGAACGGCGGATGTGGCGCAGGCCGCCGGCGTGAGTCAGGCACTGGTTTTCTACCACTTCGCCACCAAGGAGCGGTTGCTCTCACAGGCGTTCGCGTACGCGGTCGAGCAGGATCTCGCCAGACTGGACGTGGTGACCCGGTCCTCGGCCCCACCGCTGACCAAGCTCCGCCGGATCCTCAAGCTCTACACACCGGCCGGCCGTGGTGCCTCGTGGTCGATGTGGATCGACGGCTGGTCCGAGTCGCTGCGTACGCCGGAGTTGGAGAAGGTCTCCCGCCGACTCGACCTGCGCTGGCGTCAGGACCTGGCGGCGGTGATCTCGGCGGGCGTGGCCGACGGCACCTTCCAGTGCGCCGACCCGGACGGGGCCGCCTGGCGGATCAGCGCGGTCATGGACGGCCTCGCCGTCCAACTCGCCGTGCACGACCGGGTGATCTCCCGCCGGCAGTTCGGCGAGTGGGTCCGGCTGGTCACCGCCCGGGAGCTCGGCCTGGACCCCACCGACCTGGACTGAGCCGGGCGGCCAGCGCAATCACCCACACCAGGCCGGGCAAAACGGCTCGGCCCGCCCCGTGGACCGGAACAATCGGCAGCATGGATCTGCTGGAGGCGTACCGCCGGAGCCTGGCCGAGTTCGTCGACCGGGTGGACCAGGTCGAGCCCGGCCAGTGGTCCGACCCGACACCCTGCTCGGACTGGGACGTGCGCACGCTGGTAAACCACGTGGTGAACGAGGACCGGTGGAGCGTTCCGCTGCTCGCCGGCCGGACCATCGAGGAGGTCGGCGACCGACTCGACGGTGACCAGCTCGGCGCCGACCCGATCACGGCGGCGCGGGAGGCGGCCGCGCAGGCCGAGATCGCCGCCACCCATCCCGGCACGATCGACCGCACCGTGCACCTCTCCGGTGGCGACACCCCCGCCGCGGAATACCTCCAGCAACTCCTCGCCGAGCACCTCATCCACGGCTGGGACGTGGCGGTGGCGATCGGCGTACAGCCTCGGCTCGACCCGGACGCCGTGCGCGTGGCCGCCCGGTGGTTCGCCAACGAGATCGACGACTACCGGCGCAACAACCTGGTCCGGACCGGGGTGCGGGTGCCCGACGACGCCGACGAGCAGGACCACCTCCTGGCCGCCTTCGGCCGCGACCCCGACTGGGCACCGAGCGACTGACCCCTCCCGCGGCGTCACGCTCCGGCGGTGGACGCCCCCGTGTGCCGTCGCCACCGTTGGGGCGGGCACCCGCCCATCCTTCACCCGCCGCCACAGCGGCGGCACCAGCGCGACGGCCGCCACCGTAGGTGGTGGCCGTCGTCGTGCGCGACGTGGAATGCCCGTAGCCGGTCGTCGCCGAGCAGCATGTCGATCACCGGAACCCGGGCGAAGACTTCGAACTCCTGGCCCGTGGGCGCCCCCAGCCCTTGCCGCCATCACGATCGACTGATATCCACAGATGCACATGCGTCATCGCGCACTGACGGTCGGCGATTCGCCGACCATCCCGCTCCCACGAGGAGGTCCCGTGCCACAACCGGAGTGGTTACCCCCGATGAGCCGGCGTCGACGCCGGCTCATCGCCGTCCTGGCAACGACGGCGACGGTCGCCGCGCTGCTCCCCACCGGCGTGAGCACCGCGGCCCCCACCGGCAACGCGGCGTCCGCCGCGCGCAGTTCCGGACCGTTCGCCGAGGGCCACGAGCCCGCAGACGTCGACAACCGCACCGGTACGGCGGCACCCGACGCCCGCCAGCGCGGCCTGGCCCGCGCCGCCGACCCCGACGTCCGGTGGAACCGACTCGGCACCCCGCAGGCGCTCGGCCCCGGTCGTACCCCTCTCGCCACCGGGCTGCCCGCCGACCCGGAGGCCGCCGCACGGGCCTACCTGACCGCGAACCGCGACCTGTTCGGGCTGGACGCCGCCTCGGTGGCCGCCATGGAACGCGTGCTGGTCCGGCCGATCGGCAGCGGTGCCGTGGTCACCCTCCGGCAACGGTTCGGCGACCTGCCCGCCGGGCCGGACGGCCTCGTCACCCTCGCGGTCGCCAAGGGCACTGTGCTCTCGGTCAGCTCCTCGCTGGCCCGCAACACCGGAACACCGGCACCCGCGACCCGCACCGCCGAGCAGGCGTACGCCGCCGCGCTCGCCGACGCCAAGCTGACCCCCGGCGCGGTGGCCAGCCACACCATCCGGTCGGTGGCCGTACCCACCCCGCTGGACGGGCCACGGGCCGCCTACGAGGTGACCATGATCGGCGCGGACACCGAGCACCCGGCCGCGTTCACCAGCTACGTGGACGGCAGCACCGGGCAGGTGCTGGTCCGTGAGGACCTCGTCGACTTCGACTCCGACAACCCGAGCTGGGCGGTCTTCCCGGCCACCCCGCCCCGCGACCTCGGCCCGGGGCAGGACCCCCGGGTGCGCTGGTGCGGCGACCCGGCACCCGGCTGCCAGGCCGCCTGGCGCGACCCGGCCACCGGCCAGCCGTGGGACGTCGACGCGGCCACCGGCACGCCGACCTTCACCTCGCGTGGCAACTCGGCCAACACGGTGCTCTCCTGGGGTGCCGGCACCCCGGTCGTCCCGGCGCCCACCAGCCCGGACCGTCGCTACGAATACCCCTTCACCGACCAGTGGCACCAGTCGAAGTGCAACCCGGAGGTGTTCACCTCCGCCCAGCGCAACGACGCAGACGCGTCGATCGCCAACCTGTTCGCCATGCACAACCGGATGCACGACTGGTCGTACCAGTTGGGCTTCACCGAGTCGGCGTGGAACCTCCAGGCGGTCAACCTCACCCCGGCCGGGCTGGGCGGTGACGCCGAGCAGGGCCGTGCCCAGCAGGGCGCGCTGACCGGCAACCGGAACAACGCCAACCAGGGCACCGGGCGCGACGGCGTGCCGCCGACCACCAACATGTACCTGTGGCAGCCGCAGGCGGGCGGGCCGTACCCGCCGTGTGTGGACGGCGACTACGACATGACGGTGATCGGCCACGAATACACCCACGCGATCACCAACCGGATGATCGCCGGCCCGGACAGCGGGATCAGCGGCCACCAGGGCGGGTCGATGGGTGAGTCGTGGGGCGACCTGCTCGCCGCCGAGTACCTCTTCCAGCACGGGCTGCGCGCGCCCGGCGAGACGCCCTTCATCACCGGCGGCTACGTCACCGGCAACCTGGTCAGCGGCATCCGCAACTACGACCTCAGCCGCAGCCCGCTCAACTACTCCGACATCGGCTACAACACCGGCGGCCCGGCCGTGCACGCCGACGGGGAGATCTGGGGCGCCACCAACTTCCGGGTCCGCTCCGCACTGGTCAAGCGGTACGGCCTCGGCACCCCGCAGCGGCAGCTCGACTGCGCACAGGGGAAGGTCGCCGCCGACCAGTGCCCGGGCAACCGGCGCTGGTCGCAACTGGTGTTCGACTCGTTCCTGCTCCAGGCCGCCAGCCAGGTCAGCATGCTCGACATGCGGGACAACATGCTCACCGCCGACCTGCTCCGCTTCGGTGGTGCCAACCAGGACCTGATCTGGGCCGAGTTCGCCCGCTCCGGGATGGGCCGGGACGCCGCCACCAACGGCGCCACCGACACCGACCCGACGCCGAGCTTCGCCTCGCCGCGTGGTGGCAACGCCACGCTGACCCTCCGTCCACGCGGGGACAGCGCCGACGCGCCGATCCGGGTGTACGTCGGGACGTACGAGGCGCGGGCGACGCCGATCGCCGACACCGACCCGGCGACGCCGATCCCGGACACCGTGGAGATGGTGGCCGGCACGTACGACCTGCTGGCCGTCGCGCCCGGCTTCGGGCACCAGCGGCTCAGCGTGGTCGCCCGGGCCGGTCAGGACGGGTACGTGGACCTGCGGATGAGCCGTAACCTCGCGTCCACCGCGTCCGGGGCGACGATCACCGGCGACGGGGTCAACCTGGACCGGGTCGCCGACGACACCGAGGCGACGAACTGGGCCTCCCTGGACGGGGTGGCCGGCCGGCAGCTCACCGTGGCGCTGCCCGGGGGCGCCCCGCAGACGGTCAAGCGGGTGAACGTCAGCGCGATGCTGCGCCCGGCGATCGCCGGCGACGCCGACACCGGCAGTCAGAACGCGCTCAGCGCGCTGCGCTCGTTCGCGGTTTCCGCCTGCAACGCGACGACCACCGACTGCGCCGACCCGGCGCGGTGGCAGCGCATCTACACGAGCGCGGGCGACGCGTTCCCCGGCGGGGCGTACCGGGCGTACAGCCGGGACATCAACCTCCGGACGTTCGCGGTGCCCAGCACCGTCGCCACCCACCTGCGACTGGAGGTGCTGGCGAGTCAGTGCACCGGTGGCCCGCACTACGCGGGCGAGCAGGACGACGACCCGGCCACCACGACGGACTGCGCGACGGCCAGTCCGGCCCGGTCGCAGGTCAGGATCGCCGAGTTCCAGGCGTTCTCCAACTGAGAAACCGTGGGGGTCGGCAGGTCCGCCGGCCCCCACGGCCCTGAGGTCAGCGGCGGGCCGGTCGCCAACGGTCGGCGGTGGTGGGGCGCTCCCAGCGCCGGTCCACCGGTGAGTCGTCGGGCTCCGTGGCATCTGCGCCCGCGGCCCGGGTCAGGTGCCGTAGCCGCATCAGCAACCCCATTCCGAGGAAGAGCAGCAGCCCGCCGAGCAGGAACGCGGCCTGCACCACCCCGAACCCGCCGGTCTGCGAGACCGGGCGTCCGGGTGCCGGTGGCGCGGCGTCGACCGGGTAGTCCCCCACCGGCTCATCCACGGACGTGCTCTCCTCCTCCGCCGGCGCGCTCGGTGTCTCGCTGGGCTCCGACGGGGTGGCGGTCGGCTTCGGCGTGCTGGTCGGGGTGCCACCCGCACCCACCACCGAGCGGGTGGCCGTCTGTCGGGCCAGCAGGCGCGCGTTGGCGTCGTACGCCTCGGCGGCGAGAGTGATCCGTCCCTGGGTGACGTCCTCGGCGAAGGCCACCCGGTAGCGGGCGGTGACCGTGCGCCCCGGGCAGAGCGTGCCCGGGTCGAGCTGCCGGTCGGTCAACCGGGCCACGTCACCGTCGGTCTGAATCTGCAGCGGGAAGTCACCGGCCTCCTCCACCCGGTCCATCTTCACCTGGTCGAGCCGGAGGCCCTGCACGCTCAGCACCATCGACCAGCGCACCTTCACGCAGCCCCCGCGCCGGTCCGTCCGGGAGACGACGGCGGACACCGTGCGCACCTGCTCGCCGGCGGTGAACCGGGCCGGCAGCCCACTCAGTTCGGTGCTGAACGCCGCCTGCGCCGGAGCGGCCAATGCCAGCTCCGCCCCGCTCAGACAGGCCAGCACCACCCCTACCCGCACCGCATTCCGCCACACCGTCACCACCGCCGCCCTCCGTTCGGTCGTCTCCACTGAGCAACGCTAGGAGCGGCCCGTCGGCCGGACCAGACGGGTGTGTTCGCACCGACCGGCAAGGACGGGGTGGGTTTTCACCGACGGTGGTGAACCGGTCACCGCTCCCCCGCGACACGCCGGACACCGGGCCGCTGGGACAATCGGCGACGTGTCCGAGCTCTCCAGCACGTTCGTCCGGCTGCACGCCCGGCTGGCCCCGGTCCCGTTCGTCCCCGAGGTGCGGCTGCACCAGGCGGACGAACCGATCGGGCTGTGGGAGCTGACCGAAGGCGAGTTCTCCACCGACCGGCCGCCGCCGTTCTGGGCGTTCGCCTGGGCCGGCGGGCAGGCGCTCGCCCGCTACGTGACCGACCACCCGGAGCTGGTCGCCGGCCGCCGGGTGCTCGACCTCGCCTCCGGCTCCGGCCTGGTGGCCATCGCCGCCGCCCGCGCCGGCGCGGCGTCGGTGCGAGCCGTCGAGGTGGACGAGCTGGCGGTGGCGGCGGTCGCCCTCAACGCGGAAGCCAACGGGGTACGCGTCGACGCCGAGTTCGGCGACATCCTCGACGGCGACGCCGGGGACGCCGAGGTGGTGCTCGCCGGTGACGTCTTCTACAGCGACGCGATGGCCCGCCGGGTGCTGCGGTTCCTGCTGCGCGCCACCCGGGCCGGCGCACCGGCGCTGGTCGGTGACCCCGGCCGGGCGTTCCTGCCCCGGGACCGCTTCGACGAGCTGGCGGCGTACGACGTGCCGGTGCCGGAGGCTCTGGAGAGCGTCCGGGTGAAGCGCACCACCGTCTGGAGGTTGCGCGCCGGGCTGCCGGGCGCCCCCGGCTAGCGTGTCCGGGTGTTGTTCCGCAGCTGGGCGCAGGTGACCGACCCCGCATGGCCGGACGTGGCCCGGGTGCCGGACCACGTCGGCGGCACGCACCTGGTCGTCACCCGGCACGCGCTGGTCCGTCAGGTCCTCGCCGACCCGGTCACCTATCGGCCGGACAACGCGCTGGACGCGGTGACGCCGATGCCGGTGACCGCGCTGCGGGTGCTGGCCGGGCACCGGTTCCGGCTGCCACCGACCCTCGCCAACAACTCGGGTGCGAGCCACCCGCAGATCCGGGCGATCGTCGCGGACGCGCTGCACCCCACCCGGGTCGCCGCGCAGCGGCCCTGGCTGACCGCGCTGGTCCGGGACCGGGTCGCTCGGCTCGGCGCGGCCCTCGACGCCGGCGAACCGGTCGACCTGTACGCGGACCTCGCCGCCGACCTGCCGCTGCTGGTGCTGGCCCGGCTGGTGGAACTGCCGGACGCCCCGGTCGGCGCGGTCAAGGAGTTCGCCCGTGCCGCGCTGGAGTTGTTCTGGGCCCCGCTGGACGTCGACCGGCAGGTGACCCTCGCCGCCGAGGTGGGGCGGTTCCACCGCGTACTGCGCGACTTCGCGACCACCGGCGGCGGGTTGGCCGCCGAGCTGCGCGCGGCCGGGCACCCGCCGGACGTGGTGGTCGGCGCGCTCTTCTTCCTACTGGTCGCCGGCCAGGAGACCACCTCGCAGTTCCTCACCCTGCTGCTGCACCGGCTGGCCGGCGAGCCCGCGGTCCGGGCCGGCCTGCGCACGGGCGAGGTCGCGGTGGCCGACGTGGTGGAGGAGGGACTGCGGCTGGAACCTCCGATCGTCACCTGGCGGCGCCTGGCGGCCACGGACAGCACGCTGGGCGGCACGGCGGTGCCGGCCGGCAGCAGCCTCGTGCTGTGGCTGGGTCGCGCCGGCCGGGACCCGGCTGTCGTGCAGTCCCCCGACGAGTTCCGCCCGGGTCAGCGCGGGTCCCGCCGGCACCTGGCGTTCGGGGCGGGCGCGCACCGCTGCGTCGGTGACGTGCTGGCCCGCATGGAGGCGGCCGTGGTGGTGGCCGAGGCAGCGCCGCTGCTGGACGGGGTGCGGGTGGTACGTCCGCCCTGGTGCCCGGACAATCTCACCTTCCGGATGCCCGACGCCTTCGTCGTCCGGCGCTCGTCCGGGGCACCGGCCTGAGGAGATCCTGATCTCTGTTCGGTAGGTTTCCGGGCGTGTCAGCGACCCCTGCGCGTCGGATCCTCGCCGTCGTAACACTTCTGGCCCTGCTGGTGCTGAGTGCCTGCACAGCCGGACCGGCGTTGCACGTCCGACGGATCGCCACGGACCAGCCGGCCCTGTCCGCCTCGCCTGCCGCGCCGTCGACCTCGCCGTCCCCGACGACGAAGCCCGTGCCCGGGAGCCTGGACTGGTACGTGTCCCAAGTGCCGACCTTCCCCGAGGCGCCACCGCCGCAACCGGTGCCGCTGCCCGAGACCGGCGCGGCCCAGTTCTGGCACCGCCTGCCCACCGACCAGAGGGTCGCCTTCATCACCATCGACGACGGTGGGCTGGCCCGTCCGCCCGAGGTGGCCGACTTCATCTGGCGGGCGCACATCCCGGTCACGATGTTCCTGAACTCACCGGCCGCCGAGGAGCACGACGTCTACTTCCGGCAGATCATGGTGGCGGGCGGGGTCGTCGAGAACCACACCATCACGCACACCTCGCTGGCCGGCCGGTCGTACGACCGGCAGAGGCACGAGATCTGCGGTGCCGCGGACAAGCTGGAGGCGCTGTTCGGCAAGCGACCGACCCTGTTCCGGCCACCGTTCGGCGAGCACGACGCCACCACGCTGAGGGCCGCGCACGACTGCGGCGCGAAGGCGGTCTTCCACTGGACCGAGACCGTGCACGAGGGCAAGGTGCGCTACCAGACCCCGGAGAAGGTGGTCCAGCCCGGCGACGTGCTGCTCATGCACTTCCGGCCGGCGCTGATGGACGACCTGCTCGCGGCGCTGAAGGCGATCCACCGGGCCGGGCTCACACCGGCTCTGCTGGAGGACTACGTCGGCTGACCGACCCGCCCGCGACCTGACGAAAGTCAGGGTCGGGTGCTGCCGTTCGGGCGCGGTGCGGCAGGGGGCCGCGCGCCTAGCGTCAGCGCATGATCACATTACGTGGGTTGACGAAACGGTTCGGGGCGACCGTCGCGGTCGACGCCCTGACCGTCGACATCGCGCCCGGCCGGGTCACCGGGTTCCTCGGCCCCAACGGCGCCGGCAAGTCCACCACCATGCGGATGATCCTCGGGCTGGACCGTCCCAGCGCCGGGCAGGCCCTCATCGGCGGGCGCGCGTACCGGGAGTTGCGCCGGCCGCTGCACGAGGTCGGGGCGCTGCTCGACGCCCGTGCCATCCACCCGGCCCGCTCCGGCCGAGCGCACCTGCTGGCCATCGCCCGCAGCAACGGCATCCCCACCCGCCGGGTGGACGAGGTGCTCGACACCGTCGGGCTGGACGCGCGGGCCGCCAGGAAACCGGGACGGACCCTCTCCCTCGGCATGGGCCAGCGGCTCGGCATCGCCGGCGCGCTGCTCGGCGACCCGCCGGTGCTGATGTTCGACGAGCCGGTGAACGGCCTCGACCCGGACGGGGTGCGCTGGGTGCGGCAGCTCATGCGCTCGCTGGCCGACCAGGGACGGACTGTCTTCGTCTCCAGCCACCTGATGAGCGAGATGCAGCTCACCGCCGACCAGCTCGTGGTGATCGGCCGGGGACGACTGCTCGCCGACGCCCCGACCGACGAGGTGATCGCCGGCAGCGCGGTCGCGGTCCGGGTCCGCAGCCCGCACCCGGACGGCCTCGCCGCCCTGGCCGCGCGCCTCACCGCCACCGGCGCGACAGTGCAGGCGGCCGACCGCAACGAGCTGACCGTCACCGGCACCACCGCCGACCGCGTCGGGGACCTGGCACACGAACTGGGCGTACGACTGCACGAGCTGAGCCCGCACGGCGCGTCGCTGGAGCAGGCGTTCATGGAACTGACCGCCGACAGCGTCGAGTACGCGGGCGGAACGACCGGAGGTGGGGCGCGATGAGCACCAGTACCCGCGGTGGCGCGGTGGCCGCCGAGTGGACCAAGCTCTCCTCGGTGCCGAGCACCTGGTGGACGGCGCTGGCCGGGCTGCTGGTGATGGCCGCGAGCGCCGGTCAGCTGGCCATCTACGCCGCCAACGACAACACCAACGACGACCCGACCGACGACCGGGGAATCGTCACCGTCGGCAGCGTGCTGATCGACTCGGTCGAGTTGACCCAGTACGTGGTGCTGGCGCTCGGCCTGCTGGCGATCACCGCCGAGTTCACCAGTGGCACCATCAGGACCACGCTCCAGTGCACCCCGTCGCGTGGCCGCGTACTGCTGGCCAAGGCCGCCGTCGCCGGCACCGTCACCTTCGCCCTCGGTCTGCTGCTCGGCGGCGTCGGCGCCCTGGTGGCCCGACCGGTGCTCGGCGAGTGGGGCAGCGCCCCGGTGGCCGGCACGATCGGCGACATCGTGGCGGTGGCCGCCTACCTGGCGCTCATCGGCGTGCTCGCCCTGGGCCTCGGCGCCGCGCTGCGCAACGCGGTACTCACGATCACCGTGCTCCTCGCCACCCTGATGATCGTGCCGTTGTCGCTTCAGGAGCCGGACATCGACGTGCTGAACCGGATCGCCGACGTGTTCCCCGGCGTGGCCGGAGCGCACTTCCTGGCCGGCGACACCGAGCCGTACCCCAGCCTCGTCGGGCTGCTGCTGCTCGCCGGCTGGGCGGGGGCCGCGCTCCTGCTGGGCCGGGCCGCGCTGCGCCGCCGCGACGCGTGACGCCGGCGGCTGAGCGGGGGCCGCGCCGCACCCGCTCAGCCGTCGACCAGCCCCGCCTCGTACGCGAGGATCGCCGCCTGCACCCGGTTGCGCACGTCGAGCCGGGTGAAGATGCTGGTCAGGTAGCTCTTCACGGTGCCCTCCACCAGGTGCAGCCGGCGGGCGATCTCGGCGTTGGACAACCCCGCCCCGACCAGGGCCAGCACCTCCCGTTCCCGCTCGGTCAGCCCGGCCGTACGGTCCCGTGCGGCGGGCCGGCGGGCCAACCGACCGGCGCCCAGCTCGATCACCCGGCGGGCCACCTGCGGCGACAGGTACGCACCACCGTCGGCGACGGCGTGCACGCCCGCGATCAGCTCACGGGGGTCGCCGGCCTTGAGCAGGAACCCGTTGGCGCCGTGCCCCAGCGCGCGGGCCACGTGGTCGTCCTCGCCGAACGTGGTCAGCATGATCGTCGCGGTCTCCGGCACGACCCGGCGGATCTCGGCGGCGGCGGCCAGCCCGTCCATCCGCGGCATCCGGATGTCCAGCAGCGCGACCCGAGGTCGGTGCGCACGGACCAGCTCCACCGCCGCGTGCCCGTCGCCGGCCTCGGCGACCACCTCGATGCCGGGATCGGTGGCGAGGATGGCCCGGACGCCCGCCCGGATCATCGCTTCGTCGTCGGCCAGGACGACCCGGACCGGCGCTGCCCCGGTCGTGTCGGTGTTCACTACGCGATCCACTCCTTGCTGACCAGCCGGCCGTCGGTGAAACACAGCCGCCAGGTCGGCTGCGCGAGGGGAAAGTTGCCGTCGGTGTAGTACTCGCAGTCCGCCCGGTCGGCCGGCGTGGGGCGATCCAACTGCCGCCGGGGCAGCCCGGCCAGCTCCGACCGGGCCGCGCCGACCCGCATCTGGTCGAAGGTGGCCCGGTCCAGCACCGTCCCGGCAGTCGCCACCGGGTAGTAGACGAGGGAGAGCACGAGGGCGAAGCCAACCGGCGCCGCCAGCGCCACCAGGAGGCTGCGGCGCACCCGTCGGCGGGCGTCGTGCAGCCGCCGCTCGGCGTCCACCGGCCGCTCCACCGGACCGCGCTGGTCGCCGCCCTCGATCGCCTCCACCGGCGGCGCGCTTGCCGGCAACACCGCCCGTACGACGAAGCCGCCCTCGGTACGCGGGCCGGCGTGCAGCGTCCCACCGGAGAGACGGACCCGTTCGGCGAGGGCGAGCAGTCCGCTGCCCTGCGACGGTGGGGCGGGCAGCGGCCCCGCCGGCGCGGCGCCGTTGACGACGGCGACCTCGACCCGATCAGCGTCCCGGGTCAGGCGCACCTCCACCGGGGCGCCCGGTGCGTAGCGGGCGGCGTTGGTCAGCGCCTCACGGACGATCCGGTGGGCCGCGTGACCGGTCATCGCCGGCAACTCCGCGACCGCCGGGCCGGCCTCCATGCGTACCGCCATGCCGGCCTCCCGGGCACCCTCGACCAGATCGGCGACGGTCTCCCCGCTCGGACGCACCGACGCGCCGCCCTCCTCCCGGAGCACCCCGATGATCTCGTGCAGTCGCTCGGTGGCGGCGGAGACGCTGGTCCGCAGCTCCCCCGCCGCGGCCCGGTGCCGATCGTCCAGGTCGGCGGCGACCTCCAGGGCGGCGGCCCGCAACGCGATCAGGCTGAGGTCGTGACCGAGCGAGTCGTGCATCTCCCCGGCGATCCGGGCCCGTTCCCGCAGCCGGATCCGCTCGGCGGCACCACGCTCCTCGCGGGTCAGCGCCTCCACGTGCCGTCGACCGGCGTCGGCCAACTCCTGCTGCTGACGCCGGTATCGCCCGACCAACCAGGGGAACACCGCGGCGAACAGCAGCACCGAGGCGAGCAGGAACCAGGTGGCCGGGCCGGTGCCGAGCACGCCCAGGTTGAGCGCCGTGCCGCCCGCCGCGATCAGCACGAAGACCCCGGCCGCCCGGCCCGCGGAGGCGCTGCGCCGCCCGGCGAGATAGCTGAAGACCGGGATCGCGAACACGAAGTTGCCGTCGACGACCGACCCGAGCACCACCAGCACGAGGGCCGCCAACGGTGCGCGCCGATTTGCCAGCACCGCCGCCACGCCGAGCAGCACCAACTTGCCGACCACCAGCGGCAACGCGTACCGCGGATAGGGCGGGCTGAACCCGGCATAGCCGACCGGGGCGGCCACCACCGCCCAGAGCAGCACGTCCCGCAGCAGCCGACGCCACCGGTCCGACAAACCCGGCGGCGAGAAGTCGAAAATCGGCACGGCGGTCAGGCTACCCACGTCCGACCTGGGCGGACACCGACGAAAGTCAGGTGTTCAGCCGCTCTCCTCGGCCCAGACCCGCCAGTCGTCGAGCACGCCGTGCAGGGCCGGGGTGAGCCAACCCGGCGCGGACCGCCGGAACACCCCCGGGTCCATCGCACCGGCGCCGTCGGGCAACGCGCCGAGCAGGTTCGGCACCAGGTCGGTGAGGTTCGTCCAGTGCACCAGCTCCGGTCTGGTCGGCCAGGCGCCGATCACCACGCCGGCGGGCACCGCACGCCGGTCGAGTGCCTCCAGGGTCAGCGCGGTGTGGTTGAGCGTGCCCAACCCGGCGCGGGCGACCACCACCGCGGGTACGCCGAGCGACACCGCCAGGTCGGCCATCGTCCACGGCTCGCCCGACGGGCGCAGCCCCATCGGCACCAGCAGCCCACCCGCGCCCTCGATCAACACAAGGTCGTGCTTGTCCGCCTCCGCGCGGACGGCGTCCACCACCGCGTACAACTCCAGCGGCGGCAGATCCGCCACCCGGGCGGCGGCCAGCGGGGCGAGCGGATCGGGATACTTGGCCAAGGTCCGGCCGGTCAGCGGGGCAGCCAACCGGTTGACCGCGTCCACGTCGCCGGGCTCACCGCTGGCCGTACCGGTCTGGCCCGGCTTGACCACCGCCACCCGCAACCCGGCGGCCTGCGCGGCGGCCGCGATCGCCGCGGTCACCACGGTCTTACCGACCTCGGTGTCAGTCCCGGTCACCAGAACCGGGCCCTCCCACGCGGTCATGGGGCAGTTTCCACGATGACGTCCACAGCCCGCTCGAACGCCGCCCGGGGCACCCCCGCGCTGATCGTGAGCCGCAGGCGGGAGCGGCTGTCCGGGGTGGACGGTGGCCGGAAGCAGCCCACCGCGACGCCCCGGTCCCGGCAGTCGGCGGCCCAGGTGGTCGCCGCCTCCGGCCCGGGGGCGGTCACCGAGATCACCGCCGCGTCCGGCACGGAGACGGTCAGCCCGGCCGCACGCAGCCGGTCGACCGCCAACCCCACCCGGTCCGACAGCTCCGCACGCAGGTCGTCGCCAGCCCGGACCAGCCCCAGCGCGGCGTGCACACCGGCGGCGACCGCCGGCGGCAGGGCCGTGTCGAAGATGAACGTACGCCCGGTCTCGACCAGGTGCCTGACGAACTCGGCCGGGCCGGCCACCAGCCCACCCGCGCCGCCGAGCGCCTTGGACAGGGTGGCGGTGACCACCACGTCCGGCTCACCGGACAGCTTCGCGGCGGCCACCCCGCCCGCGCCAGCCGGACCGATCACGCCCAGCGCGTGCGCGTCGTCGACCAGCAGCAGCGCACCGTGCCGGCGGGCCACCGCGTGCAGCCGGGCCAGCGGGGCGAGGTCACCGTCGACCGAGAAGACCGACTCGGTGACCACCACCGCCGGGCGACCCGGAGCGGCCGCGAGTGCGGCAGCCACCGCGTTCACGTCGGCGTGCGGGGTGACCACCGTCTCCGCACCGGAGATCCGGCAGCCGTCGATCAGGGACGCGTGGTTGTGCGCGTCGGAGACGAGCAGCGTCCGAGGTTGGACGAGTGCCCGCAGCGCGCCGATGTTGGCCAGGTAGCCGGAGGAGAAGACGAGGGCCCGGTCGGTGCCCAGCCACTGCGCCAGCTCGTCCTCCAACGCCTGGTGCGCGTCGGTGGAGCCACGCACCAGGCGCGACCCGGTCGCCCCCAGCCCGTACGCCGACAGCGCAGCCGTGGCCGCGGCCGTGACCTGCGGGTGGGTGGCCAGGCCGAGGTAGTCGTTGCCGGCCAGATCGGTCATCTGATCGTCGGCGGGACGCGGGGTCAGTCGCCGGGTCAACCCGGCCTTCGCCCGCAACTCCGCGCGGCGGTCGAGCGCCGCCAGCCAGTCCGCCACGTCACCCCTTCACCGCCGTCCGCGCCGGTCAGCCCGACACCCGCCGGGCGAAATTACCACCCGCCGCCGACGCCCGGCGGATCCACTCGCTGCGAGGCATCGACGGCTGTTAGGTCATTCCGGCTGATCGGGGCGCCTTGTAAGGTACGAGCCATGCCAGCGATCCTCGACCAGGCCCGGACCCAGGTCCTCGGTGACGGTGTCGGCCTCGACCAGGCCGGCATCCTCGCCGTGCTGAACCTGCCCGACGAGCACCTGCCCGCCGCTCTGCAGCTCGCCCACGACGTGCGGATGCGCTGGTGCGGCCCGGAGGTCGAGGTCGAGGGGATCGTCTCGCTGAAGACCGGCGGCTGCCCGGAAGACTGCCACTTCTGCTCCCAGTCCGGCCTGTTCACCTCGCCGGTGCGCTCGGTCTACCTGGACATCCCGTCACTGGTCGAGGCGGCGAAGCAGACCGCCAAGACCGGGGCGACCGAGTTCTGCATCGTCGCGGCCGTGCGCGGCCCGGACGCCCGGCTCATGAAGCAGATGCGCGAGGGCGTCGCCGCCATCAGGGCGGAGGTCGACATCCAGGTCGCCGCGTCGCTGGGCATGCTCACCCAGGAGCAGGTCGACGACCTGGTCGACATGGGCGTGCACCGCTACAACCACAACCTGGAAACCTGCAAGTCGTACTTCCCCAACGTGGTCACCACGCACTCCTGGGAGGAGCGCTGGGAGACGCTGCGGATGGTCCGCGACTCCGGCATGGAGGTGTGCTGCGGCGGCATCCTCGGCCTCGGCGAGACCGTCGAGCAGCGGGCCGAGTTCGCCGCGCAGCTCGCCGAGCTGGCCCCGCACGAGGTGCCGCTCAACTTCCTCAACCCGCGCCCCGGCACCCCGCTCGGCGACCGCCCGGTGGTGGAGGGCAAGGACGCGCTGCGGGCCATCGCCGCGTTCCGGCTGGCCATGCCGCGCACCATCCTGCGGTACGCGGGCGGCCGGGAGATCACCCTCGGTGACCTGGGCACCCGTGACGGTCTGCTCGGCGGCATCAACGCGGTGATCGTCGGCAACTACCTGACCACGCTGGGTCGACCGGCGACCGCCGACCTGGATCTGCTGGCCGAGCTGAAGATGCCGGTCAAGGCGCTCTCCGACACGCTGTGATGACCGTGACGACGACGGAGCTGTGGTGCGACCGGTGCGGTGAGTCGGCGACGGCCACCGCCCACCCGGCCTGCGCGTCGGCTCGCGAGTTGGAGCCGCCCCGATTCTGTCCCCGGTGCCGGCGCCGGATGAAGGTGCAGGTGCTGCCGGTGGGTTGGTCGGCGGTCTGCGTCGAGCACGGCGAAGTTCGGGGCTGAGCCGGTGCTGCGCGGGCGGGCGGTGGTCCTGCGACCGGCGACGGCCGCGGACGTGGAGGCCCTCGTCGCGATCCGGGCCGACCCGGAGGTCCGCCGGTGGTGGCGGGGCGGCGACGACCTGACCGGTTCCGTCCGCGCCGACCTCGGCGACGACGACCTGCACGTGTACGCGATCGAGCACGACGGCCGGGTGGTCGGCGCCATCCAGTGGTACGCCGAGGCGGACCCGGACTACCGGCACGCCAGCCTGGACGTCTTCCTCGAACCGGCGGCCCGCGGTGAGGGCCTGGGTGGGGACGCGATCCGCACCCTGGCCCGGCACCTGATCGACGAGTACGGCCACCACCGCTTCACCATCGACCCGGCGGCGGCGAACAGCGCCGCCATCCGCGCGTACGCGAAGGTGGGTTTCCGCCCGGTGGGGGTGCTGCGCCGTTACGAGCGTGGCGAGGACGGGCGCTGGCACGACGGTCTGCTGATGGACCTGCTCGCCGACGACCTGGTGGAGTGAGCGGGCACCTCAACCGTCCCAGCAGAGGTGCCCGTTGGGGAGTCGCCGGGCACCCTCGGCGGGCTGGTGCGGGCTGAGCCGCCCCTCCGGCATGAGGTGGGCCACCGGCGTCCCGCGACCGAGCGCCGCGACGTCGGCGATCAGCCGGCGGTGGCAGCGCCACCAGAGGCTCTCGCTGCACATGACAGCGGTGGTGCGTTCAGCCGCGTCGGCCAGCACCCCGGTCAGCGCCGTGTCGAAGTCCTGGGTGCGGGTGTAGGCGGCGTACGCCCGGAACGCCGCGACCTTCCACCAGGTGTCCGGCTCGGGCTCCCCGGCCGGGACGTGCCGGCGGCCGCCCAGGTGCGGCTCCCAGCGGTAGTCGATGGCGTACTCGGGCAACCACCGCTCAAGCTCCTCGCGGTGCACGTCGGGGTTGGTGCGGCTGGCCGGGTACCGTCGCACGTCCACCAGCAGCGCCACCCCGGCCCCGGTCAGCAACTCTCCCAGCCGCACCCGGTCGGCTGTGCCGTGTCCAACGGTCAGCAGCTCAATCACACTGCTGCCTTGCCCCGAATCCCGCCTGCTTATCCCCCGGCCTTGGCGGGATCTTGGGTACAGGCGAGCGATGCCACCCAATGGCATGCCGGGGGTCAGTGCCGCTGGGGCACCCGCCGGGCGGCGCTCGTGGCGAGCGCGACGGAGAGGGCGCCGGCCAGCAGGATGATCATCCCGGGTACGACGGTGTGGGTACCCGGACGCAGATCTCGGACGGGCGTGCCCGGCACCGCACGGTGCCGGGCACGCCCCGGTTCTCCGCGAACGGAGTGACGCCTAACGCTGGAGGGTCAGCACACCCGGCCGCCACGGCAGCAGGTTGTAGTCGCCGCCCGCACTGGGGTTCTTGCCCTGGTACAGGAACTGCAGGTTGCAGGCGTCGACGGTCTTGGTCTGGTCGGGGTTGGTGCGGACCAGGTCACCGTGGCTGATGTCGTTGGTCCACGTCGCGCCGCTGTTGGCCTTGCCGGCGAAGGGGTTGCTCTCGGTGGCGGCCTGCGGGGTCCACGAGCCGTTCAGACTGGTGGACGTGAACGACCGGAAGTAGCGTCCCTGACTCCCGATCGCCTCGACGATCATGAGGTACTGGTTCTGGCCCTGCACCTTGTAGACCTCGACGCCCTCGAACAGGTTGTTCGTCGAGTCGGTCATGACCGTCGTGTAGGTCGAGCCGAAGCTGCCCGGGAAGTTCCCCAGCGGCATGCTCGACCGGTAGATCTTGCCGTTGTCCCCGGCGAAGAACAGGTACATGTTCTGGTCGTCGCCGATGAGGGTCTGGTCGATCACCCCGTACGGGGCGTCGGAGAGGGTGGCGGTGGAGAGCGTCTGCGCCGAGGACCAGCCGTTTGCGTTCGTCGGGTCGCTCGACGTCTTGTAGCTGAACGAGGTCGGTCCCCACTGGTACGCCAGCACCCAGATGTTCTTCGGGGCGAAGTACAGCAGCGTGGGTGCCACGGTGCCCTGACTCATTCCGGTCTGGCCGGCCGAGGCCATGTCGGACCAGTTGGTGAACAGGCTGAAGTTCATCGATCCGTACTGGCCGCTGCTGTTGACGTTGGACGCGTAGACCAGGTGCTTGCCGTTGTAGACCACGTTTGTGAAGTCCTTGACCGAGACCCAGCCGTTCTGCGGGTTCGCCAGCGCGCCGGTCGACGACCACCGGTAGGTCGACGGGAGCGCGCAGCCACCCGTCGGCGGCGGCGTGGTGGTCGGCGGGGTCGACGTCGGCGGCGTGTCGCCGCCGAAGTCGGTCCGCCACTGCTGGTTGGTCTGTCCGTGGCAGTCGTACAGCTGGACCTGCTGGCCGTTGCCGGTACCCCAGACGTCCAGGCACCGGCCGGACTGCACGCCGCTGATGGTGCCGTTGGAGTTGATGTTCCACTGCTGGTTCGGCTGGCCGTTGCACTCCCAGATGATGATTCCGGTGCCGTTCGCGGTGCCCGCGCCGTTCGCGTCGAGGCACTTGCTGCCGTAGACCCTCAACTGCTTGCCGCTGGTGTACGTCCACTGCTGGTTCGACTGACTGTTGCAGTCGTAGAGCTGGACGCGGGTGCCGTTGGTCTGCGTGGCGTTGGGCACGTCGATGCACCGGCCCGACTGCACGCCGACGATCCGGCCGGCGCCGCCGCTCGGCGGCGGGCTCGTGGTCGGGCTCACCGTCGGGGTCGCGGTCGGGCTCGAGGTCGGGGGGGCCGCGTTGAGCGCGTTGAGGACCGAGTTGTAGGCGGCTTTCTTGTTGCCGCCGCCGTCGAAGAGCAGCGGGCTCTCGTTGGAGCGCCAGGAGTCGCTGTCGCGTACGCCCCAGACGGTGATGCCGATGCAGCGCGGCACGTTCAGGCACGCCTGGGTCAGCCCGGCGTACTGGGTGGTGGAGGAGTTGGTGACGTCGACCTCGGTCAGCGCCACGTCCACGCCGAGCGCGGCGAAGCTGGACAGCGTGGTCTGGAAGTTGCTCGGCAGCGAGCTGCCGCCGGTGAAGTGGGTCTGCAACCCGACGCAGTCGATCGGCACGCCACGGGACTTGAAGTCCTGGATCATGCGGTAGACGCCCTGCGTCTTGCCGTACGACCAGTTCTCGATGTTGTAGTCGTTGTAGCAGAGCTTGACCGAAGGGTCGGCCGCCCGCGCGGTGCGGAACGCGACCTCGATCCAGTCGTTGCCGGTGCCCTGGAGGTTGGACTGGCGACGGCTGCCGTCCTCGTTGAACGCCTCGTTGACCACGTCCCAGGCGGCGAGCTTGCCCCGGTAGTGGCCCATCACGCCGTTGATGTGGTCGATCATCGCCTGACGGAGGTTGCTGCCGCTCAGGCTCTGCATCCACCCCGGCTGTTGCGCGTGCCAGGCCAGGGTGTGCCCACGGACCTTCAGGCCGCGCTGGGTCGCCCAGTTGTAGATCTGGTCGCCGGAGTTGAAGTTGAACTGGCCCCGCTGGGGCTGCGTCGCGTCCGGCTTCATCTCGTTCTCAGCCGTGATCATGTTGAACTCGCGCGCGGCGATCGTGCTGTATGTCGAGTCGCCGAGCCGGCCCGCCGCGATGGCGGTGCCGAAGTACCGGCCCGACTGTGCGGCGGCCGCGCCGAGCGTGCTCGCGGCGGCGTTCGCCGAGGGCATCATCACCGCGACGGCGGCCACGGTCACGACGCTGAACGCGCCGGCGAGCAGCGCTCGGACGGCGGGCGATCGCCGTCGCCCAGTCGCGCCGCGATGAACGGATGGGCTCATTGCCATCTCAGCCTCCTTACTGGCCAACACCCGGGCCGCCGAGGCGGGGACGACCGGACGTCTCGATTGGGACATCTAATCCAGTCGATGCTTACACCACGTGTCGGTCCGGACAATGTGTTACGGAAAAGTTTCGGAAATGCTGTGCCGCGCGCGGCGTAGCGTGGCCGGTCGCCCGGGCGCGGTACCGACCACGCCACGCCGCGTCGATGAGTCAGGAGACGGTGCAGGCGGTGCCGTTCAGGGTGAAGGCGGCCGGCCTGGTGGTACTGCCGGTGTGGGTGCCGTTGAAGCCGAAGCTCGTCGACGCACCCGGCGCCAGTGTCCCGTTGTAGGACAGGTTCGACGCGGTCACCGCGGTGCCGGTCTGGGTCACGTTCGCCGACCAGGCCTGCCCGATCTTCTGCCCGCTGCTCGGGAACGTGAACGTGAGCGTCCAGCCGTTTATCGGCGTCGTTCCGGTGTTGGCGATCGTGATGTTCGCGGTGAACCCGGTGTCCCAGTTGTTCGCTGTCCAGGTCACCGCGCAGCCGCCGCCGGCGGGCGGGGCCGTGGTGGTGACCGTGACGCCGGGCGACGCGGCCGAGACGTTTCCGGCCGCGTCCACCGCCACCACCGTGAACGTGTACGTGGTGGAGGCGGTCAGCCCGGTCACGGCCAGCGTGGTGCCGGTGGCCGAGCCGACCAGGACGTTCCCGCCCCGGTAGACGCGGTAGGCCGTGACGCCCGCCGCGTCGGTGGACGGGCCCCAGGTCAGGGTCAGGCCGGTCGGGCCGACCGCTGCGGCGGTGGGCGTACCGGGTGCGGTCGGCGGGGTGGTGTCCGGCGCCGGACCGGCCGGCGTGGTGACGCTGAGGGCGGCCGATGCCGCCGAACGATTGCCGGCGCCGTCGAGCGCCCGCACGGTGAACTGGTACGTCCGCTCGGGTGCCAGGCCGGTCACGGCCAGGGAGGCCCCCGTCGAGGCGGTGACGACTGGGTCGGCGCCGGCCGAGGTGCGGGTCACCTCGTAGCCGGCCAACCCGCTGCCGCCCGTGTCGGTGGACGTGGTCCAGGTCAGCGTGAGCCCGCTGGACGTGACGGCGGACGCGACGGGCGTGCCGGGCACTGTGGGCGCGGTGGTGTCCGGCACGACCGGGCCCGGCTCCTCGCCCCAGACGCGGGTGGTGCCGGAATAGAGCGGCACCTTCCGGTTGGGCCCGGCGGTGGCCTGGTACGACGGGTCGTTGGTCGGGTCCCAGGTGCCACCCTCCGGCACACCGATCTTGAACTGGACCTCCATCCGGTGCTGCGACTGCCCGGCCGGGGCGATGGTGTGCCCGGTGCAGTCCACCTCGACGTACCAGATGTCGCCGCTGAACTGCTTGGCCGTCGTCGGGGACGGGCAGCCCTGGGTGTAGCCGGCGGTGACCTGCACCGGGCCGGTGCCGTCGGGCCGGAAGTAGTACCGGAACCGGCCGTCGGTCAGGGCCCGGGCCGGGAACGCCGACTTGTTGTAGACCATCACCTTGAGCCCGGTGGCCCGCGGTTCGGCCTGCGTCACAGTGGTCTCCACTGTCAGCTCGTCGATGTCCGGCGTCTCGGCGACCGGGAAGTTGGCGAGCGGCGTGCCGCCGTACTCGGAGACCAGCCGGACCAGCGCGGAGGTGAAGCCGGCGTTGTAGTCGGTGGCCACCTCGTTCATCACGTAGTCCGACCGGCTGTCGCTGTACGCGTCGTTGGCCGAGGACGGGCCGCCGACCAGCGCGCCGTAGAGGGTGTGCCGGGTCTCGACGGGCACCGTCTGGCTGTCCCACCAGGAGCCGTGGGCGGTGCGGTGGTGCGGGTTGCGCGGCGAGTTGGCGCCGAACCCGATGACGTAGCTGGAGTTGCGCGGGTTGTCGCCCAGCGCGTAGTTGATCTGCCGGACGGCGAAGTCGTGGTAACGCGCCTTGCGGGTGGTGTCGGTGGTCTTGTCGCTGTAGACCAGCGCGGCGAAGGAGGTGTTGGCCGCGTAGCGCAACGCACCCCAGGAGTCGAGCACCGCCATCCCACCGGGTGAATACGGCACCCGCTGCCCGTCCACCCCGACGGTCCAGTAGTCCAACCAGCGGTTGGCGTCGTCGACGTACTTCTGCTTGCCGGTCAGGTTGGCCAGCAGCACGTACGCCCCGAACTGCTTGTTGTCCCAGGCGATCGTCCACTTGTAGGAGCGGGTGGTGGACTGGTTCTCGGTGCCGAGCTTGTCGTACTCACTCTCGGCCTTGGCCAGGTAGCTGGCCTCGCCGGTGGCCCGGTGCAGCCAGATCGCCGCCCAGACCAGCTCGTCCTGCCAGCCGCTCCACGAGCGGTAGAAGCTGGTCGCGTCGGTGATGCACTCGTGGTAGGACTTCCGCACCGTGTCGGCGAAGGTGTAGAGCTGCCGGGCGTGCCCGAGCAGCCGGTCGGCGTAGGCCGCGTCGGTGGGACGGAAGACCATCGAGGACGCGGCCATCGCGGCCGCCGTCTCCCCCGCCAGGTCCGCGCCGCCACAGCTCGCATCGATCTTGTACGCGGGCCGCGCCATCGCCATCACCTCGGCCGGACCCCACCACTTGTGGTCGTCGTCGCCCTTGCCGACCTGTCCGTAGAGGACGTTGGCGGACGGGTGCGCCTTGATGAAGTAGTCGTTGACGAAGCGCAGGTTGTTGAGCAGGTGCGGCAGTTGGCCGGACGCGGTGTAGCCGCTGCGGTACTCCACAGCGCCCCAGGCGAGCATGGTGGCGCTGAACGCCATCGGGAAGCCGAACTTCACGTGGTCGCCCGCGTCGTACCAGCCGCCGGTGAGGTCCAGCCCAGCGTCGGCGCCGTCGGTGAGCGCGCTGTCGCCGCGCCAGGAGACCCGGTTCCAGTCGGGCAGCCGCCCGGACTGCTGCGCCTCGTAGAAGAGCAGCGACTTCTGCAGCACCTCGGCGTAGTTGTAGGCCGCTGGCGCGGCGGAGGCGGGCGACGACGTCGGCCCGGCGACCGCGAGGGCGAGACCCGTGAGCAGGGCGACGCCAGCGGCCAGCAACCGCCGCGGCCAGGGCTGGTCCCGCACAGGCTGCACGGGCCGGCGGCGAATCCGTTCCGGGTAGGACATGGCGGAACTCCTGTCGATGGCGCCGCCGGGCAGCCCGACCGAAGCGGGACGACGTCAGGGCACGGGTGCCCGGCGGCTGTGGTGGTGGAGCCGGGGGCGCCTCGGGAGCGCTCCCACAGATGAACGTCAATCTAGCCGCCTGCGTGCCGCCTTGTGAAGGGTCGGCGGAAACGCGCTAGAACTCCACCCCGTGCAGATAGACCCGTGATCGCCCCTGGCCGGTGGTCACCTCGACGGTGATCTCCGTGCCCGCCAACGGCCTACTCCGGAAGCGCAGGTAGGAGGTGCTGTCGTCCTCGTACCAGCCCCAGTCCGTGCGCTTGTCGTCGCGAAACCGGAGGGCGTCGTCCCGGCTGACGGCGGTGCCGCCCGCGAGCTGGTTGTCCCGCAGGAAGCCGTCCACGCAGGGGGCGTCGGACGCGAACGTCAGGTAGAGGGTGTCATCGATGTAGTCGCCCGACCAGTACCGAAGGTCGGCGAGAGCGCAGTCGGGCACTCGCACCTGGAACTGGTCGAAGATCTCGCCCATCGACTTGTCCCACCTGCTCGACGGGTACGCCCGCCCGTCGAAGGGACCCTTGCCCCACAACGCCACGCCGAAGGCGGCGGCGAGCACGGCCAGCACCGTGCCCACCACCGCCAGACGCCGCCGCCAGGTCATAGGTCGTAACCCTAGGGCGGAACCCACCTGTCAGCCCAGACTCTGGGTGCTGCTCGTGCCCTTGACCGTGAACTCCTGCGCCACCCCGTACGTGTGCATGGCGGCGTAGTCGCTGAACGAGATGCCCCAGATTTCCTCGTCGGCGTCGAAGTTCCAGTCCTTGTAGACATCGACCTCGTAGCTGCCGGCCGTCCTGGGCACCCCGTTGACCATCGAGACGGTGATGGACCCGTTGACTCGGTACTGGACGCCCCGAACCCCCAGTCGGTAGTCCAGGTTCTCGGTCATGCTCACCCCCCGCCACATGCTGTCGATGTTGTAGGTACAGGACGACCGCCCGCTGCCGGCGCACCGGCTGCCAGCCGTGGCGAGCAACTCCGCCACGTCGCGGTCGACGGCGGACTTGAACTGACTGTCCCTCAGGTAGTCGTCCACGTTGACCGTGAAGTCGTCACCCGAGGCGTTGTAGTAGTGCTTCCACAGCGCGCAGGCCTGGGTGGTCAGCACGCAGACACCCTGCATGGTCGTCCAGAGCTGTGCCCGCATCTCCAGCAGGGCGGTGGGCTCGTTCCATGGCGGAGTCTTCGAGCCGAACGCGCCGTTGTCCGATGGTGTGGTGGGATCGTAGGGATCCTTGTCCGCATCGGGGTCGGTCACGACCATCTCTGCAGCGAGGCGGGCCTGCTCCTCCTCCCGCTGCTTGCGCACCGCGATCTGCATCGCCTCGATCGCCGCCTGGGCCGCGAGAACCGCGTCCTTACCGGCCTCGATCGCCGAGGCACGGGCCCGCGCCGCCGACGACTGAGCCGCGGCGGCGTAACCGCGGGCCTGCGCGGCCGAGGCGTTCGCCTCACTGGCCGACCGAGTGGCCGACTGGGCCGCCCGCTGGGCCGAAGCGGCGGCCTCCCGGGCGCGTTGTGCTGCGGCTGCGGCCTGGTCTGCCGAAGCCTTCGCCTGCAGCGCCGATGCCTGGGCGTCGGCGGCGTACCCGGCCGCCAGCGCCGCGGCCTGGCTGGCCTGCCGGGCGTACGCCTCGGCCTCGGCCTGCGCCTGCCGGGCGATCGCTGCGGCATGACCGGCGTCGGCCGCGTCCTTCTGAGCGTTGGCGGCGTACTGGGACGCCTCCGCGACATACCGGCTGACGGTCGCGGCGTGCGTCGCTGCCTCCTGGTCCCGCTGGCGGGCCTTGAACTGCTCCGTTTCGATGAAGTACCGGATGTAGCCGCGAGGCCCTTCGAGCCCGATCCTGCCCGCCGCCTTGACCTCGGGACCCCCGGCGGTGATGATCTGCCCGGCGGTGATCCGGTCGTCAGCCTCCGCCGCCTGGTAGCGGCCGGTGCGAAGGAACTGGGCCACCGCAGCCGCACCGGAGTTCAGCGCGGTCTGCGCCGCCGCCTTGGTGGTGGGCCCACCGGCGGCCATGATCTGGCCGACCTTGATCCGGTCGTCCAGCTCCTTGCCCGGGTACTGCCGGCCGTCGAGGAACGTGCGGACATCGTCGTGATCGCCACCGAGGGCCGCCTTCGCGGCCTCCTTGAACGCCGGCGGCCCGGCACCCTCAGCCAGGTGCAGCACCCGCCCACGGTCGTCCTGCTCCGCGGCCAACAGGCGACCGGTGCTCAGGAACTGCCGCAGGTCGGCCTCGGAGCCGGTCAGGGCGTCCTCCGCAGCGGTGCGGGTCCACGGGCCGGCGATGTCGAGCAATCGCAGGGCAGCCTGCCGACCGCTCGTCAGAACCGTCTCCGTGGACGCTCCGGGAGCCGACGCCTCGGCCAGCAGCCGGTCGGTCTCGTCGTCCACCCGCTCCAGCTCCGGACGATCGAACGGGATCTCCAGCGGGCGGTCGAGGTCGACGGTGCGGGCCTGCTGCGCGGCTTGGACAGCCCGCTCGGTCTCCAACTCCAGGCGCAGCACGTCGGCCTGCCGAGCCGTGGTCTCGACCTGCCCGGCCTGGGCTGCGGCCTGCGTCGCCACATCCGCGGCGACCTTCGCCGACGCGGCATGGCGAGTCGCCTCGGCCGCCGCGTCCGCGGCCTCCCCGGCATGCTCGGCCGCGTCGTCGGCGGCAGCGGCGGCCGCCCGGGCGTGCCGCGCCGAGTCCATGGCGAACTGGTACGCCTGCCGGGCGGCACGCCCGGACTCCCCCGCCAACGCCTCGGCGGCGTCCGCCGCGCGGTCGGCGATGGCGGCCTGTCGCCGCGCCTCGGCCGCAGCCCGCTTGGCCCGCTCCGCCTCACCGCCGGCGGCCTGGGCGTAGTTACCCGCCTCCTCCGCGGCGGCAGCCGCGGCCTGGGCGTTCGTCACGGCGTTGCGTGCCGCGCGAGCCGCGGCGCCCGACGCGTCGGCCGCGTCCGCCGCCTTCTGGGTGGCAGCGGCAGCCATCTCCGCCGCTGCGGCGGCAGCTCGTGCCTGCTGGGCCGCGGTTCGCGCCGCTGCGGCCTTGCTCGCATCGCCGGCCGCCGCGCCGGCGGCGTTGAATGCCTTCGCGGCAGCCTTGCCGGCCATCGCCGAGGCGGCTGCGGCCCTGGACGCCGCGTTCGCGGCAACCCGGGCCGCACGGTTTGCCGCGCTGGCCGCATTCGTCGCATCCTGGGCCGCGGCCGCAGCCCGTCGGGCGGCGTCCGCGGCCCGTCCGGCAGCAGCCGCCGCCTTGTCCGCCGAACCCTGCGCCGCCGCCGTCTCCGCCGCGGCCCGTTGCGCCGCTTCCTTCGCGAGCTGGGCCGCCGTCACCGCGCGCTTCGAGGCGTCTTCTGCGGCCACCGTCTCCTCGGCCGCGGTCTGCCCCGCCTGGCGAGCCAGATCGGCAAGCTGGGACACCGAAAGGATCTCCTGATCCCGGGCCCGGGCAACCTCCTGACCCCGGTCGAGGAAGTATCGGATGTCTTCCAGGGTGCCGTTGAGCGCTGCCTGCGCCGCAGCCCGGACCGCCGGGCCGCCCGCCGTCATGATCTTCGCGACCAGGACCCGATCGTCCTGCTCCTTGGCCTGCTGCCGGGTGACGAGCAGGAAGTTGGCCACGGCGCTGTCGCCGCCGTTGAGCGCCTGCTGCCCGGCGGCCTTCGTCGCTGGGCCACCCTGGCTCATGATCCGACCCACCTGGATCCGCAGATCCTGCTTCATCGGAGCCTGGTAGCCGGTGTCCAGGAAGGCCCGCACGTCCTGCTCGGTCTTGCCGAGCACCACCTGCCCGGCGGCATTGGTCGTGGGGCCGCTCAGACTCATCATCTGGGCCAGGCGGATCCGGTCGTCGTACGCCTGCGCCTGTTGCCGGCCCGTGGCCAGGAACGCGCGTACGTCCTCATCCGAACCCACCAGGCACGCCCGCGCGAGGCTGGCCACGCTCGGGCCGCCCGCCCGGAGCAGGGCGAGCACCTGTGCCCGGTCGGAGCTGGCGGGCTCCGCCGCTCTCGCACCGCCGACACCGACCCCGGCCGACAGGGCCAGCGCCAGCACACCGATCAGCGAGCCGCGTGCGAGCCCCTGGGCCCGGCCTGCGCGTCGCCATCTGGACATGGTTCTACCCGTGCTCAACATCGAACCCCCGTGCATCTTCGATGGTCACCAGGGCCGCATCCGCCCTGGGCGACGTCAAAATATCGAAGATCTCCTCACTCCACTGCCCCGTCTCGGCAGTGTGGACAGTGCACCACACCACATTGCGAGGAACACATCACATAATCGATGTTCATCAATGTTTTTTCCTTGTCAACCCGCGCTGCGGCTGAGGGACTCGTCGCGGGGTGCCCCCGGCGTACGGTTCAACACCCCAGAAAGACAGACGTACTGTTGCCGACCCGCTACCCGCCGCGAGACAGTACGGCTCATCAGCGGTGTCATCGACGCCGCCGCTCCCCGGTCGACCCTGAGGAGAAGCGATGGCACTACGACTCGCCGACGGCACCGCCTGGTCCGACGTCCTGGCCCGCGCGGTGGCCGCCACCGGAGAAGCGTTCGGAGCCGAGGTGGACGGCGTCACCACCCTGCACAACCTGGTCGAGGGCGAATGGCGGGCCACCGGTCAGCCCGCCCCCGTCCGCACCCCGGTGGACAACACCGTCGTCATCAACCTGCGCCGGCTCGACGCCGACACCGCCCGCGCCGCGGTCCTGCACGCCGCCGCCGAGCACCGGACCTGGGCCCGGACCCCGCTCGCCGACCGCAAGGCCCGCGTCGCCGACGCACTGGACTCGCTCACCGCCCACCGCGACCTGCTCGCCATGCTGCTGGTCTGGGAGATCGGCAAGCCCTGGCGGCTCGCCTGCGCCGACGTGGACCGCGCGCTCGACGGCGTCCGCTGGTACGCGGACGAGATCGACCGGATGCTCGCCGGCGGTCGCGAGCCGCTGCCCGGCCCGGTCAGCAACATCGCGTCGTGGAACTACCCGATGAGCGTCCTCGTGCACGCCGAGCTGGTGCAGCTGCTGGCCGGCAACGCGGTCATCGCCAAGACCCCGTCCCAGGGCGGCGCCGTCTGCCTGACCGTCGCACACGCGCTGATGCGCCGCGCCGGCCTGCCCGCGACCCTCGTCAGCGGCGGTGGCGAGGAGTTGTCCGAGGTGCTGGTTCGCGCACCCGAGATCGGTGCCGTCGCGTTCGTCGGCGGACGCTCCAACGGCGGCAAGGTCGCGGCCGCGCTGCTCGACACCGACAAGCGGCACTTCATCGAGCAGGAGGGCCTCAACGCCTGGGGCATCTGGAACTTCTCCCAGTGGGACCTGCTCGCCGCCCACCTGAAGAAGGGCTTCGAGTACGGCAAGCAGCGCTGCACCGCGTACCCCCGGTTCGTGGTGCAACGTGACCTGGTCGACGAGTTCCTCGACATGTACCTGCCCGTCGTCCGCTCGGTGCGCTTCGGTCACCCGCTCGCCGTCGGCGACGACTGGGCCGCGGGAGACCCGCTGCCCGAGCTGGACTTCGGGCCGCTGATCAGCGCGGCCAAGGCCGACGAGCTGCACCGAAAGGTCGACGAGGCGGTCCGCGGCGGAGCGGTGCCGCTGCACCGGGGCAAGCTCAACGGCGCGCCGTTCCTGCCCGGGCAGGACACCTCGGCGTACGTGGCACCGTCGGTGCTGCTCGCCCCGCCCGGCCGGTCCCGGCTGATGCACGCCGAGCCGTTCGGGCCGGTCGACACGATCGTCGTGGTGGACACCACCGACGAGCTGCTGGCCGCGATGAACGCCTCCAACGGGGCACTGGTCGCCTCCCTGGCCTGCGACGACACCGACGAGGCCAGCAAGCTCGCGGTGGACCTCCAGGCGTTCAAGGTGGGCATCAACAAGCCGCGCTCACGGGGTGACCGGGACGAGCCGTTCGGCGGCCGGGGCGCCTCCTGGAAGGGCGCGTTCGTCGGCGGCGACCTGCTGGTGCAGGCGGTCACCGTGGGCGGCGACAGCCGTCTCTACGGCAACTTCCCCGACTACAACAGCTACCCCGCCACCTGAGGTCGGCGCCGGCCCCCTGTCGACGCCCAGCGCGTGCGACAGGGGGCCGGCGGCGTACCGTCGCGAGATGGCGACGATCGAGCAGCTCTCCCTGGGTGTGTCCGACGCCGAACGGGCGGCGAGGTTCTGGGCTGCGGCCCTCGACTACCGTCGCCGGGCACCGCGATTCGACGGCGACGAGTGGATCGTGCTGGAGCCCCAGCCAGGCGCGCCGGGCATGGCGATCGCGATGGACCTGAGCGAAAGCCCGGTGCAGGATTTTCCCCGCCTCCACCTGGACCTGGACGCCGGCGAGCGCAGCCTCGACGAGGAACTCGACAGGTTGCTCGCGCTCGGCGCCCAACGGGTGGACTGGCGCCACTACCCCACCGACCCGCACCCGACCGAACCCCCGTACGTCGTGCTCGCCGACCCGGAGGGCAACCGGTTCTGTGTGTCCGGCCGCCGGGAACGCCCCGCGCGGTGACAGGGCCCGCCCTACGAACCAGGCGTCGAGAGGGTGCCCTTCCGGTCCGCGGCGAGCGGGACGGTGAGGGTGAGCAGGGTGCCGTCGCGCTCCGCCGAGCTGGACCGGTTCAGCCGGCGCAGCGTCCGCAACATCGGGGCGTTGTCGGCCTGGACGTGCAGCACCAGCGCCGCGTACCCGGATCGGTCGGCATGCTGGGCCAGCCGGCGCAGCAGCGCTGAGCCGAGCCCCCGCCGCTGCCAGTCGTCGCGCACCAGCAGCGCCACCTCGGCCTCGTCACCCTCGCCGAGCAGGTTCGCCAGGGCGACCAGCGACTCCGCCTCGCCGTCGGCGCCGGTGGCCGTGGCCACCAGGGTCAGCCCTCGGCTCGGCTCCAGCAGCCGACGCAGCCGGGCCGGCTGCGGCAACCCCGCCCCGCCCAGGTAACGCCGGTGCCGGCTGCGCGGCGAGCACCCCTCGTGCAGCTCCACGACACCGGACAGATCGTCCGCGCAGGCGGGCCGCACGGCAACCTCGGCACCGTCGGGCAGCACCAGGGTGATCTGCTCGGCCGCCCGACGGACCACCGTGGCGGCCAGCTCGACCAGGGCCTGCGCCCGGGCGTACTCCGCCGGGGTGAAGGCGGGCGCGACCCGGCGCAGCGAGAACGAACCGCCCGCCGGGTCGGCCAGCAGCATGGTGGCGCCGGTGATCCCCCGTTCGACGCCGGTCGACGCGGGTCGCCAGCTGACCGAGTCGGCACCGAGCAGGGTGCGCAGCGCCGCGCCCGTCGCGTCCGGGTCACGCACCAGCCGGTTGGCCAGCCCGAGCACCCGGGTCGGCTGGTCGGCCAGGCCGCGCGCCTCGCTGCGCGCCACCCAGCAGTCCCGGCCCCGACCCCGCTCGACGGCGGCGATCAGCCCGGCCTCGTCCAGCGCGTCCGGCGCGTCGACCAGGAAATCGTCCACCGCGCCCTGCTCGGTGGGCTGCACCTGCACGGTGAGGATGTTGACCCCGCGCAACGCGAGGCTCGCCGTGAGCACCGACAGGTAACCCGGCCGGTCGTCCACGGTGGCCCTGATCCGCCACAACGTCATGGCTGCCTCCCTTCCCCGGGTGTCAGCCTCGTCCCCCGCTGTTGCCGCCCTGTTGCTCGGCGGTCACGGGTTTCGCTCAGGAATCGGGTCGGGTAGGGGCACCTGACGGCTGGTGTCCCGCTGGACACCACCGGCAGAGCCAGACCGTGCGGCGGACCGGATCGCCCTATGCCGGGCGGCCGCGGTAGCCGATGGGGCCCTCGCCGACCCGCTGGTAGGTCCCCAGGAAGCCGCCGTCGCCGAAGGCGACTGTGCCGTTGTTGCCCCGGAGGTCGCGCCAGCTCAGCCTGGTGACCGGGTGGCCGGGCACACCCACCGCGACCCGCAGGTCACCGGAGCGGTGCCACCCACCGCCCCAGCCGTCCTCGGTGGTGAAGTGCTGAGCATTCCGGGCCACCGAGCCGCGCTCGATCAGCCGGCCGCGGAACTCCCGCGGCCGCTCACCCGGCTGTCGGCTCCAGCCGTAGAAGGCGGCCTGCTGCTGCTCGAACATCATCGCGTACTCGGCGCCGGACGCATCCGCCCACGCCACCTGGTCGAGGACAGCCTGCTCGCCGCGGTCGACGAAGATGGTGACCTCGCCGACGTCACTCGCGTACCGCAGCACCGGCTCGGCGACCGCCTGTCGGACGAGGGCCAGGCCCGCCTGATCGTGGGCGTTCATCGGGTCGACCGTCACCCGGTACAACCACAACATGCTCCGGGCGTCGTTACCGCTCTCGATCCGCACCGTGTTCCGGCCGGCCACCAGTTCCTCGGCCGGGACCGCGAAGACCAGCCGTTGCGGGAGTCCACCGCCGTTCGGGATCCGCAGCCGGTCGGCCAGCGACCTGCCGTTGAGGCGAACGGTGAGCGGGGCGTGTCCGGGCCCCCCGGAGAGCATCGACGCGAGCGCCACGAGGGTGACGCACGCCTCGCGGACGATGGTCGGGTCGGGCACGTCGAACTCCAGTTCGACGGAGCCGCCGGAGTGGAGGGCCAGGTGATCGCGCTGGGCCGAGGACCGGTGGACGCCGGTGATGGTGACGTTCCCGAGGCGCGGCGGCTCGGTGCCGAAGTCGGCGTAGGTGGGTTCCATCTGGGTGCCGGCACGACGCTTGCCCGCTGACGCAGGAGACGAGTCCATTTGACGAGACTAGATCAACGATTTCGGACCCGCGGACCACCGGTCTCCCGACCGTAGCGACTCAGGGGCTGGCGACCACCGGGGGCGCGCCGACCAGGTCGAGCCGGTCACCGAGGATCACCGCGCAGGCCCGGACGAGCTGGGTGAGACGATCCACCTCGGTGCTGTGGAACGCGGCGGCGGAGAGGGTCTCGCTGTGCTCGCGGGCCACCACCAGCACCAGGCCCGCCCGTCCGAACGGCGCGACCGCGTGGTGCGTGCCGTCGGGCGTGGTCATCGACCGACCGCGCAGCGGGGTCACCTCCGGCAACCGCAGGGGTACGGGTGCACGCCAGCTCGCGTGCCCCACGGTCGCCCCGCCGCCCCCGGTCCGCGAGGCCCAGTCGACAGGCACCACGGCGGCGACGGCCCAGTCGGCTGCCAGCAGCCCGGGAACCGCGTCGACCAGGGTGGCGAGCCCGTCGGCCGGGTTGGCCGCGACCTGCGCCAGCAGCTCCGCGTCCTGCCCGGTGGTGGTGGGCGCGCCGATCGCCCGCCACACGCCGTCCACCCGCACGCCGGGGATCGCCGCGAGACCGGCCAGCAGCCGCTCCACCCGCGCCGCGCCCGGCCACACCACCGTGAAGTCGTCCACCGCGCGCCCGCCGAGGCGTTCGAGGACCACCACCTGGACGATGTCCGCGCCGGAGACGCCCAGCGTGCGGGCGACCTGGCCGAGCGTGCCTGGACGGTCCGGCAGGGTGACCCGAACTCGCAGCAACATGTCTGTCCCTCCGCTCGGCGGGCCGGCAGAGTGCGACCGGCAGGCTGGCCCCAGCCTGGTCGTTGACCATTTCGTCCCTGTTGCAAAGGCATGTCCCGAGCGGAAAATCTCATATTGACAACGTGAACCGGCTGCCATCAACTAGTCGGATGAGTGATCCGGCCATCGATGCGTTGCGGCCGGAGGCCGTCCCAGGCTCCCCCACCGGGCTCGCCCTGGACCGACTCGCCGACTATCTGGCCCAGCACCGACCCGAGTTGGCCGTCGGGCCACTGCGCGCCAACCTGATCGCGGGCGGCAAGTCCAACCTCACCTACCTGCTGCGACTCGGCGACCGGGAGGTCGTGCTGCGCCGCCCGCCGCTGGGGCACGTGCTGGCGACCGCGCACGACATGGCCCGGGAGTTCCGGGTCATCTCGGCGCTGGCGCCGACCGAGGTGCCGGTGCCCGGCGCGCTGCTGCTCTGCACCGACCCGGAGGTGATCGGCGCGCCGTTCTACCTCATGGAGCGGATGCCCGGTGAGGTGTTCCGCACCCGCGCACAGACCGACCCGCTGGGCGACGAGCGACGCCGCGCCCTCGCCATGGCGATGATGGACACTCTCGCCGCGCTGCACAGCGTCGAGCCGTCCTCGGTGGGGCTGAGCGACTTCGGCCGCCCGGAGGGCTACCTGGCCCGGCAGGTCCGCCGCTGGGGTGGGCAGCTCGACCGCTCGCGCAGCCGTGATCTGCCCGGCATCGACGAGCTGCGTGACCTGCTGGCGGCCACCGCCCCGGAGGGCGCGAACGCCGGCCGGATCGTGCACGGCGACTACCGACTGGACAATCTTCTCGCCTCGGCCGACCCGGTGGCCGTGCACGCCGTCCTCGACTGGGAGATGGCCACCCTCGGCGACCCCCTCGCCGATCTGGGGCTGCTCCTGACGTACTGGGAGGTGCTCGGCGGCAGCGACACGGCCGACGGCAACCCGGTCGCCGACGGGCTCGGGCCGCGCGCCGGCTTCCCCACCGGCGCCGAGCTGATCGACCGGTACGCGGGGCGCAGCGACGTGGACGTCGGGCCGCTGCACTGGCACGTGGCACTCGGCTGTTTCAAGCTCGCGGTCATCTGCGAGGGCATCCACTACCGCCACACGCTCGGGCAGACGCTCGGCGAGGGCTTCGACCGGATCGGCGAGATGGTGGCACCGCTGGTCGCACACGGGCTGACCGCCGCCAGGGAGCGGTGATGGACTTCTCATACGACAGCCGGACCGAGGAACTACGCGGCGAGCTGACCCGATTCCTGACCGAGCACGTCTACCCGGCCGAGGCCGTGCACGCCGAGCAGGTCGCCACCGGTGACCCGTGGTCGCGTACCCCGGTGTTGGCCGAGCTGAAGGCGGAGGCCCGCAAACGCGGCCTGTGGAACCTGTTCCTCCCCGACCCGCGCTACGGCGCCGGCCTGACCAACCTCCAGTACGCGCCGCTGGCCGAGTTGACCGGGCGCAGCCCGCACCTGGCGCCGGAGGCGGTCAACTGCGCGGCACCGGACACCGGCAACATGGAGCTGCTGGCCGAGTTCGGCTCGGAAGCGCAGCAGAAGCGCTGGCTGATGCCGCTGCTGGAGGGCGAGATCCGTTCCGCGTTCTGCATGACCGAGCCGGACGTGGCATCCTCCGACGCCACCAACATCGCCACCCGGATCACCCGCGACGGCGACGAGTACGTGATCAACGGGCGCAAGTGGTGGTCGTCCGGCGCGATGGACCCGCGCTGCGAGATCTTCATCGTGATGGGCAAGACCGACCCGGACGCCGACCGGCACCGCCAGCAGAGCATGGTGCTGGTCCCCCGGGACACCCCCGGGGTGAACGTCCGTCGGGGCATGAGCGTCTTCGGCTACACCGACGGCTCACACGGTGGGCACGCCGAGATCGACTTCACCGATGTCCGGGTGCCCGCGGAGAACCTGATCGGCGCCGAGGGCACCGGCTTCGCCATCGCCCAGGCCCGGCTGGGTCCCGGCCGGATCCACCACTGCATGCGATTGATCGGAATGGCTGAGCGGGCATTGGAACTGCTCTGCAAGCGGGCGCTCGAGCGGGTCGCGTTCGGCCGACCGCTGGCCGAGCAGGGCGTGGTCCGGGAGTGGATCGCCGAGTCACGGGTGCGCATCGAGCAGGCCCGGTTGCTGGTGCTCAAGACGGCCTGGCTGATGGACACCGTCGGCAACAAGGGCGCGCACACCGAGATCCAGGCCATCAAGATCGGCACCCCGGCGATGGCGGAGTGGGTGATCGACAAGGCCATCCAGGGGTACGGCGGCGCCGGCGTCAGCCAGGACACGCCACTGGCCGCCCTGTGGGCGCAGACCCGCACCCTGCGCCTGGCCGACGGCCCCGACGAGGTCCACCGCAACTCCCTCGCCAAGCGGGAACTCCGCCGCTGGGCCCCGTAACCCGCCCAGCGCCGCCCCCGAGGTCGGGGTCAGGCGCTGGCGCGGTGGATCAGCTGGGTGTCCAGGAGGATGTGCGGGGCCGGGAGGTCGTCGCCTCGGATGCGGGCGACCAGCAGGCGGGCCATCTGTCGACCCATCTCCTCCACCGGTTGGAAGACGGTGGTCAGCGGCGGCTCGGCCTGTTTGGCGATCGTCGCGTCGTCGAAGCCGATCACCGCGACGTCCTCGGGCACGCGCCGGCCGGCCTCGCGCAGGGTACGCAGCGCGCCGAACGCCATGAGGTCGGACGCCACGAAGACCGCGTCCAGGTCCGGGCAGGAGTCCAGTAGCCGGCGCATGGCGGCCGCGCCGCTGCCCTCGCTGAAGTCGCCGTACGCGATCAGGTCGGGGTTGACGCCGCCCCCGGTGGCCTTGACCGCCTCGGTGTAGCCGGCCAGGCGGGCCAGGCCGGCGCCCATGTCCTGTGGCCCGGCGATGGTGCCGATGCGTCGGCGCCCCAACCCGGTCAGGTATTCCACCGCCTGCCGAGCCCCGCCAACGTTGTCCACGTCGACGAACCAGGCCGGCTGGGCGCCGGGTTGCAGCATCCGGGCGGGCCGACCGCCGAGCACGGCGGGCAGGCCGCGCTCCTCCAGCAGCGTCGGCAGCGGGTCGGAGTCGTGCAACGACAGCAGCAGTACGCCGTCGACGTGCTGGTTGGTCAGGTGGTGCTCGACCCGCTCCCGCTCGACCGGCGACTGCGCCATGGCCAGCCAGAGCTGCATCGGCGTCTCCAGCAGCGCGGAGCTGATGCCCCGCACGATCGAGGCGAAGAACGGCTCGGTGAAGACCCGCTCGCCGGACTCGGACACCACCAGGGCGACGGAGTCGGTGCGCTGGGTGACGAGCGCACGGGCAGCCCGGTTCGGCACGTACCCCAGCTCGGCGATGGCCTGTTGGACCGCGGCCCGGGCCTCCGGGCTGACCTGGGGCGAGCCGTTGACCACGCGGGAGACCGTGCCCCGGCCGACGCCGGCACGCGCCGCGACCGCGTCGAGGGTCGGGCGCCCGAGCGACCGGGTGCGCTGCGTTGTCATCGTCTGCTCCTCCGACGGCGGACGGACCCGGCGCCACCTGCGGGAGGTGGACGCCAGGACCGTCCTGATGGCTGGCCCGAGCCTATTGTGCGGCCAGACCGTTGCGCCGGATCACCGAGGCGTACCACTTGGCGCTGGACTTGGGGGTGCGGGCCTGGCTGTCGTAGTCGACGTGGATCATGCCGAACCGCTTGGTGTAACCCCAGGCCCATTCGAAATTATCCATCAACGACCAGGCAAAGTATCCCCGCAGGGGAACTCCGTCGTTGATCGCCTCGTGCGCGGCGCGCAGATGCGCGTCGAAGTAGGCCAGCCGGTCGACGTCGTCGACCTCCCCGTCGACCACCGAGTCGACGAACGCGGACCCGTTCTCGGTGACGTAGAGCGGCAGGTCGGTGTAGTCGTGCACCCGCCGCAGCGTCTCGGTCAGGCCCGGGGCGTCGATCTCCCAGCCCATGTCGGTGACCGGGACGCCCCGGGTGACGAACCGTACGTCCTCGCTGCCCGGCCAGCACGAGGGAGCACTGTCGGTCGCGACACCCTCGGTCGATGCGGCGACCACGTGCCGGCTGTAGTAGTTGACCCCGACCAGGTCCAGCGGCGTGGAGATGGTCGCCAGGTCGCCGTCGCGCACGTGGCCGAAGTCGGTCACCGTACGCAGGTCGGCCACCAGGTCCTCCGGGTACGACCCGCGCAGCAGCGGGTCCAGGAAGAACCGGTTGGCCAGCCCGTCGATCCGCCGGGCGGCGTCGGAGTCAGCAGGGGTGTCGCTGGCCGGGTCGACCGGGTAGAGGTTGACGGTCACGCCCACCTCGGCGGTCGGCCGGGCAGCCCGCAACGCCTGCACGGACAGGCCGTGACCGAGCATCAGGTGGTGCCCGGCGCGAACCGCGTCCGCCCCGTTGGTGCGGCCGGGGGCGTGCACACCGGAGCCGTAGCCGAGGAACGCGGAGCACCACGGCTCGTTCAGCGTGGTCCAGTAACGCACCCGGTCACCGAGCGCGTCGGCCAGCAGCGTCGTGTAGTCGGCGAAGCGGGCCGCGGTGTCCCGGGCCGGCCAGCCGCCGGCATCTTCCAGCGGCTGCGGCAGGTCCCAGTGGTACAGGGTGAGCCACGGCTCGATGCCGTTGGCCAACAGTTCGTCGACCAGCCGCCGGTAGAAGTCCAGGCCCTGCGGGTTGGCCGCGCCCGTGCCGCCGGGCTGCACCCGGGGCCAGGAGACCGAGAAACGGTACGACTTGAGGCCGAGCTCCGCCATCAGCGCGACGTCGTCGCCGAGCCGGTGGTAGTGGTCGCACGCGACGTCCCCGGTGTGCCCGGCGACGACCCGACCCTCGGTGTGGCTGAAGGTGTCCCAGATCGACGGAGTGCGGCCGTCCACGGCCGCCGCCCCCTCGATCTGGTACGCCGCAGTCGCGGCCCCCCAGAGGAATCCGGGTGGAAAGGTCAGCCCGGGGCGCTCGTCGAGGACGTCGACGGCGGGTGGGCTGGCGGGGTTGCTCACGACTTGACGGCACCTTCCATGATCCCGCCGATGATCTGGCGGCCGAACACGAGAAAGACGAGCACGAGGGGGATGGTGCCGATCGCCGTGGCGGCGAACACCTGGGAGTAGTCGGTGTAGTAGGCGTACGAGAGGAAGGAGAGCGAGACCTGGAGGGTCGGGTTCTCCGGGGTGAGGATGGCGTACGGCCAGATGAACGAGTTCCAGGTCTCCATGAAGGTCAGCAGACCGAGCACGCCGGCGGCGGGACGTAGCGCGGGCAGCACGATGCTCCAGTAGATCCGGAACGTGCTCGCCCCGTCGACGCGGCCGGCCTCGATCAGCTCGTCGGAGATGGCCTGGCTGGCGTACTGCCGCATCATGAACACGCCGAAGGCGCTGACCAGGAACGGCACGGTGACCGCGTAGAGGGTGTCGTACCACCCCAGGTCCTGCATCATGGACCAGAGCGGGATGAGGCCCATCTGGGTCGGGATCATCATGGTGACGATGATCGCCAGCAGAAGAGCGTTGCTGCCCCGGAACTTCAGCTTGGCGAAGGCGAACCCGGCCAGTGAACCGGTGAGCACCACCGACAGGGTGACCACCGAGGAGACGATGATCGAGTTCATCATGCCGGTGAGGAAGTTGGCGGCGTCGTTGTCGAGCACTCGCCCGAAGTTGTCACCGAACGCCCCGCCCGGGGTGAGCGGCGGCGGCACGTCGTTGATGTTGTCCAGGCTGCGACTGCCGATCACCAGCATGTAGTAGAACGGGTAGATCGACAGCAGTGCCGCCAGGATGAGCGCCACGTAGGTCAGCGGGCTGGTGCGCCACAGGCGCTGGGAAGCCGAGATCATCGATCTCTCCTCACTTCGCCGAGCGGCGGACGAGTAGGAAGTTGACCAGCGACACCACGACGATGATCATGAAGATGGCCCAGGCGACCGCGGCTCCGTAGCCGGCGGTGTTCAGGTTCGCGATGCCCATCTCGTACATGTACATGGCCAGCGTCTGGAACTCCCGCTGGCTGCCGCCGAGAATGTTGCCGTTGGCGAAGAGCAGCGGCTCGGTGAAGAGCTGCATGCCGCCGATCGTGGACAGGATGACCACGAAGGTGAAGGTGGGCTTGAGCATGGGCAGGGTGATCTGCCAGAACTGCCGCCACGGGCCGGCGCCGTCGATCTCCGCAGCCTCGTAGAGGTCCTTCGGGATCGCCTGCATGCCGGCGAGCAGGATCAGGGTGTTGTAACCGGTCCACCGCCAGTTGACCATCGATGAGATGGCGAACCACGAGCTCCACCGCTGCCCGTCCCAGTCGACCGGGTCGACACCGACGAAACTGAGCAGCCAGTTGAACAGGCCGAACTCCCGCTGGAACAGCATCCCGAAGACGATCGCGACCGCGGCCACCGACACCACGTTCGGCATGAAGATGGCCATCCGGAAGAAGGTCTTGGCGCGCAGGAAGGTCCGGTTGAGCAGGTTCGCCAGGAAGAGGGCGAGCAACAGCTGCGGGATGGTCGACATGGCGAAGATGCCGAACGTGTTGACCAGCGCGTTCCAGAAGTACTCGTCGGAGAACAGCCGGGTGTAGTTGTCGAAGCCGATGAACGAGTGATCGCCGATCATGTCCCAGTCGTGCAGAGACATCCAGGCGGTACGCACCATCGGGTACAGCCCGAACGCACCGAAGATCAGGAAGAACGGGGCGATGTAGAGGTACGGCGAGTACTTGACATCGAGGCGGTTGAGTAGCCTTCCCCGGCGCTGCCGGGAAGGGAGATCGGGAGAAGGCGGTGCTGCTGGCGACGGCGGTGCCGTCGTGGCCGACAGGCTCATGCGAATTTCCTTTTCCGGCGAGGCCCGGGGGCCCTCGCGCAGGGCGCTACGCGGAGGGGACCGGCCGGTGGCGTCCGGGAAGCCCCGAACGCCACCGGCAGGGAATCACTCAGAAGGCACCCTGAGTCTTGGCGTCCTTCGTGAACTGCTCCCAGGCCTTCGCCTTGTCGGCCTGCCCGCTCTCGAACGCCCGCAGGGCCGGCTCGAGTGCGTTCTCCTTGATCGCCTGGTGCTTCGGGCCCAGGTGGGTCGGCTGGATCTTGGCGACGCTCTCCCCGAAGATCTTGCCGGTCGGCGCGTTGCTGAAGTACTCGTTGGTGTAGCTGATGAACGCGTCGTTCTTCAGCGCCTCCAGGTTGGTGGGCAGCGGGCCCTTGGCCTTGAAGGCCTCCACCTGGCTCTTCGCGTTGGTCAGGTACTCGGCGAGCTTCGCCGCCTCCTTCGGGTACTTGCTCTGCGCCGGAACCGCGAGCCACGAGCCGCCCCAGTTACCGCCGCCGCCCGGCACGGACGCCACGTCCCACTTGCCCTTGTTGGCCGGACCGGAGTTCTCCGTGACGATGCCGAGCATCCAGGACGGGCAGAAGGTCGCCGCGAAGGTGCCCTGCTTGAAGCCACCGGACCACTCCGGCGACCAGGTCTGCGCCTTGGCGGAGATGTCCGCCATCGAGGTGGCGGTGTCCCAGGCGTTCTTCACCGCGGGGCTGGTGTCCGCGATGATGTTGTCTTCCTTGTCGTAGAACAGGTCACCGTTGCCCTGGAACATCACGCCGTTGGAGACGGCGGTGATCGAGTCGATGAACGCCTTGCCGCCGCTGCCCTGCTTGTACTTCCGGCCGGCCTCGTGGAAGCCGTTCCAGTCCGACCAGAGCGCCGACACCTGGTCGCGCTCGGTGGGCAGGCCGGCAGCCTGGAACAGGTCCTTGCGGTAGCAGACGGCGAGACTACCGACGTCGGTCGGCAGGCCGATCAGCCGGCCGTCGGGCGCCTTGCCCAGCTCCCACTTCCAGGGCAGGTATTCCTTCGAGTGGTCGGCAACCAGCGGGGTGAGATCGGCCCAGTTGCGCGCGTTGGGCTTGAACTCGTTGAGGATGCCCTCTTCCAGGGCGGTGACGTCCGCCGCACCCTTGCCGGTGGCCAGGTAGCGGACCAGCTTCGGCCGGTACTCGGCGAGCTGCGCGGTCTTGCGCAGCTCGACCTTGATGCCGGTGTCCTTCTCGTACTGCTTGACGAGCTCGTCGTAGCCCATCTCGCCGAAGGTGTCGACGACCAGCTTGGCTGGCTTCTCGCCGGCCGCCGGCTTGTCGTCGTCGTTGCCGCAGGCTGCGAGACCGCCGATAGCGGTGATCGCGGCCAGGGCAGCGGCCGCCAGGCGGGTACGCCGCGTGGTGACACTCATTCGCTGACCCCTCTTTCCGGTGGTGAGGCTGGATGTGTGTGGTGGGGTGCTCATCACGCCTGGCCGGGGATGCGTCAGTGACCCATGCCACCCTCGGGAGCGCTCCCATGAGATTGCCGACAGGTAACGGGAGTGTCAATAGGGCGATGGGAGCGTTCCCAGATCGTTACCGCTCAGCTCACCTGGCAACTCCGCCTCGCAAACTCCGCCTCGGACCGGCGGAGCTTCAGCAGAAGCGGCGGAGCAGGGTGGTGGTCTGGTCCGGATCGAAGCGGGACGGGTCGAAGGTGGAGCCCGCCCAGTCGCGCAGCGTCGCGTGCCGTGGATCGACCGGCCCGACCGGATCGTCCTCGTCGGCCAACGCGACCAGGAGCGCCCCGTAGCCCAGCGGCCCGCCGACGCCCTCCGGTGGGCAGGCCCGCTCACCGTCCAGGCAGACCGGGTACCGCTCGTCGGGGTCGGCGGTCAGCGCGTCCTCCACGACCAGGTCGTGCTCCCACCAGTCACCGAAGTCGTACGTGTAGGAGAACCGGCTGCCCTTGCCGAGCACCGCGTCCAGCCGCACGTCCAGCTCGTCGTGCAGCGCCAACTCGCCGTCCGGGTCGGGGTCGCCGTACTGCACGGCGTCGATCTCGAACGAGTGCAGGTGGCAGTCCCGCCAACCCATCGCGTGCTGCACCACCCGGTGCAGCCGGTCCAGCGTGTAGCCGGCCGGCACGAGCACCCGGCGCCACACCGGCGGGCGGACGCCGGCGAGGGACATCTTCAGCTGGAAGATCTGACGCGGCATGCTGTCCTGTCCTCCCGCGGCTTAGGCTGCGAGCATGATCTGCCGAGCGTGCCGGGCCCGGCGACACGACGACTGCCCGGGCCGGAACTGGTGCGACTGCCAGCACCGTACCGCCGAACCGACCCCTCCCGTCACTGGTCCGGCCGGCGAATGAGCGTCGGAATTCCGATCCGACGGCTCTGGCCCGAGCCTTCGACGCAACAACTCGACGACGCCGCGCTGACCACGCTCTACGGCCGCGCCGACGAGCCCCGACTGCGGGTCAACTTCGTCGCCAGCCTGGACGGCGCGGTCACCCTGGACGGCTATTCCGCAGGGCTGTCCGGCCAGCCGGACAAGCGGGTGTTCGGCGTGCTGCGGATGGTCTGCGACGCGCTGGTGGTGGCCGCCGGCACGCTGCGCCACGAGGGATACCGGGCGGTCCGCCTCGACGAGCGCCGTCGCGCCTGGCGACGCGAGCACGGGCTGGCCGAGTATCCGACGCTGGTGGTCGTCTCCGGTTCACTCGACCTCGATCCGGCGCAGGCCGCCTTCGCCGACGCGCCGACCCGTCCGATCGTGCTCACCCACGCCGACGCCGAGCCACCGCCCGGCCTGACGGACGTCGCCGACCTGCTGCGCTGCGGCACCGGGCGGGTTGACCTGGCCGCCGGCCTCACCGAACTGCACCGACGCGGGCTGACCCAACTGCTCTGCGAGGGCGGCCCGCACCTGCTCGGCGCGCTCACCGCCGCCGACCTGGTGGACGAGCTGTGCCTCACCGTCGCGCCGCTGCTCGCCGGGCCCGGCCCGGGCCGGATCACCGCCGGCGAGGCCGCACCGCCCCGGCACCTGCCACTGCGGCACGTGCTCGCCGCCGAGGACGGCGTCCTCCTGCTCCGCCACGCCCGCCCGTAACGGGCCGTCGTCCGGCCACACACCCACCGTCGCGGGTGTGACGGCGCATGGTGTCGTCCGCCGCGTCGCGTGGCGACCTGTCGTACTCCTCGGGCAGGATGCACCTCATGGTTCCCGACCGTGCTGCCCGACCGACCCGAGTCGCCCGATGACCGACGCCGACCTCGACAGCCCGGGCGAGGTGGTCGGGCGGGTGCTGGGCACCGCCGACGCCACCCCGTTGCAGTTCTGGACGGCCGTGGCACCCGGCAGCTATCTCCAGCTCGACGACGTCGTGGTCACCCGACGGGAGCTGCCGGACCGGGAGCCGGTGACGATCGCCGGCGTGGTCACCCAGGTCCGCGCTCGACACGAGGGCGCCCAGTTCGAGTCCGACGTGTTCGCCATCGCCGACGGCACACTGCCCGCGCAGGTGCAGGAGGCCGCCGAGGTCACCACCACCCGGGTCGATCCGGAGCTGTACGTGCCGCCGACCCCCGGCGCGGTGGTGCACCGGGCCGAGGGCGACGCCCGGGCGCGCGCGCTGCACTTCGACCGGATGGAACGGCGCATCCCGATGGGGATGGGTCGGGACGGCGTCCCGGTCTATCTCAACGCCGACTTCCTCGACGGCAGCCGCGGCGCACACGTCTCGATCTCCGGCATCTCCGGGGTGGCCACCAAGACCAGCTTCGCGACCTTCCTGCTCTACTCGGTGTTCCGCTCCGGGGTGCTGGGCGGCGACGCGGTCAACGCCAAGGCGCTGATCTTCAACGTCAAGGGTGAGGACCTGCTCTTCCTGGACCATCCCAACACCCGCCTCGACGATCCGACCCGCGCGGCGTACGCGAAGCTCGGGTTGAGCGCCGGCGCCTTCCCCGACGTGCGGGTCTACGCCCCGCCCCGGGTCGGTGACGCGGCCGGCACGCCGGATGTGAGCAGCCGGCTCACCGGGGTGGACGCGTTCTACTGGACGCTGGACGAGTTCTGCGCCGACCGTCTCCTGCCGTACGTCTTCGCCGACGCCGACGACGAGCGCCAGCAGTACACGATGGTGGTCCACTCGGTGACCGCGCACCTGGCCCGCTACGCCCAGCCGGCCGACGGCGGGGTGAGCATCGACGGGGTCCGGCTCGGCTCCTACGGCGACCTGGTCGACCACATCGTCGACCAGCTCAACGACGACGAGACCCGCTCCGACTGGGCGGGCAGCGCGGTCGGTCTGGGCACCGTCAACGCGTTCGCCCGGCGGTTGATCGGCAGCAAGAAGGACCTGGCCCGGCTGATCCGTGGCGACCTCGCCACCCGTCGCCCGCACTCGATCAACACCAGCGAGTCCGCGCAGGTCACCGTCGTCGACCTGCACAACCTTCCGGACCGCGCCCAGCGGTTCGTGGTGGGTGTGACGCTGAAGAGCGAGTTCGAGCGCAAGGAGAAGTCCGGCACCGCCAAGCCGTTGCTCTTCGTCGTGCTCGACGAGCTCAACAAGTACGCCCCCCGGGAGGGCTCCTCGCCGATCAAGGAGGTGCTGCTCGACATCGCCGAGCGGGGCCGCTCGCTCGGGGTGATCCTGATCGGCGCGCAGCAGACGGCGAGCGAGGTGGAACGGCGCATCGTCACCAACTCGGCGATCCGGGTCGTCGGCCGGCTCGACCCGGCCGAGGCGTCCCGCCCGGAATACGGCTTCCTCCCGCCCGCACAGCGCCAGCGGGCGCTGCTGGCCAAGCCGGGCACCATGTTCGTCAACCAGCCGGACATCCCGGTGCCGCTCTGTCTGGAGTTCCCCTTCCCGGCCTGGGCCACCCGGGTCTCCGAGGCGGGCCGGGCACCATCGGAGACGCTGCGCTCGATCACCCAGTCCGCCGACCCGTTCGCCGTGGTGGGCTCCGGCGGCGGCAGCACCGACGACGACATCCCGTTCTAGGCAGGGGCCAGCCACAGCAATGAAGATCCTGCACACCTCCGACTGGCACGTGGGAAAGGTGCTCAAGGGGCAGTCCCGGGCCGAGGAACACAAGGCCGTGCTGGCCGGGGTGATCGACATCGCCCGTGCCGAGCAGCCGGATCTGGTGATCGTCGCCGGTGACCTCTACGACACCGCCGCGCCCACCTCGGAGGCGACGCGTCTGGTCACCCGGGCGCTGACCGCGCTGCGTCGCACCGGCGCGGACGTGGTGGCGATCGGCGGCAACCACGACAACGGCCCGGCGCTGGACGCGCTGCGGCCGTGGGCCGATGCCGCCGGCATCACGCTGCGCGGCGGGGTGCGGGAAAATCCGGACGAGCACGTCATCGACGGCGCCACCGCCGGCGGAGAGCGGTGGCAGCTGGCCGCGCTGCCGTTCCTGTCCCAGCGGTACGCGGTGCGCGCGTTGGAGATGTACGAGCTGACCGCGGCGGAGACCAACCAGACGTACGCCGACCACCTGGGCCGGGTGCTCGGGCGACTGACCGAGGGGTTCACCGAACCGGACCGGGTGCACCTGGTCACCGCGCACGTGACGGTGACCGGCGCGACCACCGGTGGCGGCGAACGCGACGCGCACACGGTGCTGGGCTACGCCGTCCCGGCCACCGTCTTCCCGGCCACCGCGCACTATGTGGCGCTGGGCCACCTGCACCGGGCGCAGCGGGTCATCGGCCCCTGCCCGGTGCGCTACAGCGGCAGCCCGCTCGCTGTCGACTTCGGTGAGCAGGAGAACGTCCCCTCGGTGACGATTGTCGAGGTGACGGCCAGCACCGCCGCCCGGGTGCGGGAGGTGCCGGTGACGGCGGCGAGCGCGCTGCGGACGGTGCGGGGCACCCTGGCCCAGCTCGCCGAGATCGAGGCACCGGACGCCTGGCTGCGGGTGTACGTGCGGGAGCAACCCCGCGCCGGCCTGCGCGAGGAGGTGCAGGAGCTGCTCCCCCGGGCGCTGGAGATCCGCATCGACCCGGAGCTGCTGGCCGCGCCGGGCAGCGGTGCCCGCATCGCGCAGCGCTCGGGGCGTTCGCCGCGGGAGTTGTTCGCCGACTACCTGGACAGCCGGGGCCACGCCGACGAGGGCGTGCAGGAACTCTTCGACGAGCTCTTCGAGGAGGTCGAGCACTGATGCGTCCGATGCGCTTGGACATGGCCGGGTTCACGGTCTTCCGGGACGACACCACAGTCGACTTCACCGACGCCGACTTCTTCGCCCTGATCGGCCCGACCGGTTCGGGCAAGTCCACAGTGCTGGACGCTATCTGCTTCGCGCTCTACGGCATGGTCCCCCGCTGGGGTGGCGCCCGAGGGCTGGCGAACGCGCTCGCGCCGTCGGCGACCGAGGCCCGGGTGCGGCTGGTCTTCGAGTCCGGCGGGGCCCGCTACGTGGCGACCCGGGTGGTCCGGCGGGACGGCCGGGGCAACGTGAAGACCGCGAACGCCGGGTTGCAGCTGATGCCAGCCGGCTTCGACGTGACCAAACTGGACACCGGGTTGAGCCCGGACGACCTCGGTGAGGTGGTGGCCGGCACCCCCGCCGAGATGGAGCAGGCGGTGCTGGAGGCGGTGGGGCTGCCGTACGAGCAGTTCACCAGCTGTGTGGTGCTGCCGCAGGGGCAGTTCGCCGATTTCCTGCACGCCAAGCCGGCGACGCGGCAGCAGATCCTGGTCAACCTGCTGGGCCTCGGCGTCTACGAGGACGTGCAGAAGAAGGCGACGGCGCGTGCCGCGCAGGCGGACGCCCGACTCGACGCGGTCGACCAGGTGCTCGCCGGGCTCACCGGCGTGGACGACGAGGCGTTGGCCGAGGCCGAGGCCCGGGTCGAGCGGATGGCCGAGCTGGCGGCAGCGGTGACGGCCGCGGTGCCGGAGCTGGCGGCGGCCCGGACGACCGCGCGCGAGGCGGCGGCGGCGCTGACCGCTCTCGACGACGAGTTGTCCGTGCTGACCGGGATCCGCGCGCCGCGCGGGGTGGCCGAGGTGGCACGCGCGGTGACTGCGGCGCGGGCCGACGCCGAGGCCGCGGCGACGGGCGTGTCGTTGGCCGAGGAGCGCGAGGAGAAGCTGCGCGGGGAGCTGGCCGGCGCTGGCGACGAGAGCGCGGCGCGGCTGCTGCTGCGGGCGTACGACGATCGGGACCGGCTGTCCGCTGAGGCCGACACGGTCCGGGCGGCGGTGCGCGCGGCGAGCGACGAGCATGCCACGGCGGTGGCCGCGCTGGCGGTGGCCCGCGCGGAGGCCGAGCAGGCCGAGGCCGACCTGGAGGCGGCCTTCCGGGCGCACGAGGAGGCGAAGGCCACCGACCTGGCGGTCAGTCTGCGGGTGCACCTGCATGCCGGCGCGCCCTGCCCGGTCTGCGAGCAGCCGGTGGCGCAGGTGCCGGCGGTGCCGGCCGATTCGGCGGTGGCGGCCGCGACGGCGGCGGGCAAGGCGGCGCGGGCCGCGACCAAGGCCGCGCAGACCGCGGTGCGGCAGCGGGACGAGGCGGCGCGTGACCTGGAGCGCCTGCTGGTTCAGGCGCGGGCCCGGCAGGAGCAGGTGGACTCCCGGCTGGCCGAGCTGGACGGGCAGCTCGCCGGGGCTGCGGAGCCGGCCGTGTTGCGCCGGGAGTTGGCCGAGCACGCCCGGTTGCGGCGCGCCCTGGAGGAGGCGGCGACAGCGGTGCGGGCCGGCCGCGAGGCCGCACGTCAGGCCCGGGCCGGGGTGGATGCCGCCGAGGAGCGGCTGCGGGCGGCCTGGCGGGCCTTCGACACGTCCCGCGACGGGTTGGCGCGGTTCGGCCCGCCGGCGACCGATCGGGACGATGTGGCCGCCGCGTGGGCCGCGTTGACCGGTTGGGCGACGACCGAGGCCGACCGCCGCCGCGAAGATCGGGCGAGCCGGGCGGTCGCCGTCGCCGAGGCCGAGTCGGTGGCTGACACGGTGCGGCGGCGCATCGCCGGCATCTTCGCCGACGCCGACGTGCCGGTCGGCGACGACCCGGTGCACGCCGCGACCGTCGCGGTGGAGCGGGCCGACGCCGACCTCCGCCGGCTGCGGGAGCGCCGGGAGCAGGCCGGGACGCTGCGCGAGCAGCGTGCCGGGCACGAGCGGGAGGCGCAGGTGGCGCGGGCGCTCGCCGGGCACCTGCGGGCCAACAACTTCGAGCGGTGGTTGCTGGCGGAGGCGTTGGACCTGCTGGTCGACGGCGCGTCGGGGATCCTGCGGGAGCTGTCCTCCGGCCAGTACGAGCTGGTGCACGACAAGGGCGAGTTCGTGGTGGTCGACCACCACGACGCGGGGCTGCGCCGGGGCGTTCGCACCCTCTCCGGGGGTGAGACGTTCCAGGCGTCGTTGGCGCTGGCCCTGGCGCTCTCCGAGCAGCTTGCCGGGATGTCGACCACGGCGGCCAGCCTGGAGTCGATCGTCCTGGACGAGGGCTTCGGCACGCTCGACGCGGCCACCCTGGACACGGTGGCCGCCACTCTGGAAAACCTGGCCGCCCGGGGTGACCGGATGGTCGGCGTGGTCACCCACGTGCCGGCGCTGGCCGAGCGGATCCCGGTCCGGTTCGAGGTGCGCAAGGACGCGCGTTCGGCGCGCATAGAGCGGACGGGCCGGTGAGCGCGAGGAGTGCAGCGCAGCGGAGCCCCGCAGTCGCGAACGAAGGGCCAGCTCGGTGAGCGACGCCGCGTTCTTCGTCGACTCGTGGGATCCGGCGTACGGGGCGTCGTTCGAGGCGTCCGCTGCCGGGCCGGCCGCGCCGAGCAGCGCGCAGGTCGACGCGGACGCCGAGGTGCCCGCTGTCGACTGGCGGGCGATCGGGGTGCGGGCGGGGGTGCGGGCGCCCGACGTGGTGCTGCTGGTCGACGGGGTTCGCCGGATCGACGCGAGCATCTGGACGGCCGAGACCGACGGCGTGTCGTTTCCCGGGTTGGCCGCCTCGTACGCTGCCGGGGTGGTCCGGTGCGACCTGGGCCGGGGTGCGGCGCAGTTGGCCGGCACCCGGGTTGGCCGGGGTCTGTTCACCGCGAGCCCGTCGGCGCAGGACGTGGTGGCGGGTGCGATCCGCTATCCGGTGCACCGGGTGGGTGGCACCGGTGAGCTGGCGAAGTTGCCGGCCGCGGTGCAGGGCCCGCTGACCGCGCTGGAGGTGGCGGTGTCCGACGCCGCCCGGGTCGACGGTGACCTGCTGGTGGTGGACGGCCCGTTGCGGAGCCGCCGGCAGTTGCCGCGCACACTGGGTTACATCAAGACGCAGCACAGCCAGTACCTGGATGCCCGGCTGACCGCGGTGGTGACCGGTATGGCGTCGGGTGAGCGCTCGCCGGTGTTCCGGCTCGGCACCGCCTGGGGTGGCTGGTCGTGGTATCTGCGGTTGCCGGTGGCGGTCGGTGCGCCGTGGGCGGGCATCGTCCGGGTGGAGTGCTCGGCCGATCTGCCCGTCGAGGCGGCGATCGAGCTGGCCGACCTGTCGCTGGTCACCCTGCCGCGTTTCGCCTCCACCCCGTACAAGGATCCCCGCGCTCCGCAGAACCTGATCCCGATCGCCGGTCTGGAACGCCGACTGCGTGCCCTGCTCGGCGACTCCCGACTGCTGCACCGCGCGTTGACCGCCGCGGCTCGCGCCGCGCGGTAGACGGGGCTGATCACGATGGGACGTAAACGGGCGGCTGACCGGGTGGTCGAGCAGGTCGACACCGGGCAGGCCGAGCTCGTTCCGGATCCGGACCGGGCGGGCTCGTGGACCCTGCTGCTGGACGGCGCGCCGCAGTCGCATGTCGACCTGACCGACCCCACCCACCTGGAATTCGAGTACGTGCGACGGCTGGCCGCCGCGCTGGACCTGATCGCGCCCGCCGGTGAGCCGCTGCGGGTGCTGCATCTGGGCGGTGGGGCCCTGACCCTTCCCCGGTACGTCTCCGCAACCCGTCCCGGGTCTACCCAGCGGGTGTCCGAGGTGGACGGCGCGTTGGTGGAGCTGGTCCGTCGGGCGTTGCCGTGGCCGTCCGACACCCGGCTGCGGGTGCGGGTGGAGGACGCGCGGGCGGTGTTGACATCCACCCGCGACGCCAGCTACGACGTGGTGGTCGCCGACGTGTTCGCCGGTGCCCGTACCCCGGCTCATCTCACGTCCGTGGAGTACGCGGCGGAGGTGGCCCGGGTGTTGCGCCCCGCGGGTTGGTATCTGGCGAACCTGGCCGACGGCCCACCGCTGCGGCACGCCCGGGCGCAGGTCGCCACGGTCCGCTCGGTGCTGCCGCAGGCCTGTCTGGTGGGCGACGCGGCGGTGTTGCGTGGCCGCCGGTACGGCAATCTGGTGCTGGTCGCCGGGCGGGTCACACCGCCGGTGCCGGAGCTGACCCGGCGCGCGGCCGGTGACTGGTTTCCGGGTCGGGTGGTGGCCGGCGACGACCTGGACCGCTTCGTCGGTGGAGCGCAGGTGGTGCGGGACGCCGACGCGACCGGCTCCGATCCCCCGCCTCCGGGGCTGTTCTCGGTCCGCCGCTGACCGCCCACCCGGCAGCGACGCAGAACTTTTTTTTCGCGGTTTGTTGATCCGTTCGGGGCGCTGGCGCGTACCACCGGGCGGCCCACCTCGTGGGCCGGCGTTGGTGACGGACATCCCGGAGGTCTGCATGCATGCGGTGGCGGCCGGTTGGCATGGTGACGCGGTACGCGCGGACTGGTTGTCGGCGCGGTCCTCGTCGCGGCCGACGCCCCCTGCTCGGGGGGTCGACGCGCACGCGACGTCTCGCCAGAATGGTCCGGTGACGCCGCGACCGGCGCCCGGGCGCCATCAGGCGACGACAACCGAGGCCAGCCATTCCGACCAGTTGATCCGTCAGCTCTACGCCGAGCACGCCGGTCCGCTGCTGATGTTCGTGATGCGTCTCACCGGGGGGGATCGGCAGCGTGCGGAGGACATCGTCCAGGAGACGCTGCTGCGGGCCTGGCGCAACGCGCACCGCCTCGGCACGCAGGGGCAGGGCTCGCTGCGGCCGTGGCTCGTCACGGTGGCCCGTCGGATCGCCATCGACGAGCACCGCAGCCAGGAGGCCCGGCCACCGGAGACGTACGACCGGGACCTCACCGCGTTCGCCGAGGCGGACAGCACCGACCGGGTGTTGCGCACGATGACGGTGGCGGACGCGCTGCGTACGCTCAGTCAGTCGCACCGGGAAATTCTGATCTCGACGTACTTCCGGGGGCGGACGGTCCCGGAGGCCGCCGAGGAGTTGGGGCTGCCGCTCGGCACCGCCAAGTCGAGGGTCTACTACGCGCTGCGCGCGCTGCGCACGGCTCTGCAGGAGCGGGGGGTGACAGAATGAGCCGGCCGGACCACATGGACGTCGCGGCGTACGCGCTCGGTGTGCTCGACGAGCAGGATACCGAGCGGTTCGAGGAGCATCTCGCGACCTGCTGGGCGTGTGCGGCGGAGTTAGAGACGATGGTGCCGGTGGTCGGGCTGCTCTCCGACATCGACGGCGAGACGATGATGGCGCTGGAGCAGACAGCGACCGATCCGGCGTTGTTGAACCGGACGCTGGGCGCGGTCCGGGCCGATCGTCGGCGTACCCGGTTCCGGCAGATGTTGGCGACGGCCGCTGCGGTGGTGGTCTTCGGCGGACTGAGCGGGTACGGGTTCGTCAGCGTGACCGACAGCGGCTCGACCCCGGTGGCCGGTCCGACGTCGAACGCACCGATCGACCCGCAGACCAGCGGGCCGACTGCTCCGCCGAGCGGCCCTGGTGTGGGCGGCACGGAGGAGGAGGGCGACCAGGTCGACGCGACCGACCCGACCACGGGCGTGCAGACGACAGTGTTCCTGGTCAAGCGGGAGTACGGCACCCGGATCAATTTCAGCCTGCGGAAGCTGCCCGGCCCGCGCGTCTGCCGGCTGGTGGTGGTGCGCAAGAACGCCGACCCCGAGGTGATTTCGACCTGGTCGGTGCCGGAGGGTGGTTACGGCACCAACACCCGCCCGCAGGGTCTTGAGTTGAGTGCCTCGACGTCCGCGCTGGTGAGTGACATCAAACAGCTCCAGGTGCAGTCGATCGACGCCAATGGTGTGGCGAGTCCGCTGGTCACGGTCCCCCTGTAGTCGCGCGTACGCTTCGGCGCCGGTCATTGTCACAATGACCGGCGCCGATCTGTCGTTTGTGGGGAGTTTCCCTTGCGGGGGCGTACGTATCGCTGCCCCGATCGGTTCAATCAAAGAACGTGAAATTGACCACTGTTACTACTTCAACCTTGACAGCCCACTTCCCGTACCTATGGGTGAACTGCCAAGAATGAGGAGGGCACGTGGCACAGATGAAGCGGACCGTCATCGTCGCGAGCGCGATGGTCGCACTAACGGCCTGCGCTCCCGCAGGTTACGACGGGGCGAACTCGAGCGCGGCCGAGCCGGTCGCCGTCGCCGCGGCCGAGCCCACCGCGTCGGTTGTACCCGAGGCTTCGGCGTCCGCGGAGGCGCCCGCCGCCGACGCGCCGCCCGCGAACGTGGACCTGACCGAGAAGTTGGTCGGCAAGAGCGTCGCCCGGATGGGCAAGGTGGTCACCGACCAGGACGGTTGGATCCTGTACCGCTTCGACAAGGACACCGCCGACCCGCCGTCGTCGAACTGCGTCGACAAGTGCGCCGAGGTGTGGCCCCCGGCGCTGACCGACGGCAACCCGCAGCTCACCGGCGTCTCCGACGACAAGGTCAGCAGCGTGACCCGCCAGGACGGCACCCGTCAGCTCACCGTCGGCGGCTGGCCCGTGTACCGCTACATCGGCGACAAGAAGCCCGGCCAGTGGAAGGGCCAGGCCGTTGGTGGCACCTGGTTCGTGGTCCAGCCGGACGGCAAGAAGAACCTCAGCTGCCTGCCCACCTCCACGCCGAAGGCGGTCGCACCGCCGGCGGACAGCGGCTCGAACGACGCCGGAGGCTCGGGCTACTCGTACTGAGCCAGGCACACCACCAGGACGCGGTGGTCGGTCGTCGCCGGGGAGGGCGCGGCCGGCCACCAGTTGTACGGGCGGGACGTCGGCACACCGGTGGTGCCGACGTCCCGCCCGTACGTGGCAGAGTTGGCGGCGTGACCGACACCGAACCCGCCGCGAGCAGGGTGTTGCGCCCTCCGGTCGGTTATCGGCTGGCGGCTTCTGTGCGCGCACTCACCTTCAGCCCGTACGACCCGTGCGCGCGGGTCGCCGCCGGCACCTTCTGGTGGGCCACCCGCACCCCGGACGGCCCGGCCACCCTGGCCCTGCGCGCCGCCGGCGGCGAGTTGCTCGCGGAGGGCTACGGGCCGGGCGCCGAGCACGTCCTCGCCCGCGCCGACGCGATCGCCGGGCTGCGCGACGACCTGACCGGCTTCACCGAACTGGCAGCGGCGCACCCGCTGGTCGCCCGGCTGGCCCGGGAGCACCGGGGCCTCCGGATGCCCGCCACCGGGGAGGTCTTCCCCCGACTCCTGCGCGCGGTCTTCGAGCAGAAGGTCACCGGCAAGGAGGCCTACCGGGCGTACTCGGCGATGGTGCGGCACTTCCGGGAGCCGGCTCCCGGCCCGTTGCAGCCGCTGCTCCTGCCGCCCGAGGCCGCCACCGTGGCCGCGGCCCCGTACTGGGTGTTCCACCCGTTCGGGGTGGAACAGCGCAGAGCCGACACGCTCCGTCGCGCCGCGGCGCTCGCCGACCGCCTGGAGCGCAGCACAGACGCCGCCGACGCCACCCGCCGGCTGACCGCAATTCCCGGCATCGGGCCGTGGACGGCCGCCGAGGTGGTCCGGATCGCGTACGGGGACCCGGACGCGGTCAGCGTCGGCGACTTCCACATCCCGAACACTGTCGCCTGGGCGCTCGCCGGCGAGCCGAGGGGCGACGATGCCCGGATGTTGGCCCTGCTGGAGCCGTTCCGGGGTCACCGGGGCCGGGTCTGCCTGCTCCTGGAGGCCGCCGGCATCCGCGCGCCGAAGTACGGCCCGCGCGCCCCGATCCGCTCGTTCGCGGGTTACTGAGCCTCGCCGGAGCGACAGTGCCCGGCGCTCAGCGGCTCAGACAGAGCCGCCGCAGGGTACGGCCGAGCCACCAGGCGTAGGTGTGCTGCACCGCCCGGACAGCCGGGCCGCCGGCACAGGTGAACCAGCGGGCCGGGAGGCTGAACGCGCGTACCTCGAACCAGACCGCGCCGTCGTCCTCGCGGCCGACCACGAACGCCTCCTCGCCCCGCTCCGGATGCCCGGTCAGGCTTCCGTAGCCGAAGCCCGCGCGAGTGGGCGACTCCTCGCTCCAGATCACCTGACACGGCCCCCAGATGCGGGCCGGGCCGACGCCCAGGCCGGCGGTGACCAGCACCCCCTCGGTGGCGCGTGCGACGGTGGTCCGCATCCGGACCCCGGCGGCGCGGTGCAGCCGCCAGCTCAGCACCGCCTCGGCCGCGGTGTCGAAGCTGCCCGCCGGCAACGGATACCGGTGGCGCAGGTGGTGGTAGCCGCCGGGCAGCGCCCCGTGCCGGGTCCGCCCCACCTCCGGGTACGTCAGCTCGGCCACCGCTCCCCCTCGTTCTCGGCTGGACACGGGCCAGCGTACGGCCGGCGCGGGCGGGGCCGCCCGCCGAGGACATCGGCGGTCGTGGTGTGCTGCCCCGATGAGCGTCGAGGCGAGCATCGTCCCGGCCGGTGTCGCGGACGTCGGCGAGATCCTCACCGTGCAACGGGCCGCGTACCTGACCGAGGCACAGCACTACGGCGACCCGTTCCTGCCGCCGTTGACCGAGACGCTGGACGAGGTCCGGGCGGTGTTGACCGGCCCGGGCGTCGTCCTCGCAGCCCGGTCGGGGCACCGACTGGTCGGCTCGGTGCGGGCCCACCTGGCCGGGGACACCGCGCACGTCGGGCGACTCTCGGTGGCCCCGGACCAGCAGGGTCGGGGGGTCGGTGGACGGCTGCTCACCGCGATCGAGGTGGCCTGCGCCGGCCGGGTGGCCCTGTTCACCCTGTTCACCGGGGCGGACAGCGCGCGCAACCTGCGGCTGTACGAGCGGCACGGCTACCGGATCGTGGCGCACCGGCCGGACCCGAACGGCATCCGGTTGGCCGTGCTGGAGAAGCCGGTGGTCAGCCCCGCTCACTCCGACGTTTGAGCCCGTCGGCCTCCAGACGCAGGTAGCGCCGGAGCAGGTCGCCGTAGAGCCAGCCAATCACGTCGGCCAGCGGCCCGGACTGGGCGATGGCCAGCTCGACCCGGGTGCGCCCGCCGGGCAGCGGCAGCAGACGATGCTCGCCCCGGGTGCGTACACCGGGGGTCTGGGAGGCCCAGGTGAACTCCCGGCCCTCGGTCAGATCGGTGACCCGCCACACGGCCGGCCGCAGCTTCGGCTGGGTCAACCGGGCCGTCGCGCCGACGGCGAGCGGCCCCGGCTCCCCCCGCTCGGCCCGCGACACCGAGGCCGTCCACTCCGGCCAGCGCGGCACGTCGACCAGCACCGCCCAGACCTGCTCGACGTCGGCGGCGATTTCCGTATCCGCTTCGAACCGCATCGTGTCTCCTCCCGGCGGCGCCGGTCGGCACCGCCGGGGTGCAGACGAGGCCTCCGGGTGGATCGTGACACCCGGGCGCAAGCTCGGTGGGATCAGGCCGCTTCGCGCAGGTCGGCCAGGCTCAGCGGGGTACGCCGGCGCAACAGCTCCTCCAGCTCCGGCACCGAACCGACCTCGCCGAGCACGTCGCGACCGCCGCCGAACCGCTCCGGGTAACGCCGGGTCAGCCGGTAGCGGTAGCGGCCCCGGATCAGCTCGACGCTGACCCGCCACCGCCCACAGCAGTCACAGACCCACTCGGACACCCCGCGAAAGTAGCTCTGACCTGCGGTTATCCGATCCGGTCGGTCGGGACGAGCAGCGCAGCGGCGGACACGCCGCCCCGGCACCGACGGTGATCTGCCTCACGACTGTCGGCACCGTCTGATTGACTGGCGCCGTGGACCTGCCGATCAACCCGCCGGTCGAGCCGATGCTGGCCAAGAGCGTGCCCAAGCTGCCCACCACCCCAGGCCTCACCTACGAGCCCAAGTGGGACGGGTTCCGGTGCATCGTGTTCCGCGACGGCGACGAGGTCGAGCTGTCCAGCCGGGGCGGCAAGTCGATGACCCGCTACTTCCCCGAGGTGGTCGAGCAGGCCCGTCGACAGCTACCCGAGCGGTGCGCGGTCGACGGCGAGCTGATCGTGATCCGGCGCGACGGGCCGAGCGGCCAGCCCCGGCTGGATTTCGAGCTGCTGGCCCAGCGCGTCCACCCGGCCGCGTCCCGGGTGAAGATGCTGGCCGAGACCACTCCGGCCGACTTCGTCGCGTTCGACCTGCTGGCGATCGGCGACGAGGCACTGCTCGACCAGCCCTACCCGCGCCGCCGCGAACGGTTGGTCGAGGCGCTGGCCGGGGTGCGTCCGCCGGTGCACGTCACCCAGGTCACCACCGATCCGGACACTGCCCGTCGCTGGTTCGACGTGTTCGAGGGCGCCGGGTTGGACGGGCTGATCGTCAAGCCGGCCGACCTTCCGTACGAGCCGGGCAAACGGCTGATGTTCAAGGTCAAGCACGCCCGCACCGCGGACGCCGTGGTGGCCGGGTTCCGCTGGCACAAGTCCGGCCCGGTGGTTGGCTCGCTGCTGCTCGGCCTGTACGACGACTCCGGGGTCCTGCACCACGTTGGCGTGAGCGCGTCGTTCAGCATGGCCCGCCGCGCCGAGCTGCTCGACGAGCTGGCGCCCTACCGGGACACCGGAGGCGAGCACCCGTGGGTGCACGGCGACCACGAACGCGGCCAACGCATCCCCGGCGGGGTGAGCCGGTGGACGGGCACGAAGAACCTGGAGTGGGAGCCGGTGCGCCCGGAGCTGGTGGTCGAGGTGGGCTACGACGCGATGGAGGGCGAGCGGTTCCGGCACACCGCCCAGTTCGTCCGCTGGCGCCCGGACCGCGACCCCCGCTCCTGCCGCTACGACCAGCTCGACCGCCCGATCCGCTTCGATGTGGACCAGGTGCTGCGCGGCGACCCGACGGCCACCGTGGACCGAGCCGCCACCGGCCCGGCGTAACCTGGCCGTCGACCCGATCCCGGAGGACCACGTGACCCGCACCGACCGTCAGCCCCGGATGGCGACCACTCGCCGGGTCCGTCGGCACCTGGCCGCCTTCGTGGCGGCCGCGCTGCTCACCGCCGGCTGCACGCTGCCGGCGTTCGCGCCGCGCACCGAGGTGGAGGGTGCCGCCGCGCCGACCGGGAGCGCCCCGACGTGGCGGCCCTGCCCGGAGGTGCCCGACGAACTGGTCGGGCGTGGCGCACCGGACATGCGGTACGAGTGCGCGCGCATCGCGGTGCCCCGCGACTGGGGCACCGGGGCCGGAGCGAGCACCGGCCCGGGCGCCGGGGAGACGTTCGAGATCGCCCTGCTGCGCGCCCGGTCCACCAAGCAGCGCGACCGGGTCGGCTCGTTGGTGGTCAACCCGGGTGGCCCGGGCGGCTCCGGCGTCGACACTGCCGTCTACCTCTCCTTCGGCACCCAGTTCGGCGGGCTGCCCGCCTCCATCACGGAGCGTTTCGACATCGTCGGCTTCGACCCGCGTGGCGTCTCCCGGTCCAGCCCGGTGAAGTGCATCTCCGACGCCGACCTGGACGCCAGCTTCGGCTTCGACCCCGACCCGACGAGCCAGTCGGCGTTCGACGGCTTCGTCGGCCTGAGTCAGCGGATCGGGCGCGGCTGCGGCGACCGCTACGGCGACCAGTTGCCGCTGTACGGCACCGAGCAGGCCGCCCGCGACATGGACGCGGTACGCGCCGCAGTGGGCGACGACAAGCTCACCTACCTCGGCTACTCCTACGGCACCCTGCTCGGCGCCACGTACGCCCAGCTCTACCCGCAGCGGGTGCGGGCGCTGGTGCTCGACGGCGCTGTCGACCCGCAGCAGCGGCTGGTGGAGGGTTCGGAGAGCCAGGCCCGCGGCTTCGAGCGGGCCTTCACCAACTTCACCCGCTGGTGCGCGGCGAACGCCGGCCGCTGCCCGATCGCCCCGGACGCACGCGCCGCTGTCACCTCGGCCATCGACAAGGCCAAGGTCTCACCGGCACGCGGCGCCGACGGCCGGGAGGCCACCGCCGGCTGGGTGTTCTACGCGGTCATCTCGTCGCTCTACACCGAATCCGGCTGGCAGGAGCTGGCCCAGGCGATCGACCGGCTGGGCGAGGGTGACCCGAAGGACGTGTTCCGGCTCGCCGACGCGTACGCCGGCCGGGCCGACGACGGGCACTACTCGAACCTGTTCGACGCCAACCTGGCCATCAACTGCGCCGACGAGACAGAGAAGCCGAGCCGGGAGCAGATCCGGCAGTTGCAGTCGGAGTGGCGCGGCAAATACCCGCTGTTCGGGCCGGCGCTGGCGGTCGGCATGCTGAGCTGCGTGGAGTGGCCGGGCGGGCGTGACCCCTACCCGACCGGGAAAGCCAACGGCGCGCCGCCGATCGTGGTGGTCGGCACCACCGGCGACCCCGCGACACCGTACGAGCAGACGCCCCGGCTCGCCTCGATGCTGGGCGTCGGCCGGGTGCTCACCTGGGAGGGTGAGGGGCACACCGCCTACCCGCAGACGTCCTGCATCACCGACGCGGTCGACGCGTACCTGATCGAGCTGACCGTCCCCCGCGAGGGCCTGCGCTGCCCTGCCCGTTGACCGGCTGGACCGGCGGCAGCGGTGGCACCTCGATTCCCTGCCGGGCGGCCAACTCCTCCAGCAGCGCCCGCATCCGGCGCACGTCGGTCTTGAGCTGCTCCTGCTCCTCGTGCACGAACGCGTCGTCGTCGACGATGAGCCGGCTCGCGAAGTGCGCGGTGATCAGCGGGATGACCAGCAGCACCATGGTCGAGATGAGCAGCGCGGCGAGCGTACGACCCGCCCAGGTGGTCGGCGAGATGTCGCCGTACCCGACGGTCGAGGCGGTGACCACCGCCCACCAGACGGCGTCCGCCGGGCTGCGGTGCTCGACCTCCCCGTAGATGACCCCGGCCACGACGATCATCAGCAGGTACGAGGTGATCAGCGTGCGGGGTGAGTTCGCGAACCACACCAACGCCCGGTAGATCCACCGGAACGGCAGCAGCAAGACTTCCATGCCGCTCATGCTGCCCCGTGGTGGCAACCGCCGCCGACCCATCCGTCGACGTCGCTGTGCCAGGCTCATCGGCATGACCGACGTGACCTACCGGGAGGCGGTCCGGGGCGACCTGCCCGCCGTCATCGCCCTGCTCGCCGACGACGTCCTGGGCAAGGCCCGCGACTTCACCGAGGTCGACGAGGCCTACGAGAGGGCGTTCGCGGACATCAGCGCGGACCCGCGCAACCAGCTCATCGTGGCCGAGCAGGACACCGAGCTGGTCGGCTGCCTCCAGATCACCTACATCCCCGGGCTGGGCCGGCACGGTGCCGAGCGGTCGCTGATCGAGTCGGTCCGGGTCCGCTCCGACCGGCGCGGCCAGGGGTTGGGCCGGGAGCTGATGACCTGGGCGGTCGACCAGGCCCGGCAGCGGGGTTGCGCGCTGGTGCAGCTCACCACCGACAAGACCCGCGAGGACGCGCACCGCTTCTATCTGAGCCTCGGCTTCGTGGCCAGCCACGAGGGCATGAAGCTCGCGCTCTGACCCGGCGTCGCGTTCACCCGGCGGGGCAGTGGGAGTCGCCCCGACCGGGTTACGTTCGCTGCCATGAGCAGGCCGACGATTCCCGGCGCCGCAGCATCGCGCCCGGCATGGCGGCGGACTGGCTCGGCGCTGTTGGCGGTCGGCGTCCTCCTGGTCGTCGTCGCGTTCTGCCTGCCCGCGTGGCACCGCGTCTACCCGGATCGGACGGAGACCACTCCGGGTTCGACGATGCTCGGCTGGGCGCTACCGTTCGCGGTGATCGCCGCCATGTTCGCGGTGCTGTCGCTCGCCAACACCGGCCCGGCCCGCTGGGTCTGGCGGCAAGCCAGCCTGGGAATGCTCATCTCCAACGTGCTCGCCTGCGGCAGCCTCACCGGGGCGTACTGGTATTTCGAGGCCGAAGACCCCTACGTCAAACACGAGTTGATCTCGACCAGGCCGGGCGCCGGTCTTCTCCTCGCCCTGCTGGGCTACCTGCTGATCCCGCTCGCCGGGTCCCTTCCTGACGGCCAGAGACGCGCCGACCGGCCCGAGCACGACCGGCCCGACCGGACGCAGTAGGGAACGCCCTCGCCCTACCGCCGTACCAACGCGCCAAAGCGCCGCACCGCGACGGCGTGGGCCAACGTCGGGCCACTATCCGGCAGCGTCAGCTGTCGACCAGGCGACCGTCGCGCAGCACGAGCACCCGGTCGGCGAGGTCGATCAGTGCCGGGTCGTGCGTCGCCACCAGGGCCGTCATGCCACGGGCGTGCACCACCGCGCGCAGCAGATCCATGATGGAGCGTCCGGTTTCCGAGTCGAGCTGACCGGTGGGTTCGTCGGCGATGAGCAGGTCCGGCTCGTTGGCCAGCGCGCGCGCCACCGCGACCCGCTGCTGCTGCCCACCGGAGAGCTCGTAGGGACGCTGCGCGGCGTGCCCACCGAGGCCGACCAGCTCCAGCAGCACCGCGACCCGCTGCTCCCGTTCCGCGGCCGGCACCTGCGCCAGCCGCAACGGCACTCCGACGTTCTCGGCGGCGGAGAGGATCGGCACCAGCCCGAAGGTCTGGAACACGAACCCGACGGTGCCCCGGCGCAGCCGCAACAGCTCCGCCTCTCCCGCCGAGGTGACCTCGTGCCCGGCCACCACCACCTGACCACTGTCCGGCCGGTCCAGCCCGCCGATCACGTTCAGCAGGGTGGTCTTACCGGCTCCGGACCGGCCCCGGATGGCGACCAGTTCGCCCCGGTTGGCCGTGAACGAGACGCCCTGCACGGCATGGACGGCGTGCTCGCCCCGGCCGAAGGTCCGGCTGACGTCACTGACCCGCACCACCTCTGCGGGGTGCGCCGAGGGCACACCGCCGAACCCGGCCGCGCCGGTCACCACCATGTCCTGCTGGCTCATGCCCGTGCCCCCCGCTCGTCCGAGGCCCGGTCACCGGGCCGTACCTGCACATGGTCCGGCTCCAGGTCGAGCCGGACCCGTTCCTTCAGCGCGAGCGCGTCGACGAACGCGGCCGGTAGCTGCATCCGGCCGTTCCGGTCCAGCACCGCGTACTCCTCGCTGACCAGCTCTGTGTTGCCGTCCGCGCCGACCCGAGCGGTGCGGCGTACCTCGGAGGCGGTCCGACCGTCGCGGATCGCGACGGTCCGGCGGACCTGCGTGGCCACGGCGTGGTCGTGGGTGACGACCACGATGGTCACGCCCAGCTCGGCGTTGATGGTGCGCAGCGCCGCGAAGACCTCCGCGCCGGTCGCCTCGTCCAGTTCGCCGGTCGGCTCGTCGGCGAAGAGCACCTCCGGGTCGTTGGCCACGGCCACCGCGACCGCACACCGCTGCTGCTCACCGCCGCTGAGCTGCCCCGGCCGCCGGTCGGCGCAGTAGCCCACGCCGACCATGTCGAGCAGTTCCCGGGCTCGCTGCCGACGGGCCTTGCCGCTGAGTTTGCCGGCCAACTGCATCGGCAACTCGACGTTCTCCAGCGCGCTCAGATACGGCAGGAGGTTGCGGCCGGTCTGTTGCCAGACGAACCCGACCAGCTCCCGCCGGTAGCTCAGCCGACGCTTCGCGGAGAGCGAGAGCAGGTCGTAGTCGGCCACCCGGGCGATGCCGGCGGTCGGCGTGTCCAGGCCGGAGAGGATGTTGAGCAGGGTCGACTTGCCCGAGCCGGAGGCGCCGACGATCGCGACCAGCTCACCCCGGTCGATGACCAGGTCGAGCCCCTGCAGGGCGACCACCTCCACCCCCTCGGTCTTGAAGATGCGCACCAGGCCGTCGCAGACGATGTGCCCGCGCAGGCGGTCCTGCCCGCCGGCCCGCTCGGCGGCGCGTTGCGCTGCCCGCTGTTGCAGGGCGGCCAGGTCCGGCACCAGTGGAGTCTGGGCGGTAGCGGTCATCTCAGCTCTCCTCTCCGAGCCGAAGCACCTCACCGAGGCGCAACCGGCGGTTGTTCAGGGCCTCGACGGCGACCGCGAAGCCGAGGGCGACCGCCCCGAGCGCGAGCACCGCGGCGACCAGGCTGGGCTCGAAAGCCACCTGGACCGGCACACCACTGGTGAACGCGGACAGGCCGAGCACCGGATTGAGCAGCAGGGGCAGCACCGCACCGACCAGCGCACCGGTCAGCACCGACACCGCGACCAGCGGGGTCAACTCGACCAGCAGCAGCCCTCGCCACTGCCGGCGGGACAGGCCGAGGGTACGCAGCCGGGACAGCACCTGACCCCGGGCACGCGCCCCGGCCAGCACGGTGAACGCGATGGCCAGCAGCCCGAGCACGGTGCCGCCGACGGCGCCGGCCACGAACCCGAAGGCCAGCACCCCGTTCGCACCGCCGTCGCCGAGTTCCCGGCGGACGTCCGCGCGGGTGTCGACAGTGACCCCGAGTGGGCGGTCCCGACCGGTGACCGCTCCGTCGCGTTGGTAGCGTGCCTGCCCCTGGTCACCGGCGACGCGCAGCGCCTCGGCGTCCAGCGGGTCCCCGGCGACCAGCAGGCTGGTCGGCACGGGTGTGGTGGTGCGTTCCGGCAGCGCCTGCCAGGGCAGGATCACGAACCGGCTGGTGTTCGCCGACAACAGCGGGAAACCCTCCTGGGTGTCGGCCACCCGGAACTCGTACCGCTGGCCCTGCACCGAGATGAAGGCCGAGTCGTTCAGCCCGGCCTTGGCCAGGTCGGCGGCGACCGCCGGGGAGACGATCGCCGGCAGCGGACCCTCCCCCGGCCGGGCGGCGAGCAGCGCGGGCGGCACCGACAGGTCGACCTCGGATTCACGGGCCACCGCATCCAGCCCCGAGCCGTCGACCAGGAGCACGTCCGTCGGCGCGACCCACGCGTCGGTGCCGATCTCGTCGACCGCCAGCCGCTCGTCCGCCTGGTACAGCACCCGGGTGACGGCCCGAACCCCCGGCAGACGACCCAACTCGTCGATGGTGTCGGGCGCGAACCGCTCCCCGCGGATCACCGCGTCGGCGGGCACGATCTGCTCGGCGGCCCGTTCCCGGCTCGCGTCGACGCCGGCGGCGACGACCGCGCAGAACGCCGCGGTGCCGATCGCCAGCACCACGACGACCAGCGGGGTGGCGACGGCGGACCGGCCGGCCCGCGCCGTGCCGAGGAAGGCCACGCTGCCCCGGGTCCGCGCGGCAAGCCGGCTGACCAGCAACAACGGCCAGGGGTACGCCCGCAGCGCGAGCACTGCCGCCGCTACCGCGAGCAGCACCGGCACCGACACGAGCAGCGGGTCCACCTCGCCGAGGGTGAGGCCACGTCGGCGCAGCAGCACCGCGGCGAACCCGGCCAGCAGCAGCAGGGAGACCTCGACGGTGAGCCGGCGGGCCGAGGGGCGCACCCGGATCAGGTCACGGCGGGCCGCCGCACCGCCCGGTACGGCCAGCGTCGCCAACGGCAGCGCGAGCGTGACCAGGACGGTCGCCGCGATGACGTACGGCGTGGTCGGGTCCGGCTCGCCGGGGAACAGGGTGCCGAGCCACCAGCCCAGCGCGGCGGCGACCGGCACCACCAGCAGCGATTCGGCGAGGCTGCGCCGAGCACCGGCGGTGGCCGCGCCACCACGGGCCCGCAGCAGCACGAACTCCGAACGGCGCCGTCGGGTGGCGAGGCTGGCCGCGAGCACGATGAGCCCGGCCAGAGTGGCCAGTACCCCCGCGGCGATCACCGCGAGCAGGGTCCGGGCGGCATCGACCTGGGCGGCGAACGCGCGCAACGGGACGTCGACGCCCTGGGTCAACGTGAGGTCCTGCGGCCGGGTGCGCTGCATCGTCTGCAGACCGTCGATCAACTGGTCCAGCTCGCGTGCGTCGATCCGGTCGGCGCCCAGGCGGTATCGCCAGTTGTACTGGACCGGCCAGCCCGCCGCGGCCCGCTTGTTGAGGGCCGACTGGGCGACCACGCCGACGATGACTTTCGACTGGGCGTCGCCGGGCGGTTCGATGATCCGCAGCAGCTGTGGCAGCCCGTCCCAGATCCCATTCGCGGGGTCGACGGGGCGGAACAACCCGGACACCACCACCGGGGCAGCGTCGGAGAGTTTGCCCTTGTCATCGGCGTTGCCGATGCGCAGTTGGCTGCCGGCGCGCAGGTTGAGTTTGCCGGCCACGTCGGCGTCGAGCGCCACCTCGATCGGCCGCTCGGGAATGTAGGTCTCGCTCGGCCACGCCCCCTCGACGAGGGTGCTCGCGTCCTGGATGCCGGGCACAGCCCGTAGGCCCAGGTCGACCCGCAGGTTGCGAGCCGCGAGATCCGGCCCGACCACTCGGGCCGCCTGGGAATCCACGTTGTACCACCGCTCGGTCACCGCCGACCGCACCTGCGACGGCATCTCGGCGGCCAGGCGGTCGAACCGCTCGGTGGCGCCGCCCATCGCCGTGTTCCTGGAGGTCGCGGTCACCACCCCGGTGGTGTACGAGATGTCCCGGCGGGCGGCTGGCTCACTGCTCAGCTGCGCCCGCAGGCCCTGTTCGGCGAGCCGGTTGACCAACCGGGGCACCCCACTGATCAGCAGCGTGACCACCAGGGTCAGCACCGCCAGCAGCAGGAACTGCCCTCCGTACGCCCGGACCCGCCGGACGGCCGCGCCGACGCTCATCGTTCTCCCCCGATTCGCAGCTGCACCGCCGCCACCCGCTGACGGATGCCGGTGGCGATGAACGCGCTGAAGGCGAGCGCCGCCAGCAGCAGGCCGACCGCGGTCAGGCCGATCGGCACCCAGGGCAGCGCGAACGTCGCCGGAGGGATCGGCCGATCGGCGGCCGAGGTGAGGATGACCAGTGGCGCCATGGTGGCGCCGACTCCGGCACCGAGTAACAACCCGACCCCCACGCCGATGCCGGCGAGGAACGTCTGTTCGGCCAGCAACGCCCGGGCCAGGAGCCCAGGCGTGGCGCCGAGGGTGTGCAGCACCGCGAACTCGCCGAGCCGGTGTCGCGCGGTGGCCCAGACATCCACCATCAGGCCGACGAGGGCGAGCAGCACCGCGCCGAGCGCGGCGGCGAGCATTCCGGTACGCGAGCCCTGCCAGTACGGGTCGTCGGCGGCCGACTCGTACACCGCTTCCCGGTTGAGCACCGTGACGCCCGACAGCTCGCCGGCCGCCTGGGCGGCGGCCGTCGCGTCGTCGGCGCCGATCCACCACTCCGGTACGGGTCGCATCGTGCCATTGCCCCGGACCAGCATGTCGACGGCTGCGGGCAGGTCCAGCAGCACGCCTTCCCCGGTGGTGGTCGGCACCGCACTCAGCTCGCCCACCAGTTGGACCGGCAGCGTCGCCCCGGCGAGCGTCAGGTCGACGGTGTCGCCGACGCGCAGGCTCAGCGCCTCACGCACCCCGGGGGTCATCAGCACCGCGATGGGCTCGCTCTCCCCGCCGGGCACGATCGTGAACCGGGTCGGCGGCTGGTACAGGAACTGCCCGCCAGGAATCACGTCCACCGGGTGCACCGCGGCGAACCCGGTGGGAGTGGTCCGCACCGGCGTGGACTGCTGCTCGCGGGGGGCCGTCATCGTCCAGTTACCGCTCAGCCCCGCGGGCGCTGTGGTGCCGTCGGCGTTGACCACCGTCAGCCCGTCGAGCTGGAGTCGGTAGGCGTTGCCGGCCGCCAACCCACCGTCAGCTTCGAATCCGGTCAGCCGCAGCCGTGCCCCGCGGGCGTCGGGCAGCTGCACGGTGAACTGGGTGGCCCGGCCGTCGCTGGCGGAGTTGGCCGCGGGCAGCCGCAGGGCGAGACCGTCGGAGCTGGTGACCAGCAGCGTCACCGCGACCTGAACCGGCCGGCTCGCGTTGCTCACCGGGGTACGGACCGTGCCGGTGATCGCGCGCGCGTCGGCGGGCAGCTCGACGCCTGCGAAGGCTCCCCGCGCCTTGACCATCCGCTCGAACTGTGTCGACGCGGTTCCGTCGCTCAGGCGGTCGGCGAGACGGACGACCCCGGCGGCGCTGGCCGCGTCGACACCGATCACGGTCGCCTGGAGGTCCTCCCGGCCGACCCGTATCTCGTCCCGCCACGCCGGGAGCACCCGCTTGACGCTCGGCAGAGCGGCGAGCTGGTCGCCCCGGGTCGGCGGGGCGGCGCCGGTCCGTTCGGTGACCCGCAGGTCGGCGCCGACCGTGTGTCCGGCCTGCTCGACCTGGGACCGCTCCCCGGTGCTGATCAGGGACCAGGCCAGGGTGCTGCCACCGACGGCGAGGGCCAGCAGGAGCACCGGGCCGGCGTGCGGACGCCGACCGGCCTGCCACATACCGAACATGGTGGCCGTCCAGGGCCGCCGGTCGACAAACCGCTCGGCGAACCGGGTGAGCGGCGGAAGCATCCGCAGCGCCAGCACGGCGCCGGCCAGCACGCCGAGCGTCGGGGCGGCGACCAGCAGTGGGTCGATCCCGAGTCGACCGCCGGACCCGGCCAGCGGGGAGGCGTACCGGCGTAGCTGCACCCAGGCGAGCACGGCGAGCGCCACGAGGACCAGGTCGACGCTGGCACGTTGGATGCTCGCCGACCGGTTCGGCCGGGACCGGGCGGCCATGTCGGCCACGTACGTGCCGGCGTTGCGCAGCGTCGGGAGAACCATGGCGACGAGGCAACCGGCCGCGGTGGCCGCCGCTGCCGCCCAGATCAGTGTGGTGTTGCCACCGGCGGTGGAGAGGTCGGCCGACCCGCCGGGTCGGACGAACCGCAGTGCCTCGCCGGCGATCAGCGGACCGAGCACGGCGGCCGGGGCGACCACCAGGGTCGCCTCGCGAGCGGCCAGGCCGGCCAGTTGCCGACGGGCGGCGCCGCGGGCTCGCAGCAGCGCGGTCTGCGGGCGGCGGTCCTCGTGCAGGAGCGCGGCGACCAGCACCAGCGCGTACCCACCGAGCACCAGGATCAGCAACAGCGGGGTGGCCAGCGAGGAACGACCCACCAGGTCGGCGCGGGCGATCCGGTCCAGCAGTGTCTCCATCTTGGTCACCGTCTGCCCGGAACTGCCGAGCTGAGCGGCCTCGGGCACGGCCGAGGTCGCCTCGGTGAGGGCTTTCCGCACGGCGGGCAGATCGGCGGTGTCGACGCCCGCGAGGTCCGGTTCGGCCAGCCAGGACGCCGACACCGACCCCGGCGAGGTGGCGACGAAGTCGACCGGGTCGAGGGTGAACGGCCCGTACGAGGTGCCGGAACCGGCACTGCCCTCCCCCACTCCGGGGGCCAGCAGCCAGTACGCGTCGGTCGGGTCGCGGGGCCGCCAGGTGCCGGCGAGGACCAGCTCACCGCGTCGTTCGGTGGCCCGGTCACGCACCGGGATGCGTTCGCCGACGCTGAGGCCCAGCGTGCCGGCGACCCGCTCCGGCAGGCTCACCTGGACGGGGTTCGCGCCCGGGCTGGGCCAGGCTCCGCTGGTCAGCTCCGCGTGGGCGGCGAGGTCGTCGAGCGTGGCCAGGTTCGCGAAGACCGGTTCGTCGTCCGGACGGGTGACCTGCCCGAGATCGCCGGTCAGCTCCCGGCCGGTGCCGTAGCGGGCGGCGGCGACGCTGACCGGGGCACCGGCGAGCCCGTTGGCGAACTCGGCTCGGACCGCCTGGTCCCGGGTGGCGAACTCGGCCGCGTCACGCCCACCTGAGCCATTGACCAACAGGCCGCGTTCCTCGGCCGGCGAGGCGGCGACCAGGGCACGCTGCCCGGCGTCCACCGCCCGGCGGTTGTAGTCGGACAGCCCGGTAACCAACGCGACGGCGACGAGGGCAGCGATCACCGCGGCAACCAGCAGCCCTCGCGCCTCGCGGGCCCGCCTCCACACCAGCTTCATCCGACGCCTCCCCTGGCCCCGGTGGGCCGACGACCATCAAGACAGGCCACCCCCCGGGAAAGGTTCGCGCCCGTTACATGATCGTTATTACGAGAGGGTCAGCTCACCCCGGCCCGTGCGCCTCGGACGGTCAGCTACCGCCCCGTACGTTGCGGATGCCGAACGCCACCGCGCCGATCACGAGCACGACGCCGAGGAGTTGCAGGCCCGGCGAGTCGTCGGCCTCCCCGTGCACGATGCCGGCGACACCGAGCGCGACGCCGAGGACGGCGACGACGGTCAGGACGTACCTCATGAGGTTTCCTCCTCAACCCACTCGAGCAGGTCTCCGGGCTGGCAGTCGAGCACCCGGCACATCGCTTCCAGGGTGCTGAAGCGGACGGCCTTGGCTCGGCCGTTCTTCAGCACCGCCACGTTGGCCGGAGTGAGCCCGACGCGTTCGGCGAACTCGCCGACGCTCATCTTGCGCTTGGCCAACTCGACGTCGATGCGGACGACGATGGGCATCAGATCACCGCTTCCATGTCGGTCCGCAGCGTGGTCGCCTGCCGCAGCAGCGCACGCATCACCACCATCAGGAGCCCCAGCACGGTGACGCCCACCGTCAGCAGGAACAGCAGCAGCGGCACGCCCGGGTCATCCGCGTTGAAGCCGACGTAGAGGAAGACGCCCACGAGCACAGCCCACCCGGCGCCGATGGCCCACACGATCGCGTCCACCCATTTCAGGGACGCTTCGGTGAAGATGCGGTCGTTCTTGACGAGGCTGAGCAGCTGCCACGTCGCGACGATGACCACCTGCACGCACAGCACCCAGAACACCGTCACGATGGTCGCCGGCCATCGCAGGTAGGCGTCCTCCGGCGACTCCTGGGCCATGTACGCGAACTGCCCCGGCAGCGAGAGGGTCTGGAACACGACCAGCACCCCGAACAGCACCACGAGAAAGACTCTGAGAGCGGCTACCGCTCGATGCTCCGTAACCATGCATCGAGTTTCGCTCGTTACCTATCGAAAGTCAATCGGCGAGTCGGGGGCGCTGTCGGAGCGTTGGAGGGCGACTCACGCGGCAGCGGTCAGCTCCGCAAGGACCGTGTAGAGCCGGGCAGCCGCCGACTGGTCGAACTCCGGTCGCGTGAGAGGGACCGGCGCGCCGCGCCGCAGCGCCGTCAGCCGAGCGGCCGGCGGCTCGGCCAGCAGGGCCGCCAGGAGGGTGGCAGCGTCAGCGGTAGAGGATCCAAAGAGCGCGGCGGACGCCCCTACGAGGGCGCGCATCGGTTGGCGGAGTTGACGGTGCATACCGCTGTCGACGAACAGCGGGTTGTACAGCACGTATCGGATTGGGCTGTTCGGGTTGTGCGCGGCGAAGCCGGCGCCGAGGAGGTCGTTGGCGCGCGCGCCCTGCATCGTCGCCTTCAACATGGTGTATCCGCTGGCCAGCTGCAGATCGTCCCAGTGGATTCGGCCGGCCCGGATTCCGCCGGTGCCGCTGAGGTTGAGGATGACCGGTGTCTGAACACGTTCCAATGCCGGGCGGAGCCGTTCGGCGAGCAGATAGCGACCGAGGACGTAGATCGCGAAGGTCTGCTCGAAGCCCTCACCGGTGACGATCCGCCGCTGGTCGAAACGCCCTGCCGCCAGTACCAACACGTCGATCTTGTCCGGTAACCGGTCTGCCAGTGCGGAGGTCTGCCGGACCGAGGTGAGGTCGGCGTCGGCACTGCCGATCGCGACCACTCGATCTCCGGCTCGCCGCAGTTTGTCGGCAAGGGCACCGCCGATGCCACGTGTCCCGCCTGCAATCACCACTGTGCGCATACTTCATCGTTGGCTTCTGTCGGCCCACTCGAAAGAAGGCACATCGATGTCACCGGCACTGCAGCTACCCGTGACCCCGGCCGACCGCGCGGCGTGTCCGGCAACCGACGTGCTGCGCCGCGTAGGCGAGAAGTGGAGTGTTCTCGTTCTCGCGGTGCTCCGCGAACGCCCTCATGGCTTCAACGAACTCGACCGCACCATTCACGGTCTGAGCCGACGCATCCTCACCCGCACACTGCGCACCCTGGAGAGCGACGGGCTGATCAGCCGTCAACAGACACCGGAGCGTGTCGAATATGCGCTCACCGACCTGGGCCGCTCACTTCTGCCACTGGTCATCGCCGTCGGCGAATGGGCAGTCGCGCACGCCTCCGACATCGAGCAGGCACGCGCTCGGATGCATGGATGAGCCACGAGAACCGGCGCAGAGAAGCTGCGTCGCACCTCGGTTTCGACCTCGCACCTCTCGCAGATCACCGGTGACCGCGTCCCGTTGCCTACGTCCGTCGGTGATAGTGGTTGCGACGCGGGAGCTGGTCGGCGTCGAGCCAGGCCGGCGGTATGAATTCGGGGTGGTTGTCGTCGCCGAGCCGCACGGTCCAGTCGTTGTGGTGGAGGTGTCGGTGGTGGTGGCCGCAGAGTAGGACGGCGTTGTTGAGGTTGGTGGGGCCGCCGTCGGCCCAGTGGTGGATGTGGTGGGCGTCGCACCAGCGGGGTGGTCGGTCGCAGCCGGGGAAGGCGCAGCCGCGGTCGCGGAGCACGAGGGCGCGGCGTAGTGGGCCGGTGATGAGGCGGCGTTGTCGGCCGAGGTCCAGTGGTTGGCCGGTGCTGTTGAGGACGGCGGGCAGGATCGCGGCGTCGCAGGCGAGTCGGCGCACCGTTTCCGGTGTGAAGTGCAGGCCGAGGTCGAGCGCCCCGTCGCCCAGCTGCCGGGTCAGCGTGTCGTAGCTGGTGGTGACGACGATCTGGGCGGGGTCGCCGCCGTGTTCGGGTAGCTCACCGGTGCGCAGGGCGAGGCGGCACACGTCGGCGAGGGCGTCGTGGCGGCGCTGGCCGGCGCAGCGCTGGTCGTCGGGGCCGGCGGGTGCGCTGAGGGGGTCGATGGCGGCGCGCAGCAGCGCGGCGGCTTCCACGTCGAGGGTGCCGGTGAGGCGCAGCCGACCATCGGTCTGCTCGGAGATGGTGAGGTGCCGGTCGCGCGTCGCCCGGGCGGCCTCGGCGTCGAGTGCGGCGCGGGCGGCGGCGTCGGCGATGTCGGGGGCGACGTGGTCGAGGATGCGGGTGCCGAGCTTGCGCAGCAGCATGGGATCGAACTGCCCGGCCCAGTCGACCAGCACACCGACGGCCTTGTCGGCCACCTCCGGCCCAGCGGTCGACTGCACAGTGCTCACGGTGTCGGCGATGACCCGCACCTGCTCCACGCTGACCGCGCCGGCCGCCAGCGCGCCCCGCACGGCCGTCGGGGCCGCGTCAACGCAGAGCGCGAGATCGACCAACCGGCGGGCCGCCGGAATGGTCAACCGCAGTCGCTCGCGCAACCAGACCGCTGTGCTGGACGCGCCCTGCGCGACCGCCGTGCCCCGACCGTCCACCTCGCGCACCAACGCCAGCTTCACGGCGGCGAGACGCTGCTCCAAGCGGTGTGCGGCGTCGAGCGCCGCGATCAGCTCATGCTCGGTGAGAGGCCAGGCGGCCGCGTCGGTGCAGGTCGCCACCGCACTCTCCGCCCGCGCCAACTCATCGATCACATCCAAACTCTAGAACAGGTGTACGACAAATTACGGCCCTGCGAGAAGCGAGGCCCGGCCGGTCAGGCGTTGTCGTCGTCGGGGGTGCGCTTGGCGCGGCTGGGCTGCACGCGCTTGGGTTCGCCGGGCATCTTCGGGTGGTCCGGCGGGTACGGCAGGTCGCCCTGACCGGCGGCGGCGTCCCGGTCGGCCCACTCCAGCAGCGGGGTGATGTCCCACGGTGCGTCGTCGATGCCGGCGTGCGGGTCGCCGCGCTCGGCGAGCCGGGCCGGAACGGTGCGCAGGTCGAAGTCGTCCGGGTCGACGTCGGGCAGCTCGTCCCAGGTGACCGGGGTCGAGACGGTCGCCCGGGCGTTGGCCCGCAGCGAGTACGCGCAGGCGATCGTGCGGTCGCGCGCCATCTGGTTGAAGTCGACGAAGACGCGGCTGCCGCGTTCCTCCTTCCACCACGCGGTGGTGACCAGGTCGGGGTGGCGGCGTTCCACCTCCCGGGCGAGCGCGATGGTGGCCCGGCGCACCTCGGTGAACGTCCAACGGGGCTGGATTCGCAGGTAGACGTGCACACCTCGGCCGCCGGAGGTCTTCGGCCAACCGGCCACGCCCAGCTCGTCGAGGAGCGCACGAACCTCCCCGGCGGCCCGGGCCGCGTCGGCGAAGTCGGTGCCGGGCTGTGGGTCCAGGTCGATGCGCAGCTCGTCGGGCCGGTCGGCGTCGGCGGCGCGGACGGGCCAGGGGTGGAACACGATGGTGCCCATCTGCGCCGCCCAGGCCACGTGTGCGAGGTCGACCGGGCACAGCTCCGCCGCGCTCCGACCGCTGGGGAAGGTGATCTGCGCGGTCGTCACCCAGGGCGGCACCCCTCGGGTCGGCACCCGCTTCTGGAAGAACGCCTCACCCTCGACGCCCTCGGGGAAGCGTTGCAGCGTTGTGGGCCGGTCCCGCAGGGCGCGCATGATCGCGTCGCCGACGGCGAGGTAGTAGTGGAAGACGTCCGCCTTGGTGAACCCCCGCTGGGGGAAGATCACCCGATCCGGACTGCTCAGCCGTACGCTGTGCCCGGCCACCTCGACCTCGGTGACCGCTGCCTTGGTGCCAGCCATCCCGCGACCTTATGCCACGACCCCGACCTTCGACGTACCGTTGACGGGTGAGTCTTGACGACAATGAGCTGCCCCGCACCGACGACGAGTGGCGGGTCCGACTGACCCCCGAGGAGTTCCACGTCCTACGGGAGGCCGGCACCGAGCGACCGTGGACCGGCGAGTACGTGGACACGAAGACCCAGGGCGTCTATCACTGCCGAGCCTGCGGGTTGGAGCTGTTCTCCAGTGACACGAAGTTCGACTCGCACTGCGGCTGGCCGAGCTTCGACGACGCCATTCCGGGCCGGGTGAAGGAAATCGAGGACCGCACCCTCGGCATGGCGCGCACGGAGATCCGCTGCGCCCGCTGCGACAGTCACCTCGGGCACGTCTTCCACGGCGAGGGCTTCACCCCGAAGGACACCCGGCACTGCGTCAACTCGGTCTCCATCAAGCTGGAACCCCGCTGACCAGGGCACCCCGGGGCATAACCACGCCCGGGGCATAACCACGCCCGGGGCATAACCACGCTCAGGGCGTACCCCTCAACAGCTCGACCTCGGCGGTCCGGGACTGCTCGATGCGCCGGGCCAGGTCGCGGACCCGCTCGTTGCGGCCGACGTCGACCTGGGCCCGGGCCAGGTCGGCTGCCGACCGCTGGTGGTCGGCGAGCACCTCGCGCAGCACCCGGTCGACGTCCGCGTCCGGCGCGGTCCGCAGCCGGTCGAGCGCGGCGTCGTCGCCGTGCCCTTCGTGGTGGTGGGCGGCCGCGCTGGCGCCGGGCCCGGTAGTGGGCAACCAGCCGCGCATCGCGGCCAGCTCGTCGGCTTCGGTCGCCTCGATGGCGGCGGCCAGGGTGCGCAGCGCGTCGTCGCGCAGCCGGTCGGAAGCCAATCGGACGATCTGCAGGGTGCGTTCGCTGTGCCCGACCATCGTGCTGAGGAACACCACGTCGATCCCGCTCATCGTGGCGGCGTCGATCGTGTCCCCGGCCGGGGCGGCACCGGCGCCTGAGGCTCCGGCATCCGCGGACCCGGCCGGGGACGCGGGCGCCGGTTGCGGCCGGGTTGACGAGTTCGACGTGGGCGACCCGGCGCAGCCGCCGGTGAGCAGCAGAGCGGCGACCAGGGACGCCAGACGGGTACGGCGAGGCATGCCGGGTGCTCCGTTCACGCGAGGGCGGCGAACACGGGTGCGGCCATGGGCCGCACCCGTGCGGTCAGACCTGTTGCCAGAGCGCCGGTACGTTCGGCGGCTCCCAGCCGGGAATCGCGGTGTGCGCCTGCCGGCAGCGGTAGGTGGCTCCGCCGTAGGTGACCTGGTCGCCGACCTGGTACGCCCGACCCGTCGTCCAACTGCCGCCCGGCGCGGGCGGAGTGGTCGGCGTGGCGGTCGGGGTGGGCCGTGGGGTGGGTGAAGGGGTGGGGGTGGGCGTGGGGGTGGGGGTCGGGTTCGACCCGCCGCCGCCGATCTGCACGTCGATGCAGGAGTAGAAGGCGTTCGCCGTGTCGGAGATGTTCCACACCGCGAGGATCTTCTGCCGGCCGGAGAAGCCGCCGAGGTTGACGTTGTGCGAGACGGTGGCGCCCGGCTGCTGGTTGTTGCCATTGACCACGCCGACACGGGTGTTGCCGATCCAGTACTCCCAGTTGCTGGTGGCGTGCCGGGCGGTGTTCACCCAGGTGAAGGTCAGCGAACTGCCCACCGAGGTGGCCGGCCAGCCCCGGCTGTCGTCGTTGAGGACGGCGAACTGGGCGATTCCGGCGTTGCAGCTGCGCAGGCCCTTGGGGCCCTCGACGCTCTGCGGCTCGTACTTGATCTGCCCGCAGTCGGGCACCCGGCCCTGCGCGCAGAGCGCCTGCCGGCTGGGTGGGGCGGAGACGTAGCCGTGCGCCTGCGCGGGGGCGGCGACGGTGAGGGTGGCGGCGACAGCACCCGCCGCCACCAGCGGAATGGTCATTCTTCGACGCATCGGGGCAGCTCCTTCTCCAGGTACGGTGGGTGCCCCTCAAGGTAATTTAAACTTTGTTAACAGTAAAGACTCCCATCGATAAATCCATCGATGGTGGCGAGTTTTCCCTCAGATCCGGAGCAGGCTCCCCCGGTCGTCGACCTGGTCGGCTGACTCGTCGTCCAGCCAGACGCCGCCGGTGGCGAGGTAGCGGAACCGGTATTCACCCGGGGGAAGCTTCACGGTCACCGTCCGGGTGCCATCGCGGCGGGTCACCATCTCGTGCCGGCCCGGCTCCCACCCGTTGAAGGAGCCGACCACGCTCACCGGGCCGGGCGGGGCGTCCCGGGGGAGGCAGAAGGTGACCCGGGTCTGGTTGCCGAAGAGCTTGTTGCGCTTGATCACTGTGATCCTCCGGGGTTGCGGCGGTTCACCCCACACAACGGACAACACGCCGACGCCGACACGCCGCCACGACTCCTGCACCTCGACATTTCGCCTCGCGAGCCGCCGAGCCGAGAGCAGTCTGTAGACACATGTCGTGATATGGGAGGTTTCAGTGGCAACGTGTGAGGTCTGCGGCAACGACTACTGGATGGCGTTCGAGGTGCGCACCGTCAGCGGTGACGTACACACCTTCGACTCGTTCGAGTGCGCGATCCACCGGATGGCACCGATCTGCGAACACTGCCAGATCAAGATCGTCGGGCACGGCGTCGAGGTCAACGGCCGCTTCTTCTGCTGCGGGCACTGCGCCCGTGCCGTCGAGGGCGACGTGGGCGCGGAGATCCGCGACGCCGTCGGCGCACGCCCGGCCTGACCAGGCCTGCGGTACGGTCGTCCCCATGCGGCCACTGCTGGGCGTCCTGCCCCCGCCGCGCTCCTGAGCGGAGCGCCGCGCCTCTCGCCGATCGGGTGACCTGACCCGACCCGGCTCGCTGCCGTACGCGCTCCGTCGACGTCGTCCCCGTCAACGGCTCATCCTTCGGAGCGCATCCGTGTCCGTTTCCCGTACCGTGCAACCGGCTGCCTCGGCGCCGGCCGTCGACCAGGCCCGCACCGGCCTGATCCAGATCACCGTCACCGGCGTGCTGTGGGGCACCACCGGTGTGGCGGTGCAACTCCTGCACGACAGCACCGGGCTCAGCCCGGTGAGCATCGGCTTCCACCGCCTCGCGATCGCCGCGCTCGTCCTGCTGGCGTGCACCGCCGGTCGGCTCGGCGCGATCCTGGCCACCCTGCGCGCGGCACCCGTACCCCTGCTGCTCACCGGCGTCGGCCTCGGCCTCTACCAGGCGCTCTACTTCGCGGCCGTGGCTTGGGCCGGCGTCAGCGTGGCCACCGTCGTCAGCCTGGGCCTGGCCCCGGTGCTCGCCGCGGCCTGGGAGTCGGCGCGCGCCCGACGGATCCCCGGCCCGCTGCGTCTCGCCACGCTGGTCGCGGCCGTGGTCGGTCTCGCCCTGATCACCGGGGCGACGGCGGACCCGACCGCCGCAGCGCCCGCGCCGCTGCTCGGCCTGCTCGCGGCTGCCGGCTCCGGCCTCGGGTACGCGGTGACGACCCTGATCAGCCGACAGGTGTCGCAGCGCGTCGCACCGATGACGCTGACCACCATCTCCACAGTTGTCGGAGCGCTGACCCTGGCGCCGTTCGCCGTGGTCGCCGGGGTGAGCGTGCCGGTACGCCCCGACACGGTGGCACTGCTGCTGCACCTCGGCGTGGTCACCACCGCGGTGGCGTACGCGCTGTTCTACGCCGGGCTGCGCACCACCCCGGGCAGCGTCGCCGCCGTGCTGACCCTGCTCGAACCGCTCACCGCCGCGGCGCTGGCGGTGGTGCTGCTGCACGAGCCGCTTCCACTGCCGGTCGTCGCCGGCGGCGTCCTGCTGCTCACCGCCGTGGCCGCCACCTACCTGGCACCTCGACGGGGCACCAGGTGAGGCGGCCTACCATCGTCGGATGCCCTCGCAGACCACCGAGATCCGGACGGCCTCCTTCGCCGACCTGAACACCCGCACCTTCCACGACCTGCTCAAGCTGCGCATCGACGTGTTCGTGGTGGAGCAGAACTGCCCGTACCCGGAACTCGACGGGCGCGACGTCGAGCCGGGCACGCGGCACCTCTGGCTGACCGACGGCGGCGCGCCGCTGGCGTACCTGCGGATCCTGGCCGACCCGGACGGCACCGCCCGGATCGGTCGGGTGGTGGTGGCACCGGCGGCGCGCGGCGGCGGGCAGGCCGGCCGACTGATGACCGCGGCGCTGGAGGTGGTGGGCAACCGGCCCTGCGTGCTGGACGCCCAGTCGCACCTGGTCGCCTTCTACACCCGGCACGGCTTCGCGGTCAGCGGCCCGGAGTACGTCGAGGACGGCATCCCGCACACGCCGATGCGACGCGGTGCCATTGACGTCTGACGATCGAGCTGGCATGGTGCCGGGTAGAGCCATCGCAGGAGCCAGCGAGTAGGCGCGGGAGTGGGCAACTCCCGTCGGTCCGGGTGTCGTCGTCCGACCTCATCCCCCCGGGGGCTCCATGTCCACTCTCATCCGATCACGACGCGTGTTCTGGTTGTTCGCCATCGCGACGGCCGCCGCGCTCCTGTTGACCACCGCGCTGACCACCATCCAGGCCAGGCCCGCCTCCGCGCACGGCTCGGTCGTCGACCCGGCCTCGCGCAACTACAGCTGCTGGCAGCGCTGGGGTGACGACTTCCAGAACCCTCGCATGGCCACCGAGGACCCGATGTGCTGGCAGGCCTGGCAGGCCGATCCGGCCGCCATGTGGAACTGGAACGGCCTGTTCCGTGAGGGCGTGGGCGGCAACCACCAGGGCGCCGTTCCCAACGGCCAGCTGTGCAGCGGCGGGCGCACCCAGAGCCCTCGCTACAACTCGCTGGACACCATCGGCGCCTGGAAGACCACCTCGGTGTCGAACAACTTCCGGCTCCGCTTCTTCGACCAGGCCAGTCACGGCGCCGACTACATCCGGGTGTACGTGACCAAGCAGGGCTTCAACGCGCTCACCGAGCCGCTCGGCTGGGACGACCTGGAGTTGGCCGGCCAGATCGGCAACACCCCGGCGTCGCAGTGGAACCCGGACACCGGTGGCGTCTCCATCCAGATCCCGGTCAACGCGTCGGGACGCACCGGGCGGCACATCGTCTACACCGTCTGGCAGGCCAGCCACCTGGACCAGTCGTACTACCTGTGCAGCGACGTCGACTTCGGCGGTGGGTCGACCACCCCGCCACCGACCACTCCCCCGCCGACGACCCCGCCGCCCACCACTCCCCCGCCCACCACCCCGCCGCCGACCACCCCGCCGCCGGCTGGGGCCTGCACGGCGACGTACCAGGTGACCGGTCAGTGGTCCGGTGGCTTCCAGGCCGACGTGAAGGTGACCGCGGGCGGTTCACCCACAAAGGGCTGGTCGGTGAGCTGGAACTACGGCAACGGCCAGCAGGTCACCTCGTCGTGGAACGCGACGGTCAGCGCCAACGGCACGCTGGTCACCGCACGTAACGCCAACCACAACGGCACCCTCGCCGCCGGAGCGAGCACCACGTTCGGTTTCCTCGGCTCGTGGAACGGCAGCAACCCGGTTCCGCTGGTCTCCTGCACGACGACCAGTTGACCCCCGTCCGGTGCCGCACCCGGGCGGGGGTGCGGCACCGGCCGGCGGGCCCGAAGCGTGCGTCCCGGCTCAGACCAGGCAGCGTCCCGGGCTCAGACCAGGCAGTTGACGATCTCGGCGACCGAGCGCCGGCGGCCGGTGTAGAAGGGGACCTCTTCCCGGACGTGCCGGCGGGCGCCGGACGCGCGCAGGTCCCGCATCAGGTCCACGATCCGGTGCAGTTCGTCGGCCTCGAAGGCGAGCATCCACTCGTAGTCCCCGAGCGCGAACGAGGCCACCGTGTTGGCCCGGACGTCCGGATAACCGCGCGCCATCTTCCCGTGCTCGGCGAGCATCTCGCGCCGCTCGGCGTCGGGCAGCAGGTACCACTCGTAGGAGCGGACGAACGGGTACACGCAGATGTAGGGGCGGGCCTCCTCCCCGGCCAGGAACGCCGGGATGTGGCTCTTGTTGAACTCCGCCGGCCGGTGCAGCGCCATCTGCGACCAGACCGGGGTCAACGCCCGCCCCAACGTGGTGCGGCGGAACCGCAGGTACGCGTCCTGGAGCGCGTCGGGGGACGCGGAGTGCCACCAGATCATCACGTCCGCGTCGGCGCGCAGACCAGCGACGTCGTACACGCCCCGGACCACCACGTCCTTGCCGGCCAGCTCGTCGAAGAGGGCCACGACCTCGCTGGTGACGTTGTCCCGCAGTGAGGGCAGCGGCGCGCTGGCCCGGAACACCGACCACATGGTGTAGCGGATGCTGTCGTTGAGCTCCCGCAGGCGGGCCGCGTTGGTCTGCTCGGTCATCTCGCCGATCCTCCCAGTGCTGTGACGATCTCCTCGGCCGCCGTCTCGCCGGAGCGGACGCAGACCGGGATGCCGACGCCGTCGTATCCGGCGCCGGCGAGGACCAGTGTGGGGTGCGCGGCCCGCAACGCCGTGCGCGCGGCGGCGACCCGGTCGGCGTGCCCGGGGGCGTACTGGGGCAGCGCCCCGCCCCACCGCTGCACGTGCCCGTCGACCGGGGCCGGCAGCGGGGTGCCGAGCACCGCCGAGAGCTCTCGATGCACGGTGGCCGCCAGGTCCGCGTCGGGGCGCTGGAGATGCGCCTCCTCGCCGTACCGGCCCACCGAGGCGCGCACCAACGCCACGCCGTCCGGCCGGCGCAGGTGCCCCCACTTGGTGGTGAAGAAGGTGGCGGCCTTGATCAGCAGCCCTTCGGTGCTCGGCACCAGGAAGCCGGACAGCTCGGGCAGCTGCGGCTGCGGCACCGCGAGGGTGACCAACGCGACGCTCGCGTAGTCCAGCTCGCCGATGCCCGCCGCCGCCACCGGGGCCGGGCCCGCGAGCAGCCGGGCCGCCGGTCGCGCCGGCACCGCCAGCACCACGGCGTCCACGTCGACCAGCTCAGGGTCACGCGTCGGGCCGACAGTGAGCCGCCAACCCGTGTCGGTCGGGGTCAACTCGCGGACGGCGGCGTCCCGTCGTACCGTCGCGCCGCTGGCCGTCACGGCGGCCTCGATCAGGGTGCTGAGCCCACCGACCAGGGTGCCGAAAACCGGGGTGCCGGGCGCGCGCGGCGCGGCGGCCTGCGCGGCCCGGACCGCACCGGTCAGGGTGTGCTCCACCCGGGCCGTGCGGGCCAGCGCCGGCATCGTCGTGACCAGGGAGAGGTCGTCGGCGCGGCCCGCGTACACGCCGCCCAGCATCGGGTCGACCAGCCGCTCGACCACCTCGTCACCGAAGCGGGACCGGACCAGCGCACCCACCGAGACGTCCGCGTCCGGCCCGACCAGCGGCCGACCACCGTCGGTGTCGGCGCCCGCGAGGGGGCGGGCGACCGACGTCACCCGGTCCAGATCCCCGGGTACGCCCACCAGCGTGCCGCCCGGGATCGGGCGCAGCCCTCCGTCGACGACCAGCGCGGCCTGCCCCACCGTGGGGTGCACGATCTTCTCGGCGAGACCGAGCCGGCGGGCCAACGCCACCGCCGCGCTCTCGGCGCCCGCCGGGTCGCGCATCAGGAACGACTCGGCGCCGAACTCCACCGGCTGGCCGGCCAGCTCACCGGTGCGCAGCTTGCCGCCCAGCGCGCCGGACTGCTCGTACACCGTGATCTCGGTGCCGGCCGGTGCGCAGTCGCGCAGGCGGACCGCGGCGGCCAGCCCGGCGATCCCGCCGCCGACCACCGCCACCCGCCAGGGCTGCCGCATCGCCGGTCAGCCCTGGTCGGCCCGGCGGCTGGACAGCTCGTGCACCAGCGCGACCACCCGGGTCAGCACATCCGGGTCGGTTTCCGGCAGCACCCCGTGACCGAGGTTGAACACGTGCCCGGGAGCCGCCCGGCCCTGCTCCAGAATCCGGCGCACCTCGGCCTCGACCACCGGCCACGGCGCGAGCAGCACGCACGGGTCCAGGTTGCCCTGCACCGCCTTGTCCGGGCCGATCCGGCCGGTGGCCACGTCCAGCGGGGTACGCCAGTCGACACCGACCACGTCCGCGCCGGCCTCACCCATCGCGCCGAGCAACTCGGCGGTGCCCACCCCGAAGTGGATCCGCGGCACCCCGGCGTCAACAAGCCCGCTCAGCACGGCGGTCGAGTGCGGCAGCACGAAACGGCGGTAGTCGGCCTCGGAGAGCGCCCCGGCCCACGAATCGAAGAGCTGCACGGCTGACACACCGGCGTCGATCTGCACCCGCAGGAAGGCCAGCGTCACCTCGGCCAGCCGGCCGCAGAGCGCGTGCCACAGCTCCTCGTCGCCGTACATCAGGGCCTTGGTCTTCGCGTGGGTCCGCGACGGCCCGCCCTCGACCAGGTAGCTGGCCAGGGTGAACGGCGCGCCGGCGAAACCGATCAGCGGGGTGTCACCCAGCTCGACCACCAACTGCCGGACGGCCTCGTCGACGTACCAGACGTCGTCGCGGGTGATCGGGCGGATCCGCTCCACGTCGGCGGCGGTGCGGATCGGCTCGGCGACGACCGGACCGGTGCCCGGCACGATGTCCAGGTCGACGCCGGCCGCGGCCACGGGCACCACGATGTCGCTGAACAGGATGGCCGCGTCCACCCCGTGCCGGCGCACCGGTTGGAGGGTGATCTCGGTGACCAGCTCCGGGCGGCGGCAGGACTCCAGCATCGGCACGGTCGCCCGGATCTCCCGGTATTCCGGCAGCGAGCGGCCGGCCTGGCGCATGAACCAGACCGGGGTGTGCGGGCCGGGCCGGCGTCGGCAGGCCCGAATGAAGGGCGAGTCGGCCGGTCCGCCGGGGCGGGATTCTCCGTCTCGGGCGACAGTGCCCGTGGTGTCCGTGGTCATCGCCGCAATCGTGCCACGCCCACCACCCCCACCCGGGTGGGGGTGAGATGAAGGGCACCGTTCCTTACGCCCGGCGCCCTTCATGAGCGTCGGCGCGCCGTCGAAGCGGGGGACGGGCGGCGGCATAGGCTGCCGACATGGCCCCCCCGATCGCGCTCCCGGAGACGTTCGCCCGCGCGGTCGCCGGGCTGCGGTCGGCGGCCCCCCGGCCGGAGATCACCCTGGAGGAGGTCGGCGCCCCCCAGCGGCTCGCCCCGTACGCGTTCGCGCTCTCGGCGGCCGTGCTGCGCGACGGCGACGAGGTGGCCACCGGCCGGCTGATCCTGCTGCACGACCCGGTCGGGCACGAGGCGTGGCAGGGCACCCTGCGGTTGGTCACCTACGTGACCGCCGAGTTGGAGGTCGACCTGGCCGCCGACCCGCTGCTGCCCGGGGTTGGCTGGACGTGGCTGACCGACGCGTTGGACGCCCAGGACGCCGGCCACCGGGCGATCGGCGGGACGGTGACGCAGACCATGTCGACCCGGTTCGGTGACCTCGCCGGCCCACCGACAGTCGGCGACATCGAGATCCGCGCCTCCTGGACGCCGGTCGACGACGACCTCAGCGCGCACCTGCTCGGCTGGTGTGCGCTGCTCGCCTCCACGGCCGGGCTCCCCCCACCCGGCGTGACGGCCCTGTCCGACCGCCGCCCCGCCGGCGCAGCCTGACCCGGCGAGGGGCGGCGGAGGGCTACAGGTAGTTCTCCGCCTCGTCGCAGACCTTGTCGAGGCCCTTCATGGCCGCGTCGTAGGCGGCCTTGTTGCCGGCCGACGCCGCTCCCAGCGCGGTCGTCAGCTTGTCCAGGCAGCTCGCGATGACCGTCTTCTGCCGGGCCTGCTCGTCACGGTCGTTGCGGGTGCCGGTCAGGTCCTGCTCGGTGTTGTCGAGCTTCGCCTGCATCGTCCCCAGGTCGGCCTTCAGCCTCGTGATCTCGGTGGCGTTGGCGGCGATGGTGCCGTCGCGCTGGCTGACCTGACCGGTGAGACGCTTCTCGGTGCGGTTCAGCTCGTTGTTCTTCGTCACGAACAGCCCGGTCATCACGCCGCTGACGACGAAGAGCAGCGCGGCCACCAGGGCCAGCACCAGCACCGCGCGCCCCCGCCCGGCCGCAGGCGCACCGGGAGGGCCGTACGGCGGCCCGTATCCCGGGCCGGAGACCGGCGGCGCGGACATCGGCGGCCCGTACCCGGGGCCGGAGACCGGGGGCACGGACATCGGCGGCGCGGACATCGGCTGGCCGGTGTACGGCGGGGCGCTGGCCGGGTAGCCCGGCGACCCCTGCGGCATGCCGTACTGGGGTGGCACGGGAGGGTTCGCGGGGTACTGCGGCGGGGCCTGTCCCGGCGCGTACGGCTGCGGGGCGGGCTGGGCGACCGGGTGTGGGACGGTCGGGTCGGCGTTTGTCGACTGCCAAACGGCCTGCTGTGGAACGGTCGGTTCAGCGCCGGACGGACCGTCCTGGGGACCTACGGCGTGCGCCACGGTCCGGTCGGGGTCGGGGGGCGTCGGAGAGGCCGGCGGGACAGCCTGCGACTCGGGCGATGGTTGGGACATCTTCATTCCTCCAGATGGGCGCGCCCGCCTCGGCAGGCGCGGTGACGTGCTGCGAAGAGATCGCCTGATGCCGGCTGATCAGCCGGGTCGGCGATGGATCGGCGATGGGTCGGCAATGGCCGTGGGTGGTGCGTGCGGCCGGCGGCGTCGCCGGTCGCCGGTTCAGCAGATCTTGAAGCCGTCGCAGGCGACCTTGATCGGTACGGCCAGCCCGATGCCCTCGGCGTTGCGCGCCTTGGCGGTGGCGATGCCGACAACCTCCTTGCTGCCGTTGATCACCGGCCCGCCGGAGTTGCCCGGGTTGATCGGGGCGTCGAACTGGATCGCCGGGCCGGACCCGCCCTGGGCCGGCCGCAACGCGCTCACCACGCCGGTGGTCACGCTGTCCTCCAGGCCGAGCGGCGCGCCGACGACGACGATCTGCTGGCCGGACTTCGCCGCGGCGGGCGCGGTGACCAGGCCGCTGAACTTGCCGCTGGCACGCAGGTGCGCCACGTCGTTGGTCTTGTCGACCTTGACGATCGTCGCCGGGAAGCGCTGGCTGGTGCGCTCCAGGAACACTTCGCGGCCACCGCCGTCCCAGACCGCCTCGACCACGTGGAAGTTGGTGAACAGGTTCGTCCCGCCGCCGCTCGCCGGCTTGCCCACCGCGAACGCGGTGCCGGTGAACTCACCGGCCCGGACCCGGAACACGCTCGGCAGCACCGCGCTGGCCACCGCCTCCGGGTTGAACGCGGCACCCGCCTGCTTCTCCAACGTCTCCGCGCGCTTGTCCAGGCTGTCGAGGCGGGCGAGGTCGCCGTCCTGGGCCTGCGCCAGCCGGCGGTCGGTGTCGGCGAGCCGGTCGCCGACCCGGTCGAGCTGGTACGCCTGGAGCCCGGCCACCGCCGCGAGCACGACGACGGCCACCGTGGCGAGCACGGCCGGCCACCGACGACGGGTGGGCCGGTCGGCCGGCGGGGAGGCTGGCCAGTGCGCGGGGCCGCCGGGGTAACCGGCGGTCGTGGAGGGCCCAGTGCCGGCCGGACCGGGCGGCGGATAACCGGCCACGCCCGGAAACCCGGGTGCGGCCGGCGGATAGGCGCCGGGGCCGGGGGCGGCCGGCGGAGCGCCCGGGCCCTGGTGCCCGGCGCCGCCGAACGGGGTCGGCGGCGGGCCCCACTGCCCGGTATTGGGCGGGACGGGACGCTCGGGGCGGGGTGCGGGGACGGGTCGGGCCTGGTCCGTGCCGCCCGAGGGGGGCGTGGACCAGGCCGAACCGGGTTGGGGCTCGATGCGCGGTGGCAGCGGACCGGGTCGGCCGGCCATCGACCCGCTCGCGTCGGCGGGTTCGGCACCCGCCGGTCGCCCGTCCCCCGAACCGAAGCCAGCCGTCATGATCGCCGTGCCTTTCCCGTGGTCTTCCCGCCGCCGTCGACTCGTCGTCCCGGCCGGCGGTTCGATGGAACGTACCTGTGCGATCGGGCTTTGTCTCCCCCGATGTCCGGCATCCGAAGGACGCCTTGTGGACACCTGACCGACACACGCCGGACCGGCTGCACCCGCCGGATCATCGCGCGCACTAGGGTTGGCAGGTGACCGACGAACCACCCCTGCGCCGTCGGCCCACCGAAGACCTTCCGGGAAACGCACCCCAGCACCCGCCGTCGGCCCAGCCGCAGCTGGCAGGCGAGGGAGCCGACCCGGCCGACGGTGGGCCCGTTCCGCTGATCGCCCCGCGTGACGGCACCCCTGATCCGGTGGCCGCTCCGGCCGAGCTTGCCGAGGTCGTTGCCCGTTTCGCGGCGGGCACCGGCCCCGTCGCCCTGGACGCCGAGCGAGCCTCCGGTTACCGCTACAGCCAGCGCGCGTACCTGGTGCAACTGCGCCGGGCCGGTGCGGGTACGGCGCTGATCGACCCGCTGCCGCTGCCGGACCTCAGCACGCTGGACGCGGCGATCGGCGAGGCCGAGTGGGTGCTGCACGCTGCCAGTCAGGATCTGCCCTGCCTGGCCGAGGTGGGGCTGCGCCCGCGCCGGTTGTTCGACACCGAACTGGCTGCTCGGCTGGCCGGATTCGAGCGGGTCGGGCTGGCCGCGCTGACCGAGCAGCTACTCGGGTTCACCCTGGAGAAGCACCACTCGGCGGCCGACTGGTCGAGCCGACCGTTGCCCGAGTCGTGGCTGACGTACGCCGCTCTCGACGTGGAGCTGCTCACCGACCTGCGCGACGCGCTCGACGCCGAGCTGACCCGGCAGGGCAAGTCGGCCTGGGCCGCGGAGGAGTTCGCCGCGCTGGTCCGCACCGGGGCGCGCCCACCGCGGGTCCGCGCCGAGCCCTGGCGGCGCACGTCCGGCATCCACCGGCTGCGGGGAGCGCGGGCCCAGGCCCGGGTCCGCTCCATGTGGTACGCCCGGGACCAGATCGCCTCCCGGCGGGACGCCGCGCCCGGTCGGGTGTTGCCCGACTCGGCGATCATCGCCGCGGCCGAGCTGGACCCGAAGGACGAGAAGACCCTGCTGACCCTGCCCGGTTTCGGCGGCCGGTCGGTGCGGCGGTTGGCTCGCACCTGGCTCGCCGCGCTCGACGACGCCCGACAGCTTCCGGAGGACTCCCTGCCGGTCTCCCCGACCGTGGAGGGCCCGCCCCCGCCGCACCGCTGGGCCGAACGGGACCCGGTGGCGGCTGGTCGACTGGCCCGCTGCCGGGAGGTGGTGATCCGCATCGCCGGTGAGCACAACCTGCCGCCGGAAAACCTGATCACGCCGGATTCGGTCCGCCGGTTGGCCTGGACCCCGCCGGAGGAGCTGACCGAGGAGACGGTCGCGGAGACCCTGCGCGGTCTCAACGCCCGCGAGTGGCAGATCGGCCTCCTCACAGCCGACCTGACCGAAGCCCTGGACCCCACCCCCTGACCCCACGCTCCCGGCCTGGCGCTCGGGGGCGTGGGTCACCGGGCAGTGTGGGGTGGGCCACAGCGGGGGGTCGGGACGGGGTTGGTTACTGGCGAGTAGCATTTCGGGGGAACCTGCCCGTGTCGGCGACCCTTGGTTCAGTCCGCAGCGCCGCTCGGCGCGAAAGCCGGATCATGGTCGAATAGGAGGCTCAAGTGCCCCGTGAAGTTCGGGATGTCGTCTTCGTCGATGGCGTCCGTACCCCGTTCGGCAAGGCGGGTGGCATGTACGCCAACACCCGCGCCGACGATCTGGTGATCCGCTGCATCCGTGAGCTGCTGCGCCGCAACCCGCAGCTGCCCCCGGAGCGGGTCGAGGAGGTCGCCATCGCGGCCACCACCCAGATCGGTGACCAGGGCCTCACCATCGGCCGTACCGCCGCGCTGCTGGCGGGTCTGCCCAAGACCGTTCCCGGCTTCGCCATCGACCGCATGTGCGCCGGCGCGATGACCGCGGTGACCACCGTGGCCAGCGGCATCGCGATTGGCGCGTACGACATCGCCATCGCGGGTGGCGTCGAGCACATGGGCCGTCACCCGATGGGTGAGGGCGTCGACCCCAACCCGCGCATCATCGCGGAGAAGCTGGTCGACCCGTCAGCGCTGGTCATGGGCTCCACCGCGGAGAACCTGCACGACCTGGTCCCGCACATCACCAAGGCACGCACCGACGCGTTCGCGCTGGCCTCGCAGCAGAAGACCGCCAAGGCGTACGCCAACGGCAAGCTCCAGGACGACCTGGTGCCGATGTCGATCCGCGACGCCGAGGGCGGCTGGGGTCTGGCCACAGTGGACGAAGCCCCACGGGACACCTCGCTGGAGAAGCTCGCCACCCTGAAGACCCCGTTCCGCCCGCACGGCAAGGTCACCGCGGGCAACGCGGCCGGCCTGAACGACGGCGCCACCGCGAGCCTGCTCGCCGACGAGGCCACCGCCCGTGAGCTGGGCCTGCCGATCGCCATGCGGTTGGTGTCGTTCGGTTTCGTCGGTGTGGAGCCGGAGGTGATGGGCGTCGGCCCGATCCCGTCGACGGAGAAGGCGCTGCGCCTGGCCGGGCTCAGCATCGACGACATCGGCCTGTTCGAGCTGAACGAGGCGTTCGCCGTGCAGGTGCTCGCGTTCCTCGACCACTTCGGCATCGCCGACGACGACGCGCGGGTCAACCCGTGGGGCGGCGCGATCGCCATCGGTCACCCGCTGGCCTCCTCCGGCGTACGCCTGATGACCCAGTTGGCCCGCCAGTTCGCCGAGCACCCCGAGGTCCGTTACGGCGTGACGGCGATGTGCATCGGCATCGGCATGGGCGGCACGGTCATCTGGGAGAACCCGCACTGGACGGAGGGCAACAAGTGAGCGCGCTCGCCGCACCCAACGAGGTCGTCACCAAGGCGCTGCTGCGCCAGGTGAACGTGCCGGGGCTGGACCGTCCGGCCGCCCTGATCACGCTGGACAACGGCTTCGACCACACCAAGCCGAACACGTTCGGCCCCGGTGGTCTGGCCAGCCTGGACGAGGCGATCACCGCCGCGCTCGCCGCCGACCCGGCGTTCATCGCGGTGACCGGTAAGCCGTACATCTTCTGCGTGGGCGCGGACATCGTCGGCCTGCCGCAGCTCGCCGACCGCGCGCAGGCGCTGGAGATCGGCCGGCTGGGCCACCGGGTCTTCGCCCGTCTCAAGGACAGCACCGTCCCCACCTTCGCGTTCGTCAACGGCGCGGCGATGGGCGGCGGCCTGGAGCTGGCGCTGCACTGCCACTACCGGACGCTCTCCGGTGGTGCGGCGGCTCTGGCCCTGCCCGAGGTCTCCCTCGGCCTGGTGCCGGGCTGGGGCGGCACCCAGCTGCTGCCGAACCTGATCGGCATTCCCGCCGCCACCCAGGTGATCATCCAGAACCCGCTCATGCAGAACAAGATGCTCAAGCCGAAGCAGGCCGCCGAGCTGGGCATCGCTGACATCCTGCTGGAGCCGGCCGACTTCCTGGAGCGGTCCCTGGAGTGGGCCGCCGGGGTGGTCCGGGGTCAGGTCACCGTGACCAGGCCCGAGGTCGACAAGGACATGTGGGCGGGCGTGCTCTACTTCGCCCGGGAGACGCTGAACCAGCGGCTGCACGGCGCGGTCCCGGCCGCGTACAAGGCGCTCGACCTGCTGGAGACGGCGAAGGACGGCGACTTCGCCGCCGGCACCGCCGCCGAGGACGAGGCCCTCGCGGACCTGGTCTTCTCCGAGGAGCTGCGCAGCGGTCTGTACGCCTTCGACCTGGTGCAGCGGCGGGCCAAGCGGCCGGCCGGCGCACCGGACAAGGGCCTGGCCCGCACGATCACCAAGGTCGGCATCGTCGGCGCCGGCCTGATGGCCAGCCAGTTGGCGCTGCTGTTCGCCCGCCGCCTCCAGGTGCCGGTGGTGATGTCCGACCTCGACCAGTCCCGGGTGGACAAGGGCGTCGGCTACGTGCACACCCAGATCGAGAAGGCCGTCACCAAGGGCCGGATGGACAAGAACACCGCCGCCAAGCTGTACGGCCTGGTCAGCGGCACTGTCGACAAGAGCGCCTTCGCGGACGCCGACTTCGTCATCGAGGCGGTCTTCGAGGACCTGGGTGTCAAGAAGCAGGTCTGGGCCGAGTTGGAGAAGATCGTCTCCCCGGAGGCGGTGCTCGCCACCAACACCAGTTCGCTGTCGATCACCGAGATGGCCGCCGAGTTGGAGCACCCGGAGCGGGTGGTCGGCTTCCACTTCTTCAACCCGGTGGCGGTGCTGCCGCTGCTGGAGATCGTCCGGGGCGAGCGCACCGACGACGTCACGCTGGCCACCGCGTTCGCGGTCGGCAAGCAGCTCAAGAAGTCGAGCGTGCTGGTCAAGGATGCTCCGGCGTTCGTGGTGAACCGGCTGCTCACCCGCTTCCTGGGCACCGTCTTCGCCGCTGTCGACCAGGGCACCCCGCTGGACGTGGCCAACAGCGCACTGGACCCGCTGGGCCTGCCGATGCGCCCGTTGGCCCTGCTCCAGCTGGTCGGTCCGGCCGTCGCGTACCACGTGGGCGGCACTCTGCACGCCGCGTACCCGGACCGGTTCGGTGTCAGCGAGAACCTCAAGCGGATCGCCGACTCGGGCCAACCGATCGTGGTCGACGACCAGGTCAACGACGAGGTGGCCAAGCTGCTCGTCGTCGGTGACCAGCCGCTGACCGCCGAGCAGGTGCGCCAGAACGCGCTCGACGCGCTCGCGCAGGAGATCCGGCTGATGCTGGACGAGGGCGTGGTCGCCGAGGCGCAGGACATCGACCTGTGCATGATCCTGGGCGCCGGTTGGCCGTTCCACCTGGGTGGGGTCACTCCATACCTGGACCGGACCGGCACGTCCGAGCGGGTCACCGGTCAGCGGTTCCTGCCGCGCGGGGCGGCGAGCCTGCCGGCCTGACCGATCGCAGCACCACCGTCGCGGTGGTCGGAGCGTCCCTCGTGGACGATCCGGCCACCGCGACTGTTTGTGATCACATGGCGGCTGGCAGGGGCCTGTGCAGGGACAACGCCGGGGTCCTCGGCGGGTTAAGATCACGCGCTTTGCACCCCCAACTTGGAGCTGACTGAATGTCCCAGCCGCCGGCCAACCCTTACGGCCCGCCGCACGATTCCCCCACCCCGCCGCAGCAGCCCGGTCAGCCGGGCCAGCCGCAGCAGCCCGGTGGTTGGTCCCCGCCGCAGCAGCAGGGATTCCCGCCCGCGCAGCCGGGTCAGCCGTACGGCGATCCCAGCCTTCTCGGTCCCCCGCAGCCGGCGAAGAAGTCGAAAGCCGGCAAGATCGTGCTGATCGTGCTGGCCGTGGTGCTGGTGCTCTGCGTCGGCGGCGCGGTGATCACCTGGCTCGCGGTCAAGGGGCCGGTGGGCGACGCCGTCGATGCCAGCAAGACCCGGCTGGTCGCGCCAGCCACCCTCGCCGGCCGGCCGAAGGTCACCGACGCGGAGCTCCAGACGGCCGCCGACCAACTGGTCCGCGAGATGAAGTCGTCGGTGCAGAACGAGACCAGCACGGTCGGCGCCTTCTACGGCGACCCGACCAAGCAGGACCTCGTCATGATCGCCGGCGCGTCCGGCCTGATATCCGACCCGAAGAAGGAGATGAACGACGCCATCAGCGGGCTCTCCACCGAGCTGACGGTGACCAACATGGTGGCCGTCGATCCCGGCCCACTCGGCGGTGAGGCGAGCTGCGGCGACGGCAAGGCGGAGAGCGTGCCGCTGGGCGTCTGCGTCTGGGCCGACAAGGGCAGCCTGGGCATGGTGGTCACGTACTTCAAGTCCGCCGAACAGGCCAAGGCCGAGTTCATCACGATCCGGGGCCAGGTCGAGCAGCGCTCCTGACAGTGGGCGACGGGGCCCCGGCCACCCTCGGGTGGTCGGGGCCCCGTGCCGTGTCTGCCGAGCGTCGGGTTGCCCATCCTGGTAAATACTTCGCCCTTGCGCTAAGTATCGTCTCACGCAATACTTAGCCACATGGCACAGTTTTCGGCGCAGCTCGACGGCGTGTTCGTCGCCCTCGCCGACCCGACCCGGCGCTGGGTCATCCGACGCCTCGGCCACGGCCCGACGAGCGTCGGCGATCTCGCCCGCGAGTTCCCGATGACCCTTCCGTCGTTCATGAAGCACGTGCAGACGCTCGAATCGAACGGGCTGATCCGCACGACCAAGTCCGGCCGGGTGCGCACCTGCGTGCTCAACCGCGAGCGCCTCGCCCTCGTCGACGACTGGCTCGCGGAGCAGCGCCGGATCTGGGAAGAGCGCACGGATCACCTCGAACGCCTCGTCACCGATCAGCAGGAGGATCAGCAGTGAATCCCGACCTGGACCTGACCATGACGCGGGTCATCCGCGCCCCCCGTGCCGCCGTGTGGAGCGCCTGGACCGACCCGTCCCGCTTCGCGAAGTGGTGGATCCCGGCGCCGTCCCTGTGCCGCGTCGATCGCCTGGACGTGCGGCCCGGTGGCGCGCTGGTGACCCGACTGAGCGATGACGGGGTGGAGTTCGTCCCACACCTCGACGCGTGCTTCCTCGTCGTCGACGATCATGAACGGATCGTGTTCACGAACGTGATCGACAGCGCCTGGCGGCCCGCGAACCCCAGCCCGGTCCCGATGACCGCCGAGATCACCATGAAGGACCACCCGGACGGCACCGACTACCGGGTCGTCGTCCGCCACGGTGATCCCGCCGCTCGTGACCTGCACGAGAAGATCGGCTTCGCGGACGGCTGGGGCTCGGTCACCGAACAACTCGCCGGGCTCGCCGAGAGCCAGGGTGCGCCGTGAAGCTCGTCCTTACCGAGTTCGTCACTCTCGACGGCGTCAGCCAGGGTCCCGGCTCGCCGACCGAGGATCCGAGCGACGGCTTCACCCGCGGCGGCTGGCTCGTGCCCTACCTGGATGAGGCCTTCGTCCGCCGCACCTCTGACTGGTTGGGTCTCGCCGACGGTCTGCTGCTCGGACGGCGGACCTACGAGGCGTTCGCTCGCGACTGGCCGCAGATCACCGACCCGGACGATCCGTACACCGAGCGGATGAACTCACTACCGAAGTACGTCGTGACCAACACCCTGACGGAGGGCGTCTGGCAGCCGACGACGGTGCTCCACGGCGACCCGATCAAAAGCGTCGGAAACCTCAGGGGCCAGCCAGGACGGGAGCTCCAGATTCACGGCAGCGCGCGGCTCGGCAGGGCCCTGTTGTCGGCCGGCCTCGTCGACACCCTCCGACTCGTCGTCGCCCCCACCGTGGTCGGTTCCGGACGACGGCTGCTCGACCACCCGAGCGCAGCCACCGGCCTTCGACTCGTCCACCACGACGCAACCGCGAACGGCCTGCTCCTGCTCGAGTACGAGCATGTCGGCGCCGCCCCGGTGGCGGAATACGAGGGCGTGACGAACTTCGTCTAGTCACCGCGCTACGACACGGCCACCGCCTGAATCTTGCGGGCAAGTCCTGCCCCAGCAGCGTGGCGTGGGGCCCCGGCCACCTGAGGGTGGTCGGGGCCCCGCGCCGTCCGTGGACGGTCAGGCCGGTTCGGCAACCGCTGCCGCGGCCCGCGCGGCCGCCGCGGCCGCCCGCTCAGCGGCGTTGCCGAGCACGCAGAACTCGTTGCCCTCCGGGTCGGCCAGCACCACCCAACCCCCGCCGGTCGGGCCGACGTGGTCGGCGACGAGCGTCGCGCCGATGCCGAGCAGTCGCTCGACCTCCTCGGCCCGGGTCCGGTCGGCGGGTTGCAGGTCCAGGTGCAGCCGGTTCTTCACCGTCTTGCCCTCGGGCACGGCGAGGAAGAGCACCTCCGGGCCGCCCGGCGGCAGGAGCATCGCCTCCGGGTCACCGGGGAAGTCGTCGGGCTGCCGGGGGCAGTCGAAGACCTGCGCCCAGAAGCCGGCCAGGGCGTACGTGTCGTGACAGTCGATGCTGATGTTGTGGATCGTCGAACTCACAGCTGGTCCTCCACGGTGGTGGTGGCGAGACGTTCCCCAGCGCTGCGGACCACGCAGAACTCGTTCCCCTCGGGGTCGGCGAGCACCGCCCAACCCGTGCCGTCGGCACGCCGACGGTCGGCGACCACTGTGGCACCGAGGCCGAGCACCCGCTCGACCTCCTCATCTCTGGTCCGGTCGACGGGTTCCAGGCAGATGTGGAGCCGGTTCTTGGTCACCTTCTCCTCCGGCACCTCTTGGAAGAACAGGTTCGGGGTGGCGTCGTCCGGCGGCAGCAGGGCCGCCTCCGGGTCACCGGGGGCGTCCTCGGAGTGCCGGGCGTACCCGAGCACGGCGGCCCAGAAGCCCGCCAGGGCGTACGTGTCGTGACAGTCAAAACTGATGTTGCGGATCCGTGGATACACGGGTGTTCCCTCCGTACGGGATGGGACGCTCCGCTTCCGGGAGTCAGCCGGCGCACACCCGGGGTGCGGAGTCATGATTGGTGGACATCGACGCACCCCCTTCGCTTCCTGGCTGACGCCGTGATCTTGCCACCGGCCGAACGCCGCGCGCAACCCCCGTCAGCCCTGGCCGGGCACCGACCCGTTGACCGCCGGAGCGTCCGCCGACGGGAGGGTGACAGTCACCTCCAGACCACCACCCGACTGCGCGATCACCCGTACGGTGCCGCCGTGCGCCGTGCAGACCGCCCGGACGATGGACAGCCCCAGGCCGGAGCCGCGGGCCCCGGTCCGTTCCCGGCCACCGCGACGGAACGGCTCGAACAGCCCCGGCACGTCGGCCTGGTCCACCTCGAAGCCGGTGTTGCCCACCACCAGCCAGGACCGGTCGCCGTCGGTGCCGGTGCGCACCCAGAGCCGGCCGTGCAGGTGGTTGTAGCGGACCGCGTTCTCGATGAGGTTGCCGGCCAACCGGTCGAGCAGCCCCGGGTCGCCGACCACCGGAGCGGACTCCAGTGACGTCTGGACCCGTAGCCCGATCCGTTCCACCTCCCGGCGCATCGCGGACAGCGCGTTGGCGGTGCCGGCGGCGAGGTCACACTCGGTACGCCGGCCCAACTGCCGCCCGGCCTGGGCCTCGCTGCGGGCCAGCACCAGCAGCGCGTCCACCAGGCCGTTGGCCCGCTCCGAGGCGTCCCGGACCACTGTCGCCATCCGGCGGTATTCGGCGGCGTCCGCGTCGTCGTCGCTGAGCGTCACGTCGATCTCGGTGCGCATCACGGCGAGCGGGGTACGCAGCTCGTGCGAGGCGTTGGCCACGAAGCGCTTCTGCGCCTCGAAGGCGGACGCGATCCGGTCCAGCATGGCGTCGAACGTCTTGGCCAGCTCGGCCACCTCGTCGTCGGCGCCCGAGTAGCCGATCCGCTGGTCCAGGGTCGCCTCGCCGAGCCGCTGGGCGGTCGCGGTGACCTGGTGCAGTGGGCGTAGCGCCCGCCCGGCCACCGCGTACGCGCCGGCCACCCCGACGACGCTGATCGCCAACAGCGCGACGAGGCCCTTGGCCAGCAACTCCCCGGAGGCGGCGTCGACGAGTTGCCGCTGCCACTGGGCGGCGTCCATCGACTCGCCGTCCGCCAGCAACACGACCGTGCCGGGCAGCAACTCGTCGGTGGGTCGCAGCGCGTCACGGACCAGCAGCCAGGCCAGCAGCACCAGGATCGCACCGGCCCCGATCAGCAGCACACCGTTGAGCAGGGTCAGCCGCAACCGCAGGGTGGGCCGCAACCGGCGGCTCATGCGCCAACCTCGGCGGTGCGGTAACCCGCTCCGACCACCGTCTCGATCAGCGGCGGGTCGCCGAGCTTCTTGCGCAGCGTCATCACGGTGACCCGGACGATGGTGGTGAACGGGTCGGTGTTGGCGTCCCAGACCCGTTCCAGCAGCTCCTCGCTGGACACCACCGCGCCGCGCGCCTTGAGCAGCTCGCTGAGCACCCCGAACTCCTTGTTGGTGAGGTCGACCGGCACGCCGGCGCGGGTGGCCACCCGACGGGCCGGGTCGAGCACCAGGTCGGCCAGTTCGAGCACCGGCGGCGCGGCCGGGGTCGCCCGCCGGCCCAGCGCCTGCACCCGGGCGACCAACTCGTCGAACGCGAACGGTTTGGGCAGGTAGTCGTCCGCTCCGAGCTGCAGCCCCTCCACCCGGTCGGCCACCGTGCCGCTCGCGGTGAGCATCAGCACCCGGGTCAGCGCGCCGGAGGCGGCCAGGTCGGCGCAGATCTGGTCACCGTGCACACCCGGCAGGTCCCGGTCGAGCACCACCACGTCGTACCGGGTGACGAACGCCGCCTCGTGGCCGGCGTCGCCGTCGTACGCCACGTCGACGGCCATCCCCCGCTTGCGCAACCCTCGCGCGATCGCGTCGGCGAGGTTGCGCTCGTCCTCCACCACCAGTACCCGCATCCCGGCCTCCTCGCTGCTGACCACCGACAACCTAGTGCCGGTCGGCAACCATCGTCCCTCGCCGCCCGCACCGGTCGGCGTTGCGGACCACCTCGGCGTACGCGATGCTGGCCCGCGGCACCGAGGGACGGACGGACCTGGCATGACCATCGCGGCACCAACCACCGGGCGGGACATCGCCTACCGGGGTTTCCACCTGCCGGCCGACACGACGGCCGGCAACGGCGACGGCCTGCTCGCCACCGGTCGAGGGCTGGCCCTCGACGGCGTGAACCAGCAGGGCGCCTGGACGTCGCCGCCGGTGCGGGTCGGCTTCCCCGTCAGCGAGGTGGTGCCGTCCTGGACCGCCGAAACCCCGGCCGGCTGCTGGATCGAGGTCGAGCTGCGCGGCTGGCACGACGACGCGCCGAGCACCGGCTGGTACCGGTTGGCCCGCTGGGCGGCCGACGACCTGGCAGTTGAACGCACGTCGGTGCCCGGGCAGCGCGACGGCGACGCCCGGGTCGACACCGACACCCTGATCGTGACCGGCGCGACGGTCACCGGTTGGCAGGCGCGGGTCACCCTGTGCCGGCCGGCGGAAAGCACGACCGGCCCGGTGCTGCGCAGCGTCGGCGCGGTCGCCACCGGTCCCACGAGCACCGCCCAGGAGTACGCGCAGCCCGCCTCGTCCGCCGCCTGGGGCCGGGTGCTGGACGTGCCCCGCTACTCGCAGCGGCTGCACGCCGGCCAGTACCCGCAGTGGGGAGGAGGCGGCGACTCCTGGTGCAGCCCCACCTGCATCTCGATGGTGCTCGCCCACTGGGGTGCCGAGCCGACCCCGGCGCACTACGCCTGGGTGGAGCCGCCCGGCCCGCGTCCGGTGGTGGTACACGCCGCCCGACACTGCTACGACCACGCGTACGCCGGGGCGGGCAACTGGTCGTTCAACACCGCGTACGCCGGCCGGTACGGGGTGGACGCGTTCGTCACCCGGCTGCGGTCGCTGGTCGAGGCGGAGGCGTTCATCGCGGCCGGCATCCCCCTGATCGTCTCCGCCGCGTTCCGGGCCGACGAGGTGCCGGGGCTCGGGTACGACACGGCAGGGCACCTGATGGTGCTGGTCGGCTTCACCGTCGACGGCGACCCGGTGCTCAACGACCCGTACGCCCCGGACGACGACGCGGTCCGTCGCACCGTGCCCCGGCAGCGGTTCGAGGCGGTCTGGCAGCGCGGCAGCGGCGGTGTGGCGTACGTGCTGCGGCCCCCGTCGGTGCCGCTGCCCCCGCCGCCCGCTCAGGCGAACTGGTAGTCAGTCCGGCAACTCCCAGATCCGGTAGGCGCCGGCCGGGGCGGCACCGCACACCAGGTGATCGGTCATCGCCTGACATTCGCCGATGGCCTGGGGCAGCACGTCCAGGACCTGCACCTTCCCGGCGCGGACGTCCACCTCGCCGACGACCACCCCTCCGTCGGGATGCCGTCGTGTGCCGATCAGCCGACCACCGAGACTGAGTTGGTAGAGGTCCCACCGGCCCAGGTCGGCCAGTTCCCGCCCGGTCAGCGGATCGAGCACGACGAAGTGCTCCGGCCCGTCTTCGCTGCTCAACACGTTGACCATCAGCCGACCGTCGTACGGCCAGGCCCAACCCCACCGGGTGTTGCGCCAGCGCAACGCGCCGGTTGCGGTGTCGATCGCTTGGAGTTCGTTGTTGCCGGTGCGCACGCACAGGACGGGGCCACAGTCCAGGGCGAAGTCCACGTTGACACCCGCGCGGCTCCAGCGTTGGTCGAGCTTGTCCAGCCCGTACGCGGCCACCGTGCCGGAACCTCTGTCGATGGCCAGCAGCAGGTCCTTCGTCAGGTCCACTCTGATCGGACCACCGTCGGGCGGGCGCAGGTCGGCGCGGGCCAGCACGGCGCCGGTGACCGCGTCGCGTACCTCGACCGGCCCGTCCACCTGGTTGAGCACCACGCGGTCCACTCCGTGCCCGGTGTCCCGAACGTTGATCTCGGCGGTGGTGGGGGGCAGCTGCCAACGCACCGTGCCGCAACACGGATCGACCACGCGCAGACCGGACGGCTGGGTCTCGCCACCGGTACGCAGCAGCAGGTTGCCGTCGGTCAGCTCGAAGACGCTGCCCGGCTGCTGCCACCGGTACGCCCCGGTCGCCCGGTCCAGAGCGACGGTGCGTGTCTCCCGGCCCTCGGGGCCGATCTCGTACCCGGTGACCAGCATCATCCCGGCCAGCGGAGTCATTCCCCAGTACCGCGCCTCCGCCGACAGCGGCGCCTGCCAGACCGGCTCGCCGCCGGGCAGCCGATACGCGGCCAGCCGCCCCTGCCGCCCAGGGCTGGTCGGCTCCATGACCAGAACGAGGTCACCGTCGACCAGGACGTCGGCCCCGGGCTGGGTCGGCAGCGTCACCGGGGCCCGCCGGGGTGGGGCCACGGCGGAGGCAGCGAGCGTGACCAGCGCGAGGAGCAGGACCAGCGCGCAGCGCAGCTGCCGGCCGTCGGCGCGGGGTGGGCGGGGTAACGGCTCCGGGTCCGTGCCGTGCCGCAGCTCGCCGAGGTCGATCACCGAGTCGCTCACCGCGTCAACCGCCACAACGCGGTCGCGCCGTCGACACGCTGGCAGAGCAGGACCGGCAGGGACGCCTGGCAGCTGCCGGCGATGACCCGGAGCACGTCGAGGATCCGCGCCTGACCTGCCACCAGGTCCAGCTCGGCGACGACCATCCGGCCGTCGGCCCCCTGGCGCAGGCCGACCAGCGGATCGTCCGGCCCGAGCACCGGCAGCAGGCCCCACGCGCCCAGCTCGGTCCTTACCTGCCCGGTCGCCGCGTCCCGCACCTCGTACCCCTGGCCGGGCCTGGCCATCAGCAACCGGCCGTACCGGACGTCGGCCAGGTTGTCCTGGCCCTGTTCGGACCAGCGCACCGCGCCGGTGGCGGGATCGAGCACCTGGAGGCCGCCGGTCTGCGGTACCGCACAGAGCAGACCGCCGCAGTCGACCACATGCGACACCAGCGTCACCTCGGCCGTCCACCGTAGCTCCAGCTCGGCCAGCCCGTAGCTCACCAGCCGGGTGCTGCCGGGCGGGACGAGCAGCAGCAGGTCGTCGACGACCTGCACCCGCTGGTACGCCGACCGGTCACCGGGCAGTGTGTCGATGCTACGCAGCAGGCGGCCTGTGCCGGCGTCGTGCACCTGCACCTCGCCGGTCGGTTGCAGGAGCACGAACCGGTCGACCTGGCCCTCGGGAGTGAGGTGGTAGGACGGGTTGGCGGCCGGCGGGACCGACACCGACCAGAGCACCCGGCCGGTGTCGGGCTCGACCCCGCTCACCGCGCCCGACCCGTCCTCCCGGCCGTCGGTCACCAGCAGAGCGCCGCTGGCTGTCGGCTGGGGAGCACCCGGATGCTGCCAGCGTTGCCGGCCCGTGACGGTGTCGAAGGCGGTGGTCTGGAACACCCTGTTCGGGGCGCTGACCGCCATCGTCAACACCAACCCTCGCTCGACCCGGACGTCCAGGTAGTCACCGGTGCGGACCAGCGGCGTCTGCCACCGCCGCCGCACGACTGTTCCGGATGGTGCCGGCTGGGCGTAGGCGGTCAGGTAGCGGTCCCCGTCGGGTGTCGGCGGGTCGATGACGAAGATGCCGTCCCCGGCCAGGTATGCCGTGGCCGTGGGCGACGCCGGCACGATGCTCACCGTTCGCTGCGGTGACGGCGTGGCGCCGGCCAGCACCACCAGGCTGAGCACCAGCACCGCCGCGCTGCGCAGCGGGCGACCGGCGGCGCGCGGGCGGCGGACCGCAGGCGCTGACGCCGGCTCCTCCCGGATCTCGCCCAGCTCGATGATCGACAACGATCGTCCTTCCGTCACCACTCAGGCTGACCGACGGGTGACCGTCCGGCAAACCGACCGTGAGCGCACCGGGCCGGCAAAAGCGGCGGAACCCCGCCTGTACGATGGCGCGTCGTGGCTGTGCCGGTGGTAGACCCTTCGCTGAATCCCCTGACCGACGCCGACCCGGCCGAGGCCGAGTCGACACGGCGGCCTCGACGCCGCCCGGCCCGAGCCGACCTGTTGGCCCTCGGAGCCTATGTCCTGCTGGGCGTCTTCGTCTGCCTCAACTACTGGGGTGACGTCAGCGGCCGGGTCTCCTCGCACCTGCCCACCGACCACAGCTGGTTCGAGTGGCTGTTCGCGCACGGCGCGTACTCGGTGCGGCACCTGGAGAACCCGCTGTTCACGGCCCAGCAGAACGCCCCGGACGGGGTGAACATGATGGCCAACACCTCGCTGCTCGGGGTGACCCTGCCGCTGGCCCCGCTGACCATGCTGCTCGGCCCGCAGGTGATGTACGCGCTCTACCTCGGTGCGGCGCTGGCCGCCACCGCCGGCACCGGCTACTGGATGCTCTCCCGCCACCTGGTGCGCTCCCGGGCGGCGGCCTTCGTCGGCGGCGCGTTCCTCGGCTTCGCGCCGGGAATCATCCACCACGCCAACGGCCAGCCCAATTTCGTGTCCAACTTCCTGCTGCCGCTGATCGTGGTGCGGGTGCTGCGCCTCGGCGAGCCCGGCCGGTGGCGGCGCAACGGGTTGGTGCTCGGGGCGCTGGTGACGTACCAGATCTTCATCAACGAGGAGATGCTGCTGCTCACCGCGCTGGCCTGCCTGGTCGTCGTGCTGGCGTACGCCGTGCAGCGCCCGACGGCCACCCGGGCCGTCGCTGGCACGTTCCTGGCCGGGCTCGGCGTCGCTGGCGGGGTGGCCCTGGTGCTCGCCGCGTACCCGATCTGGTTCCAGTTCAACGGCCCGCAGTCCTACCGGGGCCTGCAGGGTGGCGTCTTCCACAACTGGGGCGAGGACCTGGTCGCCTTCGTCACCTTCGCCCGGGACACCTGGGCCGGCGACCCGGCAGTGGAGAAGACGATCGGGTTGACCGAGCAGAACACCTGGTTCGGCTGGCCCCTGGTGCTGCTCTCGGTGGTCGCCCTGGTGCTGCTCGTACGCCGATCGTTGCCGGCCCGGATCGCCGCCGTGCTGATCGTCGTCTTCACAGTGGCGTCGATCGGGCCCCGGGTGCGGTTCAACGGCGTCGAGACCGGGGTGCGCGGCCCGTGGTCGTACGTGCCGGACGACCTGCCGCTGGTCGAGATGATGATGCCGACCCGGTTGACGCTGGTGGTGGCCGCCGCGGTGGGCGTACTGCTCGCGCTGACCTGGGACGCCGCGCACCGCCAGGGGCGCCCGGTGGCCGACCAGCCGCGGGTGCCGGCCCAGCGCGTCGGGGAGGCGGCCCCGGCGACGTCCGACGAGCCGAGCCCGCCCGCGCCGGTCGCGGCGGGCCGCCGGTGGCTGCGCCCGGTGGGGTACGCGGCTGTCGCCCTCGCCGTGCTGCCGCTCTTTCCCCGGCCGCTGCCCGCCCAGCAGATCGACCCGCCACCGCACTTCATCAGCGCGGGCGGCTGGCGGCCGTACGTGCCGGCGGGTCGAACCCTGGTGCCGGTGCCGATCCCGAGCAACGTGCACGGCCTGCCGACGCTGCGGTGGAGTGCGCTGACCAGGCAGGAGTTCCCCGTCCCGGGCGGCTACTTCATCGGGCCGAACGAGCTGGGCGAGGGTGTCTTCGGCGCGCCGAACCGGCCCACCAGCACCCTCATCTACTCCACGATGGACAAAGGCGCGGTCCCGGTGCTCACCGACGAGAACCGCCGCCAGGCCGTCGAGGACCTGCGGTTCTGGCGGGCGTCGGTGGTCGTGCTCGGGGCGCATCCCCGCGAGGCGGTGCTGCGCGAGCTGGTAACCGGCCTGATCGGGCCGCCCCAGCGGGTCGACGACGTCTGGGTCTGGGACGTCCGCGCCCTGGTGAGCTGATCAGTCGACCTGGTTCCGGACGTCCCACATCCACCCGCCGTCGACCGGTCGGCCCGGCCCGAGCAGGTCGTCGACGGTCCGACGGACCGGCTCGCCGTTGGTCAGCTGGCCGAGCACCACCACGGCGGCCCGCCAGTGCCGTAGATCCTCGACGGCCTGGCGGCGGTCGGCGTCGGTGAGCACCGGCGCCGTGCCGGTCTCGGCGACCCGCCGCAGCAGCACCGACGTTGGGCGGTCCGGCGCGCCCCAGCGGGCCGCCGGGTCGTCCGGGCCGCTCGGGCCGATGAAGTAACCGCCCGGCGTGGGAAACGCCAGACCGGTACGGGCGGACCAGAGCATCGCCGGGCTCTGCGCCGCGCCGGTGACCGGCGGAACGGCGACCACCGTCCGGCCGGGCGGCACCAGCGGACGCCACCCGCCGTCGGCGACGAACCCCGGCACCGGCGTGACCGGCACCACCCGGATCGGCGTCGGGACCAGCGGCAGCAACGCGGCGGCCACCGCGCCGGCCCAGAGCAGCCGCACCGGCAGCCCGGGTGCGGTCGACAGCCGGCGCGCCGCCCGCACCCGGTCCAGGGAGAGCGCCACCAGCACACCCAGCACCGGTACGCAGACCAGCGCGAACCGGGCCGGCACCGCGAGGTCGAGCAGGGGCAGCCCGGCGACCACCCGGTACGGCCCCGGAATGCCGGTGGCGGTGCCGTCCACCCGCAGCTCGGTGCCGAGGGAGAGCAGCGCGAACACCAGCCCACAGCCGGCCAGCGCGCGGACCAGCGGCCGTCGCCACAGCCAGATCACGATCACCACGGCGAGCACCAGCAGCCCCGGGCCGAAGAAGGAGTTCTCCTCGGTCGGGTTCGGCGCGAGCAGGCCCGGCAGCCAGTCGTCGCCGAGCACGGTCTGCCGGGCCGACGCGGTGAACGACGCGGCGTCCAACTGGAAGGCGTGCGTGGCGAACGCCATCCCGGAGTAGTGCTGCGGGCCGTGGAACTGGAACCACAGCGGGTATGCCAGCGGCACCGCCGCCACCCCGGCCGCCACCGCCAGCCGGCCGAGGAGGGCCGGGGCGAGTTGCCGGGCGGCCACCCGGTCGGCGAGCGCGTAGCCCAGCGCGAACACCCCCGCCGCGAGCGCCAGGAAGACCAGCACCTCCTCCCCGATGAAGACCTGCCAGACCAGCAGCAGCCCGAGGACGATGCCGGGCCGCCACACGCCGACGAGCCGGTGCGCCGGGTCCACGGCGGGCCGGAACACCAGGGCGAGGATCGGGGGCACCAGGAACTGCGCGGCGATGTGCAGGTGCGCGCCCGCCTGGGCGATCATTCCCGGGGCGAAGCCGCAGATCAGCCCACCGACCGCGGCGGCGGAACGGGTGGTGACCAGCCGGCGGCGCAGCAGCGCGTACCAGGCGGCGGCCGTGCCGGCGAGGCAGCAGACGACCGCCACGCAGAACGCCACCTGCGAGCCGAGGAGCAGGGTGACCGGGGTCAACGGGACACCCAGGCCGAGCACCGAGGTGTTCGCCATCAGGTTGACCCCGTCGGGCGCGTTCAACCCGGCACTGTGGAGGGGGTTGTCCCCCGCGACCACGGCGTGCGCCGCGTGGGCCAGCATCCACTCGAAGAGGATCTGGTCGCCCGCCTGGTGGAACAGCCGCCCCGGCTGGCCCCACTGGGCGCTGGTCAGCACCGCGGCCAGGCCCAGATAGCCGACCACCACCAGCAGGTCCCGCAGCCAGACCGGACGGGGCGTCGGCACCACCGCCGGGGGCGAGGTGGCCGGGGACGTCGTCCCGGTGGTCATCAGACCGAACGGTCGGTCAGCGCCCGGACGTCCCACACCCAGACGTCCAGCTCCTGGCGGCCGGGGCCGACCAGGTCCTCGACGGTACGCCGCAACGGCTCGGCGTTCTGCTGACGGAGCGGCAGCACCAGGATCGCGGCCCGCCAGTGACGCAGCTCGTCGGCGAAGCGGCGGCGTTGCCGGTCGTCGAGCTTCGGCATCCGCCCGGTGGTCGCCACCTCCTCCAGCATCTGACCCACCCCGCTGGGTCGGCCACCGAACCGACCCGCGTCACCGGTGTTGCCGTTGCGCGGGGCGAGAAAGTAACCGCCGGGGATCTTGAAGTCGAGGTTGGTGGTCGCCGCCCAGCGCATGCCGTGCGTGTTACCCATACTGGGCACCGGGATCGGCACCAGCGTCTGGTCCGGCCCGACGTACGCCCGCCAGCGGTCGGCCGTGATGAAGTCCGGCACCGGCGGTCGGGAGACCATCCGCAGCGGCATCGGAGCGATCGGCAGCAGCGCGAACGCCAGGCCCGCCGCGGTGAGCGTCCGCACGGTGCGTCGGTCGGCCGGTCGCAACGCCCAGGCCCGCTCGACGGCGAGCGCGAGCAGCAGACCGATCACCACACTGGTGATCAGACCGAACCGGGTCGGCACCACCGCGTCCAGCAACGGCAGGTGGACCAGCAACTGCCACGGCCCGCTGACCAGCTCACGGTCCCACCAGGAGACCCGCTCACCGAGCGACAGGACGGCGAAGAACAGGCCGGTCACCGCGAGCGCCCGGACGATCAGCTCCCGGCGCAGCCAGACCACGATGCCGATGGCGAGCATGGACAGGCTCCAGCCGAAGAACGCGTTCTCCTCCGAGTAGTTCGGCGCCAGGTTGATGTTGGCTCGCTGGTTGCCGCCGAGGGTGGGCGAGCCGGGGGCGAAGAAGGCGGCGATGTCGTTGCCGTAGTCCTTCACCGCGTCGCTGAGCCCGTGGTAGGCCATCGGCCCGGCGAACTGCACGTACAGGGGGTACGCCAGCAGCGCCCCGGCCAGCAGCGTGCAGGTCACCACGCCGATTCCGAGCGGTCGCCAGGCCGCCGACCAGCGGGCGGGTTCCTGCGCGAGCACGGCCAGCAGGAACACCCCGCAGGCCAGCGCAGTGAAGAGCAGGATCTCCTCGTTGATGAACGCCTGCGCGGTGACCAGCAGGGCGAGCAGCGCCCCGTCCCGGACCGGCCGACGGGACCGGGTGAGCACCAGCACCCGCCAGACGATGAACGGCAGCAGGAACTGGCTGATGATGTTCGGGTGCCAACTGGCGTGCGACAGCATCGCGGGCGAGAAGCCGCAGAACCAGCCGCCCACCGCCGCCGCCAGCGGCGTACGCACCAGGTGGCGGGAGAGCATGAGGTACCAGGCCATGGCGGTGCCTGCGAGGCCCAGTGTCACCAGCACCACGAAGGAGACCGCCGGCCCGAAGAGCAGCGTCACCGGGACCATCGGGATGCCCAGCGCCAGCACGGCCGTGTTGGCCATCAGGTTGACGCCGTCGGGGTAGTTGAACTGCTCGGTGTAGAACGGGTACTCGCCGTGCAGCACCACGCGTACCGAGTGGGCGAGGAAGAACTGCACCTGGGCCGGGTCACCGGTGTAGAGCGAGGCCACCCGACCGGACGGGTCCAGCCAGATCCGGCTGGTCACCCAGAGCGCGGCGAGCAGGAACAGGCCACCCACCGCGAGGTGTTGCCGTCGCCGGGTCCAGCGACGCCACCGCGCCCGCGTCGGTACGACCTCCGCGCCGTCGGCCACCGCCACGTCCTCCGCCGGCGTTGCGGGCTCGGACGGCGCTGCGGGCTCGGACGGCGTTGCGGGCTCGGACGGCGCGTCCGGGTCCGTCGGTGCTTCGGGCTCAGCCGGTGCTTCGGCGGGGGCGGTGGCGGCGAAGAGGCCGCCCGGTGTGCGGTAGCTCACCATCTCGTCGGGGCCGGTTGCGGCCTCCGGGTGCGGCGCGGGCAGGGCGCGGGACTCGGCAGGCGTCACAGTCGGCGGAGTCTACCGGAGCAACGAAAACGCACTAAAGCCCCGGTGACGTCCATTGTGGTGGGTCTGACGGCGACCACCTGGGGTCCCGCACCGGACATCTCGTACTATGGCGCTTTCCGACAGCGACGGCGAGGCGATCGGGGGCGGACCAGGTGACTCCAGGCCGTCGGCACGGCAGGGCGCTTCCCGTCCTGCTCACCGCGCTGCTGGCCGCCACGGCCTGCGGTCCGGTGGCCGAGAGGAAGCCGCAGGATCTGCGGGTCGGCTACGACAGCCTGGACGGCGCGTTGGTCGTGTGGCCGCCCCGGGGCGACCTCTCGGGGGACGCCACGGCGACGGCAGCGGTCACCAGGACGGTCCGCGACTGGCGGTCACCGGCCGATGACCGCGCGCACCTGCCCTCGTCCGGCATCCTCTTCTCCGGCCGGGTCGACGGCGCGCCGGTGGCACTCGTGGCCGCCGACGTGCCCGGCGAGAGCGCCTCCTGGCTGCTGCAACTCACCCGTGACGGCGACCGGTACGCGGTGACCCGCGCCACCGAGTACACCGACCCGGGCTACCTCGTCTACTCCGACGTTCTGCCGGTGCAGACCGCCGCCGGCCGCCGCTACCTGGTCTCGGCGCGGGTGCAGACGCTGGTCGGGCCACAGGATCGGACGTTGCCCGTCACGGACGGCCTCAGCGCGCCGGTCGACGTGCCGTCCTGCACCGCGGTCGGAGTGACAGCGACCCTGCGGACCACCGAGTCGCTGCCCCGCGGGCGGGCCGCGGACCGGCTGCTCGACCTGGGCACCGGCACCGTCGACCCACGCTATCCGCTGGTCCGCGACGAGTCCGGCACCGGCCGGAGGGCGCTCACCGGGCTGGACACCTGCGTGCTGGGCGGTGACCGGGGCCCCTTCGGCAGCATCCCCCGCCGGATCGGCGACCGGGACGCGCCGCGCTCGGTGCCGACGTCCTGGCCGATGGCGAAACTCACCGTCCGCTCGCTCGGCGAGGTCGCTCTCGGCGGTGGTGAGGCGGCCGAGTTGCAGCAGCTCAGCTGGGACACCGACGCCGGCGCGATGACCGCTGTGGTCTACCGACCGGCCGACGGGAGCGCGCCCGTCGTCTCACCCGCCGACCGGGCCACCCCGTTGCAGGCGTACCAGTTGCCGGTGCCCGGCCAGCCGCTCGTGGTGCTGAGCTGGCGAGCCACCCGGGACAGCTCCCTGTCCGTTCCGCCGGGCACTCCCCTGCTGGTCGAACGCCCCGGCCTGGCGGTCATCCCCGGCCCGTCCCGTTCCCAGACCTACAGCCTCGCCAACACCGACAAGACCCACTACCGCTCGGTGAAGCCAACCAACTGACCCGCTCGTGCGAACGACGACGGCGGGCGTCCCCGGGAGGGGGCGCCCGCCGTCGTCGTTTCGTCAGTTCTGCGCGGCCGCGTCGCTGGGGGTGAGGCGGTCCGGGGTGGCGTCCAGGCCGGAGATCCAGCCGGTCACGTTGCGCGCCACGTCCTGGGCGGTCAGGCCCAGGTCCGCGAGGATCTGCGCGCGGGTGCCGTGCGGGTGCCACTCGGCCGGTACGCCCAGGTCCTTGAGCGGCACCCGGACGTCGGCGTCGCGCATGGCCTGGGCGAGCGCGTCGCCCACCCCGCCGACCCGGACCCCGTCCTCGACGCTGACCACGAGCCGGTGGCGGGCGGCCAGGTCGACCAGCTCCGCCGGGACCGGACGCACCCAGCGGGGGTCGACGACGGTGACGCCGTAGCCCTGCTCGGCGACCCGGGCGGCCACCTCCATGCCCAGCTGGCCGAACGAGCCGACAGCGACCAGCAGCACGTCGGTACGCGCCGACTCGGCCAACACGTCGACCGGGCCCACCCGGCGCAGCGCCGGCAGGTCCGCGGCGACCGCGCCGGTCGGGAAGCGCACCACGGTGGGGCCGTCGTCGACGGCCACCGCCTCGCGCAGCTCCTCCCGCAACGTGGCGGCGTCTCGGGGAGCGGCGATCCGCAGCCCGGGCACCACCCCGAAGACCGACATGTCCCAGATGCCGTAGTGGCTGGGGCCGTCCGGGCCGGTGATGCCCGCCCGGTCCAGCACGAAGGTCACCGGCAGTTTGTGCATCGCCACGTCCAGCAGGACCTGGTCGAAGGCGCGGTTGAGGAAGGTGGCGTAGACCGCGACCACCGGGTGCAGACCGCCGAGCGCCAACCCGGCCGCCGAGGTGGCGGCGTGCTGCTCGGCGATGCCCACGTCGTACACCCGCTCGGGGTACTTGCGGGCCAGCTTGGCGATGCCGGTCGGCTCGGCCATCGCGGCGGTGATGCCCACCACGTCCGGCCGCTCGTCGGCGACGGCCAGCAGCTCGTCGGCGAAGACGTGCGTCCACTTCACCGACGGGGCGGCCAGCAGCGCGCCGGTCTCGACGTCGAAGGCGCTGCTCGGGCCGTGCAGGCAGTCCGCCTCGTCCTCCTCGGCCGGGCGGTAGCCGTAGCCCTTGCGGGTGACCGCGTGCACGATCACCGGGCCGCCGAAGTTCTTCGCCGCGCGCAGCGCCGCCTCGACGGCCGCCACGTCGTGCCCGTCCACCGGGCCCACGTACTTGATGCCCAGGTCCTCGAACATGGCCTGCGGGGCAACCGCGTCCTTGATGCCCTTCTTGACTGCGTGCAGCACCTCGTACATCGGCTTGCCGACCAGCGGCGTGGAGCCGAGGGCGTCCTTGACGGTGTCGAGGACCTTCTCGTAGCCGGGGTTGAGCCGCAGCGAGGAGAGGTGGTCGGCCAGCCCGCCGATGGTCGGCGAGTAGGACCGGCCGTTGTCGTTGACCACGATCACGAGGGAGTTGCCGGCGGTGGCGATGTTGTTCAGCGCCTCCCAGCACATGCCACCGGTGAGCGCGCCGTCGCCGACCACGGCCACGACGCTGCGGGCCTCACCACGCAGCGCGTACGCCTTGGCGAGGCCGTCGGCGTAGGAGAGCGCGGTGGAGGCGTGCGAGTTCTCGATGAGGTCGTGCTCGCTCTCCGCCTGGCTGGGGTAGCCGGAGAGGCCACCGCGCTGACGGAGCTTGTCGAAGCCGGCCTGGCGCCCGGTGAGGATCTTGTGCACGTACGCCTGGTGGCCGGTGTCGAACAGGAGCCGGTCCCGGGGCGAGTCGAAGACGCGGTGCATGGCCAGCGTCAGCTCGACCACACCGAGGTTGGGCCCGACGTGCCCGCCGGTGCGGGAGACCTTGGCGATCAGGAAGTCCCGGATCTCGGCGGCGAGGACGTCCAGCTCCTCGCCCGACATCCGCTTGACGTCCTGCGGACCGCGTACCGTCCCCAGCAGCCGGCCGTGGTTGGCCGTGTCCTCTTCAACACTCATGACCGGAGAGTCTATCGGCCGCCCGGTACTCCGCAGCCTGGGCCGAGAGGCCCGGGCCGTGCGGGTCGGCTGAGCCCCTGGTCAGAGCGCGATCCGCGGCGGGAGCAGCAGCCCCACCTGCTCGACGTGCTGTGTCATCGGGAACAGGTCGAAGCCCCGCAGCGCCGCCAGCCGCCAACCGAGCTCGGTGAAGGTGCGGACGTCCCGGGCGAAGGCCGCCGGGTCACAGGCCACGTACGCGACCGCTCGCGGGCCGGCGGCGACGATGTCACGCACCACCTGGGCGCCCGCGCCGGAGCGCGGCGGGTCGAGCACCACCACGTCGACCGGGCCGGTGATCCGTCGGCGGGTCAGCGCGGTCTCCACCCGGGCGGCGACCACCTCGACCTGGGGCAGGTCGGCCAGGTTGGCCCGGGCCGCGTCCACCCCGTCCCGGCTCGACTCGACCAGGGTGATCCGGGCGTCGCCGACCCGTCCGGCGAGGGCCGCGGCGAACAGCCCAGCGCCGCCGTAGAGGTCCCATCCGGTCTCGCCCGGCTGTGGGTCCAGCAGGTCCAGCACCGCCGCGCAGAGGGTGTCCGCCGCGGCCGGGTGCACCTGCCAGAACGCGGACGCGGGCAGCGTCCAGTCCCGTCCGGCGGCCACCTCGCGGACCTCGGTCGGCCCGCTCACCAGGGTGGGCACCCCGTCGCGGATCTCCGTGACGGTCACGTCCCCGCCGGTGCTGGCGATCGTCTCGACCCCCTCGGCGGCCGGCCAGCGCTCGGTGAGCACCGGCAGCTGCTGGATGGCCGGGTGGGCGATCCGGCAGCGGTCGATCGGCACCACCTCGTGCGACCGGTGCTTGAGCAGACCGGCCCGGTCCGCGGCGTCCACGGCGTACCGGACCCGGGAGCGCCAGCCGAGCAGCCCGCCGGGCAGCGCCTCGACCCGGACGCCGAGCTTGTCCAGCTCGGCGTCGGTCAGCCCGCCGAGGCGGACCAACTGCTCGCGCACCACTGCGGTCTTCCAGGCCAGTTGCGCGTCCGGGGCGACGTGTTGCAGGTCGCAGCCGCCACACGCGCCCGGCCTGGCGTACGGGCAGGGCGGCTCGACCCGGTCCGGTGAGGGGTCCAGCACCGTCACCGCGTCGGCCCGGACGAACCCCCGGTGCACCTCGGTGACCTCGGCGATGACCCGTTCACCGGGCAGCGCGTGCCGGACGAAGACGACCTGCCCGTCCACCCGTGCCACGCAGTGCCCGCCGGGGGCGACCGCGTCCACGGTCAGCTCGACCCGTTCCGCCTCGGCCAGCCCACGCTCGGGTGCCGGTGGCACCGGGGTTGTCGCGGTTCGCTGTCCGCCCGACTCAGTCACGGCCGTTTCCTTCCGTTGCGCGGTCCGCCGGGCCGCCCTCACCGGGCGGCGGCGGAGAAACCACCGGCGGTGCGGAGACCAGCGGCGGCACGGTGCCGCGCGGCCCCCGTGCCGGTGTCCGGGACAGTGTGGCGTCCAGCCGGTCCAGGTTCTTGCTCGCTGTCGACGCGAGCTGCCACGGCACGCTGACCACCATCACCCCCGGTTCGAAGAGCAGTCGGCCCTTGAGGCGCAGGGCGCTCTGGTTGTGCAGCAGGTTCTCCCACCAGCGGCCGACCACGTACTCCGGGATGAAGACGGTGACCACGTCGCGGGGTGACTTGCGGCGGGTGGAGGCGACGAAGTCCAGGATCGGGCGGGTGATCTCCCGGTACGGCGAGTCGATCACGGTGAGCGGGATGGCCATCTCCCGCCGCTCCCAGTCGGCCTGCAGGTCCCGGGTGTCCTTGTCGTCCACGTTGACGGTCACTGCGGTCAGCGTGTCCGGCCGGGTGGCCCGGGCGTAGGCGATGGCCCGCAGTGTCGGCTGGTGCAGTTTGCTGACCAGCACGATCGCGTGGTTGCGGGCGGGCAGCGTGGCCCGGCCCTCGTCCGGCGGGGTCAGCTCGACGGCGATCCGGTCGTAGTGCCGGCGGATGGCCAGCATCAGCACGTAGATCACCGCCATCGCGGCGATCGCGATCCAGGCGCCGAGCAGGAACTTCGTGACCAGGACGATCACCAGCACCGTGCCGGTCAGGCCCATGCCGAACGTGTTGATCGCCCGGGACCGGTACATCTTGCGGCGCGCCTCCGGGTCCCGCTCGGTCCGCAGGTGCCGGTTCCAGTGCCGGATCATGCCGGCCTGGGAGACGGTGAACGAGACGAAGACCCCGACGATGTAGAGCTGGATCAGCTTCGTCACCTCGGCCTGGAAGCCGACGATCAGCACGATCGCGAAGAGGGCGAGGAAGGTGATGCCGTTGGAGAACGCCAGCCGGTCGCCGCGGGTGTGGAACTGGCGGGGCAGGTAGCGGTCCTGCGCGAGGATCGAGCCGAGCACCGGGAACCCGTTGAACGCGGTGTTCGCGGCCAGGAACAGGATCAGGGCGGTCACCCCGGCCAGCACGTAGAGCAGGATCGACCCGGACCCGAAGACCGTCTCACCGAGCTGGGTGGTGACGGTCTTCTGCACGTACCCCTCGGGGCCGGAGACGATCTGCAGGGCCGGGTCCTCGACAAACTGCAGGTGGGTCAGCCGGGCCAGCCAGATGATCCCGACCAGCATGCTCACCGAGATGGTGCCGAGCAGCAGCAGGGTGGTGGCGGCGTTGCGGCTCTTCGGGGCCTTGAACGCCGGCACACCGTTGGAGATCGCCTCCACGCCGGTGAGCGCGGCGGCGCCCGAGCTGAACGTCCGCAGCAGCAGGAAGATGAGCGCGAACCCGGTCACGCTGTGCTCGGCCTGGATCACCAGGTCGGCGCTCGGTGCACGGAGGTCGTCGCCCAGCACGAAGACCCGGAACAGCCCGGTGAGCAGCATCCCGAGCATCACGATCACGAAACCGTAGGTGGGGATGGCGAACGCCGTGCCCGACTCGCGCAGCCCGCGCAGGTTGACAGCGGTCAGCAGCACCACCGCGATCACCGCGATCAGGACCTTGTGGGTGGCCACGAACGGCACCACCGAGCCGAGGTTGGCCACCCCGGAGGAGACCGACACCGCCACCGTGAGCACGTAGTCGACCAGCAGCGCACTGGCCACCCCGACGCCGAACTTCGGGCCCAGGTTGACAGTGGCCACCTCGTAGTCGCCACCGCCGGACGGGTAGGCGTACACGTTCTGCCGGTAGCTGGCCACCACGGTGAGCATCACCACGACCACTGCCAGCGCGATCCATGGAGAGAACAGGAACGCCGAGGCGCCGGCGATGGAGAGGGTGAGCAGGATCTCGTCGGGCGCGTACGCGACGCTGGACAGCGCGTCGGAGGCGAACACGGGCAGCGCGATGCGCTTCGGCAGGAGGGTGTGCTGGAGCCGGTCGGACCGGAACGGTCGACCGAGGAGGAGCCGCTTCAGCAGCGAGGTGGGACTGGCCACGAACGCCAAGGGTACGACCACCACGGCGGGGGCGCGGGGGTGGGCGATCACGGCTGCTCACGACGACGGGGGTACGGTCGGTCCCCGCTTCCCGCCGGGACGTGGCAGGCTCGCACTCGGAGGCCACCGGAAGCGGGGGCGGTACGCACCTTGGGAGGGACAGCGTGCACGTCGTGATCATGGGATGTGGCCGGGTCGGGTCGACCCTCGCGCACAGCCTGGAGTCCCGAGGGCACTCGGTGGCGGTGATCGACCAGGACGCCGACGCGTTCCGCCGGCTCGGCCCCGACTTCGCCGGGATCACGGTGACCGGGGCCGGCTTCGACGGCGAGGTTCTCCGACAGGCCGGCATCGAGCGCGCGGACGCCTTCGCGGCGGTGTCGAGCGGCGACAACTCCAACATCATCTCGGCGCGGCTGGCCCGCGAGACGTTCGGCGTGTCCCGGGTCGCCGCCCGCATCTACGACCAGCGCCGGGCGCAGGTCTACGAGCGGCTGGGCATCCCCACCGTCGCGACAGTGCGCTGGACTGCCGACCGGATGCTGCGGCACCTGGTGCCGGAGGGCAACGTGGAGATCTTCCGCGACCCCACGAGCACCGTGTCGATCGTCGAGGTGCCGGTCCACAAGGACTGGATCGGCCGGTCGTTGCGCACACTGGAGGAGGCGTCCGGCGCACGGGTCGCCTACCTGATCCGCTTCGGCATCGGCACGCTGCCCACCGGCTCCACCGTCGTACAGGAGGGTGACCAGGTGTTCATGCTGGTCAGCGATGACATCGTGGCGACGGTCACGTCGGTGGCGGCGGCGCCGCCGGAAGGGGGGCACTGAGCCATGCGGGTCGCCATCGCGGGCGCGGGCAACGTGGGCCGCTCGATCGCCCAGGAGCTGATCGACAACGGCCACCAGGTGATGCTGATCGAACGCCAACCCAAGATGCTGCGCCCGGACCGGGTGCCGGCGGCCGAGTGGGTGCTCGCCGACGCGTGCGAGGTGGCCAGCCTGGAGGAGGCCAACATCGCCGGGTGCGACGTGGTGGTCGCGGCGACCGGCGACGACAAGACCAACCTGGTGCTGTCGCTGCTGGCCAAGACCGAGTTCGCGGTGCCGCGCGTGGTGGCCCGGGTCAACCGGGCCGAGAACGAGTGGCTGTTCACCGAACAGTGGGGCGTCGACGTCGCGGTGAGCAAGCCGCGGGTGATGGCCGCGCTGGTCGAGGAGGCCGTCACCGTCGGCGACCTGGTCCGGCTGATGACCTTCCGCCAGGGTGAGGCGAACCTGGTCGAGATCACCCTGCCGCCGACCGCGCCCTACGTCGGTCAGCCGATCCACGCCGTGCCGCTGCCCCGCGACTCCGCGCTGGTGGCGATCCTGCGTGGCAAGCGGGTCCTGGTGCCCAGCCCGGACGACCCGATCGAGGCCGGCGACGAGCTGATCTTCGTCTGCACCGCCGAGGTGGAGGACCAGGTCCGCGCGGTGATCCTCGGGCCGGACAGCGTCGAGCGGACCCGCGGCTCACGCTGAGCCCACGGGCCGTTCGGTCAGGCGCCGGGCAGCGGGGTCGGCGACGACTCCCGGGTGACCCGGCGCACCGTCCAGACCGTGATCAGCAGCAGCAGCGCGTACGGCGGGTAGCCCAGCGCCAGCCGGGCCACGCCCAGCGCGGTGTCCTGATGGGCCAGGTAGAGCCCTGCCTGCACGCCCACCTTGGCCAACCAGACCACGCCCCAGAGCACGGTGAGCTGGGTGAAGGTGCGCACCAGCTTCGGGTCGGTGCGCCATTCCGAGCGGCCCTTGGCGACCAGCACCGACCAGATCCAGCCCACCAGCGGCTGCCGGATCGCCGCCGAGATCAGCAGAGCGACGCCGTACCCGATGCCGTAGAGGATGCCGGGAAGGTAGAAATCGCGCTCGTCGCCGGTGCGCCAGGCGATGGCCGCGCCGACGCCGACGCCGAACAGCCCGTTGATGGCATGCCGGATCGGCCGACGCTGGGCCAACCGCAGCCCGGCGATCAGCAGCGCGACGGAGACCGAGGCGATCACCGCCGGTCGCAGCTCGCCGATGACATTGGCGAGAACGAAGACCACGACCGGGATGCTCGACTCGACCAGGCCCCGCCAGCCGCCAAGCTGGTCGGCCATCTGCTCGGCGATCGTCGGCAGCGGCTCCTCCTCCGGAGGGCCGGTCTCCGGCTGCGCCGCCCGGTGCTGTCCCGTCGTCATCGCCGGCCTTCCGTCCGCAACGCCGTCACTTCGGCGAGTCCAGCTCGTAGTAGGGGTTGTAGATGACCTTGCGCTCGTCGCGCACCGCCACCCGGCCACGGGCGGTCAGGTGCCGGCCCGGCTCGATCCCGGCGATGTGCCGTCGACCCAACCAGACCAGGGTGACCACGTCGCTGCCGTCATACAGGTCGGCCTCCAGGGTGGGCAGGTTGGTGCGCGGCGTGTAGACCACCGTGCGCAGCCGACCAGCGACCGACACCAGCTGACCCCGGGAGCACTGCTGTGCCGGGATCCCGCCGCACTGGGCGCTCTCGCGCCGCAGCTCCTGCGCGTCTATCTCGGCCTCGCTGGCGGTGAACCGTTGCAGGATGCGCCGCAGCGACACCCGGCCCTCGTCGGTCGTCATGACCTCCGCGTCACCCTCTCCACGCTCGCCGTCCCCGGCCGGCACCGGCGGCGCCGGAACCGTGCCGCCAGCGTACGCCGACGGGGCTGGTTCCGGCGGGCCGGTGCGCGCGGGTCAGACCTGGCGCGGCTCGGCGGCGGCGGCGCCCGCCTCGGCCTCGGCCTGGTCGGCGATCTCGCGGGGCAGCCGCAGCGGCAGCGGCTCACGGACCGGCTTGGCCTCCTGGCCACGGTCGACCACCAGGCCGTCCAGGCACTCCACCAGCGGCCCGGCCACGGCCGGGTTGGTGGCCACCGGGCCCTGGAACACGCCGCGGACCATCCAGCGCGGCCCGTCGATGCCGACGAACCGCAGGTTCGTCGGGCCGTCCGGGGTGTTCACCTGGGCGTGCAGCTCCGGGCCGTACTCGCCCTCGACCTCCTGCGCGCTCGCGCCGTCGCGCAGCAGGGACTGCCGGATCTCCTCGCGCACCTCGCCCCAGATCCCCTCGGACCGGGGGGCGGCGAAGACGCCCAGCTGGAGTGCGTTGTCGCCATGCACCAGCACCACCTGCTGGACCACACCCTGCGGGTCGGCCTGCACCCGCACCTCGACGTCGGCGATCGCCGGGATGTGCAGGCTTCCCAGGTCGAGTCGCTGCACGTCGTCGTAGCTCTCGGAGATGTCGTACGGGCCGCGCTCCAACGCCGGCGCCGCATCGCCCTGGTCGGGGACCTGGGTGGCCCGGTCGTCACGGGTCTGCCGCTCGGCGTCGGCCCGCTTTCGGGAGAAGATCACTGCGCCTGCCCTCCGCTGTTCACACTCACCCTGCCACCTCTTCCGTCTGCCCGCGGCCCGGCTCGTCTGGCCGCCGCTCGACCCGGTCCTGGCCCGTCGGCGACGGCACCAGCCCGGCGTGCCCGCCGGTCGACCCGTGCCCGCCGACCCCACGCCGGGACGTGGGCAGCTCGACCACCGGCTCGAACCGCGCCCGTGCGACCTGCTGGACCACGAGCTGCGCGATCCGGTCGCCGCGGGAGATCTTCGCCGGCACATCCCGATCATGATTGATCAGGTTGACCAGGATCTCACCCCGGTAGCCGGCGTCGACCGTACCGGGCGCGTTGAGCACCGTCACGCCGAGCCTGGCCGCCAGACCGGAACGGGGATGGACCAGACCCACGTACCCCTCCGGCAGCGCGATGGCCACGCCGGTGGGCACCAGGGCACGGCCACCGGGCGGCAGTTCCACGTCCGCGGCCGCCACCAGGTCGGCCCCGGCGTCGCCGGGATGGGCGTACGTGGGCAGCGGCAGCTCGGAGTCGAGCAGCTGCACGGGCACGGGTACGACGTCGGTCACGGGTCCCCTCTTCCGTCCGGTTCTCGGGGTGACCCTGCCATCCTGCCGGTTCGCCGAGCCGCCGTGCGCCGTACCCTCGCAGGAGTGAGCATGTCGCCCTCTCCCTCCGCCGATCAGCCGCCGGTCGACGCCCGCCCGGCGTACGCCGAACGGTTGGATCTGCCCTGGTGGTTGTGGCTGGGCGGGCTGGTGGCCGCCGCGCTGCTGGCCGTCGAGATCTGGATGGGCGCCGCCGGCGTGCGCGCCTGGCTGCCGTTCGTCGTGCTGCTGCCCCTCACCGCGGCAGGGCTGTGGTGGCTCGGCCGGATCCGGATCGGGGTCGCCGACTCCGAGCTGCGGGTGGACGACGCCCGCCTGCCGGTCCGCTTCGTGGCCGACGTGGTGCCGCTGGACGTGGCCGGCCGCCGTGAGGTGCTCGGGGTCGGCGCGGACCCGCTCGCCTTCGTGGTGCAGCGGCCGTGGATCGGCGGCGCCGTGCAGGTGGTGCTCGACGACCCGGCCGATCCGACCCCGTTCTGGGTGGTGAGCACGCGGCACCCCGTCGAGCTGGCGGAGGCGGTGCTGGCCGCGCGGGACGCTCTGGCGCTCTCCCGACCCACCACGGGTGAGCAGGGCTGATCCGACGCCGTCGACCCGGTCAGGTGCCGGTCGGTGGGCCGGGCAGGGCTGCCGGTGGCGCGGGTCGGGCGATGCCCCGCCGGCGCAGGTCCACCTGAAGCTGCTCGGCCATCTGCTGGGTGGCCCGGCGGTTGAGGAAGCTGGCCACAGCCGCGCCGGTCAGGAACGGCCCGAGCGTGGTGAGGTTGCGACCGAAACGCCGCAGCAGCATGTCCCGCAGTTCCTTGCGGGCCGCGGTGCCGAGCACCGCGCCCACCCCCACGCCGGGCACCATCGGGTTGACCCCACGCTGGGTGGCCCAGGAGTGCACCAGGGCGACCGCCCGTTGGCTGCCGCCCTCCGGTAGCGCCACGCCGTGGACCTCGTGCAGCTCACCGACCAGTTTCAGTTCCACCGACACCACGGCGACGGTCTCGGCGGCGAGCAGCACCGGCGCGGAGAGCAGGGTCGGGGCGACCGTCCACTCGACGGCGGCGACTCCCCCGCCGGCCGCGCCGATCGCGGCGGTGGCCCGGGACGCGTTGCGGATGAGCCGGTCGGCCAGGGCGGCATCGTCCAGGCCGGGGAAATGCCGGCGCAGGGTGGCCAGGTCCCGCACCGGGATGTGCGGGGCGACCTCGGTGACGGTGTCGACCATCCAGCGCACGGCGGCACGGGGCTTGAACAGGTCGGAGATGCCCCGGGCGCGGGCCTGCCCGACCATCCGGGTCAGCAGTTGGCGGCGACGGGCCGGAGCGAGGTCGTCCGCGGTCAGCGCCGCGACGGTGGCGCCGAGGTCGTCCGTGCCGCCGGTGGCACCAACGCTGCCCGTGCCATCGTCGGTGGTGCCGCCTCGATCGCTCATCGGACCTCCCGGTGCTGTGGCTACCCGCTACGAGTCAAGCAGGTACCCACTACCGGCGCACGCCTACACCAGCAGCGGCGGCCCCGTTCAGGAGGCCGCCGCCGGTGTCGTGGTTGTCAGACGCACTCGCGGCAGATCAACTCGCCGTTACGCTCGACTGCCAGCTGGCTACGGTGATGTACCAGGAAGCAGCGGGCGCACCGGAACTCGTCCTGCTGCATCGGAAGCACCTTGACCGTGAGCTCCTCGTCGGCCAGATCGGCACCGGGCAGCTCGAAGCTCTCGGCCACCTCGGCCTCGTCGACGTCCACCGCGCCCGACTGTGAGTCGACGCGCCGTGCCTTGAGCTCTTCCAGGCTGTCCTCGCCGAGGTCGACCTCGTCGCGACGCGGGGCGTCGTAGTCGGTGGCCATCGGTTTCACTCTCCCATATCGATGTTGTCGCTTCCGGTTGTAACGCCGGACGACGCTGTTTCGGTTCCGCTGGCCGGCCACCACTTGTGTCGGGCACCCGACCCGAGGACCGAACGGGTCGAGCTCGCTGGGGCGACTCCCCTGCGAGCGCGGAACCTTACCCCCCCTTGGGCGAGGCATGTATACCGCCCTTGCGGCTGAGATGTACGCCCCCGCACGCGAAGTTGTTCCCAATGTGATTCAGGCGACACGAAGATAGGGGTAGTAGTACCCGGTTCGCGGTCGGCGCGCCGGCATGTCGGGCTGTTTCCACGCGACGGCCGGACAACCGTTAACCTCAGCGGCGTATTCGACGGCCGGCGGCCAGTCTGATCGTTGCCGGCTGCCGCCACCCACCTGAGGTCCCGGGAGTGCCCAGATGAGTTTTGCGCGAGTGCGAGCACTCGTCGTCGTCGGCCTGCTCGGGGTGCTGGCCCTGGCGTTCGTGGTCACCGCGATCATCCGGGACACCCAGGGGAAGGCGGGCACGGCCGCGGGCTGCCCGGAGGGTTGGCCGCTGGCCGACGTGACACTGCACGAGCCCAAGGACGTCAAGATCAACGTGTTCAACGCGACCGACGAGCCCGGCCGGGCCGGCACCGTCGCGGACGACTTCCGCAACCGCAAGTTCCAGGTGAAGAAGGTCGGCAACGACCCCAAGGGGATCGACGACGTGGCAGTGCTGCGCTACGGCCCGAAGGGCGTCGGCTCCGCGCACCTGCTGCAGGCGTACTTCCTCAACAACGCCGTGCCGGGCTACGACGAGAAGCGCACCGACGACGTCGTGGACGTGGTGCTGGGCAACGGCTTCCAGCAGCTCGCCACCACGACCGAGGTCAACCAGTCCCTCGGTGACATCGGCGCGCCACGGGCACCCAAGGGCTCCTGCCCGTCCCCCGTCGCCAAGTGACGGCCTGACTGCCCTGACGGCCGCTCAGGGCCCGCCAGCGGCATCCAGCTCGGCCAGCCGGTCGTGCAGCGGCCCGAAGAGCGCGGGTGGGGCCGCGACCACCAGATCGGGCCCCGGCGGGCCACCGGCCAGGCCGGCGACACGCACGCCCGCCTCGGCGGCCACCAGCCCGCCGGCCGCCAGGTCCCAGGCCGCGAGGCCCTTCTCGAAGTACGCGTCGAGCCGGCCCTCCGCGACCAGGCAGAGATCCAGCGCGGCGGCACCGAGCCGACGGATGTCCCGGACGTGTGCGATCAGCCCGGCCACCACCTGGGCCTGGTGCGTGCGGCGCCCGGCGTCGTAGCCGAAGCCGGTGCCGACCAGCGCCTGCCCCAGGTCAGTCTCGCCGGAGCAGCGCAACCGGACACCGTCGCGCCAGGCCCCGCCCCCGACCGTGGCCGTCCACTCCTCGCCGGTGCTCACGTTGCGCACCACGCCGGCGACCACCACCCCGTCCACCTCGGCGGCCAGCGACACCGCGCTGTACGGCAGCCCGTAGAGGTAGTTGACGGTGCCGTCGATCGGGTCGATGATCCAGCGCACCCCGCCCGGAGCGACCGGCCCGGTGTCCCGAATGCCGTATTCTTCGCCGAGCACCGCGTCGTCCGGCCGCAACTGCTTCAGCGCGTCGAGCACCTGCCGTTCGACCGCCCGGTCCGCCGCGGTGACCACGTCGGTGACAGTGCTCTTGGTCGCCGCCACCGAGACACCCTCGACCCGCATCCGGTACGCGGTGGCCGCCGCATCGCGCGCGACGCCCAGCGCGACCGCCAAAAGTTCCCGAGGTGACGGCGCCGAACGGTCCATCCCAACGTCCCCTTCCACGCGACCGGGGCGTTCCGCGCCCCGCGCGAGTATCATCCTTACAAAGTCCACATCAGCGCCGAATCGGCGGTCCCACCGCCGTTAAGCAGTGCGGCGCAGGAAGATCGCGGCAGACGGCGTTACAATTCACCCCTGCCCACGCGCCACGGACCGCCGACCACCGGCCGGTCCGGGACACGGGGGTCCCTCAACCACACTGCCCGGCCCGGTTGCCCCACGCTGTGCCGGACAACCCGGCCGTGCCCGCTCTTCGCCTCCGGAAGGTCATTCGTGACAGAACCCCGCCAGACCGGCGCCGACGTTCGCTCGCTCACCGACACCCTGATCGCCCACGCGCAGAGCGCCGGTGGTCAGCTCACGTCGGCCCAGCTCGCGCGCACCGTCGAGTCCGCCGAGGTGACTCCGGCCCAGGCCAAGAAGATTCTGCGGGCGCTCTCCGAGGCGGGAGTGACCGTGGTGGTGGACGGCTCGGCGAGCACCCGCCGCCGCGTCGCCGCGGCCCGTTCGACCACGCCGGCGTCCCGGGCCACCACTGCCAAGACCACCAAGAAGGCCGCGGCGCCCGCCCCGAAGCAGGCGCCCGCCTCCGACGACGCGCCGTCCGCGCCTGCCCCGCGCAAGGTGGCCGCCCGCAAGGCCGCCCCCGCCGAGGGCGGTGCGACGCCGGCGAAGGCCACCAAGTCGACCCGGGCCACCAAGGCCACGGTCGCCGCCGCTGGCGCCAAGGCCGGCACCAAGGCCAAGGGTGAGGGCGCCGAGGGTGAGATCGACCCGGAGGAGCTGGCCGCCGCCATCGAGGACGTGGTGGTCGAGGAGCCGGCCGAGCTGGCCCAGGCCGCCGAGACCGACGCCGCCGCCTCGGCGACCGACAACGACTTCGAGTGGGACGACGAGGAGTCCGAGGCCCTCAAGCAGGCCCGGCGCGACGCCGAGCTGACCGCCTCGGCCGACTCGGTCCGTGCGTACCTGAAGCAGATCGGCAAGGTTCCGCTGCTCAACGCCGAGCAGGAGGTGGAGCTGGCCAAGCGGATCGAGGCCGGGCTCTACGCCGCGGAGCGGCTGCGCGCGGCCGACGAGGGCGAGGAGAAGCTCGTCCGGGACATGGTCCGTGACCTGGGCTGGATCTCCCGCGACGGCGAGCGGGCCAAGAACCACCTCCTGGAGGCGAACCTCCGACTGGTGGTGTCGCTGGCCAAGAGGTACACGGGCCGTGGCATGGCGTTCCTCGACCTGATCCAGGAGGGCAACCTCGGCCTGATCCGCGCGGTGGAGAAGTTCGACTACACCAAGGGCTACAAGTTCTCCACGTACGCCACCTGGTGGATCCGGCAGGCGATCACCCGCGCGATGGCCGACCAGGCCCGCACCATCCGCATCCCGGTGCACATGGTCGAGGTCATCAACAAGCTTGGCCGCATACAGCGTGAGCTGCTCCAGGACCTGGGCCGCGAGCCCACTCCGGAGGAGCTGGCCAAGGAGATGGACATCACACCCGAGAAGGTGCTGGAGATCCAGCAGTACGCTCGGGAGCCCATCTCACTGGACCAGACCATCGGCGACGAGGGCGACAGCCAACTCGGTGACTTCATCGAGGACTCCGAGGCCGTGGTCGCGGTGGACGCGGTTTCGTTCTCGCTCCTGCAGGACCAGCTCCAGCAGGTGCTGCAGACGCTCTCCGAGCGTGAGGCGGGTGTGGTACGCCTGCGCTTCGGCCTGACCGACGGTCAGCCGCGGACGCTGGACGAGATCGGCCAGGTCTACGGGGTGACCCGGGAGCGGATCCGGCAGATCGAGTCCAAGACGATGTCCAAACTGCGTCACCCGTCCCGGTCGCAGGTCCTCCGGGATTACCTGGACTGAGCGGGTTTCGTCAACCGAACGTGTCTTTTTGACCACCTGGTGTGCAACACCAGATGGTGATCGTCCGGATGCACGAATGTGATCGTTGACGTGGCACCCTGGGTGCACGGCACACTGTCCCTGCCAGGTGTGACCTCGGTCCCCCGCGGGCACACAGGGAAGGCAGTGCCTAGTAAGGGTGTTGCACCATAGGTGAGCAACGACCGAAGAGATTGTTCATCGGTGACGACCAGAGGAGGAAGGCGATGACCCCGACCCTCACGCCGCCGCCCGTGACGGCGGCTCCCCCAGCCGCCGATGAACGGTGCGACCGCTGCAATGCTGCCGGGAAGCTCCGGATCACCCTGACGGGTGGGAGCGAGCTGGTGTTCTGCGGGCACCATGCGAACAAGTACGCGGAGGATCTCGTGAAGATCACCGAGCGGTTCGCGACGGAGCCCGATTTCAGCTGGCGTGGCGCCGATCTGATGGCGAACTAAATCCGCAAACCGACATAGCCGGCCGGAGGCACCCCGAGGGTGTCTCCGGCCGGCTTTTCGCTACCCAAACCACCCCGCCCCGGCCCGGCCACCGCCCTCGCCCCGCGCCCGCACTTGCCCCGCCCCGCGCTTGCCCGCCCGTGCCGGCGCTCGCCCGCCCCGCGCCCCGCGCGCTCGCCCCGCCCCGCGCTTGCCCCGCCCGTGCCGGGCGCTTGCCCGCCCCGCGCCCCGCGCGCTCGCCCCGCCCATGCCGCGCTCTCGCCCCGCCCATGCCGCGCGCTTGCCCCACCCTCCGTTCCGCTTGCCCCGCCCGCGCGCTTGCCCGCGCCGGCCCCAGGGACGCACGCCGCCGGAGTGCCGCCAAGATCCGCACTACTTCGGTGAAGTTGCTGCCTCCGGCGCCCGCGAGGCAGCAACTTCCCCGAAACTGTGTGGATCTTCGCGCCCCGCGCCCCGCGCCCCGCGCCCCGCGCCCCGCGCCCCGCGCCCCGCGCCCAAGATCGTGCTCGAACCAGGATGTAGTGGCCTCATCGACGCGCCGATGCCACTACATCCCGGTTACTGCGCGATCTTGAAGTAGGACGCTCCGCAGACGGCACCCGCGGGCGTCCCGGGCACGTAATCCTCGGTCTCACCCCAGGCCAGCCCGTGATCCACTCGATTTCACGGAAGTCGCGGTTTCCTCCGCGCTCGAAGACCGCGTTTTCAAGGAAACCGAGTGGATCACGCCGGAAGCAAGCACGGCCGCAGACCTCTACCGCAGACCTCGACCGCAGGCAACACCGATGCGGCAGGTCTAGAGGGTCTGGACGGTCGCGATGCGTTCCTCGAGCTGCTCGATGGTGGCCTGGGCGCTCGGAGGGCCGCCGCAGAGCCGGCGCAGCTCGGCGTGGATCTTGCCGTGCGGCTGGCCGGTGCGATGGTGGCGAGCGGCCACCAGGGCGTTCAGTTGGCGCCGGAGCGCCACGCGACGCTGAGCGGCGCTCATGGGTGCCGGTGGCGCCGCCGTGGGCGCAGAGGCCGGCTGAGCGGCCCCGTCGGCGGTACGGCGGCGTTGGGCGGCGAGCTGTGCGGCCTGCCGTTTGGTCAGCAGCAGCGACACCTGGTCGGCGGTGAGCAGGCCGGGCAGGCCGAGGTATTCCTCTTCCTCCGGGGTGCCGGCCTGGGCCGCGGTGCCGAACGACGCGCCGTCGAAGATCACCTGGTCCAGTTCGGCGGTGGCCGAGAGCGCGGCGAACCGCTTCTCCAACTCGCCGCTGGCCTGGTCGTCGCGCTGCGCCCGTTCCAGCAGATCGTCGTCGAGCCCGTCGGATTCCTTGGGTTTGCCGAGGACGTGGTCCCGCTCGGTCTCCATCTCGCTGGCCAGGCCGAGCAGGTGGGGCACGCTGGGCAGGAAGACCGACGCGGTCTCACCGGGCCGGCGGGCTCGCACGAACCGGCCGATCGCCTGGGCGAAGTAGAGCGGCGTGCTGGCGCTGGTGGCGTAGACGCCGACCGCCAGTCGGGGGATGTCGACACCCTCGGACACCATCCGCACCGCGACCAGCCATCGCTGGTCGGACGCCGCGAACGTCGCGATCCGCGCGGACGCGCCCTGGTCGTCGGAGAGCACCACGGCGGCCTTCTCGCCGGTCACCTGCTCGATCAGCTTGGCGTACGAGCGGGCGGTCTGCTGGTCGGTGGCGATGATCAGACCACCGGCGTCGGCCATGCCCGCGTTGCGCAGCACGGTCAGTCGGGCGTCGGCGGCGCGCAGCACCTGCGGCATCCAGTCCCCGGCCGGGTCCAGGGCGGTACGCCACGCCTGCGCCACCAGGTCCTGCGTCATCGGTTCACCGAGGCGGGCGGCCAACTCCTCCCCCGCGTTGGTCCGCCAACGGGTCTCCCCGGAGTACGCCAGGAAGAGCACCGGCCGGACCACGCCGTCGCGCAGGGCGTCGGAGTAGCCGTACACGGAGTCGGCACGTGAGCGCAGCAGCCCGTCTCCGCCCCGCTCGTAGCTGACGAACGGGATCGGGTTGTCGTCGGAGCGGAACGGTGTCCCGGTGAGCATCAGCCGGCGTACGGCGGGGTCGAAGGCGTTCTTCACCCCGTCTCCCCAGGATCGGGAGTCGCCCGCGTGGTGGATCTCGTCGAGGATGACCAGGGTGCGTCTGGTCATGGTGCGCCGCCGGTGCACCTGCGGTGCCATGCCCACCTGGGCGTAGGTGACCACCGCGCCGTGGAAGTCGGCTGCGGAGTGCACGTCGGCGTTGCGGAACGCGGCGTCGAGCTGGATGCCGACCCGGGCCGCGGCGTCGGCCCACTGGTTCTTCAGGTGCTCGGTCGGGGCGACCACGGTGACCGCCTCCACGGTGCCGTCACCGAGCAGCTCGGCCGCGATCCGCAGGGCGAAGGTGGTCTTGCCGGCGCCCGGCGTGGCGACCGCTGTGAAGTCCTCGGTGCGCCGGCGCAGGTATTCCACCAGGGCTTTGCGCTGCCAGGCGCGTAGTGCCGGGAACGTCTCGAGCACCGGCGTCCGGGCTGCCACGCGAAAGCTCCTCTCCGACCGCACGACGGCGGACCCGGGGCGAGGGTCACGATGACCGCCGCCCATGAAAACGCCTCCGCGCAGAAGCTGCCGCGAAGGCCGACTCAGCATAACCAGCGCGAGCCCCACGGCCCAGGCGACGCCACGCTGGTCACATTCGCCACCCTGGCGCGGATGGCCTCACCACTCCCGGTCGGCGCGGGGATCCGCCCCATCGGCGCGCGGCGGGCGCAGCGTCGCCACCGGCGCGGACCAGCGCCGACGCAGCGCGATCAGACGTAGCCCGAAGACCAGGGCGGCAGCGGCGGTGAGCGGTACGGGCCCGGTCTGCCCGGTCACGTAGAGCAGCACCACCAGCACCGAGCCGGCCAGCGCGGCGAGGGCGTAGATCTCCCGACGCAGCACGACGGGGATCTCGGCGGTGAGCAGATCGCGGCCGAGCCCGCCGCCGATGGCGGTGAGCATGCCGATCAGGCAGGCGCCGACCGCTGGCACCCGGGCGTCGAGTGCCTTGAGCGTGCCGGTCACCGTGAACAGTGCCAGGCCCGCCGCGTCCAGCACCAGGACGGTGGTGCGCAGTCGGGCAAGTTGCGGGTGCAGCCAGAAGACGGCGAGGGCGGTGATCGCGGCGGTGGCCGCGTATCGCCAGTCGGCGAAGGCCAGCGGCGGCACCTCGTCGATGACCAGGTCCCGGAAGATCCCGCCGCCGAGGGCGGCCACGAAACCGACGAACGCGACGCCGAACAGGTCCAGTCGCTTCGCCACCGCCGCCGACGCCCCGGACGCGGCGAACACCGCCACCCCGGTCAGGTCGGCGAGGAGCAGGGCGGTGGAGGTGGTCACCGCCGCAGGCTACGTCGCCGGCCGGAGCACCGGCCGAGGTTCACTCGCGGTACGAGTCGTAGATCTCCTTGCACTTGGGGCAGACCGGAGAACCCGGCTTGGCCGCCTTGGTGACCGGGAACGTCTCGCCGCAGAGCGCGACGACGTAGGTGCCCATGACGGCACTTTCGGCGATCTTCTCCTTGCGGACGTAGTGGAACATCTCGGGACCGGTGTCGGCGTCCTTCAGCTCCGGACGCTCGAGAACCTCTGTGCTCACGTCTGCACCTCCAACCGACAAGTTTGGCAGGTCATCACGGCCGGGTCCACTTGAGGCCGGCCCATGCCCCACCCCGTACCGTGCTCGTGTGAATGACTTTCGCATCAGCTACGGAACCGAGGTCGCCGAAGCCTTGCGCGACGGCCTGCCCGTCGTCGCCCTGGAGAGCACCATCGTCTCGCACGGCCTCCCCCGGCCGGAGAACCTGCGGGTGGCCAGGGAGATCGAGCAGACGGTCCGGGACGCCGGCGCCGTCCCGGCGACGATCGGCATGATCAGCGGCAGGCTGGTGGTCGGTCTGGACGACGCGCAGTTGACCCGCCTCGCCACCGTCGACGGAGTGACCAAGCTCTCCGTCCGCGACCTCGCACTGGCGGCGGCGACCGGCGCGGACGGCGCCACCACCGTCGCCGCGACCAGCGCGGTGGCCGCCGCGGCCGGGATCGGGGTGTTCGCCACCGGCGGGCTGGGTGGGGTGCACCGGGAGGCAGCGCACACCTTCGACGAGTCGGCGGACCTGGGCACCCTGGCCCAGACTCCGATCGCGGTGGTCTGCGCCGGGGTCAAGTCGATCCTCGACGTGGGCGCGACGCTGGAGCGGTTGGAGACCCTCGGGGTCGCCGTGGTCGGTTACCGCACCCGCCGGTTCCCCGGCTTCTACCTGACCGACGCCGGCTTCGACCTGGACTGGTCGGTGGACTCGCCGGAGCAGGTCGCCGCCGTGCTCGCCGCCCGCGACGAGCACGCCGTGCACACCGGCGGACTGCTCGTCGCCAACCCGCTGCCGGTCGAGGAGCAGCTCGACCCGGAGCTGCACGACCGGACGCTCGCCGACGGCCTAGCCCTGCTGGAGCAGGACGGGGTCACCGGTAAGGCCGTGACGCCGTACCTGCTGTCGTACTTCCACTCGGCCACCGAGGGCGCGAGCCTGGCGGTGAACGTCCGGATCATCCTGCGCAACGCCGACCTGGCCGCGCGGATCGCGGTCGCCGCAGCGGCCCGCCGCACCACCGGCCCGGCATGACCCGACCGGCCCGGATGGTCGTCGTCGGGGACGTGATCACCGATGTGGTCGCCGTGCTGTCCGGGCCGCTCGCGGCCGGCTCGGACACCGGAGCCGAGATCAGCATCGGCGGCGGCGGTCAGGCGGCCAACACCGCCGCCTGGGTAGCGGCGCAGCGGGTGGACGTCACGCTCGTCGGCGCCGTCGGTGACGACGACGCCGGACGGGACCGGGTGGCCGAGCTGGAGCGGGCGGGTGTCGACTGCGCGATCGAACGCGTCGAGGGCGTGGCGACCGGCACGGTGATCGTGTTGGCCACCGACGACGAGCGCACCATGGTCAGCCAGCGGGGCGCGAACCTGCGGCTGACCGGCGCGCACGTCGAGCGGGCCCTCGCGGCGGTGCCCGACGCAGGGCACCTGCACCTGTCCGCGTACACCCTGTTGGACGCCGGGTCGCGCGACGCCGGGCTGCGGGCGCTGGCCGCCGCGCGCGAGCGTGGGCTCACCACCAGCGTCGACGCGGCCTCCGCGGCGCCGCTGCGGCGAGTGGGCGCGGCGGCGTTCCTGAGTTGGGTACGCGACGTCGACCTGCTGCTGGTCAACGCGGACGAGGCCACCGTGCTCGCCGGTGGGCTGGACCCGGCGGCGCAGGGGCGGGCGTTGTCGGCGACGGCCCGGCGGGTCGTGGTCAAGCGCGGCGGGGCCGGCGCGGTCTGGGTCGACCGCACCGCGGCGGTCCGCGTGGCTGCGGCCCGGCGGGTTGCGGTGGTGGATGTCACGGGGGCGGGGGACGCCTTCGCGGCTGGCCTGCTCACGGCCTGGCTCGCGGGTGCCACCCCGGCCGCGGCGCTGAGCCGCGCCACCGACCTGGGGGCGCTGGCCGTCTCCACCGTCGGCGCACGACCGCAGCCGTAGTCGCCAGCGCACGGCCGCGGCTCCCGAGTGCTCGAACCCTGGCCCGTTCGCGGGTCAGGGTTCGGCGTCGATGACCTTGTGCGGGCGCTCCTCGGCGGTGAGGCTCATCGGCGGGGTGTCGTCCGTGTGCCGGCGGTGGAACCTGTTGGCCAGCCGGTGCTCTTCCTTCGGCGGCCGGTCGTTGGCCAGCAGCACGGCCAGCCAGGGGATGAGCACCATGCCGAGGGCGCACAACGGCAGCCAGAGCCAGAGCAGCGGGGCGTTCGCACCGACCAGGATCGCGCCGGCGATGATGCAGGCCACCCGGATGCCCATCATCAGGACGTAGCGGCGCTGACGGCTGGTGAGCTGGTCACCCTGGCTGCGCGAGGCGTCGGTGATCAGAATCGGCTGGTACGCCTGACGCTTCACCATGGACCTCCTCGAGGGGGTTACGCCTCATCCTGTCACCGCAGGGCCGTGATCAGCGAACTTCGACTCATCCCGTCGCGTGTTACGTGCGTGGTACGCTGCCTGGCGTGGGCAGCAGGTTCAGCTTCACCGACGAGGCGTTGGCCAACCTGAGGGTCTACGACGTCACACCCGGGGAAGTCTGGGAGGCGCTGCACAGCGCCCGACGGGTGATCCGCCATCTGGGTGACGACGTGATGGTGGTCTACGCCGCCGCCCGTCGGGGCCGCCGACTGGCGGTGCTGCTCGCCGAGGCCGATGGCACCGACAACGACTGGGACATCCTCTCCGCTCGTGAGCTGAGCGACGCCGAGTCCAAGCGCTACGACGAGGCCGTGCGGAGATCTCGCCGATGAGGAGGCCGTGACGATGCACCGAAACGACGCGACCAAGCAGTTCCACAGCGGCGACGACCGCATCGCCGAGCTGATCGACGAGGGCCCGGGGGTGGACCTCCCCGCCCCCGACACCGACGTGCCGATGGTGAGCCGGTCGGTCCGGCTGCCACTGGAGACGTACGAGCGGGTGCGGGCCGCCGCCGACGCCCGAGGCATCGGGGTCACCACGCTGATGCGCCAGTGGATCGAGGCCGGCCTCGCCGACCTGGACGACTCCGCGACCGTCTCGCTGGCCGACGTCCGGCGCGCGCTGGCCTCGCTGGCGCACCCCACCGCGGCCTGAGCGACAGCCCCCACCAGGCCGGTCGCTTTCAGCCGCCGGCGGTCTTCGCCTTGGCCGCTGCCTTCATCTGCTGCTTGTACTCCCGCACCTGGCGCAACGAGTCGGCGTCGGTGACGTCGGCCACCGACCGGTACGCGCCCGGGTCGCCGTACCCGCCGGCCGCCGTCCGCCAGTCCTGCGGGGTGACCCCGAACCGCTTTCCGAGCAGAGCTACGAAGATCTGCGCCTTCTGCTTGCCGAAGCCGGGCAGCCCGGAGACCCGGCGCAGCAGCTCCGGCCCGTCGGCGACGTCGGCCCAGAGCAGCGCCGCGTCACCGTCGTAGCGCTCCACCAGGACCTGGCAGACCTCCTGCACCCGGGCCGCCATCGCCTTCGGAAACCGGTGCAGTGCGGGCGGCTGGGCGAAGAGCGCGACCAGGGCCTCCGGGTCGTACCCGGCCAGCTCGACCGCGTCCAGTTCGTGGCCGAGCCGCTGCGCCAGCACGTACGGCGAGGAGAACGCCTTCTCCATCGGCACCTGCTGGTCCAGGGTCATCCCGATGAGCAGGGCCAGTGGGCTGCGCTCCAGCAACCGGTTGGCCTCTGGGTCGATGGGCAGCACTAGCGTCATGCGGACCATCCTGCCTGGCCCACCGATCCGGGCGGACGCCGACGCTCCGATCGTCTCGCGACACGTGGCGCTCGTCTGCCACGCTCGACGACATGCTGTGGACCGCCCCGCCCGGTTCCCCGTACCACCGGCTCGGCCGCACTGCCCGGCACCGCTGGTGGCAGCCCCTCGTCGGCACCGTCGCGCTGGTTGTCTCGGCGGTGGTGGTCCTCTGCCTACTCTTCGGCGTCGCCGCCGTCGTGGCCGAGCTCACCAACCGCCCGTACGACGCCGACGGGCTTCCCACCTTCGGCCCGATTCCGGACGCCGCACTGCTGATCGCCTCGCTGGCGTTGTTACTCCCACTTCTGTTCGGCGCGGCCTGGCTCGTGCAGCGCCGGCCCGCAGGCACGCTCTCGTCGGTGCTCGGCCGGCTGCGGTGGAACTGGCTCGGCTGCTGCCTCCTGATCGCCACGCCGCTGATCATCGTCATGCTGTTCGGCGCGGACCTGCTGCTCGGGCTGACCGGCGAGAGCTCGGTGCTCGCCCCGGCGGACACGTGGGTGGGTGGGCCGGAGTTCGCCGCCGGCCTGCTGATGGTCCTGCTGCTGGTGCCATTCCAGGCCGCCGCGGAGGAGTACGCCTTCCGGGGCTGGCTGTTACAGGCCGTTGGCGCGTACCTTCGCTCACCCTGGCCCGCGATCGCCCTTCAGGCGGTGCTCTTCGCCGCGGCACACGGCTGGGGCACGATCTGGGGTTTCCTGGACCTGGCATTCATGGGCGCGTTGTTCGGCTGGTTGACGGTGCGAACCGGCGGGCTCGAGGCCGCGATCGCGCTGCACGTGGTGAACAATCTGACCGCGTTCACCCTGGCGGCGGCGTTCGGCGGGCTCAGCGCCGACGAGACGATGGCCGACGCCCCATGGCAGCTCGTCCTCGTCGACGTGCTGGTGCTGTCCGCGTACGCCCTGGTCGTCGACCGGATGGCCGCACGCCGAGGGCTGGCGACGGTCGTACCGCCGGACCTGGTCGTGGCGGTGCCCGGCGGGCCCTCGGCCCCGACCGGTGCGGAGCTGAAGCGGCCGGAGGTCGGGGTCGAATCTCGCGGGTGGTGACGGCTTTCTCCGCGACGGCAGGCAGGATGTCGGGGTGGACGAACACGACATGCTGCTCTCCCCCGCCGGCGTCGACGCGCTGCGCGACGCGCTGACCCGGACCGGTTTCACCAGCCACGGCATCGCCGAGCGCCTGGGCGCCCAGGCGACCACCGCCGTCGCCCGCAACGACTACCGGGCCGCGCTGCGCGCCACCGAGGACGGCGACCCACTGGGCACCCTGATCCGGGTGTTCATCTGCGACCAGACCGAGCCGGAAGCGCTGGTGGCCGCCGCGCTGGCGCCACTGAGCCTGCAGGAGGCGCTGGCCGGCGGGCTGGTCGAGCGGTACGGCGACGGGCTGCGTGCCGGCGTCGACCTGGAGCCGTACGGCGACGACTGGTGGGTGCTCGCCGACGTGCCGGCCAGTGCCCGACCGGGTCGCCCGTTGCACGCCGAGCACGTGCTCGGCATCGGCGGGGCCACCCACACCCTGATCGGGGCGACCATCCGCCGGCCGGTGGGCAGCGCGCTGGACCTCGGCACCGGCTCTGGCGTCCAGGCCCTGCACCTGGCCACCCACGCCGACTCGGTGACGGCCACCGACCTCTCGGAGCGGGCACTGCGCTTCGCCAGAACCACCGCCGCCCTCAATGGTCAGGACTGGGAGCTGCTGCGCGGCGACCTGGTCGCCCCGGTTGCCGGCCGACGCTTCGACCTGGTGGTGAGCAACCCGCCGTTCGTGGTCGGCCCGGGCACCACCACGCACGTCTACCGTGACTCCGGCCGGGTCGGTGACGCGATCGGCGCCGAGCTGGCCGCCGCCGCCCCGGGCCTGCTCACCGAGGGCGGCACCATGCAGTACCTGGCAAACTGGGTGCACGTCGCCGGCGAGGAGTGGGACGAGTGGGTCGCCGGCTGGTTCTCCGGGACCGGCCTGGACGCCTGGGTCATCCAGCGCGAGGTGGCAGACCCGATGGCGTACGTCGACCTGTGGCTCACCGACGCCGGCGAGACCACCGACCCGCAGCGGATGGCCGCCTGGCTCGACTGGTTCGACGCGCACAAGGTGGAGGGGATCGGCTTCGGCATCGTGTCGCTGCGACGGGGTGGGCACGCCGACCCGGTGGTCCGGGTGGAGGACCTGCGCCAGCGGGTGCAGCCGCCGCTGGGCGACCAGGTGGCCGCCTGGTTCGACCGCCAGGACTTTCTGCGGGTACGCGACACCGAAGCGCTGCTCGCCGAGCGCTACCGGGCCGCCGAGGGCCTCCAACTGCGCCAGGAGGCCACCATGGGTGACGAGGGCTGGGGGGTGGACCGGCAGGTCCTCGCGATGCCGCACGGCCTGCGCTGGACCGAGGAGATCGACCCGCTGGTGCTGGCCCTGGTCGGTGGCGCCGACGGCCGCCTACCGCTGCGCGACCAGCTCGCCCTGCTCGCCGCCGCGCACGACGTCGAGCCCGACGAGATGGCCGAGGCCGCGGGCCCGATCGTGGCGCACCTGGTGGAGCGCGGCTTCATCGAGGCGGTGACCGCGTGACGCGGGCAGGTTCTGCGCCGGCTGCCGGCGTTGCGGCGGGCTGCTGATGCGTGCGGTGGTGCAGACCGTCGGGCGGGCCAGCGTGACAGTGGACGGCGAGGTGGTCGGCGCGATCGAGAACGGCCTGCTGGTGCTGCTCGGGGTGACCCACACCGACACCGCGGAGACCGCTCAGACGATGGCCCGCAAGGTGCACGAGTTGCGCATCCTGGACGACGAGCGGTCCGCCGCCGACACCGGCGCGCCGATCCTGGTGGTCAGCCAGTTCACCCTCTATGGGGACGCCCGCAAGGGTCGCCGTCCAAGTTGGACGGCAGCCGCCCCCGCCGAGGTGGCCGAACCACTGGTGACCGCGGTCGTCGACGCACTGCGCCAGCGCAACGCCCCGGTGGAAACCGGCCGCTTCCGCGCCCACATGCTGGTGGAAAGCACCAACGTAGGCCCCCGAACCCTCCTCCTGGACCTCTAACCCCACCCCACCCCCGCCACCCTGGTTGATCATGAAGTTATTGCCCGCCGCCTCGGCGTGTCGTGGCAATAACTTCATGATCAACGGGCCGGAAGGGGGGCGCGCGGGGGGTGGGGGTGGGGGTGGGGGTGGGGGTGGGGGTTGGGGTCAGGAGAAGAGGCCTCGGCGGGACAGGGACTGGCGGAGCCAGTTGTCGAGTTCGGCGGTCCAGTCGGTGCGGTCGGCGGTGGCGTGGTCGACAGTGAACCGGCCGAAGGCGTCCCGCCCCTCCGTGAAGACGCCGCCGCGCTTGTCGACCTCCAGGACCACCTGCATCTGCTGCGCGTCGGCGACGAAGGTGACCTCCAACTGGTTGATCGAGCGGGCGTACTGGGGCGCCGGGCCAAACTCGATCTCCTGGTAGAAGGGCAACGTCTGTCGTACGCCGTAGATGTGCCCACGCTCCACATCGGCGCGGGCGAACCGGAAGCCCAGTCGCAGCAACGCGTCCAGCAGTCGCTCCTGCGCGGGCAGCGGGTGCACCGACACGGCGTCCAGGTCACCCTTGTCGACGGCGCGGGCGACCTCCAGCTCGGTACGCAGGCCCATAGTCATGCCGTGCAGGTGCTGCCCGTACAGCTCGGTGACCGGTGTCTCCCACGGCACGTCGAAGCGGAACGGGATGTCGTGGCGCTGCCCCGGCTCCAGCCGGAACGCGCCGGTGATCTGCTGGCGACGGAACTCCTGAGTGGTGTCGTAGTCGTTGTCGCCGCTCTCCACCTCGACCCGGGTGACCAGACCGAGAGTCACGTGGTCGATGTCGACCTGGTGGTCGCCGCCGACCACCTGGATGCGGCCCTCCAGCTGGCCGCCCGGGCGGCAGTTCGGGTTGGCCAGCACCGTCTCCACCGCTGGGCCGCCGACCCCCATCGCCTTCATGAGCCGCTTGAAGACCACGCCGTCCTCCATCTTTCGTCGTCGCCGACCCGAGCTGGCCGGCCGTCCGCAACGTAGTCGGGGCGGGCAACCGCACACCGGGACGACACACCGCACCAGAGACCCGACCTGATTCCTGTCGGGTGCCCGATCGCCTCACTCCCGTTTTACGCCCCGACCGCCAAGCTGTGTGCACACCGGCACCACTGGGCCGGAGACACGGCACAGACGTGGAAACGGGGAGAGACAGAGATGGCCCTTCAGATGACGGAACACCGGATGCGCCCGGCCACCACGACCGACACCGACGGGACCTCCGAGGTCCTCACCGACCTGGACGCCACCGACGAGCGTGGCATCTCCACCGACCTGGTCCGGGCGTACCTCAACGGGATCGGCCGCACGAAGCTGCTGACCGCCGCGCAGGAGGTCGACCTGGCCCGTCGGATCGAGGCCGGCCTGTTCGCCGACGAGAAGCTCGCCACCTGCACCCCGGTTTCCGCGGAGCTGCGGGCCGACCTGGAGCTGATCGTCGCGGAGGGCCGGGCCGCGAAGGACCACCTGCTGGAGGCGAACCTGCGGCTGGTCGTCAGCATCGCCAAGCGCTACACCGGCCGTGGCATGGCCTTCCTCGACCTGATCCAGGAGGGCAACCTCGGTCTCATCCGGGCGGTGGAGAAGTTCGACTACGCCAAGGGCTACAAGTTCTCCACGTACGCGACGTGGTGGATCCGGCAGGCGATCACCCGCGCGATGGCCGACCAGGCCCGCACGATCCGCATCCCGGTGCACATGGTCGAGCAGGTCAACCGGATGGTCCGCGCCCGCCGCGAGCTGGCGGTGACGCTGGGCCGCGAGCCCACTGTCGCCGAGGTGGCCCGCGCCCTGGAGATCCCCGAGATCCAGGTCATCGAGCTGATCTCCTACGACCGGGAGCCGGTCAGCCTGGACCAGGCCGTCGGCGACGACGGCGAGAGCGCGCTCGGCGACTTCGTGGCCTCCGTGGACCCGCGCACCGAGCCGGGCGACGCCGTCGCCCAGGGTGAGTTGCGCAACGAGGTGAGCATCGTGCTGGCCACCCTGTCCCAGCGGGAGCAGGCGGTCATCCGGCTCCGGTTCGGTCTCGACGACGGCCGGCAGCGCACGCTGGACGAGGTCGGTCGGGAGTTCGGTCTGTCCCGGGAGCGGATCCGGCAGATCGAGAAGGTGACGCTGCTGAAGCTGCGCGCGCCGGAGCGGGCCCAGCGCCTGGAGTCGTACGCCTGCTGATGCACCTGCTCGTGGAAGGCCCTGGCGGTTCGCCGGGGCCTTCCATGCTGTCGGGGTGCTTGACCGGTGGCACCATCCACGGTAGAAACCATGTGGTTATAAAACCAGGAGGTTATACGTGGTGGGCACCGAACTGCTGGACGCGACCTTCGCGGCGCTGGCCGACCCGACCCGACGGGCCATCCTCGCCCGTCTCGCGACCGGGGAGGCGACAGTGACAGAGCTGGCAGCACCCTTCGCGATGAGCCAACCGGCCATCTCCAAGCACCTCAAGGTGCTGGAACGCGCTGGCCTCGTCAGCCGGGGCCGGGACGCCCAGCGCCGACCCTGCCGCCTGGAGGCCCGGCCGCTGCGGGAGGCGACAGCCTGGCTCGCCGACTACCGCGACTACTGGGCAGAGAGCTATCAGCGCCTCGACGCGCTGCTCGACGAACTCCAGGCCGTCGACCAGACCGACTCCGCCCGTCGACGCTCCCGACCGGACGGGCCGCGCGGGTGAGCAGCGTCGACGATTCGCTCGTCGTCCACACCCCGGGTGATCGGGAGATCGTGCTGAGCCGGCTGTTCGAGGCACCGGCACGCCTGGTGTTCGCCGCCTTCACCCGACCCGAGCTGCTGGTCCGGTGGTACGGCGCGCGCGGCTGGAGGCTGGTGGAGTGCGATGTCGACCTGCGGGTCGGCGGGCGGTGGCGGTTCGTGTCGCAGGGCCCGGAGGGCGAGCGGATGGTCCAGGCTGGGACCTACCGGCAGATCGAGCCACCGCACCGGCTGGTCTGCACCGAGCTGTTCGATGACCAGTCCTACCCGGGCGAGACGCTGGTCGGCCACGAGTTCACCGAACTGGCCGGCCGGACGACGGTCACCACCACGCTGCGCTACGCCACCACGGAGGGGCGGGACACCGTGCTGCGCTACCCGATGACCCGGGGGGTCGGGCAGAGCTACACGCGGCTCGCCGACCTGCTGCGTTCCACAACGACGATACGAGGAGAGCAACCATGAACTGGACGCTGGAAGTGGTGATCGTGCCGGTCACCGACCTGGACCGGGCCAAGAAGTTCTACGCCGAGCAGCTCGGCTTCGTGGTGGACCACGACACCGTGATCGGCGACGAGGCGCGCATCATCCAGCTGACCCCGCCCGGCTCCGGCTGCTCGATCGTGATCGGCAAGGGCGCCGTCCCGGACATGCCACCGGGGTCGCTCAAGGGTCTGCAACTGGTGGTGCCCGACATCGAGCGGGCCCACGCGGAGCTGGTCGAACGTGGCGTGGAGGTCAGCGACGTCCAGGTGCTGGGTGCCAGCCCAAGCCCCACGCCGCACCCGTTGGACAATGTCGGCTTCGTCTTCTTCACCGACCCGGACGGCAACGCCTGGGCCGTCCAGCAGATCTCCAGCCGCGCCTGACCGCCCCCGTCACAGGCGGCGGGGGCCGGTGTCCGGGCGGGCAACCACACCGCCGACGCGCACCTGGGCGTGCAGGACCGAGATGCCCTCCGGGCGGGCGAGCACCGGGTTGAGGGTCAGTGACCGCACCCGGGGCTGCTCGTCGGCGAGCTGACCGACCCGCAACAGCAGGTCGGCCAGGGCCGCCCGGTCGACCGGCGCGGCGCCCCGGTGCCCCCGCAGCAACGGCGCCGCCCGGGGCTCGTCGACCAACTCGGCCGCGTCCCGGTCGGTCAGCGGCACCGCCCGCCAGGCCCGGTCGCCCAGCAGCTCGGTGGCGACCCCGCCGAGGCCGAAGCCGACCACCGGCCCGAACGCCGGGTCCTCCACCAACTCCACCACGCAGGCCACACCTGGCGGCACCATCGGCTGGACCAGCACGTCCGCGCCGAAGGTCGCCGCCAGCTCGGCGTACGCCCGGCGGAGGGTCGGCTCGTCGGGCAGGTCGAGCCGGACCGCGCCTAGGTCGACCCGGTGCCGCAGCCCGGGATCCGCCGCCTTCAGCGCCACCGGGAACCCCAGCCGCGTCGCCGCGTCCACCGCCGCGCCGACCGAGTCGACGGGCACCGAGGCCACCACGTCGATGCCGTACGCGGCCAGCAGCGCCCCCGGGTCGGTGCCGTCGGCGCGGAGCGCGGCCTGCGCGGCGGCCCGGTCGATGCCGGGCAACTCGGGTGCCACCCCGGGCGGGCGGCGCAGCCACTCGGCGTACCGGTGCACCCGGGCGAGCGCCCGCACCGCCTCCTCCACGCCCCCGTACGCGGGCACTCCCGGCGGCAGCCGGCCGACCAGGAACGTCGCCACTGTCGGTTTGCCCAGCGCGAGGGCGGCCGGCAGCGCGGCGGTCACGTCGGCGTCCACATCGGTCAGCTGCCCGGGCAGCGGCGGGGCGAAGACCACCACCAGGGCGTCCACCCCCTCGTCGGCGGCCGTCTCGGCGAGAGCGGCGGCGAACTCGGCGGCACCGGCGCTCGGCCCGACGTCGCGGGGATGACCGTCGGCCACCGTGAGGCCGTGCCCGACGCAGGCGGTGGCGGCCAGCCCGGTCAGAGCCGAGGAGTTGCCGACCACACCGACCCGTCCGCCGACCGGCAACGGTTGGTTGGCCAGCAGCACACCCACGTCGAGCAGCTCCGGCACGGTGTCCACCCGGATCACCCCGGACTGGGCGAAGAGCGCGGCCACCGCCACCTCGTCCGGGCCTGCGGTGTCTCCGACCCCGACCGGGCGGGCCGGCGAGGCGAGCGCCACGACCGGTTTGGCACGGCCGATCCGCCGGGCCAGCCGGGCGAACTTACGCGGGTTACCGAAGGTTTCCAGGTACAACATGATCACGTCGGTGCCGGGATCGTCCTGCCAGTACTGGAGGAGGTCGTTGCCGGAGACGTCGGCCCGGTTGCCGGCCGAGACGAAGCTGGACAGCCCCAGACCGCGCCGGTCCGCCTCGGCGAGCAGCGCCACCCCGAACGCGCCGGACTGGCTGAAGATGCCCACCCGACCGGCCGGCGGCAGCGCCGGGGCGAGGGTGGCGTTGAGGCGTACCGTCGGGTCGGTGTTGGCCACGCCCAGGCAGTTCGGGCCGACCACCCGCATGCCGGCGGCGTGCGCCGCGCGGACCAGCGCCCGCTGCGTGGCCGCGCCCTCGGCGCCGGCCTCGGCGAAGCCGGCCGAGATGACGACCAGGCCGTGCACCCCCGCGGCGGCGGCGTCGGCGACCACAGCGGTCGCCGCCCCCGGCGGGACCGCCACCACCGCCAGGTCCACCGGCGTCCCGGCCTCAACCGCGGAGGGGTACGCGGGCAGCCCCGCCACTGTCGACGCGCTCGGATGCACCGGCACCACCACGCCGGTGAAGCCGCCGTCGCGCAGGTGCCCGAGCACCGCGGCGCCGACGCCCTGACCGGTGGCGCTGGCGCCATAGACGGCGATGCCACGTGGGGCCAACAGCCGGGCGATGGAACGGGCCTCGGTGCGGTGTTCCCGGCCGCGCTGCACCTCCAGCGTGGCCTCGGTGGGCGCGATCGGGAAGCTCAGGTGCACCACACCGTCGGCGTACTCGCGCTGGACCTGGTAGCCGAAGTCGGCGAAGACGCGCAGCATCGTCCCGTTGGCCGGCAACACCTCGGCGACGAAGCTCATGATCCCGTTGCGCCGGGCCGCGTCGGCCAGGTGCTCCATCAGCACCGAGCCGATGCCCCGGCCCTGGTAGGCGTCCTCCACGACGAAGGCCACCTCCGCCTCCGGGGCCTGCGGGCCGAGCCGCTCGTAACGGCCGACCGCGACGATCTGGTCGCCGGCCAGCACCACGAACGCCTCCCGGTCGCGGTGGTCGACGGTGACGAACCGGATCAGATCCCGTTCCGGGATGCGCGGGTACGGCGAGAAGTACCGCAGGTAGCGGGTGCGCTCGGAGAAACGGCTGTGCATCGCCACGATGCCCGGCGCGTCGGACGGGTCGATCGGTCGCAACTGGACGGTGCTGCCGTCGCTGAGCAGCACGTCCACCGGTTGGCTCACGGTCGTCACCGGCGTGGCCCTCCCCTGGCCCGGCTCAGTCCCGCGGGTCGTACGGGTCGAGCCCGAGCAACGGGAAGACCGTCTTGCGGGTCGCGGCGATCGCCCGGTCCACCGCGTTGGGCTCGCCGGTCGGCTGCCACGGCTCGAACGACGGGTCCGCGTCGTCGGTCATCCGCAACGGCACCTCCCGGCCCAGACGACGGGAGGCGACCAGCTCCCGCCAGGCGAGCGGGGTGAGCGTGGCCGGGGCGATCGGGTCACCGGTGGCCACGGCCAGCAGGTGACTCCACGCCCGGGGCACCACCTCGACCAGGGCGTACCCACCACCGCCGGTGGCCACCCACCGACCGTCGCACAGCTCGTCGGCGAGTGCCCGCATCGCCAGGTAGGTGGCTCGTTGGCCGTCCACCGTCAGGTTGAGGTCGGCGAGCGGGTCCAGTCGGTGCCCGTCGGCGCCACACTGGCTGACCAGCACCTGCGGCCGGAACGCGCGCAGCACCGACGGCACGATGGCGTGGAACGCCCGCTGCCAGGCGCGGTCCTCGACACCCGGCGGCAGCGGCATGTTGACCGCGCTGCCCTGCGCGCCCGGCCCACCCGTCTCGTCCGGAAAGCCCGTGCCCGGAAAGAGCGCCAGCGGGGTCTCGTGCAGGCTGATCGTGAGCACCCGGGGGTCGTTCCAGAAGATCTGCTGCACACCGTCGCCGTGGTGCACGTCGACATCCACGTACGCGACCCGCTCGGCGCCCAGGTCGAGCAGCCGGGCGATGGCCACCGCAGGGTCGTTGTAGACGCAGAAGCCGGAGGCTCGGGCGGGCATCGCGTGGTGCAGGCCACCGGCCACGTTCACCGCCCGTCGTGCGTCACCGCGCCAGACCGCCTCGGCGGCAGCCATCGTCGCACCGGCGATCAGCGCGCTGGACTCGTGCATCCCCTCGAAAACCGGGTTGTCGGACGTGCCCAGCCCGTACCCGGCGAAGAGCGGATCGCGCGGCGCGGCACGCACGGCTGCCAGGTAGGCCGGGTCGTGCACCCGGGTCAGCGCGGCGTCGTCGGCGGGCTCCGGCTTGACCATGCGCACCCCGGGGCGATCCAGGACGCCCAGCTCGCGGGCGAGCGCGATGGTCAACTCCACCCGGACCGGATCGAGCGGATGGTCACCCATGTCGTAGGCGAGCAGCGACTCGTCCCACACCACCACAGTGTCGTCGGACATGAGCCCATCGTCGCACGAGGACCTTCGTCGGCCCACCGCACGCGCTGGTCAGCGGTCGGAAGTCGGCCCGGAGGCGACCGGCCGGGTCGGATCGGCCACCCAGTTGCTCCACGAACCGACGTAGAGCGCGGCGTCCGTGCGACCGGCCAGGTGCAGCGCGAGCACCGCCTGCGCGGCGGTCACCCCGGAGCCGCAGTACGCCCCGACAGCCCGCGCCCCGGTGACGCCGGCGGCGGCGAACCGCTCGCTCAGCACATCGGCGGCCGGGAAGCACCCGTCCGGGCCGACGTACTCCCCGGCGGGCAGGTTCGCCGCTCCCGGCACGTGCCCGGCGACCGGGTCGATCGGCTCGACCTCGCCCCGGTAACGCGGTGCCGCCCGCACGTCGAGCAGCACCGCGTCGTCCGCGGCGGCCAGTTCCGCGGCCTGCCCCGCGTCGAGCACCGGAAGATCACCGGGACGCACGACGATGTCGCCGGGGGTCGGGGCGGGCGCGTCGGTGGAGACCGGCAGGCCTGCGGCGACCCAGGCCGGGAAGCCACCGTGCAGCAGGCGCACCGGCCGGTGCCCGGCCCAGCGCAACGTCCACCAGGCCCGGGCGGCAGCCAGGCCGTCGCCACCGTCGTACACCACAACGGGGTGACCGGCGCGGACGCCGGCGGCCCGCAACGCGGCCTGCAACGCGGCCGGGTCGGGCAGTGGGTGCCGACCGCCGACGCCGGGCGGCCCGCAGAGCGCGGTGTCCAGGTCGACGAAGACCGCGCCGGGCAGGTGACCGGCGAGGTAGTCGTCGTGGCCGGGTGGGCCGATGAGCCGCCAGCGGACGTCGAGCAGGGTGGGCGGATCGGCGTCGTCGAGCTCGGCGGCGAGCCGATCGACCTCGACCAGCGGCTCCTGGGTACCGGACATGGCGACCATCCAACACCATTCGGGCCGAGGGCTCACGGTTCGGCGGCGGCCGGCGGGCCAACACCCGAGGTAGCATCGTGCATCGGAGGGCCGCTGACCTTATGAAGTCTCACGACCTGGTCGATACGACCGAAATGTATTTGCGCACCATCCTTGAGCTGGAAGAGGAGGGGGTGCCGCCGCTGCGTGCCCGGATCGCCGAACGGCTGCAGCAGAGTGGCCCCACCGTGAGCCAGACCGTCGCCCGGATGGAGCGCGACGGCCTGCTCACCGTCGAGGGAGACCGGCACCTGACGCTCACCGCCCAGGGTCGCGGCAGCGCCGTGTCGGTGATGCGCAAGCACCGCCTCGCCGAGCTGCTGCTGGTCAACGTCATCGGGATGCCCTACGAGGAGGCCCACGAGGAGGCCTGCCGCTGGGAGCACGTGATGAGCGACGCGGTGGAGAAGCGGGTGTACGACCTGCTCAACCGGCCGACCCGCTCCCCATATGGCAACCCGATCCCAGGGCTTCAGGAGCTGGGCTCACCGGCCGCGGAGGCCACCGAGGCCGCCGAGGGTGAGCGCAACCTGGCCTTCCCCGGCCTTTCCGGGTCGGTCGTGGTGCGCCGGATCTGCGAGAGCGTGCAGAAGGACGCCGACGTGCTGCGCCAGCTGCACGCCGCCGGTGTCGACCCGGGCGCCACGGTGACCGTGGCACAGGAGCGCGACGGCGTCTCGATCGACCGCTCCGGGGACCGGGTGCGGCTGCCCCGCGAGGTCGCCTCCCGGGTTTTCGTCGCCGCGAGCTGAGTCGCCGCCAACTGATCAACCGGACACCCGGGCGTCACAACGCCCGGGTGTCCACCTTTTTCGCCAGCGCGGCCAGGGCGCCGGTCAGCTTCTCCGCCGCCGAGCGCTCGCCGCCACGGGCCGCTGTCCAACTCACCGTGGCCAACCGTCCGTCGGTGGCCAGCCAGCCCACCTCGGCGACCGGCCCATGCCCGCTCGCCGCGGCGGTCGTCCGCCGGTACGCCTGCAGACCCAACCCGGTGACCTTCGCCGCCTTGTCGGGCACCACATCCGCGGCGAAGGTGGCCTTGTCGATCGTGGTCTCGGACACACTCAGTGTCAGCTCCGGCAGCGTCGCGTTCCTGGCCCGCACCACACAGGTGTGCGTGTCGCCCTGTTCGCTGGCCGCCGCCACGTCGAAGCGCACCTTGACCAGTTGCTCGATCACCGTGAAGTCCAGCAGCCGGCAGGCCCCACCCGAGGAGGCCGCCGCCACGTCCACGGCGATCGGCACCGGCGGCGGCACCGCAACCGGCTCGGCCTCGGCAGCACAGCCGCTCACCAGCAGCCCCGCCACCCCGGCGACCACGATCCGCCCGCGCACGTTCCACCCTCTCGCCGACCGACGGCGGAAGGTGCCCGCCAGGTGTCCGTCGGACACCGTACGGCGTGTCGGTGGCGGGCGGAAGCCCTCGTTCCGCCGATCTGCCCGCGCCTATCCGGACTGTGGATCATCCACGTACGGGCAGTGCCGGCAGCCGCGTCCACAGCACGTGCCACGGCGGGCCAGGAAGCCGGCACTGAGCACGAACAACCCGCTCTGCGGGTCGAGATAGCCGGCCTCCCCGGCGGCGAGCGCGGCATCGTGTGCGGCGAGGATCCGGGCCCGGTCGGGGTGCTCCGGCGACAGCCGGGACGGGTGCGGCTCGGTGAGCGGCCGGTCGGCCAGGGGTCGTCGCTCTCCGCTCACCGAGGCAGTCTAGGGAAGCGCACGTCCCAACCGCCCTGGGAGGGTGTACCCATGGCCACCTTCGCCGCGCCCGACGGCACCACACTCGCGTACCGGAGCATCGGCGCGGGCGACCCGCTGGTCTGTCTGCCGGGCGGGCCGATGCGGGACTCGGCGTACCTCGGTGATCTCGGCGGTCTGGGCGCGTACCGGACGCTGGTCGTCCTCGACCTGAGGGGCACCGGTCGGTCGGCCGTACCGGCCGACGTCTCCACCTACCGTTGCGACCAGATGGTCGACGACGTCGAGGCGCTACGCCGACACCTGGGCCTCGACCGGTGTGACGTGCTCGCGCACTCCGCCGGCGCCAACCTGGCCCTGGGGTACGCGACCCGCCATCCCGAGCGGATCGGCCGGCTCGCGCTGATCACACCGAGCACGCGGGCTCTCGGCCTGGAGGCGACCGCCACGCTGCGCCGGGAGGTCACCCGGGTCCGAGCCGGCGAGTCGTGGTACCCGGCGGCAGCGGCGGCGTTGGACTCGATGGTGTCCGGTCCGGCGACCGCGGATGCCTGGCAGGCGATCGCACCGTTCTTCTACGGCCGGTGGGACGCGGCCGCCCGCGCGCACCAGGCGGCGGAGCCGGGCCAGCGCAACCAGGACGCGGCCCGGGTCTTCGGCGCCGAGGGCGCCTTCGATCCGCCGGCGACCCGCGCCGCGCTCGCCGCACACCGGGGCCCGGTGCTGCTGCTGGCCGGTGAGGTCGACTTCGGCGCCCCGCCCGGCCTGGTCGCCCAACTCGCGGAGCTGGCACCGGGCGCCGAACTGGTCGTGCAGCCGGGCGCGGGGCACTACCCGTGGCTTGACGACGCCGACAGATTCACTGCCACGGTCTCGACGTTCCTGCGCTTTCAGCCCCGGTAGTCGTTCTGGTGGATGCCACCCTGCGGGGGCGCGCCGTACGAACCCGGGAACCCGCGCACCGGCCCGAGGTGCAGTACCGCTGTCGGGGCGTCGGTCATGCTCCCACCGGCCGGCGCCAACAGCTGGGGCGTCGAGGCAACACCGGACTCCGCGACAGCGTCCGGTGTGTTCCTCAGGCGCATCACCACCAGTGCGAGCGCGCCCACGCCCGCGGCGACCAGCAGGCCACCCAGGAGCAGGAAGGGCAACGAACTGCTTCCCTCCTCGCTGACGGCCTTGAGGGTGGGCAGCGCAGCAGCGGGGGTCTCCTCGCCCACCTCCTCAGCGGCGAGAGGGCTTGCCTCCACGGCGGGCGACGGCGACGTCCTGGTGGGCGCTGCCACCGCCGAGAGGGTCAGCCCCACTGTCGCGACGTCACCGGCAGTGCCTCGTACGGTCGTGCGAGCGGTGCCGTAGCCGTCCATGGTCGCGCGGACGGTGATGGTGCCCTCGGCGATCGGCTTGCCGTCGCTCGACGTGATCGAGAACTGGCCGCTGCGGTTGGTGGTCGTCCGGTATTCGTGCCCGGCGCTGTCCGTGATGGTCAGGTTCACGCCGCCGATTACCTTTCCGCTGGCGTCGCGGACCCGACCGGAGACACTTTTCACCCCGGCTGCCGGCTTGTCCCCGCCGGATGGCGACGCACCCGGGCCGTGGACGTAGACGGTCCTGTGGTCATAGCTGTTCTGCCCGGCAAGCCGCACGGCGACTGAGATGTTGAGGCCGGTGATCTCATTCGGACGAGCTGCGGGGGCGACGAGCGTCGTGTCGAAGGTCTGGCTCCGGCCGGGTCCCAGCTTCGGCTCTGCCCGGCATCCGGAGGTGCATCGCAGGCCGCCGCCGACCACCACGATGGCCGTTTCGGCCCTGCTGCCGGTGTTGGTGACGCTGAACCGCACGCGCACCGTCTCGTTGGGCTTCACGTTCTCCGCCGACACGCTCAGGATCCGGACGGGCTGCGGGGCGGCCGTCGCGGGCGCCGCCGACACCGCGAACGTCCCCCCGATCAGCGTGATCAATGCGGCCGCCCGGGTCCATCGGACACATAAGCGCGTCGTCACTTCCAACCACCTTCTGCAAGAGCAGGCAACACCGGTCGATGGCACCGCGGGCCACTATGCCCTGTCCGGGACGGGTTGCGCGACCCACCGCCGACGTCTGGCCGGAGGACACAACAGTGCCAGGGAGGGGTCTGAGCGAGTCGAATGCGCCTGTCGCCGGTGTCGGGTTGAGTCTCCAGCGGGGGGAGACAGCAGGGTGGGGACATGAACGGGAAACCGCTGTACACGATCGGCGACCTGGCCGGGCGAACCGGCCTGAGCGTCAAGACGATCCGGTACTACGCCGACCGGGGAATCGTGCCGCCCACCGACCGGAGCCCCGCCGGCTACCGCCTGTTCGACGCCGAGGCGGTCGCCCGACTGGAACTGGTCCGCACCCTGCGCGAGCTGGGCGTGGACCTGGCCACCGTTCGTCGCGTGGTGAACCGCGAGGTGACCCTGCCCGAGGTGGCCGCCGCGCACGCCGAGGCGTTGGCGGTGCAGATCCGGGTGCTGCGGCTGCGCCAGGCGGTGCTCACCGTCGCGGCGAGGCGCGGGGCGGGCCCGGCGGAGGTGGACGACCTGCACCGCCTGGCCCAGCTCACCACGCGCGAGCGGGGGCACCTGGTGGGTGACTTCCTGAACACCGTCTTCGCTGGTCTGCGCGACCAGCCCACCTCGCCCGGTGTCGTCGTGTCGATGACACCGAGCCTGCCCGACGAGCCCAGCACCGAGCAGGTCGAGGCGTGGCTGGAGCTGGCCGAGCTGTGCCAGGACGCCAGTTTCCTGGCGAGCATGCGACGGTTGGCGCGCCAGCACGCCGCCGACCACGACGTCCCGGGACTGCCCCGCCCGGACGCCGTCGCGGTGGTTCGGGACGCGGTGGCCCCCGCCCTGGCGGCCGGTCTCGATCCGACCGCTCCCGAGGCGGATGCCGTGGTCGCGAGGGTCATCGACCGGTACGCGCGTCTGCGGGGGCGCCCGGACGACGCCGACCTGCGCCAGCGGCTGCTCGACCGACTGACCGTGGCGAACGATCCCCGCCGGGACCGCTATGTCGACCTGTTGTCGGTGCTCAACGGCTGGTCGACCGGCGACGCGGTCGCCCCGGCGGCGGAGTGGTTCATCCAGGCCCTACGCGCCCGGATGCCCGAACCGGCCCGCTGAGCCGACTCACGGCGTCACCCGAACCAGGTCATCGCCTGGCCGTGGCCCCGGGCCCAGGCCAACGGCCTGCCGTCCAACGCGAGGACGTTGTGCATGGCATCGTCGGGCGGGTCGGGCAGCCCGTCGTGCCGCAGCACCTCCGGGGCCTCGTTCGCGATCCAGTGACCGGGCAGCTCACGGACCAGCCGGACGAACTCCTCCCGGCGCGGCGGCGGCACCTGGTAGAGCACTGACGTGTGGAAGACCACCAGCGTCGCGTCGGCCGGTGCCCGGGCGGCCAGCGCCGGCAGGTCGTCCACCAGATCGCCGCGGAGCAGCAGCGGCGGGTCGGCCGCGGCGACCGCCGCAGCGGCGCGCAGCCGGGCCCGCCGGTGCGCGTGCTCCGGCCAGATCAACGCGTCCAACCAGGACACGTCGCCGGGGTCGGTCACGTCGAGAGGGTTGAGGTCCAGGCCGGCCCGCCACACCACCTGGGGTACGCGGGTCGGCGGCACCAGACCGTTGGCCGCGCACTCCAGGACCGGCTCGCCGGAGCCGACCTGGTGCTCGCCGTAGCGGTACGCGTACCGGTCGGGGTAGAGGCAGAGCCCGGCGGACGCGCCGACCTCCAGCAGGGCGAGGGGTTGCGGCAGCGCGGCGAGCACCGGCAGCAGGACCGCACACCGGCCGCTCTCGTTCGTCTGGGTGGCCCGGGTGAGCAGCTCCGCCTTGACGGCGGGCCAGTGCGTCACAGTGAAATCGTGAAAGGCGGCCCTGTCGTCGACCGGGCCGCCGAGCCAGCGGACGACACTGAACAACAGGTTGGGCTGCCGCTTGGCCGGCGGAAGCGCATCCAGCAGGGCGAGCAGGGCATCGTCGTCGGCGACGGCATGCGACAGACGCTCATAGGTGGGCGACACCCCGCGCGCCTCACGCCTGCCGAACTCCGCGTACGCCTCGGCGGTCGTCATGCCCTCATCGTCGCAGCCCGTTCCTCGGCAATTCAGCCCCCATTCCTGTGCGCTGCCTCACCCGCCTCCTGGAGTGCTGCGGCCGCATGATCGACTCGGGTTTCGTGAAGTCGGGGTGTCCTGGCGAGGTTGATGCACCGGTTTCCTGGAACGCGAGTCGATCAAAAAACGCCGCGAGCGCGGCAGGGGATCCCTGCCGCGCTCGCGGATCTCGCGTTCGTACGTCAGCTGCAGCCGCTGGTGGAACCGCAGCCCTCGCAGACATAGCAGCTGCCGGCCGGGCGCATCTTCGTGCCGCAGGTGAAGCAGAGCGGTGCGTCGGCGGCCTTGCCGATCACGGCCTCCAGCAGTTCGGTGCTGGAACCCACACTCGGCGCCGGCTTGGCGGCGGCCACGTCGGCCATCTCCTGGGCCGGCTGCGCGACGGCCTCCGACTTGGCCGGGGCCTCCACGGGCGCCGAGGACGCCATCGCGGTGAGCTCGGCACCGGTGACGCCGGCGGCCTCCGCGTCGGCCTCGGCCCGCAGTTGGGCGGCCCGCTCCGAAGCGGTGAAGATGCCCAGCTCGGCGCGGCGCTCGTAGGGCAGGAAGTCCAGCGCCAGGCGACGGAAGATGTAGTCCATCACCGAGGCCGCCATCCGCACGTCCGGGTCGTCGGTCATGCCGGCCGGCTCGAAGCGCATGTTGGTGAACTTGCTGACGAACGTCTCCAGCGGCACGCCGTACTGCAGACCGATGCTGATGGCCACCGAGAAGGCGTCCATCACCCCGGCCAGGGTCGAGCCCTGCTTGGACATCTTGAGGAAGACCTCGCCGAGGCCGTCGTCCGGGTAGGACGACGCGGTGAGGTAGCCCTCGGCGCCTCCGACGGAGAAGCTGACCGTCTCGGACGGGCGCTTCTTCGGCAGGCGCTTACGCACCGGCCGGTACTCGATGACCTTCTCCACCGCGACCGGCGCGGCCTCGACGGCGGCCGGCTCGGTGGCCTTGTTGGACTTCGCGACCGAGAGCGGCTGACCGACCTTGCAGTTGTCCCGGTAGATCGCCAGCGCCTTGAGGCCGAGCTTCCAGCCCTCGAAGTAGATCTTCTCGACGTCCTCGACGGTGGCCGCCTCCGGCATGTTGACCGTCTTGGAGATCGCGCCGGAGACGAACGGCTGGATGGCCGCCATCATCCGCACGTGACCCATCGGGGCGATCGTCCGCTCCCCCATGGCGCAATCGAAGACCGGGTAGTGCTCCGGCTTGAGGCCGGGGGCGTCCACCACGTGGCCGTGGTCGGCGATGTGCTCGACGATCGCTTCGACCTGCTCCTCGGGGTACCCGAGGCTGCGCAGGGCGCGCGGAACCGTCTGGTTGACGATCTGCATCGAGCCGCCGCCGACCAGCTTCTTGAACTTGACCAGCGCCAGGTCCGGCTCAACGCCGGTCGTGTCGCAGTCCATCATGAAGCCGATCGTGCCGGTCGGGGCGAGGACACTCGCCTGCGCGTTGCGCCAACCGAACTTGTCACCGATCTTGTTGCCCTGGGTCCACTGCTTGGTCGCCTCACGGACGATCGCGGTGGCCACCGGGCTGGTCGGCTTGATCTCGTCGTTGGCCGCGGCGTGCTTGCGCATGACCCGCTTGTGCGGCTCGGCGTTGCGGGCGTAGCCGTCGTACGGGCCGACGACGCCGGCCAACTCGGCGGAACGGCGGTAGGCGGTGCCGGTCATCAGCGACGTGATCGACGCGGCGACCGAGCGGCCCTGGTCCGAGTCGTACGGCAGGCCGGTGGCCATCAGCAGGGCGCCGAGGTTGGCGTAGCCGATGCCGAGCTGCCGGTAGGCGCGGGAGGTCTCACCGATCTTCTCGGTCGGGAAGTCCGCGAAGCAGATCGAGATGTCCATCGCGGTGATGACGAACTCGACGGACTTGACGAACTTCTCCACCTCGAAGCCACCGTCGGCGCGGAGGAACTTCATCAGGTTGAGCGAGGCCAGGTTGCACGAGGAGTTGTCCAGGTGCAGGTACTCCGAGCACGGGTTCGACGCGGTGATCCGCCCGGTCTCCGGGCAGGTGTGCCAGTCGTTGATCGTGTCGTCGTACTGCAGGCCCGGGTCGGCGCACTCCCAGGCGGCCTGGGAGATGGTGCGGAACAGCTTCTTTGCGTCGACGGTGTCGATCACCGAGCCGTCCAGCCGACCGCGCAGGTCGAAGCCGCCGCCGGTCTCCACCGCCGACATGAACTCGTCGGAGACCCGGACCGAGTTGTTGGCGTTCTGGTACTGCACGCTGACGATGTCGGAGCCGCCGAGGTCCATGTCGAACCCGGCGTCGCGCAGGGCGCGGATCTTGTGCTCCTCGCGCGCCTTCGTGACCACGAACTCCTCGATGTCCGGGTGGTCCACGTCGAGGATGACCATCTTGGCCGCCCGGCGGGTCGCGCCGCCGGACTTGATGGTGCCGGCGGAGGCGTCGGCGCCCCGCATGAAGCTGACCGGGCCCGAGGCGGTGCCGCCGGAGGAGAGCAGCTCACGCGACGAGCGGATCCGCGACAGGTTGACCCCGGAGCCGGAGCCGCCCTTGAAGATCAGCCCCTCCTCCTTGTACCAGTCGAGGATCGAGTCCATCGAGTCGTCGACGGCCAGGATGAAACAGGCGCTGACCTGCTGCGGCGACGGCGTGCCGACGTTGAACCAGACCGGCGAGTTGAAGCTGAACACCTGGTGCAGCAGCATCCAGGTCAGCTCGTGGTCGAAGATCTCGGCGTCGGCCGGGCTGGCGAAGTAGCCGTACTCCTCGCCCGCGGTGCGGTAGGTGGTGACCACCCGGTCGATCAGCTGCTTGAGCGACCACTCCCGCTCCGGGGTCCCCACCGCGCCCCGGAAGTACTTGGTGGTCACGATGTTGGCCGCGTTGACGCTCCACGACTGCGGGAACTCGACCCCCCGCTGCTCGAAGTTGATCGAGCCGTCCCGCCAGTTCGTCATCACGACGTCGCGGCGCTCCCAGGTGGCCTCGTCGTACGGGTGGACCCCCTCGGTCGTCCACACCCGCTCGATCTTCAGCCCCGCGCCTGCCTTGTTTCGTGAACGGCTAGTTGTCACGCCGTCGCCCCCCTCGTCTGCGCGGTCACCCACCGCGCGTCCCAATCTCTTGAAAAACTGTGAAGATTCAGCTGGTACGGCCGGCGGCCTCAACCGCATCGGCCCTGCCCTGCCCCCGGGCGCGCGCCGCGGCCCGCAACGTCTCGATCTCGCGCTCGAAGTCGGCGAGTGAGTCGAAGGAGCGGTAGACGCTGGCGAACCGCAGGTAGGCGATTTCGTCCAGGTCGCGCAGTGGGCCCAGGATCGCCAGGCCCACGTCGTGGCTGGGGATCTCGGCGGCCCCCTTGGCCCGGACCGTCTCCTCCACCCGCTGCGCGAGCAGCGCGAGTGAGTCGTCGTCCACCGGCCGGCCCTGGCACGCCTTGCGCACCCCGCCGATGATCTTCGTACGACTGAACGGCTCGGTCACCCCGCTGCGCTTGACGACAGCGAGGACCGCCTCCTCGACGGTGGTGAACCGCTTGCCGCATTCCGGGCAGGAACGCCGCCGTCGGATGAGCTGGCCGTCGTCGGCCTCCCGCGAGTCGACCACCCGGGAGTCAGCGTGCCGGCAGTACGGACACCGCATCGCCCACCTCCTAAAAATGATCAACTGCGCCCACACCGGACAGTCCCGGGCACGACTCACCACGGCGGCGCCACCCTCGGTGGGCGCCCGCCGTGATCGACGTTACGGGAGTGCGGTCGGTAGTCGGACCCAACCTGTGGGCAACTTACGCCCGTGTCACTACTACATCTAGGGGTTGACCGTATGTCGCTGGGGAAGCCGGGTCAAGTTGACCGGCGTGTCCGGCGCGTCACGGACCATCCGGTCATCCACGACCATCGGCACGCCCGAAGACCCAACGCGAACGCCCCGCCCGGGTTACCGGCCAGCGGGCCAGAGTGACAGGGAAAACGGCCGATGATCGAACACCAGTGCTACCTGACGTACCATTTATCAGAACATCCGTACGACCGGAGCGCTTTTTCACCCCGACACGCCGGTGAGAGGTCGTACAGATGTTTGAAAATGACCGATCTCACCTATACGGTCATGAACAACGTGGCACCACCGCACGCACCACGAGCCGACGAGGCACCCAGCGCCGACCAGGGAGGACGGACGTGACCGAGGACCGGGCCAGCCGGCCGAAGAGCCCGCAGCAGATCACCGAGGCGGGCCCGCCGGCCACCACCCGACGCCGCAGCGCCGCGCGCAGCCGGACGGGTCAGCCCGCCGTGCGCCAGGTCACCCCGGTGGTCAGCGCCTTCCCCGACCCGGCGACGATCGACCTGACCGCTCGCCAGCGTCGCATCCTGGAGTTCATCCGCACCTGGGTCGAGCGGCACGGCTACCCGCCGAGCGTCCGCGAGATCGGCGAGGCCGTCGGCCTGGTGTCGCCGTCCAGCGTCGCCTACCAGCTCAAGGAGCTGGAGAAGAAGGGCTTCCTGCGCCGCGACCCGAATCGGCCGCGCGCGGTGGACGTCCGTGCTCCCAGCGAGGCCATCGACGACGAGCTGTCCCGGGCGCAGCGGCCGACCCCGGCGTACGTGCCGATGCTCGGTCGGATCGCCGCCGGTGGGCCAATCCTCGCCGAGCAGGCCGTGGAGGACATCTTCCCGCTCCCCCGCGAGCTGGTGGGCGAGGGCGAAGTCTTCATGCTCCAGGTCAAGGGCGACTCGATGCTCGACGCGGCGATCTGCGACGGCGACTGGGTCGTCGTCCGGCAGCAGCCGACCGCCGACTCCGGCGAGATCGTGGCCGCCATGCTTGACGGCGAGGCGACCGTGAAGACCTACCGACGGCGCGACGGGCACGTCTGGCTGATGCCGCAGAACCCGGCCTTCGACCCGATCCCCGGTGACGACGCCACCATCATGGGCCGGGTCGTGGCGGTCCTGCGCCGAATCTGAGCGGCCGGCGGGTGGGTGCCCACGGCGCCCACCCGCGCCCGCTGTTCAGAAGCGCGGCCCACCCACGCCCGCTGTTCAGGCGCGCGCGCTACCCGCGTTGGTTGTTCAGGGGCGCGTGAGCGCGGCGACGCTCATCAGTAGCGGTCGCCCCGATAGCCGCGGCCGCCCCCGGGATACTGCCCGTACGGATCGACGGGCCCGTCGTCGTCACGCCGGCGGCCGGGCCGCTGGCCCCGCTGGTCGGGTTCCTGCCCACCGCGCCGGGGCGGCTCCGCCCGACCGGCGCCGGGCTGGCCGCCGCCATCGCCGTACACACCGCCGCCAGGACGACCGCCCCCACTCTGCGGACGACCGCCAGCACCCTGTGGGCGACCGCCACCAGCAGCCGGGGGGCGACCGCCACCACTGGCCGGAGGACGAGCGCCACCACTGACCGGGGGACGACCTCCGCCGGCTGGGGGACGACCTCCGCCGTACACGCCGCTGCCGGCTTCCGGCCGTGGCGTGCCGTAGCCACCGTCGGCGACGGCCGGGCGACCACCGCCGCCGTACACCGCACCACCCGCCGGGGCCGGGCCGCCGCGACCCGCGGCACCGCCGTAGACCGCGCCACCCGCTGGCGCGCCACCACCGTAGACACCGCTCTTCCGGCCGGTGGGCCCCGCGGGCCCGTCGGCGGCACGACCGGCACGTGGGCCTGACGGCTCACCATCCGGATCCGGCGAGTCGGGCCCGTCTGCGGCCGGCGGCCGTCGGCGGGCCCGGACGATGCCGATGATCCCGGCGCCGACCAACAGGAGGCCGATCAACCCGACGGCGCCGACCAGGTAGGTGATGTCGTCGAGGCTCAGACCGTCGGTCCACGACTTCGCCGCGGCCGGCTTGGCACCGCCGGCCGCTGCGAGTGGCACCGCTGTCGAGGTGGACGGTGTGTAGCTGAGGATGTCGAGGGGCTCGTCCTCGGCGAAGCGGGCCGCGTCGGAGACGGTCAGGAACGACTTCCCGTCCGGCGTGTAGCTGATGGCCTCGCCGAACGGGTCGGCCAACGCCGTCACCCGGGGCTTGCCGGTGGTGAGCGCGCCGACGATGTCGCCGCCGCTCACGTCGTACTCGAAGGCGTCCGCGTAGGTGCGCAGGACCACCCGGGAGCCGTCCGGGGACCGGGCCGCGCCGGTGATGGCGATCCGACCGAACGTGTTGAGCGGGTTCTCCGTCTGCGTCTTGGGCAGCTCGATCTCGCCGGCCCTGCTCATCGGCACCGGGTCGGTGTCGCCGCTCTTCAGGGCCGCCGTCGGGGTGTAGATCTCGGCCTTGCCGCTGGTCACCTTCGTGATGATGAGCGGCTTACCGTCGTCGCCGATGAGCAACGCCTCGGCGTCGCGCGGTTTGGCCTCCGGGTACGCGAGCCGGTGCAGCGTCGGCTGCTTGGTGCCGGTGACCGGCATCGACCAGAGCGCGATGCGGCTGCGGCGCTCCTTCGAGTCGGCGTTGTCGCCGATGTCGGCGATCCAGAGGGTGCTGCCGTCCTTGGAGAGAGCCAGATCCTCGGTGTCGAAGGGGCCCTGCCCGGAGTACCGGACCGGCTCCTTCGAGATCTTGCACTTGCTGTCGAGGAAGAAGACCCGCTTGCGTGCCGGGACCTCGGTGCCATCGTTGATGACGATGTAACCGCTCTTGGTCGCGACCAGCCCGGACAGCTCTCGCAGGCGCTCGTCGACGATCGTGCACCGCTTCTGACCGGGAGCGGCAGCGGACAGCCCCGACGACACGGGCGCGGGGGCCGCAGCGGCGACTCCGGCGAGCGCCACGGTTGCCCCGAGCAGGCCGAGGGCAACCGTGACCGAGGAAACAACGCGGCGCATTCGGCCAGTGTCGCATGCCACGCGTTTCAGGTGGATGACGCCGTGGGGCTCAGGACCGGGTGCCGGCCGCCTGGCCCTGCCGCGCGACGTCGAACGGCGCCAGCTCCGCAGCCAGCTCCGCACTGACGCGGACGTGCAGCAGGGTGCCCTCCGGCAGGTGCGACGTGCTGAGCACCTCACCGGTGCGGTGCACCCGGGACACCAGGTCACCCCGGTCGTACGGCAGGACCGCCCGGACCTCGACGGCCGGCTGCGGCAGCCGGTCCTCGATCGCCGAGCGCAGGTCCTCGATGCCCCTGCCGGAGTACGCCGATACGAAGATCGCGTCCGGCCAGAGCCGCTTGAGCCGCAGCAGAGTGTCCTCGTCGGCGGCGTCGGTCTTGTTGACCACCAGCAGCTCGGGGAGCCGGTCGGCGCTCACCTCGGCGAGCACCTCGTGCACCGCCCGGACCTGCTCCTCCGGATCCGGGTGGGTGCCGTCGACGACGTGCACCACCAGATCCGCCTCCGCGACCTCCTCAAGCGTCGAGCGGAACGCCTCGACGATCTGGTGCGGGAGGTGCCGGACGAAGCCGACCGTGTCGGAGAGCGTGTAGATCCGCCCGTCCGAGGCGGTGGCCTTACGGGTGGTCGGGTCCAACGTCGCGAACAGCGCGTTCTCCACCAGCACACCCGCGTCCGTCAGCCGGTTGAGCAGGCTCGACTTGCCGGCGTTGGTGTAGCCGGCGATGGCCACGGCGGGGATCGAGTTGCGGGTGCGTCGGGCACGCTTGGTGACGCGTACCGTCCGCATGTTCTTGATCTCACGGCGCAGCCGGGAGATGCGGTGGCGGATACGCCGCCGGTCGGTCTCCAGCTTGGTTTCACCGGGACCACGCACACCCACACCGCCACCGGCGCCGCCGCCCCGGCCGGAACCACCGGTCTGCCGGGAGAGCGTCTCACCCCAACCGCGCAGTCGGGGCAGCAGGTATTGGAGCTGGGCCAGCTCGACCTGCGCCTTACCTTCCTTGCTCTTGGCGTGCTGGGCGAAGATGTCGAGGATCAGCGCCGTCCGGTCGACAACCTTGACCTTGGTGCGCTGCTCCAGGTTGCGCAGCTGCGACGGCGACAGCTCACCGTCGCAGATGACCGTGTCGGCGCCGGTGGAAAGCACCACCGCGCCGAGGTCGTCGACCTTGCCGCGGCCAATGTACGTCGCCGGGTCGGGTCGTGTGCGACGCTGAATGAGCCCTTCGAGCACCTGCGAACCGGCCGTCTCGGCCAGCGCGGCAAGCTCGGTCAGCGAATTTTCCGCGTCGGCGATCGTGCCCTCGGTCCAGACGCCCACCAGGACGACCCGCTCCAGCCGCAGCTGGCGGTATTCCACCTCGGTGACGTCGGTGAGCTCGGTTGACAGGCCCGGGACGCGTCGCAGGGACTGCCGCTCCGACAGCTCCATCTCGCCGGTGGTGACGTCGTCGAGCTCGTCCTCGACGGGGACAAAGCTCTCCTGGTCTCGCAAGCGGTTCTCCTGTCCGTTTTGATAAGTAGAACGTAATCCTGACATGACACAACGCCGAACGCACCTGCTATATGCCCATGGTGAAGGTCGCCAAAAGTGGGGGCGAATGCTGGTCGGACTCGACAACCCGGTAGAAATGCGGGCGGCGGCCGACTGGCCGCACAGCCGTGACGGAGGGATCCCGTGGCCATCACCCGACTGCCGAGCGCCGGATTTTCAATCACCATCCGGATCGCCGTAACCGCGGACGCCTCCTCGATCGGCCGGCTCACCACCTCGGTCGGCGAGGCCGGGGCGATCGTCACGGCGCTGGACGTGGTGGACTCGGACCCGACCCACGTGATCGTCGACCTGACCTGCGACACCGCCGACGCCGGCCACGCCGATCAGGTGGTCGACGCGTTGACCGCGCTGGACGGCGTGGACGTCCGCAAGGTGTCGGACCGGACGTTCCTCCTGCACCTCGGCGGCAAGATCGAGGTGACCTCGAAGGTCGCGCTGCGCAACCGTGACGAGCTGTCCCGGGCGTACACCCCTGGGGTGGCCCGGGTCTGCATGGCGATCGCCGAGAACCCGGCGGACGCCCGGCGGCTGACCATCAAGCGCAACACCGTCGCGGTGGTCAGCGACGGCTCGGCGGTGCTCGGCCTGGGCAACCTGGGCCCGGCCGCGTCGCTGCCGGTGATGGAGGGCAAGGCGGCGCTGTTCAAGCGCTTCGGCGGGGTGGATGCCTGGCCGGTGGTGCTGGACACCCAGGACACCGACGAGATCGTGCAGATCGTCAAGGCGATCGCGCCCGCGTACGGCGGGATCAACCTGGAGGACATCGCCGCGCCGCGCTGCTTCGAGATCGAGGCCCGGCTGCGCGAGGCGCTGGACATCCCGGTCTTCCACGACGACCAGCACGGCACCGCGATCTGCGTGCTGGCCGCGCTGACCAACGCGCTGCGGGTGGTCGGCAAGCGGCTCGAGGACGTCCGCGTGGTCGTCTCGGGCGCCGGCGCGGCCGGCACCGCGATCATGAAGCTGCTGCTGCGCCAGGGCGTCGGCGACATCATCGCGTACGACCGGGAGGGCGCCCTGCACCGCGGGCTGACCGGGCTCAACTCGGCGTGGCAGTGGCTGGCGGAGAACACCAACAAGGAGAACTACTCGGGCGACCTGCCGGGTGCGATCCGGGGTGCCGACGTGTTCATCGGGGTGAGCGCGCCGAACCTGCTCACCGGCGACGACATCGCCCAGATGGCGAAGGACTCGATCGTCTTCGCGCTCGCCAACCCGGACCCGGAGGTCGACCCCCGGGAGGCGCGCAAGCACGCCGCAGTGGTCGCCACCGGTCGCTCGGACCAGCCGAACCAGATCAACAACGTGCTCGCCTTCCCCGGTGTGTTCCGCGGCATGCTCGACGCGCACGCCGAGGAGTTCACCGAGGAGATGGCCCTCGCGGCCGCCCGGGCCATCGCCGACGTGGTCGGTGAGGACAAGATCAACCCGACGGTGATCGTGCCGAGCGTCTTCGACTCCCGGGTCGCCCCGGCGGTCGCCGCCGCCGTCCGCGCCGCCGCGAACAACCCCAGCCCACTTCCGGCAGCCGACCCCGGCCCGTCGGACCTCCCCGAGATCGCGGCCAACGCCAGCGCGACCCCCTGACGCACTCCCCCTGTTGATCAAGAGGTTTGCGTCAGGATCCGCGTTGTTCCTGACACAAACCTCTTGATCAACCCGGGTGGCGGGGCAGGGCGCTGGGGTCCAGCTCGCCTGTTGCCACCAGGACGGCTGGGCCGGACAGCCAGCAGGAGTCCGCCGTCACCGTGACCGTCACGCGGCCACCGGGCACGTCCACGGCGACCACTCCGGTGTCCCGGCCGGCGTCACGCAGGGCCACCGCGCCCACCGCGCAGGCACCGGTGCCGCAGGACAACGTCTCGGCGCTGCCACGCTCGTACACCCTCATCAGGCTGTGCGCGTCGGTGGCGTCGACCGAGTCGCCCGCCACGATGAACTCCACGTTCACCCCGCTCGGGAAGACCTCCGGGTCGAACCCGGGCGCGGTCGTCAGGTCCAGCGCGGACAACTCCACACCGGCCGGCAGGACGCAGACCAGGTGCGGGTTGCCGACGTCCACCACCGCACCGGTCAGGGTCAGCCCGCCGAGGGTGGCGGCGGAGCTGTCGTACACCTGGGGGCGGCGCATCTCGACGGACACCACGTCGCCCTCGACCAGCGCGCGCACGACGCCGGCCCGGGTGGCCACCGGCAACGCCGCGCCGGCGGGCGTGGCCAGCCCGGTGTCGAGCAGGTAGCGCACGAAGACCCGGGCACCGTTGCCGCACATCTCGGCGAACGAACCGTCGGCGTTCCAGTAGTCCATGAACCACTCGGCCTCGCCGGCCAGCCCGGCGCCCTCCGGATGCTTGGCCGCGCGGACCACCCGCAGCACGCCGTCCGCGCCGATGCCCCGCCGCCGGTCGCAGAGCGCCGCGACCAGCTCCGGGGTCAGGTCGAGCTGACCGTCCGGGTCGGGAAGGAGGACGAAGTCGTTGCCGGTGCCGTGGCCCTTGGTGAACTCCACGCCCCCATTATCGCGTCTCGGCGGGCACCAGACGGAGGGCGGCCCCGATCAGGTCCGGAGTCGCCGAATCCAGCCAGTGGATCCGCGGGTCACGCCGGAACCACGACCGCTGCCGGCGGACGAAACGCCGGGTGGCGCGAACCGTCTCGTCGTGCGCCTGCGACTCGGTCAGCTCACCGGCGAGCATGCGCAGCACCTGCTGGTAGCCCAGCGCCCGGCTCGCCGTCCGCCCTTCGGGCAGCCCCCGCCCGACCAGTTCGCGGGTCTCCGACACCAGGCCGTCAGCCCACATCCGGTCGACCCGCAGGGCGATCCGCTCGTCCAGCAGCCCGGTGTCCAGGTCGACGCCGAGCTGCACCGACGGGTAATACGGCGTCGGCTGCGGCAGAGAGGCGGTGAACGGCGCGCCGGTGAGCTCGATCACCTCCAGGGCCCGGACGATCCGCCGACCGTTGCCGGGCAGGATGCCGTCCGCGGCGACCGGGTCGGCGGCGCGCAGCCGCGCGTACAACGGCGCGGGGCCGACCTCGGCCAACTCGCGTTCCAGCCGCTCCCGCAGCACCGCGTCGGTGCCGGGGAACTCGAAACGCTCCAGCACCGCCCGCACGTACAGCCCGGACCCACCGACCAGCAGCGGCACCCGACCCCGGGACAGGATGTCGTCCACCGCCGCGCGGGCCAGCCGCTGGTACTCCGCGACGCTCGCCGGCTCGGTGACGTCCCAGATGTCCAGCAGGTGGTGCGGCACCCCGTCCCGTTCGGCGACGGTCAACTTGGCGGTGCCGATGTCCATACCGCGGTAGAGCTGCATCGAGTCGGCGTTGACCACCTCGCCGTCGAGGGCGCGCGCCAACGCGATGCTCAGCGCCGACTTGCCCGCCGCGGTCGGGCCGACCACCGCGACGACAGTGCCCCCCGCAGTGCCCCTCGCGTCGCTGGTCACACCCGCTCCCAGGACGCCACGAAGTAGGCGACACCGTAGGGGGCCGCGTCGTGCAGCAACTCGCCGCGCCATCCCCCGCCGGCCGCGCGGGCCGCGCTGGCAAGCACCTGCCAGGGCGCGCGGCCGGCGGCCTTCAGCTCCGCCGACACCACCGGGTCGAGGCCGAGCAGGACGTCCAGGTCCGCGTCGGCCAGCGCCCCGGCAACCCGCTGGTCGTACGGGAGGGCGCGCGGGTCGTCGTACCCGGGTGACTTCTCTCCCCGGCAGGCCGACCCGTCCCCGAGCACCAGCAACGCCACCCGGTCACCCGTGGCGGACACCTCGTCGGCGAGCGCGGAAAGCTCGGCCAGACCGGCGTCAGCGGCCACCTGCACAGCGGACACGGGCACGGCGGAGGCCGGCGCGGTGTGGGCCGGCGCGGCGGTCAGCGGCAGTCGCGCGTCGTGCCGGGCGAGCAGCCACGCGCCGATGGTCAGGCTCAACGGCAGCACCGCTCCCCGGTCGGGCTGACCGGGGACCAGCGGCACGTCCAGGTCGACACCCCAGGGCTGCAGGGAACCCGTGGCCGGGGGGCGGATCGGCCCGGTCACCGGACCGGTGCCGAGCAGCACCACGCGGTCCGGGTCGGCTGCCAGCAACCGGCGTACGGCGGTGTCGCAGGCCGTCCGCAGGTCGTCCAGCTCGGGGGTTGCGGAGCCGGCCACCTCCGGCACGAGCAGGGGCGGATGCGGGCAGACAGCGGCGGCGACCAGTGGCACCCGTTCACCGTAGCGGGAATCCCCGGTGCGTCTCCGCGCCGATCCGGTCATTCGGCCCCTAGGACACCGTATGGTCACGGTCGGCGATAGGCGCTCGACGCGGACCGGGTAAGACCTGTGACAATGCCGGAAGCAACTTGGCTGCGCCGTGGCGGCGACGGGGGTCCATTCCCTCGACGCCGGGAGAACGAGGATGGGCACATGAGCGACTGGACTGCCTTCGGACGGGTGGACGCGGACGGCACCGTATACGTCAAGACCACCGAGGGTGAGCGGGTGGTCGGATCCTGGCAGGCGGGTGCGCCGGAGGAAGGTCTGGCACACTTCGCGCGCCGCTTCGCCGATCTGGTCACCGAGGTGGATCTGACCGAAGCGCGGCTCAAGTCGGGTGCGGCGGATGCCGGGCACTCGCTGAGCACGATCCGGCGGATCCGCGCCACGCTCCCCGAGGCCAACGTCGTCGGCGACATCGACGCCCTGGCCGCTCGCCTGGACAAGCTGGCGACCCTCGCCGAGGAGAAGGCCGGTGAGGCGCGCGCCGCCCGGGACGCCGCTCGCGGTGAGGCCCTGGCCCGCAAGACCGCGCTGGTCGAGGAGGCCGAGAAGCTGGCTGCCGAGTCCACCGGTTGGAAGACCGCCGGGGACCGGCTCAAGGAGATCCTCGACGAGTGGAAGACCATCCGGGGGGTCGACAAGAAGGCCGACGGTGAGCTGTGGAAGCGGTTCGCCGCCGCCCGGGACGGTTTCACCCGACGTCGGGGCGCCCACTTCGCCTCCCTGGACTCGCAGCGCAAGCAGGCGCAGACCGTCAAGGAGGAGCTGGTCGCCGAGGCGGAGAAGCTCCAGGAATCCACCGACTGGGCCACCACCGCCAACCAGCTCAAGGATCTGATGACCCAGTGGAAGGCCGCGCCGCGCGCCTCCAAGGAGGCCGAGCAGAAGCTCTGGGAACGATTCCGGGGTGCGCAGGACGCCTTCTTCAGCCGGCGCAGTGAGGTCTTCTCCGCCCGGGACAACGAGCAGCGCGGCAACCTGGAGCGCAAGCAGGCCCTGCTCGCCGAGGCCGAGGCGCTGGACATTGACGCCGACCCGAAGGGCGCCCAGGCCAAGCTGCGGGACATCCAGGCACAGTGGCACGAGGCCGGCCGGGTGCCCCGCGAGGCGGCTGCCGGGCTGGAGCGCCGGCTGCGCGCCATCGACGACAAGGTCCGCGACGTGATGGACTCGGCGTGGCGCCGCACCACCAAGGAGGACAACCCGCTGCTCGCCCAGATGCGGGCGCAGGTGGCGGAAGCCGAGGACCGGCTGGCCCGGGCGCAGAGCGCCGGGGACGCACGCCGGATCAAGGAAGCCGAACAGGCGCTCACCGCCAAGCGGCAGTTCCTCCAACTCGCCGAGCAGGCGGGCTGAGCTGACGTCTTCCGGAGCCCCCGGTCCCTGCGAGGGGACCGGGGGCTCCCGCATGTCCAAGGCCTTCGCGGCCGGCCCCCGCGCCTCGCGCCCTGCGCCTCGCGCCCTGCGCCTCGCGCCCTGCGCCTCGCGCCCTGCGCCTCGCGCCCTGCGCCTCGCGCCTCGCGCCTCGCCCAAGATCCTCGCAACTTCCCCGAAACTGCTGCCTCAGATCCACCGGAGGCAGCAGTTTCCCTGAAGTTGCCGGCTTGCCGGGGCGCGGGGCGGGGGACGAGCGCGGGGCGCGGGGCCGGCGCGGGACACGGGCGCGGGACGGTGGGCGGGGCCAGCCGGACGGCTGGTTGACGCATTGAAGACTGCTGATCAGAATGAGCGGCAGAGCCAGGTCGGGCATCGACGCGAGGGCGCTGACGGCGGTACGACGTCGTCGGGGATCGTCGGTGTGCGTTACGCGAGTGACCACGTCCGCGTGACATGGGTCGTTCCGCGCTGTGCGCGTACTCCTGAGGGAGCGTGACGGGCGGACGGCCTCCCCCGGTCTTCCGCCCGCGCCGCCGACGGCGGCGTCGGGCATCCGAAGTGGAGCTCGCATGCACCGTCCCACCTCTTTCGGCGGCGCGCTGGCCGCGCTCGCCACCGCCGCGGCTGGCGCGCTCGTCGCCGTCGCGGTCAGCACCGGTCCGGCGGTCGCCGCGCCGGGTGGCACCGGCACCGGTTATCTGCACACCAGCGGCAATCAGATCGTGGACAGCACCGGCGCCACGGTCCGGTTGACCGGTATCAACTGGTTCGGCATGGAGACCGACAACAAAACCTTCCACGGGCTGTGGTCGAACAACCCGTGGCGGGGGCAGCTCGACACGATGGCCCGGCTGGGTTACAACACGTTGCGGGTGCCGTACTCGAACGACGCGCTGAAGCCGGGCGCGACCGCCAGCGGGGTCAACGACTTCGTCAACCCGGATCTGGTCGGGTTGTCGCCGTTGCAGATCCTGGACAAGGTGATCGACTACGCCGGCAGCAAGGGGATGCGGATCATCCTGGACCGGCACCGGCCGACGGCGGCCGGGCAGTCGCCGCTGTGGTACACGCCGACGGTTTCCGAGGCGACCTGGATCAACGACTGGAAGATGCTGGCCCAGCGGTACGCGGGCAACCCCACGGTGATCGGCGCGGACCTGCACAACGAGCCGCACGCCGAGGGCACGAACCCGGCGGCCACCGGCGCGTGCTGGGGTTGCGGCGACACCACCCGGGACTGGCGGCTCGCCGCCGAGCGGGCCGGTAACGCGATCCTCGGCGTCCAACCCAACTGGTTGATCTTCGTGGAGGGGGTGAGCTGCCCCAGCGGTGGCCTCTCCAACGTGTGGGACGGCGACACCAGCAACGACGAGGACTGTGGTTGGTGGGGTGGCAACCTGTCCAAGGCCGGTCAGTTCCCGGTACGGCTGAACGTGGCGAACCGCCTGGTCTACTCGCCGCACGAGTACGCCACCTCGGTCTACCGACAGAGCTGGTTCGACGCCCCGGACTACCCGGCGAACATGCCGGCCATCTGGGACAAGTACTGGGGTTACCTGTACAAGCAGAACATCGCGCCGATCATGATGGGTGAGTTCGGCAGCACCCTGGCGGACCCGAAGGACAGGGTGTGGCTCGAGAAGTTGATGGCCTACACCGGCACCGGGGTGACCGGGATGTCCTTCACCTACTGGTCGTGGAACCCGAACTCGGGTGACACCGGCGGCATCGCGCTGGACGACTGGACGAACATCAACACCACCAAGCAGGCGATCCTCCAGCCGTACCTGATCGCGCCGACCGGTGGCGGCACCACCACCCCACCGCCCGACGGACCGACGGACCCGCCCGCCGGCGCCTGCACTGTGAGTTACCGGCAGGTCAACGCCTGGCAGGGCGGCTTCCAGGGTGAGTTGACAGTGAAGAACACCGGCTCCGCCGCGGTGAACCCGTGGTCGGTCACCTGGACCTGGCCGTCCGGGGTGACGTTGGGCAGTGGCTGGAACGCCACGGTCTCCCAGTCCGGCACGACGATCACCGCGGCCGCGCCGGGGCACGCCCCGTCGCTGTCGGCGGGCGGGTCGGTCACCGTGGGCTTCACCGCCAACGGCACCGCCAGCGCGCCGGGCACGGTAAAGCTCAACGGCGCCAGCTGCTGAGTTGTCGGGACGGCCGGCGCTTCCCGCGTCGGTCGTCCGCCGGCGCCGGTCTGAACGAGGGCCCCTTGTCGTGGTGCGACGACAAGGGGCCCTCGCGTGCTCAGTGGGTGGCGCAGCCGGCGGTCGGTGCGGCAACGACCGGCGGTGCGCCGATCGTGGGCAGACCGAGCAACACCCCGGGGGTACGCGGGGAGCGCCCCGCCTCGGCCGCGTCGCCGGCCCGGGTGCGCCGGTGCGCCACCGGCGCGCCGTCGGCGTTGAGGTGGTGCGGCGCGGCGTACGTGATCGTGGTGTGCACGATGTCACCCGGGCGGATCTGGTCGGCCAGCGACTCCCCGTCCGCGGTGTCGGTCGCGAAGTGCACGAGCCGGCCGTCGCGGGCCCGACCGGACATCCGGCCGGTGCGCTCGTCCTTGCGGCCCTCGCCGACCGCGACCAGCACCTCGACGGTCTCGCCCACCAGGCGCTTGTTCTCCGCCCAGGTGATCTCCTCGACGGTTTCGATCAGCCGCTCGTAGCGCTCCTGCACGACCTGCTTGGGCAACTGGTCGTCCATGGTCGCTGCGGGGGTGCCGGGGCGCTTCGAGTACTGGAAGGTGAAGGCCGAGGAGAACCGGGCCTCGCGGACCACGTCCAGGGTGCGCTGGAAGTCGGCCTCGGTCTCACCCGGGAAGCCGACGATGATGTCGGTGGTGATCGCCGCGTCCGGCATCGCCGCCCGGACCTTCTCGATGATCCCCAGGTAGCGCTCGGAGCGGTAGGACCGGCGCATCGCCCGGAGCACGTCGTCGGAGCCGGACTGCAACGGCATGTGCAGCGAGTGGCAGACGTTCGGCGTCTCGGCCATCGCGGCGATCACGTCGTCGGTGAAGTCCTTCGGGTGCGGGCTGGTGAACCGGACCCGCTCCAACCCGTCGATGTCACCGCAGGCCCGCAGCAGCTTGCCGAACGCGTACCGGTCGCCGAACTCCACCCCGTAGGAGTTGACGTTCTGCCCGAGCAGGGTCACCTCCAGCACGCCCTCGTCGACCAGCGCGCGCACCTCGGAGAGGATGTCGCCGGGACGGCGGTCCTTCTCCTTGCCGCGCAGCGCGGGCACGATGCAGAACGTGCAGGTGTTGTTGCAGCCGACCGAGATCGACACCCACCCGGCGTACGTGGACTCGCGGCGGGTGGGCAGCGTGGAGGGGAAGACGTCGAGGGACTCCAGGATCTCCACCTCGGCGGCGGCGTTGTGCCGGGCCCGCTCCAGCAGCACCGGCAGCGAGCCGATGTTGTGGGTGCCGAAGACGACGTCCACCCAGGGCGCCTTGCGGACGATCTCGCCCCGGTCCTTCTGGGCCAGGCAGCCGCCGACCGCGATCTGCATCCCGGGGTGCTTGTCCTTCACGGGGCGCAGCCGACCGAGGTTGCCGTAGAGCCGGTTGTCGGCGTTCTCCCGGACGGCGCAGGTGTTGAAGACGACGATGTCCGGGGTGTCGTCGGCGGGCACCGCGCGCACGTAGCCGGCCTGTTCGAGCAGGCCGGAGATGCGCTCAGAGTCGTGCACGTTCATCTGGCAGCCGTACGTCACGACGTTGTAGGTCCTAGCCACCCTCTTGGTGCCCCTTCCCCTCGGGCTACCAGGGTAGCGGCCCGCTCGGCGGCCCCAACCCACCGGCATTGACCCGGCGGCCCATAGCGGGCATCCACGACGGGCAGTACGCTGCACAACAAGAATGTGTTCTGGGCGGTTTCGGGGGCTTTGCACTCAGCGCCGACAATGCGCGGCTCCATTCACGGGGGAGCACATGACGACCCGCGGGAGGCCAACCGTGACGCGACAAGATGCGGCACAGCGCACCGTCACCACCCCGGAGGGGCGGCACCTCGCGGTGGAGACCTCCGGCTCGCCGGACGGTCCTGCGGTCTTCCTGCTGCACGGCACCCCGGGGAGTCGCAGCGGCCCCCGGCCCCGGGGCATCGTCGTCTACCGCCTCGGCGTGCACCTCGTCTGTTACGACCGGCCCGGTTACGGCGACTCCGACCGGCACGAGGGTCGGCGGGTCGCCGACGCCGCCGCCGACGTGGCGGCGATCGCCGACGACCTCGGCATCGAGCGGTTCGCGGTGGTGGGCCGGTCCGGTGGCGGTCCACACGCCCTGGCCTGTGCGGCGTTGCTGCCGGACCGGGTCACCCGGGCCGCCGTGCTGGTGGGGCTCGCCCCGGCCGGTGCACCCGACCTGGACTGGTACGCCGGGATGGCCGAGTCGAACGTGGAGGACTACGGGCAGGCCGACGAGGACCTGGCCGAGCTCACGCTCAACCTGAAGGTCCGCGCGGAGGAGGCCCGGCGGGACCCGATGACGCTGCTGGACTTCCTGCGCCCCCAGTTGCCCGACGAGGACATCCGGGTCGTCGACGACGTCGCGATCCGCCGACTGCTGACCGACATGTACTCCGAGGCTTTGCGGCACGGCCCCGAGGGCTGGATCGACGACGTGCTGGCGATACGGCGTGGCTGGGGGTTCGACCTGAGCGCCATCCGCGCGGAGGTCCGGCTCTGGCACGGCGAGCAGGACCGCTTCTCGCCGGTGGAGCACTCCCACTGGCTCGCCTCGCGGATCTCGCGGGCCGAGGTCCAGGTGCAGCCCGGCGCCGCGCACTTCGGCGCTGTGGAGATCCTGCCGCAGACCCTCAGCTGGCTGGCCACGCCGGACCTCGCGACCACCCCGCGGGTCTGACCGACAGTCGTTCAGTGCTCGGCCCGGCGAGGCGGACCTGACCCACCCCGCCGGACCAACCCCGGTCAGATCGTGTGCGGGTCGATCACCCGGACGACGAACCGCCGCTCACGCAGGGTCTGCACCGTCGGATGCTCCGGGCCGATCACCTCGGCCAGCCGGTCCGCCACCGCGCCGACGTCCTCGGCGGGGGCCTCGCCACCGGCCCGCCTCGACACCAGGGAGAGATCACCGCGGCAGCGCAGCGTGTCGGGGTGATCCGCGCCGATCACCGTGGCCAGGCGACCGGCGGTCTCCCGCAGTCGCTCCCGCGCCGAGTCCCACTCCCCCTCCTCGGCGAGGCACACCGCGTGGTTCACGTCCGCGGCAAGGGTGTGCGGGTGGTCGGGGCCGAGCACCTTGCGCAGCTCGCCGGAGGCCCGGGCCGCCGACGCACGGGCATCCGACCTGCGCCCGAGCGCGCGCTCAGCAGCGGAGATGTTGCTCAGCGTCGCCAGCGTGTGCGGGTGCTCCGCGCCGAGGCGCAGCTGTTCCTCGTACGCCTGGCTCACGGCGGTCATCTCCGTGAACGCCCTGGCCGCGTCGCCGACGGCCAGAAGGTTCGCCGCACGGCTCGACCGGGACGCCACCGTGTCCGGGTTGTCCGGTCCGAAGCGTTCGTCGAGCTCGCGGTAGGCCGTCTCGAACATCGGCGCGGCCTCGGCTCCCCGGCCGGCGCTGCGCAGTGACACCGCCAGGTTGACCTGCGCGGCGAGACTCTGGCCGTCGTCCGGCCCGAGCACCTCGCAGTACGTGTCGTACACGGTGCGCAGCAGGGTGACCGACCGCTCGTACTCACCGGCTTCCCGCAGGTCGCTGCCCAGACGCACGGCGGAGACCAGGGTGTACGGGTGGGTGGGGCCGAGCACCAGCCGCCGCCGCTGGTGCACCTCGTCGTCCCACCTGCGGGCGGACCGGTAGTCGCCGACCAGCCGGTAGGAGACGGCGAGGTTGTTGGCCGCGCTCAACGTCCGGGGGTGGTCCTCGCCGAACACCTGGAGCCAGGAGGCGTACGTGGACCGGTCCCGTTCCAGCGCCTCGGCGTACCGGCCGAGCGCGCGCAGGTCACCGCCGAGGCTGCCGGCGGTCATCAGACTGTGCGGGTGCATCGGGCCGAGCAGCCGGCGTTGCTCGGCCAGCACCGCCTCGTCCAGGTCCCGGGCCTCGTCGAACCGGCCCAGGCTGCGCAGGATGTTCGCGCGGTTGAAGCGCAGGTGCAGCAACTGTCGACCCAGCGCGGACGCCTCGACCTCTTCGTGCGTGTCGCCGAGCCGGGCGGACCAGGTCTCGTCCACCTCCTGACTGAACCCGTCGGCCTGGTCCAGACCGCCGCGCTGCCACAGGTAGCGGACCCGGTCGATGAGCAGCTGACACACCGACTCGTCGGGGCAGTTCAACGCCTCGGAGACCTCCAGGTGCGGCCAGAGCATCCGCAGCCGGGGCCAGGTGGTCGGGTCGTCCACGTCACCGCGGGGCCGGGACGCCGCCAGCACCAGGTGCACCTGGTGTCGGGCCGCGTCGATCTCGTCGTCGGTCATCCGGTCGCGCACGACCGCCTGCAACAACCGGTGCACCTGGACCCGGCCGCCCTGGACGTCGAGTTTGAGCAGGGCGAGCCGGTTGATCTGCTGGACCAGCGCACCGCGGACGAGCCGTTCCGACACCGACGGGTCGAACGGCACGAGGGCCGCCGCCATCTCGTCGCTGTAGATCAGCTCCAGCGCGATCTCCGGGGCCAGCACCGAGCAGAGCTGCAACAGCCGGTACGCGGCGGGCGCCTGGTCGAGCAGCCGGTTCAGCGACAGGTCCCAGGTCGCCTCGACGGAGAGCGCGCTGGGGCCGTGCCGCTCGATCTGCCGCAGGTAGTCGGCGACCGACGTGCCGGTGTCGGCCAACCACGCGCCAGCCGCCGCCACCGCGATCGGCAGGTCGCCGAGCGCCTCGGCCACCCGGTCGGCCTCCTCGGCGCTGATCGTGGGCACCCGCTGGGCGAGGTGCGCGACGCTCTCGGTGCGGTTGAAGACGTCCACCTGGATCGGGTTCGCCCGGTCACCCCAGGCGCGGTTGCGCGAGGTCAGCAGGACGTGCCCGGGGCCCTGGGGCAGGAAGGGCTCGATCTGGTCGAGCTCCTCGGCGTTGTCGAGCACGACGAGCCACCGCTCGTACGGCTCGCCCCGGCCCAGCACCTGCAACACGGACCGGACCGTGTCGGGCACGGTCGGCCCGGCGAGGATGCCGAGGCGGCTGGCGAGGTCGGCCAGGGCGGTGTCGACGAACTGCGGCGGGTCCGCCACGATCCACCAGACCACGTCGTACGCGGTCTTGTAACGGTGCACGTACTCCAGGGCCACCTGTGTCTTTCCGACGCCGCCCATGCCCTGGAGGGCGACCGGCAGCACCACCGCGCTGCCCCCGCTCTGCAGTTGCGCGCGCAGCTGGGCCAGGTCGTCCTCCCGGCCGGTGAACCGGGCGTTCCGGTTGGGGGCGTTGAAGATCAACGGTTCGGTGCCGGGAAAACGGGTGCTCCCGCCCGCCGGGCCGTCCGCAGACGACGGCACCGGCCGGCCGACCAGCCGCAACACCCGCTCCACGGCGGTCGCCGCGCTCACATTGACCAGGTTGGTGGAGCTCTGGGAGGGGAACTCCGCCAGCGGGCGCAGGTCGGCGACGTACACGGCGAGCGCCGTGGAACCGGTGCTGGTGTCCCGGTCGGGCAGACCGCCGGACGGCGTCGCCACGTAGGCCGGCGAGACCACTGTCAGCGTGCGCGGCGCGGGCGTGCCCGCGGACCCGACGGCGGCCGTGGGCTCCACCACCCGCAACCCCGCCGAGCTGAGCACCCGCTCCAGCCACTCGGCCCAGATGGCGTCCTCCGGCGCACACCGGAGCACGATCTGGTCGTCGATCGCCTCGGTGCGTCGACGGAAACGGGCCTTGCCCCGCTCCCGCACCGACTCGTCCATCAGCGGCAGCGCGGTCACCGCGCCGTCGGTGAGGATCCCGGTCAACGTCTCGAACGCGGCCAGCAGCGACGTCGGCGAGCCGGGCGGGTCCCCGAACGTCGCCAGTGTCTCCTCGTACGCGTAGAACGGCCGGTACGGGACCTCGACGGCAGCCCAGTAGCGCCGCCGCTCGGCCTCGGTCATGCCCGCGGGCAACCCGGCGAACCGCCGCATGGCCAGCAGACGACCCGCCTCGGCCCGCTCCTTCTCGGCCTGGTCGACGCGCATCGGCACCGGCAGGACGCGGATGTCACGCCGCCGGTACCTGTCGCGTACCGAGTGCGCCACCCGGGCCGCGCCGTCGATGCCCTGGTCGCTGAGGGTGAAACAGTCGACCAGCGTGTCCGGAAGGTGCAGTGTGCAGATGTCGGCGACGTCGCTCAACCCTGTCCGGCTGTCGATCAGGGTGAAGTCGTACTGGCGCTTCATGTCCGCCCGCAGCGCTTCGAAGAACTGCGCACCGCCCAGCCGGTTGTAGAAGTTGTCCCAGTCCAGCCCGCTCACCGAGACGGCATAGTCGCTGTTCTGCCGGCCCGCGGAGAGGAAGTCCAGACCCCCGCCGTCGGGGAAGTTCCAGCGCAGCGAGAAGGCGTGCCGCCCCACCCGGGCGTACTGCTCCATCCAGCGGTCCGGCCGGTCGTCGACCCGGGTGGTCTCCCACTCGTAGTCGCGGATCATGTCGATCACACCGCTGGTGCCCTGGATCGCCTCGGCGTCGAGGAACGGGTGGAAGAAGCGGTGCAGGCCGGGTGACTCGAGGTCCCAGTCGGCGACGAGCACCCGCCGGCCACTGGCCGCGAGGATCCAGGCCACATTGGCCAACGCCATCGTCCGGCCCGTCCCACCCTTGAACGAGTAGAAGGTGACGACCTGGCCTTCGCGATCGTTGTTCATCGGTTTTCTCCGTGGGGACGCAATGGGGCCGGATCGTCAGGCGTGGACGCGGGATCGGGGGTGACGGTCGAGCCGGCCGGCGGCAGGCCGTCACGCAGGCTCGGCACCGGCTCCGGCGGCGGTTCGAAGGGAACCACCGGGCCGTACTTGAGGAACTGACGGCGAGCCTCGGTGACCAGCGCCGGCATCAGGTCGACGAACTCCGGCATGCTGCACGCCCGCTTGACCTGGGGCAGGCCGGCGTCGTGCAGCAGTTGCGTCACCTCGGTCGCCCACCGGCTGGCGTCCTGGGTGTCGTCGTCGTCGGTGACCACCAGTGGAACCACCCACTCCCGCAGGCCGTGCAGCTGGCCGGAGAGGATCGCGGCGGCGTCCGGCGAGGCCGCGATCCACGGGTCGACAAGCAGCACGGCCGGTCGGCGATCGAGCAGCCCGGCGGCCTGCGCGAAGTCCGCCGTGCGGGCGGACAGCCCGAGCCGCTCGGCGGTGCTGGCCGCGTACTCGGCGGCGGGCAGCTCCTGGCGGCGCCCGTACGGTCGCCACAGCCGGCCGCTGGCCGCGTAGCCGGCGGGGTCGCGGTCGGTCGGCAGGTGGTCCCGGGTCGGCGCCAGGACGGCGACGACGAAGTCCGGGTCGGTCGGCCCCGGGCGGACGACCTCGTCGAGGCCCGGCGCGCGGGACGGACCCAGCGGTCGCCGCTCGGCGGTGTGCACGATCCGGCTGGCCAGGCGGCTCAGCAGAAGCTCGTACTGTGCCCGGTAGGAGGCCAGCATGCAGAACGCCCGCAGGCCGTCCTCGGCGTATGCCGGGACGTCCCGGCCCAGGTCCAGGGCGCCGTCCAGCTCCGGATGCGTCTCCCACGGTGGGAACGGGATCCACAGCACCGGGGTGAGGTGGCCGGCGGCCAGCCGGGCCGACCCGGCGGCGGCCAGCCGGGCCCGGAAGGACTCCTGCTCCCCCAACGCCCACGGGCGACTGAAGTAGCCGGGCGAGTAGAGCGGAACGAAGACCTCGGCGTCGCCCAGCGCCTCCGCGAGAGCCGCCTTCCAGTCGGCGCCCAACGGGATGTGCTGGTCGAAGAAGCCAATCCGCATCCCCGCCACCGGTCGCGCCTGGCGCCGCACCTCGTCGGACAGGTCGGCGAAGAACTGGCCGACCCAGACGTCGGCGTCGGCGCGGGCGCCCGGCGGGGGTGCCGAGTGGGCGTAGCTGAGGAAGAAGTACGTCCCGCGCGCTGCCGGTCGGCGCCGGTCCGTCGGCGGGCTCATCCCGGCTCCTCGTTGAACCGGTTGCACAGCTCGTCCACGCTCGCCGGCACCCAGGGCTGCACCACGTACGACCGGTGGATCGCCACGATCCGCTGGGCGAGCCGCCAGACCACCGCCCGGTACGCGTTCTCCCACTGCATGGTCAGCAACCCGTAGACCCCATCCCGCTGGTAGTGCACCGCGATGTCGGGATCCGGCACGGCGGTCGGGGTGAACCGTTGGATGTCGCGGAGCACCCGGGGCAGCGCCGTGCCGTTCGTCGGCGACCAGGTGACCGGCACGATGGCCGTCTCGTGGGGCGAGGCGGAGCTGTGCCGCGGGACGATCGTCCGGCGGGAGAACGCGTCCCACTCCCGGCCGCACCAGTCACTGCCGAGCAGCGCGCTGGACACCAGCGGGACGAAGACCTGGCAGGTGCCGGCGGCCTGGAGCAGCTCCGGGCTCCACCGTTCACCGCCGGCGATGGAGCTGTCCAGAAAGCCGGCGTCCACTCCGGTCACCGGGCCGACCAGCTCACTGACGTGGACGGAGAGGTCCTCGAAGAACCGGGAGACGTACTCGGCGGGTTTGCCGGTGGCGCGGCCGACCGGGGCCCGGGAATAGCTGATGAAGAAAAGCGGGGCGCGCAGTCTGGAGGGTGCGTCCACTGTGCTCACCCCTCCGCCCTCCCCACGCGGCCGGAACATCAGCGTAGTCCCCGCGTCAACGCTGCGCTGCCAGGCGATTCGCGGCGAACCAGCCGACCGCGAAGTCCACGGCGGCTCGCGCCGGCAGCAGGCGAGCCTGGGCCCGCCCGACCCGCCCGTGCCGGACGATCGGTGTGCCGTCGAGCGCGGCACCCACCCGCGGAAAGTCGCGGTCGTCCAGGTCGAGCCCGCGGAAGTCGAGACGTACGCGGCGGCCGTCGACGAGCCGGAAACAGCGGTAGTCGCGCTCCGGCGTCGGCACCGGCAGCCGGTACTCGGCCAGGTGCAGGGCGCTGCACGCCTCGTAACCGAGGCCGAGCAGCAGGATCTGCCCGTCGGCCGCGTACAGGCCACCCACCGGTGAGCGTTCTCCCAGGTGGCAGGTGAGATCGTGGCCGTCGGTGAGCTGCCGGGCCCGAGGGCCGAGCGCGGCGAACGAGGTCTGGGGATGGTCACTGCGAACCGCACCGGGGGCACAGCGGACGTACTCGGCGAGCACGCCCATCCGCTGCGAGGGCGTGGTCTGGCGGTCCCAGCCCGGCAGCGCCGCCTCGTACCGCTCGCGTTGCGCCCGGTCCATCCCGGCGACGGCCGCCAGGTGGGCCCGGGAGGTGGTCGAGTTGCCGTCGGTCTGGGTGGGCACCAGCAGCGTGCCGGCCGGGCCGAGGACGTCCCGCAGGGCGCCGGCGAGGGTCGCGGGACCGTGCTCCAGCGGGCCCACCCGGCGCAGACCGCAGTGCACCAGGAGGCACACACCCGGGCGTACGCCCAACGCCCGCAGATCGTCGGCAAGGTGGGGACGGCCCAGGGCGGGCAGATGCCGTTCATCGGGACCCGACACCGGTCTCCTCCAGGGCGTGGCGCAGCTGACCGACGAACCGCTCACCGGCCGTGGTGAGCGACCGGCTGGCCAGCAGCGCGTCGGCGCCGTCCCGGGTCCACGCCAGGTAACGGGCGGCGTGCGCCGACGCTTCCCCGCCGTCGGTCGCTGCCCGGGCCCGCCACACCTGGGTGACGGCCAGGTGGGCGTACACCCCCTGGAGGACCCCCTCGGGTGGCCGCGGGTCGGGGCGCCACGGCACCGTGATCCGGGGGCTGTGCCCGGGTGCCACCAGGTCGTACCGGTCGAGCACGGCACCGAGTTTCGCGTGCTGCCACTCGTGCACGAGCAGCACCGCCATCGTCTCCGGGTCCGGATGGGGGGTGACGGCGACCGCGCCGAACGCGTGCCGGGCGGTCGCGCTGCGCAGTGGTCGCGCCGGGTCGGGTGCCAGCGGCACGACGGCGCGCAGACCGCCGTCGAGCGCCGCCGCGTGCGCCGGCACGTCCCGGCGCACGATCTGCCAGGCCTCGACCAGGGTACGGCCCAACGCCTGCGCGGCCGGGGTGTCCAGGCGCGATGCCACCGGCTGGCCGTAGCAGTCCCGGTACGGATCGCCGTCCTCGATGGACAGCCGACCAGCCGGCGTCGGCACGTCGCGCACCGGTCGCCAGCCGGCCGACGGCTCGACCGTGTCGAGGAGGACGGTCCGGTCCGCCGACCCGCCCCGGACCCGGAACCCACCGGGCAGGACTGTCACCTCGGCGTGCTCCCCCAGACCGGACAGCAGCAGGCTGCCGAGCGTGGGCACCGTGATCGCGTCGGCCCGCACCGGGACGTCCACAGTGACGGGGACGCCCACCCGGACGGCCGCGGCGACGGCGAGGGCCGGCAGGGGGTCGGCAGCCGCGCGGGCGCCGGACCGGGCCGACGGGTCGAGGCGGTGCACCAGCCACGGGCGGACGAAGGGGTGCTCCAGGACCGCTCGGACCGCCTCCGGCGCCTTCAGCTCAAGGTCGGCGAGCACCTCCCAGGCGGCCGCGCTGTCGGACAACTCCCGACAGGCCGCCAACAGCATCCGGGTGATGGCCAACTGGTCGTCGGCGATTCGTCTCACGGTCTGCGGCGACCCGTGCCCGGTCGCCAGGTCGTCCAGCAGGTCGTCGACCGGAGAGGCGGCGGACCACACGCTGGGCGCGACGTGGCCGGGCGCCGGGTAGGCGTCCACAGTGTCGATCAGGCTGAGCAGGTCGGCGCAGTAGACCGAGGGATTGTCGAAGCCGGAGCCGGTGCGCCAGCGGTGGGCGTACAGGCCTCCGCCGCAACGGTCGACCACCGGGCAGGCCCGGCAGGTGGCACAGAGCCCCTGCACGCCGTCCTGTCGGATGGCCACCCCGGGATGCCGGGCGGCCTCGTCCACCGAATGGTCGAACACGTCGAACCCGGTGCCGGCCGCGCCATGGTATGCCGTCTTCAGCGAGTCGACCTGCTCCCAGGTGCCGTCGGCCTCGACCACCAGCACGTCGGCCGGCGCGAGGCCGAACGCCTCGGTGCCGCCGCCACCCGGCATCAGCGCCTCGAACAGCCGGATCGACCCGGGGCGCCCGTCGTCCACCCACCGCCGGTGGATCCGCCCCAGCCAGTCCGCGTACGGGGTGGAGCCGGGGCCGGGACGCTCCGGTGGGTGGTCCCAGGTGGCGTGGGGCAGCAGCAGGTCGACCCGGGGCGGACTCTCGGCCAGCAGCGCCTCGTAGACCCGGTCGGGATCGTTGCGGACGTCGACAGTGCAGAGGATGCCGGCGTAGCTGCTGCGGTACGCCGGTCGCCGGAGCAGGGCCAGGGCCCGCCGGACCTGGTCGTGGCTGCTGCCGCCGTGGGCGAAGATCCGGTGGCGGTCGTTGGCGGCACGGTCGCCGTCGAACGACACACCGACCCGCACGTCGTAGTCGACGAGCAGTTGGCACAGTTCCTCGTCGAGCAGCACACCGTTGGTCTGCATGCGCAGGTCGAGCCGCGTCCACGGGGTGATCGCCGCCTGCAGCTCGGCCAGCACCTCGCGCAGCCCGGCGGCACCCAGCAGCAGCGGCTCACCGCCGTGCAGCACCACGTGCACGTCCGGCACCTCGTGCTCGCGGGCGTGCTCGGCGATGCGCCGTGCGGCAGCGCGGACCGTCGCCGGTGGCATCCGCACCGGTCGGCCCCGCCAGGTCTGGTCGGCGTGCTGGTAGACGTAGCAGTGGTCGCAGCTGAGGTCGCACCGACTGTGCACCTTCAGCACGAACTGGCTGATCGGCCGGCAGGATCCGCCCGCTCCGGGCGCACCGCACCGGCAGACCATCGCTCAGATGGACGAGTTGAAGGCGGCGACGGGCACGCTGCCGGACGGGACCGATTGGCCCGCGACGACGCGCCTGCGGATCGCCTCGATCAGATCGGCGTGCTCGACGACGATCCGATCCAACGGGGTGTGCAGGCTGCGTGCGAGGTCATCTGGGTCGGGACGGGGTGAGCGGGTGGGGGCATGGTCCACAATGAGTCTCCGGGGGCCCGGGGCGCTGGGGGCGCGAGCGGCGAGAATGGCTCGAAAGGCTCTGGTCCGTGACCAGGATAGACAAATATCGACCCAGTGTCACCGTCGGTACAGCCATCGGCACCACGAGTGGCAACCCGAGAGGAGCGCACATGTGCCGGAGCATCAAGACCTTGCGTGAGCCGTTCACCCCGCAGGTGACCGACGCGGACGTCGAGGCGGCGGCGCTGCAGTACGTCCGGAAGATCTCTGGCTTCCGGGCGCCCGCCGCGCACAACGCCGCCGCGTTCGACGCCGCGGTGGCCACCGTGGCCGAGGCGACCCGCACCCTGCTCGACCAGTTGGTGGTGCGGGGTGCCGGCTCGGGCACCCCGGACCGGCAGGCCACCGCCTCCCACTGAACGCCAGCCCTGTCTGACGGACCGGCGCGGCACCCCGGCCGACCGGGACCTGACCCTGGAGAGGGTCAGGCCGCGGCGAGCGCCGGGGCGACCGTGTCGGGCGCCCAACGTGAGCGGTGACACTGCGACCAGCCCCGGCAGCCCGGGTCGCCCAGCGTGCAGAGCCGCCACCTGCTGAGCACCTCACCGTCGTCGGTGTCCCGCACGTCGAAATGCACCGGACGGACCGTGCCGTCCGGAGCCACGAGCAGGTGCCGGCCCGCGTCGAGTGTGTCGTCGCGCAACAGGCAGTTGCGGCCCAGCAGTCGTGCGAGCGCGGCGATGCTGGCGTGCTCGGGGAGCTGATCGGGCACCCCGTAGCAATCCACCACCGTCGCGAACTCGCCCGGCGCCTGCCAGACGTCACACACCACCGCGTACGCCGGCAACCGGGCCGGGTCGGCCACCGCCAGCGGCATCACCACCCGGCCAAGCGCCTCGGCCAGCGCCGGGTAGACCTCCACGGGTTGAGCCCCGTCGATTCTCCAGTTCCACAGCTCGGTCATTCCGCCTCCTCGCTGCGTTCGTCCCCACCGGCCTCCGAATCGGGCCTTACACACGATGGTGGGGGGCATTTGACCCCAGCCGGGGGCAAGTTACCGGTCTGTGACCATTCCGGGCAAAATTTCCCTGAGCAGCATTGCTCGGAGTAGCGGGAAGGTGACAGTTTATCGGGTATGGTGCCCGATCCACACCATCGCAGCCGCGTGTCCGACGACCACAACCGCAGGTCGAACGATGCGCCGGCCGGGTTGGGTCAGCGCAGGACGACGAGGTGCTCGCCCCGGGGCAGCAGCTCGCCCACCACCGGTGCGCCGGGCACCTCTCCGGCCACCAGCAGGCCGCCGGAGGTCTGCGCGTCGGCCAGCAGCAGCCGTTCGCCCTCGCCAGCCGCTCCGAAGTCGGTCCACGGGGTCACCCACTCCAGGTTGCGCCGGCTGCCGCCGCTGACATGGCCGTCGCGCAGCGCCTCCCGCGCCCCCGCCAGATAGGGCACCCGGGCTGTGTCGATGGCCACGGTGACCTGGCTGGACCGGGCCAGTTTCGAGGCGTGCCCGAGCAACCCGAACCCGGTCACGTCGGTGCCACAGCGGATGCCGGCGGCGACCGCCGCGCGGGCGGCGTCCCGGTTGAGGGCGCTCATCGTGGCCACCGCCTCCGGGAAGCTCTCACCGGTGGTCTTGTGCCGGGTGTTCAGCACACCGACCCCGAGGGGCTTCGTCAGGGACAACGGCATCCCGGCCCGCCCGGCGTCGAGGGTGATGAGCTCTTCCGGCCGGACCGTGCCGGTGACCGCGAGGCCGTACTTCGGGCCGTCGTCGTCCACGCTGTGCCCACCCGCCAGGTGGCAGCCGGCCTCCCGCGCCACGTCCTGCCCTCCGCGCAGGACCTCGCCGGCCAACTCCATCGGCAGCACGTCGCGCGGCCAGCAGAGCAGGTTGAGCGCGATCAGCGGGGTGCCACCCATCGCGTACACGTCGGAGAGCGCGTTGGCCGCGGCGATCCGACCCCAGTCGTACGCGTCGTCGACCACCGGGGTGAAGAAGTCGGCGGTGCTGACCAGGCCGGTCCGCTCGTCCAGGCGCACCACCGCCGCGTCGTCGCCGTGATCCAGCCCGACCAGCAACTCGGCGGTGCCGGTTGCCGGGCCGAGACCGGCCACCATGATCTCCAGCTCGCCCGGCGGGATCTTGCAGGCGCAGCCGCCGCCGCGGGCGTAACGGGTCAGCCGTACCGGTTCGGTCATCCACCCATGATCGCGACAACGCGCCACGATCGCCACCGTTGTGGCCCTTACGGTGACCAGAATCGGACGACCGAGGCCGATCATGGCCGGTGTTACCGCTCCGTGACCCGCTGAGTTGCATTCCGCCACATCAGGCCGCCTACAGTGGCCGCACCGGGGGTCAACCGACCCCGATCCGGGAGATGACAGGGGACGGTGGACGACGTGACGACGGGCGAACCGCTCATCGTGCTGGACGCGGTCAACAAGTGGTTCGGGCCGCTGCACGTGCTGGACGACGTCTCGCTGTCGGTGGGTCGGGGCGAGGTGGTCGTGGTGATCGGCCCGTCCGGCTCCGGCAAGTCGACGCTGTGCCGCACCATCAACCGACTGGAGCCGATCAATTCCGGCACCATCACCTTCGACGGCCAGCCGCTTCCGGCCGAGGGCAAGCCCCTCGCGAAGCTGCGCAGCGAGGTGGGGATGGTCTTCCAGTCCTTCAACCTCTTCGCGCACAAGACCATCCTGGAGAACGTCACCCTCGGCCCGATCAAGGTCCGCAAGGAGAAGCCGACCGCCGCCCGCGAGCGCGGCCTGGCACTCCTCGACCGGGTCGGCATCGCCAACCAGGCGGACAAGTTCCCCGCCCAGCTCTCCGGCGGTCAGCAGCAGCGGGCGGCCATCGCCCGGGCGCTGGCCATGCAGCCCAAGGCGATGCTCTTCGACGAGCCGACCAGCGCGCTGGACCCGGAGATGGTCGGCGAGGTGCTCGACGTGATGACCTCGCTGGCCAGCGACGGCATGACGATGGTCGTGGTCACGCACGAGATGGGCTTCGCCCGGCACGCGGCGAACCGGGTCATCTTCATGGCCGACGGGCAACTGGTCGAGGATGCCCCGCCCGCGGAGTTCTTCGCGAACCCGCGCAGTGAGCGGGCCCGGGACTTCCTCTCCAAGATCCTCACGCACTAGGCGTCCGTAGTGGAGCGCGCCGTACTCGGTGGGCTCCGTTGAAAAAGGAGAAGAGTATGCGTATCAAGCGCGTTGCGGCAGTCGCCGCGGTTGCCGCTCTGGCGCTCGGCCTCACCGCCTGCGGTGGCGACGACGACGGCGGGGACACCGGTGCTGGCAGCAAGTCCTTCGCCGCCGGCAGCACCATGGAGAAGCTGAACAAGGCCCAGAAGATCAAGGTCGGCACCAAGTTCGACCAGCCCGGCTTCGGCCTGAAGGGCCTGTCCGGCAAGCCGGAGGGCTTCGACGTCGAGATCGCCAAGATCATCGTCAAGGAGCTCGGCATCCCCGAGGACAAGATCGAGTGGGTCGAGGCCCCCTCGAAGGTCCGCGAAGACGTGATCGTCAACGGCACTGTCGACCTGGTCGCCGCGACCTACACGATCAACGACAAGCGCAAGGAGCGGATCGCCTTCGCAGGCCCGTACTACGAGGCCGGCCAGAACATCATGGTGAAGAAGGACGACACCACCATCACCGGTCCGGACTCGTTCAAGGACGGCACCAAGAAGGTCTGCTCGGTCACCGGCTCGACGCCGTTCGAGGAGATCAAGAAGTACGTCAAGGACGTCGCCACCCAGCTGGTGCCCTTCGACACCTACGACAAGTGCCGCGACGCCCTCAAGAGCGGCCAGGTCGACGCCGTGACCACGGACAACGTGATCCTGCTCGGCTACATCGCCAAGGACGAGGCCTCCTTCAAGCTGGCCGGCAGCAACTTCACCAAGGAGCCGTACGGCATCGGTGTGAAGAAGGAGGACGCGGACTTCCGCGGCTTCATCAACGACACGCTGGACAAGGCTGTCGCCGACGGCAGCTGGAAGAAGGCCTGGGACGACACCGCCGGCAAGTTCGGCGCGGAACTGGGCTCGGCGCCCACCATCAACCGCTACTGATCTGACCCTTTTCGATCTGGAGGGTGGGAGGAACACCGACCCGTGAACGTGCTCATCGACAAGTTCGACGTCTTTGCGGGTGGTTTCTGGCTCACCCTCCAGATCTGCGTGCTCGCCGCGATCGGCGCCCTCATCCTGGGCGCCGTCGTGGCGGTGCTCCGCATCTCGCCGGTGCCGCCGCTGCGCGCCCTCGGCACCGGCTACGTGAACGTCTTCCGCAACATGCCGTTGACCGTGGTGATGTTCTTCGCCGCGTTCGGTCTGCCGGCGCTCGGTTCCAACGCGGACTTCCTCCGCGTCCCGGTGATCGACTCGCTGTTCACCCGGCTCGGCACCGACCTTCCGTACTTCCGGTTCGCACTGATCGCCCTGGTGCTCTACACCGCGGCATTCGTCTGCGAGGCGCTGCGGTCCGGGGTGAATGCGGTGTCCGCCGGCCAGGCGGAGGCGGCGCGGTCACTGGGTCTGACCTTCGGGCAGAACCTGCGCTACGTGGTGCTGCCGCAGTCGTGGAAGGCATCCATCGTGCCGCTCGGCTCGGTGATCATCGCGATGATCAAGAACTCGGCGCTGGTCGGCTTCTTCGGCGTGGTCGGTGACCTGTCGCAGACCGCTGACCAGCTCACCTCGGCCGAGGGCTACGCCTTCGTCCCGGTCGCCATCGGCATCTCGCTCGGCTATCTGATCATGACCGTGCCGCTCGGCACCCTGCTGGACCGGATCGAGAAGCGACAGGCGGTGGCCCGATGAGTCAGCAGACCAGCGTCCTCTACGACGTCCCCGGGCCCCGGCAGCGGCGGATCACGCTGGTCAGCAGCATCGTCGCCGGGCTGGTCCTGCTCGTCGGGGCGTACTTCCTGATCTACCGGCCCCTGGACGAAAAAGGCCAGTTGTCGATGGAGCTGTGGGGGCCGCTCGTCGACCCCTCCAACGAGAACTTCTCCCTGGTCTGGGAGCGGATCGGCCTCGGCTTCAAGAACACCCTGATCGCGGCGGCGATGGCCATCGTCGCCTCGCTGGTCGTCGGAACGCTGCTCGCCGTGCTGCGGATCCAACTCAAGAGCCTGACCGGACGCCGGTTCACCGGCGCGGCCGCGCCCGTGGCGTACCTGCTGCGCGGGCTGAGTGTCCTCCTGTCGGCGATCACCCGTGTCTGCGTCGAGGTGTTCCGCGGCCTGCCCGTCGTGCTCACCATCTTCTTCGTGGCCCGCGGCTTCCCCGAGTTCGGCCTCTACTTCGACAACCTCTGGTATCTGGTCATCGGCCTCACCATCTACAACTCGGTGGTGATCGGCGAGATCCTCCGCTCCGGCATGGAGGGGCTGCCGGGTGGCCAGGCGGAGGCCGCTGAAGCCATCGGGCTCTCCCCGGCCCAGACCACCCGGATGATCCTGCTGCCGCAGGCCTTCCGGATCATGCTGCCGGCACTGATCAGCCAGCTGGTCGTGGTGCTCAAGGACACCTCGCTGGGGTTCATCATCAGCTACGAGGAGACCCTGAACATCGGCAAGCAGATCATCGGCGCGCTGGGCAACCCGATCCAGGTGTACGTCGTGATCGCCGTGCTCTTCATCGTGGTGAACTACTCGCTGTCGAAGCTCGCCCAGTACGTTCAGCGGCGGCTCGCTCGGGGCCGCAAGACCGCCGGCACCCCGGCGCAGAACCCGCCGCCCGCGGCACTGATGTCGCAGGCCGAGGGCGGCGGCGGGGCCGTCTGACGCTCAGCTCGCACGGAGAAGGGCCAGCCCGGTGTTCCGGGCTGGCCCTTTCACTGTTCCGACTAACGGGCGATCTCGGTGACCCGGGACTCGCGGACCACGGTGACCCGGATCTGACCCGGGTAGGTCAGCTCCTCCTCGATCTGCTTGGCCACGTCCCGGGCCAGCACTGCCGCCCCGATGTCGTCCACGTCGTCCGGCTTGACCATCACCCGGATCTCCCGGCCGGCCTGCATGGCGAAGACCTTGTCCACGCCGAGCTTGCTGGCCGCGATCTCCTCGATCCGCTCCAGGCGCTTGACGTACGCCTCAAGACTCTCCCGACGCGCGCCCGGCCGACCGCCGGAACAGGCGTCGGAGGCCTGGGTGAGGACGGCCTCGATGGTCTGCGGGGGCACCTCGTTGTGGTGCGCCTCGATGGCGTGCACCACGTCCTCGTGCTCGCCGTACTTGCGGGCCAGGTCCGCGCCGATGATGGCGTGGCTGCCCTCCACCTCGTGGGTGAGCGCCTTGCCGATGTCGTGCAGGAATGCCGACCGTTTGATGATGGGCACGTCCAGTCGCAGCTCGGCGGCCATGATGCCGGCGATGTGCGCGGTCTCGACCAGGTGCTTGAGCACGTTCTGCCCGTACGAGGTGCGGTAGCGCAGGCGGCCGAGCAGGGTCACCAGCTCCGGGTGGATCTCGGTGATGCCGACCTCGACCAGGGCATCCTCGGCGGCGCGGAGGCAGAGCTGCTCCACCTCCTGCCGGGCCAGGTCGTAGACCTCCTCGATCCGGTGCGGGTGGATCCGCCCGTCCAGCACCAGCTTCTCCAGCGTCAGCCGACCCACCTCCCGGCGGACCGGGTCGAAGCAGGAGAGCAGCACCGCCTCGGGGGTGTCGTCGATGATCAGGTTGACGCCGGTCACCGACTCGAAGGCGCGGATGTTGCGCCCCTCCCGGCCGATGATCCGCCCCTTCATCTCGTCACCGGGCAGGTGCAGGACGCTGACGACGCTCTCCGCGGTCTGCTCGCTGGCGACCCGCTGGATGGCGTCCACCACGATGTGTCGGGCCCGCTGCTCGGCGGTGTTGCGCGCATCGGACTCGATGTCCCGCACGAGCAGCGCCGCCTCCCGCTTGGCAGAGGTCTCGATCGCCTCGACCAGCTCCAGTCGCGCCGAGTCGGCGGTGAGCCCGGCGATCCGTTCCAGCTCCCGGCGGCGCAGCTCCTCCGACTCGGTCAGCTCGGCCTCCCGCTGGGCGAGCGCGGACTCCCGGGCCGCGAGGGCGGCCTTCGCCGCGGTGAGCTGCCGCTCCCGCTCGGCGAACCGCTCCACCTCCTCGGTGTGCATCCGCTCCCGCTCGTCCATCCGGGCGGCCCGGCGCTCCACCTCCGCGGCCTGCTCCCGGGTGGTGGCGGCGAGCACCGCGACCTCCCGCTCACCGCTGCGCCGGGCTGCCGACCGCAACTGCTCGGCGTCCGCCTCGGCCTGCTTGTGGGCGCGCTCCAGAACGGTGTCCGCCTCGGCGCGGGCGTCGTCGAGGACCCGGCGTGCCTCGGCGCGGGCCGCCTTCGCCTCGGCCTTCGCCGCCGCCGCCTCGGTACGGGCCGCCGCAGCGGCGGACTTCGCCACGTCGATCGTGCTGTTCACCTCGTCGGCCGCGGTCCGCAAGGCAGCGAGGGACTGCTCCTGACGGTCCTTCTCGGCGATGAAGGCGGGATCCTCCGGAGCCGGCGCGGCGCCCATCCGGCGCAGTGTCCGGATGCCCACCAGCACGGCCCCGATCACCACCACCGCGAGGACGAGGACGGCCGCGAGGAGCACGACGTCGAAGGCGTTCATGCCGGGACCCCGTCGGGTCTACCGGTGAACCTGTGCCGCCGCCCCGCCATGGCCGCCTCCCCTAAGGTCGAGACCGCAGCGACCGTGCCGGGGCACACTCCTGCGGCTGTGGACGCCCGACCGGAGCGGCTGGCCGTGGGTAGCTCTCTCCGCCGGCGGTGCCCGGGGGCAACGTCGGCGACCGGGTGCAGTTGTCGCGGCGTCCCGGAACGGCCTGTCCGGAGTTGCCGCCAAAGGCCGCGGAGTCGGCCAAAGTGATGCTGTCTTGTTACGCGATCTATGTTGTGCGCTTAGCCTGCAATGGTCGGGCAATGTGAGCCTGTATGGCGAGGCTAGGTCGCCGGGGGTGCTCTGGTCAAGGACTCATGATCAAACCCCCCGAACGGAGCGAAGTTGCGGTGTCACTCCGAGCTGATGCCGTGTCGGACACGACGGGACAAACACGGCGAGTCAATGGCGCTGATCCGGATGTCGTGCCTGATCAGCGACGGCATCACCCCGCGTCGAGCCGACTTTTGTGACACCAGCGACCCTGCTGACCCGAACGCCCGGGCGGGTGGGAATCCCAGCTCAGCGAGCGCCGGCGGCCAGGGCGGCGGTGACGAGCGCGGCGTTGCCGGGTGCCGGCGTGCCGTCGGGCAGCAGGAGCGTGTCCTCCAGCCCGATGCGGGTGTGCAGCCCACGGCTGACCGCCTCGGCGAGCACCGCCCAGGTGGCCGGGCCCTCGGCGTGCAGCAGCACCGGTGGCGCCACCGCGCCCTGCGGTGAGCGTGCCGCCGACGGCGATCCGGCGGGCGCCCCCGTCGACGCAGGCAGCGCGGCGAGTATCCGCGCCGCGTCGGCCATCGCGACCGGCACCTCCTCCGCCATGCACTCGACGAGGATCCGCCCGACCGGCACCCGCCAGGACCGGTACGCCTCGACGGCGTCGAGCGTCCAGAGCCCCACCTCGACGAGCACACCCCGCTCGTGCAGGGCGGCGGCGACGGCCTCGGCACCGGCCTCGTGCGCGTTGACCGAGGCGAAGTCGGGCAGCACCGCCCAGGCTCGGACGGCGGCCACCCGGGCGGCCGGATCCGGCTCGATCCACGCTCCGGTGCTCACGCCCACCGGCAGCCCCGGCCCGGCGGCGCGGATCGCGGTGAGCGCGTCGGCGATGACCTCCGGGCGCAGCGACTCGACACCGGACGCGTCGCGGGGATGGACGTGCACGGCTGCGACGCCGAGCGAGGCGCAACGGGCCGCGTCGGCGGCCAACTCCGCCGGGGTGACCGGCACCGCAGGGTGGGCGTCACTGTTGCGCCCGCCGTTCAGACACGCCTTCAACATCGGACCACCCCACAGCACCCAGCGCGACTCTCAGTCGACCGGACGGTTGTCGCGGTCCAACTCGCCCTCGGCGTCGGCGAGCGCGTCGGCGTCGATCTGCTCGGCGAACTCGGCCGCCTCGGCGCTCTGCGCGGCCAGCGCGTCCTTCACTGCCCGGATCGCCACGCCAGGCGGGTAGCCCTTGCGGGCCAGCATGCCCACCAGCCGACGGAAGACCGCGTCGGGCTCACCTCGGGCGGTGCGCAGCTTGCGCTCCACGAGGGTGCGGGCGGTGTCGGCCTCGGTCTCCTCGTCCAGCTCACCGAGCGCCTCGGTGGCCACCTCGCCGTCCACACCCTTGCGGCGCAGCTCGTTGGCGAGCGCCCGGCGAGCCAGGCCTCGCCCGGTGTGCCGACTGGACACCCAGGCTCGGGCGAACGCGGCGTCGTCGATGATGCCGACCTCGTCATAGCGGTCGAGCACCTCGGCCGACACCTGCTCGGAGATGCCCCGCTTGGCCAACGCTCCGGCCAGCTCGGCCCGGGTGCGTGGCCGGACGGCGAGCTGGCGGAGACAGATCTCGCGGGCCATCTCCGACTCGTCGCGGGGTGGGGACGCCGGTTTGTCCGCCTGCGGCTCGGCCTGGCGGCCCCGTCGAGGACGGGGTGGGTCACTGGCGTCGCCCGTACGAGGCGGACTGGCATCCCAGCCCCGCCCCGTACGGGCGCGTCGTCCTGCCATGGGTCAGCGACCGATCAGAAGTCGACCGGCGGCAGCTCCGGGCCACCGGCGGCGTCACCCGCGCCGACCCCGACGCCGAGCTTCTCCAGGATCTTCTTCTCGATCTCGGCGGCCACGTCCGGGTTTTCCTTCAGGAACTCCCGAGCCTTTTCCTTGCCCTGGCCGAGCTGGTCGCCGTCGTACGTGTACCACGCTCCGGACTTGCGGATGATCGCCTGCTCCACGCCGACGTCGATCAGCGAGCCCTCACGCGAGATGCCCTTGCCGTACATGATGTCGAACTCGGCCTGCTTGAACGGTGCGGCGACCTTGTTCTTCACGACCTTGACCCGGGTGCGGTTGCCGACCACGTCGGTGCCGTCCTTGAGGCTCTCGATGCGTCGCACGTCGAGCCGGACCGAGGCGTAGAACTTCAGCGCCCGACCACCGGTGGTGGTCTCCGGGCTGCCGAACATGACGCCGATCTTTTCCCGCAGCTGGTTGATGAAGATCGCCGTGGTGCCGGTGTTGCTGAGCACACCGGTGATCTTCCGGAGTGCCTGGCTCATCAGCCGGGCCTGGAGGCCCACGTGGCTGTCGCCCATCTCGCCCTCGATCTCGGCGCGCGGCACCAGGGCCGCCACCGAGTCGATCACGATGATGTCGATCGCGCCGGAGCGGATCAGCATGTCTGCGATCTCCAGCGCCTGCTCACCGGTGTCCGGCTGGGAGACGAGCATCGCGTCGGTGTCGACCCCGAGGGCCTTCGCGTACTCCGGGTCGAGCGCGTGCTCGGCGTCGATGAAAGCGGCGATGCCGCCGAGCCGCTGCGCGCTGGCCACCGAGTGCAGCGCCACCGTGGTCTTACCGCTGGACTCCGGGCCGTAGATCTCGACCACCCGACCCCGGGGCAGGCCACCAATGCCGAGGGCCACGTCGAGTGCGATGGAGCCGGTCGGAATGATTGCGGTCTGGACGACCGGCCGGTCACCCAGCCGCATCACCGAGCCCTTGCCGAATTGCTTGTCAATCTGAGCGAGAGCAAGGTCGAGTGCCTTCTCCCGGTCAGGCCCTGCTGCCATGTTTGCCACCCCTGCCTTCGCCGGCGTCTTTGCTGAGCTTCGCGTCACGCGGACACGCTAGGCGCTAGGTCCGACAGAAAACCAGCCGACGGGCCGCGAGCTGTGGACGAGCACCCAGCTGTGGACAGTAGCCGAACAGGTGTACGACTCGGCAAGCGACACGCGGATGGACGAAAAGGCTGCTCAGCGTAGTCGGGCGGGCACGCGATCGGGGTACGCGGCGCAGACCGCCCGCCACACCACGTGCGTCTGCTCCCCCGACGCCAGCGCCTGTTCGATGGTCCGTCCGCCGAGCTGGGACAGCACCTGGTCGCGGGCGATGCTGGCCGCGTAGCCGGGCCCGAACGCCTCATCCAGCCGCGTCCAGAAATCGGTCAGCCGCACAGTGATCAGCCCTCCTCGTCCGGTGCCCCGGTCGGCACCGGGCGCAACGCTAGCGCCACCAGGGGCACCGCCGCGACCGCCGCGAGCAGGGTGAGGACCGGATAACCGGCGAACTGCATGACAAACCCGCTCACCACTGCGGCGGCGGCCCCGGCCAATCCCATGATCAGGTCGGAGAACCCCTGGACGCTCGGCCGGACACCGGCCGGCACCGACTCGGACAGCAGCGTCGAACCGGCCACCATCGTCCCCGACCAGCCCAACCCGAGCAGGACCAGACCCACCGACAGCCGGGGTGTGTGGTGCCCGGCGGTGCCGGCGACCGCACATGCGGCCAGCAACAGACCGACCCCACCGAGGATCACCGCCCGCCGGCCGAACCGGTCGGTGAGCCAACCCACCACCGGAGAGAACGCGTACATGCCCGCGATGTGCAGACTCAGCACGATGCCGACCAGCCGCAGCACGTCGGCGTCGGCGTGCGACTCGCCGAGCCGGACCGGGGTCATCGCCATCACCGCCACCATCACCAGGTGACCCACCGCCACGGCGGCGATGCCGAGCCGGGCCGCCGGCCGCCCTCGTACCACCGACCAGGCCGTCCGCATCCCGGCGGCACGCGGCGCGCGCACCTTGACCGGCGCGGTGGCCGGCGTCACACCAGCGCCGGCCGCCGGTGCCTCGGCCGCCACGGCGGTCGCCGGCGCGTCCGCTGCCAGCGGCGGGCCGGCGGTCGGTGCGTCGGCCGCCGCGAGCCGCCGCGCGGTGAGGAGTGGGTCGGGCCGGAGCAACCCGAGGAGTACGACGGCAGCCAGCACGAACGCCGCCGCGCTGAACGCGAACGGGCCGGCCAGCGGAGGCAGCCCCCAACCGGTGGTGACCCGGTCGGCCAGCGCGGCGAAGTTCGGCGCGGCCACCGCACCGATGGTGGTGGCCCAGACGATGAGGGAGAGCTGCCGACCTCGACGGGCCGGCTCCGCGAGGTCCACAGCGGTGTAGCGGGCCTGGAGGTTCGCGGCGGTGCCACCGCCGAAGAGCAGCATGCCGAGGAAGAGCAGCGGCACCCAGCGGGTGGCCGCGGCCAGCACCACCAGCACGCCGCCGACGGCACCGATCGCGTACGCCAGCACCAGGCCCGGCCGGCGACCGTGCCGCGCCATGATCCGGGTGACCGGGACGGCGAGCAGCGCGGCGCCGACCACCCCGGCGCTCTGCGCGACACCGGCCACCGCGGTCCCGGCGATCCGTGCCGCGAGCAGCGCGCCCACGGCGATGCCGATGGTCACACCGATCCCGCCGATGATCTGGGTGGTGAAGAGCAGCCGCAGGGTACGCCGCTGGATCGACGCGACGTCGGGTCGGGCGACGGTACGCGGCGCGGTCAGGTCGGTCGCCATCGGCGCTCCTCAGGAAGGGATGACCCATCCTCGCGCACCCGCACCGACCAGCGGCAGTGGGTTTTGCCGACAGCAAAACCCACCGCCCGGCGACCGCCGGCCCGCCCCAAGATCTGCGCAACTTCGGTGAAGTTGCTGTGTCAGCGCGCCCGGAAGCAGCACTTTCCCCGATGTTGTGCGGGCGGTGGTTCTACTCGCGCGGTCGCGGCGGCGGTCGGCAGAGCCGTCGGGTTAATCGGGCAGGGCGCGGGTGACGATGCTGAGGTCGGCGACCAGGCCTTCGTACGCCTTGTCCTGGTCGTCGGCCCGCAGGACGGCGGACGGGTGGATGGTGGCCAGCAGCCGAGCCTGCGGCGCGTCGGCCCGCTTTCCTGCGTTGTCCACCGGCACCTGCTCGAAGTCTGCGGGGTGTTGGGCCGACTCCGGCCAGGGCAGCAGCTCGCCCCGCTGCCGGGTGACCCGGAAGGACGGGCCGAGCAGCGCCTTGGCGGCGGTCGCGCCGAGCACCACCACGATCTCCGGACGCAGGCGGGCGAACTCCGCGACCAACCAGGGGCGGCAGGCGGTGATGTGCACCTGGTCCGGGGTCTGATGGATCCGCCGCTTGCCACGCAACTCGAACCGGAAGTGCTTAACGGCGTTAGTCAGGTAGAGGTGACCCGGGTCCAGCCCGGCGTCGTCGACCGCACGGCGCAGCAGCCTGCCGGCGGGGCCGACGAAGGGCAACCCCTTCTGGTCCTCCATGTCGCCGGGCTGCTCGCCGACCAGCACCACCCGGGCGCTCTCGTCGCCCCGGCCGAAGACCGTCTGCGAGGCGTCCCGATAGAGCTCACAGCCCCGACAGCCACCGGCCGCGGTCCGCAGGTCGTCGATGGTGTCGGCATCGGGCGGGATGAACCGCTGGGCGCCCGGGGCGCTGTCGGTCTGCTCAGCCATGCGGACTGTTATATACCTGTTCGATGCTTCGTGCCGGGTACGCCCCGGCGCGGTGTCGCCCGCCGACGCGCGTCAGTACCCGTTGCCGCCGCCGTCGCCGCCGGAAGAGATCGCGATCAGCACGATGACGATGATGATGATCGCCAACGCCACCGCGATCCAGATTCCCTTGCGCGCCCCACCTGAAGCCATGACCCCCACCTCCGGCGGCCCGCATACCCATCCCGTCCGCCCCGAATCACCGCAACCGTGCGCTTTCTGCCGCAACCTGCCGGCCGCGCCTCGGGACGAGGTCTGGTCAGGTGGGGAAGCCCGGCGGCGGGGTGGGGTTGGTGGCGTGGGCCAGTGCGGCGGCCAGGGGTGCCAGGTCGTCGGCGTCCAGGGAGCTGACGGTGACGCGCAGGGCGGGCGGGGCGGCGATCCGGTAGAGGGCGCCGGGGGCCACCGCCCAACCGGCGTCGCGCAACGCGGTGACCGCGCTGGTCTCGTCCTGCACCGGCAGCCAGACGTTGATGCCGCTGCGGCCGTGCGCGCTCAGGCCGTGCTCCGCCAGCGCGGTCAGCAGGCCGTCACGCCGCTGCTCGTAGCTCTGCGCCGCCCGCCGCACCAGCTCGTCGACCGCCGGGTCCCGCCAGAGGGCGAGGACCAGCCGTTGCAGCACCGTGGAGACCCAGCCGGCACCGACGCGCGTCCGGCCGGCCACCCGGGCCACAGTGGTCTCGTCGCCGACCAGCACCGCGAGCCGCAGGTCCGGGCCGAAGGGTTTGCTCACCGACCGCAGGAAGGCCCAGCTCGCGGTCGCCCCGGCCAGCGGGTGCAGGGGTACGCGGGCCAGTTCGGCGGCGTGGTCGTCCTCGATCAGCAGCACGTCCCGCCGGCCGGCGAGCAGCACCCGCAGCTCCTCGGCGCGGGCGGCGGAGACGGCTGCGCCGGTCGGGTTCTGCGCCCGGCTGGTGACCACCAGCGCCCGCGCTCCGGCGGCGAGCGCGGCGGCCACCCCGGCCACCAGTGGGCCCTCGTCGTCCAGCGGTACGCCGATCGGGCGCAGCCCCAGCGCGGCGACCAGGTCCAGCAGGTTGGCCCAGCCCGGGTCCTCCACGGCCACCGCGTCGCCGGGACGCAGATGGGCGCCGAGCAGCCGCTCGATGCCGTCCAGCGCGCCGCCGGTGAGGGTGAGTTCCCCGGCCGGTACGCCGTCGGCGCCCAGTCGGGCGCGAGCAGCCTCGGCCAGCTCGGGCAGGACGCCGGCATGGGAGTAGCCGACCGGCGGGCCGGCGTCGGCGGCGAGCGCCGCCAGGTGCGGGCCGAGCGGGGGAAGCAACCGGGGGTCGGGTTCACCCCGGGACAGGTCACGGGCTCCGGGTAACGGGGCGGGGCGCAGCGCGGAGCGGCGGGCGGCCACCGGTGGGCGGGGGCGTACCCGGGTGCCGTGCCGACCGGCGGTGGCGAGCAGACCACGCTGGCGCAGCTCCTGGTAGGCGCGGGCGACGGTGGCCGGGCTGACGCCCAGCTCGGCGGCGAGTGCCCGCACCGGTGGCAGCGCGGCCCCCGGAGGAAGGGCGCCCGTACGGATGCCTGACTCGATGCTGGCCGAAATCTCGACGGCCGTCGTACCACTGAGCTGATAGCGTGCTGACACAAACAGGAGATTGTACTAGAACAAAGGGGCGCGCGCATGTATCCACCCACCGCCCGGACCACACCCCACCGTTCCCGCGACCGGATGAGCTACGACCGGGCCGCCGCACACGCCGTGCTCGACGAGGCGTACGACTGCGCGCTCGGCTTCACCGTCGACGGCCAGCCCCGGGTGCTGCCCACCCTGCACGTCCGCATCGGCGACACGCTCTACCTGCACGGCTCCACCGGCAGCCGGCCACTGCTCGCCGCCCGGGGTGAGGGCCTCCCGGTCTGCGTCGCGGTGACACTGCTCGACGGGCTGGTCTACGCCCGGTCCCAGTTCCACCACAGCGCCAACTACCGCTCGGTCGTCGCGCACGGCACCGCCCGACTGGTCACCGACGAGCGGGAGAAGCTCGCCATGCTCACCGCGCTGGTGGAGAAGGTCGGCGCGGGACGCAGCACCCAGACCCGCCCGCCCAGCCGGCGGGAGTTGGCGGAGACCGCCGTTTTGGCGTTGCCCCTGCACGAGGTGTCCGTCCGGGCCCGCAGCGGTGGGGTGCGCGAGGACGAGGACGACCTGCACCTACCGCACTGGGCCGGGGTGCTGCCGCTGCGGGTGACCGCCGGGCAACCCGAGCCCGACGCCGGAGTCACCGCACCACTGCCGGCGTACCTGCGGGCGGCCCGCACGCCCTGGCACGACCCCGTGTCGCTGCACGGCGAGCACGTCCGGCTGGAGCCGCTGGACCTGGCGCACGCCGACGAGCTGCACGCCGCCACCGGGGACGCGGAGGTGTGGCGGCACCTCGGCAGCACCCGGCCCAGCACACCGGGTGAGACCGCCAAGGTGATCGGCACCGCCCTGGCCGCCCAGCACCGTGGCGAGCGGGTGGCCTGGGTGCAGCGGTGTGCGGCGACCGGGGCGGTGGTCGGCACCACGTCCTACTACGAGATCGATCCGGAGCGGCGCTCGGTGGCGATCGGGTACACCTACCTCGGCCGGCCCTGGTGGCGTACCGGGATCAACACCGAGGCGAAGCTGCTGCTGCTCAGGCGGGCCTTCGACGACCTCGGGGCGGTGCGGGTGGTCTGGCACACCGACATCCGCAACGTCCGCTCCCAGGCCGCCATCGAACGCCTCGGCGCGACCCGGGAAGGGGTGCTGCGGATGCACCGGCAACGCCCGGACGGCTCCTGGCGGGACACCGTCCAGTACGCGATGACCGTCGACGAGTGGCCGAACGCACAGGCCACGCTGCGAGAAAGACTTCTGCGGACGGCACCGGTGGCGTGATGATGGCGGGCGTGCTGGGGATCACCGACATCTGGACGTACGTGCTGGGCACCGTGGCCATCATTCTGCTGCCCGGGCCTAACTCACTCTTCGTGCTCTCGACCGCGGCCAAACGGGGTGTCGCGGTCGGCTACCGGGCCGCCGCTGGCGTGTTCGTCGGCGACTGGGTGCTGATGTTCCTCTCCGCCGCCGGGGTGGCGTCGCTGCTCAAGGCGTACCCCCCGTTGTTCATGGTGATCAAGTACGCGGGTGCCGCGTACCTCGGTTATGTCGGGGTGACGATGCTGCTCGGCGCCTGGCGGCGCTGGCGCGACCGCAACGACCCGAGCACGCCGCGGCTCATCGACGCCGCGGAGCCGGCGGCGATGCGCAGCCCGTTCCGCAAGGCGCTGGTGATCAGCCTGCTGAACCCGAAGGCGATCCTGTTCTTCATCTCGTTCTTCATCCAGTTCGTCGACCCCGGCTATGCCTGGCCGGCGCTGTCGTTCCTGCTGCTCGGCCTGATCGCCCAGGTGACCAGCGCGCTGTACCTGACCGCGTTGATCTTCGCGGGCACCTTCCTGGCCTCGCAGTTCCGCCAGCGCCGCCGCCTGGCGGCCGGCGGCACCACCGCCGTGGCAGCTCTGTTCCTGGCCTTCAGCCTCAAGCTGGCCACAGCCAGCGCCGGCTGACCTGGCTGCGGGGTCAGGTGCCGTCGCCGCCGCCGGAGCCGCCTCCTCCCACGCCGGCGCCGCCGGCGGTGCCGCCGAGGCCGTAACCGGGTCGGATCGGCTCGTCGGGGTGGCGGCTGACGTGGGCGGACCCCGCAATCTGCGCGGACCAGTCGGCGTGCGCAGCCGCGGCGGCGTGCCGGTTGATCGCCTGCCGGATCCAGCCGTCAACGGTGGCGACCCAGTCCCGCCGCTCGGCGTCCTCGTGCCAGATCCGGAACCGGCTGATGCTCTGGTGGGTGATCCCGGCCAGCGCCAGCCGACGATCCATCCAGAGGATCGCTTCCAGGCCCGCCGAGTTCGTCACGAAGATCACCTCCAGCTCGGTGATCGGGCCGGCGTAGAGCGGCCCCACCCAGTAGCCCCAGCGCTGGTGCAGGGGCAGGGTGTGCTCCACCCCGGGCAGCCCACCCTGCAGCAACCCGGACTGACGGATCATGAAACCGAGGGTGTCCAGCGCCGCCAGCACGTGCTGCTGCGTCGGGAGCGGATGCACGAAGACCGGCACCATGGCGCCCTGGTCGAGATCGGGGTCGAGGGACACCTCGGTCCGCAGACCCATCCGCAGGCTCAGCAGCGGCACCCCGCCGAAGGTGGTCACCGGGGTCTCCCAGGGCAGCGGCAACGCGAAGTCGACCGCCCGCCGCCGACCAGCGGGCACGACGAACCGGCCGGCGATCGGTAGTTGGTGGAACTGCATGAGACGCCGGGGGGCCGCCGGGTCGTCCGGTTCGACAGTGGTGACGAGCCCGAGCCGGATATGCCGCACCAGCACGTCCTCCGGCCCGGCCGCGAGGGTCACCCGCCCCGGCAGGCGCAGGCCCGGCCGGGTGCTCGGGTTGGGGAGCGTGGTCTGCACGGACAGCCCGGTCCCACCGGACTCCGGGGACACTCCCGTCAACCGCACCGCGCGCCCCCTCCCAGGACGGGGCTCCGCCGGCCCCACCAGGCGCGCCTACCCGGTCGGGGTCCGCTCAAGCCCGCTGCCGTGCCGACCGCTGACCCGGCCGCACTTCGTCAGTGCAGCCGGGTCGGCAGGTCACCGCAACCGACGCCCGCGCGGGACCGTGTCGGTCTCGTCGTCGAACTCGCCGATGACCTCCTCCAGGAGGTCCTCCAGCGCGACGAACCCGATCGGCCGGGCCGGGCCACCGCCGTTGCGCACCAACGCGAGCTGCGACTGCCGGGCCCGCATCGCCGCCACCGCCTCGGTGACCGAGGACGTCGCCGGCAGGGTGAACGCGGGTGTCATCAACTCGCCGGCGGTGGCGACGCGACCGGTGGTGACCACCCGCACCGCCTCCCGGACGTGCACGAGGCCGCAGACGTCGCCCGCCTCGTCGAGCACCGCGAGCCGGGACCGCCCGCTGTCGCGGCTGACCTCCTCGATCCGCCCGGCCGGGTCGTCCCGACGGACGGTCACCATGGTGGCGAACGGCTCCATCACCTGCGCCACCGACGTGCCCTGCAACTCCAGCATGCTGGTCAGCAGCTGGTGCTGCTCGGCGCCGAGCAGCCCGTGCTCACGGGACTGCTCCAGCAGGATCCGCAACTCGTCCGGGCCGTGCACCTGGGCGAGCTGGTCCTGCTGGTTGACCCCGAACAGCCGCAGGATGGCGTTGGCCAAGGCGTTGAGCGCGGACAGCACCGGCCGGGACACCCGGGCGAAGGCGCGGAACGGCAGAGCGAGCAGCGTCGCCGAGCGCTCCGCGTCGGTGATCGCCCAGGACTTCGGTGCCATCTCCCCCACCACCAGGTGCAGGAAGGTGACCACCCCGAGGGCGAAGATCAGGGCGATCAGGTGACTGGCCGCGTCCGGCAGGCCCACCGCGTGCAGCAGAGGGCTGAGCAGGTGCTCGATCGCCGGCTCGGCCAACGCGCCGAGACCCAGTGTGCACAGCGTGATGCCGAGCTGCGCCCCGGCCAGCATCAGCGACAGCTCGCGGACGCCGTCCAGCGCGGCGCGTGCCGCCCGACCACCGTTCGCCGCCGCCTGCTCCAGGCGGTAGCGCTTGCTGGCCACCAGGGCGAACTCGGCGGCAACGAAGAACCCGTTCAGCGCGAGCAGGACCACCGAACTGAACAGCGCGATCCCGGGGCTCATCGGTGCCTTCCTTCATTCGCGACTGCGGTGCTCGCAAGCTCACTCCTCGCGCTCACGCGCTCACCCCCGGTTTGGTGAGCTGAAGCCGCACCGAGTCGGCCACGTGCCGGTCCACGGCCAGCACCTCGACCAACGCGCGGGGCTCCGCCTCGTCGACCTCGCCGTCCGCCCCCTCGGGTTGCAGGCTGATCTCCAGCCGGTCACCGACCTCCGGCACCCGACCCAGCTCCCGCATCACCAACCCGGACAGGGTGTCGTACTCCGGGGCCTCGGGCAGGGCGATGCCGGTGCTGTCGGCGACCTCGTCGATCCGCCAGCGGGCCGGCACCACCCAGGACCCGTCGTCCTGCCGGGCGGGTGCCCGCTCCGGTGGGTCGTCCTCGTCCCGGATCGGGCCGACCAGCTCCTCGGCGATGTCCTCCAGCGTGATCACGCCAGCGAAGCCGCCGTACTCGTCGACCACACACGCCATCTGCCGATGACCGGACCGCAGGCGGTCGAGCACCGTGGGCAGGGGCAACGTCTCCGGTACGAGCAGCGGCGGCCCCGCCACCGCACTCACCGGGGTGGTCGCCCGCTCCCCCGGGGGTACGCCGAGCACGTCGGCGATGCCGACGACGCCGATCAGGTCGTCGACGCCCTCCGTACCGCGTACCGGGAAGCGGGAGTGACCGGTGTCCAGCAGCTCGACCACCCGGCTGACCGGCTCGTGCGCCCGTACGGTGTGCACGTCGACCCGGGGCACCATGGCCTCCCCGGCGGTCAGCTCCCGGAAGTCCAGACCTCGGTCGAGCAGGGTGGACATCTCGACGTCGAGGCTGCCCTCCTCGCGGGACTCGGCGATGATCTGTTCCAGGTCCGCCGGGGTGGCGCCGCTGGGCAGCTCCTCGATCGGCTCGATGCCGATCCGGCGCAGCAGGCGTACCGATGCCCGGTCGAAGAGGTGGATCAGCGGCCCGGCGACGGCCAGGTAGATCAGGGTGGACCGGCTCAGCGCCCGGGCCAGTTGCTCGGCCCGCGCGATGGCCAGGTTCTTCGGGGCCAGCTCGCCGAGGACCATCTGCACGATGGTGGCGATGACCAGGGCCAACGCCACCGAGAGCGGCAGGCTGACCGCCTCGCTGACGCCCGCCACGCCGAACAGGTCGGCGAGGCCGCCGCCGAGGAACGGCTCGGCGACGTAACCGACGAGCAGGGCGGTGACGGTGATGCCGAGTTGGGCGCCGGAGAGCATGAAGGAGAGCCGGCTGGTGACGGTCAGGGCCCGGGCGGCGGCGGCGTCGCCGTCATCGGCAAGCTGGCGCAGCTTGCCCCGGTCCACGGCGACATAGCCGAACTCCTGCGCCACGAAATAGCCGGTGGCGGCAGTGAGGAGAGTAATCAGAAGAAGACCAACGACGATCAACACGGGTCGCTCAGGGCTCCCGGGGTCGTCGGTACGGGGATATGCCGGGCACGACCCGGCTGGCTACTGCTGCCCTCCTGGGCAGAAGAGTCGATCATGCCGCTATTTTATCGGCGCTGGCTGGGACTCCGCTGGGGGTGGGCCGAAGGAGCGGATCGTCCGGTTCGCCGACCCCATCCCAGGCCGTCACGCCGGCCTCGCCGCGCGCCTTCACGCGGCCCCGCCCCAGGCCGTCACGCCGGCCCCGCCGGCCCCGTGCCGGAACCGCGTTCGGCCAGCTCATCGGCGTCGAGGAGACTCCGGTCGAGTCGCCCCGACCGGTACGCGGCCCGCCCGATCATCTGGGCCGCGACCGGTGCGGTCGCCAACTGGAAGACCGCCACGAGCAGGATCATGCCCAGGTCCGCCGGGGACCGCAGCCGCAACATGATCCCCAGCAGCAACAGCAGCACCCCGAGCACCTGCGGCTTCGTGGCCGCGTGCATCCGGCTCAGCGGGTCCGGGAACCGCAGCACGCCGATCGCGGCGGCCAGGCCGAGCACGGCACCGGCCACCAGACAACCGGCGCCCAGCCAGTCCGCGATCGTGGCGATCACTGCTGCTCCCGGACCGCGAAGCGGACCAGCGACACCGAGCCCACGAAGCCGAGCAGGGAGAGCACCACCAGCACGGGCAGTGTGGTGGCGTGCCGGTTGACCGCCGCCTCGGCGCCCACCGCGCCGACCATGGTGGCGAGCAGCATGTCCGCGGCGATCACCCGGTCCACCAGTGACGGGCCACGGTAGAGGCGCACCAGCGCGAGCAGCGCGGTCACCGACAGCAGGACGGTGAGGACGACGGCCAGGAACGTGGTCACGAGCGGGTTCCCTTCTCGGACGGGTCGGTCTCGATGCGGCGCAGTTCGGCGGCCGAGCCCACCGCACGGACGATCCGCCGCTCGATGGTGAGGGTGCGTTGCCGGGCCACCTCCAGGTCAGCCGGCCCGTGGGTGTCCAGCACGTGCAGGTAGAGCGTTCCGGAATCCCGGTCCACCTCGAGGATCAACGTGCCCGGCACCAGCGAGACCGCCTCGGCGGTGAGCGCCAGGTTCAGGTCACTGGGCACCCGCAACTGGACCCCGATGATCGCGCCGCGCGGCCGGTAGCCGGGTTGCACGGCGATCCGGGCGACGTGCAGGCTCGCGCTGACCAACTCGACGACGAACCGGCCGGCGAAGACGAGCAGCGCCCCGGGCCGCAGCCGGCCGCCGAAGCTGACCGCCGGCAGCGGGTAGAACACCAGCACCGCGCCGCCCACCAGCAGGCCGCCGACCAGGTTGCCCCAGTTGACGTCGCCCCAGAGCAGGTTCCAGACCACCACCAGCCACCCGAGTGCCACCACCTGGTCGCGCCAGCGCCCGAGCCGGCCACGCCCCACCACGGCGGGCCCGGGGGCGTCGGGAGCCGGCTCAGGGGTGCCGGTCACGGCACACCGCCCGGCAGCACGGCATGCACGTACGGGGTGCGCAGCCGCAGGTCGGCGGCCGCGTCCGTGGTGACGTCGAAGAGCGGACCGGCCAGCAGGGTCAGCCCCAGCCCGAGGGCGACCAGGGCCACGGTGGCCCCGATCATCAGCCTCGGCAGTGGGACGGCCGGCTCGCTGGTGGCCAGCCGGGGCGCGCGCCAGAAGGCGATGTTCCACACCCGGGACGCCACGTAGAGGGTGAGCAGGCTGGTCACCGTGCCAGCCGCCACCAGCACCCCGGGCAGCGGCCCGCCGGCCGCCACGCCGGCCTGGAGCAGGCCGAGCTTGCCGAGGAAACCGGAGAACGGCGGCACACCGGCGAGGTTCATGGCCGGGACGAAGAACAGCACACCCAGCAGCGGCGCCACCCGGGCCAGCCCGCCGATGCGGCGCAGGTCGGTGCTGCCCGCGCGCTCCTCGACCAGCCCGGCGACGAGGAACAACGTGGTCTGGATGGTGATGTGGTGCACCACGTAGAAGATCGCGCCGGAGAGCCCGGCGACGGTGCTCAACGCCACCCCGAAGATCATGTAGCCGATGTGGCTGACCAGGGTGAACGAGAAGAGCCGCTTCAAATCGGACTGGGCCACCGCGCCGAGGATGCCGATCACCATGGTCAGACCGGCGACGACCATGAGCAACGTGTCCGCGTGCCCACCGGGAAACAGCAACGTCTCGGTGCGGATGATCGCGTACACGCCCACCTTGGTGAGCAGGCCCGCGAAGACGGCGGTGACCGGGGCCGGTGCGGTGGGGTAGCTGTCCGGCAACCAGGCCGACAGCGGGAAGACCGCCGCCTTGATCGCGAATGCCAGCAACAGCATCAGCTCCAGGGCCAGTCGGACGCCGTCGGGCAGGTCGTCGAGGCGCTGGGCGAGCTGGGCGAGGTTGAGCGTGCCGGTGGCCGCGTACACCAGACCCACCGACGTCAGGAAGATCATCGAGGAGAGGATGCTGACCACCACGTACGTCGACCCGGTGCGGATCCGGGTCTCGGTGCCTCCCAGCGTGATCAGCACGAAGCTCGCGGCCAGCAGGATCTCGAAGCCGACGAAGAGGTTGAACAGGTCACCGGCCAGGAACGCGTTGGTGACGCCCGCGGTGAGCACCAGGTACGTCGGGTGGAAGATCGACACCGGGGCGGACTCGCTCGTCTCGCTGCCGCCCTGGCCGATCGAGTACAGCAGCACGCAGAGGGTCACCGCCGACGAGACCACCACCATCAGCGCGGCCAACTGGTCGGCGACCAGCACGATGCCGACCGGTGCCGGCCACCCACCGACCGCCACCACCACCGGCCCGTGCCGGTACGCCTGCACGAGCAGCAGCAACGCCACGGCGAGCGTGCCGCCCAGGCAGGACACGCTGATCGCGCGTTGGAGTCGGGGCTTCCCGGCCAGCAGCAGGGTCAGCGCCGCACCGAGCAGTGGCACCACCACCGGCAGCGGCACCAACGCGCTCATCACGACTCCTTCCCCCGTCGGAGCCGACGGCGGGCGGGCTCGGGATCGACCTGCTCCGGGTCGGCGTCCGGGCCCTCTCCACCGTGGTCGACGGCGCCCGCCTCGTTCCGGTCCGCCCGGCGGATGATCTGCCGGTCCTCAAGGTCGTCGGGCACCTCGTCGTCGCCGGTGAGATACCAGCTGCGGTAAGCCACCGCGAGCAGGAACGCGGTGAACCCGAAGGTGATCACGATGGCGGTCAACACCATCGCCTGCGGCAGCGGATCACTCATCTGCCCCACCGCGCCGGTGCCGACGATCGGCGCCCCACCCGAGCGCCCACCCAGCAGGATCAACAGGTTCACCCCGTTGCCGAGCAGGATCACCCCGAGCAGGATCCGGGTCAGGCTGCGCTCCAACAGCAGGATCACCCCGCACCCGACCAGCACCGCGACGGCCAGCACCAGCACCAGCGTCGGTCCCGCACCGCTCTCCGTCATGCCCGGTCCCCCTTGTCGACGGCCAGGCCGCCGGTGGCCGTTCCGGTGGCCTCGATGTGCCGGTCCACCTCGGCGCCGAGGCTGCGCAGGATGTCCAGCACCAACCCGATCACGACCAGGTAGACACCGATGTCGAAGAAGAGCGACGTGACCAGGTGGACGTCCCCGATCAGCGGCAGGGACCGGTCGACCTTGGCGCTCTCCAGCACCGACCCGCCGACCAGCAGCGCCACCACTCCGCTGCCCACCGCCATGGCCAGGCCGGCGCCGAGGATCGGACCGGCGCCGACCGGCGCCGCCTCGGTCAGCTCGTACCGACCGCCGGCCAGATAGCGGACCACCAGGGCGAGACCCGCCACCAGACCGCCGGCGAAGCCACCGCCCGGCGCGTTGTGCCCGGAGAACAGCAGGAAGAGGGAGAACAGCACCACGGTGTGGAAGATCAGCCGGATGACCACCTCCAACACGATCGAGCGGCGCTCCTCGTAGAGGGTGGGACCGCCGCGCAGCCACACCGGCCGGCCGGGTTCGTCCACCCGCTGATCGGACTCCGGCCGGCGCGGTCGCGGCCCGGTCCGGGACCGCTCGAAGATCAGGCTGGCCACCCCGGTCGCGGCCACCACCAGCACCGACAGCTCGCCCATGGTGTCCCAGGCCCGGATGTCGACCAGGGTCACGTTGACCACGTTGCGGCCGTACCCCTCCAGCACCGCCAGGTCCGGGAAGGCGGCACTGATGTCCGGTGCCCGGCGGGCGCCGACGGCGGTGAGGGCCAGCCCGGCGGCCACCACACCCACCGCCACCCCGATCGCCCGACGGACCCAGCGGGTCCGCCGCAACGGACGGGCCGAGAAACGCTCCGGCAGGCGCCGCAGCACCAGCACGAAGACCGCGATCGTCGCGGTCTCCACCAGGAACTGGGTGAGCGCCAGGTCGGGCGCGCCGTGCAGGACGAACAGCATCGCGGTGCCGTAGCCGGTCATCCCCACCAGCAGCATCGCGGTCAGGCGACGGCGGGCACCGACCGCCAGCACCGCGGCGACCGCGATCACCAGGACGACCACCGGTTGCAGCAGGTTGTCCCAGAGCGGGATCCGGGCCCTCCACGGGCTGGCGGAGACCATCGCCGTGCCGGGCACCAGCACCAGTGTGATCAGGATGATGCCCAGGTACTGCGGCAGGGAACCGCGCTGGGTCGCGCCGGTGACCTCGATGGCCAACCGGTCGAACCGGCCCACGATCCACTCGTACCCCTGGTTGCCTCCCACCGGCGAGCGGAGCCGGGCCAGCACCGGGGCCAACGGCCCGCGCACGGCGAACAGCAGGCCGCCGCCGACGAGCGCCACCACGGACAGGGCGAGCGCCGGGGTCGGCCCGGACCAGAGCGCCAGGTGCGCGTCGACCCCACCGAGCAGATCGGCGTACGGACGCAGCAGCTCGTCCAGCACGCCCGCGGCCGGACCGGCGAGCAGACCGACCCCGGCGAGCACCGCTGGCGGGACCAGCAGGGACGCGGCGATGGGTTCCGACTGGACCGGTTCCACCCCCGGCCGGTCGGCGAACGCGCCCCAGAGGAAGCGGGCGCTGTACGCGACGGTGAGCACCGTCCCGGCGACCAGGCCGGTGAGGAGGACCGGCTGATCGGTGAACGCCCCGAACACCGCCTCCTTGGACACGAAGCCGACCAGCGGCGGCACACCGGCCATCGACGCCGCGGCCAGCACCGCGACCACGAACAGCGGCCTGGACCAGTGCCGCAGCCCGGACAACTCGCGCAGGTCACGGGTGCCGGCGCCGTGATCGATGACGCCGACGACCAGGAACAACGCCGACTTGAACAACGCGTGCGCCAGCAGCATCGCCGCGCCGGCCAGAGCGGCGTCCGGGGTGCCGGACCCGGTCACCGCGATCAGGAGGCCGAGCTGACTGACCGTTCCGTACGCCAGCAGCAGCTTCAGATCGGTCTGCCGCAACGCGGCCCAACCGCCGAGCAGCATGGTGGCCACGCCGGCGATCTGCACCACCGGTCGCCACGGACCGACAGTGGCGAGCGCCGGCGCGAGCAGCCCGACCAGGTAGACGCCGGCCTTGACCATGGCGGCAGCGTGCAGGTACGCGCTGACCGGCGTGGGTGCCGCCATCGCGACCGGCAGCCAGGAGCTGAAGGGCAGGATCGCCGACTTGGACAGCGCACCGGCCAGGATGAGCAGCACGGCGCCCACCAGGTAGCCGCCGCCGGGCAATGGTTGGGCGACGATCTCCGACCAGCGGTAGGTGCCGGCGTGCTCGCCCAGCATGATGAACCCGACCAGCATGGCGAGCCCACCCAGCGTGGTGACGGTCAACGCCTGTGCCGCCGCCCACCGGCTGGAGCGCCGTTCGGTGCTGTGCCCGATCAGCAGGTACGAGAAGATCGTGGTCAGTTCCCAACCGACGTAGAGCAGCAGCAGGTCGTCGGCGAGGACCAGGACGAGCATCGCGCCGGCGAACGCGACCAGGACCCCGGCGAACTGCGCGAGGCCGGTCGAGCGGGCGTCGAAGTAGCGGGCACTGTAGATGAGCACCAGCGCACCGATGCCGCCGATCAGCAGCGTCATCAACCAGGACAGCGTGGTGAGCCGCAACGCGATGTCCAGGCCCAACTGCCCGATCCACGGGTACGTCTCGACCACGGCCCCGCCGTCGCTGACAGCCGGGGTGCGGGCCAGCGCCCAGCAGAACGCGGCGGCTGGCGCCAGCGCCAGGGCGTAGCAGGCATTGGATCCCCACCACCGCACGAGCAGAGGCGCGGCGAGAGCCGCCACGAGGTGGAGGACGAGCAGTACCAGCACCTGCGCTCCCGATCGAGGTGGCCGACGCCCGTGCAGCGGTGGCGCCTAGCAGCGATCAGACGCCAGTTCGTGGCCCTCCGGGCGGTTTTGCCAGAATTCGTCAGTGAAGCAGGGTGTTGGCCAGGGGTTGGGCATCGTCGGGTGCGGGGCGGTCGCGGCGCAGCTCGGCCAGCAGGTCGAGGCGGCCGAGCTGACGCGCGACCCGGTCGACCACCCGTTCCGCGGCGGCCAGTGAGCGCACCGACAGCAACCGGCCTCGGCTCTCCCGGCGCAGCACGAAGTAGTGGACGGCGACGCGCACCTGGCCGCGATCGGCGGCGCTCGCCTGGGCGGTGCAGAGGACCAGCTCCCGCAGGCAGTGGGCGAGGCGTTCGGCAAGGTCGAGCTCGGGGCCGTGCAGGCCGCCACGGAGTGCGGCAAGGTGGCTGTCGACCTTGCGAATCAGCACGTCGGTGCCCGGTTCGATGGTGCGCTGCTCGCCGGCCATCAAATCCCCTCACCCCGGTTCGCGTTGCGGGTGAAGTTACTTTATGTTGCTCCGTACAAGCAAGCAGTTAAGTGAGACTTAACGGATCAAGCGCACCTTCCACGCTTTTTGCTAGTGTCGGGGCGCATTCCCCCGGGGTCGCTCGTGGTTGTCGTACCGGCGGGGCACGATGGACCGGTGACCGGGGCAGACGCAGACGCCGGCGCGGTGCTCGCCGGGTTCGGTCCGGCCACCCGCGCCTGGTTCGACAACGCCTTCGCCGCCCCGACCGCCGCGCAGACCGGCGCCTGGCGGTCGGTCGCCGCCGGTCGAAACGCCCTCGTGGTGGCACCCACCGGCTCGGGCAAGACGCTCGCGGCCTTCCTCTGGTCGCTGGACCGCCTGGCCCGCGAGCCGGCACCGGCCGAGGCCCGGCAGCGGTGTCGCGTGCTCTACGTCAGCCCCCTCAAGGCCCTCGCCGTCGACGTGGAGCGCAACCTGCGCGCCCCACTGGCCGGGATCCGGCAGGCAGCGACACGGCTGGGCGTCGCACCGCCCGACATCACCGTCGGCATGCGCACCGGCGACACCCCGGCCGACGAGCGGCGTGCCTTCGCCCGCACCCCACCGGACATCCTCATCACCACTCCCGAGTCGTTGTTCCTGCTGCTCACGTCCGCGGCGCGCGATTCGCTGCGCGGCGTCCAGACGGTGATCGTCGACGAGGTGCACGCGGTGGCCGGCAGCAAACGCGGCGCCCACCTCGCCCTCTCCCTCGAACGCCTCGACGAGCTGCTGCCCGCTCCGGCGCAGCGCATCGGGCTCTCCGCCACCGTCCGCCCGATCGACGCCTGCGCGCAGTTCCTCGGCGGCGCCCGCCCGGTCGACGTGGTGCAGCCGGCCACCGCCAAGACCATCGAGGTCAGCGTGCAGGTCCCGGTGGAGGACATGACCCGCCTGGACGAGCAGGAGCAACCGGAGGACGACCTCGGCGGCCTCGGGCCACGCCGCGCGTCGATCTGGCCGGCCGTGGAGGAGCGGGTCTTCACCCTCATCGGGCAGCACCGCTCGACCATCGTCTTCACCAACTCGCGCCGCAGCGCCGAGCGCCTCTGCGCCCGGCTCAACGAGCTGGCCGCCGAGGCGGTGGCCGCCGCGTCGGACGACGGCGCGATCGGCGTACCGGAAGGATTGCCGGCCGGCGACGACCCGGCGGGTGGCGCGCAGCGGTGGGGTGACCCGGCCGGTCCGGTTCGCAACCGGCCGCCGGCCGAGGTGATGGCCCAGTCCGGCGCGGCCACCGGCGCGGCGCCGGTGATCGCTCGCGCCCACCACGGCAGCGTCTCCCGGGAGGAGCGCAAACACATCGAGGAGGCGCTCAAGTCCGGCCAGTTGCCGGCGGTGGTGGCCACCTCCAGCCTGGAGCTGGGCATCGACATGGGCGCTGTCGACCTGGTGGTGCAGATCGAGGCGCCGCCCAGCGTGGCCTCCGGCCTGCAACGGGTCGGCCGGGCCGGGCACCAGGTGGGCGCGATCTCGCGCGGGGTGGTCTTCCCCAAGCACCGCGGCGACCTGCTCTCCTGCGCTGTGGTCGCCGAGCGGATGGCCGACGGCGCGATCGAGGAGCTGCACTACCCACGCAACCCACTGGACGTGCTGGCCCAGCAGATCGTCGCGATGGTGGCACTGGAGCCGTGGCCGCTGGGCGACCTCGCCGTGCTGGTCCGCCGGGCCGCGCCCTTCGCCGAGCTGCCCGACTCCGCGCTGCACGCCGTGTTGGACATGCTCTCCGGCCGTTACCCGTCCACCGCCTTCGCCGAGCTACGCCCCCGACTGGTCTGGGACCGGGCCACCGACCTGCTCACCGGCCGTCCCGGCGCGCAGCGGCTCGCCGTGACCAGCGGCGGCACGATTCCCGACCGGGGCCTGTTCGGGGTGTTCCTGGCCGGCGCCGAGCGGGCCGCCCGGGTGGGCGAGCTGGACGAGGAGATGGTCTACGAGTCCCGGGTCGGCGACGTCTTCCTGCTCGGCTCCTCCTCCTGGCGCATCGAGGAGATCACGCCCGACCGGGTGCTGGTCTCGCCCGCCCCCGGTCAGGCCGCGCGGATGCCGTTCTGGAAGGGCGACCAGCTGGGCCGGCCGGTGGAGCTGGGCCGGGCCATCGGCGCCCGGGTGCGCACCCTGCTGCGACAGACTGACGAGGCGGCGCTGGCAGCCCTGCGTGACGGCGGTCTGGACGACTGGGCCGCCAGCAACCTGATGGCCTACCTGCGCGAGCAGCGGGAGGCCACCCGCTCGCTGCCCGACGACCGCACGGTCGTGGTCGAGCGGTTCCGCGACGAGCTGGGCGACTGGCGGCTCGCCGTGCACAGCGTCCTCGGCGCCCGCGTCAACGGGCCGTGGGCGCTCGCCGTGGGCCGCCGGCTCGCCGAACGGTACGGGGTGGACGCCCAGGTGATGCCCTCCGACGACGGCATCGTGATCCGCCTTCCGGACACCGCGGACGAGCCGCCCGGCGCCGACGTGGTGGTCTTCGAGCCCGACGAGATCACCCAGCTCGTGGAGGAGTCGGTCGGCACCTCCGCGCTCTTCGCCGCCCGCTTCCGGGAGTGCGCCGCCCGGTCACTGCTGCTGCCCCGCCGCGACCCGCGCCGCCGCCAGCCGCTCTGGCAGCAGCGCCAACGCGCCGCGCAACTGCTCGACGTCGCCCGCGAGTACGCGGACTTCCCGGTCACCCTGGAGGCTGCCCGGGAGTGCCTCCAGGACGTCTTCGACCAGCCGGCGCTGGCCGGCCTGATGCGCGACCTGGCCACCCGCAAGGTGCGGCTGGTCGAGGTCGAGACCAGCGCGCCGTCGCCGTTCGCCCGGTCGCTGCTCTTCGGCTACGTCGGCGCGTTCTTCTACGAGGGCGACGCGCCGCTCGCCGAGCGTCGCGCCGCCGCGCTCGCCCTGGATTCCACCCTCCTCGGTGAGCTGCTGGGCCGGGTCGACCTGCGCGAGTTGCTCGACCCGGCCGTGCTCACCGAGACCGATCGGCAGCTGCGCTGGCTGACCGAGCAGCGCCGCCCCCGCGATGCGGAGGACGTCGTCGAGCTGCTGCGGGTGCTCGGTGACCTGAGCGACGCCGAGTTGACCGAGCGGGGTGTGCCGGAGGCCTGGCTGACCGAGCTGGAGGCGACCCGCCGCGTGCTGCGGGTCCGCATCGCCGGCGAACAGCGCTGGGTGGGTGTCGAGGACGCCGCCCGTCTGCGCGACGCCCTCGGCGTGGCGTTGCCGGTCGGGGTGGCCGAGGCGTACCTCGCCCCGGTGGCCGATCCGCTCGGTGACCTGGTGGCCCGCTACGCCCGCACCCACGGGCCGTTCGCCGCGGCCAGCTGCGCGGCCCGCTTCGGGTTGGGCGTGTTCGTCGTCGAGCAGGCGCTGCGTCGGCTCGGTGCCACCGGGCGGGTGGTCTCCGGTGAGTTCACCCCGGATTCGGCCGGCGCCCAGTGGTGCGACGCCGAGGTGCTGCGGATGCTGCGCCGCCGCTCGCTCGCGGCGCTGCGCCGGGAGATCGAGCCGGTGCCACCCCGGGCGCTGGCCGCGTTCCTGCCCCGCTGGCAGCAGGTCGGCTCGTCCGCCCGAGGTGTGGAGGCGCTCGCCGCGACGGTGGAGCAGTTGCAGGGCGCGGCGGTGCCGGCGTCCGCCCTGGAGCGGTTGGTACTGCCCGGTCGGGTCGCCGACTACTCCCCTGCCCAGCTCGACGAGCTGTGCGCCAGCGGGGAGGTCCTCTGGGCCGGGTCGGGAGCGATCTCCGGCGGCGACGGTTGGGTCACCCTGGCGTACGCGGACGCCGCACCGCTGCTGCTCCCGCCGCCCGACGAGGCGCTGACCCGCACCCCGCTGCACGACGCGGTGCTCGACGCGCTCGGCGACGGGCAGGCGCTGTTCTTCCGGCCGCTGGCCGACCGGGTCGGCTCGACCGACGACGCGGCCTTGACCACGGTGATCTGGGATCTGGTGTGGGCCGGGCACCTCACCAACGACACCCTGGCGCCGCTGCGCGCGGTGCTCGGTGCGGGCGGGGCACACCGCTCGCGGCCCTCCGCGCCGCGCACCCGTTACCGGCGGCCCGGTCGGGTGGCGCTGCCCACCCGGGGTGGTCCGCCGACCGTCGCCGGTCGCTGGTCACGCCTCCCGGAACGGGACGTCGACCCGACGCGACGTGCCGCCGCGCTCGCCGACGTCCTGCTGGAGCGGCACGGGGTGGTCACCCGCGGCGCGGTGATGGCCGAGCAGGTGGTCGGCGGCTTCTCGGCGGTCTACCCGGTGCTGTCGGCGTTGGAGGAGCGTGGCGCGGCCCGTCGGGGTTACTTCGTCGAAGGGTTGGGCGCGGCGCAGTTCGCGGTGCCCGGCGCGGTGGACCGACTGCGCGCCCTGGCGGAGCCCGCCGACGGCGCCCGGGGCCGGGGCACCCCGGCCACGGTGCTCGCGGCCACCGACCCCGCCAACCCGTACGGCGCGGCGCTGCCCTGGCCGGAACGGGTGCTCGACTCCGGCGACGGGGCCGCCCCGGCGACCGGGCACCGGGCCGGCCGCAAGGCCGGTGCGCTGGTGGTGCAGGTCGGTGGCGACCTCGTCCTCTACGTCGAACGCGGCGGCCGCACGCTGCTCTCCTTCAGCGACGACACCGACACCCTGGCCGCGGCCGGCAAGGCGCTCGCCGACGCCGTTCACTCCGGGGCGTTGGGCGCGATGTCGGTGGAGCGGGCCGACGGCGAGGCGGTGCACTCCTCACCGCTGCGCGACGCGCTGACCGCCGCCGGTTTCCGGGCCACCCCCCGCGGCCTCCGCCTGCGCGGCTGACCCGCCAGCCCGGCCGGCCGCGCCCGACCGCCCGCTCGGCGCTTGTCGGGCGATGCCACACAGACCGTGATGCCTGTGAGTCATCAAGATGACTCACAGGCATCACACTGAGAAGAGCGACATGCCCCGGCCCCGCCGACGCCAGGCCCGGTGCTCAGCGCAGGCCGTCGAGCACCTTCTCGTAGCGTGGGCGGTCGGCGGCCGGGGTCTTCGCCTCCAGATAGTTCAGCACCACCGCGCCACGCTGGTACGACTGGCCGCCCCAGGTTTCCGCGATGTCACTGGCACTCGTCTCGTCCGGGAACACGTAGACCGTGACCGCGTCGGTGGCGATCAACTCGGAGCAGCCCAGCCCGAGGCCGTCCGGGCCACAGTCGACGGAACGGTCCTTCGGGCGCGGCACCTTCAGGCCAGCGGCCCGGAAGGCGTCGACGACCTGCTTCGCACCGGGCGCACTGGCCGGCCGTTTTGGCAACACCACCGGTGGCGGGCTGGCCGGCCGGCGCTGGGTCGGACCCTGCGCCCCGGCGGAAGGTGACACCGGGGCGACCAGCGCGCTCGTGGTGGGGGACGTCGGCGCGCTCGGAACGCCGGTGGGGGTCACCTCGGACGAGGCGGATGGGGCTGCGCTCGACCGGCCGTCGTCGTCACTGCCGCAACCGGCGGTGAGGGCAACGGCGACCAGCAGGGCTCCGACGGCGGGCAGGCTCCGAATTGTCACCAGGGCAGTCTGCCCAACGGCTTCCGGCGACGGGAGGGGCCGGTCGGTCACTGCGCTGTCCCGTATCCGCCACCCACCGCTGGACCACTCGACGCGGGTACGATCCCGGCCGGCAGGGCGGCGACGGCGACGAGCGGAGGCCGGGGCGTGGGTGGGTTCGAGGTACGGGCGATCCGACCCGACGAGCGGACGGCGGTCGACGCGCTGCACGAGCGCGAGTGGGGCGGCCCGTACGTGGTCGCACACGACACCCGCCACGACCTGCGTACCCTGCCGACCCTGGTGGCGGTCGACGACGCCGGGGCGGTGGCCGGCGCGTTGACCTACCACGCGGACGAGGACGGCCTGGAGGTCGTCAGCCTGGTCGCGGCCGTGCCCGCCGCCGGGAGCGGCACGGCGCTGCTCACGGCGGCGACGGCCACCGTCGTGGCGATGGGCCTGACCCGCGTTTGGTTGATCACCTCGAACGACAACCTGCGGGCGCTGCGGTTCTACCAGCGGCGCGGCATGCGGCTGGTCGGCGTGGACCGGGGCGCGGTCGATCGGGCCCGCCTGCTCAAGCCGGAGATCCCGTTGGTGGGCGACGACGGGATACCCCTGCACGACGAACTCATCCTGGAGTGGCGGCCCGGCGCCGGGCGTCAGCCCACGGTGGGGCTCCCCGGGGTGTCTCCCGAGGGACCTCCTGCGGGTATCGGGCCGATGTTCGACTGTGGAATGCTGCCCCGGTGGGTGAACAAGTGGTTCCCGTGGGTTGTCCCTGCTGTGCATCCCGGACCGGCGGGGGGACCTGCCCGGTCTGCTTCTGGACCGACGACGGCCAGACCGACGCGGACGCCGACGCCGTCCGGGGTGGCCCCAACGGCGACCTGAGCCTCTCGCACGCTCGACTCAACTACGCCGTCTACGGTGCCAGCCACCCGCGCTACCAGGACATGGTGCGCCAGGCCCGCCCCGACGAGCGCCCCTGACGCAGCACTCGACGGGGCGGGCACGGGTCAGCAGACCGGCACGCTGCCGCCGTACACGCTCGAAATGTAGGCGTGGCTGACGTACTGGCCGGTGGTCAGGCGGTTCCAGCGGGTGGTGGTGCGGTACGGGCCGGCCACCGACTGACCGGTGACGTAGCACTGGATCGGCACGTGGGCCAGCCGGGCGGCGAGACCACGGGTCGCGTACGACGTGCTGGCCCCGGAGCGGATGTTGAGCGGGCCGTCACCGACCACGCCACGCGGCCCGCCGCCGGTCCACAGGTAGGCGACGTCCACCCAGGCGTTCGTGGTCAACCGCAGGCCGTCCCAGAAGGTGCCGTCGGCCAGGTCGATGCCGGCCGGGTTGAGCACCGTACGCCCGAACTGGTCCCGCCCGCCGTTGTAGCCGGACTGGTACGCGGCCTGCGCCTCGGGCCGGCCCTGCGGCAGGTTCTTCCAGTTCTCCCGCACCGACGAGGGGTTCCAGTAGTCGTCGCGGGTGTTCCACGGACCGACGTCCCAGACCGGGGCGTACTCGCAGCGGGCGCCGCTGGTCGTGCAGACCCGCACTGTGTAGTCGCCGGTGTTGAGTGGGGAGAGACCGCGCCGCGACGGGAGTGCCACGAAGTGGTCCCGGGGTTGCACGGTACGGCCGTTGGCGGTCACCTCGCCGACCAACCCGATGCGGGTGGCGTACACCCGGTAGGTGCGGCCGGGCGTGGCGGCGGAGACGGCGGCGGTCGCGTCGGCGGTGAGCCGCACGCCGCTCACGGTCGCGGTGGCCCCGCCGTTGGGCGCGGTCAGCACCACCCGGGTCTGCACCCGGGTGACCGGCCGGTCGAAGATCGCACCGCCGGTGGCGGCCTGCCACTCCGTCCAGCCGGCGGTCCGCCAGCCGCGGACCTGCGCCTCCACTGTCGCCCCGCCGGGGACCGAGGCGCTGATCTCGGCGCGGACCCGGGTGGCCGGTCGGGCCAGGGTGCGGGGCGTGGTCAGCAGCATGCCTTCGGCGACTGCGCTGTGTGGGCTTCGGGCGCGGTGGCTGGTGGCCCGGGCCTCCCGCAGTCGCAGCCCGGCAGAGGTGCGGCGGACGTTGACGTCGTCGCGGTCGACGACCGAGACATCGACGTCCCACCGTTCGCCACCGGGCGCCCCGGCGGTGAGGATGATCGGACTGCCGGCGACGGGTGTGGCCCGGTCTGCGCTGGTGGCGGGCAGGAACGCGGCGGCGAGCAACAGGGAGAGAGTGGCGACGAGGGCGACGGATGGAATACGACAACGAGGTCGCGTCATGGGCATTCTCCTCAGAACCCCCTGACCTTCGCATGTCGGGAGATCATGAGGAAGCTGTGTACAAATAGCGACACATGCGAATATTGCTCAAAAGAGGGAGGATGGCAGGGTGCCCGAAGGCGACACCGTCTGGAACACCGCGCGCGTGCTGCACCGCGCGTTGGCCGGCGCGCGGATCACCAAAAGTGACTTCCGGGTGCCGCAACTGGCGACCACCGATCTCAGCGGCTGGACCGTGCGCGAGTCGGCCAGCCGGGGCAAGCACCTGCTGCTGCGCCTCAGCGCCCCCGACAGTCCCGCAGGGCAACCCACGCCCGACGCCCTCTGGACCCTGCACTCGCACCTGCGGATGGACGGCGCCTGGCGGGCGTACGCCCCGGGGGAACGGTGGGGCGGACGGCCCGCGCACCTGATCCGGGTGGTGCTGCACAGCCCCGGCGCTGTCGCGGTCGGCTACCACCTGCACGAGATGACAGTGCTGCCGACCGCCGAGGAGGACCGACTGGTCGGCCACCTCGGCCCCGATCTGCTCGGGCCGGACTGGGACCCCGCCGAGGCGGTCCGCCGGCTCGCGGACCACCCGGAGCAGACCATCGGTGAGGCGCTGCTCGACCAGCGCAACCTGGCCGGAGTGGGCAATCTCTACAAGTGCGAGGTGCTGTTCCTGCGGGGTGTGTCGCCGTGGACGCCGGTCGGCGCGGTGCCGGACCTGCCAGGCATGGTGGCCCTCGCGCAACGGTTGCTCGCGGCCAACCGGGGACGGTGGACGCAGAGCAGCACCGGCTCCCTGCACCGGGGGCAGACCAGCTACGTGTACGGCCGCCGCGCCCAGCCGTGCCGCCGCTGCGGCACCGCGATCCGCAAGGAGGAGCTGGGCGAACGGGTCACCTACTGGTGTCCGGTCTGCCAACCCGAGCACCCGGACCGGCCTGAAACCGGCTGACCAGGCCGGCCATTCACCAACGCCACGCCAGAAACGGACGATTGGGTAATTCCTATCCGGCCGCCGAAGTCGCATGCTGCGGTTGAACCCTCACCGACCGTCAGCAGAGTGCCGAGGTCCGCCACGCCGGGGTGGCGGACGTCGTGCCCCGACCCCGGGGAGAGTCATGGCGATGTTCCGCAGGCTCCGCTCCACCTTCTTCGAGCGGACCACCCGCCAGACCAACGGCCGGACGGCGTCCGTGCCGGCCGCGCGTACCGCCGAGGAGACCACGCCGGCACCAAGTCTGGACCCGGCCGTGGTGCCGCGCAGCTTCGGTCCCGTGCCGAACTTCGCCCACAGTCCCCGCCCGGCGCGTGACCCCGCGGGGCGGGTGGTGCCGGGCACCGGGCTGCGCAAGTTCGTCGACCCGCTGCCCGTTCCGGGCCAGCAGAGCCGCACCGACCTCGGCAGCCACCTGCCGGTGGCAGCCCCGGACACCATCAGCTATCCGGGATGCGACTACTACGAGATCGGCCTCCAGGAGTACGCGCAGCGGCTGCACCGGGACCTGCCGGCCACCCGGCTGCGCGGCTACCGGCAGCTCAACCTGGGCACCGACGAGACGGGCCACAACACGGTGGCACCCCCCGAACGGCCCTGGCACCTCGGCCCGATGATCCTCGCCCGCCGGGGTCGACCGGTCCGGGTGAAGTTCATCAACCAGCTCCCCACCGGCCGGGCCGGCGAGTTGTTCCTGCCCGTGGACGACACGATCGAGGGTGCCGGTCCCGGCCCGCTGGACGGGCCGGCCCCGTACCCGCAGAACCGGGCGGTGCTGCACCTGGCCGGGGCGCAGACCGGCTGGACCAGCGCGGGCAACCCGGGGCAGTGGATCACTCCGGCCGGGGAGATCACCCCGTACCCGACCGGGGCGGGCGTGACGCCCGTGCCGGACATGCCGGCGCCGGGTGCCGGGGCCACCACCCTCTACTACCCAAACGAGCAGAGCGGCCGGCTGCTGTGGTTGCACGACAACACCCTCGGCCTGGCCCGGCTCACCGTCTACGGCGGTCAGCTCGCGCTCTACCTGCTCACCGACCCGGCCGAGGACCAACTCGTCGCCGACGACGTGCTGCCGGCCGACCAGCTGCCGCTGGTGATCGAGGACAAGACGTTCGTGCCCGACGACACCCAACTCGCCGCCGAGGACCCGACCTGGGACCGGGAACGCTGGGGTGCCCGGGGAAGCCTCTGGCACCCCCACGTGTACCAGCCGCGGCAGAACCCGTACCGGTCCGGCGGACGCAACCCCACCGGCCGGTGGGACTACGGCCCCTGGTCGCGCAACCCCACCCCGGGCGGCACCCGCACCGACGGGTGGGCCCCGAACCCGCACCACGACCCGGTGGACGCGCCGGACGAACCGCCGCTGAGCCCTGGGCTGCCGCACCCGTCGGCGGTCCCCGAGGCGTACGGCGACACCCCGCTCGTCAACGGCGTCGCCTACCCGTACCTGGAGGTTCGGCCGCGCGCGTACCGGTTCCGGATCCTCAACGCCTGCCTGGACCGCAGCCTCAACCTCCAGCTCTACCGCGCCTGCTCCGACGCGGCGATGTGGACGGCCGACGGCGCGCTCGCCGACGCCGACGCCGGCGAGGTGCCGATGGTGCCCGCCGTGCGGGCCGCGGACCGACCGGCCGGGTGGCCGACCGACGGACGCGACGGCGGCGTGCCGGACCCGCGCACGGCCGGGCCCGAGTTCATCCAGATCGGCAACGAGGCCGGGCTGCTGCCCGCCCCGGTGGTGCTGCCGAACCGGCCGATCGGCTACCGGTACGACCGACTCGACCCGACAGTGCTGAACGTCGACCGGCACACCCTGCTGCTCGCCCCGGGTGAGCGGGCCGACGTGCTGGTCGACTTCTCCGCCGTGCCACCGGGCAGCACGCTGATCCTGTACAACGACGCCCCCGCTCCGCTGCCGGGCTACGACCCCCGCTACGACCAGCACACCGACGCAGCGGACCGGACCGCCGAGGGTGGCCCGCCGCCCACCGAGCCGGGGTACGGCCCGAACACCCGCACCCTGCTCCAGTTCCGGATCACCGGGACACCCGCGCCGCCGTACGACCTGGCCCGGCTACGGGAGAGGCTGCCCGTGGCGTACGCGGCCAGCCAACGCCCGCCGATCGTGCCGCAGCCGGCGTACGACCCGGCGTTCGGCACCCGCACAACGTCGGAGACGGCGGTGCCGGTGCACGCCACCACTGTGACGTTCACTCCGGCGGGCGGTGCCGGCCCGGTGACCCTGCCGATCGCGGTCAAGGCCGCCCAGCAGGTCTTCGAGCCGGATCACGGCCGGTGGGCCGGCCGGCTCGGCGTCGGGCACCCGCAGGCCGGGCCGCTCAACCCGACGACGCTGCCGCTGGGCCCGACCGATCCGGTGACCGAGGTGCTCTTCGCCACCGATCCCGCCGTACCGGTGGGCACCCCGACCGATGGCACCCAGCTCTGGCGGATCAGTGGCAACGTCCGGCAGACCGAGCCCCTGCACTTCGGCGGCTGCGACGTGCAGGTGGTCAACCGGGCCGGCTGGGACGGCACGCTGCGGCCGCCGCACGGCACGGAGCTGGGCTGGAAGGACGTCGTCCGGGTCAACCCCCGGGAGGACGTCGTGGTGGCGTTGCGCCCGGTCGCCCCGGTGCTGCCGTTCAAGCTGGGCGACAGCGTCCGGCTGCTCGACCCGGGCCTCCCGGCCGGGGCGCGCACCGGGTCGACGCCGGTCAGCCCCGCGGACGGGCGGCCCGCCACGGTGGCCAACCAACTGGTCAACCTGGGCTGGGAGTACCGCTGGCACAGCCACCTCGCCGGCCACCGCGACGGCGGGATGACCCGGCCGCTGGTCCTGCGGGTGGCGCCGAAGGCACCGACCGGGCTGACCGCCACACCGGCGCCCGGCTCGGCCACCGCGCTACCCGCGATCGCCCTGGCCTGGACCAGCAACGGCGGGCGACCACCTGCCACCAGCCACCTGCTGCAACGGGCCACCGACGCGACCTTCGGCGGCGAGGTCACCACGATCACCGTCGCGGCCGCCGCCACCCGGTACACGGACGCGACAGTCACCCCCGGGGTGACGTACCACTACCGGATCCGGGCGGAGAACACCGTCAGCTACTCGTCCTGGTCGAACGGGGTGCCCGCCTCGGTGCACCTGGCGGCACCGAGCGGCCTGGTCGCGGCGCTGCCGCCAGCCGCGCCGCTGCGGGTGGCGCTGCGCTGGGCGAACCGGTCGTTCGCCACCGGCATCGACGTGCAGCGGGCGACCAACCCGACGTTCACCAGCGGCCCGGGCACCACGGCGATCGGGGTCAGCGACAACCACCTGGACGTCACTGTCGCACCGGACACCACGTACTACTACCGGGTTCGGACCACCTACCTGGGCGCCGCCTCGGCCTGGTCGACAGTCGCCACGGTGAGCTGCCCACCCGCACCCGGCACCCCCAGCGGGGTGAGCGCAACGGCCAGCGCTCCCGGGCCGGACACGGCGACGGTGATCCTGGCCTGGGCGGCGAGCACACCCACCGGCCCCGGGTCCGGGTTCATCGTGCAGCGGGCACTGGACCCGGCATTCGACCGGGAGGTCGCCACCTTCACCGTGACCGGTCGAGGCTTCACCAACACGGGGCTGGCCCGGGGCGTTACCTACCACTACCGGATCCGGTCGTTCAACGTCGTGGGCAATTCGCCGTACACCGGCCTGGTGCTGGTCACGACACCACAGTGACCGGCCCGACGGGCCGGCCGTCGGCGCTGCTCTCAGCGGGTCGGCGCGCGCAGCGGCGTGCCGACGGCGCGCAGCTCGGCCAGGGCGCCGGCGACGCCGTGCAGCAGGTCGGTCGCCTCGGTGAGCCGGTCGGCGGCCGGGTGGGCGGCCTCCGGTCGGGCGTCCTCGGCCAGGTAGCCGGCGGCAGCGACCACCAGCCGCTCGTAGGCCGCGACCCCGCTCTCCAGTTGGCCGGTCAGCACGGCGTGCGCCTCGGCCAGCGGCGCCCGGGCGTCGGCCGGGGCCAGCCGCAGCGCACGTTCGACGCTGGCCACCCGTGCGGCCAGGTCGCGCAACGAAGCATCGGCGGTGGCGGCCTCCTGCACGGCCGGCCCGGCCAGCCCGGTGAGCCGGGGGGCCATCCCGGCCAGGGTGAGTGCCGCCCGATCCAGTCGGGCCCACTGCTCGCCCGCGCTGGTGCCGCGCAGGGCGATCCGGGAGCGGACCCGGCGAACCTCGGCCAGCACGCCCGGGCCGACCGGCAGCCGCTCGACGGCGGCGATCAACCGGGCCCGCGACCGGGCCGCAGCCTCGGCCGGATCGAGCGCGGGGGGCGCCGGCTGGGCGGCCAGGGCGCGCGCGTCGATCCACCGCCAGGCGGCGAGCGCCACCGCGCTGCCCGCGGCGCCGGCCCAGGCCGCGTCGGGCAGACCAAGGCCGGCGTACGGGGTCAGCACCGCCGCCGCGCCGCCGAGCCCACCGGCCAGCACGCTCCACCGCCGGGCGGAGCGGCGAAGCCGGTCCAGCCTCCGGAAGTATCGAGTCCGCTCGTCTGCTGCCACCCTGACCCCCTCGGTCCGGTCGTTCAGCCGGCGGCGGTCGGGTCGCCGGTGCCGCGCTCGCGAGCCATGCTGGCGCGCAGCTCGTCCAGCCGGGCGGCGGCCGTCGGGTCGGTGGCCGGGCCGGCCTTCTCGCCCTGCGGCACGGCCGGTCGCTGCGACGCGCCGCCGAGCTGCTCCCCCGCCATGCTGGATCGGATCTGCTCCAGCCGGGCGGAGCCGGCCGAGTCGATGGTTGACTTCTGGATCTCCAACATCCGGCCCTCGACGGAGTTGCCGGCCAGCTCGGCGCGGCCCATCGCGTTGGCGTAGCGCCGCTCGATGCGGTCGCGCACCTCGTCCAGGGACGGGGTGTTGGTGGGCGCGGTCAACGACGACATCGACTCCAGCGAGCGGGCCACCGTCTCCTGCATCTTGGCCTGCTCCAGCTGGCTGAGCAGCTTGGTGCGCTCGGCGAGCTTCTGCTGGAGGATCATCGAGTTGTTCTCGACCGCACGGCGGGCCTGGGCTGCGGCACCCAACGCCTGGTCGTGCAGGGTCTTGAGGTCTTCGGTGGCCTGCTCGGAGGAGACCAACTGGGTGGCCAGGGTCTGCGCCGACTGCTCGAACCGCACCGCCTCGGCCTCGTCACCCTTGGCCCGGGCCTGGTCGGACAGCACCAGGGCCTGTCGGGCGTTGCCCTGCAACCGCTCGACCTCGGACATCTGCCGGGACAGCTTCATCTCCAGCTGACGCTGGTTGCCGATCACGGCGGCGGCCTGCTGGACCAGCGCCTGGTGCTGCCGCTGGGCATCCTCGATGGCCTGCTGGATCTGCACCTTGGGATCGGCGTGCTCGTCGATCTTCGCACCGAAGAGCGCCATCAGGTAGTTCCAACCCTTGACGAACGGGTTCGCCATCTCCGCGGTATCCCCTCAGTAGCGTCGCTCCACCACAGCCGGGCCGGATGGACCGACCGACCACGACCGGCCGGTCTCCATCGTCCCAGCCGAACGCCAACGAGGCATCCGTACGGGGCGGTCGACGGCACCGGCAGCTCCTGCGGGCCACCCTACGCGGCCGGGGCCAGCCCGCCCATGGTCAACCGGAAGGACGGGCTCAGGCCGCGCAGACCACGTCCCGATCGCGCTCGTTCGGGCGGACGCGGGCACTGCGCAGCGTGGCCTTGAGCGGCGAATCCTGACGGACCGACACGGCGACCTTGCCATCGGAGGTGACCTGACGCACACCCCGGTTGGTGCTCTTGGACGCGGCCGAGGAATCGGCCTGCTCCTCCTGCATCGAGACGAGCACCCCGGGCATCTGCTCGGCGAGCGCCACGGTGTCGCTCACCTCACGCAGCAGCTCGGACAGGCGCGCGCCGAGGGCGTCGCAGATCGCGGCGAGCAGCTCGCTGGACGGCTCTTTGTGCCCCCGCTCGATCTCGGAGAGGTAACCGAGGCTGACGTTGGCGGCGGTGGAGACCTCACGCAGCGTGCGCTGCTGGCCTTGCCGGCGCGCCCGCAGTGCGTCACCGATCACCCGGCGTAGCAGGATCATCGCACCTCCCCCTGAGGGATACCTCGCGCCCGCCGTTGGGCAGCCGGTCGCGGCGGACCGCGCCGACCCCGAACGTCGGAGCCTTCCCGCAACCGTACCCGTTGCGGGCCCGGCCGACATCCCGCCCCGCCCGTCGGTTCGCCAGCGTGGGCTCACCGGCGCGCGGCATCGCCCGTTCCGGCCCTGTCCCGGGTGCCCCCGGCGGTCTCGGCTGGATCTTCCGGCCCGTCGACTTCTGGGGCCTAGGGCCTGTTTCATAAGGGCGGTCGAGCCGAGGCGGAGTCCGGGCGGCGAGCCGGCAAGGCGCGGTTTCGTCCGGATACCGGTGTTGTATCTGGACGAGACCGCAACGCCGCCGGTCGTCGTCCGGGCCCGCCGCAGGCCGGCCAGTCCTTGTGAAACAGGCCCTAGGGGTGGTCGGTCGCGGGTTCGGGGACCTGGGCGTCGGGGCCGGAGCCCTGGGCGTCGGGGTCGAGGTCGGGGTCCTTCACGTCGGCGTCGTGGATCCGCTCGGCGAGTAGCCGCAGAGCCTCGATCACCGCGACCGCGCGGACGTGGTCCCGCCCGCCGTCCAGGTCGAGCTGGCGGACCTCCCCACCGTTGGGACCGGCGACCGCGACGTAGACCAGGCCGACGGGCTTGTCGTCCTGCGGTTCGGGGCCGGCGACGCCGGTGGTCGCCACCCCCCAGTCCGCGCCGCAGCGCTGGCGACCGCCCTCGGCGAGGGCCGCCGCCACGTCCGGGTCCACCGGCCCCCGCTCGGACAGCAGGTCGGTGGGGACGCCCGCCAGGGTGCCCTTCAACTCGGTGGCGTAGACCACGAGGCCACCCCGGTAGATCCCGCTGACCCCGGCGATGTCGACGATCGACGCGGCCAGCGACCCGCCGGTGAGCGATTCCACAGTCGCGAGGGTCTCGTGCCGCTGCACCAACCGGTGCACCACACCCGCCGCCGCGCTGCCCATCACGGCCTCGTCCGACGCCGCACCATCCGACGGCCGCTCGACACCACCACTAGCCTCGCGCTGCATGAATTCGTCCTTCCCCACCCAACGGCCCCCAACCCTGCCCACCCGATCGCGTCGATCATGAAGTTATCGCCCCGACACGCCGCTGCGGATGGCAACAACTTCATGATCAACGGAGGGGGTGGGTGGGGTGGGGTTGGGTTTTTAGCGGGGGCGGCGGAGGCGTAGGGCCTGGGCTATGTAGTCGAAGCCGGTGGCGACCGTGACCACGACGGCGGCGGCCATGATCCACGGGCCGACGGCGGCCAGGGCGGCCGGCATCGGCCAGAGGTACCAGGCGATGGCCAGGATCTGGAGCGCCGTCTTGACCTTGCCGCCTCGGCTGGCGGCGATCACACCGTGCCGGATCACCCAGAACCGCAGGCCGGTGATGCCCAGCTCGCGGACGAGGATCAGCGCGGTCACCCACCAGGGCAGAAGGTCGTACCAGGAGAGCAGCACCAGGGCCGCGCCGGTGAGCGCCTTGTCGGCGATCGGGTCGGCCACCTTGCCGACCGAGGTGACCAGCCCGAACCGGCGGGCGATCCACCCGTCCACCAGGTCGGTAGCCGAGGCCACCGCGAAGATCAGGCACGCCGCCATCCGCCAGCCGGAGTGGGTCATCCCGGACACCACCACCGAGGCGGCGAAGACCGGCACCAGCACCAGCCGCAGGGCGGTCAGCGCGTTGGCCGCGTTGAGGACGGGCACCACCGCCACCACCGCCCGGCCGGGCGTCGACTCCGTCGCCCCGGTCACCGCCGCACCCCGCTCGGGTCGCCGTGGCGTTCCCGGTACCGCACCACGTGGCTCCCCCGCTCCGCTCGGGCCCGCCGTCACCGTGCCGCGCCGGGCGCCGCCGAGATCATCTCATCCGGCACGGCGAGCAGGTCCACCCCTTCGGTGCCGGTCACCGTTGCGCGCACCAGGTCACCCGGGCGCAGCGCGGAGAGGTCGACCCCACCCTCGGCCGGGGCGACCAGGGTGGTGGAGCCGTCCACCTCCGGCGCCTGGTGCGCCGCCCGGCCCTCCACCACGCCGTCCTCGATCGAGTCGACCAGCACCTCGATCGTCGAGCCGAGGCGGTCCTCGGCCCGCTGCGAGCAGAGCTCGTCAGCGAGCGCGCTGAGCCGGTCGTACCGTCGCTTGATCGTGGCGGCGGAGACCTTGCCGGGCAGGCCGGCGGCCTCGGTGCCGTCCTCGTCGCTGTAGTCGAACATGCCGATCGCGTCGAGCCGGGCCTCGGTCAGGAACCGCACCAGCTCGTCGACGTCGGCGCGCGTCTCGCCGGGGAACCCGACGATGAAGTTGCTCCGGGCGCCAGCGTCCGGGGCCAGCGCACGGGCGCTCGCCAGCAGCTCCAGGAACCGGTCGGTGGAGCCGAAACGCCGCATCCGGCGCAGCACCGGCTCGCTGGAGTGCTGGAACGACAGGTCGAAGTACGGGGCCACGCCCGGGGTGTTGGCGATCGCCTCGACCAGCCCGGGCCGGGTCTCGGCCGGCTGGAGGTAGCTCGCCCGCACCCGGACGATGCCGGTCACGGCGGCGAGCTGCGGCAGCAGCTTCTCCAACGCGCGGGGGTCGCCCAGGTCCTTGCCGTACGAGGTGGAGTTCTCGCTGACCAGCACCAGCTCCCGTACGCCGGACTTGGCCAGCCACTCCGCCTCGGCGAGCAGCTCGTCCGGCGTACGCGAGACGAACGCCCCACGGAAGGCGGGGATGGCACAGAACGCGCAGCGCCGGTCGCAGCCGCTGGCGAGCTTCAGCGAGGCCACCGGGCCGGTGTCCAGTCGACGGCGCAGGATCTGCCGCAGGTGTGCCGGGGTGTGCTCGTCGGTGTCGGTGGTGGTGCGGGTCACGGTGCCGTGCCCGGGCAGGGACACGCCGCTGTCGCGCCGCTTCACCGGGGTCAACGGCAGCAGCTCCCGCCGGTCCCGGGGGGTGTGCGCGGTGATCTGCTCACCGGCGACGACCGCGTTCAGCCGGGCGGCGATGTCCGGGTAGTCGTCGAAGCTCAACACCGCCTGCGCCTCGGGCAGGCTGTCGGCGAGCTCCCGGCCGTACCGCTCGGCCATGCAGCCGGCTGCGACGACCTTGGCCCCGGTGCCGGCGGCGGCGAGCAGGGTCTGGATGGAATCCTGCTTGGCCTTCTCCACGAAACCGCAGGTGTTGACGACCACCACGTCGGCGCCCTCGCCGTCGGTGCTCACCTGCCAGCCGTCGGCGTGCAGCCGGGCGGCCAGCTCCTCCGAGTCGACCTCGTTGCGGGCACAGCCGAGGGTCAGGAGGGCGACACGACGGCCCTCGGCGTGGTCGGAAGGAGAAGGAGCGGTGGCAGACACCATCCGAGGGTACCGGGCCGGCCGGGGAACCCCACGCACGCGGGCTGCGGGCACGACCCACGCACCGTCGTTCCGCCCCGCCCGCGGCCGGTCAGCGCGCCGCGACACCGACGCGGGTCAACGCGTCGAGCAGGAAGACCTCGGTCCCGGCCAGGCCGGTGGAGCAGAAGACGGAGACCTGGTCGGCGGTGGTCCGGCCGGGGGCCGCGCCGGCCAGGATGCCGCCCAGGTCGCGCAACCGCTCGGCGTACGGGGGTGTGGCCGCGAGCATGGGCGGCTGGTAGTCCGCCGCCTGGGCCGGTGAGTCGGTGACCAGCAGGTCGGCGGTGTCCAGCAGGTCGGTGCCGAATTCGCTGCGGTTGAGTTGCTTGAAGCCGACGGCGTTGACGTGCGTGCCGGGGCTGAGGTCGGCGGCGCAGAGCACCGGGGTCGGGCTGGTGGTGGCGAGCACCACCAGGTCGCGCCCTGCGACGGCCGCGCCCGGGGTGGTCACCGCGCGGGCCGGCACACCCAGCTCGGCGCGGACCCGGGCGGCGAAGGCGTCCCGCCGAGCGGCGGAGCGGCTGTGCACCACCACCTCGCGCAGCGGGCGGACGGTCGCGGCGGCCCAGACCTGCGTCCACGCCTGCCGGCCGGAGCCGATCACACCGAGGGTGGCCGCGTCCGGGCGGGCCAGCGCGTCGACCGCGAGGCCGCCCAACCCTCCGGTACGCCGGGAGCCCAACTCCTCGCCGACCGCCACCGCCCGGATCACCCCGGTGCGGGCGTCGTGCAGCACCACCAACTGTTCACCCTGCTCGTGGCCGAAGGTGTCGTAGGAGCGGAAGCCGTACCACTCGCCGACCAGGTGCCCGGCGGTGAGCACCATCCGCCCCCCGTCGAGCGGGGCGGCGGCCCGAGGCGGAGCGATCAGCCGTCCCTCGTACGCGGCCAGGAGAGCGGCCCGCATGGCGGCGACCGTGGTGGCGGCGTCCAGCGCGGCGGCGACCTCGGGGTCGGCGTAGAGCAGAGTCATGCCAGCAATACTGCAAGTTGAAGTGAAGTGGAGGTCAACGGGCCGTGGCGGGAGTCACCGCCCGACGCCCGGCGCCGGTGCTAGCGTCGGCTTCGGTGGCCCCGGATGCTCGTGGCCGCCCCGGACGAGTGGTGGGCGTACCCGGTCAGGCCAAGACGCCCCGTGTGACGTGCAGACTCGTCCCGGCGCGACAGCCCGGGCGCCTTTTCGTGAGGTGGACGATGGCTTGGCTCGTGCTGGTGATCTCGGGACTGTTGGAGACGGCCTGGGCGATCGCCCTGGACCGCAGCGCCGGCTTCAGCCGGCTGACCCCGTCCGTGGTGTTCGTGGTGACCCTGCTCCTGAGCATGGCCGGGCTGTCGTACGCCCTGCGGGAGATCCCGGTCGGCACCGGGTACGCGGTCTGGGTCGGCATCGGCGCGGTCGGCACCGCGCTGGTCGGGATGCTGGCGCTCGGCGAGTCGGCGAGCCTGCCCCGGATCCTCTGCCTGCTGCTGGTGGTCGTGGGCGTGATCGGTCTGAAGATCTTCCACTGAGGAAGTACGCGTGACAAGTCCGCACAGTGGGTAGTCATCGATCCGTCACGACAGGCTCTCACACGGAGGAAGACATGGCCGACATGCCGAGCACCGCCCGTCCCCGCAGCAACGCCGCCCGCATCCTCACCATCGTGGGCTTCGTCTTCGCGGTCCTCGCCCTGCTGCTCAGCCCGATCATCTTCGGCGTGCTCGGCGTGATCGCGGGCATCGTCGGCGCCGTGCTGGGCGACAAGCCGCTCGGCTGGTACGCCGCCGCGGCCAGCGTCGTCGCCGCGATCCTCGGCGTGGTGGTCTTCGCCGCGTTGATGAATAACTGACACGCTTTCCCAGCCACGGGCCCGCCTTGTCTCGGCGGGCCCGTCGTGCGTTCCGGGGTCGGTCGTACCGTCGACCGGCCCTCGCAGCGCTATCCCCCGGTCATTCCCCGTCGCCGCGCAGGCCGGCCAGGACGTCCTCCAGCTCGTCCGGCTTGACCAGCACGTCGCGCGCCTTCGACCCCTCCGACGGCCCGACCACCCCACGGGTCTCCATCAGGTCCATCAGACGGCCCGCCTTCGCGAAACCGACCCGCAGCTTGCGCTGGAGCATCGAGGTCGAGCCGAACTGCGAGGTGACCACCAGCTCCACCGCCTGCACCAACAGGTCCAGGTCGTCGCCGATGTCCTCGTCGGGCTTCTTCTTGGTCTCCTGCGCGGGGGCCAGCACGTCCTTGCGGAACTCCGGCTCGCGCTGGTCCTTGCAGAACTTGACGACGTCGGCGATCTCCCGCTCGGTGACCCAGGCGCCCTGGATGCGGACCGGCTTGGAGGCACCCATCGGCAGGAACAGCCCGTCGCCACGGCCGAGCAGCTTCTCCGCGCCCGGCTGGTCGAGGATGACCCGCGAGTCCGCGAGCGAGGAGGTGGCGAACGCCAGCCGGGACGGCACGTTCGCCTTGATCAGACCGGTCACCACGTCGACCGAAGGGCGCTGGGTCGCCAAGACCAGGTGGATGCCGGCGGCCCGGGCGAGCTGGGTGATCCGGACGACCGAGTCCTCCACGTCGCGCGGCGCGACCATCATCAGATCGGCCAGCTCGTCCACGATCACCAACAGGTACGGGTACGGGCGCATCTCCCGTTCGCTGCCCGGCGGGGCCTTGATCTCGCCGTTGCGGACCTTGCGGTTGAAGTCGTCGATGTGCCGAACCCCGTTGGCGGCGAGGTCGTCGTAGCGCATGTCCATCTCGCGGACCACCCAGTCCAGCGAGTCGGCCGCCTTCTTGGCGTTGGTCACGATCGGGGTGACCAGGTGCGGGATGCCCTCGTAGCCGGTCATCTCGACCCGCTTCGGGTCGATCAGCAGCAGCCGCACCTCGTCCGGGGTGGCCCGGGTGAGGATGGACACCAGCAGGGTGTTGAGGCAGCTCGACTTGCCCGCGCCGGTGGCGCCGGCGATGAGGATGTGCGGCATCTTGGCAAGGTTGGCCACCACGTAGCCACCCTCGATGTCCTTGCCGAGGGCCACCACCATCGGGTGGTGGTCGCTGGTCGCCGCCCGTGAGCGCAGCACGTCACCGAGGGCGACGTTCTCCGGGTCGGTGTTCGGGATCTCCACGCCGACGGCGCTCTTACCCGGGATCGGGCTGAGGATCCGCACGTCCGGCGACTTCACCGCGTACGCGATGTTGCGGGACAGCTGGGTGATCCGTTCGACCTTGACGCCGTGCCCCAACTCCACCTCGTAGCGGGTGACCGTCGGGCCGCGGGTGAAGCCGGTGACCGCCGCGTCCACATCGAACTGGTCGAACACGCCGGTCAGCGCGGCGATCACCTCGTCGTTGGCCTTGCTGCGGGTCTTCGCGGCGGCGCCGGCGCTGAGCATGTTGGGCGGCGGGAGGGTGTAGTCCCCGGAGAGCCCGGTCAACGCGAGCTGCTCGGCCCGGGTCGGCGCGGGCGAGTGCTCCGGCGGCTCGACCGGCGGCTTGCGGCTCGCCGGCACCTTCGCCGGCGACTTGCGCGGCAGCACCATGGTTTCCTGGAGGTCCGCGCCGTCCAGGTCCTCGAAGTCGTCCGGGTCGAGCGGCGGAGGCATCCGCTTCGCCGGCCGCTTACGCGTCGGCTTCGCGGCCTGCTCGTCGGCGTCCTCCGTGGAGGAGTCCGGTGCGGCGACCAGCCCACCGGCGAGCAGCCCGAGGCGCTCGGGGATCTTGTTGATCGGCGTCGCGGTCACCACGAGCAGACCGAAGAGCAGCAGCAGGACCAGCAGCGGCACCGCCACCCAGGCGGTGACGGCCCGCTCCAGCAGACCACCGACGCCCGCGCCGACCAGACCGCCCGCGAAGTCACGCTCCAGCGGGTCGGCCGGGTCCTGGCCGATCTGGAGCAGCGCTGCGGTCGAGACCAGCAGCGAACCCCAGCCGATCAGCCCACGGCCCCGGTGCTCGGGGTCGGCCGGCTGACGCATCAGCCGCCACGCCCCGATCATCAGCAGCACCGGCACGACCACCGAGATCGCGCCCAGGAACAGCCGGATCGTGTCGGCCAGTCGCGCGCCCACCGGGCCCGCTCCGGAGAGCCAGAGCGCCACGGCGGAGAGCAGGGCGAGCCCGAACAGCAGCAGCCCGGCGCCGTCGCGGCGGTGCTCCGGGTCGAGGTCGCGGGCCGAGGCGGCCTGCCGGCCGGCGGCCCGCACCGCCCAGCCCATCCCGTGTGCCAGACCCATCCACAGTGCGCCGACCGCCCGGCCCACGTAGACGGCCGGGCCGGGCCGGGCGGGCGCGGTGCGCCGCCGGACCGGTGCCCGGGTCTTCTTCGCCGGTTGACGGGCACGACTGTTGGTGCCACCGCGCGGCGACGCGCCGCGCCGCCGGCTCGCCTGAGAGGTACGGCCCGCCATAGAGTCACGGTAACGGTGGGGCCGGGCAGATCCCCGCTTTTCCGGGTCGTGTCCGCGCGTCGCAACACGACCGCCACTGCCGGTCGTGATATCCGCCTCAGAAGGGATGCCCCATGGCGTCGCCGGAAACCGCGGGCGATCCCGACGATCCGCTGGCCGGGCACCCCGGTGCGCTGCGTCCACTGAGCGGCGAACTGGTCGCCGCGGTGCTCGCCGCCCGTGGCCGGTCCGTCGGCCTGACCGTGGACGGCGAGTTGGTGGGCCGCTTCGACGACAACATGATCTGGTTCCTCCGCCTGGGCGGCGACGGGGAGCTGCTCCAGGTACGCACCATGGTCACTCCCACCTTCGGAATCGAGCAGGTGCCCGCCCTGTACGCCTTCTGCAACTCGTGGAACCACGACCGGCTCTGGCCGAAGGCGTTCGTGCACGTCGACGACGACGGTCGAGCCCGGGTCTACGGCGAGGTGATCACCGACCTGGAACGCGGGGTGACCCCGCACCAGCTCGACCAACTGCTCGACTGTGGCATCTCCACCGGCTGCCAGCTCGCCGTGGCGGTCCGTCGACTGCCCGGCGCGGTGCTGTCGTGACCGGCCGGGACGAGTTCACGGGCAGTCGCACCAACCGGGCCGGCGCTGCGCCCGACGGCCCGGTCGGCGGGGGCCGCCTTCCGGCGCTGGAGGCCGCGCTCGCCGATGCCCGGGACCTGCCCGACGGCCCGGACCGGCAGGTGACCCTGGAACGGCTCGCCGAGCGCGCCGACGCCGCCGGGGACGTCCGGTCCGGGGTGGACGCCCGGTTCGCGCTGATCGAGGCGTACCTGCTCGACGGGGAGCGGTGGCGCCTGGTCGAGCCGGTCCGGCGCTGCCGGGCGGCCGCCGACCACCGACCCGAGCTGCTGACCGACAACGAGACCGGGCTGCTGCTGCGCTACCAGCGGTACGCGGTGGAGGCACTGCTCGGCACCCCCCGGGTCGGGCTGGACCAGACCAGGGCCCTGCTGCACGACCTGGCCCACCGGGTCGGCACGGACGGTCCGGACGCGCCAACCGTCGCGGAGCTGCACTGCCGAATCGCCGATCACCTGGGCGACGAGCCCACCGCCCGCCACTGGTATGAACGGTGGTCCGGGAAACGGCCCGGCCCCGCCGGTGGCTGCCCGGGCTGCGCCTCCGCTCGGCGGGCGGAGCTGCTGGCCGGCTGGGGTGAGTGGCGAGCCGCGCTCGGCGAGCTGGAGAAGCGCGACGGCGAACCGGAGCCCTGCACCGACCAGCCCGAACGGGACCTGGTCGCCGGCCTGCTGCCCGCCCTGCGGGCCGGGGAGCCGGAGCGGGCCGCGGCGGCCCACGTGCGGGCGTACCGCCGGCACCGGCGTGAGCCGGCCGCCTTCCCGTACCTCGCCGCGCACCTGCGGTTCTGCGCGTTGGGTGGGCACCTGGAACGAGGGCTGACCATCCTGACCGAACAGCTGCCCAGACTGGACCGGCCCAGCGACGACCTCGCCGCGATGGAGTTCGCCGCCGCCGGTGCGCTGGTCTGCACTCTGGCCGAGGAGGCCGGGCTGGGTGGGCGACCGCTGCCCCGACCGGCGTACGGCGGACGACCCGCCACTGAGCCGGACGTGTCCACACTCGGCGCCCTGCTGCTCGGGGTGGCCAGTGAACTGGCCGGCAGCTTCGACGCCCGCAACGGCACCGGCCACCACTCCGGCCGGATGGCCGCCTGGCTCGCGGAGCGCCCGCTCACCGCACCGGTCGTGCTGCCCGCCGACGACGAGCCGGACGGGCCCGACGCCGACGGGTCTGCCGAGCCCGACGCCGACGGGTCCGACGAGGCGAGCGGGTCGGGCGAGCGGGAGCTGATGGCGCTGACCGTCGACATGATCACCGCGGTACTGGACCGGCGCGGCGACCAGTACCTGGTGGAGGAAGGCGACACCGTCGTCGGCCGGTGGGGCGGCGTGGTGATCCAGTTCCGGCGGGCCGGCGAACGTGGCGAGGTGCTGCACGCCCGGGCAATGGCCGCCCGCCGGCTGCCGGCGACCCGCCGCTCCGAGGCGTACGCGTTCTGTAACGCCTGGAACCATGACCGGCTGCTGCCCAAGGCCTACGCGCACGACATCGGCGAGGAGTTGGTGCTGGCCGGCGACGTGGCCACCGATCTGACCCACGGGGTGGCCCCGGCGCAGCTCACGGTGCTGGTCGACGCGGCCATCGCCACCGGCGTCGCCTACGCCGAGGCGGTCGCGGCGCTCCCCTAGTCGCGAACAGGGCGAATGGTTGCGCTCCGGGGCGCGACTGTGCGACATCCGACAGGACGCAACCGGACGTGCCGCGTCGATGTGCCACGGCCATCACCGACCGCCACCGCAGGCCCGACCGCCACCGCAACCACGTCCGCCCCGGAGGCGGCGCAACTGCCCCGCACCGGTGTCTCCGGCAGCACGTACGGCCTCATCGGAGCGGCCCTGCTGGCCCTCGGGGTCGGGCTGCTGGTGCTGCGGCGGCGACTGTTCCGGGGCTGAGCCGGAACACCTCCTGAACGAGTCGGGCCGGCCACCGACATCCACGGGGAATGTCGGCCACCGGCCCGGTCACGCGTGTGTCAGACCTCGACGACGGTGGGCACGATCATCGGGCGACGACGGTACTTGTCGTTGACCCACCGCCCCACCGTGCGCCGGACGATCTGCTGGAGCTGGTGCGGGTCGGTGATGCCGTCCGCCGCGGCCCGGTTGAGCGCCTCGGTGACCAGCGGGACCACCGGGTTGAACGCCTCCGGGTCCTCGGAGAAGCCCTTCGCGGACAGCGTCGGGCCGGCGACCACCTTGCCGGTGACCGAGTCCACGACGACGGTGGTGGCGATGAAGCCGCCGTCGCCGAGGATCCGCCGCTCGGTGAGCAGCGACTCGCTGACGTCACCGACTGCGAGGCCGTCCACGTAGACGTACCGGCTCTTCACGTGCCCGACCAGTGTGGCGCGACCCTCGACCAGGTCGACCACGTCGCCGTCCTCGCAGATCACCACCCGGTCGGCGGCGACCCCAGACTCGATGCCGAGCCGGGCGTGGGCACGCAGGTGGCGCCACTCGCCGTGCACGGGCATCAGGTTGCTGGGCCGAACCACGTTGAGCAGGTAGAGCAGCTCTCCGGCGGGGGCGTGCCCGGAGACGTGCACCTTCGCGACGTCCTTGTGCACGACGACCGCGCCGGCCCGGGCAAGCCGGTTGATCACCCGGTAGACCGAGGTCTCGTTGCCGGGCACCAGCGAGGAGGCCAGCACGACGGTGTCGCCGGGGGCGATGGTGATGTGCCGGTGATCGCCGCTGGCCATCCGGCCCAGCGCGCTCATCGGCTCACCCTGCGAACCGGTGGACATCAGCACGATCTCGTCCGGCGGCAGCGTGGTGGCCTCGTCGATGCTGATAACCAGCCCGGCCGGGATGTTGAGCAGGCCGAGGTCCCGGGCGATGCCCATGTTGCGAACCATGGACCGCCCGATCAACGCGACCTTGCGGCCATGCTCCGCGGCGGAGTCGAAGACCTGCTGCACGCGGTGCACGTGCGACGCGAACGACGCCACGATGATGCGGCCCTTGGCCTTCGCGAAGATCGAGTCGAGCACCGGCCCGATCTCCCGCTCCGGGGTGACGAAGCCGGGAATCTCCGCGTTGGTGGAGTCGGACAGCAACAGGTCGACACCTTCGGCGCCGAGCCGGGCGAAGCCGGCCAGGTCGGTGATCCGACCGTCCAGCGGGAGCTGGTCCATCTTGAAGTCGCCGGTGTGCAGCACCAGGCCCGCAGGGGTGCGGATGGCCACCGCGAGGGCATCCGGGATCGAGTGGTTGACCGCGAAGAACTCACACTCGAACGGGCCGAGCCGCTCCCGGCCGCCCTCCCGCACGGTCAGCGTGTACGGCTGGATCCGCCGCTCGGCCAACTTGGCCTCGACCAGGGCGAGGGTGAACTGTGAGCCGACCAGCGGGATGTCGGGCTTGTGGGCGAGCAGGTAGGGCACCGCGCCGATGTGGTCCTCGTGACCGTGCGTCAGCACGATCGCCTGGACGTCGGCAAGCCGGTCCAGGATCGGCCCGAAGTCGGGCAGGATCAGGTCCACACCTGGCTGCTCGACGTCGGGGAACAGGACCCCGCAGTCGACGATCAGCAACTTGCCGTCGAACTCGAAGACGGTCATGTTCCGACCAATGGCGCCGAGCCCGCCGAGCGGGATGATCCGCAGGCCACCTTCCGGCAGCGGCGGGGGTAGTTCCGCCTCGATGTGCGCCTCGGTCACGCGTCCACCTCAATCTGCGACGCCGTCACTCGGCGTCCATCGTGTCGTTTGATCATTCGGGCAGCTCCATGCCCGCTGCCGCGAAGTCCGCGCGCAGCTGGGCGATCTCGTCGTTGGTGGCGTCCACCAGCGGGGGTCGCACCGGGCCGGCCGGCAGACCCAGCGATGCCAGGCCCGCCTTCACCAGGATCGTGCCCTGCGTGCGGAAGATGCCGGTGAACAGCGGCAGCAGCCGCCGGTGCAGCGCCAGCGCGGTCGGCATGTCCCCCGCGTCGTACGCCTCGATCATCTGTGCGGCCAGCGCCCCGGTGAAGTGCGTCGAGGTGCCGACCAGGCCCACGCTGCCGACGGCCAGCGCCGGCAGGGTGAGGGCGTCCTCGCCGCTGTAGAAGGCGAGGGCGGTCCGGCTGGTCACCCAACTTGTGGCGGTCAGGTCGCCCTTGGCGTCCTTGACCGCGACGATCCGGCCGTGCTCGGCGAGCCGGACCAGCGTCTCGGTGTCGATCGGCACGCCGGAGCGGTGTGGGATGTCGTACAGCATCACCGGGAGGCCGGTGGCGTCGGCCACCGCGGTGAAGTGCCGCAACAACCCGCTCTGCGGCGGCTTGTTGTAGTACGGGGTCACCACCAGCAGACCGTGCGCACCTGCCTTCTCGGCGGCGGCGGCCAGCTCGATGGTGTGCCGGGTGTCGTTGGTGCCGACCCCGGCGACCACCTTGGCGCGGTCACCGACGGCCTCCACCACGGCCCGGATCAGGTGGTCCTTCTCCGCCTCGGTGGTGGTCGGCGACTCGCCGGTGGTGCCGTTGACCACCAGTGCGTCGTTGCCCTGCTCGTCGACCAGGTGGCTCGCCAGCCGGGCGGCGCCGTCGAGGTCGAGCGAGCCGTCGGGGGTGAACGGGCTCACCATGGCGGTGAGCAGCCGGCCGAAGGGGCGGGACGCCGGTCGTGCCGCGGCGTCGAGGTGGTCGTGCGTCATACCCTCCAACCTAGCGGACGACCAGCCGGGGCCCGCCGGGGAAGGGCTCAGGACGCCTCGTGCGGGCTGGCCGCCACCTCGGTGCCGTCCGGCAGCGTGGAGATCACGAAGTCGGCGAACACGTTGGGGGCGACGTCCTGGAGCTGCCGCAGGCACTCCACGGCCAGCTCACGGATCTCCACATCGGCGTGCTCGGTGGCGCGCATCGCGACGAAGTGCCGCCACGCCCGGTAGTTGCCGGTGACCACGATCCGCGTCTCGGTGGCGTTGGGCAGCACCGCCCGGGCCGCCTGCCGGGCCTGCTTGCGGCGCAGCGTGGGGTTCGGTTCGTCGGAGAAGCGCTTTTCGAGGCCCTCCAACAACTCGTTGTACGCCCGAACGCTCGCCTCGGCGGCCTCGGTGAACTTCTTGTGCAGCTCCGGGTCGTCGGCGATGACCGCCGGCTCGACCATGGCCGCGTCCCGCTCCGGGACGTAACGCTGGGACAGCTGGGAGTACGAGAAGTGCCGGTGCCGGATCAACTCGTGGGTGAAGGAGCGCGACACCCCGGTGAAGTAGAAGGTGACCGACCCGTGCTCCAGCACCGACAGGTGCCCGACCTCCAGGATGTGCGCCAGGTAACCGGCGTTGGTGGCGGTCGCCGGGTTCGGCTTCTTCCACGACTGGTAGCAGGCCCGGCCGGCGAACTCGGCGAGCGCCTGGCCACCTTCCGCGTCGGTCGACCACGGCACGTCGTCCGGGGCCGCGAACTGGGTCCACGCGATCAACTTGACCTGGGGCTGCACCATCTCCGGCATGCCAGGGACTGTAGTGGCGCGGTGCCTCCCGCCCCAACTCAGGCACGCCTCGTGCAATGTCGATCACTCAGACCGCGGGCGGCACCGCCGCCGGGACGCGCCCGCCTGCGCGGCGCTCGCCGCGTGATCGACTCGGGTTCCTGGAAGTCGGGGTGTCCGGGGCGGGTGGACGGCCCGCTTCCCTGAATGCCGAGTCGATCATGGGAGTGCAGCACATGCCGGCGGTGTGGCGATCCTCGAGCGGCAGGCGCGCTCAGACGTACAGCGAGGTGAACGGCGCCCAGGGCAGGTTGCGCAACACCGAGAAGGCCAGCCACGCGCCCATGAACCCGACGATGACCTTCGAGCTGAGTCGCAACTCCGGCAGTCGCCAACCGAACGCCTGGTTTCCCGCCCAGGCCACGAAGAGGTACGCGAGGAACGGCAGCGCGAAGACGAACAGGAAGTGGTGCCGGGCGGCGGCCGGCAGGTCGGCGTGCAGCACGTACCAGAGTGCGCGGGTGCCTCCGCAGCCCGGGCAGTCCAGCCCGGTGGTCAACTTCAGCAGACAGGTGGGCGCGGCGTCCGGGGCGGCGTGGGTCGGATTGCTGAGCAACGCGTAGCCCATGCCGATGGCGACGCAACCGACCGCGGCCAGCGGCACCGCCCAGCGCGGTGAACGCTCGTAGAGCCGCAGCACGAACCGCGTGATCCGGTCCGGCTTCAGTTCCGCGTAACCATCCGGCGGGACCGTCGGCCAGCCGGCCGGACCCGAGCCACCCGATGCCGCGCCACCCGATGCCGGGTCGGCCGGGACCTCGCCGGCCGATGCCAGGCCGGTCGGACCGGAGCTGGTCGACACCGCGCCGACAGGCACCGGGTGAACCGCCCCGGGGGCGGGCTGCGGCTGGTCGACCGGTCCGGGAGCGCTCGTCACGCGCTCACGGTACACCGGACACGCCGGTCAACGCGGCGGTGAGCGGACCGGCCAGGTCGCCGGCCGTGGGCGGCTCCACCGCGTCCAGACCGAGCCAGCCGGCGAGTCGGTGCAGCTCGGCGGCGAGCGCCACAGCGGTCTCCCCCGGGTCGGCGCCGGGCTCGACCCACGCGGCCGGCACCAGCAGCACACCGGCCTTGCGATCGGCCTTCAGGTCGACCCGGGCGGTGAACCGGTCGCCCTGCAGGAAGGGCAGCACGTAGTAGCCGTAGACCCGCTGTGGCGCCGGGACGTAGATCTCGATCCGGTAGCTGAAGTCGAACAACCTCTCGGTGCGGGCACGTTCCCAGATCAACGGGTCGAAGGGGCTGACCAGGGTGTTGCCGCGAATCCACCGGGGCAGCCGCGCGGACGCGTGCAGCCAGGCCGGCTGTCGCCAGCCCGCCACGGTGACCGGCACCAGCTCACCGGCCTCGGCCAGCTCCGCGACGGCTTGGCGGGCACCGGCCAGCGGCAGTCGGAAGTAGTCGCGCAGCTCCGGCTCGGCGGCCACCCCGAGCGACCGCGCGGCGAGGGCGACCAGCGTGCGGTACGCCTCGGCGTCGGTCGGGGTGGGCGCGGCCAGCACCGCCGCGGGCAGCACCCGCTCGGGCAGGTCGTAGCGGCGGGCGAAGGAGGTGCTGCGCTCCGCGGCGGTCACCTCGCCGGCCCAGAAGAGGAACTCCAACGCCCGTTTGACCGCCGACCAGTTCCACCCCCAGTTGCCCGTCTCCCGAGGTGCGTCGTGCTCGATCTCGGCAGCCGTCAGCGGGCCGCGGGCGGCCACCTCGTCGCGAACCCAGCGGACCAGCTCCGGCTGCTCCTGGGCGATCCGCTGCATGCCACCCCAGGAATCGCTGTGCGCGCGAGCCATCCGCCAGCGCAGCACCGGGTGCAGCTCGACCGGCACCAGCGACGCCTCATGACCCCAGTATTCGAACAACTCGCGGGGGCGGCGGTAGGCGGCCTGGTCGAGCAACCTGGTCGGGTAGGGCCCGAGCCGGCTGTAGAGCGGCAGGTAGTGCGCGCGTTGCAACACGTTGACCGAGTCCATCTGGATCAACCCGACCCGGTCCAGCACCCGGCGCAGATGCCGGCGCGTCGGCACGCCGGTTGGCGCGGGGTCGGCGAAGCCCTGGGCGGCGAGCGCCACGCGGCGGGCCTGGGCGAGCGAGAGTGATTCCGGTGCGGTCATCGTCGGCGACGATAATTCATCGGTACGACGCCGGTGCGGGAAGCTGGACGCGACGGCCAACGGGGCATAGAACGGTGCAATGCTGACCATCCGTCGGGAGGAGCCGGACGACGCCGAAGCCGTCGCCCGGGTGCACGTGCACGGCTGGCAGGCGGGCTACGCCGGCTTCATGCCGGACGAGGTGCTGCGGCGGCTGAACGTGGCGGCGTGGGCACAGCGCCGTCGCGACATCGGCACCGCCGACCCCGAGCACCCGTTCACCACACTGCTCGGCGAGGTGGACGGGTTGGTCGTGGGCTTCACGACGTTCGGGCCGTACCGCCGCGACCAGGACCGCGACGACCTGGACCCGACGGTCGGGGAGGTGCTGGCGATCTACGTGGAGCCGGCGTGCTGGGGTGACGGGACCGCCACGTCGCTCCTGGCCGCCGCCCGGGCGGGGCTGCACGAGCGGGGCTGGACCGACTATCGGCTGTGGGTGCTGGCGGACAACCGGCGGGCCCGACGATTCTGTGAGCGGGCCGGGTTGTCACCGGACGGTGAGCAGTCGACCTACCAGGTGCCGCTTGCCGGTGGGAGCCCGCCGGTCGGGCTGGTCGAGCTGCGGTACGCCGGACGCCTCGACGGCTGAGCCGCCCGGGGTCAGCCAACGGCGGATCGGCAGGAAGGCCAGCAGCGCCAGGCTGATCCACACGTAGGCGTTGCTGCCCAGGAAGCCGTCGACCCCGGTGAAGTCCTTCTCCCAGAACCAGACGGTGCGGCTGATCAGCACCGCGTACCCGATGGTCGCGGCGACCAGCAGGACCCGCCGTCGGCGGCCGGCCGGCGCGGCCATCGCGTTGTCGACCAGCAGGATCAGCGCGGGCAGCAGCCAGACCAGGTGGTGCACCCAGGTGACCGGGCTGACCAGGCACATCACCGCGCCGGTCAACGCCAGGCCGGTCGCCTCGTCGCCGACCGCGACGGCGGCCCGGGACCGCCAGGCCCAGAGCGCCAGGGTGCCGAGCACCAGCAGCAGCCAGAGCAGGGTGCTCGGGTGCTGCGGGTCGAGCCGGGCGACGACCCCGCGCAGCGACTGGTTGGAGACGAAGGCGAGCTCGCCGACCCGGCCGGTGTTCCACAGCGCCTCGGTCCAGAACTCCCGGGACGCGTCGGGGAAGAGCGCACCGGCCAGAAGCGTCACCCCGGCGGCGGTGCCGCTGGCGGTGAGGGCCGCCCGCCATCGCCCGGTCACCAGCAGATAGACGATGAAGACACCCGGGGTCAGTTTGATCGCGGTGGCGAGCCCGATGCCCACCCCGGCCCACCGGTTGCCGGCCGGCAGCAGCCGCAGCAGATCCACGGCCACCAGGAACAGCAGCAGCGTGTTGACCTGACCGAAGTTGACCGTCTCCCGCATCGGTTCGAACGCGGCGGCCAGGCAGAGCGCCACGGCGAGCGCGAACCACCGGGTCCAGCCGGCCCGGCGGGCGATCGGGTCGATCAGCCACCAGAGCAGCACCGCGGTGGTGACCACGCTGGCGAGCACACTCACCACGATCGCGGCCGTCCACGGCAGGTACGCCATCGGCAGCATGACCAGCGCGGCGAACGGCGGGTACGTGAAGCCGTACTGGGTGCCCGGCTTGAGGTAGTCGTAGATCTCCCCGCCGTCGTGCACCCACCAGGTCAACGCGCCGTAGTAGACCTTCAGGTCGAAGAAACCGTGCCGGACGGCCGCGACGGCGAGGAACGCGGTGACCGCCGCAGCGAGCACCACCACCCCGGTGACCTGCGCGGTCGTCCTGTTGGCACCCTGCGCCACCGTCGCCTCCCTCGCCCTGCGTAGGCTTCCGTCCCATGGCTCTCGGGTACGTCCGCCCGGCGCGTCCCGAGGACGCCGGCGAGATCGCACGCATCCAGCTCGCAACCTGGCGGGTCGCGTACCGCCGCATTCTGCCTCGGCACGTGCTCGACAACCTGGACGAGGCGTTCCTCGCCCGGCGGTGGAGCGCCGCGGTGCTGGAGCCGCCCTCGGGCGCACACCGGGTGCTGGTCGCCGTCGAACAGGCCGAGCAATCGTATCTGGTGGGGTTCGCCGCCTCCGGCCCGGCTGACGCCGAGGCGTTGGCCCCGGGTGAGCCGGCCGACGCGCTCGGCCCCGACGTGGCCGCCGTGACCGACCTGCTGGTCGAGCCGCGGTGGGGCCGGCGTGGGCACGGCAGCCGGCTGCTCGCCGCCGCGGTCGACCTGTGGCGGTCCGACGGCCTGAGCCGGGCGGTGGCCTGGGCGTTCGAGGGTGACGAGGCGACCCGGAAGTTCCTCACCAGCACCGGTTGGGAGCTCGACGGCGCGGCCCGCGCGCTGGACGTCGACGACATGCTGGTGCCTCAGGTGCGCCTGCACGTCGGCGTCCCGGCGGAGAAGGTGCCCGCAGAAGAGTGACGCGGCCGGTGTGGCGGCCTCTGCCGGGCCGCTGCACCGTGTCGGTCAGCCCTTGTCCGACCCGCCATTGGCTTCGGCGACCAGCTCTTCGTCGTCGACCGCTCCGGTGGGGTGGAAGCCCAGGGAGGTGTAGAGGGCGGCGGCCGGGGTGTTGTCCGGGTGGTACGAGAGGCGGACCGGCGGGTTGCCCTCCCGCGCCGCCAGCCAGGGGGCCAGCGTCTGCACGGTGGCCCGGCCGACGCCCCGGCCCTGCTCGGCGGCGTCGATCAGCATTCCGCCGATCCAGTGCGAGCCGTCGTCGTCCACGCCCCACATGACGTGGCCGACGACCGTCTCGTCGGCGTACACGGCGAGCGAGGTCCACACCTCCGAGCGGCTGCTCAACAGCACGTACCGCGCGCCCAGCGCGGCCACGAACCGGCGCTGGTCGTCACGCGGGGCGACGTCGGCCACAGCCCGCCAGTTGTCGTCGTCGACCGGCCGGAGCGTCACCCGTCGCCCGGCCCGGTCCAGGTGTCCCCCATTGATCATCCGCCGGATGCTACCCGAGCTGGGGGCTCAGATCTTGGCCGCGTGGCGGAGGAACGGACCGTCAGTCGAGCAGGGCGTCCAGGCCGACGGTGAGGCCGGGGCGGTTGCGCACCGCGCGGACGGCCAGCAGCACGCCCGGCATGAACGACGCCCTGTCGTAGGAGTCGTGCCGGATGGTCAGCGTCTCGCCCGTGGTGCCGAAGAGCACCTCCTGGTGGGCGACGAGGCCGGTGGCACGAACGGCGTGGACGCGTACCCCGTCGATGTCGGCGCCGCGCGCGCCCGACACCTCGTCCTTGGTGGCGTCCGGCACCGGGCCGAGGCCGGCCTCCGCGCGGGCCCGGGCGATCTGCCGGGCGGTGTGGGTGGCGGTGCCGCTCGGGGCGTCCAGCTTGCGCGGGTGGTGCTGTTCGATGATCTCGACGGACTCGAAGTGCCGGGCGGCCCGCGCGGCGAACTGCATCATCAGCACCGCGCCGATGCCGAAGTTCGGGGCGATGACCACGCCCACCCCGGGCCTGTCGGCCAGCCAGCCACGCACCTGCTCCAGCCGCTGCTCGGTGAAGCCGGTCGTGCCGACGACCGCACTGATGCCCTGGTCGATGCACCAACGCAGGTTGTCCATGACGACATCGGGCGTGGTGAAGTCGACGACCACCTCGGCGGCGGACACGGCGGAGCGGCTGTCGCCCTGGTCGATCGACGCCGCGAGTTCGAGGTCGTCGGCGGCGTCGACGGCCTTGCAGACCTCGATGCCCATCCGGCCGCGGGCACCCAACACGCCGACCCGCAGCGGCTCGGCCGGGGTCTTGTCCTGCTCGTCAGTCACGGGGCACAACCTATCCCAATCGGGACGTGCCCTTCCGGCCGGATCCGGTGCGCTCCACCGGCCGGGACGCCCCGACCGGGGTGCCGTCAACCGCGCCGCGCGGCAGCCCTCAGACCGCGAAGTCGCCCGCGCCGAAGGGGCCGACCACGGCCAGCGACATCGGCCGGCTGAGCAGCTCGGCAGCGAGGACGTTGACGTCCTCCACGGTGACCTCGTCGACCCGTCGGAGCAGCTCGTCGACCGGCATCAGGTCGCCGTAGAGCAGCTCGCCCTTGGCCAGCCGGCTCATCCGGGAACCGGTGTCCTCCAGGCCGAGCACGAACGAGCCCTTGCTCATGCCCTTGCCGCGGGCCACCTCGGCCTCGGTCAACCCGTCGGCGGCGACCCGGGCCAGCTCGGCGCGGGTCAGGGCCAGCACCTCGTCCACCTTGCCCGGCGCGCAGCCGGCGTAGACGGCGAACAGGCCGGTGTCGGCGTACTGGCTGGCGTAGGAGTAGACCGAGTACGCCAGGCCGCGCTGCTCGCGGATCTCCTGGAACAGGCGGCTGGACATGCCGCCGCCGAGCACGTTGTTGAGCACCCCGAGGGCGAAGCGCCGCTCGTCGAGGCGGTCGATGCCGGGGCAGCCGAGGATGACGTGCGCCTGCTCGGTCTCCTTCGGCTCCACCACTGTGGTCGCCGGCTTCGTCCGTACGGTGGGGGTTGCCGCGCGGTGTGGCGCCGGGGTGGCCGGGTCGCTGTCCAGGGGGGTGCCACGCACCGCCTGGCGGACCATCTTGACCACTGCGGCGTGGTCGAGGTTGCCGGCGGCGGCGATGACGATCTGCGGTGCCGTGTAGCGGCCCCGGTAGAAACTCTGGATCTGCCGGCGGGTCATCGGCGTGACGGTCTCGGCGGTGCCGGAGATCAGTCGGCCCAGCGGGTGGTCGCCGTAGACGGCCTGGACGAAGAGGTCGTGCACCTCGTCACCGGGCTCGTCGTCGTGCATGGCGATCTCTTCCAGGATCACGCCACGCTCGGTCTCGACGTCGGCCGGCTCCAACAGCGAGTCGGCCACCAGGTCGCACATCACGTCGACCGCGAGCGGCAGGTCCTCGTCCAGCACGCGGGCGTAGTAGCAGGTGTATTCCTTCGTGGTGAAGGCGTTGGTCTCGCCACCCACCGCCTCGATCTGCGAGGAGATCTCCAGGGCGGTGCGCTTGTGCGTGCCCTTGAACAGCAGGTGCTCAAGGAAGTGCGCGGCACCGGCCTGCGGGCCGGTCTCGTCGCGCGAGCCGACCGCCACCCAGACGCCGAACGAGACGCTGCGCATCGCCGGAATCGCCTCGGTGAGGACGCGCAGCCCGCTGGGCAGCACGGTACGTCGTACCGTGCCGCCCAGCGGATCGTCGCTGAGCGTCCGGGTCACCGCGCGGGCGGTGCCGCCGGAGCGGCCCGCCCCGGTGTCCCGAGAGGGGGCCACCCCCCGTCGATCCGGTGGAAACGGCGCACTGAAGGCCCGACTCACGACTTGCTCCCGGTTCGACGAGGGGTGGGTGATGCGAGGTACGACGATCAGCTGTGCCGGGTCCGGCGGCGCGGACGCTCGCCGCCCTCGCCACCCTCGCCGCCGCCGCCGCCGTTGCCGCCCTCGCCGCCGCCGTTGCCGCGCTCCGGGCCACGCCCGCCCCGGTCGCCGCCACGCTCGCGGTCGCCGCGGTCACGCGGAGCCCGGTCGCCGCGGTCACGACCAGCCGGACGGTCGCCACCGGCGGCCTCGCCGGCGGCCGGCGCCTCGGTGCCCTCCGGCCGGACCTTGTCCAGGTAGATCTTGCCGCGCGCGTCGATGTCGGCGATCTCGACCTCGACCCGGTCACCGACGTTGAGGAAGTCCTCAACGCGCTCGACCCGCTTGCCGTCGCCCACCTTGGAGATGTGCAGCAGGCCGTCACGACCCGGCAGCAGCGAGATGAACGCGCCGAACGCGGCGGTCTTGACCACCGTGCCGAGGAACCGCTCGCCCTGCTTCGGCAGCGTCGGGTTGGCGATCCCGTTGATCCGGTCGACGGCCGCCTGGGCCGACGGGCCGTTGGTGGCGCCGACGTAGATCGTGCCGTCGTCCTCGATGGAGATCTCGGCGCCGGTCTCGTCCTGGATCGCGTTGATGGTCTGACCCTTCGGGCCGATCACCATGCCGATCTTGTCGACCGGGATCTTGACGGTGGTGACCCGCGGCGCGTAGTCCGACATCTCGGCCGGAGCCTCGATCGCGGCCTTCATGACACCGAGGATGACCTGCCGGGCCTCGTTCGCCTGCTGCAGCGCGGAAGCCAGCACGTCCGACGGGATGCCGTTGAGCTTGGTGTCGAGCTGGAGCGCGGTGACGAACTCCGGCGTGCCGGCGACCTTGAAGTCCATGTCACCGAACGCGTCCTCGGCACCGAGGATGTCGGTCAGCGTCACGTACTGGGTCTTGCCGTCCACCTCGTCGGAGATGAGCCCCATCGCGATGCCGGCGACCGGCGCCTTCAGCGGGACACCCGCGGAGAGCAGGCCCAGCGTCGACGCGCAGACCGAACCCATCGAGGTGGAGCCGTTGGAGCCGAGCGCCTCCGACACCTGCCGGATGGCGTACGGGAACTCCTCGCGCGACGGCAGCACCGGGATCAGCGCACGCTCGGCGAGCGCACCGTGGCCGATCTCGCGACGCTTCGGCGAGCCGACCCGGCCGGTCTCACCGGTCGAGTACGGCGGGAAGTTGTAGTTGTGCATGTAGCGCTTGCGGTTCTCGGGGGACAGCGTGTCCACCATCTGCTCCATCCGGAGCATGTTCAGCGTGGTGACGCCCAGGATCTGGGTCTCGCCCCGCTCGAACAGCGCCGAACCGTGCACCCGGGGCAGCACGCCGACCTCGGCGGTCAGCGCCCGGATGTCACGCGGGCCGCGGCCGTCCATGCGGACCTGCTCGCGCAGCACGCGGTTGCGCACCTCGGACTTGGTCAGCGAGCGGAAGGCGGCGCTGAGCTCCTTCTCCCGACCCTCGAACCGAGCACCCAGCTCCTCGGCGACCCGGGCCTTGACCCGGTCCAGGGCTTCCTCGCGGTCGGCCTTGCCGGCGATGGTGATCGCCTCGGCCACCTCGCCACGGGCCAGGTCGGCCACGGCGGCGAACACGTCGTCCTGGTAGTCCAGGAAGACCGGGAACTCGGTGACCGGCTTGGCGGCGACCTCGGCCAGCTCGCTCTGCGCGCGGCACAGCTCACGGATCGCCGGCTTGGCGGCCTCCAGGCCGCTGGCGACGACCTCCTCGGTCGGGGCGGTGGCACCGGCCGAGATCAGGGCGACGGCGTTCGGGGTGGCCTCGGCCTCGACCATCATGATCGCGACGTCGCCGTCCTCGAGCGTGCGGCCGGCCACGACCATGTCGAAGGTGGCGCGCGCCAGCTCCTCCAGGGTCGGGAAGGCGACCCACTGGCCGTCGATGTGGGCGACGCGGGTCGCACCGATCGGGCCGGAGAACGGCAGGCCGGAGAGCTTGGTCGACATCGAGGCGGCGTTGATCGCCACGACGTCGTACGGGTGCTGCGGGTCCAGCGCGAGGATGGTCTCGACGACCTGGACCTCGTTGCGCAGGCCCTTCACGAAGGACGGGCGCAGCGGCCGGTCGATCAGGCGGCAGGTGAGGATCGCGTCCTCGCTCGGCCGGCCCTCACGGCGGAAGAACGAGCCGGGGATGCGGCCCGCGGCGTACATCCGCTCCTCGACGTCGACGGTCAGCGGGAAGAAGTCGAACTGCTCCTTCGGGTGCTTACCGGCGGTGGTGGCGGAGAGAACGACCGTCTCGCCCAGCTGGGCGATGACGGAACCGGCGGCCTGGCGAGCCAGCCGACCGGTGGAGAAGGTGATCTCACGGGTGCCGAAGGACCCGTTGTCGATCACGGCGGTGCGGGATTCGGTGCCGAGTTTGGTCTCGGTCATGTGCTGTCGTGCTCCTTCGCGTCGTGGGCCCACGACATCGGGGAGCTGCTCAGCCGGCCGGTCTTCGATCGAAGCGCCCGGGTGGCCGGCATGATGCCGGGGTTCCCGGGGGCCACTACCGGAGACCGGTACGCTGACCGGCTCCCTCTCGGGTGGTCGCGCGGCCCGTGTTTCTTCAGATGGGACGCGGTACGGGGGAGCGGCCGGTCGGCCACTCCCCCGTCACGTCACCGGCGCAGGCCGAGCCGCTCGATGAGCGACCGGTAGCGCGCAATGTCCTTCTTCTGGACGTAGTTGAGCAGCCGACGGCGACGGCCGACCAGCAGCAGCAGCCCACGGCGGCTGTGGTGGTCGTGCTTGTGCACCTTCAGGTGCTCGGTCAGCTCGGCGATCCGCTTGGTGAGGACCGCGACCTGAACCTCCGGCGAACCGGTGTCGCCCTCGGCGGTCGCGTACTCCGCACGGATGCTGGCCTTGGCTTCCTGGTCGAGCGCCATGTTCTCCCTGTTTCGGTGGGTTGATCAAGTGGGTGTCCGTCGTCCCGATGGACCGGGAACGGACCGGTACCTCGCACCCGCGGCGTCGAGCAGGCACGCGAGGCCCCACGCCGGTCACCCGACGTCTCGGCAAGACTACCAGCACTCACCGGTAACACCCGGCCAAGGGCCTCGGCAGGGCCCCGCCGGTCGGAGATGATCAGGCCAGAGCACGCCGGGTGCGCTCGACGTCCTGGTTCATCTGGGTGATCAACGGCTCGATCGAGTCGTAGCGGATCTGGCCGCGTAGGCGCGCCACGAAGTCCAGGGCCAGCCGTTCGCCGTACAGGTCGCCGGAGAAGTCCAGCGCGTACGCCTCCACCCGCCGCTCCCGGCCGGAGAAGGTCGGGTTGGTGCCCACGGACACCGCCGCCATCAGCGGTTCGTGCTGCCCACGGCGGATCAGCCGGGCCGCGTACACCCCGTCGGCGGGCACCGCCGCATACCGGTGGCAGAGCAGGTTGGCGGTGGGAAAGCCCAGCTCCCGGCCCCGCTGGTCGCCACGGACCACCACGCCCTCCAGGCGGTGTGGGCGGCCCAGCGCGGCGGCCGCCGCGCCCACGTCGCCCGCGTCGACGCAGGAGCGGATGTACGTGGAGGAGAAGACGGTGCCGTCCTCGGCGACCAGCGGGCCGCCCTCGACGGCGAAGCCGAAGGTCTGCCCCAGCCGCTCCAACAGGGCCACGTCGCCGGCCGCCCGGTGCCCGAAGCGGAAGTTGCTGCCGACCACCACCAGTGCCGCGTGCAGGTTCTCGACCAGGACGTCGTGCACGAACTGCTCGGCCGGCAGCCGGGAGAACTCCTGGGTGAACGGCACCACGCAGAGCACGTCGACGCCGAGTGCCTCGATCAGCTCCGCCTTGCGGGCCGGCTCGGTGAGCACCGCCGGATGCGAGCCGGGGCGGACCACCTCGGCCGGGTGCGGGTCGAAGGTGACCACCACCGACTGCACGCCCAGCTCCCGGGCCCGGGCAACGGCGTGCCCGATGGTCGCCTGGTGCCCTCTGTGCACGCCGTCGAAGACGCCGATGGTGACGACCGAGCGTCCCCACCCACCGGGCGCCGCGTCGTACCCCCGCCACCGCTGCATGCCGTTCCTCCCTGTGTCCCGCCGGCCGGCGGGTCGACACCGCCGGCCCCGGGCCGGCGGACCTGCTCCCCGCCGTCAGGCCGGGGCGAGCACGATCTCCGCGCGGGCCCGCCCGTCCCGCTCGCTGACGATAGCGATCAGGCCGCCGGCCGGTCCGAAGACGGCGTACGGCCCGGTGAGGCCGGCCGGGTCCAGCGGCCCGCCGTGGGCGAGCACCCGGGCCTCCTCGGGTGTCGCCTCGCGGCGCGGAAAGAAGCGGTCGGCCGCCGCGTCCAGCGGCAGGTTCACCACGTCCGGGGCACGCTGCTCCAGCTCGTCGAGGGTCGCCGCCTCGGCGAGGGTGAAGCCGCCCACAGCGGTTCGGCGCAGCGCTGTCAGGTGGCCGCCGACGTCGAGGGCCAGGCCCGCGTCCCGGGCGATGGCCCGGATGTACGTGCCGGAGGAGCAGGTCACGTCGACGTCGACGTCCACCACGTCCGGCTCGGTACGGCGGATCGCCAGCACCTCCAGCCGGGAGATGGTGACCCGGCGCGCGGGCAGCTCGACGCTCTCCCCGTCGCGGACCCGCTTGTACGCCCGCTGGCCGTCGATCTTGATGGCGCTGACCGCGCTCGGCACCTGCTCGACCTCGCCGCTGAGCGCGGTCAGCGCCGACCGGATCGCGTCGTCGGTGAGGTGACCGGCGGGCGCGGTGGCGATCACATCGCCCTCGGCGTCGTCGGTGACGGTGGCCTGGCCCAGCCGGATGGTGCCGTTGTAGCTCTTGCCCGCGCCGATCACATAGGTCAGCAGGCGGGTGGCTCGGCCCACACCGATCACCAGCACCCCGGTGGCCATCGGGTCGAGGGTGCCGCCGTGCCCGACCCGTCGGGTCTTCGCCAGCCGGCGGATCCGCGCCACCACGTCGTGCGACGTCATGCCGCCGGGCTTGTCGACCACGATCAGACCATCGGTGCTCACGTCGGCCAAGCCTGCCAGATGCCCGGCACGCGGCGGTGTGTGGGCGGGCCGACCCGGTCAGCGGACCGCGCCGGTGACCGCCCAACCGCCGTTGCGCAGGCGCAGCAGCAGGGCGACCAGCCGGATCACCACGAAAAGGGTGAGCCCGGCCCAGATACCGCCCAGCCCGAGGTCGAGGGCGTACGCCAACCAGATGGCCGGCAGGAAACCGCCGAGCGCCGCCACGATGGTGAGGTTGCGCAGGTACCGCACGTCCCCCGCGCCGATCAGCACGCCGTCCAGGGCGAACACCACCCCGGCCAGCGGCAGCATGACGACGAACCACGGCCAGGCGGCCATGGCCTGCTCGCGTACGCCAGCGTCGGAGCTGAACCACGACGGCACGACGCCGGCGCCGGCGGCGATGAGCAGCGCGAAGCCGACGCCGCAGACGCCGCCGAGCAACCCGATCCGGCGGGCGAGCGCCCGGGCGCCGGCGTCGTCGCCGGCGCCGAGCGCGGCGCCCACCAGCGACTGGGCGGCGATGGCCAGCGCGTCGAGCACCAGCGCGGTGAAGAACCAGAGTTGCAGGGCGATCTGGTGGGCGCCGACGGCCGCGGCGCCGAAGCGGGCGGCGACGGCGGTCGCGGAGAGGAAGCTGGCCTGGAACGCCACCCCTCGGATCAGCAGGTCGCGGCTGAGCACCAGTTGCTGGCGGATCACGCGGGGCCGGGGCCGCAGCGACACCCGCTCGGCGACCAGTGCTGCGGCGAACAGCGCCCCGCAGAGCGTCTGCGCGACGACGTTGGCCACCGCCGAGCCGATCAGGCCCAGCCCACCGGGGTAGACCAGCAGCGGGCAGAGCAGCGCGGAGAGCAGGTTGGGGCCGAGCACGAAGAACAACGGGCGTCGGGTGTCCTGCACACCGCGCAGCCAGCCGTTGCCGGCGGCGGCGAGCAGCAGGCCAGGGGCGCCGAGGGCCGCGATGCGCAGCCAGTGCGCGGCGGCGTCGGCCACCTCGCCACCACCGCCGGCGAGGGTACGCGCGAGCGCGCCGCCGCCGAACTGCATGCCGATCGCGATCAGCAGACCGACACCGAACGCCAGCCAGGACGACTGGACGCCCTCGGCCACCGCGGCGGCCCGGTCACCCGCGCCGAAGCGGCGAGCCGCGCGCCCGGTGGTGCCGTACGCGACCACGGTGCCGACCCATGCGGTGAGGGTCATCACGGTGCCGCCGACGGCGAGTGCGGCGAGCGGCACCCGGCCGAGGTGACCGACCACGGCCGTGTCGACCAGCACGTAGAGCGGCTCGGCGGCGAGCACCACGAGGGCCGGCAGGGCGAGGCTGGCGATGCGGCGCGGCGAGGCGGACCCGCTGGTGGCCGTCGCGGTGTCGGTGTGGGCTGACTGGCTCATCGCCGCCGATCCTGGCACGGCCACAGTAAGGAGTGCAAGGCACCTAGCGACTTACGCGGGGCATTCCCCGTTCGACGCTAGCCGGCGAGGCGAGCGTGGCCACGAGTGAGTGCCGGGCGTCCCACTTGCAGGGCTTACTACCCTGACCACGTTCCACGATCTTGACAACGCACTGACAGCGATAAGGGCTTACGATGAGTGACCAATACCCTCCGTACGGGCAGCAGCCTGACCCGAACGTCACGCCGTGGAGCGGGCCCCCCGCGCCGCAGCAGGGCGGGCAACCGCCCTACGGGCAGCAGCCCCCGGTACCGCAGTACGGGCAGCAGCCCCCGATGCCGCAGTACGGCGCCCCCGTTCCGCCGGCCAAGAAGTCGAACAAGGGTCTGATCATCGGACTCGTCGTCGGTGCGGTCGTCCTGATCCTCGCCCTCTGCGGCGGCGGTATCGGACTCCTGGTCGCCTACGGCGACGACGACGAGCCCACGACGGCCACGTCCGCCGAACCCACCTCCGGCACCACGCCGGGGACGACGGCCTCACCCGCACCCGGGCAGTCGGATGCCCCGAGCGACAACAACTCGATGACGGCCCGCTTCTCCAGCGACCTGTCGAACGTCTGCCAGGGCAGCCGGATCCTGAACTCGGCACCCTACAACGGCCCGGCTGGCGCCAAGGCGTACACGTTCTCGAACAGCCCGGACCGGCCGACGTCCTGGTCGTCGAAGTACGTCTCATCGACCAAGCCCTACTCCGCCAAGACCACCGAGTACGAGGCGGTGTCAGTGGTCGGCTGCCTGAAGTTCGTGGAGGGCAGCGAGGGTGAGCCGACGAAGTGCCTGTACAAGGACAAGACCGGCAAGCAGGTCACTGTCGACTATGTCTCGTCGCGCTACGTCCTGACCTTCTACGCCGCCAAGACCGGCGAGAAGGTCGGCGACGGCGGCACCGTGGCAGCCCCGGCGAACAGGTGCCCGAGCGTCATCTCGTACAACAACGTCACCATGAAGGCGTACGCGTCGCCGGACGCCGGCACCATCGAGAGCGCCCTGGACAAGTTCCTGTCCTGAGCGGCCCCCACGGGCGGCCGGGGCAGGACGGTTACACCCGGCCGCCCCGGCCGCCCGACGGTGGTTCCAGAGCTTCCGGGTCGAATGGTCGAGCGCACAGGCGCGGCTCGGCGAGGATTGCGAGCGGCAACCAGGTAGGGCGTCAAACGGACGGGTGGCCGCGAGACGCCTCGGCGGCGTCCCACCGGCAGGAACGGTCTACTGACGCGTGTCCATCGACGTCTGCAGCGCGCGGCGGGCCTGCTCGCGGGCGTCGTCGGTGGTCTCAGGCTTGGGCTTGTTCGGCATGGTGGTGGTCCTTCCAGGGAGCGAGCCACCGACACGCGGCGGCCCTCACGGGCGGTCGTGCTGAGCGCCCCACGGCGGTCCGGGATTACCGGAGCAGCCGACTGGGCAGCGTGAGCCCGGGTCGGTGCGACCCTGGAGGGAGGCGGCACGAGGTGTGGCACCACCACCCATGAGCTGCGCCGCCATGCGGCGCCGGCCCTCTCCCAAGTTATCGTTCAGGTCCACATGCTGCTCTCGGTTCCCGCCATCTGGACAGCCGACAACCCGGCTCAGCGGGCCAGGAAGTGCCAGCCCAGCCACCACCAGAACCCGAACAGACCGATCCGGCCCACCGGCACCGGACCGACCTCGTAGCGCATCACGTACGCACACATCTCGCCCAGAGTGGGAATCCGGGAACCCTCCCGACGGGCCATCCACTCGACCACCGCGAAGAGGACCAGCGCGGTCAGGAAGCCGCCGATCGCGAGCGCCCGCATCATCGCCGCACCAGCCCCCAGAAGGCCGCCAGCCAGGCGAACCAGACCGCCGAGCGGGTCAGGTGATCTTCCAGGAGGGGGTCGGCCAGCCGGGAGAAGGTGGGGAAGTCATCCCCGACCGCCATCACGAAGGTCGCCCCCTCGAAGACGCCGAAGACCACCACCGGCACCGCCCACCAGGCCGCCCCCGCACCCAGACGACGCGGGGCCGGTCGGCGGGGCACCCGATTGCTCAGACCGAGCCAGATCAGCACCCCGCCGGTGCCGAGCGTGAAAAGATTCGCCTCGGTGGAGAAGGACGCGAACCGGCCACCGACGAGCGAAAGGCAGACCAGGACGGGAACGGAGACGGCGGGCCGGTCCCATGCGCGGGGGGCCTCCACGGTGAGGTCGTGCGGCTGCTCCATCCCGCAATTCTTCCCGGTCTCACGGAGCGCGGGAAGACCAACACTCCCCGGAGCTGACCCTGATCTTCGGGACCGACCGACGGCGACGAACGCCGTTTCAGCGTACGGAGCGGACCAGCGCCGCGTCCAGCTGGCCGCGAATCGACTCCACCACCTGCTCGACGGTGCCCCGACCGGTGAACCCGGCCGCGAACGTGTGACCACCACCGCCCAGCGCGACAGCGACCCGGCTGACGTCCACCGCGCCCTTGCTGCGCATCGACACCGCCCACTCGCCCGACGTGGTCTGCTTCAACACACAGCCCACATCCGCCTCGGCCGTGCAGCGCACCGAGTCGATCAACGCCTCAAGCACGTACGGACGCTGGTCGTGCCGGGCCAGGTCATCGAGAGTGGCGAAGGTCCAGACCAGCCCCCTGCCACCGGCAGCGCTCGGCTCCAGCTGCGCACGGCCGAGCACCTCACCGAAGAGCCGGACCGCGCCGAAGGGCCGGGTGTCGAAGACCCGCCGGGAGATGTCACCGGGCGAGATGCCGGTCGCCAGCAACCGGGCGGCCATCTCGTGCACCGCCGGGGTGGTCGCCGCGAACCGGAACGAACCAGTATCCGTGGTCAGGGCCACGTAGAGGCACTCGGCGATGGCCCGATCCACCACGACCCCGAGCCTGGCCAGCAACTGCTCGGCCACCACCGACGTCGCCGCGGCGCCCGGGTCGACCAGGTTGACGGTGCCGAACCCCGGATTGGAGGCGTGGTGGTCCAGCACCAGCGCCGCACCCGCCGACGACAGCCGCCCGGCCAACTCGCCGAGGCGCGACTCGCTCGCCGCGTCGAAGCAGATCACCAGATCGGGTGCGACGTCCGCGGCGTCCGCCGGGACCAGCAACTCGAGGCCGGGCAGCCCGTGGAACGGCTCCGGCACCTCCGGCGGCCCCGGGAAGGTCGCCTGCACCTCGCGTACGCCGAGCTGCCGCAGACCCAGACCGAAGCCGAGCATGCTGCCCAGCGCGTCGCCGTCCGGGTTGACGTGACAGATCAGCAGCACCCGGCCGTTCGGCGGGACAGCCCGCAGCAGCGCCTCGGCCGCGGCCCAGTCCAACTCGGCGGGAGCGACCCCGGCCGCCCCGGCGAGCGGGACGCTGGCGGTGCTCGTCACCGCGTTTCCCCACCCCGCGGGGTCTCCTTGACGTCGGTGGCCTCCTCGGCCTCGTCCGTCTCGTCGTCCTCGTCCGTCTCGTCGTCGACCCGGTACGGCTGGGCCTCGCCCGCGTACTTCGCCTGGGCGGCGAGCCGCTGCACCTCGGCGTCGGCGTTGCGGGCCGCGGCGAGCAGGTCGTCGATGTGCTTGACCTGGTCCTGAACGTCGTCGAGGACGAACGTGAGGGTCGGCGAGTGACGCAGCCCGAGCGCCTTGCCGACAGTGCTGCGCAGCAGCCCCTTGGCGCTCTCCAGAGCCGCCGCGGTGTCCGCCTGGGCCACCGAGTCACCGAGCACGGTGTAGAAGACCGTCGCGTCGCGCAGGTCAGCGGTAATCCGGGCATCGGTGATGGTGATCATCCCGAGCCGCGGGTCCTTGATCTGGCTCCGCACCACCGACGCGACCAGCTCACGCACCCGTTCCGCGTGCCGGCGTACCTTGGCCGGATCAGACATCTCGCCACCTCCACGGCGTCCTGCTCCCGGCCGACCCGGCGACCCGGGGGCCGCCGGCCGACCGGCCAACATCTCGAACACTACCTTCGCGGCCGCACCGGTCGCCCGGCACAGCCGGCACCGTGGTCAGTCGTCGTCCACGCCGTACAACCGGCGTCGAACCGACAACAGCTCGACCTCGGGACGGCCGGCCACCAGGCGCTCACAGGAGTCGAGCACCTCGCGGACGTGCGCCGTCTCGGCGGCCACCACGGCCACCGCAATCTGCGCTCGACCGTGCAGGTCGAGCGCACCCACCTCGGCGGCCGACACCTCGAAGCGGCGCAGAGCCGCCACGATCGGCCGTACATATGATCTCTTGGCTTTGAGCGACCGGGAGTCACCCGGCAGCAGCAGGTCGAAGACCGCGGTTCCGGTAAACATCGCTCCGGACGATACCGCCAACCCGCCCCGCATGATCAAGGGGTTTACGCCGTACGGCGTAAACCCCTTGATCAGCGTGTCACTGCCGGATCAGGCGCGAACCTTTTCCCGCATCTCGAAGGTCTCGATGACGTCGCCGACCTGGACGTTGTTGTAACCACCCAGGGTCAGACCACACTCGAAGCCCTCGCGAACCTCGGTGGCGTCGTCCTTGAACCGCTTCAACGAGCTGATCGTGAGGTTGTCCGCCACGACCGCCCCGTCTCGCAGCAGGCGCGCCTTGGCGTTGCGCCGAAGGACACCCGACCGGACGATGCAACCGGAGATGTTGCCGATCTTGGACGAGCGGAAGACGTCGCGGATCTCCGCGCTGCCCAGCTCGACCTCCTCGTACTCCGGCTTGAGCAGGCCCTTGAGCGCCGCCTCGATCTCCTCGATGGCCTGGTAGATGACGGTGTAGTACCGGATCTCCACGCCCTCGCGGTCGGCCATCTCACGGACCTTGTTGGAGGCCCGCACGTTGAAGCCGATGATCGTGACCGGCTCGGACGAGGCACTCGCGAGCATGACGTTGCTCTCGGTGATCGCGCCCACGCCACGGTCGAGGACCTTGAGCTGGACTTCCTCGGGGATGTCCAGGTTGAACAGCGCGTCCTCGAGAGCCTCCACCGAACCGGAGACATCGCCCTTGAGGATGAGGTTGAGCGAGGTCTTCTCGCCCTCCTTGAGCTGCTCCATGAGCGTCTCAAGGGTGGCCCGACCACGGGAGTTGGCGAAGGACGCCGCCCGCCGCCGTGCCTGCCGCTGCTCAGCGATCTGCCGCACCGTGCGGTCGTCCGCCGCGGCGAGGAACGTGTCGCCCGCGCCGGGAGGCGCGGTCAGACCCAGCACCATGACCGGACGCGCCGGCCCAGCCTCGGTGAGCTGGTTGCCGTTCTCGTCGAGCATGGCCCGAACCCGGCCGTGCGCCCCACCGGCGACGATCGAGTCGCCTGCCCGCAGGGTGCCCTTCTGCACCAGCACCGTCGCCACCGCACCGCGGCCCTTGTCCAGGTGTGCCTCGATGGCCACACCCTGGGCCGGCCCGTCGATCGGAGCGGTCAGCTCCAGCGACGCGTCGGCGGTCAGCAGGACAGCCTCGAGCAGCTCCTCGATGCCGATGCCCGGCTTGGCTGCCACGTTGACGAACATGGTCTCGCCGCCGTACTCCTCGGCGACCAGGCCGTACTCGGTCAGCTGCTGGCGGACCTTGTCCGGGTTGGCGTCCGGCTTGTCGACCTTGTTGACCGCGACCACGATCGGCACGTCGGCCGCCTTGGCGTGGTTCAACGCCTCGATCGTCTGCGGCATCACACCGTCGTCGGCCGCGACGACCAGGATCACGATGTCCGTGACCTGGGCACCACGAGCACGCATGGCGGTGAACGCCTCGTGACCCGGGGTGTCGATGAAGGTGACCGCCCGGTCCTCGCCCTCGTGCGGCACGTGGACCTGGTACGCACCGATGTGCTGGGTGATGCCACCCGCCTCACCGGCCACGACGTTCGCCTTGCGGATCGCGTCGAGCAGCTTGGTCTTACCGTGGTCGACGTGACCCATGACGGTCACCACCGGCGCACGGCTGACCAGACGCTCCTCGGCCACCTCCGCGTCGAGGTCGATGTTGAACTGCGCGAGCAGCTCGCGGTCCTCGTCCTCCGGGCTGACGATCTGGATGTCGAAGCCCAGGTGCTCACCCAGCAGGTGCAGGGTGTCGTCAGAACAGGACTGGGTCGCGGTGACCATCTCGCCCAGGTTGAACATCTCCTGGACCAGCGAACCCGGGTTGGCGTTGATCTTGTCCGCGAAGTCGGACAGCGAGGCGCCACGGGAGAGCCTGACGATCTGACCCTGACCCCGGGGAGCGCCCGAGCTCATGGTCGGAGCCGACAGGTTGTCGAACTCCTGTCTGCGCTGCTTCTTGGACTTGCGACCGCGCGTCGGCCGGCCACCCGGACGCCCGAAGGCACCCGCAGCGCCGCCGCCACGGCCACGACCGCCCGCACCCGGGCGACCGCCACCACCGGACGGAGCACCCGGACGGAAACCGCCACCGGGAGCACCGCCACCGCCGCCGGGACCGCCACGGTAGCCACCGCCACCGCCGGCACCCGCGCCGCCACCAGGGCCGCCTCGGTAACCGCCACCGCCACCGGCGCCACCGCCGGGACCGCCACGGAAGCCACCGCCGCCGCCACCACCACCGGGACGACCAGCGCCACCGCCACCGGGGCGACCAGCGCCACCGGGACCAGGGCGACCGGCAGCCGGACGCTGACTCGGCATGGACGCCGGGCTGGGCCGCGGCGGCATCGAGTTCGGGCTCGGCCGCGGCGGCATGCCCGCCGGGCTGTTGGGACGGGGGCCACCCGCACCCGCGGCCGGGGGCCGCTGCTGCTGGCCACCCTGGATGCCGAACGGGTTGTTACCGGCGCCACGCGCCGGCGGGCGACCACCAGGTCGGGCACCCGGACCCGGAGCCGGCGTGCTCGGACGAGCTGCCGGTGAACCGGGACGAGGGGGCATCGCGGCCGGACCCGGCCGAGGGCCGGGGCGGTTGCCGCCGTCTGCCGGGGGCTCCCGGCGTACCGGGTTGTCCCGCTGCTGCTGGCGGGCGGCCTGCGCGGCCTTGACCGCGGCCTCCTGCTCAGCCTTCAGCGCGGCGGCACGCGCCTCCGCGGCCGCCACCTCGATGTCGTGGGCACTCGCCGGCTTGGCGACCGGAGCCGCGGGCTGCGGTGCACCAGGCACCGGACCCTTCGGCTTCGGGCCGGGAGCCGGCGCGGTCGGCCGCCGGGGCGGCATCGGCTTGGCCGCAACCCGGGGCGCGCCCGGGGTCGGGGCCGTCGTCGGGGTCGGGGTCGAAGCCGGCGTCGACGCGGGCGCCGACGGAGCGGCGGCCGGTGCCGGAGCACCGGCGGACGCGACGAATGCGTTACGCAGTCGCCGGGCGACGGGCGCCTCGACGGTGCTCGACGCGGACTTCACGAACTCGCCCATTTCCTTCAGCTTGGCGAGAACGGTCTTACTCTCGACCCCGAGCTCTTTTGCAAGCTCGTGTACGCGGGCCTTGCCTGCCACTGCACTCCTCACTCCGAGGTCGTGCGGGCAGCACCCGCAGCGACCTCACTCGTGCACTTGAAGCCTGGTCATTTCAGGGACTTCATCGTGTGCTCATGTCGGTCGTCCTACCCTGCTAGCGACCCTCGCCCGGTCGGGCTGACCGGACGTAGTGGTTGGCGCATCGACGTGCTCCGCCAGCACACCGTGGTCAAGGACCTCGGTGATGCGCAACGCACGCCCGAAGGCGCGGCGCCGCACCGCCAGCGCGAAGCAGGCCGGATCCGGGTGCATGTTCGCTCCCCGACCCGGCAGCCTGCGAAGCGGATCAGGCCGGAGACTGTAACCAGCCTCGTCCCTGACCGCGACTATCCGCAGCAATTCGCTGGCCGGCGCACGTTGCCGGCAACCCACACAGGTGCGCTCCGGCAGCGCGCGTCGTACCACTGGAGGAAGTCTACCCCTAGCTGCCCGAGATCGCTCCGCCCGGCTCCCGCACGTGATCAGCCGACCCTCGCGCGGCCGGGGCGGTCTGCTCCGCATCCGAGCGAATGTCGATCCGCCAACCGGTCAAGCGGGCAGCGAGTCGGGCATTCTGCCCCTCCCGACCGATGGCGAGCGAGAGCTGGAAGTCGGGGACGGTCACCCGGGCGGCCCGGTTGGCCAGGTCGACCACCTCGACCCGCAACGCCTTGGCAGGTGACAACGCGTTGCCGACGAAGGTGGCCGGGTCGTCCGACCAGTCGATGATGTCGATCTTTTCGCCGTGCAGTTCGCTCATCACGGCGCGCACCCGCTGGCCCATCGGGCCGATGCAGGCGCCCTTGGGATTCACACCGGGGGTGGTGGAGCGTACGGCGATCTTCGTACGGTGACCTGCCTCACGGGCGATCGCGCCGATCTCCACAGTGCCGTCGGCGATCTCCGGCACCTCCAGCGCGAACAGCTTTTTGACCAGCGCCGGGTGCGACCGGGACAGGGTGATCTGCGGCCCGCGCATGCCCTTGGCCACGTGCACCACGACGCAGCGGACCCGTTCACCGTGGGCGTACCGCTCACCGGGCACCTGCTCGGACTGCGGCAGCACACCCTCCAGCTTGCCCAGGTCGACGCTGACGATGCCCTTCTCGGTGCGCGTCTCGTGCGCCTGCACCACGCCGGTGACCAGGTCACCCTCGCGGCCCACGTACTCACCGAAGTGCACCTCGTCGGTGGCCTCCCGCAGACGCTGGAGGATCACCTGCTTGGCGGTCATGGCCGCGATGCGGCCGAAGTCGTGCGGGGTGTCGTCCCACTCCCGCACCAGGCTGCCGTCGGCGTCCATCTCCTGCGCGTACACCAGGGCGGCGCCGGACTTACGGTCGATCTCCACCCGGGCGTGCGGCTCGGCGCCGTCGGTGTGCCGGTAGGCGGTCAGCAACGCGGTCTCGATCGCCGCGAGAATCGTGTCGAACGGGATCTCCCGCTCGCGCTCGAGTGCGCGCAGCGCCGCGAGGTCGATGTTCACCTCTCCTCGTCCTCCACATCATCTTCGTCGTCGATGTCGTCTGAATCGTCGATCTCGTCTGAATCGTCCGCGTCGTCGAACTCCTCGTCCGGCTCACCGAGTTCGGCGAGCCGGGTGAACTCGACCTGCACGCGGCCCGGGCCCAGCTGGGCGTACGCCCAGGAGGTGCGGCCGTCCTCGGTCTCCAGCTGCACGCCCTCGTCGTCGGCCGCGATCACCCGACCGGTCAGCTGGCGGTCGCCGGTGGGCTGCTCGCCGCGCTGTTCGGGCAGCGCGGCCGCGCCCCGGACGGTGACCTTGACCAGCCGGCTCACGTTGCGCCGCCAGTGCCGGGGCAGGGTCAGTGGCCGGTCGACGCCCGGCGAGCTGACCTCCAGCTGGTATTCCCCGGCGACGATGTCGCCACCGGCTTCCTCCGCGGCGTCCAGCGCGGCCGAGACCGCCCGGGAGACGTCCGCGACGGCGTCCAGGTCGATCCCGCCGTCGGCGTCCACCATCACCCGCACCACGTGCCGGCGACCGGCCCGGGAGACCGTCAGGTCCTCCAGGTCGTAGCCGGCGTCGTTGACGACCGGCTCGATCACAGCTCGTAGTCGGGCACGTCGCCCGGCGAGATCACCACCGCGGGGACCCGCGGCATCACGGGGTCGACCTGTCGGCCTGGTGGCACGGCCACGCTGCGTCATCTCCGCACCCTTTCCCTGGTCGACGGTGATCGGCCGTCCCGCCATGCCGGCACGCCACCGGAGCGGACACGCCGGTGGCTGCGCAGAGCGTAACGCGCCTGCCCGGCAGCGGACCGGGCGGCGCACCGACGCCGGTCGCCCCTGGACCGACGCCGATGGTGTTGACTTGCCCGGTGGGGATCGGCAGAACGACACAGCGCGACCAGGCATCCGGACATTCCCGGCGAAAGTTGCTGCGCGGCGGGGCGCTGCTGGTGCTCGGCGGCGCCGCTGCGCCGCTGACCGGCTGTGATCTTTTCGACCGTGACGACCAGCCGGCGCCACCACCGGACCCGCTGCGCCCGATGGTGGACGAGTCACTGGCGCTGGCCGAGGCACACCGGAGTGCGGCCACCGCTCATCCCGACCTGGCCGACCGGCTCGGTCCGATCGCCGAGGCGCACACCGCACACGCCACCGAACTGGCCCGGGTGATCGGTGTCGCCCTGCCGTCGGCGGCGGCCACCGCCCCCACCACCGCCCCGGCGGCCGAGCCGGCCGGCGCGCTCGCCGCACTGCGCGCCCTGGAGAAGACCGCCCAGCAGGCCGCCACCCAGGCCTGCGCCGCAGCGCCAGCGGAACGGGCCGCGCTGCTCGGGTCGATCGTCGCCGCCCGAGCCACCCACCAGGAGGCACTGAAGTGAGGCAGCCGTCCTCCGGCGAGGCCCTCGCCTCCGCCCTGTCCGCCGAGTACGCGGCCATCTACGCCTACGGGCGGATCGGCGTCCGGCTCACCGGCGCCGCCCGGGAGGCGGCGCACCAGGCGGAGGCCGCGCATCGACGCCGACGCGACACCCTCGTGGTGCAGCTCACCACCGCCGGCGGCGTCGTGCCTCCGGACCGCGCCGGGTACGCGCTGCCGTTCCCGGTCACCGACCGGGCGAGCGCCCTGCGGCTCGCCGCCGAGGTCGAGGAACGCACGGCAGCGCACTGGCGGGCGGCTCTGGCGTCCACCACCGGCGCCGACCGGGACCAGGCGTTGGCGGCCCTGGTCGAGTACGCTGTGCGCGCCACCCGGTGGCGTAAGACGGCCGGGTCGACCCCGCTGACTGTCCCGTTTCCCGGACGTCCGGCCTGAGCGGGTCCACTCCGGTTGCGGTGCGCATACCAGGTATGCATACTCCGTTGCCATGTCCATCCGTCACGGGTTGCTCGCCCTGCTCGAACGCGGCCAGATGTACGGCTACCAGCTGCGCGCCGCGTTCGAGGAGTCGACCGGCTCGACTTGGCCGCTGAACATCGGGCAGGTCTACACCACGCTGTCCCGGCTGGAGCGCGACGGTCTGGTGCGCCCGCTGCCGGAGAGCGAGGCCGGGCAGCGCCCGTACGAGATCACCGACGCCGGCCGGGCGGACCTGGCGCTGTGGTTCGCGACCCCGGTCAGCCGAACCGACCGGCCCCGCGACGAGCTGGCGATCAAGCTGGCGTTGGCGCTGACCACCCCCGGTGTCGACGTCCGCTCCGTGGTGCAGGCCCAGCGCAGCGCGACCATGCGGGCCCTGCAGGAGTTGACCCGGTTGAAGTACGGCAGCAACCGACCGGAGGACCTCCCCTGGCGCCTCGTGCTGGACTCGATGGTGTTCCAGGCCGAGGCCGAGGTGCGCTGGCTGGACCACTGCGAGACGAGCCTGGTCCGGCACCAGCCCAGTGATCAGGCACCCGCACCTCCCCGACCGGGTGACGCCGACGCACGTGCCGCTGCCAGATGGGCCGGCGAGGAGGCGCGACGGTGAGCGGGTCGGACGACGCGGTGCTGGAACTCCGCGCCGTCCACCGCACCCACGGCGCCGGACCGGCGGCGGTGCACGCGCTGCGCGGCGTCAGCCTGGCCGTCCGGCCCGGTGAGCTGGTCGCCGTGATGGGGCCGTCCGGCTCCGGCAAGTCGACGTTGCTGGCCCTCGCCGGAGGGCTGGACCGCCCGACCGGCGGCGAGGTCCGGGTCGAGGGACAACCGCTGGGGGCACTGGACCGGCGCGGGCTCGCCCAACTGCGTCGCCGCCGGATCGGCTACATCTTCCAGCAGCTCAACCTGCTCGGCAGCCTGAGCGCACTGGAGAACGTGGCGCTCCCGCTGGAACTCGACGGCACCAGCGGCCGCCGGGCCCGGGCGCTGGCCATGGCGGCGCTCACCGAGGTGGGTCTACCCGCACTGGGTGACCGCTTCCCGGACCAGCTCTCCGGCGGCCAGCAGCAGCGGGTGGCCATCGCCCGCGCCCTGGTGGGAGAACGCCGACTGGTGCTCGCCGACGAGCCCACCGGGGCACTGGACTCGCAGACCGGTGAGGCGGTCCTCCACCTGCTGCGCCGCCGGATCGACGCGGGCGCCGCCGGCGTGCTGGTCACCCACGAGGCGCGACATGCCGGCTGGGCCGACCGGGTGGTGTTCCTCCGCGACGGGGTGCTGGTCGACACCACGGCACCGTTGGGCAGCGTGGAGCAACTGCTGTCCGGCAGCGACCGGTGACCAGCCGCCGGACCAGGCAGGCCCCTGGCCGGGTGGACGCCCCCACGGCGGAGCCGGTCGAGCCACCCGCTCTCGTCGGCCGGCGGCGGATCGCCGAGCTGACCGGCTCCTGGCGGACGGCGCTGCGCATCGCCCGGCGGGAGTCCCGTCGGGCCCGACGACGGACCGCCCTGGTGCTCGCGATGATCGCCCTGCCGGTGGCGGCGCTGGCCTTCCTGGCGGCGAGCTACGACATGGCCGAGCTGACTCCGCAGGAACGCGTCGACCGCCGGCTCGGCGTGGCCGACGCGGAATTGCGCTGGATCGCCGACAACCCGGTGGGACAGGACGAGCGGGGTGAGGGCTGGTTCACGCGGGACGACACGTACCTGCCTCCCGCGAAGGCGACCGCGGCCCAGTTGACCGCGCTGCTCGGGCCCGGAAGCCGGGTCACCGAGGTACGCACGTACATCACCCTGACGCTGCGGGGCCCACACCGCGACGAGGAGGTGACCGGGCGGGCGCTGGACCTCGACGACCCGTTGGCCCGCGCGCTGGTGCGGTTCCGGGCCGGCCGGGCGCCGCAGCAGCCCGGCGAGGTCGCGGTCAGCCCGGCGGCGCTGCGTCGCCTGGACCTCCACCTCGGCCGTGCCGTCGCCGTGGCCGACGGAAGCAGGGCGTACACCGTGGTCGGTGTGGTCGAGTTCCCCGACGATCTCGGCCCGTTGGTGGCGTTGCACCCGGGAGCCGCGCCGCCGACCGGTCCCGAGACGGACAGCGTGTGGCTGGCGGACATACCCGGAGCCGTCGACGCCGCCCTGGTGTCCCGGCTCAACGACCGGGGGGTGGTGGTCACCCCACGTCCCCCGACCCAACCGGACCGGTCGTGGCTCGGCTCGATCAACCTGGGCGACACCAACGACCTCAGCACCGGCGTGCTGATCGCCGGCCTCGGGCTGCTGGAGGTCGTACTCCTGGTCGGGCCGGCGTTCGCCGTCGGCGTCCGTCGCCGTCGGCGGGATCTGGCGCTGGTCGCGGTGGCCGGCGGGGACGCCGCCCAGCTCCGCCGGGTCGTGCTGGCCGACGGAGTGGTGCTGGGTGTGCTGGGCGCCGCCGCCGGCCTGCTCGTCGGTGTCCTCGCGGCGTTCGCCGCTCGTCCACTGGTGGAGCAGTACGTGTTCGGCGCGCGCTTCGGCGGGTACCGCTGCTGGCCCGCGGCGCTGGTGCTGCTCGGTGGGGTCGCGGTCCTGGCCGGGGTGCTCGCCGCGCTGGCACCGGCCTGGTCGGCCGCACGGCAGGACGTCAGCGCCGGCCTGACCGGTCGGCGTACCCCACCGGTGTCCCAGGCCCGCTGGCTGGCCCTCGGCCTGGGACTGGTGGCCGGCGGGGCCGGACTGGCGGCGTTCGGGGCCGCCCGGACCTCACCGGCGGTGATCCTCACCGGCCTGATCCTCGGCGAACTGGGCCTGGTCTGCTGCACGCCCACGCTGATCGGGGCGCTCGCCCGCCTCGGTCGGGTGTTGCCACTGGCCCCGCGGATCGCGTTGCGCGACGCGAGCCGCAACCGGGCCGCCGCGGCGCCGGCCATCTGTGCAGTGATGGCCGCCGTCGCCAGCAGCGTCGCTCTCGGCGCGTACCTCGCCAGTGACGGCGAGCGCGACGCGCGCGCCTACCAGGCGGCACTGCCGGTCGGCCACGTGCGGGTCGACCCGATCGAGTCGACCCGGCAGCCCACGCTGACCCAGGTCGCCGCCGCGGCCCGGGAACAGTTGGGCACCGGCGCTGTCGCCCCGCTGCACAGCCTGGGCTGCGGGCCGGCGAGCACCGGCTACTGCGAGGTCACGCCCGTGCTCCCGGTGGAGCAAGCCTGCCCGTGGCAGCCCCGGGACGGCCTTCCCGAGTCCGACCGCCGGCAGGCCCGCGCCGACCCCCGCTGTCGCATCCGTGAGACGGACTACTTCGGCGGGTACGTGCAGACCGGGGTGGACGACGGGACCGCTCTGCCACTGCTCACCGGCGCGGACCCGGCGACGACCGCCGCAGCCGCGGTGGTGCTGCGCGCCGGTGGCGTGGTGGTGACCGACCCGCGCTACCTGCACGACGGCCTGGTGACCGTACGCGTCAACGAGGTGGAGGCCGGACCGGACCCGCCGACCGGTGTCCGTGACCTCCCGGGGTACGCGCTGCCCCGGGCGGTCGGCCCGCCCCGCCTGCTGCTGTCCGGGACCGCGGCCCGAGAACTCGGCCTGACCTGGTCACCGGCCGGCTGGGTGATCGGCACCACCAGTGCGCCCGACGAGGACCATCGGAAGCGCTTCGCCGCCGCCCTGCGGTCCTTCGGGACGGTCTCGCTGAGCGTGGAGTATGGCGCTGCACCCCGCGACGTGTCACCGCTGCTGCTGCTCCTCGCGGCGGCGGCCGGTGTGATCACGGTGGGGGCGGCGGGGATCGCCACCGCGCTCGCCGCTGCCGAGGGGCGCGCCGAGATGACCACCCTCGCGGCCGTCGGCGCGGCACCCGCGTTGCGCCGGCTGCTGGCGATCTGCCAGGCCGGGGTCATCGCCGGGCTCGGTTCGGTGCTCGGCATCGTGGCCGGGCTCGGCACCGCCGCGATCGTGCTGTTCTCGGTCAACCGGCAGTACGCGGACGACTGGCCGTTCGCCGACCCGTACCCGATCCTGGTGCCGTGGCCCGCGCTCGGGGTCCTGGTGCTGGTGCCGGTGGTGGCGATGCTCGGGGCCGGGTTGTTCACCCGCGCCCGGCTGCCGATCGAGCGGCAGATGGACTGACCGCCGCGCGGTGGCCGGCCGGTCGGCGATCCGGGCGCGTACGGGGGGGTGCCGCCGGAGCCCGGCAGCGGGCAGACTGATCCGCGTGTCAGTGCTGGGAACTCTCACCCGTCGAGTCGGTCATCATCGCTGGTTCGGTGCCGCCGCACGCCTGCTGGTGCCCGCCGACCGGGTGGTCGGTCGGCTCACCCGGGGCCGGGTGGTGGCACTCGGCCTGATCCCCTCCCTGGTCATCACCACGACCGGCCGTCGCTCCGGAAAGCCACGCAGCAACCCGCTGCTCTACGTGCCCGACGGCGACGCGTACGTGGTGATCGGTTCCAACTGGGGGCAGACGCAGCAGCCCGGCTGGGCGATGAACCTGCTCGCCAGTCCGACAGCCGAGGTGGACGTGAAGGGCCTGCGGGTCCCGGTGCGGGCCGACTTGGCGTCCGGGGCCGAACGTGACCGGCTGTGGCAGCTGCTGGTCACCGAGTGGCCCGCGTACCGCAGCTACGTGCAGCGGGCCGGCGGCCGGGAGATCCGCATCTTCCGGCTGGTGCCGACCGGGCGCGGCGCACCGGCCGGCCCGCCGCCGGCTGGCTAGGCTGACGCTCGGTAGCCGAGGCGAGGTGGTCCCGTGAGCGCGAGGAGTGAGCCGGCTGGCGGCCGGGACCTCGATGATCGACGGTGGACGGTCGCGGAGCGGGTCGCCGAGGCGGTCCGACGGCGGTTTCCGGCCGACGTGCTCACGGTCGCGGTGCACGGGCCCCTGGCGCACGGCGACGACGACGGCGGTGGGGACCGCGAGGCGGGGATGCTGGTGGTCACCTATCGGTCCGGCGCGGGTCCACCGCCCGCGACCCGGCGGGTGGACGGGGTGCTGGTCGACCTGACCGTGGCCGCCGCCGAGGACTACCTGGCGCAGGCCCGGGTGCTCTCCCCACTGTGGCCGTTGACCGCCGACCGGTACGTCACCACGCAGGCGTTGCACGACCCGACGGGCTGGTTGCGGACGCTGCGCGACGAGCACCTCGGCCGGTTGGCGAGGGCCCGGCCGGCGGAGTTCAGCACCGCGGCCCGGCAGGCCTGGTACAGGGGCAGCGCGGCGCACGCCCGGGCCGCCCGACTGGCCGAGTGGTACGAGACCGACCAGGCCCTGCTGATGCTCGGTGAGGCCCGGTTGGCGGCGGCCACGGTGACCGGTCTGCTGAGTCGCACCTACTTCCGTGATCCCGGGGACGCGGTACGACGCACCGGGTTGGCCGGCGCGGACATGACAGAGGTGGGTGTGGTGCTGGCCCGGCAGGCCGAGGAGTTGGCCGCCCGTGGTCGTGGGGTGGACGGCACTATCGACGAGCTGCTCACCGGTTGACCGGTGTCACAGCCCGCCCTGCACGCCGATCAGCGAGCCGATGAGGTAGGTGGCGCCGGCTGCGGCGGCACCCAGCAGCAGTTGGCGCAGGCCGCTGGTCCACCAGGGCCGGTTGGTGAAGCGGGCCACCACCGCGCCCGCGACGAACAGCCCGAGCCCGCCGACGGCCAGTGCGAGCCACAGCTCGGTGGCGCCGAACAGGTAGGTCAGTAGCGGGACCAGTGCGCCCAACGAGAAGAACAGGAACGACGAGATCGCCGCGGCCCACGGGCTGGGCTGGTCGTCGGGGTCGACGCCCAACTCCTCGCGGACGTGCACCCGCAGCGCCTCCTCCGGGTCACGCCGCACGGCTTCGGCGACCTGGGTGGCGAGATCACGGGGAAGGCCGCGTGCCACCCACGCGTCGGCCAGCTCCCGGGCCTCGGCCTCGGGGTGCCGTTCCAGCTCCCGCCGCTCCTTGGCCACCTCGGCGGCGACCTGTTCGTTGGCGGAGCGCACGCTGGTGTACTCGCCGAGACCCATCGAGATCGCACCGGCGACCAGGCCGGCGGAGCCGGTGAGCACGATGCTGTGCGACGAGACCCCGCCGCCGCCGACGCCGGCGATCAGGGCGATGTTGGTGACCAGGCCGTCCATCGCGCCGAAGACGGCAGGACGCAACCAACCGCCGGAGACGTCCGCGTGGTGCGCCTCCCGCAGGGCTGCCGGGGCGTCGGTCACGGCGCCTGCCCTTCGTTCGCGACTGCGGGACTTCGCTTCGCTGCGTTCCTCGCGCTCACGGCAGGGTCAGGATCTCGTGACCGCTGTCGGTCACCACGATGGTGTGCTCGAACTGGGCCGTCCACCTGCGGTCCTTGGTGACCACGGTCCACCCGTCGTCCCACATGTCGTACTGGTAGGTGCCGAGCGTGATCATCGGCTCGATGGTGAACGTCATACCCGGTTCCATGATGTCCGTGGGGCGCGGGCTGTCGTAGTGCGGAACGTAGAGCCCGCTGTGGAAGGACTCGCCGATGCCGTGGCCGGTGAAGTCGCGGACGACGCCGTAGCCGAACCGCTTGGCGTACGACTCGATGACCCGGCCCACCACGTTGATCTGGCGGCCCGGGGCGACGGCGCGGATGCCGCGCATCATCGCTTCGTGGGTGCGCTCGACCAACAGTCGGGCTTCCTCGCTGACCTCACCGACGCAGAAGGTGGCGTCGGTGTCGCCGTGCACCCCACCGATGTACGCGGTCACGTCGACGTTGATGATGTCGCCGTCCTGCAGGACGGTGGAGTCCGGGATGCCGTGGCAGATGACCTCGTTGAGGCTGGTGCAGCAGGACTTCGGGAAGCCCTTGTAGCCCAGCGTCGACGGGTACGCGCCGTGGTCGCAGAGGAACTCGTGCACCACCTTGTCGATCTCGTCGGTGGTCACGCCCGGCTTGCAGTGCTCGCCCGCGAGCTGGGTCGCCTGGGCGGCGAGCCGGCTGGCGATCCGCATCTTCTCGATGGTTTCCGGCGTCTGCACGTGCGAGCCGCGCCACTCCTGCGGGCGCTTCTTGCCCACGTACTCCGGTCGGGTGATCTGGGATGGCACCGGTCGCAGCGGGGAGAGCGTGCCTGGTGTCAGCGGCGGGCGAACGGTCATGCGACAAGCCTATCGCCGGGGTCGCTGGTGACCCGCGCCACGGCCGCTCGGGAGTGGTTGTTGCCCAGCCTGGTCGGCTGTGCCATGGTGTCAGCGTGGATCAAGGTGGAGCACCGCCAGTCTTCTCCGCCAGCGCGGAGATCGATGGTGACCACCTCCACGTGGTGGTGGCCGGTGAGGTCGACATGGCCACCGCCGACACCATGCTCCAGACCGCGCTGCGCGAACCCGCCGGGCAGGTCACCCTGGACCTGAGCGCTGTCACCTTCTTCGACTCGGCCGCCATCCATGCTCTGGTCCGGCTCGCCCAGCAGTTTCCGGGCGCGCTCACCGTCCTGCCGTCCCGGCAGGTCCGCCGGGTGCTGGAGATCTCCGGCCTGGGTGAGCAGACCTGGCTCGACCCGGCCTGAGAGACGCCGCCGGGCGCACTGTCAGTCCCGCAGCTGCCGGCGCAGCGTCACCTCGGTGCCCTCATCGGTACGCCGCACAGTGAGGTCGCCCAGCGCCCTGATCAGGGACAGGCCGCGCCCCCGGAACCCGGAGTCGGTCGACTCGCGCCACTGCCCGCTGTCGCGCACGGTGGCCGTCACCGTCCGGTCCTCGATGGCCACCTCCACGCTGATCATGGCCTCGGCGGGGTGGATCGGGTGCTCGATGGCGTTGGCGGCTGCCTCGGAGACCGCGACGGTCAGGTCGAACACGTCCGTCTCGTTGACGGCGTGCGCGACCAGGAAGTCCTCCAGACGCTTACGCAGCACACTCAGCCGGGTCGGGTCCGCCGGCAGTCGCAACGCGAAACGGTTCAGCTCCACCGCCTCCAGTGCGAGGACCGCCACGTCGTCGCGGCGCGGCCGACCGGCGACCCGCTTCACCACCGCGTCGATCAGGTCCGCCATGTGCTCGCTGGGGGCCGCCGCGTCGACGCGCAGCTGGGCCAGCGCGGCGTCGATGTCGATCTGGCGGTCCTCGATCAGCCCGTCGGTGTAGAGCAGCAGCCGGCTGCCGGGAGCCAACTCCCCCTCGACCGCCTCGTACGTCGCGCCCGGGAGGGCGCCGACCGGTGGACCGAGCGCCCGGTCGTGCAGGAACGTCACGTCGCCTCCCGTGATCAGCAGCGGCGATGGGTGGCCGGCGCTCGCGTACCGCAGGCGGCCGGTGCGCGGGTTGAACAGCAGACAGACCACCGTGGCGAAGGATCGGCGTTCGGTGGACACGACCAGCCGGTTGAGGCGGGTCAGCGACTCCCCCGGGTCGTAGCCCTCCAACAGGTACGCCCGCAGCGCGTTGCGCAGTTGTCCCATGGCCGCAGCGGCCTGGACACCCTTGCCCACCACGTCGCCGATCACCAGCACCAGTTCGTCCTCTTCGAGGGCGATCGCGTCGTACCAGTCGCCGCCGACCTCGACGTCGGCGCTGCCGGGCAGGTAACGGCTGGCCACGACCGCTCCCGGCAGCCGAGGCAGCGACCGGGGCAGCAGACTGTGCTGCAACGTGCTGGCGATGCGGTGCTCGGCCTCGTAGAGCTGGGCGTTTTCCAACCGCACCCCGACCAGGCGGGCCAGCTGGGTCAACGCGGCCTCGTCGGCCTGCGTGTCGTCAGCGGCCGGCCCCCAGACCCGCAGCTCGCCGAGGGGCTTGCTGGTGGTGCCGGTCAGCTCGGCCACGAAGGACGGGTCGGTGACGGTGGCACCGCCGGTGTCCGCCTCGCCACGGGCGCCGGTCGCGGTGACCACCACCCGGGCGGCCTCGGCGAGGCTGAGCGCGTGCCCGGCGGCCACCTGGAGCACGTCGCCGGTCGAGCGGGCGGTGTTGACATCCACCGCCGCGTCGGCCAACGCCCGGAGCCGACGGATGATCTGGCCACGGAGCTGACCCAGCTCGACGTTGGCCCGGACCCGGGCGATCAACTCCTGGCCGGTGAACGGCTTGGTGAGGTAGTCGTCGGCACCGACGGACAGACCGGCGACGGCCTCCGCGGAGCCGGCCCGGGCGGAGAGCAGCACGATCGGCACATGACGGGTACGCGGGTCCGCGCGCAGCGCGCTCACCAGCCCGAACCCGTCCAGCCGGGGCATCATCACGTCGGTGAGCACCAGGTCGAATCCGCCCTCGCGGGCCAGCTGCAGGCCGGCCAGCCCGTCGCTCGCGGTGACCACCTCCCAGGTGGGCGAGAGCAGCCGGGTGACGTGCTCGCGCAGGTCCACATTGTCGTCGACGACCAGGATCCGACCGGCCGGAGCGGCCGCCGTCGGTCGGCTGTCGAACTCGGCTGCCGGCTCGACGCCGGTCCACAGCGCGGTCTCCGCCACATAGAGCCGGGCCTGCTCGGGCTCACCCGCGGGCAGCGGGCGGAACGCCGCCACATGGTCCGCGGGCAGGTGGGCCGACCCGAACGGCACGGTCACCGTGAAGGTGCTGCCCCGGTCGACCTCGCTGGTCAGCCCGACCTCACCGCCGTGCATCTCGACCAGCTCCCGGACCAGCGCCAGACCGATCCCGGTGCCCTCATGGGTGCGCGCACGCACCCCCGGCACCCGGTGGAACCGCTCGAAGACGTGCGGCAACTCGTCCGGCACGATGCCGATGCCGCTGTCTGTCACGTCCAGCCGGGCCACGCCGTCCACGGCCCGGACCCGCACCCGGATCTCGCCGTCGAAGGTGAACTTGACGGCGTTGGACACCAGGTTGAGGACGATCTTCTCCCACATGTCCCGGTCGACGAAGACCGGTGCCGGCAGCGGCGGGCAGTCCACCACCAGCCGCAGCCCGGCCCGCTCGGTGGCCGAGCGAAAGGTGCTGGCCAGCCGGGCGGTGTAGCCGGCGAGGTCGGTGGGCTGATAGCGGGCGGCGAGCCGGCCGGACTCCAGTCGGGAGAAGTCCAGAACGGTGTTGACCAGCTTGAGCAGGCGCAGCGCGTTGCGGTGCATCATGGTGAGCCGCTCGGTGTCGGCGGCGGGCAGCGCCGGGTCGGCCAGCATGTCCTCCAGCGGGCCGAGCACGAGGGTCAGCGGGGTACGGAACTCGTGGCTGACGTTCGCGAAGAAGTTGGTCTTCGCCCGATCCAACGCCGCCAGCTCGGCGGCGCGAGCCCGTTCCTGCTCGTACGCCCGTTGAATGCCCGCCGCCCGGGAGATCTGGGCGGCGACCAGGTCGAGGAAGTCGCGGTAGTCGTCATTGAGCGGCAGCTGGCGGGCCACGCCGACGACCAGCGCGCCGACCGTCTGGTTGGTCGCCGTGAGCGGCAGCACGAGGGCCTGGCCGGCAGCGTCGGCCGGCGGTGCATCGAGCAGCTCGGTCACCTCGACCGTGGCGGGCGCGCCATCGGCGATCACCCGGGTGAGCAGCTGAGACGTGACGTCGACGGCGGGCGGGGCGGTGCCGGTGGCGCCGGAAAGGGCGAGCTGGCCGCTGTCGTCGGCCAGGTAGATCAGGGCGAACGGCAGGTCCGCCCGGTGCCGGCCGAGCACCGTGGCGGCGGTCCGGCCGAGTTCGGCGGCGCTGCCGCTGTCGTTCAGCTCGGCACCCAGTTCGGCGAGTGCCCGCAGCCGACGCTCGCCGAGCACCCGCCCGGTGGTCTCGTTGACGATGCAGTAGACGCCACTGACCGAGCCGTCGTCGCCCAGGATCGGGTCGTACGAGACGTTGAAGTAGGTCTGCTCGACGAAGCCGTACCGGTCCAGCAGGAAGGGGTGATCCTCGCCGCGGTAGGAACGCCCGGTGCTCCGGACGCCGTCGAGCAGCGGGCCGAGCACCGCCCAGGTCTCCGCCCAGTGCTGGCGGGCCGGCTGGCCGATCACCTGCGGGTGCTTGGCACCGATGGTCGGCCGGTAGGCGTCGTTGTAGAAGGCGGACTGCTCGTCGCCCCAGAACATGACGATCTGCGCACTGGAGGCGAGCATCATGCCGACCGCGTTGGAGAGCGCCAACGGCCAGCGACCGGGCTCGCCGAGCGAACTGGTGGACCAGTCGAAGCTGCTCAGCCGCTCGCCCATCTCGCCACCGGACGCGAACGCCGCTGCCAGCATCGGGGGGATCTCGCGGCCGGACACGAAGGGATGCCCGACGTCCCCGCCCCCCTGAGCCGAGCTCATGCAGCCTCCCGCTCCGGCCGTACCCCTCGACCGTTGATCTTCACCCGCCGTGCCTCGACTTGTACCCAAGCGGACCAGCAACGTAACGCATCACGACCGGCGGACGCTGTTTACCTACGCCTGAGCGGTCGGGCACCGGACAGTGCGGGCCCGAGGCGGCGTCGGACGGCGGTCGCAGAGGCGCCCCGACGCGTCAGAAGACAGGCAGCCCGTCGATGCTCGCCGCGTTCCTGGTGGCCCGGTAGACCACCAGGTCATCGGCCGTACGACGCGAGTGTGAGGTGAGCAGCAGATCACGCTCGGCGCGGAAGTCCATCAATGGCACCGCGTAGCCGCAGGAGTCGCTGACCCGCTCCACCTCGACCGTGATCACCGCCCGGACGGCGTGCACGTCCGGCGGTGCGGGAAACTCGGCGAGCCGGTCGGCGAAGGCGTCCTCGGTCACGGCGACGCTGCTGCCCCGACCGTGCAACCGGACGATCTTCGGCGGCCCGTCGAAGGCACAGAACATCAGCGTGATCCGGCCGTTGTCCCGCAGGTGGGCGATGGTCTCCGCCCCGCTGCCGTGGTAATCGAGGTAGGCCACCCGGTGCGCCCCGAGGATCACGAACGTGCCCCGCATGCCCTTCGGCGAGACGTTGACGTGGCCCTCCGCGCCGGACGGAGCGGTGGCCACGAAGAAGACCGCCTGGGCCGCGATGAAGTCACGCAGTCGAGCGTCGATCTCGGGATAGACCTTGCCCATACGCTGATCCTCCCACCGGCGGCACCAGCGCGCGGGGGCGATATCCGTCACACCCGCTGGCCAGCGGCCCCGACCAGGGCGGTGATCGGACGAGGGTCAGGCTCGTTCTCCGGGTGCCACTGCACCCCCAGCACGAACGGCCGGGCCGGGTCCTCCACCACCTCGACCACACCGTCCTCCGCCCAACCCGTCACCGACAACCGGCCCGGGTCGGCGACCGCCTGATGGTGGTACGAGTTGACCCGGTCCACCCCGGCCAACACCGTCGCGGCCAGACTGCCCGGCGCGAACCGCACCGGATGGCTGCCATACACACCGGGCGCCGGACGGTGTGCCTCGTGACCGACCACATCGGGCAGATGCTGGTGCAGTGTCCCGCCGTAGGCCACGGCGAGCAGTTGCATCCCCCGGCACACCCCCAACACCGGCAGCTCGGCGGCGAGAGCGGCGGTCAGCAGGGTCAACTCACCGGCGTCCCGGTCCGGCCGGTCCTCGGTACGCGGGTCGGGCCGCTGGCCGTACCGCCCCGGACCCACGTCGGCGCCACCAGCCAGCAGCAGCCCGTCCAGGACGGCCACCACCTCGCCGTCCACGTCGTCCGGGGGCAGCACCAACGCCCGGCCGCCCGCCGCCGTCACCGCCCGCACGTACGCCGCCGGCACCAGCACGGCCGGCACACCCCTCCAGACCGCCCAGTCGGCCGGTTCGACGTACGCGCTGATCCCGATCAGCGGCCTCGCGCTCACAGGGCTGCCAAGGTTCGCGACTGCGGGGCTCGCAAGACCGGCTCACTCCTCACGCTCACAGTGCCGGCCTCGTTCGCGACTGCGGGGCTCGCAAGACCGGCTCACTCCTCGCGCTCACAGTGCCGGCCTCGTTCGCGACTGCGGGGCTCGCAAGACCGGCTCACTCCTCGCGCTCACAGGGGGGTGACGTAGGCGCCCGTGATGCCGCCGTCGACCACGAACTGCGCGGCGGTCATGAACGAGGCGTCGTCGCTGGCCAGGAACGCCACCGCGGCGGCGATCTCCTCGGGTTGCCCGAAGCGGCCCATCGGCACGTGCACCAGCCGACGGGCGGCCCGCTCCGGGTCGGCGGCGAACAACTCCAGCAACAACGGGGTGGCCACCGGGCCGGGGCACAGCGCGTTGACCCGGATGCCCTCGCGGGCGAACTGCACACCCAACTCCCGGGTCATCGCCAGCACGCCGCCCTTGCTCGCGGTGTACGCGATCTGCGACGTCGCCGCGCCCATCAGCGCCACGAACGAGGCCGTGTTGATGATCGACCCCTTGCCCTGGCGGCGCATGTGCGGAATCGCGTACTTGCAGCAGAGGAAGACGCTGGTGGTGTTGACCCGCAGCACCCGCTCCCACGCGTCGAGGCCGGTGTCCAGGATGGAGTCGTCGTCGGGCGGCGAGATGCCGGCGTTGTTGAACGCGATGTCCACCCGGCCGTGCCGGTCGACCACCCCGTCGAACAGGTCGCGTACCGCCGACTCGTCGGCGACGTCTGCGCGGACGAACTCGCCGCCGCACTCCTCGGCGGCCTTCTCGCCGGCCGCCACGTCGATGTCCACGCAGACCACCCGGGCCCCCTCGGCGGTGAACCGCCGGACGGTGGCCAACCCGATGCCGCTGCCCGCTCCGGTGATAACGGCCACCCGGTCCTGCAATCGACCCTGCACTGGCGTCACTCCTCTGTCGCGATGAACACGTTCTTGACGTCGGTGAAGGAGTGCAGCGCGTCCGGGCCCAGCTCACGGCCGAGCCCGGAACGCTTCATCCCGCCGAACGGGGTCCAGTAGCGCACCGAGGAGTGCGAGTTGACGCTCAGGTTTCCCGACTCGACGGCGCGGGCCAGGCGCAGGGCCCGACCCACGTCCCGGGTCCAGATCGAGCCGGAGAGCCCGTACTCGGTGTCGTTGGCGAGCCGGACCGCGTCGGCCTCGTCGTCGAACGGCAGCACCGAGACCACCGGGCCGAAGATCTCCTCCCGCCAGTGCCGGTCGGCTGGCGAGTCGGCCAGCAGCACTGTGGGGGCGTGCCAGAACCCGGGGCCGTCGGGGCAGGAGCCGGTGAAGGCGACAGTCGCCCCGGTCAGGTAGCCGGCGACCCGGTCGCGCTGGGCCGCGGAGATCAGCGGACCCATCTCGGCGGTGTCCCGGGACGGGTCCTGGACCCGCACCGCGCGTACCGCTGGTTCGAGCAGTGCCAGGAACCTGTCGTACACCGGGCGCTGGACCAGGATCCGCGACCGTGCGCAGCAGTCCTGGCCCGCGTTGTCGAAGACCGCGCCCGGCGCGGTCGCGGCGGCGCGCTCCAGGTCGGCGTCGGCGAACACGATGTTCGCGCTCTTGCCGCCCAGCTCCAGGGTGAGTCGCTTCACCTGGGCCGCACAGCCGGCCATGATCCGGGTGCCGACCTCGGTGGAGCCGGTGAAGCAGATCTTGCGGACCGCCGGGTGGCTGACGAACCGCTCCCCCACCACCGCGCCCTCGCCCGGTACGACGATGAACACGTCGTCGGGCAGGCCTGCCTCGCGGGCCAGCTCGGCCAGCCGCAGCGCGGTCAGCGGGGTCAGCTCGGCGGGTTTGAGCACCACCGTGTTGCCGGCGGCGAGGGCCGGGACGAACCCCCAGGCCGCGATCGGCATCGGGAAGTTCCAGGGGACGATCACGCCGACCACGCCGAGCGGCTCGTGGAAGGTGACGTCCAGCCCGCCCGGCACCGGGATCTGCCGCCCGGTCAACCGCTCGGGCGCCCCGGCGTAGTAGTCCAGGACGTCCCGCACGTTGCCGGCTTCCCACCGGGCGTTGCCGATGGTGTGGCCGGAGTTGCGGACCTCCAGCGCGGCCAGCTCGTCCAGGTGCGCGTCGACCACGGCGGCGAACCGCCGCAGCAGGCGTGCCCGGTCCCCGGGAGCCACCCTCCGCCACGCCTCGAACGCGGTGGCGGCCCGCGAGATCGCCTGGTCAACCTCGTCGACGGAAGCCCCCACGACCTCCTGAAATTCCACCCCGGAAGCCGGGTCCACCAGAACCGTCACGCTCGTCCCCCTGCTCCGTCGATCACAGACGCTCGAAGCCTCGGGTCAGCTCCCAGTCCGTCACCGCCGCGTCGAAGGCGGCCAGCTCGACCCTCGCCTGGTTGGCGTAGTGGGCCACCACCTCGTCGCCGAACGCCTCCCGGGCGACAGTGGAGCCCTCCCAGAGGGCCAGGGCGTCGCGCAGGGTGCCGGGGACCCGCTCGGCCTCCGGGTCGTCGTACGCGTTGCCGGTGCACTCGTCGCCCAACTCCAGCTCACTGTCGATGCCGTGCAGCGCGCCGGCGACCAGGCCGGCGATCGCCAGGTACGGGTTGACGTCGCCGCCGGGCACCCGGTTCTCCACCCGCATGCCCTGCCCGTGCCCGACCACCCGCAGCGCGCAGGTGCGGTTGTCCACCCCCCACCGCAGTGCCGTGGGGGCGAACGATCCGGGCTGGTAGCGCTTGTAGGAGTTGATGTTCGGGGCGAAGAGCAGGCTGAACTCCCGCATGGTCGCCAGCAGCCCGGCGAGCACCCGCTGCCCGGTCTGCGACAGGTGCGCCGGCCCGTCGCCGAGCATCGCCGAGCCACCGGTGCTGTCCCGCAGGGAGAAGTGGATGTGGCAGGAGTTGCCCTCCCGCTCGTTCGGCTTGGCCATGAAGGTGATCGACATGCCCTCCTGGGCGGCGATCTCCTTGGCGCCGTTCTTGTAGATCACGTGGTGGTCGGCGCAGGCGACCGCCTCGTCGTAGCGGAAGGCGATCTCGTGCTGGCCGAGGTTGCACTCACCCTTGGCACTCTCCGGGGTGAGCCCGGCAGCGGCCATCTCGGTGCGGATCCGGCGCAGCAGCGGCTCCACCCGGGCGGTGCCGAGCAGGGAGTAGTCGACGTTGTACTGGTTGGCCGGGGTGAGATCGCGGTAGCCGCGCCGCCAGGCGTCCTCGTACGAGTCGCGGAACAGCACGAACTCCAACTCGGTGCCGGCGTACGCGGTCAGCCCGTGCTCGGCCAGCCGGTCCAACTGCCGGCGCAGGATCTGCCGGGGCGAGGCGACCACGTCACCCGACCCGTCGAGCCAGGTCAGGTCGGCCAGCAGCATCGCGGAGCCGGGCTGCCAGGGCGTGCGACGCAACGTGCCGAAGTCCGGCACCATCGCGAAGTCGCCGTAGCCGCGCTCCCAGCTGGACATCGCGTACCCGTCGACGGTGTTCATGTCGACGTCCACGGCGAGCAGGTAGTTGCAGCCCTCACTGCCGTTGGCCACCACCTGGTCGAGGAAGAAGGGCGCGTGGAACCGCTTGCCCTGCAGGCGCCCCTGCATGTCGACCAGGGCCAACACCACGGTGTCGATCTCGCCGGCCTCGACAGCGACCCGCAACTCTTCCAGCGTCAGTGGCGTTCTGCTCATGAGCGGGCCTCCATCACCAAGGTCTACTGGCAAACCGGATCACCGTCAATGCCCCCGGCGTGGTCGGCGGCAAACCACGCGAGGAGTTGTCATGCGTCTTCGAGCAGTCCTGACCGTCGTCACTCTCGCCATCGCGCTCGGCACGGCGGTGAGCGCCGAGGCGGGGGTTCGTACGCCGGACGGGTCGGTCACCGCAGCCGGTGCCGGCGGGTTCGACTTCGCCCAACCGGAGGTCGTCGCGACCGGGCTGGAAGCACCCTGGGGGCTCGACTTCCTGCCCGACGGCAGCGCCCTGGTGGCTCAGCGCAACCAGGGCACCGTGCTGCGGGTCCGACCCGGCCAACCGACGGTGCAGGTCGCCCGGATCGCCGGAGTGGTCGGCGGCGGCGAGGGAGGCCTGCTCGGCCTGGCCGTCTCTCCCCGGTACCGCCTGGACCGGTGGGTCTACGTCTGCTTCACCACCGCGTCCGACATCCGGATCGCGCGGTTCCGGCTGAACGCGCCGCAACGCCAGCAGGTGATCTTCAGCGGCCCCGTGCGGGCGTCCATCCACAACGGTGGACGGATCGCCTTCGGCCCCGACGGGATGCTCTACGTCGGCGTCGGTGACGCCGGTGTCCCGTCCAACGCGCAGAACCTGGCCAGCCGCAATGGCAAGATCCTGCGGATCCGGCCGAACGGTGGCGTCCCCGCGGGCAACCCGTTCCCCGGCTCGCCGGTGTTCAGCTACGGCCACCGCAACGTGCAGGGTCTGGCCTGGGACGCGCAGGGACGACTGTTCGCCACCGAGTTCGGCCAGGCCACCTGGGACGAGGTGAACCGCATCGTCCCGGGCGGTAACTACGGCTGGCCGGTCGTGGAGGGCCCGAGCAACGATCCCCGGTTCCGTGCCCCGGTGGTCGTCTGGCCACCGGCGCAGGCGTCGCCAAGTGGTGCCGCCTTCGCGGGCGGCACCCTGTTCGTCGCCGCGCTGCGGGGAGCCCGGCTGTGGGCCGTCCCGATCAGCCCCGCCGGGACGGTCGGCACACCGTCCGCCGAGTTGGTGGGTGCCTACGGCCGGCTCCGTACCGTCGAGGTGGCCCCGGACGGCTCCCTCTGGGTGGCCACCAGCAACCGCGACGGCAATGGCACGCCGAGGCCACAGGACGACCGCATCCTCCGATTCACGACCGGCGAGCGGCAGCCGCCACCCGCCGGCCGTGCCGGGTTCCGTCTCGCGGACCCGGTGCAGCCCTGACCCCGGCAGGGCTCGGGTCATTCGGGGCCGTCGACCGCCGCAGGCTCTGACCTCGCGGCCGGCTCCTCGACGGTACGGACGGGCCCGGTGAACCAGGTGCGGGCCGAGGCGTACCACCAGACGGCGACCACCAGCAGCACCCCGCCGACGGCGAGCGGCGCATAGTTGACGGCCGACCAGGTGAACCCGTCGTTGCCGGGCACCCCGGCGGGCACGATGGGCAGCACGAAGTAGACCGCGATGACGGCAATCTCGATCACCGCGATCCAGCCGAGCAGCTTGTACTTGCGGCCGAGCGTCCACGGCCCAGGCACGAACCGGTCGCCCATCCGCAGCCGCAGTGCGATCGGGATGAGGAAGGACAGGTAGAGCCCGAGCACCGCCACCGAGACCACCGCGTAGAAGGCGATCGGAATGCCGGCCGAGCTCTCGTAGAGCGCCGGCAGGGTCAGCACCAGGCCGGCCAGGGTCGCGCCGATGATCGCGTTGACCGGGGTGCCGTTGCGGTCGACCTTCGACCAGAGTCGCCACCCGGGCACCGCCCGGTCCCGGCTGAACGCGTACGCCATGCGGCTCATTGAGGTCACGCAGCTCATGCCGCAGAAGAACTGACCGATGGTGGAGATGATGATGACGATCTTGAAGAAGATCGGCGTCAACGCGGACTCGAAGATGGCACCGGAGAAGCCGCCCGCGGCGTTGACCGCCTCGACGTCGGTGGCTGCGAAGAGGAACGCCAGCAGCAGGATCCAGCCGCCGACAGCGGAATAGAAGATCGACTGCCAGAGCCCTCGCGCGGCGGCCTGCGAAGCGCCGCGGGTCTCCTCGGAGACGTGCGCGCAGGCGTCGAAGCCGGTGATCGTGTACTGGGTCAGCAGGAAACCCAGGGGCAGCACGTAGAACCAGAACGTCAGCCCGCCGATGTCGCCGTCACCGAAACCGGAGTTGTTGAAGCGCTCGGTGAACACGAACTGGAAGCTCTGGTGGTTGTCCGGCACGAAGACCAGGATGGCCACCACGACGGCCGCGCCGGCCACGTGCCACCAGACCGAGACGTTCTGGAGTACGTCGATGATCCGGTGCCCGAAGATGTTGATCAGCCCGTGCAGTATCAGGATGATCACGAAGAGGACGAACGCCTGCCGCAGCGTCCCCGCCCAGCCGTCGAAGAGCGCGGACAGGGTGAGGTTGAGGAACGTCGCGCAGCCGTAGTCCACCGAGGCGGTGACCGCCACCAGACCGATGAGGTTCAGCCAGCCGGTGAACCAGCCGTGCACCGGGCGACCCATGGTGGCCGCCCACCAGTAGATTCCGCCCGCGGTCGGGTACGCCGACACCAGCTCGGCCATGCAGAAACCGATGATCAGGATGAACAGGGAGATCAGCGGCCAGCCCCAGGAGATGGCGACCGGGCCTCCGTTGTTCCACGCCTGACCGAAGGTGGTGAAGCAGCCGGCCAGGATCGAGATGATCGAGAACGAGATGGCGAAGTTGGAGAAGCCACTCCACTTGCGGCGCAACTCCTGTTTGTAGCCGAGTTCGGCGAGCCGTCGGGCGTCGTCGTCCATCGGGTGCTCGGCGGTCGGCACGGGGGTCGTTGCCACTGCACACCTCCCTGAGGTGGTTCCGCGTGCGAGTGGGCAAAGTGTGATCCCGGGCGATCAAGACGGTCAATACATACTCGGCGGGAATGTCACCGCCGACGGCTAATTGTGTTGCCCCTGCGGCCACCCCGGCCGCATCCTTGAGCCCGTGACCAGCCCGTTCGCGACGGGCGTACCCCCGGGCGCTCGGACCGCCCGGACCGCGGCGGCGCGGGGCACACCTCTCTCTCACGTACGGCGCGTCGCCGTACCCGACCAGTGCCCCGCGCCCCCAGCCCGTCACCACGAGCCCCGGCGTCAGGCGGGCAGGTCGACCAGCAGGCCCGACCGGGCCACGTCGACCGAACCGCTGTATGCCCGCCGTGCCGCGGCGACGGCCGCGTCGGGGTCCGTGCCAGGCCACAGATGCGTCAGCAGGACCGCTCTGCTCCGTGCCGCGGTGGCGTAGCGACCCACCTCGGCGGCGCTCGACAGGAATCCGACATGCCGGTCCGGGATCTCGTCGACATACGTCGCGTCGGCGATCAGCAGGTCGGCGTCGCGGGCCAACTCAACCAACATCGGGCTCGGCCCGGTGTCCCCGGTGTAGGCCAGCACCGTTCCGCCGGCGGTGAAACGGGCCCCGGCGTTCGGCACCCAGTGCGGCAGTGACCATGTCCGCACGGTGAACGGACCGACGCCGAAGTTGTCGCCGGGGGTGAACCCGTGCAGTCGGTACGCCGTGTCGATGAGCCCTGACTCGTCGATCGCGAGCAGCGGGTCGAGGCTGCCGCTTGGCGCGTACACCGGCAGGGCCGGCGCGGACCGGTCGGGCAACACCCTGGCCCGCAGCAGTGGCTGCAGGTCGGCGCAGTGGTCGGGATGGCCGTGGCTGACGTACACCGCGTCGACCGATGAGGCGGGCAGCCGGGTCAGCAGCGGTTGCACTGTCGCGTAGCCAGGATCGACCAACAGCCGAAAGCCCTGGTGCTCGACCAGAAAGCCCGCACACGCCTGCTCGGCGGAGGGCCAGGCACCAAGACCGCCAAGCACCACGACGCGCATGGGATCGACCCTAGCCGCTGCCGCTCCGCCTTATCGCCCCGAACTCGTCAGACCGGGGGATCACGCCAGCAGCAGGCCGGCCAGCCACAGTGCGGTAACGACCAGACAGGCGGCGAACTCAACCAGCATCGACAGACCAGCGGCCTTGAGCGCCTGCACTGTGGACGGCCAGGCGAGCTGGTTGCTGCCGAGCCGCAGCCGCTCCGCCGCCCACACCCCGGCGACGAAGCCGAGCACCAGCCCCACGACCGGCACCACGAAGAACCCGACGATGCCGAGCACGCCGCCGGCGAGCAGTGTGGACGTCGGCACACCGGTGCGCTTCAGGTTCCGGCCCGGCCACGCGTACTTGATCACGGTGCCGCCCGCCACGACCACAGTGGCGGCGCCGAACACCGCCCAGCCGACCATGCCCGCACCGCCGAAGACCGCCCAGACCAGCACACCACCCCAGCACAGCGGCAACGCCGGCAGGCCGGGCACCACCACGCCGGCCAGCCCGGCCAGGATGGCCAGGCCGGCCACCACCGTCACCACGGTCTGCGAGTCCGTCAGGCTCACGTCGCCACCTTCCATCGCCGCCATCGGTGCCGACCGAACCGTAGTGGGCCCCCGCTCACGCCGTCGCCCCGCCACGGAGCCGGGCGGTGATCGTGTCGGCCGGAGCCGGGGCGCCGAAGAATCGCCCCTGCCCGGTGTCGCAGCGCAACGCCCGCAACCGTTCCGCCTGCACCTCGGTCTCCACCGCCTCGGCGGTCACCCACAGCTCCAGCGCGTGCGCCAACCGGACCAGCGCGTCGACGATCCGTTCGTCACGGTGGTCGGCGGCGACGTCGGTGCCGTCGGCGCGGATGCCCTCGACGAACGGGCCGGCGAGCTTCAGGCAGTGGATCGGCAGCCGCCGCAGGTACGCCAGGTTGGAGTATCCGGTGCCGAAATCGTCCACCGCCAGCCGGACGCCGAGCGCGGCGAGCCGGTACAGGCTGCGCAGAGGCTCGTCGGCGCTGCCCATCACGGCGCTCTCGGTCAGCTCCAGTTGAAGCAGCTCGGCCGGCAGTCCGCTGGTGTGCAGCGCGTCGGCCACCGTCTCCACGATCGCCGGGTCGTCGGCCTGCCGCGCGGCCAGGTTGACGCTGACCACCAGCCTGGCCTCGGGGAACTGCCGCCACCACCGCTCGGCGTCGTGACAGGCCTGCCGCAGCACCCACTCACCGAGCCGGACGATCAGGCCGGTCTCCTCGGCCAGGCCGATGAACCGGTCCGGCCCGATCAGGCCCAGCTCCGGATGCTCCCACCGGACCAGCGCCTCCACCGCGAGCATGCTGCCCTCCAGCAGCGACACGATCGGCTGGTAGTGCAGGACGAACTCGCCCCGGTCCAGTGCGGCGGGCAGCCCGGCCACCAGCGCCGACCGGGCGATGTCCCGGGCGCTGCGCTCCGGGTCGTAGACCGCCCACCGGCCCCGGCCCGCCGCCTTCGCCCAGTACAGCGTGGTGTCCGCGGCCTTCATCAGCTCCGACGGGGAGGTCTCCGCAGCCGGGCACTGCACGATGCCCACACTGGCCGAGACGGCCAACTGGTGTTCACCGACGTGCACCGGGGACGCGACGGCGGCCAGCGCGGCCTCCGCGACGGCCACCGCGTCGTCGATGTCGTCCCCTCCGTCGACGAGGATCACGAACTCGTCGCCGCCCATCCGGGCGACCAGGTGGCCGTGGTCGGCCACGCACGCGGCCAGCCTCCGGCCGATCATCACCAGCAGGCGGTCACCGAGGTCGTGACCGAGGCTGTCGTTGATCGCCTTGAAGCCGTCCAGGTCGAGGAAGCACACCCCGACTCGCCGCCCGTTGTCCGCGCCGTCGAGGACCCGCGCCAACGTCTCGAAGAACAACGTCCGGTTGGGCAGCCCGGTCAGCGGGTCGTGCAACGCCTGGAAGCGCAGCCGCTGCTGGAGTTCGTACCGCTGGGTGATGTCCTCGATCATCGCGACGGTGAACCGGGGCCGGCCGTCGTCGTAGCGGATCAGTGAGACGGCCAGGTCCGTCCAGACCACGCTGCCGTCCTTGCGGTGGTAGCGCTTCTCCACCCGGGCCGCGTCATGCTTGCCCTCGATCAGCTCCTGGTACAGCTCCCACATCCCGGCGGCGTCGTCGGCGTGGAACAGTGCCGCCACGTTGGTCCCGCGCAGCTCCTCCATGGAGTAGCCGAGCATGTCGGCGAAGGCCTGGTTGACGTCGATGATCCGACCGTCCACGCCGGCGATGCCGATCCCGATGGCGGCACCGGTGAAGACGGCCCGGAACCGTGCCTCGCTGTCGCGCAGCGCCTGCTCGACCTCGTCACGCGCCTGCCAGGCGGACCGGGCGATCCGTTCCTGCTGACTGAAGGTGCGGTCGCGAAGCGCGCGGGCGAACCCGGCGGCCAGCCCGCCCTGCACCGCCGCGATCCGGTCGGCGAGGTCCGCCGGCCGGTCGAGGGCACCCAGCACCCGGTCGGCGAAATCCGCACCGAGGGCGTGCAGTGTCCAGTCCAGGGCCTGCGGCTCGGTGAGGTGCGCCTCCACCAGCGCCCACCCGACCTCCTCGGCCGGGCGGGCGGAGAAGGGCTCCGCCCGCACCGCCTGCGCCAGCCGGATCGTGTGCACCAGCAGCAGCCGCTCGGTCTCGGCCGCGCTGAGCGGCACGAACCCGAGGCGGCGCACCGCACGGGCCCAGTCGGCGGCGTACCCCTGGGCGTCGGCCCGGCCGGCGTCGACCCCGGCGGGGTCCGGGCCAGCACCGACCCCGGCGGGGTCCCGACCGACACCGACCCCGGCGGGGTCCCGGCCAGCACCGACCCCGGCGGGGTCCGGGACGGCGGCCACGGGATCAGCCGGCGGGCTGGTCGTACCGGGCGACGCCCCCGAAGGCGCCGAACCGCTCCGGGTGCTCGTCCACGTCGGACGGTGAGTCGGGCCGCCAGAGCGGCATGTGCACCACGCCCGGTTCGAGGACCGTCCAGTCCCCGAAGAAACCGGTGACCTGGGCGCGGGAGCGCAGGGTGATCTCGGTGTCCGTCCGCGCGGAGAGACGCTGGGCGTCCAGCATCTCCTGCGGCTGGTCCTCGAACGTGGAGTGCGAGATGACCAGGAAGCTGCCCGGCGCGGCGGCGGCCCGCAGGGTGGCCAGAATCTCCTCAGGCCGGTCGCTGTCGGGGATGAAGTGCACCACCCCGGCCAGCAGGATGCCCATCGGCCGGCTGAAGTCGATCAGCCCGAGCTGCCGGGTCTCGGCGAGGATCCGCTCCGGCTCACGCAGGTCGGCGTGGATGACCCCGGTCAGCTCGTTGCCGGCGAGCAACTCCCGGCTGTGCGCGACCGCCACCGGGTCGATGTCGACATACACCACTCGGGCCTTGGGGTTCACCCCCTGGGCCACCTCGTGCACGTTGCCCACGGTGGGAATTCCGGAGCCGATGTCGAGGAACTGGTCGATGCCGGCGTCGAGCAGCGCCCGGACGGCCCGGCGCAGGAACTCGCGGCCCGAACGCATGGTGGCGGCGAGATTCGGCGTCATGCTGGCGATCTGTTCGGCCAGCTGCCGGTCGATCTCGAAGTTGTGCGCCCCGCCCAGGAAATAGTCGTACACCCGGGCCGCGCTCGGCCTGGTCAGATCGATCTCGGTCGGCAGTCCGTCCGGCATCAGCGTGCTCCCCAGTTCATCGCCGCGGCGCGGGACAGCACCGGCGTCGGGGCGCGCAGCGGGCACGCGTGGGCACCGGTCGACCCGCGGGTCGTGTGGTGTGGACCACTCTAGGCGGCTGACTCCAGCAACAGGGAGATCCCTTGACCAACACCTATGCACATGGTGGCCAGAGCCCGGCGACCGCCGCGACGGCGCAACTCCAGGGCGGCGGTCAATGCCAGCCGCGCGCCGCTGGCGCCGAGCGGGTGCCCCAGTGCGATCGCCCCGCCGTTCGGGTTGACGTGTTCGGCGTCCACGGGCAGCCCCAGCTCGCGCAACACCGCCACCGACTGCGCGGCGAACGCCTCGTTCAGCTCCACCACGTCCACCGCGCTCAGCTCGACGCCGACCCGGTCGAGCAGCTTGCGGGTGGCCGGCACCGGGCCGATCCCCATGATCCGGGGCGGTACGCCGGCCGCAGCCGCCCCGCCGATCCGGGCCAGCGGAGTGAGGCCGTACCGGTGCACCGCCGCCTCGCTGGCGACCAGCAGGGCCACCGCCCCGTCGTTGACGCCTGAGGAGTTGCCGGCGGTCACCGTGCCGCCGTCGCGGAACGGGGTCGGCAGCGAGGCCAACTTCGCAAGCGTGGTCTCCCGGGGGTGCTCGTCGACCTCGATCAGCCGGGTCTCCCGGCGACCGGCCGGCACGGACACCGCCACGATCTCCTCGGCGAACCGGCCGTCGGCCTGCGCCTTGGCCGCGCGCTGCTGCGAGCGGTACGCGAAGGCGTCCTGCTCGGCCCGGCTCACGCCGTACTCGGCGGCCACGTTCTCCGCCGTCTCCGGCATCGAGTCGACGCCCCACCCGTCGCGCATCAGCGGGTTCACCAACCGCCAGCCCAGCGTGGTGTCGTACACCTCGGCGGAGCGGGAGTACGCCGACGTGGCCTTCGGCATGACGAAGGGGGCACGGCTCATGCTCTCCACCCCGCCGGCGATCACCAGCTCCGCGTCCCCGGCGACGATGGACCGGGCGGCGGTGGCCAGGGCGTCCAGGCCCGAGCCGCAGAGCCGGTTGACGGTGCTGCCCGGCACCTCCTGCGGCAGGCCGGCCAACAGCGCCGCCATCCGGGCCACGTTGCGGTTGTCCTCGCCGGCCTGGTTGGCGCAGCCGAGCACGACGTCGTCGACCCGCGCCCAGTCCACCGACGGGTGCCGGGCGACCAACTCGCGGATCACGTGCGCGGCCAGGTCGTCGGGGCGGACGCCGGCCAGCGCGCCGGCGTACCGGCCGATCGGGGTACGGACACCGGCCACCAGGTATGCCACGGTCATCGCGAGTCCTTCGGGGGTGCAGACGGCGGGGGTGGGGCACGCCCACGGGGTCGCGGGGGCTGCCGGCCGCCAGGATATCCGCGTCGGCAGCGGATAGGTTGGCGGCATGGCCCGGGCCCAGTTCAGCGCAGAGACCAGCGGCGGCGGCGCGTTCGTCCGTCAGCCCAACCGGTTCACCGGTCGGGTCACCGCCGACTCCACGTCCCCGCCCGGTGGCGGGCCCGACGAGCAGGACCGTTGGCCGCTGGAGGCCGGCCGGTACCGGCTGATCTGGTGCCGCGCCTGCCCGTGGGCGCACCGGGCGAGGATCGTGCGGGGCCTGCTCGGCCTGGACGACGCGATCTCGCTGGGCACCGTCGACCCGATCCGCGACGAGCGGGGCTGGGCGTTCGCCCTGGACCCGGACGGCTTCGACCCGGTCCTCGGCGTCAGCTTCCTCTCCGAGGCGTACCTGGCCACCGACGCGGACTACACGGGCCGGGTGACAGTGCCGGCGTTGGTCGACACCCTGACCGGCCGGGTCGTCACCAACGACTACCCGCAGCTCACCCTCGACCTCTCCACCGAGTGGCGCTCGCTGCACGCGCCCGACGCACCGGACCTGTACCCGGTCGAACTGCGCCCCGAGATGGACGCGCTGATGGCCGAGATCCACACCGACGTCAACAACGGCGTGTACCGGTGCGGGTTCGCCACCTCGCAGGAGGCGTACGAAGAGGCATTCCGGGCACTCTTCGCCCGGCTGGACGCCTTGTCCGAACGCCTCGCCGGGCAGCGCTACCTGATGGGTGAGGCGATCACCGAGGCCGACGTGCGGCTGTTCACCACACTGGTCCGGTTCGACGCCGCGTACCACGGACATTTCAAGTGCAACCGGCAGAAGCTGACCGAGATGCCGATGCTCTGGGCGTACGCCCGGGACCTGTTCCAGACCCCGGGCTTCGGTGAGACGGTGGACTTCGACCACATCAAGCGGCACTACTACGGCACCCACCGGGAGATCAACCCGAGCGGCATCGTGCCGCTCGGGCCTGACGACTCCGGTTGGAGCACGCCACACGGGCGTGGCTGAGCCGGGTCGGCCCGGCACCACGACCGCGCCGAGGGCCCGCGCCGACGTCGCCCGCCGGGTCGCCGGGTCCGCCGCGGCCGGCTGCGCGCTGGCCGGGGCGGTCGCGGTGACCGTCGCCGTGGTCGCCGGTCCCGGTCCGGGGCTCACCGGGTACGTCAGCGAGGCGGGCATCGCCGGCAGTGGTCACGCCACGACGTACCGGATCGGGATCCTCGCTCTGGCCGCAGCGCTGCTGCTGGTCGGCGCGGCGCTGCCTCCCGGGGTGTGGGCGGCACCGGCCCTGCTCGCCACCGGCGCGGTCTTCACCGCCGTGTCCGGGGCCGTGACCTGCTCCGCTGGCTGCCCGCTGCCACCGTTCGAGCGGGCGACGGCGGCGGATCTGGTGCACGGCGGCACGAGCATCGCGGCGACCGCGTCGGTGGTCCTCGCCATGGTCACGCTCGCCGTGTCCGGGCCGGCGGGCCCGGTGCTCCGTCGGCTGGCCGGCCTGGCCGCCGCGGTGGCGCTGCCGCTCTGCGCCGCGGTGGGGCTGGCGATGCTCGTCCTCGGCCGGGGTGCGGTGGTGGGCGTGCTGGAACGGCTGGTCCTCGCCGTCGCGGTGCTGTGGGGCCTCTCGACCGCGACAGCCCTCGCCCTGGCCCGTCGATAGGACGGCGGACGGACCGGATGTAAGGAGCCTCACGCCGATCACCCCTTCCTCCGAGCGGGAATCGGCGTAACGTCGGCGAGCGATGACCAATGTCTGGGGCCTCACCGAGCGCCTGTACGTCGATCTCCGACTGCAGGCCAGCGGCGTCTGTCCGGCATAGCCGCGACACACACGCCCACCCGCTCGGAACCAGACAATTGGACAACGTCTCATGCCTTTCGGCCTGCGCAAGATTCCCTTCTCCGTGCAGATCCTGCTCGGCCTCGTGCTCGGCGTCGCGCTGGGCTTCCTGGCCCGCGCCAACGACCTGAGCTGGCTGACCACCACCCTGCACACCGTCGGCAGCCTCTTCATCCAGCTGCTCAAACTGGCGGTGCCGCCGCTGGTCTTCACCGCCATCGTGGTCAGCGTGGTCAGCCTGCGCGGCGTCGCGAACGCCGCCCGGCTCGCCCTCAAGACCCTGATGTGGTTCGGCATCACCGCCCTGATCGCGGTGAGCATCGGCATCGGCCTCGGCCTGCTCACCAACCCGGGCAAGGGCGTGACCCTCGACCTGGGTGGCGCGGCCCCGCCGAAGAACACCGGCTCGTGGACCGACTTCCTCACCGGCATCGTGCCCACCAACCCGGTCGGCGCGTTCGTCGAGGGCAACGTCCTCCAGATCGTCTTCCTCGCCGTCGTCGTGGGTGCCGCGGCCCTGCTGGTCGGCGAGCCCGCCGAGCCCTTCGTGGCGCTGAACCGGTCCCTGCTGGAGATCGTCCAGAAGGCGCTCTGGTGGGTCATCCGCCTCGCCCCGATCGGCACCCTCGGCCTGATCGGCAACGCCGTCGCCTCGTACGGCTGGGACCTGCTGGCCCCCCTCGCGAAGTTCACCACCGCCGTCTACGTCGGCTGCGCCATCGTGCTGTTCGTGGTCTACCCGCTGGTGCTGATCCTCGCCGGCCGCCTCAACCCGCTGCGCTTCTTCGCCGGCGCCTGGCCGGCGATCGAGCTGGCCTTCGTGTCCCGCTCCTCGGTCGGCACCATGCCGGTGACCCAGCGCTCCGTCGAGCGCCTCGGCGTCCCCCGCGAGTACGCCTCGTTCGCGGTGCCGTTCGGCGCCACCACGAAGATGGACGGTTGCGCAGCCATCTACCCGGCACTCGCTGCGATCTTCGTGGCCCAGGTGTTCGGTGTGCAGCTCGGCGTGACCGACTACCTGCTGATCGCCTTCGTCTCGGTGGTCGGCTCGGCGGCCACCGCCGGCCTGACCGGCGCGATCGTGATGCTCACCCTGACCCTCAGCACGCTGGGCCTGCCGCTTGCCGGCGCCGGCCTGCTGCTGGCCATCGACCCGATCCTGGACATGATCCGCACCGCCACCAACGTGGCCGGGCAGGCACTCGTGCCGACAGTGGTCGCCGCCCGGGAGGGCACCCTCGACCGGGCCGCGTACGAGTCCGCCGGTCGGCGGGACCTGACCGACCCGGAGCCGGTCGCCGACCCCCGGCCGACCCGACAGGACGAGCTGAGCCCCGTACCCGCCTGATCCAGCTGACACCGACGGCGACGGGCCCCTCCCCGGAGGGGCCCGTCGCCGTCTTCGAGAGGATGACCCCATGAGTTCCCTGTTCACCCCCCTGGCCCTGCGCGGGGTCACACTGCCCAACCGGATCGCCATGGCCCCCATGTGCCAGTACTCCGCCGGCCCCGATGGTCTGCCCACCGACTGGCACCTGATCCACCTGGGCAGTCGCGCGGTCGGCGGTGCCGGTCTGATCCTGACCGAGGCGACCGCCGTGCTCCCCGAGGGCCGGATCAGCCCGCAGGACACCGGGCTGTGGTCCGGCGCGCACGTCGACGCCTGGCGACCGGTGACCGCGTTCGTCGCCGCCCACGGCGCCGTGCCGGCCGTGCAGCTAGCGCACGCCGGTTTCAAGGCCTCCACCTACCGGCCGTGGGCACCGGAACGCGGTGGCGTGCCGGACAGCGAGGGTGGCTGGACGCCCGTCGCGCCCGGCTCGGAGCCGTTCACCACCGACTACCGGACGCCGACCAGCCTCGACGAGGCCGGCATCGCCGGTGTGGTCCAGGCGTTCGCCGCGGCCGCCGAACGCGCGCTGGACGCCGGCTTCGCCGCCGTGGAGATCCACGCCGCGCACGGCTACCTGCTCAACGAGTTCCTCTCGCCGCTGACCAACCACCGCACCGACTCCTACGGCGGCGACCGGGCCGCCCGGATGCGACTCACCCTGGAGGTGGCCCGCGCGGTGCGCGCCGCGGTCGGCGAGGACGTGCCGGTGCTGACCCGGATCTCCGCCACCGACTGGGCTGAGGGCGGCTGGACGATCGAGGACAGCGTGGTGCTCGCCGGCGAGCTGGCCGGCGTCGGCGTCGACCTGGTCGACGCGTCCTCCGGTGGCGTCAGCACCGACCAGCGCATCCCGCTCGGCCCCGGCTACCAGGTGCCGCTGGCCGCGCAGATCCGCCGCGACGCCGGTGTGCCGACCGGCGCTGTGGGCCTGATCGTCGAGCCCGAGCACGCGGAGCAGATCGTCGCCAGCGGCGAGGCCGACCTGGTGCTGCTGGGCCGGGAGCTGCTGCGCGACCCGTACTGGCCGCGCCGAGCCGCCGCCAAGCTCGGCGTCGCGTACTCCGGCCCCGCCCAGTACGCCCGCGCGGCCTGATCTTCCGGGCGGTCGGGCGGCTGCCGCTGTGCGCAGCCGCCCGACCGTCATCCCGCTCTCAGCCGGCCAGGTGTGACCAGCGCCCCTCCAGGTCCTGCCAGGTCCCCTGGGCCGCCACCTGCCCGCCGAGCAGCACCACCACGTGGTCGGCCCGGACCAGCGCGGCGCGCTTCGCGGTGGAGCCGACCACTGTCACCCCGTGGTCGCGCAACGCCTGCCACAGCGCCAGCTCGGTCGTGACGTCCAGCGCCGACGACACGTCGTCGGCGACCAGCAGTTCGGTACGCGGGGCCAGCGCACGGGCCAGCGCCAACCGTTGCAACTGGCCGCCGGACAGCCGGGTGCCCTTGTGCCCGATGAGCAGACCGAGCCCACCGCCAGCGGCGGCCAGGTCGTGGTCGAGCTGTGCGGTGCTGACCGCCCCGGCCGCATCCACCTCGTGCCCGAGCGCGATGTTGTCGGCGACAGTGCCGGACAGCACCCGAGGCAACTGGCCGACGTAACCGACCTGGTTGGGGCGCAGGAACAGCTCCGGCTCGGTGACCGGGTCACCGTTCCAGGCCAGCTCACCGGTGTGGTGCACGATCCCGGCCAGCGCCCGCAGCAACGAGGACTTGCCCGACCCCACCGGCCCGACGACCAGCACCAACTGCCCACGCTGCACGCTCAGGTCGACGTCCCGGACGGCCACCGTACCGTCGGAATGCACCACCCCGAAGCCGCGCAGCTCCAGGCAGCGCAGCGGATGCCGGGGTGGTGGCGTGGGCGCGGGCGCCGTCCCGGCGGCCAGGTCGACAGCCGAAACCCCAGCGGAGTACGCGCTCACTCCGGTCATCGCCGCCGTGCGCCGCGTCCAGACCCGCGCCGAGGGTAGCTGGGAGATCAACGACGCGGTGGTCCAGGCGAACCAGCGCGCCGCGCCCAGCGTGGAGACGGCCACCAGCACCGCCCCGGCGGAGAGCGAGCCGCTCAGGTAGAGCGCCCACGCGCCGATCGGCAACAGCCCGCTGGCCACCGACGGCGTGGAACGCGCCCACACCTGCACCGAGATCTCCCGCCGCTGCCGGTCGCTGCGCAGCACGTCCAGGCCCGCCAGGTGACGCAGCACCGCCGTGGTCGCGCCGGCGAGCTTCACCGTCCGCGCCGCGGAGAGCGCGGAGACCAGCGCCGTGGCGAAGGCGGCCCGCGCCGCCACCGTCGCCCGGGCCGCGCGTTCGAGTTTCGGCCCGAACAACGTCGCGGCCAGCCCGGAGACCACCATCGTGCCGAGGAAGAACAGCCCCGGTACGACGCTCCCGGTGACCGCCGTCATGGCGACCACCAGGACCAGCGCGACGCCCTGGTCCAGCACGTTGTCGGCGAGCTGGACCACCCGCTCGGTGTCACCGCCCTGCGCCACGACCTCCGCCGGGGTATGCGAGCTGACCCGGCGCGCCCCGGTCTGGCCGTGCACCAGGCGCAGGCCGATACGCAGCATCTGCCGCACCCACCACTGGGGGAACCAGACGTGGGTGTAGTACGGCAGCGGCATGGTGACCAGCAGCCCGGCCACGATCCCGATCGCCGGCAGGTACGGGTTGCCGGTCCCGTCGACCAGGTCGGCCCAGAGCCAGGGCAGCACCGGGCCGTCCAGCCCCAGCAGGCTGAGCCCGAGGAACAACCCGATCGCCGCCAGCCCGTACCGGGGATCGTTGGTGCAGAGTCGGATGATCTCCCGCAGCGTCCGGGCCGGCGGCACGGGAGGCAGCGGTGGCGGGTCGGCCCGCGTCGGCCCGGCCTTCTCGACCGACTCGACCTGCCCGGCCTTCTCAACCGGCTCGGCCTTCTCGACCTGCCCGGCCCTCTCGACCGGCTCGGTGGTCGGCTCGCTCGGCCAGGCGTCGGCCGGGTCGGGGCCGACCAGCAGGTCGGTGCCGGCGCCGGCGCCGGCGCGGCCGGCCGGTGCCACTGCGGCGTACGCGGCCGCGTGACTGGTCGCCAGCAGTTCGGCGAAGCGCGTCGACGTCTCCAACGGGCCCGCCTCGACCACCGCGCCGTCGGCCAGCACGACCACCTCGTCGCAGCGGCGCACCGAGGAGAGCCGGTGGGCGATGACGATGCCGATCCGGTCGCGCAGCAGTCGTTCGGTGGCCCGCTGCACCCGCGCCTCGGTGACAGGATCCAGACGTGCGGTGGCCTCGTCGAGGATCACCACATGCGGGTCCCGGACCAGGATCCGGGCGAACGCCACCAGCTGCTCCTGGCCGGCGGAGAGCACGTGCCCGCCCTCCCCCAGCCGGGTCGCCAACCCGTCCGGCAACTCGGCGATCCAGCCGGCCAGGCCCAGCTCGTTCAGTGCCTGGGCCGCGGCGTCGAGCAGCTCGGGGTCGTAGAGCGCCACGTTCTCCGCGAGGGTGCCGGCCACGATCTCGGTACGTTGCGGCACCAGTGCCACCCAGCGGCGCAACTGCTCGACGTCGAGGTCACACAGGTCGGTGCCGCCGAGGAAGACAGTGCCCGACGGCACGTCGACAGCCCTGGTGAGCACCTTCGCGAGCGTCGACTTACCCGAACCGGTCCGCCCGATCAGCGCGTACGAGCGTCCACGCGCAAAGGTGAGGCTGAGCCCGCGCAGCGCGGCCCCCCGGCCACCCTCCGGGCCACTCACCTGGTATCCGAAGGTCAGGTCGCGGATGCGCAGGTCACCCTCGGTCGGGCTGGCGCCGCCGACGGGCTCCTGCCGTGCCTTGTGCAGCAACTGCACCCGGGCCCACGCGCCGAGAGCCTCCTGGATTTCCGGCACCATCCGGCTGACGTGTTCCGCGGTGGCACCGAAGGCCAGGGCGAGCAGCCAGATGGCGGTGAGCCGGGCGGCGTCGATCCGGTCGGTGGTCAACGCCCAGGCCCCGCCGAGCACCACCGCGCCGATGCCAGCCCGGATCGTCGCGGTCGCGGCGGCGGCCACCCGCGCGGACAACACCCAGACCAGGCCGCCCCGGGACAGCACGGCGGCGGCCCGCCTTGCGTACAGCCGCAGCACGTACGGGCGGGCCAGGCTGGTCCGTACGTCGTCCTGGCCGTGCACCGCCTCCTCCATCACGGCGGCCAGGTCGGACCACGCCTCCTCCTCAGCCATCCGGGCCGGGGCGATCCGCGCCGTGGGCCGGCGCAGACTGACTGCGAGCACCACAGTGAGCAGCAGCATCGCGACACCGGCCGGCCACCACACGACCAACGCCACGACCATCGACAACAGGCCGACGCACAGCCCCTGGGCGAGCCGGGTGCCCTGGTTGCGGATCGCCGACGCCACCTGGTAGACGTCCCCGTCGATGCGGTCGAGCAGTTCACCCACCGGGGTGGTCTCCAGGGTGGGCAGGTCCTGCCCGAAGGCGACCCGGCAGAGCCGTCGGCGGACGTCGGCGGACCAGTCGGCGGTCAGGCCGGCCATCAGCAGGCTCACCGCGAGGTCGCTGAGCACCACGGCGACCAGCGCCGCGGCCAGCACGACGAAGAAGCCGGCCGAACGATGCACCAACACCGCTCCGGCCAGCGCCGAGGCGCCCGCCTGACCGGCGGCGCCGAGCACGATCAGGACGGCCACGACCGTCATACGACGTGCCGAGGTGCCCCACAGATCACGGAGCAGGCGCATGGAAAGTCCTCCGGATGTGGGGTGGCGGAGACTTCAGCCTGCCGGCGCCGGCGCGTAGATTCAACCGAATTTCCGGCCCTGAGCAGGGCGTCAGTCATCGCCGAACTCATGATCGACTCGGCTTCATTGAAGTCGGGGTGTCAGCCTGTCGCGGATGCCGCGGTTTCCGTGAAGTCGAGTGGATCATGCCCGCATGGGGGTTGTGCGTGCCCGATGGGTGCCCGGGCGCGCGGCACCCCGGCCGGTGGGACGGTGCGACCCCGGCCTGCTCGGGCAGCGGCTGACTGATGCGAGGTTTGTCCGGTCTGAGGGGTTAAGGCGAGAGCGCCGATGGCCCCGGTACGAGGTTCGCGGCCTTCGGGGCGTTTGGCTGTGACCGGTCGCACCGGTGGGTCGGAATGATGGCCGGGGCGGGGTCGTTACACACTCTGACGATCGCAGGACCACTGCCTCGCCGCCCCGCCCACCGGGGTTGGAACAGCTGGTCGCGGGGTTGGAATGCCGCCCCGGCCCGCATCGTTGAAGCCTCCCCAGCACCCGCGCTCCATCGGGTGCGACGGGATGGCCCGGCCCCCGGAATGACCCCCGGCCCCCGGTCGTTGCAGTCCCCACGAGCGACCACCCCGCCACCGCTTCACACGAGCGGACGTCGGCGGATGGGCCCACCGGGGAATGACCCCCGACCCCCGGTCGTTACACATGGACCCGGCGCCCGAGCCCCCCGCTCGCAGGCCGCCGACCCGGCCCCCACAAGCCCCCCGCTTGACGGTGCCGATCTCCCCGAAGACTTTTCCCCTTGATTTTGATGCAGCGCCGGACGAGGTGCTCACACCCTTGCGTCGCCGACCCCCATTGGCGGTGCGGGTGTTTCCTACCCCCGAAGGAGCTACCCCCATGAACACGATCTTCCGTAAGAGCATGCTGTCTGTTGCTGGTCTCGCGTTCGCCGGTGGTGTCTTCGCCGGCCCGATCGCCGCCCACGCCAACCCCGTGGATGCCAAGCCGGTGGCGGTGGCGGTGCAGTCGGCCGCCCCGAAGCCCCAGGGCGACCAGTCCCACATCACCCTCAACGATGAGCAGACCGCCAACGTCAAGGCGATCATCGCCGCCACGAAGAAGGCCGGCCTGCCCGAGCGCGCCGCGGTCATCTCGATCGCGACGAGCCTGCAGGAGTCGAAGCTGGAGAACCTGGGCCACCTCGGCGACGCCAATGACCATGACTCGCTGGGCCTGTTCCAGCAGCGCCCGACCAGTGGTTGGGGTACGCCGGAGCAGATCACCGACCCGGCCTACTCGACGACCGCGTTCCTCAAGGGCCTGCGCCAGGTTGACGGGTGGCAGGACATGGCGCTGACCGACGCCGCGCAGACCGTCCAGGTCTCCGCCTACCCGGATGCCTACGCCCAGTGGGAGCAGCAGGCCACCGACCTGGTCGGCCAGTACTGGAACAGCTGACCCACCAACACGAACACTGAACGACCCGACCGCTGGCCGGCACCCCAACCCGGGGTGCCGGCCAGCGGCATATCCCGCACAACCACAAGGACACCAACAACCAGGCCCGGCAGACCTTGGACACTTTCCGTTAGCCGCTAACGGAAACTGTCCAAGATCTACCTGCGAAGCGGCAGAGATCGCCCCCCTCGGCACCCGGCAGGGGTGCGCCGGGGCCGCGGGGACTCGGCAGATCCGCGCGGCCCAGGTGCTGGCGGGGCGGTGCGGCACCCGGCACGCGGCAGGCGGCAGGCGGCAGGCGGCGCAGCACGCGGCGTCCGATGTCCAGTGCGGCACACGTGGCGCCCCGCACCCGGTGCCGGTGGCCGGTGCGGCACCCGCGCTCGGCACAGGGCGCCCGGCCAGGGTCAGAAGAGGACCGTGGCGAGGGTGCCGACCGGCTGGAAGCCGCAGCGTTCGTAGACCCGGCGGGCCGGGAGGTTGAAGTCGTTGACGTAGAGGCTGACAGTGGGGGCGACCCGCAGCAACGCGTCGCGGACCACGGCTGCCATGGCGGCTGTGGCGATCCCTCGGCCACGCCACTCGGGTGCGACCCAGACGCCCTGGACCTGCGCCGTCCGCTTGGTCACCACGGCCAGCTCGGCCTTGAACACGACCTTGCCGTCGACGAGGCGGGCGTACGCCCGACCGGCGCGGACCAGGTCGTTGACCCGTCGGCGGTAGCTGCGCCCGGCGTCCTCGGCCAGTGGGGAGACGCCGACCTCCTCGGTGTACATGGCAACTGCCGCGGGGAAGAGCCGGTCGACCTCGCCGGAGCGGACCTGGCGTACCTCCGGGTCGGCCGGTACGGGTGGCAGGGAGTCGGCGACCAGCAGCGGCTGGTTGGGGCGGACGTCTCGCGCTGGCCCCCAGGTGTCGGAGAGCCGGTCCCACAGCCCGAGCACTGCGTCGGCCCGACCGACGATGGACGAGCACAACCGCTCCTCGCCCGCGAGCAGGTCCGCGAAGGCGGACACCGCGGCGTCGCTCGCCAGCACCGGCGTCAGGTTGCCGCCGAGCCAGCACAGCGATTCGAGGTTGCGTCGTGCCCCGTACCCCAGGATTCTGCCCTCGGCCCGCCACCACGAGAGGCCGCGCGCGGCGATCCGTTCGGCGACCTGCGCGCCCGCGAACGGGTCATGGTCGAGTAGTCGCTCGACCGCGCGGCGCTCCGATTCCCCCAGTTGGCGTACCGGCACCGTCAGCACGACTACCAGCCTGCCAGATCGACCCCCCGGTCCGCCGGTCGAGTGACAAGGCTGGCACCTGCTCTGTCGGCTCACCGAGCGGCCGGGTTCGACCAGCCCACCGGACGACCGGTGGCACCAGTGCCCCGAGCAGGAGGAACAGGCCACCGAGCACGAACCAGCCCGGTACGCCCCAGCCCAGCGCGAGGGTGGTCACCACCACCGGCGCGAGCATCTTGCCCAGTTCGTAGCCCATGCCGTACGCCCCCTGGTACTGGCCCTGGGCGTCCGCTGGCGCGAGGCCGAAGGAGATCCCCCAACCGGCGGCGGAGTGCCACAGCTCCCCGGTCACGTGGGCGACCGAACCGCAGGCAAGCAGGCCGATGGCACCGGCCGTGGGCAGTGCACCGCTGGCGGCGAAGAGTACGCAGGCCAGGGCGATGGCCACCCCCGCTCGACGGGCGGCACGGGCGGCTCCGGGCAGGGTGGCGGCGGTGCCCGCGGCGCGGACCTGCAAGAGCACCACCAGCACGGTGTTGACCAGCGTCAACGCGGAGATCATCCAGATGGGCGCCCGGGTGTGCCCGGCGATCCACAGCGGCAGGGCGATGGTGAGCAGGCTGAAGTGCATGGACATCAGCCCGTCGACCAGGGTGAAGGCAAGGAACGGGCGGTCCCGCAGGGCGACCAGTCGAGGGCCGTGCGCGGGGGCGGCGACCGGGGCGATGCTGGGCAGTCGGATGAAGACCACCGCTGCGGCCAGCGACGCCGCCGCCGCGGCCAGGATCAGCGCGACGTACCCGGTGCGGGTGTCGGCGGCGATGGCAAAGCCGCCGAGGACCGCGCCGACGGAGATCCCGACGTTGGTGGTGGCCCGGAGGTAGGCGCGGGTGCGTACCCGCTGGTCGGCCGGGATCGCCCCGGCGATCAGCGCGCCCCGCGCACCGCGCTCCACCGCGTCGGCGAGCGCCGTGGCGGCTCCCACCAGCACGAAGGTGGGGAACGACCGGACAGCGATGAGGCCGATGGTGAGGGTGCCGGCGGCGAACAACGCGCCGACCTGTACGCCGCGCGGGCCGACCCGGTCGGCCAGGTAGCCACTGGGTGTGCTGGCCAGCACGCCGACGAGGGCCGAGATGGTCAGGCCGATGCCCACCTGGGTCGCCGACAGGCCGACCGACCGGGTCAGGAAGAGCGCGCTGGCGACGAGCCACAGGCCACGCCCGACGGTCTTGACCAGGGTGCCGACGGTGAGGACCCGGGCCGGGCCCGGTGGGGGAAGCAGGCGCATGACCGACACCTTAACAAGACGTACGTACGGTTTGTAAAGGGCCACTTGTCGGCGATGCATTGGCGATATATCGTTGATGCATCAGCGACAGTACGAAGAGAGGGAGAACCCGATGAGGTTCCATCGACAGCACCACCAGATGCACGAGGCCCGGATGCGTGGGTTCGGCTTCCCGCCGGTCCCGCCCGGCCCGCACGGCCACGGCGAGCACGGACACGGCGGCCCCTGGGGCGGCCGGGGCCGTGGACGGGGTCGGGGCCGACGCCCCAACGTCCGGGCGGCCGTGCTGGCTCTGCTCACCGAGCGGCCGATGCACGGTTACGAGATGATCCAGGAGATCGACTCCCGCACCGGCGGCGCGTGGCGGCCGAGCCCGGGCTCGATCTACCCCACCCTCCAGCTGTTGGAGGACGAGGGCGTGATCGTCGCCAGCACGGAGGAGTCCGGCGGCGGACGGAAGCGGTTCACGGTCACCGAGGCCGGTCAGGCCGAGGCCACCGAGGCGGCGCAGACCCCGGCGTGGGCGGACGTCGCCCAGGGCACGGTGAGCAGCTGGCACGACATCCGCGACTCCGGCGCGCAGGCGATGAACGCGCTACGACAGGTCATGATGAACGGCACCGACGACCAGCGTGAGCGGGCCGCTCAGGTGCTCGACGAGACGCGGCGCAAGCTGTACGCGATCCTCGCCGAATCCGAGTGACACCAGCCCGCACCACCGCGAGGCGAAACCGCAGTGACGCGAGCCCCGCAGTGACGCGAGCCGCATCCACCGCACACCAACCACGCCCCGCACCGACGGGGCCGGGATGCAACAAAAGCGGCCGTTCCCCCGGGGGAACGGCCGCTTTTTCCAACTGGAAAATCAGTGCACGGTGACCGTCGGGCCGGTGATCAGCCCGCGCAGCTCCTCGGGCAGCTCGGCGCCCATCTCGTCGGCGATCCGCAGCGCCTCCTCGATCAGCGTCTCCACGATCTGCGCCTCGGGCACCGTCTTGACGACCTTGCCCTTGACGAAGATCTGGCCCTTGCCGTTGCCGGAGGCGACGCCCAGGTCGGCCTCGCGTGCCTCGCCGGGACCGTTGACGACGCAGCCCATCACGGCGACCCGCAGCGGCACCGGCAGCCCTTCCAGACCGGCGGTGACCTCCTCGGCGAGCTTGTAGACGTCGACCTGGGCCCGCCCGCAGGACGGGCAGGAGACGATCTCCAGGCCCCGCTCGCGCAGGCCCAGCGACTCCAGGATCTGGTTGCCGACCTTGATCTCCTCCACCGGCGGGGCGGACAGCGACACGCGGATGGTGTCGCCGATCCCCTCGGCGAGCAGGGCGCCGAAGGCGACCGCCGACTTGATGGTGCCCTGGAAGGACGGGCCGGCCTCGGTGACACCGAGGTGCAGCGGGTAGTCGCACTGCTCGGCGAGCTGCCGGTACGCGCGGATCATCACGACCGGGTCGTTGTGCTTGACCGAGATCTTGATGTCGCGGAAGCCGTGCTCCTCGAACAGCGAGCACTCCCACAGCGCCGACTCGACGAGCGCCTCGGCGGTGGCCTTGCCGTACTTGGACAGCAGCCGCTTGTCCAGCGAGCCGGCGTTCACGCCGATGCGGATCGGCACCCCCGCCGCCCCCGCGGCGCGGGCGATCTCCTTGACCTTGTCGTCGAACTGGCGGATGTTGCCCGGGTTGACCCGGACCGCCGCGCAGCCGGCGTCGATCGCCGCGAAGACGTACTTGGGTTGGAAGTGGATGTCGGCGATCACCGGGATCTGCGACTTCTTGGCGATCGCGGGCAGCGCCTCGACGTCGTCCTGGGACGGCACGGCCACCCGGACGATCTGGCAGCCGGACGCGGTCAGCTCGGCAATCTGCTGGAGGGTGGCGTTGATGTCGGAGGTGAGGGTCGTGGTCATCGACTGCACCGACACCGGCGCACCGCCGCCGACCGGCACCGAACCGACCATGATCTGGCGGCTGGCCCGACGGGGAGCGAGCGGCGGGGGCGGCACGGCTGGCATACCGAGACTGATTGCGGTCACTTCAGGCACTCACCTTGAGAAGAGCGTGATGGGGTTGACCACGTCCGCGGCGATGGTCAGCAGCGTGAACGCGCCACCGATCAGGATCACCACGTACGTGAAGGGCATCAGTTTGAGGTAGTCCACCCGGCCGGGGTCGGCCCGCCCGATCCGCGCGTAGACCCAGGAGCGGGCCCGTTCGAACCAGGCGATGGCGATGTGGCCGCCGTCCACCGGGAGCAGCGGCAGCAGGTTGAACACGCCGATGAAGAAGTTCAGCGACACGAAGAGCATGAAGAAGACCAGCCAGGCGTTGTTCTCCACCGCCTCGCCGCCGAGTCGGCTGGCGCCGACCACACTGATCGGGGTGTCGACGTCCCGCTCGCCGCCGGTGAGGGCGGTCCACAGGGCGGGGACCTTCTGCGGGAGACGCTGGAGCGCCTTCACGGTGCCGACGGCCAGCTCACCGGTGAAGTCGGCGGTGGCACCGAAGGCGCCGACCGGCCCGTACGTCACGCGGGTGGGCGTGCTGGGGACGAGCCCGACGCCGAGCGCGGCCACCGGCGCGGCGGCACCGGTCGGGTTGTCCAGCGGCGGACGCTGGGTCTGCGCGAGCACCGTGCTGGTGGTGCCCGGCTGCCCGTCGCGGACGTACGCGATCTGCGCGGTGTCGCCCGGCTTGAGACCGCGCAGCGTGGTGAGCAGGTCGCCGTAGGAGTTGACCGGCGTGCCGTTGACCGAGGTGATCCGGTCACCGTTGCGCAGTTGCGCCTGCGCGGCGGGGCTGGCCGCGTCGGCGCTCGTGCACGCGCGGACCGCGTTCTCCGGGACCACGCAATCGCTGAGCTGGATGACCGCGGGCTCCTGGCGGGCCTGCGCGTCGGTGGTCGGGAAGTCCGGGTTGGGCAGGCCGGCGGAGACGGCGAGGATCCAGATCGTGACCAGGGCGAGCGCGAAGTGCGTGACCGAGCCGGCGGCCATCACGATCGTCCGCTTCCAGACCGGGTAGCGCCACATCACCCGCGACTCGTCACCCGGCTCGACGTCGTCGTCCTGCGGAGTCATCCCGACGATCTTGCAGAAGCCGCCGAGCGGGATGCCCTTGACGCCGTACTCGGTTTCGCCTCGCTGGAACGACCAGACGGTGGGGCCGAAACCGACGAAGAACTTCGTGACCTTCATCCCGAACGCCTTGGCGGTCAGCAGGTGACCCGCCTCGTGCAGGCTCACCGAGATGAGAATGGCCAGGGCGAAGAGGACCACCCCGAGCAGGTACGACATCAAGCTCCTTCCACCGAACCCGCGATGATCTCCTGCGCGTGCGCGCGTGCCCACGACTCGGCAGCGAGCACGTCCTCGACGGTACCTGGTTCGTCGAAGTCCGGAGCGTCCTCCAACACGCGTTCGAGGGTGTCGACGATGCCGAGGAACGGCAGCCGGCCCGCCACGAACGCCGCGACGCACTCCTCGTTCGCCGCGTTGTAGATCGCCGGCCGGGAACGCCCGGCCTCCCCCGCGGCCTTGGCCAGCGCGACGGCCGGGAACGCCTCGTCGTCCAGCGGCGCGAACTCCCAGGTGTGCGCGGCCGTCCAGTCCACCGCCCTGGACGCCTCCGGCACCCGGTCCGGCCAGCCGATGCCCAGCGCGATGGGCAGCCGCATGTCCGGTGGGCTGGCCTGGGCGATCGTCGACCCGTCGACGAACTCGACCATCGAGTGGATCACCGATTGCGGGTGCACCATCACTGTGATGTCGGCGTACGGCACGTCGAACAGCTCGTGCGCCTCGATCACCTCAAGGGCCTTGTTGACCATGGTGGCCGAGTTGATCGTGACGACGGGCCCCATGTTCCAGGTGGGGTGCGCGAGCGCCTGCTCGGGTGTGACCTGCGTCAACTCGTCGCGCCGCCGACCGCGGAACGGGCCGCCGCTGGCCGTGACGATCAACCGGCGCACCTCAGGGCGCGAGCCGGAGCGCAGGCACTGGGCCAGCGCCGAATGCTCCGAGTCGACCGGCACGATCTGCCCCGGCCGCGTCACCGCGGCCCTGACCAGCGGGCCGCCGGCCACGAGGGACTCCTTGTTGGCCAACGCGAGGGTACGACCACCACGCAGCGCAGCCAGCGTAGGAGCGAGGCCCAGCGAGCCGACCACCCCGTTGAGCACGACGTCGCACGGCCACTGGGCCAGCTCGGTCATGGCGTCGGGACCGGCCACGATCTTGGGAAGCTTGAAGTCGCCGGTGGCCCAGCCGCGCCGGCTCGCCTCGGCGTAGAACGCCAGTTGCAGGTCCTGCGCGGCGGACGCCTTGGCCACCCCGACCGCCTCGACGCCCAGTTCGAGGGCCTGCGCGGCGAGCAGCTCGACATTGCCGCCACCCGCACCCACGGCGACCACCCGGAACCGGTCGGGGTTACGCCGAACGATGTCGATGGCCTGCGTGCCGATCGAGCCGGTGGACCCGAGCAGGACAAGGTCGCGGGGGGAAGTCACGAGGCCATTCTTCCCCACCCCCGCTGAACACCCGCTGGGAGCCTCAGCCCTCCCCGCCCGGCTCCTCCTCGTCCAGCAACTCGGCCGGGTCGATGGAGAATTCGAACGGCTCCCGCATCGCGAAGGTGCTCCCTGCCGCAGCGGCGGCCAACGGGCGGTACTCCCCGTCGACCAGCTCCAACAGCGCCATGGTCGGCACCCGGTTGCGCAGGTCCACCCGAAGGAAGAACGGCACCCCGGCGGCGGCGTACTCCCTGGGCCTGTCGATCACGTCCTTACGCCGATTTCCAGGAGACACGATCTCCCCCAGCAGCACCGCCTCGGCGATGGGGACCGTCGTGCGGCCACCACCGGATTTGCGCAGCACGGCGATGTCCGGAATGAAGAGGTCATCCCCGGCGATGACGTTGATCTCCGGGTAGACCCAGAATCCGGCCTTCCGCGCAGCACGGTGAAGCACGTACGGCAGCTCCCGCTCGACCGACTGATGATCGATTCCCGCGTGTGGTGTCACGATCACGCTTCCGCTCAGGACCTCAACCCTGGGGCCGTTGGTCTCCGGCAACAGGTCGAGGGCGAGCTGCGCGGTCCAAGGCTCGTCGTGCCACCGCAGCACGTCGAACGACGGCTCGGTGTGCTGCGGCGCCGGCTCCGGCGCGAACGCGGCCTGGGCCATCCGGGCTCACCCCCTCAGCGGGACATTCTGCTCAGCTCAGCCTAGCCACCGCAGCCTCAGCTGTGCGTCGTCGCACACCCAGTCCGGCGTCCGCAAGGACAACCCTCCGTGCGTTGCCAAGCGCTGAGCGGTAGCAGTCTCTACTTGGCTCACCGAAAGGGGAGGTTCAGCGTCAGGAGACGCTACGCCGAGCACGTCACCCGGGTTAATGGAGCTATCTTATTCCGGTTCGTATCTTACGGCACATTTCTAACAGAGATGCTTCGCTGTCGTCGTTCCCCTCAGCCCAACCCACAACAGCCAAGGCTTCAACAATCTTGAATCCAAACTCTTGCCGCAGTGCTGCTGCCGCCTGAATGTACTGACCAGGCTCTCCATGAAGCCTGATTATGCGAGCAATATCAACTAGGCCGCCACCAGAATCGATCGACGCGCGAAACATATGACGCCACTCTCCCGCAACAGACATCACGGCCTGCCGAACTGTAGCCGAACGGGCGCCCCGCCAGATACCTCTTGGTCTACATGCAACGGCTTCGTGAAGCCATGCCTTTGAGCCATTTTTCCGGTCCAGGTCATCCATGCAGCCTGTTCCGGCGTGCTTCCGCCTGCAAGTGCTGCGACAAACGATGCCTTGTTCTCATCCACACCGACAGACCCGTCGGGTCCGAGTGGGTCACCGGGTTGTTGTGGGCGTACGCGTACCCGTTGGACTGTGCCGGGTCGGCCAGGTCCAGGACCGGGTCGGCGCACAGGAACCGTCCCACGGCCGGGTCGTACAGGCGGGCGCCGAGCGGGGTGTAACCCGAGGCGTCATCGCGGACCGCACCGAGGAATCCGGTGTTGTTCTGCATGTTGACGCCGAGGGGCGCAGGCCCCGCTGGTTGCCGAACGGATCCTGCTTCCGGATTCGCACGGGCATCGCCGTGTCGTACATGCCGATCTCGGCGTACGTGCTGCCCTGGTGATCGCCTGCGAGGGCCAGCAGGTAGGAGTTGGCAACAGCGTTGTTCGCGTAGCGCACCACGGCGCCACCCGGCGTGGAATAGGACCGCTGGGGCGGAGACCTGCAACCCGCCCCTCTGCACGGTCAGCTGCGCTTCACCCAGGTTCAGGGTGGCCTGACGCTGCTGGATCGTCAGGAGACGGTTGCGGCCCGGCCCGTAGATGTGCCGGGCCTCGTCCTGCGCCTCCCACTGCTGGGCAGGCCCAGTGGCGCACGCCGCCAACACGATCGGCGTGCCATCGGCGGTCGCCGCGTCCTTGACGGCGACACACAGCCCGGAGGCGGGGTGCTTGAGCTGCCCGGTCGACAGGCGTCCACCTGCTGGCCCGCGGAGCCGTTGCAGCTCTGCACGGCGAAGGCTGAGCCCGCGGTGTTAGCCGCCGGCTGGAGGCACCAGTTGTCGTACGCGGCGAGCGTGCCCAGGTTGGGTTGCCTGGTTCGGTGTGGCAGCGAAGGCCCACTTCTGGGCGGGAGAGTCGTTGCACCCATACAACTGCAAGGGCTGGTTCGGGGTAGCAAGGCCACGACTGAGGTGTGCGGGAGGCGCAGTTGGCCAACACGCGGTTCGCTCGGGGCCCGTTGCCGTCCGACCGTCATGATCATGCGTCTGATCGACGGATAGCCCGCCGTGGCCTGCTCCGTAACATCAGCGGCGATCACGATCACAGACGGGGGAACACCATGAACCAGAAACTCCAGGCCCGCGCGTTCGAGCGGGTGGCGCCGATCCTGAAGCCGGGGGAACGGCCGGTCACCGCGACCCGGGCGATGGTCGGAAGCTTCTCGGCCAGTCGGCTCGGGACGGCCGTTGCTCAGGGGCTGATCCAGGCTGCTGCCGGTGCGACGGGTGCCGCGCTGGCGCGGACCAAGAAGCAGTTCGTCGTGCTCACCGACCAGCGGCTGATCTTTCTGCCGCAGACCTTCCTCGGCGGGCCCGGCACCGGTGTTCTCGGCGAGGTGCCCCGGGAACACGTCGAGCTCGCCGAGGCGAAGATGGGCCTTGTGAGCCTGCTCCGCCTCGCCTTCGGCGGTACGGGGGACGGCGTCAGCCTGACCTTCCCGCGGGTGGACAAGAAGAACGCCGAGGAGCTCGCGGCAGCCCTGGCGCCGGTGCCGACCGCCTGATCGGGGCCGGCCCGCGTCGACCTGGCCGCCGCGGCCGTGGCGTTGCCGGCACTGCGGCGGTGTCTCCGCGACGCACAGGCTTGGTCGACTCGGGCTTACGGAAGTCGGGGTGTCCGCGTACTGCGGACACCCCGACTTCCTGGAAAACGTGTTGATCAGGGGTTGATGACGAACTGCGAGCCCGGCTGGATGACGATGTTGCCGTCGGCCGAGTTCGTGATGGTCACGTTCGTCAGGTTGGCGTTGCCGCGCGCGCCGCTCATCGCGAGGATGCCGGCGCCGTTGTTGGACTTGTCGATCCGCACATTGGTGATGGCGACGTTCGGCATGTTGCCGCCGCCGTTCTTGAACTGGATGCCGTCGAACGTGGAGTCGATGATGTCGGTGTCGCGGATCGTGACGCCGACGATGTCCCTGGTGGCGGGGAAGAGCGTGATGGCCCCGAACTCCTGGTCCTCGTTCCAGAAGGCGCCACCGGTGCGGTAGAGCCCGTTGTTGGCGATCAGCGTCGTGCCGGAGAACGGCAGCGGGTCGTGGTCGGTCGCCAGCATGATGCCCGGGTAGTTCGCCGTGTCGTAGATCAGGTTGTTCTCGATGGAGTTGTCGTAGCCGCCGTAGATGGCGATGCCGTTGGCCCGCCAGGGCAACTGGATGGTGTTGTTGACGAAGTGGTTGTCGTGGGCGATGTCGACGTTGCGGTCCTTCACGTACGGGTTGGCCCAGACCGCGAGCGCGTCGTCACCGGTGGTGCGGAACGACGAGTTGAACACCCGCGAGTTGCGCGTGCCGTTGCTGAAGTTGATGCCGTCGGCGTACGTGTTGCGGATCCGCATGCCGGTGAACTCCAGCCCGTCGGCCGGCCCCCACAGGTCGGGGATGTTGTCGTAGTCGCGACCCACCCAGACACCCACGTTGGCGTGCTCGATCCACACGTTGCTGATCCGGGTGCCGGTGCCGAAGCGACCGTTCAGACCGACGCCACCCTCGGCGTTGCCGTCACCGCCACGGATCCGGCCGGAACCGAAGATGGCGATGTCGGAGATCTGGGTGTTCTTGTCGATGTCGAAGCCGAAGTTGCCCTCGTGGGGGTGGTTGATGCCACCCACCACGTTCTGCGGCTCGGTCAGCGTGTAGAGCTGCGAGTGCCACATCCCGGCGCCCCGGATGGTGACGTTGCTGATGCCGACCTGGTTGTGCGTGCCCCGGTTCAGCGGGTCGTCGGTCAGGATCTTCTGCTCCTGCCGCCACTGCCCGGCCGGGATCCATACGCAGCTGATGACGCCGTTCTGGTCGTCGGTCACCGCGCGCTGGATGGCGGCGGTGTCGTCGAGCCCATCGTTCGGGACCGCCCCGTACGAGGTAATCGAGGTGCAGCCGGCCGGCTGGCTCGCCGCCGGTGCCACCTGCTCCAGGTCGATCATGTCGATGACGTAGAACGAGGCGGTGTCACCCGAGTCGCGCTGCAACTTGAACCGGGTGCCGGCCGGGTACGACTGCCCCAGCAGTGCGTTCGACTCGTCGAAGAGCCGTCGGGCGTCGGCCTGCGGGGTGTTGGTCAGCGCCTCCGGCCCGTCGGTGTTGCCGTAGAGCCAGCTGTGCCGCGACGACAGTGTCAACTTCCGGGAGAAGACGTCGTTGACGTAGAGGCTGATGGTCGCCTCGATGCCGCCACCACCGGGCGCGTCCGGGATCGAGTTACGCACCACGATGGAGTTGGCCTGGTTGGCCGAGGTGAACTCGACGAACTGTCCGGTGCTGGTGAGCCGTACCGACCTGCGGCCGGAGGATTCGCTGGCGAAGTTGGTGTGGCCGAAGGTACGCAGCGCGTCGGGCTCCAGCAGCGTGCCCTGGTAGCGAGCGGCCTCGGCCTCGTACGAGACGTACGGGACGGCTGCGCCGCGCCCGACCACGATCGACTGGCTGAACCCGTTGTTGGTCTCGTTGGTCTCGGTCACCGCATTGGTCGCGTCGGCGGTGGCCGTGATGGTGGCACCTCCGCTGGTGGCGGTCCAACTGCCGGTGACGGCCACGTTGACCGTCGCGCCGGCCGCGATCGAGGCGGTGCTGGTGTTGAGCGTGGTGCTGCCCACCACCAACCGGGTGACAGTGGTCGCGCCGGTCGCGGTGGTGCCACGGTTGCGGACCGCCACGGTGAAGGTGACGGACGCGCCGACCGCCGGGTTCGGCGGGTTCGAGGCGATGCTGAGCACCTGCAGGTCCGGGCCGGGCGCCTGCGCGACCACCAGCGGCGACGCCGCCGTGAAGCTGTTGTTGCCGTTGTTCTGCTCGACGATCGTGTTCGTCGGGTCGACCACCGCCGAGACGGCGTAGCTGCCCATCGGCCGGGTGCCGGCGTTGAACGACACGGTGGTCGAGCCGCCCGCGGCGAGCGCGCCCACCGTGGCGCTGCCGGCGACGGCGCCGGCCAGGCTGAAGTTCACAGTGGTCGCCGCGGCGGCGGCGGAGCCGATGTTGCGCACCACGGCCGAGAGCGTGACCGGGGAGACCTCGCTGGGCGAGGTCGGCGACCAGGTCACCGAGCTGACGACCAGGTCCGGGTTGGGCGCCGGCGTGCCGCACACCTCGAACTCGGCCACCTGGCCGGACGGGGCGCCGGTGTTGCCGGTGAACCGCAACTGCACGTCCGCGGTGGTCGCGGTGACCGGGATGCTCACCACGTTGGTGCCCTGGACGAACTGGTAGGTCGCCGCCGACACCAGACTGGTGTACGAGGACGAGGCCTGGTCGCGGCCGAGGACCTGGATGGTCTGGGTACGGGTGCCCCAGGCCGGGTCCGGGTTGAGCTTGACGGTGACGCCGGAGATGGTGTGGTTGGCACCCAGCGCGACGGTCAGGTTCTGCGGGTAGCTCGCCGCGCCCTCCCAGTAGGTGGTGAGCTGCCCGTCGTTGGCCTTGTCCGGGGTGAAGCTGAAGGTGGAGCCGCTCGCCGTCATGCTCTTGCCCTGCGCCACGTTGGTGCAGGCGGGCGGGTTGCTGCCGGTCCGGGTGACGGTGTTGCTGTTGCCGGACAGGTTGCTGGCGGCGTCGCGCGCCCGGACGTGGTAGGACACGGTGGCCGTCGTCGGCTGGGTGTCGTTGAAGGTGGTCACGTTCCCGATGGACTGGAGGAACGCGCCGTTGCGGTAGACGTCGTAGCCGGCGATGCCGCTGCCACCCGCGTTGTCGGTCGAGGCCACCCAGTTGAGGCTGATGGTGGTGCCCGACTGGGTGTACGAGAGGTTGCCGGGGACGCTCGGCGCGGTGGTGTCCGGGGTGGTGCCGCCGCTGCCGTACACCTCCAGCTCGGAGAGCTGCCCGGCCGGCCAGGCGCTGTTGGCGGTGATGGTGATCCGCACGTAGCGGGTGGAGGTCTGACCGAAGTTGATGGTGACCGTGCTGCCGCTAGCCGGGTTGAAGGTGTACGTCTGGGACCCGACCAGGTCGGTGAACGACGAACCGTTGACGCTGCCCTGCACGCTCAACGTCTGCGTCCGGGTGCCCCAACCGGAGGTCGGCAGTTTCAGTACGACCTGGTTGACGCTCTGCGATGAGCCGAGATCGACCTGGACCCACTCCGGGAAGGAGTTGTTGACGCTCTCCCAGTAGCTGCCCGCGTTGCCGTCGACGACCTTCGACGAGTCGTAGACGTCGGCGTGGCCGCTCTCCTGGGTGGGTCGGCCCTGCGCGAGGTTGGTGGCCGCCGCGGCGAAGCCGGCGCTCGGCGCGGCCGCCGTGTCGGCGGGGCGGGCGGCACTGGCGGGGTTCGCGAGGGCGGTGGCCCCTGCCGTGGCGATCAGCGTGGCCGCGGCTGTCGCCGCCACCATCCTGAACAGATTCGTTCGTCTCATCACTGTCCTTGTCGTCGGGGGGACGGCTGCCGCGGCGGCTTGACCACGGGGGGTGGGGGTGCGGCGGTGGGACGACCATCAACGGGCCCCCCAGGGGGCCCGTTGAATCTTCCGAGGACATGCGCTAAATCACGCACGTCTTTGTCAAAATCTTGCGCAACTTTGACCAAAGGTTACTGACGTGCTACGGGAGCGTCAACACTTCGACCACCGTGACTATTTATGGGCATGCGCGTCCTGCGGGCCGTCGCCACTTCGCTGTGGCGGGCGCCCGTCGGCACAACAGTGATGCCGGCGAGTCGTCAGAACGACTCACCGGCATCAGGGTTCGCAACGCGTTGGGCTCACGGCACGGGCACGGAGGTGCCCGGGTGTTCAGGCAGTCGGCGCCGCTCGGACGAAGGTCTCCAACTCCTCACCGCCGTACCACTCGGTGCGCCGGCCCACGTGCTCCATGCCGAGGCGCCGGCAGACCGCCATCGACGGCTCGTTGCCCGGCGACACGACCGCGTAGATCTCCGAGGTGCCGGCCGCGAACTCCCGCGCCATGAGGGCACGGGCCGCCTCGGTGGCGTAGCCGTGACCCCTAGAGTCCGGATGCAGGTGCCAGCCCGTCTCGATGTCCTCGGTGAGCTGCGTCTCCGGGTTCCCCGGCAGCCGCTTGAGCAACACTGTGCCCGCCACCAGCCCGGTCTCGCGTACCTCCATCGCCCAGGTGCCGTACCGGCCTCCGTCGGCGGCGTGCCGGTTCTGCCAGATGCGCAGCCGATCGATGGCCTCGCTCGGGTCGGTCAGCGGCAGACCCGGTGCCGCGCCCAACCAGCGGGTGATCTCGGGGCGGGAATAGATGTCGTAGATCCGGGCCAGATCAGCCGGATCGTCGGTCCAATCGCGCAGGATGAGGCGTTCGGTGGTGACAACAGTCATGACCCGCGATCTTAAGGAGTGGCGGCCCCGACGACAGGGAAAGGCATCACGATGGGCAGCGGATGGCAGCAGGCGAAGCGGATCACCCGGGCCGCGTTCCGCCCGCTACGTGGGCGGGACCTGTCACTGCACGCCGCCGCGATCACCTTCTACGGCGCGATCGCCGTGGTGCCGGTCGCCCTGTTGGCGATCTGGCTCACCTCCCTGGTCGCCGGAGCCGACCGGGTACGCCGGCTCACCTCGTACGCCGTGGAAGCCCTGCCCACCGCGATCGGCGCACCCCGCGCGGTGGACGCGTTGGTCAACGCCGGGGTGGAGTTGACCCCGCTGCTGGCTCTGGCCTCGCTGCTTCCCGCGTCCCTGTACGGCGAGGGGCTGCGCCGGGCGTTCGTCTCGGTGGCGGCACCCCGTTCCGACGAGCACCTGGTCGGCTGGCGGGGTCGGATCCTCCTGCTACCGCTGCTCGCGCCGGCCCCCGCGCTGCTGCTGTCGATCCTGCTGGCACTCCCGCTCACCACCCGTCTCGTCCGTCAGGGCGGCTGGGTCGGCGCGCTGGGCGTGGTGCTGTCGTTCCTGGCGGTCTGGCTGGTGCTCACGCCGGTGCTGGTGTGGGTGTTCCGGGTCGTCGGGTCGGCCTCCCCGGACTGGCTCTCCACGCTCGGGATCGGATCGTTCACCGCGGCGAACCTCTCCGGCTTCCTGCACGGCTTCGTGCTCTTCGCCTCGCTCCCCCTGGACCTGGGAGTGCCGTTCGGTGGCTTCGACGAGATCGGCGCCGGCGTGGCCGTGCTCCTATGGCTCTACATGTTCCACGTGATCGTCCTGGCCGGTTACTCCGCCACCCTGACCCTCTCCCGCTGGCGCGCCCAGCGCACCGGCTCCACGGACTAGGCTGCGGCGGCATGAGCAGTGAGATTCCGGCCCGCGCCGACGTCGTGATCGTCGGTGCCGGGCACAACGGCCTGGTCTCCGCAGTCCTGCTGGCCCGCGCCGGCCTGGACGTCCTGGTGCTGGAGGCGGCCGACGTGATCGGCGGCGCGACCCGCACCGAGAACCCGTTCCCGAAGGTGCCAGGGCTGCGGCACTCCACCGGCTCGTACCTGCTCGGGTTGATGCCACCGGAACTGCTCGCCACGCTCGACGTCCGGATCCCGGTGCTGCGCCGCGACCCGCACTACTTCCTGCCCACGCCGGGTGGCCTCGGCTCGCCGTACCTGCTCTTCGGAAGCGACACCGCAGCCACCCGGGCGCAGCTCGCGGAGTTCTTCTCCCCCGCCGACGTGGCCGCCGACGACGCCATGCAGGCCGAACTGGCCGCGCTGCGCGAGGATCTCGCCCCGGCCTGGCTGGCCGAGCCACTGAGCGTCCAGGAGACCGCGGAGCGGCACGTGCGACCGGCGCTGCGGCAGGTCTTCGTCGACCTCGTGCAGGGCTCGGTGGCCGACTACCTGGCCCGGTTCGAGTTCCGCTCCGAGCTGCTGGTCAGCATGTACGCGGTCACCGACGGGCTGTCCGGCCTCAACGCCGGCCCGGACGACCCCGGCACGGGCCACAACTTCCTCGTGCACAACATGTGCCGGCTGCCCGGGTCCGGCGGCACCTGGATGATCGCCGAGGGTGGGATGGGCACTGTCTCACGGACGTTCGCCGAGGCCGCCCGCGCCGCCGGGGCGACAATCCTGACCGGTACGCCGGTGAGTGCGGTGACCCTCGACGGCGGCGCGGCCAGCGGAGTGGTGCTGGCCGACGGCCGACAGGTCGCCGCCAAGGTGGTGCTCGGCGCGTGTGACCCGTACCGGTTGATGGACCTGCTGCCCGACGGCGCGCTCCCGGCGCCGCTCGGCGAACGGATGGCGGCGGTCCGCCGCCCCGGCACCACCCTCAAGCTCAACCTGGCGCTCACCGGGCTGCCCCGGTTCTCCTGCCTGCCGGCCGACGCGCCGAGCCCGTTCGGCTCGACCATCCACCTGCTGCCCGGCTCCGCGTCGCTGGTCGGCGGGGACGACACGTCGCCGATGACCGCGCTGCGCTCGATGTGGGCGGACGTGCAGGCCGGGCGACTGCCGGCGGAGCCGACCATCGAGTGGTACCTGCACACCACCGTCGACCCGTCGCTCTCCGACGCCGCCGGGCACCACTCGTCGGCGCTCTTCGTCCAGTCGGTCCCCTACGAGCTGGCCGGCACCACCTGGGACGCGGCACTGCCCGGCTACGTCGACCGGCTCATCGGGATCGTCGAGCGGTACGCCCCCGGCACCGGTGACCTGATCGCCGACGCGGTGCCGCTCCCCCCGCCCGGCATCGAGAAGCACTTCGGCATCACCGGCGGGCACATCCACCACGTCGACAACACGGTCTCGTTCACCGACCGGATGCCCTACGCCACCGGCATCGACGGCGTGTACGCCGGCAGCGCCGGCTGCCACCCGGCCGGCAGCGTCATCGGCGCGGCAGGCCACAACGCCGCCCGCCGAATCCTCACGGACCTGGGCCGCTGACCCCGACCTACCGCAGAAGTGCGTGATCATGAAGTTATTGCCTGCCGTGGCGGCGTGTCGGGGCAATAACTTCATGATCAACGAGGCGGGTCAGATCACCGCTTCGCCGGCGGGGGCCGGGGTTTCCGCGTCCACCCGGTGGGCTCTCACCTTGTGGCCGACGCTCGTGAGGCAACGGCCGCTGGGCAGGTCGAAGCGCCAGCCGTGCAGCTGGCAGGTGAGCTGGTCACCGTCGACGATGCCGAACCGGGTCAGGTCCGCCTTCAGGTGCGGGCAACGCCGCTGCACCACCCAGTCGCCCAGGGTGATGTCCTCGGCGTCGGTGCTGCGCTCGTGCTCGTCGTACCAGCCCTCGGCGTACTGGAGACGCTCCTCGGAGAGGCACTTGAAGAACGCGTAGACGAACTCGTTGTACTGGCCGATCCGGGCCGCCGAGAAGCGGCAGGACAGGAAGAGCGAGTTGACCCAGTCCACCTCGTCGATGAAGAGCAGGTGCTCGATCAGCGACCGCTCGGTACGGAACCGGTAGCGGACCTTCTCGTCGGCGTACGGCCGGACCTCCTTGCCCGGGAAGTCCACCACGATCGACTCGACGCTCTCGCCGTCGTAGCCGACCAGGTCGAAGCGGACCGGGCCACCCACGCCCTTGGCGAGGTAGATCGACTCGTCCAGCAGCGGCTCGATGCGGCGCTTCATCTCGCCGAGGACGTCCACCTCGGGGTGCCGCCAGGATGCCTTCTCGGCCTCGATGACCGGGCGCTTACGCTCCCGCATCTCCTCCAGGTGGGCGACTTTGTTCGCGAAGAACTCCTCCACCGGCACCGGGTGGGTGGTGCTCGCGCCCTCGGTGGTGACCTCGGCGACGCTGCCCGGCAGCAGCACGATGCCGTTGGTGCCGCCGACCTTGGCGTACTCCGCCAGGAAGACGGACTGGTCGGGGAAGATGTTGCCCTCGTCGCCGTGGATGTCGTTGAACTGCCACAACTCGTCGTCGAGGAAGCACGGCGGGCCGGCGATCGGGAAGACGTGGTCGGCCTTCAGGTCGTCGATGTAGCGCCACGTCCGGTCGAACTGCCGGTCACGCTTCTGCTTGCCGAACGCGGTCTTCGCCGCCTGCGGCAGCTCGTAGACCATCGGGTACCAGATCGCGCCGGAGAACTGGAGCAGATGCGCGTGCACGTGCCCCAACTCGGCGAAGACGCTCAGGTCGGTGGGGCGGGCGTCGTTCTGGTTGAGCAGCCGCACCCCGTCGTGCTCGACCCAGAGCGACGAGTCGCCGATCGGTCCGTCGGTCGGGCTGGTCAGCGCCTGGATCATGATCTTGAGGCCGCCGGGCAGCTCCACGACCTGCTCGTTGGGTGCCCTCAGGAACTTGGTGAAGCCCAGCGCCCGGAACTCGTCCTCCATCTCCGAGGTGGGGAACTCGGGGAGCAGGACCGTGGCGTCCTTGGAGATGAAGTCCCGCAGATGCTTGGCGTCGAAGTGGTCCCGGTGCAGGTGGGACACGTACAGGTAGTCGACCTGGCCCAGCGTCTCCCAGTCGAGCAGGGAATTGTCCGGGAACGGGAACCACGAGGCGAAATAGGCCGGGTTGACCCACGGGTCGCACAGAATGCTGCCCGCGGCCGTGTCGATCCGCATGCTGGCGTGCCCGGTTCCGGTCACTCGCACCGCACAGTCCCCCTCAAACAGACAATCAGGTGTACGCCAAACGCTACCGGAGGGAGTCTGACCACCGCCCCGCGACGCCGGTAGTGCCGTTCGGCCCCGGGTGGGCAGGGCCTGACGGCCGGGAAACCCCCACCCCGCCGCGCCGAGCAGGAGGCGTGCCAGACTAACCAAAGATCCGATCGCGAGGGAAGGACCGACAGTGGCAGGAAGCGAGCCGGTAACGTCGCCAGACCAGCACAAGCCCGGGCACCGCAAGGCCGGGCAGATCGGCGCCGTGCTGTCCGCACTGGCGCTGCTGGCGATGATCTGCGGCAACCACGAGGGCAGGGTCGAGGACCTCTGGCTGATCGGCCTGGCCGCGCTGCTGCTGATCATCGTGATCGGCGACATCGTGCTTCGGCGCAACGGTCTGCGCTCCTGACCCGACCGACCGCCGGACGACCGGCCGACGACGCCGAGGGCCCGCCCCCACCCGGGGGACGGGCCCTCGTCCGTACGCGTCGGGGTCAGCGCCCGAAGAGAATGTCCTGCACGTCCTTGAGCGCGGCGTCGACCTCAGCCTCGAAGTAGCCGCCGGGCACCAGCCCGAACCGGAGCGTGTCCAGGTCCTTCGGGTCGACCGGCATCGGGTTGCGGCGCTGCATGCCGCCGAGCAGGGTCTCGAAGAACCGGTCCACCTGGTCCGGGTCGTAACCGCTGCCGAACCGGCGTACCTGGAAGCTGCGGCGGATCTGGTCGACCCGGTACAGATCGCTGCCGGGCGGGCCGGCCATCGGCGGACCACCCATCGGCGGGCCGCCCATCGGGGGGCCGGCCACGGCGGGCGGGCCGGCCATCGGCGCGCCACCGATGCCCTGCTGAGGCAGCTGCGGCGGACCGGCCGGGCCCCGGCGCATGTCGCGCAGGTCCCGCTCCGGCATCCGGATCTCGGCGGTCATGTCGGCCCGACCGTGTCGCCCGGCCTCGAAGCCGTCGAAGCGCGGCTCCTCCGGCGGCGGATAACCGCCGGGCGAACGCTGATCGTCGGGGCCGTACCCACCGCGCTGATCATCCGGGCCGTAGCCGCCGGGCCCACGTTGGTCGTCCTGGCCGTAACCCGAGGGGCCGGCGGGGAGGCCGCGCGGCGGAACGCCGTGGCCACCCATCGGACCGGGGCCCATCGGGCCGCCGGGGCCCATCGGGCCAGGACCGGCCGGGCCGCGCGGCGCGTCGTAACCGCCCCGGGGGGCGTCGTACCCACCGGCGAAGGCACCGGTCGGCTCGTCGTAGCGGCCGTAGCGGTCGGGCGGGCCGGCCTGCGCGGGCATCGGACGGGGCGGCATCGGCTGCGGAACCATGCCCCGCTCATCGCGCATCGGCGGCCCCATCCGGTCCGGTGGGCCCATCCGGTCACCCATTCGGGGGTCGCCACCGCGCCCGGCGCTGTTGCGCTCCTCCAGCTCGGCCAGCTGCCGCTCCACCCGGTCCAGGTGCAGGTCGACCTGCCACTCGTCGTAGCCGTTGAACCGGACCCGGAAGACGACGTCGTGGACCTCCTGGGAGGCCACCGGCGCGCCGACCTGTCGGCCGTCGAGTGTCGCCTCGACCCGGTCGAGGAAGGCATCCACCTCGTCGACCTTGTATCCCCGGCGGAGCGCCTTGCGCCGGAAACGCTGACCCTGACTCGCCACTATGTCTCCTGGTCTCGTTCGCCACGCCCGGTCACGCCGGTGCCTCTCCGGCGCGGTCGGTGTTGGTGTCGTTGTCCTCGGCGGCGGCGAGCTGACCACACGCGCCGTCGATCTCGCGACCTCGGGTGTCCCGTACGGTGGTGGACACCCCGGCATCGCGCAACCGCCGGACGAACTCCCGCTCCACCGGCTTCGGGCTCGCGTCCCAGCGGCTGCCCGGCGTCGGATTGAGTGGAATGAGGTTCACGTGGGTCAACTTGCCGGCCAGCAGCCGCCCGAGGAGGTCGGCTCGCCACGGCTGGTCGTTCACGTCCTTGATCATCGCGTACTCGATCGACACGCGACGGCCCGTCCGGGCGGCGTAGTCCCACGCTGCGTCCAGCACCTCGGCTACCTTCCAGCGCTGGTTCACCGGCACGAGTTCGTCGCGCAGATCATCATCGGGCGCGTGCAACGACAGCGCAAGGGTCACTGAGAGGTCTTCGCTGGCCAGTCGGCGGATGGCCGGAACCAGGCCGACCGTGGAAACGGTGATGTGCCGCTGGGACAGGCCGAGCCCCTCCGGAGCAGGGCTGACCAGGCGACGGATCGCACCGATCACCCGGTTGTAGTTGGCCAACGGCTCGCCCATGCCCATGAACACGACACGCGACAGCCGCGGCGGGGAGCCGACCACCGCACCGGAGGCCGCCACGCCGGCCATGTACACGGCCTGGTCGACGATCTCGGCGGTGGACAGGTTGCGGGTAAGCCCGGCCTGGCCGGTCGCGCAGAACGGGCAGGCCATCCCGCAGCCCGCCTGGCTGGAGATGCAGACGGTCACCCGGTCCGGATAGCCCATCAACACGCTCTCCACCAGAGCGCCGTCGTGCAGCCGCCAGAGCGCCTTACGGGTCGCGCCGTCGTCACACGCCAGCTCGCGCACCGGGGTGAGCAGGGTGGGCATGAGCTGCTCGGACAGCCGCTCCCGGGTCGCCGCGGGCAGATCGGTCATGGCCTGCGGGTCGCGGACCAGCCGCCCGAAGTAGTGATTCGAGACCTGCTTGGCGCGGAACGCGGGCTCACCCAACTCGGTGACCAGCGCCTGGCGGCCGGCCAGGTCCAGGTCGGCGAGGTGCTTCGGCGGCATGGAGGCTCGGCGCGCGGCGGTGGCGTCCGAGATGGCGGGGATCAACGGCAGGCTCGTCATGGCTGGTCTAGTGTGTCACGCCGTCGGCGGCAGGTGCCGGTGCGGAGGTGTCGAACGGGCGGCGACCGCCGCAGCCAGATGACCGGAACGCCGTGATCATGCCTCAGTTCACCACCGGCACGAAGACGGCCAGCAGCAGGTAGGCCGTCGGCACCGCGAACAGGATCGAGTCCAGCCGGTCCATCAGACCGCCATGGCCGGGCAGCAGGTTGCTCATGTCCTTCACGCCGAGATCCCGCTTGATCATCGACTCGGCCAGGTCTCCGAGGACCGCCGCGCAGGAGACGGCCACCCCGAACACCGCACCCCACCAGGGGGCCACCTCGAACATCAGCCACAACAGCAGCGCACTGCCCAGGGCCGCCGCCGTGACCGAGCCGGCGAAGCCCTCCCAGGACTTCTTCGGGCTGATCGACGGGGCCATCGGGTGTCGCCCGAAGGAGACGCCGGCCGCGTACCCACCGGTGTCGGAGAGGACCACCGCAATCAGCGTGGCCAGGATGCGCAACGGGCCGTCGTCGGGGGCCGCCGCGAGCAACGCCGCGAACCCGGCGAGGAACGGCACGTAGACCGCGATCAGAGTGGCGGCGGTGAGATCCCGTTGGAAGCCGGCCGGCCCGTCACCCAGCCGCCAGATCATGGTGCCCAGCACGGTGACCAACAGCCCCAGACTGAGCGCGTCCGGGCCGGCGAACCAGGCCAGGCCCACGGTCAGCACGCCACCGGCGATCAACGGCACCAACGGCGGGTGCGCTCCGCTGCGTCGGACCGCCCGGGCCATCTCCCACATGCCGACGGCGACGGCACCGGCGAGCACCAGCAGGAACGCCAACGGGTAGACCACCAGCGGCACCACGATCAACGCGCCGAGGCCGAGCCCCACGCCGATCGCCGCCGGGAGGTTACGGCCGGCACGCCCGGTGCCCAACTGCTGGGTGGCCGGTCGATCGACACTGGCCCGGCGTCGGCCCTTCGTCCGCCGACCGGACGGCGGCTCCGGCTCGATCACCGGCCCCGGGTCCGGTGCGATCTCGGCCCCGATGGGCGCGAGCTGCGCGGTCGGGTAACCGGCGTCGTCGTCGTAGCGGACCGGTCCGTCGAACGGTTGCGGGCCGTCGTAACGGTCGGGCTGGTTCCGGTCGTCCTCGCGAGGGTCGCGGTCGTCGAAACGGTCCCGGTCGTCCGGGCGGACGGTCCGGCCACGCTCGTCGTACGGGTTCGGGTCCGCGTACGGCCGGGTGTGCGGGTCGGCGTACAGCTCAGGGCCAGCCGTGGGACGGCGGCTCCACTGGCCGGCCTCCAGGTCCTGCTCGGGCCACGGCAGTGCCACCGGGCGCTCGGCGCGGTCCCAGCCGCGAGGCTCGCTGCCGTAGGGGTCGGGGTGGGACATCACGCACCGCGACGAGGCGCGAGAACCACCACATGACGCAAGACCACAAGCATCCCCTACACGCGCGATGTTCCTCCGATTGACCGCCCCGACGGTCGGTCGATTCCCGGTGTTCACCGCCCGGTGGCCGGGAATCCTGCCGAGCCTACTGCACCCGCCGGATCGGCACGGCGGACGAGGCACGGCGATCGACATCGCCAGTGGCCGGCGGCCCGTCGCCGAGCGATACCCACCCATCCGGTACGCAGACCGCAGTCATGATCCGACTCGTCTCCCGCACGATCCGGGAAGAGCCTCAGGACCGTCTGGCTTCCCCGCTCACGTACGACACGAGGCCCGGCCCCGGTGGGGGTCGGGCCTCGGCGCATCTCACCCGAGCGACGGGCGGACGGTCACACCTCGAGCAGTTCGGTTTCCTTGTGCTTGACCAGGTCGTCGATGCTGGCGACGTAGCGCTGGGTCAGGTCGTCGAGTTCCTTCTCGGCGCGGCGACCGTCGTCCTCGCCGGCCTCACCGTCCTTGACGATCCGGTCCAGCTCTTCCTTGCCACGGCGGCGGACGTTGCGGATCGCCACCTTGGCCTCCTCGCCCTTGTGCCGGGCCACCTTGATCATGTCGCGGCGGCGCTCCTCGGTCATCTGCGGGAGCAGGATGCGCAACTGGTTGCCCTCGTTGTTCGGGTTCACCCCGAGGTCCGAGTCGCGGATCGCCTTCTCCATCGCATTGATCTGCGAGTTGTCGTACGGCTTGATGATGGCCATCCGCGGCTCGGGCACCGCGATGGACGCCATCTGGGTCAGTGGCGTGGGCGTGCCGTAGTAGTCGATGATGACCTTGGAGAACATGGCGGCGTTGGCGCGACCGGTACGGATGGCGCCGAACTCCTCCTTGGCGTGCTCAACCGCACGCTCCATCTTTTCCTCGGCCTCGAGGAGGGTGTCGTCGATCACCGGTCTCCTCGCCTCCTTCTGTGCTCGTGGTGGGCTCTGCTGAAAGTCGTCAGGACCGCCGCTGCCGTCGCCGCCGGCGGGGCTCAGGCGGTGATCAGGGTGCCGATCTTGTCGCCACCCACAGCGCGGATGATGGTGTCGTCACCCTGCGCGCCGAAGACCAGCATCGGCAGGCCGTTCTCCATGCAGAGGCTGAACGCCGCCGCGTCGGCCACCCGCAGGTTGCGGCGCAGCGCCTCGGAGAAGGTGATCGAGTCGAGCTTGCTGGCGGTGGGGTCGATCCGCGGGTCGGCGGTGTAGACGCCGTCCACGCCGTTCTTGCTCATCAGCACCACGTCGGCCCGGATCTCCAGAGCCCGCTGGGCGGCCACCGTGTCGGTGGAGAAGTACGGCATCCCGGCGCCGGCGCCGAAGATGACCACACGGCCCTTCTCCAGGTGCCGGATCGCCCGCAGGGGGATGTACGGCTCGGCGACCTGAGCCATCGTGATGGCGCTCTGCACCCGCGTCTCGATGCCTTCCTTCTCCAGGAAGTCCTGCAACGCGAGGCAGTTCATCACGGTGCCGAGCATGCCCATGTAGTCGGCGCGGGCCCGGTCCATCCCGCGCTTTTGCAGCTCCGCGCCGCGGAAGAAGTTGCCGCCGCCTACCACCACGGAGACCTGCACGCCGCGACGGACCACGGTGGCGATCTGCCGGGCGATGGCCTGGACGACGTCCGGGTCGACGCCGATCGCGCCGCCGCCGAACACCTCACCGGAGAGCTTCAGCACCACCCGGCGGGCCCGTCCCGGCGGCGGTGCCGTCGGATCGTCCACCGCCAGCGTCCGGTCACTCACAACCTGCGTCATCCGCCCCGCCCTTCCCCACGCGCACGCCCCGTGCGGCGCGTACCGCGAACCTGCCGCTGCCGACCCTATGTGACAAGGAGGCCGCGGTGCCTGTCACGTACACCGGCGGCCTCCTCGTCGACGTCTTCTGCCCACGGGCGCCCACGGCGCCCGGTGACGGCTCAGGCCTGGCCGACCTCGAACCGCACGAAGCGGGTGACCTCGATGCCAGCCTCGGCCAGCAACTGCTTCACCGACTTCTTGTTGTCAGCGACGGACGACTGCTCGATCAGGACGTAGTCCTTGAAGAACGAGTTCACCCGACCCTCGATGATCTTCGGCAGGGCCGCCTCGGGCTTGTTCTCCTCGCGGGCGGTCTGCTCGGCGATGCGCCGCTCGGACTCGACGACCTCAGCCGGAACCTCGTCCCGGGTCAGGTACTTCGGCCGCATCGCGGCGATCTGCATGGCCACACCACGGGCGTCGGCGTCGCCAGCCTCGTCGGTCTTACCGGTGTACGACACCAGCACACCAACGGCCGGCGGCAGGTCCTGGGCCTTGCGGTGCAGGTAGACGGCGGTGGTGCCCTCGACCCGGGCGAACCGGTTGAGCACCAGCTTCTCGCCGATCTTGGCCGACTGCTCCTGGATCAGGTCCGCGACGACCTTGCCGTCGAGCTCGGTGGCGAGCAGCTCCTCGGCGGTGTTCACGCCGGCGCGCTCGCCGTGCTCGACCAGCTGCTGGGCCAGCGCGATGAACGACTCGGTCTTGGCGACGAAGTCGGTCTCGCAGTTGAGCTCGAGCAGCGCCTTGCCGGAGTGGGCGACCAGGCCGTTGGCGGCCGTACGACCGGCCCGCTTGCCGACGTCCTTGGCGCCCTTGACGCGCAGGATCTCGATGGCCTTGTCGAAGTCGCCCTCGGCCTCGGTCAGCGCCTTCTTGCTGTCCATCATGCCGGCGCCGGTGAGGTCGCGGAGCTTCTTGACGTCCGCGGCGGTGATTTGGGACATGGCTCTCTCTTCGGTGTTGAGACGGCGTGTGGATGGTCAGAGGTGACGGTTACCCGGATCCGGGCGGATCGTGCCCGGCGTACCGTCGCTGCCCGCCGTTCGCGAAAACGGACGGCGGGCAGCGACGGTGCGATCACTCCGCGGTGGCTGCCGCCGGCTGCTCGGTGGCGGCCTGCGCCGGCTGCTCCGGGGTGGCGGCGGGCTGCTCGGCGGCAGCAGCGGCGGGCTGCTCGGCCGGGGCGGCCGGGGCGGCCGACTCGTCGGCCTTCTTCGGCTCCAGCAGCTCGCGCTCCCACTCGGTCAGCGGCTCGTCGCTCGCGACACCCTCGGGCTTCTCGTCGTTGCCCCGGCGACGGCCGGAACGTGCGATCAGACCATCCGCGACGGCAGCGGCGACGACCTTGGTCAGCAGCTCCGCCGAGCGGATCGCGTCGTCGTTGCCCGGGATCGGGAAGTCGACCTCGTCCGGGTCACAGTTGGTGTCCAGCACCGCGATCACCGGGATGCCCAGCTTGCGGGCCTCGTCGACGGCGATGTGCTCCTTCTTGGTGTCGACGATCCAGACCGCGGCGGGAAGCTTCTGCATGTCCCGCAGACCACCGAGGGTGCGGGTCAGCTTGATCTTCTCGCGGGAGAGCTGCAGGGTCTCCTTCTTGGTGTAACCGGCGGCGGTGCCGCTGAGGTCACCCAGGCCCTCCAGCTCCTTCATCCGCTGGAGCCGCTTGTACACCGTCTGGAAGTTGGTCAGCATGCCACCGAGCCAGCGGTGGTTGACGTACGGCTGGCCGACCCGGGTCGCCTGCTCGGCAATCGCCTCCTGGGCCTGCTTCTTGGTGCCGACGAACAGGATGCTGCCACCCTCGGCGACGGTCCCACGCACGAACTCGTACGCCTTCTCGATGTACTCGAGGGTCTGGCGCAGGTCGATGATGTAGATGCCGTTGCGCTCGGTCATGATGAAGCGCTTCATCTTCGGGTTCCAGCGCCGGGTCTGGTGCCCGAAGTGGACACCGCTCTCCAGCAGCTGGCGCATGGTCACGACGGCCATGGTTGGGGTACTCCTCAAGATCCCTGGTTGTCACGCCCGGCCGGTGGCCGGGCGTCCTGGCGCCTGGTCGCCGACCCATGGTGGACCCGATCAAGATCGGGACCAGGGAGGCCGTCGCTCCACGACGATTCGTGAAGAGGGCGCGCGAGGTCGACCGCACGAGGCGGTCGCCAGTTGGCCAGTGTACGCCCCTCGCCCGTTCAGCCGCCCCGGGGTGCGAAGTGCGCGGGATGCGCGGCGGGCGCACGGCGGGGCGGCGCGTTCGGCGATGATCGACTCGGTTTCCTGGAAACCGCGGCTTCGCGCCCATCCGGACACCGCGACTTCCTGAAAGCCGAGTCGATCAAGACGCGGCAGGCAGCGCCACGCACAGCTGGCGGCGCTCGACGGGTCAGCCGACAGCGAGCGCGGCCGCGAGGAAGAGCACCAGCCCGACCGTCAGGTAGGCCGTGGGCGGGCGGAGCCACCCCCGACCACCGTCGGAGAGCGCCAGACCGCCGGTCCGGAGCCCGTAGAGCCCGGTCGCGAAGATCGGCAGCCCGGCGACCAGGGCGATACCCACCACCACGTTCCCGGCGTCCACCGGGTCGCCGGTCACGCCCGCCAGCAGCACCCGCAGCGCGGGGACTTCGAAGATCAACACCAGCAGAGCGAAGAGTACGGCCAGCACCGGCCGGCGGGTCCGGTAGACGCCGTCAGCCACCGGGGGGTACGTCGACGGCTCCGTCGCGGGCAGGTCCGGGCGGGGACCGATCCCCGGCATCGGGCCGGTCGGCATCTCCAGCGGGTGTGGCGTGTCACCGCCCCGGCTCGGCTCGATGATCGGGTAGCCAGCCAGCGGGGCGGGACGCACCTGGTCGGCGAGCGCGGCAGCGGACGTGTCGGACGCCGGCAGGGCGTCCCTGGTGGCCTCCGGCAGGCCGGTGGTCAGCGGTGAACCAAGCCCGGTCGACTCGCGGGCGGCCCGTCGACCGGGCAGCTCACCGGAGACCTCCGACGGGTCCCGGTCAGCCCTCCGCGAGCGGGTCGCCCGGTAACCGTCCGCTTCCGATCGTGCATCGCTCAACGGGTCAACCGCACCGAACCGTCCCGATTCGGGCTCACTCGCGCCGAACCGAGCAGGCGGGGCTTCCACGGCACCGAAGCGGCCCGAGTCCGGTTCGGGGGCGCCGAACCGGCCCGCGTCCACAGCGCTCAGCCGACCCGAGTCCGACTCAGGCGTACCGAAGCGGCCGCTCGCATCGACGGCGCCGAAGCGACCGGAGTCCGGCTCCCGGCGGCGACCGACGCCGGTGTCCTCGACGGAGCGGCTCTCGTCGGGGCCGCGCTGCTCGGGAACCTCAGTGTCCCGGTACCGCGATTCGCCCGTGCCGCGCCACTCCGACTCGCCGTAACCGCGACCCCGCTCATCGGGGTACCAGCGCGACTCCTGATCTTCCGGAAAGCTCCGTCGTCCGTCCACGTCAGGCACCGTATGCGACCGGCAGCCCGCGCGCCATCCGGCCCCAGCTCAGCGACACCGCAGGCACAACCTGTCCAGGATGTCGCCGTAGCACATCCGGGCATGATCGTCCGGTTGTCCACAGGACACCCGTCGTCCACAGCTGGGCCGTCACCGGGGTCGCGAAACGCGCACTCTGGCGGGCACCGTGCCGGCCATGACGAATCGGAACCAGGCGGTCGGCGCGTACGGCGAGCGGTGTGCCGCCCGGCACCTGACCGAGGCAGGGCTGCGCCCGATCGCCCGAAACTGGCGTTGCGCGGCCGGGGAGATCGACATCATCGCGTGGGACGGGCCGGTGCTCGCCTTCTGCGAGGTGAAGACCCGCCGGGGCGACGACTTCGGCACCCCGGCCGAGGCGGTCGTTCCGGCCAAGGCCCGCCGGCTGCGCGGGCTCGCCGCCCGTTGGCTGACCGAGACCGGCACGACCGCCGAGGAGGTGCGTTTCGACGTGCTGTCGGTGCGGCTGCCCGACGCCGGCCCGGCGCAGGTCGACCACCTCAAGGGCGCGTTCTGACATGCGCGCTCCCAAGGATCGGTGACGGCGCCATGAGCTACGCCAAGGTGCTCTGTGTGGGCTTGGTCGGGGTGACCGGTCACCTGGTCGAGGTGGAGGCCGACCTGTCCGCCGGCCTGCCGGCGGTGGTGATATCCGGGTTACCGGACACCGCCCTGTACGAGGCCCGCGACCGCGTTCGCGCCGCCGTGGTCAACTCCGGCCAGCGCTGGCCCAACCGGCGGATCACCCTCAACCTGCTGCCCGCCACGCTGCCGAAGTTCGGCTCGGCCTTCGATCTCGCCATCGCCGCGGCGCTACTCGGCGGCTCGGGCGAACTGCCACTGCTTCCGCTGGAGGGGGTCGTGGTCCTCGGCGAGTTGGGGCTCGACGGGACGGTCCGACCGGTGCGCGGGGTGCTCCCGATGGTCGCCGCCGCGGCCCAGGCCGGCGTCGGGCGGGTGATCGTGCCGGTTGGCAACGCCGCCGAGGCCGCGGTCATCCCGGGAGTACGGGTGCGAGCGGTGGACAACCTGCACCGGCTGGTCGCCTTCGTTCGCGACGGCACTCCGCTGATCGAGCCTCCGACGGCCGTCCCGGCACAGCTGGACGACGGACCGGATCTCGCCGATGTCGCCGGGCAGCAGCTGGGCCGACGCGCGTTGGAGGTCGCCGCCGCCGGCGGGCACCACGTGGCCCTGCTCGGCCCTCCGGGTGCCGGCAAGACGATGCTGGCCGAACGGCTGCCGTCGATCCTGCCCGAGCTGGACGACGACGCGGCGCTGGAGGTCACGGCGCTGCACTCGATTGCCGGGCTGCTGCCGCCGGGCGGCCGGTTGCTGCGTCGCCCGCCGTTCCAGGCGCCGCACCACACCGCGACCGTGCCGTCGCTGGTCGGTGGAGGCTCGGGGCTGGCCCGGCCCGGCGCGGTGTCGCTGGCACACCGCGGGGTGCTGTTCCTGGACGAGGCCCCCGAGTTCAGCAAGGGCGCGTTGGAGGCCCTGCGCCAACCACTGGAAAACGGTCGCATCCAGCTGAGTCGCAGCGGGGGCGGCACCGTGTACCCGGCCCGGACCCAACTGGTGCTTGCCGCCAATCCGTGCCCGTGTGCGAAGCCGTCCGGCGACGCGCACTGCGAGTGCACAGCGCTGGTCCGCCGCCGCTACCTGGGCCGGCTCTCCGGGCCGCTGCTCGACCGGATCGACGTACAGGTTCGGCTGATGCCGGTGCGGGCGGCGGAGTTGCTGGCACCCGAGGGCGACACCGAGCCGTCGGCGACGGTCGCCGCCCGGGTGGCAACGGCCCGGCAGGCGGCGGCCACCCGCTGGGCCGGTCTCGGCCGGCGCGTGAACGCCGAGGTGGACGGCCCGCACCTGCGCCGACCGCCGTGGCGGCTGCCCGCCCGGGTCACCGCCGAACTGCGGGGCCGGCTCGACTCCGGCTCGCTGTCGGCGCGCGGCTTCGACCGGGTCATTCGGATCGCCTGGATAGGGGAATGGCGTAACTCCGGTCAGTCGGAGACGTAGTAACCGCTGCCGGGGATGGACTCCACCTCGCCGGACGCCTTCAATCGCTCCATCGCCATCCGCACGGTGATCCGCGAGACGCCGTACTGGTCGATCATCTCGGTGCCACTGGGCAGCTTGTCGCCAGGGCCGAACTCGCCCTTGGCGATGCGGTCCCTGATCGCGGACATGAGCTTGTCGGTCTTGGTCTGGGCAGGCATGACTGGCTCCTTGGCAGGACTCGCCGAGTTGACCATGCCCTTACCTCCTCCGTCAATCATCACCTGTAATACCCGGCGATCCACCCTTGACCGGGTATACCCGGGCATGACAGATTCGGCGCTGGGCACCTTGGCAGGAGGCCCACCCGGACCGGCCCCCGCCCCCCGTTGGGGGTCGGTCCCCTAATCCCCTGCGGGGGGCGGTGAGCGGGGCTCCCGGCCCTCGCGGGGGTAACGGACGGAGGCCAACCGTGCTGACCACGAACCTCAACCAGCGGCCGTACCGCTCAGTTCGTGAAGCGGGAGGTAACCACTCCGGCCAGCACGGAGGCCGGGATGCCGAGCCCCGCCAGCAGCAGCGACCAGCGGTTGCTCCCCGAGGTCTTCTGCGCCTCCTCGCGCTCGCGCACCTCTTGGTGAAGGTCAGCCTCCAAGCGCCGGACGCGCTCCGTATCGGCCGCCCGGTCCGCCGCGTAGACCGCCGCCGGCACGAAGGCTAGGCGCTCCATCTTGTCGCCAAGCGACTGGAAGCCAGCCCGCATCTCGGTGCCCAGCCCTCGCACCTCTTCGTCCGTCCGGTCCAGCCGCCGTGTGACCTCCCCCAGGTTCACATCCATCGACTCCTCGCCCATCTCTTCCTCCCCCGAAGGGCACGCAATGAGTACGTACCCCGATCACCAGCCCCGGACTCTGACCAGCGTTCCCTTCTATGTGGAGCAGGCGTCCTACTGCATCACCTGGCATGAGCGGGACACCTGCTCCTCCTGTCCCGATGAAGGCCCCTGCCCGAAGCTGGACGAGGCCGCCGAACTCCTGGCTGAGTACCGGGCACGTCGCGCCGCCCGGTACCAGATCCGGGGCAACGAGAGCTGACGCCCAGCAATAGCCCTCGCCGCCGGACATGTCAGGGCTCCTGCGGTCACCCCATTACGCGGGTCATCAGTTCACCTCCACGCCGCAGCCGGCGTACTCGGAAGCGAACCCGCACGGGCGGACCACCACATACCGAGGGGAGGCCGCGTTAGCGAACACGTTCACCGTGCCCGACGACGCCACAATCGTCAGCGCCACGGCAGCGGTCAGATCCGTCGTCGCCGACCGCAGCAGCACAATCGACCCGTTCGCCATGGCGCTCGTGCCCGCGCTGGTGCTCTCGCACCGCACCCGCCCGAACTCACCCCAGTCAGTGCCTGCAACGTTCGTCTTCCGCACCCGGAACAGCGCCTGAGCGGCGGCGGTGCCGTACACGAGCCCTCGGATCTGCACCTCATACGCCCACCCGGCCTTGAACGTCACGCTGGGCACGGTCAACGACAGCGTTTCGGTGGTGCCGACACCGGTTTGCGATGCGGTCGACCGGACGCTGTACGAGGTGGGTCGGTTCAGCCGGGAGGGGGTCAGCCGCATCCCCGACGCGATCGGTACTGGCATCGTCACAACATGGTCCTCTCATAGTGGTGCGATCGCCGGCTGCCATACGTCCACCTCAGTGCCGGCCGGCCACGCCCTCTGCACACCGTTGAGGCCCCGGGCGGTGATCGTGGCCGTCTGAGGGCTACTGCCACCGCTGATGGCCGACAGGCGAATCCGTTCCTCGCCCACCCGCACATCCAGCGGGAAGTCGGTCGGGTCGGTGGTCCAGGGTCCGTTCCAGACGGTGGACGCCAGCCCCAGGGACATCCCCGTGGAGGTCAGCGCAGCGGACAGCGTTGACCCATCAGCCGCCGCGCGCTGGAGCCCATCCGCCGTGGCGACATCCCACGGCGACGCGGGCACCCCGTTGAAGGTGATCCGCCAGGTGAACTCGCTGATCGTCTCGGTGTAGCCGAGCACCAGGGTTCGCGCGTCCCCGGTCGCCCACGACGGCAGCCCGGTCACCTCGATCACGTCACCGCTGTCGACGCCGAGCAGCGCGGAGGTCCCCGCGAGGTCGTTCCGCCACGCGGGCGCGGCCAGCTCTACCGACAGCGCCGGGTAGCGGGGCTGGTCCACGGTCCCGAGGTGGACTCGCCACGCTGCCTGGTCAGCCAGAGCAGCGTCGTTCGCCAGGTTCAGCTCGACGCTGCTCTGGTACACGCCCACCCCGGCCGGTGGCGGCAAGGCGGCCAGCCTGCCGGTGGTTTCCACCACCCGGGCCGAGCTGCCCGAGGTGCGCTTCACCGTGACGTCGTTGCGCACCGCATCGGCATCATCGACCGGCTCGAACGGCGGTGCCAGCTTGCCAACATAGGCGATGGGCACGGGCGTCTGGTTGTAGAGGCTCACGCGCGGGCGGTACTTGAGGCCGAGCGCGTCGCGCCGCTCGTGCAGGTAGCCGCCGTCCACGGCAACGCACTGTTCGAGCAACTCGGCGAACGTCCCCACCGGCTGCCAGCCCATCCGCTGCACGGCGTCGGCCGCCACCGACGACATGGTCAGCGAGATACCTTCCTCACCGCACAGCCGGGCCAGCCGGTCGGTGGCGGCCTCGTTGTCCCAGGCTGCGGTCGCGCCAGGACGGATGGAGTCGTAGTAGGCGGCGCGCGGGGCGAACAGCGTCAGGTGTCCGAGCGAAGGAGCCCAACCGCTGCTGTCCAGCATGAAGTTCGGCAGCACCAGGTCCGGCACCGGGGCGAGGAAACCGGACCAGGGGCCGGTGGCGACGACCACTCCATCGACCCACAGGTAATGAAAGCTGGTCCCGCCGTCCTGCTCGACGTCGAGCCGGATGTGATGCAGGTACCCGTCCCATCCAGGGTGCGGGCCGACCAGTTCCACGCCGATGACCGAGGCGTCGGTGCTGCCGCCGACGAGCGTGACGGTGCCGGCCGGGTCAAACATGAACGCCCAGTCCCAGCCGGCACTCGACCGCAGGGTCATCGGCAACGAGAAGTTGCCGCCCGGGTTGGAGCCCGCGTCGAACCGGATGGCGAACTCGAACGTCCAGCTCGTCGCGGTGCTGGCCGGGATGGACGCGGACAGCCGACCCCCGGTCTGCAAGCCGACCAGTGAGGCGGCCCCCTGACTGCCCTCGACGCCCCAGACGATCTGCCCGTCGAAATCGCCGACACCGATGTGACTCGTCTCGGACCGGCGGCCCAGCTCAACGATCGGCGGGCCGCCCGGCACCCCGGATGCCGCCCGGTCAACCGACCGACCGTCCTCCAGCGGCCACCACGCGATCGGCCGGTCGTCGGCGTCCTCGATCGCTCGCCGGAGCGCCGACTTACTCGGCCACTGGCCCTGCCCGAGTCGGCGCAGGACTCCAGCGGCCTCGACGTCTACGTACCGGTCCTTGCCGTTGAGGCTCCAACCGGGCGGCCACGCCACCACCTCGCCGTAGAACCGGCCGGTCAACGGGGGCCGTCCGGCGCTCACGCGCAGCAGTGTGTTCCGGCCGAGCAGCCCGTAGTACGCGCCAGCCGGGTCGCGCGGCGAGTAGTTGCCGGAGATGTTGTCCAGGCGGAACGTGCAGCGCCCCGGGTCGGCCTGATTGCCCTCGCTGGTGCGACCCCGAGTGATGGTGACGCTGCCGCGAACGTCTGCGGTGATGTCGACCCAACCGAGCGACCCCAGGAACAGCTCCACCTTGAAGCTATATGCCTTACTCATGCTCCACCGCCGAGCACGAGCTGGACGTTGCCGCCGCGCGTCTTCACGGCCTTGCGCAGCACCTCAAGCAGCAGGTCGTCCAGCCGGGAGCCAGCGGAGTCGATGACCACCACCGCGCCGCCGCCCGAGCCGGTCACGGGCGTGACTCGCTCTCCGGCCTGGAGCACGGCCATCACTTCGGAGCCGGGAGTGCCGGGGACGATGCCGCCGGAGTGGAACTTGGGCAGGTCCGGGACCGAGATGCTGTTGCCGCCGATGCCGGGAATCCAGCCCGGGACGCTCCACGACAGGCTGCCGATCGTGTAGTTCCAGGCGTCCGACACCTTGTTGAAGGCGGCCCTGAACGGGGCGAAGATGAAGTCGGTGACCTTGGAGAATGCCTTCTTGAGCTTGTCGGGCATGTCCTTCATGTAGTCGATCAGGTCCCCGGCCTTGTCCGTGATCGAGTTGAAGGCACCCTTGATCCACTTGTCCCACAGGGTGTCCTTGATCCACGAGCCCACAGCGGACGCGGCATCCTTGATGCCACCCCATGCCGCGTTCCAGAGGTCCTGGAACCACGTGGTCTGCGTGGCGATGAGCACGATCACGGCGATCAGCGCGACGATCGCCAGGATGATCCACGTCGTCGGGCTGGCCAACTGCGCGATGTTCCACGCCCACTGAGCAGCAGTGACCAGGGCGACGACACCGACCAGCCCCGTGAGGATCGGGGCGATCATGTTGATCTTGTCGGCCCACTCCTGCAACTCGGGCGGGTTGGCCTCCTTGGTCGCCTCGTTCAGGTCCAACTGGGCGTTCTTGAGGTCGATCGTTGACTGGTTCGCGTCGGCGTTGGCCTGGTCAACGTCAAGGTTTGCCTGCTTGAGGTCCTGCTGCGCCTGCTTGAGGTCAAGGGCCGCCTGCCTGGCCTCCTCGCTGCCGGCCCCGTGCTCCTTGACCGCTGCGTTGTACTCCTTCTGCGCCGCAGCCTGGTCAAGCACGGCCTGCTCGGCGTCGATCTGGGCCTGGCCGATGTCAAGGGTCGCCTGCTTGCCATCGATCATGGCCTGGTTGGCGTCCTCCTGAGCCTGGGCCATGTCGTTCAGCGCCCGCTCAAGCCGCTGAGTCTTGTTGAACCCGGCGGCCTGGATGTCTGCGAACGCCTGCAACGTGCCAGCGGCGTCGCCGATCGCAGTCGACGCGCCGTCCACGGCCGCGCCCAGGCTCCCGACCTTGCTGGTGAACTCGTCGCTGCCGCCCGCTGCCTTGCGGAGGTCGTCGTTGGCGTCCGTCGCGGCCTTGCCGACCCCGGCGGTCGCCTGCTCGGCCTGCTTCGCCGCCTTCGCCAGCTTCGTGGCGTCGCCCGCGAACTCCAGGTTCACTGAGTTGGCCATCAGTCCACGTCCAGCCCAGAGTTGCGCGCAACCTGCGTCAGAGAGGTGAGCAACGTCCGCTCGATCTCCGGGCGGTGCTTGGCCAGCGTCGGGAAGAGGTAGCGGCCCTCACGGATGAACGGACGCCCCGCCGGACGCCCCGCACGGCGTCCCTGTCCGCCGAAATCCAGCCAGGGGTAGTACGGGGCGTGCCGGCCGCCTACGGACACCCGAGCGGACGTCCTGGTGGACTTCGCCTTGAGCGACTTCGCGGCAGCCCCGGTGACCCGAGGGATCAGCGGCACCGTCCGCGACACCAGCAACTCGGCCGCCTCGTTGAGGGCGATGCGCAACTGCTTCGGCGCGTTGGAGTCGAGCTTGCGCAGGCCACGGTTGAACTCCGCCAGGCCCTCGACGCTGATCTTGGCTTCCACTGCTCACCTCCCCGCCATCTGCTCACGCTGGGCCTTCCGGCCGTAGTAGACCGTCCAGCCGACGTACTCCTCACCGGAAACCCGGTGCCGCATCTCCGCGACCGTCATGCCCAGCTTCTCGGCCAGGAAGAAGTCGAACTCCAGGTCAGGACTCTTCTCGAAGGCTTTTGTACGCCTCCTTGGACGCGCCCCGGCTCACACCGGACAGCTCGTTGACCTTCGCCACCACCGGGGCGATCTGGCCGGCAGGCGAGGTCTTCTGCCACGCCTCCACGTCCTTCTCGGTCATCTCCGGGTCGGTCATGGCGAAGGACAGCATCTTGCGCTCCATCAGCGCCACGTCGTCGCCGCCGACCTTGCCGGCCAGCAGCAGCTCGAACCGGGAGAGGCCGCGTACGTGGACCTCTCCGACCCCCTCGACCTCGACGGTGCCGCTGGGCAGCGTCTGCGCGGTCAGCTTGGTCTTGTCCATCTGGATCGTCTCCTGGTTGATCAGGCGGGCTGCGCGGCCGAGTTGATCTCGTCGCTGAACTGGAGGTCGCACGACCACGTCACCATGTCGGCGACCGGGTTCGTCTCGGTGTACTTGGTCACCAGGACGTCCACGACGTCCTGCGGCTTGCCCGTGCCCGCGCCCTCTGGCTGACGGATCAGCTCCACGACGGTGCCCACCAGCGGGTTGATGACGGCGCGCGGGCCGGTGCTGGCGGTGCTGTCGTAGATGCCCGAGATGGTGCCGCTGCCGTTGAGCAGGCCACCGTTGAAGACGTGCGCCTTCTTGCCGTACGTGGTGACGTCGTGCGAGTCGGCGGTCTTCTCCAACTGGCTCGTGGTCGTGAACGCTGACAGGTCATCCCCGCCCAGCGAGATGAACGTGTTCTTGCCGTGAACGAAGGCCATCAGGCCAGTCCTCTCTACGCGCTGCCCTGGCCCCAGACGTTCAGGTTGAACATCCCGGCCATGTAGTCGGTGCCCCCGAGGGACACCACGTCGAAGTCGGCGCTCTCGACCCGGAGGTCATCGAAAGCGGTGTAGGTGCCGGACTCCAGGACGGCTTTCACCGAGCTGGAGCCGGAGCCGTTGGCGTACGCGGCGAGCTTGTCGGGGGTGTTCCGGTCGGTCGGTCGGCCGATCAGCACGACGACCGGAAGCGCCATGCGGTCCATCCCACGGCCGTACGTCTCGTCGTAGGTGATGCTCTCCGGGTAGCTGACGATGGCGGCTGGCGCTGTCGCCGTTCCGGGCGGGTAGTCGTACACCCGCAGGTTCGGGATGGTGCGCAGCCGCTCGGCCACCTCGGTCATCACCGCTCGTACGTCCATCAGGCGGCCCACCACTGCCGGACGTACTTGCCCAGCGACACGGCAACGTCAGGGTCGACCCGGGCCAGCAGCCGCAGCTCCGAGCCCATGGTCGGCGACCCGGCGATGCCGAACGGCGAGTCGCGCCGGGCCAGGAACCGCGACCCCTGGAGCTTGGTCGCCAGCTTGACCGCTGCCGGCACGGCGTCCCAGCCCCAGAGCCCCGTGAGCTGATACGCACCGGCCCCCGGGAGCGTGATCTCCGTGTAGGGCTTCCCCTTGGCCACCGCGTTCACCGGCCGCAGCTCGTAGCCCGTCACCTCGTTGGCGTTCGCGTCCACCACCGTCAGGCTGTCGGCAACCATGAGGTCATCGATCGCGGCGACGTAGGCCCGCTGGTAACGGTCCCAGGTCGCGGTGTACTGCCGGGTCTGCGCCGTAGCCACCTGGCCGAACTGGCGGTGGCAGTGCGTGTCCACCGCTCGGGAAGCGGCGGTCACGGCGTCGGCAACGTCAGCGTCGTCCAGATCGTCGTCAACGCGTACGTACGCCTTCAACTCGTCTGCCGTGATGTAGTCCGGTGCCCACGCCATGACCGCCCACCTCCTGTCTACTGCTCGGTCTTGCGGGTGGCCTTGGCCTTGCGCAGCTCGGCGCGCAGCCTGATGACCTCGGCCTCAAGGTCGGCGACCCGCTCGGCCGCCTTCCGGTTCTGGCTCAGCTTCGCCATGACGATCAGACGCTCGCGTCGAAGATGACCTGCCGGACGCCGTTGATGTCCAGGTTGGCCAGGGCGATGTCGCCGTAGATGCCGATGGTCACGTGCGAGAGCTGCGGGATCTTGGCGGTCTGGACGGTGGCACCGAAGTTCCAGTCCAGGCGCTCCGGAGCCGACGCCCAGCCCCGGACCTTGGTCGGGTCGAACAGCCACGAGTTGACCGCCGTCGCGCCCGGCGTGCCCAGCGCGTACGCCGGGACGGCCCGGGTGCCCGCGACGTCGATGTACGAGTACAGCGACTGCGTGGTGCCGTTGGCGTTCTGCGGGTTGATCTGCGGGTACAGCGGACGGCCGGCGTCGTCCTTCACGCGCGCCAGCACCCGGTAGAGCTGCTGGTGGACGGCGAAGGCCCGGAAGCGGTTGCCACCACGGGCGAACTGGAGGTCGGAGATCGCCGCCTCCAGGTCGGCGACGGTCTGCTGGTCGTCGTCGTTGTCCGGGGTGGTGGCCGGCGTGGGGGTCAGGGTGATGTCCGCCGCTGCGGTGAGAGTGTTCAGGAAGGTCGCCACTGCGGCTTCCCGGTCCTCGAAGTACTCCCGCAGCATCTGGTCCCAGATGATGCCGGACAGCTCCGGCGAGCCACCCCGGCGCGCGGCCTGACGGGTGATCTCGACCTTGCCCCACACCTGCGTCGGCGTGATGGTCTGGTCCGTGACGGTCATCGCGCCCGGCTCGGGCTCGGTGCCCTCGGTGGCCGGACCGACCAGGCCGGACGAGCTGTTGTACTTCGGCACGTCGAACGAGCGGCCGTCAGTGGGGCCGCTGTTGATCATGTCCCAGAGCGGAGTCGCGTAGTCCATCTGCGGCTGCCACAGGTCGCCCCGGTAGGTGTTCGGGTTGAGGCTCGCGGTGTCGGCCCGGTCGACGTCGTTGGTCGGCGAGAACGCGGCCGAGATCAGCGCGTTGACCCGCTTCTCGGCCTCGGCGGTGCCCGCGCCGTTGACCACGGCGAAGAGGTCGGTCGAGAAGTCGTAGCCGTTGGACCCGACGTTGAAGATGGTGCGGCCCGGCTCGACCCGGCGGACGTTGTACGGCAGCGCCTCGCGGGTCACGACAGCGGCACTCGGCCGGACGGCCGGACGCACGCTGTTGTAGGCCGCGTTGCGGGCGCGGACGGCCTGGTCGCGCTGCGCGTCTTGCAGCTCGGTTTCCAGGGCCTCGTAGTTGGTGACCTCGTCATCGGTGAGGCTGCGGTCAGCGGCCCCGTCGATGAGCGCGGTCATCGCGGCGGTGATCTCCTCGATGGTGCGCATCTGCCCTCCTCAGGCAGTCAGGGCGCGGTGTCGCGCCTGGATAAGCCGGGTCCGGTTGTCCGGCCCTTCGGTCTTGGTCTTGCCGCCAGCGACCCGGTCGGCGAGCTTCGCGTCCACGGCCTGCTGCGCCGAGTACCACGTGGTCGCTGACATGGCAGTGCGCCAGGCTGCGGGCTTGCCGCCCGCGCGGCCGGCGTAGTAGCCAGCGATGTCGTTGGACACCTCATCGAGCAGGTCGGCGTACTCGCGCAGCTCGGCCGGCGAGCCGATGCCGACGCCCTGGGCGTCGTGGATCATCATTCGGCCGCCCTTGGCGATCTCGATGTCATCACCGGCCATCGCCAGGAATGACGCCGCAGACGCGGCCAGGCCGTCGACCTTCACGGTCACCCGAGCGGAGTGCTCGGCAACGGCCTCGTACATCGCCACGGCGTCGAAGACGAACCCGCCGGGTGAGTTGATGTGGAGGTCGAAGGCATCGACGTCGAGCCCGTGCACCGCCTGGACGAACTCGGCGGCATCGTTGTCCCAGCCACCGATGACGTCGTAGACGTACAGCTTCGTCGCCTTGGCCTCGTTGACCACGCGGAAGCAGGGCGTCGACCGCTCGGTCACAGCGTCGGCCGCAGCACGCCACGCCGCCCGCAGCGCCCGGAGGTTACTCGGCTGGCGGTGCATCGCTGCCCTCCTCGCGGTCGCCGTCGACCGGCGGTGCCGGCTCGGGGAGCGGCGGCAGGTTGCGGATCGCCCGCGCCTCGTTGATGGTGAGCAGACCCGCGCCGACCTGCTTGATCAGCAACTCGATCTCCTTGTCCGGGCTCGGCCGCTCCAGGCCGGTGAAGTCGATCTCGATCCAGCGCGGACGGACGAGCAGCCGTGACCCGCGACCCTCAAGGCGACTGGCCCACGGCGCGAGCACCGTCCGGCCCAGCGCGCGGTTCTGCTCCTCGACGCCCGTGCCCCAGCTCGTCTGCTTCTCGGTCTGCATCAGCAGGTGCGGCGGCACGCCCGTCCAGCGGGCGACGTCCTCGATCTGGAACTGCCGGCTCTGGAGGAACTGCGCGTCGACAGCGGTCATCGTCCAGGGCGTGAACTTGAGCCGCCGGTTGATCAGGGCGATTGCGCCGACGTTCTCGGAGCCGGACGTGGCGTTGGAGAGCTGCCTCTTGATGATCGGGAGGTCTTCCGGGTCCAGGTCGTCCTCGGTATCGGGAGACGCCAGGCCCGAGATGAGCGCGCCGTTGGTGAACATCCTCCCGGCGGACTGCTCGGCAGCGAGAGACGTCCCGAGAGAGAAGCGAGCCGCCTGCAACAGGCCCATCCCGCCCACGCCGTCCAGCGACAGCGCCGGGACGTACCAGAAGTCGTCCGCGTCGAGCCGCACCGACTCGCCACCCTCAAGCTGCACCCGGAACCACAGGCCGCCGCTCGGGCGCTCGTCGCCGGTCGGCATCTCCTCGGTGAACGAGGCGGGATGCACCAGCGGCAGCCGGACGAGGCTGCCGGCCTCGTTGCGGACCTTCAACGCCCCGGCCTTGCCGTGGATCATCAGGTACGCGAAGAGGGTTTCGGTCCACTCGAACTGGGTCTGACCGTCCGGTCCGTCCGGGTCATCGAAGACGGACGTGACCCGCTCGGGGGTGCCGTTCTCACCCTCGCGCAGCGTGCGCAGCGGCAGTGAGGCGAGGGTGCCGGAGACGAGCGAGACAGCCCGGAAGACGGCCGAGAGGCCAAGGATCGACTCCTGCGAGACGGTGATGCCGGCGAGGTCAGCCGGTCCGCCCGGACGGATGAACTGAGCGAACACCTCGTCGCTGACGGAGGTGACCCGGTTGCTCGGCTTGGCCTGCCGGGCGTGCTGCCGTGCACGCTGACGACCCCGGCTCCGGCTCACAACATCATGATACCCCTACCGGGTAGGGGTATCCTAGTTCTGTGGCCCTGGCCGAGTCCGTGAATGCTGCGCTGCTGGCCCATCCGGTCGGCGAGCGCGACCGCGCCGTGGCCGACCTCGCCCGGTTCTATGCCTCCGAGCTGGACGGTGGGGGCGACGCCGCGAAGCTCGGGCCGGCCCTCTTGACCACTCTCGAAGCCCTCCAGATGTCCCCGCGCGCTCGCGCGCTCGCTCAGCGCGGGAAGGCCGCCGATGACAAGCCCGCTGACTCTGAGCTTGACGAACTCCGCGCCCGCCGTGCTGGGAAGGGTCGAGCCGCGACTGTGGACGCCGCCGCTCCGTGACCTGACCGACCGGAACGCCTCGTTCGGCTACGAGCTGATCGACTTCGCCAGGGCGATCGGCTGGCCGCTCGACCCGTGGCAGCGATGGCTTGCCATCCACATCGGTGAGCTGCTGCCTGACGGCCGGCCCCGGTTCCGCATCGCTCTCATCCTGGTGGCCCGACAGAACGGCAAGAGCCTGTTCTGCCGCATCCTGACGCTGTACTGGATGTTCGTTGAGACGGTCCCGATCGTCTTCGGCATCAACTCCACCCGTGACACCGCAAAGGCGTCGTGGAAAGAGGTGATCAAGATGGCCGAGTCCATCGAGCTGCTGGCGCGCGAGCTTCCCGCTCGGCACATCAACAAGCAGATCGGTGAGGAGGAGTTCTGGAACAGCCTGGGATCGTCGTACCTCTTCGGTGCGCCGAACTCCCGCGCCGGCCGGTCGCGCACCATCGACCGGGCCATCATCGATGAGCTGAGGCAGCACAAGAACCGCGACGCCTGGGACGCCCTGATCCCCACCATGAACGCCGTTCCCGACGCCCAGGCCGTGATCATCACGAACGAGGGCGACGACAGCGCGGTGGTCCTTCACGAGCTGGGAGACGCCGCCCAGGCGTTCATTGAGACAGGGGAGGGCGACCCCCGCCTGGGCCTGTTCTCGTGGAGCGCGCCGCCCGGCTCGGACCCAACCGACGTGGAGGCGCTGGCCTACGCGAACCCGGACCTCAACCGCCGGGCGCTGCAACTGGACGCGCTGCTCGGGCAGGCCACACAGGCGAAGCGCGCCGGAGGGGAGACGCTGGCCCGGTTCCGTATCGAGATGATGTGCCAGCGCGTCGACACCCTGGACCCGGCCATCGACCCGGACGCCTGGAAGGCCGCTGGAAGCCCTGAGCCGGTCAACCTGGCCGAGTACCGCACCCGCCTGTGTCTGTGCCTTGACGTGTCTCTGAACGGCGAGCACGCCACCCTGGTAGCCGCCGCCACGATCGACGGGATCACCCACGTGGAGGTCGTCCAGCGGTGGCAGGGATTCGGCTGTACGGCCGCCGTCCGCGCCGAGCTGCCCGCCATCATGAAGCGGCTACGGCCCGCGCAGTTCGGGTGGTTCCCGGCCGGCCCGGCGGCGGGCATCGCGGCGAGCCTGCGCGCCAAGGGCTCGCGGTCATGGGCGGGGCGGACCAAGGTCGCCGAGCTGACCGGCGACACCCCGGCGGTCTGCATGGGCCTGGCGGAGCAGGTGATAACCGGCCAGGTTCAGCACCCGGACGACGACATGCTCAACGCCCACGTGTCCCAGACCCAGAAGCTCCGGCACGGCGACGCCTGGGTCTACACCCGCCGGGGCTCCGCGCCGATCGACGGTACGTACGCGATGGCCGGAGCCGTCCACCTGGCCCGCACCGTCAAGGTCCGGCCGCCCCTGGAGCTGGCGTAATCGCGCACAAAAAAACAGGGCAGCGGGTGTTGGACCGGCCAGGGTTCGTGAACTTTTCGGCCGGCCCAACGATCACCAACTGCTGACGCGCTTCGGTGCTGGCTCGGGCTCAACGCGAGCCCTCTTGCGGCTCAGGTTGCAGTGCTCGCACGCTGCCCGCAGGTTGTCCATCTCCTCGGTGCCGCCCATCTCGCGCGGCACGATGTGATCCACGTGAGTAGCCCGCACGGTGCAGCCCTTGGCCTTGATGGTGCACGTCTCCTTGTCCCTGTGCAGCACAGCCGCCCGCGTTGCGCGCCACCGCGTCGTACTGCCCTGCCTCCAGGCCCTGCTCACATCGCGGCCCAGAGCAGCGACAGCGCCATCATCACGATGCCGATACCCACCAGCCGCATTCCCCTCCGGTGCTGCCGGATCGGGTCCACCTGGATCTCCCCGTGGGTCAGCAGATCCTCGCGCCAGGCTTCCGTGTCACTCATCTCGTACTCCATTTCTAATCCATCTCGCTTACTGACTTGTTGTGCGTCTTGCCGCTGATGACCGCGCGGATCGTGCTGGGGTCTACGGCGTGCATCCGGGCCAAGTGCGACTTGGTCACCGTGCCGGTGGCGAACAGCTCCCGGATGCGGCAGGCGTCCTCGTCGGTGAGCCGGTGCCTCGGGGCTGGCGAGAGCACCGGCTCGGTCCTCTCGACCTCCGCCCAGGCGGCCCGGATGTTCTGCGCCGTGCTGACCCAGACCGGGCTGGCCCAGCTCCCGTTGACCTCCAAGGTCAGGCACGCCTCCTCGTAGTCCGCCTCGGGCGGCACCCCGCACAGCTCCAGCTCCTCGATCACCTCTCGCCAGTCCCCGAAGGTCCGCCATTCCCCTGCCGGCTCCGGTGGTGCTGGCCTCTTGACTCGCCCCACGGGTTCCCTTCCCAGGGCTTGAGCCGGGGCTGGCGCAGGGTGGATCGCCAGCCCCGGCAGCTCACTTGGCCCGGTTCCGCGCGAGCTTCGTCGCGTGCCTACGCTCCAAGCCCTTGCGCCGACGCTCCAACATCTGCTTGCGCATCTCAGCCGTCCGCTCCCGCCTGGCAGTGGCCTCCTTCACCTGCTCCAGCCACCGACCACTCACCAGCTCAGTCATGGGTGTCCTTCAAGGCGGTGTTGCGCCGCAGGTGGTCCAGCCAGGTATCCAGGTCCTCGTCGTGGACGTGCTCCCCGGTGTGCTGCTCGATCACCCGGTCCAATCCGGTGCAGCCGGGCTTGTGGACGAACCACACCTTGGCGATGTCCCCGACACCCTTGGGCTCGATCCAGTAGACGTTGCCCTTGCCGGTGATCCACCTGCCGCAGGCGTCGCAGAGCACCAGCGGGCAGGCGTACATCCCGTCCCTACGAATGACGATCACTTGTCCTCCATCGACGTTTATCTGTGGGACAGCTAGGCCCCGAGTCGTGATCTTGAGTAATCAGGAGTGGGACAGAAAGTGGGACAGTCACAACGCTCTGACCTGCGGTTTCTCTTGACCGTCCCAGTCGTCCCACTGCGTCCCAGTGCTCCGCTGATCCGTCCCAGCCGTCCCACCACCCTTTAGGGTGGGACGGTGGGACAGGGGCACTTGAAAGGTGGTCAGCCGGGGTGCCTGGTGAGCCTGAATCGGTAGGTGGTGCCGATCTCCTGCTTCTCCACCAAGCCCTGACCCGCCAGGGCGTTCGCGTGACGGTGGAACGTCGACTTGGTGGCGACCTCGGCGTCAATGGCCTTGGAGGCGCTGATCCAGTCCCCCTGGAAGTTCTCCCACCAGACCTGCGCCATCTTGTGCGCCGCACTCTTCCCGGAGCTGCCGCCGGGGCCGAGTTCGACCACCGGGACCACCGAGTCCAGGTACGGCACCAGGCGCAGGGTGAGGTCGTCCCATTCCTCGGCGTCCTTGTTCTTGGTGCATTCCAGCTTCACCAGCTCGCCGTCCTTGGACACCTTGATGATGGTGCTCAGAGCACCGTCCAACACGGTCGCGCCGCGTCCGGTGTCCCCGTTCCGGCCGATGTGGTGAACGATCAGCACGCAGGCCGCCGACGCCTTGCGCAGCTTCTCGGCCTGGTCCACGAACCGGCCCATCTCGGTGTTGGAGTTCTCCTCCACGCCGACCGTGATCCGGGACTGGGTGTCCAACACGATCAGGGCGTACTGCCGCTCGGCGGCCAGGGCAACCAGCCCGTCCCACATGGTCGCGTTGGTGGACTGCACCGCGATGGGCAGGAAGTCGATGTCCTCCATGCTGCGCCCCATCGCGGCCTCCCACGCCCGCACGCGCTTCTTGACGCCCCGGACGCCCTCAGCGATGAGGTAGAGCACTCGCCCGGGGCGTACGGGGTAGCCCTGCCACGGTGATCCGGTGGCGACGCAGCCGGCCATGTCGATCGCAGCGAACGACTTGCCGTGACCGGGCTTGCCCACCATCCAGTTGATCGAGTCGATGAACAGGATGTCGTTCCCGATGAGCGGCACCGGGTCTGGGATGTCGTCCAAGCCGTCCGAGTCCACCAGGGCCGCTCGCAGCATGTCCACGGCCGGCAACTTGCCCGCTTCCACGACTTCCCCTGCCTGCCTCTGCTCGGCGGACGGCTCCCTCGGGGCTGCCTCCGGGCAGTCGCTCCAGTCGAACGGCTCGCCCGGCCCCTGCGTCTCTGCCTCGGCCTGCTTGTCGGCCAGAATCTTCTCGATGGCCAGGTTCGCCACCTCGTCGTCGCTGTACTCGATCACCGGGCACCTGCCGAGGTGCGCTGCTCAACGCCAAGGTTGAGCCCTGCGGCGGCGTAGAGGTCGATGTCTGCCGGGACCTCCCGGACCTTGCGCTCCGCCTGGAGCATCCGGTCCAGCGCTCGCGTGGTCTGCCGGCGCGAGCCGCAGGAGATGCACGCCATCACGCCACCGCCGAGGTGGTGTCGTTGAGGATGTGCCGGAGCTGGGCGACCTTCTCCGGCGTCAGCGTCGGCGCTGCGGCGACCAGCTCGGTAATGGCGGCACGCGCCTCGCGGGTCAGGCCGGTGGGCTGCTGGACGTTGGCCGCCAGCATGTCCTGGACGGCGGACTCGGGGATGAGGACTGAGCCCTCCACCTTCACGGTCCAGAGTCGACCGGCCTTGATCCAGTTGTGGATGGTCTGCTCGGTCTTCTTGAACTTCTTGGCGAGGTCCGCCTTGGTGTAGAAGTTCTGGTCTTCCACTGCTGCTCCAGCGGCGCGTTAGGACTGAGAGGAGTCCTTCTGCGGTGGCCTTGCGAACCGTTGCATCTCGCCGCTGAAATGAACACTAGAGGACGTGAAATAGCCATGCCAAGAGTTGTTCATGTTGGCTATACATGTGTTCTAAGTCACGGAGTGATCATGCGTCTGAACAGGCCATACACAACACAAAGGGTGGCCTGCGGAAACGTCACAGGCCACCCCGGAATTGCTTATCTATCTCGCTAACTAACGCCACTCGACCACGACGGACTCCGGCCGGAAGGTGCGCGTGCCCCGGCCCGGCGGCAACAGCTTGACGGTCATCAGCAGGTTGATGACCAGCCGCAGCCGGTCGGTGTCCAGGGCCAGCACGGCGGCCCGCACGTCGCCCGCCCGGACCAGCGGCCCCAGGACGTCCAGCCGGCCGGCGTCGGCCATCTCCGCCTCCACCTCGGCCAGGCGCTCGCGCAGCCGCTTGGACTCGCGGCGCACGCTGATCTCGTCCAGCACCTCGTCCGCGAGCAGCCGTGCCAGCGCGTCCAGCCGCGCCCTGATCGCCCTTGTCTCGCGGTCCAGCTCCCGGGCGTTCGGCCGGTCGTGGTCGATCAGCAGCGCGGCGGCGTCAGGGCGCTCCAGGCGGGCGATCACCAGCTCCGTGACGTAGAGGTCCACCGGCTCGGACGCACGCCCTACGTGGCCGTACGAGGCGCGGCAGCGGTACGTGGTGTGGCCGGGCTGACCACGACGGGCCGGGGCCGCGCCACGGTGGACGGTCGCCTCACAGATCCCGCAGAGCCCGACGCCGGTCAGCAGGCCCTTGCCGGAGCGCGGCCCGGTGAGGCGGGACGGGTTGGTCAGCACCTCGACCACCGCGCGCCACGTCTCCTCACCCACGAGGCCCTTCCAGGCCGCCTTGCCCACGATCCCCTTGATCCGGGCCTTCCGAGGGTCCATCGACTCCCGGAGCTGTTCGGTGACATGGCTGCGCAGGCCGGCGTAGCGGGGGTTCAGCAGGACGGGCCGGACGGTCTGGGCGGTCCACGGCGAAGGCGACCCGTCGCGCTTGGTCTGCGGCGTGGTGAGGCCGCGCCCGTTCCACGTCGCGGCGATCCGGCCGATCGGCACGCCGGTCAGCACCGCGTCGTAGGCGTCCCGGATGGCCTGGGCCTCGGCCTCCCGGATCGTCACGCCGTCCGCCTCGTAGCCGAACGGTCGGCGGCCACCGATCCGGCGGCCCTGCTCTGCGGCCTGCCGCGCCGCCCGCCGCTGGCGCTCGGACTTCTGCTCGATCTCGTGCCGCGCCGCAGCGATCAGGATGGACGCGGTGAGCCGGCCGGCCGCCGTGCTGAGGTCCAGGTCGGGAGCACGGACGAACCAGAGCTGGAGGCCCGTCTCCAGGCCCAGCTCCAGCAGCCGTACCTCGTCCCTGGCCTTGCCCCGGGTCAGGCGGCTCATGTCGGTGGCGATGATGACGCGAGCCTCACCCTTGCGGACCAACTCCAGACCGACCTCGAAGTCCGGGCGCTTCCGCTTGCCGGCAGCGCTCACGTCGTTGTCTGTCAGCTCGCGGGTGATCGTCGCCTGGCGGGAGTCGGCAAGGGCGCGGTGGTCTTCGTGCTGACGGGCGACGGACAGCTCCTCGCCGGTCCTGTCCTGGCTGGCGCGTGCGTACGAGAGTGCATCCACGTCTGCGATCTAAGCATCCTTGCGATGGCCTGGACCATCGCTGACCTGGACGGCCGGGATCGGCCGGACCTGGACGACGTGCGGGAAGCGATCCAACTCCGGACGGGAGAAGCGACATGAGCGCCGACGACGAACGGCGGCTGGCCCGGGTCGCCCTGACCTGGCTGGCCGAGCCGGGCACCCGCGCGGTGCACCGACTGGTCGAACGGCACGGCCCGGTGGCGACCCTGGACCTGCTGCTCGACGGCGGCAGCCCGGACGGTTGGCTGCACAGCACGGTGGCCGCCCGGACGGCGGCCGGCGACGCCCGGGCGGTGGCGGCCGAGGCGCTGGAGCGCGCGGACCGGCTCGGAGCACGCCTGGTCACGCCGGACGACGAGGAGTGGCCAGCCCAGGTCGCGGTCCTGGCCAAGCTGCGCCTGCCGGATGTCACCCGCCGGGTGGACGTGGAGACCGCCCCGCCGCTCTGCTTCTGGGTACGCGGAAGTTGGCCGTTGGGCGAGGCCCTGGATCGTTCGGTGGCCGTGGTCGGGGCGCGGGCGGCCACCGGCTACGGGCAGCACGTCGCGACCGAGTTGGGTTACGGGCTCGCCGAGCGGGACTGGACGGTCGTGTCCGGTGGCGCGTTCGGCATCGACGCCGCCGCCCACCGGGGTGCCCTCAACGCCGGCGGCCTGACCGTCGCGGTGCTCGCCTGTGGGCTGGACAGGCCGTACCCGATGGGCAACGCCGCACTCTTCGACCGGATCGCCGACACCGGGTTGCTGGTCAGCGAGTGGCCGCCCGGTGCCGAACCCCTGCGGCCCCGGTTTCTGATCCGCAACCGGGTGATCGCCGCAGGCACCCGGGGCACCGTCCTGGTGGAGGCGTCGGCACGCAGTGGCGCGACGCAGACCGCGCGGCGAGCCATCTACACCAACCGGGTGGCCATGGTGGTGCCTGGGCCGGTGACCTCGGCGATGTCCGTCGGCGCGCACGAGTTCCTCCGCGAGTTCCCCAAGGCTCGGCTGGTCACCGGGTTGGCGCACGTCCTTGAGGAGGTGGGCCGGATCGGCGCGGACCTGGCTCCGTTGACGCGCGGCCCGCAACGGCCCGCCGACGCGCTCGACGACGACGCGCGGTCACTGCTGGAGGCGCTGCCGCAGCGAGGCGCGATGGGCGTGGACCGCCTCGCCGCCCGCGCGGGTGTCGACCTGCGGACCGCGTTGCGCAAGTTGTCTCTCCTGGAGGAGTTGTCCATGGTGGTTCGTCGCGACGGCGGTTACGCCCTCATCCCGCGCTCCCGACCGAAGCGCACGACGGCGGCGATGACGTCCGGGTCGGCCTGAGGGCGCCAGCGTGGGGGCACTGAGATGTCGCTCCTACCGGTACGGTGCCCGGTCATGGGTGCTGTCAAGCCGTGGCACATCACGGTGCTGTGCTGTCTCTTCACGTCCGCCGTGCTCATTGCCGGCCTGGTGGTGGTGCTGATCAGGAGGTCCAACAGGCGATAGTCGAGGCCCGACGAACACCGGCACCGTGGGGGCCGGTGACCCTCGTCGTTCGGCCGTAGGCTGGTGCCGTGCCAGCTGCCAGTGAAGGTGCCGGGGCCGATGGACCGGTCCGCAAGCCGACGCGGCCACGATGAGCCGGCCGGACCGGGGCACCCGGGCCATGCACCAGGCACTACCGCCCGAGCTGCGTGACGCCGTCGACGACTTCGCCGAGCACCTGTCCCGGGTGCGTAACCGGTCGGCGCACACCGTCCGCGCGTACGTCACCGATCTCGTCTCGCTGCTCGACCACGCCGTCCGGATGGGCTGCGTCGACCTGGGCGCGCTGGACCTGTCGGTGCTGCGCAGCTGGCTGGCGAAGCAACGCACCACCGGTGCGGCCCGCACCTCGCTGGCCCGCCGGGCCGCGTCGGCACGGGCGTTCAGCGCCTGGGCGCACCGGGCCGGGCTGCTCTCCGCCGACGTCGGTGCGGCGCTGGCGAGTCCGCGTGCGCACCGCGAGCTGCCCAGCGTCCTACGCGCCGACCAGGCCGCCGCCCTGGTCGAGGCACCGTCCCGGCAGGCACCGCCCGTGGGTTCAGCTCCCACCAACCCGCCGGTGCGGCCGGCGCCGTCCGTAAGCCCAGCTCCCACCGACCCATCTCCGGGGCCAACACCGAGCGCGGCGCAGACGGCCGAGATCGAGGCCGTGCCGCTGCGTGACCGGGTGCTGCTGGAGCTGCTCTACGCCACCGGTGTACGGGTCAGCGAGGCGTGCGGGTTGGACGTCGGGGACGTCGACCATGGCCGGCGGGTGATCCGGGTGTTCGGCAAGGGCGGACGGGAGCGCGCGGTGCCGTACGGGGTGCCCGCACAGCGGGCGTTGGACGAATGGCTGCGTCGGGGCCGTCCGGCGTTGGTGGGTGCCCGTTCCGGGGACGCGCTGCTGTTGGGTGCCAGGGGTGGCCGACTCAACCCGACGACGGCCCGTCAGATCGTCGGTGCGTACGCCGAGGCCGCCGGTCTGCCCCGGACGAGCCCACACGGTCTGCGCCACTCGGCGGCCACCCACCTCCTGGAGGGCGGCGCGGACCTGCGGGCCGTGCAGGAGCTGCTCGGCCACGCGTCGTTGGCCAGCACGCAGATCTACACGCACGTTTCTGTGGAGCGGCTGCGCGCCGCCTACCGTCAGGCCCACCCACGCGCCTGATCAAGGACCGGAGGGCGGGGGCCCCGGCGGTTACGATCATCACGTGAGCGTCCCGCAGCCCCCTGAACCCATTCCGGGCGCCCGCCTGCTCTTCTCCCTGGACCCGGCGGTCAGCCACCTCAACCACGGCTCGTTCGGCGCGGTCCCGATCGGGGTGCAGCGGGCCCAGCAGCGGCTGCGTGACGAGATGGAGGCCAACCCGCTGCGCTTCTTCACCCAGGGCCTGGTCGACCGGATCGCGCACACCCGCCGGCACCTCGCCGGGTTCCTGGGTGCCGACCCCGACGGCAGCGCCCTGGTGGGCAACACCACGACCGGCGTCGCCGTCGTGCTCCAGTCGCTGGGTCTGCAACCCGGCGACGAGGTGCTCAGCACAGATCACGGGTACGGGGCGGTGAGCCTGGCCATCCAGCGCGAGTGCCGTCGCACCGGAGCGGTCAGCCGGGTGCTGCCGATCCCGCTGGCCGCGAGCGACGAGCAGCTCGTGCAGATCATCCGCGCGGGCCTGCGCCCCGGGCGGACCCGGGTGCTCGTCGTCGACCAGCTCACCTCGGCCACGGCCAAGCTCTTCCCGACCGCCGCGATCGTCGGGGTGGCCCGCGAACACGGCGTACCGGTCCTGGTCGACGCCGCACACGCCCCGGGGATGCTGTCCACGACGGTGGCCAGCATCGGCGCGGACTTCTGGGTGGGCAACCTGCACAAGTGGGCGTACGCCCCGCGCGGGACCGCCCTGCTGGCGGTGGCACCGCAGTGGCGGGACCGGATCGAGCCGCTGGTGGTGTCCTGGGAGCAGGAGTCTGGTTTCCCGGCCCGGGTCGAGTGGCAGGCGACCCTCGACTACACGTCCTGGCTGGCCGCTCCGGCGGGCCTGTTCACGCTGCGCAGTCTCGGCGTCGACCGGGTGCGGGCGCACAACGCCGCGCTCGCCGCGTACGGCCAGCGGGTGGTCGCGGACGCGCTGGGGGTGCCTCCCGCCCAACTGCCCGACCCCGGCGGGCCGGAGGTGTCTCTGCGCCTCATTCCGTTGCCGGCCGGCCTGGCCGCCACCATCGACGCGGCGCGGGCGTTGCAGGCGCGGATCGGCGAACGGCTCGCCGCCGAGGTGGCGGTGATGAGCTGGAACGGCCGGGGGTGGTTGCGCCTCACCGGTCAGGTCTACAACACCGCCGACGAGTACGAGCGGCTGGCCGCGCGGCTGCCGGCGCTGCTCGCCCAGCGCTGACCTCGCCGAGGCCGGCCCCATGGACCGGCAACGGTGGGCCGGCCTCATGGACCGGCAGCGGAGGGCCGGCCTGATTGACCGGCAGCAGTCGCACCGGGCCGAGGCCGAGCAGTGCCAGCGGGTCCAGATAGTCCGTGCCACGGCGCAGGCCCCAGTGCAGGCACGCCGCGGCCGGGCAACCCGGGTGTCCGGGCAGCAGCTCGCCCAGCGGCGTGCCGGCGGTGACCTGCTGGCCGGGACGTACGGCGGGTCGGACCGGCTCGTGGGTGGTTCGCAGCCCGTCGGCGTGCCCCACGGTGATCACCGGTCGCCCGGCCACCAGACCGGCGAAGAGCACGGTGCCCGGACCGGCGCTTCGGATCACCGTTCCGGCCGGCGCGGCCAGGTCGACGCCCCGGTGACCGGGCAGCCACGGCCGGGGCGGCGGGTCGAATCGGCGTACCGGACGAGGCGCCCCGGTGACCGGCCAGCGGAACCGCCCGGCGTGCTGCGGGGCGGACGGCAGGGCCGCCGCGACCGGCACGGCCGGCGTCGGTGGTTCGCGGGGTGTCGCCTCGACCAACCCGCCGAGCTGGACGATCAGCGCGAGGACAAGCGCGGCGCGGAGCAGCCCGGCATGGCGGACCCGGCCGATGCGCGGGACGGATGGGGGTCGCATGACGGCAGCCTCCGACCGAAGCCGGGTCGTCCGCCAGCCCGGCCTGCGGACCTGGGGACAACCGGAGGTCCTGTGGACGACCACCCAGTGATGCCGAGGATCTGCTACGGCCCGGTCACCACCACGGCTCGTTCGAGCCGGTCTCGTAGTCGTACTCCTCGACGTGGTCCCACTCCTTCCCGGTCGCCTTCTGGTAGGCGTCGGAGGGGACGTCGAGGATCGATTCCGCATGAGCGGCCTCGACGGTGGTGAAGCGGTCGAACGCTGCGGGATCCGCCAGCACGGCAGCCATGGCCGCTGGTCCCGCCACCACCACCGCGCACCGCGCATACAGGAAGTCGTCATCGGACAGTCGGTCGGCGCCGGGCAGGACAGCCTGGGCCAGCACCCGACGGTCCAGTTGGTGGAGCTTGAACGCCAGCGCCTCGGCGAAGTCGACGATCCGCTCCACCGGCTGCTCCGACAGCACCGAGGTCAACCGCTCGTACGGACGGTCGTCCTGGACCTCGGGCTGACCGCCCAACATGTCGACGAGTCGCCAGAATTCCTCATCCGCGAGCACTGGGAGCCTCCACCGGGACTGTTCGGCCGAACCGGCGCCAGTCTCCTCCTCCCCCGCTGACCTCACCCCACCGTCCCCCGGGCCATGTTCGTGCTGCCAGGGAGGGCCTAGGCTGGTCCGCGTACGGCGGGTGCCGCCGTGTGGACCGGGGAGGCCCAGGCATGACCACTGTCGATGACCGGACGCCGACGGTGGCCGACGTGAGCGGCCCGTCCCGGCTTGCGGAGCCGGACGAGGCGATCAGCGCCGAGGAGTTGCAGCTCGCCGCCCGCAACCACGGCATCCCGTTGGAGGCGCTGCGCTACGACGTCACCCCGGCCGGGTTGCACTACCTGCTGATCCACTACGACATCCCGGACGTCGACCCGGCGGCGCACACGCTGACCATCGGCGGCGCGGTGGACCGCCCGCTGACGGTCACCCTCGCCGACCTGCGTGAGCGGCCACGGGTCACCCAGCAGGTGACCCTGGAGTGCGCCGGCAACGGGCGAGCCCTGCTGCACCCCCGGCCGGTCAGCCAGCCCTGGCTGGTCGAGGCGGTCGGCAACGCCGAGTGGACCGGCACCCCCCTCGCTCCGCTGCTGCGGGAGGCGGGCCTCGGGCCGGACGCGGTGGACGTGGTCTTCACCGGCGCCGACCACGGCGTCGAGCGTGGGGTCGAGCAGGACTACCAGCGGGCCCTTCCGGTCGCCGACGCGCTGCGCGAGGAGGTGCTGCTGGCGTACGAGATGAACGGCGCTCCCCTGCTGCCGCAGCACGGCGCCCCGCTTCGGCTGATCGTGCCCGGCTGGTATGGCATGGCGCACGTGAAATGGCTCCAGTCGGTCGAGATCCGCACCGAGCCGTTCGAGGGCTACCAGAACGCCGTCGCGTACCGGGTGCGCACCGACGCTGACGACCCGGGCGTTCCGGTCACCCGGATCGAACCCCGCGCGCTGGTCCGCCCGCCTGGCTTCCCCGATTTCATGTCCCGCCGCCGGGTGCTGCGGCCCGGGCCGTGCACGGTGGACGGACGGGCCTGGTCGGGGCACGCGCCGGTGGTCTCCGTGGAGGTCACCACCGACGGTGGGCAGAGCTGGGCGCCGGCCGAGTTGGACCCGGCGGACGGCGGCGACTTCGCCTGGCGGCGGTGGCGCTACGAGTGGTCCGCCACGCCGGGCCGGCACGTGCTCGGTGCCCGGGCGACCGACGCGTCGGGTCGCACCCAGCCGGTCGAGCAGCCGTGGAACCGTGGCGGCTTCGCCAACAACCTGGTGCAGCGGGTCGAGGTCGTGGTGCCGGCCGAGTGACCTGGTGCCGGCCGAGTGATCGGCGGCAGGGGTCACACCGCGGGTGGGGGGCCCGTGGTGCGGCCGGTCGGCGTGGGTGCGGTCAGCCGCCGAAGCCGGAGTCGGCGGGCAGCGAGATGTCGGGCTTCTCCAGCTCTTCGACGTTGACGTCCTTGAAGGTCATCACCCGGACGTTCTTCACGAAGCGGGCAGGACGGTACATGTCCCACACCCAGGCGTCGTGCATCTCGACCTCGAAGTAGACCTCGCCGTCGGAGTTGCGCACATGCAGGTCGACCTGGTTGGCCAGGTAGAACCGACGTTCCGTCTCCACCACGTACGAGAATTGGCGGACAATGTCGCGGTACTCCCGGTAGAGCTGCAGCTCCATCTCGGTCTCGTACTTCTCGAGATCTTCCGCGCTCATCGCACTCCGCCTTCCATGGCCACATCTTCCCCCACCGGCGCCGGAGGCCGAGGCTGCTCGCCCAACGCCACGCCGACGGTACCCCCTGACGCCCAGGAGCGCTCCATCGGCTCTTCCAGCGCGTGGCCGCCGGGCCGTCGGGCCCGCGGCGGCCGGCCGTCGCGGCCGGAGACCGCGGCGACATTGACGTACGAGAACCGGTGCTCCCGGCACGGCCCGTGCTCCCGCAGCGCAGCGGAGTGCTCCGGGGTGATGTAACCCTTGTGCTCGGCGAAGCCGTACGCCGGGAACACCCCGTCCAGCTCCACCATGATCCGGTCCCGGGTGACCTTGGCGAGCACGCTGGCCGCCGCCACACACGCCGCGACCCGGTCACCCTTCCACACCGCCAGGCCGGGCACGCCCAGGCCGTCCACGCCGAAGCCGTCGGTCAGCACGTACTCCGGGCGGGTGGTGAGGGAGGCGAGCGCCCGACGCATCGCCGCCAGGTTGCACACGTGCAGCCCCCGGGCGTCGACCTCGTCCGCGGGGATGACCACCACGGCGTACGCGAGTGCCCGGTCCACCACCTCCGCGTACACCCGTTCCCTGCTCGCCGGGGTGAGCAGCTTCGAGTCGGCCAGCCCCTCGATCTCGCCGCGCCGCCCCTCGGGCAGCACCGCCGCGGCGGCGACCAGCGGACCGGCACACGCGCCCCGGCCCGCCTCGTCCGCGCCGGCGACGTGCCGGAAGCCGCGCCGCTGGAGCGCTCGCTCCAGGGCGTACAGGCCGGCCTCGCGGCGCACGACGGTGCGCGGCGGGGTCAGCACGACGCCTCGCCCTGGCCCGCGCCGGTCGACTGCCCCAGCCGGGTCAGCAGGACGGGCAGCTCGGGGGGATAGAACCGCTCACCGCTGACCGCCAACTCGGCGGGAAGCCACCAGCGGTGATCGGCGATGCTGCGCTGCTCGATGTCGTTGAAGCCGGTGGTGTCCACCTGCCAGGACTGCACCCGGAAAAGGAAGAAGTCCTGTTCCTGGCGGTACCAGGTGCCGTCGAACGTGAACTCGGTCGTGTCGCACCAGACCGGCTCGCCCAACTCGGCCGGGTCGAGCCGCAACCCGGTCTCCTCGGCCAGCTCCCGTGCCGCGCCGGCTGCCGGGGACTCCGCCGGGTCGAGCCCACCGCCGGGGGTGAACCAGTAGCGGTGCCCTGGTCGGGCCGGGTCGAAGCCCTCGAACAGCAGGACCCGGCCGGCCGCGTCGACGAGCAGCACGCGGGCGGCGCGTCGAGGGGTATAGGCACGGTCGGCACTGCTCGCGGCTGCGGGGCTCGCAGGCTCACTCCTCGCGCTCACGGTCACCGCCCCAGCCTGCCAGACCGGCGGCGGATCGCCCACGCCCCGGGCGGCCTACGGCTTGGGAATGCCGTCGAACTGGTCCGGCACGGTCAGCCAGGTGGCCCGACTCACCGGCCAGAAGACGGTGAACGCCCGACCGACGACGTCGTCCTCGGGGATCGTGGCCTCGGTGATGTTCTGCCCGGACTGCTGCCAGTGCTCCAGGGAGTCACCGGAAGCCGAGCGGTGGTCGCCCATCACCCACAGCCGGCCCTTCGGCACGGTGATGTCGAACTCCTGATCGGCGGGCTTGTCGCGGATGCCGTCCATCGAGAAGATGTACGGCTCGTCCAACGACTTGCCGTTGATCATCAGCCGTTCCTCCGGGTCGCAGCAGACCACGTGGTCACCGGGGACGCCGATCACCCGCTTGATGAAGTCCTCACCGTCGGGGTTGCCGCTCCAGGCGGTCGGAGCCTTGAACACGATCACCTCGCCGCGGTGCGGCGATCGGAAGTCGTAGACCAGCTTGTTGACCAGCACCCGGTCGTCGATCTTGAGAGTGTTCTCCATGGACGGGGAGGGGATGAAGAAGGTCTGCAGCACGAAGGCGCGGACCAGCACCGCGACCAGGATCGCCACACCCAGCAGGATCGGCAGCTCCTTCCAGAAGGAGCTGCGGGGCTTGTCGGTCTGCTCGTCAATCACGCCAAGGAGCCTACGTTGCCGAACTGGACGCCACCGACCGGAACGCGCGGGAACCACGCAGTGCGGCTGCCAACGGGAGTATCAGCAGCACACCGCCCTGCGGGGTCGGTTGCACCGGGGGTGCGCCGGGAGACGCCGTCGCCGGCGCGGACACGTCGTCGAACGTCGACGGCACCGACAGCGAAGTCCACCGCGACGAGGGCCAGACCACGATGAAGGCCCGCCCGACCACGTTGTCGATCGGCACCGGGCCCTGGCAGCGCGCATCCTGCGAGACCTCGCGGTGGTCACCCATCACGAAGATCTGACCGGGCGGTACGACGACCTCGTCGAAGCGCCGGGAGCGGCACTCCGCCGGGTTGGGCGGCAGGTCCAGCGGGGAGTCCCGCAGCACGTACGGCTCGTTGAGCGGCGTGCCGTTGACGGTCACCCGACCCTGGCTGTCGCAGCACTTGACCCGGTCGCCGGGGAGACCGATCACGCGCTTGATGAAGTCCTTCTCGCCGGGGCGACTCACCCCGACCAGGTCACCGACGGTGCGGGTGAGCTTGCCGGCGACGCCGGGCGCCGGCTGCTCGTCGACCTGCGGCGCCCAGCGGTCGGTGCCCCGGAAGACCACCACCTCGCCGCGTTGCGGGTCGCGTACGTCGTAGACGACCTTGTTGACCAGCACCCGGTCCCCGATGAGGAGCGTGTCCTCCATCGAGCTGGACGGGATGAAGAACGCCTGGAGCAGGAAGGTGCGGATCAGCACCGCGAGGCAGAACGCGACCACCAGCAGCAGCGGGAGCTCCTGCCAGAGAGGCATCTGGCGGCGGGCACGGCGAGCCCGCCGGCGCCACGGATCGACGGTGCCGTCCTCGTCAAGCGTCTGCACCACGCCACTCCCCGGTCCACAGAAGCACTACCGCCCGGGAGCCTCGTCGAGGCTCCACGGGCGGTAGTGGACGGCTGCCCGCCACGTGGGCGGGGCCGCCGCCTCGCTGCGCCCGTACGACCAGGGTAGTGCGGTCTGGTCGGTACGGCATACGCACAGCTCAGGCGGCGTGGTGAGCGGGAAGTCAGCTGGGCTGCTTCTCCCGCTTCTCCTTGATCTTGGCCTTCTTGCCGCGCAGCTCGCGCAGGTAGTAGAGCTTGGCGCGGCGCACGGCACCGCGGGTCACGATCTCGATCCGGTCGATGCCCGGGCCGTTGATCGGGTAGGTCCGCTCGACGCCGACGCCGAAGCTGACCTTGCGGACCGAGAAGGTCTCGCGCAGACCGTCACCCTGGCGGCGGATCACGACGCCCTGGAAGATCTGGACACGGGACCGGTTGCCCTCGACGACGCGGGCGTGCACCTTGACGGTGTCACCGGCCCGGAAGTCGGGAAGGTCGGTCCGCTTCGACTGGGCGTCAAGGGCGTCCAGGATGTTCATCGCTGCGTCCTCGTAAGGCTCACGGCGCACCGTCACTCGGTGCGCGGGTGGGTGATTCTGATCCCCGGGTGACGTCGGCGGGCCGACCCCGGTCGGGGATCCTCGCAGCCGCCCGCGGGCGCGGACGGATGCGGCAACCCCCCTACTTTGCCACATCCCCCGCCGGCAGCTGAAATCCGGCCTGGTCCAGGGCCGCGATGTCCCGTTTGTCGAGCCGATCGGCGGGCAGCGCGGCGAGCAGGTCAGGACGACGGGCGGCGGTGCGCAGCAGACCCTCCTCGCGCCGCCAACGGGCGATCCTGCCGTGGTCACCCGAGCGGAGCACCTCGGGCACGTCGTGCCCGCGCCAGCTCGGCGGCTTGGTGTAGATCGGCGCCTCCAGCAGCCCGTGCGCGTGCGACTCCTCGTCCAGCGAGCCCGCGTTGCCCAGCACCCCCGGCAGCAACCGGGTGACCGCCTCCAGGATCACCAGCACCGCGACCTCGCCACCGAAGAGGACGTAGTCACCGAGTGAGACCTCGGTGACCGGCATCCGGGTGGCGGCGTGCGCCAGAACACGTTGGTCGATGCCCTCGTACCGGCCGCAGGCGAAGAGCAGATGCGACTCGGCGGCCAGCTCGTGAGCCATGGCCTGGGTGAACGGGGCACCGGCCGGCGACGGCACCAGCAACCGGGGTGGCGGGGCGTCGGCCGGCGCGAGCGCGTCCAGCGCCTCACCCCACGGCTCCGGACGCATCACCATCCCCGGCCCGCCGCCGTAGGGAGTGTCGTCGACGGTGCGGTGCACGTCGTGGGTCCAGGTCCGCAGGTCGTGCACGGCAAGCTGGAGTACGCCGTTGGCCCGCGCCCGCCCGATCAGCGACAGGTCGAGCGGGGCGAAGTATTCCGGAAAGATCGACACGACGTCGACGCGCATAGCGGGGTGATCCTAGAGATCGAGCAGTCCGGCTGGCGGGTCGACGATCACACGTCCACCGGCCAGGTCGACCTCCGGGACGATCGCCCGGACGAACGGGATCAACGCGGTACGCCCCTCGGAGCGTCGCAGGACCAGCAGGTCCGAGGACGGCGCGTGGTCGATCCGGGCCACCTCGCCCAGCCGCTCACCGGTCGGGGTGACCACGGCCAGCCCGACGAGCTGGTGGTCGTGGAACTCCTCCGGGTCGTCCGGCGGGGTCACATCGGCGCTGTCCACCACGAGCAGGGTGCCGCGCAGCGCCTCTGCGGTGTTGCGGTCCGGGATCCCAGCGAACGCGATCAGCACCCGGCCCTGGTGGAAGCGGGCTTCCTCGATGGTCAGCTCCGCCGGAACCCGGAACGGAACGCCGGGCTCGTCTTCCGGGGCTGTGGGCGGGGGCATCGCCCCCGGCTCAGTGCGCAGCACTGTGCCGGGGGCGAACCGTGCTTCGGGCTCGTCGGTCCGCACTTCCACGGTGACTTCACCGCGGACGCCGTGCGGCTTGCCGATCCTGCCAACGACGAGCTGCATCAGTACGAGTCGACGATGTCGACGCGTACCCCGCGCCCGCCGATGGAGCCGATCACCTGGCGCAGCGCCTTGGCGGTCCGGCCGGACCGCCCGATCACCGTGCCGAGGTCCTCGGGGTGCACGCGGACTTCGAGCCGCTTGCCCCGACGGGAATCGACCATCCGCACCCGGACGTCGTCCGGGTGGTCGACGATGCCCTTGACCAGGTGCTCCAACGCCGGACGCAGAGGCATGTCAGGCCTGCTCACCGGCGTCGGCAGCGGCGGCCGGAGCCTCAGCCTTCGGAGCCTCGGCCGGAGCCTCGGTCTTCGCAGCCTCAGCCGGAGCCTCGGTCTTCGGAGCCTCAGCCTTGGGCGCCTCGGCCGGAGCCTCAGCGGTCTTGGCGGCCTTCTTGGCCGGCTTGGCCGGCGTCTCCGGGGCGAGCCCGGCGGCGGCCTTCGACTCAGCCTCGTACACAGCCTTGCGGTCGGCCCGCTCGGGGGCGACCAGGAGCGGCGGCGGGGCCGGCAGGCCCTTGTACTTCTGCCAGTCACCGGTCAGCTCCAGCAGCCGCTGCACCGCCTCGCTCGGCTGAGCGCCGACGGACAGCCAGTACTGGACCCGCTCCGACTTGACCTCGATGATCGAAGGGTCTTCCTTCGGCTGGTAAATCCCGACGAACTCAATCGCCCGACCGTCACGCTTGGTGCGCGAGTCGGCGATGACGATGCGGTACTGCGGGTTGCGGATCTTGCCCATCCGCAGGAGCCGGATCTTTACGGCCACAGTTGTTTCGCTCCTGTTGCGATCTCACCGGCCCGTGCGGGCGGTGTGCATGGGTGAGCGCCGACCGGACCCGTGGGGTTGGGCCGGAGACTACTCGGTGGACTAGCGACGTGCCCGGGTTAGAGGGCGCCGGACGCGCGCCGGATACCAGCGACCCATTCTGCCAGATCCGATGCCGATCGCACGCATCGGACCCGGACACCGCGTCACCGGTGACGCGGGACACCTCTCAGCGCACCGGCGAACGGTCCCATCCAGGTGGAAGTTCATCCGGTACGTCCCAGTCTGGTGGGGGTGTGAAGTCGCACCAGGTGCCGTCGAACGGGAACTCGCCGGCCTCGGCGAGCGCGATCACCCGCTCCCCCTCGGCGCGGACCGCCTTCTCGTCGGTCACCCAGTAGTCGTCGCCGAAGGCGAGCCGCTCGACGAACTCGTCCTCGTCCTTCCAGTCCCAGCTGAGGTCCGGTCGCACCACCACGTCCAGGTCCTGGTCCACCACGTCGACGCCGGCCACCGGACCGTCGTCCCAGCGGACACCGGGCTCCTCCAGGTTGACGTACCAGTTGGCGAACCGGCCCTGCGCGTCGCGGAACCACCAGACGGAGTGCGCCGCCCCGGTGGGCAGGAACTTCAGCAGCGGCGGCCCGTTCCAGCGCCCGTGCGCCAAGCGGTACGACGACGAGATCCACTGGGCGAACGGCATCGCCCGCATCCCCAGCCCGGCCTCGGTCACCTCGTGGGCCACCGGGGAGTCCCGGGCGATCCACACCAGCAGACCCCGGTCGTCGTCGCTGACCACGCGGCCCGGCCGGACCCACCCGATCCGACCGTGCCGCACGTTCCGATGCATGATCAGCCGACCCGGCTCGAAGCGCACCGCACCCACCTTCGGGTTGTTCTTCCTCTGCCGCCGGCGTGGAGAAGGATGCCCACGCGCGCCGGCCCAGGCTTCCCTACACCTCAGTAGGCGCGGGCGAGGATGGCGACCAGGTCGGGCTCGTCCTCGGAGTCCGGTACCGAGCCGTCGGCGCGCAGCAGGCAGCGCACCGTGACGCCCTGACCGTTCGCCTCGGCCTCGCCGGCCACGCCGACCGCCGACCACGGCACCCGTGCCCAGCCGTTCGCGGCGGCCTCGATCGCCTCGGCCAGCGTGGCGACCTCCACCGTGCGCGACTCGCGGTTGGCCAACGCCTGGTCGTGCAGCACCTGCTGGTCCGTCTCCAACGCGGCCAGCACAGCGGCGACCACGTCGGCCACCGGCGTCGGGGACTTCGAGCCGTCGGTGCGGCGCACCACCGTCGCGTTGCCGACGGCCAGGTCCCGGGGGCCGACCTCGATGCGTACCGGATAGCCACGCAGCTCGGCGTCGACGGCCCGGCGGCCGAAGGCGGTGTCGGTCCGGTCGTCGAGCGCGACCCGGACACCGGCGTCACGCAGGCCGTCGCGCAGCTTGGCCGCCGCCTCGGCGACACCCTCGCCGTCCTTGACGATCATGACGTACGCCTGGATCGGGGCCAGCCTCGGCGGCACGCGCAGACCGTTGTCGTCGCCGTGCGCCATGATCAGGCCACCCAGCATCCGGGTGGACGTGCCCCAGGAGGTGGTCCAGGCGTGCTCCCGGCCGCCCTCCTTGGACGAATAGCTGATGTCGAACGCCTTGGCGAAGTTCTGGCCCAGCTCGTGGCTGGTGCCCAACTGCAGCGCCTTGCCGTCACCCATCATGCCTTCGCAGGTGTACGTGGCCGTCGCCCCGGCGAACCGCTCGCGCGTCGTCTTCAGGCCCACCACCACCGGAATGCCGATGACGTTGACCATCAGGTCCTCGTACGCCTCGTGCAGGATCTTCCGCGCGTACGCCCGGGCGTCCTCGCGGGTGGCGTGCGCGGTGTGACCCTCCTGCCAGAGGAACTCGCTGGTACGCAGGAAGAGCCGCGGGCGCAGCTCCCACCGGACCACGTTCGCCCACTGGTTGAGCAGCAGCGGCAGGTCCCGGTACGAGTCGATCCACTTGGCCATGAACTCGCCGATGACCGTCTCGCTGGTCGGGCGCACCACGATCGGCTCGGCCAGGGGCTTGCCACCACCGTGGGTGACGACCGCCAGCTCCGGCGAAAAGCCCTCGACGTGCTGGGCCTCACGCTTGAGGTAGCTCTCCGGGATGAAGAGCGGGAAGTACGCGTTCTCCGCACCCGCCGCCTTGATCCGGGCGTCCATCTCGGCCTGCATACGCTCCCAGATGGCGTAGCCGGCCGGTCGGATGACCATGGTGCCGCGAACCGGGCCGTTGTCGGCCAGCTTTGCCTTGGCGATCAGGTCTTGGTACCAGCGGGGGAAATCCTCCGCACGGGGAGTGAGCACGCGTGCCATGACCGCACATCCTATGCGTCACGCGGGGCGACACCGCGCCCGGGAGCCGCAGCGCCGTGTCGCAGCCCCTTCTGGTGGCTGTTGCGCACGCTCGCGGCGTCGGTGGTGACGGCGCTGGACAACTCGACGGCGGCCGGTGGGCGGCTCGACGGCGTTCGCTGGCCGGCCGGTGGCGCACGTCGGGCGGGCGGGCCATGCGCGCTGGGCGGGCGGGCCATGCGCTCTGGGCGGGCGGGCCATGCGCTCTGGGCGGGCGGGCCGCGCGGCCCCTAGAATTCGACCATCATGACTGCAACGACGGACTCGCCGCGTCAGCGGCTGCGCGACACGATCGTGGACGCCGCCCGCGCGCAGACCATCGCCGCCGGCTGGGACGCGGTCCGGATGGGCGGCGTGGCCACCACGGCGGGAGTGAGCCGGCAGACCGTCTACAACGAGTTCGGCAACAAGGCCGGGCTGGCCGAGGCACTCGCCCGCCGCGAGGTGGACCGCTTCGTCGGCGACGTCCGTGCCGCCCTGCTCGCGCACGGGACCGACGTACGGACCGGCGCGTACGCCGCGATCGCGCACACCCTCGCCGCGGCAGCCGACAACCCGCTGGTCAAGGCCATCCTGACCAGCGCCCGAGGTGGTTCGGACGAGCTGCTTCCGTACCTCACCACGCGGGCCGAGGTGGTGCTCACCGAGGCGTCCGGGGCGCTCATCGAGTGGGCCGGCGATCACCTTCCCGGAGCGGACCAGGCCGCGTTGGCCTTCGCCGCCGACACGATCGTCCGGTTGGTGGTGAGCCACATCGTGCTCCCCCGCGCGCCGATCGACCAGACCGCCACGGCCCTCGCCGACCTGGCCGTACACCTCTTCAGCGCCGCCATCCGCCCAGCCCGCTGACCCCGCCCGCCGCCCCCGCACTGACCGCCGAGCGGCGCCGCGCCCGCAACTTCCCGGATGTTGCTGCCTCCGGCGCGCGGGAGACAGCAACATCCCCGATGTTGCTGCCTCCCCTGGCCGGGGCACGGCGCGCCGGGGCACGGCGCGCCGGGGCACGGCGCGGGGTCAGCGCACTACCTGGCCGCGCAGGATCGTGCGGGAGGGGGCGCGGACGACGCGCAGGTCGCGGCGGGGGTCTTCGGGGTAGACGGTCAGGTCGGCGAGGCCACCCTCGACCAGGCCGGGGAAGCCCAGCCACTGTCGGGAGCCCCAGGAGGCGGCGGCGAGTACGTCGATGGGCGCCATGCCGGCCTGCTCGTGCAGCAGAAGCATCTCCTCGGCGGCGAGGCCGTGGTCGATGCCGCCTCCGGCGTCGGTGCCCACGTAGATCGGCACCCCCGCCTCGTACGCGGCACGCACCACCTCGGGGAAACCGTCGCGCAGCGCGAGCATGTGCTCCGCGTACCCGGGGAACTTGCCCCTCGCCTGCTCGGCGATGCCGCCGAAGGTGGCGATGTTGATCATTGTGGGGATCAGTGCAGTGCCCCGCCGGGCCATCTCGTCGATCAGGTCCAGGCTGAGCCCGGTGCCGTGCTCCACCGAGTCCACCCCGGCCCGCACCATGATCTCGACCGCCGACTCGGAGAAGGTGTGCACCGCGGCGCGTACCCCGGCGGCGTGGGCGGCCTGGACGGCCGCGGTGAGGGTGTCCGCGTCCCAGGCCGGCGCGAGGTCACCCACACCCCGGTCGATCCAGTCGCCGACCAGCTTGACCCAGCCGTTGCCGGCCCGCGCCTGGGCGGCCACCGTCGCGGCCACCTCGGTGGCGTCGACCTCCACGCCGATGTCCCGCAGGTAGCGCTTCGGCGGCGCGACGTGCCGGCCGGCGCGGGCCAGTCGCGGCAGGTCCGGCTCGTCGTCGAGTTCGGGGTACGGGTACGGCGACCCGGCGTCGCGGATCGCCAGCACGCCGGCGTCCCGGTCGATGTGGGCCAACTCGCGGGCCTGGTCGAGTGAGGTGATCGGGGCGCCGCCTCGGGCGATGCCGATGTGGCAGTGCGCGTCGACCAACCCCGGCAGGACGAAGCCGCCGTCGACGACCGTCTCCGCACCGGGCACCGGAGTGAAGGTCACCCGGTCCCCGACCAGCCAGAGATCCCGGACCTCGTCGTCGGGGAGCAGCACACCGCGCACGTGAAGAGCCATGCGCACAGTCCTACCCGATCACGCCCGGTCGGGGGCGAGCAGGTCGCCCTCGACCGGCACGGACGTCAGCGGGGGCGGTTGTCGCCCTTGCCAAGCTTGTTGAAGTCGATCTTCGGGAGCTTGAAGCCGGGCGGAAGGCCCTGGCCACCGGCGAGGTCGTTCGGGTCCATCCCCGGCGGGAGCTGCGGCATGCCACCCGGGAAGCCGCCCGGCATCCCGGCTCCGGCACCCGCTCCCGTACGCGGCCGACCGCCACCCTTGGTGCCCTTGCGCTTGTTCTTCGGCGACTTGGTCGCCTTGCGCCGGCCACCGCCGGGCAGGCCCATCATGCCGCCCATCTGCTTCATCATCTTCTGCGCGTCGGTAAAGCGGTTGAGCAGCTGGTTGACGTCCATCACGGTGACCCCGGAGCCGTTGGCGATACGCGCCCGGCGGGAGCCGTTGATGATCTTCGGGTTGGTCCGCTCGCCCGGGGTCATCGACCGGATGATCGCGGTGACCCGGTCGAAGTGGGTGTCGTCCAGCTCGGCGAGCTGGTCCTTCATCTGCCCCATGCCCGGCATCATGGCCAGCACGTTGGCGATCGGGCCCATCCGTCGGACCGCGATGAGCTGATCGAGGAAGTCCTCCAGGGTGAACTGCTCGCCGCCCATCAGCTTGGCGGTCATCTTCTCCTTCTGATCGGAGTCGAAGGCCTGCTCGGCCTGCTCGATCAGAGTGAGGACGTCGCCCATGCCGAGGATCCGGCTGGCCATCCGGTCGGGGTGGAAGACGTCGAAGTCCTCCAGCTTCTCACCGGTGGACGCGAAGAGGATCGGCTGCCCGGTGACCTCGCGCACCGACAGCGCGGCACCGCCGCGAGCGTCGCCGTCGAGCTTGGAGAGCACCACGCCGGTGATGCCGACCCCGTCGCGGAACGCCTCGGCGGTGCGGACGGCGTCCTGGCCGACCATCGCGTCGATGACGAAGATGACCTCGTCCGGCTGGACCGCGTCGCGGATGTCGGCGGCCTGCTGCATCATCTCGGCGTCGATGCCGAGGCGGCCGGCGGTGTCGACGATGACGATGTCGCGGGCAGCCCGCTTCGCGTGCTCGATCGAGGCGCGCGCCACCTGCACCGGGTCACCGGTGCCGTTGCCGGGCTCCGGGGCGTACACCTCGACACCGGCCCGGCCACCGAGCACCTGGAGCTGCCCGACGGCGTTGGGGCGCTGGAGGTCGGCGGCGACGAGCAGCGGCTGGTGCCCCTGGCCCTTGAGCCAGCGGGCCAGCTTGCCGGCCAGGGTCGTCTTACCGGAACCCTGGAGACCGGCCAGCATGATCACGGTCGGCGGCTGCTTGGCGAACTGGAGCCGCCGGCCCTCGCCGCCGAGCACGGTGATCAGCTCTTCGTTGACGATCTTGATGATCTGCTGGGCCGGGTTCAGCGCCTGGGAGACCTCGGAGCTGCGGGCCCGCTCCTTGACGGCCGCGATGAAGCCCTTGACCACCGGCAGCGCGACGTCCGCCTCCAGCAGCGCGAGACGGATCTCGCGCGCGGTGGCGTCGATGTCGGCGTCGGTGAGCCGCCCCTTGCCGCGGAGCTTGGTGAAGATCCCGGACAGGCGGTCACTCAAGGTGTCAAACACGCGAACATCCCGTTTGTCAGTATTCCGGCGGGCACAACGCGGCCGGCACTGCGGAGTCCGGCCACCGCTAGGGTAACCGCCCCGCCGCAAGGCCGCTGTCGCCCGGCCCGGGCCTCACCCCGACACCAACCCCGACTGGTACGCGAACACGACGAGCTGGGCCCGGTCCCGGGCTCCCAGCTTGCCCATCGCCCGGCTGACGTGGGTCCGCGCGGTCGCCGGGCTGACCACCAACCGGGCGGCGATCTCCTCGTTGTTCAGGCCCTCCCCGACCAGACCGACGACCTGGCGCTCCCGATCGGTCAGCGCGCCCAGCCGGGGGTGCGGACGAAGCACCCGCGACGGTCGGGTGGCGAACTCGCGCACCACCCGACGGGTCACCGACGGCGACAGCAGCGCCTCCCCCTCGGCGACCAACCGGATGGCGCGCAGCAGCTCGGCCGGTCGGGTGTCCTTGGTGAGGAACCCGCTCGCGCCGTGCCGCAGCGCGTCGAAGACGTACTCGTCCAGCTCGAAGGTGGTCAGCACCACCACCCGCGTACCGGTCAGGTCGGGGTCCGCGACGATCCGCCGGGTCGCCTCGATGCCGTCGATGCCGGGCATCCGGATGTCCATCAGCACCACGTCCGGCCGTTCCCGGCGCGCCAGCTCGACCGCCTGCAAACCGTCGGCCGCCTCACCGGCGAGCGCCAGGTCGTCCTCGCTCTCCACCAGCGCGCGCAGACCGAGCCGGACCAGGTCCTGGTCGTCGGCGACCAGCACCCGGATCACGTGGTGGGCCCTACGGGCAGCCGGGCGTACACCCGGAATCCGCCGCCGGGGCGCGGCCCGGCGGCCAACCGCCCGCCCAACGCCGCGACCCGCTCCCGCATCCCGGCCAGACCGTGCCCACTCTCGTCGTCGACCGGGTCCATTCCGCCCCGCCGCACGCCGGTGCCCTCGTCGGTGACCTCGACGGTCACCTCGTCGGCGCGGTAGTCGACGCGCACCTCAGCGTTGGCCACCCCCGCGTGTCGCAGCACGTTGGTCAACGCCTCCTGCACCACCCGGTACGCGGTCAGGTCCAGCGCCGCCGGCAGGTCCCGAGCATCGCCGGTCACACACAGGTCGACGGCGAGTCCGGCCCCGGCGAGCCGGTCGCGCAGCGCCGGGAGCCGGGCCAGACCGGGCACCGGCCCTCGCTCGGCGCCCTGCCGCACCGCACCGAGGGTGACCCGAAGCTCGTCCAGCGCCTCCCGGCTGGTCCGGCTGATCGCGGTCAGCGCGGTCTCCGCCTGCTCGGGCCGTTTCGGCAGGAGGTGCAGGGCGATCTCCGCCTGCATGCTGATCGCGGCAAGCCCGTGCCCCACCACGTCATGCACCTCCTGCGCGATGCGCAGTCGCTCCTCGTCGGCCTGCCGCCGGGCCTGTTCGGCGCGATCGCGGGCCGCCTCGGCCCGGCTGCGCGCGGCCGTCTCGCGGTTGACCCGCACCACGACCCCCACCGCGAACGGTACGACCACCCACGCCGATGCGGGCAGCACTCCGGCCCAGCCGGGCGCCGGACCCTCGGACCAGAAGACGTGCGCCAACAACAGGACGAACGCGCCGCCAAGGGCGAGCGCCGCCGGGCGCACCGGCAGTCGCACCGCCACGGTGTACACCGCGATGAGGAACGCGACCAGGATCGGCCCGTACGGGTAGCCGAACACCAGGTACGTCGATGTGGTCACGGTGACCACGGCGAGGGTGGCGATCGGGGCGCGCCTGCGGAACAGCAGAGCGAGCGCGGCGACCGCGATCAGCACCCGGCTGGCGGCGTCCACCGGCGTCGACCCCGGCTGGTTGTCCCCGGCCAGACCGGTGGCGAGCAGCCCGAACCCGAGCAGCACCAGAGCCAGCGCGGCGTCTGCCGCCACCTCCGGCCACCGCCACCGCCCGCTGCCTCGCATGGCCGTCATTCTGCCCGCGCCGAGGCCACCTGACGTGCGTCCACGAGCGGCACCGCACCTACGCCCCCGGACGTACCCGTTCACGGGCCCTTCGATCGCACCGCAGCGCACTGACGGCGGACTTCCTCACGAGCCTGATGACTCTGGGGCATAAATATGACTCTGAGGTATAACGCTCTCAGGAGTGACCGGCTGGCAATGGCCGAGCACCGCCCGGCCGCACCCGGCGACCAAGCAGCCAGGCAGTCGGCGCGGCACTCGGCGACCAGGCGGCCGGCTGTGTCAGCACGCCGCAGCCGGACAGCAACCGTCGGCGGTGTCGCCGTAGGTCAGACGGCGGCGAGGACGGCCGCCTCCAGGCGGGCCCGGGTGGCGTCGTCCGGCCAGCCTCCGACCAGGTAGAAGGCGTCCACCACGTCGGCGCCGAGAGTGGAGATGCGGGCCGCGCGGACCAGGGCGCCCGCCTCGTCGAGCGCGCAGGCGACCCGGTAAAGCAACCCGGCGGCGTCGGCGGCGCGCAACTCCAGCAGCACGGCGTTGGTGGCCGCCTCGCGGTGCCAGACGACCCGGGGAGCAGCCCCACCGCCGCGGGCGGCGAGCGCCCGACCCCGCAGCCGCTGGGTGACCGACACGTCGCCGCCGACCGCACGACGGAGGTCGGCGCGGAGCGGGACCGGGTCGGGCGGGAGACCGTAGCGGGGTTGGACCCGGCACTCGACCAGGGCACGGCCGTCGACCACGGAGGCATCCGCGGAGATCACTTCCAGCCGGTGCAGCGCCAGGCAGCCGGCGACCGTGGCGAGCAGGCCCCGCCGGTCCGCCGCGGCGACCGACACCCGGTCGCCGGTCAGATGGACGACCGGCAGGGGCCCGGCCAGCAGCGCCGGGTCCGGGGTGGGCGGTTCGGGCAGTACGCCGGTGTCCAGTGCGGTGCGGACCCGACCGACCAGTTCGGCGACGAGTCGGCCCTTCCAGTCCGACCAGGCCGCCGGCCCGGTCGCCGCCGCGTCGGCGCGGACCAGCGCGTGCAACAGGTCGAGGGTGCCGGTGTCCCCCACCGACTCGGCCACCGAGGCGATGGTGACCGGGTCGGCCAGGTCACGGCGGGTGGCCACGTCGGGCAGCAGCAGGTGCAACCGGACCAGCGTGCCGATCAGCTCGACCTCGGTGGGGGGCAGACCGATCCGGGTCGCCGCCGCCTGGGCGACGGGCACCCCGACGGTGCTGTGATCACCGGGAAGTCCCTTGCCGATGTCGTGCAGGAGAGCGCCGAGGAGCAGCAGGTCGGGCCGTTCCACCTCACGGGCGTGCCGGCTGGCCTCGTGAGCGGTCTGCACCAGGTGCCGGTCGAGGGTGTAGCGGTGCACCGGGTTGTGCTGCGGCAGACTGCGCAGCCGGGTCCATTCGGGCAGCCAGTTGTCGACCAGTCCGTACCGGTCGCAGGTTTCCCAGGCGGGCACCAGGCCGGGACCGGCGCCGAGCAGGGTGGTCAGCGCGGCCCGGGCATCAGTCGGCCAGGGCGCGGGCAGTGGCGGGCAGTACGCCGCCAGCCATTCGCAGGTGGCCCGGGCGATCGGGAGTCGGGTCGTGGCCGCCGCGGCGGCCACCCGCAGCGAGAGGCTCGGGTCGGGGCGAGCCCCGATCGCCGTACGGGCCAGCACGAGCTCGCCGTCGTGCTCGACCACGTCGCGGGCCACCGGGCGGCGCGCGGGGGAGCGCCGCCCCCTCGGGACCGGCCGGATCGCAGCCGGTCGGCGGCACGGAACGCGTCGTCCAGGGCGTGGCTGACCGTGCGGGCGTCACCGGCGACCCGTCGCAGGAGGGCGTCGCCGTCCTCCAGCGCGAGAAGCGCGGCCACACCGTCTCGTTCCTGGGCGACCAGCCGGTCGACCCGGCGGCCGACCTGCTGGTGCAGGGCGTCCCGGATGTCCAGCAGGCGCAGGTGGGCGGCGCGTACGGCGGGGCGCAGCGCGTCGGTGATGCCGGCGGCGGAGATCGCTCGCAGCAGCCCGACGTCGCGCAGACCGCCGGCGGCCTCCTTCAGGTCGCCCTCCAGCAGGAAGGCCAGCTCGCCGTGGGCCTGCCAGCGTGCTTCGGTGACCGCCCGCAGGCCGGGCAGGTGCCGGACGGCGGTGCGCCGCCAGTGGTCGGCGGCGGTGCGGATCAGCGCGTCGGCCAAGGTCTGGTCGCCCGCCACCAGCCGGGCGTCGAGCAGCCCGAGGGCGACCTTGACGTCGTCCTGGGCCACCGAGAGTGCTTCGGAGACGGTGCGTACCGAGTGGTCGAGCCGTAGGCCGGCGTCCCAGATCGGGTACCAGACCGAGGCGGCCAACTCGTCGGTGCCGGGCACCCCGGCGTGCAGCAGGACCAGGTCGAGGTCGCCGTACGGGGCGCACTGCCGCCTCCCCAACCCCCCGACGGCGATCAGCGCGACCCCCTCCCGCGAAGGCAGCAGCCCTCGCAGAAAGGCGTCGTAAGCGCTCGCCCGCCCCAGCCGGGCGGACTCCCCGATCCCCCCGGGAACGCCGACGACCTCGTTGATCAAGAGGTTCGCGTCACCGTCACCGGCGTGTCCTGACGCGTTCTTCTTGATCAACGAGGTCATGTCGGTCGTTGCGCGATCAGAGGGCGTCTAGGCCGCGTTCGCCGGTACGCACCCGGACGACCTCTTCGACACCGGTGACCCAGACCTTGCCGTCACCGATCTTGCCCGTGCGGGCCGCCCCGACGATGGCGTCCACCACCTTGTCCACGTCGATCTCGTCGGTGAGCACCTCCACCCGGATCTTGGGCAGGAACTCGACCGTGTATTCAGCACCCCGGTAGACCTCGGTGTGCCCCTTCTGGCGCCCGTACCCCTGAACCTCGCTGACGGTCAGCCCGGCCACCCCGAGGGCGTGCAGGGCCTCCTTCACCGCGTCCAGTTGGTACGGCTTGATGACTGCGGTCACCAGCTTCATGTCCAACCCCTCCATCCCAGGAACGTTAACCGGCGACCTTTTCGCTGACCGTCTCGGCGGGCTCCGCCGGCGGCTTGGCACCACTCGTGCCGCCACCGGGGGTGCCGATACCGGCCATCGCGAACGCGCTGCCCGTGCCACCACCGGCCGGGGACAGGTCGTAGCTGCTCTCGGCGTGCTCGGCGATGTCGATGCCCTCGACCTCGTCCTCACCCTTGACCCGGAAGCCGATCGTCTTCTCGATGACGAAGGCCAGCACCCAGGCGATGCCGAAGGACCAGACGGTGACGATCAGGCCGGCGAGGGCCTGCCGCCCGAGCTGGGTCGCGCCGCCGCCGTAGAAGAGACCGTCGGAGGCGCCCACCACGTCGCTGATCGCGGCGTTGACCGAGTTGGTGGCGAAGAGACCGAGCCAGAGCGAGCCGATCCAACCACCGACGAAGTGCACGCCGACCACGTCGAGCGAGTCGTCGTAGCCGAGCTTGTACTTGAGGCTGACGGCGAGCGCGCACACCGCACCGGCGACGATGCCGAGCAGGACGGCCGCCCACGGGGCGATGAAACCACAGGCCGGGGTGATGGCGACCAGGCCGGCGACGGCGCCGGACGAGGCGCCCACCATCGTCGGCTTACGGGTCTTGACCCACTCGACAGCGATCCAGCCGAGCACCGCCGCCGCCGTGGCGAGCTGGGTGTTGATGAAGGCGAGGCCGGCGACGGAGTCGACGGTCAGCTCGGAGCCGGCGTTGAACCCGAACCAGCCGAACCACAGCAGACCCGCACCGAGCGCGACCAGCGGGATGTTGTGCGGCTTCATGCCCTCACGCGGCCAACCGAGCCGCTTGCCGAGCACCAGAGCCACGGCCAGGGCCGCCGCACCGGCGTTGATGTGCACCGCGGTGCCACCGGCGAAGTCCAGGGCGTGGATGTCGGCGCCGATGATGCCGCCGCCCCACACCCAGTGGGCGACCGGGAAGTAGACCAGGGTGGCCCAGCCGAAGGCGAACAGCAGCCAGCCGGCGAACTTTGCCCGGTCGGCGATGGCACCGCTGATCAGCGCGACGGTGATCACCGCGAAGACCATCTGGAAGGCCATGAACACGTAGAGCGGGACCCCGATGCCGCTGGGGTTCTCTGCCGTGGCACCCCACAGGTCGGTCTCGGCGAGGAACGTCTTGGTGCCGAGGTACGCGCCCGGGTCGCCCCAGAAGCCGTTCACGTCGGTCCCGAAGGCGACGCTGAATCCGTAGAACCACCACAGAATAGAGATGAGCCCGATAGCGGAGAAGCTCATCATCATCATGTTGAGTACGCCCTTGGCCCGGTTGAGGCCGCCGTAGAACAGCGCCAGTCCGGGGGTCATGAGCAGCACGAGCGCGGTCGAAACCAGCAGCCACGTGGTGTTGGCGCCGTCGATCGTCGGTGCTTCAGGCACGCTGGCCTCCTAAAGGGTGAATTCCTCCTTCGCGGCTTTCCGGGGCAGCGTCGCCCGTAGGCCGGTTGCGCGGAAGCTTCGCGGCCGGCTGTTTCACACAGGGTCCCGGGCGGGTTTCCGTTTCGTGACGGGTTGTTTCGTACGTGTCACGAAGTCCGCACAGTCGGCGGCATGGACAATGGTGGATCGTTCGGACGGTGGACGTCGATGGCTGACCGGCCAGGCCCATCGACCGGTCCGCTTGACGGGACCGGCCGAGCATCGACCGGTCGACGGTCAGCGGAGGGCGTTCTCGAGTGCGTGCCGCTCGTAGTCGAGCAGCCGCAGATCGCGCATCGGTCGGCGCAGGTGGCCCTTGTGCACGATCCGGACGAACGCCGGCTCACCGGCGGCGGCCATCCGGCGGATGCCCTCGACGTGGTCCACGATCCGCTTGCGGATGGTCCGGATCAGCCGGTGCCGGTCCCGAGGGATCAGCCCGTACGCGTCGGCGAAGAGCCGGAGCCGGCGCGGCCGGTCCGGGTGCTTCCAGCCGAGCGTGATCGAGTCACGGTCCGCGAAGATCGGCACCCAGGTCCAGGCCGCGTACGCCACGTCGTAGATCCGCGCGCCGGGTGAGGCGAGGTCGAAGTCGATCAGCCCGAGGGTGCCGTCCGGCCGCCAGATCACGTTGTGCGGCGCTGCGTCGTGGTGGCAGATCACCTCGGTGTCCGGTGGCGGGGGCCCGAACGAGCGCCAGACCGCCCCCGGCTGCGGGGTGAAGCCGTACTGCGCGTCGTGGAACATCCGCAGCATGGTGGCGACGGTGACCAGCGCCTCGTCGGTCACCCAGTGCGGGGCGAGCGGGTATTCCCCGCACTCCCCCTCCAGGTACGACAGCACCTCGCGGTTGCGCTCGTCCATGCCGAGCGCCCGGGGTGCGCCGGTGAAGCCCACGTACTCCAGGTGCCGCAGCAGGGCGTGCACGGACGGTGTCCACGGCCCGGCGTTGCGGCGGACCGTGTCACCGACGCGGACGACGGTGCTCACGTTGCCGCCGTGCAGCGGGATCTCCTGCGAAGTCACGTACGGTCTCCCGAGGCGCTGCGAGGGGTGGCCGGGGTCACGCCAGCCCGCGTATGCGCGGTTGTCACTGGACACCCGAGACTACGCGTCCCGTCCGGTGGCCTCGGTCCCCAGCAACGCGTCGACGAACTGCGCCGGGTCGAACGGGGCCAGGTCGTCCTTGCCCTCACCGAGGCCGACCAGCTTCACGGGGATGCCGAGCTTGCGCTGCACGGCGATCACGATGCCGCCCTTGGCGGTGCCGTCGAGCTTGGTCAGCACCACGCCGGTCACGTTGACCACCTCGGTGAAGACCCGGGCCTGCTCCAGGCCGTTCTGGCCGGTGGTGGCGTCCAGGATGAGCAGTGTCTCGTCGATCGGGCCCTGCTTCTCCACCACGCGCTTGACCTTGCCCAGCTCGTCCATCAGGCCGACCTTGTTCTGCAGGCGGCCGGCGGTGTCGATGAGCACGGTGTCCACGCCGGTGTCGATGCCGCGCTTGACCGCGTCGAAGGCGACACTGGCCGGGTCGGCGGCCTCGGGCCCCCGGACGGTCTCCGCGCCGACGCGGGAGCCCCAGGTCTCCAGCTGGTCGGCGGCGGCGGCCCGGAAGGTGTCCGCGGCGCCGAGCAGCACGGTACGGCCGTCGGCGACCAGCACCCGGGCGATCTTGCCGCAGGTGGTGGTCTTGCCGGCGCCGTTGACGCCGACGACGAGGACCACCGCCGGCACGCCGTCCTTCGGGGCGGTCCGCAACGAGCGGTCCAGGCTCGGGTCGAGCGCGTTGACCAGCTCGGCGGCGAGCAGTGCCCGCAGCTCGGACGCCGAACGGGTGCCGAGCACCCGGGTGCGCTCACGAAGCCGGTCGACGATGTCGCGGGTGGCGTCGACGCCGACGTCGGCGGTGATCAGGCTGTCCTCGATCTCCTCCCAGACGTCCTCGTCGAGGTGGTCGCGGGCGAGCAGGCCGAGCAGGCCCTTGCCGAAGACGTTCTGCGAGCGGGACAGTCGCGAGCGGAGCCGGACCAGCCGCCCGGCGGTCGGCTCGGGCACCTCCACCGGTGCGGGCGCCTCGATGACCGGCGGCGGCTCGACCAGGACGCCGGTGGACAGTTCGGACTCCGGAGCCTCGACCGGCGGGCCGGCGAGATCTTCCTCGGCCCTGGTGTCGACCTCGGTGTGCGGCAGCGGGGGCTCGGGCCGACGCCGCAGGCGCGGCACGACCAGCCCTACTGTGCCGGCGATCAGCACACCGAGCAGGACCAGAGCGAGGACGAGATATTCGGCCATGCCGGAATCCTGTCAGATGCGGGCGGCGGCGTCTCAGCCACCGCACCCGGGGCGGTGCCCGGAGTCTCAGCCACCGCACCCCGAGCGGTGCCCGGAGTCTCAACCACCGCACCAGGCCGGTGCCGGGAACCGGCGGTAGGCTCGGCCGCATGCCCGCCGCACACCTCCTCATCGGCCCACTCCTGCGGCGAGTGGTGGACACCCGAGCGACCGTCTGGGTGGAGACGGCCGCGCCCGCCGTGGTCACCGTCCGCACCGCCGACGGCGCCACCGGCACCGCGCCCACCTTCTCGGCGTACGACCACCACTACGCCCTCGTGGTGGTGGAGGGGCTCACCCCGGACAGCGCGACCACCTACGAGGTGGTCGTCGACGACGAGGTGGTCTGGCCGGTGCCGAGCAGCGGCTTCCCGCCGAGCGTGATCCGCACCCGGGCCGCCGACGACCGGGACCAGCCGGTCAACCTGATCTTCGGCTCGTGCCGCGAGACCACCCAGCACTCCACGACCCGCAAGCTGCCACCGGACGCGCTGGACGCGTACGCCCGACGGTTGATGGCCGACCCGGAGGCGAACCCGCCGCCGGACCTGCTGGTGCTGCTCGGTGACCAGGTCTACGCCGACGTCACCTCGCCCACGGTGCGCCGGCTGCTGCGTCGGCGCCGGCGGCGTCCGAAGGGCGCCCCGGCCGACCAGGTGGTGAGCTTCGACGAGTACACGAAGCTCTACCTGGAGTCCTGGCGTGACCCGGAGATCCGTTGGCTGCTCTCCACCGTGCCGAGCGTGATGATCTTCGACGATCACGAGATCATCGACGACTGGAACACCTCGGCGGCGTGGCGTGCCGAGATGCGCGAGCAGCCGTGGTGGCAGGAGCGGATCGGCAGCGGGCTCGCCTCCTACTGGGTCTACCAGCACCTCGGCAACCTCTCCCCGGACGAGATCGCCGCCGACCCGGTCTTCGCGAAGGTCGCCGCCGCCGAGGACGCCACCGGGGTGCTGCGCGATTTCGGGCACCGGGTCGACCAGGAGTCGGACGTGGCGCACGACACCGAGCGCTGGCGCGCGGTGCAGTACCAGTGGAGTTACGCACTGGACCTGGGCCGGACCCGGCTGGTCATGCTCGACAACAGGTGCAGCCGGGTGCTCGACCCGGGCAGCCGGGCGATGCTGCCGCCGGGCGAGTGGTCCTGGTTCCTCGACCAGGCGCACGGGGTCTACGACCACCTGGTGGTCGGCGCCTCGCTGCCCTGGCTGCTGCCGCAGGGCATCCACCACATCGAGGCGTGGAACGAGAAGTTGGCGGACTCGCGTCGCCCCTGGGTGGCCCGCGGGGCGGAGAAGCTGCGCCGCGCACTGGACCTGGAGCACTGGGCGGCGTTCCGGCGTTCCTTCGAGGCGCTGGCGGAGACCTTCACCCGCATCGGCACCGGCACCCCCCGGCAGTCCGGCGCGCGGGTCGGCGCCGGTCCGGCGTACGCCCCGCCGGCGTCGATCAGCGTGCTCTCCGGGGACGTGCACCACTCGTACGTGGCCCGGGCCCGGTTCGGCGATCCGGCGGTGGTCACACCCGTGCACCAGCTCACCTGCTCACCGATCCACAACCAGGTGCCGGCCGGCATCCGTCCGCTGATGCGGCTCGGTTGGTCGGCCGGTCCGGCCGGTGCCACCCGGGCGCTGGCTCGCTCCGCGGGTGTCCGACGGCCGGGGGTGCGGTGGCGCAAGTTGGCCGGTCCCTACTTCGGCAACGCGGTTGCGACCCTGACGCATGAGGGGCGCAGGGCTGACGTGGTGATCGAGGGCACCACGAAGGACGGCCGCCTACGCCCCGTGATGCGGCGCCGACTCTCGGCCGCCGCACGGCCGGCCTCGCCGTAGTCTCTACGCGTGGACGAGCACCTGCCAGAACCGATCCGGGCGGTCGAGCACGAGTTGACCGCCCTGCTGCGCCGTGGGCGGGCGGTTTCCTGGGAGATCGCCCGCGAGGTGCATCCGAACCTGGAGCCGAACACCTACGGGCTGCTGCTCTGGTTGCGGCGCAGTGGGTCGATCCGGTTGACCGAGTTGGCGGCGCGGCTTGGTGTGGGCAAGGGAACGCTGAGCCGGCAGATCAACGCCTTGGAGGTCCTCGGCCTGGTCTACCGCGACCCCGACCCGAGTGACCGACGGGCCGCGCAGATCACGTTCACCGAGGAGGGCCAGCGCCGGTTCGACGCAGCCCGGTCTGCGCGGGTGGGAGAGTTGCTGCGCACGCTGAACGACTGGCCGGCCCGGGACGTCGAGGAGTTCGCCCGGCTGTTGGGCCGGTTCAACGACTCCTGGCAGTAGCGCTCCGAGACGGGGAATAGCGCACCGCTCCGTCAGGTTGTTGCTTCAGGCAACCAAATATACGGTTGCCTCAGGCAACTCTCAGGCGACCCTCGCGAAACCGCCCCCGTCGCTTTCACCTCGACTCCCTTCGGAGGCAGCAACGATGACCCAGGCGACAGCGCCCCCACGGGCGACCGGCGTCGACATGACGCACCGGCAGATCCTGCAGGCCCTCTCCGGCCTGCTGCTGGGCATGTTCGTCGCGATCCTCTCCTCCACGGTCGTCTCGAACGCGCTGCCGAGGATCATCACCGAACTGCACGGCAGTCAGTCCGCGTACACCTGGGTGGTCACCTCAGCCCTGCTCGCGACCACCGCGACCACCCCCATCTGGGGCAAACTCGCAGACCTGACCAGCAAGAAGCTCCTGGTCCAGATCTCCCTGGGGATCTACGTGCTGGGCTCGGTGCTGGCCGGGGCCGCACAGGGCACCAGTGAGCTGATCGCCTGCCGGGTGCTCCAGGGAGTCGGCGCCGGCGGCCTCACCGCGCTGGCCCAGGTGATCATGGCGACCATGATCGCGCCACGCGAGCGGGGCCGCTACAGCGGCTACCTCGGCGCTGTGATGGCCGTCGGCACCATCGGCGGCCCGCTGATCGGCGGTGTGATCGTGGACACCTCCTGGCTCGGCTGGCGCTGGTGCTTCTACGTCGGCGTGCCGTTCGCCATCGCCGCGCTGGTCGTGCTCCAGAAGACCCTGCACCTGCCCGTGATCAAGCGGAAGGCACAGATCGACTGGTGGGGCGCCACGCTGATCACCGCAGCCGTCTCGCTGCTGCTGATCTGGGTCTCGCTCGCTGGCGGCCAGTTCGCCTGGGCCTCCTGGCAGAGCGCCGTCATGGTGGTCGGTGCCCTGGTGCTCGGCGCGCTGGCGATCCGGGTCGAGACCCGGGCCGCCGAGCCGATGATCCCGCCGCGGCTGTTCCGCAACCGCACCATCACCCTGGCCGTCGTCGCCAGCATCGCTGTCGGCGTGGGCATGTTCGGCGCCTCGGTCTTCCTCGGCCAGTACTTCCAGATCAGCCGCGGCCAGAGCCCGACCATGTCCGGCCTGATGACGCTGCCGATGATCCTCGGTCTGCTGGTCTCCTCCACGCTGAGCGGACGGATCATCACCCGTACCGGCCGCTGGAAGAGGTTCCTGGTCATCGGTACGGCGCTGCTCACCGCCGGCTTCGCGCTGATGGGCACGCTCCGGGCCGACACCAGCTTCACACTGCTCAGCGTCTACATGGCGCTGGTCGGCATCGGCCTGGGCATGACCATGCAGAACCTGGTCCTCGCCGTGCAGAACACCGTCGGCACGCACGAGCTCGGCGTGGCCAGCTCGACGGTTGCGTTCTTCCGCAGCCTGGGCGGCGCGATCGGCGTTTCCGTGCTCGGCGCGGTGCTCGCCCACAAGGTCACGGGCTACACCGCTGAGGGCCTCGGCCGGCTCGGGATTGCCGCGTCCGGCTCGGGCAGCGGTGGTGTCCTGCCCGACGTGCACACCCTGCCCGGGCCGATCCGGGCCGTGGTGGAGAGCGCGTACGGCCACGGCGCCGGCGACATCTTCCTGGCCGCCGCCCCCTTCGCGCTGATCGCGCTGATCGCTGTGAGCTTCATCAAGGAGGTGCCGCTGCGGCAGCACAGCAGCTCTCCGGTCGGCACCGAGGTCGAGCAGGAATCAACCATCGCGGCCGGCGCTGGTGCCGCCGTGGTCCGCACCGGCGAGCACAGGTGAGGTAGCCAGCCATGAGCGTGGGAGCACCGGACCGCGAGGAGTACGGCCCCCGGACCCGCCCGCTGCCGTTCGAACGCGGCACGGACGGGCCCCGGGTGGTCCTGGTCGGCGTCGACGGCACCCGCACCTCCGAGCGGGCCGGCTGGTACGCCGCCGGCCTGGCCCGCCGGCAGGGTGCCGCGTTGGTGGTGGTCTACGTCAGCTCGACGAGCGGGCTGACCGCCCTGATGCCGGGGATGGACGCCGGCGCGGTGCAGCGGACCCACGACGAACTGGCCGCCGAGCTACGCCGGGAGTGCCGCCGCGGGGCCGAGGAGCTGGGCGTACCGCTGACTTTCCTGTCCCGGCGCGGTGACGCGTACGGGGAGTTGTGCGCGGCGGCGGACGAGTTCCAGGCCGACATGGTGGTGGTGGGCGCCTCCGAGCAGGCCGGTCACCGGCTGGTCGGCTCGGTCGCCAGCCGTCTGGTCCGCACCGGCCGGTGGCCCGTCGTCGTGGTGCCCTGATAACCGGTCGCGGCTGTCGTACCCGAGCCGCAGGATGACCCGATGACGACATGGAGAGCACCGGAGATCGACCGCAGCCACGAGCCTCTGGTCGCAGATGAGCGCACCATGCTGGAGGGCTGGCTCGATTACCACCGCGACACCCTGCTGCACAAGTGCGCCGGCCTGACCGCCGAGCAGTTGCGCACGGCAAGCGTCGAGCCGTCCGGCCTGAGCCTTCTCGGGTTGGTCCTGCACATGACCGACGTCGAGCGCTCCTGGTTCCGCCAGCGCTTCGCCGGCCAGGACCTGCCCGACCTCTTCGACTACTCCACCGACAACGACGCCGACTTCCACGCTGCGGCGGGCGCCGACGCGGAGGCCGCCTTCGCCGCCTTCCGAGCCGAGGTCGAAGCGGCACGGGCGGCCACCGAGGGACGGTCTCTGGACGAGACGTTCATGCTGACCCGCAGCGACGGGACACGCACCTTCAGCCTGCGCTGGGCGTACCTGCACATGATCGAGGAGTACGCCCGGCACAACGGCCACGCCGACCTGATCCGGGAACGCATCGACGGCGTCACCGGCGATTGACCTGCTGCCCTCGTCAGCCGGGGCGCCCGGCCCGGAGCAGGTGCTCGCCCAGCGGGGTGAGCGTGTGTCGCACCGCCGGGCCCGCCCGGCGGGTGGTGACCAACCCGGCCGACCGGAGGATGGTGGCGTGCTGGCTGGCCGAGGCGAGGGAGATGCCGACCGTCCGGGCCACCTGTGAGGTGCTCGGGCCGTCGGCGATCGCACCCAGCACTGCCGCTCGGGTGCGCCCCAGCAGGTCGGCCAGGGGTCTGCTGCTCACCAGCGCCCGTCGGGTGGGCCGGATCGGGTAGGCCAGCACCATCGGGCCGGCCGGGTCGTCCAGGACGCAGGGTCGGGGCAGCAGGTACGACGGCACCAGCGTGACGCCTCGGCCGGCCGGGGCCAGGGCGACTCCGTTGGCGAATCCACACTCGTACGACAACTCGTACCGCTCGCCGTACGGTTTCCAGAACAGGTACGGGCTCAGGTCACGCAGGACCCGGTCGATCCCGGCGTCCACCATGGTGTGTGCCCGCACGGCCCGGTCGCCGTGGACCGCTGCCGTGATCGTGTCCTGGTACGGCGCGACCGCGACCTGGTGGAACGCCCGCATCGCCGCGCTCAGTCGCTGCCGGGCGGCCGTCTCGCCGGAGGCGAGGGCACCGACCCGGGCCGGCAGGTCGCCGGCGGCGATCCGGGGGCGCAGTTCCGCCGCCAGCGTCGCCGTCGGGGTGGCCAGCACCTCGTCCAGGGCGGCCGGCAGGTCGCTGCCGAGGCTCGGCGGGGTGAGGAAGTCCGGAAACCACCAGGGCAGCCGGCACAGGTCGAGGTACGGGCGCATCTCCGGGCGCAGCGCCGCCCGGGTGCGTGCCCGCCAGACCGTGAGGTGTTCCGGTGCGGCCTCGAACAGCCGCTGGCCGGCCGCCCCGAGCTCCAGCAGCACCGCGGGTTCGGAGCGCAGGACGGTGCGGCTCAGATCCGTCGCGGTGAGCTGCAACGTCAGCATGAGCCGACGCTAGCCACCCTTCGGCCCTGCCTGAAAGGGCATGGAGCAGGCTGCGACCGGACCGGAATCCTCGGCCCATGAACATCTTGCTTGTCCTGGCCACCAGCCTGGTCGTGCTCACCGGCACCTCGGGAGCGCCAGCGCACGCCGCCGTCGGGCGTCCCGACACGTACGTCGTCTCCGGCGAGCCGGGGGTGCTGCCCGAGGGCATCGCCGTCACCCGCACCGGCACCATGTACGTCACCAGCGTCGCCACCGGCGCCGTCTACCGCGGCGACGTCCGACACCGGTGGCTGCGCCCGTTCCTCCCCGGGGGCTCGGACGGGCGGACCCGCGCCGCCGGGGTCCACGTCGATCGCGCCGGCCGGCTCTTCGTGGCCGGTTACGACACCGCGACCCTCTTCGTGTACGACCTGGACGGCCGCCTGCTGGCGAAGCGGAGCGCGGTGACCGGTGCGGCTCTCAACGACCTGGTGATCACCGACCATGCCGTGTACGTGACCGACTCGACCGGTGGCACGATCTGGCGGGCCACGCTGGACGGTGGACGCGTCGGCCCGCTCGTGCCGTGGCTGCTGCCGTCCAACTTCCCGGCCGTCCCCGGCTTCCTCAACGGCATCGTCGCCACCGCCGACGGTCGGCTCGCGCTCGTCGCCGACCAGGGCACCGGTGAGCCGGGCAGCGAACGTCTGTGGCGCATCGACCTCGCCGACGCCACGGCCAGCGAGGTCGCCGTGTCGGGTGGACAGCTCGGCGCCGACGGGCTGCTGCTGGAGGGCGACCGCCTCTACGGCGTGGTCAACTTCCCCGATCCCGCTGGCGGGTACCGCTTCGCGGTCAACCTGGCGGTGCTGGACGGCGACCTTCGGGCCACCCGGGTGGTCCGGCAGTCCCACACCGCCGGCCTGGAGCAGTCCCCGACCACCCTGGCCCGCGACCACGACCGGCTGCTGTGGGTCAACAGCCAGCTCAACGCGACCGCGCCGGCACCACCGTTCACGGTGACCGAGGTCCCCGGCCTGCGCTGAGAGGCGGCGCGGCTCAGTGGCCCAGAGCCGCCCGCAGGTAACGCAGGTCGGCGTGGCCGCCCCAGCGGTGCGCCGACAGCCCAGCGGAGCGGGCACCCCGTACGGCCCAGTCCTCGTCGTCGACGAAGAGCACCCGGGCCGGCGGGGTGGCCAGGGCCTGGCAGGCGGCCTGGAAGTATTCCGGGGCGGGCTTGTGCACTCCGAGGGTGGAGGAGTTGACCACCACGTCCAGCTCGCCGACCAGACCGAGGGCGGCCAGGTCGGCGTCGAGCAGGTCTGTGGCGTTGGTGCCCAGCCCGACAGTGATCCCGGCCGCGCGTACCTCGCGGACGAAGTCGAGCACCTCGGTGTCCACCTCACCCCGGTAGCGCTGCCACTGCTCCACCGCTGCCCGGGCCCGGTCCGGGCCACCGGCCGGCTCGGCGAGAGCGTCGGCCACGCTGCTCACCCACTCGGCGTGGCTGACCTGGCCGGTGAGAACCGGCTGAAGCCGGCCCCACTGCATGGCGATCTCGCCGAGCACCCCCTCGGACAGGCCGTACTCCCGCTCGACACCGGCAGCCACCGCCGGATCCCACCGGCGCAGTACGCCGTCGAAGTCCAGCAGGAGCGCCGTCGCGCGTTCCCGAGCCACTACCCGTTCTCCTCGCCGCGGCCGTGCCGCTGGTCGTCCTCGTCGGCCCGGTTGAGCCGTTGGCTGATCACCTGGGTGACCCCGCTGCGCATGGTGACCCCGTAGAGCGCGTCCGCGATCTCCATCGTCCGCTTCTGGTGCGTGATGACGATCAGCTGGCTCTTCTCCCGCAACTGTGCCAGCAACAGGATCAGCCGGCCCAGGTTGACGTCGTCGAGGGCCGCCTCCACCTCGTCCATGATGTAGAACGGGCTGGGCCGGGCGCGGAAGATCGCCACAAGCATGGCCACCGCGGTCAGCGACCGCTCGCCGCCGGAGAGCAGCGACAGCCGCTTGATCTTCTTGCCCGGCGGTCGGGCCTCCACCTCGACGCCGGTGGTGAGCAGGTCGTCCGGCTCGGTGAGGATCAACCGGCCCTCGCCGCCGGGGAAGAGCACCGTGAACACCTGCTCGAACTCCCGAGCGGTGTCCTCGAAGGCGCTGGCGAAGACCTCCAGGATCCGCTCGTCCACGTCCTTGACCACGGTGAGCAGGTCCCGACGGGTGGCCTTGAGGTCTTCCAACTGCTCGGAGAGGAACTTGAAGCGCTCCTCCAGCGCGGCGAACTCCTCCAGCGCGAGCGGGTTGACCTTGCCGAGCAGGGCCAGTTCGCGTTCCGCCTTGGCGGCGCGCTTCTCCTGCACCGGCCGCTCGTAGCGCACCGGCTCGGGCACCGGCAGGCCGTCCCGTTCGGCCGTCGCGACGTCGACCTGGGTCGGCGGAACGGGCTGCGCGGGGCCGTACTCGGCGACCAGCGTCTCCACGTCCAGCCCGAAGTCCTCGGCGGCCTTCGCCTCCAGCTGCTCGATGCGCAGTCGTTGCTCGGCGCGGGCCACCTCGTCACGGTGCACCTGGCTGGTCAGCCGCTCCAGCTCCGCGCCGAGACGCTTGGCTGCCCCGCGTACCTCCTGAAGCTCCGCCTCGCGGGCGGCGCGTTCCAGGGCGACGGCGTCGCGGTGCTCCTCGGCCGTCGCGATCGAGGTGGTGAGCCGGGTGAGCGCCTCCCGGGCGCCGCCGGCGACGGCCCGGGCGATGCCCGCACCCCTGGTGCGCGCGGCCCGCCGGGCCGCGGCGCGCTCCCGGGCGGCCCGCTCCGCGGTGGCCTGCCGGGCCAGCGAGTCGGCCCGACCGGCGATCGAGGAGACCCGCTCCTCGGCGGTACGCACGGCGAGCCGGACCTCCATCTCGTTCTGCCGGGCCTGCGGCACCATCGCGGCGAGTTGGTCCCGTTCCTCGCTGGACGGCTCGGCGTCGACCGGGGTCTCCTCGGCCAGCCGCAGCCGTTCCTCCAGCTCGGCGAGTGCGGTGAGGTCCCGCTGTCGAGCCGCCTCGGCGCGGGAGCGGGACTCACCGAGCCGGTCGGTCTCCGCCTTCGCCGAGCGGGCCGCCGCCCCCAGCTCGGCCAGCCGGCGCGCGGCGGCGTTGCGGTGGCTCTCCGCCTCACGCTTCTCGGCGGCGGCGTGCTGCACGGCCTCCTTGGCGGCGGCCACCTCGGCACGCGCCTCGACGAGCTGGTCGCGCAGCTCCACGCCCGCGCGCTCGGCGGTGAGCCGGTTGGCGCGGGCCTCCTCGACGGCGGCCTGCACCTCGATGTAGCTGGGGGCCTTGGCCGACCCACCAGCCGCCGCGTACGCCCCGACCACGTCACCGTCGGGGGTGACCGCCCGCAGCTCGGGGTTACTGGCGACCAGGTCGGCGGCGGAGGCGAGATCGTCGACGAGCGCCACGTCGCGCAGTGCCCGGTGCACGGCCGGACGCAGCTCGGCGCTGCACTCCACCAGGTCGGGGGCCCACCGGGCGTCGTCGGGCAGCTTCGGGCGCAGCGCGTCGGCGGAACCGGTCATGCCGGGCCCCGCCGGGCTGCCGACGAGCAGGCCGGCCCGGCCGGCGTCGGAGATCTTCAACAGGCGCATCGCCTCGACGGCCTCGTCCACCCCGCTGACGGCGACCGCGTCGGCGAGACCGCCGAGCGCGGCGGCCAGTGCGGCCTCGTGGCCGGGCGCGACGGTGAGCAGCCCGGCGAGGCTGCCGAGCAGGCCGGGCACGTCGCCGGCCCGGGCGAGCAGCGCTCCCGCGCCGTCCTTACGGCGCAGCCCGAGCGCCAGCGCCTCCTCCCGGGCCTTCCAGGTGGCGGCGTCCTTCTCCGCCGCCCGCTCGGCGTCGGACAGCGAGCGCACGGTGGCCTGCGCCCGCTCCTGCACGGCGACCGCCTCGGCGTGCCGGGCGTCCAGGTCCGCGTTGTCCCGGTCGGCCTCGGTGGACTGGGCGGCCACCGCGTCCAGGTCGGCCTGCGCCTGCTCGGCGCGGCCCAGCGCGTCGGCGTGCGCGACGGCGAGTCGTTCGATCTCCTCGCCGGCGCTGGTCGTCCGGGCGCGGGCCGAGTTGACCTGCCCGGTGAGCCGGGCCATCCCCTCCCGGCGGTCGGCGATGGCCTTGGCGGCGGCGACCAGCTCCCGTTCGGCGGCGGCGAGCTGCCGTTCCAGCTCCTGGCGGTGCTCAACCGCCTCGGCCAGCCGGATCTGGTCGTCGGTGAGTGCCCCGCGCAGCTCCTCCTCCTGCTCGCGGACGCGCTCCGCCTCGGCCTCCAGCTGGTCCGGGTCGCGGCCGGGCCGCTCGTCGTCGCCGCTGGCGCTGAGGTGCCGCAGCCGTTCCCGGGCCAACTGCTCGATCGAGCGGAAGCGCTCCTGGAGGGCGGACAGCTTGTACCAGGTGTCCTGGGCGGCGGCGAGCAGCGGCGCGTCCTCCGCGAGGGCGGCCTCCAACTCGCCGAGCCGGCCCTGCACCTCGACGTGCTCGCCCTCGATCTGCTCACGCCGCTCGCGCAGCGCGGTCTCGTCGGCGATCTCCCGATCGAGGGTGGTGCGCAGGGTGGCCAGGTCGTCGGCGAGCAGACGCAGCCGCGCGTCGCGCAGGTTGGCCTGGATTCCGGCGGCACGGCGGGCCACCTCGGCCTGCCGGCCCAGTGGCTTGAGCTGACGGCGCAGCTCAGCGGTGAGGTCGGTCAGGCGGTTGAGGTTGGTCTGCATCGCGCCGAGCTTGCGCAGCGCCTTTTCCTTGCGCTTGCGGTGCTTGAGGACGCCGGCCGCCTCCTCGATGAACGCCCGCCGGTCCTCCGGCTTGGCGTGCAGCATGCCGTCGAGTCGGCCCTGCCCAACGATGATGTGCATCTCCCGGCCGATGCCGGAGTCGGACAACAGCTCCTGGATGTCGAGCAACCGGCAGGTGTTGCCGTTGATCTCGTACTCGCTCTCGCCGGAGCGGAACATCCGGCGGGTGATGGAGACCTCGGTGTACTCGATCGGCAGCGCGCCGTCGGTGTTGTCGATGGTGAGGGTGACCTCGGCGCGGCCCAGTGGCGCCCGGCCGGCGGTGCCGGCGAAGATGACGTCCTCCATCTTGCCGCCGCGCAGGGCCTTGGCGCCCTGCTCGCCGAGGACCCAGGCGATGGCGTCGACGACGTTGGACTTGCCGGAGCCGTTCGGGCCCACCACACAGGTGATCCCGGGCTCCAGCTTCAACGTCGTGGCGGAGGCGAAGGACTTGAAGCCCTTCACCGTCAGGCTCTTGAGATACACCTTCTCGATCCTCGTCCGGTGGCCGCCGTACCGTCGCCGGCTCTGGGGACCTGGGTGAACCCGCAGACTAACCCGGTGGTGGGAGCGGAGGAGCACGCGACCCGCCCCGGGTCGTGTGCGTCGAGGGCGCGAGGCACCACCGCGCTGTTGTTCCGACGGCCCCGATAATGGCGAGAGCAGTTCATGATCGGCTTATCCGTGGGCGCGTTATTCGGATGCGGCCGGGACGGTTCCCGTGCGACCGACCACAAGATCACAAATCGTCGGCCCGAAAGGAACCGGACAGTGTTGCGCGCCGGCACAGAACGTGTCGGCGCGCTTTTTGCGATAGTGCGATTCAGTTTTGTCGAGGTGGAGATCAGGTCAGCGCCGGCTCGGCCAGACGGAGCAGATCGTCCGCCTCCGCCGCAGCCGCCGCGAGCCGATCGTTGTCGGCACGCAGACGCGTGATCTCGAACTCCAGTGCCTGCACCCTGGCACGCAGTCGGGTGACCTCGTCGAGCAGACGCCGGTCGGGCGCTGCACCTACGTGGCCGTAGAGGGCCTTCGCCATGCTGACTCCTTGATATGCGCTGCCGGAAAGGCCGGCCAACGCGCGCCCATTAAGTACGCGGCTGTCATTCCAGGCTGTATCTGGGCATGACCGGGCGCGACTGGCGACACCTATATATTGAGCCGAAACCCCCTCCTTCGTCAAGTTCTCGCAGGCCGTAGATCATCTCCACGTCGACCTGTCCACTTGTCGGGGGGCTGCCTTCAAGGCACGGACACTCTCTGTCCGGACACCTTTACTGTACGCCCGGATTTCCGGAAGTCCGCCCCCTCGCGTCCGACTTCCCCTTAACTCTTCCTTAGCCACGTTGCCGCAGCTCGGGGCCGCGCCGTAGCGTCACCCCGGCCCGCAACCGACCCCTGGAGGCATAGGCGTGTACGGCTGGACCGACCCGATGGACCCGAACGGCGCACCCCGGCGCGTCGAACGGCCGACCGACGAGCCGGCCTGGCTGCACGACCGTCCGGAGCCCCGCTCGGCCTACCTGTTCGGTGACGACTCCGACCAGCCCGGGGACGAGTGGCACCCGGAGCAGCCCGCCGCCGACTGGCAGTCGGGCCCGGCGACACCCGTCGACTCGGCCGACGCCCACACCGCCACCTGGCCGGCCCACCGCCCTGATGGCGGGAGCGGCGCCTGGGCCAACAGCCGCCCGGTCGAGGACCCCACCGGCGGCTGGCACCCGGACACCGACGCGGAGACCACCGGCGGCTGGCGCACCGACGCCGACCCGGAGACGACAGTCGGCGTGACCGGCCGGCCCGGCGAGGGCCGACACCGCTCTCCCCGCCGCTGGCGCAAGCCACTGATGATCGGAGGCGCCGCCGCAGCGGCCACCCTCGTGGTGAGCTTCGGCGTCGGCGCGCTCGCGCTGCCCGGCGGTGACAACGGGGGCAGTCAGCCAACCGCCGTCGACGACACCTTCGCGACGGAGGCCCCGGCCGAGCAGCCGGCCATCGACACCCTGGCCGCACCCTCCCCGTCCGCCACGCCCAGCCCGGCGCAGCCGAGCCCCTCGCCGAGCAAGGTCGTCAAGCCGACCCCGGCGGCGTCACGGACCACCGCCGCGTCGCGCCGCAGCGTCGAGCGCAGCACCGCGCCGAACACCAGCAGCGGCTCCAGCGGCTCCAGCGGCACCGTCAGCGCCCAGGCCAGCGAGGTGGTGAAGCTGGTCAACGCCGAGCGGGCCAAGGCCGGCTGCAAGGCGCTGAGCATCGACGCCAAGCTGATGACCGCCGCACAGAAGCACAGTCAGGACCAGGCCGACCACCAGAAGATGTCGCACACCGGCAGCGACGGCAGCAACGCCGGCACGCGGCTGGACCGGGTCGGCTACACCTGGCGCACGTACGGCGAGAACGTGGCCTGGAACCAGAAGACCCCGGCCGCGGTGATGGATGCCTGGATGAACAGCTCCGGCCACCGGGCCAACATCCTGAACTGCGCGTTCACCGAGATCGGCGTCGGCATCGCCAACAGCAACGGGCCGTACTGGACGCAGGTCTTCGCCGCGCCGCGCTGACCGCGCGTCGTCCGCGCCCCCGCGCTCGTTTGACCCGGTGAGGTACGTCGGGCCGAGGGTGCGGGGCGGCGTACCGGTGCGGGCGGCGACGGGCCGTCCGGGACCCGGGAGCTGCCGATGTGGATCCGGCCGCGGCGACACGTCGCCGTACGCCCACTGCGCCGCGTCCTGTCGGCCGGCGTCGCGCTCCTCCTGGTCGTGCCGGCGTACGGGTGCCGAGCCAAGCTGACCCCGCCCGGCGCGCCCACCGCGTGGCCGGCCGCGTCGGCCCGCACCTGGCAGTGGCAGTGGCAGCTCAGCGGCCCGCTCGACCCGACGGTGGAAGCAGACGTCTTCCTGCTCGACCCGGTGGTCACCACCACCGAACAGACCACCGACCTGCGCTCCCGGGACCGCCGGTTGATCTGCCAGGTGCACGTCGGGTCGGTCCGCACCGCCGACCCGGACGCCAGCCGGTTCCCGGACATCGTCCAGGGCTCGACCGGACGTCGGCCCGACAGCCGGTGGCTGGACGTGCGGAGCTGGGACGCGCTCAAGCCGGTGCTGGCCGACCGTTTCCGACTCTGCCGGGGCAAGGGCTTCGGCGCGGTGGCGCTCGCCGACGCCGACGGGTACGCGTCCCGCACCGGCTTCCCGCTCGACTTCGACGACCAACTGCTGTTCAACCGCCGGCTGGCCGAGCTGGCCCGTTCGCTGAGCCTCTCCCCCGGGCTGGTCAACGACGTGCCCCAGCTCGCCGCACTGGCCCCGGACTTCGACTTCGTCGTCAACGAGGAGTGCGTCCGACTGGGCCAGTGCGCCAAGCTGCTGCCGTTCGTCGACGCCGGCAAACCGGTCTTCCACGTGGAGTACGCCAGCTCGACCGACGAGTTCTGCGTCACCACCGTCGGCTACGGCTTCGCGTCGATCCGGAAGGACCGTGCGTTGGACGCCTGGCGGGAAGCCTGCCCCCTGCCCTGACACGGCTGTGGGCCGGGCCGTGGCCGTGGCCGTGGCCGTGGCCTGGCTACACCCAGCCCACCAGCCCAGCCCCGCCACACCCCACCGCTCGCCTCCGCCCCTTGATCGACTCGCCCTTCATGATGTCGCGGTATCAGGCGCCCTGGGATACCGCGACATCAATGAACCCGAGTTGATCAAGGGGCAAGAACGGCGAGCGGCGGGGCGGGGACGGCGTGGGCCGTTTCCGGGCGGTTCAGGGCACCGGCACCAGCTCCGGGGCGGGGGCCGGCGGGTCGGCCGGCGCGGGCGCCGGACGCGGGCGCAGGAAGCGCGGGGCCCACCAGTTGGCGTCGCCCAGCATGGTCATCAGCGCCGGCAGTACCACGCCCCGGATGATCGTGGCATCCAGCAGGATCGCCGCCGCGAGGCCGATGCCGAGCTGCTTCATGTCGATAGTGCTCAGCGTGGCGAAGATCGAGAAGACCCCGACCATCACGATCGCGGCGCTGGTCACCACCCCGGCCGAGGAGGTGATCCCGTAGGACACCGCGTCGCGGTTGGGCATCCCGGCCCGGATCCCCTCGCGGATCCGACTGACCACGAAGACGTGGTAGTCCATCGAGAGGCCGAAGAGCACCACGAAGAGGAACAGCGGCAGCCAGGACACGATGGCGCCCATCGAGGTGAAACCGAGCAAACCCTCGGCCCATTCACCCTGGAAGATCAGCACCAGCAGCCCGTACGCGGCGCCGGCGGAGAGCAGGTTCAGCGCGATCGAACTCGCCGCGATCACCACCGACCGGAAGGTGAACACCATGACCAGGAAGGTCAACACCAGCACGAAGCCCATGACCAGCGGCAACTTCTGCCGGACGTGAGCGGCGTAGTCCTCGCTGTCGGCCACGCTGCCGCCGACCGCGTACTCGATGCCGGGGATGCCCCGCAGCTCCGCCGGGACCAGGTCCGCGCGCAGCTTCTCCAGTGACTGCACCGACCGGTCGTCCCGACTGGCGTACGGGGTGGCCACGTCCAGTACCGACACCCGCCGGTCGGCCGACACCTCGATCTTCGGACCGTCCGCCTCGACCGGAGCGAACAACGGATCACCGGCGGCACGGGTGGACAGTTCGGTGAGGGCGGCGCGAACCCGGTCGGCCTGCTCGGCCGGCGCCCGCACGGCCACCACGTGATTGGTGCCGGTGCTCGGGAAGGCGGCGGTGAGCCGGTCGTACGCCTGCATGGCCGGCGTGGTGCGGGGCAGGTCCTCCATGCCGGGGAACTTCAGCTTCATGCCGAGCGCCGGCGCTGCCAGCGCGAGCAGCAATCCGACCGAGATGACCAGCGTCACCACCGGAGCGCGGAGCGCGGGCCGGAGCACCGCGGGCCAGAGCCGGGGCTTGCGGGGCTCGCCGTGCCGGCCGGTGCGCGGCGCGGTCAGCCGCCAGAGCAGTGGCACCCTGGGCCGGTCGACCCAGCGGCCGAGCTTGGCCAGCAGAGCGGGCAGCACGGTCAGCGAGCCGGTCACCGCGACGGCGACCACGAGGATCGAGCCGACGGCGAGGGACGAGAAGACCACGTCGCCGGCGAGCAGCAGCCCGGCCATCGAGATGATCACCGCGAAGCCGGAGACCACCACCGCGTGTCCGGAGGTCTCCGCGGCGATCTCCACGGCGTCGAGGCCGGATCGGCCCTTGGCACGTTCCTCCCGCTCCCGACGGATGTAGAACAGCGAGTAGTCGACCCCGACCGCCATGCCGATCAGGAGGATCACCGGGGCGGTGGTGTCGGTGGCCGGCACCAGGTGTGAGGCGAGAGTGGACAGACCCATCGCGGCGGCGACCGAGGAGAGCGCCAGCAGCACCGGCACGCTGGCCGCGATCAGCGCCCCGAACGCGATGATCAGGATCGCCAGGGTGACCGGCAGGCTGAGCAGCTCGGCACGCTTGAAGTCCTTGCCCAGGGTGTCGTCGAGGGCCTGGCCGATCGACGGCCCGCCGACCTGCTCGACGCGCAACTGCGGGTGCTCGGCCTGCACGCCGGCGGTGGCGTCGCGCAACGGCTGCACCCGTTCCGAGGCCGTCTCCGGGTCACCGGACATCGTGATCGGCAGCAGCAGCGCCGAGCCGTCCCGGGCGGTGACCGGCTGGCCCACCGAGGCGACCCCGACGACAGTGCGCAGCCGGGCCGCCGCGTCGTCGGCCGCCGCCCGGGCCGCCGCCTCGTCCAGCGCACCGCCCCGGGAGGTGATGAGGACGTTGTCCACGGCCGGGTCGTCGAAGTCAGCGGCGTCCACGATCAGGCCGGCCCGCCCTGTCTCGCCGATCGCCTGGTCGCCGCTGGTGGCCTCGTTGAGACCGGCGGCGCTGCCGCCGACGAAGCACACCGCCACGAACACCGCCCACATCGCGAGCGCCCGCCACGGGTGCTCGGCGCTCCACCGCGCCAGCCGCACCGTCACCGGTCTTTTCCTCATTCCGACTCCCCCTGTCACGTCAGCCCCCCAGTGATCGGTGCTGACGTTAGGTGCGTGACGAGGCGGTCACATCGGGGATCGGCCCCGGCGCATCCCGGAATCACCGCAGGGCGCGCGGGGGTCGGTTCGGCGGGCGTCAACCCGCTATCGGGACGTACGCCAGGGTCCAGCCCGGAGCGGCCGGCCGCGACCCGCCGGCACCACCCCGGAGTCGGCTCCGGGTCATCCCCGAAGGGAACCCCGGGGCCGTGGCTGGCAGTGCGGGCAGCTGTACGAGGACCGGTTCATGAACGCCTCGCGTCGGATCGGTGCGCCGCACCGCCGGCACGGCTCTCCCTCGCGGCCGTACGCGTTCAGCGCCCGGTCGAAGTAGCCGCTCTCGCCGTTGACGTTGACGTAGAGGGCGTCGAAGCTGGTGCCGCCCTGTGTGATCGCCTCGCCGAGCACGTCGCGGACGTGGCCGAGCAGGCGTTGCGCGGCAGGGCCGGTCAGCGCGTCGGTGGGTCGGGCGCCGTGCAGCCCAGCGCGCCAGAGCGCCTCGTCGGCGTAGATGTTGCCCACCCCGGAGATCAGGGTCTGGTCGAGCAGGGCCCGCTTCACCTCGGTGTGCCGGCGGCGCAGCGCGGCGACGAACTCCGCGTCGGAGAACTCCGGGTCCATCGGGTCGCGGGCGATGTGCGCGATCTCGTCTGGCAGCTCGGCGCCGCCCTCGCTCACCGAGAGCCCGCCGAACGTGCGCTGGTCGACGAAGCGCAGCTCCGGGCCGTCGTCGGCGAACCGGAACCGGACCCGCAGGTGGGTCTCGTCGGTGGTGCCGGGTGGCTGGAGCAGCATCTGACCGGACATCCCGAGGTGCCCGATGATGGCGTCGCCGCTGTCCAGTGGCAGCCACAGGTACTTGCCGCGACGGCGGGCGTCGAGCACCGTCCGGCCGGCGAGCACGTCGGCGAAGTGCACGTCACCCGGGATGTGCCGACGGACCGCACGCGGGTGACGGACCTCGACCGAGGTGATCCGGCGGCCGACGACCCACTGGGCCAGCCCTTGCCGGACGGTCTCCACCTCGGGCAGCTCAGGCACTCCGTGACCCCGTCTCGTGGCCGTCGGCACCCCCGGCCGGCAGTGCCTGCGCCAGGTGGTCGGCCTGCTCGGCCTGGGCCGCCCGCTCGGCGCGCTCCAACGGCCCGAACGGCTCGTCGGAGTCGGCCGAGCCGCCCCGGTCGACCGGCTGGTCCTCGCGCCCGTCGCCGGCCCGCCCGTCCTGACCGTCGTCGTTCTGGCCGTTCTGCTCGGCGAGCGTCCGCCAGGCGGCCTCGGCGGCCCGCTGCTCGGCCTCCTTCTTGCTGCGCCCCTCGGCGCCGCCGTACCGGTTGCCGGCCACCACCACCCAGGCGGTGAACGTCTTCAGGTGGTCCGGGCCGGTGCCCTCGATCCGGTACTCCGGGACGCCGAGCCCCAGCGCCGCCGTCAACTCCTGCAGGCTGGTCTTCCAGTCCAGGGCGGCGCCCCGGCCGGCCGACTCGGCCATCAGCGGGTCGAAGAGCCGGTGGATGACGATCCCCGTGGTGTCCAACCCGTACTGGAGGTAGATCGCGCCGAGCAGCGCCTCCAGCGTGTCGGCGAGGATGCTCGCCTTGTCCCGGCCGCCGGTGGTCTCCTCGCCCTTGCCGAGCAGCAGGTACGCACCGAGGCCGTCCGGGCCCAGACCACGGGCCACGTCGGCGAGGGCCCTCATGTTGACCACGCTGGCGCGCAGCTTGGCCAGCTGCCCCTCGGGGAGGTCCGGGTGGTTGTGGAAGAGCGCCGTGGTGATCACCACGCCGAGCACCGAGTCGCCGAGGAACTCCAGCCGCTCGTTGGTGGGCAACCCGCCGTTCTCGTACGCGTACGAGCGGTGGGTCAGCGCACGCTGCAGCAGCTCGGGTTCCAGGCTCACGCCGAAGGCGGCTTCCAGGTGACCGACGGATGCCCGCCGCCGCTTGTCGTTGCTCATGATGTGCGTACCTCGGTGTCGGTGGAACGGTCGGTGCGGTCCGTCGCGGCGTCGCCGTCGAGCAACGCGGAGACCAGATCGGTGGCGCGCCGCCGCCACAGGTGAGCGGCGAGAGCTATGCCGGAGGCGACGTCGTCGGCGCGGGCGGAACCGTGGCAGACGACCACAGTCCCCGCGACGCCCAACAGGGCGGCCGCGCGGGGCGCGCCACCCCCGCTGGGAGGGCCGCCAGCCATGGCGTACGCGCCCTCGATGGCCTTGAGCAGCACGTTACCGGTGAAGCCGTCGGTGACGACCACATCGGCGCGCGCGCCGAGGGCCACGTCGTACCCCTCGACCAGGCCGACGTAGCGCGCCCCGCCGGGGAGCGGCTCGACGGCGAGCAACGGGTCGGTGGCCCGGCGGACCCGGTCGCCCTTGCCGGCCTCGGTGCCGACCGAGAGCAGGCCGACCCGCGGCGCGGCGATCGAGTGCGCCACCGCGGCGTACGCGGCGCCGAGCACGGCGTGGCGGGCGAGAGTGGCCGGGCGGGGTTCGAGGGAGCCGCCGACGTCGAGCAGGACGACAGGCCCGGCCACGGCGGGCAGGGTGGCGGCCAGGGCAGGTTGGCGGATCTCCGGCCAACGGCCGAGGCCCAGGACTGCCGCGGTGACGGTGGCACCGGTGGCACCGGCGGACACCAGGGCGTCGGCGGTGCCGTCGCGAACGGCGGTGACCGCGGCCCGGACGGTGCTCTCCGCGCGGGCGGCACTGGGGTGGTCGGCCATACCGACGACATCGCGGACGGGCCGCACCGTGATCCGGGCGCGTTGCGCCGGATCGAGGGCAGCAATCATCCCGTCGGCGACCTCGGTCGGACCGACGAGGAGCAGGTGCAGGTCAGGGTCGGCGCGCATGGCCCGCAGAGCGCCGTCAACCACGACGGCGGGAGCGTCGTCCCCGCCGAGGAGGTCAACGGCGATCCGCGCGGTGCCCGGCTCCACCGGGACGCCGGCCGGAGTGGGCCGGGCGTCGGAGGGAGCCGGGGCACCGGGCGAATGCCAGGATGCGCGCGCCGCCCGACCTGGGGTCGGGGGCGTCACTCGGCGTCCAGGTCAGACCTCGAGAACCTGGCGGCCGTTGTAGGTGCCGCAGACGGAGCAGGCGGCGTGCGGCAGCTTCGGGGACTTGCACTGCGGGCACGCAACGGTCGCGACCACGGTCGCCTTCCAGTTCGCCCGGCGGGACCGGGTGTTGCTGCGCGACATCTTGCGCTTCGGGACGGCCACGGTTCTTACTCCTCTGTAACGGTCATTTGCGACAGGCCCGCCCAACGCGGGTCGATCTGCTGGTGACTGTGGTCGGCCGGCAGATCGTCCCAGTGCGCCCCACATTCAGGGCACAGTCCTGGGCAGTCCTCCCGGCAGAGCGGGTTGGTCGGCAGCGTGAGCACCAACGCGTCCCGCAGCGCCGGCTCCAGGTCGATCAGATCGCCCTGCATCCGGCCCACCTCGTCCTCGTCGGTCGTGGCGTCCGTGGTGCTGTCCTCGTACGCGTACAGCTCCTGGATCGTCACGCCCATCGAGTCGTTGATCTCGCGCAGGCAACGGCCGCACTCGCCCTGAACGGGACCGGTGATGGTCCCGGAGACGAGCACGCCCTCGGACACTGACTGCAACCTCAGATCGAGGTCGAGGTCCGCGCCCTCCGGCACGCCGATCAACTCCACACCGAGGTCCGCCGGTGCCGGCACGACCCGCCGGACTTCACGCAACGCGCCAGGGCGGCGCGGGAGGTCCCTCGTGTCGAGGACCAACGGCGACCTGGGGTTGAGTGTCGATGGCGAGTGCTTGGGCATAGTCAGACTCCGGCCGGTGAGAGGCCGACAAAAAAGGTTACCTGGACGACCGCCGGACCGTCGAACCGGGGGCGACGCCCGCCTGAGAAGTCGGCTGGTGAGGTGCCGCTCAGAAGGGTAGCGGGCGTTCCGCCTCATCCCCAGCGAAGGTGCCGATCTCCCGCAGTGCGTGCATCTTGTCCCGGCCGCGCTCTATCGAGGCCAGCGCCCGGGTGAGGAACTGCTCGAAGTTGGCCAGCGCGGTGTCGACGTAGTCGTCGACCTCCTCACGCAGGCGCTGCGCCTCGGCCCGGGCCTCGGCGATGATCCGGGCACCCTCGTGCTCGGCCGACACGGTGATCTCGTTCACCGAGACCAGGCGGGCGTGTTCTGCCTCACCCTCGCTGATGATCCGGTCCGCCTCGCGCTTGCCGGCCTCCATGATCTTGTCGCGCTCCTCCAGGAGAGCGGCGGCGCGACGCAGGTCGGCGGGGAGGTCGGCGCGCATCTCGTCGAGGGCCGCGATCATCTCACCCCGGTCGACCATGCAGTTGTTACGCGACATCGGGACGGAGCGGGCCTGCTCCACCATGGCGATCAGTTCGTCGATGCGATCGAGCGGGTCCACCGGTACCTCACTCCTGTCGTTCTTCGGCCGACCTCCATGATGCGGGCTACGGCCGTTCCCCGCGCCACCAATCATGTCGTGCCGGCCCCACACCGGCCCCATCCGCCCCAACCCGGCGCGTCGCGACATCGTCACACCGCGCCCACCCTGCCCGCACTCTTGCGTCAATTTTCCGCAAAAGGGGCGTCACGGCGACCGAAGCGGCAGGACCACCGGATGGGGGGTGTCAGGGGCGGGGGCCGAGCCGGGCCTGAAGGGCCTCACGGACCAGGTCGGGGACGTGCGCGGAGATGTCGCCACCCCACTTGGCCACGTCCTTGACCAGGCTTGAGGAGAGGAACGAGTAGAGCGGGTTGGTCGGCATGAAGAGCGTCTCGACGCCGGCCAGCCCGATGTTCATCTGGGCCATCTGCAACTCGTAGTCGAAGTCGCTGACCGCCCGCAGACCCTTGATCAGCACGCTCGCCTGCTGGGCCCGACAGAAGTCAACCAGCAGCCCTCGGAACGACTCGACCCGCACGTTGCCGTACGACGAGGTCACCTCGCGGAGCATCTCGATCCGCTCCTCGACGGTGAACAGGCCACTCTTCGACTGATTTATCAGCACACCGACGATCACCTCGTCGAAGAGCCGACTGGCCCGCCCGATGATGTCGAGGTGTCCGTTGGTGACCGGGTCGAACGAACCGGGGCACACCGCACGTCTCATGATCGGCGACCGTACCAAAGGGTGGTCTCGCCGTAACGGCGACTGCGCTCCGGGGTGATCCCGTCCACCCAGTCGAACTCCCTGGTCCGCCGGGACCGCTCCACCACCACCAGCGCGTCCGGCGCCAGCCAGTCGCCGTCGACCAGCGTGGTCAGCAGCGCGGTGATCTCCGCGTCCGGCACGGCGTAGGGCGGGTCGGCGAAGACCACGTCGTACGGCCCACCGTCCGGACCGGCGGCCAGCACCGTCGCCACCTTGCCGGTGACCAGGCGGGCGGCGGGGCCGGCACGCAGAGCCGCCACGTTCTCCCGGATCACCCGGGCCGCCCGCGCGTCCGACTCGACCAGCAGCACGTGCGCGGCCCCGCGGGAGAGCGCCTCCAACCCGACCGCGCCGGAGCCGGCGTACAGGTCGGCGAAGCGGGCGCCGTCGAGATCGACCTCGGCCTCGACGGCACTGAACAGCGCCTCCCGGACCCGGTCGGAGGTGGGTCGGGTGCCGGCACCGGGGGGCGCGGCGATCCGCCGGCCGCCGAGCGTCCCGGCCACGATCCGGGTCACGGTCTCCTCCTGCTCATGCCCGCGACGCTACGCGACCCGTCGGACCCGGCGGCCGACACGGTCGGTACCACCACGAAGACGACGTGATCACTTCTCGTATATCAATGATCACGAATTCATAACATTCGCCTTAGCAAATCCTGAGCGCTGTATCACGAGGGGCGATCTCGCTAGGGTCTGCCGGGTGCCGGCGGCAACCCACCGGCCCGCGGTGCGGGAGGGCGCCTCTCCGATCGGACGTGCAGTGACCGTCCACTGTCGCTCCCGTGCCACACCCCTGACGCTTCAGCACTCCAGGAGTACCCGTGATCCGTCCCAAGCTGTCGCTACAGCGACCGCTGGCCATCCTGGGAGCCGCCCTCATCGGCCTCACCGGGGCAGTCGCGGTGGCCGCTCCGGCCAGCGCGCACCACACCACCATCAGCGCCACCGCCGAGTGTGACCGGCTCTCCGGCGAGCGTGTGATCACGTGGAAGGTGGAGAACAGCGAGCGCGACAAGGCCGTGACCCTCAAGCAGGTGACCGCGACGCCGTCGACCGACGTCACAGTGCCCGTGGAAGGCGCCAAGGCGGTACCGCTGCAGGGCTCCGTCATCCCCAAGGCCGGCACCATCACGGCCGTCCAGCGGGTGCCGGGCGACACCGCCAACGCCAAGCTCACGGTGTTCGGCAAGTGGAAGAAGAACGGCAAGGAAGCCACCAACGACGGCAGCATCAACCTCGCCGCCGACGGGTCCTGCGCGCCGACTCCGAAGTGCGTGGACGTCAACAAGGCCAAGTACAGCCACACCTTCGACGGCCCGAAGGGCACCGCGACCGTCAAGCTCGACGGTGACCTGCCGCTCTGCGGCGAGGGCAAGCAGTGGTTCACGCTGGTGTCGTACTTCGCGCCCCGGCCGCAGTTCGCCACTCCGCAGTACGTGTACGGCACGCCGGACAGCAACTGGATCGGTGGCACCCAGACCGAGATCAAGCTGAACGTCGAGATCCCGGACTGCCACACCCAGGTCGACCTGATCTGGGGCGGTAAGGACGAGGTCATCGGCGAGCTGGTCGACGGCGGCAAGCGCTACGACAACAAGAAGCTGGGCTCGCCGGGCGCTCCGGGTAACCGGTCCAAGGGCCCGCAGGGCTGGTACAACGGCGGCGACAAGAGCTGCGTCACCCCGGCCTCGACCTTCGCGTCCAACTGCGACGGTTCGGTCGCCGTCTCGCTGAGCAACGACGGCAAGATCAGCAAGTACGCCGTCGAGTTCGAGGTCAAGGGCGAGAACGGCTTCTCCAAGAAGGTCTCCGTCGCGGCTGGCAAGGCTGACAGCAGCATCGTGGTGCCGGCCGCCAACGCCGGCAAGATCGAGGTGCTGGTCGACGGCAAGGTCATCGAGAAGGGCACCTACTCGTGGCAGCGCCCCGAGGACTGCCCGCTGCCGGCCGTCACCACCAAGGCCGACTGCAAGGACTTCGCCCTCACCGTGACCAACCCCGAGGGTGGGCTCCCGGTCAAGGCGGCGTTCACCTACGGCGGCAAGACCGAGAACCGTGCGGTCGCGGCCGGCGCGTCGGAGACGGTGACCTTCAAGGCCGGTAAGGCCGAGACGGCGCTCGTCGCGCTGCCGGAGCTTGACCTGGAGATGGAGGCCGTCTACACGCCGGAGGGCAACTGCGGCGGCGGTGGCGCTGGCGGCGAGGAGCCGGGTCTTCCGGTCACCGGTGCGGCTGCCGGCGGCATCGCCGCAGGCGCGATCGCGCTGCTCATCGCGGGTGCGGTGCTCTTCGTCATCGCCCGTCGGCGTCGGGTGACCTTCACCGCCTGACCTGACCTGCGCTGAACCCGAGGGCGCGTCGACCATCCGGTCGACGCGCCCTCGGTCCGTTATGCGTTCACCGAATCGGGGCGCAGTCAGCGGCCCCGGTCGAGTTCCCACCCTTCCGAGAGCATGAGAGGGGTCGTCAGTGCGCCGACGTGTCGCCGCTATCCGAGGTAGGGGGTGTCGCGGCCTTCGACGTGGTGATCGAGGCGAAGTCGAACGGTGTCGTGGATGGGGATGTGGTCGAAGTCGGCGGGATCGATGAAGCGGACATCCGTCGACTCGTCGCTGATGCTGATCGTGCCGCCGATGACATGGGCGCGGTAGGTGACCGTGAACTCTTGGCGGACTTCGCCGTCGGGGTAGGCGATGACGTGTGCTGGATCGCTGTAGATGCCGAGTAGGCCGGTGACCTCGACGTCCAGGCCAGTCTCCTCCCGCACCTCGCGGACGACGCACTGTTGGAGGGTTTCGCCGACGTTCATGGCACCGCCGGGCAGGGACCAGTTACCGGAGTCGCTGCGTCGCTGTAGCAGCACGCGGCCGTGCTGGTCGGTGACGATGGCTGCGGCGGCGGGGACGAGACTGTTGGCGACCGGCGCTGTCGGGTCGTGGTAGTAGTCGCGCCGGCCGGTCACCGGGTCTCCTTTGGGTAGGCGGTGGTGGTCTGCCAGATCTGTTCGAACTGGTCGGCGTGAGCGGCGAAGATCCCGTGCGGCGATAGTTCACGTAGGTGCAGGGCGGGGTGCTGGTAGCCACGGGCGCGGTACAGGTGTGGGGTGACGATCATCTGGTGGTCGAAGCGGAACACCGAGTTGTACAGGTGCACTGTGTGCAGGCCGATCTCCACGCCGGGCACGCGGTGGAGAGGTTCGCAGAAGTTGAGGGCGTTGCGGATCCGGCCGGGTAGTGTGCCGCCGATCTGTTCGAGAGCGTCGCGTTCGGCGACGTGCGGGCAGTCAGGATCGGCGAACGCGAGGCGGACCTGGGCACCGTCGGCGGCCTTGTCAGAGATGAGCTGCATCGTGTTGGGCAGCAACTCCAGCAGGAACGGGTAGGCGTAGCCGAGCAGGTCGATCCGCGTGGTCGCGCCGGTGAGCAGCGCGGCCCAGACATGGTGCGGGATGTCGGCGCGGTGGGCGTAGGCGGCGACGACCTCGGCGCTGGCCTCCGCGCCGGGTGCCTGGTCGGGACGGGTCTGGGGCCAGAGGTCTGCTTCGGTTTCGCCGAGGGCGTCGGCGACGACGAGGCGGGTGCGCTGGTGCGGGACGCGGCCGGAGAGCCACCGAGTGACAGTTTTGATGTCGACACCGACGGCCGTGGCGAGGGCCGCTGAGTCGAGGTGGGCGCGGAGCATGGCCGCGCGGAGGCGGTGACTCATACCGTCCCACCGTAGTGGACACCGAGGGACGCTTCAGTGTCCTGGAAGTGTCCGGCCTGGTGTCCACAGGGACGTTGGAGTGCCCGAGGCCGGTTCGTAGGTTCAGCGGCAGGGCCTCACCGGTTCGCTTGCGGCGGATTCGCCGGGCTGGTGGGTGCCAGGGGGAAGAGGTTGCCAGCACCCTGGGAGGGACCTCTTCCCCTTCAACGATCCAGGAGGGTGGTGGGGTTGTTGTTGGTGCATCAGCCGGTCAGGCCGCAGTGGACCTGCGCGGGTTGCGGGGCACCGTGGCCGTGCAGAACTAGAAAACGGCAGCTCATTGAGGAGTTCACCGACGCGCGGATATCGCTGATGCTGCATCTGTCGGCGTACCTGGTGCAGGCGTGTGCGGACCTGCCGCTTACACCGTCTGGGGTGTTGCACTCGCGGTTTCTCGCCTGGCCGCGTTCGGCGGCACTGCGCGACGAACAGCCGCGGTGACGTCAACCCTTCTCCAGGTACTCCGCGCGGTCCTCGTCCACCAGCGCGGCCACCGAGGCGGCCAGCGCGGGATTGCGGGTCAGCTCCGGGTCGTCCTCGACCAGGGTGATCGCCTCCGCACGGGCGTCGCGGATCAGCTCCGTGTCGCGTTTCAGAGACAGCAACCGCAGGTGTGAGCGGTGCCCGGACTGGGTGGCACCCAGCACGTCACCCTCGCGGCGCTGCTCCAGATCCAGCTCGGCGAGCTTGAAGCCGTCGCTCGTGGACGCCACCGCGTCCAGCCGCTCACGCGCCGACGAACCCTCGGCCGCCTCGCTGACCAGCAGGCAGAGCCCGGCGGCGGAGCCCCGGCCGACCCGGCCACGGAGCTGGTGCAGCTGGGAGACACCGAAGCGGTCGGCGTCCAGCACGATCATCACGGTCGCGTTCGGCACGTCCACGCCGACCTCGATCACAGTGGTCGCCACCAGCACGTCCAGGTCACCGGCCGCGAAGGAGCGCATCACCGCGTCCTTCTCGTCGGCCGGCAGGCGGCCATGCAGCACCCCGATCCGCAGCCCGTGCAACGGCCCCTCGGCCAGCAACGGGGCCACCTCGGTCACCGCCAGCGGGGGCCGGCGGCCGTTGTCGTCCACCGGTGGCGGCTCCTCCTCGCTGGCCGACCCCTCACCGATCCGAGGACACACCACGTACGCCTGGTGGCCGGCAGTGACCTCCTCGCGCAGTCGACGCCAGGCCCGGTCCAGGTAGGCAGGTTTCTCGGCGGCCGGAACCACGTGCGAGGCGATCGGCGACCGCCCCCGGGGCAGCTGGGAGAGGGTGGAGACCTCCAGGTCGCCGTAGACGGTCATCGCCACCGTGCGCGGGATCGGGGTGGCCGTCATCACCAGCACGTGCGGCGGCTGGTCGGCCTTGGAGCGCAGAGCGTCGCGTTGCTCCACACCGAAACGGTGCTGCTCGTCGACGACCACCAGGCCGAGATCGGCGAAGTCGACCCCCTCGTAGAGCAGGGCGTGGGTGCCGAGCACGATGCCGGCGGCACCGCTGGCGACCTCACCGAGGGCCCGCCGTCGGGCGGCAGCGCCCAGCGAGCCGGTGACCAGCTCGACCCGGGTGGCATGCTCTGCGGAACCCAGCTCGCCGGCCCGCCCGAGCGGCCCGAGCAGGTCGAGCATGCCGCGGTAGTGCTGGGCGGCCAGCACCTCGGTGGGCGCCAGCAGCGCGGCCTGCCCGCCCGCGTCGACCACCTGGAGCATCGCCCGCAGCGCCACCACTGTCTTGCCCGAGCCGACCTCGCCCTGCAACAACCGGTGCATCGGGTGCGGCGCGGCCAGATCGGCGGCGATCTCCACACCGACGTCGCGCTGACCGGCGGTCAGCTCGTACGGCAGTCGGGCGTCGAAGGCGTCCAGCAGCCCACCCGAGCGTGCCGGGCGGGGTCGCGCCGGCCAGTCGGCTGCCCTGTGCTTGCGCTGCACCAGGGTCAGCTGGACGGCGAACGCCTCGTCCCACTTGAGCCGCCGCCGCGCCCGGTGCAGCTCCTCCTTGCTGGACGGCCGGTGGATCTCGGTCAACGCGGTGCCCAACCCCACCAGCTTGCGGCTGGCGCGCACGGTGCCCGGCAGCGGATCGTCCGGAGGGGTGAACGTGTCCAGAACGACTCGCACGCAGCGCGCGATCACCCAGGTTGGCACGGCCGCGGCGGCCGGGTAGACCGGAATCAGCGCGCCAGCGAACTCCTCGATTTCGTCGCTGACCGCCGCCTCGCCGTCGCCACCCTCGCCGAGCAGGACGTACTCCGGGCCGTTGAGCTGCCGTTTGCCCCGGAACTCGGTGACCTTGCCGGCGAACAGCCCCCACCGGCCGGGGCGCAGCTCCCGTTCGCGCCATGCCTGGTTGCCGAAGAAGGTCAGTGTCAGCACCCCGCCGGAGCCGTCGCCGACGGTCACCTCCAGCAGGTTGCCCCGCCGCTGCCGCATCGGGCGCACCGCGGTGCGCTGCACCTGGGCCAGCACTGTGACCTGCTCGCCGACGTCCAGGGAGCGGATGTCGGTGTGCTCGCCGCGCTCGTCGTAGCGACGGGGGAAGTGGTAGACCAGGTCACCCGCGGTGTGCAGGTCGAGGTGCGTGGCCAGCGCCTTGGCCGTCTTGTCCCCGACCAGCTTCTTCAGCGGAGTGTCCACCGTGGCTGGTTCGCTCATTCGATCCCTACCAGGAGCGGATAAAACGGCTGGCCCCCCGGGTACGCGTGCACCTCGACGAACGGCCAGCGTCTCGCGACGTGCGCGCGGACGGCATCGGTGAGCCCGGCCGGGGCGTCCGCCCCGGCCAGCAGGGTGACCATCTCGCCACCGCCGCCGAGCATCCGGTCGACCACGGCGGCGCAGGTGTCGGTGAGGTCGGTGCCGATGAGGTGCACCTCCCCCTCGACCAGCGCGAGCACGTCGCCGGGACGGCACGGGCCGGCGACGGTCAGCGCCTCCCGGCTGGCGTGGCAGACCTCGGCGTAGCGGCAGGCGCCGGCCGCCTCGGCCATCGCGATCACGTCGTCCTCGAAGCGGCGGTCGCCGTCGCGGACCGCGAGGGCGGCCAGCGCCTGCACGGGTGAGCGCGTCGGCACCACGCTGACCTTGATGCCGTGCCGATGGGCCTCGCGGGCCGCCGCGCTCGCCACCGCCTCGGTGTTGGCGTCGTTGGGCAGCACCACCACCCGGGCCGCGCCGGTGCTGCGCACTGCGTCCAGCAGCTCACCCGTGGACGGGTTGCCCGGCACCACTGTGGCGCCCTCGGCGGCGAACAACTCGGCGATCCCTCCGCCGGTGGCGACCACCACCGCGGCCCGCCCGGCCGTCACCGGGCCTGAGGGCGGCTCCGGCTGGTCGGCGAAGCGGGTCACCGAGATCCGGTACGGGCGACCGGCGGCGACCCCCGCCTCGACCGCCGCGCCCACGTCGTTGACGTGCACGTGCACGTTCCAGGTGCCCTCGGGCTCACGCCCGTCGCCGACGATGACCAGCGAATCCCCCAGCGCGTCCAGCGCCCGTCGCAACCCGTCGACCGCCTCCGCCCCGGCGTCGAGCAGGAACTGCACCTCGTACGCGTACTCGTCGGAACCGGTCTCCCGGGCGACGGTGGCCGCCGGGCGGGCGGAGCGCGGCGTCGGCGCGGGCTGAGCGGTGCTCTCCCCGGTGAGCACCGCGACCAGGGCGTCGAGCAGCACGCACAGCCCTCGGCCACCCGCGTCGACCACGCCTGCGCGGGCCAGCGCCGGCAGTTGCTCCGGGGTGTGGGAGAGCGCCTCGGCGGCGGCCCGGGCCGCGGCGCGGACCACCGCCGGCAGGTCGTCGCTGTCCGCCCGTTCGGCGCCCGTGGCCGCCGCCGCGACCACCGTGAGCACTGTGCCCTCGACCGGCCGGGCAACCGCGGTGTACGCCGCGGCGGCGCCGGAGCGCAGCGCGGCGGCCAACTCCCGACCGCGCACCGCCGGCACCCCGGCGACCTCGTCGGCGAACCCCCGCAGGATCTGCGAGAGGATCACCCCGGAGTTGCCCCGCGCGCCGAGCAGCGCGCCCTGCGCCATCAGCCGCAGCGCGTGCCCGTGCGCGGTCGGCCCGCTGTCGGGGAGGGTGTCCAGGTTCATGGCGAGGGCCTGTTGGGCCGAGGTGAGGGTGAGCACCAGGTTGGTGCCGGTGTCGCCGTCGGGCACCGGGTAGACGTTGAGCTGGTCGATCTCGCCCTGGTGACGCTTGAGCGCGGCCAACCCGCTCGCACACCAGCGGCGGACCGCGGCGGCGTCGAGGGTGTCCAGCACGGCCAGAAGCCTACTGGCGCGCACCGACACGCGTCGGACTCGTCCCGCGTGTCCCCCGCGCCCCGCTCCGGCGGTGGCCGTAACACGGGCTAACTCCTCCGGTACCCTTGCCGCCGGGCCGGTCCCACCCACGGGCGGGCGGGCCCACGACCAGGCACAAGCCGGGGCACGGGCGAGCGCCGGACCGGGCCGGTTGGCCGGGTCGGCGAGTCATCGGGTAACCTGACCAGGTTGCCCGGGCAGCACCTGCCGGCGACCCCATGAACGTATCAATCCCAGGAGTATCCCGTGGCTAGCGTGTGCGACGTCTGTGGCAAGGGACCGGGCTTCGGCCACAACGTGTCCCACTCGCACCGGCGGACCAACCGCCGCTGGAACCCGAACATCCAGTCGGTGCGTACCCCGGCCGGTGGCGGCAACACCAAGAAGTTGCAGGTCTGCACCTCGTGCATCAAGGCCGGCAAGGTCACCCGCGCCTGACGCGGTAGCACCCACCTTCTCGTACGGCGGAGCCGGCGGACCCTGAGGTCCGCCGGCTCTGTCGCGTCCGGTCGCCGCCTGAGCTGTGGCGTGCCGCCTTGATCGACTCGGTTTTCCGGGAGTCGGGGTGTCCGGCGCTGGGGACAGCCCGAGTTCAAGAAACCCGAGTCGATCACCGCAACGGAGTCAGAGGGTGCGGCCGAAGGAGACGCAGCCCTCCGCGTCCTTGTAGAAGCCGAAGTTCGAAATCCGCTCGTAACCGGCGGAGCTGTACATCGCGATCGCCTCGGGCTGCTTGTCCCCGCACTCCAGGACCACCCGCTTACGGCCCTGCTCCCGGGCCGAGCGCTCGACGGCCGCCAACACCGTGCGGGCCACGCCCCGCCCACGCGCAGCCGGGGCCGTGTACATCCGCTTCAGCTCCGCGGTGTCCGCGCCGTGGCTGCGCCAGCCACCGCACCCGACCGGCTCGCCGGCCAGGTAGGCGACCAGGAACGCGCCATCCGGCGGCTCGAACTCGGTCGCGTCCACCGGGGTGTCGTCGCCGGTGCCGCCGTAGCGGGCGCCGAGGTCGGCCAGTGCGGCTTGGATCAACTGCTGTGCCACCGGTGCGTCGAACCGCACCGTCCGGATCTCGATCTCACTCACGGTGTCCAGGGTACGGCGGGCCCCAGGCCTCACCGGAAATGGTCCCAGCCGGTCGGGCCGTCGTGGGGCGCGCCGTCGACCGTCACCCCGGCACCCTCCGTGACCAGGCCCACCGGCCGCCAGTCCGGCGGCAGCACGACCGCCGGGGGAAAGGTCGCGGCCAGCGCGTGGTCGTCGCCACCCGCCAGGATCCAGGTGTACGGGTCGACGCCAAGTGCCTGTGCCGCGTCGGCCATCTGCCGGGGCACCTCGAACGCGTCCCGCCGCACGTCGATGGCCACCCCGCTGGCCGCGGACACGTGGCCGAGGTCGGCGAGCAGCCCGTCCGACACGTCGATCATCGAGGTGGCGCCGAGCCGGGCGGCCTGCGGGCCGGCCTGGTAGGGCACCTGCGGCCGCCGGTACGCCTCGACCAGCAGCCGGGGAGTGCGGAAGCCGCGGGTGAGCACGGTCAGCCCGGCAGCCGCGTACCCGCTGCGCCCGGCCAGGGCGAGCACGTCACCGGGACGGGCGCCGGAGCGCAGCACGGGTGGGCGGCCCTCCAGGTCGCCCAGCGCGGTGACCGCCACGGTCAGGGTGGGGCTGGCCGACATGTCCCCGCCGACGACGCTGGCACCGACCGTCGCCGCCTCGGCGGCGAGCCCGTCGGCCAGCTCCTCCGCCCAGCCGGTCTCCAGGTCAGCCGGCATGCAGAGCGCGACCAGCAGGGCGGTCGGCGTGGCGCCCATCGCCGCGATGTCGGCCAGGTTGGCCGCCGCCGCCCGGTGCCCGACGTCGCGCGCCGAGGACCAGTCCCGCCGGAAGTGCCGACCGTCGACGAGCACGTCGGTGGAGGCCGCCACCCGGCCGTCCGGGGCGGCCACCACCGCCGCGTCGTCGCCAGGACCGAGCAGGGTCGTGGGCCCGAACGAGAGTCGGGCAGTTATCTTCCCGATCAGCCCGAACTCCCCGATCCCGGACACACTGGCGCCACTGCCGGCGTTCTGCCCGTGCTGCCCGGCTCCGCCGTGCTCGCTCACCGCTGCTCCTTGACGACCGATAGGGATCAGACCTGGTCCGTAAGGTAGTTTCACCCTTCGGGCCGCTCCCGGGCGGCGACGGACGGAGGTCGAGTCGTGGTACAGGCGTACATCCTCATCCAGACCGAGGTCGGCCGCGCACGTGACGTGGCGGGTCTCATCGCGGACATCGCCGGCGTGGTGCGCGTCGACGCCGTCACCGGGCCGTACGACGTGGTCGTCCTCACCGAGGCGAACACCGTCGACGAGCTCGGCAAGCTCATCGTCAGCAAGGTGCAGATGGTGCCTGGCATCACCCGCACCCTCACGTGTTCGGTGGTGCGGCTGTAAGTGGACGAGATGACGGCCTCCTCTGCACGTGACGACGACCGGACGCGTGAGCCGGCTGACGGTAACCGCGACCCGGCCGACACCGCCGCCGCCGCGCCGGCCGGCCGCGACCGGACCATTCGCGGCGCCGCGCTACTGGCCACGGTGATCGCGCTGCCGATCACGCTGCTGGTGGCCGTGCTGGCCTTCAACAAGCTCAGCCCGGGCGCACCCGCGGCCGCGCCGACCCCGTCCGCGACGACTCCCCGGGTGCAGTCCACCGCCCCGGTGGAGATGGCCGCCCCGGCGCTGGCCGCCCGCCCGGCCACTGTCTGCCGGGCCCTGCTCTCCCAACTGCCGGCGAACATCCGCGATCTGACCCAGCGGCCGGTCACCGCCGGCCCGGAGCAGAACGCGGCGTACGGAGACCCCGCTCTCACCGTGGCCTGCGGCGGCACCGAGCCGGAGTTCCCCAGCACCGACGAGGTCTGGACGGTGAACCGGGTCTGCTGGCACCTGGCCGAGCAGGCCGACGCGGCGGTGCTCAGCACTGTCGACCGGGAGACACTGATCACGGTGCGTGTCCCGCGCTCCTACGAGCAGCCGTTGCAGTGGCTGACGACCATCTCCAGCACGATCGTGGCGACAGTGCCCTCCGGCGGCGCCATCCCGTCCGGCTGCCAGCGCTGACCCGATCCCGCGCCGCCGGACGCACGTCGGGCGGGACCGGGCGGCTCGGCTGTCTGACCCTCCTGGGCCGGGTGGCTCAGTGCAGGCCGACGCCGCGCCGCTGGGCGGTGCGGATCAGGCGGTTGACCAGCTTCGGATATTCCAGGCCGGAGGCCGCCCACATCCGGGGGAACATCGACGTCGGGGTGAACCCGGGCATCGTGTTGATCTCGTTGAGGTAGACGTCCAGCTCGGGGGTGACGAAGAAGTCGGCCCGGGCCAGGCCCGCGCAGTCCAGCGCCGTGAACGCGCGGACGGCGTACTCCTGCACCTGGCGGGTCACCTTGTCCGGCAGGCCGGCCGGGATGTCGTACTCGCAGGAGTCGTCGAGGTACTTCGCCTCGAAGTCGTAGAAGTCGTGGTCGGCGACGACCCGCACCTCGGCCAGCACGGACGCCTCGGGCGCACCGCCGGCCTCGCCCTCCAGCACACCGCACTCGACCTCGCGGCCGATGATCGCGGCCTCGATGATGACCTTCGGGTCGAACTGCCGGGCGGCGGCGACCGCGTCGTCGAGCTGCGCCCAGTCGGTGACCCGGGTGATGCCGAACGACGACCCGGCCCGGGACGGCTTGACGAAGACCGGCAGACCGAGCCGCTCCTTGTCCTGCTCGCTGAGCGTCATGCCGTTGCGCAGCACGGCGTACGAGCCGACCGGGATGCCCTCGACGGCGCAGAGCTTCTTGGTGAACTCCTTGTCCATCGCCGCTGCGGACGCGAACACGTTCGCCCCGACGTAGGGGATGCCGGCCATCTCCAGCATGCCCTGGATGGTGCCGTCCTCGCCGTAGGTGCCGTGCAGCACCGGGAAGACCACGTCGACGTCGGCGAGCACCCGGGGGCCCTCGGTCGGGTCGAGCACCATGAGCCCGTTGCCGGTGGGGTCGGCGCGCAGCACGATGTCGTCGCCGGAGTCGGCGGTGATCTCTGGCAGCTGACGGGCGTTGATTGCGAGCTGGGCGGGATCTCCGCTGGTCAGGACCCACTGGCCGGCCCGGGTGATGCCGACGGGCACCACCTCGAACTCGTCGGGGTCGAGCGCGCCGAAGACGCTGCCGGCGCTGACGCAGGAGATGCCGTGCTCCGGGCTGCGGCCGCCGAACACGATCGCCACGCGGGTCTTGCCTGGGGTGGTCACTCCGGTCACCTCTTCGTACGCGACTGCGGCTGGTCGTGCTCGCCGGTGGCGCTCACCCGGTTGACCTTACTGTGCGTGGCGATAGGGCGAGGCGATACCCGGCGAGCCACAGCACGACACGGCAATCGGTCAACAGAGGATGTACGGTGCGTGACGGGACAGTCGCGGTGTCGCAGGCCGGTGACCTGGGCCTGCTCAGTCCCGGGAGTGCCGGCGACCGACCGCGATCACCTTGACCCGTTGCCGGCCGGCCCGCACCATGCCCAGCGCCATGAACGCTCCGGCGATCCGGTCGGCGGCCTCCCGACTGCTGGCGCCGACCACCTGTCGGCGCCGCTCGGGCGCGACCCTCTCGTTGCGGTCGATGCCCTCGACGGGGCGCACGTCGGTGAGCACCACGAGGAAGCGGGTCATCGACAGCCGCCCGGGTGCACGGCGGAGGGCTCCGGACAGGTTCGCACGTCGTCTCCTTCCGGCGGGACGGGATGGCGGGGCGGCACGCGACGATCGGGCACGGGGGAGAAACCCGATCGCCGCGCGCCCCATCCCCTCCGGTCGCTCACCACCACCGTCGCCACGACAACCGGCGGTGAGGACGCGGTAACAGATTGACACGTGTACAGCCGTGAATGCAACTCTCATCGACGTTTTCTCATGCAGACGTTCCCGCAAATGTGTGCGACCATCGATGCATGGCCCCCAAGACCGCCCGCGCCCGCCGGCTCGGCATCGCCCTGCGCCATCACCGGGAAGCCGCCGGCCTGACGCTGGAAACCGCGGCGGATGAGATCAACAGCACCCGCAGCACCCTCTCCCGGTACGAGAACGCCCAGACGCTGATCAGCCCGGCCACCGTGCGCGCCCTGCTCACGTCGTACGGGGTGGGTGCCGAGGAGGTGGCTGCGGCGGTGCAGCTCGCCAAGGACGCCCGCAAGCCGGGCTGGTGGGTGTCGTACTCGTACCTCCTGGATCCGCGCACCATCGACTTCATCGCGCTGGAGGCCGAGGCGACGGCCATCGCCAACTTCGAGCCCTCGGTGGTGCCCGGCCTGCTGCAGACCGCGGACTACGTCCGTGGCGTGATGCGCGGCGGGCCGCACACCCTCGGCGACGACCTGGTGGAGCAACGGGTCAAGATCCGGCTGGACCGTCAACAACGGCTCACCGGCGACAACCCGCCCATCTTCGACGCGATCATCGACGAGGGCGCGCTGCTGCGTCCGGTCGGTGAGAAGTCGGCGATGGACGGGCAACTGCGTCACCTGGTCAAGATGGCCGAGCTGCCCAACATCAGCGTCCAGGTGATCCCGCTCTCCGCCGGCTACCACCGGGGCACGCGGGGTTCGCTGCACATCCTGGAGTTCGCCGACCCGGAGGACCCGATCATCGCCTCGGTGGAGACCGTGGCAGGTCAGATGATCCTCGACCGGGCCGGCGAGACGCGTACCTGCACCAAGATCATGGAGCATCTCCGAAGCGTGGCGCTCAGCCCGGCGGACAGCCGCGAGATGCTCCTGTCAGTCCTGAAGGGACGGTAGGACCGATGACACCGACAATTACAGCGGCCTTGGCCGCGGCGGCGTGGCGCAAGAGCAGCCGCAGCGGCGACGAGGGTGCCTGCGTCGAGGTTGCCGCGCTGCCACGGCTGGTGGCCGTCCGCGATTCCAAGGACCCGGCCGGCCCGGCTCTGCTGTTCGCAACGGGCGCCTGGGCCGCCTTCGCTCAGGCGCCACCTCGCCGGTGACCAGGCCGTCGCACCGCTGACCCGACCTGGGGCCACCGCAGCCCGGACCGGGCACTGCCCCCTGCTGACCGCCCGCCGCGCCGCCGATCAGGGCGCGCGGCGGGCCAGGCCAGGGACGTGGCAGGCCCAGGCACGGTATAGCGAGGCCCGGCAGGCTCAGGCCCGGCAGGCTCAGGCCCGGCAGGCTCAGGCCCGGCAGGCTCAGGCGACCAGCGGGCGGGGCTCCGGGACGGCGCGCAGGGCTTCCAGCGCGGCGATCGCCACGCCCCGGGCGCCAGCCATGTCCCGGTCCGGCACCAGCGCGAAGGTGGCCACCGCGGCCTGCTCCTCGCGGAGCACCGTGTGTTCGCGGACCGTCGCCAGGAACCAGTCGCGGAACTCCGGTGCCGCCTCGACCACCCCGCCACCGACGAAGTACGCGTGCGGGTCGGTGAAGTTCGCCGCAACGGTGAAAAGCCGGCCCAGCGCCATCGCCTGCTGGGTGAAGAGGTCCCGGGCGAGGGCGTCTCCCCGTTCGCCGTACCCGCGAACCAGCTTGGCCGCCCGAGCCAACGGCTCGGCGGCGAGCGGGTGGTCGGGGTAGCGGGTCAGCCAGTACGGCAGCAGGTTGCGCTCGATGCCGGTCAGCGAGGCCACGCTCTCGACGTCACCGGTGAAGCCGCAGGCACAGGTGGGTTCCTGCTGCCCCGGGCTGAGCAGCCCGTTCAGCGGGATGTGCACGTGACCGAGCTCCCCGGCCATTCCGGCCGCACCGGCGATCACCCGACCGCTCTCGACCACACCGCCGCCGAGGCCGGTGCCGACGATCGCCGAGACCGACGAGCGGCCCATCGCGTCGGCGCCGAAGTACACGTGGTGGGCGTAGAGCGCCGCCGCGTTGCCGTCGTTGTGATAGACGACCGGCAGGCCGAGCCGTCGTTCCAGCGCGCCCCGCACGTCGAAGCCCCGCCAGGCCGGCTGGGAGAAGTTGGTGGAGCCCCGCGACGAGATGACGCCGTCGGCGCTGGCGGGGCCGGGAGTGTCCAGCCCGACCGCCTGAACCAGGTCGCGCGGCACCCCGGTCTGCGCCAGGGCGCCGTCCAGCGCCTGGGCGAGTGCCTCGATCGCCGCCTCCGGCCCGGCCCGTACCTCGCTGGGGATCTCCAACAGCCCGTCCACCAGGAAGCGGCCGTCCACCGTCAGCACGGTGGCGTTGTTGCTGGTGCCGCCGTTGTCCAGCCCGACGACCACCGGCACACCTGCGCTGCCCACCGATACCGCCTCCCGCCGTCATGAGTGTGAGCCGAGGCTAGTGCCAACCCTCCTCCCCCGCTACGCCCGGCCACCCGAGCGGGCTCAGTTGGGGCGGCGGGCGGTTACTGCTGTGGCGTCCAGGTCCTCGTCGTGTCGCACGCTCGGCACCAGCCCGGCGGCGGCGAGCGCCGCGCAGAGCACGTCCGCCTGGGCGTCGCTGGCCTCGACCACCAGGTGTCCGCCAGGGGCCAGCCAGGAGGCGGCACCGACGCCCACCCGGCGCAGCACGGTGAGCCCGTCCGGCCCGCCGTCGAGCGCCACCGGGGCCTCGTGCAGCCGCGCCTCGGCGGGCATCAGCGCCACCGCGTCGGTCGGCACGTACGGGGCGTTGGCGACCACCAGGTCCAGCCGACCCCGCCACTGCCGGGGCAGCGGTGTGAAGAGGTCACCCTCGTACACCTCGGCGTCCAGCCCGGCGAGGTTGCGGCGTGCGCACGCCACGGCCGCCGGGTCGATGTCGGCACCGGCCAGCCAGCGTGGGGCGAGCCGGTGCGCCAGCGCGACGGTGGTGGCCCCGGAGCCGCAGCAGAGGTCGGCCACGGCCGGCGCCGGGCCGGTCAGTTCGGCGGCCACCTCGACCAGCAGCGCGGTCCGCCCACGCGGCACGAAGACGCCAGCGTCGACGGCGATCCGCAGCCCGCAGAACTCGGCCCAGCCGAGCAGGTACTCCAGCGGTTCACCGGCCACCCGGCGGTCGGTCAGCTCAGCCAACGCCGCCGGGGTGTCCGCGGCGGTCAGCAGCAGGTCGGCCTCGTCCTCGGCGTAGACGCAGCCAGCGGCACGCAGCCGGCCCACGAGCGCGGACCGGTCGGCCAGGGGTGCTGACGTCACGAGCCTCCTCGGACCAGCCCGGCCGCGTCCAGGGCGGCGGCGATGTCGGCCACCAGGTCCGCCGTGTCCTCCGCACCGCAGGAGAGCCGGACGAAGCCGGGTGCGGTGTCGTCGCCCCACTGCTCCCGCCGGTCCGCCGTGGTGTGCAGGCCACCGAAGGAGGTCGCCGCCGCCACCAGCCGGGCGGCCTCGATGAACCGGCCCACCCGGTCGGCGCTACCCAGATCGAACGAGAGCACCCCCGGCATCCGACGCATCTGGGCCGAGGCCACCGCGTACGCGGGATCGCCCGGCCGCCCCGGCCAGCGCAGACCCGTCACGTCCGGCCGGTCGGCCAGCAGGTCGGCGACCGCGGCGGCGTTCGCGCTCTGCCGGGCCAGCCGCAGATCGAGGGTGGCCAGCGACCGGTGTGCCAGCCAGGCGTCAAACGCTCCCGGCACCGCCCCGGTGGTCGTACGCCAGGTCGTCACCGCCCCGACCAGCTCGGTGGACCGGCTGGCCAGGTAACCCAGCAGCAGGTCGGAGTGGCCGGTGAGCGCCTTCGTGCCCGAGGCGACCACCAGGTCCGCGCCGAGGTCCAGTGGGCGCTGACCGAGCGGGGTGGCGGTGGTGTTGTCCACCGCGAGCAGCGCGCCCGCAGCGTGCGCCCTCTCCGCCAGGGCCGCCACGTCGACCACGTCCAGGCCCGGGTTGGCCGGCGTCTCCACCAGCACCAGCCGGACGCCCTCGAACGACGGGTACGGCCCGGCGGTCGGCGCGAACAGCACCCGGACGCCGATGCCCTCCAGCACGTCGGTGGCGAACGCCCGGACCGGGAAGTATCCGTCGGAGGGCAGCACCACCGTGTCCCCCGGGCGCAGCAGGGTGAGCAGCAGGCCGGTGATGGCCGCCTGACCGGTGGCGAAGACGCGGCAGTCGCCGCCTTCCAACTCGCCCACGGCCGCCTCCAGGAGCCGCCGGGTCGGGTTGTCGGGGCGACCGTAGCCGTTCGGCGACGTGCCCTGGCCCTGGAACGGGTCGAGGTGGTACGGCGCGGCGAAGACCGGCCCGGGCAGGAACGGGTCCCCTGGTGCCGGCTCCGGCAGGCCGGCGCGTACGCAGCGGGTGCCGTCTCCCAACTCGCTCATCGGATTCCTCACTCGTACGACTCGGGTTTGGCGGTGCGGCTCATCAGGGCTTCCACGGCGAGGCGTGGGTCCATCCCCTCGTGGCAGATCCGCTCGACGTGCTCGGTGATGGGCATCTCCACACCGTGCGCGCGGGCCAGGTCGCGAATCGCCAGGCAGCTCTTCACACCCTCGGCGGTCTGCCGGGTGGCCGTCTGGGCCTGCTCCAGCGTCTCGCCCCGGCCCAGGTGCTCGCCGAAGGTGCGGTTGCGGGCCAGCGGGGACGAGCAGGAGGCGACCAGGTCGCCCATTCCCGCGAGGCCGGCGAAGGTGATCGGGTCCGCGCCGAGCGCCACGCCCAGCCGGGCGGTCTCGGCCAGCCCCCGGGTCATCAGCATCGCCCGGGTGTTGTCGCCGAAACCCATCGCGGTGGCGATGCCGTACGACAGGGCGATCACGTTCTTGACCGCCCCGCCCAGCTCGCAGCCGATCACGTCGTCGTTGGTGTACGGGCGCAGGTATGGCGTCCGGATCGACGCCTGCACGAGCGCGGTGCGGTGGCTGTTCGTCCCGGCGACGACGGTCGCGGCGGGCTGCTCGGCGGCGATCTCCGGGGCGAGGTTCGGGCCGGACACGACGACCACCCGGTCCGCGGCGACCCCGGCGGTCTCCACGATGACCTCGCTCATCCGCTTGGTGGTGCCGAGCTCGATGCCCTTCATCAGCGACACCAGGGTGGAGTCGGGGTGCAGGTGTCCGACCCACTCGGCGAGGTTGCCGCGCAGGGTCTGCGACGGCACCGCCAGCACCACCAGCTCCGCGCCGGTGATCGCCTCGGTCGCGTCGGCGGTGGCGGTGACCCGGGCCGGCAACAGCAGGTCGGGCAGGTACTCCGGGTTGCGGCGCTCGGTCCGGATGCTCTCGGCGACCGGCGCACGGCGGGCCCACACTGTCACGTCACGCCCCGCGTCGGCCAGGATCTTGGCGAACGCGGTGCCCCAGGAACCGGCGCCGAGCACCGCGACGTGGCCGGTCATGCCAGGTCGCCCTGCTGCTCGTGCCGGACGGAGGACCGGGCCGGTCGTTCCCACAGCGGCGGCGGGGTGCCGCCACGGATCTCGGCGAGCATGTCCCGCAGCCGCAACATGATGGTGTCCGTCATCTCCTCGAGGGTGGCCCGGGTCGGCGGGGCGTCCGCCCACCGGCTCAGGTCGATCGGGTCTCCGGCGACGACGGTCACCGGGGTCCGGGGGCGCAGGTTGACGCGGCTGGTCCGTGGGTCGAAGATCCGCTCCGGTCCCCACATCACCACCGGTACGACGGGGGCGCCGGTGGCCAGGGCCAGCCGGGCGGCACCGGTCTTGGCCTTCATCGGCCACAGCTCCGGCTGTCGGGTGGTGGTGCCCTCCGGGTAGATCACCACGGCGCCGCCCTCGTCGAGCGCGGCGACCAGTGCGTCCAGCGAGCGGACCGCGTCGACGCTGCCCCGCTCGACGGGGATCTGTAGGCACCGGTGCAGGATCCAGCCGACCACCGGCACCCGGAACACGCTGGCCTTGCCCAGGTACTGCGGCCAGCGCCCGGAGTCGTAGATGAAGTGCGCGGAGACGAGCGGGTCGGCGTGCGAGATGTGGTTCGCCACGATGATCACGCCACCGTCGCCGCCGAGGTGTTCCTGGCCCCGCCAGGTGCGCCGGGTCCACACGGTCATCACCGGCTTGACCAGCCACACGGCGAACCGTTGCCAGAACCCCAGCCTCCGCCGTGCCACTGTGCCTCCTCGTCGCGCCCCAACCCCGCCGCGAATCCCGCCCGCGACACCCGCAGCGGAAATCATGCCTGCTCGCCCCCGGTACGGCCAGTGAGGGTCCCGCCGTGCGGCTGGCAGGATTGCGGGCGTGAGTCAGCCGAGGTGGGCCGTGGTGGTGCCGGTGAAGCATCTGGCCGCTGCCAAGAGCCGGCTGCGGGGCGCGCTGTCCGGCGTACCGCACGAGGAGCTGGCGCTGGCCCTGGCGGCCGACACCCTCCGCGCGGTGCTGGCCTGCCCGGCGGTCGCCGAGGTCCTGGTGGTCACCGACGACGCCCGGGTCGCGGCGGCGGCGCTGGGCGCCGGGGCGCGGGTGCTGCCCGACGGGCCGGACGCCGGCCTGAACGCGGCGTTCCGACACGGCGCGGCCGGGACTACCGCCGGCTGGGTGGCCGGGCTCACCGCGGACCTGCCTGCGCTGCGCCCGGCCGAGCTGGCCGGCGCGCTGCTCGCGGCGCAGAACGGTCGGGAAGGGGTACGCCGGTTCGTGCCGGACGCGCCCGGCAGCGGCACTGTGCTGCTCGCCGCCCCGCCGGGTGTGCCGCTGGATCCTCGCTTCGGGGTGGGCTCGGCGGTCGCGCACGCGGCGAGCGGGGCGCTGCCCCTGACCGGCGACTGGCCCAGCCTGCGCCGGGACGTGGACACCGCCGCGGACCTGGCCGCCGCCGCCCGGCTCGGACTGGGGCCGCGCACCGCCGCACTCGTCGCCGCCGCCAGCCGTCCGGCCCGCTCCGCCGGGTGACCCCCCGGGTGTACGGTGCCAGCATGCAGGGCACGGTGGCCAGCTATGACGCGGCAACACGCAGCGGTGTGCTGCTGCTCGACGACGGCACCGAGATGCGCTTCCCCGCGCGGGCCTTCGACGCCTCCGGGCTGCGGTTGCTCCGGCTGGGCCAGCGGGTCCGCATCGACACGGATCCCGACGGAGAGGTCGTCCGGGTGACATTGCCGACGATGATCTGAGCCGGCGAGCCCAAGTTCATTTTGCGTTCACCGTAATCGGGTGATTATGAGCGGGTGAGCACCCCTCGCGAGCAACCGGCCCACCCGCCCACCACCGACCTCCGCAACGGCTCCCGCACGCGCGGCACCGACGGCCGCTTCCGCCCGTCCCGCGCGGAGAGGGCCAGCGCCGCCCGCGCCGACACCCTCGCCGACGACCCGGCTGCCGCCTCCTCCGGGCTGGACGAGGTCCTCGACCCCACGCCGAGCGTCGAGGCTGCCGGCCCGACCGCCGGTGGCGTCCACCAGGTCCTGCCCGGCGACCTACCGACCGGCGCCGATGACGAGGACGACGAGCCGCCGGCGCCGCTGCCGGAGGACCGGTTCCTCAACCGGGAGCTCTCCTGGCTCGACTTCAACGCCCGCGTGCTCACCCTGGCCGAGGACCAGCGCACCCCACTGCTGGAACGGGCCAAGTTCCTGGCGATCTTCGCCAGCAACCTGGACGAGTTCTACATGGTGCGGATCGCCGGGCTGAAGCGGCGCCTCTCCGCCGGCCTGCCGGTGCGCGGCGGGGACCGGCTGCCCCTGCGTACCCAGTTGGAGCTGATCGCCGAGCGCACCGCGGCACTGGGTGCCCGGCACGCCGCCTGCTTCGTCGACGACGTGCTGCCCAAGCTGGCCGACGAGGGCATCCGCATCCTGCGCTGGGGCGAGCTGGGCGACCCGGAGCGGGAACGCCTGCGCACCTACTTCCGGGAGCACATCTTCCCGGTGCTGACCCCGCTCGCGGTCGACCCGGCGCACCCGTTCCCGTACATCTCGGGGCGCTCGCTGAACCTGGCGGTGGCGGTCCGCGACCCGAACGGCGGTTCCGAGCTGTTCGCGCGGGTGAAGGTGCCCAACAACGTGCCCCGCTTCGTCCGGGTCGACAGGGGTCAGCCGGGCGTACGGATGCTGCCCCTGGAAGACCTGATCTCGGTGCACCTGGGGCAGTTGTTCAGCGGCATGCAGGTGGTCGAGTGCCACCTGTTCCGGGTCACCCGTAACGCCGAGGTGGAGGTCGACGAGGACCGCGACGAGGACCTGTTGCAGGCTCTGGAACGGGAGCTGGCCCGGCGGCGGTTCGGTCCACCGGTCCGGCTGGAGGTGGCCGCGTCCATCTCCGACCACGTGCTGGAGCTGCTCGTCCGCGAGTTGGACATGGACGACCAGGACGTGCTGCGGGTGCCCGGACTGCTGGACCTGTCCGCGCTGTGGCAGGTCTACGGCGAGGCCGACCGGCCGGACCTCAAGGACCCGCCGTTCGTGCCCTCCACCCACCCCCGGCTCGCCGAGGGCGAGGTGCCGCGCAGCGTCTTCTCCACACTGCGCGACGGGGACATCCTGGTGCACCACCCGTACCACTCGTTCGCGACCAGCGTGCAGCGCTTCATCGAGCAGGCCGCCGCCGACCCGAACGTGCTGGCCATCAAGCAGACCCTCTACCGCACCAGCGGCGACTCACCGATCGTCGACGCGTTGGTCGACGCGGCCGCCGCCGGCAAGCAGGTGGTGGTGCTGGTGGAGGTGAAGGCCCGCTTCGACGAGGTGGCCAACATCGGCTGGGCCCGCACGCTGGAACGCGCCGGCTGCCACGTGGTGTACGGCCTCGTGGGCCTGAAGACGCACTGCAAGACCGCGCTGGTGGTCCGCCAGGAGGGCAACCAGATCCGCCGTTACTGCCACATCGGCACCGGCAACTACCACCCGAAGACCGCCCGACTCTACGAGGACTTCGGGATGCTCACCGCCGACCCCGAGATCGGCGCCGACCTCACCGACCTGTTCAACGTCCTCACCGGCTACAGCCGGCAGACCGCCTACCGGCGGTTGCTGGTCGCCCCGCAGGGCATCCGCACCGGCCTCATCGAGCGGATCGAGCGGGAGATCTCGCACGTCCGACTGGGCATGCCCGGCCTGGTCCAATTCAAGGTCAACTCCCTGGTCGACGAGGGGGTGACCGACGCCCTGTACCGGGCCTCCCAGGCCGGCGTCCACGTCGACCTGCTCATCCGGGGCATGTGCACGCTGCGTCCCGGGGTGCCCGGGCTGTCGGAGAACATCCGCGTCCGCTCGATCCTCGGCCGTTTCCTGGAGCACTCGCGGATCTTCCGCTTCGGCAACAACGGCGAGGCGGAGTTCTGGATGGGCTCGGCCGACCTGATGCACCGCAACCTGGACCGTCGGGTGGAGGCGCTGGTGAAGGTGACCGACCCGATCGCCCGGGCCGAGCTGGACCACGTGCTGACCGCCGCGATGAGCCCGGACGTGGACGCGTTCGAGCTGGCCGGCGACGGCAGCTGGACCCGGCGGACCAGCGCCGACGACAACGCCCGGGTGCATCTGCAGGAACTGTTGTTGCGCCGCGTCGGTGGCACGGCCGGCTGAACGATCAGCGCATAGGCTGAGCTGATGGTCGAGGAGGAGCAGAAGTACGAGGTGGACGACGCCTACGTGCTGCCGGACCTGACCGCCACGGCCCCGGCCGGGGGTCGGGTCCGGGCGCTGCCACCGGTGACGCTGGTCGCCCGCTATCTCGACACCGTCGACCTGCGGCTGGCCCGCGCCGGTGCCTCACTGCGCCACCGCAAGGGCGACGAGCTGCCCTGGACGGTGAAACTGCCGACCGGGACACCGGGTGTCCGGCACGAGATCTCCCGTCCAGGGCCGAAGGGGCGGCCACCACCGGAGCTGGTGGAGCTGGTCACCGTCCTGCACCGGGGGGCGCCGCTGGCCCCGGTGACTGTGGTGCGGACGGTGCGGCACGCGTACGAGGTGTGTGACAAGGCCGGCGCGGTGCTCGCCGAGGTGGTGGACGACCGGGTGACCGTGCTGGACGACTCCGGCGCCACCTCCGACACGTTCCGCGAGGTGGAGGTGGAGCGCAAGGCCGGCGACAGCGAGCTGCTCGACCGGATCGGCGCGGTGCTGCGCGAGGCTGGCGCCCGGGGTGGGTCGTTCACCCCGAAGCACGTACGGGCGCTGGGCGAGACGGCGCAGGCCGATCCGGATCTGGTCGCGCCGGCCGGGCTGACCGCCGAGGCGAGCGCGGGCGACGTGGTGACCGAAGCGGTCCGCAAGGAGATCCGCCGGCTGCTGGCGCACGACCCACTGGTCCGGCTGCGCGCCCCGGCCGCCGGTGGCGACACCGCCGTGCACCAGATGCGGGTCGCCTGTCGACGCCTGCGCAGTGACCTGCGCACCTTCAGGCCACTGCTCCGCAAGACGTGGTCCCGTCCGCTGCGTGACGAGCTGCGCTGGCTGGCCGGTGTCCTCGGCGCGGCCCGCGACGCCGAGGTGCTGCGCGCACGGCTGCGCCGCACCGCCGACGCCGACCCGCTCAGCCCGCTCGACCAGGGCGCGGTGGACCGCCTGGACGAGGTGCTCGCCCAACGGCAGCGGACGGCGCACGCCGCCATCGACGAGGCGCTGCGCTCCGCGCGTTACCTGGCCCTGGTGGATTCCCTGGTGCTGGCCGCCCGCGCGCCCCGGCTCACCCGCAGGGCGGCCGCGCCCGCGGGTGAGGCGCTGCCTGCGCTGGTGGCCCGTCCGTGGACGCGGCTGGCCGGGCCGGACGGGGTCGACGGGCTCGACGCACAGTCGCCGGACGACAGTTGGCACGCCGTTCGCAAGGAGGCCAAACAGGCCCGCTACGCGGTCAACGCCGTGGCACCGACGGTCGGCAAGGGCGCACGTCGACTGTCCCGCGCCCTGGCCCGGGTGCAGGACGTGCTCGGCGAGCACCAGGATGCGGCAGTCGCGGCGGACACCTGGCTGGGGATCGCCGCCGAGCGGCCGGATGACCACGAGCTGGCGGTCACCGCCGGGCGGCTCGCCGAACGGGAACGCGGGTCCGTACGCCGCACGCGCGGCCTCCTACCGGCCGCCTGGCACCGGGCGACCCGGCGACGGCGGACCAGTTGGCTGCCGTGATCGGCATCCGGGCGGCGGGCGGGGTGGCCTGGCGGCCGACCCCCGACGGCGTACGCGTCTGTGTGGTGCACCGCCCCCGCTACGGCGACTGGACGCTGCCGAAGGGCAAGCTGGAGCCGGGTGAGCACGCGCTGGCAGCGGCGGTCCGTGAGGTGGCCGAGGAGTCCGACGTGCGGGGCGTACCGCAGGTCCGGCTGCCGTCGGTGCGGTACCGCAGCGAGGGGCAGGCCAAGCTGGTCGACTACTGGTCGATGCTCGCTGTGGCCAGCGGCGGTTTCCAACCGGACACCGAGGTGGACGACATGCGCTGGCTCGCGGTGGACGACGCGATCCGGTTGGTCAGCTACCCGCACGACGCCGAGGTCCTGGCGGCGTTCGCCGCGCTGCCGCCGGTGACCGCGACTGTCGCGCTGGTCCGGCACGCACACGCAGGCAAGCGGGCCACCTGGTCCGGTCCGGACGTCGGGCGGCCCCTGGACGCCGAGGGACGGGCCCAGGCGAGCGCCCTGGCCGACCTGGTCGCCCTGATCCGGCCGTCCCGGCTGGTGTCGGCGTCACCGCGACGGTGCGTGCAGACACTGGACCCGGCGGCGGCGCTGCTCGACCTGCCGATCGAGATCTGCGGCGACCTGGACGAACCCCAGCCCGGCCAGCAGAGCGACGAGCAGATCCTGGCCACCGCCGCCCGGCTGCTGGAGTTGGCCAACGCCGGTGGGCAGGTGGCGGTGTGCAGCCAGGGCAAGGTGCTGCCGGGCGCCCTGGAGCAGCTCACCGGCCGCACCGACGAGGACTTCACGACGCCCAAGGGCGGCGGTTGGCTGCTTGCCTTCACCGCCGACCGCCTGTTGGCCGTCGACCGCCTGTAGGGCGTGTGTGGGAAGTGCTGGCCGGCCTGCGCCGGGCCCAGCCGCCGCCCGGCGGCGTTGTCGCGGTGTTCGGATACAACACCGGTATCCGAACACCGCTCCGCCTTGCCGGACGACACCTGGACTCCGGCTCAGCTCGACCGACACTTCCCACACACGCCCTGGGGCGTGTTTCAGCGGGGCGGGAGGGTCAGGGTCACCGCGACCGGCAGGTGGTCGCTGGCCGTGCTGCGGGGCGCCACCGGGTCGCCGGGAGTCAGGCCGGGCGAGACGAAGATGTGGTCGATCTGCTGGCGCGGGTCGTCCGCCGGGCTGGTCGCCAGCGGTCGGGCGGTCGCGAACGCGTCGGTCAGGCCCGCGTCGGTGAACTCCGTGTACGCCTCGTCGCCGGGCTCGGTGTTCAGGTCGCCGGCGACAACCAGGGGTCGGCCGGCCGCGTACCGGGTGGCGAAGTCCGCGACCGCGCGGGCCTGCACCACAGGGCCCCGCCCCGGTGGCGGTTGCAGGTGGGTGCTGACCACGGCGGTACGGACACCGTCGCCCAGGTCCAGCGTGACGGCGAGGGCCTGCGCACCGGTGGGCGCCCCGACGGCCGGCAGCGGGCGGCTGCGCGGGTCGCGCATCGGCCAACGGCTGAGCACCGCGTCACCCCAGACCGGGTCGGCGGCCGGCCCGAAGACGTACGGCATACCGAGCCGGCCTGCCAGCAGGTCCAGGGTGTCGTGCCCACCGTTGAGCAGCCAGGCGCGGTCCACCTCGCTGAGCAGCACCACGTCGGGTCGTTGCCGTTCGACGACCTCGGTGAGGCCGGGCAGGTCGAACCGGCCGTCCAGCCCGAAACCCATCCGGATGTTGTAGGCCACCACGGTCAGCCGCTCCGGCGGGCCGTCCCGGTTGCTGGCCACCGGGATGTCGTCGGCGAGCACCGGCGCCAGCAGGGCCAGCGCGGTGACCGCTGCGGCGGCCCGTAGTGGCGGAAACGGCCCGGGGAGCCGGTGCACGACGGGACGGGCGGCGAACGCCACGACGGCGGCGAGCCCGGCCACCAGCACGGGCACCGCCGCGTTGGGGTAACCGAGGTCGTAGGCGGAGTAGTACCCGACCGCCCCCAGCGCGAAGATGAGCATGCCGGCGGCCACCGCGTACCCCCGGCGGGCCGCTCTGGCGCTGGCGTTGCTGGTGTCGCTGGCGCTCGCGGTGTCGCTGGCGTTGCCGGCGTCGCTGTCCGGGCCGCTGGCGTCGTCGGTCAGCGCGAGGCAGGCACCGAGACCGACTGCGGCGAGCAGGACGGCCGGGAGGAGCAGGTCACCCCTGTCGAGGGCGAACAGCACCGCGCCGGCCAGCAGCGCCACCGGCCCGTACGCACGGCTCCACCCCCGGGGCGGTCGGGTCAACGCGGTAAACAGGAACCCGGCGACCGCCACCGGCACCGGCGCCAGGCCGAACAGCGGCGAACGAGCCACGCCGTCCCCGGCCACCAGGAACGACATCCCGGTCCGGGCCAGCGCCGGGGAGAGCGCCACCATTCCGGCCAGCAGCAGCGCCGGCCCGGCCAGCAGCCAGGCCCGCACCCCACCGGTACCGGTCACGCCATCGGCACGGGTGCCGGGCTGCGCCGTCCCGAGCACGAACAGCACGACCGCGACGGAGCTGAGCAGCCAGGCCAACCAGCCGCCCCGCCACACCAGGTCGACGGTGTCCAACACCGCGTGCAGGGCCGCGTTGACAGCGAAACCCAACGCCAGCCCCGGAACCGGGCGGTCGGTGTCGGCGGCGACGCCGACCAGCCAGACCAGCCCGGCGAGCAGCCCGGCGGTGGCCAACCAGAGCTGCGTACGCCCGCCGGGTGTTGCGGTGAGCGCGAGCCGGGCGACGGCGAGCAGAACGGCGGCGACGACCGTGACGGGGCGGGCGCCGACCCGGCGGACCACAGCGGGTGCGCCCAGCGCGAGCACGAACCAGCCGAGGGCGAACGCGCCCATCAGCTCGGCCGGCGTGGACGCCGCCTGGCCGAAGATGGTGATGATGCCGGGCAACCAGACCCGCAGCACGTCGATGAGCAGGATGACGCCCAGCGCGAGCGTCCCGGTGGTGAGCTGGCGGTAGCGCACCGGCGCCCCATTTCGCGTCGACGGGCCGGCGGAGGGGGACCGGCACGGCGATTCTGCGCGAGCGAGGCGAGCGGGTCAACGGTCCCCGTACGCCGAAAGGGCGCCCACCCACGGGTGGACGCCCTTTCGGAACAGGTCGGTCAGCGCTTGCTGGCCGCCTTCTTGGCCGGAGCCTTCTTCGCCGGCGCCTTCTTGGCCGCCGCGCTCTTGCTCGCCGCCGCGGTGGTCTTCTTCGCCGCGGTCGACTTGGTCACCGCGGTGGTCTTCTTCGCCGCCGCGGTGGTCTTCTTGCTGGCGGCCGTCTTGGTCGCCGTGGTGCTCTTGCTCGCCTTGGCCGGGGCGGTCTTCTTGCTGGCGGCCGTCTTGGCCGTCGTGGTGCTCTTGCTCGCCTTGGCCGGGGCGGTCTTCTTGCTGGCGGCCGTCTTGGCCGCGGTCGCCTTGGTGCCAGCCGCCTTCGTGCCGGCAGCCTTGGTGCCAGCCGCCTTGGTGCCGGCTGCCTTGGTGCCGGCCGCCTTGGCCGTGGCGGTGCTGGTGGCGGCCTTCTTCGTCGCCACCGTGGCCTTCGGCACCTTGCCGCTGGCCACCATCTCCTTGAACCCGGCGCCAGCGCGGAAGGTCGGGACTGACGTCTTCTTGACCTTCACCGCCTCGCCGGTACGAGGGTTGCGCGCTGTTCGCGCGCCACGTACACGCTTTTCGAATGCTCCGAATCCGGTGATCGCCACCTTCTCGCCCTTGGTGACTGCCGCCTGGACCTCGGTGAGGACCGCGTCGAGCGCGGCCGTCGCCATCTTCCGGTCCCCCAGGCGAACAGCGAGCGCCTCGATGAGCTCGGCCTTGTTCACGACTTCCTCCCGATTGTGCAACTGACTCGACGCGAGCCATTCTGCGCGCACGTTATGCCCTGTGCTGCCGAGACACAAACATTCGGTAGAAAAAAGCCCTTGTGTCGTAACGGATTCACCCCCACCGGTTGGACCGATGGGGGTGGAATTCGCTGTGTGAGCGGGCGTACGGCTATGCCACGGAGGGCAGGAACGGCAGTCGACGCGCCTCGTAGGAGTCGATGTCGGCGGCGTGCCGAAGGGTGAGTCCAATGTCGTCCAGGCCCTCCAGCAGCCGCCAACGGCTGAAGTCGTCCAGCGGGAACGACCAGCTGGCGTCCCCCGCCCGGAGCTGGCGGGCGGTCAGGTCGACGGTCACCGGGGTGGTCGGATCCGACTCGACCAGATCCCACAGCTCTTCGACGGCTTTCAATTCCAACTCGACCGGCAACAGACCTTCCTTGAGGGCGTTGCCACGGAAGATGTCGCCGAAGCGCGGGGCCACCACCGCGCGGAAGCCCCAGTCCCGCAGGGCCCACACGGCGTGCTCCCGGGAGGAGCCGGTGCCGAACTCCGGGCCGGCGATGAGGATCGACGCCCCGGAATAGCTGTCATCGTTGAGCACGAATTCCGGATCTTCCCGCCACGCGTTGAACAGCCCGTCGGCGAAACCCGTCCGGGTCACCCGCTTGAGGTACACGGCGGGGATGATCTGATCGGTGTCCACGTTGGACCGGCGCAGCGGCACGGCGGTGCCGGTGTGGGTGGTGAACTTGTCCATCTCCTCGGTCCCTTCTACAGGTCGGCGGGGGCGGCCAGCCGGCCGACCACGGCGGTGGCGGCGGCGACCGGTGGGGAGACCAGGTGGGTACGCCCACCCCGGCCCTGACGGCCCTCGAAGTTGCGGTTCGAGGTGGACGCGGAGCGCTCGCCCGGCTTCAGCGTGTCGGGGTTCATCCCCAGACACATGGAGCAGCCGGCGAACCGCCACTCGGCCCCGGCGTCGGTGAAGACCTTGTCCAGCCCCTCGACCTCGGCGGCCTCCCGCACTGCGGCGGAACCGGGCACCACGAGCATCCGGACGCCGTCGGCGACCTGGTGCCCCCGCAGCACGTCGGCGGCGGCCCGCAGGTCCTCCAGACGACCGTTGGTGCAGGAGCCCACGAAAACCACGTCGATGGGCAGCTCCCGCAGGGGGGTGCCGGGGCGCAGGTCCATGTATTCCAGGGCGCGACGCGCGGCGGCGCGCTCCGAGTCGGTGGTGAACTCCTCCGGGTCCGGCACCGGTGCGCTCAGCGGCGCCCCCTGGCCGGGGTTGGTGCCCCAGGTGACGAACGGGGTGACCCGGCTGGCGTCCAGGGTCACCTCGGCGTCAAAGCGCGCGCCCTCGTCGGTGGGCAGCGTCCGCCACCACGCCAGCGCCGCGTCCCAGTCCGCGCCCTGCGGCGCGTTCGGCCGACCCTTGAGGTACGCGAAGGTGGTCTCGTCCGGCGCGATCATGCCGGCCTTGGCGCCCCACTCGATGGACATGTTGGCGATGGTCATCCGCCCCTCCATGGAGAGGGCCTGGATCGCCTCGCCGCGGTACTCGACGATGTGCCCACGCCCACCGCCGGTGCCGACCTGGGTGATCAGCGCCAGCACCAGGTCCTTGGCGGTGACGCCGGGGGCGAGGCGGCCGGTGACGTTCACGGCCATCGTCTTCGGCCGGCTCTGCGGCAGCGTCTGGGTGGCCAGCACGTGCTCCACCTCGCTGGTGCCGATGCCGAAGGCGAGCGCGCCGAACGCGCCGTGGGTGGCGGTGTGCGAGTCGCCGCAGACGATCGTCATGCCCGGCTGGGTGACACCGAGCTGCGGGCCGATGACGTGCACGATGCCCTGGTTGTCGTCACCGAGCGGGTGCAGCCGCACCCCGAACTCGGCGCAGTTGCGGCGCAGCGTCTCGATCTGCGTACGCGACGTGGGGTCCTCGATGGTGAGCAGGTCACCACGGCGGAGGCGGAACGCCGGGTCGGCGTACCCGGTCGGGGTGTTGTGGTCCTCGGTCGCGAGGGTCAGGTCGGTACGACGCACCCGGCGCCCGGCGAGCCGCAGCCCGTCGAACGCCTGCGGGCTGGTCACCTCGTGCAGGAGGTGCAGGTCGATGAAGAGCAGGTCCGGCTCACCAGCGGCAGACCGTACGACGTGCGTGTCCCAGACCTTCTCGGCCAGGGTCCTCGGCTCAGGAGTGACTCCCACCATCTGGACATCCTAAATTCTGGGAGGTAAGTTTCGGCTTGTGGGACACAGTATGAGCGGTGTCGGCGTTCTCGACAAGGCGGTGGTCATCCTGGCCGCCTGCGTCGACGGCGCCAGCCTGGCCGAACTCGTTGAACGCACCAAGCTGCCCCGAGCCACCGCGCACCGGCTGGCACAGGCCCTGGAGATTCACCGGATGCTGGTGCGCGACACCCAGGGCAGGTGGCGACCGGGCCCCCGCCTGGGTGAGCTGGCCAACGCCGCACCGGACGTTCTGCTCACCGCCGCCGAGCCACTGCTGGCCGCCCTGCGCGACGCCACCGGCGAGAGCGCACAGCTCTACCTGCGCCGCGCCGACGAGCGGATCTGCGTGGCGGCGGCAGAGCGCGCCAGCGGCCTGCGGGACACCGTTCCGGTCGGCTCGGTGCTGCCGATGACGGCCGGCTCCGCGGCCCAGATCCTGCTCGCCTGGGAGCCGCCGGAGGCGGTGATGCCGTTGCTGCCACGCAGCAAGTTCACCGGCCGGACCCTTGCCGAGGTACGCCGTCGTGGCTGGGCGCAGAGCGTCGCCGAGCGGGAGGCCGGCGTGGCGAGCGTCTCCGCGCCGATCCGTGACCGCACCGGCCGCGTGATCGCCTCGGTGAGCATCTCCGGCCCGATAGAGCGCCTGGGCCGCCGCCCCGGCGAACGCCACGCCATGGCAGTGGTGAGAGCCGGCCAACGCCTCTCCGGCCTCTAACCCCACCCACCCCACCCCTGTCCCCCGCCCCCTCCCACCCAGCCCGGGTGATCAAGAAGTTTGCGTCATGACACGCCGGAAGCGGTGACGCAAAGCTCTTGATCACCGAGGCAGAGGTGGGGGTGGGGTGGAGGCGGCCGGGGGCCGGGGGCCGGGGGCCGGGGTGGGGTACGGGAAAGCCCGTCCTGCCATTGGCGGGACGGGCTTTGGGTGTTGTAGCCCCGACCGGATTCGAACCGGCGCTACCGCCTTGAGAGGGCGGCGTCCTGGGCCACTAGACGACGGGGCCAGAACTTTTCCGTTCACCGCCCTCGCGGGCGGCACGGCTGTAGTCTAGCGGCACCGTCGCGCCGGCGTGATCGCGGGGTGCGGGCGCACAGAGGGCGCACAGCGGCTGGCGCGGACCACAAAGCGGACAACAAAACAGCCCGCCTCACCAGGTGAGACGGGCTGTGCACAATGTAGCCCCGACCGGATTCGAACCGGCGCTACCGCCTTGAGAGGGCGGCGTCCTGGGCCACTAGACGACGGGGCCAGAACTAGCTTTTGCTCCCCCACCCGTGCGGGCGGAGGAGCTGCACTCTACCGAAGACCACTCTCCGCCCCCGAAGGGGCGGAGTCGAACTCCGTCAGAATCCAGCGTCTGGAACTCTCGCGAATTCCAGCAGCGCTGGGGTACCAGGACTCGAACCTAGACTAACTGAACCAGAATCAGTCGGGCTGCCAATTACCCCATACCCCATTGGCACCTTGCGGCGCCGGGAGTGAACTTTACCCTCCCGGTGCCGACTGGCCAAATCCGATCCCCCCGAACCACTCGTGAGCTGCGGAAACAGGGGCATCGGACGGATCAGGCGACGGGAACCACCGGGTTGGTGAGCTCGCCGATGCCCTCGATCCGCACGGTGACCGTATCCCCCTCGACAAGCGGGCTAACCCCGGCCGGAGTGCCGGTGAGAACGACGTCTCCGGGCAGCAGAGTCATCACGTGCGAGATGTACGACACCAGGCCCGCCACGTCGAAGACCATGTCCTTGGTCCGGCCGAGCTGGCGTACCTCCATCTCCTCCGGGTTGCGACCCACCTCACAGCGGATCTCCACGTCGGAGACGTCCAGACCGGTGGTGATCCACGGACCGATCGGGCAGAACGAGTCGAAGCCCTTGGCCCGGGTCCACTGCCCGTCCGAGCGCTGGAGGTCCCGCGCGGTGATGTCGTTGGCGCAGGTGTAGCCGAAGATGGCGCGTTCGGCGGCGGCCCGGTCGGCGCGGCGCGCCCCCGGTGCCCCGATCACGACCGCGAGTTCCGCCTCGTGCTCGACCTGCTTGGAGAAGATCGGCAGTCGGATGGCGTCGCGGGGGCCGATCACCGAGGTGGACGGCTTGAGGAAGAGCAGCGGCTCCTTGGGCACGTCGTTGCCGAGCTCGGCGGCGTGGTCGGCGTAGTTGCGGCCGACGCAGACAACCTTGCTGGGCAGGATCGGCGAGAGCAGCCGAACGTCGGAAAGGGCCCAACGGGCCCCACTGAAGGAGAGTTTGCCGAACGGGTGGCCCTCGATCTCGGCGATGGTCAGGCCCTGCGGCCCGGCCTCCGCTTCGCCTTCGACGGCACCGAACGACATTCCCTTGGCATGGGCGAAACGAGCGATACGCACCCGGCCAATCTAGCCCCGCCGACACCTGCACCGGCCAGGACCGGCCGTGCGGTGTGCGCAACACGTCAGCGCGGCACCCTATCGGAGCAGGAGGTGAGCGGGGCGGTCTTCCCGACTTCGTACCCGCACGGAGGCAACTCGCCCCTACCGTCGGCTCCGGAGGTTCGTTCGTATGCCTGCATCGACACGACACCACAGAGCCCTCGCAGTGTTCGTACACTGCCTCGGCATCCTCGCCGCCGTGCCGGCCCTGCCGTCGGCGGCCCCGGAGGCGGCGGCCACGCCACGACCACCGGCCGCCACGCCACAACCAACGACCGCGACGCCACGGTCACCGGCTGCGGCGCCGCCAGTCGCCGCGACGCCACGACCGGGCGCCGCGCGGCCACCGGCGGAGACCGCCGGGCCGACCGTCACGCAGCCGCCGGTCGCGGTGGTCGCGTGGCTGACCGAGCCCACCCCGCCCTCGGCGCCACCGGCGGTGGCACCACCCTCCCGGGCGCCGGCGTCAGCGCCCCCGCAACAGGTCACGGTGGCGGTCGCGCCGGAGAGCAGCCCGGCGCCGAGGTACCGGATCCAGGTGCGCAACGTGGGCAACGCGCCGGTGGACACCACTGTGCGTCAGGAGCTGCCGGCCGGCTCGTCGCCGACCGCGATCAGCGCCGGCGGCCGGTCCACCAGCGCCGGCGGGTCCAGCACGGAGGTGACCTGGCGGTTGCGGCTGCCGGCGCACAGCAGCACCACGCTGGGCACCGCCCTCGCCGCGACCGCGCCGGGCCAGCCGCTGACCGCGCCGGCCTGCGCGTTCACCAGTGACGGCAGCCGGCCGTACGACTGCGCGACGGCCACCTGGAAGGCGGCGGGAGCACCGGCGGCCGAGGTCACCGAGGCGCCGCCCTGGCGGCGGTACCCGGTGCTGCTCGCCGGCCTGGCGGTCCTGCTGCTGGTCAGCGCCGCGCTGCTGTGGGTGTGGCGACGTCGGCGCGGGCGTCGGGTGACGGCTGCCGCACTGGCCACCAGCGGCGGGCCGGAGGGTGATCGCGGGACGATCTATCCGCGTCCGGCAGCCCCGAGGCCGGCGAGTCGTCGGCGTACCCCGCCGGTCTGGTTGTTGGTGGGTGCCGCCGTCGTGGTGCTGGCCGGTGTCGTCGGCACCGCCGGCTGGACGGCGACCCGGCAGGTCTCGGAGATCGACACGCAGAAGCAGCCGACCAGCGGCGCGTGGAGGGGTAGCGGTGTGACCGGACCGGTGGGTGTGCCGCTGCGTGAGTCGGCGTTCGAGTTCACCGTGTACCGGATGTCGTGTGGTGCGCCCGGCTCTGCCGCGAAGACCGACGGCGGTGGTGCGGCACCGGCCAACGGTCGACGCTGCCAGGCCACAGTGGGTGTGCGCAACGTCACCGGGGACCACCAGCCCTGGCACGGTCAGCTGCAACGGGCGTACCTGCCCGGCGGGCGCTGGGTGAGCACCGACGAGCCGGCCACCCGGGCGGCCAACCTGGGTCGGGACATCTTCGCCGACCCGATGGCTGCGGGCACCCGGATGGTGCTCCCGCTGGTCTTCACCGTCGACGGGCGGGACCCGCCCCAGCAGCTGGAGCTGCGCAGCGGGGTGTTCTCCGCCGGCGTCCGGGTGCACATGCCCTGACCGGTGTGCGGGCGGCGGTCGTACCCTGGGTGCGTGACCGCCGCCCTCGCCCCCGCCGTGCTCGACGTGGCGCAGTGGCAGGCCCGCCGACGGGCCCACGAGGAGCGCATGGACGTCTGGCTGACGCCGCACCTGGCCCGCCGGCGGCGTGGTGAACGGCATCCGGTGGCCGACTTCCTGTTCACCTACTACTCGCACCGCCCGGCCCAGCTCCGTCGCTGGCACCCGGGGGCCGGGGTCGAGCTGCGCGACGCCGACCCGGCCGAGTTCGGCCGGGACTACAGCGCCACCGCCGCCGGGGTCACCCTCGACACCGATGCGGTACGCGCGCGGCGCGGCGAGTCGATCACCTGGATCCGCTCCCTGTTGGCGGCCACCGCCGGGCGGGCCCCGCACTTCGGCTGCTTCGGGATGCACGAGTGGGCGATGGTCTACCGGCAGACCCGTGAGGAGCTGCGGCACAACGCCTGGCCGCTGCGGCTGACCCCGGAGCGGACCGCCGCGGTCGTCGAGGAGCGCGGCGTGCGGTGCAGCCACTTCGACGCGTTCCGGTTCTTCACGCCGCCGGCTCGACAGTTGAACCTGCTCACCCCGACCCGGGAGACGCAGCACGCACTCGAACAGCCGGGCTGCCTACACGCCAACATGGATCTCTACAAGTGGGCGTACAAGCTGTCCCCGCTGGTCACCTCGGAACTGGTGGCCGACGCGTTCGAGCTGGCCCGGGAGATCCGCACGCTGGACATGCGGGCCAGCCCGTACGACCTGGCGGCGCTGGGCTGTCCGCCGGTGCGGGTGGAGACGCCGGAGGGTCGGGCGGAGTACGCGGTGGCGCAACGTGGGTTCGCCGACCGGGCCGCTGTGCTACGCGACCGGCTGCTCGCCGCCGTCCCGGCCTGAGCCGGCCGACCGGTCAGTCGTCGTCGGCGCGGCGGTCGCGTTTGCGCTGGGACTGGCGCTTCTTCTCGGCCAGCCGGCGTTCCTTGGCCCCCCGCGACGGGCGGGTCGCTCGGCGGGCCGGCGGTGGGGGTGCGGCGGCCTCCCGCAGCAGGGCGGTCATCCGTTCGCGGGCCGCCTCCCGGTTGGCCAGTTGGGCCCGGTGCTCACTGGCGGCGATCGTCAGCACCCCGTCGACCAGGCGGTTGGCCAGCCGGGCCAGGGCCCGCGTCCGCAGCCACTCGGGCACGGCCGGCGAGTTGGCCAGGTCGTAGCTCAGCTCGACCCTGGAGTCCGCGGTGTTCACTCCCTGCCCACCCGGCCCGGACGAGCGGGAGAAGCGCTCCCGCAGCTCCCCGGCGGGGACGACCCACCGGTCGGTCACCCGCAGTCCGTCGTCCACGCCCCGAGGCTAACCCGCGACGACCCGCCGGGGGTCATCGGTGCGGACGCTCACTCTGCGGCGGGGACTGGCTGGGCGTCGGCCCGGCGGTTTCCTCGTCGGCGCCGACCGCCGCGTACGCCACCGCGCCGAAGAGCAGCAGCGCGATCACAGCGGCCTTGACGACGAGCCCACGGACGAGTGTCCAGGCGCCTCGACGGGCGCCCGGCACCGATTTCTTGACGGTCTGGTAATCGTTCCACCCGCGTCGTGCCCGGGCGTACGCCGACCCCACTGCACATCCAATGACCAGGCCCACCAGCAGGAGGACCGCAAGAAGGGGACTCTCCACCTCCGCCAGTATCCATACCGACCGTAATATTTCCATGGCCCGATGCTGTCCCGCCGGATATCTGACAGTGGCCGCGCTGCCACCGCCCGCCGCGAGGCCGTCCGGGCAGCTCAGCCACCCTTGCCGATGATCGTGTCGGCGGTCTGCTGCACCTGGTCGATCGGGATGGCGAAGCCGATGCCGATCGATCCGTTTCCGTCGATGGTGGCGATGGCGGTGTTCACCCCGACCACCTCCCCGCGGGCGTTGACGAGGGGCCCTCCGGAGTTGCCGGGGTTGATGGAGGCGTCGGTCTGCACCGCAGTGTGCCGGTTGTTGCCCAGCCGCACCTCGCGGTCCAACGCGCTGACGATGCCCGCGGTGACCGTGCCGGCCAGGCCGAGCGGCGAACCGACGGCGAGGACCGGCTCGCCGACCCGGGTCGCTCCCGGCTTGGCCAGGGGCAACGGGGTGAGCCCGGCCGATGCCGGCACCTTCAGCACGGCCAGGTCGCTGCGCGGCTCCCGTCCGACCACCTCGGCGGCGAACCGGCGGCCGTCGGGCAGCTCCACTGTCACCGGCCCACCGCCCCCCTTGGCCAGGATGTGGTCGTTGGTGATGAGGTGCTGCTGGTCGTCGACGGCGAAGCCCGACCCGGTCGCGGACCCGCTGGTCGTGGACCCGCCGGTCGCGCCGCCGCCGGCCAGCACCGACACCACCCCGGGTACGGTCCGCTCCGCCGCCGTGACCAGCTCGGCCGGCACCGGGGCGGCGGACGCCGCTGCCGGGCCCCCAGCCCCGTCCCGGCTGGCCACCACGCCACCGGCGAGAGCACCGGAGACCGCGGAGACCGCCACCACGGCCAGCACGGCGAGCAGCCGCCCAGGCTGTCGCCCGCCCGGTTCCCGCTCGGGTGGGTCCCACCACCCGCGCCCGTCCGGGTCGAGTTCCGGCGAGATGAACCAGGGACCGCGCGGTTCGCCCAGTCCGGTCTGCACTGCCATGCGTACTCCTCACGGTCGACGTCGGTCGTGCGCGGCGATCAGGGCAGCCGGGAGAACCAGCGCATCGAGCCGGCGGCGGCACCCATCGCGAACACCAGTCCGAGGCCGATGAACCGGGCCGAGACGTCCTGCCGCTCGGTGCGGTATCCGACCGAGCTGCCGATGTCGTCGTAGACGGCTCGCAGCTCGTCGGTGGTGCTGGCCTCGTGGAACATGCCGCCGGTCTCCTCGGCGACCGCCTTGAGCGTCTGCCCGTCGACAGGCACCTGGATGGGCCGTCCGCCACGGTCCACGAACCCGGACGGTGTGCCGAACGAGATGGCGTGCACCGGCACCTCGGCCGTCACCGCTTCCGCCGCCGCTTCCATCGGGTCCATCCCGGAGGTGTTGGCGCCGTCGGAGAGCAGGATGATCCGGGCCGGCGGCGTCTCCTTGGCGGCCTCGCTGTCCAGGCTCTTGACCGCGCCGAGCGAGGTGTTGATGGCCTCGCCGATCGCGGTGCCCTGCACCCCGGTGATTCCCTCGGCGAGCCGGTCGATCCCCTCGTCGAGGGCGCCCCGGTCGGTGCCGGGCGGCACCAGCACGGCTGCGCTGCCCGCGAAGGCGACGAGCCCCACGTTGAACTCGTCGGGCAGGCCCTCGACGAAGCGCCGGGCCGCCTGCTTCGCGGCGGTCAACCGGTCCGGTTCCACGTCGGTGGCGAGCATCGACGTGGACACGTCCACCGCCACCATCACCGTGGCGCGTTCCCGGGGCACCCGGACCTCGGCGCTGGGTCGGGCGAACCCGACCACGAGCAGCGCCAGCATGGCCAGGAAGAGCCCGGCCGGCACGTGCCGGCGCCAGGCGGGCCGCTCGGGCGCAACCCGGTCCAGCAACCGCAGGTTGGTGAAGCGGACCGCGTAGCGGCTGCGTCGGCGCTGCACCACCAGATACGCGACGACCAGGGCGAGCACGCCGAGCAGCAGCCAGAGTCGCAGTGGCGACTGCCAGATCACGCGACACCTCCCCGTCGGTGGCCGGCCGGCGCGGCGGCCAGCCGACGTTGGGCGTGGACGTGCCGGACGATGTCCGCGCTCCAGTCCCCGTCGGTGCGCAACGGCAGGTGGGTGACCCCGCTGCGGCGCAAGGCCTGGCGGACCTGATCGCGTTGGGCGGCGGCGGCCTCGGCGTACCGCTCCCGCAACCGACGGTCCGATGTGCACACCTCACGGCAACGCCCGGTCTCCGGGTCCATCAGCGTGATCAGGCCGACATCCGGCAGCTCCAGCTCACGCGGGTCGGTCACCTCGATCGCCAGCACCTGGTGCCGGGCGGTCAGCCGGCGCAGCGTCCGTTCCCAGGGCGCCTGCCTGTCGGGGTCGTCGGGCAGCCCGTCGAGGAAGTCGGACACCACCACGACCAGTCCCCGCCGGTTGGCGATCCGGTGCAGCGCGTCGAGCCCGTCGGCCAGATCCGGCGGGCGGGGTTGTTCCCCGGCCTCCGACCCGGGCGCGGTGGCACGAGGGGCGGCGAGCAGCGCGCGGAGCAGAGCAAGCAGATGGGTACGTCCGGCGCGGGCGGGGAAGCGGCGTACCCCGTCCGCGCGCAGCACCTGGGCGCCGAGGCGGTTGCCGACGCCCGCGGTCAGGAACCCGACCGCCGCGACGGCGGCCACCGCCAACTCCCGCTTGTCCAGCTCGGCGGTGCCGAACTCCATGCTGGCGCTGCCGTCGACCAACAGCCAGGTGGTCAGCTCACGGTCGGCGTCGACCTGCCGGACGTGCGGTACGGCGGTACGGGCCGTCACCGCCCAGTCCATCCGGCGCACCTCGTCCTCGCCCGGCCGGTACTCGCGGCTGCCGGCTGGTTCACTGCCCGGTCCGGGCAGCAGGCCGCGGTACTGGCCGTGCAGCAGGCCGTTCAGTCGGCGGGTGACGGTCAGCTCCAGGCGGCGCAACCGCTGGTCGGGGGCCAGCTCGGCCAGGCCGGGGTCGGCCGGCGCGGCGGCGGGTGTCACGTGCACGCGTCTCATGCCGCCGCCAGGTCCGGCGTCTGCTGTGGGCTGGCCAGCCGAGGCGGTGGCACCGCCTCGACCAGTCGGCGCACCACACTCTCGGCCGACACCCCGTCGGCCACCGCGTCGAAGGAGAGCACCAGCCGGTGGGCGAGGACGTCGACGGCGAGTTCACGGACGTCCTCGGGCAGCACGTACTCCCGTCCCCGCAGCAGGGCCTGCGCCCGGGCGGCCGCGACCAGGCCCAGGGTGGCCCGCGGGCTGGCCCCGTACGCCAGCAGTGGTGCGATCTCCGGCAGCCCGAACCGGCCCGGGTCCCGGGTGGCGAGGATCAGCCGCACCACGTACTCGGCCAGCGCGTGGTGGACGAAGACCCTCTCGGCGTGGAGCTGGAGGTCCCGCAGCCGTTGGGCGTCGAGCACCCGCCGTGGGCTCGGCCGGTCGGTGCTCATCCGGTAGAGGATGGCCAGTTCGTCGGCGTCGCTGGGGTAGTCGACCACCACCTTCATCAGGAACCGGTCGCGCTGCGCCTCCGGGAGCTGGTAGACCCCCTCCGACTCGATCGGGTTCTGGGTCGCCAGCACCAGGAAGGGCTCCGGGACCGGCCAGCTCCGCCCGCCGATCGAGACCTGCCGTTCGGCCATCGCCTCCAGCAGCGCCGACTGGACCTTCGCCGGGGCACGGTTGATCTCGTCGGCCAGCACCAGGTTGGCCATGATCGGGCCGAGCTCGATGTCGAAGGTCTCCTTGGAGGCCCGGTAGATCCGGGTGCCGACGATGTCGGAGGGGACCAGGTCCGGAGTGAACTGGATCCGCGAGAAGCTGCCGCCGACCACTGTGGCGAGGGTCTGGGCGGCCAGTGTCTTGGCCACGCCGGGCACCCCCTCCAGGAGACAGTGCCCGTTGGCGACCAGTGCGGTGAGCAGGCGTTCGACGAGGCGATCCTGCCCGACGATCACGCGTTTGACCTCGAAGAGGGTCTGTTCCAGCTCGGCGCCCGTCGGCTCGGGATCGACCGAGCTGGGCATGCTGGCCAGGGTGTCCGAGATGTCCGTCACGGTGCTTGCTTCCCGGGCACGTGCCCGGCAAACGTGGGATTGTGCGGGCCGGACCGCCCCGGGGTGACCCGAACGGGGATGAGCCGCGCGAACGGGTGAAGAACGGCACGAGGCACTCGGCGACGGCCGATCGACTCGGGACCACGGAAACCGGACCTGGCAGGAAACCGAGTGGATCAGAGCCGGAGTCGGGCTGGGACCGGTGGGCCCCGCAGCGGACATGGTGCGGCCCCCGCGCACGAGGCGCGGGGGCCGGACGTCGGTCGATCAGGGGAGGTGGACGACCAGGTGGAAGCCCAGGTCGGTCGGGGTGCCGGCCGAGTTGCGGGTCTGCACGAAGACCCCGTTGGGCGTGCTGAGCCGGGGCGCGACCGAGATCTCGCCGGCCGGCGGGATGCAGCAGGCGTCAGCCCGGCCGACGGTGGCCACGAAGACGCCCGACGTGACGGTGTAACCGAACTGGACCTCGTACTGGCCGACGCCGTACTTGATGACGGTGCCGACGCCGCGTGCCTTGGTGCCGTTGGAGTTGACGACGACCACGGTGGTGCTGGCGACCAGCGTGGTGGCCGCACCCGACTTCAGCGCGGCCTTCGCCATCCGGGCCGACTCGGCGGTGACCGGCGGCTGGGAGTTCGTGCCGCGGGCCGCGGGCTGGACAGCCTCCTGCGGCGCCTTCGCCGACGGCTGGGCGATAGCGATCCCCCCACCAGCCAGGCTGAGCGCCAGGACGGCGAACGTGACCGCTGCCGCCTTACGTCGGAAAGATGTGCTCATGACAGGTCCCCCTTGTGTGACCGTGCGAATTCGGCCGACCCGCGGGGCGGGACGGATGACTGCCCTCAAATAGGCGGCACGACGACGGCAGGGCGGGGGCAAGTTGTTTCTCCTGCACCCAGTGAGGTTGATTTCTCAACGACCTCTAACCCGTCTGAGCTGGGATTACTACTCAGAGTTGCGTCGTTTAAGCCAGATGGAACGTAGCACCGGAAAAAGCCGGGAGTCAATAGTTGATCTCACTTTGTCGAGCTGTCAATCAGCCGTCAGATAATTGTGAAAGATGAGCGCGTCACCATTCACGAAATTGCTTCGCTGTTCTGAACGAGTGCCGCGTGTCGTAAGTGATCAGACGGTGATCGTGCGGGACAATGGGGCATGGCTGTTGCCGCACCGCTGGTGTTGCGCCCAGGTGACGGCACTCGTCTTCGTGCGTTGACGCGCTCGTCGGTTGCTGCGGCCGGGCATGTGTCGCGGGCCAGGATGGTGCTGCTGGCCGCGGAGGGGCTGCCCAACGCCGAGATCGGCCGGCGCGTCGGTGTGACTCGACAGACGGTGATCTCGTGGCGAGCCCGGTATGAAGCTGGCGGGATGGACGCGCTGGCCGATCTGCCACGGTCGGGTCGCCCGTCGGTCATCGACGAAGCGGCGGTGGTGACCGCGACGCTGAACCCGCCGCCAGCCGAGCTGGCGGTCACGCACTGGTCTGCTCGGCTGCTGGCCGAGCAGCTGACCAAGGATGGGATGCCGGTCAGCTTCGCCGAGGTCGCCCGAATCTGGCGCGATTGGGACCTGCAGCCGCACCGGGTCGAGTCGTTCAAGTTCTCCACGGACCCGCAGCTGGAGTTGAAGATCCGTGACGTGGTCGGGTTGTACCTGGCGCCGCCGGAGAAGGCGGTCGTTGTGTGCGTAGACGAAAAGTCCCAGATCCAGGCCCTGGACCGGACCGCCCCGCTGCTGCCGATGCGGTTCGGCGTCGCCGAGCGACGTACCCATGAGTACGTCCGGCACGGCACCACAACGCTGTTCGCCGCGCTTGAGGTGGCCACCGGACGCATCACCGCCGACGCCTGCCACGAGCGGCACCGCAGCGATGAGTTCCTGGCTTTCCTCAAGATCGTGGCAAAGGCGCATCCGCGGGTGCCGCTGCACGTGGTAGTCGACAACTACGCCACCCACAGCCACCCCAGGGTCAAGGCCTGGATGGCCAAGCACCCGCGGATTAGGCTGCATTTCACCCCGACCGGCTGCTCCTGGCTCAACCTGGTTGAGATCTTCTTCGGCATCATCACCCGGCAGGCCATTCGCCGCGGCACCTTCACCAGTGTCCCAGACCTGATCGGCGCCATCCGCGCCTTCATCGATGCCTATAACGAGCGCTGCGTACCGTTTGCCTGGACCAAGACCGCCGACCAGATCATCGCCAAGGCCGACCGGCGAAAGGGGCGCCCACGACCGTGAACAGCACCATCGCGCGGCTGTGGCTGGCCGACAACCTCCCGATCCGAGACGGCCTCTATCGAGCCGATGGGTTAACCCGAGCCGTGCGAGCCGGACCGTCGACGCCCGGCGGACTCGCGCTGCTCGAGCCGTTCGACCTCGAAGCATGGCTGCTGGCCAACCCCGAATGGCATACCACCATCATCACCACCATCGAGCTGCCGTTGCCCGATGGTTCCGGATACCTATGCTGCGGCGAAGGGTCCTACGGCTCGGAAGGATTCTTCGCCAGGCTCGACCAACTCAACATGCTCGTGTGGGTCGTCTACCTGGAAGACTCCAACCCGTTTGTCGACGCAGCCATCCACGGGCCACACGCCACGGTCAGGTCAAGCTCACGCCTGTCCGTCACCGTGGACCTCACAAGCCCGGAGTTCGGCCCCACCTGACCGGCGCAACTCCGACCAGCCGGACTCACCGCCACAACGAAACTGCAGCACTCCGTGGCCAAGGCGTGCCGACCCCCGAGCCACTCACGGGTCCCACCGTCAATCCAGTTCAGACACACGACACTAGGATCAGCGCCATGATCGTCGACGCTCCGTCAACGCTCACTCCCACGCCCACGTCGGGGTGGCACCGAAGCGCTCGGCTCCGCACGGCGGTCTGCTGGCTGGTGGTCGCCCCGACAGCCCTCTGGGCCGCCCTCCGACTGATCGGCCTGGACCGGGGGCCGCTGGTGCAGGCGCTCGCCTTCACGCCGTACGTCGCGGGCTTCAGCGTGCTGGCCCTCACCCTCACCCTCGCCCTGCGGCGCTGGTGGCCGGCGGCCCTCGCGGCAGTGGCGGCGGTGGCACTGCTCGGTGCCGTGGCACCCCGGGCGTTGGCCTCCGCGCAGCCGACGGTGGCCGGGCCGACCGTCCGGCTGCTCACCGCCAACCTGCTCGCCGGCGCCGGCGACGCGCGGACCCTGGTCGAGCTGGTGCGGCGCTACGAGGTGGACGTGCTCACCGTGCAGGAGTTCACCCCGGACGCGCAGGCGGCCCTGGATCGGTTCGGCCTCGACGGGCTGCTGCCGCACCGGCAGCTCAACCCGGAGATCGGCACACCCGGCTCCGGGCTCTACTCGCGGTGGCCGCTCACCGACGTCGGCCTGCGGCGCAACCTCGGCGGCTGGGGCTTCACCCAGGCGCACGGCACGATAGCCATCCCCGACGCGCCCCCGGTCCGCGTGGAGTCGGCTCACCCCTCGGCGCCATACGCGGTGGACCAGGTGGGCGCCTGGCGTGCCGACCTGAAGGGTCAACCACCGGCCACCCCGGACGGCGGCCTGCAGATCCTCGCCGGCGACTTCAACGCCACCCTCGACCACAGCCCTCTGCGGGCCCTGCTGAGCACCGGTTACGTCGACGCCGCCGACGCCACCGGAAAGGGCCTGACCGGCACCTGGGGCCCGTACGACGGGGACCTCATCCCACCGGTCACCATCGACCACGTGCTCGTCGACCGGCGCATCGCGGTCCGGTCGGTGAAGGTGCTCGCCCTACCCGGCAGCGACCACCGCCCCGTCCTAGCCACCGTGACCCTCCCAACCCGGTAACCCCCAGCGCTGCCCCACGTGCAGCGCTGGGGTGGGGGGTTAGACCGTGGTGGGGGCCAGGCCGTAGGTGAGGGCGTCGACCAGGGCGTGCCAGCTCGCTTCGACCACGTTGGGGTGCACACCGACAGTGGTCCAGTCCCGGCCGGTGCCGTTGGCGGTCTCCAGCAGCACCCGGGTCACCGCGCCGGTGCCGTGGCTGCCCTCCAGGATGCGCACCTTGTAGTCGGCCAGCTCGAAGTCGCGCAGCTGCGGGTAGTGCCGGGCCAGGCCCACCCGCAGCGCCTCGTCGAGCGCGTTGACCGGGCCGTTGCCCTCGGCGGTGGCGATCACCCGCTCACCGCGTACCCGGATCTTGACGGTCGCCTCGGAGACCACCGCGCCGTCCTCGCGGTGCTCGACCAGCACCCGGTACGACTCCAGAGTGAACGGTCGGGCCGGGCTGCCCTCCGGCAACTCGGAGCGGACCAGCAACTCGAAGGAGGCGTCCGCAGCCTCGAAGGACCAGCCACCCGCCTCCAGCTCCTTGACCCGATTGGTGACCCGGGTCAGTGCCTCCGGGCTGCCGGCCAGGTCCAGGCCGAGCTCACGACTCTTGAGCTCGACGCTGGCCCGGCCGGCCATCTCGGTGATCAGGATCCGCATGTCGTTGCCCACCACCGACGGGTCCACGTGGTTGTAGAGCAACGGGTCGACCTTGATCGCACTCGCGTGCAGCCCCGCCTTGTGAGCGAAGGCGGCAGCCCCGGCGTACGCCTGGTGGGTGTCGGGGGCGATGTTGGCGATCTCGGCGATGGCGTGCGAGACCCGCACCATCTGTGCCAGGCAGCCCTCCGGTAGGACGGGCATGCCCAGCTTGAGTTGGAGGTTGGCGACGACCGCGAAGATGTCGGCGTTGCCGGGGCGTTCGCCGTACCCGTTGGCGGTGCCCTGGACGTGGCGGACACCCGCCTCCACGGCGGCGATCGTGTTAGCCACCGCGCAGGAGGTGTCGTTCTGGGCGTGCATGCCGAGCAGCGCGGCGTCGATCCCCAGCCTGTCGGTCAGGTCAGCGATCACGGCGGTCACCTGGGACGGCAGCATGCCGCCGTTGGTGTCGCAGAGCACCATCCGCTCGGCGCCGGCGGCCAGCGCGGTCTGCACCACCGCCGCGCCGTACGCGGGATCGTGCCGGTAGCCGTCGAAGAAGTGCTCACCGTCGACGAAGACCCGCCGGCCCTCGCGGACGAGGTGGCTGACGGTGTCGTGGATCATCGCGAGGTTCTCCGCGCCGGTGGTGCGCAACGCGCGCTCGACGTGCCGGCTGTCGGCCTTGGCAACCAGGGCCACCGCCGGCGTCTGCGCGTCCAGCAGGGCACGCACCTGTGGGTCGTCGGCGACCGCCACACCGGCCTTGCGGGTGGCGCCGAACGCGACCAGGACGGCGTGCCGCAGGTCCAGTTCGGTGCGCGCCCGGCGGAAGAACTCGGTGTCCTTGGGCACCGCGCCCGGCCAACCGCCCTCGATGAAGCCGACCCCGAACTCGTCGAGCAGCCGGGCCACGGCCAGCTTGTCGACCACCGAGTAGGTGAGCCCTTCGCGTTGGGCGCCGTCGCGCAACGTCGTGTCGAAGACCTGGAACGTCATCAGGATCCTTTCTCGGAGCAACAAAAAGACCTCCCGCGGATGCGGGAGGTCTGCGCGCTCGGCGGAGGGGGCCGGCGCGCTAGGTCGCAATAATCAGGGCGGTGCTGGTCACGATGGCCACTCTGCCACTCCGCCCGTGGTTTTGGGAGGAACAATCCATATAGCGGGACGGTCACCCTGCGTGGCCCCCAGCGCCGGGCGGAGCACGTACGCCCCGACGGGCCGCCGCCACACGGCGCGGCTCGGCGTCCCGCCGCACCGCGGCCTCGGCCTCCTGCCGTTTCCGGTCCCCGGCGGACGGGTAGCTCCTGCGGGGACGCACCCACCTACGCCGAGACGATCGGCGACAGTCAGGAGTGAACGGCATGGACAGGATCGATCCCCACGCCACCCACGCCGGGCCGGACCCGCTGCGCGGTGGCGACCAGGGCACGGTGCCCGGCGGCGCGCCGGCCGGCACTTTCGACCCCTGGCGCTACCGGGACCAGGCCGGGGTGGCCGACGCCGACCTGGTCGGCTACAAGGTCGAGGCCACCGACGGTGGAATCGGCAAGATCGACAGCGCCAGCCACGAGGTGGACGGCAGCTACCTGGTCGTGGACACCGGCCCCTGGATCTTCGGTAAGAAGGTGATGCTGCCGGCCGGCACCGTCAACCAGGTCGACCACGACCAGCGCACCGTTTCCGTCGACCGGACCCGCGACCAGATCAAGGCCGCCCCGGAGTACGACGAGACCAGCCACAGCGACCCGAGCTACCGGGATCAGCTGGGCGGCTACTACGACGAGACGTACGGTGCGCTTCCACCCGGCACGGCACGCTGACGGTTCGGCCCCGACGGCCGGTGGGGCACGGACCCACCGGCCGTTACCGTGAGGGCGTGGACGCCATCGACGACAGCCGACAGATCCCGCTCCCCGCCACCTTCAACTTCCGCGACGCCGGCGGCTACCTCGGGCACGGTGGCCGACCCGTACGCCGTGGTCGGCTCTACCGCTCCGACTCGCTGCACCGCCTCACCGAACAGGACCGGGACGCGTTCGTCGCGATCGGCATCCGCACCGTCATCGACCTGCGCCGCCCCACCGAGGTGGAGCGGGACGGCCGGGTGCCTGCATACCAGGGGCTGACCTACCGGCACATCCACCCGGAGCACGACGACTGGGCGGGCGTGCCGCACGAGGAGGGCGCGAGCCTGGCCCGGTACCTCGCGGACCGGTACGCCGCCCTGGCCCAGACCGGCACCGCCGGGCTGGCCGAGGCCGTCGGTCTGATCGCCGACTCCGCCAACGCCCCGGTGGTGGTGCACTGCGTCGCCGGCAAGGACCGCACCGGCATCGTCTGCGCGCTGACCCTCGCCGTGCTCGGCGTCGACGACGCGGACATCACCGCGGACTACGCGCTCAGCAGCGAGGCGTCGGCCCGGTACAGCGCGTGGCTGGCCTCCATCAACCCGGGCGGCGGGGACCTGCCGGCGCCGTTCCTGGCCTCACCCGCCGAGGCGATGCAGATCTTCCTGGACGAGCTGCGCGAGGGGCACGGTTCGGTCGAGGCGTACCTGCGGCACGCCGGTGTGACCGACGAGCAGCTCGCCGCGCTCCGCGCCCACCTGCTCGCCGAGCCCACCGAGGCGTAGACCGCCGAGGTTCCGGACGCCTGTACCGGTCCGACTGCGCCGGCCCGTCCCTCTGGACGGGCCGGCGCAGCGACGGATGTCAGAAGACCCGCTGCACCCATCCGTGCGGGTCGGCGGCCTCGCCACGCTGGATCTCGACCAGCTGCTGACGCAGCGCCATGGTGACCCGGCCGGGCTCGCCGCCACCGATCAGGAACTCGCCGTCCGGGAAGCGGACCCCACCGATCGGGGTGACCACCGCGGCGGTGCCGCAGGCGAACACCTCCTTCAGGCGTCCGCTGGCGGCGTCGGCCTGCCAGTCGGCGAAGCTGACCGGCCGCTCCTCGACCTGGTGCCCGGCCGCCCCGGCCAGCGCGAGAATGGCATCGCGGGTGATGCCCGGCAGGATCGTGCCGGTCAACGGTGGGGTGACCACCGTGCCGTCGTCGTAGACGAAGAAGACGTTCATGCCTCCCAGTTCGTCGACGAACCGGCGCTCCACCGCGTCCAGGAAGACGACCTGGTCGCAGCCGGCCTCGATGGCCTCGGCCTGGGCCGCCAGCGACGCGGCGTAGTTGCCGCCGCACTTGGCCGCGCCGGTGCCGCCGGGCGCGGCCCGGGTGTAGTCCGGGGAGACCCAGACGGTGACCGGCTTGACGCCACCGGTGAAGTACGCGCCGACCGGTGAGGCGATCACCATGTAGAGGTACTCGTTGGCCGGGCGGACGCCGAGGAAGACCTCGCTGGCGAACATGAACGGCCGCAGGTAGAGGCTGCCGTGCTCGTCGGTGGGGATCCACTCCCGGTCGATCTCGATGAGCTTGTGCAGCGAGTCGACGAACACCTCGGGCGGCAGCACCGGCATCGCCATCCGCTGCGCCGACGTGGCGAAGCGTGCGGCGTTGGCGTCCGGCCGGAACATCGTCACGCCACCGTCGGCCGTCCGGTACGCCTTCAACCCCTCGAAGATCTCCTGCGCGTAGTGCAGCACCGCACTGGCCGGGTCCATCGGGATCGGGGCCCGCGCCTCGACCCGGGCGTCGTACCAGCCCTTGCCGTCGGCGTAACGGACCGTGACCATGTGGTCGGTGAAGACGCGGCCGAACCCGGGGTTGGCCAGCAGGGCGGCCCGGTCGGCGGCCGATACCGGTGCGGGATTCGGACGGATCTCGAAGTCGAGCTTGTCACCACCGCTCATCGCGCTGACCTCCCTGCGGGACAACGGCATGCGGAATCGCACACCGACTTGGCTGTGCCAGAAACTTACCCCGAACGGTCGTTCAGCGGGTAGCGCCGCTCGGGCGAGACAGAGCGGCCCGGCCGGGCCGAGGCCGGGCCGGTCGCTGGTGGGGTCGGGTCGGTCAGGCTACGGCGTGGGCGGCGAGCCGGTCGCCTACCTCTTCGGTACGCAGCGTCACGCCCGGAGTGCGGCTGGCCAGCTCGACGGCGACCGACGCGTTGACCCGGGCCGCGGCCTCGGCGTGCCCGAGCTGCTCCAGCAGCAACGCGGCGGAGAGCACCGCGGCAACCGGGTCGGCGATGCCCTGCCCGGCGATGTCCGGCGCCGAGCCGTGTACCGGCTCGAACATCGAGGGGTACGCCCCCTCGGGGTTGATGCAGCCACTGGCGGCCAACCCGATCCCGCCGGTGACGGCGGCGGCGATGTCGGTGAGGATGTCGCCGAAGAGGTTGTCGGTGACCACGACGTCGTAGCGCTGGGGCTGGGTGACCAGGAACATGGCCGCCGCGTCGACGTGCTGGTATTCGGTGGCGATGTCCGGGTGCTCGGCGGCGACCACGTCGAAGGTGCGCGACCAGAGCGACCCGGCGTGGGTGAGCACGTTGGTCTTGTGCACCAGGGTGACCTTGCGCCGCTCGCGGCGGCCGGCGCGGGCGAAAGCGTCGCGGATGACCCGCTCCACGCCGTGCCGGGTGTTCAGGCTCTCCTCGGTGGCGACCTCGGCGGGGGTGTCCCGGTGCAGCGAACCACCGGCCCCGGCGTAGAGACCCTCGGTGCCCTCGCGCACCACCACCAGGTCGACCTCGCCCGGCTTGACGTTGCCGAGCGGGCCGGCGACCCCGGGCCAGAGCCGGGACGGGCGCAGGTTGACGTACTGGTCGAAGGCGAAGCGGAGCTTGAGCAGCAGCCCTCGCTCGAGCACACCCGGCGGAACCGTCGGGTCACCGACCGCGCCGAGCAGGATCGCGTCGTGCCCGGCCAGCTCGGTCAGCACGGAGTCGGGCAGCACCTCTCCGGTACGGTGCCAGCGGGCGGCGCCGAGGTCGTACTCGGTGGCCTGCACGCCGGGCAGCACCGCGTCGAGCACCTTGCGGGCCTGCGCGACCACCTCGGGCCCGATACCGTCCCCGGCAACCACCGCGATCCGCGCCACGACCGCACTCCTCTGCTCAACGGGTTCTCCTCCGGGGCAACGGTACGTGGGTGTCCCGCCTCCCGGTACGCGCCTTCCAACATTCGGGACGCGCGGATGCACAGCACCCTCTCAGCTGAGACTCATGGGGCGGTCATGTCCGCTGCATACGGTGGTGGTCAGCGGGTCACGGGGGCCTGCCGACCATCGGCGTCGCGACGACGCGACGCCAAGCGCGAGGGGGTAGATGCGATGCGCATCGACGAGCAGCCGCGGACCCGCTGGCCGGACCCGGCCGCATTCCGCCACCGCCGGCCGGACCTCCGACTCGGCAGCCGTCGACACCGCATCGACCCAACCTCCGCCACCGATGGCCGGATCGCGGTGCAGCACACCGTTCGCACCGCGACCGCCGAATACACCCTCCTGCTCAACGCCCCCGCGTGGCTCGGCCGCCGCGGCGTCGGCGAGGCACTGCGGGACAGCGTGGCGGAGCTGCGCGCCATCGACCTCACCTACGGTCCCAACCGGCCGGAGAGCCTGGTCTCCCGCCTGCGCAGGGGCGAGATCAGTCCCGACTCGTACCCGCCACTCGCCGACCTGGTGGACCGCTGCACGGCCATGCGCGCCGCCACCGACGGGTGGTTCGACGCCTGGGCGGTGCCCGGCGGCTTCGACCCGGGTGGTCTGCTCGGCGGCTGGGCTGTCGAACGCGCCGCCGAGCGGCTTCGTGCCGCTGGCATCCACGACTACGCCGTCCTCACCGGTGCCGACCTCGTCGTTCGCGGCCACGCGCCGCACGGTGGGCCCTGGCGGGTCGCGGTGCACCACCCCACCGCACCCGAGCGCGCCCCGTTGGTGTTGGAGATGACCGCCGGAGCGGTCGGCACGTCCGGGGTGACCGGGCGGCAGGGGCACGTGGTGGACCCGCACACCGGTGAGCCGGCCGACCAGCTCGTCGCCGCCACCGTCGTGGGCCCCGACCTCACCATCGCCGACGCGTACGCCACAGCGCTCTACGCGGCCGGCCCCACCGGCCTGTCGTGGTTCCGTGGCAACTCCGACTATCGGGCGCTGTTCGCACACCGACGCTGAGAAGAACGCGGGCGCAGCGAGCCCGTCTCCCCGCGGCGCTCGGGCCCGATTCGCACCTCGGCCGCTGACAGGCGGCCGGACGGGCCAATGCGATCGGCCCCCACGGTCTCGGCAACGACAGTGGGGGCCGGTCAGCGACGAGTGCGCGTGGCTCGCACAATCGAGGGGTGCGGACCGGTCGGGCCGGACGTCGACCGCGCCACCCGAAGACGGGCCGGCGCCTCGAACTCGGCCAGTGACCGCAGACGTACGCTAGCGAATCGACGCAACTCGACGCAAGAGTCTCCACAGCGGACCGTCGTGACCGGAGACTGCGGTATCCGGTGGTTGACCCGGCGGCGAGGCAGTTTCGACATGGTGAACGACGGATGGCACGCTGTCCGCCGTGAGTTTCGATCTGAGCGTGTGGGCCCTGGAGCACGGGGCGACGCCCGAGGACGTACGGACAGCGGTCGACGGTTGCCGACAGGGGCGACACGTGGACCGTTACCCCGACCCGAGGGTGGTCAGCTTCTACCGCGCCATCACCGCCTCCTATCCGGACCGCCACCCCGGCCCGAACAGCCCGTGGGCGGTGGCGCCACTGCACGCCGCACACGATCACGTCGAGTTGAACCTGCACCCGACCTGCGCGGACCAGGTGCTGCTGGACATCGAACGGCTGGCCGGCGAGCACGGGCTGATGCTCTTCGACCCGCAGGACGGCTCGGTCTACCCGCCCCCGGCCCGACTGCCCGGCTGACCTGGCCTGCTTCACGGACGGGAAATGACGAGGGGCCCGGCGAATCGCCAGGCCCCCCACAGTGTTTGTCGTCTACTTACTCGTCGCGCAGGTCCGCGGCGCTGGCCGACGTGGCACCGATCGAGTCGGCGGCCGAGGTCAGCAGGTCCGCGCCGAGCGCCTGGTCGACGGTCAGCGTCATCAGCGTCTCACCGCCCGCCTCGCGCCGAGCCACCTGCATGGCGGCGATGTTGATGCCGGACTCGCCGAGCAGGGTGCCGACGGTGCCGACGACACCGGGCCGGTCGGCGTAGCGCAGGAAGAGCAGGATGCCCTCCGCGCCGATCTCCACGTCGAAGCCGTCCACCTCGGTCAGCTTGAGGACGTCCCGGGCACCGGAGTGGGTGACGGTGCCGGAGACGCTGACCGTACGACCATCCGGCAGCGCGCCACGCACAGTCACCAACGTGGGCTGCTCGGCCGTCTCGGCCAGGGTCGCCAGGGTGACCTCGACGCCACGCTCGGCCGCCAGGTGCGGGGCGTTGACGTAGGTGACCTGCTCCTCGACCACCGAGCTGAACAGGCCCTTGGTGGCGGCGAGCTTGAGCACCGACACGTCGTGGCTGACGATCTCGCCACGCACCTCGACCGTGACGCTGGCGGCAACCCCACCGGCGACAGCGGTGAACGCCCGACCCAGCTTCTCCGCCAGCGGCAGCAGCGGCCGGACGTCCTCGGCGACCACGCCGCCCGCCTGCACGTTCACCGCGTCCGGGACGAACTCGCCCTGCAACGCCAGCTTGACGCTCTTGGCCACGGCGAGACCCGCCTTGTCCTGCGCCTCGTGGGTGGAGGCGCCCAGGTGCGGGGTGGCCACCACGTTGTCGAAGGCGAACAGCGGCGACGAGGTGCACGGCTCCTTGCTGTACACGTCGACACCGGCGCCGGCGACCCGCCCCTCGGCGATCGCGTTCGCGAGCGCCTGCTCGTCGACCAGCCCGCCACGGGCGGCGTTGACGATGCGAACGCCGGGCTTGACGATCGCCAGCTCCTTCTCACCGATCAGCCCCACCGTCTCCGGCGTCTTGGGCAGGTGGATGGAGATGAAGTCGCTCTCCCGCAGCAGCTCCTCCAAACCGACCAGACGTACGCCGAGCTGCGCCGCGCGGGCCGGCTGGATGTACGGGTCGTACGCGATCAGCCGGGTGCCGAACGCGGCGATGCGCTGCGCGAAGAGCACCCCGATGCGACCGAGCCCCACCACGCCGACGGTCTTGCCCTGCACCTCGACGCCGGTGTACTTCGACCGCTTCCACTCCCCCGCCTTGAGCGCGGAGCTGGCGCTCGCGGTGTTACGCGCGACGGCCAGCAGCAGTGCGACGGCCTGCTCGGCGGCGGAGACGATGTTGGAGGTGGGCGCGTTGACGACCATGACGCCCCGGGCGGTGGCGGCCGGCACCTCGACGTTGTCCAGCCCGACGCCCGCCCGGGCGACCACCTTGAGTCGCGGCGCGGCGGCGACCGCCTCGGCGTCGATCTGGGTCGCGCTGCGCACGATCACGGCGTCGGCCTCGGAGAGCGCCGCGAGCAGGGCCGGACGGTCGGTGCCGTCGACGTGACGGACGTCGAAGTCGTGGGCGAGCACCTCGATGGCGGCGGGGGCGAGTTCTTCGGCGATCAGTACGACAGGATTCATCGGTCCTCGTAGAGGTCGTGTTTGCGATCGGCCCGGGCGGCGGGGCGCCGCACTGCACCCTGCGCTGATCCGTGCCGTGGCCGTCAGGTGCCGGCTGCTGCACCTACCCGCGATCGTAGGTGCCTTGCTGCCCAGCATGTTCCGGTCTTCGGGGTGAGGGCCCTCACACGCCCGGTCGTGCGACGGACATCGACCGTTCACCGGGCCGAAACGGTCCCGCCCGCCGCCGCGCCCGCCCATCGGTGCCATGACCCGCGCAACATCGGGGAAACTGCTGCCTCGAAGCAGCCTGAGGGCGCAATATCCCTGATGTTGCGCGGATCACGGAGGCATCGAGCGCGTTGAGGGGCGGGGCGGCGCATGGTTCGACGGCCCCGGGCGACGCTGGGGAGAGCGCCGGCCGGGGCCGTCGGTGTCGCAGGATGCGTCAGGCGGTCTCGGTGATCGGGCGGTCGACCCAGCTCATCATGCCGCGCAGCTTCTTGCCGGTCTCCTCGATCGGGTGCGCCGCACCCTCGGCCTGCCACTTGGTGAAGTTGGGCCGGCCGGCCTCGTCCTCGGCGACCCACTCGCGGGCGAACTCGCCGGACTGGATCTCGCCCAGGATCTTGCGCATCTCGTCCTTGACCCGGGAGTCGATGATGCGCGAGCCGCGGGAGAGGTCGCCGTACTCGGCGGTGTCGGAGATGCTGTAGCGCATCTTCGCGATGCCGCCCTCGTACATGAGGTCGACGATCAGCTTCAGCTCGTGCAGGCACTCGAAGTAGGCGACCTCCGGGGCGTAACCCGCCTCGGTGAGCACCTCGAAGCCGGTCTGCACCAGTGCGGAGGCACCGCCGCAGAGCACCGCCTGCTCGCCGAAGAGGTCGGTCTCGGTCTCCTCGGTGAAGGTGGTCTTGATCGCGCCAGCGCGGGTGCCACCGATGCCCTTGGCGTACGCGAGGGCGAGGGCGAACGCGTTGCCGCTGGCGTCCTGCTCGACGGCGACGAGGCAGGGCACACCCTTGCCGTCGGCGTACTGGCGGCGCACCAGGTGGCCGGGGCCCTTCGGCGCGACCATGGCCACGTCCACCTCGGCCGGGGGCGTGATCAGGCCGTACCGGATGTTGAAGCCGTGGCCGAAGAAGATGGCCTTGCCCGGGGCGAGGTTCGGGGCGATCGACTCCGAGTAGATGGAACGCTGGGCGGTGTCCGGTGCGAGCACCATGATCACGTCAGCCTCGGCGGAGGCCTGCGCCGGCGTGAGGACCCGGAAGCCCTGCTCCTCGGCCTTGGGACGGCTCTTCGAGCCTTCCGGCAGACCGATCACCACGTCGACGCCCGAGTCACGCAGCGACAGCGCGTGGGCGTGACCCTGGCTGCCGTAGCCGATCACCGCGACCTTCCTGGCCTGGATCAGGCCGAGGTCGGCATCGTCGTCGTAGAACACCTCAACGCTCATGAGAACTTCCCTTTCGTACGACGGCCGGGGCGGCCCGTCGTGGTCTGTGTTGATGGGTTCCGGGGCAGCCCGCCAGGGCCGACCGGGTGGCGGTCAGGCGGCCCGCAGCGCGGGACCGGCGGTGATCGAACGCGAGCCGCGCCCGATCGCCACCAGGCCGGACTGGACCATCTCCTTGATGCCGAAGGCTTCGAGATCGCGCAGCAGAGCGTCGAGCTTGTCCGGGGTGCCGGTGGCCTCGATGGTCAGCGTGTCCGGTGCGACGTCGACGACCCGGGCGCGGAACAGGTTGACGGTCTCCAGCACCTGGGACCTCGCGGACCTGTCGGCGCGGACCTTCACCAGCAGCAACTCGCGGGCAACCGAGACCTGGGGATCCAGCTCGACGATCTTCAGCACGTTGACCAGCTTGTTCAGCTGCTTGGTGACCTGCTCCAGCGGGGACGACTCCGCGTTGACCACGATGGTGATCCGGGAGACGTCCGGGTTCTCGGTCTCACCCACGGCGAGACTGTCGATGTTGAACCCGCGCCGGGAGAACAGGCCGGAGACCCGGGCGAGCACGCCCGGCTTGTTCTCCACGAGCACGGACAGGGTGTGCATCGTCATTAGATGTCATCCTCGTCGAAGGTCGGGCGGACGCCGCGGGCGAACATGATCTCGTCGTTGCTGGTGCCGGCGGCGACCATCGGCCAGACCATCGCGTCCTTGCCGACCACGAAGTCGATCACCACCGGGGCGTCGTTGATCTCCATGGCGGCGGCGATGGTCTTGTCCACGTCGGCCGCGTTCTCGCAGCGCAGACCGACGCAGCCCAGTGCCTCGGCGAGCTTGACGAAGTCGGGGATGCGGTGCTTGTGGGTGCCGAGCTCGGTGTTGGAGTAGCGCTCGTTGTAGAACAGCGTCTGCCACTGCCGGACCATGCCGAGGTTGCCGTTGTTGATGACGGCGATCTTGACCGGGATGCCCTCCAACGCGCAGGTGGCCAACTCCTGGTTGGTCATCTGGAAGCAGCCGTCACCGTCCACCGCCCAGACCACCGTGTCCGGCTTGCCGACCTTGGCGCCCATCGCCGCCGGCACCGCGTAGCCCATCGTGCCGAGACCGCCGGAGTTCAACCAGGTGTACGGCTTCTCGTAGGAGATGAACTGGGACGCCCACATCTGGTGCTGGCCCACCCCGGCCACGAAGATCGCGTCGGAGCCGACGATCTCGCCCAGGCGCTTGATCACGTACTGCGGGGAGAGCGTGCCGTCGGACGGCTCGTCGTAGCCCAGCGGGTAGCGGTTGCGCAGGTCGTCCAGTTGGGTCCACCAGTCACCCAGGTCGGTGCTGTGACCCGCCGACCGCTCGACGGTCACCGCGGCGATCAGCTCGTCGATGACGTGTTTGGCGTCGCCGACGATCGGCACGTCCACGTGCCGGTTCTTGCCGATCTCGGCGGGGTCGATGTCCGCGTGCACCACCGTCGCGTCCGGGGCGAACGAGTCCAGCTTGCCGGTGACCCGGTCGTCGAACCGGGCACCCAGCGCGACGATCAGATCCGCCTTCTGCAGGCCGTAGACCGCGGCGACAGTGCCGTGCATGCCGGGCATCCCCAGGTGCTGCTGATGCGAGTCGGGGAACGCGCCGAGCGCCATCAGCGTGGTGACGACCGGGATGCCGGTCAGCTCGGCCAGCCGGCGCAGCCCGTCGGTGGCACCGGCCTTGAGCACGCCGCCGCCCACGTAGAGCACCGGCCGGCGGGCGCCGGACATCAGCCGCGCCGCCTCCCGGATCTGCTTGCCGTGCGGGTGCAGGGTGGGGCGGTAGCCGGGCAGGTCCAGGGTCGGCGGCCAGCTGAAGGTGGTCGGCGCCTGAAGCACATCCTTGGGGATGTCGACCAGCACCGGGCCGGGTCGCCCGGTGCTGGCCAGGTGAAACGCCTCGGCCAGCACCCGCGGGATCTCCTCGGCGTTCTGCACGAGGAAGTTGTGCTTGGTGATCGGCAGGGTGATGCCCTGGATGTCGGCCTCCTGGAAGCCGTCGGTGCCGATCAACGGGCTGGCCACCTGTCCGGTGATCGCAACGATCGCCACCGAGTCCATGTACGCGTCGGCGATCGGGGTGACCAGGTTCGTCGCGCCCGGGCCGGAGGTGGCCATGCAGACGCCGACCTTGCCGGTGGCCTGCGCGTACCCGGTCGCCGCGTGTCCGGCGCCCTGCTCGTGCCGCACCAGGATGTGCCGGACGGTGGAGTCGTAGAGCGGGTCGTACGCCGGCAGGATCGCGCCGCCCGGAATGCCGAAGACGACGTCGACGTCGAGCGCCTCGAGGGACCGCACGAGCGAGCCGGCCCCGGAGACCTGGGCCGAGGCGGTGGGTCGTACCGCCGGGACGGCCGGGCTGGCCGCGCTGCGTGCGGCGGCCGGGTCGACGTCGACGGCGGGGTCGGCGGAGGCGCGGGCCCGGCGGGCGGTGTGGGCGAGGGTCTCGGGCGTGGGTCTCGTCATGACGGTTCTGGCCTTCGGCTGGAGTGGCTGGTGGCTAGTCAAGCGATGCGACACGGGCGGGGCTCGCGTCGCCAGGTTCCGATGGCAATAAAAACGGCCCTCGTGCAGATGCACGGGGCCAGCGCACTCTCAGGAGGGAGAGTGCGCTCAGGTAAGTACTCGCAGCGACCGGTACGACGACATGCGGCTAAGCCTGACGCATCTCACGCGATGAGTCAACTGATCCCACATGTTGGTTAACGGACGTCGGCGCGTCGGTCGGCGACGCGCTGTCGGCAGGCGGGTTGAGCTGCCCTGACCCGCCCGGATGCCGACGCGGCGTGGGCAGCGGAGCAGGCCGCGCACCGGGTGAGGTCGCCGCCTCCAGCATCGCCTCCAGGTGCTCGGCCGGCACTCCCCAGCCGAAGAGCGCGCCCTGGCCGAACCGGCATCCGGCGGCCACCACGGCGGCCAGCTCGGTCGGCGTCGTCACCCCCTCGGCGATCACCTCCAGCCCCAGCTGGTGGCCCAGTCGCATGACGATGTCGACCATCGGCGCGAACGCCGGACCGTCCTGGTCGACCGGGCGGACCGGCTCGTGCTCGGCGACCAGGCTGTGGTCGATCTTCAGGATGTCGATCGGGAGCCGCCGCAACTGCCCCAGCGACGAGTAGCCGGCCCCGAAGTCGTCCAGCGCGATCCGGACACCGGTCAACCGCAGCGCGGTCAGCCGCCGGATCAGCTCGTCCAGGTCGGTGGCGACCGCGTGCTCGGTGACCTCCAGCACCAGCCGCTGCGGCGGCACGTGGTGGGCGCGCAGCGCCTCGGCGACCTGCACCACGTACTCCGGGGCGTGCAGCTCACGCGGGGAGACGTTGACCGACACCCACACGTCGTGCCCGTCGGCCAGCCACCGGGAGAGCTGGTAGCAGGCCTGGTGCAGCACCCAGGCGCCGAGCGGAGCGATCATCCCGCACTCCTCGGCGAGCGGGATGAACTCGTCCGGACGGACGTTGCCCAGCTCGGGGTGGTGCCAGCGGAGCAGCGCCTCGGCGCCGACCGGCCGCACCGACGGCAGCGACGCCACCGGCTGGAAAGCCAACCGCAGCTCGTCGCGGTCGATGGCACCGCGCAGCTCATGCTCCACCGCGGTCCGTCGACGCAACAGCTGGTCGTACGCCGCGTCGTAGCGCTCGATCCGGTTCTTGCCGCGTTGCTTGGCGTAGCGCAGCGCCAGGTCGGCGTGGCGCAGCAGCAGCTCCACGTCTCCCTCGCCGGCCGACCCGGCCACCCCGATGCTGACCGACAGGAAGACCGGCCCCTCCGGCTCGTCGTACGGCCGGTTGACCACCCCGAGCAACCGTTCGGCGACCCGGTCCGCCTCGGCCGGCCGGCCCTGCATGAGGACGGCGAACTCGTCGCCGCCCAGCCGGGCGGCCACGTCGCCGGGGCGCAGGTTGGCGCGCAGTCGCCGGCCCACCTCGGCCAACACGGCGTCGCCCACGTCGTGACCGCGCATGTCGTTGACGTTCTTGAAGCCGTCCAGGTCGAGGCCGAGCAGGACGCGGGGGTTGCCCGTCGCGGCGCTGTCGTGCAGTGCGCGGAGCAGACCACGCCGGTTGGCCAACGACGTCAACGGGTCGGTGTGCGCCAGCTCGCGGAAGTGCGCCTCCCGCTCGGCCAGGCGGTCCGCGTACCCCCGGACGTCGCGGAGGGTGAGGTATTGCCGTGCCACCAGGGCGAAGCCCTCCACGCTGCCGGCCACGATGCCCGCCGCCGTGAACCGGCCGTCCTGGGCGAGGTGGTACATCGCCGACGCGGCCATCGCCAACATCGGGGCGATGGCGTACTCGCCGTCGCGACCGATCAGGTCCAGATCGACCTGCCCGGGCCGGTCCGCCCGGTACACCGAGAGCGCGACGGTCAGCAGGCCGGCGGCGAGCACCGCAGCACCGGTCAGGGCCATCGTCGGCCCGGCCTGGCAGAGCCCGGCGCTCAGGCCGAGGCCACCGCAGGTCACCGCGGTGATGCCGGAACCCAGCGCGGCGAGCCGTCGACGGGGGGTCGCGGCCCGGAAGACCACGATCACGGCGAGCCCGGCGCCGAGCGCGGCGCTCACCGTGGCCACCAGGATCGCCGGGCAGGCCATCGGGGTGGCGGCGCCGAGCAGCCGGGTGGGCTCGGAGAAGAGCACCCAGCCGACGAACCACAGCGCGGCCGCCATGACCAACCCGTCCAGGGCGAGCCGGGCCGTTCCCGACGCGGTGGCGGCCACCCCGGGCAGCCGGAGAAGACCGGCGGCGAAGGCCAGCCCGCTCACTGCCGCGCCGATCGCCACCACCGTCGCCCAGCCCGTACGCTGCCCCTGCTCGTGGGCCCAGTGGTCGTTCGCGCTGAGCGCGGCCACGACCCCGGCCAGCAGACTGAGCAGCGCGACCCCGGCGGCCGCGGCGAGCAGCACGTGTGCGGGCCGGCGCGGCCCGGTACGCCGCCAGGCGACGACGGTCAGCAGCACGGCGGCCACGGCGGCGGCGAGCCCGCTGAGCGCCGCCACAGCGACCATGCCCGGGGGGAGATGCACGCTCCCAAGAGTGCCGGATGCGCGCGAGTCGTGGGGGGTGGGTGTGCATCTGTTGGGACACGGCGCCCACCGGGGCCGGTCCCCGTGGCGACGGTGTCATGCTGGTATGCATGCCTGAGCTGCGGTCGAGGACTTCCACACACGGTCGGACGATGGCCGGCGCCCGGGCCCTCTGGCGGGCCACCGGGATGACCGACGACGATTTCGGTAAGCCGATCGTCGCCATCGCCAACAGTTTCACCCAGTTCGTGCCTGGTCACGTCCACCTCAAGGACATGGGTGGCCTGGTCGCCGACGCGATCGCCGAGGCCGGCGGGGTGGGCCGGGAGTTCAACACCATCGCGGTCGACGACGGCATCGCCATGGGGCACGGCGGCATGCTCTACTCGCTGCCCAGCCGGGAGCTGATCGCCGACGCGGTGGAATACATGGTCAACGCGCACTGCGCGGACGCCCTGGTCTGCATCTCCAACTGCGACAAGATCACCCCGGGGATGCTGCTGGCCGCGCTGCGGCTCAACATCCCGACCGTCTTCGTCTCCGGCGGCCCGATGGAGGCCGGCAAGACGATGGCGATCGAGGGCGTCGTGCACAGCAAGATCGACCTGATCGACGCGATGATCGCCTCCTCGAACGAGGCGGTCACCGACGAGCAGCTCGGCGAGATCGAGCGCTCCGCCTGCCCGACCTGCGGCTCGTGCTCCGGCATGTTCACCGCCAACTCGATGAACTGCCTCACCGAGGCGATCGGGCTGGCTCTGCCGGGCAACGGCTCGACGCTGGCCACCCACGCCGCGCGCCGGTCACTCTTCGTCGAGGCCGGCCGCACCGTCGTGGAGATCTCCAAGCGGTGGTACGACGGCGACGACGACTCGGTGCTGCCCCGCACTGTCGCCTCCAAGGCCGCCTTCGAGAACGCGGTCGCCCTGGACGTGGCGATGGGCGGGTCCACCAACACGGTGCTGCACCTGCTCGCCGCCGCCCGGGAGGCGGAGATGGACTTCGGCGTCGCCGACATCGACGCGATCTCCCGGCGGGTGCCGTGCCTGGCCAAGGTCGCACCGAACTCCCCGAACTACCACATGGAGGACGTGCACCGGGCCGGCGGCATCCCCGCGATCCTCGGTGAACTGGACCGGGCCGGGCAGCTCAACCGGGACGTGCACGCCGTGCACTCCCCCTCGCTGGCCCAGTGGCTGACCGACTGGGACGTGCGCGGCGGCTCGCCGACACCGACGGCCGTCGAGCTATTCCACGCGGCTCCTGGCGGCGTGCGTACCGTCGAGCCGTTCTCCACCACCAACCGGTGGTCGTCGCTGGACACCGACGCGGCCGGTGGCTGCATCCGGGACCACGAGCACGCCTACTCCGCCGACGGTGGGCTGGCCATCCTGCACGGCAACCTCGCACCGGAGGGCAGCGTGGTGAAGACCGCCGGCGTGCCGGACGACTGCCTGACCTTCCGCGGCCCGGCGAAGGTCTACGAGTCGCAGGACGACGCGGTGACCGCGATCCTCGCCAAGCAGGTGGTCGCGGGTGACGTCGTGGTGATCCGGTACGAGGGACCCAAGGGCGGCCCCGGCATGCAGGAGATGCTCTACCCCACCTCGTTCCTCAAGGGACGTGGGCTGGGCCGGTCCTGCGCGCTGCTCACCGACGGCCGCTTCTCCGGCGGCACCTCCGGGCTCTCCATCGGGCACGTCTCCCCCGAGGCGGCCTCCGGTGGGCTGATCGCCCTGGTCCGTGACGGTGACGAGGTCGTCATCGACATCCCGAGCCGGTCGATCGAGCTGAACGTGTCCGCCGAGGAGTTGGAGGCGCGACGGGTGGCCGAGGAGAAGCGCGACAAGCCGTACACCCCGACCGACCGGCAGCGCCCGGTGTCGGCGGCACTGCGCGCGTACGCCTCGATGGCCACCTCGGCCAGCGACGGCGCCTACCGCCGCGTCCCGGAGTAACCACCGCTCGGGATCGACACTGGATCGCCGATGTTGGGGTGTCCCACCGGATGCCCCAACATCGCTGATGTCGAGAGGCTGAACCGGTCCGCGGATGTCGGACGCGTCGGTTAGCGTGTCGTCGATCAATTCGGGGAGAGCCCGGATTCCTGCGGGGAAGAGGCGTGTACGTGTCGTTTGGCAAGAAGTCCGTTGCGGTGGCGGTCTCGGCGCTCACCGCGCTCGCTGTCTCCGCGTGTGGCACGACGTCCGGCGGGTCCAATGAGCCCAAGCAGCCCAGCGCTCTGGAGCTGCTGGCCAGTGACCTCAAGGGGTCGCTGCAGAAGACGGCCGAGGCCACCAACAAGAGCGATTCGGTGACCGTGTCGATGACGGGCACGGCGGGCGGCGAGAAGGTCGAGATGCGCGGCGTCCTGGACCTCGGCGACCCGGTCAAGGCCGAGATGACGACGACGGACCCGAAGGGCGACTCGACTGTCGTCCGGATGGTCGGTGCGGTCATCTACGTCGAGATTCCGGCCGAGGACCGCTCCAGCATGGACGGCAAGCGCTGGATGAAGATGGACCTGAGCGAAGCCGGTAAGCAGGCCGGGATGAACTTCGGCAAGCAGTTCGAGGACATCGACCCGACCAAGCAGGTCAAGACGCTGATCGCCACCGAGGGCACGAAGGTGGTCGGGCAGGAGACGGTGGACGGGACGGCCACCGTCCACTACACGGTCAACACTCCCCTGGCGACCCACCTTGAGCAGGTCGACGCGAAGCTGCGGGCAGGCGTCGAGCAGCAGATGACCAAAATGGGCGTCAAGGAGATCACCACCGATCTGTGGGTTGACGAGCAGTACCGGCCCCGCCGGGCGGCCCTGAAGATGGGCCCGTTGGGTGACCTGGTGATGGACTACACCGACTACGGCAAGGCGGTGACGGTCGAGACGCCGCCGACGGCGGAGACCCTCGACTTCGCCGAGATGCTCAAGGGTCTGCAGGGCTTGACCGCCAGCAACTGATCAGGACCGGAAGACTGCCCGGCTGGCGCGGAGACGCGCCCGCCGGGCAGTGCCGTGTCCGCCCCCACTCGTCGCGGCCCGACTGACAGCCGACTCCGGGCCAGCCGAGGTCGCGCAGGTCGAGGGCAGGCGAGGTCAGTTGGCCGCCACGACGTGGTCGATCACCAGGTGGGCGGCGCCGGTGATACCGACGTCCTGACTGGTGGCGACCCGCTCGATGAGCAGGGTCTGGGTGGCCACCACGACAGCCAGGATCTCGCCGATGGCCCGGCCGGCCTGCCGGGCGAGCGCGGTGGCGTGCCGGTCGCCGTCGTCGATCAGGCGGATCACACCGGTCAGGTCGGAGACCGGCACGCCCTGGTCGCGTAGCGCGGTGACCAGGGCCACGCCGCTGGCCACCGCCTCCAGGCAGCCCGCGTTGCCGCAACCGGTCGGCGCCGTCACGGCCGTCATCGGCTGGACCGCACCGTCCTGAACCTCAGCGGGATCGTCTCCGACCGAAGCGGCACCGTCTCGTACCGAAAAGGAAGAGTCATGAACACATTCGAGATCTGCATCGACAGCGTCGAAGGAGCGGTCGCCGCCGAGGAGGCCGGCGCCGACCGGGTGGAGCTCTGCTCCGCGCTCTTCGACGGCGGGTTGACTCCCAGCCTGGGCACCGTCGAGACGACAGTGCGCGCCGTCACCCGGATCCGGGTGCACGTGATCGTCCGCCCCCGGGCCGGCGACTTCATCTTCTCGCCGTTCGAGATCGAGGCGATGGAGCGGGACGTGCGGGCGGCGGTCGCGGCCGGCGCGCACGGCATCGTGATCGGCGCGCTGACCGCCGAGGGTGACGTCGACGTGCCGACTACCCGTCGCCTGATCGCCGCCGCAGGCGACGCCAGCATCACGTTCCACCGTGCGTTCGACATGACCCGCGACCCGCACGCGGCGCTGGAGCAGCTCATCGAGTTGGGCGTGCACCGGGTGCTCACCTCGGGCCAGGAGGTCAGCGTGCTGGAAGGCGCTCCGCTCATCGCCGACCTGGTGCGCCGGGCCGCCGGACGGATCGTCGTCATGCCGGGCGGTGGCATCACCCCGCGCAACATCGCCCGGATCGTCGAAGCGACGGGTGCCGACGAATACCACTTCGCGGCCCTGGTCAGCTCGGACAGCCCGGCCGTGCACCGCAACCCGGCACCGCTGATGGGCGGCAGCCTGAGCCGGCCCGAGTACGAGCGGTCGGGCACCTCCGGGGCCCTGGTCGGCCAGGTACTCGCGGCCGCCCGCGCCTGACCGGCAACGCGCTCTGACGAGCGGTGGGCCTGAGGAGTCACCTTCAGGCCCGCCGCTCGCGGGTGTCAGCCGGTGGGCCAGGGCCGCGATGTCACCCCGGATTGACGGCGGCGACCGGCCTCAGTAGCCCAACAGGGCGATGAGCAGCGAGGACACCGCAGCGACCAGGAGCACTCCACCAGTGCCGAGCCCGACCACCGCGCTCACCGCCACGGCGCGGGCCCGGGCCACCGGCACCGCCGCAAGGGCCACCACGGTGACGAGCGCGGCGACCAGATGAATCAACGGGTAGTCGATCAGCGCCGCAACCGGGAAGAGGTGCACGCCCACGACGAGGGCGATCCAGGGGGCGGCCAGCTCATTACGCCGCAGCAGTGCGAGCAGCCCGGCACCGACCGCGGCGGCGCCGAACTCGATGCCGACGACGATGCCGAAGGTAGGGCTGGTATCGGCATCGAACGCCGTACCGTCCGACCAGTGACGCCAGGCGAGCAGGGCCCCGACGGCCGCCGTGAGCAGGGACAAAACCGAACCAGCGATGAGCACCGGCCGCCACCGCTTCGGGGGCGCCTCCTGCGCCCAACCAAACCAGCTGGTGGCGAAGAAGCCGAACACGAACGCCGTCGCCGCTGCGTCTCGGACATGTTCGGTGATCATTGCCCTCCCCGGGTACCGCTGGTTCGACGTCGGACTTCGCCGTTGTCGGCGGCGCTGTCACCACCGACCACGACGCGGTAATACTGCCCTGACAGGTGCTTGATGACAGCGTGGGGTTGCGGTCGCTCACGCCGCGGCCCCCTATGCGGTGACGAGGTTGATGGCGACGCTGATCGGGACGGACGCCGCCTTACGACAGACCGCGTAGGTCCGGGCCTCCGGCGAGGAGGCGTACGCCGTCGTCGTCGTGTCGGTGCACCGCGCAACCGGCACGGGTGAAGCACACGGTGACGGCTGCGCTGGCGACGGGTTCAGGGGTACGCGACGCTGCCCGAGCCGCGACACTGCTCGCAGCTCCGGTACGCCTCACGACGCGGCGCGGGGACGTCGGCGTCGGCGAGAAGCCGGTCGCCGTAGGTGGTGCACCGGCACGGTTCCAGCGTGAAGGTCATCCCGTCGAAGTCGGGGCAGGTCACGACGAACGCGGCGGTCACCGACACCGCCGGGCCGGGCAGTCACCTTCGTGTTCCACCCGCCGCACGCACCGCCGACCGCCGTCGAGTGGCAGGTCGACAGCGGGCGGCCCTACCGCTCAGTCGGCGGGTACGACCGTCGGGTGACCCACCGCGGAGAGCGCGGCCGCGCGGGCGTGCCGGATCGCGGCCGGTGTGTCGGGGAAGACCAGCCCCTCGCGGCGTAGGTCGTCAGCCACTCCGAGGGTGGCGAGGACGCGGTCGTGGGCGGGGGTGATGCCGGAGAGCAGGACGGTGATCCTGCGTCCGCGTAGCCGTCGGATCGCGTCGCCGAGGACGTGCGCGCCGGTGGCGTCCATGGTGGTAACCCGGGACATCCGCAGGATGACGACCCGGACGTCGGCGACCTCGGACAGTTCGAGCAGGAAGGTGTGGGCCGCGGCGAAGAAGAGCGGCCCGTCCAGCCGGTACGCGACGATGTGTTCGGTGAGCAACGCGTACTCCTCCGCGCTGTGTTCCCCGGGGTCGAGGGGCACCTGTTCCAGCCGGGCGCTGCGGGCCACCGCGCGCAGGGCGAGCACCACGGCGACGCCGACGCCGACCGCGACGGCGGTGACGAGGTCCCAGATCACGGTGACGGCGAAGGTGAGCACCAGCACGACCGCGTCGCCCCGGGTGGCCCGCGCCAACGCCCACAGCGAGGCGGCCTCCACCATGCGGACCGTGGTGGCCAGCAGCACCCCGGCCAGGGCGGCGAGCGGAATTCGGCCGACCAACGGCGCGGCGGCCAGCACGATCGCCGCGAGGGCGACGGCGTGGGTGAGGGCCGCCAGCTTCGAGGCCGCTCCGGCGCGGACGTTGACCGCCGTACGGGCGATGGCGGCGGTCGCCGGGATGCCGCCGAAGAGCGGGGCCGCGAGGTTGGCCAGCCCTTGACCGAACAGCTCCCGGTCCGGGTCGTGCCGCTCGCCGACGGTCATGCCGTCGGCTACGGTCGCCGAGAGCAGGCTCTCCAGGGCGGCGAGCGCGGCGACGGCGAGCGCGCTGGGCAGCAGTACGCCGAGCGCGCCGAGGTCGAGGAAGCCGAGCGAGGGGGCGGGCAGGCCCTGCGGCAGCGCGCCGATCCGGACCAGGTCAACCGGGACGACCTCGGCGAGGACGGTGGCGGCCGCCACGCCGAGCAACGAGAACGGCAGGCCGGGTCGCCACCGAGCGCCAAGCAGCATGAGCGCCGCGACGGCGAGGGCCACCGCGAGGGCGGCCGGCCGCGGGTGTGCGACGAAACGGGCGACCGCGTCGGCGGCGACGGCCCAGACCTTCTGCCCGTGCGCGTCGGTGACGCCGAGCGCGGCGGGCACCTGTTGCAGGGCGATGACCACGGCGATGCCAGCGGTGAAACCCTCCAGCACCGGGGTGGGCAGGTAACGGACGTACCGGCCCAGGCGTGCCACAGCGAGTGCGATCAGCACCAGGCCGGCCATCGCCCCGACCATGAGTACGCCGGTGGCTCCGAACTGCTGCACCACCGGCACCAGCACCACGGTCATCGCTCCGGTCGGTCCGGAGACCTGGAGGTTGGAGCCGCCGAAGACAGCCGCCACCGCGCCGGCGACAACGGCGGTGATCAGCCCGGCCTGGGCGCCCAGGCCGGAGGTGACGCCGAACGCCAGTGCCAGCGGCAGCGCCACCACCGCCACGGTGAGCCCGGCCAGGAGGTCCCGGCGCGGTGAGCGGTGGACAGCCGCCCAGTCGGACCGACCGGGCAGCAGCCCGAGTAGCCGCTCGCGGACGACAGGAATGGCGCCGCTCACCTGTCCACGCCGGTGGCGCGCAGCTCGTCGAGGAGGCCGTCCCGGTCGGTGAGGACCGCGCCGAGGATCCGCCGCCCGGCGGCCAGCAGGTCGGCCACGTCCGGAGTGCTGAGCGCGTACATGACGAGGGGACCGTCGCGGTGTGAGGTGACCATCCCGGCGCGGCGCAGCACGGCGAGCTGCTGGGAGAGGTTGGATGCCTCGACCTCGATCACGGCGAGCAGGTCACGGACCGGCTTCGGGCCGTCCTGGAGCAGTTCGAGGACCCGGATGCGCACCGGGTGCCCAAGGGTGCGGAAGAGTTCCGCCTTCGCCTGGTACAGCGGGACCGACATGAGCACCCTCCCCATCGATACGAAGACTTTAACACTTGAAGAAGTCTTCAATTGCTGGAAGGGGGCCCTTCTCTCAGATGTCGTTGACGCAGCGCAGCACCGGTCGAGCGGTCAGCGCAGCAGTGTCCAGCGGACCAGAAGTCCGCACCGTGAAGGTCGTCGACTCGCCCGGCAGCAGGGTGACCAGTGCCTCGTCGACGGAAGCCGTCGGGTCGAGCCGGTCGGCGAACAGCGTCAGGTCGCGCAGCACCGTGCGGGCCGTGACCCGGACCCGCTGTCCACCGTCGAACGGCTCGACCGTCGCCTCCCAGGCCGCCACAGGCCACTCCACCTCGCGGTCCTCGGCGAAGAACCAGAGTGCCCGCTCGGCGCTCTGGCCCGCCTCGGCGACGAGCAGCTCGCGTCTGGCCTCCTCCGGCCGGGCCAGCTCCGCCGGCAGCGCCAGCGTCACCGCCGAGTACGCGGGAACGGCCAGCTCCATCGTCGTCTTCGCTCGGGGCTGGCCGGCGAGGGTCACCCGGGTCACCGAGGCCGACGCCCGCCAGGGTGTGCCACTCTCGTTGACCGCGACCAGGGCCAGGCCGCCGGCGCGGGGCTGCACGGTGAGCAACCGATCGGCGTACGCGTGACGCAGCGAATACCACAGGGGTTTGCGTCGGCCGTCGCCGTCGACGGCCGACCAGGAGGTCACCGGCCAGCAGTCGTTGAGCTGCCAGACGATGGTGCCCGCGCAGACGTCCCGGTGTGAGCGGAAGTGCTCCACCCCGAGCTGGATGGCGCGGGCCTGGTTGAGCTGCGTCAGGTAGTGCCAGTCGTCGAAGTCCGCCGGGGCGGGCAGGTGCGCGTCCAGGCCCCGCTGGAGCTTGGCGTCACCGTTTGCTGCCTTCTGGTGGTGCGCCATGCCCGGTGAGTCGTGCGCCAGGGGCTCGTCGCTCAGCGCCCGGCGCACTGTGGCGTACGCCGGCGGTGCCTGGTAGCCGAACTCGGCGACGAAGCGCGGGACGTACTCCCGGTATCTGGTGTAGTCGTCGGTGTTCCACACGTCCCAGATGTGCGTGGTGCCGTGCGCCGGGTCGTTGGGGTGGATCGCCTCGCTACCCGACCAGGGGCTGCCCGGCCAGTACGGGCGGGTCGGGTCCAGCTCACTGACGATCCGGGGCAGCACGTCGAGGTAGTAGCCGCGCCCCCAGGTGCGCCCGGCCAGCGGCTCCTGCCAGTCCCAGTCGTGCCAGCCCCAAATGTTCTCGTTGTTGCCGGTCCAGAGCACCAGCGACGGGTACGGCGCCAGCCGCGTCACCTGCTCGGCCGCCTCGGCGGCAACCTCGGTGGCGAAGGGCTCCTCCTCCGGGTAGGCCGCGCAGGCGAAGAGGAAGTCCTGCTGGACGAGCAGCCCCCGCTCGTCGGCGAGGTCGTAGAAGTCCGCCGACTCGTAGCGGCCACCGCCCCAGACGCGCAGCAGGTTGATGTTGGCTTCGACGGCCTGGTCGAACCGCTCGGCCAGTCGGTCGCGGGTGATCCGGGTGGGGAACACGTCGTCCGGGATCCAGTTGACGCCCCGGACGAAGACGGGGACGTCGTTGACCGACAGCGCGAACGGGGTGCCGTGTTCGTCGGGCGTGGTGTCCAGTCGCACCTTGCGAAAGCCGACCCGGTGCGACCAGACGTCGAGGGTGTCGTCGTCCGGCCCGTGCACTGTCACCTCGATCGGGTGGCGTGCCTGTTCGCCGTACCCCCGGGGCCACCAGAGCGTGGGCTCGCGGACGGTGAGGGTGAGCACGGCCGTGCGCTGGCCGGCCGGGACGATCACCTCGGTGCGGGAGCCGGCGACGGCGGCGCGGACGGTCAGCGGGACGTCCGAGGCCCGCTCGATCTCGACGTGCACCTCGACCCGGCCGTCGCGGCCGTCCATTGTGACCAGTGGGCGGACGGTGGCCAGCCGGGCGGTCGACCAGGCGTGCAGGCCGATCTCCTGCCAGATGCCGGCGGTGACCAGGGTGGGCCCCCAGTCCCAGCCGAAGTTGCAGGCCATCTTGCGGATGAAGTGGAACGGCTCCGGGTAGGCGTTGGGCCGGTCGCCGAGCCGCTCCTGCTGCGCCTCGGCGTAGCGGTACGCGGAGTCGAACGCCACGACCAGGTCGTTGTCGCCGTCGCGCAGCAGCGACCGGACGTCGAACCGGTAACCGCGGTGCATGTTCTCGGTGCGGCCGACCTCGACACCGTTGAGGGTGAGCGTGGCGACGGTGTCCAGGCCGGCGCAGACCAGGTCGACACGCTCGTCGTCGCCCGGCCGGTGCACGAAGGTGGTCTGGTAGCTCCAGTCGCTGCGCCCGATCCAGGCCAGCGCCAGCTCGTTGTCGTCCAGGTACGGGTCTTCGATCAGCCCGGCGTCGAGCAGGTCGGTGTGCACGCAACCCGGCACTGTCGCCGGCACGGCCCGCCCGGCGATCCCGGCCGGCACCTGCGCTCCGGGTGCCGCCCGCAGGGTCCAACCGTCGTAGAGTGCCTGTCGGCTCACCATTGCACCGCACCTTCCGCATCGAAAGACGTTTACTGAACCGGATAAGCTAGCAACCGTACGGTCCACCATGGTGACTGTCAACGGCCGGTTGACGCCCCGCAGCGAAGAGGAGCACGCCGGTGAAGCGGCCGACCATCGCCGACGTCGCCCGACGCGCCGGCGTGTCCAAGGGCGCCGTGTCGTACGCGCTCAACGGGCAGCCCGGCGTCTCCGAGACCACCCGGCAGCGCATCCTGGCCATCGCCACGGAGATCGGGTTCAGCCCGAGCAGCGCCGCCCGCGCCCTCTCCGCCGCCACCGCCGGGGCGGTCGGCCTGGCCCTGTGCCGACCGGCCCGGACACTCGGCATCGAGCCGTTCTTCATGGCGTTGATCAGTGGTGTCGAGGCCGAGCTCTCCGCCCGCTCGTACGCGCTGACCCTCCAGGTGGTGGCCGACCACGACGCCGAGATCGCGGTCTACCGACGGTGGTGGGCCGAACGCCGGGTGGACGGGGTGCTCGTGTGCGACCTGCGCACCGACGACCGGCGCATTTCCGCGCTGGAGCAACTCCAACTGCCGGCGGTGGTGATCGGTGGGCCCGGCGGCACCGGTGAGCTGTCCAGTCTCTGGTCCGACGACGCCGCAGCGCTGACCGAGACGGTGGAATACCTGGTCGCCCTCGGGCACCGACGCATCGCCCGGGTGGGCGGCCTGCCCGACCTGCGGCACACCGAGATCCGCACCGAGGCCTTCGCGGAGATCTGCCAGCGGCTCGACCTGGTCGACGCGATCACTGTCTGGTCCGACTACACGGGCGAGGAGGGAGGTCGGGCCACCCGCCGGCTGCTCAGCTCCGCCCAACGGCCCACCGCGGTCATCTACGACAACGACGTGATGGCCATCGCCGGGCTCTCCGTCGCCCAGGAGATGGGGCTCACCGTGCCCGGTGATCTGTCCATCGTGGCCTGGGACGACTCGCCGCTGTGCCGCCTGGTGCACCCGTCGTTGACCGCGCTGGGCAGGGACATCCCCGCGTACGGCGCGCACGCCGCCCGCCAACTGCTCGCGGTCATCGCCGGACAGCCCGCCGGCCGGGTGCAGGACGAGACGCCGCACCTCACCCCGCGCGGCAGCACCGCACCACCCCGGATGAGATGAACCGGTTCAGTTACCAGGGCTCAGCGGGACGCTGACGGGAACTCCTCGAAGTACGCCTCGACCCGCTCGGCCGTCGCCGGGCGGGCCAGCGCGAACCCCTGCCCGTACCGGCAGCCACCCCGGCGCGCCCCCTCCACCTGGGCCGACGACTCCAGCTCCTCCGCGACGATCTCCACACCCAGCCGCTCTCCGACGTTGACCACCACGTCGATCAGCGGCGGCTGCCCGTCCGGCCGTGCGCCCACCAACTCCGGGCCCACCTTGAGCAGGTCGATCGGCAGGCGGCGAAGCTGCGCCAACGAGGCGTGCTCGGCCCGGAAGTCGTCCAACGCGGTGCGCACACCCAGCGACCGCAGCCCAGCCAGCCGGGCCACCACCGTCGACAGGTCACCAGCGACCCTCGGCTCACTCACCTCCACCACCAGCCGCTCCGGCGGCACCCCGTACGCGGCCAGCACGGCCGCGGCCCGCTGCACGAAGTCGGGGGTGGTCAGCTCCCGGGTGGTGATGTTGACCGCCATCCACAGCTCCCGTACGCCCACCGACCAGTCGGACAACTGCCGGCAGGCCCGGTCCAGAACCCACCACTCCAACTCGCCGATCAGGTCCAGGTCCTCGGCGACCGGCAGCAGCTCGGCCGGGAGCACCGTGCCGAGCACCGGGCTCCGCCAGCGCAGCAGAGCCTCCGCGCCCACCGGCTGCCCGTCGGCCAGGTCGACCACCGGCTGGTAGACCAGATCCAACTCACCGCGGGCCACCGCACCGGGCAGCTCGCGTTCCAGGTCGAGCCGGCGAACCAGCTGCTCCTCCAGGAACGCGTCGTACCACTCGACCCGGTCCCGGCCCAGCTGCACGGCCCGCCGTCGGGCCAGCTCGGCCTGACGGAGCACGTCCGCCGGCCCGGCCCCGCTGACCTCGGCCAACCCGATGCTCGTCTGCACCCGCAGCACCGCACCGCCCAGCCGGTAGGGCGGGCTGAGCGCGGTCAACAACCGGGTGCCCAGCGCGTACGCCAGCATCGGACCGGCGGCGGTGACCACGGCGAAGCCGGCACCCGTGCACCCGGTGACCAGGTCGTCGGGGGCGATGACCGCGCGGGCCCGGTGCACCGCCTCGGCCAGCATGTCCTCCCGGGCCGTCGGGCCGACGCCCTCGGTGCCGTGCAGGTCCACCAGCAGCAGCGCGCCGGTCGGCGCCGGCACGTCGCCGATCGCGGCGAGGGCGTCCAGCAGAGCCGCCCGGTCACCCGGACCACCGCCGCCCGCCGGGACGGGCCGTCGGTTGAGCGCCGACCAGGCGGCACCGTCGTCGGTTGCCCAGGCTGGGCCGACACCGCTCGGTGCGGCCGGGTCGACGGCGCGGCCGGAGTGGTGCTGGGCCGGTGTGGCTGGCGGCTCCGACCTGCCCGGCCAGCGTGCCGGCGCCGCATGGCGGTGCCGGACCGCGCCGCCCGTGCGTCGACGGTGCGCGGCCCGCCGTTCGGTGGTCGAGGTGCCACCCGCGCGCAGCAGGTCACGCAGCACCAGGGACGGCACCGCCGCCAGGGCCAACACCACGCTCGTCCGGTCGGGAGCACGGCCGGCAGCCAGGTGCACACCCGCCGCCAGCAGCAGCATCCCCGCCGGGAGCACCGCTCGGGGCCAGGCCGCGGCGACCGGCTCCGCCGGCTCGGCGTCACCCTCGTCCGCCGCGTCGGCCGCACCGACCGCGACGAGCAGCATCCCGAACACCAGCGGGGGTACGGCCAGCAGGGCCGCCGGCCCGACCGGCTCGGTTGGCAGCGTGGCCAGCAGCACCAACCCGCCCAGAGTGAGCAGGACGCCGCCCCGGCAGACCTCCGCACCCGAGCGTCGCCTCGGCCCCGCGAACGCGTTGAGGGCGGCCATCCCCAGCCCACCGAGCGCCAGCGCGACGACCAGCCGGGTCGAACCCGGCAGGTCGGCACGGGGCAGCAGCAGCCAGCCGGCGAGGGCCAGGCCGACGGCCGGGCCGCTCGACTCGACCGACCGGCGCAGCAGGACACCGGCCGACGTCCCCGTCCGGCCGGGAAGGCGGTGGAGACCGAGCCCGGAGAGGGCGGCCACGACCAGCGAACCGATGAGCACGGCGACGGTCGACCCGACGTCGGCCAGGGGCAGCACGACAGCGGTGAGGCCAGCGGTCACCACCGCCGCGTCGAGGAGCACACCCGCCGTACGCGGTGACGGATCGGCACGGCGTCGTCCGGCCAGCCGGGAGAGTCGCACCCCCGCGAGCGTGGCGCCGGCACCAGCGGCCAGCGCGATCACCACCGAGGCCGGGACCAGGCCGATGGCACCGGCGAGAAGGAGAAGCGCCACCGCGGTGGAGGTGGCGGCCTCCGGTGCCGCCCGGCGAGGGACGAGAGCACGGAACGGGTACGCGAGGAGCACGGCGGTCGCCTTCGTGAGGGGGCACGGGGGCGGTACGACGGTGCGGGGCATCGGACGTTGCGGGTCCGCTGCTCAACAAACGGAAACGATCGGCGGCCGGATTGGTTACGTGTCGGTCACCTGGAGGAGACAATGACCTGTGTCACTGTACGGCGTACCGCACCCCGCCGGCACCGCCCGCCGCGAGCCGGACCGGCCGGGGGTGGGATCATCGGAGGGTGAGTAAGCCCGACACGGTCCGCTTCCGGTACAACCAAGCCATCCTGGTCGCCGCGGTCATCGCCTTCATCGGTGCACTGCCGCTGGCGAGCGCCCGGACCTACCTGCTGCCGGTGCTGCTCCTGCCGCTCGCCGTCGCGCTCTGGGCCTGGCGGGCCGGCACCGACGCCAACGCCCGGGAGCTGCGCGTACGGGCGTTGGCCGGGCAACGCCGCATCGACTGGGACCAGGTCCTCGAACTGGTCACCGACCAGCGCGGACGTGCGGTCGCGCGGCTCGACGACGGCCAGCAGGTGACCCTGCCGGCGGTGCGCGGCGTGGACCTGCCCCGGCTGGTGTCGGCCACCGGCCAGACGCTGCCCGACAACTCGGCCGAGGCGCCCGGTCAGTAGCCGTCGACCACCGTGTTGATCAGCGGCTGCCCGGCGGCGAACCGGCGCACCTGGTCACCGACCAGTCGGTAGGCACGCGGCAGCAGACCTCGCACCGACCCGGCCACATGCGGTGTGAGCAGCACGTTCGGCATCGTCCAGAGCGGCGAGTCGGCGGGCAGCGGCTCCGGATCGGTGACGTCCAGGGCGGCCGAGATCCGACCGGTGGCCAGCTCCGCGACCAGCGCCTCGGTGTGGGCCACCGGCCCCCGGGCGGCGTTGACGAGCAACGCACCGTCCGGCATCGCGGCCAGGAAGTCCTTGTCGATCAGGCCACGGGTCTGGTCGGTGAGCGGCACGATCACGATCACCACGTCGGCGTCGGGCAGCAGCCGGGGCAGTTCCTCGACGCCGTGCACACCCTGCTCCGGGCGGGCGGTCCTCGCCACCAGCGTGAAGCTCACCTCGAAGGGGGCGAGCCGGTCCCGCACCGCGGTGCCGATCGCGCCGGCCCCGACGATCAGCACCCGCTTGCCGGTCAGCTCGTCGGTCGGGAGGTTTCCCTCGTTCGCCCAACGCCGCTCGGCCTGTGCCCGGATGAACGTCGGGAACGCCCGCAGCTGGGCAAGGACAGCCGTGACGACCCACTCGGCGGTGGACGGGTCGTGCACACCCCGCGCGTCGCAGAGCGTGACCCCCGGCGGTGTCCGGCCGGCCCAGGCGTCCGCCCCGGCGGAGAGCAACTGCACCACGGCGAGGTCGGGCAGCTCACGCAGCAACGCCGTCGCGTCCGAGCCGCCCAGGAACGGTGGCACCCAGACGCGGACGTCGGTCGCCTCCGACGGCAGCCGGTCCGGGTGCTCGAACACCTCCACCGTCACGTCCGGGGGCAGCTCGCCCATGAGGTTCAGACCGGCCTGGTGTGGGATCCATACCTTCACGTCCGCCGACGATAGTCCCCTTGACCACGGCCGGCGCGGGCACGGCGGCGAACAGACGTCCCGGGGGATGGCGCGTGGGGTCGGGGCGGGCGAGACTCAGCACACCGATGTTCGACTCCGCCCTGGACGAGGTATAACGAAGGGTCGGAGGGCCGGTCGGCCTCCGACCCGGCAGACAGGTGCTCGATGACCGACGGCTCCCCCGCCACCGCCCGGCCTCCGATCGTCCCGCCTGCGGCGCTCGGCGAACCGGCGCGGCTGCGCGCGCTCGCTGACACCGGGCTCGACGCCGTCCCGGACGAGGCGTTCGACCGGTTCGCCCGGCTGGTCAGCGACCTGCTGGACGTGCCGGTGGCGCTGGTCTCCCTGGTCTCCGCCGACCGGCAGTTCTTCCCCGGCGCGGTCGGGTTGCCGGACCCCTGGTCGGAGCGTCGGCAGACCCCGCTGAGCCACTCGTTCTGTCAACACGTCGTGGACATCCAGGTGCCGATGGTGCTGCCCGATGCCCGGCTCTACCCCCGCGTCCGGGAAAATCTGGCGATCGACGACCTCGGCGTGGTCGCGTACGCCGGGATGCCTTTGACCGACCTCTCCGGTCGGGTGCTCGGCTCGCTGTGTGCCATCGACAACAAGCCCCGAGCGTGGACGGCCGCGCAGCTGCGGACACTGGCCGATCTGGCCGCCGCCTGCTCGTCGGAGCTGCGACTGCGGATCGCGCTCGACAGCGCGCAGGAGGCCGGGCGGCGGATCGTGCAGGCGCACGAGCGGTTGGAGCTGGTGGCCGGGGTGAGCGAGACGCTGGCCGGCACCCTGGACGTGGGCACCGCGTTGCGCCGGCTCGCCGCCGCGATGGTGCCGCTGCTCGCCGACTGGTGCCTGCTCACCCTGATCGGGCCGACCGGCCTGCCCCGCGAGGTGGTCTCGGTGCACCGCGACCCGGCCCGGACGGCGGACGTCGACCGCTTCGGTGAGCTGCTGCGCACCGGGCTGAGCCCAGAGTCGATGGTCCGGGCGGTCCTGCGGACCGGCCAGCCCCGGCTCGGCAGCGTGGCGTCCCTGGCCGACGTCACGAGGGGCACCACACACCCGGAGATGTCGACGATCGCCGACCGTCTCGGCATCGCCTCCTACCTGAGCGTGCCGATGCAGGGCGTCGGCGGCACCGTGCTGGGCGCGATCACCCTCGTCAACGGCGCGCAACGGCAGCAGTTCGACGACCGCGACCTGCTCACCGCTGTCGACATCGGCCGCCGGGCCGGCCAGGCCGTGGGCAACAGCTCGATGTACGGCGAGCAGCGGCACGTCGCAGAGGTGCTGCAACACAGCATGCTGCCCCAGCTGCCGATCGTGACCGAGCTGGAGCTCGCCGCCCGCTACCAGCCGGCGGCCGACCGGGTGGAGGTCGGCGGCGACTGGTACGACGCCTTCGTCCAGCCCGACGGTGACGTGATCGCGGCGATCGGCGACGTGGCCGGGCACGACATCGAGGCGGCGGCGACCATGGGTCAGCTCCGCAACCTGGTGCGGGGCAACGCCTTCGGCCGGCCGGACACGGTCGGGTCGCTGATGAGCAACCTGGACGGCGCGATCCGTGGCCTGCGGCTGCCGATCGCCGCCACCGCGACACTGGTCCGGATCTGCCCGCAGCGCGGCGGTGTCCACGAGGTGACCTGGTCCAACGCCGGGCACCCACCGGCCCTCGTGGTTCGCGCCGGTGGGGCGGTCGAGGTCCTGGAGGCGACCCCGGAGCCGCTGCTCGGGCTGGCCCGGCCGTCGAAGCGGACCAGCCAGTCGACCAACCTGGCCACCGGTGACACCCTGCTGCTCTACACCGACGGGCTGATCGAGCGGCGGGACCGCTCCATTGACGAAGGGCTGGCCGAGCTGACAGACCGACTGGCCGGCACCGACACGCTGCCCCTCGACGAGCTGTGCGACCTGCTGCTCGCCTCGATCGACCACCGCGAGGACGACACCGCGCTGCTGGCCGTACGGGCACGGTGAGCGGTCCACCGGGGACCACCGACCGGGTTCACCGGCACCCGTCGGGTCGCGACGGGCCCGGCCGGGCCGTCCAGCGGGCTACCCTGGGCCGGGTGAGAGCCCGTCCCCCGTACCCTCGCGTCCGTCGCCTCCGGGCGGCCCTCGCGGCGTCCTGCGCGGCGCTGCTGTTCGCCTCCGGTTGCAGCTTCGGCGAACCGGAACCCGACCCGGCCGGCGAGCCGCCCAACCTGCCGACCCCGTCCGCGCCGGCGAGCGCAGGCGGCGCCGGCCAGCAGGCGGTGGCGACAGTGCTCGCCAAGGGTCTTCGGGTGCCGTGGGGCATCGCCTTCCTGCCGGACGGCGGCGCGCTGGTCACCGAACGCGACAACGGCCGGATCCTTCAGGTCGGCCCCGAGTCCGGGCCGGACGGGCTGCGGGTCCGCCCGGTGCAGACGATCCCCGAGGTGGCCGCGGCCGGCGAGGGCGGTCTCCTCGGCATCGCCGTCTCCCCGGCCTACGCCCAGGACCGCACGGTCTTCGTCTACTACACCGCCGCCCAGGACAACCGGGTCGCCCGGCTGCAACTCGGCGGTCAGCCCACCCCGATCCTCACCGGCATCCCCAAGGCCAACGTGCACAACGGCGGCGGGTTGGGCTTCGGGCCGGACGGGCAGCTCTACGTCAGCACGGGCGACGCGGGTGAGCGCCCCTCCTCCCAGGACGTGAAGAGCCTCGGCGGCAAGATCCTCCGGATCACGCCGGACGGCAAGCCCTCCACTGGCAACCCATACCCCAACTCCCCCGTCTGGTCACTGGGCCACCGCAACGTCCAGGGGTTCACCTGGGACGGCGCCAAGCGGATGTACGCCGTCGAGTTCGGCCAGAACACGTGGGACGAGATCAACCAGATCACCAAGGGCGGCAACTACGGCTGGCCGGAGGTCGAGGGGCGCGCCGGCGACAAGCGGTTCACCGACCCGATCACGCAGTGGGCCACCTCGGACGCCTCCTGCTCCGGTCTGGCCGCCACGGACCGGCTGCTGGTCACCGGCTGTCTGCGCGGCAAGCGCCTCTGGGTGATGGAGCTGACCGACACCGGGACGCTGCTCGGCCAGCCCAGTGAGCTGCTCACCAACCGGTACGGTCGACTGCGTGCGGTGGCCGCGGCACCGGACGGGTCGCTCTGGGTGGGCACCTCCAACCACGACGGGCGCGGTGACCCGGCCGGCGACGACGACCGGCTCCTGCGGGTTGTCTTCGCGGGCGGCGACGGCGGCCGCAGCTGACGTTCGTCACCATCCGGTCAGGTTTGCCAAGATCTTTCGACGGGCAGGTCAGACTTTCAGCATGGACGGGCAACGCGACGAGCAGCACGACGACGCCGACGACCGGGACGACCCGGCGACCGGCGGCGACCGGCCGCGCCCGGACAGTCGGCGGCTCGGGTCCGCCGAGCTGCTGCGCCGCATCGGGCTGGTCGTCGCCGTCCTCGCCGTGGCCCTGGGCGGGGCGGTACTCGGGGTGCTGGCCGGCGGTCGGGTGGACACCGACATCGGCCCGTTCCGGGCCAACCTCAGCATCTCCCCCGCCCGCGACGGCGGCACCACCGTCGACATCCCACCGCTGGGCGCGCTGCTGCTCGACAGCCACGACGGGCCGACCCACCTCACCGTCCGCCTGGGCGCACTCGACCAGGGCCGCACCGAGGCGCTGATCGACGACCCGGCCAGCATCAGCCGGGCCAGCCAGAGCGCCGTCGAGGACGTCCGCTCCGGGGTGATGCGGCTCGGCCTGCGGACCCTCGGCACGTCGGTGCTGGTCACCCTGATCCTGGCCGGGCTGATCTTCCGCAACGTCCGGCGGACCGCCTGGGCGGGCGGGCTCGCACTGCTGATCACCGCCGGCAGCCTCGGCACGGCGGCGGCCACCCTGCGTCCGCAGGCGATCGAGGAACCACGCTACGAAGGGCTGCTGGTCAACGCACCGGCCATCGTCGGCGACGCGCGCCGGATCGCCAACGACTACACCAAGTACGCCGAGCAGCTGCAACGCCTGGTCGGCAATGTCAGCCAGCTCTACACCACCGTCTCGGCGCTTCCGCTGTTGGAGCCGACCCCGGGCACCACGCGGGTGCTGCACGTCTCCGACATGCACCTGAACCCGACCGGCTGGCAGTTGATCCGCACGGTGGTGGAGCAGTTCGGCATCGACGTGGTGATCGACACCGGCGACATCACCGACTGGGGCAGCGAGCCGGAGGCGTCCTTCGTCGGGTCGATCGGCCTGCTCAAGAAGCCGTACGTCTTCATCCGGGGCAACCACGACTCCGGCAAGACCGCCGCCGCGGTGGCCCGTCAGCCGAACGCGATCGTGTTGAACAACACGACGACGACCGTCGCCGGGCTGACCATCGCCGGCGTCGGTGACCCGCGTTTCACCCCGGACAAGAACACGTCACCCGCCGGCAGCGGCCTGACCCAGCAGGTCGCCGACCAGGTGACCGGGGTCGGCGAGCAGCTCGCGACCACGGTGCGCCGCTCACCGCGGCCGGTGAACATCGCGCTGGTGCACGATCCGGCGTCGGCCGGGCCGCTCTCCGGCACGTGCCCGCTGGTGCTGGCCGGGCACACCCACGCGCGGCAGGTCTCCAAACTGCCGCAGGTGCCCGGGCAGCAGCCCACCACGCTGATGGTCGAAGGCTCGACCGGCGGGGCCGGGCTGCGCGGCCTGGAGGGCGAGAAGCCGACCCCGCTGTCGATGAGCGTGCTCTACTTCGACCAGCTAAAGATGCTCCAGGCGTACGACACCATCACCGTCGGAGGCACCGGGCAGGCCCAGGTCAACCTGGAACGACGCCTGGTGGAGAACCCCACCGTGGCGTCCCCCTCGCCCACCACCAGCCCGACCCGCTGACGCGGCGTGGAGGGGCGACCGCCGTCCTTCAGTTCGACACAGAGAGTAAACAGAGACGAGCGTCCCCCACCCCTGCTTTCCCCCTTTGCTCTGCTGCCCAATCTGCACCAGTCACTGTCGGTGCGTCCCGCACGGCATGACGCCAAAAGAGCAACGGTTGGTTCGCGCTGTTCAGACCGGGTGGCGCATCGGCGGCAGCAGAGCAAAGGGAGGAAACGGCGTGGCGTGAGCGGCAGAGACGATTACAGCGAGTTGCGAACGGGTTCTTTCCTATGCGAATCACTCAGTGTGATAACGCTCACCGCCGCGGTCAGCGTAGGGCGATGGCGGCCAGCGCGGCGTTGACGATGCTGCCGGGCAGCAGGTCGTGCAACTCGTACAGCTCGGCGACGCTGCCGGACTGGCCGAACTCGTCCACCCCGAGCGGCACCGCCGGGGCGCCGACCGCCGAACCGAGCCAGGCCATCGCGTGCGACGCGGCGTCGTGCACGGTCACCACCGGCACCCGATCGACGAACGCGGACCGCAGCGCGCCCGGCACGCTGGGCACGGTGGCCGTCCGCACGCCCTGGCGCAGGGTGCGCTGCCAGGCCCGGTAGAGCCGGTCGAGGCTCGTCACGTCCACCACGTGCGCGGCGACGCCCTCGTCGGCCAGCTCCGCCGCGGCGGCCAACACCTCGGGCAGCACCGCGCCTGAGGCGGCCAGTTGCACCACCGGGGCGTCGACCAGGTGCGGATACGCCTGGTGCGCGTCGACCAGCCGGTACGCCCCGGCGACCACCTGCCGACGCAGGACCGCGTCGCCGAGCCGGGCGCGGGCCGCCTCGAACGGTGCCTGGTCCAGCGGCCGGGTGCTCAACCGGAAGTAGTACGCCCCGTCCTCGGTCGGCGCGGCCGTCGCGGCCGGGGCCGACCCGCCGGCGATCTGCCCCAGCGCGTCGCAGAGCAGCCAGTCGAGGCTGGCCGCGTACGCCGGCTCCAGGAAGGTCACCCCGGGCAGCTCCAGGCCGACCGACGCGGTGATGGTGGACTGGTGGGCGCCGCCCTCCGGGGCCAGGGTGATGCCCGACGGGGTGCCGGCCACCACGAACCGGGAGCCGGAGTACGTGCCGTACAGGAACGCGTCGAGGCCGCGCAGGACGAACGGGTCGTAGACCGTGCCCACCGGCAGCAGCGGTTGACCGGACAGGTCCCAGGAGAGCCCGAGCTGGCCGAGCAGCAGGAACAGGTTCATCTCCGAGATGCCCAGCTCGATGTGCTGCCCGGCAGGGCTCTCCGTCCAGCGCAGCATCCGGTCCTCGGTCCAGGAGCGCTGCTCGGTGGGTGCGAACACCCCGGTCTTGTTGATGAACCCGGCCAGGTTGGTGGAGGTGGCCACGTCCGGGGCGGTGGTGACCAGGTAGCGGCCGACCTCCCGGTTCCGCGCCAGGTCCACCAGCACCCGGCCGAAGACCTCCTGGGTGGAGATGGGCTTGGTTGCGCGTACTCCCGTGCTTTCCGGAACCGTGACCCCCAGCGCGCGCTCGCGGGGCGCGCGGGACAGCGCCTCCCGGCGGGCGCCTGCCCGGATGCCGGCCGGTGACGCCGGGTCGAGGCGGTCCCACTCGGTCTCGGAGGTCAACCCCTGCGCGGCCCGCAGCGTGTCGACCTGCTCCGAGCTGAGCAGCGCGGAATGGTTGCGCGGGTTGCCGGCGATGGGCAGACCCCAACCCTTCACGGTGTACGCGAAGACGACGCTGGGCCGGTCGGTGACCGCGTCGCACTGCGCGTACGCGTCGAGCATCGCGGACAAGTCGTGCCCGCCCAGGTCGGTGACGAGGGGACCGAGGTCCTCGTCGCTGATGTGGGCGATCAGCTCGTCGATGCCGGCCGGCGCGCCGTCCAGGAACTGCTTGCGCAGCGCCGGGCCGGTCAGCCCGAACAGCGACTGGTACTGCTCGTTGGGCATCGCGTCGATCCAGTCGCGCAGCGCCTCGCCGCCCGGCCGGGCGTACGCCTCGGCGAGCCGGCGACCGTACTTGACCTCCACGACGTGCCAGCCGGCCGCCTCGAACTGACCCCGCCACTGGTTGATCCGGATGCCGGGGACCACCCGGTCCAGCGACTGCCGGTTGAAGTCGACAAGCCACATGACGTTGCCCAGCCCGGTGGTCGCCGGGTCGGCCACCGCCTCCCAGATGTTGCCCTCGTCCAGTTCGGCGTCGCCGATCAGCGCCACGAACCGGGAGTGTGGTCGGGCCCCGAAGTGCGCGTCGACGTAGCGGCGGGTGGCGGCGGCGAAGAGCGGCGCGGCCGCGCCCAGACCCACCGAGCCGGTGGAGAAGTCCACCTCGTCGGGGTCCTTGGTCCGCGACGGGTACGACTGGAGGCCGCCCCGGGCCCGCAGCCGTGGCAGGTACGAGCGGTCCAGGTTGCCGAGCAGGTACTGGATGGCGTGGAACACCGGGGACGCGTGCGGCTTCACCGCGACCCGGTCCTCGGCGTCCAGGTGCGCGAACCACAGCGCGGTCATCGCCGTGACCAGGGAGGCGCTGGACGCCTGGTGGCCGCCGACCTTCACACCGTCTCCGGTGGCCCGGTCATGGTTGGCGGCGTCCACGATCCGGGTCGCGAGCCACAGCACCCGCCGCTGGATCTCGTCAAGGACATCGAGGTCGTGCTGGGTCACGGTGGCTCCATCCAGGCGTCGCCGTTGACGCCCTCGCGAGGGGTGTGGATCGCGCCGCCCGGGGCGGCAGAGGGGTGACGTGCCGGTCAGCCTTCGACGCCGAGGCGCTCCAGGATCAGCGTGCGGACGGCGGCGGCGTCGGCCTGACCCCGGGTGGTCTTCATGACCGCGCCGACCAGCGCGCCGGCCGCGGCGACCTTGCCACTGCGGATCTTGTCGGCGATGCCGGGGTTCGCGGCGATCGCCTCGTCCACGGCGGCGGTCAGCGCGCCGGTGTCCGACACGACCTCCAGGCCCCGGCTGGCCATGATCTCGGCGGGTGAGCCCTCACCGTCGACCACGCCCTCCAGCACCGCGCGGGCCATCTTGTCGTTGAGCTTGCCGGCGTCGACCAGCCCCTGCAACTCGGCGACCTGGGCGGGAGTGGCACCGATCTCGGCCAGCTCCACACCGCTCTCGTTGGCCCGGCGGGACAGCTCACCCAGCCACCACTTGCGGGCCGCCGCCGGGGTGGTGCCAGCGGCCACGGTGGCCTCGATCAGCTCGACCGCGCCGGCGTTCAGCACCGACTGCATGTCCAGGTCGGAGAGCCCCCACTGCTTCTGGAGCCGACGCCGGTGCACCCGGGGCAGCTCCGGCAGGGCGGCCTTCAGCTCGGCGACCCACGCCGGGTCCGGGGCGATCGGCACCAGATCCGGCTCCGGGAAGTACCGGTAGTCGGTGGCCGTCTCCTTCGAACGTCCCGGGGTGGTGTCGCCGGTGTCCTCGTGGAAGTGCCGGGTCTCCTGCGTGATCCGGCCGCCCGCGTCGAGCACCGACGCCTGCCGCAGCATCTCCGAGCGGACCGCCCGCTCCACCGACCGCAGAGAGTTGACGTTCTTCGTCTCCGTACGGGTGCCCCACTCCTGCCCCGGCAGGTTGAGCGAGGTGTTCACGTCACAACGCAGCGAACCCTCCTCCATCCGCACGTCCGAGACACCGAGGGTGCGGATCACGTCGCGCAGCTCGGTGACGTACGCCTTGGCCACGTCGGGGGCGAGCGCGCCGGTGCCCGGGATGGGCTTGGTGACGATCTCCACCAGCGGGATGCCGGCCCGGTTGTAGTCGACCAGCGACTCCGTCGCGCCGTGGATGCGGCCGGTGGCACCACCGACGTGCAGCGTCTTGCCGGTGTCCTCCTCGAGGTGCACCCGCTCGATCTCGATCCGCACCGTCTCGCCGCCCACCTCGACGTCCAGGTAGCCGTCGACGCAGATCGGCTCGTCGTACTGGCTGATCTGGAAGTTCTTCGGCATGTCCGGGTAGAAGTAGTTCTTCCGGGCGAACCGGCACCACTCGGCGATCGAGCAGTTCAGCGCCAGGCCGATCCGGATGATCGCCTCGATGGCCGCCTTGTTGGCCACCGGCAGGGAGCCGGGCAGGCCCAGGCACACCGGGCAGACCCGGGTGTTCGGCTCGCCACCGAAGTCGGTCGGGCAACCACAGAACATCTTGGTGTTCGTGCCCAGCTCGACGTGGGTCTCCAGGCCGATCACCGGTTCGTAGCGTGCAACGACCTCGTCGTACGCGGGCAGTGTCGTCGTCATCAGGGCTCCTGCCTCACAGTGCCGGTGGCGTGAACGTGCCGATTGCGGACTCCAACGCGGCGGCGACCCGGTACATCCGGTCGTCGGCCATCGTCGGGGCCATCACCTGCAGGCCGACGGGCAGCCCTTCGGAGATGCCACAGGGCACCGAGATGCCCGGCCCGCCGTACAGGTTCGTCGGGATCGTGTACAGGTCGGCCAGGTACATCTGGTACGGGTCGGCGGTCCGTGCGCCCATCGGGAACGCCACCGACGGGGTCGTCGGCGAGATCAGCGCATCGACCCGCTCGAACGCGGCGGTGAAGTCCCGGGTGATGAGCGTCCGGACCTTCTGCGCCTGCCCGTAGTACGCGTCGTAGTAACCCGACGACAGCGCATATGTGCCGATCATGATGCGACGCTTGACCTCCGGGCCGAAGCCGGCCTCGCGGGTCAGCGACATGACCTCCTCCAGCGACCGGTTGCCGTCGTCGCCGACCCGCAGGCCGAACCGGACGCCGTCGAACCGGGCCAGGTTGGAGGAGCACTCGCTCGGGGCGATCAGGTAGTACGCCGGCAGCGCGTACGCGAACGTCGGGCAGGACACCTCGACGATCTCCGCGCCCAGCTTCGCAAGAGCGTCGACCGACTCGCGGAACGCGGCCATCACACCCGGCTCGGCGCCCTCGCCGACGAACTCGCTGACGATGCCGAGCCGCACACCGGTCAGGTCGCCGGTCGCGCCGAGCTTCGCCGCCGCCACCACGTCCGGCACCGGCTGCGGGATCGAGGTGGAGTCACGCGGGTCGTGCCCGCCGATCACCTGGTGCAGCAGGGCCGCGTCGAGCACGTTACGGGCGCACGGGCCCGGAGTGTCCAGCGACGAGGAGAAGGCCACCAGCCCGTACCGGGAGGTGCCGCCGTAGGTGGGCTTCGCACCGACGGTGCCGGTGACCGCGCCGGGCTGGCGGATCGAGCCGCCGGTGTCCGAGCCGATCGCCAGCGGCGCCTCGTACGCGGCCAGCGCGGCAGCGCTGCCACCGCCCGAGCCACCCGGGATCCGGCTCAGGTCCCACGGGTTGTGCGTCGGGCCGTACGCCGAGTATTCGGTGGAGGAGCCCATCGCGAACTCGTCCATGTTGGTCTTGCCGAGCATCACCGTGCCGGCCTCGCGCAACCGCTGCACGATCGTCGCGTCGTACGGCGGGCGCCAGCCCTCCAGGATCTTCGAGCCCACGGTGGTCGGCACGCCCCGCGTGGCGAGCACGTCCTTGACCGCGACCGGCACACCCGCGAGGGGGCCAAGCTCCTCGCCGGCGGCCCGGCGCTCGTCCACCGAGCGGGCCGCGGCGAGCGCGCCGTCGGTGTCGACGTGCAGGAAGGCGTGCACCCGGTCGTCGACCGCGGCGATCCGGTCGAGGTGCGCCCGGGTCACCTCGACGGCGGAGGTCTCGCCCCCGGCGACCAGGGACGCGATCTCCGTCGCGGTCATTCTCGTCAGGTCACTCACGAGGCCACATCCTCACTCAGGATCCGCGGTACGCGGAACCGCTGGTCCTCGGCGTCGGGTGCGCCCGACAGCGCCTCCTGCGGGGTCAGGCACGGCGTGACGACGTCCTCGCGGAAGATGTTGGTCAGCGGCACCGAGTGCGAGGTCGGCGGAATGTCCGCGGCGGCGACCTCGCCGACCTGAGCGACCGCCTGGAGGATCACGTCGAGCTGGCCGGCGAACATGTCCAGCTCCTCCTCGGTGACGGCGAGCCGCGACAGGCGCGCCAGGTGCGCGACCTCCTCGCGGGAGATGGCGGCCATCCGTGCCCCCTTCTGATGTCCTGCTGGTCGGGCGGTGTGCCGGCCGCGCGACGGGTGGAGCGTGACGCGCGGTGACCGGAGCGAGTCTATTGTTCCGCTCCGGTGCCGCGTCCCCGACTCCCCCTCCGGCAGCCGGAATGCCATGCCGGCGGAGGGGTCAGCGGGTGGGGCGGCGGCCGATGTCCGACTGCGGGGGCCCGCTCGGGCGCACCGGCCGGTACCGGGCCAGCCAGGTGACCAGCTCCTGGGCCGGCATGGGCCGAGCGTAGAACCAGCCCTGGGCGGCGTCGCAGCCGGCGGCGTGCAGCATCCGCCAGGTCCGCTCGTCCTCGACGCCCTCCGCGACCACCCGCAGGCCCAGCGCGCCCGCCAACTCGATCATCGATCGGACGATCGCCGCGTCGTCGGCGTCCTCGGCCATGCCGAGCACGAACGACCGGTCCACCTTCACCTCGGACAACGGCAACCGGCGCAGGTGTTGCAGCGAGGAGTAGCCGGTGCCGAAGTCGTCCAACGAGATGGCCACCCCGATCCGGTGCAGTTGGGAGATGGTGGCCAGCACCCGGCGCGGGTCGGCCATCAACGCACCTTCGGTGATCTCCACCTGCAGCCGGTCGGCAGGCACCCCGTAGCGGGCCAGCCGGTCGGCGATCTGGTCGGCGACGTCGCCGGTGTGCAGGTCGCGCACGCTCACGTTCAGCGCCGCGCGCAGGCCGATGCCGGCCGCCGACCACTTGGCGAGTTGCTCCACTACGTCGTCGACCACCCGCCGGGTGAGCAGTCGCATCACCGCGCTCTGCTCGGCGACCCGGATGAGTTCCTCCGGGTCGACCATGCCCCGCCGGGGATGCCGCCACCGCAGCAGGGCCTCGACACCGACCACCTCGCCGGTCGCGATGGCGATCTGCGGCTGGTAGTACATGGTGATTTCCCCGGCGTCTTCTGCCGTGTCACCGTCCGCGTGCGCCCACCCCGTCGATTCGACCGGGTGGCCCGGGCCTCCTGTCCCGATGTCACGCCGCCGTCCGAGGCCGCCGTTGCCCCGCGCGGGGACCGTGCTCCCGTTCGGTGACCGGCGGCCGTTGCCGGCTCCCGCGCGTCGCTCCCGGGTCAGGCCCGAGCGGGTCCCGGTGACCGTGGAACGGGAGCCACGGCCCCGGATCGGGTCGGCGCCCGTCGCGATCCGGTTGATCAACTCATCGGCGTGCACCAGCTCGGCGTCGTTGCGCCGACGGCGCCCCCACCACCGGTTGGTGGTCGGCGGTGCCGTGGCGACCGCCGGTGCCGGGTCTGCGTGGGGTGCGGCCTCGGCCGGGGACCCGACGGGCAGCGCCGCGCCGTCACCGCCGCGCACCTCCGCCGTCGCCGCAAGGGGTACGTCGACAGCCCCGTCGGCCTGGTCCGCCGGGTCGGTGTCGAACAACTCGCTCGACGGGCTGGATTCCAACACCCGGCGCAGGTCGGCGAGGAGGCCGAGGCGCTCGGCGGAATTGTGGTCGGACTCGGGGGCGTAGACGGCCACCGTGTCGTTGCGGTGCTTGGCGTCGTACATCGCCACGTCGGCGTGGCGCATCAGGGTGGCGAAGTCCTCGCCATGCTCGGGGAAGAGGGCGATCCCGATCGAGCCGCCCACGTCCAACGGCAGCCCGTCGAGTGGCACCGGCTCGGCCAGCGCCTGGACCACCTGGTCGGCCAGCTCCCTGGCCTGACCGACGTCGGTCAGGCCGGTCATCACGATGGCGAACTCGTCGCCGCCGAGCCGGGCGATCATCTGTGGTCGGGGCTGCACGTCGGTGAGCCGGGCGCTGACCTCGACCAGCAGCCGGTCGCCCACGGCGTGCCCGAGCGCGTCGTTGACGTTCTTGAAACGGTCCAGGTCGATCAGCAGCAGCGCCAACTGCCCGTCGGGTTCGCCGCGGGCCGTCCGCTCGGCGTGCAGGTGCACCTGCTCCGCCACCTCGGCCAGCAGCGCCTTGCGGTTGGGCAGACCGGTCAACGGGTCGGAGGCGGCGAGGTGCTGCTGCTCGACGGTCAGCCGGGCCATCCGGTAGACCGCGAAGAGCGGCACCAGCACCAGCGGGATCAGCGCCGCGCTGACCCGCGCGGCGGCAACCAGCACCGGGGCGAGCAGCAGCAGTGAACCGGTGGAGAGCAACTCGAAGCCGAGGCCCCGGCGCAGCGTGGGCCACCACCGGTCGCCGAAACGCAGCCGCACCGCCCAACTGACCAGCCCGTAGTTGACGACGAACCACGCCAACGTGGCACCGCCGACGGCAACGACGTCGGTCCAGTGCAACCGCCCGCCGGAGAAGATGGTGCCCGAGCCGAGCTGGATCACCCCGTACGCGGCGGCGAGGGCGCACACGTACTGGCCGACGTTGAACGCCGTCCGCCAGGCTGCGTGCCGCATCCGCCAGCCCGAGACGATCACCCCCATCGCCTGCACCACCACCGCGGGGCCGAGGCCCCACCCGAGCAGGATCGCGAAGGTGAAGCAGGTGGACGGGAACACCGCGGAGGTCTGCCGACGCCCCGGCGGGACGAACGGCCGGGCGTCGCAGACCACGGCGAGGGCGGCCATCGTCCAGAACGCCACCGGCAGCCGGGACACCTCGTCCGGGAGGGACGCGAGGGGTACGGCGGCGGTCAGCGCCGCGACCACCAGGATGCCGACGACGAAGGTGGCGAACGGTGTGGCCCGTCCCGGCGGGAGCGAGTTGCGTGGATCCGCGACCTCCACCACACCTCCCGACCGACAGTCGGCGTGCCGGTGCGGTACGCCGTGACCCAATGAAACGCCCTCGGCCCCCAGTTTCCCGGTATGACAGTCACGAATCGGTCGTAGTCGTAATTAAGTTGGTATACGCGGTCAGTCGCCGCCGCAGGCCGCGACCGGGATCACCCGCCCGGCTGGGCGACCTCCCGCGCGGCGTCCGGGCCCGCGTCCAGCAGCAATCGGAACCCGTCCTCGTCCAGCACCGGCACCTTGAGGCTGGCCGCCTTGTCCGCCTTGGACCCGGGGTTGTCCCCGACGACCACGAAGCTCGTCTTCTTGGAGACCGACCCGCTGAGCTTGCCGCCCCGGCTCTGCACGGCCTCGGCGGCCTGGTCGCGTGAGTAGCCGGCAAGCGTGCCGGTCACCACCACTGTCAGCCCCTCCAACGGGCGCGGCCCCTCGTCGACAGCCTCCTCGGCCATCCGTACGCCCGCCTCGGCCCACTTGCGGACGACCTCGCGGTGCCAGTCCACCGCGAACCACTCCCTGATGCTGGCCGCGATGGTCGGCCCGACCCCGTCGACAGAGGACAGCTCCTCCTCGCTGGCCTCGTCGATGGCCTCCATCGAGCGGAAGTGTCTGGCGAGCGCCTGCGCGGCGGTGGGGCCGACATGGCGGATGGAGAGCGCCACCAGCACCCGCCACAGGTCACGCTCGCGGGCGACGGCCAGGTTGTCCAGCAGCTTGGCGGCGTTGCTGCCCAGACTGCCGTCCTTGTTGACGAAGAACGGGGACCGGGACAACTGCTCGGCGTCGAGCTGGAACAGGTCACCCTCGTCGGCGATGACCTGCGCGTCCAGCAGGGCCGCAGCTCCCTTGTAACCGAGCGCCTCGATGTCGAAGGCCCCGCGACCGGCGAGGTGGAACACCCGCTCGCGCAGCTGGGCCGGGCAGCTACGGGTGTTGGGGCAACGGATGTCGACGTCGCCCTCCTTGGAGGGCGCGAGCGGGGTGCCGCAGGCCGGGCAGGTGGTGGGCATGACGAACGGTCGGGCGTCGGCGGGCCGCAGGTCGACCACCGGGCCGAGGACCTCGGGGATCACGTCGCCGGCCTTGCGCAGCACCACCGTGTCGCCGATCAACACCCCCTTGCGCTCCACCTCACGGGCGTTGTGCAGGGTGGCGAGCGCGACGGTCGAGCCAGCCACCCGCACCGGCTCGAGGACGGCGAACGGGGTGACCCGCCCGGTGCGGCCCACGTTGACGTCGATGTCGAGCAGCTTGGTGGTGACCTCCTCCGGCGGGTATTTGAAGGCGATCGCCCACCGCGGCGCGCGGCTGGTCGAGCCGAGCCGACCCTGGATGGACACCGGGTCGACCTTGACCACCACTCCGTCGATCTCGTGCTCGACGTCGTGCCGGTGCTCGGCGTAGTACGCGATGTATTCGGCCACGCCGCTCAGATCCGGGACGACCCGCCACCGGTCACTGGTCGGCAACCCCCACGACCTGAGCGCCGCGTACGACTCGGACTGGGCCGTGGGCTGGAACCCACGGCGGGCACCGATGCCGTGCACCACCAGCCGCAGCGGCCGAGAGGCCGTGACCCGCGGGTCCTTCTGCCGCAGGCTGCCCGCCGCGGCGTTGCGCGGGTTGGCGAACGGCGCCTTGCCCTGCTCCACCAGGCCCGCGTTGAGGTCGGCGAACGCGGCGACCGGGAAGTAGATCTCCCCCCGCACCTCCACCAACTCGGGCACGTCCGGGAAGTCGTCGGACGGGGTGAGCTGGCCGGGCACGTCCCGGATGCTGCGGACGTTGGCGGTGACGTCCTCACCGGTGCGGCCGTCACCCCGGGTGGCCGCGCGGACCAGCCGGCCGTTCTCGTAGGTCAGGTTGATCGCCAGCCCGTCGACCTTCAGCTCGCACAGGTAGGGCACCGCGCCACCGGCGTCCCGCTCGACCCGCTCGGCCCACGCCGTCAACTCCTCGTCGGCGAAGGCGTTGTCGAGGGAGAGCATCCGCTCGGCGTGGGTGACCGGGGTGAAGTCGGTGGAGAACGTGCCGCCCACCCGCTGGGTCGGCGAATCCGGCGTACGCAATGCCGGGAACTCCGCCTCCAGTGCCTCCAGCTCGCGCAACTGCTTGTCGAACTCGGCATCGGTGATGATCGGCGCGTCCAGCACGTAGTAGCGGTATTGATGCTCGGTCAGCTCCTGGCTGAGCGTGGCGTGCCGCTCGCGGGCCTGCGGCGTGGGCTCGGCCCCGGCCGCCGCCTCCTGAGCCGGGCTGACCTGCTGACCGATCTGTTCCTCGGACACACCGCCACCTTCGGACACGCCTGCGACCTCCCTGATCACGCTACTCCGGCACCGTATCGGGCCGGTGGGACAATCCGTCGCCCACCCGCGCCGGGTTGGCGGGCGGCACGGGCGGCGGCGTGCGAGGATCGCCGGACGGTGCGACCCGGTGGGTCGCCGAGAGGCGGAGGTACGAATGCCCGAGGCGCTGCTCTGGGCGGTGGCGATCCTGCTGGCGGTCGCCGCCGGCTGGGCGTGGAACAGTTGGCGACACCGGGTGGCCAACCGCCGTCCGGGCACCCGGCCGGGTCGAGGCGGCCGCCCCGGCCGTCGTTCCACGGCACCGAGGCCACGCGGCGCCGATCGACCGGCCACCAAGCCGCGCTCGCGCGACACCGGACGGCCGGCCGGTGCTCCGGCACCGGGCGACATCTGGTGGGCCGACGTGCCGTACGCCGACGGCACCGGATCGAAGGTACGTCCCTGTCTGGTGCTGCGCGCCGACTCCCGGGGCGCCGACGTCCTGAAGATCACCAGCCAGGACAAGAGCGACCGGGACGACCACGTGCGGATCCCCACCCGCGACTGGGACCCCGGCGCGGAGCACGACAGCTACCTGAGCCTGACCGAGCCGATCCGACTCAACTCGGCGGCCTTCGAGGACCACGCCGGGCGTTGCGACGCCGACCTGTGGAAGAAGGTCCGCAGCCTGCGTCACCTGCCCACCCCCTGACCAGCCGCTGCGTCGTCGCTGCCTGGTCGCACTGGCCACGAGAGTGATCGACTCGGGTTCCTGAAAAGCGCGGCGTCCGAGACCGTGGGACACCCCGACTTCCAGGAACCCGAGTGGATCATGCCCGCTGGGCAGGGCCGGGCGGGGCCCAGGCAGGGCGGGGCCGGAGCAGGGCCGGGGCCGGGCGGGTCAGTCCCAGGCTTCGGCGAGGGTGGCGAGTTGGTCCGCGTACTCGATGCGATCGGCCCACCCGCTCGGCCAGGCGCTCATCCCGGCGGCCGCGCCCACGAACGCGCCGGCCAGGGCGGCGATCGAGTCGGAGTCGCCGGCGGTGGTCGCGCCCCGGGCCAGTGCCGCGACCGGGTCGTCGGCGTGCCGTACGGCGCAGAGCAGCGCGGTGGCCAGCGCCTCCTCGGCGACCCAGCCCTCCCCCGTGGCCCGGCACGGGTCACCGCCGTCGTCCGGCTGGTTCAGGGCGTTGGTCAGTCGGCCCAGCACTGCCAGGCACTCGTCCCAGCCGTGGGCGATGAACTCCTGCGGGGAACGCGAGTCGGCGCGCTGCCAGAGGTCACCCAGCCACCGCTCCCGGTAGATCAGGCGTTGGGCGAGCGCCCGCTCGGTGAGCAGCGCGGGAAGCTCGGGCAGCGTGGCGCCCGCGCGCAGCGCGAAGACCGCGTACGCGGTCAGCTCGCTGGCGGCCAGCCCGGTCGGGTGCCCATGGGTCAGCCCGGCCTGCAGCTGGGCCAGGCCGGCGAGCGTGTCCAGGTCGACGTCGAGCAGCCCGACCGGGGTGACCCGCATGTTGGCGCCGCACCCCTTCGACCCGATGACGGTGGCGTCCTGCCAGCGCACCCCCCGGGTCAGCTCGGCGCAGGCGCGCAGGCAGGTCATGCCCGGGGCGCGGTTGTTGTCCGGGCTGACCGCCCAGGCCAGGAAACGCTGCCGCAGCAGTGGCTCCACCGCCTCCGGGGTGAGCGAGGGCGCCTCGTGCAGCGCCCAACCCACCGCGAGAGCCATCTGGGTGTCGTCGGTGACCAGTGCCGGCTCGCCGGACAGCTCCCGTGGACCGGTCGGACCATAACGGTGCTGGATCTCGGCGACGGTCAGGAACTCGGTCGGCTTGCCGAGCGCGTCACCGTAGGCGAGGCCGAAGAGTGAGCCGGAGGCGCGCAGCGGAGAGGTAGGGATCACGGCGGCCATGATGCCCGGCCGCCGCAACCCCCGTCAGGCTCAGTCCCAGCAGAGGCAGAACGGGTGGCCGGCCGGATCGGCGTAGACCCGGAAGCCCTCGCCCTCACCGGGCAACCGCCGAGCACCGAGCGCGAGTGCGGCCTTCTCCGCACTCTCGATGTCGTCCACCGTCACATCCAGGTGGAACTGCTGAGGACGCTCCGGGTCCGGCCAGGCCGGCGGCCGTAGGTTGAGTGCCTGCTGGAAGGCGAGACGCGGCTGGTGACCGGGCGGCCCGCCCAGCACCACCCAGTCGTCGTCCGTGTCACCCTCGGCGAAAGGCACACCGAGCAGCTCGGAGTAGAACGCTGCCAACGCCCGCGGGTCCGGGCAGTCGATCACCACTGAACGTAGCTGTCCAATCATGACCGTCATCCTGCCCACCGGGTACGACAGAAAACCTCAGTCTTCGGCGAGCCGCCGACCGGCCTCCCGACAGGCCGCGAGCACCGCGCGCGCGTACTCCGGGGTGGCGTCGGCGAGACCGCAGGCCGGGGTGATCACCACCTGCTCGGCCAGCTGCCGACGAGGGAAGCCGAGGCGGTCCCAGACCTGGCGTACGCGATCGGCGATCTGCGCGGAGGTCGGCGCGCCACCGGCCGACGGCGGCCGGGTCGGTGCGGCCCCGGCCAGCAACCCGAGGCCGGCGTCGATCGCCTCGCCCAGCGGGTCCAGTTTGGTGACCAGGTCCAGGTCAAGGGCGACCGCGACGGCGCCGGTGGAGCGGATCAGCTCCAGCGGCACGTCCGGGGCGCAGCAGTGCACCAGCGTCGGCACCCCGACCGCCTCGACGACAGTGCGCAGCAGAGCGGCAGCGTCCACCGGGTCGACCGCCCGGTACGCGCCAAGCCCGCTCTCGGTCGGCACCCGCCCGGCCAGCACGGTCGGCAGCGACGGTTCGTCCAGCTGGAGCAGCACCGACGCCTGGGGCAGCCGTCGGGCCACCGCCGCCACGTGCGCGCGCAACCCTTCGGCGAGGGAGCCGGTCAGATCGCGGACCGCGCCGGGGTCGCGCAGCAGACGGCCACCGATCGGCAGCTCCAGCGAGGCGGCCAGGGTGAGCGGACCGGCGGCCTGCACCTTGATCGGCCCGGCGTACTCCTCGGCCTGCTCGGCGAGCTGGTCCAGGTCGCGTTCCATCAGGTCACGGGCCCGGCGCAGGTCGCGGCCCGGGCGTGGGGCGACCCGCCACCGCCCGGCGTACACCTCGACGGGCAGCTCGACGAGCAGCCCGGCGGACCGGCCGATCATGTCCGCGCCGGGACCACGGGCCGGCAACTCGGGCAGGTGGGGCAGCTCGGGCAGCTCACCGAGGATCACCCGCTGCGCCTCGCCGATGTCGGTGCCGGGCAGCGAACCAATTCCGGTTGCCGCGCCGGCCGGCCAGGGCCACGCCTGATCTGTCACGGCCGAAGGCTATCCCGCGAACACCCAGGCCGTGCGGTCAGCCGGTGATGGTCGCGGAGCCGAGGACCACGTCGCCGGCCGGGTCCGCCCGGTACGCGACCACGGCCTGACCGGCGGCGACGCCGCGTACCGGCTGGCGCAGCTCGGCGTGCATCGTGTCGCCGTCGAGGGCGACGGTCGCCGGCACCACGCTGCCGTGGGCGCGTAGCTGCACCTCGCACTCCACCGGGGCGTCCGGGCGTGCGCCGCCGGTCCAGACCGGACGGACGGCGCGAACCTCGGACACCTCCAGCGCCTCGGCGGGGCCGACGGTCACCGTGTTGGTCTTCGGGGTGATGGAGAGCACGTAGCGCGGTCGGCCGTCCGGGGCGGGCCGGTCCAGGTGCAGGCCGCGACGCTGCCCCACCGTGTACGCGTACGCGCCGCTGTGACTGCCGACCACCGCGCCGGTGCTCGCGTCCACCACGTCGCCGGGCGCCTCGCCGAGCCGACCGGCCAGGAAGCCGCGGGTGTCACCGTCGGCGATGAAGCAGATGTCGTGCGAATCCGGCTTGTCGGCCACCGCCAGGCCACGCTCGGCGGCCTCCGCGCGGACCTGCGCCTTGGTCGAGTCGCCCAGCGGGAAGATCGACCGGTCCAGCTGCTCGCGGGTGAGCACGGCCAGCACGTACGACTGGTCCTTGGCGATGTCGACGCTGCGGCGCAGCAGCCCGTCCGGGCCAAGCCGGGCGTGGTGACCGGTGACCACCGCGTCGAAGCCCAGGGCCACCGCCCGGTCCAGCACCGCCGCGAACTTGATCTTCTCGTTGCAGCGCAGGCAGGGGTTCGGCGTGCGACCGGCGGCGTACTCGGCGACGAAGTCGTCCACCACGTCCTCGTGGAAGCGGTCGGCCATGTCCCACACGTAGAAGGGGATGCCGATCACGTCGGCGGCCCGCCGCGCGTCCCGGGAATCCTCTAGGGTGCAGCAGCCCCGCGCCCCGGTCCGATAGGTCTGTGGGTTGCGGGCCAGGGCCAGGTGCACGCCGGTCACGTCGTGCCCGGCCGCCACCGCCCGCGCCGCCGCCACGGCCGAGTCAACCCCGCCCGACATAGCCGCCAGAACCCTCACCAGCCCACTCCCTTCCCCGTCCCCACGACAACCCTATCCACCAGCTCGGAAAACCCCCCGGAGCCGGGTCAGCGGGGGGTGCGGAGGGCGGCAGCTCGGCGGGCTCGGTCCACCGCCGCCGGGAGGGCCGCCACCACGGCGTCGATGTCGGCCTGGGTGCTCGTGTGACCCAGGGTGAAGCGCAGCGAGGAGCGGGCGCGGTCGTCGTCGGCACCCATCGCCAGCAGCACGTGCGACGGCTGGGCCACCCCGGCCGAGCAGGCCGACCCCGTCGAGCAGGCGATCCCCTGCGCGTCGAGCAGGAGCAGCAGGGCGTCACCCTCGGAGCCCGGGAAGGAGAAGTGCGCGTTGCCGGGCAGCCGGTCGGTCGGGTCACCGTTGTAGATCACCTCGGGCACCGCCCGACGGACCCGCTCGATCAGGTCGTCCCGGAGCGCGGCCACGCGGGCCGCGTACTCCTGTTGGCCCTTCACCGCCGCCTCGACGGCGACCGCGAAGGCGACGATGCCGGCGGTGTCCAGGGTGCCGGAGCGTACGTCGCGTTCCTGCCCGCCGCCGTGCAGTAGCGGCGTGGCCGCGACGTCCCGGGCGAGCAGCAGCGCACCCACCCCGGTCGGGCCGCCCAGCTTGTGCCCGGTCACGGTCAGCGCGGCGACGCCACTGGCGGCGAAGTCGACGGGCACCTGACCGACCGCCTGGATGGCGTCGGTGTGGAACGGCACACCGTGCTCGGCGGCGACGGCGGCCAGCTCGGCGACGGGCTGGATGGTGCCCACCTCGTTGTTCGCCCACATCGCGGTGACGACGGCCACCCGGTCGGCGTGCGCGGCCAGCTCGGCGCGCAGATCCTCCGGGTCGAGCCGACCGGCGGCGTCCACGGGCAGCCAGCCGATTTCGGCGCCCTCGTGCTGGGCCAGCCAGTCGACCGCGTCCAGCACCGCGTGGTGCTCGACGGCGCTGGAGACCACCCGGCGGCGGTCGGAGCCGGCTCCCCGGCGTGCCCAGAAGATGCCCTTGACCGCGAGGTTGTCACTCTCCGTGCCACCACCGGTGAAGATCACCTCAGACGGCCGGGCGCCGAGGACAGCGGCCACCCGTTCGCGCGACTCTTCGACCCGGCGACGGGCACGGCGACCCGCCGCGTGCAGGGAGGACGCGTTGCCGACCTCGCGGGCGGTAGCGACGTACGCCTCCAGTGCCTCATCGAGCATCGGAGTCGTCGCCGCGTGATCCAGGTAAGCCATCACCGTTCAGCCTACGGCCGACACCTCAGGCGCCGAATGCCGGAGGGGACTCCGCCGACGGCCGGGGTGGGAATCCCCACCCCGGCACGTCGTGGTCCTCGTCAGGCGGGCACCGCGGTGACGACGATGTTGTCGCGGTACTTGCGGGCCTTGGCGTCGAACGGCCCACCGCAGGTGATCAGGGTCAGCCGCGGCTTGCCGTCCCGGGCGAAGTACCGGTCCAACGGGATCTTGGTCTTGGCGTACTCCTCCCGGGCGACGACCCGGTACTGCCGGGCCTCACCGTCGCTGCCGGTCGCGGTCAGGGTGTCGCCCTGGTCCAGTTCCCGCAGGCGGAAGAACGCGCCCTTGCCCTGCTTGGCGCTGTCCACGTGACCGGCGATGACCACCGAGCCGGCGTCCGTTTCCAGGCCGGGGCCGTAGCGGTACCAGCCGATCTGGTCGACGCTCGGCGGCACCTCGAACTCGTTGGTCCGTTCGTTGATGCCGACCGCGTTGACGGTGGCGGTGACGTCGATCCCCGGGATCACCAGCCGGACCGGCGGGACGATCGCCGCGTCGGCCGGCAGCTCACCGACGGTCACCGGGACCGAGGGAGCGCTGGTGGCGGTCGCCGGAGTGCTGGCCAGCGTGCTCGCCTCGTCGGCGCCCACGTTCTCGGCCGGTTGGGAGCCGCACGCCACCAGGGTGGAGACGGTGAGCGCGGCAACGCCGGCGGCCAGGGCCGCCAGCGCGCCGCGGTTGCGCACCGTCACTTGCGACCGGTCCGCGCGGTCGCCATCCGCACCCCACCACCGAGCAGCAGGAGTACGCCGGCACCGGTGAGCGCGTACCACCAGGTGTTCACGCCCGTGCCGGCCTGACCACCGTCACCGCTCGGCACGCCGCCGGGAGCGGAGTGCAGGCCGGTGATGGTCTGCGCCACCACGTCGAGCGTCTTGCCCTCGGCGGAGCCGATCGCGTAGACGATCGTCGCGGTGCCCTCCTTGAGGTTGAGGTCCGCCGGGCCGATGGCCACGGTGTCGGTTCCGGCCAGCACCACGTCCGCCTTCACGTTGCCCGCGTCGACGTCGCCCTTGGCCTCGTTCGGGTTGGTGAGCCCCTTGAAGACCGGGGTGCCACCGGCCCGCACGTCCACCTCGGGGGCGGCGGCGGTGTGCCGGACGATGAGCCGGGCCTTGCCGGCGGCGACCTTCGAGACGTCGTTCACGAACGGCGTGATCTTCGGCTGGCCGGCGGCGTCGAGGTGGGCCGCGATGCTGATGTTCGCCCCGCCCGGGACGGCCGCGTTGTCGACCTTGAGGATCGCGCTGCCGATCGGCTCGCCGGGCTTGGTGAGCGCGATGTCGTAGTCGCCCTCCTCCAGGTTCAGCGGGCCGGCGACGTCGCCGGGCTTGAAGTTGTCCAGCGTCTTCTTGCCGTTGACGTAGACGTCGACCGGGGTGTCCGGGATGCCGTGCACGACGGAGACCTTCGCCGTGGCGGCGTACGCGGGGGTGGCGGTGAGCGCGCCGACGCCGGCGAAGGCCAGCGCGGCGACGGCGCCGCCCGCGGCGACCCGACGGAAGTACGAAAGCTGCATGTCTGCCTCCTGCTGATTACTGCTGATTCGTCAGGCCTTGCTTGCAGAAGGGGTTACGCCGGCTCTCCGACGGGTGGATGCGCTCGGGCGCACTTTTCTTTTTCCGGCCTCGATCGCATCCGGACCGGGCCTGGGACACGAAGAGCAGGTGAGATGACATCGACCGGGAGAGTGGGGCGGGGACTGTGGCAGCTACAGTCGGGTATGCCCCATCGAAGGCGAGCCGCCCGATGACGGCCATACGACAGGAACCGGACCCTCCGGTGGACGACCTCGATCTCCGCTTCCGGGCGGGCGACGACGTGGCCCTCCGCGAGGCGTACGACCGGTACGGTCGCGCCGTGCTCCATCTGGCCACCTCCATGCTGGCCAACCGCAGCGACGCGGAGGACGTGACCCAGGCCACGTTCGTCGCCGCCTGGCTGGGTCGGGACACCTTCGACCCGGCCAAGGGATCGCTGATCGGCTGGCTGCTCGGCATCGGCCGGCGAAAGGTGATCGACCGGATGCGCGCCTCCGCCCGGGAGACCCGGGTGGTGGAGACGGTCCGCCAGCTGCCCGAGCCGGCGCCGACCGGCCCGGACCCGGATCGCGTGGTGGATCGGCTGGTCATCGCCGACGAGCTGGCCCGTCTCCCGGACGACCAGCGACGCATGCTGGAGTTGGCCTTCTACGACGACCTGACACACCAGCAGATAGCCGCGGTGACCGGAGTGCCGTTGGGCACCGTGAAGAGCCACATCCGGCGCGGCATGGCGAGCTTGAAACGCAGATGGGAGGTGGACGGTGCAGCACCTGGACCACGACCGGCTGGTCTTTCTGGCACTCGGTGAGAGCGAGGCGGACAACGCCGAGAGCACCCACCTCGGCACCTGCGCGCTCTGCCGTGCGGAGGTGGCGACCTTTCAGCAGGTGGCCGGGCTCGGCACCGAGACGCAGGGCCTGGCTGACCTACCCGACCCGCCGGAGCACATCTGGCAGGGCATCGCCGCCCAGGTCAGAGCGGCCGAGGCCCAGCAGGCCCAGGCCGAGACCCGTTGGCAGCAGGTCCCTGGGCAGGGCGTCGGCACCCTGACCGGGCAGACCAACGACACGCCGTTCGGACGGGCCACCGGCACGACGGCCACGCCATCCGCCGGCACGACGGGCGAGCAGGCCACCGGCACGACGGCCCGGCCGACGGTCACCCGGCTGGATTCGGCGCGCCGGTCCCGTCGGGGCTCTGGCTGGTCACGCTGGGCGGCCACGGCGGTGACCGCGGCAGCCGCCGCGGCGGTCGGTGTGCTGGGCACGGCCTCCGTGCTGCGGCCGGACGACCCGACACCGGCTCCGACGCAGGTGGTGGTGGCGAGCGCGCCGCTGGCGGCGTACGGATCGACGCCACCGGCGGCCAAGGGCGACGCCCGGGTTCTGCGGGACGGCCAACTGCATCTGCATGTGGCGAATCTCCCGCGCGTCCCTGGGTACTACGAGGTCTGGCTCATCAATCCGACGACGATGGAGATGTTCTCTGTGGGCACCCTGGGTGGCGGTTCGGACGCGCTGCTGCCCCTGCCCCCGAATGTCGACCTCACGAGCTATTCGGTGGTCGACGTCTCCGCCGAGCAGTACGACAACAACACCCGCCACTCCGGCGACAGCCTGCTGAGGGGCACCCTGACGGGCTGATCGGTGGGCCGGCTCAGCTCCCCGGCCCGCCGATCAGCTCCCACCGACGAGAAAGTGGCCGCCCCCATCGGGGGCGGCCACCGTCTCATTGCCCTGTCACTTGCGCTTGCGGATCTCCTCGGCGGCCTGCGGGACGATCTTGAACAGGTCGCCCACCACGCCGAAGTCGGCCAGCTCGAAGATCGGCGCCTCGCCGTCCTTGTTGACCGCGACGATGGTCTTCGAGGTCTGCATGCCGGCCCGGTGCTGGATGGCACCGGAGATGCCGAGCGCGACGTAGAGCTGCGGGGAGACCGTCTTGCCGGTCTGGCCCACCTGGAACTGGTGCGGGTAGAAACCGGAGTCGACGGCCGCGCGGGACGCGCCGACGGCGCCGCCGAGCAGGTCGGCCAGCTCCTCGACCAGCTTGAAGTTGTCGGCGTTGCCGACACCGCGACCGCCGGAGACGACCACGCCGGCCTCGGTCAGCTCGGGGCGGGAGCCCTTCTGCTCGGCGACCCGCTCGACGACCTTGGCCAGCTTGTCGGTGTCGGTGACCGACACGGTGAGCTGCTCGATCGCCGGGGTGGCGGCGGCCGGGCTCGGGGTGACCGAGTTGGGTCGCACGGTGACCAGCGGCAGGCCCTTGGTGACCTTGGCCTTGACGATGGTGGAGCCGGCGAAGGCGACCTGGGTCGCGGTGCCGTCGGCGTCCAGGCCGACCACGTCGGTCAGGATGCCGTTGTCCAGCTTGACGGCGAGGCGGGCGGCGATCTCCTTGCCCTCCTGGGCCGAGGCCAGCAGCACGGCTGCCGGCTGCACCCGCTTGACCAGTTCGGCCAGCACGGTGGCCTTGGGGGCCACCAGGTAGCCGTCGATCTCGTCACCCTCGGCGGCGTAGATCTTCTCCGCGCCGTACTCGCCCAGCTTGCCGCTCAGCGCCTCGGCGGCGCCGGCGCCACCGAGCACCACCGCGCTCGGGGTGCCCAGCTCACGCGCGAGGGTGAGCATTTCCAGGGTGACCTTCTTGACGCCGAATTCCTTGGTGGCTTCGACGACGACGAGAACCTCAGACATGTCAGAACCCCCCTCTCACACGAACTTCTCGGTGGCGAGGAACTCGACCAGCTTGACGCCGCCCTCGCCCTCATCGGTGATCTTGGCGCCGCCGGAGCGCGGCGGGCGCTTGGTGTGCTCGACGACGGCACTGGTGGCGCCGTCGAAGCCCACCTCGGCGGGAGCGACACCGAGCTCGGCCAGCGAGAGCGTCTGCACCGGCTTCTTCTTCGCGGCCATGATGCCCTTGAAGGAGGGGTAGCGCGGCTCGTTGATCGTGTCCCAGACGGAGACCACGGCCGGGGTGGAGGCGGTGACGACCTCGTAGCCCTCCTCGGTCTGCCGCTCGACGGTCAGCGTCGCGCCGTCGACGGTGAGCTTGCGGGCGCCGGTGAGCGCCGCGACGCCCAGCCGCTCGGCGATCATGTGCGGCATGACCTGGACCCGACCGTCGGTGGACTCCGCGCCGCAGATGACCAGGTCCGCATTCAGCTGACCGAGGGCTGCGGCGAGCACCTTCGAGGTGGCGATGGCACAGGAGCCGTGCAGGGCGTCGTCCAGCACGTGGACGGCCTTGTCCGGGCCCATGGAGAGCGCCTTGCGGATCGACTCGGTCGCCCGGTCCGGACCCATGGTCAGGATGGTGACCTCGCCGCCGTGCGCCTCCTTGATCTTCAGCGCCTCCTCGATGGCGTACTCGTCCATCTCATTGATCACGTTGTTCGCCGAACCGCGGTCGACGGTGTTGTCGTCACTGCGCAGGTTGCGGTCCGCGCCCGAATCAGGCACCTGCTTGACGAGTACGACGATATTCATCGCGCTTCGACGACCCTCCTGTGTGGTGTTGCTATTTGCTCGCCCGGTCTGGGGCGCAGCGTCGCGCGTCGGTCGACGCCAGGTCAACCGGGGGCTGCTGTGCAGTTGCCCACGGCGCAATGTTACCTGCCAGTAGGTTGCGCTCCCGAGGCACCGAGAGTGACACAGCTCACCGACGCGCGGTCGTTCAGGTCGGCTCGGAGAGCGCCACCCGGATCTGGTCGATGGCCGCAGCCTCGGACGCTGCGATCCCGTCGTGCGCCCGGGCCACCCGGTCCGCAGCGGTCAACACCACCGAGCGGTACGCCTCGACGTCCGCCGGTGACTTGTCGCGCAGGATCAGCACTGCCTGCCGCAACGCCGGCAGCACCACCGACTCGATCTCCAACTGTGAGTCCCGGGGAAGCCACGGCAGCGGACCGGTGGTCAGCGCCTCCTTGACCGCCCCGCTGGCGTCGGCGAGCGCGCCGGACGCCGCGATGCTCTCCCGGATCACCCCCAGCACCCCGGGATCGGCGTTGGAGACCAGGAAGACGGCACCGAAGGCACCGGTCTTGATGGTCAACCGCTCCTCGTCCGTCAACCGCTGCTCCATGATCACGGAGTGTAGACGTACGGGGTGGTGGTGGTGACCGCGACGAGGCCGAGCCGCTGCAGGATGGGCCGGCTGTCCTCGGAACAGTCGACCTGCATCAGCGTCCGGTCCCGCTGGTCGGCCAGCCGCGCGCGGTAGGTGACCAGCGCCCGGTAGATGCCCTTGCGACGCCACTGCGGGAGGGTGGACCCACCCCAGAGGCTGGCGAAGCCGGTGTTCGCCGGGAAGCGCACCCAGCCGGCGCTCACCACCCTGTCGTCCACCTCGGCCACCACCACGGTGATCGAGTGCGGGTCGGCGTCGATCTCCTTCGCCAGCCCCCAGACCAGGTGCGAGCGGTCCTCCTGCCAGACCTCCTCCTCCATGGCGGCGATCCGCTCCAGGTCGGCGCGGGAGGTCACCTCACGCAGGCGTACCCCCTCGGGGATGACCGGCAGCGCGGCGGCCAGCGGCGCGACCGGCCCGACCACGACGGTCTCCCGGTCCTCCGCGACGAAGCCGGCGGCGCGCAGACGGTCCGCCAGGTCCGCCGGTTCGTCGTGCTCGTTGAGCTTCCACTCCGCCGACTCGCCCCGCTCACGGCACAACCGCACCTGCCGGGCGATCAACTCGTCCAGCGCGTCGCCGGTCAACCCGCCCAGATCGCGGTAGGTGATGAACCCACCGGCGTCGAGCCCGGTGATCCGGACCAGCGGCCCGTCCCGCTCCACCGTCACCCCGGCCGGAACCGGGTCGGGGATCTCCGGGCGGAGCTGGTTGTCGTAGGCGGTACGCAGCGTCAGGATGTCGAGATCAGTCACCGGCCCAGGCTAAGCGGGATGGGAAGCGGATAATCGGCTCCGTGTGGGAGGCGATCAGGCGATGGTTCGACCCGGCGGAGCTGCGCTCGGTCGGTGAACCACCGGACTACCGGTTCTCCCTGGCCAACGAACGGACGTTCCTCGCCTGGCTGCGCACCGGGCTGGCGCTGGTCGGCGGCGGGTTGGCCACCGCGCAGTTCCTGCCGCCCCTGCCGATGAGCCACCTGCGGGAGGTGATCGCGGTAGCGCTGCTGCTGCTCGGCGGCGCGGTCGCGATCCGTGCCGTGGACCACTGGGCGCGTACCGAACGGGCCATCCGGCTCGGTGAGGAGTTGCCCGCGTCCCGGTTTCCCGCCATCCTCGCCCTCGCCGTCGGTGCCGGGGCGGTGCTGCTGGTGGTCGCCGTCCTGGCACGGGCGATCGGCGGGCCGTGAGCACCGGCCGCGACCCGGGGCTGCAAGCGGAGCGGACCCGGCTGGCCTGGCGGCGCACCCTGCTCACGGTGACCGTGGTCACCGCGCTGGCGGTCCGGCTGGCGTCGGCCGGAGGCCCGGTCGGGGCACTGGTCGCCGGCGTCACCGTCCTGCTGTGGGGCGCTCTGCTGGTGCTCTGCTGGCCCCGGGGCACCGGCACCGGTCCGGCCCGCACCGGCGGCCGGACACTGCCCCTGGTCGCGCTCGGCACCGTGGGGCTCGCACTACTGGGAGTGCTGCTGGTTCTTCGCGGACTAGGGTGACGCGATCCGGTGAGTCATCATGGGTGCATGGCCCGGCTTGGCGTACTCCTCTTCCTGGTGCAGATTGTCCTCGCCGTCTGCGCGCTGATCAGTTGTCTCTCCGCCGAGGAGGGCAAGATCCGTGCCCTTCCCCGGATCGCCTGGGTGCTGATCATCCTGTTCTTCCCGCTGGTCGGCTCGATCGCCTGGTTCATCGTCGGCCGGCAGCCCAGCTCCGGCGCCAGCAAGGGCTGGCCCGGCGGCACCTCGTCCCCCGAGCGGCAGCGCCCCCGGCCGGTCGCGCCGGACGACGACCCGGAGTTCCTGCGCTCCGTGCAGGACCGGGCCAAGCAGCAGGACCAGGAGCTCTTCCGCCGCTGGGAGGAGGACCTGCGCCGACGCGAGGACGACCTGCGCCGACGCGACGGTGACCCGCCCCGCGAGGGTGACCGACCGGAGGTGTGAGCGCGCCGCCGCCGCCGCCCGGGCGGGGCGACGGCGGCGCCGGGTGCGACTCAGGCCAGGTTCGACGACCGGGGGTACGCGTCGGTCGGGTCGGTGAGCACGTTCACCAGGTACGGCACTCCAGCGTCGAACGCCCGCTTCAGGGCCGGACCCAGGTCGGCCGCCTTGGCGACCGTCTCCCCCGCGCCGCCGAGCGCGCTGACCACCGTGTCGTACCGCAGCTCCGGCTGGAGGTCGGCGGCCACGTCGTAGCCGTACATGGCCCGCATCGGGTGCTTCTCCAGCCCCCAGATGCCGTTGTTGCCGACGACGATCACCACAGGCAGCTTCTGACGGACCAGCGACTCGACATCCATCAGCGAGAAGCCGGCCGCGCCGTCGCCCATCAGCACACAGATCTGCCGGTCCGGGTGACTGACCCGGGCACCCATCGCGTAGCCCATGCCGGTGCCCAGGCAGCCGTACGGGCCCGGGTCCAACCAGGTGCCGGGCTGGGCCGGCTCCAGGTAACGCCCGGCGTACGACACGAAGTCACCGCCGTCGCCGATGGTGATCGCGTCGGGGGCCAGCACGCGCCGCAGCTCGCCGTAGATCCGGGCGGGACGGATCGGGTCGGTCTCGGCGGCCATCTCCGCGGCGTCCCGCGCCTTCGCCGCGTCCTCGGCGACCCGCAGGTCGCCGATCCAGTCGGAGTGGTCGGTCCGGTCGCCGGCGTGGTCGGCCAGCGCGGAGAGAATCAGACGCAGGTCGCCGGCGGGGGCGACGGCCGGCTGCACGTGCGTCGCCCGCTGGCTCGGCGCGTCCACGATGTGCACCACCTTGGCCTCGCCGAAGTCACCGAAGCTGAGCCGGAAGTCCAGCGGGGTGCCCACCACCACGACCACGTCGGCGCCGGAGAGCGCGGCCCGGCGGGCCTTGGCGAACGCGAGCGGGTGCTCCGGCGGGAGCGAACCCCGCCCCATGCCGTTGGTGAAGACCGGCACCTGCAGTGCCTCGGCCGCCTCGCGCAGTGCGGCGACCGCGTCGCCCGCGTACACGTCGGAGCCGGCGATGATGACCGGTCGCTGCGCCGCGGCGATGAGCATCGCGGCGCGGCCGACCTCCTCCGGGTCCGGTACGACCGGGTCGACGCCCGTCACGGCGGGCAACTCGACCTCGGCGACCGAGAAGACCGTCTCCAGAGGAAAGTCGAGGAAGGCCGGGCCGCGGTGCGGGGTGAGCGCGGCGTGCAGCGCCGCACCCACCGCGCGCGGGATGTCGTCGGTGCTGAACACCGTCTCGGCGTGCTTGGTGACCGGGGCGACCAGCGGCAGGTGGTCCATCTCCTGGAGGCTGCCGGAGCCCCAGCGGAACGCGGGCGCGCGGCCACCGAGCACCAGCACCGGCGAGGCGTTGAAGAAGGCGCTGGTCATGCCGGAGATGCCGTTGGTGACACCGGGCCCGGCGGTGAGCACGGCGAGACCGGGCCGGCGCTGCAGCTTGGCCACCGCCTCGGCGGCGAAGACCGCGGACTGCTCGTGCCTGACGTCGTAGATCGGGAAGTCGGTCTTGTGCGCGGCGTCGTAGAGCGGGAAGACGTGCCCGCCGGAGAGTGTGAACATCTCCCGTACGCCGTGCGCGCGTAGTGCCGCGAGCGCCAACTCGCCGCCGTGACCCTCGATCCGCTCCGTCATCGCCGCTCCTTCTCGTCGCTCATGACCGAAGCCACACGCTACTGGCCGGTAGGCACAATGTGAACAATTCTCGGCTCGCCGTCGGGGCCGGCGGCGCGAGCCGCCGGCCCCACCCGGTCAGCGGCCGGTGAAGTCCGGCTTGCGCTTCTCGACGAAGGCCGCCATGCCCTCACGCCGGTCGTCGGTCGCGAACAGCGCCGCGAAGAGCTGACTCTCCCAGGCCAGACCCGAGTTCAGGTCCATGTCCAGGCCGCCGTCGACCGCCAGCTTCGCCGCGCGCAGCGCCTGCACAGGACCCGTCAGGTACGGGGTGATCAGCGCGACGGCCGTGTCGTACACCTCGGCGGCCGGGGCGACCCGGTCGGCCAGACCGATCCGCAGCGCCTCCTGCGCGTCCACCATCCGGCCCGACATGATCAGGTCCTTGGCGCGGGCCGGGCCGACCAGGCGGGCCAGCCGCTGCGTGCCGCCGGCACCGGGGATGATGCCCAGCTTGATCTCCGGTTGGCCGAGCTTGGCGTCCTCGGCGACGACCCGCCAGTCGCAGGCCAACGCCAGCTCGCAGCCGCCACCGAGGGCGTACCCGGTGATCGCGGCGACCACCGGCTTGGGGATCCGGGCGATCGCACCGAGCGCGCTGGACAGATTCGCCGCACGGTCGGCCATGTCGACATAGGACATCTCGGCCATCTGCTTGATGTCCGCGCCGGCGGCGAAGACCTTCTCCCCGCCGTACACGATGACGGCGCGGACCTCAGGATCGGCGGTGGCCGCCGCGGCGGCGGCGCGCAACTCCTCCTGCACCTGGGTGTTGAGCGCGTTCATCGGCGGCCGCTCCAGCCGGATCGTGCCGATGCCGTCCTTGGTCTCCAGCCGAACGAACTCGCCCACGCTGCCCTCACTTCCTCGTCGAAGTCGCGTGCCAACCTTACGACCCGGCTCGTTTGGGTAAGTAGTGTGGTGTCAGCCCCGTGGGCGGGAGTCCAGCCATGACGACGTACTACGACGACAGGTCGGTGCAGGTCACCTCCACCACCGTCCGCGTCGACGGCCGCGCCTACGCGCTCGCCGACATCACCATGATCTGGCACCGCCGGGGCACCCGCTCGTGGCGCGTGCTCGTCGGGCGGGGCGCGATCGGTGCCGCACTCGCCGGTCCGCTGGTCGCGGCGGTGCTCGGCATCGGCGTGGCCGTCTGGCTGCACCGCTCACCGACCGTGACGATCGCGATCGTCGGCGCGTCGGTGCTGGTCGGGTTGGCCGTCGGGCCTGTCGCCGACTTCCTCTTCGAACACCTGGACCGCTCGTACTCCCGGGGCAGCCGCCAACTGGAGATCTGGGCCCGCTGGCGCGGCCAGCCGGTGCGGCTGCTGCGCACCGGCGACGCGCTGCGCTTCGGGCAGATCTACCGGGCGGTGCAGCGCGCGGTCGAGCACAGCCAACCGGGGCGCCCCGTCACCCGCCGCTAGCCATCCCTGGTTCCGTTCACGTCCCGCCCGGCCAGCCCGATCGCCGCCGGCGGGACCAGCGGCGCGACCCGCGCTCCCGCGGTCGCCTGCGTCAGCCTGGTCGCTGCGAGGGCAGCGGTATACCGGCGGACCCTTTGGAGCTGATGTCGCAGACGAATCGGTCCCCACGAGGCCCCGGAGCGGCCGTGCGGCTATCCAGCGATCGGAAGATCCGGCGCGCGCGACGAGGCGCGATGACCCAAACGATTCAGGTCCATAGGAACACCGAAGCATCACTCCAGACCCCTCGATTCGACCCCCGTCGAGCTCTCGGTGACGAGGTCGAGCGGGGACGGTCCGAGGGAGGCGAAGTTGCCGGCCGGTGGTTAGGCTTAGTGATGACCCTCTATTACCGGGACGACGCGGTGCAGGTGACCTCCGAGTCGATCCGGGCGGGTGGTCACGTGATCGCCCTGTCCGACGTGACGTTCGTGTGGCACGCGCGCGGGCAGAAGACCCTCGCCGTACGCGGCCGGGTGCTGGGTCGCGGTGTCCTCGTCCTGCTGCTCTCGCTGCCGCCGCTGATCGCCGTGGTCTGCGTGCTGTCACTGGCCTGGTCCGCGCAGGACCGGGGCAACTGGAAGCTGGCGCTGATCATCCTCGCGGCCTGCGCGGTGGGGGCCCTGGTGTCGCTGCCGTTCCTGGAAATCCCGTTGGGTTGGCTGGACCGCTCCTACGAGCGCGGCAGCCATGTGCACGAGTTGTGGGTGCAGCACCACGGTCGGGAGGACCTGCTGCTGCGCACCCCGGACGCGCTACGGTTCGGGCAGATCTACCGGGCCGTGCAGCGCGCCGTCGAACAGCAGGGGGACCATTGATGAGCAACCGCCGCGAGGCCGCCGCGCTGGCCGGGCTGCTCGCCGTGGCCGGCGTTACCCACCTGGTGCGCCCCGGTTTCTACGACCCGATCGTGCCGGGCGCGCTGCCCGGCCCGGCCCGATTCTGGACGTACGCCAGCGGGGTCGCCGAGCTGGCGGTGGCGGCGGCGGTGGCCAACCCGGCCACCCGACGGGCCGGCGGTCGGGCCGCAGCCGCCCTCTTCGTGGCCGTGCTGCCCGCCAACGTGAAGATGGCGGTGGACTGGCGGCACCGCCGCCCGACGAAGCGGGCCATCGCGTACGGCCGGGTGCCGATGCAGGTGCCGCTGATCTGGTGGGCTCTGCGCGTCGCCCGCGCCGGCCGGTAGGCCCCGGGCCGGTCAGCTCGACGGCAGGCTGGTCAGCTCAGCGGCAGGCCGGTCAGCTCAGAGGCAGGGTGGTGGCGAGCGGCCAGCCCACCAGTGCGGCGCCCAACACGGCCGGCAGCCAGCGCGGGCCGGCGTAACGGCGCAGCACTGTCGCCCAGGCTGCCTGCCAGCCGAGCAGCAGCGCGAACAGCGGCACCACCAGCACGACGAAGCCGGGTGCCAGACCAACCATCGTCGATGCGGTCAGCACGACAACGGTGACCGCGACGACCAGCAGGTGTCGCCCCGTCCGCCCGGCGGCGACCAGTTCGACGCCCAGCAGGAACAGCAGGCAGGCGCCCGCGACCAGCGGAAGCAGCCACCAGCGGGCGCCGACCGGCAGCGCCGAGGTCAGGCCCAGGTGGATCGGCAGGGCGACGGCGAGGACGGCGTACCCGGTCAACGCCAGCGTCGTGACGGCGGTTCGTGCCGTCGCCCGCCGGGACGCCGACACGGGCGTGCCGGGCGGTGGTTGCGATACGCCGAACCAGCCCGGCAGCCAGCGCTGACCCGCGACCAGCAGAACGCCGGTGAGCAGCAGGAAACCGGCGACGTGACCGCCGACCGCCAGCGGCAGACGGGCCGTCGGCAGCACCGCGGCGACGGCCGCGCCGACGACGGCCGCCAGCGCCGCCAACCCGAACAGCAACAGACCACCGAACGGCACCTGATCCCCCGACAGCGCTGGGCTGTCGGTCTGCGCCGGGGCGTCGGGTTCCCGGCCGGAGGGTGGGTCGGTCGGTCGGCGGCCGGTCGCCCGGCGCGGCAGGAGCAGGGCCGCCAGCGGGACCACGCCGATGCCGAAGGCGAACACCAGCAACGCCGCCCCGGCGAGCCGGGCGATCGGTCGCGGCCGGGTGGTGCCGTCGCCGCCGGGCAGCCAGTCGGCGATCTCCCGGTGGGTACGCGCGGCGAACAACACGGAGATGTGCTCCACGCCGGGCACCACGACCGCTGATCGCCGGCCCGTTGACGCGCCACGTCGGGCGGCGTCGTCGGCCGCCCTGCGGAAGGCGGGAAACTCCGCGCCTCCCACGATCAGCAGCAACTCCGTCGGCCGGCCCGGGGGCAGCTCGCCCGCCTCGGGCAGCGAGATCGCCACGGTCCGGGCGATCTCCGGATGGCCGGTGGCGTACCGGGTGACGGCGCCGGCGCCCATCGAGTGCCCCACCAGGACGATTCCGTCCGCGTCGACGTCCGGCCGGGAACGTAGGTAGCCGACGGCGGCGTCCAGGTCGGCGTCGAGCGTGGCGGCGGACGTGTTCGAGCCCGCGCCGGGCAGCCGAGCCGGGTTGGCACCGTGTCCGGCGAAGTCGAACAGCAGCGCGACCGCTCCGCGCCGGGCGACGGTGTCGGCGATCGGGCGCATCAGCTGGGCCGAGCCGGCGAAGCCGTGCGCGATCACCACACCGGGTCGCCGGACGCCGGGCGTCGGCGGACCGGCGCGTACCTCGGTCATCGGCACCCCGCCGACGCTGACCTGCCGGGCCGTGAGGCCGGCGTCCGCCCGGACCAGCACCAGCGTGCCCAGCCCGGCGGCGACCGCCGCCAACACGGCGAGCAGGACGGCGATGCGGGTGCGGGGTGGGCGGTGCGGCGAGGGTGCCGACATGCCGGCACCCTACCGCCGCGCGCCCCTCCCGAGCGCCCGCCGACTGAGGCCGTCGGGCGGTTGTGGTGCGGCCGACGCACACTTGATCCCATGGCGATTCCCCTCCCCACCCCGACCGCCGTGGTCGGCCTGACCCGATCCGCTCTCGACCAGGCACTCGGCTCGGCCGCCTCGTTCGCCGCCGTGCCCGCCCGCGCGTTCGCGGTGCTGGACGGGGTGGAAGCGCTGCTGGCCCGGATCAACGGCGTGGTCGACCGCATCGAGACGACCCTGGACCGGACCGATCAGGTGCTCACCGACGCCGAGGAGGCGGTCCGTGAGGTGGCCGTCATCAGCGCCGCCGCGACCACCGCCATCGACACCGCCACCGAGGTGGCCACTGCCGCCGCCGTGGTGGTCGCCGACGCCGACCGCGTCGCCCGGACCGCCGCCACGGTGGTCGCAAAGGCCGAGGGCGTGGCCGGCCGGGCCGCCGTCACCGTGGGCACCGCGACGGAGGCCGCCGCCACGGCGGCTGAGCTGCTGGCGGCGTACGAGCCGGCGCTGCGCCGGGCCGCGCCGATGGCGGCGAGGTTCGTCGAGGAGCTGAGCCACGAGGAGATCAGCGCGGCGATCCACCTGATCGATGAGCTGCCCAAACTCAAGCAACACCTGACGGCCGACATCCTGCCGATCCTGGCCACACTGGACCGGGTCGGGCCCGACCTGCACGACCTGCTCGACGTGACCCGCGACCTCAAGCTCGCCGTGGCCGGCATCCCCGGGCTGGGCATGCTGCGCCGACGCGGCGAGAAGCTCGCCGACGAGCCCGTCGGCTGAGCCCTCCCCGCGTGCGTGCGGGGATCAGCAGTCGCAGGTGATCGTCGCGGTCGGCGCGGTCAGGTCGTCGACCGGGCGCCGGGTCAACCCGGTCTCCGTCACCACCGGCAGCCCCTCGCGTACCCAGTACTCGAACCCGCCGAGCATCTCCTTGACCGGGTAGCCGAGCAGGGCGAACTCCAGCGCCGCGCGGGTCGCGCCGTTGCAGCCCGGCCCCCAGCAGTAGGTGACCACCGCCGAACCGGACGGGATCAGCTCCGCCGCGCGGGTCGCGATCTCGGCGGTGGGCAGGTGCACCGCGCCCGGCAGGTGCCCCTGCGTCCACGCGGCCACGCCCCGGGAGTCGACGACCACCAGAGCTGTCGTACGCGCAGACAGGTCGGCGCGCACGTCGCTGACGTCGGTCTCGACGCTGAGGCGGGCGCGGAAGTGGGCGACGGCGGTGGCCGGATCGGCCGGCGGAATGGCGAAGGTGAAGGTCATGCACTGATCCTCGCCAGTCCGCGTGGCCGCAGCGAGTGGCGGAGACGACGTCCTGCGCTAACATCCCGCCATGCCGATGCGGCCCACCACGACCACCGGCCCGCGCCTGCTGCCGACGCCTCGACGGCCGGCAGCCGCCCACCGCGTGGCAGTGCTCGCGTACCCGGGAATGTCGGTGTTCGAGACCGGCATCGTCACCGAGGTGTTCGGGCTGCCCCGACCCGAGTTCGACGTCGACTGGTACGACCTGGTGGTCTGCGCCGAGCGGCCGGGGCCGGTGCCGGTGGTCGGCGGGGCGAGCCTGCACACCCCCTACGGCCTGGCCGAGCTGGCGGAGGCGCGGACGGTGATCGTGCCCGGCGTGCCGGACGTGACCGGTGACCCGTCACCCGAGCTGGTGACCGCGCTGCGCCGAGCGCACCGACGCGGTGCCCGCATCATGTCGATCTGCTCGGGCGCGTTCGCGCTGGCCGGCGCCGGGCTGCTCGACGGCCGGCGGGCCACCACCCACTGGCAGTACGCCGAGCTGCTGGCGCGGCGCTACCCACTCATCGAGGTGGACCCGGACGTGCTCTACCTCGACGACGGCGACCTGCTCACCAGCGCCGGCAGCGCCGCCGGGCTGGACCTCTGCGTCCACGTGGTCCGGCGCGACCACGGCGCGGCGATCGCCAACGCGGTCGCCCGGCGGCTGGTGATCCCGCCACACCGCGACGGCGGGCAGGCCCAGTTCGTCGAGGCGCCGGTGCCCACCGACCCGGACGACGACCGGATCGCCGGCAGCATCGACTGGGCACTCGCCCATCTCGCCGAGCCGCTGAGCGTGGCGCAGCTGGCCGGGCAGGCGCACATGTCGCCCCGCACCTACCTGCGGCACTTCGCCCGGGCCACCGGGACCAGCCCGATCCGCTGGCTGATCGACCAGCGGGTCCGCGCCAGCCTCACCCTGCTGGAGGAGACGGACGCCCCGGTCGAGCAGGTCTCCCGCTCGGTGGGTTTCGACACGCCGGTCACCTACCGGCACCACTTCGGTCGGCTCATGCTGACCTCGCCGTCGGCGTACCGCAGGGCCTTCCGGACGGGCGCGGGCCGGCCGGCGTGACGCGGGTGGATCAGACCGGCGCGTACAGCTCGTCGATCTCGGCGCGTTGCGGGAGCGCCACCGACGCACCGAGCTTGCGTACGCAGGCAGCGCCGGCCGCCGACGCCCAGCGCACCGCGTCGACCAGATCACGTCCCTCGCCCCAGCCGACGGCCAGCGCGGCGGTGAACGCGTCACCGGCGGCGGTGGAGTCGACCACGTCGACGCGTACCGCCGGCACGTGCACCTCGGCGCCGTCGCGGTCGACGTACCAGGCGCCCTCGCCGCCGAGAGTGAGCACGGCCCGGGGGGCCAGGTCGAGCAGAGCCCGGGGCTCCTCCCGACCTCGGCCGGCAAGTGCCTGCGCCTCGCCCTCGTTGACGACCAGCAGGTCCACCGATGCGAGCAGTTCGGGTGGGAGGTCCCGCGCCGGGGCGGCGTTGAGGATGACCCGGGTGCCGGCGGCGCGGGCGGCCACCGCCGCGGCCGTCACGGTCTGCACCGGGATCTCCAGTTGGGCGACCAGGACGTCCGCCGCGCTCACCGTGGCCAACTCCTCCTCGGTGAGGCCGACCAGCGCGTCGTTGGCGCCGGGGGTCACCATGATGGCGTTCTCCCCCTGCGCGTTGACCATGACCAGCGCCACCCCGGAGGTGCCGTAGACCACGCGCAGCTGGCTGGTGTCCACCCCGGCGGCGGTGATGCGGGCCCGGAGGGTGACACCGAAGGCGTCCGAGCCGATCGCGCCGAGGAAGGCGCAGGACGCTCCGGCCCTGACCGCGGCGACGGCCTGGTTGGCGCCCTTACCGCCGGGCACCATCACGAAGTCGGTGCCGAGCATGGTCTCGCCCGGTCGCGGCAGCGCGGGTGCCATCGCGACCAGGTCCATGTTGGCGCTGCCCACCACGGCAACCCGGGTCTGCGGCACTGTCGTCTCCGCCCTGGCCGACGCTCAGGCGGCCCGGGCGGTGTAGCGGTCGCCCCGGCGCTCGACCACCAGCGGCAGGCCGAAGGTCTTGGAGAGGTTGTCGCCGGTCAGCGTCTCGCCGAGCAGGCCCTGGGCGACCACGCCACCCTCGCGCAGCAGCAGCGCGTGGGTGAACCCCGGCGGGATCTCCTCGACGTGGTGGGTGACCAGCACCATCGCCGGGGCGTCCGGGTCGTACGCCAGCTCGGCCAGTCGGGCGACCAGGTCCTCCCGACCACCCAGGTCGAGGCCGGCGGCCGGCTCGTCGAGCAGCAGCAGCTCCGGGTCGGGCATCAATGCACGGGCGATCTGCACCCGCTTGCGTTCACCCTCGGAGAGGGTGCCGTAACGGCGCTCGGCGAGGCCACCGACGCCGAGTTGGCTGAGCAGGGCCAGCGCCCGCGCCACGTCCCCGCGCTCGTAGCTCTCGCGCCAGCGGCCGACCACGGACCAGGCGGCGGTCACCACCACGTCGCTGACCTGCTCGTCGGCGGGCAGTCGCTCGGCCAGCGCGGCGGTGGTCAGGCCGATGCGGGTGCGCAGCTCGTTGACGTCGGTGCGGCCGATCCGCTCGCCGAGCACGTGCGCCACACCGGTGGTGGGGTGCAGCCGGCCGGCGGCGAGGTTGAGCAGTGTGGTCTTGCCGGCGCCGTTGGAGCCGAGCACGACCCAACGCTCGTCCAGCTCGACCCGCCAGGTCAGGTCCTGGAGGAGGGCGGTGCCAGAGCGGCGTACACCGACGCCGTCGAGGCTGACCACCAGATCCGGGTCCACAGGAGCGGCGGCAGGCGCGGCGCCGGCAGCGCCGGGGATCAGGTCAGTCACCGCTCCATCCAACCACGCAGCGTCGGGGCGCCCCCCATGGGCGGCGCCTCGGCAATAGGGTGAAGCGCCGTGTCGTTGATCACCAAGTCCGGAGGACGGTCCATGCCCCGTCGAGGTACGGAGCCGCGCGGATGAGCGCGGTCATCGAGATCGAGGGTCTGCGCAAGACCTTCCACAGCATGCGCAACGGCCGGCGGGTGGCGGTGGACGGGTTCGACCTGCTGGTGGAGGCGGGCCAGGTTCACGGCTTCCTCGGCCCCAACGGTTCCGGCAAGACCACCACCCTGCGTGCCCTGCTCGGGCTGGTACGCGCCGACAGCGGCCGGATGAGCGTGCTGGGCGAGCCGTCGCCGGAGCTGCTGCCCCGGGTGGCGGGCCAGGTGGGTGCCATCGTGGAGAGCCCGCAGTTCTTCGGCAACTTCACCGGGTACCGCACCCTGCGGTTGTTGGCCCGCGCCGGCGGCGTACCGGTCTCGCGGGTGGACGAGGCGCTGGAGCTGGTGGGCCTGCGCGATCGGGGTGACGAGCGGGTGAAGGGCTACTCGCTGGGCATGAAGCAGCGTCTCGCGGTGGCGTCCGCGCTGCTGAAGGACCCGCGGTTGCTGATCCTGGACGAGCCGGCGAACGGGTTGGACCCGGCGGGCATCCGGGAGATGCGGGACCTGATGCGGTCGCTGGCGGCGAGCGGGGTGACAGTGCTGGTGTCCAGCCACATCCTGGGTGAGATCCAGCTGATCTGCGACCACGTCACGATCATTTCGCAGGGACGTCGGGTGGCGACCGGCCGGGTGGACGAGGTGCTGGCGGGCTACGACCGGCACGAGTTCCTGGTGCGGGTGGCCGACCCGGAGCGCGCGACTGAGCTGCTGCACGCGGCCCAGCTGACGGCGGTCGTCGATGGTGAGGCACTGGTGGTGAGTGGGACGAGCGACCCGACGGTGATCAGCCGGGTGCTCGGCGAGCAGGGGCTGTGGGTCGGCGAGCTGACGCCGCTGCGGCCGGATCTGGAGAGCGTCTTCCTTGAGCTGACGGGTGCGCACCCGTCGGTGCCCCGCCAGGTCGACGACTCGGCGCTGCCGTACGCCGGTCAGGGCGATGCGGTGATCGATCTCGATCGGGGAGTGGACGCGTGAACCTGGTTCGTGCCGAATTGGAGCGACTGGCCGCCCGTCGCTTCGTGCAACTCATGGTCGTCCTGCTGGCGTTTGCGTTCGCGGTGACGGCGGCTACCACCCTCGCGGGTTCCCACAAGCCGAGTGCGAGTGAGCTGAACTCGGCGCGCGCGCAGGCCACCGAGGCCCGGCAGAGCATGGAGACCGCGTACCAGGAGTGCCTGGCCCGCCAGGGCGGCTCGCTGCCGACGGAGGACAGCGGGTTGTACCTCCCCGCCGACTGCTCGGAGATCGACCCGATCCGGCAGTCCCGGCTGCCGATCGCCGCCGACTTCCTGCCGGGGGTGTTCAGCTTCGCCCAGCAGGCGCGGCCGCTGGTCTTCTTCCTCATCGCGTTCCTGGTGCTGTTCGGGTTCCTGGTCGGTGCCTCCTACATCGGTGCTGACCTGAACTCCGGCGGTGTGGTGAACCTGCTGCTCTGGCGGCCACGCCGGTTGACGGTGCTCGGGGCCAAGTTGGGCACCCTGCTCGGCACGGTGCTGGTCCTGGCCCTGTTGGCGTCGGTGGCCTACCTCGCCACGTTCTGGGTGATCGGGCAGACCGCCGGGCTGCCCAGCCAGTTGAGCGGTGAGTTCTGGCGCGAGCTCGGTGCGCTGCACGGACGTGGTCTGGTGCTGGTGCTGCTGACCACCGCGGCGGGCTTCGCGATCGCCACGCTGGGTCGGCACACCTCGGCGGCTCTCGGCGCGCTCGCCGCGTATGTGGTGGTCTGGGAGTTGGGCGCCCGGCTGGTCCTGGAGATCATCGACGCCCCGCAGTCGGACCTGTTCATGCTCTCCAGCTACATCGGCGCGTGGCTGAACGGCGAGGCGCGTTTCTACGACCCACGGATCTGCACGGGCAACAGCGTTGGCACCTGCGAGGGGTTCTACACCCTGACCTGGTTGCCGTCGCTGTTGGTGCTGCTCGCCATCACCGGCGGAGTGACCGCGGCGGCGTTCGCCGTGTTCCGCCGACGCGACCTGATCTGAGGTTTCGCCGGGTCGCCCGTCCACTCGCGGGCGGCCCGGTGAAACCAGGGCGTCGACGGCAAGGGCTTGCAGCAGGCCGACCGGCGGTGAAATATTTCTTCACGTGACCGCCGCAGCGGGCTCAGCCGACGGTGGAGCCGAACACCTCGTCGCGCACGGCGTCCAGCGCGGTGCGCAGCGCGCCGCGCAGGATCGGCTCCTCGGTCAGCCCGGTCGGCACCACCCGAGGTTGCACCAGGGTGATCGCCGCGACCTCGTGCTGCACCCGGTCGGCGAGCGCGGCGCCGCCGGCCTGACCCACCTCGCCGGCAAGCACGACCAGCGGCGGGTCGAGCACCACGCAGGTGCTGGCCACACCGAGCGCGAGCCGGCGGGCCAACTCGTCGAGCATCGGGCCGCCGTCGGCGCCGGCCGCGACGGCCGCGCGGACCGCCTCGGCGGCGTCGGCGTCCGGGTACCCGTGCTCACGGGCCACCGCGCGCACCGAGTCCGCGCCGACCAACTGCTGGAAGGCCGGCTTGGCCCGACGGGAGACGTCGCGCGGAATGGGCGCGCCGGGCACCGGCAGGTAGCCGATCTCACCGGCCGCACCGCTGCTGCCGTGGTGCAGCCGGCCGCCCAGCATGATCGCCAGGCCGACACCGGCTCCCACCCAGACCAGCACGAAATCCGCCAGGCCCTGAGCGGCGCCGGACTGCGCCTCGGCCACCGCGGCCAGGTTGACGTCGTTCTCGAAGACCACCGGGGTGTCCAGGTCGTCGCGCAGCGCGGCGAGCAGGCCGCTGTGCCAGCGCGGCAGGTTGAAGGCGAAGGTGATGTCGCCGGTGCCGGGATCGACCAGGCCCGGCGTGCCGAGCACGATCCGCCGTACGCTGCTCAGCTGCGCCTGGGCACTGCTGGCGGCCTGCACCACGGCGTTGTGCACCACGCCCACCGGGTCGTCGGTGTCCCTGGTCGACTGCTCCACCCGGCCGATGACGGCGCCGGTGATGTCGGCGCAGGCGGCAACCACCCGATCCGGTCCGACGTCGACGCCGACCACGTGCGCGCTGCTCGGACGGACGGCGTAGAGCTGGGCGTTCGGCCCCCTCCCGCCGGCCTGCTCGCCGACCCGGGCGACGAGGCCGCGTTCCTCCAGCCGCTCGACCAGCTGGGAGGCGGTGACCTTGGACAGCCCGGTCAGCTCGCCGAGCCGGGCCCGGGTCAGCGGACCGCGTTCGAGGAGCAGTTCCAGCGCGGCACGGTCGTTGAGCGCCCGCAACAGGCGGGGGGTGCCGGGTAGCCGGGTCGCACTCATGACACGTCCTCTAGTTTTAGTAAACTTTGCTAACTGTAAACCGACCTGCGAACGGGTAGCCGTAGCGTAACGGCCACCCGAAGGTGGGGCGCTCGGCCGACTCGGCAGGGCGAACACCCCCACCGGTACGACGTTCCGTACCCGCCGGGCACCGAAGGGGGAGATCACGTGGGGCTGGATCCAGGACTGCGCCGGCTGGCGCTCGGCACGCTGCTGGCCGCGTACCCGGGGCCTGCCCCGCCGGACTGGGCGGTCGACCTGCTGGCCGACGGGCTGGCCGGACACACGCTGTTCGGCACCAACGTGCACGACCCCGCGCAGGTCGCGGCGAGCACCGCCGCGCTGCGCGCCGGCCGGCCGGACGCGCTGATCGCCATCGACGAGGAGGGCGGCGACGTGACCCGGCTGGCACACGCCACCGGCAGCCCGTACCCCGGCAACGCCGCCCTCGGCGCGATCGGCGACGTGGCGCTCACCCGACGGGTCTACCAGTCGATCGGCGCCGAGCTGGCCGCGCTCGGCATCACCGTCAACCTCGCCCCGACGGTGGACGTCAACACCGCCGACGACAACCCGGTGATCGGCACCCGGTCCTTCGGGGCGGACCCGGTGCGGGTGGCCGCCCACTCGGCCGCCGCCGTGACCGGGTTGCAGGCCGCCGGCGTCGCCGCCTGCGCAAAGCACTTCCCCGGGCACGGTGCCACCGTCACCGACTCCCACCACGAGCTGCCCACCGTGGACGCCCCGCTGGCCCTGCTGCGGCAGCGGGACCTGCCGCCGTTCGCGGCGGTCGTCGCCGCCGGGGCCCGCGCGGTGATGACCGCGCACATCCGGGTGCCCGCACTGACCGGCACCGACCCGGCCACCTTCAGCCGGGCCGTCCTGGTCGACCTGCTCCGCGCCGAGTACGGCTTCACCGGCACCGTCATCACCGACGCCCTGGAGATGAAGGGCGCCGCGGTGGCTGCCGGCGGCGTCGGGCCGGCCGCGGTCCGGGCCCTGGCCGCCGGCGCCGACCTGCTCTGCATCGGCGCGAAGGTCGACGCCCAGCTCGTCGAGCGGGTCGCCGCCGAGATCGTCGACGCCCTCACCGACGGCCGGTTGGCGACCACACGGGTCGAGGAGGCAGCCGGCCGGGCCGCCGACCTCGCCGCCTGGACCCGGGCCGCCGTCGGGTCGACGGCCGCCAGCGACACCGAGCTGGGGTACGCGGCAGCACGCCGCGCGGTCCGGGTGGACGGCGTGCTCAACGGCCTGGACCGAGCACTGGTGGTGCAACTGCACACCGAGTCGACGATCGCCGAGGGTCGGGTGCCGTGGGGTCTCGGTCCACACCTGAGCGGGGTGCAGGAGCTGCGGGTGATCGCCACCGAGACCGACCCGTCGAGGCTGGGCGAGCTTGCCGGGGACCGGCCCATCGTGCTGGTCGGGCGGCACCTGCACCGGCTGCCCGGCGGTCCCGAGCTGATCGCCGGCCTGGCCGCCCAGCATCCGGTGACCGTGGTGGAGATGGGGTGGCCGGCACAGTGGCGCCCGCAGGGCGTACGCGCCTTCGTCACCACGTACGGCGCGAGCCACGCCAACGGTCGGGCGGCGGCCGAGGCGCTCGGTCTGACCGGCTAGGCCATGGCGTCTTCCGGCCGGGCTCCAGGCCCGGCCGGGTCGGCGCGCCGCAGCGTCCGCCTCAGTGTCCACAGTCACTGGTCGCCTTTTCTTGAACATGTTCAATATGTGCCCTAGGCTGACGGCGTTGGTAGTTGAACACGTTCAAGAAGGGCGTCCACATGGACATCAAGGTCTGGATGTACGTGATCTACCTCGCGGTCAGCGTCGGCCTGACCATCTGGGTGGCTCGAGCACTGTCCCGCAACGGGCAGGTCTTTCTGGAGGAGGTGTTCGCCGAGGAACGGCTCGCCCGAGCGGTCAACAGTCTCCTGGTGGTCGGCTTCTATCTGCTCAACCTCGGCTACGTCACGGTGGCGATGAAGCACCCCGACCCGGTGGAATCGACCAGCCAGGCCATGGAGGAGTTGTCTCTCAAGATCGGCTTGGTGCTGCTGGTGCTCGGCGCGCTGCACTTCTTCAACGTCTTCGCACTCGGCCGTTACCGCCGGAGCCGACTCCGCCAGCTCGCCACCCACCCCCCGCTGGCCCCGATCGGTCGACTCCCCATGCCCCCCATCCAACCCGGGGCGCAGCTGGTCGGCGCGTACCCGGCAGGACCCCACCCGACCGGCGCGTACCCGGTAGGACCCCAGCCAACCGGTCCGCGGCCGGGCGGACCGCAGCCGGGCACCGGACCGACGAGCAACCCGCCGACCCGATGACCATGCCCCCGACCGATGGCGTCGGCCGGCTCCCGGACCCCACCGCTCACGTCGGCGGTGGGATGCGGGGGTTCACCGTCCTGTTCGATGCGGCCTGCCCGCTCTGCCGGGCCGCCCGCCGCTGGTTGTCGTCCCGCGCCCAACTCGTACCCCTGGAGTTCGTGCCGGCCGGGTCCGCCGAGGCCCGGCGGCGCTTCCCCGGCCTGGACCACGACGCGACGCTGCGCGACCTCACCGTGATCGCCGACACCGGCGAGGTGTACGCGGGCGACGGCGCCTGGTTCGCCTGCCTCTGGGCACTGGCCGACCATCGGCCCATGGCCGAGCGGCTGGCCCGGCCGGCCCTGCTGCCCCTCGCCCGGCAGACGGTGGCCGCCGCCTCGGCGATCCGGGAACGGATCCGCGACCCGTCGGCCGAGCCGATCGACGAAACGGCGGGATACGGTGGCCCCGATGACCGAGCAGCCTGCGCAGACGACCACTGCGGGTGACCCTGCCACCGCCCGAGGCGAGCAGACCCGGCAGCTGATCCGGGACACCGCGATGCGGCTGTTCCGCGAACGCGGCTACGCCCAGACCACCATGCGGGCGATCGCGCAGGAGGCCGGCGTGGCGGTCGGCAACGCCTACTACTACTTCGGTTCCAAGGACCACCTGATCCAGGAGTTCTACGCCCAGTCCCAGGTCGAGCACCGGGCCGCCGCGCAGCCCGTGCTCGACCGGGAGGAGGCGTTCGGTCCGCGGCTCGCCGGAGTGCTGCACGCGGGGATCGACGTGTTGACGCCCTCGCACGAATTCGCGGCGACCTTCTTCAAGACGGCGGCGGAGCCCACCTCCCCGTTGAGCCCCTTCTCGGCGGAGTCCTCCGGCCCCCGAGAGGCGGCCATCGACCTCTTCGGCGAGGTGTTGACGGGCTCGACGGCCAAGGTCGACGCCGAGCTGCGCCCACAGCTGCCCGAGCTGCTCTGGCTCGCGTACATGGGCGTGATCCTCTACTGGGTGCACGACCGATCGCCGGGCCAGGCCAAGACCCGCCAGCTGATCGACGGAGCCGTACCACTGGTCGACCGGCTCGTGGCGCTGTCCCGGCTCCGGGTCCTGCGGCCGGTGACCCGACAGGTGCTCGAGCTGATTCGCACGCTCCGTCACTGAGCCGGCCGGCACCGCTCGACCGCGAATAAGCAGGTCAAGTCCGCTTTTCGACACTCCGAACCGACAGCTCACCCCTTGCCGAGCGCCTGATCGATACGTAGCGTGATCGACATGTCCCGGCCCGCGCAGAGCGCGACCGGCACACCCGGAACCGGGGCCTGGGGGGAGGTTGCGGACCGTGGATCCGGCCCGGGGTCCACGGTCCGCGCCCGTTGTGAGCTCAGCGCGGATAGACCCCGTAGGCGCGCCAGCCCCGGTCCGGGAAACCGGCCGCGTCAGCGACCCGGGCGGAGGCCTGATTGTCCCGCTCGTGCAGGTACGTCGGCACCGCCCCCTCGTCGAGGACCCGCCGCGCCGCCTGCGCCACGAGTCGGCGGGCGAGGCCGCGACCCCGGGCAGCAGGCGCGGTGCCGATGGCCAACTCGTGCCCGTACGCGTCATGCCGTTTGATCCCGGCACCGGCCAGGTAGCTGCCGTCCGGGTCACGGACCACCAGCACCTGCCGGTCGAAGAGCCGCAGCCAGGGCGGCAACCCGGGAGCCGTCGGCTCGGTCCACTCCCCCACGTCGGGAAGCGGCGCGGGGGCCACGCTCCACCGGAAGGGGCCGTCGTGCACGCACCAGTCGGGCAGCCCGACGGCCTCCGGCAGCGCGGCGAGCAGCCGATCCGGTGTACGCCGGACCAGCGAGCGGATCGCCGCCACCCGATCCGGCGCCACGGAGAGCACTGCGCTCCGCCCGGTGTCCACGGCGAGCGCGGGGCGCAGTCGGCCGTCCCAGGCCGGCCTGGTCCGCCGATGCGAGGCGACCACGTGCAGCCCCGGCCCGGCCGGCCACTGGCCGAGCCAGGTGGCCAGGTGCAGCTGGAGCCGCCGGTCGAGCATGCAGACCTCCCCCGTCACCCCGGCCGTCGTGGATCACCGTACGCCGGGCGGCCGGGCCGGGCGGACGAACCGTCAGGGCCGGAGCCGGACGAACGCCGGGGAACCAACCTCACCTATCGACCGTCATATGTATTTCCATACCTGGACACCTTTATTTGGGACGGTAGGCGCATGCCGATTCAGCCGAACGACCACTACCAGCAGGACCCCGAGCGACTCTGGCAGGCAGCGGAGAGCGTTGGCGGCGTCCCGCCCCAGCCGCGCTACCGGAACCCCCGGGCGATTGGCCGCGGCACCCTCTCCTGGTCCAGGCTGAACAAGCTGTCCGTCGGCAGCTCCGGCAGGCACCGCCTGAACAACCACTGACACCGGTCGAAGGGCCGCTGACGAGTTCAACCCGACGGCGACACACCGGGGAGGTCCAGCGAGGGCTTTCGCACACCTGTCGGGTAATTTCTTGTGGTCCGCCATCCGGCCAACGACAGGAGAAGCTCCGCGCATGGGCAAGAAGACGATCCACGTCTCCGACTTCAGCGGCACGGTCCTACAGCAGGACGACGAGGTGGTCCGCGTCGTCGTGCTGGAGCACCCGGACCTGGTCGCCGGGCCCGTGCAGTTGGACGCCACCCCGACCGAGGTGGAGAACCTCGACGACGCCGCCCTGGACGTGGCGGTGGTGGAGATCCACGACCGGCACGGCGGCGGCGAGCCCCGCCGGGTGGTGTTGACCGCCAGCGAGTTCGACGCGATGGCCACCGACGTGCCGATGGCGCAGCTGTTGAAGACCGCCGAGCGGGTCCGCCCGCCCAAGGCCCGCAAGAGCACCGAGAAGATCGACTACGGCACGCTGGAGCACGCCGGCAAGCCGCACCGGGGACGGGTCACCGAGGATGAGGCCCGACTGGTTCGCGAGCAGCTCGACGAGGTCAACAAGCGCCTCGCCGACGCGGGCGTGCGCCAGATCGACCCCGCCGACCCGGAGCACGCCCTGCGCTACGGCTTCCCTGACGTTTCCTGACCCAACGGCGTCAGCAGGCCTTCTTCGCCCGATCACGGAAGGCGGTCTCGGTGACCGCCTTCCGCTTCGTGCCGCCATCGCTGACGAGAACCTGATCCGGCCCGAGCCCGGTCACCTCGGCCAGGGTGAAATCAATGGAATCAGCATCGTTCTGATCGCCGTGGGCGGTGACCGCATACTCGATGTCGGGCTCGAACGCGGCGAGTGACTGCTCGGCCACATTCCAGCCTGGCGGTGGCTGCAACAGGGTCACCGCCGCAAGCTGCTCGGTGCCTGCACGTTCGATTGCCCATTTCGCGGGCGGCGCGGGCTCTTCGGTGAAGACGGCGATCCTGGTCGCCGTGAAGACGGCACACTCCGCCACCACCAGAACCGGCTGTCCGTTGACGACTCGTAGCGCAGTCAGCGGCTTGTCTGCCGGGGTGCATGCAGCGAGCCCCGCCAGGGCGGCGAGCGTCACCAGGACGCCCACCGCCCGGACCCTTGCTCTGGTCAACAGTTCTCGCCTAACACCAGACGATGATCCAACACTTGGACCAGTCAATGATTGGCTTGCCGTATGTCCAGTATGCGCCCTTGTACGGGTTGGCTCCGATCTCCCAGGGGTTGCCATCGCCGTCGGTTCCCGTCAGGAGGTAGGAGGCAGCTGTTCCGAGGTAGTACAGGGTGAGGAACTGAGTCGGCGGTAAATATTGCCACTGGTCGGAATGCCGCGCCTCGTGTTCGAGGAGGTCAGGGCCGTAGGTGCTCGCGTCCACGCCCGCTGCTCGCAGTCTGGCCCGCTCTGCGGTCTCGTCCTCCAGTAGTTCGTCGAAGATTCTGCGGGAGTCCGGATAGAGCAGGTAGTCGCCAACCGTGATCGGGCGACCATTCGGCGTGTCCACATCGGTGCAGATGATCTGCTTGGCGCCGGTGAAACAGTTGCCGCCCCAAAGTGCCAGCGCCGCCTGAGCCAGGGCGTTGTTGCCCAACAGCTGGTTCCCCAGTCGCCTGGGGTCCTCCCCGGTCGGCTGGTCCAGGCGCGGCCCCTCGGGCGGCCCACCCGGGCTCTGGGCCGCCTCCTGTCGCTGCAGAGCGACCGCAGCGGCCAACGCCGCCGAGGCCTCCGCGGCGGCCTGGTCCGCGCTGCGTCCGGCGGCCAGCGCCGAGGCGCGGGCACGGTCCGCGGCATCGTAGGCGGCGCTGGCGTAGGAACTCGCCCGCGCCGCAGCGTCGTTGGCCTGGGCGGCCGACGCGGCGGCGTTCCGTGCGCTCTGCCTCGCGGAGGCGGCCGCCGCCTTGGCGATCTGGGCCGACTGCGCCGCCTGGATCGCCGATGCCGCTGCCGCCTGAGCCGACTGGAGCGCCTGCGTGGCATAGCCGGCAGCCTGGTTGGCCGCCTGCTGGGCCTCCTGTGCGTAACGCGCCGCGTCCTCGGCAGCCTTCCGGGCCACCGCCGCGACCCGTGCTGCCTCGGCGGCGTCCTTGCGCGCGTTGGCGGCGTAACCGGCCGCCTCGGCGACCAGGCCACGTACCCGCGCCACGTGGGTGACCGCTTCCAGGTCACGTCGCTGCGCCCGGAACTGCCCGTCGGTGAGGAAGTCCTTCAGGAACGCTCGTGACCCTTCCAGTGCCACCTGCGCGGCCGACTTCACCTCGGGGCCACCGGCGGACATGATCTGGCCGACCTTGATCCGGTCGTCGATCTCGGCCGCGGCGTACTGCCCGGTCATCAGGAACGCGTGCCGGTCGGCCTCCGTGCCGTTGAGCGCCGCCTGTCCCCTGGTCTTCATGGTCGGCCCACCTGCGGTGATCAACTGGCCGATCTGGATGCGGTCGTCCTGCTCCTTGCCCACGTAGTTCCGGGTTCCGAGGAACTGCACGACATCATCGTGGTCCCCGGCCAGAGCTGCCTTGGCCGCGTCGAGAAGGGCCGGCTTACCCAGGGCACCGATGTGCCGTACCCGCGCGCGGTCGTCCTCGTCCGCCGCCACGGCTCGGCCGGTGGCAAGGAAGGCCCGCAGGTCAGCCTCGGAACCCGCGAGGGCCTCAGCGGCTGCCTTCTGGGTCCACTGACCACCGGTGCGGGCGAGTCGCGCGGCCGCGAGACGGCCGCTGGAGAGGACGGTCGCCGAGGGCGCCCCCGGCGCGCCTGCCTCGGTCAACCACTGCCGCGTCTGCGCGTCCAGTCGGGCCTCCTCGGCCGCGTCGTCCGCAGCCTGGGCCAGCTCCGCCTGCTCGGCGAGCCGGGCTTCCTTCGCGTCCTGTACGCCGTACTCCGTCTGGGCCGCCAGCCGCTCCACGTCCGCAACCCGCGCGGCCTCCTCCACCGCCGTGGCCTGGGTCGCCGCCGCCGTGGCGGTGTTGGCCGCGGCCAACGCACCGGCCGCGTGCTGGGTCGACTTGGCCGCTGCGGTAGCGGCGTCACCGGCGTGCGCCGCGGCGTCGTCGGCCGCGGCCGCAGCCGCGGTGGCGTGCGCTGCCGCGTCCATCGCCGCCTGGTACGCCTGGTTGGCGGCCTGCGCCGACTGCCGGGCGAACCGCTCCGCCTCGTTGGCCGCACGGGTCGCCGCAGCGGCGTTACGTTGCGCGGCCGCAGCCGCGGCGCGGGCCCGCGCCGCCTCCGCCGCCGCCACGTTGGACTGCCCGCCGGCGGCGGCAGCGGCGGATGCCGCTGCTGCCGCATTCGCCCCGGCGTTGGCAGCCGAGACCGCTGCCCCACTGGCAGCCAGCGCCGCATTGCCCGCCGCCTTCGAGGCGTCGGCCGCCTTGCGCGCGTCCGTCGCGACCTTGCGCGCCGTTGCGGCGGCCTGGCGGGCCGCCTCGGCCTTGTTCGCATCGGTTGCCGCCGCAGCGGCCGCGCCGAACGCCTTGGATGCCGCCTGGCCGGCCAGGGTCGCGGCCGAGGCGGCCCGGGATGCGGCGTTCGAGGCGAGTCGGGCGGCATTGTTCGCTGCCCTCGCCGCGCTGACCGCCGTCCGTGCCGCGTCCGCAGCGCGTGCCGCCGCGTCGGCCGCCCGGGCCGCAGCCCGTGAGGCCCGCTCGGCGGAGTTCTGTGCGGCCTGGGTCTCGGCCTTCGCGCGCTCGGCGGCCTCCTTGGCCAGCCGGGAGGCTTCGACCGCCTGAGCCGAGGCGATCTTGGCGGCCTCGGTCTCCTCGGCCGCCAGCTCACCCGCCTCCTTGGCACGGCTCACCAACAGGGACAGCGAGCTGACCTCCTGGTCGCGTGCCCGCGCCACGTGTTGCCCGGCGATGAGGAACTCGCGCAGGTCCTGCCCGGTGCCGCCGTTGAGGGCCTGCTGGCCGGCCTCCCGCACGCCCGGGCCGCCAGCGGAGATGATCTGCGCGATCCGAATCCGGTCGTCGAGGGTCCGGGCCTGGTCAAGCCCGAGGTAGAAGAACTTGAGGATGTCCTGCTGACTCCCGTTGAGCGCGGTCTGACCAGCGGCCTTGACCTGCGGCCCGCTGACGGCGATGACCTGACCCAGCTTGATCCGCAGGTCGATGTTCATCGGTTCCTCGTAGCCGCTGTCGAGGAAGGCCCGGACGTCCTCGGGTGAGCCGGCCAGGGCAGACTCGGCGGCGGCGCGAAGGGTGCTGCCGCCAGCCGCCTGATACTGCGCTACCTGCACCCGGTCGTCGTGCGCGCGAGCGGCTACCAGCCCGGTGTCCAGGAAGGCCCGCAGGTCCGCGTCCGAGCCGGTCAACGCCAGCTCAGCGGCGCGGGCGACCTCTGGGCCGCCGGTCAGCAGAAGGTCGACGCAGCGCTGCCGGTCGGCCGGAGTCGGTGGGTCGGCATGCGCTGGCGCGGCGAACATTCCGCCCGCCACGGTCAGTACGACAGCGGCCGCCAGGGCACGCCGTACTAACTGTCTAAAGGATTTCCTCAACTTGCTCCCCCGTTCACGAATGCCCATGCGTCGATTCGCGCTGGCTACCCGAGGCTAGGGGAGGGCCGTCCGGCGTGCGGACCCGTGACGGCATATACAACTTTCCGGACTTACAACCCGGATCGGCGCCGTCGACGAGCAATCCCACGCCGGCCCCATGTCGCACATTGGGGGGAACGCCGCGCCGCCCGGCGAGAACATCGGCACTCGCGGGACGGCGCGGGATGGTGGCTACTGGGCGTCGTCGCCCTTCGAGGCGGCCTTGACCACCGCGGCGAGGGCGGTCGCGAGGTCGGCCTCGACCGACGGCTTCGTCAGGCCGAGGTTGGTGAGCACACCGGCGCCGTCCTCCTGCTCCAGCAGGGCGAGCAGGATGTGCTCGGTGCCGATGTAGTTGTGCCCGAGGCGCAACGCCTCCCGGAAGGTCAGCTCCAACGCCTTCTTGCCGCGCGCGTCGTACGGGATGAGGTCCGGGACCTGGTCGACCCGCGGCGGCAGGGCCGCGCCGACGGTTTCCCGCACCGCCTCGGGAGTCGCGCCCCGACCGGCCATCACCCTGGCGGCCAGCCCTTCCGGCTCCGCCAGCAGACCCAGCACCAGGTGCTCGGGCCCGATCTCGGCGTTTCCGCTGGCCCGGGCCTCCTCCTGCGAGGCGATCACCACGTTGCGGGCCCGGGGGGTGAACCGGCCGAAGCCGTCGTTCGGGTCGAGCGGCGACCCGTCGGTCGCCTTCGACACGAAGCGCTTCTGGGCGGCCTGCTTGCTGACTCCCATGCTGCGGCCGATGTCGGTCCAGGAGGCGCCCGAGCGCCGAGCCTGGTCGACGAAGTGACCGATCAGGTGGTCGGCGATCTCGCCGAGGTGGTCGGCGGCGATGACCGCGTCGGTGAGCTGGTCGAGGGCGTCGGTGTGTGCCGTCTTGATCGCCTGGATCAGGTCGTCGAGCTTGACCCGACTGCTCATCTGGGTAGGTTCCGTCATGCGTCAACCATAGGTTGACGCAGCCTCATCGTCAACCCTGAGTTGACGATCTAGTTTCTGCGCTCACGCTCCCGAGCCGGCGTACTCCGGTAGTCGCTCGGCCACCGTCGCCGGCGACGGCATGCGGGCGATCTCCTCGGCGACCACCCGGGCCGCGTCGCGGTGCTCGGCGTTGCCGTGCTGCGGCAGCAGACGGTGCGTCCGCTCGGCGACGGCGTCCGCGTTCACCTCCTCGGGAAGCAGCCGCACTGCGACACCGGCGGCGTCGAGGGCGTCGGCGTTGGCGAACTGGTCGGCACCCTGGGGCAACACCACCTGCGGTACGCCAGACGCGAGCGCACCGAGGGTGGTGCCGCTGCCCCCGTGGTGCACCACCACGTCGACGAGCGGCAGCAATTCCGCCTGCGACACCCAGGGGTGCACGGTGACGTGGTCGGACAGCTCGCCAAGCTGCTCCGGAGGCACCCGGCCCGCCGCGACGACCACCTGCGCGTCCAGCGTCGCCAGACCGGCGATGACCGTGCGGAACAGCTCCGGTGTGCCGAAAGCCGTACCGAGGGTCAGGTAGATCAGCGGCCGGGACGTCCGACGGCTCACCCACGCCGGTAGCGGGGTCGGTGTCGAGAACGGGACCGGTCGCAGCTCGATCCGACGTTCGGTGGCGAGGAAGTTCGCGTCCTGGAGCGAAGGCGGGCAGATGTCGAGGTGCGGTCGGCCGACTACCTCGGTGTTGCGGGTGGGAAGGTCGAGGCCGATGCCGTCGGGGAACATCCGCCCGAAGCCGTGCCAGAGGCCCGGGATGCCGGCCCGATGAGCGGCGACGGCCGCCCCCGGCAGCCCCCACTCGTGCACCACCAGATCGGGCCTCAGCCGCGCCAGTTCCGGTTCGAGATCCTCGACGTACACCTCGTAGAAGGCGTCGCCCGGGCGGAACGGCCGCAGGCCGTTCGCGGCCAGCGGCGCGTGCACCGCCGGGCCGGCGGCGAAGTGCACCTCGTGACCGGCGTCCCGGGCGGCGATCGCCAGCGGGATCAGCGGATAGGTGTGACCGACGGACGCAAGACTGGCGAACAGCACACGCATGGCGCCGGACGCTACCCGTCGCTCGGGTCGCGTCTGGTGGCGCGTATACGGTGGCTGCGGTCAGGGCGCGGTTCACTGGCGGAAAGGGCGGTCATGCGTCTGCACGTGGGGTGCGCGATGTGGAGCCACCGGTCGTGGCCGGGTCACCGGCTGCCCTCCGCGGAGCGCCTGCGGCACTACGGCAGCTGGTGCGACGCCGTTGAGGGCAACACGACGTTCTACGCGACCCCCGCCCGGGACACCGTGGAGTCGTGGGCCGCGCAGACCGAACCCGAATTCCGGTTCGTCCTCAAGCTTCCGAAGGTCATCACGCACGAACGTCGGCTCACCGACGTCGGCGAGCCGTTGCGCGCCTTCCTGGACGCGATCGAGCCGCTCGGCCCGCGTGCCCACGCTCTCTGGATCCAGTTGCCCGGCTCGTTCGGTCCCGCCGACGTTGCGACCCTGACCCGCTTCCTGGCCCGACTTCCCCGATCACACCGGTACGCGGTGGAGGTGCGCCATCCCGCGTTCTTCACCGACGACCGCGCGACCCGCCTGCTGGAGGCGACCCTCACCGCCGCATCCGCCGAATGGATCCCCTTCGACACGACCACCTTCTTCGCGAGCCCACCGACCAACGACGCGGAGCGGGACGCCTGGACAAAGAAGCCCCGGGTGCCGCTGCGGTCGCTGGCGCTGACGGACCGGCCGATCGTCCGCTACCTCGGCCGCGACGACTCGACGCGCACCGTCGAGGGGTGGCGACGCTGGGTCGACGTCACAGTGGCCTGGCTGCGGGAGGGTCGCTCACCGACGATGTTCGTCCACACCCCGGACAACGCCGATGCGCCCGTGCTCGCCCGCCGGTTCCACGACGAGGTACGCGCACGCGTACCCGAGCTGGACGCGCTGCCCGAGCCGATCCCGGTCGAGCCGCTGACGCTGTTCTGACCGGGCGGGTCAGCACTGCTCCTTGTCGAGCAGGTCGTCGAGGTGGGCAGCAGTGCTGATCAGCGAGAGATGGCTGAACGCCTGCGGGAAGTTGCCGATCTGCTCACCGGTCGGGGCGATCTCCTCCGAGTAGAGACCCAGCGGGCTGGCGTAGGTGAGCATCTTCTCGAAGGTCAACCGGGCGTCGTCGAGCCGACCGGCCTGGGCGAGCGCCTGTACGTACCAGAAGGTGCACATGTTGAAGGTGCCCTCGGTGCCGGCGAGGCCGTCCGGGGAGGCCTTCGGGTCGTAGCGGTAGACCAGGCTGTCGGAGGCCAGTTCGGCGTCCATCGCCCGCAGCGTCGACTCCCACATCGGGTCGGTCGGCGAGATGATGTTCAGCCCGGGCATCGCCAGGAGCGAGGCGTCCAGGATGTCGGACCCGTAGTGCTGCACGAATGCGCGACGCTCCTGGTTGAACCCGCGGGTCATGACCTGCTGGTAGATGGCGTCCCGTTCGGTGGCCCACCGGGCGGTGTCGCCTGGGCGCCCTCGGCGGTGCGCGATGCGGATCGCACGGTCGAGTGCGACCCAGGACAGCACCCGCCCGTAGGTGAAGTCCTGCCGGCCGGACCGGGTCTCCCAGATGCCGTCCTCGGGCTGGTCCCAGTGCTCGCAGAGCCAGTCCACCAGAGCCGCCGTCTTCTGCCACCCCTCGTACGGCGGGATCAGCCCGCTCCGGTCCGCGAGTTCCAACGAGAGGAGCGCCTCGCCGTAGATGTCGAGTTGCAGTTGGCCGGCCGCGCCGTTTCCGATCCGCACCGGAGAAGAGCCCCGGTATCCCTCCAGGTGACCCAACACCTCCTCGTTGAGGTCCGGTGAGCCGTCGATCCGGTACATCACCTGAAGGGGCAGGCCGCCGTCCCGGGCCTCGCGGATGCGCTCGTTCAGCCAGAACAGATACTTCTGGGCCTCGTCGGTGAAGCCCAGCCGCAGCAGCGCGTGCACGGAGAAGGACGCGTCCCGGACCCAGGTGTAGCGGTAGTCCCAGTTCCTCTGCCCGCCGATCTGCTCCGGCAACCCGGCGGTCGGTGCGGCGACCAGGGCGCCGGTCGGCGCGTACGTCATCAGCTTGAGCGTCATCGCCGACCGCTCGACCACCTCCCTCCAGCGGCCCTTGTAGCGGGAGCCGCCCACCCACCGCCGCCAGTAGTCGCGGGTCTCGGCGAGCAGGTCGCACGCCTCCTCGGTGCTCATCGCGCGGGGCGCGTGCGGGCAGGCCGTCTCCAGGACGACCCCGCCGATGTCACCCGCGTGCAGGGTGAACGACGCGGACACGCCGTCCGCGTCCCGCCGGATCCCCGTCGCGTCGAATGTCCGTTCCGAGTCCTTGAACGCGGCGAGGGTGAGGGTCAGAGTCGGGCTCCGGAAAACGTCGCCCTCGGGGTGCACCTCAAGCTCGTACGGGTCACGCCCGTAGTTGAACCGTGGACGGCAGTCGAAGCGGAACCGCATGCTCCCCCGGACCATCCGCACCAGCCGGATCAACCGGTGCTGGTCGGTGGCGCGTTCGCCGGTGACGGGCATGAAGTCCAACAACTCCCCCACGCCGTCGGCGCTGTGGAAGCGGGTGATCAGGATCGGCGTACCGGGTAGGTACAGCTGCTTGCTCGTGTAGTCGATGCCGTCGGGCGTGAGCCGGAAGTGGCCGCCCTTGTCATGGTCGAGCAGCGCAGCGAAGACGCTCGGTGAGTCGAAACGGGGCGCACAGAACCAGTCGACCGCGCCGTCCGCGCTGATCAGCGCGGCGGTCTGCAGGTCACCGATCAGACCGTGCGCCTCGATCGCCGGATACGTCGCTTCCACGTTGGTCCCCCGCCGCTCGTGATGGCAACGGCGGCGACTACCCGGGGAAGTCGCGGGCTACACGCGAACTCCTCCGAACCCGCTGGTCATTGCGGAAGCAAACCTTCCGCAATCGCCGATAGCGTCCTTGTTGACGACATCGACGAAGGGACACCTGATGAGCCTGCGAGGATTCGCCACACTCAACATCTGGGCCGACGACGTGGAGGCGGCAACCGCCTGGTACGCGAACTTCCTCGGGGTCGAGGCGTACTTCATGCGCCCGGGGCCCGACGGGCGCCCGGCCTACACCGAGTTCCGGATCGGCGACTACCAGGCCGAGTTGGGCATCATCGACCGCAGGTACGCGCCGCCCGGGGCCGCGACGGGGCCCGGCGGCGCGGTCATGCACTGGTGTGTCGACGACCTCGACGCCACCGTCGAGCGGCTGCTGGCACTGGGGGCCACGGAGTACCAACCGATCACTCCGCACGGCGACGAGGGGTTCGTCACGGCAGCGGTGGTCGACCCGTTCGGCAACGTGCTGGGCGTCATGAGGAACCCGCACTACCTCGACGTCCTCGCGTCGCTGAAGGCGACGTGACGCACTGGGCTTTCCCGACGCGGCGGCGGTGCCCGCCGCAGGCCCCGCCTGCTCAGTCCCGACCGGCCCGATCCAGTGTCTGCCGTACCAGCTCTCCCGCCTCGTCGGTGCCCATCGCGCTGGCCATGAGAAGGTCGTGGGCGGCCGTGTGGAACTCACCCGCGGCGATCATTCCTGAGTAGCCCAACCGGTGGGTGTGCGGACGGGTGGGATCCCGCGCGGGTTTTCCCTGCGCCTTTCCGACCAGCTCGACAGCGGTGATGATCTGCCGGCGCGCGTCCTGAGGGTCCGCACGCTCGGGGGTGGTGACGCGTCTCAGCGTCTGCACGCTGGTGGCCAACAGGTCGATGGCAGCCGCGAACTCATCCGGTATCGGCTCATCGTCCCGGAGAGCCTTGGTGAGTCTCCTCGCGACGGCCCGACAGCCGTACAGGCTGCGCTCGAGATGGTGGATGGCCCGGGTGTAGTGGGCCAGAATCTTGCGTTGGTGCCACCGTAGTGGCGCCAGTCGCACCACTTCCTGGGCAGCCCCGAGCCCCTCGTCCAGCGCGGTCATCCGTGATCCAAGAATCCGCAGACCGGTCAGACTCTGCTCGGCGCCGCCAAGGTCCCGACGACGCAGCGCCGCGGCCAGGTTGTGCAGGGCGGCGATGGTCGGGTCGAGGACCGGTTCGGCCAGCCGCTGCACCGTCCGCTGCGGGTGGATCGGCACCAACAACAGGCCGACCGCCAGACCGATGAGCCCGCCGACTGCAGAGTCGACGAAGCGAGGGACGGACAGCTCACGCACGGGCGGTTCCAGGGTGGCGATGAGCACCGCGGTGCCGCCGGCCTGGGCGAGCAGGGATCCACCGCCCTTGAGCAGCACGGCGACGATGATCGCCAGCACCACGACCAGACCGGTCTGCCAGGGCCCGATGCCGAACATCGACATGAGTGCGTCGCCGACAGCGAGGCCCAGGACCACCCCGACCAGCAGCTCGACGGTGCGCCGCAGGCGCGTGCCCATCGACGCGGCCACGATGCCGACCGCGGTGGTGGGCGCGAGGACCGGGGAGGGATTGTCCAGGAACTGGGCTCCCACGAACCAGGCGAGCGACGCCGCGACGCCGGCCTGCACGGCGAGCAGCCCGAAGAGGCGGAACCGCCAGACGCGGGCCTTTACCGCGTGTCGTAGCCGCGCGCGCAGGCCGGCGACCGTCCGGTCGGTCCGGGACGCCTCACCCGATGCCGGGTCGGAGTGGGGTGCCGGCTCCTGATTCGCGGGCATTCGCGCCGCTTACCCGCCGAAGGCGAACCTATCCGGCGGTAGCGCCATCTCGCGTGGGGTTGCCTCAGTGGGCGGGATTCGGCGTGTGCGGCAGTCGACCGAGTTGGCGCCAGTCGGTCTCCGCGACGTCGACGCCGTAGTGCTTGGCGGCGGCGAGGATGTTCTGGAAGGCCAGGTCCCGGTCCGCGTCGGTGACGCCCTGCACCTGGTCGAACCGTGCGATGGCGTTACGGACGTGACCCGCGTCGGTCATGGGTTCCTTGCGCTCCTTGGGGAACGCGAAGACGGTCTCCGGCAGCTCGCGCTTGTCCTTGCTCGACAGGCCACCGTGCTTCTCGTGGGGTTTCCAGGTTGAGGTCATCGCCCACCATTACCCACTCGTTGTCCGGCAGCACCTCCGCTCACCGGAGAGAGGCTCCCGCTTCAAGGAAGGTTCAAGTAGCCCGGGGCCAGGCCCGTGTCGGCCTGGCCCCGGGTCCGGTCGGTCAGCTACGCAGCGTCCACTGCTGGTTCGCGCCGCCGTTGCAGGACCAGAGGATGAGCTTCGTGCCGTTGGCGGTGGCGGCGCCGAAGGCGTCGAGGCAGAGCCCGGACTGGGCGTTCGTCACGGTGCCGTTGGTGTTGACGTTCCACTGCTGGTTGAGCCCGCCGTGGCAGTCCCAGATGATGACCGCCGTGCCGTTGGCCGTGCCGGCCCCGGAGGCGTCCAGGCACTTGTTGCCGTACACGGTCAGCTGCTTGCTGGAGGTGTGGGTCCAGCGTTGGTTGGTGCCGGTGGAGCAGTCCCAGAGTTGCGTCTGGGTGCCGTTGGTGGTCGAGGCGTTGGGCACCTCGACACAGCGGCCGGACTGGCCACCCACGAGCTGTCCGTTGCCCGTACCGCTGCCCCCGCCCTGCTGCTGCCGGACGATCGCTGTCGACTCGGCCGACCGGTTGCCCTGTGCGTCGACGACGTAGAGCCGGTACTCGCCCTGGGTGGCCGGCACGGCGATGGACGTGGCGGTGCCGGCTGCCCTGGTCATGGTCGCCCCGGCGGTGAAGGTGGTCGTGCCGTACGGGGCCAACCAGACCGACCTGGTGGCGTCGCCGATGCTCCGGATCGGGATCGACGCCGTGGCACTGGTGACGAACGTGCTGGCCGGCAGCACGTAGTTCGGTGCGGAGAAGGTGCTCGCCGGGATGATGTCCCGGTACGCGTCCTCAAGGCCGGAATTCGTGGCGATGCCGTACGCCGCCGCCGGCCAGACATAGTCGGAGGAGACGAGGATGTCGCCGATCGTGCTGTTCGGCAGGTTCTTGTTCGAGACCTTGTTGATCGGGCCGTAGATCTGCGTGATGCTCAGATCGTGCTTCCGCCCGAAGTCGTCTGAGTTGATCATCCAGGTGACGTTCTTGTCGATACTCAGCACGTTGTCGCGGAACGTGATGAACGCCGACCCCTCGTCCGGGTGCAGCCCATACTTGTGACCCGACGGGACGCCCTGGAGATAGTTGTTGGTGATGGTGGTCCCCGGCTGACTGCCCAACGTGTAGATCGGCGCGGTGTCACTCAGCCGCTGCACCGTGTCGATGATGTGGTTGTAGCTGATGGTGTTGTTTCTCGCCGTCGTGGTCGGTCGGTTCGGCACGATCGAGCCCGACGATCCGTCGAAGTTCCACCAGCCCCAGCCGAGCGTGATGCCGGACCACGGGGTCTTCTCGATCCGGTTGCGCTGGATGGTCAGGGTGTCGGCGAGATACGCCGAGATGGGGCTGTGCCCGTTGAACAGCACGGCACTGTCGTACAGATAGTTGTTCTTGATGTCGATGTTCTTCGGCAGCCCCTCGACCTGTGCGGAGAACTTCTCGCGGTTGGTCGAGGTGCCGTCTCCGATGTAGACGTGCTGCGGATGGCCCACGGTGATGGCGGACCCGGCGATGTCGTTGGTGTGGTTGCCGATCAACTGCGTGCCCTGCACGTCGTTGATCATGTTGATCCCGTCGGCGCCGGTGTGCTGGATCCGATTGCGTTGCAGGAGGATCCCGTCCGCGTTCTGGATCTGGATGATGCCGGGCGTCACATCCACGTTCCGGTAGTGGTAGACGTGGAAGTTGCCCTTCGCGTACACCTGGGCACCGAGGTTGCCCTGCTGCGCCTGCTTGAAGGACGCGCCGGCGACGTTGAACAGGTTCCAGTCGGAGTGCTGCACCGTCAGCCCGGAGAACGTGATGTTGCGCGCGTGGCTGCTGGTCGAGGTGCCGGCGACCCGCAGCAGGTTGGTGACGTTGTTCGGCGCGTAGACCGTCGCGGTCGACATGTTGTCGGCACTGGCCTTGTAGTAATAGACCGTCCGGGTGCCCTTGTCGAAGTAGAACTCACCGGGCGCGTCCAGGAACTCGTAGGCGTTCATGAGCTTGTGGGTGCCGCCCACCTGGGCGTTGCCGTTGAACGCGCCCTGGGCGATGGCAGCGCCCGGTTGCTGGAAGAGGGCGACCCGGTTCGCGCCGTCGGAACTCGTGGTCACCTGGCGGACGCCCACGATGGCCGTGGTCCAGGTCGTGCCCGTCTCGATCTCGATGTCGTCCTGGTTGCGGGCGATGGCCGGGAAGTCGTTCAGGCTGTATTTGGCGCCGTCGCACTGCGACCCCGACTCCCAGGCCCACGCGGCCTGGTTGGCCGTGATGTTGTACGTCCCGTAACAGCCCGCCGAGCTGATCGTCTTCGACGCCATGTACGCGCGCTTGTCGTTGACGTAGAGCGCCCGCAGCTTGTTGGAGCGGTCGAGCGGGGCCTTCCAGATGTTGCCGCTGTGCTGGGTCCACCCGGTCACCTGGACACCGCCGTCGAGAACCGGCTTCTCGTTGGGGTAGGCGCCGTAGATGACCCGGTAGCCGTTGGTGCCGGAGTCACCGGCACCAAATTCGACAGTGCTGCTGATCGGATAACTGCCACCGCGGAGATGCACGTTGATGTCGCCGGTCATGTTCGCATTCACCGTACGGACGACGTCCCGTGCGCGTTCCAGACTCTTGAACGGCGATTGGATGGTGCCCGGATTGGTGTCATTTCCGTCCGGGGCGACATAGTAGGTCGCCTGGACTGCGGCGGAGGCCGGTAGCTGGTTTGTCAGCACGGCCGGCAGCGTGGCGGCGACAAGCGCCGCCACCGCCAACACTGACATTCGAGCGGTGGATATGGCTGACTTCACGTCTGTTCCTCTCACTGGCCGTCGATGTAGTGCCCAAAGTGCGTATCGAGCGACGAGTACGGAACAGCGACGCCACTAAGGGCCGGCGGGGACTTCCGTCGCCCCGACCGCACTCTTTGTTAACCGCCCCGAAATTCTTACTGGGAGCGTAGGTCACACGTCTGACCAATGCAACAGGCAATTGGAGGGCGTCTATGCCGAAATTTCCGCTGAACCGTCGCGAGTAGATCAGGGCCCCCGGGGCCGCCGGCCAGGGGGCGCAGGTGGGGTGGCGCTCCTTTGGAGCTGAATCGCCTACGACATCACCGCCACGGGTCCTCTCGCCTGATTCGTTTGCAGCATCAGCTCCATAGGCACCGCAGATACTGAGCCCCGCCCCCGCCCACGCTGGCGGTCATGGGACTCTGAGCGGCTCACCCCCGGGCCGGACCGGCGATCCACCCACCCTGGCCCCGATCAACAGGGCCCTGGTCGTCGCCTACCGGGGTTCAACGTCGGCGTCCTCGCGGTGGCGAGCCCGCTGAGCGCCAGGGACGTCGGTCCCGGGCTCGGGGCAACGGCCCGGGGTCGGGTCGATGATCGACCCGACCCCGGTCGCCGGTCACCTGATGGAGAAGTCCGCCACGCGCAGCGCGGAGTCGAACACCAGGTACACGTCCTGCTTGCCGGCGGCCCCGGCCAACTCGGTGCTGGTGCTGACGTACCGGTAGTCGTCGCCGGTGCTGGGCACGGTGGCCGTGCCGAGCAGTCGGCCGGTGGGCGATCCCAACCGGACCTCGACGGCGCCCGCTCCCGCACCGGCCCTGGCGAAACTCGCTGTGAAGGTCCGCGCGCCGGGACGCAACGCCGAACCGTCGAAGGAGATCCACTGACCGGCGGCGGTGGCCCCGACGGCCGTACCCCGGACCTTCGTCTCGTCGACGAGCCGGACCCCGGCATACCGGTCGAAGTTCTCCGCCCGGGTGGGCCGGGACAGGTCCCGGGCCGGGATCGTCTCACCGCGCACCCGCACCGCGGTCCGGGCCCGGATGTCCTGCGCGGACGCCCCGACCATCACGTCGTAGGTGGACGACTCGACCACCCACCGGCTGCGGGTGACGTCCCAGTGCGCCAGGTCGGCGGCGGGCAGTCGGAGCGTCACGGTCCGGGTCTGCCCGGGCGCGAGTTGCACCCGCTGGAACGCCTTGAGCTGGCGGATCGGGGTCTTGTCCCGCGAGGTGCGCTGATGGGTGTAGAGCTGGACCACCTCGGAACCGGCCCGGGCGCCGGCGTTGGTCACGTCGACGCTGACCGCGATCGTGCCGTCGGCCGCGACCGAGTGGGCACCGGTACGCAGCTGGCCGTACCGGAAACGGGTGTACGACAGCCCGTGGCCGAACGGGTAGAGCGGCTTCGCGCGGTTGTACAGGTAGGTCTGGCCGGACGAGATGATGTCGTACTCCAGCAGGTCCGGTGGCAGTTGTGAGTCCGAGCGGTACCAGGTCTGGGTGAGCCGGCCGGACGGGTTGCGGTCACCGAAGAGGACGTCGGCGACGGCGTGCCCGGTCTCGGCGCCCGCGTGGGTGGTCCAGACCACGGCAGGCACGCGCTCCTGCTCGGAGGCGATGGTGACGGGGTAGCTGCTCTGGAGCACCACAACGGTACGCGGGTTGGCTGCGGCCACGGCCTTGACCAGCGCCGACTGGCCGGCGCTCAGGGCCGTGGAGGTACGGTCGTGTGCCTCGCGGCCGTTGATGAACGGGTTGCTGCCGACCACCAGCACGGCGGTGTCGGCCGCCGTCGCGGCCGCGACGGCACGGTCGATCCCGCTGCTGACCACCTCACGACTGAAATGGGTCGCGTCGGCCGCTGTCGACGCGCCGAGAGTGAGGGCACCGTCTGCACCGACCGTCACGTACCGGTCGGGGCCGAACCAGCTCTCCTTCGTCTCGTAGCCGACGTAGCGCAGCGCCACCGTGCCGTCGGCCTGCGGCTCCAGCTTGAACTGCTGCTGGACGTACCAGCCGTTCGGCTGCTCGTCGCGGGTGACGAACGGCCCCCAGTTGTAGCCGAGGTAGCGGCCGTTGGCGGCGTTGCGCAGGGTCACCACGTCCTGGCCCCAGTCCACCACGTCGAACTGGGCGGCGAGTTCGGCGCTGGCACCGGTGGCGGCGACCGGGTCGGCGTCGGTGGTGCCGGTGGCCGTGACGTACCGGCCGGTCGCCGGGTCCTTCAGGGCGATCCGGTCCGCCCCGTCGAGCCCGCTGACACTGGCGGAATCGCCCAGCCGCTCGCGGATGCCGTCGAGCGCAGTCACCTCGTACGGCAGATCGCCGCCGTACCAATCGGAGTAGAGGGTGTCGGCCAGCGGCCCGAGCACTGCCACCTTGCGGGTCCGGGCGGGGTCCAGTGGAAGCGCCTGGCGCGCGTTCTTCAGCAGCACCATTGCCTCACCGGCGGCCTGGCGGGCGAGTCGTTGGTGTTCGGGGCTGTTGATGACGTCCGGGGTGATACCCCCGAACCGGCCCCCGCCCGGGTCGAACTCACCCAGCCGGAGCCGCACGTTCAGGGTCTCCCGGATCCGGGCGTCGATGTCCCCCTCGGTGAGCAGACCGGTGGCCAGCGCCTGCTTGATGGCGGTGACGGTCGGCTGCGCGTTGGTGTCGTCGGTGATGAAGCTGTTCAGGCCGGCCTTGACGATCGCGGCGTTGCCCTCGGGGAGGGTGGCGTAGTAGCCCTGGGAGCCGATGAGGTTGTTCGGCGCCCAGGCGTCAGTGACGTTGAGCAGCGGCTGATCGGTCCAACCGCGGACCTCGGTGGCCAGGTCCGGATCCACTGTGGCCGGACGACCGTTGACCAGGTTGTACGACGCCATCACCCCGGTCGCCGCGTCGGCGGCGATGGCCGGTTTGAAGGCGGCGCGGTCGTACTCGTTGAGCACCCGTGGTGGCACGTTCGACGAGGTCACGTCACGCCGGACCTCGTTGTTGTAGGCCAGGTAGTGCTTGAGGGTCGGCGCGCTCTTCAGGTGGTCCGGGTCCCCGCCGGTCATCCCCGAGCCGTACGCGGTGGAGATGGCCGCGGTGAGCGTCGGGTCCTCGGAGTAGCCCTCCTCGTTGCGGCCCCACCGGGGGTCGCGCAGCAGGTTGACCACCGGTGCCCAGAGGTTGAGACCCCAGACCCGGGGGTTCTGCGCGTGGTAGCCGCGCGCCTCGTCGCCGACGGCGGAGCCGACCTGCCGGATCAGGTCGGTGTTCCAGGTGCTCGCCATGCCCACCGGTTGCGGGAAGACGGTGCCGCGAGCCTTGACGACCGCGCCGTTGTTGTCGATGTCGGTCGACCAGGCGACGCCGTGCAGGGCCTCGGTGCCGGTCTTGAACAGGCCGATTCCCAGCCGGGGGATGGCTGGCTGGTACTGGTGCAGCATCGAGATCTTCTCGTCCTGCGTGAGCCGCCCGAGCAGGTCGTCGACCCGGGCGCTCACGGGCAGATGCGGGTCCCGGAACGGGTAGGTGGGTTCGGCGAGTGCGGTGCCGGGGACCGCCGGCAGGGCCAGAAGGGTGAGCGCGAGCACGGTGAAACCGCGCCGAAGGCGCCGGTTGCGCATGTGGATCTCCTCGTGTCGTTCGGCAGACGCCCAGCGGGGCGCCGAGACCGACGTGACCAGGCTCGACACCCGGCTGACGGGCCTGAACGACGGGTCGTCGAAGCGCTTCGACGATGTGGCCGCGTCATCACGGCCAGGATTGTGGTGATCCCCGCAACCATAGATGCGCGCCTATTGGCGGGGCAAGGTCGGCCCGGCGGGAGGTTCAACGTCGGTTGGCCGACGAGTGGCCTGAGATCGGCGGCTGACCCGCACGCGTCAGCGCGGTTTCAGGGCCCTTTCCGGCTGCTCAATACGTTCGCGACATGACAATCAAACGTTCCACGCGTACGAGGCGCGGGACTGCGGTGGTGGCGATGATCGCAGTCACCGCGGCAGGTGTGCTGTTCGGCGAACCCGCGTCGGCCGATCCCGTCCCCGTCCCCATCCCTCAGGCGGCGCTCACCGATCGCGCCTTCGGTCAGGTCGCTGAGATCCACTTCCGGGGCGCCGATCGGATCAGGGCCGTCGTGCTGTCGGCCGAGTTCGTCCAGTGGCACCGGCTGCACCCGAACGCCACGGCCGGGCAGGCACAGACCCAACTCACGGCGCGCAAGCAGCTGCTCGACAGCTCGCTGACCGCGTACGACGTGTTGGTGCCCGAGCAGGACCTGCTGCTCAGGTCCGTCGACATCCTGCTCGGCGCGCCCGGCGGCGACACCCGGACCTCGCCGGAGATCACCGGGCTGGTCGGGGCCGTGATCGGAAAGACCGTCGAACCGTGGGACACCCGCGAGGAACTCGCCTCCGGCGCCCTGCGTACCGCCCAGTGGCTGCGCGGTCGTGACGACGGCCTCGCCGCCGTCTGGTCCGCGGTCCGACAGGCGGGGGCAGGCAGTGCTCCGGTCGCCACCGCCTGGAACACAGTGCTCGGTGCACCGGTCGGGGTGGACGTGACCAGCACCTACGAGGAGCTCACGCAGGATCCCGGGCTTTCGCACGTGGACCTCGACGCGATCCTGGCGCTGCGGGACGACCCGGTGGCGTACGTCGCGGCGGCCAAGCAGCAGCTCGCCTCGCTGCACGCGCAGCTGCTCGGGCTGAGCTTGGAGATCCGTCTTGAGATCGGCGAGAACAACCGCAAGTGTCCGCCGGAGGGGCCGCCGAGCGCCGAGTGCACCGCGGCGGCCAGGAAGGCCGCCGAGGACCGGGACAAGGCGCGGCAGCAGACGATCTCCGACGTCAAGGCCGGGGTGGGTATGGTGTCGACCATCATCGGGTTCGCCGACCCCGACGCCGGCAAGAAGTCCAAGGTGATCGGCGAGGCGGTCTTCACCACGATCAGCGCCATCTCCAAGTACGCGGCGGCGATCGCGGGCCGCGGGCTGGCGGGGTCGATCTTCAGCACCGCGACGTTGGCGATGACCGGCAACGTCTTCGGTGCCGTGATGTCGATCGTCGGGCTCTTCGGCAGCAGCGGACCGTCGCTGGATGCGCAGATCCTCGCCCAGGTCAAGGCACTGCGCGACGAGGTGCGGGCCCTCGGCGACGAGATGCGCGCCAGCTTCGCGCGGGTCGAGGCCCAGATCAACACGGTGTACGCGAACATGATGGCCCAGTTCGACAAACTGAACGCGGCGATCGCCGGCAACACCGCGCAGATCACCCTCGTGCAGCAGCAGGTCGCCCAGCTCGGCCTCCGCCTGGAGGACATCGCCGCAACGGTCCTGGCCGCGATCGGCGACGCCACCCTGCACGACGCCCGCGCCGACATCAACCAGTACATCGGCTACCTGGAGAACTTCGGCCAACCGATCCCCACGTACGGCGAGTTCGTCGGCCCGGAGAACGAGTTCCACCTGACCGCCACGCAGTTGGCCAGCGGCAGCGCCTTCGTGGTGCCCAGGACCGACGCCGACAACCCGGCGCTCGACCCGACCACCGTGCTCAACAGCTTCGGCGAGGCCCGGTCGATCAACTACCTGGCTCGGGTGGCCAGCGGGCGTGACCCGTCGATGGTCGAACCGGCGACGCCGGTCGGCAACCCGACGGTGTGGAACCTCGGCGCGCAGGCGTACTCCATGTTGATGCTGCAGAACCCGACGTACGCCGCCCAGGTCAGCACCAGCCGCGCGGCGCAGATCGAGGCGGAGGGCACCCGCATCGCGGACCTCGCGGCCAGCTTCGGTCGGCCGGTCGACGGCAACGCCAACAGCCTGATCAGGGGCCTGATCGACGAGTACGTCGCCGCCACCAACGAGCTGTCGACCGCGCTGGCCGCCTTCCGGACCAACGAGATCCAGGCCCGCTGGGAGCCCGACGCCAATGGCGTGCAGGTCAAGGTGCTCAAGAACTACGACCTGTTCTGGGACACGGACAAGCCGCTCGCCCCGGCACCAACGAAGGTCGACGAGGCGACGGTGCCGGCGTGCGACGGCTCCCGGCAGATCGACCGACCCAGCAACGTCCGCTACCACCTGATGTCGAACATGGTGCAAACGCTCCAGTACGCGTACACGCCGCGCCTCGGCGAGCCGCCGGCGGGCGTACGGGAGTTGCCCGAGGTCGGCTACTGCTACACGCCGAGCTGGGTCCACACCCGGACGACGGACAACGGAGGCGTGATCCGCTCCTACGGCAAGCTGCGGTTGCAGATCCACAGCCGGTTCCGGCTGAACTCGTCCACGGCCTGGCAGAACTCACGGACCGCCGACTACACCTGGCCCGGCGAGCAGGTCTACCACGTCTACTGCGAGTTCTTCAGCTGCAACAACGAGACCACCCCCGAGCAGGCCCTGACCCAGAAGTGGCCCTCCGGCCGTTACGCCTTCGCGAGCGCCGCCACGGCCATCAACAACACGGCCCTGGACACCTCGCTCACGCCGACCCTGCGCGGTTTCCTGCAAGCCCGACAGAAGTCCCTCTACGACCGCGTACGCGAGCTGAGCACCCAGGTCAACGGGCCGGTGCCCACCGCGCTGAAGAAAATGAACACGTCCGCGCGGCTGCTCCAGGCGTACACCCGGTTGGGTCTGCCCAACGCCCTCGACTCGGACGACGTGTTGTCCGCGAACCTGTTCGGCCAGTACCAGATTCCGGTGAACATGCCGACGGACGCCAAGATCGGCAACGCCTACGCGAAGGCGGGCGGGAACTACGCGCTCTGCGGGCCCGCACCGTGTTCGCCCGACACCAGCCGCCCGCTGCGCGACCAGGTCAGCCTCAAGCTGCCCTGCGAGCCCGCTGTCGACTCGTCCAACCTGCCCGGTGACCCCCTCGGCGACTGCCTGATCACCAGCGCGCGGTCGCGTGCCAACGCGCTCACCCAACGGTACGAGACCTGGGCGGACCAGATGACCGCCGGGCTGCACCGCGAGCGGGTGCCGTGGCTGAACGACACCCTCACCGGTCTGCGCATCACCACACGCCTGACCCACGCCAACTGACACAAGCGTTGCCGGCGCCTCCGGGCGCCGGCAACGTGCCGGTTCATCGACGGGGCTCCCCAGCAGTCAGTCGTTGCGTACGGTCCGGTTGCTCGCGGTTTGCGTGACTCCTTCCTGCCGCAGCTCCAGGACGCGATGGTGGTCGTCGGTCTGCACGAACCGGACCTCCAGATCGAGCCCCGGGTGCAGGTAGCGACCGCCCGGCTCCGCCAGCAGGACGACCGGCTCCTGGGCGGCCGCGGAGAAGGTCAGGTGGCCGTCGCTGACCGCGATGTCGATCGGGTAGTCGTCGCGCAGGACGTAACGGCCCGCCACGTCACCAAGCGGTTCGTCGGTGACATCGGTGGCGTAACAACGGTCGCCGGCGGCACGGATGCTGGCCAGCAACTCCCACCCATCCTCGGAACTGGTCATCGCGGCGACCGCGGTGCCGCTGTCGGGCCAGACGTAGGAGAAGCAGGTATAGCCGACGTTCTGCCCGGTGTGCCCGAACCGTCGGCAACCGGCCTGGTCGGCGAGCTCGGTGCCGAGCCCGTAGACGCCGCCAGGGATCTGCGGTGTCCACATCTCGGTGGCCAGGTCGCGGCTGAGCAGCTTCGAGTCCCCCGAAGCCGCCCGGGCGATCTCCAGGTCGAGCCGAAGCAGGTCGGTCGGGGTGCTCCACAACCCAGCTGCCGCCGTCTCCGGCTGCACCCGCCAACCGCCGGGCACCCCGGCGCCGCCCCCATGATGGCCACGAGCCACCGGATGCTGTCGCTGGTGCGGAAACTGCTGGTCGAAGCTGCTGTCGGCCATGGCCAGCGGTTCCAGGACCAGCGATCGCATGAGGTCCTCGAACGGGGTCCCCGTCACGTCCGCCATCAACTGCTGGAGCACCGAGTAGTGGCTGCCCGAGTACCGGAAACGGCTGCCCGGCAGAAGGGTCGACCGAACCGGTGGGGTGGTCGTGGAGCCGCCGCCCTCCAGGACCTGCAACAGCGAGGGGGCGCGATCCGCGGCGTAGCCGCGATACCAGGTGTCGGACAAACCGGCGGTGTGCGCCAGCAGTTGTCGTACCGTCACCCGAGTTCGCTGACCCGCGCGGTCGAGCAGTTGCCACGAGGTGAGGTACCCGCTGATGTCGGCATCCAGATCCAGCACACCGTCCTGAACCAGCAGCAACGCCCCGAACGCGGCGACATGCTTACTGATCGAACAGGCCGCGAACGCGGTGCCTGCGGTCACCGGCGTCGACGCCTCACCACCCGTGACGCCGTAGCCGGTCGCCCACAGCCGCCCGCTCACGTGCCCGACGGCGATGCTGACCCCCGGCACCTGGTAGGTGCGCATCAGATCGGACAACGTCGCCGTGTCCGGCGAGAGCCGCCCCGAAGACACGTGCCGGTCAAGTTCGCCCAGCAACAGGGCCCATTCCTGCGACAGATCCACGTCCTCCACGGCATCGATTCTCGACCACCCGTGCTGCCCGATCAACGCAGCGGTGAACAGCGACGACAGTGGCGATGGAACTCGGCGACGTGCAACGCGCCATCGCCATCGGCGCCCCACTCGACACCAGCACCGTGCCCGTAGAGCGGCAGGTCCGGCACGCCATCGAAACCGCCCGAGCCCTTGCCCGGTGGAACCGCATCGACGACGCGCTCGCGGCGCTCCTGCAGGCCGAGGTCATCGGCCCTGATCAGGTGCGCTACCACCAGCTCTCCCGCGACCTCGTCCGCGACATCCTCACCCGCCCCCGGCCACCTCGACTGGCCGTTGAACTCAGCGACAGGATGGGCGTTCGGTCGGGAGGACCGCGCTGGTAGCTGGGCTCAAATCAGCCGGCTCGTGTAGCCAGCCGCGACCAGGCGCTCGAAGGCCGCCCGTACCTCGTCCGGCATCTCCTGCGGGATCGCCAACCCGCGCTCCGCGTACACCTCGATCCGCTGCGTGTCGCCTACCAGCATGTCCACCACCCGTCGAGGGTCACCGATGCTGCTCACGTAGTCGTCCAGTTCGAGTGGGTTCGACGCGCACACCACATCGACCTCCGGCCACATCAGCCTGCAGGTGGCGTAGGCCCGACGCTGTTGGTAGGGCCGAGACATGATCAGCACCGACTTCACCGGGATCCGGTGTTCGGTCAGGAGCTGACGCGAGTACTCCAGGTTCTGGGCGGTGTTCGTGGCACGCGGCTCCACGAGAATCGCTTCCGGGGGCACACCCTGCTCAACGGCGTACTCGCGGTAGTGCACTGCTTCTCCACGCGGGAACCGCTCGACGGTCGTCGGGGCGTTCGCGCCGGTGAACACGATCCTCGGGAACAGTCCCTCGTGAAACAAGCGCGTCGCGATGACGGCCACGCCGAGATCGTGACTGCCCAACCCGATCCCCACGTCGCACGGGCGCAACTCGTGACGCATGTCGTGGTAGCGCCACAGCGTCTCCACGTCCGCCCGGATCGCATCAGGGATCGCCGCGGCCGACGCCATGCGTGGGTACATCAATGACACCACAATCTATTTCGACCAAGCCCTGCCATGTCCACAGGGTAGGGGCCGCCGCGCGAGTGCCGAGGCGAGGTGCGAGGGCGAGCCGCCGCAGACCATCGAAGAGTCAGAGCCGGCTGTCCATCTGCTCGACGCGCCCCAGAATGTCCACCCACAGATTTCAGGGCCGGTCGTCGTGACCGGCCCTGGAGGTGTTACTGCTGGTGCGCCGCCAGGGACTCGAACCCCGAACCCGCGGATTAAGAGTCCGCTGCTCTGCCAGTTGAGCTAGCGGCGCTCGCCGGCAACGGGACGAGACGGTAGCACGCCCCGGACGCGGCCCCGAACAAGCATTACCGCAGCGTCAGCGTGACCTGCCCGGTCGCGATCCCGGACGGGTCCACCACCAGGGAGTACGTGCCAGAGGCCGGCAGCACTGTCGGCGCGATGTCGCCGGCCCCGTTGACCACGCAGCCGCTGGTGATGGGGCTGCCATCGGGGGCGCGTAGCTCCAGCACGCCGCACTGGTCGGGTAGGTCGGAGGCGGTCGCGGTCAGCCTCACCGACGTGCCGGCGTTGGCGGTGAACCGGTAGGTGGTGACCGCGCCGGGTTGGTCGACGGTGGCGACGACCTGCGGCCCGCCGACGGTGATCGTCGCCGCCCGGTCGCGGCTGCTGACGAGCCGCAGTGTGGTCGCGCCGGTGCCGCGTCCGCTGGGGTCGACCACCACGGTGTACGTCCCGTCGGCGGGCAGCAGCGTGCCGTCGATCTCGCCGACGCCGTTGATCACGCAGCCGCTGTGCAGCAGCCGGCCGTCGGTGTCGCGCAGTTCCAGCGGGGAGCACTGGTCGGTCAGTGTGCTTGTGGGCACCTCGACGAAGACGCGCTCACCCTGCCGCCCGGTGAACCGGTACCGGGCGCGTGCGCCGGGCTGTTCCAGTGTCGCGGTGACCGCCGGGCCGTTCGCTTGCAGCGTGCCGTCGACGTCGCGAGCCGCGTACACCAGGATGGCGGCTCGTCCGGTGTCGCCGGGGGCGGCGGTGACCCGCACGGCGTAGTTGCCGGTGGCGGTGAGGTCGACGCGGTCGATGTAGCCGACGCCGTTGATGGCGCAGCCGCTCGCGATCTCCCGGCCGGTCGGGTCGGTGAGCGTGTACGGCGAGCAGCGGTTACCCATCCCGGGCGCGGTGGCGTCGACGAAGACGACGTCGCCGGCCCGGCCGGGGAATGTCAGCGGCTCCCCGCCGGGGGTCAGGCTGGCGGTCGCCACGGGTACGGCGGTGATCGGCGTGTTGGCGGGCGGGGCGACCCGCTCGGTGGTGGCGCCGGCCACCGCGAACTCGGGGCGACCGCTGACCGCGACGTCGAAGACGCACTCGGCGAGCTGGGCGGGGGCGGTGACGCCGGCCCACCGGCAGACCTGCTCGGCGGTGGCGCGGCGGGCCGGGTCTAGGTCGCCGACCGTGACCTCCCGTTCGGGGAAGGCGCGGTCGGTGAACGTGCCGGTGTCCTGCCCGTCGTCGTAGTGCAGCAGCGAGCGGTCCGGGGTGACCCGCCAACTGTCCGCGTACGTCGGATAGAGCTGCGCGAACGGCACCGGCTGGGTGAGCGCGGTCCCGGAGGAGGGCGCGATGTCATCGGTCGGGTCGCCGTCGAAGTCGCCGAGCAGGCCGCGTACCTTCCCGGCCCGGCCGTCGGCGAGCTTGATCAGGACGCGGTAGCCGTAGTGGCCGATCTGGTCCACCGCAGCCGCAGAGCCGTCCGGCCATGTCACGTCGTACCCGTTGGTGGGTCCGGTGTCGGAGGGGCGGCGGGTGAGGGCACCGCCGCCGGGCAGGTCGGTGCGTTCCGGCGGCCCGGCCAGTGGCGCGCCGTCGACGTGCACCCGGGTGCCGCCGTCGGTGAGCGTGAGCGCGACCCGGTGGGCGCCGATCCGGAACGCGACCGCCGAGTTGACCGAGGCGGTCCGGGTGCCGGCCATCGGCGCCTGTCGCACCTGCACCTCCAGCGGGTCGTTGCCGGTGGCGGTGACCAGCGTGAACTCGCCCACCGCCTGGAAGTCGTAGGCGACCCGGTCGAATGTGACCAGGTGCGGGTCGCCGTTGCTGCCGCCGCAGTTCGCGCCCTCCTCGCAGAGCTTCACCGGACCCTTCGGCGGGGGCGTCTTCTTCGCCGGTTTCTTGCACTCGTCGAGGTTCTTCGGCAGCGGCTTCCCGTCGTACTCGGTGCGCGGCGGCAGGCCCTTCGCCGTCCGATAGCGGTTCTCCGCGAGTGTCGCCTTCACCTCGGCGGTGCGGATGCCGGTGCTGCCGCAATCGCCCTGCGGAACCTTGCTCCGGGAGATGTCATCGGCGTGGTTGAGCTCGTGGTAGAGCGCGGCACAGGGGTCCCGGGTCACGCCGTCGCCGTACGGGTCGACGGAGGTCGGATTCCAGGTGACCGTCGAGGAACCCTTCCCGTCGGGGCTGTCCGGGGTCTCGAACGCGCCCGAGCCACCGGGGGTCGGAATGATCCGCACCCGGGGGGACTTCTTGTCGCGCAGCCGCGGCAGCACGCCGGACGGGTCCCCTCCGGGCCCGGCGAACCCCTTCAGGCAGTTGTCGACCGCGCCCTGGAAGTCGACGCCGCTGACCGGCACGCCGCCGGTCGGGTCCACCGCGTAGTCGGCCCGGGCCGGTCGGGAGCCGCCGACGACCAGCGCGCCGACGGACACCAGCAGCAGGGCCACAGCGGCGGCGCTCGGCCGGCGGCGGCGTGCCCGCAGCAGCACCACCACCAACGGGACACCGAGCAGCGCCAGCAGCAGCCCTCCGCCGGCGAGCCACAGCCAGCGCTGGCCGGTCACGCCACCGCCGTCGCCAACGGTGAAGGTGATGGTCCGCAGCGTGGTCCCGCCCGCGCAGACGCTGGTCGCGCCGGTCACCGGCAGTGGCAGGTAGCCGGCGGTCACCTCGTACCGGCCGGGGGCGCCGACCGGCCAGAGCGTGTCCAGGCCACCGCCGTCCGGGGTGGCGGCCACCGAGCGGAGCACCACCGCGTCGGGCGTGTCACCGTCATGCAGGCGTACGCCGGTCAGGCTCACCGTCGTGGTCGCACCAGGCTCCACGGTGGTGAGGCCGGCGGTGGCGGCAGCACCGATGCCGTCGTCGTGGAAGCTGCGGGCCAGCGTCGGCGTGAGGTCGCGCCCGTCGAGGCGTACCCCGGTCACCTGGACGGTGCCGACGGCGCTGGTCGGCAGCGCGCACGCCGCGTCGGTGGTGTTCGTGACCGTGAGGTCGAGGCGGACCTGGTCGCCGGCCCGGTAGTCGGCCTGGCCGGGCCGCATGGCCAGGCCGAGGCCGCCGTCGGCGGGCGCCGCGGCGGCGCTCACCGCGCCGGCCGCCAGGGCGGTCAGCAGTACGGGAAACGTGGCCGCGAGTCGCACCGTCCACCTCATGGTGCGGACTGTAGGGGCGCGACGGCCGGTCTCCGCACGCTCTGTCGGGGACCGGTCCCAGCCGGGGCGCGGTGGCCGTGTCCAGCAGTCCGCCAGGCCCGGTTGATCAAGCGGGTACGCTCGTTACCGCTGCATGCTGCGCTGCCCGGCGCCAAAACGGTGCCGAACGGCCGGCTCGGCCGCGAGCCGCAGTGGATCCGAGGAACCTCGCGCCGCTCCAGGGGGAAGTAACCAGGTGAGCACCCACTCGATGTTGTTGTTCGTGCTCGCCGCTGTCGCGGTGATCGTCGTCGTGCGGTGGGTGGCGGCCCGCACCGGCCTGCCGGCCGCGGCGCTTCTGCCGCTCATCGGCATCGCGTACGCGTTGCTCCCCGGGCCCAACATCGGTCTTGATCCCGACCTGGTGCTCATGATCGTGCTGCCGCCGTTGCTCTACAGCGCCGCACTGGACTCCTCGCTGTTGGACATCCGCCGGAACCTCCGCATCGTGGTCAGCCTGTCCGTGGTGCTGGTGCTCCTCACCGGGGTGCTGGTCGGCATCGGTTTCCACCTTTTCGTCGCCGGGGCGACGCTCGCTGCCGGGATCGCGGTCGGCGCCGCCATCGCGCCGCCCGACCCGGTGGCCGCCCTGGCGGTGGGCCGCCGGGTCAACCTGCCGCCGAAGATGGTCACGATCATTCAGGGCGAGGGGCTGCTCAACGACGCCACCGCGCTGACGATGCTCAGCGTCGCGGTGGCCGCCGCCGTGGGTGGTGAGTTCTCGTTCCCGTCCGCCGTGGGCCAGTTCGTGCTGGCGGCGGTCGGCGGGGTCGCCGTGGGAGCGGCCGTCGCCTGGCTGGTACGTCTGGCCCGACCGTTCACCGCGGACCCACTGTTGTCGAACGCCATCTCGCTCGCGACACCGTTCGTGGCCTACCTGTTGGGCGAGGAACTGCACGTCTCCGGGGTGCTCGCCGTGGTGATCGCCGGGCTGATCGTCGGCCACAAGACACCCCAGCTCACCTCTGGCGCCGCCCGGCTGCAGACCAGCGCGGTGTGGCGGCTGGTCGACTTCCTCCTCGAAGGCTTCGTCTTCCTGCTGATCGGCCAGCAGCTTCCCGAAGTCGTCAAGGGCCTGCGTCAGTACGACACGTCGACCATCGTCATCGCCGTCGCGGTGTCGGTCGGCGTGGTGCTCCTGCTGCGCCCCGCGTGGCTGGTGATGACCCAGTCCCTCCCCCGGTCGTTGCACACCCGGCTGGGCGGCATTTCCGAGCAGGACGACCCGGACGAACCCGGGACTGCCCGGCAGATCGAGCGCGCTGACCGCAACGCCCGCCGACTCACCTCCCGTGAAGTGGTGGCACTGAGCTGGTCCGGCACCCGTGGCGTGATCAGCCTGGCCGCGATCTTCACCCTGCCGCTGACCACCGACAGCGGCGCACCCTTTCCCGACCGTGACCTCCTGCTGTTCTGCACCTTCGTGGTAGTCCTGGTGACACTCGTCGGGCAGGGCATGACGTTCGCGCCGCTCGTGCGGATGCTGGGCCTGCGCGCCAACGAAACAGACCAGGCCCGCGTACGCAACGAGGCCCGCTCGGCGGCGGTCGAGGCCGCCCTGGCCCGCCTCGACGAGGTTGCCGCCGCGGAGCCGGACAGCACGGTGGCCGTCAACACCATCCGTACGCAGCTGCTGGCCCGACTGGCGCGCTACCGCGGGCGGCTGGACCATCTGGAGCAGAGCGGCTCATCCGAGATGCCCACCTCACCGGAGTACGAGACGGCGCTTCGTGTCCGGCGGACAACCATCGACGCGCAGCGCGAGGAACTCGTGCGCTGGCGCGACTCCGGCCGGCTGCCGGATGAGGAGCTCCGCGTCCTGGAACGGGAACTCGACCACGAGGAACTGCTGCTCCCGAAGCGGACCTCCAGCTGACCGTCACCGCGCCAACTGGCGCAGGATCACCGGGTCCTTGATCTTCTCGTCGGCGGCCAGCAGCAACGCCTTGCTGATGATTTCGCCGAGCCGGCTGTCGCCCTCGAAGGGCAGGTACATCTCCGGCTGCTTCGCCTTCGCCGAGTCGGGGATGATGCACAGATACCGGTCCTCCGGGGCGATCAGGATGTTGCCCGAGCCGCAGTGGATGCGGTAGGTGTGCAGATCACCCCGCACTTCGAGGAACCGGTCGGTGAACGTGCACCGGTCGGCGATCGCCAGCCGGGGAATCAGCTCGGCCAGCACATCCCGGCGCGTCCGAGCGGGCGGGCTGAGGTCGCCGAAGCTGTTCTGCGACCAGTAGTCGCGGTACCGGCCCTGGGGACCACCGTCGTACCAGTTGGGGTCGTTGCCCACCCCGGCCGCGGCAACGAACAGGTCGACGTCGCGCATCACCTCGCTCAGCACGACCGCCGGAACCTCCTCCAGCGGCACCGGCGTGCGTTCCCCCCGGAGGAACACCAGTTGGTCGGTCCCCATCGTGTCGAACATCAGGTCGTCGCCCTGATCCTCGATCCCGGCGATGTGCAGCACGGCGCGCAGCTCCCAGTCCGGAAGAGCCAGCCAGGGGTCCTGGTAGCTGGCGCCGTCGTTGCGGTGTCGAACGTGCGACCAGCCGCGCCGGGACAGCAGCGCGATGAGACGGTGCTGGCGCACGATGTGCGCGGCGAAGCGGTTGGAGTACGTGCCGGTGGCCCGCTCCGCGTCGGTCAGCAGGTACTGCTCGCGGTGCGCCTGCTTGAACGGCTGGGTGATCGTGTGCCGGGCCAGGAAGTCCCGCCAGGCCAGGACCGTGGTCGGATCGTCGACCGGGTGCCACAGCCGCACCGTGGCGTCGCAAGCGGGCTCGAACACCGTGTCGTCCACGGTCCGCAGGGCGTCGGAGCCCCAGCAATAGGCAACGCCGTCGACGGTCCAGATCAGCCGTCGGGCCAGGGTCCGGGCCAGCGGGTGGTCCAGGAACCGTTCTTGCCACTGCTCGACGGTCCACGCGCGGTCGCGCCGCAGCAGCCCCTCAAGGCGGTCGCGGGTCCCGATCAGCGTCGCGCCGATGTCCGCGACTGTCGCCTTCAGCTCCTTCAACTCCTCGCCGTGGTCCTTGCGCACCTGAGCCGGAGGAGTCTTGACCACCTTGCCGTCGGAGTTGCGCCACACCACTGTGGCGTCGACACCGCGCACCTCGACCTCGTACGAGCTGTCACCCAGCTTGTCCGCGAGTGGCAGCCCGAAGCCGGGCAGCGCCATCTCCTCGACGTCCTCACGGCCGATGCCGAGCGCCTCGGCGTGCGTGGTCAGGCCCTTCTCGACGATGCGGAGCGTGCTCTTGTAGGTCAGCCGCGACGCCAGCCTGGCGAGCTGCGCGAGGGCGGCGGGGTGATCGGTGTCGACGAGCACCGCGACCGCGACGTTCGCCAGCTTCGGGCTCGACGGACCGTGCCCGGGAACCTTGCGGGCGGCCCGTTCCGCGATGTGGCCGAGACTGCGCAGGGTCTCCTCCGACGGCGGGCACATCGCTCGCGCCCAGAGCAGGCCCCACAGCACCCCGACGTTGTGCCGGTCGACCAACCGGGGCGGGTAATCGTCGACGTGACCGGGGCAGCACGTGGTCATGCCCAGCGGCAGACTGCGCGGCAGACCCACCAGCGGAAGCCAGTCGTCGAGCCGCTCGGTGAACTCGTCGACGCCGACCGCGTCGAGCAGAACCCGGGCGCTCTTCTGCCAGACGGCCGTCGGCCGCGCCTTGTCCGCGCCGAGCAGGCAGTGGGCAAGCAACGTCTGCCACCCGGATCGGCGCCCCTCCGGCATCGCCTCGATGTCCGCGACGGCCCGGTCAGCCCACTGCTCACCGACGTTGACGAGCGGCCACATCGCCAGGTCGTCCTCACCCATGAGGGAGTATGCGCGCTCGATCCGCGTCCGACGCCACGTCGCCAGCGCCGCCGGATGCGAACGCCCGGCGAGGTGCTCGGCCTGTAGCGACTCCCGGGTGAAGCTCACCAGCGACGTGCTCCACCGACCGAATCCCAGCCACGCCTGGCCGCCCAGCCGGTCCAGCCAGGCGGCGCCGTTCAGCCCACCGCCCGAGAGCAGAACACGGATGAACGTGGTCAGCCCATCCCTGTCCTGCCCGGGCACGACCAACGCGTCGAACACCCTCTGCCGGACCTGCACCGGTTGCGCGGCCAGGATCTGCTCAACCCGCTCCCACATCTCGCGGCAGGCGGCCCCCCATGAGGATTCCCTGGTGATGTTGTGGTGGCGTGGCAGGCTTCCGATCACCGTCATCGCCGCGGCGACACGACGCTCGTGATCCGCCTCGGCGCCGTCCAGCGCCTCGGCACCGTCCAGCGTCGCGATGGCGGAGCTGAGCAGCTCCGCCTGGCACGTCGCCTCCGGCAACAACTCGATCTGCGGCGAAGCAAGGTCGTACGGGCCGTTCGGATCGTTGAGCGCGGCGAGCAGCGTCCGGCTCGTGCTGGCCGGCGCCCAGCCGCACACCACGGCCACCTGATCGACGAAGTCCCGCTGATCAGTGTCGTTGAGAGCGTTTTCCCAGCGCTCGGACCGCCTCCTGAAGGCGGTGACCACGTCGCGCAGCGCCTGCTCCGGGTCGAACGTGTCCATCAGCCACCCACCAGCGGGACGAGCTTGAGGAACGTGACCCGGGAGCCTGCGTGCAGGTGGACCGTGTCGTCCAGGCTGGTGACCTGACGGTCGTCGACCAGCACCACGAAACCGTTGCGGCCGAACGCCTTGAGCGTCGCCCGGGTCCGTTCCTCCGGATCGACGCCCGCGCCGGACTCGGCGACTTCCAGGACCACTCGCCGGCGGATCAGCTCGTCGAGACGGACTGTCTCGTCGAAGATTTCCATTGTCCACTCGGCAACGCTCGGCCCACCGGTCGCTTCATCGGCGATTGTGATCATCGGCATGGCGGAGACCGTAGCGTGGACCCCGGACATGCTGGGTGACGCGGAAGCGATCAGCGCCGCGACCTGGAACGCCTGTCGTTGGCCGACCGCCGGAGCCCCGTACCGTCAGGGCGTTTCGACGGTGACGACGCCAGTTTGTGTGACCTGGACGGGTGCCAACCAATCTCCCACGGTGTACGGCGATTTTTCGTGAAGGCGAGGTTGTGAGCGTGACCGATCACGCGTACCCGAACAGGACTGACCTGTCGGCGGTGGTGGACGCGGCACGCCGCGGGGACCAGGCGGCGATGGACGAGCTGGTCTCGCACTATCTGCCACTGGTGTACAACATCGTGGGTCGGGCACTGAACCGATCAGCGGATGTGGACGACGTGGTGCAGAACACGATGTTGAGCGTCGTGCGAGGGCTGGCGGGCGTACGCGATCCGGGTGTCTTCCGGTCGTGGCTGGTGGCCGTCACCATGAACGAGGTCCGTGCACACCAGCAGTTCCGGCACACCACACCGGCACCGCCGGAGGACATCGACAACCTGATCGACCCGGGATCCGACTTCGAGGACCTGACCCTCACCCAGCTTCGCCTGTCCGATCAGCGCCGCGAGGTCGCCCTTGCCACGCGCTGGCTGGACGACGACCACCGCCACCTGCTGTCCCTGTGGTGGCTGGCCGAAGCCGGTCACCTCTCCCGCGCCGACCTGGCCGAGGCCCTGCAACTGGACCCACATCACGTGACCGTCCGCGTGGCCCGCATGAAGGCGCAATTGGACACCGCTCGGCTGGTGGTGCGAGCCCTCACCACGCGACCCGGCTGCGGCGGCCTGCTCGACATGGCGTCCGACTGGGACGGCCGACCGGCGCCGGTGTGGCGCAAGCGGCTGGCGCGGCACATTCGGACCTGCGCGCACTGCCCGGATGCCACGTTCGATCTGGTACCGGCCGAACGGCTGCTGGCCGGCATGGCGCTCACGCCGTTCCCGCCCGACCTCGCCTCCCGCGTCACACATCAGGTGCACGGCATCACCGGCGCGCAGCAGGGCATCTCGTCGGCGGGCGCGTCACACGGCGTCGCCTCGGCGGGCCCGTCACACGGCGTCGCGTCGGCGGGCACACGCGCGAAGATCGTCGGGTTGCCGCAGCAGGCCCGCGTCGCGGTCCTGTCCCTGCCCAAGGCCCTGGTCGGCGCGTTCGCGGCCGTCGCCCTGGTCGGAGGGGCGGGGATCGTCGTCGCCGGTTACAAGGCCGGGCCGAGCCAGCAACCGGCGAGCGTGACAGCCGCCCAGCCCTCGACCGCGATCACCGCATCCGCCTCCGAGACACCCGGGTCCGCACTCGATTCACCTTCCCCGACGGCGCTCGACGCGTCCCCGACCACCTCGCGCCCGGCCTCCGCCCCCACCAAGTCGCCGGCGCCAACCAAGTCACCGACCAGGCCGCCGACTCCGACCAGGTCGCCGACCAAGCCTGCCAGCACGTCCACCGGCGTGTCTGCCGCGGAACAGCGTCTGCTGGTGCTGCTCAACGAGCGGCGCCGCGCGCTCGGACTGCCCGCTGTCGAGCTGCGCACGACGGAGCAACGCGCTGCGGAAACCTGCGTGAAGCAGAACCTGGATACGGGCGCCTTCGAGCACTGCGGCCATGAGGTTCTGTGGGCGTCCTCGGGCAACTCATCCCCCGAGCAGATGATCAACGCTTGGTTCAACAGTCCCGGGCACAAGCAGGCGCTGACCTACGCCAGCTCCCGTTTCGCCGGCCCCGCCATCGTCTTCAACGGCACCCGTCAGATCGCTGCCATCAACATCGATTACTGAAGCTCTCCGCAGGTGAGAGTGGCGCAGCGTCGACTGCGCGCCCGGCCCGAAGCCGATCGGCGTCGGGCCGGGCGTGAGAGCCGCGAGCCGTTACCAGGGCACCACACCGGCGTCCTCGAAAAAGCCGCCGGTGGGGCCCCCGTCGGGCAGTGTGGCCAGGCGGATGGCGGTCGCCGCGCCCTCCTGGGGAGTACGCACGCCACGGAAGCCGTTGAGGTCGGTGGCGACGAAGCCCGGGCAGGCGCAGTTGATGAGGATCTTCGTGTCCGCCAGTTCCCGGACGTACTGAAGGGTCACCGCGTTCAGGAACGACTTCGAGGGCGCGTAGGCCACAGAGACCGGACCTGTGGTGGTGTCACCGTCGGGGCCAGACTGCCGGGTCAGAGAACCGACGCCGCTGGACATGTTCACGATGCGCGGTGAGGTCGAGCGGCCGAGCAACGGCAGCATCGCGTTCGTCACCCGGATGACGCCGATGACGTTGGTCTCCACCACAGTGCGGAGGACGGCCAGATCGGCACTGCTCGGCTGCTGCTGTCCGCCGCCGGTGATCGCGGCGTTGTTGACCAGGGCATCGAGGCGTCCGGCGTGTTCGGCGATCAGATCGGCTGCGGCGGCGACACTACGGTCGTCGGTGACATCCAACGGGACACCGAAGGCGTCGACGCCGGCGTCCCGCAGCCGTGCCACCGCCGTGTCCCGCCGGGTCTGGTCGCGCGCGCCGACACCCACGCTCCAGCCCAGCGCACCCAGGCCTGCCGCAATCTCGTACCCAATGCCCTTGTTGGCCCCGGTGACCAGGGCAATCTTCTTGTCACTCATGTCTTCGACTGTGGGTCACGGCCCGCGAGTCGTCCAAGACCACCTGAGTCATGGGCGATACCCGGAAGGTATCGCCGCCTCCGTTGCGGGCTAGGCTGGACACGTGGAGACACGAGAGCTGCGGTACTTCGTCGCCGTGGCCGAGGAACTGCACTTCGGCCGCGCGGCGCAACGCCTGGGCATGGCCCAGCCGCCATTGTCGCGGGCGATCAGTCAGCTCGAACGCCGTCTGGGTGCCACCCTGCTGAAGCGTGACAGCCGCTCGGTGACCCTGACCGAAGCCGGTGCGGTCCTGCTGCACGAGGGACGAGCAGCGCTGGACGCTGTGGAAGCTGCCGAACATCGCGCCCGACGCGCAGCTCTCTCCGTCACCGGTCACGCCAGCGTCGTCCTCGCGACCAAGGCCGGAGCGTCCAGCGAGTTGCTCGCGAAGCTGCTGCACGCCTACTCCACCGAACCCGGATCGGTCGACGTCGACGTGGTGCTGTGTGGCCCCGGCGAACAGGAACGACTGTTGCGGACCGGCCGTGCCGACGTCGCGATCCTTCACCACCCGTTCGACGACCTGACGGGGCTCGACACCGAGGAACTGCTCACCGAGGGCCAGGTCGCCATCCTCCCGGCCGGCCATCCCCTCACCACTCGCGAGAGTGTGCAGCTGAGCGAGGTGACCGAGCTGCCGGACCTGCCTCTACCGCGCTGGCCGGCGCATGACGGCACCTATCCCGACGGCCCCGGTCCTGAGGCCCAGAGCCACTCCCAACTTTTCCAGCTCACCGCCCTTGGCCGGACCTTGCTGGTCGTGCCCGAGTCCGCCCGATCCCAGCTGAACGAAGATCTCGTCGCCGTGCCGATCGTGGACGCGCCGGAAGTCACCACAGTCATCGCCTGGCCTCCGCACAGCCGTTCCCGAGCTGTCGCCGATCTTGTCAGGGCCGCACTCCGCCTCTAGCCGCCGATATCGCGCCTCGTCGCACCGGCGTACGCGAAAAAGGCCCTGACCGGCAGGGATCTGCCAGGTCAGGACCTTCATCGTTGGTGCGCCGCCAGGGACTCGAACCCCGAACCCGCGGATTAAGAGTCCGCTGCTCTGCCAGTTGAGCTAGCGGCGCTCGTTCGGCAACGGAGAGAACATTAGCACCCCCGAAACCCGGGCTCCAATCCGGTTACCGGGCTCCCCCCTTCGGTCGAGCTTTGCCGGCAAAAAGCCCCAAACCGGCCAGCCGGCTCAAGGCAGGGACGTGGGTTGCGGCGTCGATGCGGCACGATGTCCGCCAGGTACGCGAGAACAGAGGTGGGGATGACACGGTTCACGCGAGCCGGGGCGGTGGTGGGCGCTCTGGCTCTGGTGGCGTCGCTGGCACTGACCGGGTGCGGCGACGAGAAGAAGCCGGAATTCGTTGGCGGGACGTCGCCGGCGGGCGCGGGTGCCGAAGCTGGCTCGTCCGCGCCCTCGGCACCGACCACCCCGAGCACGCCGAGCGGACCGACGCTCACGCTGAGCCCGGCCGACGGCACGAAGGACCGGCCGGCGAGCACGGAGATCAGCGCGAAGCTCCCGAACGGCGGAAAGGTGTCCGCGGTCACGCTGACGGCGGACGGTGGGGGCTCGGTGGAGGGCAAGCTGCGCACCGACGGTTCGGCCTGGGTGCCGTCCGCCCCGCTGAAGTTCGGCACCCGCTACACCGCCACGGTGACGGCGAACGGGTCCGACGGCACGAGCAGCCAGGGCACCAGCAGCTTCACCACGATGGCCAAGCCGAAGTCGACCATCGGGTCCGGCCTGTATCTCTTCGACGACAAGAGCTACGGGGTGGCCATGCCGGTGGTCGCCGAGTTCCACCCGGGCATCCCGAAGAAGGACCGGGCGGCGGTGCAGAAGCGGATGTTCGTCCGCACCGACCCGCCGCAGCCGGGGGCATGGCACTGGGTCGGCAACGGCACGCAGGCCTACTACCGGGCCCCGGAGTACTGGAAGCCCGGCACGACCATCACCGTGCGGATCGCCCTGGCCGGGATGCCGCTGAGCAACGGCAAGTACGGCGACATGGACCGTAAGGCGACCGCGAAGATCGGCCGGTCCTTCGAGATGAAGGTCGACAACGCCAACAAGAAGATGCTGGTGTACGAGAACGGCGCGCTGGTGCGCACCATCCCGGTGAGCCTGGGCAAGAAGAGCACGCCGTCGTCCAGCGGCACGATGGTCGTGATGGAGAAGAAGGAAGCCACGACCTTCGACACCCGCGACGACCCGGACCCGGCCAACCGCTACGTCACCGACATCCAGTTCGCCCAGCGGCTCACCTGGGGTGGCGAGTACATCCACGCCGCACCGTGGTCGGAGCACGTGCAGGGGCGGCAGAACGTCTCGCACGGCTGCGTGAACGTGTCGATGGTGAACGCCCGGTGGTTGTTCGAGAAGACGCGGATCGGTGACCCGATCACGGTGAAGGGCACCGAGCGCAAGATCGCCGCCGGCAACGGCTGGACGGCGTGGAGCCTGAGCTGGTCGGCGTTCATCAAGGGCAGCGCACTACCCGTACCCAAGGGTGGGGCCGGCCCGGCGCTCTGAGCCGCCCGGCATCGATGCGCCGGCCCTGCCGATGGCCGGGCCGGCGCGTACCCTTGCATTCCCGCGCTGCGACGACGCCGCGGCGACCCCTCAGTCCCGGTACGGAGACGAGCCAGGCTCACGAAACGCCGGATATTAGCAAAAATCCGGCATCATCGTCGGCGTGTTTCGGTTCACCCTCCGCAACCGGGGCCGGCTCTGGCGCGTCAGTAGGAGACGATGGGGCAGCGACCACGACTGTGAGGGAATCATGCGAGCTAGCCAGGACCAGCTGATCAGGCGCGGTGGGCGACGCCGCGTGTTCGCGGCAGGGCTCCTCGCCGTGGCGCTGGCCTTCACCTCCGCCTGCACCGACGGCGACGGCGGCAAGCCGTCCTCCTGGCAGGGCGGCGACGAGGCTCCGGCACCGAAGGCGGCGGCGACCATCAGCGAACCGGCGGCCGATGCCAAGGACGTGCCAGCGTCCACCGGCATCACCTTCACCACCAAGGACGCCGTGAAGACCGCTGTCGAGCTGAAGGACGCGGCCGGCAAGGCCGTCGAGGGCACCCTCGCGGCAGATGGCAGGACGTGGCTGCCGGCCGGCGCACTGGAGTACGGCACGGCCTACACGGCGACCGTCACCGCCACCGGCGACGACGACCGTCCGGCCACCGCGACCAGCACCTTCACCACGATGGCCAAGCCGAACAACCAGGTACGGGTGACGAGCTTCCTCGGCGACAACCAGGTGGTCGGGGTCGGCATGCCGCTGATCGTGAAGTTCAGCCGGAACATCCCGGAGGACTACCGCGACGACGTGCAGCGCCGCATGACGGTGACGTCGACGCCGGCGCAGGAGGGCATCTGGCACTGGGTCAGCCCCACCGAAATCCGGTACCGGCCGAAGGAGTTCTGGAAGGCCGACAGCAAGATCTCCTACCGGGTGCAGGCCGGCGGTCTGCCGATGGGTGAGGGCTGGTACGGCCGCGCCGACCTCAGCGTGGACGTCAAGATCGGCGCTGCGACGGTCATGACGGTGGACAACAAGACCAAGCGGATGACGGTGACCCGCAACGGCTCCGTGATCAAGACCATCCCCGTCAGCCTGGGCAAGAAGAGCACCCCGTCGTCCAGCGGCACCATGGTCGTGATCGAGAAGCTGCGCAAGACGGTCTTCGACACGTTCGAGGAGCTGGGCCCGGAAGAGGGCTACCGCACCAAGATTGACTTTGCGCAGCGCCTCACCTGGGGTGGGGAGTTCATCCACGCGGCGCCCTGGTCCGAGGGCCAGCAGGGCAGCGTGAACGTCTCGCACGGTTGCGTGAACGTGTCGATGGCCAACGGCGACTGGCTGTTCAAGAACACCCAGATCGGTGACCCGATCACGGTCAAGGGCACCGAGCGCAAGCTGCAGAACGGCAACGGCTGGACCGACTGGAACATGAGCTGGGACGAATACGTCAAGGGCAGCGCCCTGCCGTACGAGCCTCCCGCGGACCCGGACACCACGCCGACGCCGGACGGCGCGGTCACCCCGTCCCCCACGCCGACCGCCTGACCCGAACGACGAAGCCCTCTCCCACGCGGAGAGGGCTTCGTCGTGGATGCCCCTATCGGGCCCCTGGAACGACTCAGGCCCCCTCCGAGGAGGGGGCCTGAGCAGCACAACCAACTGGGTGACTGATGGGAATTGAACCCACGACAACCGGGACCACAACCCGGTGCTCTGCCAACTGAGCTACAGCCACCACGCCGCCGTCGCCCGGTCGATAGCCCCGGGCGGGGTGCGGACCAATAATAGCCACATCGCGGCGTGCCTCGTCCAGCGGGTTCCCCGGTCCCCGTACGAGCCGCCGCGGATCAGAGTTCGGCGGCGATCGCCTTGGCGGTCTCGACGTCCGGGCCGGGCAGCGGCACGAAGACCGTACGCCGGTAGTACTCCAACTCCCGGATGCTCTCCCGGATGTCGGCCAGCGCCCGGTGCGCGAGGCCCTTCTGCGGCTGGCCGAAGTACACCCGCGGGTACCAGCGACGGCAGAGTTCCTTGATCGACGACACGTCGATCAGCCGGTAGTGCAGGTGCGCGTCGAGTCGGGGCATGTCCCGGGCGATGAAGCCCCGGTCGGTGGCGATCGAGTTGCCGCACAACGGCGCCGTACGCGGATCCTTGACGAAGGTGCGGACGTAGTCCAGGACCAGGTCCTCCGCCTCGGCGAGGGTGACCGCCGAGCGGCGGACCTCCTCGGTGAGGCCGGACTTGGCGTGCATCGTCTGGACGATCTCCGGCATCGCCTCCAATGCCGCCTCATCGGCGTGGATCACCACGTCGACACCGTCACCCAGCACATTGAGGTCGGGATCGGTGACCAGTGCCGCAACCTCGATCAGTTTGTCCCTGCCAAGGTCCAACCCGGTCATTTCACAGTCGATCCAGACAAGGAGATCAGCCACCGGGACAGCCTACGCGCAGCCCACGACCCGCGGCTGCGCGCTCTCGGCCGACCGGACCGCTAGGGTTTCGGGGTGCCAGCAGAACCCGTCGCACCGCCCGCCGTCACGGACGACGATCCCGGCGGCCGTACGGTCCGTCGCCTGGTCGCGGTGGTGGCTCTTGTCGCCGTGCTGCCGGCGCTCTACCTGCGCGGCCTCGTGCACAACTTCTTCGACCTCAAGATTTACATGTCGGCCATGGACTGGTGGCGCGTCGGCCACCCGCTCTACGACTACGTCCAACCCGACCGGGTGCAGGGCGAGCTGTACTTCACGTACCCGCCGTTCAGCGCGCTGCTGCTGTGGCCGTTCGGTCTGCTGCGACTCGGCGCCACCGTGACGATCTTCACGGTGCTCACGGTGGCGGCCGTGGTGCTGACCACCCGGTGGGTGGTGATGCCGCTCATCGACCGGCACCACCTGCCGCGAACGTTCACCCTGGTCGTCGCCGTGCTGCTGGTGCTGGCTGTGGAGAGCACCCGCGAGACGATCACCTTCGGTCAGATCAACATGCTGCTGGTCGTACTCATCCTGGCCGACCTGCTGTACGCGGTGCCGCAGGCGCGACGCTGGGCCGGGGTGGGCGTGGGGCTGGCGACGGCACTCAAGCTCTTTCCCGGCATCTTCATCGTGTACCTGTTGGCCACCCGGCGGTGGCGGGCTGCGGCGGTGGCCAGCGCGACCGCGGCGGCGGCGACCCTGCTCGCGGCGGCGATCGCCCCGAGCGACTCGTGGCGGTTCTGGACGCACGAACTGTGGGCCACCGATCGGGTGGGGCGCACCGACTACGTCGGCAACCAGTCGCTCTTCGGCCTGCTCAGCCGGTTCACCGCGCCGGCGAAGCCGGACCAGCTGCTCTGGCTGTTGTTGGTCGCCGTGGTCGCCGTCTACGGGCTGTGGCGGGCCGCCCGCGCTGCGCGGGCCGGTGACGCGTTGACGGGCCTGACGCTGACCGGGCTGGTCGGCTCGCTGGTCAGCCCGATCACCTGGACCCACCACATCTACTGGTTCGTTCCGGCGGTGGTGCTGCTCGCGGACGCGGCGTTGAGTGCCGACCGGCCGGACGAGGCACGCCGGCGTCGGTGGTTGGCCGGGCTCGCGCTGGGCATCACCGCGGTGATCGTCTATGGCGTGGTGACGTTCCAGGCCTGGGGCGTGGAACCGGTCCGCACCGAGAACCCGGCGGACTTCGTCGTGCAGAACGCCTACGTGCTGATCAGCGTGCTGCTGCTGGTGGTCCTACCGGTGCCCGCGCGGCGCGCTGAGGAAGACTCAGGCCACCGCGAGGAAAAATCGCGCCAAATGGACAGATCTCCCCAGTAGCCGCCATCAGCGCTAATCTGACCTCATCTACCTCAAGCGTCGCTCAGGTAGCACCGATCCCCCGGTGAGGGTGGCCCTCCGCGTCGGCAGCGCGGAGGGCCACTCGCCGTTTCGTCCCCCGCCGGCCAGGGTCACCACCAGCGGATCCCATCGGCCGCGTAATCAGCGGCCGGGCACCACAGGCGGGGCGTCCACCGGCCGGGTCGCCACCGGCGGGACCTCCACCGGCTGGTCCGTGGCCTCCGTACCGGCCGGCGGCCACGCGAGACTCAGCGTCACCTCCGGTGGGCGCGGCAACCGGGCCGGTTCGTCCAGGTCGGCGAGGGTGACCGGCCGGGACGGTTCGGTGCCGATCGCCGAGCGGAGCCGCTCCCCCGCACCCGAGCCGACCGGGGTGAGCTGCCGGACGGCCGGCAACGGCGGGGTCGAGCCCGGCTCCCGGGAGCCCAGGCCACTCAGCGAGGTGACACCGAGCCGGCCGGCGAGCACCGGCACCTGATCCGGCTCGACCACGAAGATCACTTCACGCGGGCGCAGCGGCCGCAGCAGGAGCAGCACCGCACACACCACCAGCAGGACGCCCACGGCCAGCAGACCCCAGGTGGCCGGCCCGGTCCACCCGGCGCGCAACTCGGCGCGCAGGTCCAGCGCCAGATCCGCCCCGCCGTCGGGGCGCATCACCACGAGGCTCATCGGCTCACCGGCCAGGTCCCCGACACTCCACTCCAGCGAGCCGATCCCCTCGCGTACCCAGAAGGGCCGCCCCAGCGGCGTGACCGCCTCAGCTGCGGTCGGGGTGCCCACGGCCGGACCGGCCGCGTCCAGCCGGACCGGCAGCGGGCCCTGGGCCAGCGCCACCCGGCGAACCGAGGCGTGCGGCGCCGACTCCAGCCAGCGGCGTACCTCAGCGGTGGGCGCCAGCCCGACGAAGGCCGGGCCGTCCGCGGTGCGGGCGTCCAGTCGCAGCCGGGTCTGCGCGGTACGCGCGAACGGCGCCTCCTGCCGCAGCAACCGGTCGAGGTCGGTGACCACGACCGCGTGACCGGGCGTGCGGACCGTTTCGAAGCGGGCGGCGAAGGCCCCGTCGGGGTCGGCGTGGCGGGTCACCAGCCACAGCGCGCCTCCGGCGAACAACGCCGGAATCCCCACGACCAACAGCAGCACTCCGGCGATCATCCGCACGAACCGCATCCGCACCGTCCCCCTCCGTAGCCAATTACCCGGCCGACCTTACCGACGCAGACCGTCTGATCAGCGGATATCCACGGCACGGGCGGTGCCGACTCCAGAAAGCGCACTGGCCCGCCGGATGGTCCGGCGGGCCAGCGGTGTGACGGGGGTCAGGACTTGGCGACCGGCTCCCGACGGGTCCGCGTGAACGCCAACCCGCCCAGCACCAGGCCAGCCAGACCAGCGACGAGACCGGCCACACCGAGGCCCACCGCGAGGCCGTTGCCGTCCTCGTCGTCGTCGTCATCGTCGGGTGCCGCGACGGCGGCGGCGGAGGCCGGTGCGGCCGAACCACCCGGCGCGGCGGCGGTCAGGGTGAGCACCGGAGCCGGGCTCTCGGGCTCCTCGCCGCCCGGTGCCTGCTCGTCGATCCAGCGCGAGATGTTGCCGTCGGAGTAGGTCTGGAGGGTCTTGAAGACCATCGACTCGACCTTCGGCAGCGGCCCCATCGAAACGGGGAACTCCTGGAACTGGCCCGGCTTCACCCCCGCGTCACCGGTGGCCGTCCAGGTGATCTTGGAAACCGCCTCGGTGAGCTGGCTGCCGTGCACCTCGATCGGCGGGTCCACCTTGCGCTTCTCCGTCGCGACCGTCCAACCGGGGACCGGCATCGTCGACACCGAGCCGACCGGGGCGTTCTCCGGGAGGACCACCTCCAGCTTCGTGGTGGAGGCGGTGTCACTCTCGTTCGGCACCCGGAACGCCACCCGGGCGTAGCCACCCTGAGTCGCCTCCTTCGGGTTCACCGTCACGTGGGCGGACGCCGGTCCGGCGAAGCCGAGCACAGCGGTGGCGGCGGCGGTGAACGCCAGTGCGGCAGCGGCGGTTGCGGTACGCCGGATTCGGGTCATGGGTTTCGCGGACCTCTCTAACGGATCGGCACGGTGGCGGTCACCGTGGCCTGGTCGATGTCGGTCGTTCGGGCGGTGATCTTCAGTTGCCAGTCGCCGGCTGCCGGCAGGCTGATGTCGCCGTAGGCGTGGTTGTCCGTCAACGGCAGCAGCGGGACGTCGATCGGTTCGATCCCGGCCGAGGGCAGCGCGGCAGTCGCCTTCCACTCCACGACCGGCAGCGGCAGGTTGTCCTTGCCGTACGCGTACAGGTGCACCGAGTTGTTGCCCCGCTGGGCCGGGCTCACCTCGATCTGCATCTCGTAGAGCGGGCTGGACAGCCTGGTGCTGAACAGGCCGGCCTCGGTGCTGGACGGCCCGGCGACGGCGGTGCGGGCGGGCGTGGTCTGCACGAGCGTGGCGGACAGGCCCAGCACCACCACGGTGACGGCCAACTCCACCCAGACCGCCCGGCGTACCGGCGCCGGTCGCTGCGCGGCGACACGCCGACGGACCAACTGCCGGGAGTACGCGGCCACGGCGATCACCAGCGCGAACAGCCCGATCTTGGCGAGCAGCAGCCGCCCGTAGGTGGTGTCGAACAGCGCCTGCGGGGTGGCCACCTCGATCAGCGCCTGGACGGTGCCGGCCAGCAGCAGCGCCGACACGGCGAGCGCCGCCCAGCGCGACCAGATCGGCAGGATCGCGCTCAACTCCCGCTCGTCGGCCTGGCGCAGCAGGAAGCCGGCGAGCATGAGCAGACCGCCCAGCCAGACGGCCATGCTGCCCAGGTGCACCGCGTCGACCACCACGGAGACCGCCGGCGCCGGGGAGGCGGCCGGGTGCCCGGCCAGGGGCCAGGTCAGCAGGGTGGCGCCGCCGAGCACGGCCAGGATGATCGCGTCGGCGCGGCCGGTCGGTCGGGCCAGCAGCGGCCGGAGCAGGAAGACGGACGCCGCCAGCAGACCGAGCCGGACCAGGTGGGCGGCGCCGAAGGCGCTGCCGAACACGCTGCCGAAACCCTCGCCGGTGACGTCGAAGAGGCCACCGCCGGCGGTGTAGGGCACCTGCAACCACAGGTCGGCGAGGGTGGCGACGGCCACCAGACCCAGGCCGGTCCACGCCAGGCGGGTCGGCCCCCGGCGGGAGAGCCGGCGGGGCCAGAGCGCGGCGAGCACCAGCGCCGGCCCGACCAGCAGCACCAGGCCGGCGTAGCCGAGGAAGCGGGCCACCTTCACCGCCGTACCCACCACCGGGTTGGCGCGGCTGTCCGAGCCGGAGTCGACGGGTGGCGTCGAGGGTGCGCCGACCGAGTAGGTGAACGCCCCGGAGACCGGGTGGCTGTCGGCGGAGATCACCCGGAAGCTGACCAGGTAGGTGCCTCGGCCCCCGGCCGGGTCCACCGGAATGGTCACGACACCGCCGGCGAAGGACGGCTCACCCCGGTCGGCCCGGGCCCCGTCGGGCGCGATGACCCGGATCTTGCCGGGAACCTTGCGGACCGACTCGCTGAACGTCAGCACCACCTCGGACGGCCCGCTCGGCACGATGGAGGAGGCGGCCGGGCTGCTGCTCTCCAGCACCGCGTGGGCGCTCGCGGAGGTGGCCGGCGCGATCAACAGGGCGACGACGGTGACCAGCAGGCCGGCGGCTGCGGCCAGCCGGGCGAACCAGCGGCGGGGGGCGACAGTCATGCCAGCCATGGTCGCCGACCGGTGTGGATCTCGGCGACCCGAGTCGGGCGAAGGGCTCAACTCTGCTCAGCCGCCAGTGCCGCGCGGGAGGGATCGCGTGTCATGAGCAGGTAGTCGGCTCGCGTTGGGAAAAAGTTCCCGACGTGGTGCAGAACATCCAAGGGCCGAAGGACCCTGACGCTGCGACGGGCGCCGCGTAACCTGGTTTTTCGTGATCCCCGTCCCGCGTGACACCGGTGCCGCCGGTCCGGCAGAGCCGGCCGGCGACGTCGCCCGGGACCCGGCCACCGAGTGGGCGCTGATCGCCCGCGACGGTGACCCGAGCGCCCAGGCGGCGTTCGTCCGGCTGACCCAGGTCGAGGTCTGGCGGTTCGCCGCCGCCCTGGTCGACCCGGACAGCGCCGACGACCTGACCCAGGAGACGTACCTGCGCGCGTTTCGGGCGCTGCCCGCGTTCGAGGGTCGCTCCAGCGCCCGCACCTGGTTGCTCGGCATCGCCCGGCGGGCCTGCGCCGACCACCTGCGCACGGTGATCCGCCGTCGGCGGCTGGACGAGCGCCTGGCGGCGAACGCGTACACCGACCGCCCCTACCCGGACCCGGCCGGCCAGCTCGGGGCCGCCGACCTGGTCCGCCGGCTCAGCGCCGAGCGGCGTGCCGCCTTCGTGCTCACCCAGTTGCTCGGCCTGTCGTACGCCGAGGCCGCCGCCGTCGAAGGGGTGCCGGTGGGCACCATCCGTTCCCGGGTCGCCCGGGCCCGCGACGACCTGGTCGAGGCGGCCGGCGACGCGCTGACCGGCTGAGCGCGGAACTTCCGGCGGAGACGGGACGACAAATGAGCGTGACTGCACCTCCCTCCGGGGCTGGCCGTTGGCCTGTCGTCCGGCCCTGGCTCGGCACGGCGGCCCGGCTCGGCCTCGCCGCCGTCTGGCTCGTGGCCGGCGCGTCGAAGGTCGGCGACCTCGCCGCCTCCGGGCGTGCCGTCAACGCGTACCAGGTGATGCCGTACGACGTGGCGAGCGTGATCGGCGCGGCCCTGCCCTTCGTCGAGCTGGCGCTGGGCGTGCTGTTGCTGCTCGGGCTGGCCACCCGGCTCGTCGCCGGGGTGTCCGCCGCACTCCTGGTGGTCTTCATCGCGGGGATCGCCTCGGCCTGGGCGCGGGGGTTGGCCATCGACTGCGGCTGCTTCGGCAGCGGTGGGCAGTTGGCCGAGGGACAGGCCCCCAGTTACCTCCCGGAGATCCTTCGGGACCTGGGATTCTTGGTACTGGCCGGATTTCTGCTGATCTGGCCACGTACGCCCATCTCGGTGGACGGATGGTTGTCCGGCGAGCCCGTTGTGGAGGACGAGGATGAGTAGTCGCAAGGGGCAGCGGGACGCCGCCCGGGTGGTCCGCGAGCAACTCGCCCGAGAGCGGCGACGCAGGCGCACGATCTGGGTCTCGGCCGCGGCCGTCGTCGTCCTGGTCATCGCCGGTGTCATCGGCTGGGCCGCCTGGTCCAGCCAGCGCTCCGACGAGTTCACCACCCCGCCCGGCGCCAACGCGGCCGGCACCGGCATCGTCACCGGCGGCGGGCCGGTCACCGTCGACGTCTACGAGGACTTCCTCTGCCCGGCCTGCAAACAGTTCGAGCAGACCAGCGGGGCGACGCTCGAACAGTTGGTGGCCGAGAACAAGGCGAAGGTGGTCTACCACCCCGTCGCGTACCTGAACCGCTTCTCGACCACCGAATACTCGACCCGGTCGTCGGCCGCCTCCGGCTGCGCCGCGGCGGGCGGCAAGTACCACGAGTACGCCAAGGCGCTGTTCGCCCAGCAGCCGCCGGAGGGCAGCGCCGGGCTCACCGACGACCAGCTGATCGACATCGGTGTCGGCGTGGGCCTCGACCGGGGCTCCTTCGGCACCTGCGTGAAGGACAAGACCTACCGGACGTGGACCGAACACGTCACCGACGACGCCAGCCGGAGCAACGTCACCGGCACGCCGACCGTCAAGGTCAACGGCAAGTCGGTCGACAACCCCACCCCGGACGCTCTCACCGCAGCCGTGGCGGCGGCCGGCAAGTGATCCGTACCCTGCTGGCCCGGGCCGGCCTGGTCGCCACCGCAGCCTGCGCGGCCACCCTGCTCACCGCGGCGCCCGCCGCCGCGCACGGCGCGGACGCACCCGACGGCACCGACTACCGCACCCGGACCACCGGGGTCGCACCGGCACGGCCAGGGCTGGAGGTACGCGTCGTCGAGGCGGGCGCCCGACTGGAGCTGACCAACCGCACCGGCCGCGCCGTCGAGGTGATCGGCTACTCCGGCGAGCCGTACCTGCGGGTCGGCCCGGACGGGATCTTCGAGAACAGCCGCTCCCCCGCCACGTACCTGAACCGCACCATCACCGGGGACACCGCGCTCCCGGCCGAGGCCGACCCGGCCGCCCCGCCGAACTGGCGGCGGATCGACGACGGGCCGACGGCGCGCTGGCACGACCAACGCGCACTGTGGCAGGAGTCGGCACCACCGCCGGCGGTACGCGCCGCACCGGACCGGGAGCACCGGGTCCGCGACTGGACGGTCCCACTGCGCGACGGCGCCGACCCGGTGGTCATCGGCGGCACGCTCGACTGGGTGCCGCCGCCGGACGCGTACACCTGGTGGACGGTGACCATCGTGGGCCTGCTCGCGGTGGGCGCGCTCGGCCTGGTCGCCGCCGCCGCGCCGGCCGGCGCCCGCGCGCTGTCCGCCGTCGGCGCGTTGCTGGTCGTCGGCGGCGCACTGACCGTCGTGTACCCGGTGGGGCGGGAACTGGACGCGGGCGCGCAGGGTGTCGGCGGAGTGCTGGTCGGGCTGTTGTCCGGGCAGATCTGGTCGCTGCTCACCGGCCTCGGCGCGGTCGCCGCCGGTTGGTACGCGCTAGCCCGCCGCCCGGCCGCCGACTTCGCGGTGGCGCTGGCCGGGGCCTGCCTGGCGCTCTTCGGCGGCGCGGCGAACGCCGCCGTGTTCGCCCGGTCCATCGCCCCGGTGCCCTGGTCGCCCGAGGTCGCCCGCGTCATGGTGGCGGTGGTGCTGATCACCGGTGCCGGCGCGACGGCCGCAGGAGTCCTCCGCCTGCACGCCGCCTCCCGGGCCGCCACCGCAGCACCCCGGGCCGACGACGCCGAACGCGGAGCTACGGCCGCGGGGTGAAACCGTAGGGAAGTTCCAGGCGGTGGCGGGCCAGCAGGGCCTCGTCACGCAGCAGGTCTCCGGTGCGGGCGTCGGCGACGATCCGGCCACCGTCCAGGATCACCGAGCGTTCGCACAGCTCCGCCGCGTACGGCAGGTCGTGCGTGACCATCAGCAGGGTCACCGGCAGGTCGCGCAGGATCTCGGCCAGCTCACGGCGGGCCGCCGGGTCCAGATTCGACGACGGCTCGTCGAGCACCAGGATCTCCGGGTGCATGGCGAGCACGGTGGCCACCGCCACCCGGCGGCGCTGCCCGAACGACAGATGCTGCGGGGCCCGCTCCCGGTGCTCACTCATCCCCACCGCCGCGAGCGCCTCGTCCACCCGCGCGGCCAGCTCCGCCCCGCGCAGGCCCAGGTTCGCCGGCCCGAACGCCACGTCCTCCGCCACCGTGGGCAGGAACAACTGGTCGTCCGGGTCCTGGAAGACGATGCCCACCCGGCGACGCACCTCGCCCAGGGTGGCGCGATCCGGCGTCACGGTCAGCCCGCCGACGCTCACGCTGCCCTCGGTCGGGGTGAGGATGCCGTTGAGATGCAGCACCAGCGTCGTCTTGCCGGCCCCGTTGGGCCCGAGCAACGCCACCCGATCGCCGCGCGGCACGCTCAGGTCCACCCCGTGCAGGGCGACATGCCCATCCGGGTACGCGTAGCGAACGCCACGAACGTCCAGCGAGACAGCGGTCTGCACGACACCGATCATGACAGCACGACGGCGGTGGCGGCGATGGAGGCCGCCAAGACCGGCACGGTGGCCGCGACCAGCCACTGGCCGGTGGTCGCCGCGCCCTCGCTCTGCCACACGGCGGGCATCCGCCCGGTGTAACCCCGCGACAGCATCGCCAGGTAGACCCGCTCACCCCGCTCGAAGGCGCGCAGGAACAGCGCCCCGATCCCGGCGGCGAAACCGCGCAACTGCCACAGGAAACGCGGGTCGTCACCCCGGGAGATCCGGGCCACCCGCATTCGCCGCGCCTCGCCGATCAGCACGTCGAGGTAGCGCAGCATGAACGTGGCGATCTGGGTGAACACCTGCGGGCAGTGCAGCCGGTCCAGCCCCACGATCAGGTCCCGGGTCGTGGTGGTCGCGGCGAGCAACAGCGAGGCGAGCACGCCCAGGGTGCCCTTGGCCACGATGTTCCACGCGCCGTGCAGGCCGTCCTCGGACAGCCGCAGGCCCAGCACCTCGACCCGGTCGCCGCTGCCGAGGAACGGCAGCGCCACCGCGAACAGCACGAACGGCAGCTCGATCAGCGCCCGGCTCAGCAACCACCGCGGCCCCACCCGGGCCAGCGCCGCCACCACCGCCACCAGCAGGGCGTACGCGCCGAAGGCCCAGAACGCCGTACGCGGGGTGGCCACCACGGCGATGGTGAAGACCACCATCGCCACGATCTTCACCTCGGGCGGGAGCCGGTGCACCGGCGAGTCCGACTCGCGGTACAGCACGTGCCCGTGACCGGCACCCATCTGCGCGTACCCCTGCTCAGCTGGCCGCGTCGGCGCGGCGCCGGACATCGTCGGACGTCGCGGGGTCACCGTCGGTCGGGGTGGTGCCGTCGGTCGGCGTGGTGCCCTTGGTCGGCGTGGTGCCGTCGGTGGGCGTCGTGCCGTCGGTCGGGGTTGTGCCCCGGCGGCGCAGCAGCCAGAAGCCACCAGCGCCGATCGCGAAGGTCACCAGCACCCCGAGCACCCCGGAGAGGCCGGTGGAGACGAAGCTGTTCCGCACGCCGCGCACGCCGTAGTCGGCCAGCGGGCTGTCGGCCAGCTCGTGGTCACGGGCCTGCTGGGCGGGGCAACTGCCGCCGACGATGTTGTCGTCGGCGTCGACGGTGCAACCCTTGAGCAGGGACGAGTCCAGCCCGTCCGGGTGGGACGAGGCGTAGTTGCTCACCACACCGGCGAGCAGCAGGGCGACCAGCAGGCCACCGGCCAGGAAGGCCCAGGAACGGTTCTTCATCGGGCACCTCCGGCGACCGGGACAGCGGGGGCGGCAGGGGCGGCGGGCGTGCGCAGGGAGCGCAGCGCGTACACCAGGTCGGGGCGCACCTTCGCGACGGTGAGCACTGTGGTCGCGGTGATCAGGCCCTCGCCGATGCCGATCAGCAGGTGGACGCCCGCCATCGTGCCGGCCAGGCCGGTCAGGTTGTTACCCAGGTCGGTGGTGCCGCCCAGCCAGTACTGCAGGACGAAGCCCTGCGACGCGACCACCACGCTGAGCGTGGCGGCGACGAACGCCGTCACGGCCAGACCGGCCCGCGTACGGGGCAGCACCCGCAGCAGCACCGCGATCAGCACGTACGCCGCGGCGGTGCCGAGCAGCGCCATGTTCGTGATGTTGAGGCCGAGCATCGCCACGCCGCCGTCACCGAAGATCAGTGCCTGCACCACCAGCACCACGGCCACGCAGAGCGCGCCGACCCACGGGCCGACCAGCATGGCGGCGAGCGCGCCACCGAGCAGGTGGCCGCTCACGCCGGCCGTGAAGATCGGGAAGTTGAGCATCTGGACGGCGAAGATGAACGCCGCCACCAGGCCCGCCATCGGGGCCAGTCGGTCGTCCAGGTCGCGCCGACCGCGCAGGACGCAGACGGTGAGCGCGGCAAGGGCCAGCGCAGCGAAGATGGCTGCGACCGGACCGTCGATGATCCCGTTCGAGATGTGCATCGCCAGTGTTTCCACGCGACCTCCCACGCGTCCGCAGCCCCGACCGGGGCGGCGTGGGTCAGCCTATTTCCCAAACCTCGTTGTTGCCAGAGTCTTGCAACAACGGATGAGCTTGATCACCTTCCAGGTCAGGTGCGGCGTCGGCGCGTCCCGGTGATCGGTTCGGCTTCCGTGAACGTCGGGGTGCCCGCTGGGTGATCGACTCGCCTTTCTTGATGTCGGGGTGTCCGCGGGTCGGGGATGCCCCGGTTTCCAGAACCACGAGTCGATCTTCACCCGCCGGCGCGGACCCGCGCGGCTCGCCGATGACGGCACCGGCCAACCCAGCGGTATCGTCGGGCCATGACCGCGCCCGACCGTCTCTCCGCCGGTGACCCCGCCCCCGAGTTCACCCTCGCCACCGACACCGGCGACCAGCTCTCCCTCGCCGACCTGCGAGGCCGCAAGGTCGTCCTGTACGCCTACCCGTCGGCGATGACCCCCGGCTGCACCAAGCAGGCCTGCGACTTCCGCGACTCGCTCGCCTCGCTCCAGGCCGCCGGCTACGAGGTCGTCGGCATCTCCCCGGACAAGCCGGAAAAGCTGGCGAAGTTCCGCGAGCGCGACGCGATCACCTTCCCGCTGGTGTCCGACCCGGACAAGGCGGTGCTGACCGCCTACGGCGCGTACGGCGAGAAGCAGCTCTACGGCAAGACCGTCACCGGCGTGATCCGCTCGACGTTCGTGATCGACGCCGACGGCAAGATCGAGCGGGCGCTCTACAACGTCAAGGCCACCGGCCACGTCGCCAAGCTCCGCCGCGACCTCGGCCTGGACTGATCTGTCGTACCGGGCCGCTACGTTCCGTCAGTGGTTCGATACAGATACACGCCCGAAGCGTTGGCCGCCGCTGCCGCCGCCGCGCGCAACATCACCGAAGTGATGCGGTTGCTCGGCGTTCGCGTCAGCGGTGGCTCGCACGCGCACATCAGTCGGCAGCTCAAGAGATTCGGCATCGACACGTCGCACTTCACCGGCAGCGCGCACAACCGGGGCGTGCGTTGGCGGCGACTGTCCCCCACCGAGTTGCTGGTGGTGCTCCCCGAGGGTTCTCGCCGGATCCCGGGCATCCGCCTCAAGCGCGCCCTGGCGACCATCGGCCTTCCTGACAACTGCGAGGTGTGCGGCACCGGCTCGACGTGGCAGGGCGCCAAGCTGACGCTCCACGTCGATCACATCAACGGCGACTTCCTCGACAACCGGCCACACAACCTCCGACTACTATGCCCCAATTGTCACAGCCAGACCTCCACGTACGCTGGTCAGCGACGGCCTGCGCTCGTCGAGCCCGAGGTGGTCTACGATCCTGATGCGGTGACTCCGACCGGCTTTCGGATAGGCAGGCGGCTGCCTCGTCGACAAGAATGGCCGTGGACGCTGGTCGAGTTCAGCTTCAAGGGGCCGTAGCCCAACGGCAGGAGGCATGCGGTTTAGGTCCGCACCAGTGCGGGTTCGAATCCCGTCGGCCCCACCCCATCGCTGGCCTGACAAGGCGGCGCAGCTCGACGGCGTCGATTGTCGGGCGCGTCACTGTCGTGGGTCGCGGGCCTGGTCAGCGGGTCAGGATGGCGGGCGTGAGTCTGCACTTCGTCCTCGACCCCGACCTGACCCCGCAGCTGCGCGCCGAGATCGTCGACCTCTGGGCGGACGTCAGCAACGCCGGCGGCGCGGTCGGTTTCGTGCCGCCGGTCACCGCCGCTGACGTTCACGTCCTCGCCGACCCGACCTTCGCCGGTATCGCCGACGGTCCGGACCGGCTGCTGGTCGGCTACTCCGGAGACCGGCTGGTGGCGGTACTGATCTTCAGTGACAACCGTTTCCCGCTCAAGGCGCACTGGTGTGTGTTGAAGCGGGTGATGGTCCACCCGGACACTCAGGGCGCCGGCTACGGCGCCGCGCTGATGGTCGAGGCGGCCCGGTTGGGGCGGGAGTTCGGCCACGAGGCGTTGCACGTCACGGTGCGCGACGGGTTGGGGTTGGACACGTTCTACGCCCGTCTCGGTTATCGGGAGATCGGCCGGCTGCCGCGCGCGTTGCGGGTGGCGCCCGGTGACGACCGCGACGAGATCCTGATGTGGCTCGACCTGACGCCGGTCGACTGAGCGGTCAGCCTGCGCACCAACGGGCGTTCACTCCGGCCGGCTGGGTGGTCGGCGTACCGGTGGTTGGTGTGCTCGCCTTCGCCACCTCGACCGGACGGCGGGCCGGGGTCGGCGTGACAGCGGGTCGACTGCCGGGCGGCCGGACCGATGTGGAGGCGCGCGGGGTGGCCGCCACGGCCCCGCGCCCGTACATCCGGACCACACTGTTCTGCACCTGACCGGGTGCCAGGCGGACGCCGCCGACGGTGGCCCGGTTTCCGTAGACGTCGCTGGTGCGGATGCTGAACGGGCCGGGCCCGGCACCGGAGTCGATCAGCCAGTAGTTGTAGTCCTGCCGGGCGGCCGACTGCCACACACCACTGTCGCCCTGCCGGACTTCGACGGACCGCAGCGGGTTGCCGTGGTTCCCGACCCGGAGGGCGAACCACCACTGCGACGCGCCCTCCTTCATCCGGAAGGTGAGCGGTCCGGGCAGCGGCGGGTTGACCACGGCGCGGTAGGTGACGGGGACGAGGCCCTGGACCGGGTCGGCGATCCGGGCGAACGCCTCGCGGGACAGATCGAGGTGCCCGGGCGCGCACTCCGGGCACTGGTCCATGATCAGCACTCGAACGGTGCCCTTCGGGCCGGTCACGTCGAGGAATCCGCCGCAGGCGGCAGCCGCGGAGTATTCGCTCGGGCCGAGCGCCACGTAGAGCCGGTTGGCCGGGGCGGCGGGGTTCGAGCAGTTGCCGCCGGCACCCTTCGAGTCGTAGAAGGTGGCCTTGCCGCTGTGTGTGGCGTTGCCGGTGGGTGGCGCGGCGGCGAGCGGCAGGGCGGCGGCGCAGGCCGGGGCGGAGCCGGACCGCAGGGTCAGGGTGAGGCCGAGCGCCGCCGCGACAACGGTGACGCCGGTCGCCACCAGCCAGGGCACCGGACGGGACGACGACGCGGGCCGCTCCTCGGGAGCATGGTCCAGGTCGATGGTGATGTCGACAGCGCTCTCGTCCGTCACGACGGCGATGCTGCCGGACCCGGGCGCGGGCGGACAAGCCGGCTAAGCCAAAGCTAAGACAGCATCGACGGACGGTGATCGCCGCGTTCCGGTCGTGGGTCGGGCCCGCCCGTCAGGTCGCGAGGACGACCGGGGCTCCCACGGTCAGGGGTCCACTGTCGATCGGCACCAGGTGCAGTCCGAAGAGGAGCTTCTGCTGGACGTTGCGGTGTCGGCCGAGTGTGCGCAGCGGTTCCTTCGTGCGTACCCCGGTCTCCTGGTCCGTGGTGGTCACCACGCACCGGTCGCACGGCCCGGCGGCGCGAAACCGCAGGTCACCGATGTGCAGCGACCGGCCGGCCCAGTCATCCTCGGCCCAGGACGGTGCCCCGTCGACCACCAGGTTGGGCCGGAACCGGGTCATCGGCACCGGTTCCTCCCCCGCCTCGGCGAGCCAGCCGTTGAGGGCGTCGAGGGAGGCGGTGTTGGCCAGCAGCAGCGGGTAGGCGTCGGCGAAGCTGACCTGGTCACCGGTGTCGTGTTCACGGTCCCCGGCGGCCAGGTGGCGGGTCGGCTGACCCAGCCAGACCAGCCGGACCGGTCGGCCGAGCAACGCGCCGAGCCAGTCGTCGGCCGCCGCGCCGGCCAGCAGCGCCGGGACCGGGAGCTTGCGGCTGCGGAAGGTGCGCACCGCGACCGGTGCACCGTCGGCCGGTTCGGGCACGTCGAGGTCGGACTGCCCGTCGGCGCTCAGCACCAGACCCCCGGGGCGCACTGTGGCGCGCAGGCCGACCAGCCGGGTGGTCTCGCGTTGGGTGACGCCGACGCCGTCGGCGTCCACGACCATCCAGCGTCGGTCGCCGGCCAGGCCCCACGGCTGCACGAACGCGCCGTCGTGGTCGAGCCGGTGGCAACCCTTGACGGGGTACGTGTGAATCGAGGTCAGCCGCACCCGGTCACCATGCCACGCCGATGCCGTCTCCCGGGTACCAGTGGTTGGCGGGGCTCTCCCGGTAGGCGAGGAACCGCCGGCCGGTGCGCTCGGCGTGCTCGGCGAGCACATTGGTGCTGGTGACGTTGTCGGTGAGCAGGATGGCGCCGGGGGCGAGCTTCGGCTCGACGGCGTCGAACTCGCGTTTCTCGTGGGCGCGACTGTGGTCGCTGTCGTGCAGGAAAAGGTCGACCGGGCGGTCCAGTGCGCCGATCGAGGCGATCGAGTCGCCGATCACCAGGTCGACGACCTCCGACCAGGGCTCGCTGGCGGCCAGGTAGCCGGCCTCGGGGTTGATGTCCAGCGACGTGACCCGACCCGGGTGACCCTCCTGCGCGTTGCGGAGCAGGGCGGACGCCAGGACGCAGGTGCCCAACCCCTTGTCGACGCCGGTCTCCACCACGTGTGCGGGACGGGTGGCGCGGACGATCGCATACCACCCCACGCGTCGGGCGTAGTGGACGTGTTTGTCGGCGAGACCGCGGCGGGTGGCGGTGGCGGTGGCCCGTTCGATGTGGTGCCGCAGCACGTCGTCGGACTCGATTTCGGCGACGTAGCCCCGGACCTGCTTGACCGGGATGTCGCAGACCACGCTGACGAACCAGGCCAGGTGGTGACGGCTGAGCTTGGTCAGCTCGTACGTGTAGTTGTGATGTTCCCGGGAGGTGACCAGCCACCGAGCCGAGATGCGCAGCACCTTGGCGTCGTGGCGGGCGACCCGGGCGAGCCGCTTGGGAAATGCGGCGACGGGGGCGAGCGGGGTACGGGCGATGGCCCGGCGCATCTGCGTGGCGTCCACCGCTGCTTCATACCAGGTTCGGGCGAACGTCTGGGCGGAAAGTCTTTTGGTCAGGATCTGAAACCATACGGCCCAGACGGGGGCACGTGAGCGTAACCCGCAATCAGTAGCATCGCGGCATGCAGTATCGCCAAGAGTACGCGGAGCCCGAGACCCAGCTCATCGCGGCGCAGCAACCATCGGAGCCGACCAAGCAGGCGCGCAAGAAGCGTCCGCGGTGGCAGAAGGTCGCTTTGATCACCTTCGTGGTCCTGGCATTGCTCGGCGGCGGCGGCATGATCGCCGGTGGGTTGTACTTCCGGTCGATCAACTCCGGCATCGAACGCGTCGACGCCTTCGAGGGTGTACCCGAGGCCGAACGCCCGCAGGTGGGTGAGGCGGGCAAGGGTGCCATGAACATCATGATGCTCGGCAGCGACTCACGCGATCCGGACAACGAGTCGGGCTCCCGCACCGACACCATCATCGTGGCCCACCTGCCGAAGGACCGTTCCAGCGCCCAGCTCATCTCGATCCCCCGGGACACCTGGGTCAGCGTGCCGAAGTCCGCGACGGGCCGGGGCGGTAAAGAGGCGAAGATCAACGCATCGTTCGCGTGGGGTGGCGTTCCGTTGATGGTGCAGACGGTGGAGAAGTTCACCGGCGTACGCATCGACCACGTGGCGATCGTCGACTTCGGAGGCTTCAAGGAGATCGTCGACGCGCTGGGCGGCATCAACGTGGACGTGGAGAAGGGCTTCACGACGCTGTACGGGCTCAACGGCCACCGGACGTTCAATGCCGGCAATCAGAAGATGGACGGGGCGACCGCGCTCGACTACGCACGCGAACGCCACGCCTTCGCCGACGGCGACTTCGCGCGGATCCGGCACCAGCAGCAGGTGATCAAGGCGATCCTGGACAAGGCGGCGTCCGGTGGAACGCTCGCCAACCCGGCCAAACTCAACTCCTTCGTCAAGGCGACGGCGGACGCGGTCGCCGTGGACAAGTCGCTGAACCTGCTGGACCTCGCGTCCGAGATGCGTGATCTGCGCAGCGGCAACCTGACGTTCCTCACCTGCCCCACAAAGGGCACCGGGATGATGGGCAACGAGAGCGTGGTTCTGGCCGACAAGCCGAAGGCCGCCAAGGTCTTCGAGGCGGTCCGCAACGACAACGTTCCGGAAATCCTGTCCGCCGCAAAGTAGGAGTAGGAACTGGCTTGCCGGCCATGGTGGCGCGCCTCGGCCGATCGTAGAGTTCGGTCGCCTTCTGGTCGGGATGCGTGACCGAGGGCTTTCACGGGGAGGTCCACTAGTGTCAGGCCAGCCGGCGACAAGCCATTCGTCCACGCCATCATTCGGCGGGGAAGAAATTGATATGCCGGGCGACGGGGCCCGCCTGTACGGCGGCGCCCCACCCGTCCCTCAGGCCCGGGAGCCGGAGGTTCGGGGCGACGCCAAGGTCGAGGTGCCCGGCCTTGGCACCACCGCCGTTCTGCCGTACGCCAGGTCCCGCACCTCGTCGCGGACCCGGTGGCTGCGGGCCTGGATGATGATCGCGCCCGTCGACGCCGTCGCGCTGCTCGCTCCGCTGCTGCTGAGCCAGAGCTACTGGCGCGGGACCCTGGCCAACGCCGCCCTGACGGTGACCCTCTTCGCAGTCGGTGGCCTCTACCGGCCGCGCCGCCACGTGAGCATCCTCGACGAGCTGCCAAGTCTCTCCGGGCGCCTGCTGGCCGCCGCCTCGTTGGTGGCCATCATCGGGGCGGAGCGGCACGCCTCGGTCGCGTACATCGGCGGGTTCATGAGGGACGTCGCGCTGTCGGCGCTGCTCGTGATCCTCGGGCGCGCGGCCAGCAGGGCGTTCACCGTCCTGTCCCGCAAGCGTCGGTGGGCGGAGCACAACGCGCTCATCGTCGGCGGCGGCCCGGTCGGCCTCGAACTCGCCAGGCTGCTGCGCCGCTACCCTCAGTACGGTCTGCGGTTCGTCGGCTGCGTCGACGCTTCGTCCCGTCAGGGCAACGCCGCGCTTCCGCTGAGCGGGACGCTGACGGACCTCGAACACCTCGTCCGGCTGACGGAGTGCGAGGTCCTGATCATCGCCGACCCGGACTGCCACGAGTCCACGCTCATGGAAACCCTGCTACAGCCCCGCAGCTCGCGCTGTGACCTCTGGGCCGTACCGCGCCTGTGGGGTTCACGATCGCACAGCGGTTACCCCGACCACATTGGCGCCTTCCCGATCGTCAAGATCGGTGACATCTCGCTGACCGGCCCGCGGTGGGCCATCAAGCGGGCGTCGGACGTGCTGTTCGCCGCGGTCGCTCTCCTCCTGTTGAGCCCGGTGCTGCTGCTCTGCGCCATCGCCACGTTCATCGACGGTGGCCGTGGAATCTTCTTCTACCAGGAGCGGATCGGCCGGTACGGTCAGCCGTTCAAGGTCATCAAGTTCCGGTCGATGCGTCCGGTGAACGAGCAGGAGTCCCAGACCAACTGGTCCATCGCGCACGACAACCGGGTCAGTCCGATCGGCCGGTTCATTCGCCGGACCTCGCTGGACGAGCTGCCCCAGTTGTGGAACATCCTGCGCGGCGACATGAGCGTGGTCGGGCCTCGGCCGGAACGTCCGTACTTCGTCGAGAAGTTCTCCGCCGAGTACCCGAACTACGCGGCACGTCACCGCGTCCCCGTCGGGCTCACCGGCCTCGCCCAGGTCAGCGGCCTGCGGGGCGACACCCCGATCTCCGACCGGGCCCGGTTCGACAACTACTACATCGAGAACTGGTCGCTCTGGCTCGACATCAAGATCGTTCTGCGTACGGTGGCCGAGGTATTCCGCGCCGGGGGCCGCTGACGGCAGGCCGAGGGGACCTCGGACGGTACCGCGTCAGCCGGCGTCCCGGACGGGGCGCGGGCCGGCGGAACCGGTCGCTGGTCGTCGGCCGGATACGGTCGGGATCCAGGTCGCGCAGAGCGAACACGGCGCGGGTGAGGCCGTACCAGGTGGTCTCGCCCGACGCGGTGCCGTGATAGACGCCCGGAGCGGCGCGGCCGGCTGGTCATCCACCACGTCGAGCCACTCCCGCTCGCCGGCAAGCCGCAGCATCGTCGCGACGACGGTGGGGTCCGAGCCGGCCTTGGACGCCGAGTACGGGGAGTTCGGCGACAGCGGCCAGGCCTCGGTCCAGGAACCCTCGTCGTGGATCCGTACACCTCGTCGGTGGAGACATGCACGCCCACCTTCGGGCAGCGGGAGGCGGTGCGACTCGACGACGTCGACCGGCGTGCCGTCTACCTCAGCGAAGGCCTGGGGCATGGGTTCTGCGCGACCGACGACGCCACCCTGAGCTACCTCTGCTCCACCGCGTACAACCCGACAACCGAGCACGCCGTGCACCCTCTCGACCCGCAACTGGCGATCGACTGGCCGGGTGGATCGCGCGCGGCAGGTCGGCTCCGGTGTGTCAGCGAACGTTACGAGGCGCCAATGACACGGTTGAACTCGGACCAGAGCCTCGGTGTGAGCGTCTCGGCATACTGCCACGTAAGGTGGTTCGTGTCTCTATAGACAATGACGTTGCCCGCGACACCATAACAGTACGTCTTGTCACAGAACCCGTCGCTGAGATCGATCACGCGCACGTTCGGGTCGCCCGCGTTCAATGCGCTCTGCACGAGTTGGTCGTACGGCAACGCCGCTTCGCGCGGAAGCGCGCACTTGTGCAGATTATTCATGTTCGCACCCACGCATTCAGGGATAGAGACCAGATTGGTAGACGGCGTATCCCGGATGACAACGACTTTCTTTCCGGAGGAGGTGATCTTCTTGAAGGCAGATCCGAATGCCTCATCCGCTCGTTCGCGACCGTCCTGCCCGTCGTGGGAGGGAAGGAACTTGTATTCCAAAGTGTTCGCCGTGACAATTACGGCGTCGAGCCCGTCATCCTCGATGAGACGCCGCGTCACCTCCTGCCCCCACTCGGCACAGTTTCGCCAGTACTCCATCGAATGGCTCGGGAGATCCCGCACTCCTTCGGCGAGGGCGCAGGACGTCTTGAAGAATGTCGTCGCATGCCAGCGTCCTTGACCCGCCAGATTTTCGATGGCGCCCAACCACTGCAGCGCATGCGAGTCGCCGACGAAGGCCACTCTCACCGCAGAGTCTCGCTGCCCGAACTCGCAGGTACGAATCTCCTTGGTGTCAACCCAGTTGGAGCAACGTTCGTATTCGGGGTTGGACTGGTCCTTGACCGCAAGCGAGGCCGGCATGATCGGCCCCTCACCGAAGACGGTGGGGCACGAGGTGCCGTCATCGAACACCGCGGCGCCATAGCACGGCCTACCGACCGCGCTCGCGAACCTCTCCTCTGCGATGTCGATCCGTACGTCCACGATCGCCCAAGCAGCCACGGCCGCCGCCAGCATCGTCGCGACGCCTCCTGCGGCAATCGCCAGTGATGGCCATCGTCTGGAGCGGAGGAAGTTGTTCTGCCGGATGGGGGTTTCGAACAGGTGGGTGGTCAGCCAGGAGATGACGATCGTCGCGGCCAGGATCGTCAGCCGCAGCGGCATCGACAGATCCTGCTGTATCGCGATCGGCACCAGTATGAGCAGGGGCCAATGCCACAAATAAATGGCGTACGAGATGTCGCCGAGCGTTGTCGCTGGACGCCGACCGAGCCACCACGACACGGAGACCGGTGAAGGCCGCCGTGCTCCCAGAATGACCGCTGCCGCACCGAGGGTCGGCAGTAGTGCGGCGTGGCCCGGGAACGATGTCGTCTTTGTATAGAAACAGGCGGAAAATATTATCGCGCCGAGACCGAGCCAACCGAGCACGATGCGAGACTTAACCCACCGATTCTCGTCGAGAACGAGCAGAGCGCACATCGCACCGATGGCGAACTCCCAGACTCGAGTGGGGGTGACGAAGTATGCCAGGTTCGGCGCGGCTGCGGTCTCGTACACCGAATAGGCAAGGGATGCGATGAGCAGCAGACCCAGTGCCACCATGACCGAACGCCGGCGAGCGACCTCTGAAACGCCAGCCCGAGAACGGGTGACTAGCCACAACGTGGCTATGATCAGCAAGGGCCAGACGGCGTAGAACTGCTCCTCGACTGAGAGCGACCAGAAATGTTGCACCGGGCTGTCCGCCGCATCCTGCAGCAGGTAGTCGGTCTCATTCCGGGCGAGCTGCCAGTTCTGGACGTAGGCGGCGCTCGCTACGATCTGCTTGAAGGTATTTCCCCATCGCCCGTCGGGGAGGATCAGGAGAGACGCGACGGCTGTGCAAGCAAGTACCAGGAGCGATGCTGGGAGCAGTCGCAACGCCCGGCGTGCGTAGAAAGACCGCAGAGCGATCCTCCCGCGGTCTTTCGCCTCACGCCACAGGTGACTGGTTATCAAGTACCCGGAAATCACAAAGAAAACATCAACGCCGACGTAGCCGCCGCTCAAGCGGTAGGGCCACAGGTGGTAGAGAACAACCACTCCAACCGCGACGGCCCGGAGCCCCTGAATGTCGGGGCGGAACCGATCGACTTGCGTCGGATGTGGGTGTGCCGCGCTCGTCTCAGTTCTTCGGGTTTCGGCGAGCGCTAGTTCCATCGTTCTCCGTTCAGGGCAGGCTGACGCGGAGCGGACGCTAGCGCAGGTCGCCTGGATCGGCAAGCGTGGGGCATGAATCTGGCATACCGCTCATCTTGTCAATTTGGTGAAGGTCATTAGAAATCAACATCGAAGTAATCGAGTATGGTGCCGGGCGCGGCCGCTAAATGTAGTCGATGATGCGGAGGCTGGCAGGACGGTGCCCCCGCGCCTCGGACGCCGTCTTCACCGTCCGCACGTACGCCACAGCCGCCACGGTAGCTCGACCCGTCTAGTGCGTATCTCCCGCCACAACACTTAAGGTCACAGCCCCGCAGACCCCAGAATCAGCCAACCGTGAGCCAGGTCGGTCGTCACGATTGGTGAAATGCGCCTCCGGCCTTGGCGGAAGCGAGATGGTGAGCAGCGTGGGAAGCGTCCACCGCGCTGACGGACGTTTCGACACGGCGCCGGACGGTGCTCACGCCCCAGCAGGCGGCGCTCACACACGCCATGAGGATGAGTGGCAGGCTGACCCGGTCGACCGAGGATCCAAGATGCCAGGAGAGGTCGTAGGGGGTTACGAGATACGTCAGGACCAGGCTGGCTGCGTACGCGACATTGACGGCCCACAGCCAGAGGTCGGAGCCGATTCCCAACTCGCGGCGTGTCGGCCGGAGGAAGAGCGCACCGAGCAGCGCTACCCCGAGCGCGAGTGCGACGGCGGCACCGCTGACGCGCGCCATCGCGATCAAAATCTGCGGGAACCGATCGAGCATCACCGGATCCCCGGCCAGCAGTTGGCGGAACTGACCGCCGGCAAGGAGATCGGATTGGGCACCGAGGAACCGGGCGATCACGCTCCAGGACAACCCCGCGGCGACGGGCAGCCAAACCTGCCACGCCACACGCAGATTGCGACGTTCCTTGAAAGTCGCCACGGCAGCCAATACGACGACCATCACAAAGCCTTCGTTCTTGGACAGACCGGCAACGGTCAGCAGCAGCAACGGGAGCGCGGGACGGCTCAGGCCGTTCGCCACGAACAGCAACAGCACCGCCCCGGCGACAAACGCGGCCGCCCACAATGCGTCGCTGTATCCGCCGGCCACGTTCTGCCCGGAGACTGACCAGGAGGCAAGGCCGACACCGACGCCAGCCAGCCGGGACACTGCCACGGGAGCCTCGCCGGTGGCCCGCCGAACGGCGTAGGCGAGCATGGCGATCGACGAAAAGGTGACGAGCGCGGAGACGAACTGCGCGACATGGAAGTCGTAGCCAGGAAAGACGGCCCACACCGCGGCAACCGGTGCTGAGGGCAGGGGTGGGTAGTCGGTGTGCGAAAAGGCGTACGGCGGGTTCACGATGGCCGCTTGGGCGACGTCGCTCCCCTTCGTGAAGTACGCGGCATGCAGCCACCAGATGGAGTGCGCGTCCCACTTCATCGGCAGGTCCAGCACCAGCAGCAGCGGGGGCAGCAGGGGCCCGACCAGCCACAGGACATCGGCGCGTGACCCGTACGGCAGCGGCTCGATCACGCGTTTACGAAGGACGGGGATGAGCGCGTACTGCCCCAGCAGCAATGCCACGGTCCAGAGCAGCAACGGCCCGCCGACCAGCAACATGATGATCGTCGCCGCAGTGGTGGTGAGCGCGGCGATCAGCGGTGCGATCAACGCCGCGAGCAGGGGTTTGCGGGTGAGCACAAGGGCGAGCGGAAAGCCCACGGCCACCACCAGCAGCACCGCGACAATCGGAGCCATCGCTGGTCACACTCTTTCAATGACGAGGCGGATGCCACTACCGTCGGTGGCGTTCTCGTCGTCGACGACCGTGACTACGACGTCAGCCTGGCTCCGATCGTCGACCACGACAACGTCGTAGATAACAGCTAGTTCCATGACGCGCTGGTACCGCCAGTCGTCTTCGGGCGTGCGGACAATCTGGCCACTGAACATGCGGGTGCCTGCGGGTACTTCGTGACGAAAGGCGGTCCGCAGCGCCTCGAACTTCGGGTCGGTCTGACGCACCGGTCCGGATCCAATGAGCAACCGGAGGCCCGACTCGGTCGCGTCGAGCGCGCCGGCGCTGCTCAGCACGAAGACGACCAGCACCAGGGCGACGACGAGCGGGCGGATCACGAAGGTTCCTGTACATGCCAGCGGACGTCGGCTGGCGGCTCCGCCCAAGGCTGTATCGCCGCCACGCTCCTCAACGTCGCCGTCATCTGTGACGTCAAGTCGCACGGCATTCCCCCGCTCTTGTGGTCGGAGCGACGTTACCGGGCCGCATCCGACAACCATCGGCCTCCTTGGACGATTGCCAGTCATGACGCGGCGCGGAGACCGTCGGGCGGCAACCCGCGGCTACAACGCAGGAGAAGGTAAGGGCCGGAAAGGACATTTCGCCGTCGACGCCTGCAGGCTGACGCTTGCCGTCCTGATCCTCAGTGGCCACGTGCAGCACCGCGACGACATCCGGCCCATTGTGGTGGTTGCCAGCGCGGAGCCGTGGCCGAGGACGGCTGGCTCGGCCGGCGGATCCGGATTGGGGCCGTCGTCTTCCACGCGGTCAAGCCGTGCCGCTGCGGGTGACCAACGGCAGGTCAGGCCGGCGGCGGGGGTGAAGTTGTTGCGGCCCTGCCACCCCGGGAGGGGTGAGGGCTAGTGCCAACCACTCCTCCCGCGTCGTCGACCTGATCACAGTCCCTGGCCGCGACCAAGGCCGACCTGCTGATCCGCTGCAAGAACAGCCGCCGCCTACCGATGATCCACCGCCACCGCGACGGGAGAGTCCGGCTCGGCAAAGCCGCCTCCCTGGTCAGCCGGCTCGGCGGAGGCGCTCCCGGCCGAGCGTGGATGTAGCAGGCCCCGGCGGAACGCCATAACCATCACGAGTAGGAACAGGGCCACGGCGATGGCGGCCTGCACCAACGCTCGCTGCGCCGGGTCACGAAGCAGGAAGCCGACCAGCAGGACCGGCAGCGCGACAGCGGCAGCGACCGGAACACCGGAGAAGACGGCAGCGAGGGTCCGCGCCGGACGCAGCCCGAGCGTCCGCGAGCCGACGGTCGACATCGCCGGCGCCAGAGCCAGGGCGATCAGGGCGTACCCGGTCGCGATCCCGACCGCACCCCAGTTCGCCGCAACCAGATAGACCGGAAGGCTGACGGCGAACATCGCAACAGTCAGGAGAAAGTACGGCTTCACGGCGCCGACAGACCACATGGCCGGCCGGACGAAACCGACGGAAACCTGGGCGGCGCCGACGACACAGAGGATCTGGGTCACCGGGACGGCCGACCCCCACTGCTCGCCGAGCACCACCGGCACAAGCCACGGCGCCACAAAAAAAGCCATGGTCAGGGTGGGCCAGATCGCGACGCTCAGCGACTTGGTCCGTGACAGGAGCACCGGACCGAGGCTCTGACCGGCGCGATGCCGCTCCGAGAACTCCGGCAACGCCACCCGTACGATCACCTCGCCGAGGAACTGGACGGGCGTCACGAGGAACCGCACACCGACCGAGTACACCGACAACTGGGCGGCCCCGGCCATCCAGCCCACGATGATGGAGTCGATGTTCCTGCTACTCACCGCCAGGGCGTCGGAGCCGAAACTCTTGGAACTGAAGGACCAGAGCTCCCGGAAGCTCTCCCGATCCCACCGCGGCCACGGGAACGGTCCCGACAGCCAGATCCAGGCGATGGTGAGGGCCACATCCGCGGCAAGGACCGACACCACGTACGCGAACTCCCCAAGACCCAGGACGAGTGCGACCACGCAGCAGACGAGCGAGATGAGCGCGACGCCGGTCTCGGCCATGCCGATCAGGTGCTGCCGCTGCTCCCGATAGAGGCGCGACTGCGATACCAGACCGATCGACCGGATCAGGGGCGCCACGCTGAGCATGCAGAAGAGCAGCATCGTCGTCGAGCCGAGCGGGCCTGCCAGGCCGGCGAGGCACGCCGCGACGGTGCCGACCGCGAAGAGGGAACCGCAGGCCCAGCTCATCAGGGCCGCGGTACGGAGGTGGCGTGAGGTTAGCGACGGGCGTTGGATGATGGCGGAGACGAGGCCGAGGTCGACGCTGAGTGACACGTACGTCATGAATACGGCACCGGCCGCGATCGGTGCGAACTTCGTCGGCCCGAGGATCCGGGCGAGCATTAGGGCGACGACAATCCGCGACAGTTGCGAACTAGCCAGCCCGATGCTCGCCCACGCGACCGCCCGCCTCATGCCGTGACCCGCTCGCTACGGGTCCCTGCTCTCGATGGGCCCAATAGCCACCGCTTCCCGAGGGCGTGTCGAACCGGAATCCGTCCGGTCGGGAGCGTCAGGTTGGGTCCGTCGTTGCGGAGCATGTGTGGTACTCCGAGCAGCGCGCCCAGGATAAAGGCCTGTTCCCAGGCGTAGATGCTGGAGAAGTACGAGGCGGCTGTTACGGAAAGGGCGAGAGCCGCGGGACCGACCATGAAGTACCCGGCCCGCCAGGCGTCAGCGACTCTCCGGCCGATGGCCAACCATATGGCGATCAGCGCCAGCACGCCGGCCGCCCCGAAATAGACGCCCAAGAGGCTCGGCATGGTCTTGGGCGAGAAGCCGTAGCTGCCGTCGGCGTTGAGCTGATCGTTCAGCTCGGTGAAGTCCGAGGGTGAAAAGCTGTCGTCGAACTGGTCCATGGAAGCCCGGACGTAATTGGGCAACCATTCCAGCGGAGCGGAGAATCCCATCCCGACCGGATGGTCCAGCGCGGCGTCCATGCTGGCGTCACCCCACACCGAGCGCACGGCGTCCGAGCTGGAGTACGACATGCCGGCCCACTGGGGCGCGGTGACCAGAGCACCCAGCCCGAATCCGCCGAGTAGCGTCACGACCACGAGTACGCCGCCCGGTGCGACGTTCGCCCAGCGTCCCACTCGGGGCACCAACCAATGCAGCAAAATGGCTCCGAAGATGGCCGCGCAGAAAGCCATCCCAGCCACCAGCGTTCCCCGGCTCGGCATGAGGTACGCCAGCACGCCGGCCACCACGCCGATGCCGAGCGCCCACGCCTTGTTTCGGACCCGGAGAGTAGCCGTGGCCAACGCGACCAGCACTCCGGCACCGAGGGCGGAGGCCTCGAAGCGTCCCCCTCGGGCACGCTGGTTGAGATTCTCGATCCCGTGCAGGAACCACACGTCGTTGCGAGGGATGACGCCGAGCAGGTCCAACGCGCCGAACAGCACGAGCGTCCCGAGGCTGACCAAGCCGAAGAGTGTGATCAGTGAGGGCCGGTAAGCCGCGAGTCTCCCGGCGACGACCATGATGGCGAAGAAGACCGCGATCGGGATCCCGACAGCGAGGGCCTTGAAGTAGAGATTGACGCCTTTGCTCTCGCTGGGAAGGACGAAAAACGTGATCGCCGTGACGATCACGCCCGTACCGAAAAGCACGATGAGGGCTCTCGGCCACATGCTGTCCCGGTCCTGAGGCAGCAGGAGGGCGCAGAGCAGCAACGGGACCCAAGCGAGACTCGCCCCGAAGGTTCCCGCGAGCGCCCGGAGCGGGGCGATGTCGTCGAAGGCGACGAGAACACCGGCCACACAGACAAGCACCGTGATGACGGCGTGCCGGCGTTCGCCCAGTCCGAACCACCGGCCGCCGCTTCGCTCCCCGTTACGCACGCTACGCCCCCGCCACGCTCGGGCGCGCGGCGTGCTCGGCGACCGCCGCGTTCAGCAGCGCACCCACGGATGCCGCCGAATACGCGTCGCGGCGGGCCACCAGGCTGTCCTTCGCTTCACGCCAGGCACGATCGTCGCTGAGAAGCGTGGCGATCCGTTCTGCGAACGCTTCCGGTGTGTCGGCGAAACTGAGCGCCCCGCTCAACGCACTGAGACCACGTCCTCCCACCGTCGTCGTCACGACCGGGATCGCCCACCGCATAGGGTCACCCAGTTTCAGATTGACGCCACTACCGGCGAAGACGGGGTTCACAAAGACGCGACTAACGGCGAGGAACTGGTTGATGTCCTCAGGACTGACGACCAGCGTCACGTTCGGGGTGGCGGCGGCGGACCGGATAAGTTCCGCCACCGGCCGTCGTCCCGCGATCGTGAGTGTCGCGTCGGGCACCCGGGCCAGCACCTTCGGCCACGTCTCGGCCAGGAACCACTGAAGGCCCTCGATGGCATGCGGGATGTCGAGAGAGCCGATGAAGGTGACGGTCCGGGCCCGGTGCACGTTCAGGTCGAGCCCGTCGGAGATCGGCACGTCGAACATGATGGGCGGGATGATCGTATGGGGGATGCCGCCGAAACGCGGTGCGACGTCGTCCGGTGACATGAACCAGATCTTCGTGATCGGGAAGTCGCGGACGGCGCGGAAAAACTTCCGGATCCGGACGTACTCCGCGAGCAGGTACGGCGCCCGCACCCCCTTCGCCGCTCGCAACAGGTCCCGGAAGTACCGGACCTCGTCGTTGTGTGCCCGCAGCACGACGGGCAGCGGACCCAACTCCTCCCTCAGCCGGAACGCCACCGGAAGGGTCCACTCGTGGTGACTGACGATCAGGTCAGGCTTCCAGCTGCGGACCTCGGCGAGGCTGCTGTCGTCCTCGAGACGGCTGGACACCTGGTACGGCAGGAGGGGGTTGCTCAAGGTAGCGCGAACCAGGGTCCTCCGCGGGACCGGTACAAAGGCGTTGACGAAGTCCTCGTTCGCCGACCGCGTGCCGGGGGTCAGGTCCTCCTCGTGATGGAAGCCGAGCACAAAAACCTCGTGACCGGCGGCCCGCATCGCCGCAACCTCGTTGCGCATCGCCACCCGTCCGCCATGTACCGCGGGGAGCGGGAGGTCGTCGCAGATGTGCAGGACCCTCATTTGGCCTACGCCTCCCCGCGCTGACTCTGGGCACTTGCCGTTTCACGCTCAACCGGGAAATCGGCGCCGACCGGCCGGCCGGCCGCGTTCCGCTCGCCCCTGAACGGGGACGACGGGGGTTTTCCACCGATCCCCTTGCGCCCGTCCTGCAGCCCGCGCCACGCCCAGAGGATCCCGCTCAGCCGCCGGTTCCGGATCGCGATGGCGCAGGTACGGACGAAGTCCAGCAGGCTGAACCGGAGTCGCAGGTCGAAGTAGTGCGGAAAGATCGAGAGGAACAGGATCCGATTGCGGACGCGGAGGTATGGCGTGTAGTTGCCCGGCTCCTGGGCGCATACCGCATTGGGCACGAGGCGCACCGTCCACCCCTGCAGGCGCAGCCGCAGCTGAAACTCGACCTCCTCGAAATAGAGGAAAAAGTCCTCCCGCAGGTGGCCGACCGCCTCAAGCGCGCTCTTACGTACCAGCAGGAAGGCTCCGTCCGCCCAGGCAACGTCGAAGTCCGGTTGGCCGACCCATTGGCTGGCCGCGGCGCGGTACCCGCCGTGATAGGTACGCCCCTTGGCGTCGAGCATCCCGCCGGCGGAGAACACCTGTTCCGGGTTCGACCGGAAGAGCAGCAGCGGCGCGGCGACTCCGGCCTCGGGATGTGCCTGCAGGCAGCGCAGCAGACTCTCGACCGCGACCGGCGACGCGGACGCGTCCTGCGTCGCCAGGAGGACGTGCTCGGATCCGGAGTTGTGCAGGTAGCGAAGCCCGGCGTTGACTGCCGCGGCGTAGCCCGGGTTTCCCGGGGAGTTCACCACGTCAACACCGACCGCCCTGAGCGCGGCGGGTGCGGCCGCAAACTCCCCGCTGTTGTCGACGACAACGACGTGCCGGGGAGCGTGCGACCAACCGCGGATCTGGCCGACCAGCTCGGTCACCTGGGCCACGTTCCTGTAGTGAACGATGACTATGTCATAGCCCGGCTCGCTGCCAGGGCGCGAGTCAGCCATCCTCGGTTCTCCTCGATTTCCGAAACTAGGCCGCGTCACGGTGTGAGACGGCGGGAGGTAAGGCCATGGCCGCGGGGATTCCATCGCGCTCATGTCGTGCTGAGTTGATACAACTCTGCCAAGGCGCTGCGCTGAGCTGCGAGGCTGAACCTTTCACGAACCTCCCGGCGGCACGCTTCCGCGAGTTGGTCGAGACCACCGGTGGCCAAAAGGTCCTGGACTGCTGTTGCCGCCTGGCGCGCGTCCTCGACAAGAGGTATCGAAGTGATATCGGCCACGCTCGGGATACGGCGCGCCACGACCGGGACTCCTACGCTCATTGCCTCAAGGAGAGCGAGCGGGGCCCCTGCTTCATAATGTGCGCCGTGCACGAGAACGACTGCCCGTTCCTTGATGAACCGCATCAGGGCGTCGCGGTCCATCCAGCCCGTAACCGTTACTCCAGACTCTTGCAGCAGGCGGGTGTACTTCTCGTCGCCGGCACCGATCCAGAAGAACCGTAGCGGCCTGCCGTCCGGCCCGACGGTACCGGCCAACCGCTTGGCCGCCTCGGCGAAGAACGCAGGGTTCTTCTGGGTGCAGACACGGCCGACCGTGACGACCGCATCGGGCGTCCTCGGCTCGACCTGCTCAGGAACCGGAAGGAAATGGCGGACGATGGTGATCTTCGAACCGGGTATCCCGAGCCTCTTGAGTTGATCGGCCTCGTGGCTGCTCACGGCGCCATAGGCATCCGCCCGCCCACGCAGTGCCCATTCCATCGCACGCGTCCAAGATCGCACCTCATACCAACGTTTGGCGCTGTACGCGAGGGCGTGCGGACTGTAAACGATGCGCGCGCCGGACGGGCGCTTGGCCGTGCGTACCGCTACACCAGCCCAGGAAGAGTGGCAGTGAATGACTTCGGACGTGCTCTCCAGACGACGGTAACGCCGCGAGAGTTCGCCGAGGTTTTCGAGGATCGTGACCTGCGCGAAGGGATCCATGATCTGGCTTGAGACCACCTCGTCCCGGGCAGAGACGAGTGCCTCGTGCTTCAGCTCAGGCAGGGAGGCTGCATACTGCGCCATCGCCGTCGCGACTCCGGCGCCGAAAGCCTGGGTCACATGGAGAACGGCCGGCTGCGAGATCGCGTATCGCGCTGTTACGGCGTCGTTGACCGCGGTGCCGAGCGCCGTGTCGCCACCGGCTCGGGGCCCCGTGCCACGCACGCTTTGTTGCTTCAACAGGCCAGACACGGGCAGAGAGTACTGCACTACGGAACCTCCAGTCCTAGCGGTACGTGTTGCCGTGGCCGACCCGATCGGCCTCGTTGCGTGAGCCAGTATCGAACTGACTGAACGCCTTCCGAACTCCTCACACCCGAGATCGTCGTGCACCATGCCGAACCTGACGCACCGAGCGCCCCGGTGGAACCGCTCAGCGACCACCACCACGGAAGACCTCCGCGACCGTCCGCAGCAGCACTTTGATGTCCAGCCAGAGCGACCAGTTCTCGACGTAGTAGTTGTCGAACCGCGCCCGGTCGGAGATCGGGGTGTCGCCGCGCAGGCCACTGACGCTGCGCGAGCCCGGTGAGCCCGACGGGTACGCGGTGGCGAGCCGCGTAGGTCGGGTACTCGGCCGAGAACTTCTCGACGAAGTACGGCCGCTGGCATTTTCTACCGGAACGCTGCGTGACCCGCAATCGCCCGATGGGCTCTATGCACGGCCCCGGATCCGTTCTGCCCACCGCGTCCCGGTTGGTGGAGCCGCCGCCTTGCCGACGGCTACCGGCCGGGCAACGAAATTGCATGCCGTCAGGTGTGTTCTCCCCGGTGGGCGTGACGCTGCTGCACGAGGGTCAGCGACCTGCGCAAACCGGTCCAGCAAGCCCGAAGACGGCGAATCGGCACCGATGGAGACAGCGGCGGCGTGACCCACCCCGGCGCTCGCTCCTCATCCGGGCACGGGCCCCCAGAACAAGATCAGACCAAACAGGACATTCGCGGACTACTCCGGGGGCCTGCCGTCCTGGAGAAGAGAAGCACGAGGCTCGGAGAGCACGCCACAACCTCACTGTCTCTCCCGGCTCGCCTTGGCCGTTCGAGTTGTCCAGCAGTTGCGTCCCAGCCAAGGCGGAGTGGCTCCAAACAATGGGATTCCCTTGACCGCCTGCCATGCGGTCGCGGACCGGGGCCTGTCGCGTGGGCGGGCACTGCCTGTCCGGCCACACCCTCCACGTGGGATCATCGTCCACCGAGGCAGGCGGAGGGGGAGCCATGGCCGACGAAGGCAGGGCCGTACGACTCTACGCTGCGGCTGTCACGCGACGCACCGCCCTGCTTCGGGGTGGCGCGGTCGCCGCCGGGGTGGGTACCGCAGCGCTGGGTGGCGCCGCCGCCGCGAACGGTCTCTCGTCCGGCGACGGCGCGGTGACCAACGTCCACGACCACGGGGCCCGGGGCGACGGCGCGACGGACGACACCGACGCGCTCCAGGCCGCCATCGACCATGTACGCGCCAGCGGTGGAATCGTGTTCTTCCCGCCCGGCGTTTACGTGACACGCCGGCTCACCCTGTACTCGCGGGTGCACCTGCGCGGCTCCGGCGGCGACTCGACGATCCTGCGGCTGCGCGCCGGCGCGAACTCGGCGATCCTCGAGTCAGAGAACTTCGCCCGGCTCACCGGCACCGCTCCCGAGGCGGGCATCACCCTGTTCAGCGTCCGCGACCTGACCCTCGACGGGAACAAGAGCCAAAACCAGAGGGCCGGCTACGGATTGCGGGTCTACGGCTACGGCTACGAGCTCACCGAGGTGATCGTCTTCAACTGCCGCAACGACGGCATTGTCAGCGAGTGGGGGCCGACCGGCGCGCTTCCCACGCCGTCGCATCAGATGGAGGCCCGGATCACGGCCGTGCGTACGCACGACAACGACGGCCACGGCGTCAACTTCCAGGGTCCCCACGACTCGATGTTCCTCAACTGCCTGGCCTTCGAGAACGGGGCCGCCGGCTTTCGACTCAGCGGCGAGTCCAAGGGAACGCTGATGGTCAACTGCCACGCCTGGGGCATCCGGCAGGACCTCGCGTTCGACCTGGCGGCGACCGGCATCGGCTGCATGAACTGCTACGCCGACCTGAACGGTGGGGTGGGCGTACGGATCTCCCGAAACGACTGTCGCTGGCTGGGCGGAGTGGTGCTCGGCTACAACAACATCGATCCCCACCCGGAGATCGGCGTGCAGTTCGTGCCGGGGGTCCAGCCGGACGAACCATCTGGCTGCCTCGTCGAGAGCAAGGTCATCAACTGCGGCACGGCAGCGGTGGATTTCGGGGCCGACCGGGGGCTGTCGACCGTACGGATTAGTCTGTCGCAGCCCGGCGTCAGGGACGAGGACGGCCAGGTGGTCCCCGGATCCGGCCAGGGCTGGATCGGCACACCAGCCCGCACCACGCAGGTGGAGATCACCCAGGGCCTTGGCCATCCGGAGAAGAACCTGGTGATCCATCCCGCCTTCGACCTGCGGGCCCAGACCGACCCCGCCCCTCCGGGTGAAGACTCGGTGCGCCTGTTCGCCCGCACCGTCGACGGTCAGACCCAACTCTGCGCGAGGTTCCGCAACGGGGCAATCCAGGTGTTGGCAAGCGAATCGTGACCGCTCGCCTGGGCAGAGGCTAGGAGCCCACCGAGCTGGCGGCGGGAATGTCGGCTCGGTCGGCGGGGCCACTCGGCGGTGTCGGCCGGGTCAGCCGCATCCGGCCGAGGAACCAGCACACCACCAGAGCCTCGCACAGCAACAACTGCAGGGCTAAGCCGCCCACCGCGTCGACCCAGACGGCCGACGCGGCGAGCCCACCGAAGGCGATCGCCCGGGAGCCGACCGCGGAGATCAGGAACCGCCGAGACGGCGACCAGATCATGTGTCGCGTCGCCAGCCAGGTGGCCACCGCCAGGACTGCCTTATATCCGCAGTAGACAGCCACGACTGTCGTGCCGACCGCGGCCAGATCGGCGGCGAGCAGGTCGCGGAGCCGTTCGCTGGCGAGCACCGTCGCCGAGACCAGCAGCAGCGCCACGACCGCGGCGGCACGGGTGCCGGTCCGCCAGCGCGTGTCCCGACCGGCGATGATGTCCTCGCGGGTGCTCGCCGACAGCGCGACGTGGAACGGCCCGAAGGCCAGGTCCAGGGCGCGCAGCACGACAACGGCGGTCTGGCCGGCCACCGCGCCGGCGATGGACGGGAGAGCCAAGGCGTAGGCCAGGTCCACGATGGCCGCGCCGCAGTACGCGGAGCCGACGCGGACACTCGCCCACAGCCCGGGCCGGGTCAGGCCCGGTACCGCCCGTGCGGCGGTCAGCAGCACCCAGGCGAGGACGGCCACCTGGGCCGGCACGGCGGCCACGTCGACGCGGACACCCGTCGCGGCGAACGCCAGCCCGGTGAGGATGGTGCCAACCGCCACGAGCTGCAGTATCAGATTCGCGCGCTGCGACGACCGGCGGCGCGCGGTGGACCAGAACAGCGCCTCCAGCGGTAGCTGTAGCACCACCGGCGCGATCATGAACAGGCGGTCGCCAATGCTGATGCCGGGTAGCGCGACGGAGGCGGCGAGGAAGGCAGCCATGGCGACGGGCAGCATCGTGACCGCGGCGACCCGGCGGGCCCAGGATTCCGGGGACCAGTTGTCGGGCACCAGGCCGGCGGAGAGGGGCCGGCCCACCAGCGACTCCATCAGCGTGTATGGCAGTGCGAGCAGCGTGCCCTGAAGCGCGACGAGGGCCAGCCGCTCGGTGTCCGCCCAGGAAGCCAGGAGGAAGATCACGACGCTGCTCAGCCGAGCGAGCGCCTGCACCGACAGTTGAGACTGCTGCAACCGCCGCCCCAGGCCGAGGGCCATCCGGATCATCGGGCAGTGGGCCGATCGATCGTCGTCGGGATGGTCGGCGGCACTGCCGGTTCCGCGGTGGGCTCGGCCGTCGCATCCGTCGCACCGTCGGGCGGCAGGCCGGCGGCGTCGAGGTGCCGCCCGTACGCGGCGAAGATGCCCAGGCACATCATGCCCCCCGGGTACTCCCACGCCTCGATGACGAGGAAGGAACAGGCGAGACCGGCGAGCAGGGCGACGAGGAGCACCGACCCGGGTCGTTCGGCGGTACGCCGCCACAGTTTCCACAGCAGGTACCCGGTCACCGCCACCAGGGCCACTCCGAGCACCGGGCCGAACTGCAGGGCGACGCTGACGAAGTAGTTGTCGATGAAGATCTGCTGGCTGCTGGTCACCCGCGAGGTCGTGGCGGCACCGACGCCGCCGATGCCCAGCCCCCACAGCGGGAGGTCGGTGGCGAGGAGCTTCGCCCACACGTCGAACCGTTGGAAGAGGCTGCTGGCGCCGGCCATCCCGAGCGCCACGAAACCGGCCACGACGGCTGCCACCACGCCCAACCCGACGATCCGGGCCCGTCGACGTCCGGCGGCGCCGCCCGACCGGTTGAGCACCACAGCGGCGACCAACCCGCCGGCGACCAGGAACGCGCCGGAACGACTGGTGCTCAGAACGAGGCAGAGGACGCTGGCGGCCGCGCCAGCGTGCCAGGACAAGCGTTTCGGCCGCGCCATCGGCGTCAGCCACAGCGCCACGTAGCCCAGCAGGTACGCCCCGGCGAGCATGCCGAGTTCGGCGTTGAACGAGGTCAGCCCGGGCACCCGGAAGGTGTCCCCGATGTACCTCACGGCCGTGTCCTCCTCGAAGCCCCACTGCACGAGGCGGGCGGGTCCGACCGCGAGCTCGCCGACGCTGGCCACCGCGTTCGCGATGAGCACCCACGCCAGCACCGTCATCAGGGGGAGCACCTGCCGCCGGGTGAGCGAGCAGAGCACCACGAGCAGCAGTACCGGCAGCACGGTGAGCCGGACACCAACCAGGGTCTGCGCCACACCGTGGTGGGCGAAGCCGATCAGACTCCAGACCCCGACGGCGAGCAGCGCGGCGCTCGCCCCGATGAGCTGGCGACGAGTCCAGCGATGCAGCACGACGGTCAGCGTGAACAGCACGCACACCACCACCGCGGCGGAGAGCCCGAGGGCATAGTCCCGCCCACCGAAAGCGTCGCCGACCACCCCCTCCGCGCCGAGGAACCACAGGCCCAGCGGAGTGTTGAGCACGACCAGCGCATAACCGAGGCCGACCACCGGACTGACCGCGAGGAGGGCGAGCAGCGCCAGGAAGATCGGCAGCAGCGGCGACAGACCGGTCAGCAGACAGGCCACCACCGCGAGGAGCAGGATGACCGTCCCGGCGACGGCCAGCCGCCTGGACAGGCGTACGCCGATGAGCGGCAGCCCGCGGGGCGGGGCGACGGCTGGGCCGACGATCCATGACATCATCGCGTGGTCACCCTGATGGAGGACCGCCCGTCGGCCGGTGCCGCCATGACCGACTCGTAGCTCTGAATGATGGTGTCGACGTGCCGATCCCAGTCGAGCCGGCGCCCGTCCTCGATGGCCGAGGCAGTCATCGCGTCGTACTCCCCGTCCGGCATCGAGGCCGCGCGCCGCAACAGCTCGGCCAGTTCCTCGGGCTCGCGAAAGAGCAGAACGGACCCGTCTGAGGCCATCGGCGGGGCGGCGATCGAGTTGGCGATCACTGGGCGTCCCGCAACCAGCGCCTCCGCGCAGACCAGGCCGAATGTCTCCGCGCCCCGGCTGGGAAACACCAGCCAACCAGCCGACGCGAAGGCAGCCTCCTTGCCCGCCTCGTCGAGGTGGCCGAGGTACCGGACCGACGGCATGTCCTCGGCCAGCCGCTCGACCTCGGCCCGCAGGGGGCCGTCACCGCCGATCAGCAGCGTCCCCCCGGTCGGCGAGCCCGCGTCCCGCCACGCTTCGAGCAGCAGGTCGAGGCCCTTGTGCGCGGCAAGAGCACCGAGGTAAAGGAAGACGTTGCGGCCTCCGTACGGCATCTCCCGGCAGCGGGGCGGCGTCGGCATCGCCAGCGGCACCACCCGGTCGGTGACCCGGCGGACCCCGGGGGCGCTACCCAGGACACGCCGCCGGGTCCGCTCGGAGGGAAAGAGCAGCACGGCCGGACTCAACCGCCGCATCACCCAACCCGAGCGCAGACGCAGCAGCCGGTCGAGGCCCGGTGAACGGCCCAGGTTGCCGAGCGCGTTGTTCGGATCGCAGACGGCGTGGTCGTGGACCGAGTGCACGCTCGGGTACGCGCGGACCAGCCTGCCGACCGGCAGGGTGCCGAGACCCTGCCAGTTGTGCACGTGCACCACGCCTGGCGCGAAGTCACGCAGCGCGTCGACCCGCAGCCCGGTCGGGTCGACCAGGTCGCCCAGGTGCGTCAGGACCTTGCCGGTGCGCGTACCGGGCTGGCCCAGCCGGGCCGCGACCCGGGGCCGGATCGGGACGTCGTCCGGCAGGCTGTGCGCTGACGGGCCGCTGAAGACGCGCACCTCGTGCCCGCGCTGCATCAGCGCGGCGGAGAGGTTCCGGACGTACTGTTCGGCGCCACCACGGATCGCGAACGACGAGTGGACCATGGCTATCCGCACGACTCAGACCTGCCTAGGGATGGATCGGGTGGCCGGTGCCTGGCGGTCGTGCCCGTTGTCGGCCGCCAGCAGGTCGGCGAGGTGGAGCGTCGCCTCCCGCCAGGATCGCCCGGTCGCGCCGGCGGGCGGACGGGGAGCACCGGTCGCCTCGGTCACGGCCCGCACCAACGCCCCGGCCGTCCAGGTCGTCATGCGGACGGCCCGTCCGTCGGTCGCCTCGTGCAAGGCGGGGTCGGGTGAGATCACGGTTGGGGTGCCCAGCCGCAGCGCCTCGGCCGCGGGCAGCCCGTACCCCTCGAAGTGGCTGGGCATGAGAAAGGCGGCGGCGCCGGCGATCGTGGCGGCGTAGTCGTCGTCGGACAGCTGGTCGAGCAGGAGCACCCGGTCGGCGGCCGGGGACGCCGCGACCGCCGCCTCGAACCGTTCGATCCGCTGCCCGCTGGTGAGCACCGCGAGCACGTGGCCGGAAATGTCGGGCAGCGCCTCGACGGCGAGTTCGACCCCCTTGTGCTCGGCGTGCCCGGCAACCACCAGGTACGGGCGGCCGGCGGCGGCGGCGCGTACCTGTGCCTGCGGCCCGCCGGGGGCGACGTGCACGTCGCTGCCGGGCTGCCAGACGACCGTCCGGTGCTCCGGCACGCCGTAGACGCCGAGCAGATCGTGTCGGGTGCGCGCGCTGACGCACAGCAGCCGTCGCGACCGGTTGATCGCCGTGCCGTAACTGGCCCGGCGGTACTGCCGCACCGCGGACGGCAGCCCGTGCGGCCAGAGCTTGAACGCGAGATCGTGGACGACGGTGGTGACCGGCAACCGACTGCCGAGGACGGCGATCGACGGGCTGAGCGAGAGAACGGTGACCAATCCGGCCTTCGTCCTGCTGGTGGCCTTCCGCAGGGCGTTGGTGGCGGCCGCGAGGGCTCGGGCACGATCGCCGGCCTGGCGGCTCACCACGTCCACGTCCGCCGCCGACCCGGCCGGTGGGTCCCAACCTGACGGTACGGCCACCAGCCGGAGGCGCCCAGAGGGCCAGTGCCGCGTGATCTCGGTGAGCACGCGGGTGATCCCGCCGGGGCCCACCCCGCTGCAGTCCACGACCGTGGTCGGGTCGGCGGGTCTCCTGTGCGGCCCACCTCGCCATCCGGGGCGGTGTACAGCTTTGCCGGGATGGTTCGCCGCTGGCTTGGCCGGACGGACGTCATCCACCGATGTCATGATGTCTCGCTCACGTCGATGCTTCGCAACAGCTCGACCGGGGCACCGGCCGGAGCCACGGTCAGCTGTTGCGGCGCCAGAGGTCCCGCAGTGCGTCCCAGTTGCCGGCGATGCCGGCCTCGCAGAGCGTCTCGATGTAGAAGGCGCCATCGATGTTATCCAGGTCCCACCAGACACCGCAGATCGTGCGTCCATCCTCGGTCCCGAAGGCGTACTCGACGTAGCTGCCGGCTGCGCCGGTCACGCCGCCGGCCGTGCGGGTCGCCTCGTGCAGCCCCGGTGCCAATGCGCCGCCGGCGAGGTTGAGTTGTTGGCGGTACGCACGCGCCGAGTCCTTCTGTGCCCTTTGTGGATAGAGCGCGAAGTGCACGGATGCGCCGCCGTAACGGCAGAAGACATGCCGTTCCTCATCGGCCGGCAGCGCTGGGCCACCCACCTCACCGTTGGCCGCGCAGCCGCCGATCTTTGCCAGCCAGGGCCCGGCCAGGGGCGCCAACTCGCCCTCGAACTTGGTCTTGTTGATGGACAACTGCGTCGCCTCGTACGGCGCGAGAGTCGCTTCGGCCGGCGGTTTCGGCTCCTCGGCTCCACCGCCGCTGCCACTGTGGCCAACGAAGAATCCCGCAGTGCCAGCGACCAGGGCGAGCACCAGCGCACCGGCGATCAGGATCCAGTTGGGCCGTTTGGGCTTCGGGGCCACCGGAGCGATCCGCCGGCCACCGGAGGTGGAGATCGGATCGAAGGGCGGGACCGTTGCGGTAGTGGCGGCAGCGTCCGGGGAGTGCGGGGCGGCGGAGACCGGCCCCGTCAACGGCGATGCGGGCGAGGCCGAGACCGGCTGGGGGGACCCCGATACCGGCTGCCCGGAGACCGGGGCCATGTGCATCGCCCAAGGGAGTTGCGGCATGGGCACCCCCAACTCCGGGGCTACGGCAGCCGACTTCGGTGGCCCGCTGACCTGTTGCGGCACGCCGGACACCGGCGGGGCAGCGTCGGGGGATGCGGAGGAAGGCGGGGCCGAGGCGGGGGGTGCGGAGGCAGGCGGGGCCGAGCTGGGTGGTGCGGAGACCGGCAGGTCGGGCACCGGCTGGTAGTTCATGCCGAGGGTCTGGAAGAGCCGCTGAGGCGCGTGCCCCTCGTTGGCCTGGTAGGCCACCCAGGGGTGGGCGGCGGACAGGTCGGCGGCCGCGTAACGGTGGCCGCCAGCGGCCTGCGCCAAAGCATTGGCCGCGTTGCCGAACGCGTCGCGCCAGCGCTGGTCAGACGCGGCGACGCCGTCCAACACGGCGACGGTGGCAAACTGGCCCTGCCCATCCACCGCGGCCCAGGCCTTGCCAACCTGACATGCGCCCAGCAAATGGGTGTACCTGTATGGGCTCTCCGGCTGCATCCCACTCCTCTGCTCAACCGCCGTGCGGATCCTACAGAGCCCGCGCCACCTCAGCGGCCCGCCGGTAGGCCGGCGACAGCGACCTGGACGGGTGGTTCCGCAACGCTTGCCGATTGAAAGTTTTGATGCATAGAGTCACGCCGTGAATGAAGAAGCGGCTGCGGCGTCGGTCGAGCAGGTGCTCGACCTGTTCGACGGGGTGCGGCTCACCCCCACCCAGCGCCGCATCGCGCACTGCCTTGTGCAGCACGCACCCGCCGTGGCGTACCTGTCCGCCGCCGAGGTCGCCGAGCTGGCCGGGGTCAGCCAGCCGTCAGTCACCCGGTTCGCCGTCGCACTTGGCCACGACGGCTACCCCGCGCTGCGCCGCAGGCTGCGCGACCTCACCGTCGCAACGCCAACCGGATCGACGGACGGCGGAAACGAACTCCAGCAGGCGGTACGCGCGGAGATGGGAAACCTGGACCGGCTGGCCGCTCAGCTCGCCGACCGGGACCGGATCGCCGAGACCGGGCGACTGCTCGCCGAGAGTCGGCCGCTGCCGGTGCTCGGCCTACGCGCCGCCGCGCCACTTGCCGCGTACTTCGCCTACTTCGCGGCCAAGGTGCACCCGGACGTACGGGTGCTCGACGACGGCGGCAGCCTGCTCACCGACCGCCTGGAGCAGGCGGCCGAGGCAGGTGCGTCCGCCGTGCTCGCCTTCGTGCTGCCCCGCTACCCACGGGAGACCCTGGACGCGCTGCGCGACGCCCGCGCCGCCGGGCTGACCGTGGTGGCGATCACCGACTCACCGGTCAGCCCGGCCACCGAGCACGCCCACGTGGTGCTGCCCGCCGCGGTTGGCGCGCAGCTCGTCTTCGACCTGCACACCGCCCCGATGACCCTGGCCATGGTGCTGTTGCAGGCGATCTGCGACGCCGCGCCGGCCGACACCCAGCGCCGACTGGAGGCGTTCGAAGCCTCCGCGGCCCGCCGACAGTTGTTCCTCGGTTGACCGGAGGAGATCAGAGATGACCCAGCCCATTCGTGCCGCACGGGGCAGCCAGCTCACCACCCGCGGGTGGCAGCAGGAGGGCGCCCTGCGGATGTTGATGAACAACCTCGACCCCGAGGTGGCCGAACGCCCCGACGACCTGGTGGTCTACGGCGGCACCGGCAAGGCGGCGCGGGACTGGCCGTCGTACCACGCGTTGGTCCGCACGCTGACTGACCTGCGTGAGGACGAGACGATGCTGGTGCAGTCGGGTCGCCCGGTCGGGGTGATGCGTACGCACGAGTGGGCACCCCGGGTGCTGCTGGCCAACTCGAACCTGGTGGGCGACTGGGCGACCTGGCCGGAGTTTCGCCGGCTGGAGCAGCTGGGCCTGACCATGTACGGGCAGATGACCGCCGGTTCGTGGATCTACATCGGCACCCAGGGCATCCTCCAGGGCACCTACGAGACGTTCTCGGCGGTGGCCGCCAAGCGGTTCAACAGCACTCTCGCGGGGACGCTGACGCTGACCGCCGGCTGTGGTGGGATGGGCGGCGCGCAGCCCCTCGCGGTCACCATGAACGGCGGCGTCTGCCTGATCGTCGACGTGGACCGCACCCGGCTCGACCGTCGGGTGCACGACCGCTACCTGGACGAGGTCGCCGACTCCCTGGACGACGCGGTCGCGCGGGTCCTCGCCGCGAAGCGGGATCGCCGGGCACTGAGCGTCGGCGTGGTCGGCAACGCCGCCGAGGTCTTCCCGGAGCTGCTCACCCGTGGCGTCGAGATCGACATCGTGACCGACCAGACCAGCGCGCACGACCCACTGGCGTACCTGCCGGTGGGGGTGGACCTGGCCGACGCCCGGGACTACGCCGCGGCGAAGCCGGCCGAGTTCACCGACCGGGCCCGGGCGTCGATGGCGAAGCACGTCGAGGCGATGGTCGGCTTCCTCGACGCCGGAGCCGAGGTGTTCGACTACGGCAACTCGATTCGCGGTGAGGCGCAGCTCGGTGGCTACCAGCGCGCCTTCGACTTCCCCGGTTTCGTGCCCGCGTACATCCGGCCGTTGTTCTGTGAGGGCAAGGGGCCGTTCCGGTGGGCGGCGCTCTCCGGCGACCCGGCCGACATCGCGGCCACCGACCGGGCGATCCTGGAGCTGTTCCCGGAGAACGAGTCGCTGGCCCGTTGGATCAAGCTGGCCGGCGAGCGGGTCGCCTTCCAGGGCCTGCCGGCCCGGATCTGCTGGCTCGGTCAGGGCGAGCGGGACAAGGCGGGTGTGCGGTTCAACGACATGGTCGCCTCCGGCGAGCTCTCCGCGCCGGTCGTGATCGGCAGGGACCACCTGGACACCGGCAGCGTCGCCAGCCCGTACCGGGAGACCGAGGGCATGGCCGACGGCTCCGACGCGATCGCCGACTGGCCGCTGCTCAACGCCATGGTCAACACCGCCAGCGGCGCCTCGTGGGTGTCCATCCACCACGGCGGTGGGGTGGGCATCGGCCGGTCGATCCACGCCGGGCAGGTCTGCGTGGCCGACGGCACCGCCCTGGCCGGCCAGAAGATCGAGCGGGTGCTCACCAACGACCCGGCGATGGGCGTCATCCGGCACGTCGACGCCGGCTACGAGAGCGCCCGCGAGGTCGCCGACCGCACCGGGGTCCGTGTGCCGATGACGGAAGGCAGCCCGGCGTGAGTGCGAGGAGTGCAGCGCAGCGGAGCCCCGCAGTCGCGAACAGCAGAGGTGCCATGAGCGACGACCTTGCTGCCCGGTTCCGGGAGTTGTGGGACGAGATCGCGCCGGTCGGGCGGGACACCGACAGCGGCGGCTACCTGCGGTACGCCTTGACCGCCCCGGAGATCGAGCTGCGCGGCTGGTTCCGCGCACAGGCTGAGCAACGTGCCATGCCGGTCACCGAGGACGGCAACGGCAACCTCTTCGCCCACTGGGGTGACCCGGAGGGCGAGGATGCCGTGCTCACCGGCAGCCACTTCGACTCGGTGCCGCACGGCGGGGCGTACGACGGGCCGCTCGGCATCGTCAGCGCGTTCCTCGCCGTGGACGAGCTGCGCGCCGCCGGGGTGACCCCGGACCGGCCGCTGGTGCTGGCGGCGTTCGTGGAGGAGGAGGGTGCGCGCTTCGGCGTACCGTGCCTGGGGTCGCGGCTGCTCACCGGGGCGCTGCCGCCAGAGCGCGCGGCCGGCCTGCGCGACGCGGCCGGGGTGAGTTTCGCCGAGGCGCTCGGCGACAAACCGGCGGGCGCCCGCCCGGAGTTGCTGGGCCGGTTCGGCGCCTTCGTGGAGTTGCACGTCGAGCAGGGCCGCGCGCTCGTCGACACCGACGCGCCGGTCGCGGTGGCCAGCGCGATCTGGCCGCACGGCCGGTGGCGCTTCGACGTCGACGGCGAGGGCAACCACGCGGGCACCACCCGGATGGCCGACCGCCGCGACCCGATGCTGACGTACGCGTTCACGGTGCTGGCGGCCAACAAGGAGGCCCGGCTGCGCGGCGCGCACGCAACAGTGGGTCGGGTCTCCGTCGAACCCAACGCCACCAACGCCATCCCGTCGCGGGTGACCGGTTGGCTGGACGCCCGGGCCGCCGACCCGGAGACCCTCGCCGGTCTGGTGGAGGCGGTGCGCGGCAAGCTCGCCGAGCGGGCGCGGCGCGACGGTACGGCGGTGACAGTCACCGAGGAGTCGGCGACCCCGCTGGTCGCCTTCGACGGCGGGCTGGCGCAACGGCTGGCCGCGCTGCTCGACGCGCCGGTGCTGCCCACCGGTGCGGGGCACGACGCCGGTGTGCTCGCCGGGCACCTGCCCACCGCGATGCTCTTCGTGCGCAACCCGACCGGGGTGTCGCACTCCCCCGCCGAGGCGGCCACCGACGACGACTGTGCCGCCGGGGTCCGGGCGCTGGCCCGGGTGTTGAAGGAGCTGACATGCCTGTGACACCGACCCGCTGGCTCGCCGAGTACGCCTGGCTGCCCGAGCACGCCGAACCCACGCCCGACGTGCTGATCGAGGTCGAGGACGGCCGGATCAGCGCAGTGACGCCACTGACGCCCGAGAGTCAGCCACCGGCCGGGGTCGAGGTGCACGCCGACGCGGTGCCGCTGCCCGGCCTGACCCTGCCCGGCCTGTCCAACGTGCACTCACACGCCTTCCACCGAGCGCTGCGCGGACGCACCCACGGGGGTCGGGGCGACTTCTGGACCTGGCGGGACCAGATGTACGCGGTGGCGGACCGCCTGGACCCCGACACCTACCTCGCCCTGGCCCGTGCGGTCTACGCCGAGATGGCGCTCGCCGGGATCACCTGTGTGGGCGAGTTCCACTACCTGCACCACCGGCCCGACGGCGGCGCCTACGACGACCCGAACGAGATGGGCGCGGCGCTGGTCGAGGCCGCCGCGCACGCCGGGATCCGATTGACCCTGCTGGACACCTGCTACCTGACCTCCAGCGTGGACGGTCAGGCGCTCGCCGGGCCACAGCGGCGGTTCGGCGACGGCGACGCGGCCCGCTGGGCGCAACGGGCATCGGCGTTCCAACCGACGGACTCCCACGTCCGGGTCGGCGCGGCCGTGCACTCGGTGCGGGCGGTCCCGGCCGACCAGCTCCGCACGGTCGCCGACTGGGCCCGGGAACGGCGAGCACCTCTGCACGTGCACCTCTCCGAGCAGCCCGCCGAGAACGACGAGTGCCGGGCCGTGCACGGGCGTACGCCCACCGCACTGCTCGCCGAGCACGGTGTGCTCGGGCCGGACACCACCGCCGTGCACGCCACCCATCCGACCAGCGCCGACCTGACGCTGCTCGGCGACAGCCGGACCGGGGTGTGCCTCTGCCCGACCACCGAGCGGGACCTCGCCGACGGCATCGGCCCGGCCCGCCTGATGGCCGACGCGGGGATCCGGCTGAGCCTGGGCAGCGACAGTCACGCGGTGGTCGACCTGTTCGAGGAGGCCCGGGCGGTGGAGCTGGACGAGCGCCTGCGGACCCGCCGACGCGGCCACTTCGCGCCCGTCGACCTGCTGACGGCCGCCACGTCCGCCGGGCACGCCGCGCTGGGCTGGGCCGACGCCGGGAGGATCGCCGTCGGCGCCCGCGCCGACCTGGTGACGGTACGGCTGGACACCGCCCGCACCGCCGGAGTGCCGCCGGTGGGTGTGTTCTTCGCGGCCTCCGCGGCAGACGTCGAACAGGTCGTCGTCGACGGTCGGGTGGTGGTGGCCGAAGGCCGGCACCTGAGCGTGGACGTGCCGGCCGAGCTGTCGGCGTCGATCGAGGCGGTCACGCCTTCATGAGCAGCATGCTGGTCGACAACATCGGGGAGCTGGTCACCAACGGTGCCGGTGAGGGCCCGCTGGGCATTCGCCGGGACGCGGCAGTGCTGGTCGAGGAGGGCCGGGTGGTCTGGGTCGGGCCGTCCGCGTACGCGCCGGCGGCTGACCGGCGACTCGACGCCGGCGGGGCGGCCGTGCTGCCCGGCTTCGTGGACAGCCACGCCCACCTGGTCTTCGCCGGGGATCGCGCCGCCGAGTTCGCCGCCCGGATGGCCGGTGAGCCCTACACCGGCGGCGGCATCCGGACCACTGTCGGAGCGACCCGGGCCGCCACCGACGACGAGCTGCGGGCCACCGTGCGCCGGCTGCGCGGGGAGGCGCTGCGCCAGGGCACCACGACCATGGAGATCAAGAGTGGGTACGGGCTGACCGTCGCCGACGAGGCCCGCTCACTGCGGATCGCCGCCGAGTTCACCGAGGACACCACCTATCTCGGCGCGCACGTGGTCCCCGCCGAGTACGCCGACCGCCCGGACGACTACGTGGGGCTGGTCTGCGGGCCGATGCTGGCCGCCGCCGCGCCGCACGCCAAGTGGATCGACGTGTTCTGCGAGCGGGGTGCCTTCGACGTGGACCACGCCCGGGCGATCCTGGCCTGCGGGCAGGCCGTCGGGCTCGGTGTGCGGGTGCACGCCAACCAGCTCGGCCCCGGACCGGGCGTGCAGCTCGGCGTGGAGCTGGGCGCGGCCAGCGTGGACCACTGCACCTACCTGTCCGACGCCGATGTCGACGCGCTCGCGTCCTCCCTGGTCGACTGCATGTGCCATGAGGGTCCGCACACCAGCACCGTCGCGACCCTGCTTCCCGGCGCGGAGTTCTCCACCCGCTCGCCGTACCCGGACGCCCGCCGGCTGCTCGACGCCGGTGTCACGGTGGCGCTGGCGACGGACTGCAACCCCGGCTCCTCGTACACCTCGTCGATGGCGTTCTGTGTGGCCCTGGCGGTCCGCGAGATGCGGATGACCCCGGCGGAGGCGGTCTGGGCCGCGACCGCCGGTGGCGCGCGGGCGCTGCGCCGCGACGACATCGGTGTCCTCACCCCCGGCGCACGGGCCGACCTCGTGGTCCTGGACGCGCCGTCCTACCTGCACCTGGCCTACCGGCCCGGTGTCCCCTTGATCCGCCAGGTAATGCGCAACGGAGTAACGCCATGACGACCGTGACCATCCAACCCACCGGAATCTCCGCCGACGACGTTCTCGCGGTGGCCCGCGGCAGCGCCACGATCGTCCTCGACCCGGCAACCATCGACGCGATGGCGACCAGTCGGGCCATCGTGGACGGCATCGAGTCGTCCGGCCGTCCCGTCTACGGGGTCTCCACCGGGTTCGGGGCGCTGGCCAACACCTTCATCGCCCCCGAGCGACGGGCTGAGCTGCAACACGCGCTGATCCGGTCGCACGCCGCCGGGGTGGGTGCCCCGATGCCGCGCGAGGTGGTCCGGGCCATGATGCTGCTGCGGGTCCGGTCGCTCGCCCTCGGCCGCTCCGGGGTCCGGCCGCTGGTCGCCGAGGCCCTGATCGACCTGCTCAACCACGACATCACCCCGTGGGTGCCGGAGCACGGCTCGCTGGGCGCCTCCGGTGACCTGGCGCCGCTGGCGCACTGCGCGCTGGTGCTGCTCGGTGAGGGCTGGGTCCTCGGCCCGGCCGGCGAGCGGCAGGACGCGGCCGACGCGCTGACCGCCGCCGGGCTCAAGCCGATCGAGCTGGCCGCCAAGGAGGGGCTGGCGCTGATCAACGGCACCGACGGCATGCTCGGCATGCTGCTGCTGGCCATCCACGACGCGGCGCACCTGTTCGCCATGGCCGACGTGACGGCCGCGCTGGCCATCGAGGCGATGCTCGGCTCCGAGCGACCGTTCCTGCCCGAGCTGCACGCCATCCGGCCGCACCCCGGCCAGGCCGCGTCGGCGGCGAACATCCACCGGCTGTTGCAGGACTCCCGGGTGATGGACTCGCACCGCGACGACCTGGCGCACGCCGTGCAGGACGCGTACTCGATGCGGTGTGCCCCGCAGGTGGCCGGCGCGGCCCGCGACACCCTGGACTTCGTCCGCACGGTCGCGGGTCGGGAGCTGGTGTCCGTTGTGGACAACCCGGTGGTGCTGCCGGACGGGCGGGTCGAGTCGACAGGTAACTTCCACGGCGCGCCGCTCGGCTTCGCCGCGGACTTCCTGGCCATCGCCGCGGCCGAGGTGGGCGCGATCGCCGAGCGTCGGGTGGACCGGCTGCTCGACGTCACCCGTTCCCGGGAACTGCCGGCGTTCCTCTCCCCCGACGCAGGGGTCAACTCCGGGCTGATGATCGCCCAGTACACGGCGGCAGGGATCGTCGCCGAGAACCGTCGACTGGCCGCCCCCGCCTCGGTGGACTCCCTGCCCACCAGCGGCATGCAGGAGGACCACGTCTCGATGGGCTGGGCCGCGGCCAAGAAGCTGCGCACCGTGCTGGACAATCTCACCAGCCTGCTCGCGGTGGAGCTGCTGGCCGGCGTACGCGGTCTGCAACTGCGCGCCCCGCTGGAGCCGTCAGCGGCCGGGCGGGCGGCCGTCGCGGCGCTCGGCCCGGCGGCCGGCGAGCCCGGCCCGGACGTGTTCCTCGCCCCGGTGATGGAGGCGGCCCGCGCCGTTGTCGCCGGGCGGGAGTTGCGCGCCGCCATCGAACGGGAGGTCGGCCCGCTGGGCTGACCTCCGCCGGGTCGCTGTCGTCCGCCGCGGGTCAGGCGGCGGACGGCAGCACCTGGTGCGCCCCTCAGGCGGCGGGCGGCAGGACCTCGCGCCCGTCAGTTGGCGGGCGGCAGGACCTTGGCGATCAGCTTGGCCAGCTCGCGCAGCGCCTTGCCGCGGTGGCTGATGGCGTCCTTCTCCGCAGGGGTCAGCTCGGCGTTGGTCCGGTCCTGTCCGTCGCCCAGGAAGATCGGGTCGTAGCCGAACCCACCATCGCCGCGCGGGGCACGCAGCACCCGCCCGGACTGCCGGCCGTCGACGAGATGCTCCTTGCCGCCGGGCAGCACCAACGCCACGGTGCAGACGAACGACGCCGCCCGCTGCTCGTCGGGCACGTCGCCGATCTGGTCCAGCACCAGCTGAAGGTTGGCCTGGTCGTCGCCGTGTCGGCCGGACCAGCGGGCGCTGAACACCCCCGGCATCCCGTTGAGCGCGTCGACCGCGAGGCCGGAGTCGTCGGCGATCGTCGGGAGCCCGGTCTGCCGGCACCCCTCCCGCGCCTTGATCAGCGCGTTCTCGCCGAAGGTAAGACCGGTCTCCGGCAGCTCCGCGTACTGCTCGACGTCGTCCAGCCCGAGCAGGGCGATCCGGTGCGCGCCGAGCGCGCCGTCCAGGATCCGCTGAAGCTCCACCAGCTTCTTGCGGTTACGGGTGGCGAGCAGGACCTTGTTCATGCTGAGACACCTTTGTTCGCGACTGCGGGGCTCGCAAGCTCACTCCTCACGCTCACCCGAGTGCCTTCCGCTGGGCTTCGGCCAACTCGGCGCAGCCGGCGACGGCCAGGTCGAGCAGGGCGTCGAGCTGGTCGCGGGCGAACACGCCCGCCTCACCGGTGCCCTGCACCTCGACGAAGTCGCCCGCGCCGGTGCACACCACGTTCATGTCCACCTCGGCGGCGACGTCCTCCTCGTAACAGAGGTCGAGCCGCGCCTCGCCGGCGATGATGCCCACGCTGACCGCGGCCACCGACCGGTGCATCACCTTCTCCGGCTTACCCGCCAACGACTTCCGGGCGGCGAGCCAGCCCACCGCGTCGTGCAGCGCGACGTACGCGCCGGTGATCGCCGCCGTGCGGGTGCCACCGTCGGCTTGGAGCACGTCGCAGTCCAGCACGATCGAGTTCTCGCCGAGAGCCTTGAGGTCGATGCTGGCCCGCAGGCTGCGGCCGATCAGCCGGGAGATCTCGTGGGTGCGACCACCGACCCGGCCCTTGACGCTCTCCCGGTCGGAGCGGGTGTTGGTGGCCCGCGGCAGCATCGCGTACTCGGCGGTGACCCAGCCGAGCCCGGAGCCCTTGCGCCAGCGGGGCACCCCCTCGGTGACGCTCGCCGTGCAGAGCACCCGGGTGCCGCCGAACTCGACGAGCACCGAGCCCTCCGGATGGGTGCTCCAGCCTCGGGTCAGGGTCACCGGTCGGAGTTGAGAGGGCCCTCGCCCGTCAGGTCGCGCCATACCTGCACCCTATGCGGTGCGACGGTCCACCTCCGTCGGGGTGTCCCGCCGGCAAGGCGCGGGAGGTCAGACGTCGTAACTCGCGCCGGGCCGGACCACGTCGATCGGTCCGGTGTACGCGGCGGCGGCCGACTCCAACGTGTGCGCCTCGCTGCCCCAGGCCGCGACCAGGTGGGTGAGCAGCAGCCGACCCACCGCGGCTTTGGTCGCCGTCTCGCCGGCCTCCCGGCCGGTCAGGTGCAGATCCGGTGGGTTGTCCACCCCGTCGAGATAGCTGGCCTCGCAGAGGAAGACGTCGGCGTTCTGGGCCAGCCGCAGCAACGCGTCGCAGGACGCCGTGTCCGACGAGTAGCACAGGGACCGACCGTCGTGCTCCAGCCGCACCCCGTACGTCTCCACGGGGTGGTTGACCCGGTCGACGGTGACAGTGAACGGGCCGATCGGGAAGGTGCCCGGCTGAAGGGCGTAGAACTGGTACACGTCCTCCACGGTGCCCTCGTCGCCGTAGGCGGCACTGAGCCGGTCCGGTGCGCCGGAGGGCGCGTACACCGGAAGCGCCGGGTAGGGGCCGTCCGGGGCGTACCGGCGGACCACCACGTACGTCACGGCGTCGAGGATGTGGTCACAGTGCAGGTGGGTCAGCAGGATCGCGTCCGGGGCGTGCAGCCCTGCGTATCGCTGGAGGCTGGACAGCGACCCGGAGCCGAAGTCGACCAGGAGCCGGAAACCGTCGGCCTCGACGAGGTAGGCCGAGCACGGTGACTCCGGGCCGGGAAAGCTGCCGGCGCAGCCGAGGACGGTCAGTCGCATCGAGTTGTCTCGCTGTTACTGTCAGTAGCATCCGTGGCGGCCGTCGCCCCAGCCATGATCTCTACCGACGCGTGCGTCACGCTGCGCAGCCTACGCCGGGGTGCCCGGCAGCAAGAATGATCCAACCGAAGTTGTCACGAACGTGACACCTGCTCACGGTGCCGTGGACAAGGCACGGGCCGCCGACACAGATCGGCGGCCCGTGCCCGGGAAGACCACGTCGGTCAGGCCCAGAGCTGCCCCTCCAGGGCGTCCTCGGCATCCGACAGCGTGCCCCCGTACGCGCCGGTGGACAGGTACTTCCATCCGCCGTCGCAGACCACGAAAGCCACGTCGGCGCGCCGGCCGTCGCGGACCGCCTCGTGCGCCACCGCGAGCGCGGCATGCAGGATGGCCCCGGTGGAGAACCCGGCGAAGATGCCCTCGACCTCCACGAGCTGCCGGGTACGCAGCACCGCGTCCCGGGTGCCGACCGAGAACCGCCGGGAGAGCACCGAGGCGTCGTACAGCTCCGGCACGTACCCCTCGTCGATGTTGCGCAGGCCGTAGACCAGCTCGCCGTACCTCGGCTCGGCGGCCACGACCTGAATGCCGTCGACCTTCTCCCGCAGGTAGCGCCCGGTGCCCATCAGCGTGCCGGTGGTGCCCAGCCCAGCCACGAAGTGCGTGATGGTGGGCAGGTCGTGCAGCAGCTCCGGCCCGGTCGTCTCGTAGTGCGCCCGAGCGTTGGCCTCATTGCCGTACTGGTAGAGCATCACCCAGTCGGGGTGCTCGGCGGCGATCTGCTTGGCGGTGGCGACCGCCTGGTTGGAACCACCCGCCGCCGGCGAGAAAATGATCTCGGCGCCGTACATCCGGAGCAGTTGGACCCGCTCCGTGGAGACGTTCTCGGGCATCACGCAGACCAGTCGGTAACCGCGCAGCTTGGCCACCATCGCCAACGAGATGCCGGTGTTGCCACTGGTCGGTTCGAGGATGGTGTCACCGGTGCGGAGCCGTCCGGCCTCCTCCGCCGCACGGACCATGAACAGCGCCGCGCGATCCTTGATGCTGCCGGTCGGGTTCCGATCCTCCAGCTTGGCCCAGAGCCGCACCGGCGGCGCCCCGTCGGGCACCGTCGGCGAGAGCCGGGGCAGGCCGACGAGCGGCGTACCCCCGCAGGCGTCCAGCAGACTGTCGTACCGCGCCATGGCGGACGACCTCAGCGAGCCGCGACGGCGCTGCGCTGGCTGATCGCCGCAGCGGCGGCGCCGTGCGAGCTGATCGCCGCAGCCGCGGCGCTGTGCGAGCTGATCGCCGCAGCCGCGGCGAAGCCGAACGCGCCGCCGGCCACGGCCGGCAGGATGGTCACACTGTCGCCGTCGGAGAGCTTGGCGTCCAGCGCACCGAGGAAGCGGACGTCCTCGTCGTTGACGTAGACGTTGACGAAGCGGTGCAACGTGCCGGTCTCGGTGATCAGGCGGCCGCGCAGACCGCCGTGGCGGGAGTCCAGGTCGGTGAGCAGATCGGCGAGGGTGTCGCCGCTGCCGTCGACGACCTTGGCGCCGCCGGTGTAGCTGCGCAGGATGGTGGGGATGCGAACCTCAATGGCCATGATGTCGAGCTCCTCGATCGGGTGTGCCTACGGTGACGGGACGAACGGGTGCGGGCGCTGACGGGTCAGCGGTCGGAACACTCGTAGTCGACCGTCGCCGGGCTCTGCCCGAACATGTAGGACTGGACCGCATGCGGGTCGACGCCCGCCTCCACGACCTGGACCGGCTCCTCGGCCACCACACCGTCGACGATCCGGAAGGACCGGATCTCCTCCGAGTCGGGCTCACGGGTCGAGACGAGCAGGTAGTGCGCGCCCGGCTCGCCTGCGAAGGAGACATCCGTCCGTGACGGGTATGCCTCGGTGGCGGTGTGCGAGTGGTAGATGATCACGGGCTCCTCGTCCCGGTCGTCCATCTCCCGCCACACCCGCAGGTGCTCCATCGAGTCGAACTCGTAGAAGGTCATCGACCGCGCGGCATTGTCCATCGGGATGTGCCGGGTGGGGGTGTCGCTGCCGACGGGACCAGCGACGACGCCGCACGCCTCGTCGGGGTGGTCCCGCCGCGCGTGGGCGACGATCGCGTCGATGATCGACCGGTCGATGCTCAGCACGAGCACCAGCCTAACGCCTGATGAGCACGGGCCGAAGTGGTGCCGGTCACGCTTAGTCGATCAAGGCGTTGAGCAGCGACTCCTGCAAATATCCGAGGTACGCGTAGACCGACAGTTGGAACACCCTGCTGGAGGCCGGATCCTCGGCGACCGCGTCGTCCAGCTCTTCGCCCAGGTCCGTACCGTCCTTGATCTCCAGCCGGACGCCCATCGCGAGCCGGGCGTCGTTCAACGCCCGCAGCCACGCCTCGGCCGCCTCGGCGTCCAGCCGCACCTCACCGCCGGCCTCGTCGGGAAGCGCGGCGAGGATCGCCCCGGCCTGATCGATCTTCGCGGTCTTCAGGTCGCCCTCGGTGTAGCGGCGGAACTCGGCGGTGCCTGGGGCGTCCTTGGGATAGACCGCCGGGAAGAGCCGACCGACGACCGGGTCGGTGTGGTCGAAGCCATCGGTCAGCAGGCCGACCACCTCGGAGGCGACCTTGCGCAACACCCGCACCTCGTCGACGGCGAAGGTGGCGACATAGCGGCCGGACTGGCGACGGAACATGCTCATGATCTGTCCACCGTCGCCCACAGCCCGTACGCGTGCAGCTGCGACGCGTCGTGCTCCATCCGCTCCCGGGCACCGGTGGAGACCACGGCCCGGCCCTTGTGGTGCACGTCCAGCATCAGCTGCTCGGCCCTCTCCCGGCTGTAGCCGAAAAGCTTCTGGAAGACCCAGGTCACGTACGTCATCAGATTGACCGGGTCGTCCCACACGATCGTCACCCACTGCCGGTCGGACGCCGGCACCTCGTCAGTGTCCGGCGTCTCGACCGGTGCAACCTGCGGAGCCGCCATGCCCCCCATCGTGCCACCGGTTTCCCGGAACCGAGGAACCGGAACGCCGGCCCGGCGTGGATCGCCCACCCCGGGCACCCCTGACTCGCCCCGAACGCCGTCGGGCGCGCGGTGCGAGGCGGACCCCAACCGAGGGGTCGCCACGCCGTCAGGCGAGCAGGATGCCGTGATCGACTGCATCGGAGAGCACCGCGCCCAGCGAGAGGCGGATCACCTCGAACCGTCGGGAGATCTCCCGGGACAAACCCAGCTCGACCTCCCGCACCGCCCGCTGGGACCAGGCCCGCGCCGCGCTGTGGTCGTTGTTGCCGGGCGTACGCCACTGCTGCCAGCAACCGCCGGAGAGCGCCACGGCGACCGGCGGGAGCACCTCGGAACGGGCCGCCGCCGGGTAGCTGGACAGGGCGTCGATCGCCTCCGGGCCGGTCAGCCCGGCGACCCCGGCTGTGCTGGTGATCAGCAGCACCTTGTCCAGGTCCTGGCCGGGCCGGTCGTCGACCAGGCCGTACTGCACGGCGGTGGCGATCCGCCGGTGCACGCCCTCGGTCGGCGGCGCGCCGAGCACCCGGCTCGCGGCGTCGGTGATGATGCCGCGCACGGCCTGGTCGCACTGCGCCGTGGCCAACAACGACAACGCCGCCATCTCCCGGTCGAGCAGATCCGGCAGACCGGCGCAGCCGACCCCGAACACGATCTCCTGGACCGCCCGCAGGTGGATGTTCGCCAGCTCCAGGGCGAGGTGCTGGCGGATCCGCTGGGAGCACGAGCGGGTCTGCCGGTCGAGCCGCTCGGACCAGTCGCCGGGGTCGGCGGCCACCGCGATCCGGTCGTGCTGACCCGGCAGCACCGGCGGGTTGACACTGGCCCGTTGCAGTCCTTCCCGCGACGACCAACCCACCAGGGCCCGCCGCAGATCGGCGGCGGAGTCGGCGTCGTCGACCGGGAACCACCGCGCGCCGGCCAGCGCCGGCACCGCCGCCAGCAGCGCCGCCCGGTGTGCCGCGACGGTCACCGCAGCCGCGGTGGCCTCCGTCGCTCCGCTCCCGGCTGGCGGGACGGACGCCCCCGCGTCCTCCGTAGTCGCCGCGCCGTCCGCCAGCGGGGCCCAGCCCGCCGCGCCGGGGGTGACCGCGAAGACAACCTCCACCGAGGTCGGGGCGACCTCGGCGAGCAGGTTCAGCTCCGTGGCGGTGAACGCCTGGTCGGCGGCGATCACGAAGAGCAGCGCACCGGCACGGCCCACCGCTTCGAGCAGCACCCGGTTGCCGGCCACGCCGAGCGTGGCGGTGTCCGGAACGTCGATCAGGGTGAAGTGCCGCAGCAGCGGCTCGGGCACGCTCAGCTCGACCCGCCGGGGCGGACGGGCCAACGCCGGACCGGCGGCGTCCCGGTCCGCGCCGTACGAGTGCGGTTGACGGTAACCGGGCACGAACGCCGCCCGGGTGGGCACCTTGGCGTTGCGCACCACCAACCAGCTGCCCGCCGGCACGGTGAGCATCACCGGGTCGAGCTTGAGCAGAGTGGCGAGCACGGCGCGCCGCTCGGCACCGGCCGGGCCGACGGCGACCACGCCGAGCGGCTCCTCCGGTGCGGGACCGGTGACGCCGACCCGCGTGGGCAGCGGGCCGCAACTGGGCAGGTCGGTCGGGCCGGTCATGTCGTCCGGCGAATCGACCGAGGGGAGAGGGCCCTGCTTCATCAGGTGCCTCCCGTTGCAGGTGACCGGTTGCCCGGTCGCGTGAACATTCCAGTGGAGCAACCCCGGATGTCGAAGACTACGGGCGAGCCGACGACCGGGCGGAACACCTCCGATACTCACCGGTAATTGTGCCGCTACTCAACTTCGTTCGGTGACGGTGCGGGCGCGCACGGAATTCATCGATATGCTGCCCGGATGAGTCGATGGGAGTTCGTCGGCCGAACAGATGAGCTCAACCGCCTGCTCGCGGCGGTGACCGGTGAGGCCGGCCGGGGGCTCTTCTTCAGCGGCAGCGCTGGCATCGGCAAGAGCCGGTTGCTGCGTGAGGGCGTGAACGCGTTGCCCACCGACCGGTTCGCGATCTGGTCCATCGCGGCCAGTGCCACCACGGCCGCGCTGCCGTTCGGCGGGCTGGTGCAGGTGCTCCCCGCCGAGCAACCCCAGGGCCTCTCCCCCGCCGGCATCCTGCGCTGGGCGCTCAACCTGCTGCAACAGCAGGCGGCCGGCCGACGCATCGTGCTCGCCATCGACGACGCCCACCTTCTCGATCCGCCCTCGGCGGCGCTGGTGCACCTCGTCGCCCGCGCGGAGAACGCCACAGTGCTCGGCACCCTGCGCGACGGCGAGCAGATCCCGCTGCCGATCCGTGCACTCTGGACCGACGATCTGGTCGAGCACGTCGAGCTGACCCCGATGCCACCGGAGGAGACCGCAGGCCTGCTGGCGGCCATCCTGGAGGGCCCGGTCGACGCCGGCTCCGCCGACCGGCTCGGCCAGCTGTCGGCCGGCAACCCGCTGCTGCTGCGCGAGCTGGTGCACGCCGCCACCGGCAGCGCGGAGCTGAAGCGCACCTACGGCATCTGGAAGTGGACCGGCCGACTGGAGCTGGCACCGAGCCTGACCGACCTGATCGACACCCGGGTCGGCAAGCTCACCGACGGCGTCCGCGCGGTCGTCGAGCTGGTGGCGTTCGGCGAACCACTCGGTCTGCACCTGCTCAAGCAGGCCGCCGACCAGGCAGACGTGGAGACCGCCGAGGAACGCGGTCTGATCAGCGTGATCCAGCACGACCGGCGGACCAACGTCCGGCTGGCCCACCCGCTCTACGGCGAGGTGATGCGCCGCCGCTGCCCGGTCAGCCGCACCCGCCGCCTTCAGGCGCACCTCGCGGAGCTGCTGGAGCAGGTCGGCAAGCGCCGACGCGACGACCTGCTGCGGGTGGCGGTCTGGCGACTCGACTCGGGCACCGCACAGGACCCGGCCATGCTGCTCGATGCCGCGGTGCAGGCCTTCACCCGCTACGACGTGCCGCTGGCCACCCGCCTGGCGCGCGCCGCGCTCAACGCCGACGGCGGCTCCGACGCGGCAGAGCTGCTGGCCACCATCCTGATGTTCGCCGACCGGCCGGAGGAGGCGATCGGCGTCCTCGACGCGGTGCCACCCGAGCCCGGCGACGAACGACGACTCTGCCGCTGGCTGACAGTGCGCGGGATGGTGAGCTACTGGGGGTTGAGCCGCCAGTCCACGGTGGATGAGCTCGCCAGCCGGGTCAAGCAGCTCGGTGACTCCGCGGACCAGTCCCGGGTGCACGCCTTCGAGGCGATCATGCGCCTGCACGGGCTCGACACGACGAAGGCGGTGCGGCTCAGCCAACGCGTACTGGACCGGCCGGCGGCCGGCGTCGCCGCCCGCGAGCTGGCCCGATCCACCATCGCGTACGTCCAGGCCGCACAGGGCCAGCTCAACCGCAGCGGTACGGCGATCGCCCAGGTGCACTCCGCCGCAGGCAGTTGGCGCACCGACATGCCGTACCTGCAGTTGGCACTGGAACTGGCCCGGGGCACCAGGCTCATGCTCACCGGTGACCTGGCCGGGATCGACGCGATCGTCGCCGACGAGTTCGCCGACCTCGCCGGTGCCGGCGACTTCCGGCTCGGCACCGGCTACCTGGCCATCCTCCAGGCGTACGCGGCCCGGATGCGTGGGCAGAGCGACGCGGCCATGCGGACCTCCCTGGGTGCCTGCGCGGTGCTGGCCACCAGCCGGGTCTACGCCGGTCTGGCCCAGGCCGAGCGCGCCCAGTCGGCGGCCCTGCGTGGCGACTCGGCGCAGGCCACCGCGGCGATGGCCGAAGCGGACCGCACCCATGCGCCGGGCATGGCGGTGCTCTACCCGTGGCTTGAGCAGGCCCGGGGCGCGGCGCTCGCCGCATCGGGCGACCTGCCGGGCGCGGTCAAGCACCTCGACGACCTGGTCGACCGCCTGCGATCGGATGGTTTCGCCGGGCACGAGGTGCACGTCCTGCACGATCTGGTGCGGCTGGACCAGGCGGGCATGCCGGTCGGTCCCACCTGCTCCGACGGTGGCCGCCGCACCGTCGCGCAGCGCCTCGCCGAGCTGTCCGAACGGGTCGACGGGGCGCTTCCGCCGCTGCTGGCCCGGCACGCCCACGCGGCGGTGACCGACTCCGCCACGGATCTGCTCGCGGTCGCCGACGACTATGCCGCGTTGGAGCTGACCGTGTTCGCGGCGGAGGCCACCTCCCAGGCCGTTCAGCGGTTGCGCCGGCAGCACTCGCCCGCGGCCAACGATGCCCGCGAGCGCCTGGCCGGGCTGCTCGGGCGTTGTGATCTGATCCGCACACCGGCACTGCAGGCGGGCGCGCCGGTGCTCACCGAGCGGGAGTGGCAGGTGGCGCGCCTCGCCGCGCACGGCGCACCCAGCAGGGCCATCGCTGAGCGGCTCTACCTCTCGGCCCGCACCGTGGAGAACCACCTTCAGCGCATCTACGCCAAGCTCGGCGTGACCGGTCGCGCCGAGCTGTGGGCCGCGCTGCGCTCGATCCCGGGCCACGACGGCGGCGACGCGGGCTGAACCTTAGGCTGGGGCGGTGAGCACCCACCGCCCCGCGCTGCTGACCGACCACTACGAGCTGACGATGGTCAGCGCGGCACTGAAGGACGGCACCGCCGACCGCCGGTGTGTCTTCGAGGTGTTCAGTCGCCGGCTGCCGAGTGGCCGCCGCTACGGCGTGGTCGCCGGCACCGCCCGGCTCATCGAGCTGATCCGCGACTTCCGGTTCGACCCCACCGAGGTCGACTTCCTGCTGCGGACCGGGGTGGTCGACGACGCGGCCGCGGCCTGGCTCACCGACTACCGCTTCACCGGCGACATCGACGGGTACGCCGAGGGTGAGCTGTTCTTTCCGGGCTCGCCGATCCTCACCGTCTCCGGCGGCTTCGCCGAGTGCGTGGTGCTGGAGACGGTGGCGCTCTCCGTGCTCAACCACGACTGCGCCGTGGCGGCAGCGGCGGCGCGGATGGTGACCGCGGCGCGGGGCCGGGCGCTGATCGAGATGGGGTCGCGTAGGGCACACGAGGAGGCGGCTGTGGCCGCGGCGCGGGCCGCGTACCTGGCCGGGTTCCGGTTCACCTCCAACCTCGCCGCCGGTGAGCGCTACGGCATCCCGACGGCGGGCACGGCTGCGCACGCGTTCACCCTGCTGCACGACGACGAGCGGGCGGCGTTCGCCTCGCAGGTCGCCACGCTGGGCAAGGACACCACGCTGCTGGTCGACACGTACGACATCAGCCAGGGCATCCGCAACGCGATCGCGGTGGCCGGCCCGGAGCTGCGGGCGGTACGGATCGACTCGGGTGACCTGGCGGTGATCGCCCAGCAGTCCCGGGAGCTGCTCGACTCGCTGGGCGCCACCGAAACCAAGATCATTGTTTCCGGTGACCTCGACGAGTACTCGATCGCCGCGCTGGCCGCCGAACCGGTGGACATGTACGGCGCCGGCACGGCCGTGGTCACCGGCTCCGGTGCGCCGACCGCCGGGCTGGTCTACAAGCTCGTCGAGGTCGAGGGACGCCCGGTGGTGAAGCGCTCCGAGCACAAGGCCACCATCGGCGGCCGGAAGGTCGCGGTCCGCCGCCACAAGCCGACCGGCACCGCCACCGAGGAGATCATCGTCCCGCAGGGTGTGCCGGACCGGAAGCCCAACGACCGGATGCTCCAGCGCTCGTACGTGGTGGGGGGCGAGCCGGTCTCGCTACCCTCTCTCGACGAGTCACGGGAGCACCTGCGCGAGTGCCTGATCTCCATCCCGTGGGAGGGGCTGAAGCTCTCGGCCGGCGACCCGGCGGTGCCGGTCACCGTCGTACCCTCCGACTGACCTCGACCCAGATCGCCCGCGCAGGCCGGATCACGAGAGGAACCCCCGAATGGCCAACGCTCTGATCATCGTGGACGTGCAGAACGACTTCTGCGAGGGCGGCTCACTGGCCGTCGCGGGCGGCGCGGGGGTGGCCTCGGGCATCTCCCGGCTGCTGGCCTCCGAGCCGGACCGGTGGTCCCACGTGGTCGCCACCAAGGACTACCACGTCGACCCGGGTGCGCACTTCGGCGATCCGCCGGACTTCGTGGAGTCCTGGCCCCGGCACTGTGTGGTCGGCACCAGCGGCTCCGAGTTCCACCCCGAGCTGGACACCGGCCGGGTCGAGGCGATCTTCCACAAGGGTGAGCACGCGGCGGCGTACTCCGGTTTCGAGGGGCACGCCGACGACGGCGAGTGCCTGGCCGACTGGCTGCGCCGGCACGACGTCGATCAGGTCGACGTTGTCGGCATCGCGACCGACCACTGCGTCCGGGCGACCGCGCTGGACGCCGCCCGGGAGGGCTTCGCCACCACCGTGCTGCTCGAGTTGACCGCCGCCGTCGCTCCGGCGACCACCGACGTGGCGCTGCGCGCGATGGACGGTGCCGGGGTGACCCTGCACGGCGAGCCTGTGATCAGGGCCGCATGAGGGCGTAATTGGTTGGCCATCGGGCCGCCTCCGGTCGAGGATGTCGCCGGAGGTACGGACCCACGTGAACATGAAGCCTTACCGGCAAGCGCTCGCCCTGCCCGGCCTGCGGTCGCTGCTGCTGGTCGCCGTCCTTGCCCGCATCCCGCTCACCGCGACCGGGGTGACGCTGACCTTCCACGTGGTGTTCGATCTTGATCGCGGTTACGGGGCCGCCGGTCTGGTGGGCGCGGCCGTCACCGTGGGCGCGGCGATCGGTGGGCCGCTGCTCGGCCGACTGGTGGACCGTCGCGGCCTGCGCCCGGTCCTGGTGGTCACCGGCACCGCCGAGGCGATCTTCTGGTCCACCGCGCCCACGCTGCCGTACCCCCTGCTGCTGCCGGCCGCCTTCGTGGCCGGCTCCCTGGCCCTGCCCATCTTCTCCGTGGTCCGTCAGTCCATCGCCGCGCTGGTCCCGGAGGCGCAGCGCCGCCCGGCGTACGCGCTGGACTCCATGTCGGTCGAGCTGTCCTTCATGATCGGGCCGGCGCTTGCGGTGGCCCTGGTCACCGCGATCTCCGCGCAGACCACCATGTACCTGGTCGGCGGCGGCATCGTCGCCGCCGGGATCGCCCTGTGGGTGGTCAACCCACCGATCCGGGGAGCCGCCGAGCCCAGCGGCCCACCGCGGCGGGTGCCTCGCCGGGAGTGGCTGACCCCCCGACTGCTCGCCGTGCTGGCGCTCAGCGCCGCCGCGACCCTGGTGCTCGGCGGCACCGACGTGGCGGTGGTCGCCGTGCTGCGCGCCAGCGGCGAGGTCGGCTGGACCGGCGCGGTGCTGGCCATCTGGGCGGTCGCCTCGCTGTTCGGCGGGTTCGCCTACGGAGCCGTGAACCGCTCGTTCTCCCCGTTGGCGCTGACCGCCGCACTCGCCCTGTGCACCATCCCGGTCGGGCTGGGCGGTGCGCACTGGTGGCTGCTGTGCCTGGCGCTGATCCCGGCCGGCGCGCTCTGCGCGCCGACCATCGCGGCCGGCTCCGACGCGGTCAGCCGCCTGGTCCCAGCCGAGGTACGCGGTGAGGCGATGGGCCTGCACGGGTCGGCGGTCACCGTCGGCATCGCGATCGGCGCGCCGCTCGCCGGCGCGGTGATCGATGCCAGCTCGCCACTCTGGGGCTTCGTGGTCACCGGAGCGCTCGGCGCGCTGGTCACCCTCGTGGTACTCCCGATCGAGCTACGCCGCCGCCGCACCGCTGACGCGGCCAACCCCGCGCAGCCCGTCGAGGCCGACCTCGCCCCCACCGCCCGCTGACGGCTGCACCCACACCGCGGCCGCAGCGGTGAGCTGCGCCCGATCAACTGCCACTGGCGGACCGCTGGTGGCACCCATGCTGCTGCCCGCTATACCTCTGAGTCATAAATATGCCCCAGAGGTATAGCGCTCTTCAGCACCTGCGGGGGCCTGGAGATGCCCGCTGCCAAAACGGCCCGATCAGCCAGGCCAGGCCGGACACGCCAGGTACGACCAGGCAGGCCAGGTCTGGGCAGGCCTGTTCGGACATGGCGACGGGCGCCGCTCCCGGTGGTCCCGGGGGGCGGCGCCCGTCGTACAGCTGGGTTGAGCGTCAGTGCCGGTCGATGTCGCTGCCGGTGTCCTCGCGGTAGCTGGCACCGCCGTCCGACTCACTGGTGAGCGGCTTGGAGCCGCCCTCCGGCGGGCCGGCCAGGCTCTGGCCGCCAGCGGCCAGTTCCGGGAACTTCTCGTCGAACGCCGGCCGCTCGGAACGGATGCGGGGCATCCGGTCGAAGTTGCGCAGCGGCGGCGGGCTGCTGGTCGCCCACTCCAGCGAGTTGCCGTGACCCCAGGGGTCGTTCACCTCGACCACCGGGCCGGTCTTGTACGACTTCCAGCAGTTGTAGATGAAGGGCAGCGTGGAGATACCGGTGATGAACGCACCGATCGTGGAGATCATGTTCAGCGTGGTGAAGCCGTCGCTGGGCAGGTAGTCGGCGTACCGACGGGGCATGCCCTCGTTGCCGAGCCAGTGCTGCACCAGGAACGTGGTGTGGAAGCCGATCATGGTGAGCCAGAAGTGAATCTTGCCCAGCCGCTCGTCGAGCATCCGGCCGAACATCTTCGGGAACCAGAAGTAGATGCCGGCGAACACCGCGAACACGATCGTGCCGAAGAGCACGTAGTGGAAGTGCGCCACCACGAAGTACGAGTCCGACACGTGGAAGTCGATCGGCGGGCTGGCCAGCAGCACACCGGTGAGACCACCGAAGAGGAAGGTGACCAGGAAGCCGACCGCCCAGAGCATGGGCGTCTCGAAGCTGATCTGGCCCCGCCACATGGTGCCGATCCAGTTGAAGAACTTCATACCGGTCGGCACGGCGATCAGGTAGCTCAGGAAGCTGAAGAACGGCAGCAGCACCTGACCGGTGGCGAACATGTGGTGCGCCCAGACGCTCATCGAGAGCGCGGCGATCGCGACGGTCGCGGCGACCAGACCCTTGTAGCCGAAGATCGGCTTGCGGGAGAAGACCGGGATGACCTCGCTGATGATGCCGAAGAACGGCAGCGCGACGATGTAGACCTCGGGGTGGCCGAAGAACCAGAACAGGTGCTGCCAGAGCATCGGCCCGCCGGTTGCGGGGTCGTACACGTGGGCGCCGAGGATGCGGTCCGCGGCGAGCGCGAACAGCGCAGCGGCCAGCAGCGGGAAGACCAGGATCACCAGGAGGCTGGTGACCAGGATGTTCCACGTGAAGATCGGCATCCGGAACATGGTCATGCCGGGCGCGCGCAGGGTCAGGACCGTGGTGATCATGTTCACCGCGCCGAGGATGGTGCCCAGGCCGGAGATGGCCAGACCCATGACCCACATGTTGGCCCCGACGCCGGGCGAGTGCTCGACGCTGCTCAGCGGCGCGTACGCGAACCAGCCGAAGTCAGCGGCACCACCCGGGGTGATGAAACCGGCCGTCGCCATCGTGCCGCCGAACAGGAACAGCCAGTAGGCGAAGCTGTTGAGTCGGGGGAAGGAGACGTCGGGTGCGCCGATCTGGATCGGCACGATGTAGTTCGCGAACGCGAACACGATCGGCGTCGCGAAGAACAGCAACATGATCGTGCCGTGCATCGTGAAGAGCTGGTTGTACTGCTCGGGCGACAGGAACTGCAGCCCGGGTCGGGCCAGCTCAGCCCGCATGATCAGGGCCATCAGGCCGCCGATCATGAAGAACGCGAACGCGGTGACCATATACATGATCCCGATTTGCTTCGCGTCCGTGGTTCGCAGCAGCCGCGCGATGGCCGACCCCTTGACCGGCTCCCGGACCGGCCAGGGCCGGGTCACGACCGGCTTGGGTGCGACGGTGGTCACGAGTGGCCTCCGGTTCTCGGTTGTCCCGCTCGGCACACGCTGGTTATCGGCGGGCCGTCATCCGCAAGGAGGATAGTCCCCGGCAGGTCGCAGCGCCGCGTGGGGTGGCGTGACACGATCTACTACGGGCCTACAGCGGGCCGAGCAAGAGCCGGTAGTGCTCCCCGAAGATGCGGCCGCCGCGTCCGCGCAGCAGGGGGTCGCGCAGCGCCGGCGGCACGTCCCTGGTGCGGTTGCGGTCCCGGGTCCGGTCGCGCACCCAGCGCGTACGCGGCCGGCGACGACTCTCGTACGCGACCAGGGCCGCGTCCACGCTGCCGGCGGCACGCAGCGACTCGGCCAGCACCACGGCGTCCTCCAGTGCCATCGCCGCGCCCTGCGACAGGGTCGGCGCGGTGGCGTGCGCGGCGTCACCGATCAGCAGGACGCGACCCCGGTACCAGCGGCCCAGCTCCACCTCGTCAGTGATCCCGACGTGCACCTCGTCGAGCGCCGCCAACACCTCGGGCACCGGGCCGCGGTAGTCGGCGAAGAGTTCGCGCAGCCGGGCCAGTGGCTCGGCCGGCTCCTCGGTGCCGGCCTCGTCGGCGTACAGGTGCAGTCGCCCGGCACCGATCGGCACCATCAGGAACCCGGAGCGCTGGCCGAGCAGGGCGGTCCACTCGGCGACCGGCGGGCCGTCGCGGAGCACGGCCCGGTAGACCACCTGCCCGACGGGGCGCGGCGGCCCACCGAGCGCGGCGAGGGCCCGCACCGAGGAGCGCGGCCCGTCGGCGCCGATGACCAGGTCGTACTCGGTGGTGGTGCCGTCGGTGAAGGTGACGCCGACGGCGCCCGGGAGCAGGTCCAGGGTGCGCACCTCGGCCCCGTGGCGGACGGCGCCGCCGGCGCCGCTGAGCAGCACCCGGTGCAGGTCCGCCCGGGGCAGCGCCCGGCATTCGCCGACGCCGGCCCAGAGGGTGTCGAGGTCGACGTCGCAGAGCTTCGCACCAGCGGCATCGAAGAAGTGCTGCCGGTGGATCACCTGCCCGAGTGGACGGACCGGGTCGTGCAGATCGAGCCGGTGCAGTGCGCGGGCGGCGTTGCCGGGCAGGTAGAGGCCGGTCTCGGTGGACTCCCCGGGCGGCAGCCTGTCGGTGACGTCCGGCCGGAAGCCCGCCAGGCGCAGTGCCCGGGCCACGGCCAGACCGGCGATGCCCGCGCCGACGACGAGGATGCGCAGGGGGGAGCCACCCATGGTGGTGTACGCCTCCGGAGGGGGAGCGGAACGCGTTGGAGGCAACACGCTACTCGGAGCTATTCGCCCACACCAGGCCCCAATCGGCCGGCTCGGCGGCGCTCGTCGGCGGCGCGCGTCGCTTAGCTGGCCGTCAGGCGACAGCCGTCCGGGGGGTGGTGGCAATCCTCACAATTCACCAGTTTGACGCGCGCGGTTGCGGATGAGTTTCAGACATGTGAATGTGTCATTGAGCGTGGGAGCGCTCCCGCACAGCCCCACCACATCCGGCGCCCGGCACGCGCCGAGTCAAGGAGCGTCATGAAACGTCAACTTCGAGCCCTGGCCGCCGCCGGTCTGCTGCTCGGCAGCTCGCTCGTCGCCGTGGCCCTCGGCGGCAACGCCTCCGCCGACACCCAGATCTGCGAACAGTACGGCTCGACCGTCATCCAGAGCCGGTACGTGGTGCAGAACAACCGCTGGGGCACCACCGCCCAGCAGTGCATCAACGTCACCGGCAGCGGCTTCGAGATCACCACCCTCAACGGCAGCAGCCCCACCAACGGCGCACCGACTGCGTACCCCTCGGTGTTCTTCGGTTGTCACTACACCAACTGCTCCCCCGGCACGAACCTGCCCATCCAGGTGAGTCAGATCAGCAGTGCCACCAGCAGCATCTCCTACCGGTACGTCAGCGGCGCCACCTACAACGCGTCGTACGACATCTGGCTGGATCCGTCACCCAAGCGGGACGGGGTCAACCAGATGGAGATCATGATCTGGCTCAACCGGCAGGGCCCGATCCAGCCCATCGGCTCCGTGGTCGGCACGACGAATCTGGCCGGTCGGACCTGGGAGGTCTGGCGGGGCAGCAACGGCTCCAACAACGTCATCTCGTACGTCGCGCCGTCGGCGATCTCCAGCCTGAACTTCAGCGTGCTGGACTTCATCAACGACGTCCGTAACCGGGGCGCGATCACCAACTCCTGGTACCTGACCAGCATCCAGGCCGGCTTCGAGCCCTGGCAGGGCGGCGTCGGCCTGGCCGTGACGTCGTTCTCGGCCTCCGTCAACGGCGGCGGCAACCCCACCACCCCGCCGCCGACCACCCCGCCGCCGGGCAATGCGGCCTGCGCGGTGAAGTACACCGCGAACTCGTGGAACAACGGCTTCACGGCCGACGTGCAGATCACCAACACCGGGTCCAGCGCGATCAACGGTTGGACGCTCACCTACAGCCTGCCCAGCGGCCAGCAGGTGACCAACGCCTGGAACGCCACGGTGAGCCAGAGCGGGTCGACGGTGACCGCCCGCAACGCCGGCCACAACGGGTCCGTCGCACCCGGTGGCACGGCCAGCTTCGGCTACCAGGGAACGCTGAGCGGGTCGTACTCGTCCCCGACCAGCTTCTCGCTCAACGGGGCCACCTGCTCAAGGAACTGAGGGGCATCACCAGGCTGCGGGGGCGTGACCTGAACGGTCACGCCCCCGCGGCGTCTGTCAGTGCCGGACCTGCTCAGGCGGCCGGCGGGATGGTCCGCGTCCGGGACAGTTGGCCGAAGCTGGTAGCTGGATCGTCGTAGGTGCTGCCGAACCCGCTGCCGGAGACGGTCGTCCACGCGGACGTGCTGATGTGCACGCTGCCGTCCTCACCCGTCCACCGCTCGCGCCGGAGCGGCTCATCGAGAGCCACCCAGGTGACCTTGAGGGTGGTGCTGCCCGTGCTTTCCTGCCGCTCGCCGCAGATCTCGTCCCCGTCGACGAAGTCGCAGTGCTGCTGAGACTCCTGATAGGGCACCGTCGCGGTGAGGTTCGCACCCGTCAGCGAGAACGAGAAGCGGGTGACCGCCACGTCGTACGCGCGGCGGGAGACGCTGTCGCAGCCGCGCACGCCGTCGGTGACGGCGCAGACGCTCTTCTGCCACTCGACGTCGACGACGGTGTCGCCGACCGCTGGCCGGGTCACGTCGACGAACATGCTGCCATCGCCGTCGAAGTGGGCGTGCGCGGTCCGGTTGACGGTGTCGGCCTGCGCCGGGCCGGCGACCAGCGTGACCGTGGCGGCGGCGGTGATGCCGACGGCCAGGACGGTGCGAAAGCGAATCACTGTGCTCCCTTACTGAGGTGGAGTGATGATCTTAGATCAATCCACCGACATCCGGCGCACGGTTCTGATCCACTCGGAGTTCCCGGAAGGCGGGGCGTCCTCGCACCCGGACACCCCGACTTCCGGGAAGTCGAGTCGATCAAGCGCGGGCGGCCGAGGTCAGACCCGGGTGAGGCGTACGGCGTCGGCGACAATCAGACCCGTCGCGCTGCTCCACCGGCTCACGCCCACCCGGTTGGCGTCGCCGGCCGGCAGCGTGAACGTGCCGAGGGACCGCCACTGCCCACCGGTGGCCCGCTGGTCGACGATGATCGTCCGGTTGCCGGTCGTGGTGGAGACGACGTACGGGGTGGCACCGTTGTAGCCGGAGGTCGCCGGCCACCACGCATCGACGCGGTAGTTGGCCGTCGCCGGGACGTTGAACCTGTACCAGGCGACGTCGCTGGCCGCGACGGGTTCCGCGTAGCGGTAGTCGGCGCCGTACCGCTGCCCGGAGTACGTCGACACACCCCAGTTGGCGCTGGCGGTGAACCGACCGGAGGTGGTGTTGTCCACGATGGAGGACCACGCCGGGGGGTTCCCGCCGCCCGACATCTTCGCCGCCACGTCGGCGCGCATGACGTTCAGGTCGATGAAGGACGGGTCGATCTTGCCGCTGGTGCTGGTCTCCCGGTGCCCCCGGGCGTAGCTGCTGTCCCGGCCCAGCCGGGTGAGCACGGCGGCGGTGGCGGCGATCGACGCGTTGTACTGCGCGGCGGTCATCTCCTGGTTGACGCCGTTGTAGTCGATCTCCCACCCGATCATCAGGGTGTTGCCGTCCCCGGCCGGGATCGGCCCACTGCCGCCGCTGGTCCCGGCGTGGTTGCAGCGGCCGGCGGAGATGACGTGGAAGACACCGTTGTAGTCGACGAGCGCCTGACAGAGCGGGCCGGCCAGATCCGACCGGCCGTTGATGCAGATGCCGAGCGCCGGGTGCGGGTTACTGGCGCTGGAGGTCGCGGCGGTGTGGTGCCAGAGCACCCCGATCGGGTCGAAGGAGCCGGGCCGCATCCGGTTGAGCCAGTCGCCCTCGACGACGACCTGGACCCCGGCACCGCGCAGCACGTCCACGAGCCAGGGAATGGTGGCCATCAGGCGTCCTGGAGCAGGTCGGCGAGGCACTCGGCCTTCGGCGCGGCGCTGGCCGGGGCGGGTCGGGCGACGACTGTCAGTGCGGCGACAACCAGGGCGGGGATGCCGAGCACCCCTCGGCGGTGCAGACGGATGGACGGTGTGCGGGCCATGGCGATCCTCCAGCGACAGGGGGACACGAACGGATCGACGATCGTGATGACGGGACGCTATACCGTCACGTACGTCGATGTCGATACCCTTCATTGCCGAGTCACGGAGTGAAGAAAACCGCCGGTTCAGACCTCGCCGAGCGCGTCGATGTCGCGCATCTCCTCCGCCGTCAGAGAAAAGTGGAAGACGTCGAAGTTCGCGGTGATCCGCTCCGGGGTCACCGACTTCGGGATCACCACGATCTCGTGGTCGATGTGCCAGCGCAGCACCACCTGCGCCGGGGAGACACCGTGCGCGCCGGCGATCCTGGTCAGCACCGGGTCGCTCAGGTCGCTGGTCTTGAACGGGCTGTAGCCCTCCAGCACCACGCCCCGGTCCCGGTGCTCGGCGTGCCGCTGCCGGTCGTACAGCGACGGGCTCCACCGGATCTGGTTGACCGCCGGGTTCTCCTCGGTGGACTGGATCAGCTCGTCGATCTCCGCGGTGCTGTAGTTGCTCACCCCGACCGCCCGGACGAGGTTCTCGTCCCGGGCGGCGAGCAGCTCCCGCCACAGCGGGATGCTGTCCGCGGCCGACGACGGCGGCCAGTGGATCAACCAGAGGTCCACCTGGTCGACCCCGAGCGCCTCCAGGCTGGCCTCCAACGTCGCGCGCTCCCGGCCCACCCGGTCCGGCGGGAGCTTGGTGGTGATGAAGACGTCCTCCCGGCGCAGCCCGCTCTCGCGCACCGCCCGGCCGACCTCGCGCTCGTTGCCGTACATGGTGGCGGTGTCGAGGTGCCGGTACCCGGTGTCGAGCGCGGCCAGCACGGCGTCGTAGCCCGCCTGGCCGGTGGCCTGCCAGGTGCCGAAGCCGAGCAGGGGCATCCGCACGTCACCGGGGAGCAGGGCGGTGGGCTGGTCGGTGTGGTCCATGAGGTCCGTTCTACCCCGCCGCGCCCCCGGCCGCCGAGCGAACCGGACACTCCGGCATCCAGCGCGGTGGTCCGGTTTATCGGAGAATGCGGGTGTGACCGACCGGCTGGAGGAGTACCGGCGACGACGGGACGCGGCCCGTACGCCGGAGCCGGTGCCGGAGCAGAGCCCCACGGCGGCCGGCACCGACACCGGCCGCTTCGTCATCCAGCAGCACCACGCCCGCAGCCTGCACTGGGACCTGCGCCTGGAGCACGAGGGGGTGCTGGCCTCCTGGGCGGTGCCGCGTGGCCTCCCCCGCGACCCGGGCCGCAACCACCTCGCCGTGCACACCGAGGATCACCCGATGGAGTACCTCGACTTCTCCGGCGAGATCCCGGCGGGCGAGTACGGCGGGGGCCGGATGCTGATCCACGACCGGGGCACCTACCGGTGCGAGAAGTGGCGCGACGACGAGGTGATCGTGACGCTCTCCGGTGACCGGACCGCCGGTCGCTACGTCCTGTTCGCCACCGGCGGCCGGGACTGGATGGTCCGACGTACCGACGCGGCGCCGCCGGGTTGGACACCGATGCCCGACCTGGTCCGCCCGATGCACGCCACGCCGGCCGCCAGGCTTCCCCGCGACCGCGCCGCCTGGGGGTACGAGCTGCGCTGGGACGGGGTCCGGGCGATGGCGTACGTCTCCGGCGGGCGGCTGCGGTTGCTCTCCGAGACCGACGAGGACATCACCGGCGGCTATCCGTGGCTGCGGGCGATGGCCGAGGCGCTCGCGCCCACCGAGGCGGTGCTCGATGGTGTGCTGGTGCGCATCGACGGTGCCGGCCGGGTGCGTCCGGTCCGTCAGAGCACGGGCAGCCGGGTTCCCGCAGGCGCGCAGTACCTGATCGTCGACCTGCTCTGGCTGGAGGGCGTCAGCAGCGTCGACGTGCCGTACGCGCAACGCCGGGAGCTGCTCGATGGGCTGGCCCTGGCCGGTGCGCACTGGCAGACTCCGCCGTGGTTCCCCGGCGCGGGCGACGAGGCCCTGCGCGCCGGGCAGGAGCAGGAGCTGCCGGGCGTGGTCGCCAAGCGGCTGGACTCGGTCTACGAGCCGGGGCGGCGCAGTCGACGCTGGCTGAGCGTCGACGCGGTGTGACGGCGAGGAGCGACGTGTACCTGACCCACCTGGACTGCCCGCGCTGCGGCAAGGAGCACGCCGCCGAGGTGTTGCAGAACCTCTGCGAGTGCGGTTCCCCGCTGCTCGCCCGCTACGACCTGCCTGCGGTGGCGAAGGCGGTCACCCCGGAACGGTTTCCGCTGCGCCCGGCCGACCTGTGGCGCTACCGGGAGCTGCTGCCGGTCGCCGACCCGCGGCACGTCACGACGCTCGGCGAGGGCTGGACGCCGCTGCTGCGCACCCCGGCGTACGGCGCCGAGATCGGCATCACGGACCTGATGGTCAAGGACGAGGGGTTGATCCCGACCGGCTCGTTCAAGGCGCGCGGGGCGGCGGTCGGGGTGAGCCGGGCCCGTGAGCTGGGCGTCGAGCGGATCGCGATGCCCACCAACGGCAACGCCGGGTCGGCCTGGGCCACGTACGCCGCGCGGGCCGGAATGGGCGCGACCATCGTCATGCCGCTGGACGCTCCGAGCATCTGCCGTCGCGAGTGCGTCGCCGCCGGCGCCGATCTGCGCCTGGTGGACGGGCTGATCAGCGACGCCGGTCGGCGGGTCGCCGAGCTGATCGCCGCGTCCAACGGGTCGATCTTCGACGCCGGCACGCTGCGCGAGCCCTACCGGCTCGAGGGCAAGAAGACGATGGGGTACGAGATCGTCGAGCAGCTCGGCTGGCAGACGCCGGACGTGATCATCTACCCGACGGGCGGCGGTGTCGGCCTGATCGGCATCCACAAGGCGCTGCACGAGCTGCGCGAGCTGGGCTGGATCGGCGACAAGCTGCCCCGGCTGGTGGCGGTGCAGTCGACGGGCTGCGCGCCGATCGTGCGGGCGTTCGCCGCCGGTGAGGATCGGGCGCAGCCGTGGGTGGACGCGCACACTGTGGCGTTCGGCATCACCGTGCCGACGCCGCTCGGTGACGAGCTGATCCTGGCGGCGCTGCGAGAGTCTTCCGGCACGGCCGTCGCCGTCGACGACGCGGAGATCCTTGCCGACCTTCGGGACTTCGCCGCTCGGGAGGGGCTGCTGCTCTGCCCGGAGGGGGCGGCCTGTCTGACCGCGGCCCGACACCTGCGCGCCGGTGGGTGGATCCGGGCCGGCGAACGGGTGGTGGTGCTCAACACCGGCGCCGGGTTGAAGTATCCGGACACCGTGGACGTGTCCGGCGTACCCCTGATGGGTTGAACGCGCGAGCACCCCGCGGACGTGGTGGTCCACAGGGTGCCGGCGTGTCGATCTACTGGTAGGTGATGTCCGAGGGTGAGTAGAGGCAGTTGACGCCGTCGGCGCCCTCGCCGATCTCGGTCGGCTCGCTGCCCTTCGGCACACCCTTGTACTTGACGCAGATGGAGGTCTCCCGGTCCGGGTCGCCGATGATGGTGATCCGGCTGAACCGGGCGGTGTCACCCCAGTTGGTGTTGATGCCGGCGATCGCGTCGGTGTCCCGGACGATCACGTTGTCGATCACCACGTGCCGCTGGTACGACGTCGAGCAGTTGCCGCAGGCCCGGTAGAGCTTCCCGGCGTTCTCCACCCGGAAGTTCTTGATGTAGACGGTGCCCGAGCCGTTGTGCTGGAAGACCTTGTCGCTGGCCGAACGGGCGCCGCCGCCGTCGACCGTGTACGTGGTGCCGCCCCGGAAGGTGGCCGCGTCCTCGCCGACGTCCTCCCACCAGACGTTGATCAGGGTGCAGTTGCCCTCGCAGTGCACGCCGTCGCCGGCCGGCGCACCGATGATCACGTTGCGGAGGGTGGCGCCGGCGGCCAGCTCGAACATCGGGTCCTGGCTCTCGCTCTGCCCGCCGTCGCCGATGCCGTAGTAGCGCTTGAGCCCGCCGTCGAACGTGCCGGAGACGGCGATCGTGGCGTCGACCTTCTGGCTGCCGGTCGGCGTCGGCCAGCCAGCCGGCGGCGGAGTGGTGGTCGGTGGCGGAGTGGTCGGCGGCGGCGTGGTGGTCGGTGGCGGCGTGGTCGGGGTGCCGCCACCGGACGAGTCGACAGTCACGTCGTCGAAGCCGCCACTGGCGTACGCGGTGACCAGGCCGATGCGGCCCGCGCCGGTAAGGCTGTTGCTGCCGGAGGCGATCTGCGTGCCGTTGACGAAGCCCCGGATGGTGCTGCCGCTGGTCTCGATGCGCAGGGTGTACCAGGTGCCGGTGCCGACGCCCAGCGCCGCCGAGCCGATCGCGGTGACGCTGCTGCCGTTGACCGCCTGGAGCTCGGCCCGACCGGAGCCTAGCAGGGCCAGCCGGTACATCTTGGTGCTGCTGGTGGACCGCGCGGCCAGGCCGACCAGGGCGCTGGAGGAGCCGAAGCTCGCCGGCCTGACCCGGGCCTGCACGGAGTAGTCGGTCCAACTGGTCTGGCCGGCGAACTGCCGGGCCAGCTCACTGCCGGCGTTGGACTGGTTGAGCACGCCTGAGCCGTCGACCGTCCAGGTGCCGCCCGACTTGGACCAGCCGGAGGTGTTGCCGTCGTTGAAGTCGTCACTGAAGACGGTGGCCGCGAAGGCCGAGGTCATGCCGGCGGTGAGGGCTGCCGCGGTCACGCCGGCGCCCACCGCCAGGAGTAGTGGTCGGCGGCCGGAGAGTCGTCTCTTCTGCACAGTTGTCCTCCTTGACGCATGTGGTGGCGATCCCTCGGCGCCCACTCGGGGACGTGTCGGCACGGCATTCGGCCGTTGCCTGGGATCGGTGCGCGCCCCCGTCGGATGCCCGGACCGAAGCGGGGTGAAGCGGGATCAAAGGCCCTGGGAAAGGGCTTTCCCGCTCCTTCGAGGCTAGGACTGCGCACGCATCGACGTCAATGCCTGGCGTTTGCAGGTCTGTTGCAGGATTTCGGGGTGATCAGTAACTGTCCGGCTTGGTCAACCGCCACGCCGCATTGATCAGCCCGATGTGCGAGAGCGCCTGCGGGATGTTGCCGAGCTGCGCACCGGTGGCCAGATCGATCTGCTCGCTGAACAGGCCCACGTCGTTGGCGTACCCGACCACCCGCTCGAACAGCGCCTCGGCCCGCTTCGACTCACCCGCCATCACCAGACACTCCACCAGCCAGAACGAGCACAGCAGGAACCCAGCCGGGTCCGTCGTCCACCGCCGCAGCAGGCCCTCCTCGGTGCCCAACTCCCGCTCGACCATCGCGATGGTCGAGCGCATCCGCGGGTCGGTGGCCGGCAGGAAGTGCGTCACCGGCAGGGCGAGCACCGAGGCGTCCAGCTCCGCCGACCCGAACGCGCCGGTGAACGCCCCGATCCGGTCGTTCCACCCCTCGCGCAGCACGGTGTCGTGGATCTCGTCGCGCACACGGGCCCAACGACCAGGATCGGCCCGATCTCCGAGCCGGTCGGCGAGCCCCACCGCCCGGTCCATCGTCAGCCAGCAGGACACCTTCGACGAAAGGTAGTGCCGCTCCTCGTCCCGGGTCTCCCAGATGCCCCGGTCCGGCAGGTGCCACGTCGCCGCCACCTGCTCGGTCAGCCCGAGCACCATCTCCCGCAACTCCTCCTCGAACGTCGCGCCGAGATAGTCGCGCAGCCGCCACACCGCCGACACGACCTCCCCCGGCACGTCCAGCTGCCGCTGCCGCCAGGCGTCGTTGCCGATGCGGACCGGCCTGCTGTCGCGGTATCCGCTCAGCTGGTGACAGTGGTGCTCGGAAAGGTCGCGCTCGCCCTCCACGCCGAAGAGCACCGGCACCGGTTCGTCGCCGATCCGGCCGATCGAGCGGGTCGCCCAGGCGAACAGCCGGGACGCCTCGTCGGGGCAGGCCGCCACCCAGAGGGCGCGCATCGTCAACGAGAAGTCCCGCAGCCAGGAGTAGCGGTAGTCGTAGTTCCGGTCGCCGCCGATCTGCTCCGGCAACGACGTGGTCAGCGCGGCGGCGACCGCGCCACTGCGGGCGTACGTGAGGCCGGTCAGCACTGTCGCGCTGCGCCGCACCAGCTCGGGATACCGACCGGAGTACCCGTGCGTCTCCCGGTACGCCTCCCACGCCCGCGTGGTCTCGGCGAGCATCGCCACCGGGTCCATCCGGACCGGCGGATCGCCGTAGACCTCGCCGAAGGCCACGTCCATCCCGACCACCTGGCCGGCGGACACCTCGAACTCGTGGGTCACCCGGTCGCGGCCCGCCCGCAGCTGCAGCCCGTTGGCGCGCAACACCAGCACCACCGGGCCCGCGCGGGCCAGCACCCCACCGTCGGCCTGCTCATGCAGGTACGGCGTGAGCAGGCCGTACTCCGGGCGGGGTGCGAAGTCCAGGCCCATCCGGACGCGGCCGGACAGCCCTTCCACCACCCGGATCAGCACGGCGGGTGAGTTTCTGCCCAGCTCGTGGGCGCGGGCGCCGATCTCGGCGGCCAGGGCATCGGTGACCGCCACGCTGCCGTGCGGCGTGTGGTGCACCGTCCGCAGCACCAACGTGTCCGGCCGGTACGCGCGTTCCACCCGGAACCTCGGGCCGCCGACGCCGACCGGCGCCAGCTTGAAGTGCCCGGCGCGCGGGTCGAGCAGCCGCCCGAACACGGAAGCTCCGTCGAAGCGGTGCGGGCACCACCAGTCGATCGAGCCGTCCTTGCCGACCAGGGCACCCGAACGGGAGTCCGAGAGGAACCCGTAGTCGGAGATCGCCGGCTGCTGCTCCACCCGCCGCGGTTACCCGTGGCGGCCCGGATCAGGCCGCCGCCGGGCCGGTCAGGCGGTCGGTGGCTCGTCCTTGCCCGCCGCCTCGGCCGCGTCGGCCTCCTCCTTGGTCTTGTGCACGGCCTGGTCGGCGTGCTCCGGCGGACCGTAGACCGTGTACAGCACCAGCGGGTTGGGGCCGGTGTTGACGAAGTTGTGCTTGGTGCCCGCCGGCACGACGACCAGGTCCCCCGCGACGACCTTCCGCTTGGCGCCGGCAACGCGAGCCTCACCGATGCCACTGACGAAGGTCAGGATCTGGTCGATGTCCTCGTGCACCTCCTCGCCGATCTCCCCACCGGCGGGGATGGTCATGATGACCAACTGGGTGTGCTCACCGGTCCACAGCACCCGCCGGAAATCCGGGCTCTTCTCGGCGACGGTTGCGATCGTGAAATGTTCCATGCCCACGCTCATACCCCGTTCTGCGGCGCGCCACGCCGGGACTCGCGAATGGTGGAATTCCCCACGGTCGGCAGGTTTGGATCCGGGCGGACCGGGGATCGACAACGCGGACCGGCACGAACAGCCGGTCGAGCCAGGTCCCCGCCGGCGTACCGCCGAACGGCTGCGGTGGTGGGAGACGGCCAGAGCGCGGCGACGCTCGACCACGGTCGAGCGGCGCCGCGCGCTCTTGTGAGCCGCCCCGTCTCCACGATCGACGAGGGCCGGGCCCTAGCGGTGCAGCCAGGTGAGCAGGTCGGGTGGGGCCAGCGCCGAGACCCGCTCCTGGTAGCGGGCCCGCGCGGCCGCGTCCAGCAGGTCGCGCCCCTGGCCCGAGCCGCCCTGGCGGAAGAAGGCACGGCGGTCGCGCAGCACGCCGAGCGTGTCCGGGGCGAGCCGGTCGGCGCGCTCCCGCATCCGCCCGAAGGTGGCCGCCTCGACCAGCTCCGGCCAACGCTCGGCGGCGACCGGGATGCCCCACCGGTCGGCGAGCCGCCGCATCTCACCACCCAGGTCGGCCAGCAGATCGTCGTAGTGCACCAACTCGACGTTCGGCTCGTGTCGACGGGCCCAGGCGTCACGCAGGTGCAGCATCACCCCGGGCAACGAGTCCAGGTCGGTACGCGGATCCACCTCCCGGTCGACCCAGCTCGGCAACCACTGCTCCACCGGAAGGCGCTTTCTCGGCGGCCCGGTCGGGGCGGGCTGGCCGGTCAGCTCGGCGAGGCGTACCCGGTCGAGGTTGCCGGCCTGGTGGTAGAGGGAGACGGCCATGTCCAGCGGATGCCGGGCCACCACCACGTAGTGCACCCGGGGGTCGAGCGGCACCCCGTCCAGGGGGGTGTGCGTCTTGATGAACCGCCGGTGCGGCTGCGCGGCCAACCGGTCGTACACCGCGTCCTGCGGCTCGGCCAACCAGTCCAGCCACGGCGACAGCACGTTCAGCGGCGCCGGCAGCTCCGGGGTGCCCAGCACCAGCAGCGCGCAGATCATCTGCATCCAGGTCGTGCCGCTCTTGGAGCGGGTGCTGATCACGATGTCGCCGTCGCGGAAGGGAAATCCGACCCACCGGGCGCTGTCCTCGTCGTCGGAGCGGTAACGATGGGCTGGCGTGGGCATCGGGAAATCGTAGTCGCGCAGCCGACAGCGGAGCAGCCGAATTACGACTCCACGGCCTGTGAGACATGCGCATGCCTGGCTAGATTGAAGTATGGTGCCCGCCCACGGGAGCCGGGCGGCGGAACCGGTCTACCGCCCCATTCTCGCCTGCCGACGAGGCGAGCTGGACGCTCTGAGCCACCTCGACTCCACAGCCGCCGCACTGGTCGCCCCGATCCTGGAGATCGGCACGATCGACAGGTCCACCATGGACACTCTCCGCCGGCTACCGCCCGGACTCCTGCCGGCCGTCGACGTCAGCGCGCTGCCCGACACCCCTGCGACAGAACTGGGCCGTTGGGACGTACCGCTGATGCCGGTGATCGGGCTCGCGGAGAGCGACCACCGGCTGGCCGCGCACGGCGCGGCGGCGCGGACGCACGGCCGGCGGGCGCTGGTCCGCCTGCGGGCCGGTCAGGACCGGGCCGGGCCGGACGGGAGCACGACCGCCGTGGAACGGGTCTGGCGGTGCACCGCTCTCGCCCCCGAGGAGTGCGACCTGCTGGTGGACGCGGGAGACGTGTGCTGCCCGGCGGATGTGCGGTCAGCCGAGCCTCGGGTGCGTCGCCTGCTGGACTGGGCGCGCCGGCACGCCTGGCGGTCCGTGACGGTGGCAGCGGGCGGGATGCCACCGACGTTGTCCCGGCTGCCCACCGACGAGCCAATCCGGCTCGACCGCTGGGACTGGCAGCTCTGGCAACGGCTGGCCGACGTCGGTGTCGACTACGGCGACTACGGGGTACACCCGGCCGTGCCCGGCACCGGCGACCCCGGTGACCGGCTGCCGACGGTGCGATACACCGACGACGGCAGCTGGTGGGTCTACCGCTGGGCGCGGCGAGGTGGCCGCAGCGAGGAACGGTTCGCCGACCTGTGCCGCACGCTGGTGTCCGCGCCGCACTGGCCAAGCACCGGCGCGGCCTTCTCCTGGGGCGACCACGAGCTGCTGCGCCGGGCCCGTCGGGGCGCCGGCGCCGGCTCGGCCGCCAACTGGGCGGCGTGGAGCACCTCCCACCACCTGGCGTACGTGCTCGCGACGCTGTCGCGCCCGGTTGCCGGCCTTGACGATGCCGGAGCTGACGAAGACGCCCTCCGCCCGGACGACGACATCGCGCCGAGCTGGCGCCCCCGGCCGGGTCCGCCGCAGCGGGGGCGAACGCCTCGGTGAAACCGTGCTACTGCCTCTCGGTGAAGCCGAACTGGATGATGCCCTCGTCGTCGACGGTGGCGTCCACCGACGCGTCGCCGAGCAGCTCGGCGGCATCCTCGTCCAGGAAGATCCGGGCGCCCTGGTTGTCGACCACACGGTCGCCCTGCGCCGGCTCGGGCACCAACTCCACGGTGAGCGAACCAGCCTCGGTGTCGGCGGCGATGCGGACCCCGCCGTCCTGGGCGACGTCCTGCTGGTTGGCGAGGTCACGGATGACGAGCACAGCGTTATCGGTCATGGTGAGCATGAGCGGAACTCCTCGTGGATTCTCGGCTCGCGGTCGGATGACGGGCAGACCGGACAGTCGGCCCGCGTACGAGCACACGTGGGAGGCGACAGGAGGGGCGAGCGGTCATCGCCGTCGCATCGGATCGGGGCAGCTGACGGCCCCGTCACCTCCACCGTGCCCGCTGGTCGGCGATCCGTCAAATAGAGCCAGGTCAGTCGAGAGCGGGGGCCGGGGCCAGCAGTGCGCGAATCTCGTTGACCGCCGCGCGGCCGGCCCGGTTGGCGCCGATCGTGCTGGCCGAGGGGCCGTACCCGACCAGGTGAACGCGCTCGTCGGCGACCACCCGGGTGCCGTCCATCGTGATACCGCCGCCCGGCGCGCGCAGGCCCAGCGGGGCGAGATGGTCGATGGCGGCGCGGAAGCCGGTGCACCACAGGATCACGTCCGCCGACACGTGTCGGCCGTCCGCCCAGGCCACCCCGTCGGGTGTGATCCGGTCGAACACGGGTAGCCGGTCGAGGACGCCCCGCTCACGCAACCGGCGTACCTCCGGGGTGACCGGCAGCCCGGTCACGCCCACCACGCTGCCCGGTGGGCGGCCGGCCCGGACCGCCTCGTCCACCCGGGCGACAGCGGCACGGCCCAGCTCCGCGCCGAACTCCTCGTCCCGGAACTCCGGCGGCCGGCGGGTGACCCAGGTGGTGGCTGCGGCGACGGTGGACACCTCGCCGAGCAGTTGCACGGCGGAGGTCCCGCCACCGACGACCACGACCCGCAGGCCGGCGAACTCGGTCGGGCCCCGGTAGTCGGCGGTGTGCAACTGCCGGCCGCGAAACGAGGACCGACCCGGGTAGTGCGGCCAGAACGGCCGGGTCCACGTGCCGGTCGCGTTGATCAGCGCCCGGGCGATCCACCGGTCCTGGTCGGTCTCCACGTCCAGCCGGCCGTCCGGCCGGGAGCGCACCGCACGTACCCGCACCGGCCGTCGCACCGGCAGCTCGAATGCCCTCTCGTACGCGGCGAAGTAGGCGCTCACCTGCTCGGCCGCCGGGCGCTTGGGCTCGGCGGGCGGGAGCGGCAGCCCGGGCAGGTCGTGGAAGCCGTGCACCCGGTCGAAGACCAGTGTGGGCCAGCGGTGCTGCCAGGCCCCGCCCGGCCCGTCGTCGCCGTCGAGGATGACGAAGCCGCTGCCGGGCGGGAAGCCGGTCCGGCGCAGGTGGTAGCCGGCGCTCAGGCCGGCCTGACCGGCGCCGATCACCACGACGTCCGCGGAGTGGGTGTCCACGCGGTGTACAACGCTGCGCCCGGCACCGCTGTGCCCGCTTTCGACCGTCGCGCCGATCACAGACCGCCATTCCGGCGACTGTCACCTGACCTGCGCTTACGCTGAGCGAATGAGCGACTTCCGTCGGTACGCGGCAGAGTTTCTCGGCACCCTGCTGCTGGTCTTCTTCGGAGTGGGCAGCGCGGTGGCCGCGCGGGTTCAGGGCGGCGTGGTGGTGGTCGCGTTGGCCTTCGGCTTCGTGATGCTCGCCCTCGTCTACACGATCGGCCCACTCTCCGGCAGTCACGTCAACCCGGCGGTGACGCTCGGTGTGCTGCTGTCCGGCAAGATCTCGGTGGTCGGTGCGATCGCGTACTGGATCGCCCAGTTCGTCGGCGCGACGGTGGCCGCCTTCCTGCTCTGGGGGCTGACCCGCTGGGGCGACGTCGCGGACCAGACCGGTGCACTGGGCTCGAACGGGTACGGCGCGCACATCAACCGGGGCGGCGCGGCGGTGCTGGAGATCGTGCTGACCTTCCTCTTCGTCCTGGTCGTCCTGGTGGTGACCAGCCGAAGCGAAAATCCGGGGACCGCCGGGGCGGCCATCGGGCTGGCCCTCGCCGCCACCCAACTCGTGGGCGTGACGCTCACCGGCGCCGCGGTCAACCCGGCCCGAGCGTTCGGCCCGGCGGTCTTCGAGGGCGGTGTGGCCCTGCGGCAGCTCTGGGTGTTCATCGTCTTCCCGCTGCTCGGCGGTGCGCTCGCCGCCCTGGTCGCTCCAATGGTGATGGGGGCGCAGCGGCACTACTGGGGTGGGCACGAGAAGTCGGTCGGCCGGCCGACGTAGCTCACGTGGCAGTAACTTTCGCGCGCTGCTCTTCTCCGGCGAATACCTTCGTGGCAGCATCAGCGCATGCATCGCCGTCACTTTCCCCGAGCCCTCGCGCTGCTCACGCTGGTCGCCACCGTGGCCACCGTCGGCGCGCCCGGTGCCACGGCCGAGTCGCCCACCCCCGCGACGACCCGACTGCACGCCACCATCGACACGATCCTGGCCGACACCCGACTCGCCGGCGCTCAGGCGTCGGTGGTCGTGGTCGACACCGGCACGGGACAGACGCTCTACGACCGCAACGGTGACCGCAGGCTGGTCCCGGCCTCCAACACCAAGCTGATGACCTCGACGGCGGCCCTGGAGCTGCTCGGCCCGGGGCACCGCTTCACCACCGACGTGCGCACCAGCGGCAAGCGCCGCGCCGGCCTGCTCTCCGGCAACCTCTACCTGCGCGGTGGCGGTGACCCGACCATGCTCGCCGCCGATTACGACGCGCTCGCCGCGCAGGTCGCCGCCGACGGCGTACGGGTGGTCGCCGGCAACCTGGTCGCCGATGACACCCGCTACGACCGCACCCGGCTCGGCCCCGACTGGACCTGGGACGACGAGCCCTACTACTACGCCGCGCAGGTCTCCGCGCTGACCGTGGCCCCGGACACCGACTACGACGCCGGAACCGTGATCGTGCAGGCCGCCCCGGCCGGTCGGGCCGGTGCCCCGCCGGTGGTCAGCACCACCCCGGCCACCGGGTACATCCGCGTCGACAACCGGGCCGAGACGGTCGCCGAGGGCGAGACCTCGATCTCGATCGAACGCGAACACGGCAGCAACACCGTCGTGGTGACCGGCCAGATCGCCGTCGGTGACGAGCCTGCCAGCGACTGGGTGACCGTCTGGGAGCCCGCCGGCTACGCGGCCGACGTGTTCCGGTCGGCGTTGCACCGGCACGGTGTGCGGGTGCTCGGCCGGACCGTGCTCGGCCAGCCCACACCGGAGACGGCCGACCCGGTGGCCCGGCACGACTCGATGAGCCTGGGCGAGCTGATGACGCCGTTCCTCAAGCTCTCCAACAACGGGCACGCCGAGGTGCTGACCAAGGAGATCGGCCGGGTGCTGTCCGGCGAGGGCACCTGGGCGGCCGGGTTGACCGCGATCAGCGAGTACGTCGCCGACACCGGAATGGACACCGGTCGGCTGCGTCAGCGCGACGGCTCGGGGCTGTCCCGGCGCAACCTGGTGCCGGCTACGGAGTTCGTCGACCTGCTGGCCGCCGTGCGCGCCGAACCGTGGTTCGAGACCTGGTACGCGGCCCTGCCGATCGCCGGGCAACCCGAGCGGTTCGTCGGCGGCACCCTGCGTAGCCGGATGGCCGGCACCGCGGCGGCGGGCAACGTGCACGCCAAGACGGGGAGCCTGACCGGTGTCTCCGGACTCTCCGGCTATGTCACCAGCGCCGACGGCCGCCTGTTGGCGTTCTCGATCCTGTTGAACAACTACCTGACGGCGTCGGTCAAGTCGCTGGAGGACCAGATCGCCGTTGCCCTGGCCGGGTTCCGCGAGGATGCTGCGACGGCGGCGCGGATGGCACCGCCAGCGGTGCCGGAGACGCCGCGGACCCCGGAGGGCGTCGAGTGCTCCTGGGTCAAGCCGATCACCTGTTGAGCTGTGGCCGGGAGGCACTGGTGTGCCTCCCGGCCGGGCGCGCGCTCAGGCCGGTCGGTCCGGTGGGGGGACCACCGCCGTGGGGTCGCCACGCTCGATGAGCGCGTCGATCTCGGCGGCCCGCAACCCGCGCAGCGCCAGCACCCGGGTGCCCCAGCGGTGCAGGCGGCACGGGTGCGGGCTGGCATCGTTGCGGCAGACCACTCCCCCGGACCACCGCCGGGGGGCGTGCACCACCACCGCCCGCACCGCGAACTGGGTGTCCTCGCCCGTCACGTACGGCGGCAGGGGGATGTCGCGGAGCACCTCCCCGGACGCTTCACCGGCACCGGACGAAGCGGCGCCACGGACGCGGTGGGCGGTGCTACTGCTCATCTCCGCTGCCTCCACACTGGATGGTCGGGTGGGAACAGCAGAAAGTTACGACCATATCGACGGTCCGCGACGGACAAACTGTCCCGCTGTGCCATCGCGCAGCGGTCGGCTGGTCAGCGCACCGCCACGGCCTGGAGGCCGACGTTGCCGCAGTGTGAGGTGAAGACCTTCTCGACGGTCCAGGTCAGGAGCAGTTTGGCGCCCTTCGGCACCGTGAACCGGACGGTGAACTGAGCGCTCTTACCGGTGTACGGGTCCTCCAGCACGGCGGTCCTGACAGCTCCGCCGGTGGACAGTCGCGCGTCCAGGCGCCCCCGGGCCATCCACGTGCCGGCATAGAGCTGGACCGTGCGCGACTCACCGCTGCCGGCGACGGCGAGGCGGAAACCGTTGCCGGCGCCGCAGGTGTAGACGCCGTTGGAGCTGTCGCTCGCCGACCGCTGGGACGAGCCGTCGGACCAGCGGACGTGCTCCTGGTTGCCGTCCCAGCCGACCCGCCTGCCGGCACCGCCCTCGTCGGCGATCTCCCCGGAGCCGGCCCGCTTGCGGACCGTCGAGGTGCCGCCGCGCTCCCCCCAGTGCATCCAGTCCCGGGCGCCCACGGCGGTGAGGTCGACCTCGGCGGGCATCTCTGCCTGGGTGACCGACAGCGCCGACGCCTCAGGTGATGGCGGCGGTGGGGCCGGTGCGCTGGCCGACGGTGTCGGCTCGGGCGAGGGTGGACGCTGGCGCGGACGCAGGCCCGGCATCGCCGGCCCCGCCTCACCGGTGCGCCCGTCGGTGGCCGGGAGACCGGGGGAACGGGCGGCGCCCGCGGTCACATCGCCGGAGCGACCACCCTGGCCGTCGCCGGGCTCCGGGTCCGACCGGCTGCCGAGGTAGGCGACCAGCACCACCAGACACGCGAGTACGGCCGCACCCTCCACCGCCCAACGTCGCCGCCGCCGGACACGGGCGACACGGCGCAGCACGGCGAGGGTCTGCCCGAAGGTGCCGGCGCCCGAGCGGTGCTTCGGCGGCGCGTCCCCGGCACCCGGATCCGCCCGCGTGCGGTCTTCGTCCGACACCGACCCCTCCAACTCCACCACCCGGCCGCCGTCGACCGCCGCGCGTCATACCGTCCACTGTGGGCCGTTTCGCGTTCGTACCGGCGTGGACGACACGCTAGATCCGGACTGCCTGACGTGTCCAGCCCGCAACCGGACGCTGCCGGACAACCCGCCCGCGCGAACCGGCACTTCGGCAGGCCACGAACGCCGCTCGCGTCAGCCGATCCGGAAGCCGAGGAGTTGCGCGATGACCACGGCCTGCCCGACGTCGATGACGGCTCCGGCCCGCTCGACGGCCGTCGGGTCGAGCGCGGTGAGATCGCTGCCGCGCAGGTCGGCGCCGCCCAGCTTGACGTTGAGCAGCTGCGCGCCGGACAGATCGACGCCAGCCACGGTGGCCCCGGTGAGATTGGCCCGGGTCAGGTCCACCTCGCGCATCCGCACCCCGGTCAGCCGAACACCCCGCAGGTCGGCGCCGGGCAGGGCGACGAAGGACCAGTCACCGCCGTCGACGGTCAACGGTCGCAGGTCGCACTCGAAGAAGGTGCTGCCGACCAGCTTGCAGCCGGTGAACTCGGCCTCGAAGAAGTTGCACCGCCGGAACACGCAACGGGTGAAGGCCGAGTCGACGTGCCGGGACGCGTTGAACCGCACGTTGCCGAACGTGCACCCGGTGAAGACCGCTCCACGGCTCACCGCCTCGGTCAGGTCCACGTCGAAGAACTCACAACCCACGAAGTGTCGGTCGGTCAGCTCCTCGCCATACCAGTCCTCGTTACGGTAGGTCACGTCCTCGGTCAGCTCCGGCATCCGGCCAGGCTAGTGGCCAGCAACGACAGCCGCGCAGCCGACGTGGCCCGCTGTGACCCCCTTCCGGTACGGGCGAACCGGCGAGTAGGTTCGGCGACGTGAGTGTGGCTCGGAGCAAGGACCCGGATCAGATCGGTTTCGACCCGGCGCGGTTGGCGCGGATCGACGAGCACTTCGGCCGGTACGTCGACGACGGCCGGCTGGCAGGCTGGCAGGTGGTGGTCACCCGTCGCGGCGAGGTGGCGCACTCCTCGACGTACGGGCTGCGGGACCGGGAGTCGGGCGCACCCGTCGAGGCCGACACGCTCTGGCGGATCTACTCGATGACCAAGCCGGTCACCTCGGTCGCGGCGATGATGCTGTGGGAGGAGGGCCGGTTCGAGCTGACCGACGAGATCAGCCGCTGGCTTCCGGAGTTCGCCGACCTACGGGTCTACTCCAAGGGGTCGGTGCTCAAGCCGTACACCGTGCCGGCGACCGAGCCGATCCGCGTCTGGCACCTGCTCACCCACACCGCCGGCCTGACGTACGGCTTCATGCAGACCTCGGTGGTCGACGGGCTCTACCGGGCCGAAGGCTACGACCTGTACCCGCCGGCGGACGTCGACCTGGCCGGCGCCTGCGCGGTCTTCGGGAAGCTGCCGCTGCTGTTCCAGCCCGGTTCGGCCTGGGGCTACTCGGTCGCCACCGACGTGCTCGGTCGGCTCGTCGAGGTGATCTCCGGGCAGAGCCTCGACGCGTTCTTCGCCGACCGGATCTTCGGCCCGCTGGGCATGACCGACACCCGCTGGTGGGTGGAGGGCGAGGAGGCGGACCGCCTGGCCGCGCTCTACGTCCCGGACCCGCGCAACGGGCGGGCCGTCCGCTACGACAGCCTCGGCTCGCTCGCGTTCAACAAGCCGGCACTGCTGTCCGGCGGCGGTGGCCTGATCTCCAGCGCCGCCGACTACCACCGCTTCACCCAGATGTTGCTGCGCGGCGGCGAGCTGGACGGGGTTCGGCTGCTCGGGCCGCGCACGGTGCGGTTCATGACCCGCAACCACCTGCCCGGCGGGCAGGACCTGGGCACCCTGTCCACCGGCGGCTTCGCGGAGTCGACCCTGGACGGGATCGGCTTCGGCCTGGGCTTCGCGGTGACCGACGATCCGATCCCCAGCCGGGTGCCGAGCAGCGTCGGCGAGTACTACTGGGGTGGAGTGGCCAGCACCGCGTTCTGGGTGGACCCGACCGAGGAGATCACCGCGCTGCTGTTCACCCAGCTGATGCCGTCGAGCACCTACCCGCTGCGCTCCCAGCTGCGCCAACTCGTCTACGCCGCCCTGCTCGACTGAGGCGGTACGACCGCCGCGCCGCTCGGCCCTGACCTCCGCGGACCCGGCGGCAGCGACGCCGGGAGGTCAGGCCGCCGACCCGACCCGTGTGTCGCCGCCGCTGTAGAGCTGCCCCAGATTGGGGGCACGCGGCGGCAGCTGTCCCGGTAAGCACGCCGCACCCCAAGCACGGCCGGCGACCTGCCGCCTCCGGCCGCCCCATATCCGGGGCAGCTCTACAGCACGGCGGCCCCACCCCATGACCTCCGCCTCGGGTGTCCGCGGTCGTCGGTGGTCGAGGTGGTCGGGTCGCCGCGCTGGCCTACCGGGCGCGATCGACCTCAGTCGGCGAGGCGGGCGGGGAAGCCGCCGGTGGCGATCGGGCCCCAGGCGTCGATGGTGACCCGGATCAGCGACTTGCCCTGGCGCACCATCGCCGCCCGGTAGTCGTCCCAGTCCGGGTGTTCGCCGGAGATGCTGCGGAAGTATTCGACAAGCGGCTCCAGCGCCTCGGGCAGGTCGAGCACCTCGGCGGTGCCGTCGATCTGCACCCAGGGGCCGTTCCAGTCGTCGCTGAGCACGCACGCCGAGACCCGCGGATCGCGGCGGATGTTGGTCACCTTGGCCCGCTCGGGGTAGGTCGAGACGACGAGCCGGCCCTGCCCGTCGATCCCCGCCGAGACCGGGGAGGACTGCGGGCGACCGTCGGACCGGGTGGTCAGCAGCAGCACGCGGTGTCGCGGCCGGAGGAAGTCGAGCAGGCTGTCCCGGTCGACCCGGGTGTTCCGTGCGATGCTGCGCGCCATTCCTCGTTCCTACCAGGGTGCGGGCGGGGCGGCGGCAGCGGGTCAGCGGGGCCGGGCCGTGGAGCGGTGCACCGCCTGGGTGGGCACCCGGGGGCGGCTGGACGGGCGCCAGGCCCGGCCATTGGCGTAGATCACCCGAAAGCCGAGGTACGACGCCAGCGGCGCCCAGTGGGCCGAACCCATTCGCAGCTCGGCGGCATTGTGCCGCTGGCCGTTGGCGAGCACGTCGAGGAGGACGGTTTCGAAAGCCGCCGATTCGACCCAGTCGACTTCTCGGGTGAAACCGCAGATCAGAGCAGCTCCGGTGACCTCGAGGAACTCGCGCAGGACCGCGTCGGAGGCCCGCAGGACGGAGCAACTGCCGAAATAGAGTCGCCGCCCCTCGGCCCGGCCGGCCATCAGGTCGGCCACCTCGTTCAACTCCACGGACTGCCAGTCGGTGAGGCACAGCCGGCTCGGTTCGCCGTGCATCGCGAAGAAGCCGACCCGGTGGTCCGCGTACTGCTTGAGCAGCCAGCGGTCCAGGAAGTAGAACAACTCGTCGCGGGTGGCCGCGTCCTTGTGGATGAAACGGATCTTGCCGAGCCGCTCCAGCAGCTCAAGGGTGGGCAGGACGGAGCCCCGCTCGTTGAGGTCGCGGTGCCACTGACCCTCGACACAGAAGACGCCACCGCGTGCCACGTGCACCTCCGCCAGTCCACAGCCCGAGGCTGACGTTACCGGCCGCCAGCAGCCAGGGAACATCACCCTCGGTGTGGCAGATTGCGACGTTCGGTGCGCTTGATCCCGCAAGGGCCGATCGGCGATCAATGGCTGTTTCGCAAATCAGCCTAATTCCCAGCCAATACCCAGGGACCGCAGATTGTGAGGACGATTCTCGTTAATCGCCTCCAACCACACCGATAAGTGTCAAGGTGGAGATCGCGGGACTTCTCGGTCGATGTCCCGTGGCCACCCCATTCGCTCTCCTATCGGGAGGACTTCTGTGCGCGTAAACACCTTGAAGCGTGCTGCCATCGCATTCGCCCTGGCGTTGCCCGGGGCAGCGATCGCTGCGGTGGTCGCCGCGCCAGCGGCGTATGCGGACGGCTGCTACACGTGGAACCGCACCCTGGCCCAGGGGCGCTCCGGCGACGACGTCCGACAGCTGCAGATCCGGGTCGCCGGCTGGGCCGGCAACCGGAACATCGTGGAGAACGACGGCCGCTACGGACCGAAGACGGCCGCCGCGGTCAAGCGGTTCCAACAGGCGTACGGGCTGCGCGCCGACGGTGTCGCCGGCCCGCAGACCTACGCGAAGCTGTACCAGCTCCAGGACAACGACTGCACACCCGCGCACTTCAGCTACAACGAACTCGACAACGGGTGCGGCGGAAGTGGGTGGAGCGGCGGTCCGCTGTCGGCGGCCCAGACCAAGCAGAACGCGCTGCGCACCATGTGGAAGCTGGAGGCGCTGCGCAAGAGCCTCGGCGACAAGCCGCTCAACGTGTCCAGCGGATACCGCAGCCGCGCCTGCAACAACCAGGTCGGCGGCGCGTCGGACAGCCAGCACCTGTACGGCAACGCGGCCGACGTCACCTCACGGACGTCGTCGCTGTGCCAGGTCGCCCGCGGCGCCCGTAACAACGGCTTCAGCGGGATCTACGGGCCGGGTTACCCGGACCACGACGACCACGTGCACGTCGACTCGCGTCGGGAGAACAACAGGGACAACAGCTCGAACACGACGAACTGGTCCGCGCCGGACTGCGGGATCTGAGCCGGCGACGACCGACTCATCTGTTGGGCGCGACGTCGGCCCGACGCGGAGGGGGATCTCCGCGTCGGGCCGACGTGGTGTCGCCCCGGGTCGGGTGGGCGGAGGGGTGCGCTCAGCTCGCCCGGGGCCAGCGCGGCGCGGTGACGGGGGGAGTCACCGGCCGGCCAGCAGCGGTGGGCCGTACACCCGGTGGGACGACCCGCGCGGCCTGCTGCCGCGCCGGCAACCCACCGGTACGCCCGGCCGGCGCCTGGTAGCCGGTCGTCGCCGGCCGGCTACCGGCGGGACGTGCGGGAGACGGCCCGGTCGCCGTGAACGGGAACGGTACGTGCACGAACGGATTGCCGTGCCGGATCAACGCCTCGATCTGGCGTTCGTTGAGCCCGTGTGTCTCCAAGACCCGTCGCCCCCAGCGGTGCAGGCGGCACGGGTAGGAGGCGCCGTCGTTGCGGCACAGCGGCCCGGTGGGCCACTCCTCGGCGGTGTGCACGACCACCGCCCGCACCGCCAGCCGGACATCTTCCGGGGTCAGCGATGCCGGCATCGGCACCTCACCCAGTACCTGATCGATGGGATCCGTCGACTGCTCACCAACTCGCACGGCAGGCCTCCCGCAGTTCGGCAGCGGTACGGCGGACCCACCGCACCGACATCCTCGGCCATGGGTACGGCCGGCACCGGACGAAAGTTCAATTCTGGTACGCGGTAAGCAGATCCTCCGGCGACAGCACTCGGATCCCCTCGACGACGGTGCCGCTGCGCGACACGGCAACGGCCGGCACCGCGTCGTCGGCACCGGGCAGCCGGGACCGATGCAGCAGCAGCCGACCCAGGTCATGCGCGTCGAAGGGCCGGCTCTCCTGCCATTTGATCGAACCGACGAAACTGATGCGCTGAGCGACGGGCCCCCGGTCAGCGCCAACCAGGTCGATCTCCGGGTCGTTGGTCCGGGTCCAGTAGCTGCCGATCACCGCTGCCTCCTCCGGCAGGTGGTCGCCGCTCAGCCGGCGCAGCGCCTCTCGGACGACAGGTTCAATGGCCCGTCCCCGCCAGGACGCCCACGACCGGACGATCCGGTCCAGGGTCAGGTCACCTCGCCCGCGCTCGATCTCGGACAGGTGAGATCCCAGGAATGACAGCCAGAAGCGCAGGTACGGGTCGGCCACCGCATAGCGGGTTTCCCGCGACGGCTTGGTCGACAGCGGAACGGCGACCTCCACGGCCCGCTTCTGGGCCAGCAGGCGCAGGGCGCGGTTCAGGGACGCCTGTGGAAGATCCCCCGCAGCGCGGGAGATCAGCGAGAAGGTCCGCTCACCGCTGCCGATGGCCCGCAGCACCAGCCCTGCCTGGGACTGGGGCGGAAACTCCGCCGCCAGTGCTCGCTCGCCGCTGACCAGCAGAGCGGAGGTCGAATCCCGTACCGCCTCGCTCAGATAGTCGTGGACGGATGCGCCGTTCGGCCACTCGTCGAGGATCAGCGGCAGACCGCCGGACACCAGGTAGGCGTCGAACGCGTCGGCGGCGGACAGGTCGAGCATGTCGCGGACGTCGGCTGGGCTCAGCGGCGGAATGACCATCTCGGTGGCTCGCTGGTGGAACGGCCGGCCGTAGTCGTTCAGGGCCTCCATCATCGCCAGATCCGAGCCGACGCAGATCAGCAGGACGGGCCGCCGGGACAACTCGCGATCGAAGACCTTCTGCAACGTTCCCTCGAAGCCCGGGTCACTCGCGATGAGGTACGGCATTTCGTCCAGGACGACGACGCTCGGTCGGTCGGACGGCAGCGCGGCGGCGAGCAGGGTCAGAGCGGCGTCCCACGTCTGCGGTTGCTGCTCACGAAGGATCTGCGCCCCCGGCAGCGTCGAGGCGGCCGCCGTTTCCACGAAGAGTGCGAGGTCGGCTGCGACGGTCGGCTGCGCGGAGGCGGTGAAGAAGAGATACGGCACGTCGGCCCGCTCGACGAACTCCTCCACCAGTCGGGACTTGCCTACCCGCCGGCGACCGCGCATGAGAAGGGCCCGCCCAGGCCGACCAGCACGACCACCTCGTTGCACCCGAGAAAGCATGCCGCCGAGGAGGTGGAGTTCACGGTCCCGTCCGACAAAGCCATCCACGATCACTCCTGACACAACCAACAATGGAACAACCAAAAATGAGTGTAACCTCATCCGTGTTGGTATGCCTGGCCATCTGGCCCAGCGAACGGCTCGTCAGACCAGGCCGGCGTCGTGCACGAGCAGGGCCACCTGGACCCGGTTGTTGAGGTCGAGCCGGGTCAGCAGCCGGGAGACGTACGCCTTCACCGTCGCCACGCTCATGAACAACTCCCCCGCGATCTCCGCGTTGGTGTGCCCGCGGCCCAGGGCGACCGCCACCTGCCGCTCCCGCTCGCTGAGCCCGGTGAGCAACCGCAGCGCCCGCTCCCGCCGCGGGTCGGGGCCGGCCGGGCCGGGGGTGGCGGCGGTCACGTGGGCGATCAGTGTGCGGGTCACCGTCGGGGACAGCGTCGCCTCACCGGCCGCCACCCGGCGCACGGCGTGCACGATCTCCGCCGGCGGGGTGTCCTTGAGCAGGAAACCGGCAGCCCCGGCGCGCAACGCCCGCAGCACCTGCTCGTCGGCGTCGAAGGTGGTCAGCACCAGCACCTCCGGCGGGTGTGGCTGGGCACGCAGGGCCTCGGTGGCGGTCAGCCCGTCCACCCGGGGCATCCGGATGTCCATCAGCACCACGTCCGGGGCGTACGCGGCGACGGCGGCGGGGACCTCACCGCCATCGGCGGCCTCGCCGACCACGGTCAGGTCCGGCAGACCGCCGAGGATCATCGAGAGCCCGGCCCGGACCAGCGCGTCGTCGTCCACGATCAGCACGCGCACCGGCGACACTGCCGACTGCGGCACCGCCGCACCGGAAGGGCCGGCCACACCGGAGGCGTTGGCGGCGCCGGAAGGGCCGGTCACGCCGGAAGGGCCGGTCACGCCGGCCACGGCAGCCAGGCGGCCAGCCGGAAGTCGCCTGCGTCGTCGCGACCGTAGGCGAGCTGGCCACCGGCGAGGGTGACCCGTTCGCTGATGCCGACCAGGCCGGTGCCGGCGCCGGGCAGAGCGTCGCCGGCCGGTGCGCCGACCGGCCAGCGGTTGCCGATCGCCACGGTCAGGCCGCTGCCCGGGCCGCCCGCGACGTCCACGGTGACCGCCGCGCCGGCCGCGTGCTTGCGGGCGTTGGTCAGCCCCTCCTGCACGATCCGGTACGCGGCCCGGCCCAGCGCCGCCGGCACCTCCCCCGGGCTGGCGACGCTGTCGCTGACGTTGACGCGCACCCCGGCTGCCCGCGATTCGGCGATCAGGGCCGGCAGGTCGGCGAGTGTGGGTTGCGGCGGCTCCGGGGAGTCGCCGTCGTCGCTCTCGGCCCGGAGCACCCCGATCACCTCCCGCAGGTCCTGAAGGGCGGCGTGGGCGCTGCCCCGGATCACCCCGGCGGCCCGGGCCACCTCGTCCGCGGGAGCGTCCGGGCGGAACTCCAGCGCCCCGGCGTGCAGGCTGAGCAGGGAGATCCGGTGGGCCAGCACGTCGTGCATCTCCCGGGCGATCCGGGTGCGTTCGAGGTGGCGGGCCTGGGCGACCCGGAGCTGCTGCTCGGCTTCGGCCCGCTCGGCCCGATCCCGCAGCGACACGATCAACTGCCGTCGGGCCCGGACGAACATCCCCCAGGCCAGCACGGTGAGAGTGATCACCACACCCCAGGCGACGGTGGCCCAGTAGGGCATGACCGGATCCGGACGAGTCCAGCTGTAGACCAGGTTGGTAATGAGACCGACGCCGGTCACCGCCACCGCGACTGCGGTGCGCCGGTGCACCACCACGGTGAAGTAGAAGATCAACAGCGGGATGGAGGCGGCCATCGAGAACAGGTTCAACGGCAGGGTCGCCACCATCAACCCGAGCGGCCACCGCCTCCGCAGCCAGAGCAGCCCGCAGCAGACCAGCCCGATCAGCGCGTCCACGCCGACCATCCAGTCGTGCGGCAGCGCGACCGCCGTCTCCGGGTTGGGCGACAGGGCGTCCGCCGTGGAGTACAGCACCCAGAGCAGGCTGATCAGGAAGGCCAGGGTGTCGACCGCCCAGTCCCGGGTGGTCCGCCGCGGCCGGCGGGTCGCCGTCTCCGGGCTGGTCGCGCCGGCCAGTGCCCCGGGCAGCAGCCAGGGGTGTTCCGGCACGGCGAGGCTGGTCACGGCACCATGCTAGGCAGCCGAAGGGCGCCACGACCAGCTACCAAAGTCGAGACCCGCCGGTCGACCAAGGTCGGTACGGCATCGACCGGCGGCCGCAGCGGATGGCCGGGCGGCGCGGGCAGGCTCGACCACATGATCACCGTGGAGAACCTCACCAAGCGATACGGGCCACACCCGGCGGTGGACGACGTCTCGTTCCACTGCGAGCCGGGGACCGTCACCGGCTTCCTCGGCCCCAACGGCGCCGGCAAGTCGACCACCATGCGCATGATCTGCGGGCTCACCGCGCCGACCGCCGGCCGCGCCACCGTCTCCGGGCGCCCCTACCGGGAGCTGCCCAACCCGGGGCGCGAGGTCGGGGTGCTGCTGGACGCCTCCGCCCAGCACGCCGGGCGGACCGGCCGCGAGGCGTTGACGCTGTCCGCGTACACCATGGGTTTGGACCGGCGCGAGGTCGCCGCGAAGCTCGACCTGGTCGGGTTGAACGCGGTGGCCGCGAAGCGCCGGGTCCGGGCGTACTCGTTGGGCATGCGCCAGCGCCTCGGCCTGGCGCATGCGCTGCTCGGTGACCCCCGGGTGCTGATCCTCGACGAGCCGGCGAACGGCCTGGACCCGGAAGGGATCTTCTGGATGCGCGGCCTGCTGCGCGACTTCGCCGACCGGGGCGGCACGGTGCTGCTCTCCTCCCACCTGCTGCGCGAGGTGGAGGCGGTCGCGGACCGGCTGGTGGTGATCGGGGGTGGCCGGATCGTGGCCCAGGGCAACAAGAACGAGCTGCTGGCCGGCGGCGGCACTGTGGTCCGGGCCCGCGACGGCGCGGCGTTGCGCCGGGCGCTGGAGGTGGCCGGGCTCAGCGCCGCCGACAGCTCGGAAGGACTGCTCGTGCAGGCCGACGCCGAGGCGGTCGGCCAGGCCGCCGCCGATGCCGGCGTCGCGCTGGCCGAGCTGCGCCCCGCCAGCGGCGGTGGCCTCGAACAACTCTTCCTCACCCTGACCGCCGGCGAATCCACCAAGGAGGCCGTCCGATGACCACCACCGCGCCCGCCGCGAGCGCCGTCGCGCCCCAGCAGCACACTCCGGTACGCCGACCGCCGCTGCTCCGGCTCACCGTCGTGGAGCTGCGCAAACTCGTCGACACCCGGGCCGGCCGCTGGCTGCTGATCACCATCGGCCTGATCGCCGCAGTGGTCGTCACCCTCCAGTTGATCTACGCGGACGACGCCGACCAGACGTTCTCCAACTTCTTCGTCCCCTCGCTGCTGCCGGTGGGGGTGCTGTTGCCCGTGCTCGGCATCCTCTCGATCACCAGCGAGTGGTCGCAACGGACCGCCCTCACCACGTACGCCCTGGTGCCCCGCCGGGAGCGGGTGGTGACCGCCAAGCTGGTCGCGGTCATGGTGGCGGCACTCGCTTCGGTGCTGGCCAGCCTCGCCCTCGCCGCCGTCGGGACGCTGGTGGCCTCCGCCATCGGCGGCGCCGGCACCTGGCAGCTCGACGGATCGCTGATCGTGAACGCGGTGATCCTCCAGGTCACCAGCGTGCTGATGGGCGCCGCCTTCGGTCTGCTGCTGCTCAACCCGCCGGTGGCCATCGTCGGCTACTTCCTGCTGCCCACCATCTGGGGAGTGCTGGGCGAGATGGTCCGGCCCCTGCGCGGCCCCTCCGAATGGCTCGACACCAGCAAGACGATGGAACCGCTGTTCAGCAGTGACGCCCTCACCGGGGGGCAGTGGGGACGGATCGTGGTATCCCTGCTGGTCTGGATGGTCCTGCCACTGGCCGCCGGGCTGTTCCGGACGCTCCGCCGCGAGGTGTCCTGACCATGGACATGGCCGGCTACCGACCACGCACCGTGGTCAGCGGCGGCCCGGTGGAGCTGGCGGTCATGTGGGGCGGCTTTCCGCTGCTCGGCGCGGGCGTGGGATGGCTCCTCGCGGCAACGACGGGTTGGCTCGCCCGGCTGCCCTGGGTGCCGTTCGGCGATCTGATCGAGTGGCTGGACCGGCTGCCCGAGCCGCAGGCCACCGCAGGCACGATCGCGGTGGGCGTCCTGGGCGGTCTGGTCATCGCCGGGATCGGCACCGTCGAGCGGCTGATCGTCACCGTCGACCCGGCGCAGGTCCGGCTGCGCCGCTCCGACCAGGACCGGACCGTCGCACGGGCCGACGCACGGGTGGTCTTCCTCACCGACGGACACCTGGTGCTGCTCGACGCCGACGGCGCGGAACTCGTCCGGGAGCCGACGGACCTGCCGGCCAGCCAACTGGCTGCGGCCTTCCGGACGCACGGCTGGGGTTGGGCGGACGACGACCCGCACCGGTCGGCGTACCGGCTGTGGGTGCCCGACCTGCCCGGCCTGCCCGCCGGCGCGGACGCACTGCTGCGGGCCCGCGAACGGGCGATCGAGCGGGACCGCCGCGACGACGCCCGGGAGCTGCGCCGGGAGCTGGGTCTGATCGGTGTGGTGCTGCGCGACGAGAGCAAGCGGCAGTACTGGCGGCTGACCGCGCGAGCTGTCGCCTCGGGGCCGGAGCAGTCGACTTCGGCCGAGCGGGAGCCGGACGGGCGGTAGCGTCTGTCCCAGCAGACCCTGGGAGCCGCGCGATGACCGAACAGCAGCCGTACCGGGTGGTGTCCCGACACCCCGGCTTCGAGCTGCGTCGGTACCCGGCCCACCTGGTGGCCGAGATGCAGATCCAGGCGTCGTTCACCAGGGCGCCGATCGAGGCGTTCCGGCCGCTGGCCGCGTACCTCGCGGGTGCCAACCGGGCTCGGCACCCGATCGGGTCGAACACGCCGGCGACGTCCGCGTCCGACGGCTCGGAGAAGATCGCCATGACGGTGCCGATGGTGCAGGTGGAGGGTGAGTGGCCGGGCGCGTACCTGCTCCAGTTCGTCATACCGGCCACCTTCACCGCCGCCACAGTGCCCGAGCCGGTGGACGCCCGGGTGCGGATCCGCGAGATTCCGGCGCAACTGGCTGCGGCCATGCGCTTCTCCGGCCGGTGGACGGAGCAGGCGTTCAGCCAGCGGGCAACCATGCTCGGCCGGTCGGTCACCGCCGCCGGGCTGCAACCCACCGGCGCGATCCGGTACGCACGCTTCGACCCGCCGTGGAAACCGTGGTTCCTGCGCCGCAACGAGGTCGTGCTGCCGGTCGTCGAGTGAGCTACCGGCGGTCAGTGACCGCCGGGCGGGCCAGCAGCAGGGCCATCGCGAGCCCGGAGAGCAGCCCGCACAGCGAGACCAGCAGGTCGGAGTCGGCCGCGTTGATCGGGCTGTTGCCGGCCAGCTCGGTGAACGTCGCCCCGATCGGCAGCAGGATCATCATGGGGATCGCGGTGGCCAGCAGGAATGCCATCGGACCCAGCAACGCGGCGAGGGCGGCCAGCGCGTGGTGCCGCCAGATCGGCCGACCGCCCGGCCAGTCCCAGGCCAGCAGGGTGACGCCGGTGAGCAGCACCGCACCGAGGGCCGTCTCCGGCAGGAGTCGCGTGCCGGGCCCGACGGCCCGGACCAGCCCGACGCCGACCAGCGCCGCCACGGCGAGGCCGGCAGCCAGCCCGACGCGGGCCCGGCTACGTGCCGGGGCCGCCGCCAGCGCTGCACCGACGGCCAGAACGACCAGCAGCGCCGCCGTGGCGAGGGCGCCCTGGTTCAGCTCCGGCTCCCGGTCGGTCGGTGACTCGATGCCGGCCGCCACGAGCGTCAGCACCCCGGCCACACAGGCCGCGCCGGTCAGCGTCCTCCGCTCGGCGGCTGACGGCGCCTCACCGCCCTGGGCTGACGGCGCGCCGCGCTCCCGCCACCACAACGCAGCCGCGAGCGCACCGAGCACGGCGCAACCGCCGACGGCGAGCAGCACCGTCGCCCGGACACCGATCGGGTCGACCCGGTCGATCGCCACGTCGGCGGCGACCCAGCAACCACCGAGCAGCACCGCCCACCGACTCCACCGCAGGCGCCCCCGGCCGGCCAGCACCAGTCCGACGACCACCGCCATGATCGCCATGAACCGCAGGTCGCGGGCCCAGTAGGCGTTGTTGCCCGGCAGCCTCTCCGACCACGGGCCGATCGGCTCGGTCAGCGGTTGCAGCACTGTCACGCCGTACGCCCAGAGCACCACGGCGGCGGCGGAGAGCAGCAGCCCGACCGGACGCGCGAATCGCATCCATGGACGGTAGCGGCCCGGCCGCTTCCTCGGGGGGCGGGGACGCGGTCATCCGGCGACCCCGACCGAGGACCGCGCGGGGCGGTGTCGCAGCGACCGCCACGTCGGCAGCACGCTCGCCAGCACCGCGAGCAGCAGGCACAGCCCCAACACCCCGGCGACCACCGACCACGGCACCACCAGGTCGACGGGGGCACCGACCTGCTCGGCGAGGCCGGCGCGGATGCTGAGCAGACCGACGAAGGCGACAGCCCCACCGAGCAGCGCACCGATCAGCACCACCAGTGCGGATTCGGCAGTGACCAGCCAGACGACCTGTCGCCGGGTCGCACCGGCCATCCGGATCAGCCGTAGGTCCGCGGCCCGGCCGGCGGCGGCCAGCAGCAGCGTGTTCGCCACCGCGATGGCCCCGTAGCCGGCCGACACACCGATCAGCAGCAGCGTGAAGAGCCAGACGAGTCGGTCCTCGGCGGCGTCCGCCTCGGCCGCCCAGGTGGTGACGTCGACGATCCGCGCGCCGACCGGAGGAGCGATCCGGTCCCGGACGTACACAGTGGACGTCAGCGCCGACGGGTCGTGCGTACGCACCACCGCCCGGGGCACGAGCAGGTCCCCGGGGAGCGAGGCGTCGGTGACCACGGCGACGACGCGCAGCGACACCAGCGTCCCGTCGGCGAAGACCACCGCGTACGGCTCGGACGGCCGCAGGTTCGCCGAGGCGGTCACCACCACGGTGTCGTCACCGCGCAGGTCGTCGAGGGAGCCGGCGACGACGGTGAGCGCCCGGTTCGCGGCGGCGAAGCCGGCCGGGTCCACACCCAGCGCGGTCAGCGGCCGGTCCGCCGGCGCTGTTCCGGGATCGGTGCGGAAGACAGTGGTCGGCAGGAGGGCGGTGCCACCGGTGGCGGCGACGGCCTGGTCCGACAGACCGGGTGCCCGGTCGGGCAGCACGATCCAACCGGCGTTCACGTTGTCCGCCCGTCCTGCCGCGTAGGCGGCGGTGGTGGTCCGCACCATCCCGGACACCAGCACCGCGAAGGCGACGGTGAGCAGCACCGGGGCGGCAGTGGACGCGGTCCGCCGCGTCGCGGTCAACGCCCCGCCCCGGACCAGCATCCCGATCGCGCCACCACGTCGCCGCACCGGAGACCGCAGCAGTCGCACCACCGGTCCGACCACCGCCGGGGAGAGCACTGTTGCGCCGGCCACCAGCGCCATCACCGCGTACAGGGCGTACTGCCCAGCGACGCGGGCCTCGTCGGCTGTCGCCGTCCCGACGCTGAGGGCGACGCCCACCGCGACGAGCAGCGCGCCGGTGGCGACGCGCAGCCGCCCGATCGGTCGCTGCTCCACCGCCGCCTCGCGCAACGCCTCCAACGGTCGAACCCGCGCCGCACGCCGGGACGCCGACCAGACGGCCAACAGCGAGATCACCGGCCCGGCGACGAGCGAGAGCGCCACCGGCCAGGGCTCGTACCCGACCCGGAAGGTCGATGGTTCGAAGCCGGCGTCGACGAGAAGCCAACCGAGCAGCGGCGCGAGCCCTCCGCCGACCAGCAGGCCGACGATCCCGCCCGAGGCGCCGACGACGAGCGCCTCGCCGTACACCATGCGGCGGACCTGCCGCCCGGTAGCGCCGACGGCGCGCAGCAGGCCCAGCTCACGGCGGCGTTGCGCGATGGTGAACGCGAAGGTGGAGGCGACCACGAACACCGTGACGAACCCGGCGAGGGCCGCCGTGGCGGTGAGCACCTGCATGCCGATCCAGCGGGTGCGGGCGTCGTTGCGCGGCTCCAGCACGCCACGCGCGTCTCCGGTGAGCACCCGTCCGTCGGTGCCGACGATCCCGCGAGCCGCCGTGGCGACCCGCCCCGGGTCGGCGTCCGCCGCCAGCACCAGCCCGATGGCCCGTACGCCGGGCGCGAACGTCGCGGCGACCTCGTCCGCGACATGGACGCCGGGCCTGTCGACCAGACCGGTGACGGTGTACGACTCCGCACCCACAGCCGTCAGCAGGGTGACCGGCGCGCCGGTGCGCAGCCCGAGCGCGCGGTCGACGACCACCTCGCCGGGCCTGCGCGGCGGCTCGCCGGCCGTGAGGCGCAGTCCACCGAGCTGGGCGCTGGACCAACCGTGCCCCTCGTGGGTGTCGCTGGCCGCGGGTCGACCATCGATGAGCGGCTGGGCGTAGAAGGTCCGGTCCGGCACCGCCGCCGCGACACCGGGCAGGGCCGCCAGCCGGCCGACGAGTCCCGCCGTCGCGGTGGCGGACCAGGGCCGGGTCGGCACGAACGAGTCGGCCGACGCGCCCGCTTCGGGGCTCTGCACCACGACCGCCGCCCGCGCGAGCCGGTCCGGCACCTGTGGGCGCCCGGAGGCGAGGAGCAGGGTGGCCGCCGCGACCAGCGTGACCCCGATGGCCACGGCCACGAACGCGCTGACCGACCGCCGGATGCTCACCACGACGGCCCCGCGGCCGTCTCCGCAGGAGCCGTCTCCCGTTCGGCGATCCGGGCGGCGACCACCGCCGCGGTGATCCCGCCCTCCAGCTCGTCGACGACGCGGCCGTCGGCGAGCAGCAGGACCCGATCGGCGTACGCGGCGGCGGCGGGATCGTGGGTCACCATCACGACGGTCTGCCCGTGGTCGTCGACGAGCCCACGGAGCAGTCGGAGCACCTGTCGGGACGCCGCGCTGTCCAGCGCCCCGGTCGGCTCGTCGGCGAAGACCACAGCCGGGCGGGTGATCAACGCGCGGGCCACGGCGACGCGCTGCTGCTCGCCGCCGGACAGCTCACTCGGCCGGTGCCCGGCCCGGTCGGCCAACCCGACAGCGTCGAGCGCGGCGACGACGTCCCGAGCCGGCGGGCGGCGGCCGGCCAGGCGCAACGGCAACTCGACGTTCTGCGCGGCGGTCAGCGTGGACACCAGGTTGAACGCCTGGAACACGAACCCGATCCGGTCACGCCGCAGCCGGGTCAACTCGTCCTCGCCGAGGTCGTCGAGGCGGGTGCCGTCGATCGTGACGGTCCCCTCGGTCGGGCTGTCCAGCCCCGCCGCGCAGTGCAGCAGGGTGGACTTCCCCGAGCCCGAGGGGCCCATCACCGCCGTGAAGGTGCCGCTCCCGAAGCTGGTCGTCACGCCGTCGAGCGCCGCCACCCGCCGGGTCCCGGTGCCGTACACCGCGCGCAGCCCCGTCAGGGTCACCGTGTCTGTGGTCATGACCGCCACGGTGCCCGGTGCGCGGCGTGCAGCGCGTCGTGCCGGCGCGGGCACTTTCCAGCCCTCCCCCGGGTGGAGGCGAGGGCCCGGAACCGCCAGTACGTCGTCCTGCGGGATGACCGCCCGTGGGTGGACGCGGCCGACCCGGCTGGCCGCTACCGTCTGGCAGGTGACCGCTCCCCTGCTGACCCGGCGGCTGCGACCGGTGGACCTGTACATCGTGGACGCCGTGCTGGCCGTGGCGGTCGGTGGGCTGCTCTGCCCGTACGCGGCGCTGGAGTCGCCGCTGCACGGTGGGGTACGCGAGCCGCTCTGGGTGTCCGTGCTCGTCGGGATGGTCCTCGGGCTGCCGTTGGCCGTCCGGCGACGGTGGCCGATCCCCGTCGCCGTCGTGATCAGCGGCAGCACCGCCGCGACCCTGGTCACCGGTGTGATCCCCAACTTCGCCGCTGCCGCGCCGGCGGTCGCCATCGGTCTGTCCTTCTACACGGTGGCCGTGTCGACGACCACGCGCCGCTCGCTGCTCAGTGCCGCCGGTTGTCTCGCCCTGGTGAGCGTCGCGCTGGTGCTGACGGCTGGCGATCTGTGGTCACGCACCGGTGCCGTCGTCTACGCCACCGTCATGATCGCGCCCGCCTGGGTGATCGGCTGGCTGCTCCGCGAGCGACGCGCCCTCGCCAGCCGGCAGAGTGACCAACTGGTCCGTCAGGCCGCCACCGAGGAACGACTGCGGGTGGCCCGTGAGCTGCACGACGTGGTGGCGCACACGCTGAGCCTCATCGTGGTGAAGGCGGCCGTCGCCAACCACGTCGCCGAGGCCGACCCACGGGAGGCGGGGGCCGCCCTGCGGGTGATCGAGGAGACCGGCCGCACCGCGCTCACCGACGTCCGTCGGGTGCTCGGCGTCCTGCGGGAGGGCACCCCGTACGCGCCGACGCCCGGGCTGGACGAGTTGCCCGTGCTCGCCAAGCAGGCGGCGATCGGCGGTGTCGACGTCCGGCTCGACGTCCGGCGGGAGGAACCGGCCGGCGCGGTCCCGGAGTCGGTGGGCCTCGCGGTGTACCGGATCGTGCAGGAGGCGGTGACCAACGTGGTGAAGCACGCGGCGCCGGCCGCCTGCCGGGCTACGGTGACCGTCACCCCCGACGAGGTGCGGGTGGAGGTGACCGACGACGGTCGGCGTCCGGTGCTGATCGGCGGGGAGGGGCACGGGTTGATCGGCATGCGGGAACGGGTCGCGTTGCACGGTGGGGAGTTCCGGGCCGGGCCACGCTCCGATGGCGGCTTCGCGGTGACGGCCAGCCTGCCCTACCGGGTGGCCACGTGATCCGGGTGCTGATCGCCGACGACCAGGCGCTGCTGCGCGGCAGCTTCCGGCTGCTGGTGGATCTCGCCGGGGACTGCACGACTGTCGGCGAGGCGGGCACCGGTGTGGAAGCCGTCGCGTTGACCGAACGGTACCGTCCGGACGTGGTGCTGATGGACGTCCGGATGCCGGAGATGGACGGCATCGAGGCGACCCGGCGGATCTGCGCCGACCCGGCGACGGCCGGCACCCGGGTCATCATTCTGACCACGTTCGACCTGGACGAGTACGTCTACGGGGCGTTGCGCGCCGGAGCCAGCGGCTTCCTGCTCAAGGACACCCCACCGGCGGACCTGCTGACCGGGATCCGGGTGGTCGCCGCCGGTGAGGGGCTGCTCGCGCCGACGGTGACCCGCAGGCTGATCGACGAGTTCGCCCGGCAGCCGGAGCCGACCCGGCCGCTGCCCCGGCAGCTCGACGGGGTGACCGAGCGGGAACGGGAGGTGCTCGCGCTGATCGCCCGGGGCCTGTCCAACGCGGAGCTGGCCACGCACCTCAACCTCAGCCAGGCCACCGTCAAGACGCACGTCGGGCGGCTGCTGACCAAGCTGGCCGTACGCGACCGGGCGCAACTGGTCATCGTCGCGTACGAAACGGGACTGGTGGGACCGGGCGGCCTACGCTGAGCCGGTCGGCCGCGAACCCCCAGGAGGAGCCATGACCCGGTACGTCGCCCTGCTGCGCGGGGTCAACGTCGGCACCACCAGGCTGGCGATGGCCGACCTGCGTCGGATCGTCACCGGCCTCGGGCACGAGGACGTCAAGACGTACCTGCAGAGCGGCAACGTGGCCTTCGGCAGCACCGTGCGCGACGCGGAGAAGCTGGCTGCCGGCATCGAGCGGGCCCTCGCCGACGAGCTGGCGTTGACGGTGCCGGTGCTGGTGCGCAGTGGCCGGGAACTGGCGGCGGTGGCCGGCGGCAACCCGTACGCCGACCGGGAGGACGACCCGACGAGGCTGCTGGTGGCCTTCCTCGCCACCCCGCCGAAGAAGTCCACGGTGGACGCGCTGACCGTGCCCGGTGGGGAGAACGTGTCGTTCACGGTGACCGGCCGGGAGGTCTTCCTGCACTTCGTCGACGGCGGTTACGGGCGGTCAAAGTTCACCAACGCGTACCTGGAGAAGAAGCTCGGCGTGGTGTCGACCAGCCGCAACTGGAAGTCGGTGCGGGCCCTGGCGGAGATGACCGCCGCCTGACCCCGGCGCGTCTGTCCGCGGGTCGGGTGAAAGAGCCGCCACCGGCGGGTTCGGCAGGCAGTCTGGGAGGATGCGCGCAATCCAGCAGGACCGCTACGGCGGGCCGGAGGTGCTCCGTCTCACCGAGGTGCCCGACCCGGAGCCGATCCCGACGGAGGTGCTCGTCCGCATCGTCGCCGCGGGCGTCAACCCGATCGACGGCAAGACCCGCTCCGGGGGCGGGTTCGCCCCGGTCGTCGGGCCGCCGCCGTTCATCCCCGGCTGGGACCTGTCCGGGGTGGTGGCTGAGACCGGGTACGGGGTGACCAGGTTCCGCCCCGGCGACGAGGTCTACGGCCTGGCGTTCTTTCCCCGCCGCGCGGGCACGTACGCCGAGTACATCAGCGTGCCGTCCCGGCAGCTGGCCCGGAAGCCGGCCACGGTCGGGCACGTCCCGGCCGCCGCCCTGCCGCTGGTCGGGCTGACGGCCTGGCAGCTCGTCGAGGCCGCCGACGTGCAGCCGGGCCAGCGGGTGCTCATCCACGCCGCGGCCGGCGGCGTCGGTCACCTCGCCGTGCAGATCGCGAAGGCCCGGGGCGCGTACGTCATCGGCACGGCTCGCACCGAGCGGCACGCGTTCCTGCGCGAGTTGGGCGCGGACGAGACAGTCGACTACACCACCATCCGCTTCGAGGACGCCGTCGACCAGGTCGACGTGGTGGTCGACCTGGTCGGCGGGGACACCCGGGTGCGTTCGTTGGATGTGCTTGGCCGCGGCGGGTTGCTGATCCCGGTGCCGCGCGGTGAGCCGGACCCGACCGGACCGGCGGCCAGGCGGGGCATCCGGGTGCTGCCGATCATCGTGGAGCCGGATCACGTCGGGCTGGCCGGGTTGGCCGCCATGGTCGACGCCGGCGCGCTGCGGGTCAGCGTCACGGCGACCCGGCCGCTGGCCGAGGCCGCCGACGTGCATCGGGCCATGGAGGCCGGTGGTGCGGTCGGCAAGACCGTCCTGGTCGTCGATCCCGCGCTGGCCGGCTGACCGGGTGGGGGTCGCGACGGCCAGGCCGCGACCGCCCACCCGGACCGGTCAGAAGTGGTACGCGGTCTCGTACTCGGGCACCAGCACCCGGCTGCGCGGCGAGATCCGGCGCACGGCCGCGATCATGTCGTTCAACCGGGTGCGGTCGGTCGGGGCGACCGGCGGCGGGTTCTGAAGCGCCGTCTCGAAGTTGTCGAAGTGCACCGGCACCACGACCTTCGGGTAGTCGAGGCCGGCCAGCAGACGCGGCAGGTAGTCGCCGGTGGTGGTGGCGTTCTGCAGGGCCACCATCGCCACGTCGGGCGACAGGCCGGTGAGGTTCCGCTCGGCGACGTCGCTGGCCCCGGTGAAGTACACCGACGGGCCGCCGTCGACCCGCAGCAGGTAGCCCAGCGTGTCGCCCTCCGGCAGGTCCGCGATGGTCGCCGGCTGCGCGGGCTGGCTCACCCGCACCCCCGGAAAGGCCAGGGAGTACGACGGGTTGCGGCTGTGCAGCGAGCCGACGACCTCGACGGTGTGGTCCCCGAAGTCCAGCACCTCCCCACCCTTGACCGGGCTGAGCTGCGTCGACGGCACCCCGTAGGCCAACCCCAGGTGGTACGCGGTCAGCGTGCCGAACACCCGCGCGCCGGTGCGCTTGGCGATGTGGGGCACGTCCATGAAGTGGTCCCAGTGGGTGTGCGTGACCAGCACCGTCGTGGCCTTCTCGACGCGCGGGTCGATCGCGTCGGCGCGCACTGTCAACGGGGTGTCGGTCCTGAACGCGCCGGTGAACAGCCCGGTGTCGATCCGGCTGAGGAACGGGTCGACGAGAACGGTGCGGTCAGCGATGTCGACGCGCCAGCCGGCTGTACCCCACCAGCGGAAGCTGACCGCGCCCCTGCGGCGGGCGGTCGGGGTGGGTGCGGCGGCCGGCGTCGCGGCGTGGACCGGGGTGGCGGCGCCGGCGGCGAGCCCGCCGGTGGTCACCAGGGCGGTGGTGGCGGCGGTGTCGCGCAGGAAACGTCGGCGGTCGAGACTGGGCATGCGGCTCTACTCCCCGTGGTCGGGCGGTTGGTCGACCACGAGCCAACCAGCGCCACCGGGCTCCGGTCCAAGATCGAAGACGACCGGCTCCGATACGTCAGCGGATATCGGGCCAGCTCAGGTGCGGCACGCCGAGGCTGCGGCGGGTGCGGAATCAGTCGCCGCGCAGCGCCTCGACTGCCGTCCGGGCGGCCTCCCCCATCGCCAGGTCCACGTCGATCCGCCGCGAGGCCAACCGGTCGGCACGGGCGAAGACGGCGATCGCGTACCGGCCGCCGTCGGGATATTCGGCAACCCCGGCCTCCAGGTGCAGACCGGGCAGGGTGCCGGTCTTTCCGGAGACCCGGACGCCCGGCGGGAACCCGGCGGCCAGCCGGGTCCAGAAGATCTGCCGGGCCATCCAGGTGCGGACCATCGCGCAGGCGGCAGGCGACCCGGCCTCGTCCCGCCAGATCAGCGTGAGCAACCGGGTGATCTCCCGGGCGGTGCTGGAGGTGGTGTGCTCGGGGTCGAAGACCCGCATCGCCCGGACCCGTTCCTCCGGCAACGTGGGGAAGATCCGGGCGAACTCCGCCTCCGTGCGTGCGCCCACGTCGGCGAGCATCAACTCGACCAGGTCCCGAGGGCCGCCGAGGACGCGGGTACGGCTCAGCCCCAGCTCGGCGGCGAGCATCGGCAGCAGGTCCGGGCCGACCCTGCGCAGCAGCAGGTCGGCGGCGGTGTTGTCGGTGACCGACATGGCGAAGTACGCGAGGTCGCGCAGCGACACCTCGGCGTCGTCGGTGCAGCCGGCCAGACCCCACCCACCGAGCCGGTCGTCGGCGGTGACCAGGACCCGTTCGGTCGGGTCCAGTTGACCGGCCTCGACCTGCCGGGCGAACTCCAGCACCAGCAGGACCTTGAAGATCGAGGCGATCACCACCTGGTCGTCGGCCCGCACCCCGATCTCCGGAACGCCGTCGGCGGTGCCGCCGGGGGTCGCGTCGGTGGCGTCCACGTCCACCACGTGCAGGCTGGCCGTCACCCCCACGGCGGCGAAGATGGCCTCGATACGCGCGCTGACGTCCACGCCAGCACGGTATCCAGCGGCCCTACGCCAGCGCTGGCGTAGGGTCCGGCCGTGGATCTGCTCCGGCACCTGCGGCACTTCGTGGTGGTCGCGCACGAGCTGCACTTCGGGCGGGCCGCGGAGCTGCTCGGGATGGCCCAGCCGCCCCTGAGCCAGTCCATCCAGCGGCTGGAACGGGAGCTGACCGTCGAGTTGTTCGACCGGTCCCGCCGCCAGGTACGCCTCACCACCGCCGGCGAGCTGCTGCTCGGCGAGGCGGAGGACCTGCTCGCCGGCGAGGGTCGGCTCCGCAACCTGATGGGGCAGGTCCGGGCCGGTGAGCTGGGCGTACTCCGGGCCGGGGTGCCACCGGAGACGCCCGCGGTGACGCTGCGCGCGCTGCTGGACGGGCTCACCACCCGGGCAGCCGGCCTGGACGTGGAGCTGCACGAGCTGACGACCGCCGAGCAGGTGCGGATGCTCGCCGAGCGGACCCTCGACGTGGGGCTCGTGCACCACCCGGTGGCGGCGGACGGGCTGCGCTTCGGCGCCCCGGTGGACGTACCCCTGGGGGTGTTGCTGCCCCGCACCTCGCCGCTGGCCCGCGACCGGGAGGTGGCACTCGCGTCGCTGGCCGGTCTGGATCTGGTGGCCGCGCCCCGGGCTACCGCTCCCGGCTGGCACGACCACCTGCTGGCGGTGTGCCGGCAGCAGGGTTGGCGACCTGCCCGGGTGCGCCCCGCCCGCAACCCGGAGTTCCTCTTCGGCCTGGTGCTGGCCGGCGGCGGTGTGGCCGTGGAACCGGCGACGGTGGCGCGACGGGAACCCCGCGTCGCCTGGCGACCGATCGCCGGCGCGCCGCTGGCCAAGCGGACGTCGGCGGCCTGGCCGGACCGGTCGGCGCACCCGGCGGCGTCGATGTTCGGGCAGCTCGCCGCCGAGGTGCTGGCCGACGCCGAGCCCGCGCCGCCCGCGCCGGCCGGAACCTCGCCGCCGGCGGCACGGCCCTGGCCTGTGCTCTTCGACACGACCGGGTGAACAGTCCCGGCGTTGCGCTCGTCACCTCGGTTTGGGCGGTGCACCGACCGCACACCCGGGTATGGATGACAGGCAACGAAGATGACGCGAAGGAGCCGCAGTGGCAATCACCATTCCCGACATCAGCCTGAACGACGGCACCACCATTCCGCAGCTCGGCTTCGGGGTGTTCCAGATCGAGCCGAAGGACACCGTCGCGGCGGTGACCACGGCCCTTGAGACGGGCTACCGGCACATCGACACCGCCGAGATGTACGGCAACGAGGCCGAGGTCGGCGAGGCGGTCCGGATGTCCGGCCTCGACCGGGGTTCGGTGTACGTGACCAGCAAGCTGAACAACGGCTTCCACCGCCCCGACGACGCCCGCAAGGCGTTCGACTCGACGCTCGCGGCGCTGAAGATGGACCACATCGACCTGTTCCTGATCCACTGGCCGTTGCCGACCCTGTACGACGGCGACTACGTCTCGACCTGGAAGGTGCTGGAGGAGTTCCAGCGCGACGGCCGCGCCCGCTCGATCGGCGTGTCGAACTTCCAGGTGGCGCACCTGGAGCGGCTGGCCGCCGAGGCGGACGTCGTGCCGGCGGTCAACCAGATCGAGGCGCACCCGTACTTCACCAACGACGAGGTCCGCGCCTACGGCCGCGAGCACAACATCCTCACCGAGGCGTGGTCGCCCATCGCGCAGGGCAAGGTGCTGGACGACCCGACGGTGGTCGACATCGCCGGTCAGCTCGACCGGACCCCGGCGCAGGTGGTGCTCCGCTGGCACGTGCAGCGTGGCGACATCATCTTCCCGAAGTCGACCACGCCGAAGCGGATCGAGGAGAACACCCGGATCTTCGACTTCGAGCTGGACGACACGGCGATGGAGCGGATCACCGCGCTGAACAAGGGCGAGGCCGGGCGGCAGGGCGCCAACCCGGACACCTTCGCCTACGTCCCCCGCTGACCTGAGGCCGCCGCTCGGCGGGCGGGTCTCCTGAATGCGTGATGCCTCAGAGTCATCTTGATGACCTGAGGCATCACTCTGTTCCCGGCGGATCAATCACGCTGTTCCCGGTGCTCAGGAGCCGACGCGCTCGGCGATCCGGCGGAACACCGCGTGGGTCGACGACCCGGGCTCGGGAACGTAGACGATCATGCGCTGGTCGGTCTCCGGCACCAGCAGGACGCGGCACTCGAACTCCAAGGGCCCCAGCTCGGGGTGCGGCACCCGTTTGACGACCGGTCGGCGTTCCTCGACGTCGTGCTCGGCCCAGAGCCGGGCGAACCGGGGTGAGGTCCCGCGCTTGACCTGGAGTGCGCTCCAGCCGGCAGGGTGACCCGTGCGCCCACCGGTAGGGCGCACGAGAGGAGATCCCCATGCGGTACCGCACGATCGGCGCTGACCCGGCGACCCGGCGCGAGGTCAGCGTGCTGAGCCTCGGCGCGATGCTCTTCGGCAGCGCCACCGACGAGGCCACCTCGTACGCGATCCTCGACCGGTACGTCGAGGCCGGTGGCACGTTCATCGACACGTCGGACAACTACGCGTTCTGGGTGGACGGCGGGCAGGGCGGGCAGAGCGAGGAACTGCTCGGCCGTTGGCGGCGCAGCCGGGGCGTCGGTGCCGAGATCGTCATCGCCACCAAGCTGGGCGCTCGACCGCTGGCCCCGGGGACCAGCTACCTGGACAACGCCGAGGGGCTTTCCGCCAAGGTGATCCGCGAGTCCGCGGAGCGCAGCCGGGAACGGCTCGGGGTGGAGCGACTGGACCTGCTCTACGCACACATCGAGGACCGGACCGTGCCGCTCCAGGAGACCGTGGAGGGCTTCGCCGAACTGGTCGCCGAGGGCACGGTGGGCCTGCTGGGCGCGAGCAACCACCGGGCCTGGCGGGTGGAGCGGGCCCGGGCGTTGGCCGCCGCCGCAGGCCTGCCGGGGTACGAGGTGCTCCAGTACCAGCGCAGTTACCTGCCGAACCGCACCGACCTGATCAGCGAGTTGGACCCGGACGGCGAGCCGGGTGGCGTCAGCGGTGACCTGCTCAGCTACCTGCGTGCCGAGCCCGACTTGACCCTGGTGGCGTACTCGCCGCTGCTCAAGGGGGCGTTCACCCGGGCGGACAAGCCGCTCAGCTCGGCGTACGACCTGCCGAGCGCGCCCCGGCGACTGGCCGCGCTGCGGGAGGTGGCCGGGCAGAGCGGCGCGACGGTCAACCAGGTGGTGCTCGCCTGGCTGCTGGGCGGTGAGCTGCCGTCCATCCCGCTGGTGGGCGCCTCGTCGGTGGCGCAACTGGAGGAGAGCCTGGCAGCGGTCGAGCTGGAGCTGACCGCCGAGCAACGGCACCGCCTCGACACCACCTGGTGACCGGTCACCGGCCGCCCCGCCGACCTCAGCTTGCGGTCGGTGGGGCGGTCAGGTCGAGCTGCCAGTCGTTGGCGCGCATCAGCTGCCCCGGCGGGTATTCGAAGTCCGTCTCGCCGAGCAGTGTGAAACCGGCCTTGCGGCAGACCGCGTTCGAGGCGGGATTGTCGACCGAGGGGTAGGCGTGGGCGTAGCGCCGGTCCTGCCGAGCGCGCAACACGTCGATGACCGCCCGCACCGCGACGGTCGCCAGCCCCTGCCCCCGGTGAGAGGGCAGCACCGCCCAGCCCAGCTCGTAGACCGGTCGGTCGTGCCAGTCGCGGCCCCAGTAGCCGACACTGCCGGCCCGCACGCCGTCCGGCAGCACCAGCGTGAACATCGCGCCCTGTCCGGTCCCGGCGAAGTGCACGTACCGGTCGTGCCGGGCGAGCACCTGCTCGTCGGTCTCCGGGCCGCCGGTGTGCTTGCGGGTGTCCGGTGAGTTGAGCTCCCGCAGCAGGTCGAGGTCGTCCTCGTCCCACGGTGCGATGCGTACCTGTGCCATGCCCACTCCCCTGTCCGTCGACCACAGTCAAGCCGACCCCACTGACATTCCGCCCCGAAACGCCGCCCGCTAGATCCGATCTAGCGGGCGGCGTGCTGCTTTCTCGCGCCGAAGAGGTGGAACCGACAACTCGGGAGGGGGATGATGACACCGCTCAGGATCGCCGTGATCATCGGCAGCACCCGGGAGGGGCGGGCCGGCGACCGGGTCACCAGCTGGTTCACCGAACAGGCCGCGCGGCACGACGACCTGGCGGTGACCGTCGTTGACCTGACCGAGTACGACTTCCCGGCCAGCTACCCCGCCGAACCGACCGCGTCGATCCGGGCGTTCGTCCGCGAGGTGGGTCGAGCGGACGCGTTCGTCGTGGTCACCCCCGAGTACAACCACAGCTTCCCCGCACCGCTGAAACAAGCCATCGACTACGCGTACGACGAGTGGCAGGCCAAACCGGTCGGTTTCGTGTCGTACGGCTGTCGGTCCACCGGCCGGTACGCGGTCGACCAGCTCCGCACCGTCTTCACGGCGCTGCACGCGATGACGGTGCGTGACGTCGTCGGGATCGACCTGCTCGGCGGCGAGCCGACACCGCAGTGCACCGACGAGCTACGCCGGGACGCCAGCGTCCTGCTCGACCAGCTCCGCTGGTGGGGTCTGGCCCTGCGCGACGCCCGGGCGGCTCGACCGTACGTCTCCTGAACACGTCCAACACGAAAGGTAAGGATCATGAGTAGACGCACCACCGGCCTGGCCATCGAGGCCGAGGGGCTCACCCGCTCGTTCGGGGACACCCGGGCTCTGGCCGGGATCGACCTTCAGGTGCCCGCCGGCACCGTCTACGGTCTGCTCGGCCCCAACGGGGCGGGCAAGACCACAGCGGTCCGGGTGCTCGCGACGTTGCTGCGCCCCGACGGCGGTTCGGCCCGGGTCTTCGGCCACGACGTGGTCACCGAGGCCGACAAGGTCCGGTCCCGGGTCAGCCTCACCGGCCAGTACGCCTCGGTCGACGAGGACCTGACCGGTACGGAGAATCTGGTGCTCCTCGCCCGCCTGCTCGGTCTGCGCAAGCCGGCCGCCCGGGAGCGCGCGGCGGCCCTGCTCGCCGCGTTCGGACTGACCGAGGCGAGCGACCGCCAGGTGAAGAAGTACTCGGGTGGGATGCGGCGGCGCATCGACATCGCCGCCAGCATCCTGAACACGCCCGACCTGCTCTTCCTCGACGAGCCGACGACCGGCCTCGACCCGCGCAGCCGCAACCAGGTGTGGGAGATCGTCCGGGCGGTGGTGTCGCACGGCACCACGGTGCTGCTGACCACCCAGTACCTCGACGAGGCCGACCAGCTCGCCGGTCGGATCGCGGTCGTCGACCACGGCCGGGTGATCGCGGAGGGCACCCCGGGTGAGTTGAAGTCGTCGATCGGCTCCGGCACCGTCCACCTGCGACTGCGCGATCCCGGCCAGCGGCCGGAGGCGGAGAGGGTGCTCCGGGAGGCGCTCGGCGTGCCGGTGCAGCTCGCCGCCGACCCGGTGGCGTTGACCGCCCGCGTCGGTGAGGCCGGCACCGACCTCGACGCCAGCGCCCAGGCCTCGCGCGCGCTCGGCGAGCTGGCCCGTGCCGGCATCGTCGTGGACAACTTCTCCCTTGGCCAGCCGAGCCTCGACGAGGTCTTCCTGGCCCTGACCGATCACCCCGCCGTGCCGGCCGGCGAGCCGGACAACGAGCTGGAGGCAGCCCGATGAGCGACACCACGACCACCACGACCGAACGGGCGCCGTCCGTCTACGTCCCGTCCGCCGACGCGCTGGCGACAGTGCTCGCGCCCGGCACCCGACCGCCCCGACCCAGCGCGCTGGGCGCGTCGCTCACCTTCGGCTGGCGGGCCATGCTGAAGATCAAACACGTGCCGGAGCAGCTCTTCGACGTCACCGCGTTCCCGATCATCATGGTGCTGATGTTCACGTACCTGTTCGGTGGCGCCCTCGCCGGCAGCCCGCGCGAGTATCTGCAGTTCTTCCTGCCCGGCATCATGGTGACCAGCGTCGTGATGATCACCATGTACACCGGCGTCGGCCTCAACACCGACATCGAGAAGGGCATCTTCGACCGGTTCCGGACACTGCCCGTCTGGCGTCCGTCCGCCCTGGTCGGCATGATCTTCGGCGACGTACTGCGCTACATCCTCGCCGCCCTGGTGATCCTGGGCCTGGGGCTGGCGCTCGGCTTCCGGCCCGCCGGCGGGGTCGTCGGCGTGGCCGTCGGGATCGGGTTGCTGGTGGTCTTCTCGTTCGCCTTCTCCTGGGTGTGGACGTTCTTCGGGCTGATCCTGCGCAGCGAGAAGTCGGTGATGGGCGTCAGCATGATGGTGCTGTTCCCGCTGACGTTCCTGAGCAACGTCTTCGTCGACCCGAGCACGATGCCCGGCTGGCTCCAGGCGTTCGTGAAGGTCAACCCGGTGACGCAGCTGGTCGCGGCTATCCGTGGGGCGATGAGCGGCGATTCGGACCCGTCGGCCACGATGTGGTTGCTGGTCTGGAGCGCCGGCTTCCTGGTCGTCTTCGGCACCCTGACCATGCACCGGTACAACCGCCGCTGACCCGGCCCCGACCCGTTCGACGGGCGCCGCCACGGCTGTGGCGGCGCCCGTCGGCTGTCGTCTGGGCGCCCAGGTGAACGCTGACGGTCAGACGACCGCCGGCACCTCGGCTCGGATGGTGCCCCGCAGGCGGGTGGCGTCCTGGCTGGGAGGCGCGCCGAACTGACGACGATATTCGCGGCTGAACTGTGACGGGCTCTCGTAGCCAACTCGGATGCCCACCCCGGTGACGTCGTTGGGGTGCGTGGCGAGCAGGAGCCGCGCCTCCTGCAGTCGGATCTGCTTCTGGAACTGGATCGGACTCATCGCGGTCACTGCCTGGAAGTTGCGATAGAACGCCGACACGCTCATTCCGGTCAGCCGTGCCAGATCCTCCACCCGGAACGGCTGCGCAAAGTGGTCGCGGATCCACCGGACCGCCCGGGCGATGTGACTGAGGCTGCTGTCGGCCAGACCGAGCTGCCGTACGGCCGCACCCTGCTCCCCGGTGAGCAGCCGCCACAGGATCTCCCGCTTGATCAGGGGCGCGAGCACCGTGACGTCCCTGGGTCGGTCCAGCAGGCGAAGCAGTCGGATCACCGCGTCGCCGAGCTCGTCGGGAGCGTCGCTGACCAGCAGCCCCGACGGCGTCGGCCCAGCCAGGGGCGGAAGGTCGCCGGGCGCCGCCTGCAGCAGCAGCTCCGCGACCATGGCCGGGTGTAGCACCAGCCCGAACCCCAGAGCCGGCGCGTCGGCGCTTGCCTGCGTGAAGCGGCCGGTGACCGGCAGGTCGACCGACGCGACAAGGTACTGGCCGGCGCGGTACTCGTACACGCGGTCGCCCAGCGCCATCTGTTTGGCGCCTTGAGCGATGAGTGCCAGCACGGTGCCCGACATCGACGTGGTCGGTGCCGTCTGCTGATCGACCCTTGAGATCAGCACCCCCTCGATGGTGGTGCTCATGTCCGGTCGCGCGTGCCGGGCCAGCAGTGCCCGCAGCTCGTCGAGGTCCACGACCCGATTGAAACACAGGACCGATCCTCGCCACAACGAGAGGATCAGGCAAGTGTTAGCGAGCATCCTTCTAACGTTTCTGCTGGTAAATGCGCTTCCATAGGAGTGTCAGTTTCCCAAAGAGCGCAGCGCAGCTCGACGATTAGGAGTATCCACGATGTCTGTCCACCACGGGTTCCAGGCCACCATGACCGCTCAGCCGGGCAAGGCGGACGAGCTGATCCAGTTGTTGCTGGACGCACCGTCCCTGCCGCACGACGACTGCGTGGTCTTCCTGGTGTCCCGCTCGGCGTCCGACCGCGACGTCGTCCACGTCATCGAAGGCTGGACCAGCGCCGAGGCGCACAGCGCGTTCTTCGCCGGCGAGCAGGCGCAGGCCCTCGTCGCGAAGCTTCAGCCGCTGCTGGCCGGCGACTCGGCGTACACCGACGCGGTGCCGGTCGGCGGCAAGGCGACCTTCTGAACCGGCGACCGCACCGATCAGCCCTGACCGTGTCAGCGAAAGGATCCGCGATGAACCTCCCCCGACCCGGCATCGACCCCGAGTTGCTCGTACCCCTGGCCGAACTGCCGCCGATGCCACCCCTCGGCCCCGAGGTGATCGAGCAGCTGCGCCACTTCCCCCAACCGTCGATCGACAGCCAACTGGAAGGCCGTGCGGTCGAGCGGCGCGAGGTCACCGTTCCCGCCAGTGACGGGACGCCGATCCCGCTGTCCATCCTCAGCCCCACCGATCGCGCCGCCGGCGCTCCCTGCGTCTACTGGATCCACGGCGGCGGAATGATGTGGGGCGACCGCTTCTCGAACATCGATGTCCCGCTGGAATGGCTCGACCGGTTCGGCGCCGTCGTGATCACTGTGGACTACCGGCTGGCGCCGGAGGCAACCGGTACGACGCTGGTCGACGACTGCTACCAGGGCCTGCTCTGGGTCGCCGAGAACGCCGTGGACCTCGGCATCGACCCGGCTCGCATCGTCGTGGCCGGCGCCAGCGCCGGGGGTGGCCTGGCGGCAGGAGTCACGCTGATGGCTCGCGACCGCAACACCCCGACCATCGCCGCGCAGTTGCTGTCGTGCCCCATGCTCGATCACCGCAACGACACCACCTCCAGCCGTCAGTACAGCGGGCTGGACGGCGTGTGGACCCGGGAGATGAACGAGTTCGGGTGGCGCAGCGTCCTCGGCGGGCACACCGACCAGAACGTCTCCGCGTACGTCTCACCCGCGCTGGCGGACGACCTGTCCGGTCTGCCGACCACCTACATCGACGCCGGGACCGCCGAGGTCTTTCGCGACGAGGACGTCAGCTACGCGACCCGGATCTGGGCCGCCGGTGGCCAGGCCGAGTTGCACCTGTGGGCCGGGGGCTTCCACGGATTCTCGGCGCTGTTCCCCGAGGTCCGCGTGTCGGCCGCGGCACGGCGCGCCCAGACCGACTGGCTCGCCCGGGTCCTGGACCCCAGCCCCGACCTCAAGGACTGAGCCGCGGGGCCCGTGGTCGGCGCTGACCAACCGACGCGCCGACCATGGGTTCAGAGCCGCCAGCGCACCGGCTCGGGCGGCAGGTAACGGCAGGTGCTGCCGGTCGAGACGGCCTCGCGCAGGTGGCCGGCGAGGGCCGGGTGCCGCTCGTCGAGCTTGCGCAGTGAGTCCCTGATTCGCGCGGTCACCGTCTTACGGGCCCGCTCGGCCTCGTCACCCAGGCGGCGGCTCCGACCGGCCAGCCCCGCCGCGGCACGTAGCTCGTCGAGCAACGCACCCCGCTCGGCGTCCAACGCGGCCACCTTCCGGTCGTCGTCGCGGGCGGCGGCCCGGTCGATCTCCTCGTCGAGGCGTGCCAGGTGCCGCCGGTAGCGGGCCTTCGCCTCGTCGTCGAGGACCGGGTCGGCGCCCATCCGCCGGGCGGCGACCAGCTCCGGCCCGGCAGCCGGGTCGAGCAGCTCCACTGCGGGCACGTCGCTGCCCGGTCGGCTGAGCAGCAGGTGCAGGTCGTGCAGACCCTTGGCGTCGGGCAGATGCACCACGACACCGGCGTACGCGAGTTGCCAGACCGGCCCGTCGCGCCGAAACTCGTACCCCTCGCCGGCTGGGGCGACCGCCGTGGCCTGACCGGGCGCGAAAGCCTGGCCTGGCCCGGCGTTGGCCGGCCCGACACCCTGGCCCGCCGCCGTAAGCTGGCCTGGCCCGGCGGCGGCCGGCGCGACGGCTTGGCCCGGCGCAACGGCCTGGCCCGGCGCGACGGCCTGGCGTGCGGTGGCGGTCTGCTCGGCCGCTTCGGTGGGGGTCGGTTCGGCGAGCCGGTGCAGCACCTGCGTCATGCCCAGAGCCGTTGCCTGTTGGACGGTGGTGGCGCGCAGCGCGGCGAGTGTCGCGGCGTCGCCCGGGTGGCCCCGGCCGGCGAGGGCGTCCACGAGGCCGGCACGGGCGATGAGCGACCAGGTACGGGCACCCAGCCGGTCGGCGGACTCACGGGCAGCGGTGAAGCCGGCGATGGCGTCGTCCCAGCGTTGCTGGGCGGCGTCGATCATTGCCAGCCAGTGGTCGACCGGGCCGCTGACGTCGCAGCCGAAGAGCGCCACCATCCACTCTCCCCGGTGCGGGGCGAGTGCGGCCCGTGCGGCGTCACAGCGCTGCGGGTCGGCGGACGCGGCGGCGGCCTGCGCGCGTAACCGTAGCCAGATCGGCGACACCGGGCGCGGATAGCGGATGGCGGCGTCCTCGATGCCGGCGGTCAGCCGGACCGCCGTCTCGCCGTCGCCCCGCTCCGCGGCCGTGATCGCCCGCAGCAACTCCTGGTAGGGGTAGTCGATCGGGGCCAGCGCGTCCAGCAGGGTGTCGGCCTCGGCGAACCGACCCTGGAGCAGCAGCCGGGACCAGCGCAGGTGATGGCCCATGAACCCGAACTCGGCATGGCCCGGGTCGGAGAAGTCGCTGAGGACGGTGAACCGCTCGTCGGCCTCGGCGAAGTCACCCCGGAAAGCCGCGATGATCCCGCTGTCGATGGCCGCCGAAATCTGGTGCCGGCTGAGGTCGCCGTGCCGGTCCGCGCCGACGAAGGTGGTGAGCTCTTCGTTGAAGTGCGGGTCGCCCAACTCCAGTAGCGCCACCCAGCGCAGCGAGGTGGCCCACAGCTCGGTCTCCCGGTCTCCCGTGCGGCGGGCCACGTCCCGGATCTCGGCGGTCAGCGCGGCGCGGGCCGCCGCGGTGCCCAATCCCCAGGTGGTGTCGTGGCGAGCCCAGAGGCTGAACGTCAAAGCCTCGTCGTCCTGCCCTCGCCGGGCGATCGTCTCAGTGGCGGTGATCAGGTCGGCGACCAGCGCGCCGACCGACGCGTCGGCGTCCGGTTCGCCGATCAGCTTCCGGTACGCGTCGCGCACCAGTTCCGCCGCGTCGATCGGCTGAATGGCCTCCACCTGGCGGGCCCGGTTCACGATGAGGGCGACGCGGGCCAGCAGCACCGGGTCGTCGAGTGTGCGAGCCAACGCCCCGGCCTCGGCGAGCAGTGCGGCGGACTCCTCCCGGCCGGCGTGGTGATATTGCGCCTCGCCGAACTCGATGAGGATCCGTACGCGTTGCTCCCGGTCCTCGACGACCTCCAGCGCCCGGCGGAAGTGCACCGCCGCCTCGTCGGCTGCCAGCCGGACGAACGCGTCCCGCCCGGCGGCGACCAGCAGCGTGGCCACCCGCGCGCGGTCGAGTGCGGGGCCGGCCAGGTAGGCGTGGCGGGCGAGGTCGGCCGGGACCAGCTGATCGGTGAGCTCCCGCAGGTCGTCGACCGCCCGGACGACCGCGCCGTGCCGCGCCTGCCGCTCGTCGGGGGACAGCCCGTCGTAGATGGTCTCCCGGACCAGGTCATGGGCAAAGACGAACCGGCCGCCGCCCCTGGCGACCACCAGCCGGGCGGTCACCGCACGGTCGAGCAGCCGGTCGGCCTGCGCCACCGGGGCGGCGCCGCAGGCCGCCAGGACCTGGCGGTGGAACTCGCGCCCCAGCACGGCCGCGACGGTGAGCGCCTCGACCACGGCCGGCGGCAACTGGGCCAGGCGGCGGCGCACCGCTTCCCGTACGCCGGGTGCGATCGTGCCGGCCGCGTCGTCGGCGTGCCATAGCCGGGCGGTCTGCTCGATGAAGAACGGGTTGCCACCGGTGCGCCGGTGCACCTCGTCGACGAGGTCGGCGTCGGGTTCCCGCCCGGCGGTGCGTGCCATCAGCGCGGCCACCTCGTCGCGGGCGAGGCCGGTGAGGGTGATCGTGGTGGCCTTCGTGACCAGCGGCATCAGCAGGGGGCGCAGCGGGTGTTCGCCCGACTCGACCTCGGCGTCGCGGTAGGTGCCGACCAGCAGCAACCGCTCGAACCAGGTGTGCTGGGCGGCGAAGCTCAGCAACCGCAGTGAGGCCGGGTCGGCCCAGTGCAGGTCGTCGAGGACGACCACGACCGGCCGCTGCTGGGAGACCGCGACCAGCGCGGCGGTCACCGCGTCGTACAGCGCGAACTCTTCCTGGTCGGCGCTGTCCGTGTCGACGCCGGCCCAGCTGGTGAGCCGGTCGGCCTGCTGCTTGCTGGGGTCGGCCTCGCCGAGCAGTGCCGCGAGGGCCGGCTCGGCGTCCGGCCGTGCCACCGCCCAGTCGTCGGCGGAGCGCCGCAGGCCGCGCAGCACCTGCACCCACGGCCAGTAGCCGGGGGCGCTGTCGGAATCCCAGCAGGCGGCGCCGAGCACCAGCGCGCCGCGTTGCCGGGCCTCCCGGGCGGCCGACGTCACAAGGGTCGTCTTGCCGATGCCCGGCTCACCGGTGACCAGGACCAGACCGCCGTGGCTGGTGGCGGCGCGGTCAAATTCGGCGCGCAGCAGACCTGCGGGGTGATCCCGCCCGATGATGGCGTCGCCGCGCCGCGCGTCCATGGTTTCCAGACGGTACTGGAACCGTCCGACAGCGCGAGCGAGTTAGCCGGCCGACCCTCTTTCTTGATCTTGAAAGCGCACCCACCTGTTCCTAACCTTCCCTATCTGAGTAAGATGGGGAACGATGACGGAAGACATGTACTCAGTTGAGCAGGTCGCCGACCGGCTTGGGCTGCACGTGCGGACGGTGCGCAGCTATATCCGCTCGGGCCGGCTGCGCGCGGTGCGGATCGGCAAGCAGTACCGGATCGCCGCCAGTGATCTCGACGCGCTGACCGGTCAGGCCCCGGTCGCGCCCAGCGTCGCCCGGCAGGCGGAGGTGTCGAGCATCGTCCAGATCGACGGCGTCGACAGAACCGCCGCCGACCGGCTCGGCACGCTCGTGCTCACCAGCGCCAACACCGGCCACGACCAGGCCAACCCGCTGCGGGTGCAGACGGTGTACGACGAGCAACGCCACCGCATGAAGATCATCGTCCTGGGTGACCCGGCCTCCACCGCCGAGTTGCTGCACCTGCTCGACGCCGTGCTCAACGCCGACAACGGCCTGCTCGACCGGGAGGTCAACGATGCCTGACGAGATCCAGGAACGCGCCGGAGTGCCGGTGCTGGTCTGTGACCCCAACGGCCCGCCGCTGACCACCGAGCAGGACGCGCTGGACCTGATCGGGGCGGCGTTCCTCGGCGCCCAGGTGGTCGCCGTGCCGGCCACCCGACTCGACGCACGCTTCTTCTCGCTGGGCACCCGCTTCGCCGGCGACGTGATGCAGAAGTTCGTCAACTACCGGCTGCGGCTGGCCGTCGTCGGCGACATCTCGGCGCAGCTCGCGGAGAGTTCCGCGTTGCGCGCCCTGGTGCACGAGTCGAACCAGGGTGGACACATCTGGTTTCTCCCCGACCTCGACGCGCTCGACGCCCGCCTCCGCGCGGCGCGATAGCCCATCACCCGCCGCCGGCAACCGTCATCTCCACCTCGTCCGCCTCGACCGCCCTCACCTGGGCCTGCTCGGCCGCCCACCGCAGGTAGGCCAGCCACTCCTCGGACGACCAGCCGTTGCGCCGGCCGACACCCGCCTCGGCGGGGAGCAGGCCGGCCACGACACGGTCCAGGATCAGGGGCTGCACGCCGCCCACCCCACGCCGGTAGCCGATGAAGTAGAGGACCTTCGTGAACAGGCCCGGCCCCAACCAGGGCAGGCGAGCATGGTCGGGGTCGCCGAAGCGGCGGTACGCCGTGCACAGCGCGTCCTCGTCGGGCGTTGGCGTGGACAGCTCTTCCAGCGCGTACGCCAGGCGTTTGCCCTCCGGGTCGGCGTCGAGCGACCTGGTGGCGCGCCACGGGCCGTACCCGATGGGTCCGTAAGCCCAGACCAGCACGGCGGTCAGCAGTTGCCGTGGGCTCGCGGAGCCGGCCCGGTACGCCTCGGCGACCGCGAAGACGTCGCGCCGCCCGATCTCCCCGCTCGCCGGCAGGGGGTCGGGCCACGCGTCCGGTGGTAGCCCCGCCCGCCACCTGTCCATGTTGACTCTGACCGGAGCCCGCTCCCCCGGTAACACCACACCCTCGGCCGCCTGCATGGTCGCCTCCCCAGATCGCGCGCTCGCGGAACTCCGTGGTTCGGACGCTATGGTCGGGCGCTCCCGCATACCGCCCGCCGACGGCAAATCGCGGTATCGACTGCATGGTGCCTGCCTACTGGGCCGCCAACAGCGACACCGCATCGCTGCGGGATCGAGAAACGTCGCACGGTTGATCTACGGTGCTCCCGTGCTTCCCCGAAACGTGAAAATCATCGATCAGGTCCGCGCCGAGGCGCTCCGCCGCGGCATCCCCGCCGCCGACGTGGAGCGCTGGCTGGAGCTCGCCCGCCCGTCCGCCTTCCTGACACAGGGGGGTGACGGGCCCGCCGTGGGCGCCATCCGTGGACCCTTGATGCTTCCGGCCGACGCCCAGGACCCCGAGTATCCCTTGATCGCCACCATCGACTGCGCTGCCCTTCCGGCAGACGTGACCGACCTTCCACTACCGTCCGACGGCCAACTGCTGCTGTTCGGCTGGCCCGAGGAAAGCGGCTGGGGCGAGGTCAGGTACGTGCCGGCAGGCGTGGCGGTCGAGGAGCGAGAGCAGTATCCGCCTGGCTTCCCTCCAGACGACGAGGAGTGCGCCGAGGTCTATTACTTGATCGGGCAGGGCGATCTGCACCTCACTGTCGACATCTCGCTGCCCTACGTCAAGACGATCCCGGGGCCCCCGTACTCTCCGCCACTGCCGGGAGATCCCCCGTTCGAAGAGCTGACCGAGGTGTGGAAGGAAGTCCTGGATAAGGCGCCGGACGGCCCGTTCTCCCCTGGAGGCTGGACGTCGCCGCTGCTGTTGGGCGGCTACGGCACTGAATGCAACGGTTTCAACCCCGCGTGGTTGGCGGCGTCCGACCAGGACGGGTCGGTGCGAGGGGTTGATGGGCCACCCGACCATGGTGACTGGGTTGTGCTGGCCGAGTTCCACGGCGGCAGACAAGGCGGCGCGAGCATCCACTGGGTGATCCAGCGTGCCGACCTGAAGGAACGACGCTTCGACCAGGCCAGTGTCCTCGTCTACTGGAATCCGTGAGGCCGGACGAGCACTGACGGAACAGGTGATTCGGCGGGCGCTCAGCCACCAGCCAGTGGGATCATTCATCGACGCTGATGAGTGTCACCTACGATTCGTGTCATGAGTGCCCGCCGTGTCGCCGCCGTCGTCGCCCTCGCCGCGCTGGCGAGCCTGCTCGCCGTCAACGCCGCGAGCGCGGACGGCCCGGCCATCAGCACCCCCGGCAACCCGGTGGTGGTAGCCAACGAGCCGCACCAGCTCACCCTCAGTTGGGCGCCCTCGACCTGGATCGGCGATCCGGCGGCGGAGCAGCCGATCAACTACGAGGTGCAGGCACCGCTGGGCCCCAACACGTACCGCTGGCTCGGCACCACGCTCGACACCACCATCACGCTGACCGATCTCGCACCCGGCACGACGTACCGGATCGCGATTGCCGCCCGCGCGCTCGGCGGCTATTCCGACAGCTCGCCCGGCATCACCGTGCGCACCGCCAGCGGCCGCGCGACGGTCAGCTACCTCAACCTGGACTGGTCCCCGACGAACAACCAGATCCAGCACCTCCTCAAGGTCACCAACACCGGCACCGGGCCGCTCGACCTGAGCGCGGTGAGGGTGCGCTACCACCTGCGCTTCGAGGGCGGCAACACCTCACTGGTGCCGAACTGCGACTGGGCCGCACTGGGCTGCGACCGGATCCGGCAGACCGTGCAGTTCTTCATCCCGCCGGGCGGGCCGTCCGCGTTGTCGACGCCGGCGCCAGGCAACCCGATCCCGGGCACCACGACCCCCGGCTGGGTGGAGCTGACCTTCACCGGCGGGATGCTCGAACCTGGCGCGTCGACCGGGCCGATCCAGCTACGGCACCACCGGCACAGTTGGAGTGACATCGAAGAACGCGACGACCCGAGCTGGCTCGCCGCCACCAGCCAGTGGACCGAGAACGACAAGATCACGCTGGACGTCGACGGGGTACGCGAGTTCGGCGACCTCTCCTCCTGACCGCGTCCGGCGACCGGCGAGAGCGGTGCCCGGCCGGCGATGCCCTGACGAGCGGTATACCTGTGAGTCATATTTATGCCTCACAGGTATCAACCACTTCGAGCAAGGTGCCACCACAAGCTCCCCGAGCCGCTGCCGCGCTGCCGTATCCAGCAGGTCACGCATCCGCGATGTCCGGCTCGGCGATCGTGAGCGTGGAGCGGGAGCGCCCGTGCGCGAGCCTGGCCCACTGGGTGTGCCAGGTGCGCAACGCGTCTTTGATGCGGTGGTTCTCAGCTCGGACGAGGTCGAGTTGGCGGCCCTGTTCGTGCAGCTCGTGAGCGAGGCGACAGAGCAGCGCCTGCACGTGCTCCGGCTGATAGCCACGGCGGCCGAACCGGGTGCGGGGCAGGTCCAGCGCGGCGATCCGGTCGGGGGTCAGCGGCCCGGTCAGGGTGTGTCGACTGCGGTAGACCGTCATCGCGTCACGGGCAGGTGGATGCGCGCGGCGGGGACACCGAGGGCGAGCAGTCGTGACCGGGCACCGGCCAGCATCGTGGGTGGGCCGCAGAGGTAGATCTCCTGGCCGGGCCGGTGGTGGTCGAGGGCGACAGTCAGGGCCTCACCCCGTTCGGCGGGTTCGGCGCAGGGGTCGTCGGAGAAGGCCGGCACGATGGTCAGCCAGTCGTGGGCGCATTGCAGCTTGTCGAGGCTGACCGAGTCGTACAGGTCGGTGAACGTGCGCGCGCCGACGACCAGCGTCACCCGCCGGCCGTCCGGTGCGGCGGCGACCTGCTCGACCAGGGAGCGCAGCGGCGCCAGGCCAGTGCCACCGGCGACGAGCAGCAGATCGTTCGTGCACGCCGGGTCGAGGCGCAGACCGGTGTCGACGGGTGGGCCGAGCCAGAGCAGCTCGCCGGGGCGTACCTCATGGACCAGGCGGTGGGAGACGGTGCCGGCGGGTACGGCGCGGACGTGCAGCTCGACGGTGCCGTCGGCGCGTGGGGCGTTGGCCGGCGAGAGCCAGCGCCAGTGCCCCGGCAGGCGCGGCGTGCAGACCGGCACGGCCTGACCTGGTTGGAAGGGCAGTCGCCGCCAGGGACGTACCGTCAGGATGGCGATGTCGGGCGACGGCCGGTCGTGGCCGATCACCTGGACGTGCCGCCAGGCCCGGCCGTCGCCGGCCTGCGCGGCGGCGCGCCGCACGGCGTGCGTGGCGCGGCACAGGGCGCGCTCCGCGGCCAGGGCGAGCTGCGGCGTCCACAGTGGTCGGGCGTGGCGGGCCACGGTGGCGAGCAACGCGTCGCCGATGGTGGTGGCGTGCGGGAGCAGGTCGAAATGACGGTACGCGCGGCCGAGCACCAGAAGCAGCGCCGCCCGGCTCGCCGGGTCGTCCCCGCCGACCATGAGGCGGCCCAGCGCGGTGAAGAACAGTGGCGCGTCGCGGTGTGGGAGCAGGCCGGGTCGGCGGTCTTCGAGTGTGCACCAGAAGTCGCCGGCGGCCCGCACGTCGACCGACGCCCAGGCGGCGGCCAGGCTCACGCGAGCCGGAGGGTCGTCGTCAATCAGGGTGGGCATGCCGGCTCCGAAACGTTGACGGATCGAGAGGCACCGGGGCGGGCGGGACGCGGCTGCGCCGTTGAGGGCCGGCGCAACTCCGAAACCAGCACCCGCCCCGGGCCATGGGTCGACTCTCGCGCTTGACCAGGCAATACGGCATGTCACAGTGATCGTCGACGGCATGCGCGGCCCGTATGCGGTCAACCAGGCGCCACCCTGGTCGGGCAGACTGCGGGCATGATGGAACACCCGGTGCTGTATCTGGTCGTCTGCGCCGCGGGTCCGGCGGAATACATCGACGAGCTGGTCGATGTGCTGATCGCCGACGGGTGGCGGGTGTGCATGATCGTCAGTCCTACCGCCGCTCCGTGGCTCGACCGGGAGGCGTTGCAGGACAAGACCGGCCATCTCGTACGCGTGGAGTGGCGCATGCCCGGCGACCCTGAGCCGCACCCGCCGGCCGATGTGGTGGTGGCCGCCCCGCTCACGTTCAACACAGTGACGAAGTGGGCGCTGGGCATCAACGACACCCTGGCGCTCGGGGTCCTCAACGAGTCGCTGGGCGCAGGACTGCCGATCCTTGCCTTCCCACACGTCAAGGCGGAGTTGGACGCCCATCCGGCGTACGCCGGTCACCTGGCGGTGCTGCGCGCTGCCGGCGTTGTCGTCGCCAAGGGGAAGGTGCTCAATCCGACGGACGAGAAGGATCGTTGGGCCATGGTCATCGAGGCGCTGCGGTTGCTTCGCCCAGTCTGAGCATCTGCTCCCTTGTTCGGCAGTCCTTGAGATATGCGTCGTGCGTATACCAGCGCTCCACGCAGCGTGTTCAATGGATACGCTCGATCAGGCGAGACGGACGGAGCCGCCGGTGACCCACGCGAACTGTCCTCGGTGCGGCGGACGGCTGGCCCGGGACAACCACAGCGGACGGTGTACGCCGTGCCAGGCCGCCGAGCGGGATCGGTTGAGCGCGCCGCCGGTGGTGCCGGCGAGCTTCTGGGAGCACGAGCCGGTGCGGCGGGCCCTGGCGGAGCGGCATCTCGGGCGGGTGATCAGGGCGTATCGCTGCCATCCGTACCACGGGCGGGTCGCCTTGCCGCAGGCCGTGGTGGCGGGGTGGTTGGGGATCACGCAGGCGCAGTTGAGTCGGGTGGAGAACGGGCCTCCGCTGGTGCACCTGGACCGACTGTCGCACTGGGCGCAGGTTCTGCGTGTGCCAGCAGAACGTCTTTGGTTCCGCCTCCCTGATCAAGCTTGCTGGAGCGATCCGAGCCTCGTCGCAGACGGCATCGACCGCGCAGATGGTGAGGATCAGCCAACCGAGCAAGGCGGGCGGGCCGCCGCGGCGGTTAGCGTGGAGGAGGCATCAAGCCAAGGGGGTGGCGCTACGGACCGCCGACGATTTAACGTACTGGCCGCGCTCACGGGACTCGCTGCGAGCGGTAACACGTACCTGCTCGCAGGGCCCTCCGAGGTGCCCAGGACCATCGGCATGGAGCAGGTGCAGCTCGCCAGCTCCCTGGTCGACGACCTCCGGCGGGCAGACGCGGTAGCAGGCGCAGACCTGCTCTGCGACGTCGCCATCCAAGTGCACACCAAGCTGTCGGCTTGGGCGGCGCGGGCCAACTACAGCAGAGAGGTCGGCGACGCGCTCCAAAGCGCCCTGGCCGATCTCTCCATCGAGGCGGCCTGGCTGGCCATCGACGCCGAGCGCCGGCCTGAGGCGAGGCCGTACCTCAATGAGGCAATCACTCGTGCCCGAATCGCGGATGACCCGCGAGTGGAAGTTCGCGCCCTCACGCATCTGTCCCTACTGATCCGCGAGAGCCAACCTGGCGAGTCGCTGCACTGCGCCGAAGCGGCTTTACGGGTGTCCGCCGGGTGGGCCACACCTCGACTCACCACGTTGCTGCACCTGCGCAGAGCGCACGCTTACGGCGTTCTCAGGGATACCAGTGGTTTCAGTCGCGAGATGACCAAGGCGCGCCGGGAGTTGGACCGAGGCACTCACGAGGATGACCAGGGTTTCGTCCACTTCGTGAACCACCAAGAGTTGATCGGGATCGAAGGGCTCTCTTATCTGGCCCTCGACAGGCCCGAGCGCGCTGTTCAGTCGTTGCGTGCGATCACGACCAATCCGTCACCTGGACATCGACGAAACCAGGTCTACTACGCGGTGCGGCTCTCGGAGGCGGCATACCGGCAGGGCGACGTCAACGAGGCGGCACGTGTCGCTCTGGACGTCCTGCCCGCCGTGACCCAGATCAACTCGAAGCGGGTGAGTCAGCATCTTGCGCAGGTACGCCGGAATCTGGCGGCGCCACGGCAGGCAACCGCGACAACCCGTCAGTTCGTCGACGCCTACGACCAGGCGGTGAGCGTGTGATCGAGGGCTTGCGACTTCGTCACCACAACGCCGACGAGGCGAAGGGAATCCTCGATCAGCTTGTGGACCTCTACCTGGAGGTCTACGCGGGCGGCGGCGAGTTCTACAGTGAGGACCGCTACCGGCGCCAGCTCTCCCTGCACATGCAGCGGACTGGCTGGGAGCTGGTCACCGCAACGGTTGACAGGGTTCTGGTTGGCTACATCTACGGCTTTCCTCTACCTCCACAGACGCGTTGGTGGGACGGCATCCACGAGCCTGTGTCGCCAGGGTTCACAGAGGAGGACGGGACGCGCACCTTCGCCGTCAGCGAACTGCTGGTGCACGCCGCCTGGCGACGCCAAGGCGTCGCGAGGGCGCTACATGACGAGCAAGTCGCGAGCCGGGCTGAGCCGCGAACCACGCTCTTGGTCCGTCCTGACAACGTTGGTGCTCAGACCGCATACCGGTCCTGGGGCTGGAGCAAGGTAACCAAGCTCCACCCGAACTGGGAAGGGGCGCCGATTTTCGATGTCCTCGTTCGCACTCCTCAAATCCGCTCCTCTCCTTAGCTCGTTGCGGCAATCCTCGCTCGCTAACATGCAGAGCGCCACGAGCTATAGCGGCTGACCCAGGACGGCAATAGCGGTTGGAGCGCCGCGCTACGACCCGGAAGTGATCAGTTCTGCCGGTCGCTCGACGAGCTGCAGAGACTATTGAATCGAAAGTTTCGCCAAGATCGGTAGCGTTGTCGAACTCAACGAAACGGCCATGTCTATCAGGCAACTCACCAATACTCCCCAGATCCAATTAACGGACAGCCGAAAGCAGGTCTAGCGATCACTCACCCGAAGAGATCCGGTCACTGGAGGGGCTGGGTCGCCGCGAGAGGCACCGGGGCCCGCCACCCGTAGCCACGAGCGCAGGACGTTCCGTGACTGGGGCATGCACTACGATACTCACGTGTCACGCCTCCCCGCCGGCCTCTCCAGACTCATCGCCGAAGTCATCAGCTGGATCGACGCCAATAAGGCTCAAGCCCTCCCGTCTGACACGGTGCCTGGCGCATCCGCCGAAGAACTCCAACGACTTGCCACCCTCGGGGCCGTTGCCAGGGCCCTCGCCACAGACGCCGTACCCAAATGGCCAGCAAGCCTCGCTCGTTGGGCACAGGCACCCGACGTAGAGTTCCCAGCAGAGCTGACCGCCGCTTCCAAAGAAGCGATCGACGCGGAGGGTTTCGATTTCCTCGCGAAGATATATGAGTTATTGGTGAGCGGGCGAAATAGACGCCGCCTCGGGACTTTCTTTACCCCGCCGCCAATTGTCACATACATGGTTGGGCAGGCAACAGCGCTTGGCAAGGAGCAGCCAGCATGCGTCGTTGATCCAGGAGCTGGTGTAGGTGCATTCACTACTGCTGCGCGAGACACGTGGCCAGACGCCCAAATATTGTCCGTTGATTTAAACGTTGTCACACTGGGTCTACTCGCCACCCGTGACGCAGTGGAGAGAAGTAGTGACGACAGTCGCTCACCACGCAATAACGTTGAATTGATACATAAAGACTACCTTGCATGGCTTAACGACGACTGGCCAGAGGCAACGCCTCCGCGTCTAATCCTAGGAAATCCACCGTACACAAGACACCAGGAGATGCCCGCGGCAAGCAAAGCTGCCGCCAGAATTGCAGCCGGCGCACTAATCACCAGCGGCCTAGCCGGACTTTCCGCTTATTTTGTCGCTGCCACGCTTCTCAGTCTAGGAAAAAGCGACAGAATGGTTTTACTGCTTCCAGGATCCTGGCTGGAGACGAGATACGGTCGAGAGATTAGGGAATGGCTGTGGTACTCCCGCCGCCGCCGTGTCGAGCTGGACCTTTTTCCAAGCCAGGTCGAGGTGTTCCCTGGGACCCAGGTGACGGCAATGATCCTCTCGGTTGGTCCGGAACGCCGTAGCAAGCAGCCATTCATGGCAAGAACAGTGGACCTTCGAACTGGCAGCGGAGGCGTCGCAGTGGAGCGACTGGCAGAGGTGCGGCCCGAAAGGGACGCATCGTGCCCGTCAACGTTTACCCGCTTCCTCGGGACGCATCAAAAACCGCAACAGCACGACATCTTAAACCTGGGAAGCGTTGCTAATATCCGGCGAGGTGTTGCGACTGGGGCAAACCATTTCTTCTTCTTATCCGATTTGAAGAGACAGGAACGAGGTCTCACAGAGAGGGTGCTTCGCCCCGCTCTCGTAAAAGCTGCACACTGCCCAGGCGCGATTCTGACAGATGTCGCGCATAAAGCGCTTGACAGCAGCGCCCTGCCTCGCTGGCTACTCGATTTAAATGGCTGCAACATTGAGCACGAGGACGCGCTGAAGGCCTACCTCGAAGAAGGGATCGCGGCCGAGGTGCCCCGCGCTCATCTAGCAATAAAGCGGCGCGTCTGGCATACAGTAGAGGTGGTTCAACCCCCGGACATCTTCATCGCCCCAGTCGGCAAGGGAAATCATCGAGTAATTGTCAACGAAGTTCGAGCAGTCGGAAGCAACAATCTCTACGGAATCTACTTGAAAGAAAACGCACCGTGGAATGCAGAGTATCTGGCTAATTGGTTAATGGGGCCAACGGGTCAAGCCTCACTCAGAGCACTTGCTAGAGAGTACCAAGGGGGGTCGTCGAAGATCGAGCCCAAATCGCTCCGGTCACTGGAAGTTCCAGAAAAACTGCCCCCGCCGCCTACTATCGCCTAGCGACCCCGGTAGCTACTTCCGACACATCAATTGGCTAGGGGCTTCCAGTTGACCAAAGACTCATACCTAGCAATTTTGAGCGAGCGCGAGGCAATTCGATGGGTGCTGACGAACAACAAGCTTGCATTCACTTCCGCTGCCTCCCACAAGGAGGCCAAGGCACTTAAGCCAATGGATGAGATGTTCCTATACGTCACGCGAGGAGCCTGGCACAATCCAAAAAGGCATCGAGGGCAAATCGTTGGCTACGCGTCGGCAACTTCGAGACAGCTTCAGTTTGCCGAGCCACTTTGGATTCAAGGTCGAGTGTTTTTGACATACGTCGATATCCGCGTTGAGCGTTTAGTTGGATTGCATCAGGGCTTAGACCTACAGCCGCTAGCGAAGGAGTTAGAGGCTTTCCCCAAACCATTGGCGTGGTACACCTACTTACGCCGCTCGCTCCTACCGCTCACTAAAGCAGACGCAACTACGCTCAGGCGACTCATCCCTGGGTATGCCGACGCGCCAGCGAGCATATACGCCACATACTTCTGATGCTTAAGCGTTGCCGGGCCGCCTCTGTCGTGGAGCCAGGTCTAAAACACTGGTGATTCGCGCTCCGGGATCAATATCCACAGCTTGGATATCAAGAATACACCGAGCGATCTCGTTTACGTTGGCCCCTTGCGCTACTAACCATCTCGCAAGGTCAATCACCGTACCAGCTGGCACACCTACCTCTCTTGCGACCCTTTTCGCATCCCTATCGTGCGCAAGAAGTGTGTGCCCATTGGCATGCGCATAAAGAATACTCTCGGCCTCGCCCAGGTTTGCCTTAGGGTGGGTCTTTGCCCTTACTCCTTTCAACGCCGCTTTCTGCAGCTCAAGCTCCTTCAATCGAGCAAGCAAGGCATCCAACTTCGGGGTGTCTGCCACCTCGACGGGCGGGGCAGCGATTAACCAGCGAGCAGCCGGGCCACCATAGTACTGAGCTGCTTTTCCTTTAGCGTCGTAACCTTTGGCATGACGGGCCAACTCTTGCCGGACCGAGTCGACCCAATGAGTCCTGCGCCCCCATCGACGCTTGACATGATCCCTCAAAGACTTTGAATGACCCAAGCAGAGTAAGGGCCCGGTGTCCGCAACGTACTGCCCGTCTTCTGTGACCACCGGCGAATTGCGACGGACTTGGTCATTAATCATCGACCACCTCCCATTGCAGCATCGATCCCATTCTCTTGACCTAGAGAATCGCCTTTCAGCTCCGATGAATGAAGGCGCCAACGATCGGATGAGACGACTAGGGCTAACAGCTCGGGATCCTCGCCATCAAGGCGACTGCGTCCGGCCCAGGCTTCGTCGGCATATGGCGGCCAATCGTCCGGCTGAAGCCGCACCGCGTCTAGAGCGCTAATCGGATCAGGAGCTATGGAGTAGTCAGACTGGACTTCCAATACCGGATCGATGACAGAGACCCTTTCAAGCCGTCGACCATGGATCGAGGAGGCGGCAGCGGCAACCGCTTCGAGATCGTGGTCATCCTCTAGGTCGAACTCACCTAGAAGCTGTTCAACAACATAGCTAACTCCCGCGCGCCACCAACGTCTGCCCATGAAAGACATAAGCGGCCCCTGGTATTGGGTTGCTCCGATCATCTGGCTAAGCCTGCTCGCAGAGGAGAGAACCTCCTCTGCGGCATCGACCGTTACTCCGAGCATGACAGCGACCTTCTGTATATCGATTAGGAAGGTCGGATAGGGAAGAACTCGCTGGAGAAACCAGCGAAGCCACGCCCGTCCCGCAGTACGCTGCGCGACCACATGCTGTGGTGGCCTACATTGTTCTACCTGCCAGCATGCGTCTTCAGCCCAAGCGGTCGTAGGTAGACCTAGCCATCTAAGTCCTGGATCTCCGGTTCCCGCACTCCAGTCGCTTGGCAACCTTGCGGTAGCTAATGCCAACTCGGCCACCCGCTGCGCCGTCGAAGGCGTTTCTCCACTACGCACGCTTGACTTGTCGAAAACCCACTCGAGATTGTATTGCGATGCTAGTAGATGCTGCCGGGCTGCAGAGGGAAGTCCAGCACCAATCTTATCTACCTCACCTGTCCTCAGCACGAATGCTACGGCGCTCGGTGGCGGGCCTTGCCGATCGCCGCTGCCCTCGACCCGTGACCTAAGCACAGACGTTAGGCTTAGACCATCAGGGACCTTGAGGGCGATCGGCACGGAATCTTGGTTGCGGCCTGGCCAGTCATCAAGATATTGGTCTACGACTACAGTTGTCGCTTGGCGAAGGATTGACTCTTCTAGCTCATCCGGCGGCAAGTACATGGCGTCGACACCTAGATCCTGCAGCACCTCAGAGAAAGCCGTCTGGTCCTCGTCATCAATGATGAGAACTAGAGGGGGAGCGGCGTCATGTGCCGGCATAGCAGACGGGTTATGTAGGCTCATCGGCGCTCCTGGGGGTCAGGCAGATCTATACGTATACTCGTGGCATAGCCAGTCGGTGGTTCGACGAAGTCGATGTCACCGCGGTAGTCTTCAACAAGGGCCTTAGTAATCGGAAGCCCTAGGCCAAGCCCTTGCCCCAAGACTTCGTCAACGTCGGTTGTTGTTGTTTCAAAGGGGAGGAACCAACGATTAGACTCGCTCAAGTCGACAGCGACACCAGTGTTGTGGATTAACAACGTAATCCCTCGTCGACCAAACTGCCGCCCTTCGACCCTGATCTTGCCGGGTGAACCCGCATTCTTGACAGCGTTTGTTAGGAGATTCGTAAGAAGAACGCCCAGTTCTGCGGGAAAAATAGGAGGGGACAGGAGATCCTCGGGCAACGCATCGTCAATGACGACTTTGCGCTGCACTAATTGATTGTGCAACAGTCTCTCAACCACCGCCAGCCGCTCCTTTATCTTTTGCCGGGAGCGACGGCGGCGAGGATCTGTTATTAGAACATCGGTGAGGTAACTGCTTTGACGGGCCAGCGAGTGCGCGAGCTCGTCGAGTGCTTTTACAACTCTTCTTACCCGCTGAGCTCCGCTCCTTGATAATTCTGGATCTGACAGAAGAGGCTCAAGTAGTTGACGAACAGTGCCGGCCTGCCCCAGCATGCCGTTGACGTCGTGGACAAATGCGCCAAGTTGTAAACCAACACTAGCAAGAATACGCAGGTCTGGCTGCAAGCTCTGGAGGCGTTCCAGCTCCGTCTCGACAACCCGGAATCCCGCGAGCAGCTTCTTAAGTTCGATTGACTCTGCGACAGGGTAATTCGAACCGCGCAGATTTTGGGCGACAGTGCGGGCGTCGCGAATTACGGCCTCGGCCCGAACATGCACCACAACGGGGGTCAGTGCATCGGAAGTGCGGGTTGGATTGCCTTCCCGCCCCTCCGAACTCCACCCGTTCCCAGGCGCATCCGTCTGCTCTTCCTCAGGCTTAACGATTCGCGGCGACGCGGTCGGGCCGGTCGTCGGGGTATCGGCTGCATCGGTCTCCGCGTCACAAACTGCGTCAGCGTCAGCCTGCGCTCGCTCGCGCTCGGCGACCCGATTTGCCACCGCCCGCCGGACCCTGACACTAAGACGGATTCCAGTTTTGACAAGGTCGACGAGCGACTGGAATGTCGAGTCAGGCACAAACCCTTCCCGATTAACGAGGCTCTTCAAACCGCCACTGTTGTCTTCGGTAAGGAAAACTGCGCCGAAGTAGCCGAGGTTGCTAGTAGCAGCCAGAGCCTCTTTCTTATCCTCTTCCAACGCGTCACTGGCGTCTTGGTCGATATCAATCTCATAGAATCGCGGACCGGTCCGGTAATCCCGGTCGATCCCTAGCCAATCATCCCCATGCTCACCGTAGGGCAGTACGCGAAAACCTTCCAGGTAAACCCGGACGCCGCTATTCGACCGGACAAAGCCAGCCAGTGGCCCTCGTCGGGTGGAAGAGTTCGGATGAGTGAAAATGCGGGCCTGGAATCGGGGCCTTTCTGATCCGGGATCCAGTTTTTCGAAGTAATAAGAACGGGCTTCCGGTTCTTGCTGTGCATACGACTTCAATGGAGAGATTTTGTAGCGCACGGCCTCGCCAAGGCCGTCGATTTCAATTAGCCATCTAAAATTTGATCCTGCCTGTGACCACAGGTCATCTCCGACATCTAAGTCACCGCTGTACGTGACGTTAAAGCCCGGGTCTTTCCGGTCTCTCACGTCCCGTACTAGCGGTCTCTGGATGATGCTTTCGCCCACTATTGCGCCCGGCGGCCAATCTGGATCCCTGAGCGCTGAAGGCGGCTGGGCCGTCCGGAGCTCACCCACAAAAGTTGCAAGCTGACTGCTGCTCCATTTCGATCGGAGTCGGCCAAGCTCGACAGAGGTGCCGCCATTTCGTGCGCCTCCCGCATTTTCGACGACCTCAGTTGCAATGCCGCCCTTGAGGTCGTCTAACGTCGCCTGCGACTCAATCACATCCCAGTCGAGGAATGCAGAGACTCCAAAGTTGTTCCCCTCGCCGTGGACCTCTGCACGGGGCACACTTACAACCTCGAGTGTCGACGCGAGTTTATGAGCAGCTAGGCGGCCGATGCCCTTTTGGCCCGTATATCGCCGACCATACTTGGGCGATCTACGAAATTCGCCCTCTTTGTCGCGCCCGGCAATGCGCAAGAATGCACTATGGAAGCGGTCATACGTCATGCCGTTGCCATTATCTACAATCCGGATGACAGCGTCTTCCGAGTTGAGTTTATCGGCATGAAGAATCACTTGCGAAGCGTCTGCGTCATAGGCGTTCTTGATTAGCTCTAGGAGCGCGGTGCTGTCGCGCCCAACAAGAAGCTCACCCAGTTCGCGCAGTAGGTGGGTATCAACGGTGAACCCTGTAACTGGACCCACCTCCTTGCTAGCTGGATTCTTGGCTCGACGATCGTAATATGTTGGGCTACCTGCGACCACTCTGCTAGCCAAAGCCGGCCGGATCGGAGCAGCCCCTCGAGGCTACATCGTGGGGGACATCAGTGGGAGCCCTGCAGCGCCTAGCCTTGGCCACCAGGCGCGCATCCAACTCAGAGGTCTTTTACGATTGCCAGTCCAGATGCATACTTGACTTCACTCGAATTCACTGTCGAGAAGCTGACAAGCCAAGGATTGCTCCATCGTTGTGCCGTAGGTACGGTCCGCTGATGACGGATCTTGAGCGGGGGCTTTACGAGCACCTGATCACCCGCGAGCTGGCCGACCGCCTCCAGCACGTCGATCCCGCCCTGGTCCAACACCACAAACTCGACCCCGCCGACGCTCACCGCACCCTCGCCCGCCACATCGCCACCCTGGCTGCCCGCGCTCTCCAAGCAGTTCCCAACAGTGACGACAAGCTCCACCACCAGATCGCAATGGCGAACCAGATCGCCGAGGCCATCGCCGCCCTGAGTCCAATGGCAGCGACCGAACAGGACCAGGTGACCGACGCCAAGCACCTGCTCCACGCCATCGCCGCCCCACCAACACCGCCCGCGCTACCAGCCTTCCCGCAGCGCCCCACCACTCCCCTCTCCACCGGCGCGCTGCTGGTCAACGGCCGCCACCAGCCCCACATCGGCCACGAGGTCAACCACGAGATGGCGTCGGCCGAGAGCGTCGACCTGCTCTGCGCGTTCATCAAGTGGTACGGCCTACGCATCGTCGAGCCAGCCATCCGCGAGCTGATCGCCCGTGGCGGCAAGGTCCGCGTCATCACCACCACCTACCTCGGCGCCACCGACCAAAGAGCCCTCGACCGACTCGCCGAGCTGGGCGCCGAGATCAAGGTGTCGTACGAGACGAGGACCACCCGCCTGCATGCCAAGGCGTGGCTGTTCCGCCGCAACAGCGGCACCACCACCGCGTACGTCGGCTCGTCCAACCTGTCCAAGACCGCGCTGGTGGACGGCGTGGAGTGGAACGTCCGCATCTCGAACATGGAGCAGCCGCACGTCATCGACACGTTCACGGCGACGTTCGAGGACTACTGGAACGATCCGGCGTTCGAGGCGTACGACGCGGCTAGGGACGCCGAGCGCCTACGGCACGCGTTGAGCGGGGAGCGCCGCGACGATGCGCCGAACGGGATCTCGAACCTGGACGTGCGTCCGTACCCGTATCAGGCCGAGATCCTTGCCGACCTGGACGCCGAGCGGCTGGTGCACGGGCGCTGGCGCAACCTCGTGGTGATGGCGACCGGCACCGGCAAGACGGTGGTCGCCGCCCTCGACTACCGCCGGCTACACAAGGCGGGACGAGCAGACTCGCTGCTCTTCGTCGCTCATCAGGAGCAGATCCTGCGGCAGAGCCTGTCCACGTTCCGGCAAGTCATGGGCGACGGCAGCTTTGGCGAAGCCCTCGTGGCAGGCGAGAAGCCGAACGGCTGGAAGCACGTCTTCGCCTCCATCCAGTCGCTGCACCGACGGGAGGTCGACCCCGAGGCGTACGACATGGTGATCGTGGACGAGTTCCACCACGCGGAGGCACCGACGTACGCGCGGCTGTTGGATCGGCTGCGCCCTCGCGTACTCCTGGGCCTGACGGCGACCCCCGACCGGGCCGACGGCGGCGACGTGCGCCGGTGGTTCGACGGGCGCGCGGCCGTTGAGCTGCACCTGTGGGAGGCGTTGGAGCGGCAGTTGTTGGCTCCGTTCCAGTATTTCGGGCTGCACGACGACGTGGACCTGTCGCAGGTGACCTGGAAGCGCGGGCAGGGCTACAACCTGGCAGAGCTCAACGGCCTCTACACCGGCAACCACGCGCGAGCGCGGTCGGTGCTGCGAGCGGTCAGCGACAAGGTGGACGTCGGGCGGATGCGGGCGCTCGGGTTCTGCGTGAGCATCGGGCACGCGGAGTTCATGGCGGATTGGTTCAAGCAGCACGGTGTCGAGGCGGCGGCGGTGACCTCGCGGGCCGGCACCGATCGGGCGGGGCTGTTGCGGGACTTCAAGGCCGGCAAGCTGCGGGTGCTCTTCACGGTGGACCTGTTCAACGAGGGGGTCGACCTCCCGATGGTCGACACGATCCTGATGCTGCGGCCCACCGAGAGCGCCACGATCTTCCTGCAACAGCTCGGCCGTGGCCTGCGCTTGGACGACGACAAGCCCTGCCTGACCGTGCTCGACTTCATCGGCGGGCAGCACGCCAACTTCCGCTTCGATCTGCGGTGGCGTGCCCTGACCGGGGTGAGCCGGCGGGCGATCACCGAGGCAGTGCGCGATGACTTCCCGAGCCTGCCGAGCGGCTGCCACGTCGAGCTGGACCGGGTGGCGAAGGAGGTCGTGCTCGCCAACCTGCGATCAGCGTTGCCCACCTCCAAGGCCGGCCTGGTGTCTGAGCTGCGGCAACTCGGCGACGTCAGCCTGGCGACGTTCCTCCGCGAGACCGGCCTGGAGATCGAGGACGTGTACCGGTCGGCCAGCATCGGCGGCTGGACCGGGCTGCGGCGGCTGGCCGGCATCGAGACGTCTGCGCCCGGCCCGGACGACCGGGAGCTGGGCCGGGCCATCGGTCGCATGCTGCACACCGACGACATCGACCGGCTGGAGCTGCTGACCCGGGTCGCGGCGGGACCGCCCGCGCCAGGTCAGCAGGTGTACGCGGGGAACGGCCGACTGCTGGACATGCTGCACTTCAGCCTCTGGGGGCCAACCGCACCACTAGCGACAAGCGACGAGCGGCTGGTCCGACTCTGGAAGGATCCGGCCCGCTGCGCCGAGTTGCGCCAGGTCGCCGAGGTGCTGCGGGACCGCATCCACCGGGTCACGCCCACTGCCGCTCTGGGTGCGGTGCCGTTGCGGGTGCACGCCCGGTACAGCCGCAACGAGGCGTGCGCCGCCTTCGGGATGACCAACCCGGGATCGCTGCGCGAGGGGGTGAAGTGGTTGCCCGACGCCCAGGCCGATCTGTTCTTCGTCACCCTGGTCAAGTCGGAATCGCACTACTCCCCCACCACCATGTACGCCGACCGGGCCATCACCGAAACGCTGTTCCAGTGGGAGTCGCAGAGCACCACCTCGTCGGCGTCGGCAACCGGGCAGCGCTACACGTCGGGCGGCTCGACGGTGCACCTCTTCGTTCGTGAAACCCGGATCGCCGACCGCGACCTGGGCGCACCGCCGTACCTGTACGCCGGCACCATGACGTACGAGTCGCACACCGGTGACCGACCCATACGCGTCCTGTGGAAGCTCCACCACGCCCTACCCGCCGACGTATACGCCACCGCTCGAACGATCGCTGCTTAGTGCCATCGGCGGCCTGGTGTCACACCCCGCCGTTAGCGTGACGTCCGCCCTGAACCCGTGACTGGAGGAACCCGCGATGATGGATCATCTGTCCGTGCAGGTCCGCGACGTGACAGCCAGCGCCGCCTTCTACGACGCGGTGCTCGCCCCACTCGGCGGTCGCCGCCTGTTGGAGTTCCCGAACGTCGTCGGCTACGGCACGGATCGCCCCGAGTTCTGGCTCGGCCCCACCGACACCTCCGGCGAAGCTCGGGAGCTGCACCTGGCCTTCACCGCCGATGACCGCACCACCGTCCAGGCGTTCCATGACGCCGCCGTCAAGGCCGGCGCGGAGGTCCTGCATGCGCCCCGCGTCTGGCCGGAGTACCACCCGACGTACTTCGCCGCGTTCGTCCGCGACCCGGATGGCAACAACGTCGAGGCTGTCTGCCACGCCCCTGAGTGATCACGCGTTAGGTTGAGGAGCATGGAGCAGCGCATCAGCCTCGTCACCCTGGGCGTCTCGGACGTAGCCCGTGCAAAAGCGTTCTACGAGCAGCTCGGCTGGCACGGCCAGGAGGTCGAGGAGACGGTCTTCCTCCAGGCCGGCGGTCTGGCCCTCGTCCTCTGGAGCAGGCAAAAGCTGGCCGCCGACGCCGGCATCAGCGATCGGCGCACCGACGGCTTCGGCGGGGTGACCCTGGCTCAGAACGTCCGCTCGCGGGAGGAGGTCGACGAGCTGATGGCGACGGCGACCAAGGCTGGCGGCACGGTGACCATGCCGGCGAGGGAGACGTTCTACGGCGGCTACGCCGGCTATTTCGCTGACCCGGACGGTCACCTCTGGGAGATCGCCTGGAACCCTGGCTTCACCCTCGCCGCGGACGGCACCCTGACCGTCCCCGACTTCAGCGCCATGGACTGACCACACCCAGACGACCACACGCCGCACGAAGCATGCCGGCACTAAAGCGCGCGAGCACGTACACCGATCAGGGTGCCGGAGACGGGCAGAGCAACGGGTCCAGCAACGGAAGTTGAAGAGGATCCAGGCAGACCTTCAGCAGACCAGGTGACGGCGTCCCACTCGGAGTGGGCGAGGCCGGCGGCGTCGGTGGGGCCGGCGTGGGCGGACCCGTGGTGGGGACCGGGCCAGGTGTCGGCACCGAACTGGCGGACGGTGCCGGGACGACGGACGGCGTGACGACCGGCGGCGGAGCCAGCGCGGCAGACGGTCCCACGACCGTGGAGACAGCCACCGGTCGGTTCGGGGCGGCATTCGGCCTGCTCTGCGCGGCACCGCTGACCGATCCGGTCCTGGCCTTGGGCGCCACCGGCCCGACGGGACGTACCGAAATGAGGGCGGCCTCCAGGGCGACGATCTCCGCCCGCTGCACCGGAGCGGTCTGCTCCGACCGCAGGACGCGAGGCCCCACAGCACCAGGCCCCAGAGCGCCAGGGCCCAACGCACCGGGACCCAGAGCGCCGGGACCCATCGTCGCGAACACCACCGCCGCGACCGCGGCAGCACCGAGCGCCCGGCGGTCGGGTCGTACCGCCGTCAGCGGTGCCTCGTCAGGTGATACCAAGACAGAGGGCGAAGGCCGGGCGGCCCGGTGGGCGGCCAGCAGAGCGTCGACCTGCGCGGTGACGGTGGCACGGTCGTCGGCGACCGCGAGGGTGAGGTAGAAGCGGAAGTTCACCACGGCGTTGGCTGGGACGAGCAGCCCGGCGAGTCGACTGTGGTCGGGCAGCAGGGTGACCGGCACGTCGGGGTGGTGCGCGGGGCCGACCAGGTCGGCGTACCGCCACTCGCGTCGGCGCTCTCGGCCGGCGAAGGCCACCCGGTGGCTGGTCACGACGGCCATGCCGGTGTCGACGACCCGCAGGCCCGCCGGCAGCGCTTCGCCCGACACCTCCGCGAAGGCACAGGGGCCGCCCGGGGTGGGCAGCCCGGGAATGTGCCGGGCCTCGGCCTCGACCAGCTCGGCGACGGGGAGGACGCGGAAGACGAGTTCGTCATCGTCGAGCTGCACGGGGAGGCCGGTGCGTGGCTGCGTACACCCGAGGAAGCTGGCGGCTTCGATGCGGAGCCGGGCCAGGTGGTCGTCGCGGCGCAGCCAGGCGTCGGTGGCGTCGCGGTACGCGCGCTGCCGGCGCTCGTTCTCGCGCTCGGCCCAGGCGATCCGCCAGGGAGCGCTGGCCACAGAGGTCACGGTCACACGCGGTACAACCGCTCACGTACGTGACAGGCAACGCGGGCGAGATCGATGCATCCCGTTGCGCCCGAAAGGAGAGTATTGACGGACACCAGCGTCGGTGCCCGGGAGTTAGCCTGCCCGGGACCCCCTGGCCGAGGAGCTTCCTGATGCTTGATGACATGCGCGTGCTGCGTGACGCGGTACGCGACTATCGCCTCGCGGCGGCGGCGGCCGGCCTCGACTGGCCCGACCAGCCCGAGTCACCGGCCGGACAACCGCCGGAGCAGGTCCGCCGGATCTTCGGCGTGGAGCACATCGCGGAGCAACTGACCTGGTTGCAGGCGCAGCGATGGCCCGACCATCAGTTGCTGCCCAACGTCGGATGGCGGATGCCATGGCCGGAGGGCGGGGAGGCACTGGACTATCTGGGGTTGTCGATCGGCACGCCGTTCCCTTGGCGGCAACAACTGCCGCTGTTCTTCTTCGATGCCCTCCTCTACACGTTCGTCCTGGCCGGCGACCACGAGGGTGAGATCTGGCGCTACGAGATCTCGCCCGACGCCTGGGACTCGGTCCGTGCCGCCACCAGCCTGGCCGCGCTGTTCAACCAGTGGACCAGGGGGATCTCCGCCGGGGTGGTCGTCTACGACGAGCACAGCAAGTGGCTCCTGGTCGACGACCTGGGCTCCGCTCCCGGTCTCGACCCGCTGGCGTTCCCGGTGACCCCGGTGGAGGAGACGCTGCTACGAGCGCGGCAGCGCGAATGCGGGGTCAACATGGCCATCGTTGAGGACGGCTTCCCGTACAACGAGGAACTGTCCGACGCCATCGACGCCGCCAAGGCGTCGCTCGGCGGCGCGTAGCCCGGTGCCGGCGGCCGCTCAGGGAAATCAGAGCAGCCGCCGGGCAGGACAGGACAGGCGAACTACAGCAACTACGCGCGCAGCGAGGTGAAGAACTGCCTCATCTCACTGGCCAGCAGATCCGGCTCCTCCAGCGGCATGAAGTGCCCGCCCCGGCCCGGCTCGCTCCAGTGCCGGATGTCGGTGCAGGCCCGCTCGGCGATCTCCCGGGGGAAGTTGGCCATCGAGGGTTCGGTGCTCACCGTGAACGCAGCCGGCACGGTGATGTCGGGTCGTGGCGTGTTGTGGCCGAAGTCGGCGTACTGCCGGAACGACGACCCGATCGTGCCGGTGACCCAGTAGAGCGTGATGATGGTGAGCAGGGTGTCGGTGTCGATGCTGTTCGCCAGGTCCCCGTGGTTGTCGCTCCAGTCGCGATACTTGTCGACGATCCAGGCGGCCAGCCCAGCGGGTGAGTCGGCGAGCGCCGCCGCGAGGGTGTCCGGGCGGGTGCCCATGATGGCGCTGTAGCCGCCGTCGGTCTCGTCGTACGCGGCTTCGGCGTTCAGGTACGCCTGCTCGGCCGCCGACAGTGGACGGGCGTCGAAGCTGGCCGGGAACGGTGGATGGATCATGTGGATGCCGGCCACCTGCTCCGGATGGAGGGCACCCAGCCAGCCTGTGACCACTCCCCCGACGTCGCCGCCGAAGGCGCCGTACCGCTCGTAGCCGAGCACATCGGTCATCAGCTCGTGCAGCGTCCGAGCCAGCAACGCCCGGGTGACCGGCTCGTCCGGAACCTCCGAGAAGCCGAAGCCTGGCAGCGAGGGCACCACCACGTCGAAACCGCCGCCGGCAGGGCTGGTCAGCCGGTCGACCAGCGGCAGCATCTCGACGAAGCTGCTGGGCCAGCCGTGGCTGAGGATCAACGGCAACGGCGCGGGCGTACCCGCCGGGCGCGCGGCCCGGACGTGCAGGAAGTGCAGCTTCCGGCCGCCGATGACGGCCAGGTGCTGGGGGTACGCGTTGAGCTCGGCCTCGCGGGTTCGCCAGTCGAATCCGTCGTGCCAGTAGGACACCAGGTCCCGCAGGTAGTCGGGGTCGACGCCGCCCTGCCACGGCTGGTTGCCGCTGCGGTCGGTGAATCGGGTACGGGCCAGTCGGGCCCGCAGGTCGTCGAGGACCGCATCGGGCACGTCGATGCGGAAGGAAGAGACAGACATTGGTCCTCCGATAAGGAGGGCGCTCCCCGACGCGGAAGGTCAGCTGAGGGGGACGGCCGAGAGGAGCGCCCAGGAATGACGATGGGTGGTCACCGGGCTCACCTCCTCTCGTGGCTGACGAAGATCACTCTAGCCTAGTGGGTCGGGGAGCCGGCCCCGGGCTGGAAACCGTGACCGGGTCCGTGGCGGGTACGCCTCGCAGTGTTCGGCCCAGTGCTGGGCGGCGGTGGCGAGGGCGTCGGCGGACACGGTGAGGACCAGCGGGTAGATCGCGGTGGACGGGCGGCGCATCCACGGTGGCAGCGACTCGGCGGAGAACTCCACGATCAGTTCCAGCCGGCGGCGGCGCAGCACCCGGCTGCGCAGGGCCAGGTTGGGTTCTGTGAAGCGGACCAGCGCCGGCGGCGCGCTCAGCCCGAGGGCGGCGGTGGCCTGCCCGTGCAGCCAGCCGCCGAGGGCGCGGGCCTCCTCGACCATCAGGCTCGGGTAGTGGTGTGACCAGGTCTGACCGTCGGCGGTGCGGGCGTCCACCTCGATGAGCAGCCAGTCGTGCCAGCCGGGCGTGGGCCCCTCGGGGTCGTCGGGCGGGTCGATGCCAGGCTGGTAGCCGACGGGGCGTATCCGCACCCGAGCGCCATCGTCAGACCGGATCTCCACTCGATCATTCTGGCCGACCGAAGCAGACTTTCGCCCCCAAATCGGTCACTTGGCGACGGTTCGCCGCACGCCACCGTGCTCCGCGCAGGCATTGGGCCGGCCGCCGGTCAGGCTCACCGAACCGTCCCGACACTGCACGAGGTAACCCCGGCCGGACCAGAACTGCGGAACGCAGTCGAACCAGTCGCACACCTCGGCGGCCGGCTTGCGGATCCGCGTCCCCCCGCAATAGTCGTACCCCAGCGGGTTTTCCGGCGCCCCACAGCGCGGGCCCTGAGACGCGCTCGGTGACGGCCGTGGCGACCTGGTCGGCTTCGACGGCGGGGTGACCCGCACCGGCGACGGGCGGATCAGCGCGGGCGCCGCGCTGTGGGTGGGTGGCGCGCTCTGGGTGGGTGCCGGGGTGGCGGCGGCGGCGACCTCCGCGCCACCGGTCGGGTCGGACGGGTCCGACTCGATCAGCGCCGCCGGCACCAGCAGCGCGATGGCGGCGGCCACCGCGAGGGTCCGCCGACCACCCGGCACCCGCGCGGTGAACCGGGCCTGCGCGGGGGTGTTCACTGCCGGCCGGAACGGCTTGAGCTGGGCGTGCTCGGCGATCAGCTCGTCGAGCTGGGCGAGCACCGCGGCGCGTTGTTCGATCGCGTCGGCGAAGGCCAGCGTCAGCTTGAACCGGAAGTCCGGCGCGGCGTCGGTGGGCAGCAGCAACCCGGAGGTGAGCCGCCGGTCCAGCGCCTGGATCAGGGTGACCGGGGCCGCCGGGTCGTGGGCCAGCCCGGTGATCCGGCCGTACGCCCACTCGCGCCGGCCTCGCCCACCGAGCAGCACCAGTCGACGGCTGGTGATCACGGCCATGCCGGCGTCGGTGACGCGTACGCCGTCGGGGCGGCGCGGGCGCAGCGGCCCGGTCTGCGGGGCGACAGTCAGGTCGGGCGCGGGCAGCACCGTGGTGTGCCGCACCTCGACCAGTTGCGCCGCGGGCAGCGCCCAGAGCACCACCTCGTCGGCGGCCAACTCCAGCGGCAGTCCCGCACCGGCCGCCGCCGAGCCCTGGAAGTCGGCGGCCAGGACGCGCAGCCGCCGTAACTCGTCGTCGCGTCGCCGCCACGCCGCTTCGGCGCCGCGGTAGGTGCTGACCCGCCGCACGTTCTGCCGGTGCGCCCACCGGTAGCGCCAGGTGGAACCCGTCGATTCAGTCTTTGCCACGCCGACTCCTTCGCCGCGCAGGCCACCAATCTGGGGTGTCATGGGGATTAACAGGCGCGGCGCGGCGCTCGGAAACGCCGAAACGGGCGAACTGTCCGATCGGCGGAGCAACCAACACGATAGGGCGATACTGTTGCGTCGATTCATGTATACCGAGGGGGTGACGGTAGTGCCGCCAGCCACCCTGCCTGGGGTCGTGGTCGGGGTGGACATCGGCACCACCAGCACCAAGGCCGTCGCGTACGACACCGACGGGCGGCAGCTCGCCAGCCACTCGGTCGGCTACCCGCTGGACGACCCCCAACCCGGGTACGCCGAGCAGGAGCCGCAACTCATCCTCGACGCCGTGCTGAAGTCGATCAGCATGGTGGTGGCCGAGCTGGTCGAGCCGGTGGCCGGGCTCTCGTTCAGCTCCGCCATGCACAGCCTGATCGGCCTGGACGCGGCCGGCAACCCGCTCACCCCGTCGATCACCTGGGCCGACTCGCGCGCGACCCGGCAGGCGGAGCGGCTGCGGGCGGTGCCGTCCGGGCTGGCCCTGCACCGTCGCACCGGCACGCCGGTCCATCCCATGTCACCGCTGCCCAAGCTGCTCTGGTTCGCCGAGCAGGAGCCGAAGCTCTTCAAGAGCGTCGCGCACTGGGTGGGCATCAAGGACTGGGTGCTGCTGCGGCTCTGCGACGCGCTGGTCATCGACCACTCCATCGCCTCGGCCACCGGCCTGATGGACATCCACACACTGGAGTGGGACAGCGAGGCGCTGACCATCGCCGGCATCACCGAGGAGCAACTCCCCCAGCTCGTCGCCACCACCGCCGTGCTGCCCAGCCTCACCCCGCAGGTCGCGGCCGTGACCGGTCTGCCGGAGCGCACCCCGGTGGTGGTCGGCGCCGGGGACGGGCCACTGGCGAACCTGGGCCTGGGCGCGGTGCACCCGGGGATGGTGGCCTGCTCGATCGGCACCAGCGGCGCGATGCGCGTGATGGTGGAGCGGCCGGGCGTGGACCCGCTGGGTGGGGTGTTCTGCTACGCGCTGACCGAGCACCGCTGGACCGTCGGCGGCGCGATCAACAACGGCGGCATTGTCCTCAAGTGGGCCGGCGCGGCGCTCGCCCCGGACCTGGGCGAGCACGCCGAGGAGGAGCTGGTCGCCCTCGCCGCCCGCGCGCCGGTCGGCTCGGGCGGGCTCATCATGCTGCCGTACCTGCACAGCGAACGCGCGCCGCACTGGAGCGCGCTGCCGCGCGGCGCGTACGTGGGGTTGACCCACGGGCACCGCCGCGAGCATCTGATCCGGGCGGCGCTGGAGGGGGTCTGTCAGCAGCTTGCGCTGGTGCTCAGCTCGGTGCGCTCGGCCGGCAACGAGGTCCGCGAGATCCGGGCCGGTGGCGGTTTCGCCCGCAGCGGCCTGTGGCGGCAGATGCTCGCCGACGTGCTCGGCCTGCCGGTGAGTTTTCCGGCCGCGCACGAGGGGTCGAGCTTCGGCGCGGCGCTGCTCGGCATGCAGGCGCTGGGGCTGATCCCCAGCATCGACGTCGCCGCCGACCTGGTGCGGATCGAGGAGACGGTACGCCCCGATCCGGCCGCCGCCGCCACCTACGCGGCGCTGCTGCCGCTCTTCGCCGAGCTGTACGACGCGCTGGTGCCCGCGTTCACCTCGATGCGCCGGCTGGCGCCCAGCCTGCCCGCGGAACCCGAGCCCTCGGCGGGACCGCCGATGTGACCCTCCGGCCGTGGGTGACCCGGGTCAGGGTGCCTCGACGCCGGAGATGAGGTAGCGCTGCACGTCGGCGTCGAGGATCTCCACTTCCTGCGTGTCACTCGGCCCGGAGCCCCGGAACGCGGCCAACTGCTCCGCGGACTCCCAGCGTTCGTAGACGTGGATCCGCCCCGGCTCCAACGGGTCGGCCGCGAGCAGGAAGTCGAGGCAGCCGGCGGTGGCGCGCGCCTGCGCGATGACCTGTTCGCAGTCGGCCAGGTAGGCCTCACGTGCGGCCGGTTCGACCTGCAGACTGCCTGCAATGATCAACATGGGGACCTCCGGGGTCGGTGCCGCTGATGAGGCTGATGCCTGTGAGTCATTTTTATACCTGTGAGTCATCACGCTCGTGCGGACATCGCCGCCCGGACGGGTGACGCCGGTCCCGCTGGCCTCACCAGCCTCCGGCGCTTCATATCGTGCAAACGTGAGAAAAAGCGACAAGAAGCGCTCATCTTCCCTGCTGGGGGCCCCTGTCCGCGTACCCCTGAAGTGGCTGGCGGCGACGGTCGCGCTTGCCGTGGTCGCGACGACCGGGCCGGCCACCGCGGACGGTCAGGGCCACGAGCCCGGTGTGGAGCCGACGCCGGAGCGGGCGCCGACCAGCGAGGTGTCCTGGTTGTCGTTCCCCGGCGGGGTGTTCGCTGTGGACTCGCTCGGGCACACCGTGCGCTACCGCGCCTGCGACGGCGACACCGGCCGGGTCGCCGACCCGGGCATGCGGGTCGCCGCCGGGGTGGCCAGCGGCGCTGTCGTCGTCGGGGGCACGGCCTACCGCTACCGGGTGCCGCTGGTTGGACGCGCCGAGGGCACGCTTGAGGTGATCCAACAGCACCGGTCGCCGACGACGCTGACCGGCGTGGTGGTCACCAGCCCGCAACCGCCCACCGACCCGATCGCCGGAGCCCGGCTGTTTCCGCTCAGCGGGCAGCTCGCCCGGGTGGTCGCCGACGCGAGCCTCAACCCGGCCGGGGTCACCGTCCGCGACCTGTCCGGCCGGTACGGCGACCAGCAGATCGCGGTCAACGGCTCGCTGCGCCCCAAGGCCGCCAGCGTGATCAAACTGTGGATCCTCGTCGAGCTGCTCCGCCGGGTCGACTGTGGACAGGTCGCCCTCGACGACGGCGTGCTGGTCACCCCGGAGGACGTGGTCGGCGGCACCGGTCAGTTGCAGTTCGAAACGTTCCCGCAGGTGGTCACCCTGCACCGGCTCGCTCGGTACCTCATCAAGTACAGCGACAACGTGGCCGCGAACGTGCTGATCACCTACCTGGGTGGGTTCGCCCCGGTCAACGCGCTGATCGACTCGATGAACCAGCGGTCCACCATCCTGGCCCGCCGGATGCTCGACAGTGCGGCCGCCCAGCGTGGCGAGGAGAACTACACCAGCCCGGACGACGTGGTGTCCCTGCTCGGCGCCGTCTGGGACGGCGAGATCCTCACCCCCGCGTCCCGTGACCTGATGATCGGGTTCATGCGGGAGCAGACCCTGAACACCAAGATCCCGGCGGCGTTGCCACCCGGGGTGCCGGTGGCCCACAAGACCGGTGACCTGCCGGACGCCTCCCACGACGTCGGCTACTACCTGATCCCCGGCACCGAGACCGCCGTCGCGTTCCTCACCGCCGGGCCGATGGCCACCGGCGACGAGACGGTCCGTCGGATGGCCCGTACCGTCTACGACTTCGTCGTCACCCCCGGCGAGGGGGCGGTCGAGGAGTGAGCCGTCAGGCGCCGGGGATGTTCGCCGGCGGGTCCTCGCCAACCAGGTCGACCGCCGGCGGGTCGGCCGACACCGGCGACCCGAAGTCCGAGTACGTCAGGTCGAGCTGTGCGGTCTGCGACTGCTCGCTGGCCAACTCGATGCGGTAACGCACCAACCGCCCCTGCTCGTCGACGGCCGCCGTGAACGGCACCGCCCCGGCCCGGTCACCGAGCACCTTGCTGACCCCGCTGCCCAGCACCGCGCCACTCTCGCGCAGGTCCAACGTGCCGGCGAACTCCCGCGTGGCCGTCTGCCGGACCCCGGCCGGCGCGGCCAACGTGCTGGCCAGCCGGGTGTTGTCCAGGCCCTGCTTGGCCGCCGGCTTTCCCGCGGCGCCGACGTGCCACCAGGTCTTGCCGTCCCAGACCGGCACTCGGCGGTCCGGGGCGGTCACCCGCACGTAGACGTCCGGCCCGGTCGTCAACCGCTCGATCTTCACCTCACCGGTGGGCACCTTCAGCGAGGTGGTCTCCAGACCACGCTTCGCCTTCGGGTCCCACAGCAACACCGTGGCGTCGCCGTCCGCGCCGCCGGTGCCCACTGTCAGCTTGTACGGCTGCTCGTCGGCCTTCGCGGCGGCAGCCTTCAGCACGGCCACCGGGTCGGTCGGGCCGGCCGACGCCGCCGGGCGACCCGCGTCCGGCTCGTCGCCGCCAGCCACCAGGGCGTACGCCCCGGCGCCCACCGCCACCACGAGCACGGCGACAGCAGCGATCAGCTTCGGCTTCTGCACGGTCATCTCCCCCGAGCGGCACGCCGCCGGCCGGTCGCCGATCGACGCTCACCGCGGTGCGGTCCGGCCAGACTAGCCGGACCGCCCGACGTCACGCGCGGCTGATCGCGTTGGCGTGGATCGCCTCGTTCAGGTACGCGGCCAGCCCCGGGGCGATGCTCTCGTAGTGCGCGGTGAACCGCTCGTCGGCCAGGTACATGTCGGCCAACCCGGTCTGCATCTCGTACGAGCACTCGTAGAACCAGCGGCTGATGATCTGCCGGTGCTCCTCGGCCAACTCCATCGCCTCCGGGCCGTCGGCCGGGGCGCCCGAGGCCATCACCGCGACGATCCGTCGACCCCAGTCCTCGTTCTCCGCCTTGATCCGTAGCCAGTCCTCCTTGCTGTAGCGGGAGGCCCGCCGGTTCGACTCCCGGTACGCGTCGGTGTCACCCCAGCGCTGCTCCGCCTCGGCCTGGTGCTCCTCCGGGTCGACGTCACCGAAGACCTCGAACCGCTCTTCCGGAGTGAGTTGGATGTTCAACTTGCTCGCCTCCATCGCGAACTCGATCGCCGTGACCATCTCCTGCAACCGCTTCATCCGTACCGTCAGCAGCTCGTGCTGTCGGCGCAGGTGGGCGGCCGGGTCGGCCGCCGGGTCGTCGATGATCGCGGTGATCTCCTCAAGCGGGAAACCCAGCTCCCGGTAGTACAGGACGAGTTGCAGCCGTTGCAGGTCCGCCTCGTCGTAGCGGCGGTAACCAGCCGAGGTCCGTCCGCTCGGCGAGAGCAACCCGATCTCGTCGTAGTGGTGCAACGTCCGGATCGTCACGCCAGCCAGCTTCGCCACCTGACCCACCGTGTACGCCATGGTTCCCCTCCCTTCCGGGAACCAGGCTCCCGCCTGCCGCTACGTGAGGGTCAAGCCCGATTCTGGCCCACCATGGCCGGGCCGTCCGGCCGCCCGTACAGATAGCCCTGACCGCGCGGGCACCCGATCGCGGTGACCGCCTCGTGCTGGCGCTCGGTCTCCACTCCCTCGGCGACCACCGTCAGGTCGAACGCGCCAGCCAGCCGGGTGATCATCTCCACGGTGGCGTACGCCCGGTCGTCGGCACCCAACCGGGCCACGAACGAGCGGTCGATCTTCAGCTCGGTGGCCGGGATGCGGTGCAGGTAGCTCAGCGACGAGTAACCGGTGCCGAAGTCGTCGATGGCGATCCTGATGCCCAGCTCCCGGATCTGGTGCAGCCGCTCCAGCACCGCGTCGGTGCCCTCGATCAGCGCCGACTCGGTCAGCTCCAGGGTCAACGCCCGCGGCGCCAGCCCGGCGGCACTGGTGGCCGCGGTGACAGTGGCGATCAGGTCCGGCCGGCGCAGGTGCGCCGCGGCGATGTTCACCGCGACTGTCGCCTCCGGCACCCGGCCCCGCCAGGTCGCGGCGGCCCGGCACGCCTCGTGGATCACCCAGCGGTCGATCGGCAGGATCAACCCGGTCTCCTCGGCCAGCGGCAGGAACCTCGCCGGTGGCAGCATCCCCAGGCGCGGGTGCCGCCAGCGCACCAACGCCTCGGCGCTGCGAACCGCGCCGGTGCACAGGTCGACGATCGGTTGGAACTCCAGGTGCAGCTGCTCCTCGTCGACCGCGCGGCGCAGATCGGCGATCAACTCGGCGCGGGAGACGGCCGACTCGCGCAGCGCCGGGGTGCACGTCCGGTACGCGGACTTCCCAGCCGCCTTCGCCGCGTACATGGCGATGTCGGCGTCGCGCAGCAGGTCGGTGTGCGAGGCGTGCTGCGGGCCGTACTCGGCGATGCCGATGCTCGCCGACGGGTGCACCCCGACGTCCTCCTCGTCGCCGGAGGGCCGCAGCGCGTCCAGCAGCCGCTCGGCGAGCCGCTCCGGTGAGACCGGTCGCTCGCCGTCGACCAGCACCGCGAACTCGTCGCCACCGAGCCGGGCGATGATGCCGTCGTCGCTCACGGCAGCCCGCATCCGGGCCGCCAACCCGGTCAGCAGAGTGTCGCCGGTGGCGTGCCCGAACCGGTCGTTGACCTGCTTGAACCCGTCCAGGTCGAGCAGCAGCACGGCCACCGGTCGACCGTCGCGCAGGGCCAGGCGCAGCCGCCGGTTGAACAGCAGCCGGTTGGGCAGCCCGGTGAGCTGGTCGCCGTACGCGAGCCGGCGCAGCCGGGCCACCAGCCGCAGGTTCTCGTTGGCGGCCAGCCCCTGCCGAACGGCGAGGGCCGCGAGCAACGCCATCATGGTGACGAAGACCAGCTGCGGGGCCTGCCCGGTGGGCCGACGGGTCAGCACCACCGCGATGATCGCCCCACCCACCGGCAGGTACGGCAGCGCCACCCGCCACCAGGGCGGCAGCGGCGACCCGGCGGCGTCGTCGGTGCCGTCGCAGTCCGGTGGTGGCGGATTCCGGGTGGCCAGGCCGATCAGCAGGTAGCTCAGTGGCCAGCACAGGTCGATCGGGTGACCGGCGGCGTAGTCGGCACGGACGACCAACGACACGTAGACGACGTCGGCGACGACCCGCAGGGTGAGGCTCGCCGCGAGCACGCTCATCGGCCGCCACATCGGCCGGGCCGGGCCTGCGACGGCGACCAGGATGGTGAGCTGCATCAGGTCGAACATCGGGTAGAGCAGCCCCAGCGTGCGCGCCGGGTCGGCCAACTCGGCGGCGGCCACCCCGCGGAACACCAGCACCCAGCCGATCGGCACCAGGGCCAGCGCGACGATCACCCCGTCCAGCAACGTGCGGGCCCGCCCCACCGCCGTCCGGGGCGCCGACGGCGAGCTGAGCAGCGCCGCCGTTCCGGTGAGGATGCCGGCGGTGAAGACCACCCCGATCAGCGGTGTGTGCGGCAGGTCGCCGCCGACGAGCCGCTGCGTCGTCCAGATCGCCCTGCCGAGCGCGGCGAGCGCCATGGTGACGGCGAGCAGCGTCCAGAACCGGCGCAGTGGTGCCGGATGCCGGCGGGCCACCCCGACGCACGCGAGCGTCGCCCAGCCGGCGACCAGCATCCCGCCGAGGTCACTGACCAACGCGGCACCGGGCAGCGCGGCAACCAGCCAGCACGCCTCCACGACCAGAACCACGCCGACGGCGATCAGGCCACCACGGGCCGTCCGGGACGTCGCGAAGGCCGGCCGGTCAGCGGGGTCGGGACGCGTGGGCGGTGCCGACGCGGTGGACACCGCGACGGCCTGGCTCACGTCCTGCGGTGACACGGTGAACGCTCCGGCTCTCTCTCGTGGTGCACCCTCGACACCGAGGACCGGTCCCAGCAAACCTGGAAAGCCTAGCCAGCGGCCGGATGACCCGCCAGAGCCGAACGGCAGGCCCGCGAATGACAAAAGGTGCGGGCCACCCGTCACCGGGTGGCCCGCACCGTCACTGCGGTTGGGTGGTCAGCACGTCACCATCGGCGGGTGCTGTCCGGCCACGAGTCGTACGGCAGAGCCGAGAGCAGCGGATCCCAGCCGGTGCTCGCGCTGCCGGCGGGCACGTAGGCCGTGAGGTCGGTGCCGCTGCCGTTGTACGGGCTGGCATCCAACCAGCCGGTCACCACGCCGTTCGCGTCTCGGCGGTAGTAGTGCCCGCCGCCAGGGGAGAAGAGCGATGTGACGCCGCCCCAGCCGCTGCTGGCCGGATCCACGCGGCTCCACGGACCCGTCGCCGGGATGGTGTACGCGGCGAGGATGCCCCCGCTCGTCGTGGCGAGCAGCCGACCCTGGCCGGTGGCGGCCAGTGAGGGCACCCCGAAACCGCTGTCGATGACTATCGTGTTGCCGGTGATGTCGGCCGAGGCACTGGCCGGCTTGGCCTTCGTCACCGTGTACCGGTGCAGGACACCGCCGGCCTGACCGAACAGCGAGCCGAAGCCGTCGTACACCAGGCGATCGTGGGTCCACCCGCCGCCGATGCGCTCGGCCGTACGAGTGAAGGTCAGCGGGTCGGTGCCGGTGATGTCCACCCGGTACAGATTGCCGTTGTTGGTCACCAGCAGCGTGTCCGAGTTGAGCGTCGCCATCGCCTTCGGAGCGAACCCGAGGGTCTGCGCCGACACCGTGGTGACCCGCTTCTCGCCGGTCACCGGGTCGAAAGCGGTGTACGACAGCCGTCCGTCCGGCTTTGCGCCGAAGACCGACACCAGGCCGGTCCAGGGGCGGGCGGAGAGCAGGACCTGGTCCCACCCGCTGGTGCTGACCGGGTCGTTCGGGAAGGCAGCGATGTCGGACCCGCTGCCGTTGAACGGGTTGGCGTCGCGGTAGCGGTCCAGCCGACCGGCCGAGGTGCGGGCATAGTAGACACCGCCGCCGGGCGACAGCAGGTGCGTCGGCGCTGCCCAACCGGTCTTGGCCAGTTCGCCGACCGTCCACGCATTGGCACCGTTGCCGTAGATGCGGTACGACAGCAGCCGCCCGTCCGCGAGCGTGCCCATGATGCGGCCGGCCCCGGGCGAGGTGATGGTCTTCTGCGCGAAGCCGGACGAGACGAGGGTGGTCCGGTTGAGGTCGGCGCCGCTGGTCGGCCTGGCCTTGGTCAACGTCCGGCGGTACAGCTCGTTCGTGTTGCCGTTGATGTAGTAGAGCGAGCCGTAACCGTCGTAGGTCAGCCGGTCGTACGGTGAGAAGCCGGTGGCGATGTTCGTGGCGGTGAAGGTCAGCGGGTCGAACCCGGTGACGTCCACCCGGTACATGGTGCCGCCGGTGTCGGTGATCAGGATGGTGTTCTCGTTCAGCGTGGCCATCGCCTTCGGAGCGAACCCGAGGGCGGCGGCGGAGGTGCGGTTGGCCCGCAGGTCGCCGGTCGCCGAGTCGATGACGCTGTAGGTCAGCCTCCGGTCGGCCTGCACCCCGAAGATCTGGACGTCCGCTGTCGCCTCACCGATCCAGGCGGCGAGGTCGTCGACCCGGGTGGCGGTCGCACCGTCACGTGTCTCGACCTCGCCGAGGCAGCCCTTCTGCCAGGACGACGCGACGACAGCCACCAGCGTGGCGACGCCGCCGTTCTCGCGGAACACCGGGGCACCGGCGTCACCCCGGCACAGGGTGGCGCCGCTGGACGCTCCGCTCAGACCCACCGTGGTCGCGGCGACGTTGTCCACAGTGAAACTGCCCTGGTGCAGCCGGTCGGGAACCCACTCGGTCGACGTCCGGCCGTACCCGGTCGCGGTGAGCGTCTCGGCGGCGGCCGGCGCGGTGCCGGCCAGCGTGACCGGGCCGACGTCGGTGACCGGCGTGGAGAGGCGGGCCAGCACGAGGTCGCGATCCGGGTGCGGTGTGAGCGACGCCACGCCACGCTGCTGACCGGTCGTGCCGCTCAGGTCGGTGCGGCCGACCAGCACGGTGCTCGGCTGACTCGGCGGGCCGGACCCCACGGCCGTTGAGCCCGTGGTGAAGCAGCTCTTCGCCGTCACCACCCAGTTCTCGTTGATGAGCGCGCCGGAGCAGGCGAGCTCGGCGCCGAAGCTGATTTTGACGTTGAAGCGGTAGGTGCCGTCCGGGACCGGCTGGGCGCCGGCGACGGCGTGAGCTGAGCCGCCGCCCAGCAGGCTGGCAAGGACTGTGGCGCCGAGCAGGGCTGCGCCCCACCGACGCCTTCGGTGTGCTGACAAGTGGACCCCCGCGTCCGTGGCGTGATCGCCCTCGGGTGGGCGATCAGCAGATCGACCGGACTGACGGTAATCGATAGCGGGGAATGCGGTAAACCCCGTCAGCGGCCGGCGGAGCGGTTCCAGGGAGATCGGGGCAGGGCGGTGCCGGCCACTGGGCGGCGTGCGCGGCGGCGTCTGCGCCGGCCGGGGGTGCAGGGCGGGCGGGCAACGGTGTGCACTGCCACGTCGACCTGCGGCGTCGGTCGGCCGATCAGCCAGCAGAGGAAACGTTCCATCGGGAGATCAGCCGACCGGGAGGCGCTCAGCGTCGGACCTGGAGATGTCGTACTGCGCCCCGCAGAACGTGCACTGCTGCGCATACCGGGTGCGGATCGGAATGAGCGGTATGAAGAACAGGGTGAATTTCGTCGAGCGGCGGGTGATCACCTGCGCGGCCTGGTTGCCGCAGTGACGGCAGACCTGCTGCACGACACCGGACCGGTCGACCTTGGTACGCAGACCAAAGATGAAGAACATCGCCCGCCAATACCCACTTCACCCCGAGAACTCACCAGATCCGGCCGGCGAATCAGGACAAGCATCGCCGCGGGTGCACAGGATCGTGATCGAGGCGAGGCACTCAGCTGCCGGGCGCCGCCCTCAGTGCCAGGGCCGGCGCTGGTCCAGCTCGCCCGCCAGCCGGCGGAGAAAGTCGCGGAACCCCTGCTCGCTGTGCGACGTCTCGATCTCGTCGGTGAGCGGACCGTCGTACTGCTGCGCCTGGACGATCGCTTCGGCGTACACACCCGGGCCGTCCCCGAAGTAGCGCCGCTCGACCATCGCTGCGGCCATCTGACTGGCGGAGTCGTCGTCCAACTGAGGGGTGAACATCAACCCGTACAGGATCTGGTTGATGACGCCCTTCCAGTTTTGGCTGTCCATTCCATCCACCCTTTCCGACGGGTCAGTTCAACCGGGTACGGCCATCGAAGCCGAAGAGCGGAGACCCGTCGCTCGGTCCCTCCACCTTGGACGCCGATGGCTCGGTCTGTCCAAGGTGGAGGTGACCGGAGACGTCGAAGTCAGCTGGCCGGCTGGGGCTCCAGGCCGGGGATCTCGGCGGGGAGCCAGATCGGCTGCCAGTCCGGCACCTCGTGGAAGCGGCGCAGCTCGGCCAGCCCGGAAACCGACCCGGTCCAGGCCGCGTACGGCGGGTTGGTCTCGTCGAAGCCGCTCTGCACGAACGTCAGCGTGGTCCGGCCACCGGACTCGGCCAGCTCCCAGCTGGTGACGCCGACCGGGCCCCAGTCGACGGACATCTTCCGGCCCGGCTCCAGGTCGACCACCTTGGCCGCGTAACCGGCGTCGAACCCGCCCATGGCGTACCGGCCACCGACCCAGGGCTCGATGCCGATCGGGTAGCCGAACCAGGCGCTGGCCTGCTCGGAGTCGGTCAGCGACTCCCACACCTTGTCGGCCGGGGCCGCGATGACCAGCTCACCGCGCAGGTCGGCGGAGGTGAAGTCGGTGCGGGGCAGCAACGGCCGGCCCTCCAGGTGGGCCGCCAGGTTGGCGATGCACAGCGACCAGTACGTCTGGAGCACGCCCCGGATGCTGGAGCCGCTCATCGCCTCGGCGAAGTCGAAGTGGCTCTGGGTCAGCGTCAGCACGGTGCTGTCCGTGCCCTCGGCGGTCAACTGGAACTCGGTGGTGGTCTCCACCCCGTCGAGCAGCCAGCTGAAGCGCAGCGTGTCGTCGTCGGCGTGCAGCAGCCGCTGATGCGGGGCGTCACCCTCGGGCGTGTAGCGGCCCCAGAACTCGTACCTCTGGGGCAGCTCGACCTCGGCGTCCTCGGCCAGCCAGAGACGCAGCTCGGCCGGGTCGGTCAGGGCCTCGCGGACGCGCCCGACGGGGGCGGAGAGACGGGCCTGGACCTTCAACGGGTCACTCATTGTCATTTCCTTTCGGATAGCAGGCGACGGCGAGCTTGAAGGCGTCTCCTTCACTGCCGCCGTAACGGGCGAACAGGTCCTGAAGTGCGGTTTGCAGGTCGTGCAGGAACTGCTGGCGAAGCTCGGCCGGCACCCGGATCTCGCCGGAGACGCCGATCGAGGGCAGCTCGGGGGCGGCCCGGTCCAGGGCCGCCACGTCGGCCTGGACCTCTTCCATCAGGTCGAGCAGGTAGCCCAGGCTCAGCTCGTCGCGGGCCCGGCGCAGCCCGATCCGGCCGACGAGCCGGGGCGACAGCCAGTAGGACCGGGCGGCGGCCTGGTAGATGCCCTCGGTGATCCCGCGGACCTTGCGCTCGTTGACCAGCTCGACCAGGCCGGCCGCGACGAGCTGCTTGACGTGGTAGTAGACGCGCTGTGGCGTCTGGTCGAGTCGGGCCGCGACCTCGGTGCAGGTGCGCGGTTCGGCCAGTTGTCGCAGCACCTCGACGCGCTGCGGCTTGAGCAGGACTTCGGCCTGCTCGATCTGCTCCAGGTACAGGACATCTCTCATGGCAAAATCAGTTTGTACGTACAAAACTTGTTTGTCAATCGGTTCGCGAGAAGCCGCGCCGACTTTCTCGACGCGGCTTCAGGCAACGGTCAGCAGGTGATCAGGGCAACCAGTCCGGTCGCAGCGGATAGCCGTTCACACCGTCCGGCCCGTTGTGCGTGGCCAGCACCTGGTGCAGCTGGATGCCGTTGCGCTCGAACGCCATCCGCGACCCGGCCATGTACAGCCCCCACACCCGGGCGGTGCCCGCACCCACCTCGGACACACAGAAGTCCCAGTGCTCGACCAGGTTGCGACACCAGGCAGCCAGCGTCAGCGCGTAGTGCTGGCGCAGGTTCTCCTCGTGGTGCACCTCGAAGCCGGCGTCGTGCACCTCGCTGATCAACCGGCCCGGACCAGCCAACTCGCCGTCCGGGAAGACGTACCGGTCGATGAACGCGCCGGAGCGGTGCGGCGCCCGATTGTCCGCGCGGGTGATGCAGTGGTTGAGCAGGCGGCCGCCCTGCCGCAGTCGACTGCGCAACGCCCCGAAGTAGGCCGGGTAGTTGCGCACCCCAATGTGCTCGGTCAGTCCGATCGAGGAGACGGCGTCGAACTGCTCCGGCGGCGCGTCCCGGTAGTCCAGGTGTCGCACCTCGGCCAGCCCGGTCAACCCCTCCCGCTCGATCGCAGCCTGCGCCCACTGCGCCTGCGCCTGCGACAGGGTCACCCCGAGCGCCTTGACGCCGTACTCACGCGCGGCGTGCCGCACCATGCCACCCCAGCCGCAGCCCACATCCAGCAGCCGCATGCCCTTCTTGAGCCCCAGCTTGCCGGCGACCAGGTCGTACTTCGCGGCCTGGGCCTGCTCCAGCGTGTCGTCCGGAGACCGGTAGACCGCGCAGGTGTACGTCATCGACGGGCCGAGCACCTTCTCGTAGAAGGCGTTGGAGACGTCGTAGTGGTGGGAGATAGCGGTGCTGTCGCGCACCCGGGAGTGCCGCATCCCGTTCATCACCCGCTTCCAGCGCGGCAACGCCTCCTGCGGCGGTGCCGGCGGCGGCATCAGCCGCTCCCAGCCCAGCCCACGCACCAGCGCCAGCCCCTCGGCCAGCGACGGTGGGCGCAACCGCAGCTCGTCCTTGAGCACCCGCAACGCCTCGTACGGGTCGCCCGGGTGCACACCCTGCAACGCCAGGTCGCCACTGACGTAGGCCCGGGCCATGCCCAGGTCACCGGGCGCGGTGAGCAGATAGGACAAACCCCGCTCGGATTGGATCGCCAGGGTGATGCCCGCGTCGGACGGGCCGACGGAACTGCCGTCGTACCCGGTGATCCGCACCGGCAACGGCCCCGAGGTGACCGCGCGGATGACATCCGCCACGGTCGGACCCGTTTGCCGGCCCCCCGCCGGTGGGGTGGCGGGGACGCTCGCCGCCCCCTGATCTCTGTCGGTCAGGCTCATGCTCGTGCTACCGCCTTTTCGTACAGTCCCGTCAGCCGGTGGTCCGGGTCGTAGCGGTCTTTCACCGCGCGCCACGTGTCGCCGCCGTAGAGGCGATCGAAGGCGTCCCGGTCGTAGTACGCGTCGGAGTAGAGCGACTTGTGCCCGCCCGACTCCGACACCCTGCGTTCGATCGTGCGGTTGACGTCGCCGTCGGCGGCGCCCGGCGCGATCGGCACGCTCCCCCAGAACCCGATGTTGACGTAGTCCTGCCCCGGCCGGAGCGGATACAGCGGCCAGGACCGTGCCGAGCCGGGCCCCGCCGGCTCACGCAGTCGCAACGGACACAGCCACACCGGGTTCATCCCCACTGCGCTGGCGAACCAACGCACGAAGTCAGCCGTCTCACCCAGCGGGATCTCCACGTCCTGCACGACCCGCTCCCGGGCCGGTTGCCCGCGCAGCCGGTCGATCCGGGCCGCCACCTGGTGTCGGTGCTCAAGACGGACCAGCCGGTGGTAGAAGTCGCTGCGCCGGTAACGCGCCGGCCAGAACCTGCGCATGACCGGGTGCTGCGCACCGAACGCCGCCGAGCACCAGAACCAGTCGGTGTCCCAGCGCCAGAGATAGTCGTGCGCGGTGAGCACGTCGCGGGTGCGCTGGCGCAGCGACCGGTAGTAGATCGCCTGGCCGGTGTAGTCGCTGGGCGGGCCGGCCGCGTCGGTGAACGTGGCCAGCACCAGGTACGCCTCACCGGGGCTGAACATCACCCCGTCCATCGCGTCGACCGGCTCGCCGGCCCAGGATCGGGTCGCGGTCACCTCCGCGATCGCGTCGGTGAGGGCCTCCAGCTGGGTGAACCGGACGTTGCGCAACGCCACGTACCGGCCGACGGGTTGCAGCTCGATGCGCAGCCGGGTGGCGTAGCCGAGGCTGCCCAGCGAGTTGGGGAACGCGGCGAACAGGTCGGCGTGCTCCCCGTCGGGTCGGGCGGTGACGATCTCGCCGGAGCCGGTGAGCACGTCCAGCTCCCGGACCGACTCGTGCGGCAGGCCGTTGCGGAACGAGGTCGACTCGATCCCGAGGCCGGTCACCGCACCGCCCAACGTGATGGTGCGCAACTGTGGCACCACCAGCGGCATCAGCCCGTGTGGCAGGGTCGCGTCGACCAGGTCCTCGTACGTGCACATGCCCTGCACGTCGGCGGTGCGGCCGGTCGGGTCGACCGACAGCACGCCGTTCAGGCCACTCACGTCGAGCCCCGGAGTCCGGGGAGCGGACCGGGGGCGGAACAGGTTGGAAGTGCGTTTGGCCAGCCGGACAGGCTCGCCCGTGGGCACCGCGGCGTACGACCGTCGCAGCGTGTCCACCGCTTGATCATGGTCAATGGGGTGATCCACACGCTCAGCGCGCATGTGATCACCTTACGCTCGCGTTCCAAAATCCGTGGGACGTCGACGATGGGAGTTTCCCGTCCGCTGACCGGCTGGGCCGTTACCGTGGCGGGCATGCCATCGCCCGCGATCGCCGCCCTGGAAGCAGCCCAACTGCCATATCGGCTGGTCAGCCGCGGTGAGGCCGGCAGCCTCGCGGAGGCTGCCGCGGCCCAGGGTGTGGCCGTCGCCGATGTGGTGAAGACGATCGTGGTCCGCCGGAGTGCGGACGATCACCTGTTCGTGCTCACCCCCGGGGACCGGGTCGTCTCGTGGCCCAAGCTGCGCGCCCTGCTCGGGGTGCAGCGGCTGTCCATGCCCGACGCGGCGGGCGCACTGGCCGCCACCGGTTACGAACGCGGCACCATCACCCCGTTCGGCGCGAGCACGGCCTGGCCGGTGATCGCCGACGAGCGACTGCGCGGCCGGGAGATCAGTCTCGGCGCCGGTGAACGCGGCCTCGCCATCGCCGCCGACGCCGATGCAGTGATCGCCGCCCTCGACGCCACAGTGGCCGACGTCACCGACCCGCAGCCGACCCGCTGAGCGCTGCCGACGTCACTGCCACGGCCTAGTGTTGGAGACATGCCAAAAGCCGTGTGGAACGACCTGGTCGTCGCCGAGAGCGACGACACCGTGCTGGTGGAGGGCAACCACTACTTCCCCCGCTCCGCCCTGCGCGACGACCTGATCCGGGAGTCCGCGACGCACACCGTCTGCCCGTGGAAGGGCACCGCCTCGTACTACACCCTTGAGCACGAGGGCAGCACCAGCGCGGACGCCGTCTGGTATTACCCGGAGCCCAAGCCGGACGCCGAGATGGTGCGTGACCGGGTGGCGTTCTGGAAGGACGTCCGGGTCGTCGACTGACCGCCGGGCTGGCTCCGGCGCGCCGCCGTGGGCGAGGATGACGCGTATGTCCGCGCCCCACGAACGCCCCGACCCCGCCGGCACCGTCTACGGCGGGCGACAGGCACACCGCCCCGGGCCGCTGGCCGACCCGCTGCTGCGGGTCGCGGTGGCTGTCGGGGTCGTCGGCGCGCTCCTCGGGGTGGTCTTCGCCACCGGGCTGCTCGACGGGCAGGACGAGCAGCCCGTGCCGGCGACGGTCGGCGCGTCGTCCAGCGCCGCGGCGCCGACCGACCCGGCGGCTGACCCGAGCGCACCGGCCGAGCCATCACCGACCCCGTCGGCGACCCCGGCCGGGCCACCCACCGGGCCCCGGGTGCTCCGGGGCGCCTCCGGGCTCTGCCTCGGGCTCGACGGCGACGGCGAGAAGGCCGGCGCCCAGTTGGCCGCGTGCAGCGGCGGCCCGGAGCAGCAGTGGGTGGTCAACCCGGTCGGCGCGGACGTGCTGACGTTGACCAACGCGGCCCACGGGCAGTGCCTGGACGTCGAGGGCGGCAGCCGGGACGACGGCGCACGGGTGGTGCAGTGGCCCTGCCACGGCGAGGCCAACCAGCAGTGGCGGCTCACCGCGACCGGCACCGGCCCGGTGCTGCTGGTCGCGGCGCACAGCGGCAAGTGCGCGCAGGCCGACGACGACGGCGTCGAGGCGGGCGACGAGGTCCGGCAGCGGCCCTGCGACGGCCGGCCGGCCCAGCAGTGGACCGTGAGCTGACCGACCGCGGTCGCTGCCGCCGGCACGGCCTCAGCCTCGGAAGCTCCACGCCTTCGGGGCGGTCGCGGCGGCCAGCACGGCCTCCGGCACCGGCCGGCCCGGTCGCCGACGCAGCAGCAACGACAGTCCGGCCGCGCCGATCGACAGCGCGCCCGCCACGTACCAGGCCATCGCGTAGTCGCCGAGCCGGTCGCGGACCAGCCCCGCACCGGTCGCCGCGACCGCCGCGCCGAGTTGGTGCGCGGCGAACACCCAGCCGAACACCACCGCTCCGGCGCCACCGAAATACTCCCGGCACAACGCCACGGTCGGCGGCACGGTGGCCACCCAGTCCAGGCCGTAGAAGACGATGAACACCAGCATGCTCGGCTCGGCGGTGCCGGAGAACAGGCTCGGCAGCACCAGCAGGGACGCCCCACGCAGCGCGTAGTACATGCCGAGCAGCAACCGACTGTCCACCCGGTCGGTGAGCCAGCCGGAGGCGATAGTGCCGACGATGTCGAAGAGCCCAACCAGGGCGAGCAGCCCGGCCGCCGTGGTCTGGGCCATGCCGTGGTCGTGCGCCGCCGGCACGAAGTGGGTGCCGACCAGGCCGTTGGTCGTCGCGCCGCAGATCGCGAACCCCCCGGCCAGCAGCCAGAACGGGCGGGTCCGGGCCGCGGTCGCCAGCGCGCCCAGCGCCCGGGCCGCCGCGCCGCCGGTCGCCGGGGGCGCCGCGACGACCTCGTCCGCCCCGTAGGCGGGCAGACCGAGATCCGCCGGGTGCTCGCGCAGGAACCACACCACCAGGGGTACGACCGCCAGCGCGGCTCCGGCCACGACGAGTGCCGCCGTACGCCAGCCGTGGTCGCGCACCAGGATGGCGATCAGTGGCAGGAACACCAGTTGTCCGGCGGCCCCGCCGGCGGTCAGCACCCCGGTGACCAGGCCCCTTCGCCGGACGAACCAGCGCCCGGTGATGGTGGCCACGAACGCCAGCGCCATCGACCCGGTGCCCAGGCCGACCAGCACACCCCAGCAGAGCAGGAGCTGCCAGCTGGCGCTCATGAAGACAGTCAGCCCGCTGCCCGCGGCGACCAGCAGTAGCGCCACCGAGACCACCCGGCGGATGCCGAACCGGTCCATCAGGGCGGCGGCGAACGGCGCGGTCAGCCCGTAGAGCAGCAGGTTGACCGAGACGGCTGCGGAGATCGTGGCCAGTGGCCAGCCGAACTCCTCGTGCAGCGGGTGCAGCAGCACCGACGGGGTGGCGCGGAAGCCGGCAGCACCGACCAGCGCCACGAAGGCGACGGCGGCGACCAGCCAGGCGGGATGCAGACGGCGGTTCTTGAACACGGCACCAGTCTGGGCGGGGCCGTACGGCACGACGAGTGGCCGGAAAGCCATCATGCGCAATAATCGGGCCATGACCGTTCGCCCGCACCGGATCGCCGTACTCGCCCTGGACCACGTGGTCGGCCTGGACCTCGGCACCCCCGCGCAGGTCTTCAGCACCGCCCGGGCCGCCGACCAGACGCCCTTTTACGACGTGCGGGTGTGCACCCCGGGCGGGCGACCGGTGCGCAGCACCGCCGGCTTCCAGGTGGTCCCCGACCATGGTCTGGAACTGCTCGACACCGCCGACACGGTGATCGTCCCGGGCATCCACGACGGCACCGCGTTGATCTCGGGCACCGTCGAGCCGGAGGTCGCCGAGGCGCTGCGTGGGGCACACGAGCGGGGTGTCCGGATCATGTCGATCTGCACGGGAGCGTTCGTGCTGGCCGCCGCCGGGCTGCTCGACGGGCGTCGGGCAACGACCCACTGGGCGTACGCCGAGCGGTTCCGCAGCCTGCACGGCCGGGTGGACCTCGACCCGGGCGTGCTCTTCATCGCCGACGATCAGGTGCTCACCTCGGCCGGGGTCGCCGCCGGCATCGACCTCTGCCTGCACGTCATCCGCCTCGACCACGGCAGCGAGGTGGCCAACCGGGCCGCGCGGCGCTGCGTGATGCCGCCGTGGCGCGACGGTGGCCAGGCGCAGTACATCGAGCGGCCGGTGCCGAAGGCCACCGACACCAGCACCGCGAGCGCGCGGGAGTGGGCGCGGCAGCGGCTGCACGAGCCGATCGCGCTGCGCGACCTGGCCGAGCAGGCGCGGATGAGCGTGCGCACCTTCACCCGGCGCTTCCGGTCCGAGACCGGCCTGAGCCCGGCCCAGTGGTTGCTGCAACAGCGCACCGACCACGCGCGACTGCTGCTGGAGACGACCGACCTCACCGTCGACCAGATCGCCCACCGCTCGGGTTTCGGCACCACCGCCGCCCTGCGCCAGCAGCTCCACCAACGCATCGGCGTAGCGCCCTCGACCTACCGCCGCACCTTCCACCCGCGAAGCGAGCTGATCGGCGGCTGATCCCGCCAGGCACCCCCGCCGCGCACCCGGCGCCTGAGTGGTCCTGCCGCCGCGGGCCTAAAGCCACCGCCCAGGGCATCGCAACTTTGAGCGCGATGCCCGACGCCCGCTTCAGGAGCGGAGCAGGTGCAGCTGGGCCTGGTGTTTGGGCAGGTGGACCCGGGTGTGCAGGTCGAGGGTGCGGGACCACGGCAGCGACTCCTCGACGATGAGGTCGAAGCCCTCGCGCAGGTGAGTCTCGACCGGGGTCTCCGCCGCCAGGCCGAGCTGGTCGACCAGCCCGCACAACCGGTCGCTGGTGCCGTGCAGCAGAGCCGTGAGACCCCGCAGACCACCCTGCTCGGCGGCCAGCGCGTCGAGCTGCGGACGGTGGAAGTCCTCCTCCATCTCGTAGTAGGCGAACGGCGACCCGGCCAGCAGCGCCTCGGTGGCCTGGATCATCAGCTCGTCGTTGGCGACCAGATGCGCGACGATCTGCTCGGCGCTGAGCTGCCCCTCCGGAGCCGGACCGAACCCGCCAGCGTCGACCTCCGCGAACAGCGCACCGTAAGCCCGCCGCATTCCCCCGCTCTCCATTCCCCCAGTCAACCCGCCCCGCCGGGAGTTAGCGGCGGGATTGGCGGGAGCGAAGGTAGTCGGAGACCACGTACTCGCCGAGGTCGTCGGTGTCCGGCGTGAACATCCGGCCTCGACTGCGGCGGGCCACCGCGTCCACGAAACGCCGCAGGCCCGGGTCGTCGCCGAGCATGAACAGGTTGAGCGTGGCGCCGTAGCGGCTCAGCCGGTCCACCTCGCGAACCGTCGCCTCGATCGTCTCCGGCAGCGGCGGCCAGTGGAACAGCGCCTCCCCGTCGTCCGGGTCGAGGTGGGCGGTCGGCTCGCCGTCGGTGACGACCAGGACCACCGGCTCGGCGTCCGGGTGTCGGCGCAGGTGCCGACCAGCCAACCGCAGCGCGTGCTGGAGGTTGGTGCCCTGTTCCCCGTCCGGCTCGACGGCGGCCAGCTCCTGCTGGGTGAGCGTCGTCGCCTCCCGGCCGAAGCCCACGATCTGCAGGGCGTCCTGCGGGAAACGCGTCTCCATGAGGTGCGCCAGCGCCAGCGCCGTCTGCTTCATCGGCCCCCAACGACCCTGAGAGATCATCGAGTACGACAGGTCGACGCAGAGCACCACCGCCGCCGAGGCCCGCTTCTCGGTCTCCACCACCTCGAAGTCGTCCACCGCGAGCTGCACCGGGACCGTCGGCCCCGCCCGGCTGACCGCCCGGGTCAACGTCCGGACCACGTCCAACGGCTGCTCGTCGCCGTACTCCCAGGGTCGTGACGCACCGCTGACCTCGCCGGCGGCCCCCGCCGAGCGCAGGTCGTGCTGGCCGCGCGGCCCGGCGGTCAGGTCGGAGAAGACCCGTCGCAGCGCGGTCCCGCCGAGCCGGCGCAGCGCCTTCGGGCTCAGCGTGAGCCCTTCGGCGTCCCGGCTCACCCAGCCCTGCCGGCGAAGCTCCCGCTCCAGATCGCGCAGTCGGCGGACGTCGTCGGCGGCGTCCCGTCCCAGCGTCCGGGCCACCGCGTCGACGTCCACGTCGTCCAGGGTCGCCCCGGGGTGTTCCTGGTCGAGCTGGTCCAGCAGGTCGTCCAGGTCACCGATCTCACCCAACGCGCCGGCCGCGTCGGCGTAGTCCAGTGGCTGGTCACCTCGGACCCGTTCGCCACGTCCCCAGCGCAGGTCGGGCCGCAGTGCCCGCAGGTTCGCGTCGAGCGCTGACAACTCCCCGGAGAGGCGGTCGCCGAGCGACTGCTGCATCAGACCGGCCAGCTCGGCGCGCTGCCGGTCGGAGAGCGAGTTCATCAGCCGCTCACCGGCCGCCGAGCGGCGGGCCAGCACGTCGATCAGCTCGTCGACCGTCTCCGGCTTCTCCGGGAAGAAGTCGCCGTGTCTGCGCATGAACTCGGCGAACGCGTCGGTGGTGTCCTCCGCGCGACCGTGCCGGGCAAGCAGGTCGTTCAGGTCGCCCATCATCTCGGCGAGCCGCTGCTGGGCGGCCGGGTCGGCGGACGCGCGCACGGCGTCGCGCAGCCCGGCGAACCGCTGACCGAGCACGTCGTCGCGAAGTTGGTCGAGGATCTGCTGGTACGAGCGGCGGGCGTCGTCGCTGGCCCACTGGTAGCCGGACAGCTCCTCCACCGCTCGGGCGGTGGAACGGGGCAGGTTGTCCAGCACCGACTCGGCGAACCGCGCGGCGTCGTCGTCGCGCCCGCGCAACTCGTCCCGCTCGGCGGCGAGAGCCTGGTCGAGCAGAGCCTGGGCCCTGGTCACCGCGCCGTCCAGGTCACCGCGACGCAGCGCCTCCCGGCGCAGCCGCCGAGCCCGGGCAGCCAGGTCGTCCAGCCCACCCCGCCCCTGGGGGCCACGGCGCAGCAGGTCGCGCAGCGCCTCCCGCAGGCTTCCGCCGGCCAGCACCTCGGCGCCGACCGCGTCCACCGCCTCACGCACGTCGTACGGGGGTGCGAGCGGGTCGGGCCCGCCGTTCCACTGCCCGTACCGGAACCGGTTGCCGGCCACGGTCAGCCCCGGCCGCCGTAGACGGTGCGCCCGGAGTCGGTGACGTCCTTGCCGAGCCGGCGGGTCAGGTGTAGCCCTTCCAGCACGAACTCGACGGCACCCGCCGCTTCCTCCGGGGTGGGCGCGTCGCCCAGGCCGAGCCGGTCGAGGACCTTCGCCAGGCCGGGCACGGTGCCGACCTGGCGCAGCAGCTCGGAGGCACTGACCAGCTCTCCGGTCTCGATCGCCGCGCCGTCCTCGACGAGCGCCGTGAAGCCGGACAGGTCCAACCCGGCCAGGTGCGCCCGGAACGTCTCGGCGGTCGCGGTCCGCAGCAGGTGGGCGAGGATCTCGATCTCCCGCCCCTCCTCGCCGCTCTCGAACTCGACCTTGCCGCGCAGGGTGCTGGTCACCGACACGGCGTCGCCGACCCGGGCCACCGCCGCCTCGGGCCGCCCGTCCGGGGTGGTGGTGGCGGCGAGCAGACCGGCGCGGCGCAGCGCGGCGCCGGCGACCGTCTCGGCGGCGGCGATGGCGAACCGGGCGGAGACCCCGGAGCGCGGGTCCACCGACGGCGACTCCCGCACCGCGCGGGCGAAGCGGGCCAGCACCTCCAGGACGTGCTCCGGCACGGCGGCGACCAGGTCGGCCTCCTGCCGGATGAGGTCCAGCTCCAAGTCCAGGTCGACCGGGTAGTGGGTGCGGATCTCCGCGCCGAACCGGTCCTTGAGCGGCGTGATGATCCGGCCCCGGTTGGTGTAGTCCTCCGGGTTGGCGCTGGCGACCAGGAGCAGGTCCAGCGGAAGCCGCAGCTGGTAGCCGCGGACCTGGATGTCCCGCTCCTCCAGCACGTTGAGCAGCGCCACCTGGATCCGCTCGGCCAGGTCGGGCAGCTCGTTGACGGCGAAGATGCCGCGGTTGGTGCGCGGCACCAACCCGAAGTGGATGGTCTCCGGGTCGCCGAGGGTGCGGCCCTGGGCGATCCGGATCGGGTCCACGTCACCGATCAGGTCGCCGACGCTGGTGTCCGGGGTGGCGAGCTTCTCGCCGTAGCGCATCGAGCGGTGCAGCCAGCCGACCGGCTGGTCGTCACCGGCCTCGGCGACCTGGGCACGGGAAGCCGGGGTGAGCGGGTGCATGGGGTGCTCGTTGAGCACCGAGCCGGGGATGACCGGGGTCCACTCGTCGAGCAGCGCGCCGAGTGCGCGGATCAGTCGGGTCTTGCCCTGGCCGCGCTCACCGAGCAGCACCATGTCGTGCCCGGCGAGCAGCGCCCGCTCAACCTCGGGCAGCACGCTGTCGTCGTAGCCGACGATGCCGGGGAAACGGGCCTCGCCGGAGCGCATCCGGGCGAGGAGGTTGTCGCGGAGTTCCTGCTTGACGGTGCGGTACTGGTGACCGGCCGCCCGAAGCGCGCCGAGCGTGCCGGGCAGGTCGGCCGGTGGAACCGGGATTACCGGGGTAGGCGCAGTCACCCGACCCACGCTAGCTCACCCCGGAGTCGACCTACGCCAATACGGAAAGTGATATCCGAGACGCCCTCTTGATGCGCCGATCGGCGGGCTGTGGCACGCCGTCTCCGCCCCTATACTCACGGTTAGCTCCGCCGTTTACGGCCGCCGAAAAATGGCCGTGGCCGACGGGGTCACGGCCCGGCCATCCGATGGTCAACCTCTCCCGGCGCGGAGGTGCGGTGCTGTACTTCTTCCTCAGTTACGCGAGGGGCGACGAGGACGCACTGGTCCAACGTCTTTACGAGGATCTCAGCGCAGAGGTACGGCTGATCGCGGGTCTGCCCCGCGACGAGCGGGTGGGTTTCGTCGATCGCACCATCCTGCTGGGCGAGCGGTGGCCGCAGCGGCTGGTCGAGGCGCTGAGCACGTGCCGATCCTTTCTCGCTCTGATGACGCCGAGATATTTCCAGAGCGAGCCCTGCGGCCAGGAATGGCGGATCTTCGCCGACCGCACTGCCCGCTACGACCAGCAGAACGGGGTGGACAGCTCGCTCCTCAAACCGCTGATGTGGATCCCGGCCCGACCCGGCCGCATCCATCCGGTCGCCTCCCCGCTGCAATATTCCTCCCACAGCCTGGGCGACCTCTATCAGCGGCTGGGGGTCCGGCAGCTGATGCGACTGCAACGGCACAGCGACGACTACCGCACGTTCCTCTTCGAACTGGCCAATCAGATCGTGTCCAGTGTGGAGGAGCATCCGCTGCCGGAGGGCCAGCGCACTATCGACCTGCGCGCCACGCCCAGCGCCTTCCACCAGGCGCCCGGGCAGCTCGCGGCGGACGTCGACCAGTTCGCACCGATGCTGGTCCACTTCATCGTCGCGGCGTCGCACCGGGACGAGATGAGCACGGTACGCCAACACGTGACCACGTACGGCAACCGCGCGTTGGACTGGGCACCGTACGGGCCGCCGCTGCCCGACCCGGTCGTCGACTACGCCCGTGAGATCGCGGCCGACCACAGCTACCGGTCAACGGTGGTGGACCTGACGGAACTGGCCCGGCGCGCCGAGCAGGCCGCCCGCTACAACCAGATCATGGTGCTGATCGTCGACGCCTGGCTGACTCGCCTGCCCGAGCAACGACAGTCGCTGGCCGCCCACGCCACTGCCGCCCTGCGCGACGGTGGCACCACGGCGGTGCTGATCCCGAGCAGCCGCGACGACACGGAGACCCGGGAGCACTGGCAGTCACTGTCGCGCGCGTGTCGGGAGATCTTCGACGACCTGGCCTCGGACGACGAGCTCTACCGGTCCAACATCCTCACCCACCGCGCCTTCCAGGAGGAGCTGCCGGAGGTCCTGGAGGTCGCTCGTAACCGGGTGTTCAGCCGAGGAGCGGTGCACCGGCCCCCCAGCCTCACCACGGACACCCGACCACCACGCATCGACGGGCCCTGGGGCGCGGAGAGCGACGACACCACACCGGAGGACGGCCGTGACAACGAGCGCTGACCCGGGCATCACCGGCGATGGTGTCGAGGGTCGAATCATTACGTTCTACTCGTACAAGGGTGGCACCGGCCGCACCATGGCGCTCGCCAACGTCGCCTGGATCCTGGCGGCCAACGGCTACCGGGTGCTCGCTGTCGACTGGGACCTGGAATCCCCCGGTCTGCACAAGTATTTCCATCCGTTCCTCCTCGACAAGGATCTGCGGACGTCGACCGGGATCATCGACATGGTCCGCGACTACGCCGAGGCGGTCGTTCGACCGTTGGAGGAGACGGAGGACGAGGACTGGCTCGGCAGCGCCGCCGACGTGCTGCACCACGCCGTCTCGCTGCACTGGGATTTCCCCGCTCCCAACTCGGCCGTCCGGCCTTCTGCGGGTCCGACTCCAAAGGGCAGCCTGGACCTGTTACCCGCCGGCCGACAGGACACGGCATACACCAAGGCCGTGAGCACCTTCGACTGGCAGGCGTTCTTCGAGAAGCTGGGCGGCAACAGCTTCCTCGACGCACTGGCCACCAGCATGCGGGACAACTACGACTACGTGCTGATCGACAGCCGGACCGGCGTCAGCGACGGGGCGGGCATCTGCACCGTGCGGCTGCCCGACGCCGTGGTCACCTCCTTCACGCTCAACGACCAGAGCATCGACGGAGCTGCCGGCGTCACCCGCTCCATCATCCGGCAGCGCGGCGACCGACCGGTCCGAATCCTGCCGGTCCCGATGCGTGTGGACAACGCCGAGCAGCTCAAGTTGGAGGCGGGCCGGGACCACGCGCGCCGCCGCTTCGCGCCCCTGCTGCCCCGGACTTCCGTAGAGGAGAGCGACCGGTACTGGGGTGAGATCGAGATCCCCTACCAGCCCTACTACGCGTACGAGGAGATCCTGGCGGGGTTCGGCGACCGGGCCCACCATGAGGGCACCCTGCTCGCCGCATACGAACGACTGACCAAGGCGATCACCGAGGACTCGGTCGACAGCCTGCCAGCCATGGAGGATCGGCTGCGCCGTCAGTGGTTGGCCAAGTTCGAGAGGCAACGCATCTCCGGTGCCGCACCGGACGTCTTCGTCAGCTACGTCTCCCTCGACCGGTCCTGGGCCGAATGGGTCCGCGACGAGCTCCGTTCGGCCGGGCTGCGTACGGTGATGCGAGAGGTCGACTTTCCGGCCAGCCCTGTCGAGGGGACGTCGACGGCCGTCGGTTTCAAGGACGCGGCCCGGCTGGTGGTGCTGCTGTCCCAGGAATACATGCAGTCGTCGAACGCCAGCGAGTTGTGGTCCCAGGCCACCAGCTACGAGTCGGGCAGCGGCGGCAACTTCCTGGTGCCCGTCCGGTTGGACAATTCCCGGGCGCCTGCGGTGTTCCTGGAACGCGTTCCGGTGGACCTGGTGGGCGCCACGCAGGAGGAGGCCGCCACCCGTCTGCTTGAGGCCCTGGACCATCCCGCCCGCCCGGCGACCGACCCGGAGGGTGCCGGGCAGCGACGGCGGTTCCCCGGCAACGAGCCACCGGTCTGGCGGGTGCCGTTGCCGCGTAACGTCCAGTTCGTCGGCCGCAGCCGACTCCTGGAGGAGATGCGCGACTGGCTGTCGTCGGCCGAGGCCCGGCACACCCCGCTCGCACTGCACGGCCTGGGTGGCGTCGGCAAGAGCCAGATCGCCCTGGAATACGCCTACCGCTTCCGCGCCGAGTACGACGTCGTCTGGTGGATCTCCGCGCAGCAACCGAGCGTCATGCGGCTCGCTCTGGCCTCGCTCGCCGACCGGCTGGCGGACAAGGCGGACACACCCCTCGGGGGCAACGTCGCCGAGCGGGTCCAGTGGGTGCTGGACGCCCTGCGCCGGGGTGACCCCTTCCGGCGGTGGCTGTTGGTGCTCGACAACGCCGACGACCCCGCTGAGTTGCACGACCTGATGCCGCAGGGGCCTGGCCACGTGCTCGTCACCACCCGCAACCACGTCTGGGCGCGGCACGCCCGCAATTTTGAGGTGGGTGCCTTCGACCGCGCGGAGAGCACCGCGTTGTTGCGTCGGCGAATCCCACGCCTGCCCCTGGCTGATGCCGAGATGGTCGCTGACCGCCTGGGCGACCTGCCGCTCGCCGTCGAGCAGGCGGGAGCATGGCTCGCCACCACTGGCGAGTCGGCCGTCCAGTATCTTCAGCGACTGCGCCGGTATCTGCCAGGCATGCTCTCCGACGAGCTCCCCACCGACTATCAACAGACCGGCGCGGAGCCGTGGCTCGTCTCCCTGGAGAGCCTGCGGGAGCGCAATCCGGCGGCGGCGAAGCTGCTGGAGGTCTGCGCCTTCTTCGCCGCCGAGCCGATCCCGATGTCGCTGCTCTACGACGACAGTTTCATCAACGTGCTTCTCCCCTACGATCCGTCGGTACGGGATCCCCTGCTCATGGGGCGCGCGCTGCGGGATGTCGGCCGGTACGCGCTGGCGCGAATCGACAGCGTGCGCGGCGGGCGCGGGCGCACTCCGGACCGCGGTGACGACGGCAACCAGACCAGCCTCCGCATGCACCCACTGGTGCAGGAGCTGATCCGGGAGTCCATGTCCGACGAGGCCAAGGCGGAGAACCGGCGTCACGTGCACGCGATCCTCGCCGCCGCCAACCCGAAGGACCCCGACCAGCCCCGCAACTGGCCGATCTACGCGGATCTCTGGCCCCACCTGCTGCCGTCGAAGACCCTCAACTCGCCCCAGCCGGAGGTCCGACAACTGTTGCTCGACGTGGCCCGCTACATGTGGACACGGGTCGACTTCGCCACCTGCTCCGAGCTGGCCGAGAAGGCGATCGAGGCGTGGCGGGCGGAGCATGGCGCTGACGACCCGCCGACCCAGATGATGCGCTTCCACCTCGCCAACGCGCTGCGCCTCGAGGCGCAGTACCAGGCCGCGTACGACATCGATCAGGACGTGTACCAGCGGCTCTCCGACACGCTCGGCGAGGACCACGAGTACACGGTGATCGTCGCGGGCAGCCTCGCCGCGGACCTGCGCGCGCTCGGGTTCTTCGAACGGGCGCGCGAGTTGGACACCCGCACGGAGGAGTTGGCCCGTGAGGTGTTCGGCGAGGAACACCCACGGGCGTTGATCGCCGCGCACAACCTGGCCCTGTCGCTCCGGCTGGTCGGCGATCTGCGTGGGGCGTTGCGGCTCAACGAACGCACCCTGGCCCGCCGCCGCGACACGCTCGGTCCGATGCACCCGTACACCCTCTTCTCCGAAGGGCAGTACGGCCGCGACCTGCGCGACACGGGCGACCTCACCGAGTCCCGCAGGGTCCTGGAGGCAGCGGTGGAGGCGGACCGGGAGGTGCTCGGTGAGGAGGACAGCGAGACGCTACGGGTAGCCAAGAACTACGCGGTGACCCTCCGGAAGTTGGGCGAGTTCGAGCGGGCCCACGCGTTGAGCGCGGACGTGCTGGTCCGTTCCCGCCGTCGGCACGGCCCCGATCATCCGGACGTGCAGGCCGCCGCGATGAATCTGGCCTGTGACGAGTCCGCTCTGGAGGACGACGCGGGCGCGCTTCGCCGGGCACGGCCGGTGTACCGGTGGTATCGGGACGCAATGGGCGAGGACCACCTGTTCACCCTGGCGTACGGCAACAACCTGGCCATCTTCCTCCGGAAGGCCGGGGACCTGGAGGCGGCCTTCACGCTGTCCGACGAGGTCGTCAACCGTTTCACCGAACGGGTCGGGGCGGACCATCCGTACACGCTGGCCGCGAACATCAACCTCGCCAACTGCTGGTACGTGCGTCGGGAGTTCGCGGCGGCCCTCGCCGCCGACCAGGACTGTTACGAGCGGGCGCAGCGCATCCTCGGGCCGTCCCACCCGGACACCCTCGCGGTGGCGAACAACCTGGCCACCAGTCTGAGTGTCGCCGGAGACCACCGAGGTGCCCGCGCTCTGCGTGACGCGGTGATGCCCCTCTTCCGCCGCGTCCTGGGTGACAGCCACCCGAACACCATCGCCCTGGTCGAGGCGAACCGCCTCAACTGCGATCTGGAACCGCCACCGACGTAGTCGACGACGCGCCGTCATGCTCGATGCCCGCTGCCGCCACGCAGGTGACCGGAGCCAGCCAGCGGGCCAGTTCGAGTGGATCCTCCGGGTGCCCGGCCGCGCGCAGCCGCAGGTACACCGCACGGCACAGCTCCGGGTCGGCGCCGCCGGTCTTCTGCGCCGCAGTCAGGCGCTGCTCGGCGAGGGCCAGGCCGACCCAGGCGGAGAGCTGCTCCGGATCGGCGCACACCTGCCCGCGGTAGCTCTCGCGGGCGGCGAGGTCATCCCCGGCGGCGAGGGCCAGGTCACCGTCGGACGCCATGGGCAGTGCGTCGACGAGGCGTTCCGCGCCGGTGCGCAGCCGCATGAACCGCTCCGGATCGCTCAACCGCAGCCGCACCAGGTCGAGCCGTGGGCTGAGGCTCAGCCATCGGCCGTCGGCCGGTTCCACCCGCAGCGTGACGATGGCGGCGGGGCACGGCAGGCCGGCCGCGCGGGCGGCGGCGAGCTGGTGGACGGCGTCCGGGTCCGGCCGGCGGTTCCGCAGTCGCCAGACCGTCCAGTGGTCCTCGGCGGCCTCCCTGGCGAGCTCGGCCGCCCCCGGGTCCACCGGGTCCCGCCAGTCGTCGATGACCCGCCGCAGACCGGTGACGAATTCGCGGCCGGCCGCGGTCAGACGGCCGAAGGACTCGATGTCGGCGCAGGTGCGGGACACGCGGTCGCGCCAGCGGGCGAATTCCACCTCGGCCAACCGGGCTGGGCCACCACTGCGTAACGCACGACGCCCCCGCCAGAACTCGGTCACCGCGATGAAGGCGTAGACACCCTGGAGGACGGCGCCGAGAGGACGCGGATCGTCGCGCCAGGGGGCGTAGTAGTAGCGCCGGTCGTCACGGTCGTAGAGGGGCTCGACGTCGATCGTCGCTCCGAGCTTGGCGTGCTGGAACTCGTGCAGCAGGCCGAGCGCGAACGCCTCCCCGTCGATCGGACGGGTCATCGAGACCGACCCGAAGGCGTCCATGCTGGTGACGTTGACCCCGGCGCTGACCGAATCGGCCAGCAGCGGCACGAGGCAGCGCAGGCCCTCGGCGATCGCCTCGGCGTGCCGACGGTGGTGACGCACCAGCATCGGCCAGGCCTCGTCGAGCAGCCGTTGCCACTCGGAAACCTCGGCGGGTGTGAGCCGGTCCGCGGCGCACAGCTGGTGCCGGTCCCGGTACGGGTCGAGATCGTCGAGAGTGATCCGCAGCGTCAACCCGTCTGCGGTGCTGCACAGTCGGTGCAGGCCGGACCAGCCGTCGGTCTCCGCACCCGGCCCGGCGTCCGGCGGAGGAACCAGCGACACCGTGACCGGCCCGACCAGGAGGTGCAACCCCGCCCGTTTGATGGTCACCCGCTGCGCGTCCCCCACCCGCGCGAGCCCGAGCGTGGGCAGGTAGACGACCCCATCGCGCGGCGTGACGCTGAGCTCGAAGTCCATTCCGGCCCGGAGGGCCGCCACCGCGGCGATCGACCCGAGCGGGGTCAGCTCGGCTTCGACGGGCCACTCGGGTGCGGCCTCCACCACCAACCCGCCGGTCGTCCGGCCGACTGCCGCGGCGGACGCCGAACCGGACGGCATCGGCGTACGCAGTCGCCGCAGCGCGGTGGCCAACCAGGCACCGGTGTGCGGCAGGGCCAGCACCGCCGGCCCCGCCTCGGGCGACCGGTCCGCCGCCGTGGCCCACAACGCGAAGTGTCGGGCGGTCTCCTCCGAATCGGCGGTGTCGAGGAGCGCGCGCAGCTGAAGCATGCGTTTGCTCACCTGACCGTCACGCAGCAGACGGATCGTCCTCCGGTCACCGAGGCCAGCCGCGAGCGCCGCGAGGTCGTCGGGGGCGAGCCGGTGGTATCCCGTCACGACCGCTCCCGGGGCATGGCTGCCAGGTCCGCTCGCAGGCGTCGTTCCACATGGGCGATGAGCAGCAGAAGATCGGGGCAGTAGACGGACGGGTTGGTGAAGCTTCCCTCCCGGTACCGATGGGGATAGTTGCCGGCACCGCAGACCCGGTGCACGGGGCACGCTCGGCAGGAGGCGGCGAGGGCCTCAACTCCCACCTGGCGGGCGACGACGGCGGGGTGCCGCAGCACATCGTCGAGGGAGTCGGTGAAGACGGTCAGGTCGGTGCCGACCGCGCCGGGGTAGGTGGAGCGCAGGGTGTCGACCTGCTCGTACGCCCCGTCGGTGTTGATCACCACTGCGGCCACCGGGCTCAGCCCGAGGGACTCGGTCCGGCTCCGCCCTCCGAACAGCAGATTGATGAGTTCTTCGAAGAGACGCACCCGGGTCAGCCGGGGCGAGGTGTCGTACCAGGCATCGAAGGCGGCGGCCAACCAGGTGCCGTAAGGGCTCGGGCCGTCACCCCGCCGCGGCGGCGCCTCCCAGTTGGCGTGCGGGAGCAGGAAGTCCACCATCGGCGGCCGGTACGACACCAGCGTCTCGTAGGTCTGTCGCGGATCGGCGGCGAGGTCCACGACGCAGAGCACACCCGCGTACGAGTCGGGCCGTTCGGCGAGCAGGCGCAGGGCGCGGTCGACCTCGTCGTAGCTGCTGCGGCCCGACGCGTACCGCCGGTGCCTGTCGTTCGACGTCCGGTCCCCGTCCAGACTCACGCCCACCCGCACCCGGGCGTCGGCCAGCAGGGAGAGAGCGTGTGGAGTCAGGAGGGTGCCGTTGGTCTGCACGCTGACCTGGGCCTGCGATGGCGCGACCGCCTCCCGGAGCCGGTCCGCCATTCGGACCAGGTTGGGAGCGCCGACCAGGAGCGGTTCACCGCCGTGCAGGACGATCCGCACATCGGTCTGGTCGTGGGCGCGGACGTGTTCACGTATCCGCTGGCAGGCGTGGTCGAAGATCGCCGGGGCCATCAGCAGGGGGTCGGAGAGGGCGCTGCGGTCCGCCAGTTCGTACATGTAGCAGTAGTCGCAGGCCAGGTTGCACCTGCTGTGGACCTTGAGAATGAACTCCGAGAACGGGACGGGCCGCGGGCGGGCGGCGACGCCGCCCTCGGCTACCGTGACGGTCCCCGTCATGCCGCGCCCGCCGCCCGGCATCCTCACATCGCCGAGTTCCACCCGGCGACCGCCTCCTGGGGGCGGTCGATCTCGTCGAGGATTCGGCGTAGCGAGTGGGCGAACACCGACTGGTCCAACTCCTGAAGATCAGCCAGGCTCACGTCACTGAGGTCCACGAGGGTGCCCTGCGGTGCGCCATCGGTCGTATCCATCATGATCCGTCCACCCGCGAAAAGGACTCGCGCCCGAGTGAGCAATGAATTGTGCGGAAACCGTCGGGCCGAGACCCGTCACGTAACGCCGACCCCGCCGACGAACCGGGTCATCCTAGCGGCCTCACGCTGATTGCGCGGTGGGTCGGGCGGGTCATCCGGTTCAACGCCACAGTGCGGTCCGCAGACATTGTTCTCGGCCATCCGGCCATCCAAAATCCGGCGTCCGGGCGGGAAGGACCATCGATCCGGTGACCGGCCGCGGCGACATGTCGGATCAACCCCGACCGCAGCGCCGGCAGGCTCCGCGGCGGCGCAGGTGGTACGCGTACGTGGCGACGCCGAGCGCCACGCCCCACAGCGGCCAGAGCAGCATCGGCGCCCCGGTCAGGCTGAGCCCGCCGGTGAGTTCCCAGAATTTCGGGTTGCTGAGCAGTCCGAACGAGGCCGCGGTCACCGCGATGGCGACGAGGGTGGCCGGCACCACGGCCAGCGTCACCGGCACCCGACGACCGGCCAGGCCGAGCATCCAGCGGGGGAACCGCTCGCCCCAGCGCTGCACCAGCCCGAGGGTGAGGATCGCGCCGACGGTGGCGAACGCGCCCAGCCCGAACCCGGCCCACACCAGCCCGCTGTCCTGCATCTCGGTGAGGAACTCCCGGGAGATGCCGAGCGGGATGCCGGCCGCCCAGGCGAACCGGGTCAGCGCGTACGTGAACGGGATGACGGCGGCGGTGCCGGCGGCCCACCGGCCCCAGCGGGCGGCGGCGGCCGGGGTGGTCCACCCTCGGTCGGTGTGGTCGCGACCGCAGCCCACGCAGGCTGCGGCGGTGCGGCGCTGCCAGGCGAGCACCGCCCCGGCCAGCAGCAGCCCGCCGGCCAGCGCGGCGAACCGGGCGAACAGCGCCCAGTTGAAGATGTCGGCGTAGTCGACCGGCGGCCAGCCGAACGGCGCACCGACGATCAGTATCGGCAGGTAGCCGAGGATCACCAGCACCCGGACGTCCGGCACGACCACGGCGAGGACGAACGCCACCGCCCAGCCGTAGCCGGCGAGCAGCGTCCGCAGCGGGCCGGGTGGGCGTACGGCGGGGCGGCTCATGGCCAGTGCGGCCACCGCGGCGGTCAGCAGTACGCCGGCGAAGAGCGGGGTGGCCAGGTCCACCGGCACCAGGCGCAGCAGGTTGACGTCGCCGCCGTTGCGGTCGTTGGCGCCGAACGGGTAGCCGGCGCCGGTGAGGGTGCCGACCAGGGCGAGCACACCCCACAGGCCGAGCCAGCCGGCGGCCAGTGGGGCCAGCCGATCGGGCCAGCGGGAGTCGGATCGAGGCGGGGAGGCAGTGATCGTTGTCATGCTCACAGCCTCGACAAACGACAGCCGGATTCCCTCCCGGCCGCCGGTGAACCCGCTCCCCCGGTGGAGGGACCGTTCAGCCGGACGGGGTGACGAAGCCGGACTCGTAGGCGGCGATGACCGCCTGCGTACGGTCGCGGACACCCAGCTTGGCCAGCACGTTGCCGACGTGCGTCTTGACCGTCTCCACACCGACCACCAGGTGCGCGGCGATCTCCGGGTTGGACCGGCCGGTGGTCATCAACCGCAGCACCTCGGCCTCCCGGTCGGTGAGTCGGGCGGCGCGCAGCTGGTCGCCGCCGGCCGGCCCGTACGCCCCGACGAGCTGGCGGATGGCGGCCGGGAAGAGCAGCGACTCCCCCGCCGCGACCACCCGGACGGCCTCCACCACCTCGGCGGGCCGGGCCCGTTTGAGCAGGAAGCCGGAGGCCCCGGCGCGCAGCGCCTCGTAGACGTACTCGTCGTTGGCGAACGTGGTGACGACCAGCACCCGGGGTGGGTCGGCGGAGGTGGCCAGCAGGTGTCGGGTGGCCTGGATGCCGTCGATGCCGGGCATCCGCACGTCCATCAGCACCACGTCGGGTCGGTGCCGGGCGACCAGCGGCGGCACCTCGGCGCCGTCGGCGGCCTCGGCGAGCACGCTCAGGTCGGGTTGGGCGTCGATGATGGCCCGCAGCCCGATCCGGATCAGCTCGTCATCGTCGACGATGAGCACGCCGGTGGTCATCGGGTCTCCTCGTAGGGCAGGCGGGCCCGGATCAGCCAGCGGTCACCGTCCGGCCCCACGGTGATGCCGCCGCCGAGCAGCAGCACCCGCTCCCGCATGCCGTCCAGGCCTCGGCCGCCGCGCCCCGGGTGAGCCCGCTCGGGGCGGCGGCGCACCCCGTTGACCAGTTCCAACTCCAACGCCCCCGGGTGCAGGTCCAGCCGCAGCGTCACCGGCCCCTCGCCGTACCGGGCGGCGTTGGTCAGTCCTTCCTGGACGATCCGGTAGCCCTCCCGGGAGACCGCCGCGGGCACTCGCGCCGGGTCGCCGACGCGATGCGCGTGCACGGCCAGCCCGGCCGCGCGGGCGTCGGTGACCAGTCGGTCCAGGTCGGCGAGGGTACGCTGCGGCGCCACCACGGGTCGCTCGTTGCCGCCTTCCCGGAGCAGCCCGAGCACGTGGTCCAGTTCGTCCATCGCGGTCCGTCCGGTCTCCTCGATGGCGGTGAGCGCCCGCCGGACGAACTCCCTGTCGGTGTCGAGGACCTCGCGGGCGGCACCGGCCTGGAGGGTGGCCACGGTCAGGGCGTGACCGATCGAGTCGTGCAGCTCCCGGGCCAGTCGGTTGCGTTCGGCGAGCCGGATGGCCTGCGCCTCCAGGGCGGCGATGCGCTCCGCCGGGGCGGGGCCGAGCAGCACCGGCGCCATCGAGCCGGCGAGTGCGCCGAGCCCGGCGACCGCGTAGCCGAGGCCGACCAGCAGGGCCACCCCGCTCACTGTCAGCCAGCCGCTGTCCCGCCCGTCCAGCGGCCCGAACCGTTCTCGGCTGATCAGCTCGGTGCCGATGCCGAACTGCTGGGCGATGAACGCCAGCGCCATCGGCAGGGCGCTGAACAGTGCGACCATCACCAGCGCGCCGACGATGAGGTGGGTGGCGATCCAGAGCGCGCTGCGCAGCCGGGTCTCCCGGTCGGCCGTGTGCCCCGGCGCGGGTTCGGGCAGGTCGATGCCGAGCAACGCCCGTACGGCGGCGATCTCCAGAGCCCGGCTGCCGTCCAGCAGCAGCGGCACCACGGCGATCAGCGCCGCGATCACCAGCAGCGCGTAGACCAGTGGGCGGGGGATCTCCGAATCGGCGAGCAGTTGGGCGAAGGTCACCACGAGGACCCCGTACGGCAGGGCCAGCACGCCGCCGAGCAGCAGGAACACGCCGCGTCGCCAGGTGGTGCCGGCGACCAGCGGGGTCAGCACCGCTCGGAGGGTCACCTCGTCATTCTCATGCCGGAACCAGGCTCGGCGACTCCCCCATGCCGGGGAGATCTCAGCGGTGGTCGGCCACGTACTGCTGCGGGTCCTTGTCGCGGAACGGCAGGTTGCGGCCGTTCTTGTGCTCACCGTAGAAGGTCAGCCAGCGTTGGCCCAGCTCGGCGCGGAGTTCGGTGCTGGCGTGCCGGCGGAAGTCGGGCAACGCCTCGTCCTCCTCCTCGGCGAGGTGCTCGCTGTTCTCCCGGCGGGCGGTGCCGACCGCCTCCCACCACTGCTCCGAACCGACCGGGTGCAGTTTCGCCTCGGCGATGGCGTCCCGGATCTTGTTGTGGTCGCCGATCGCGTCGGCGGTCTCGTCCTCGCCGTCGTCGCCGTGTTTGACCAGGTGCGGGTAGAGGATCGCCTCCTCCGCCTCGGCGTGGATGTCCAGGTGCAGGGCGAGAGCGTCCCAGATGGCGAGCATCTCCTGCTCGTCGCGGGCGTCGTCGAGGCGGGCGAAGCCGCGCCGGAAGGCGGCGTGGTCGTCCAGGATCAGTGCGGTGATGTCGTCCACTGTGCTCACTTCTCCGTTGGGCTGGCGAACCGGGCACGCACCATCGCCGGCATCGCGGCGAGGCCGGTGACCGGGCGGAAGCGCTTCGCGGTCTCGGCCAGTGCCGCGTACTCGTCGTCGGCGAGGTCGATGTCCGCGGCGGCGGCGTTGCGTTCCATCTGTTCCACCCCGGAGGCCCCGGGAATGGCGAGCACGTTCGGGTGGCGCAGCAGGTAGGCCAGCGCGATCTGACTGGGGGTGGCGTCGTGCGCGTCGGCCACCTGCCGCAGGGTGTCGATCAGGACCGCGCCACGTTCCAGGTTTTCCGGCAGGAAGTACGGGTTGGCCCGCCGGACCGCGCCGCTCGGCGGGTTCTTCGCGTCGTACCGGCCGGAGAGGAAGCCCTGCGCCAGCGGGCTGTACGCGATGACCACCCGACCGGCCTGCCGCGCGTACGGCAGCAGGTCCTGCTCGGGTGCGCGGTCCAGCATGCTGTAGCGGACCTGGTTGCTGAGCACCCGTCGGCCGAGCGCGGCCTCGGCGACCTGCCAGCGGCGCAGCCCGTAGTTGCTGACCCCGACCTCGCTGACCAGCCCGACGTCCTGCAACGCCCGCATGCCGCGCATGGTGGTGTGGTCGGCGACCAGCGGGTTGGGCTGGTGCACCTGGTAGAGGTCGATGCTGGTGACGCCGAGCCGGGCCGCCGAGGCTACCGCCCGCTGCTGCACCACGGCGGCCACCGGCAGGACCGGGAAGATCTTGGTGGCGACCACCATCTTGGGCCGGTCGTCGCCGAGGGCGGCACCGAGGATCCGTTCGCTGCGCCCAAAGCCGTAGATCTCCGCGCTGTCGAACACCGTCACGCCCAGCTCCACGGCCCGCCGGACGATCTGCGCCGCCTGCTTCTCGAAGGCCGGGCCGTAGCCCCATTCCCGGGAGCCGAACTGCCAGGTGCCCAGCCCGATCTTGGACAGCGGTTTGGGAGTGTCGAGAGCAATGAAACGCATGGCGTCGAAACTACCCCGATGTCCTGGTTCACACGCGCGATCCCCGCCAGCGCGGGCCAGAGCTAGGCTCATGATCGTGACCTACCTCGCCGCGGATGACCGCTACGACTCCATGACCTACCGGCGCAGCGGGCGCAGTGGCCTGCGGCTGCCCGCCGTCTCCCTCGGGCTCTGGCACAACTTCGGCCCGGACCGCCCCTTCGAACGGCAGCGCGACATCGTCCGGCGCGCCTTCGACCTGGGCGTCACCCACTTCGACCTGGCCAACAACTACGGTCCACCGCCCGGTTCGGCGGAGGAGAACTTCGGCCGGATGCTCGCCACCGACCTGAGGGCGTACCGGGACGAGCTGGTCATCTCCAGCAAGGCCGGCTACCTCATGTGGCCCGGCCCGTACGGCGAGTGGGGCTCCCGCAAGAACCTGATCTCCTCGCTGGACCAGTCGCTGGGCCGGATGGGGCTGGACTACGTCGACATCTTCTACTCGCACCGGTTCGACCCGGACACCCCGCTGGAGGAGACGATGGGCGCGCTGGACGCGGTCGTCCGCTCCGGCAAGGCGCTCTACGTCGGCATCTCGAACTACAACTCCGAGCAGACCGCGCGTGCTGCCGCGATCCTGCGCGACCTGGGCACGCCGCTGCTGATCAACCAGCCTTCGTACTCGATGCTCAACCGCTGGACCGAGTCCGACGGCCTGCTCGACACGCTGGAGCAGGTCGGCGCGGGTTGCATCGCGTACAGCCCGCTTGCCCAGGGCCTGCTGACCGATCGCTATCTGGGCGGCATCCCGGCGGACTCCCGGGTGCGCACCAGCGTCTTCCTCAACGAGAGCGACCTCAGCGAGGAGAAGATGGCCACCATCCGAGGGCTCGGCGCGGTCGCCGAGCGGCGCGGTCAGTCCCTGGCGCAGCTGGCGCTGGCCTGGGCCCTGCGCGACCCGCGGATGACCAGCCTGATCATCGGGGCGAGCAGCGTCGAGCAGCTGGAGACCAACATCGCCGCGCTCGACAACCTCGACTTCACCGCCGACGAGTTGGCCGAGATCGAGCAGCACCTGAGCTGAACGCCGCCGGGCTCCGGGCGGGATCGGGTCACCAGATCCGGCGCCGCCCGGCCCGGTGGTTGCGTACCTCGCACTGCCGGCCCACGGGTGCGGCGGCGCCGCGACGTCGCCGGCTCGCGCCGATCAGCAACAGCAGCAGGACCAGCACGACGGCGGCGCCGGCCAGCACGGGCCACCGGCTGCCGAGGTTGGTCACCGACGCCACCGGCACGCCCGGGTCGGCCGCCGCCGCCACCGCCGACTCGGAGGCGACGGGCCGACTCGCAGCGGTACGCGGAGCAGCCGCCGCGCTCTTCGTCGCGACGGCCTTCGACGAGGTGGCCCTGGCACCACGGAACACCACGTCGGAGCAGGAGTAGTAGGTGTCCGGGGTGCTGGAGTTCTGCCAGATCGTGTAGATCAGGTGCCGACCGTCGCGGCCCGCCGGCAGCCGACCCGCCAACTGGTACGCCCCGGCCCGCACCGGCGGGTCCTTCATCGTCAGAAACGGGCGCGCTTCCAGATCCGCCCAGGTCAACGGTGCACGCGGGTCGTAATCGGGCTTGGTGACGTAGAGCCGGAAGGTGCCCCGGTGCTCGATCGTGGTCCGGTACGTGAAGGTGAACTTCGCGCCGGTGGTCAACTCGGTGCTCGGCCAGTCGGTCCGGGGCAGATCCAGCCCTCGGTACGCGGACAGCCCACCGCTGCACAACTCACCGTCCGGGATCCGTTCCCGGTCCCGACCGTTGATCGCCGCGACGCGCACGTTGTCCCATTCGCGTACCGCCGCACCCGCCTGGACCGCCGCCCGGCAGGCGCTGGTGGCCGCGTACCGGCCCTCGGGCCCGCAGGCAGCCGCCCGACTGACCGGGTTGGTCGGGGCGCCGTGCGCGGCGGCGGGCGTGGCTGCCAGCGGCACTGTCGCGGCAACGACCAGCACCATGGCGAAGAGCCGGCGTACGGGCATGAGGATGACCTCCACCCACTGGTACGGCCAGCGGGCGGCAAAGGTTCGACGGCTGGCCGGCGGGAATCCGGCGGGTGGGTGCGGCGTTTCGATACTCGGAACCGCTTGCACCGAGGAGGCAGACATGAAGGTACGTAGCTCGTTGCGTGCACTGAAGCAGAAGCCGGGTTCGGTGGTGGTCCGCCGTCGCGGCCGGGTGGTCGTGGTGAACCGCGCCAACCCGCAGTGGAAGAGCCGCCAGGGCTGATCCAGCCCGCACCGGACATACAGTCGACAAACGCCCTGACCGGGTCATCCGGTCAGGGCGTTTCGCGCGTCCGTGCGGCGGCGGCGCATCGACTAGGGTCCTTTCCGAAAGATCGGCCCCAGGAGGAGGAACCGTGTTCATCGTGGAGCTGTCCTTCGGCGAGGAACCCGACCGGCTCGCGGCCCGGCCGGCGCACCGGGAGCGTCTCCAGGCTCTGCGCCAGGAGGGCCGGTTGGTCATGGCCGGGCCGTTCCCCGACGACTCCGGCGCGGTCTTGATCTTCGACGTCCCGAACGCCGAGGCGCTCGCCGCGACCCTCGCCGAGGACGCTTATTACCGCACGCCCGGTGTGACGATCATCAGCCAGCGGGAGTGGTCACCGATCGTGCGCTAGGCGCCCATCCAGGCCGCGCCGCAACGGAAAACGCCCTGACCGGTTGGTCCCCGGTCAGGGCGTTTCACAAGGGTGGAGCCGAGGGGACTCGAACCCCTGACCCCCACACTGCCAGTGTGGTGCGCTACCAGCTGCGCCACGGCCCCTTGCTGTTGTCCCGGTCGCCCGGGCACTGGGAAACTATACACAGACCGGCCCGCATGGTCATCTCGCGGGGTCCCCGCCGAGCCGGGTCAGTTGAGCGCCACGTCCGGCGGGAAGTGTGCGACCGCGGCCATCATCCCGCCCTGCCGGCGCAGCACCATCGGCCACAGGTCGTCGGGCCGGTCGACGAAGGCGTCACCGGGCAACGCGTCCAGCAGAAACCACGACCCGTCGGCGATCTCCTGCTCCAGCTGGCCGCTGCCCCAGCCGGAATAGCCGGCGAAGACGCGGATGCCGCCGATGCTCTCCCGCAGCCGCTCCGGGTCGACCGAGAGGTCGATCGTGCCGACCGCCCCGGAGACCTGGTGGAAGCCCTTCAGCCGGCGCATCGGGTGCCGCATGCGGGCCAGACAGATGGCCGAGTCGGGCTGCACCGGGCCGCCCTCGAAGAGCACCGCCGGGTGCCGGGCCAAATCACTCCAGTCGCCGAGCACCTCGGCCACCGGCACCTCGGTGGCGCGGTTCAACACCACGCCGAGCGCACCGCCCGGCTCGTGGGCGACCAGCAGCACCACCGTACGGTCGAAGTTCGGGTCCTTGAGCGCCGGAGTCGCGACCAGCAGCCGCCCGGTCATCGACTCCATGGCTCGTCCGCCGATCGCCTGGCCCTCTCCCTGCATCCCACACACCCGTCAACCGTGAGCCCGCGCCGGGGATCGGTCATCTGCCGGATCCGCCCGGTGCGCCGGGATCAGCCGCGCTGTCAACGCCATGCCTGGCACCATAGCCTGCGTCCCGGGTGCTGGCTAAGGTCTGAACGGCGGGTGATCGGACAGTTGAGACGGAGTGTCAATGACCCGACCGCGAACCTCCTGGTGATCGAAGGATCCGGACCACCACGGCGGGGAAACGCCCGAAAGGTCCGTCACATCCCGATAGATTCGGCTGATCGGGAGGGCGACCGTGATCGTCCCTGCCCGCGACACGGAGGCGGGTGGCGATGGCAACGGTCCGGGACGCGACGTACGACGTGCTCCGCACCCTCGGCATGACCACGGTCTTCGGCAACCCCGGCTCCACCGAGGAGCCCTTCCTGCGGGACTTCCCCGCCGACTTCCACTACGTCCACGCGCTGCACGAGGCGACAGCGGTGGCGATGGCTGACGGGTACGCCCAGGCGACCGGGCAACCCGCCCACGTCAACCTGCACACCGCACCGGGCACCGGCAACGGCATGGGCAACCTGGTCACCGCTTGGCACAACAAGACCCCGCTGATCGTCAGCGCCGGCCAGCAGACCCGGGAGATGCTGCTTCTCGAACCCCGCCTGGCCAACCGTCGACCCACCGAGCTTCCCCAGCCGTACGTCAAGTGGGCCTACGAGCCCGCCAGGGCGCAGGACATCCCCGCGGCGGTGCTGCGGGCGTACGCGACGGCGGTGCAGCCACCCGCCGGGCCGGTCTTCCTCTCGCTGCCGATGGACGACTGGGCCCAGACCGCCGACCCGCCGCCCGCCCCGCGCTCGGTGGCCACCCGGTTCGCGCCGGACCCCGAGCGGTTGGACGAGTTCGCCCGGATCCTCGCCGGCAGCCACAACCCGGTGCTCGTGTACGGGCCGGGGGTGGACCGCTCCGGGAGTTGGTCGACGGCGGTCGCGTTGGCCGAGCGGCTGGCCGCACCGGTCTGGTCGGCCCCGGCCACCGAGCGGGCCGTGTTCCCCGAGGACCACCCCCACTTTCGCGGGGTGCTTCCGTACGCGATCGGTCCGCTGGCCGAGGCACTGCGCGGGCACGACACGGTGCTGGTCGTCGGTGCCCCGGTGTTCCGCTACTACCCGTACGTGCCGGGCGGACACCTGCCCGACGGCGCCCGGCTGCTGCACGTCACCGACGACCCCGACGAAGCCGCCCGTGCCCCGGTCGGGGACAGCCTGCTCGGGGACCCGGGGCTGACCCTGGCCGCGCTGGTCGAACGGGTGCCGACGGCCGACCGGCAGCCGCCGCCACGGCGGGACGCGCCGGCACCGCCCGAGGTCACCGCTCCCCTGAGCGCCGACGCCCTGTTCGCGGCGCTGGCCGCGCACTGGCCGGCGGACGGCGTGCTGGTCCAGGAGTCACCATCCAATCTGTCCGCGCTGCGCCGTCAGCTCAAGATCAGACGCCCGGCGTCGTACTTCACGATGGCCAGCGGGGGCCTCGGCTACGGCCTGCCCGCCGCGATCGGGGTGGCACTCGCCGAGCGGGACACCGGGCGCGGGCGACCCGTGGTGGCGGTGATCGGCGACGGCTCGTTCCACTACTCGGTGCAGGCTCTGTGGACGGCCGCGCGCCTCGCCCTGCCGGTGGTGGTCGTCGTCCCGGTCAACCAGCAGTACGCGATCCTCAAGGCGTTCGCCGAGCTGAAGGACACTCCCGGGGTGCCCGGCCTGGACCTGCCGGGTTTGGACATCATCGCGATCGCGGCCGGCTACGGCTGCGCCACCGAGGTGGTGGAGACCCCCGACCATCTCGGCACGGCACTCGCCGCCGGGCTGCGCGCGGACCGACCCACGGTGCTGGCCGTGCCGATCAGCACCGACGTGCCCAGCATCCTCTGAGCCGGCCGGTCAGCGCGAGGCGATCGACAGGGCGGCGCCGGTGGACACGTCCAGCACCGGCCGGGCGCCCAGCGGCGCCGCGAGGGTGACGGTGACCGGTTCCATCTTGAGGATGGCGATGCACTCGCCGGTGCTCCGGGTGACACTGCCACCGACCACCACGACGTCCGGCCGTTCCCACACCAGCGGTGTGATCGCGGTGTCACAGGCACCGACGCCGAGCCGCACGGTCAACCGGGCACCGTCGACCGCCGCGAGGTCCTGAGCGGACACCAGCCCGTCCGGCAACGGCCCGGCAGGCGCGGTGGGCACGGGCACCCGCTTGACCGCCGTGGGTGCGACGGCGAGCCGGGCCACCGGCGCGGCCAGCTCCTCGACGGTGAACAGCCAGGCCGGGACCTGCGCCTCACCCCGGCTCGTCCGGACCGGCACGGTGCCCAGGGTGACCCCGGTGACGGTGAGCGGGAGGCAGGCGGTCTGCGCCGTGCTGGTGGCCCAACCATCCGGCCCCGGTTCGACGGTGGGCCCGCCGGGGCTGGGCAGGCCTGGCCGCTTCGGTCGACCCGGGCAGGGCAGCGGGTCACCCTGGTCAAGCTCCCGGTACGCCTCGGCGGCGCTGACCAACGGCAACGTCAGCCGGCCGTCCGGGAACCGGATCTCACCGCCGACCCGGGTTGGCGGAATCGGGACCTGCGCGCGGTACCACCCGGCTCGGAAGGCCGCCTCGGTGTCCGGTGTGAAGCGCGGGTCACCAGTGAGCACTGTCGGTCCCTCCAGGGGGACGTACCCCGTGCGCCAGTCGGGGCCGGGCTGCCACGCCTCGGCGACCCGGGCGGCCCGCTGGTCGAAGGCTTCGGCACGGTGCGGCGTCGGGTCGCTGGGCCCGTCGGCCGGGCCGGCGCCGGTCTGGGCGCAGCCCGCCACGAGCAACAACGGGAGTACGAGCAGCAGGGTCGGTCGACGCATGCCCGGTTCGACGCGCCCGTCGACTCTCCGGTTCCCGGCTCAGGTCTCGCCACCCAGATCCGTCTGGTACGCCTCCCAGAGCAGATTGGCGCCGCGACGCCGATGCCGGGCCAACCTCCGCAGCAGGTGCCCGGCCCAGTGCCGCAGCTCGTCCGGGTGCGTCTCGGGCTGCTCGGCGCTCCGCTGGACCGCCAGGATCGCGGCGACGATCGCCGCGTGTTCCCGGGTGAGCAACCGCACCCCGTGGTGAAGCCGCGGCGACTGGGTGAGCAACTCCCGGTAGAGCCCGGCGGGGCCTTCGGTGATCCGGACGTGCTCGGCGAAGCCCTGCCCCACCGGACGCAGGCGCAGCAGGACCTCGTCGCGCCAGCAGGGACCGGTGGCGGCGACGGCCCGACCCAGCGCGTGCACGTCTCCGGCGAGCCCGGCCGGGCGTGGCTCACCGGGCAGCCCGACAGAAGGTGGCTCACCCGGCAGCCCGACGGTGGGTGGCTCGACGGGATGACCGGCGGGATCTGGCTCGGCGGGGTGACCGGCGCGCGGCCGGACGACGAGTGACGGCTGCTGGACCGGACCGGTGACCATGGCACCTCCCGCGCGGCGCGCTGCTATCCCATACCGCGATGGTGAGCCTGCCCGGCCCACCGTGTCCAGGGCCGCGGAACGGCTCATCTGCCCCTTTCACCCCACCGGCCTCACCGGCACCACTGGCGGGCTCCGAGACTCCACAGGCGTCCCTGGGAGGGGACAGGCCAGCTACTCAGCCAGTGGGTGCGCGGCGAGACGGCGCAGCTGGTCGGCGACGGTGTGCGCGTCGTCGCGCCCGTCGACCGGACGGCCCGTCGTGATCGCGTCCGCCAACGCCCGCAACTCGGGCGGGGGCAGGCTGCCCAGGCCCATGCCGCGCAGCGGGATGATGACCCGCCGGTTGCTCGCCCGGTCGGTGGCGACGATGGCCCGCAGCCGCTGTCCGATCATCGGGGTGTCGTCCTCCCCCGTCCCGCGATACGACAGCTTCGCGGTGTCGATCCGTGCGGTGGCGAGGTCGACGGTGCGGGTGGTGAACGCCCCCCGCACCCGGGCCCGGCTGCCCTCCAACCAGGCGGCCGTGCGGAGCACCCGCAGCACGAGGTAGACGCCGAGCAGCAGGAACGGCAGGCCGCACAGCCCGACGACCGGTACGGAGTTGGACTCCGCGCCGGCACCGGAGTCCCGCAGCGCGGGCGGCAGCATTCCCGGCGGGAGATCGCGGGCCTCCTCGTAGGAGGCGAACGCGTCCCCCGGACCGGTCAGCCGACGGAGCAGCCCGCCCGCGATCAGGGGCAGCGCCACGAACGCGGCACCGATGGTCGCGACGAAGACGCCGGACAGCACCGCCACGGTGCGCTGACCGGGTGACGCGCCGACCGACAGGCGCAGCTCCTGGTTGGTCACAGGAGGCAGCGTAGAACGCCCCTGGACACAACGAAGCGCCCCGGCTGGTGGGCCGGGGCGCTTCGCTTCGAGGTGGTGGAGGTGCCGGGAATCGAACCCGGGTCCTTCGCCGGTTTGTCAGGGCTTCTCCGAGCGCAGCTCGCTGTGCCTCTACTCGGCCCCACCGCTCACGCGAGCAAGTTGGTGTGACGGGCCCAGTCGCTGATTAATCTCGCCGCACGGACCCCGCGACCGGGTCCGATTGGCCAGCCTCCTAGCTGATGCCGGCTACTGGGACGAAGGCGTTCCCAGGCCGACAGACTTAGCTACTCGCCTCAGGCGGCGAGAGCGAAGTCAGCGCGATTTTGCTTGGCGCTTATAAGTTTCCGACGACCGATTCTCGAGACGACGTCGGCTTCCTCGGCTCGCTTCCCCTGTCGCTGCGTACGAAGTCGAAACCAGTCACCCCCTCGACAGGCCGCCGATGTGGCGGCACTGACAAGACTAACGCCTGCCGCAACCGCTTTCATCCCGAGGCCCGGGCCGGCGCGCCAGACCGGACAAACGGGATGAATCAGTCGTCCATCCCTTTACCCCGCCGGCCGGACACCCGGGCGATCTCCCGGTCCGCGTCCCGCTTGGCGAGGTCCTGACGCTTGTCGTACGACTTCTTGCCCTTGGCCAGCGCAATCTCGACCTTGGCCCAGCCGTCGGAGAAGTAGACCTGCAACGGGACGATCGTCAGACCGCCTTCGCGGGTCTTGCCGAGAAGCTTGTCGAGCTCGCCCCGGTTGAGCAGCAGCTTGCGCGTACGCCGGGGCTCGTGGTTGGTCCACGTGCCCTGGGTGTATTCCGGGATGTGCATGGAGTGCAGGAACAACTCGTTGTCGCGCTCCTGTGCGAACGCGTCGACCAGCGACGCGCGCCCGGCCCGCAGCGACTTGACCTCGGTGCCGGTCAGCGCCATGCCCGCCTCGTACGTGTCGAGGATCGCGTAGTCGTGGCGCGCCTTCTTGTTGGAGGCGACCACCTTGCGCCCCTTTTCCCGTGGCATCGGTGCCACCCCCTCTCCTCCGTCGCCCGTGGCCGGGCTCACCCCGGCCGGACAACCGATCATGCTACCCGAATAAGAAGGACCCTCCCGCGCCGTTTATTTCCGGCTGCGGGAGGGTCCTCGGGAGACGACGGGACGACCCGTCCGGTGCCTAGACCCGCAGGTAGAAGCGCAGGGTGATCCAGGCGGTGGCCGCGCTGACCAGACCACCGACGCCGGCCATCAGCGGGAAGATGAACAGGATGTCGCCCCAGCTGATCGGCGAGAGCAGACCCTGCAACGCGCTCAACGACCCGTCGAAGAGCAGATACTTCGCCGCGACCAGGGCGACCAGACCTAGCAGCGAGCCGATCAGGCCGGCCACCACCGCCTCCAGCACGAACGGCGCCTGGATGAACCAGTTGGACGCACCGACAAGCTTCATGACCGCGACCTCACGTCGCTTGCTGTACGCCGCCACCTGAATGGTGTTCGCGACCAGCAGCAGGGCGGCGATCGCCATCACGATGGCGGCGGCCAGCGCGATGTTCTGGATCGAGGTGAGGATGTTGAAGATCTTGTCGAGGAGTTTGCTCTGGTCGACGATCTCGTCGACGCCGTCGGTCTCCTTGTACTGGTCGTAGATGTCGCGGTACTGCTCCGGGTTGTTCAGCGTGATCCGGAAGGACTCGGGCAGCTGGTCCGGCTTGACCGCGTTCACCAGGTCCGGCGCGTCCTGGTACATCGTCTTGAAGCGCTCGTACGCCTGGGCCTTGTCGACGTAGATGACCTCCTTGACCAGGGGGTCACCCTCCAACTTGCCCTTCAGCTCGGTGCGCTGCGGCTCGCTCACCTCCTGGTTCAGGAAGATCGCGACCTGGATGTTCTTGAAGTAGAGGTCCTTCATGTCGTCGACCTGGCGGTACAGCAGACCGCTGGCGCCGAGCATGGTCAGCGAGACCGCCATCGTGATGATCATCGCGATGGACATGGTCACGTTGCGCCACAGTCCGACCAATACCTCGGACAGGACGTATTTCACGCGCATCGGGGGTTCCTCCGGGTCTCCGGCATGAGGTGTTCGTCGTCAGGCTGCGCAGGGGTGGAGCGCCGGCTCACCCGTAGACGCCGCGGGCCTGGTCACGGACGATGCGACCGCTCTCGATCTCGACGACGCGGCGGCGCATCTGGTTCACGATGTTGGAGTCGTGGGTGACCATCACGACGGTCGTGCCGGTGCGGTTGATCCGGTCCAGCAGACGCATGATCTCGATCGAGGTGTCCGGGTCCAGGTTTCCGGTGGGCTCGTCCGCCAGCAGGATCAGCGGACGGTTCACGAACGCCCGGGCGACGGCGACCCGCTGCTGCTCACCACCGGAGAGCTCGTGCGGGTAGCGGTGCTCCTTGCCACCGAGCCCGACCAGCTCCAGCACCTCCGGCACGACCCGGCGGGCAACCGCCTTCGTCTTGCCGATCACCTCGAGGGCGAACGCCACGTTCTCGTACGCGGTGCGGTTCGGCAGCAGCCGGAAGTCCTGGAAGACACAGCCGATCGAGCGTCGGAAGTGGGGTCGCTTCCAGGAACGCATCGACGTGACGTCCTTGCCGTTGACCACGACGCGGCCCTTGTTGGGGGCCACCTCGTGCAGCAGCATCTTGATGATTGTGGACTTGCCGGAGCCGGATGGACCGATGAAGAAGACGAACTCGCCCTTCTCGATCGAGACGGACACGTTGTCGAGCGAAGGCCGGGACGCCTTCGGGTACGTCTTCGTCACTTGCTCAAGCTGAATCACGGGTGGTGAGTCTACGCGGTGTAACAACTGAGCCAAGCCCCACGCCCCGCCGATCCGCCACGAGTCGTCGAATCAGGCCTCTACCTGGAGATCGATGACGCGCTCCGCCCGCGAGCCGTCACGCACCGTCGTTGGCGAGTTGACGCTGCTTGCGCCAACGGATGCCGGCCTCGATGAATTCGTCGAGGTCGCCGTCGAAGACCCCGCTCGGATTGCCGGTCTCCTGCTCAGTTCGGAGATCCTTCACCATCTGATACGGGTGCAGGACGTAGGAGCGCATCTGGTCGCCCCACGAGCTGGTGCCGCCGCTCTTGAGGCCGGCCATCTTCTCTTCCTCCTCCTGGCGCTTGCGCTCCAGGAGCCGGGCCTGGAGCACCCGCAGCGCGGAGGCCTTGTTCTGCAACTGGGACTTCTCGTTCTGGCAGGTCACCACGATGCCGGTCGGGATGTGGGTCAGCCGGACCGCCGAGTCGGTGGTGTTGACGCTCTGCCCACCGGGGCCGGAGGAGCGGTAGACGTCGACGCGTACCTCGTTCTCCGGGATGTCGATGTGGTCGGTCTGCTCGGTGACCGGCAGGACCTCGACGCCCGCGAAGCTGGTCTGCCGACGGCCCTGGTTGTCGAACGGGCTGATCCGGACCAGCCGGTGGGTGCCCGACTCGACGCTGAGCGTGCCGTAGGCGTACGGCACCTTCACCGCGAAGGTGGCCGACTTCAGGCCCGCCTCCTCGGCGTACGAGGTCTCGTAGACCTCGGTCGGGTAGCCGTGCCGCTCCGCCCAGCGCAGGTACATCCGCAGCAGCATCTCGGCGAAGTCCGCCGCGTCCACGCCACCGGCGCCGGCCCGGATGGCGACCAGCGCCTCCCGGGAGTCGTACTCGCCGGAGAGCAGGGTGCGGACCTCCATCTCCTGGATGGCCTTGGTCAGCCCGGTGATCTCACCCTCGACCTCGGTGAGCACACCCGGGTCGGATTCGGCCTCGGCCAGCTCCAGCAGCACCCGGGCGTCGTCGAGCTGGGAACGCAGACTGCCCAGCTTGCTGATCTCGCCGTTGACGTACGACAGCTGTGAGGTCACCTGCTGAGCCTTGGCCTGGTCGTCCCAGAGGTCGGGGGCGGACGCCTCCTGCTCAAGGCGGGCCTTGTCCTCGTGGAGGCGGTCGAGGTTGAGGACGGCCTCGATGTTTCGCAGGGTCGCGTCGAGTTCCTTGAGCTGTTCGGCGTAATCGGCAGCGGTCACGACAGATAAGGGTACTGTGCCGCAGGCCGCCCAGCTCGTTCTGGATGCGCGAACTGGCCGGAGGTCACCCGACTGGGGCGGTCTTCAACCACGACAGGGCCGCCCGGTGGTAGGCGACGGCGAACTCCAGCGCGCTGGCGTCGTACGTCTCGCCGTCCCGTTTGGCGTTCTTGACCTGTTCCCGGACCTGGGCGAGAGCCTCGGTGTGGTATTCGTTGGCCGAGGCGTACAGGCCCTTCAGTTGACTGGCCGAGTGCAGGTTGCCGAACGCCATCCGCAGCGCGATCGGGTTGCGGATGGTGTCCCGCCCCGGGTTCTCCGCGAGCCAGCGGGAAAACGTCCGTTTCCCACTGGCGGTGAGTGAATACGGCTGGCTCATCCGCGGCCCCGGCTTACCGAGACGCACGAAACCCCGCTCGGCCAGCACCGGCAACTCGCGGTAGACCTGGCTGCGGGTCATCGACCAGTACGGCGCCAGACGGCGCTCAGCGGCGGCCATCAACTGACCGCCTGTCATCGGGCCCTCGTGGAGGAGCCCGAGCAGGGCCGCCGCCGTAGGGTTGACTCCGGAATCCGCCATGCCCACTACGCTGCCACTTTGCGCACGCGGCGTCCAGGATTTGCCAGTTTGCCACCCAACAGGACTTCCTAAGTGCACTGTCGGCGACAGACTGTCCGTTGAGGACTTTCGATGGATCAGGACCCTCGGCCGACCCACCGGCGGCTCCGCGCACCGCCGGCGGGTCGTCGCCGCAGGTCAGCCCATGTGGGGGTACGTGTGGTCGGTCGGCGGCACGAAGGTCTCCTTGATCGTCCGCGGTGACACCCAGCGGACCAGGTTGAGCCAGGAGCCCGCCTTGTCGTTGGTGCCGCTGGCCCGGGCGCCGCCGAAGGGCTGCTGCCCGACCACCGCGCCGGTCGGCTTGTCGTTGATGTAGAAGTTGCCGGCCGCGTACCGCATGCGCTCGGCGACCGCGTCGACCACCCGGCGGTCGGTGGCGAACACCGAGCCGGTCAGCGCGTACGGGGCGATCGACTCGGCCTGCGCCACCACGTCGTCGAAGCGGGCGTCGTCGAACACGTGCACGCCCAGGATCGGCCCGAAGTATTCGGTGGTGAAGGTCTCGTGGGCGGCGTCGCCGCACTCGAAGAGCGTCGGCCGGACGAAGTAGCCGACCGAGTCGTCGGCGGTGCCACCGGCCAGCACCCGGCAGGAGTCGTCACGGGCGATCAGCTCCAGCGCCGCGGTGTGCCGGGCGAAGGCCTTGTCGTCGATCACCGCGCCGCCGAAGTTGCTGAAGTCGGCCACGTCGCCGTAGGTCAGCGAGTCGGTGGTGGCGGCCAGCCGGTCGCGCAGGCCACCCTCCCAGATCGAACGCGGCACGTACGCCCGCGAGGCCGCCGAGCACTTCTGACCCTGGTATTCGTAGGCGCCGCGGATCAGCGCGGTGTGCAGGGCGTCCACGTCGGCACTGGTGTGCGCGACCACGAAGTCCTTGCCGCCGGTCTCGCCGACGAGGCGCGGGTAGCCCCGGTAACGGGCGATGTTGTCGCCGACGGTCCGCCACAACTGCTGGAAGACCTTGGTCGAGCCGGTGAAGTGGATGCCGGCCAGGTCCGGGTCGGCGAGCACGACGTCGGACACCTCCTCGCCCCGGCCGGTGACCATGTTGATCACGCCGGGCGGCAGGCCGGCGGCCTCGAACAGCCGCATGGTGAAGTGCGCGGCGAACTGCTGGGTCGGGCCCGGCTTCCAGATCACCGTGTTGCCCAGCAGGGCCGGCGCCGACGGCAGGTTGCCCGCGATGGCGGTGAAGTTGAACGGGGTGACCGCGTAGACGAAGCCCTCGAGCGGGCGGTGGTCGAACCGGTTCCAGACCCCCGGCGAGGACGCGGGCTGCTCTTCCAGCAGGCGGCGGGCGAAGTGCACGTTGAACCGGAGGAAGTCGATGAACTCGCAGGCGGCGTCGATCTCCGCCTGGATCGCGGTCTTCGACTGACCCAGCATGGTGGCGGCGTTGAGCGTGTCGCGCCACGGCCCGGCGAGCAGCTCGGCGGCGCGCAGGAAGATCGCGGCGCGCTCCTCGAACGGCAGCGCCCGCCACATCGGGGCGGCGTCCTTGGCCGCCTTGATCGCGGCGTGGGCGTCGTCGTGGGTGGCGTGCCCGGTCACGCCCAGCACGTGCGCGTGCCGGTGCGGCTGCACCACGTCGATCGAGTCACCGGCAGCCATCCGCTGCTCGCCAGCAATGGTCATCGGCAGGTCGATGCGCTCGGCGGCGAGCTCGGTCAGCCGCCGCTGGAGCCGGTCCCGGTCGGGGCTGCCCGGCTCGTAGTTGCGAACCGGCTCGTTGCGCGGCTCGGGAACGGAGAACACGGCATCCATCAAGGCTCCTGGCGATCTCGACAGCAGTGGCGAAACCGGACCCGCAGGCACCGACCGGACGGCCGGACACCGGACGCTACCCGGGAGGGCCGAGCAGCGGCGGGACCTCCCGTGATTCTCCCACGAAGGGCTGCACGCCCCACTTCCGCCACCGCCCTCGCCAAGGACCGACCCACCCCTCCTCCCCTTACCGATCGAGCTCGATCCGACGACCCGCCCGTACACCGGCAGCCCTTCACCCACCCGTCGAGTGACCGCGTCGCCTGCACACCCGGGGAGCCCCGCCCCGGCGTACTCCCTCGCGGTCGTCCCGGGGCGGCGGGTGACCCGGCGGGCCCGCGTACCCTGAATGGTCGGTGACCTGCCGCCTCGAAGGGGAGACGATGACCAAGCAGCCCGGCCGCGTCCCGGCCGCGGAGTCGGACGACCCGTCGGCCGACGCGGCCAGCCCCAGCAGCCGGCCGCTGCCCGCCCCCGGCGCGGCGATCCTCGCGGTGCTGGCGCTCGGGTGGCTGACCGCCATGCTCTGGTCCACCCGGGAGGCCACCACCTCGGCGGCCGCCGGGGTCACCGCGATCAGCCTCTCCGCGTTCGCCCTGCCCGGCGTGATCTCGGCCGCGCTGGTGGCCGGCGCGGCCGTCGCGCTGGCCGCGGGCAACCTGCTGTCCCGCCGGTACGGCGACTGGGCCACCCTGCGCTTCGCCGGGGCGATCGGTGGCGGGATGCTCGTCGGTCTGGCTGCCGCGCTGGCGATCAACCTCACCTACTTCGACACCGCGACCACCAACGTGATCGCCGGCACCACGGCGGCGGCGGCGATCATCGGTGGCGCGGTGGCCGGCGCACGGTCCGCCCCGGCGGTCGGCGCTGTGGTGACCGCCGCGCTGGGCACCCTGATCTTCGTGGTCGCGTTCAGCCGCGCCCGGGACCCGCTGTTCGACCTCTTCGGGGCCGGCGACAGCCAGGAGTCGGTGGTCAACGCGGCCAAGTGGGTGTCCCGCACCGAGTCACTCGTCGCGGGGCTACTCGCCGGGCTCCTCGCCTTCGGCTACCTGACCTGGGCGCGGCGTCGGGCCCTCCGCCACGACCCAGCGGCCCCGGCGCTGCGCTGGCCGGCGTACCTGCTCGCCGGCGCCGGCCCCGGCCTGCTCCTGCTGCTCGCCGAGATGATCATCCGGATCGGTGGCCGGTCGCTGCTCGACCTGGCCAGCGCGCTCAGCGAAGCCGACGCGGTGGCGCAGACCTCGCTGGGCACGTCGCGGGTGGACAACGGAATCTGGGTGCTCTTCGTGGGGGCGCTGACCGCGCTCATCGCGTTCGGCCGCACCCTCGGCCCGGCCCACACCGACGACGAACCCGACGACAGCCCCGAGCCCGTCGCGGCCCGGGTCGACCCCGAGGACGACGAGGCCAGCCCGGCCGAGACGTTCGGCACGTTCGACGCGGACCCGGCCAAGGCCGACCCGTCCCGCTGACGTCGTCCGGCGTCCGGCTCAGCTGACTGCGCGCAGCAGCAGGTCCAGCTCCGTCACGTCGTACCACTCCAGCTCGTGGTCCTCAGCGCCGTCGACGGCGAACTGGGCATCGGGGTCGCCAGCGGCGGCCTCGGTCACCACGTCGGCCGCCGCCGTGACGTCCTCGACCGCGTCCGCTCCATCCACGTGGATGGCCGCGATGGCACCAACCGGCACGGCGTCGGCCAGCGCCACCATGCTGGAACCCAGCTCACCGTCGCCCCGCCCGACCGCGCCGGCCGGCAGGTCGACCGAGACGACGACGCGGCGGCGGGGCGCCGTCGGGTCCTCCCGGAGCAGGTGCAGCGCGTCCTGGGCGGCCCGCGTGAACGCGACGTACTCCAGCTCCTCCTCGTCGCCCTCGGCGTACCACTCACGCAGCGCCGGGGTCACGGCATGCGCATCGTCGGCAGCCAGCCCCTCCTCACGCAGCCGGGTCAGCATCGGTACGGTCGCCGGCACGTACACCCGGACAAGCTCCTCGGTCACCGGTCGTCTCCCCGCTTCGTCCACCACCGGCGGCCGCCGGCACGGGCGCAGATCATGCCGCACGCCGTGACCGTCATACACCCCGCCTCCGGTCGGTGGAAGTTCCCGGCCGGTGTGTCCGGCTGGCCACTCTGACGGCCCGGCGCTGGGCGGCACGGGCTGTCGGTGGCAAACTGAGCCAAACGACATCAACCCCGGGAGTTCCTGTGGAGCCGAGGTTCCTGCTGCTCTCCGACGTAGCCACCGAGCTGAACGTGTCGGACTCGCAGGTCTACCACATGGTGCGCAGCGGTGAACTGCCCGCGATCAAGATCGGTGGACGCGGCCAGTGGCGCGTCGAGCGCGCGCGCCTGGAGGAGTACATAGCGCGCAAGTACGACGAGACTGCGGAGTGGGTCCAGAGCAACCCGCTGGTCGATCGCGACCCGGAGTAGCAGCGGCTGGTCCCCCGGTCTTAGCGCCCCCACTCACCCGTTGGCGCTTGATCCACTCCGTTTCAAGGAAAGCGCGGTGTCCCGGCCGTGCGGATACCGCGACTTCGGCAAACCCGAGTGGATCAAGCCGTGCGCTCGGCAGGGTCGTCGCTCAACCATTGACCGAGGCCTCTTTATCCCTGAGAATTGGATGAGTCGAAGGCAAACGAAGGCAAACGCAAGATCAAGGGGGCCATGATGAGCCAGGCGCAACCCGGCCCTCACCGACCACCCGTGCGGCTGCGCCCAGTCCCACCCATCGACCCGCCATACGCCGACGAGGCCGACGGGTCGTACTGGCCGGCACCCGTCCACGGCCAACTCGCCCTTGACCTGTTCGCCTCGACCCGGCCAGACCCGGTCCGACCACCCGAGCACCGGGGCGCACTCCGCCCGGTGCCGAGCCGATCCACCACCCACCCGGTAACGCCGCTGCCACCGGCGACCGCCCCGGAAGCCACCCGAGCCGCGCATCGCTTCGTCGGCACCTGCCTGGAGGTGATCAACGGCTACCGGTCCCCCGCGCAGGTGCGGGCACTGCTCGACCCGCCCCGAGCTAGTGACCTGCTGACCGAGTTGGCCCGCGCGTCCGGGCGGACCGGCGCACCTCGCCGTCGCGCCAACCGACCGGTCGTCCGGCTGCTGCGCCTACGCGTCTGCGAACCCCGCGAGGCCGCAGTGGAGGCGGCTGCCGTCCTCACCGGTGCGGGCGGCCGAAGCTGGGCAATGGCGCTCCGCCTGGAGCATCGTCGGGGCCGGTGGCTCTGCACCGCCCTGCACGTCCTCTGACCGCACCAGCAGGATCGCGCTGAGCCGGATCGGACCGCGCCAGCCAGGCCAAGCCGGACAAAACCAGGCCGGATTGGCTTGATCAACTCGGGTTTCAGGAAATCGGGCCATCAACCTGACGCTGACACCCCGACTTCCTGAAGACCGAGATGATCATCGCCACGCGGACCGGGGGCGTGCGGCCGGGAGACGACGAACGGGTCCCGGCCTGATGGCCGGGACCCGTTCGTCAGTGCTGTCGGTCAGTTGCCGCCGTTGGGGGCGCCGTGGCAGCGCTTGTACTTGCGGCCAGAGCCACACGGGCACGGCGCGTTGCGGGACGGGCCGTTGCTCGCCTCGGCCTGGTTCGGTGCAGGCCGGCGGGAAGCGGCGGACGGAACCGCCGGGCCGCGAAGCCCGGAGGCGGGCCGCTGCGGGGCGGACGGCGCGGTCTGCCCCGGCGCCGCCGGAGCACCCGGGGCCGGTCGGCCCACGCCGAGCGCCGGAGCCTGCTGCTCGGCCTGTTCGACGGCGACCGCGCCGGGGCTGGCCTCACCGTCGATGGTGGGAGCGGAGTATTGCAGGCCCTGCCGCTGCGGAGCGCGGTTGAGGCCCTTGGCCCGGATCTCCACCGGCTTGTCGAGCAGCGCGACCTCTTCGGAACCCTCCTCAGGCTCCGGTTCGGTCACCTGGACGTCGACGTTGTAGAGGAAGCCGACCGTCTCCTCCTTGATGCCTTCCATCATGGTGGCGAACATGTCGAAGCCCTCGCGCTGGTATTCCACCACCGGGTCGCGCTGGGCGTACGCCCGGAGGTTGATGCCCTCCTGGAGGTAGTCCATCTCGTAGAGGTGCTCGCGCCACTTGCGGTCGATGACCTGGAGCAGCACCATCCGCTCGAGCTGGCGCACCCCCTCGGTGCCAACCTGCTCCTCGCGCCGGTCGTACGCGGCGTTCGCGTCCTCCTTGAGGCGGGAGACCAGGAAGTCCGCGTCCATGCCGGCACGCGAGCCGCCGGCCTCCTCCTCAAGCTCCTCGATCGTCACGCCGACCGGGTAGAGCTGCTTCAGGCTGGACCAGAGCTGCTCAAGGTCCCAGTCCTCGCCGTAGCCCTCGGAGGTGGCGCCACGCACGTACGCCTCGACGGTGTCGTCGATCATGTTGCGGACCTGGTCGGAGAGGTCTTCACCGTTGAGCACCCGGAGCCGCTCGGCGTAGACGACCTGGCGCTGCTTGTTGAGCACCTCGTCGTACTTGAGCACGTTCTTGCGGATCTCGGCGTTCTGGCCCTCGATCTGGGCCTGGGCGCTCTTGATCTGCCGGGTGACCATCTTCGACTCGATGGGCACGTCTTCCGGGATGTTGAAGCGCTCCATCACGGCCTCGACCGCTCCGGCCCTGAAGCGCCGCATCAGCTCGTCCTGGAGGGACAGATAGAACCGGGACTCGCCCGGGTCACCCTGCCGGCCGGCGCGACCGCGCAGCTGGTTGTCGATCCGCCGGGACTCGTGCCGCTCGGTGCCCAGCACGTAGAGGCCACCGGCGGCGGAGACCTCGTCCGCCTCGGCGTCGCAGGCCTGCTTCCACGTGGGAAGGACCTCCTCCATCGCCTTGGCGTACTCTTCCTCGTTTTCCAGCGGGTCGAGGCCACGCTGGCGCAGCTCGTTCGCGGCGAGGAACTCGGGGTTGCCGCCGAGGAGGATGTCGGTGCCGCGGCCGGCCATGTTGGTGGCCACGGTGACCGCGCCCTTACGCCCGGCCTGGGCGACGATCTCGGCTTCCCGGGCGTGGAACTTGGCGTTCAGCACGTTGTGCGGGATGCCGCGTCGGCGCAGGAGCTGAGAGAGGATCTCGGAGTTTTCCACCGAGACGGTGCCGACCAGCACCGGCTGGCCCATCTGGTGCCGCTCGGCGATGTCCTCGATGACCGCGTTGAACTTGGCCTTTTCCGTCTTGTAGATGACGTCCGGCCGGTCTTCGCGAACCATCGGGCGGTGGGTCGGGATCGTCACGACGCCGACCTTGTAGACCTTGTTGAACTCGCTCGCCTCGGTCTGCGCCGTACCGGTCATCCCGGACAGCTTCTCGTAGAGGCGGAAGTAGTTCTGGAGGGTGATCGTGGCCAGGGTCTGGTTCTCCTGCTTGATCTCCACCCCCTCCTTGGCCTCGATCGCCTGGTGCATGCCCTCGTTGTAGCGACGGCCGTGCAGGATGCGACCGGTGAACTCGTCGACGATCAGGACCTCACCGTCGCTGACGATGTAGTCCTTGTCGCGCTTGTAGAGCTCCTTGGCCTTGATGGCGTTGTTGAGGTAGCCGACCAGCGGGGTGTTTACCGACTCGTACAGGTTGTCGATGCCCAGCCGGTCCTCGACCTTGGCGACACCCCGCTCGGTCACGGCGATGGTGCGCTTGGAGTGGTCGACCTCGTAGTCGCCCTCACCGTCGGTGCCGGGCTGGAGCCGGGCCACCACGCCGGCGAACTCGCCGTACCAGCGGGCCGAGTGCTCGGCCGGGCCGGAGATGATCAGCGGGGTGCGTGCCTCGTCGATCAGGATGGAGTCGACCTCGTCGACCACTGCGAAGTTGTGGCCGCGCTGGACCAGCTCTTCCTTCGACCAGGCCATGTTGTCGCGCAGGTAGTCGAAGCCGAACTCGTTGTTGGTGCCGTAGGTGATGTCGCACTCGTAGGCGGCCTTGTGCTCGGTGGCCGGCCGGTTGGGCAGCACCACGCCGACGGTCAGCCCGAGGAACTCGTGCACCCGGCCCATCCACGCCGCGTCACGCTGGGCGAGGTAGTCGTTGACCGTGATGACGTGGACGCCCTTGCCGGAGAGCGCGTTGAGGTAGACGGCCATGACCGAGGTCAGCGTCTTGCCCTCACCGGTCTTCATCTCGGCGATGTTGCCGAAGTGCAGCGCCGCGCCGCCCATCACCTGGACGTCGTACGGGCGCTGGCCGAGCACCCGGGCGGCCGCCTCACGGGCCACCGCGAACGCCTCCGGCAACAGGTCGTCGAGGGTCTCCCCCTCGTCGAGCCGCTCCCGGAACTGTTCGGTCATGCCGGCCAGTTCCTCGTCGGTGAGGTTGACGTAGTCGTCCTCGATCGAGCTGACGGCATTGGCGATGGCCTTGAGCCGCCGCACCATGCGGCCCTCGCCCGCGTTAAGGACCTTTTCCAGAATCGACACGGATCAACGCTCCCCTAGACAGTCTCGAACCATCGTAGGCGCTGCATCGGCCCGATGGTCACTGGTGGCGGTGCGCGACCCCGCCGAACCCGACATAACTCGCGTCCTGCGCACGCTCCAAACGTTATCCGGTTACGCCGTCGGCGAACGCTACGGCAGGATGCACGAGTGGAGCCCGTGGAGATCATCGAGGACGGCGTGCTGCTGCGGCCCTGGCGGGAGGCGGACGCCGAGGCCGTGCACCGAGCATGTCAGGACCCGGACATTCAGCGCTGGACAACCGTACCCCGCCCATACCGCCCGGAACACGCTCACGGTTTCGTCACCGAGGTGAGCGGACAGGCCTGGGCGGAAGGCACCGGAGCCCCCTTCGCGGTCTGCGACCCGGCCACCGGCGACCTGCTCGGCTCGTGCGGGTTGATCTCGATCGACCAGGCCGGCACCGGTGAGGTGGGCTACTGGACCGCCCCCTGGGCGCGCGGCCGGGGAGTGATGGTCCGGGCCACCCGGGCGCTGGCCCGCTGGTCCTTCGACAGCCTCGGGCTACGCCGGCTGATCTGGCACGCCGAGGTGGGCAACCACGCCTCCCGGCTGGTCGCACTACGCGCCGGCTTCCGGGTCGACGGCCGGCTGCGGATGGCCCACCCGACGCCGCACCGTGGCGCGGACACCTGGATCGGGTCGCTGCTGCCCGGCGAGGTGCCTGCACCCGGGTCGACCGGGCCGGCCGGCCCGGGCACCCTCGCCGCCCGGCGGGCCGCCGTCTTCGGCCGCCCGCAGCCCGTCCTGTTCGCCACGGCCGGCGCCGGCGAGATACGCCTGCGCCCCATGGAGGAGCAGGACCTGGACGCCGTGGTGCAGACCTGTCAGGACCCGGAGACCGTCCGCTGGACGACGGTGCCGGACCCGTACGACCGCGCCGACGCACAGGGTTACCGGATCCACGGCCAGGACGCCTGGGCCCGGGGAGACGCCGCCCACTTCGTGATCGCCGACGCGGACGACCGGTACGCGGGCTCGCTCGACCTGCGGCTCTCCCCCGCCGACGCGCTGCTGGCCGACGTGGGCTTCATGACCGCCCCGGCGGCCCGTGGCCGCGGGTACATGCCGGCCGCGCTGGTCGCGCTCAGCGCCTGGGGTTTCACGACGCTGGGCCTGGCCCGGATCGAGTGGAAGGCGAACGTGGGCAACACCGCCTCCCGCCGGGTGGCCGAGAAGGCGGGCTTCACGTTCGAGGGAACGGCCCGGGCCGGCGTGCAGCACCGCGGCGAGCGGGTCGACGTCTGGGTGGCCTCGTTGCTCAGCAAGGACCTGACATGAGCCTTGAGCAGGTCGTCGAGGCGTTCGGGGTGCGACTGCGGCCATTCCGCGCCGAGGACATCGCCGACGTGGTCGACGGCTGCGCGGATCCGCTGACCCAGCGGTTCATCTCGGGGCTGCCGTCGCCGTACACCGAGACCGACGCCCGCTGGTGGATCGACGCCGGCGCCCCCGCGGCCTGGGCCGGCGGCGGCGCCGCGTACGCCATCGCGGACCCGGCCACCGACCGGCTGCTCGGCACGGTGGGACTGAGCAATCCGGTGCCCACCCGGGGCCAGGCCGAGATCGGGTACTGGGTGCGGGCGGAGGCGCGCGGGCGCGGGGTGGCCGCGGCGGCGACCCGCGCGCTGAGCGAGCACGCGTTCGCCGCCGGGACGGCCCGACTGGAACTGCTCACCGACGCGGAGAACGGGCCGAGCCAGCGGGTCGCGCTGGCCGCCGGCTTCCGCTACGAGGGTTCGCGGCGGTCGGCCGGTTGCAACCGGAACACGGGGCGGCACGATCTGCTGGCCTGGGTACGCCTCGCCGGGGATCCGCCCGGCCCGACCGCCCGGCTGCTGCCCGATCTGCCCGACGGTGTGCTCACCGATCAGGTGGTGGCGCTGCGCCGGCTCGCGCCCGGCGATGCGGAGCTGATGTACCGGCTGCACAGTCGACCCGAGGTGGTAGCGAACCAGGCGCCGCCCGTACCGCCGACGCGGGAGGCGATCGAACGGCGCTGCCGTCTCGCGGAGAGCGGATGGCTGACCGGCGACATCGCCCGACTGCTGATCACGGACGTGGCCAGCGGGGAACCGGCGGGCAGTTGCGGGCTGTCGTACACCGACGTGGCCAGTGGCGAGGCGTCGGTCGGCTATGCGCTGCTGCCGGACTGGCGCGGCCGGGGGTACGCGACGCGGGCGATCCGACTGCTCGCCGGCTGGGCGTTCGGCCCGGCCGGGATGGCGCGGCTGACCGCCGGCACGGTGCCGGACAACACCGCGTCGCACCGCGTGCTGGAGCGGGTCGGGTTCGAGCGCGAGGCCCTGCAACGGGGCCGTCTGCCCGGGCTGGCCGGCACCCGCCTGGACGACCTGACCTTCGCGCTGCTGCCCACCGACCTCCGTTGACGGATCAGGGAGTTGTGGCGGGGGCTTCCCCACCACAACTCCCTGATCAACGCGTCTCGTTACCGGTCGGTGGCGAGGGAGATGATGCCGTAGTCGTACGCGTGGCGCCGGTAGACGACGCTCGGGCGGCCGGACTCCTTGTCCTGGAACAGGTAGAAGTCGTGCCCGACCAGTTCCATCTCGAACAGCGCGTCGTCGATCGTCATCGGCTCCGCCGGGTGCACCTTCTCCCGGGCGATGTGCCACGGCTGCTGGTCGTCGTACTCCTCCTCGACCCGCTCCGCGACGGCGGTGCCGGCGCGGGCGCCGTCAGCCGGCGCGCTCAGGGCGGGGGCCACCAGGTCCGCGACCGGCAGGCCCGCGGTGGCCTCGGCGACGGAGATCGGCGTCTGCCGACCCCGGTGTACGCGGCGACGGTCGGCCGCGCGGCGCAGCCGGGTGTCGAGCTTCGCGATGGCCGCGTCGAGCGCGCTGTAGAAGTCGTTGGTGCACGCCTCGGCCCGAATGACGGGGCCCCGGGAAATGCAGGTGATCTCCACCCGCTGGCAGTGGTCGGCTTGGCGCGGATTGCGCTCGTGAAAAAGCTCGACATCGACACGAATAAGTTTGTGGTCGTAGCGTTCGATCTTTGCGAGTTTCTCGGCTACGTGCACCCGGTAATGGTCCGGTACTTCGACGTTTCGGCCCTTGACCACGATGTCCACGTGACCTCCCTTGTTCGGACGGTCTTCGATCCGGTTACCCGGTCGCGCGCCGTGGGGAGACCCGCTGGCGTCGACCGGTTGGTACGGCTACGCCTCCTCTCACCGCCGGGGGCGGGGTGGAACGAACCTCCTACCCCCGACAGCGAAACGCTAACTCCTGTTCGCTCGACAGTCACCCCATGTTGCCGAGACGGCCCAGGATTTTTCGCAGCTCATACACCAACGGGTGAAACGGAAACACGATCGGTTACGACTGGTGTCTTTTCTCGGTCGCCGCGAGTACCGCGGCGACACTCGGTGCCCACCCGGTCGCGGTCAGCACCCTGGTCGCGGCGGCCAGGGTGACGCCGGTGGTGACGATGTCGTCGAGCAGCACCACGACCGGGGCCGCGGCTGCGGCACGGGGCCAGCCAGGCGCGGCGGAGCGGGGCTGGAACGCGGCCTCGGCCGCGGCCGCCCGCCCGGTGCTGTCCAGGGTCACCGAGTCCGGGCGGGGCAACGCCCGCAGCGGACGATGCACCTGCGCCGCCCAGCCGCCCCGGTTGAGCCGGGCCGCGCAGTGCCGGGCGAGCCGGTCCAGGTGATCCCCGTACCGGGAGCGGGCTGCCGCCGCCGTGTCCGGGACCGGGACCAGCGCCACCGGACGGGCCACGCCGACCGCCGCCGCGACAACCTCGGCGAGCAGGGCCCCGAGTGGGCGGGCCAGACCGTGCCGGCCGTGTTCCTTGTACGCCAGCAGCGCCTCGCGCAGCGGGCCCGCGTACGGGCCGAGGGCGACGCAGGACGGCAGGCCCGGCGGGGCAGGTGTGGGGCGGACCGATCGTGGACGCAGCGCGTCCAGTGCCTCGACGCAGGCCGGGCAGACCCCGTGCCGCAGGTCGGCCCGGCGCTCCCGACAACCCGCGCAGGTGGCGGGCAGCACCAGGTCGGTGAGGTCCGCCCAGAGCCCGCTCACCGTGTCAGTAGAGGAAGAACGGTGCCGACGGGTTGCTCGGTCGGACGCCGGCCGGCACCGGGGCAATGTCCCGCACGCGGTCCGGCTCGATCCGCTCGAACGGGCTGCTGCGGTAGGCCACCCCGTTCGCCTCGTACATGTAGGCCCCGCTGGGGACCCGCACGACGCGGTTGGTCGGGTATGCCGTCAGGTGGTTGACCTTGGCACCCACGTCGGTCCGTAGGGGCGTCTCCACGGCGCCGTCCACGCTGATCTCGTAGATCGCCTGTTGGCCTGCGGACCCCGCCACCACCAGTCGGTCCTCCCTGCCCCAGTCGACCGCCGTGAGGCCGGTCAGCGAGGTGGCCAGTTGCCTCGGCGGCCCGACGGAGACGCCGCCGCCGTCCAGGTTGACCGCGGCGACGTAGAGCTTTCCACCGGCGATCACCGCGACCCGCTGACCGTCCAGCGCGGCGGCCACCGCTGTGACGTCAGCGGTGGGCAGGTTGAGCGGCACCGGATACATCCGCGCCGCCTCGTCGAACCGGTAGAGCTGTCCGTCGGCCACGACCAGGCCGCGATCGGCACGAGAGTCTACGGTACGCAGCCAGACCGGTCGGCTCATCGAGGAGTATTCGGTGCCACTGCGGTTGATGACCGACACCGGCGCGACACCCGTGCCCACGGCGAGGCGGTACCGGCCACTGCTGCTGCCGTTGACCACCATCCCGGCGAGGACCCGCTGATCCCGGGCCAACGCGAGGCCGGCGGAGACGATGTTGCGGTTGACCTCGGGCGCCAGCGGCACCATCCCACTGAGTTCGCCGTCGAAGTCGAGCGGGTGGACGGCGCCCTCGTACACGCCGAACCGCTGTGGGCTCTGGGCGTTCGGGTAGAGCTGCTGGGAGTTGCGTCGTTCGTTCAGGTCCTGCACGGGCTGCGAGTTGTTGCGGATCTTCAACTCCAGCTCGCCCGTCAGGTCGCCCAGTGACCAGGCGAGCTGGGTGATCAGCTGGTCGATGCCGTTCTGGTCGTCACCGGACATGTCCAGGTTGACCTCCCACCGGTTGTTCGCGCCGGTGGCATTGTTGATCAGCTCGGTGCGGTCGGGCAGCCCGACGACACCCGGGCGCAGCCAGTCGGAAGGGCCGCCGACCAGCCACTTCACGACCTCGTTGACCCGGCGCTCGTTGGGCACCGCCACCGGCCGGTAGCGCTGGTCGGGCACCAGCCGGCTGCGGTCGGAACTCCAGAAGTAGATCGTCTCCTCCTGGAAGTACTGCTTGAGGGCGACGTCGCTGAGCAGCAGCACGTTCGGCGGGTCGAGGACGTAGAGGCCGGCGCGCTCGTCATTGGCGCCGCCGTCCAACGCCGCGCTGCGCAGCCCGAACTCGTATTCCGACTCGGTCGCCACGGGCGGGGCGAGGGTGCCGTTGGCCCGCAGCACACCGAGCTGCTGCACCGTGATCTTCACAGTGGTGGTCGAGTCGCTGTTGAGGGTGTAGACCGCCTCGCGCAGCCGGACCACGTTCAGCGCGACCTCGCTGCCCTTCTTGTCCTGCAGACGGGACTTGTCCTCCGGGGCGACGAACGCCTTGACCCGCTCGTACGCCCGGTCCGGCTCGCCGGCGGCGGCGGACAGGAAGTTGCGCAGGAACACCTCGTTGTCGCTGCCGCCGGCGGTCCGCGTCGGCGGCTCACTGCGCCGGACGTCGAACCCGCCGGCCCCGGTCACAGCCCCGCCCTTGCCGTCCACCCGCACGTCGGACCCGGCCGGGATGCCGCAGCCGGCACCGAGCAGCACCACCACACCGAGTGCCCCAAGCAGAGAGGGCCGTCTCATGAGCGCACCTCCGCCCGCTGTCCGTCCCCGGTCGGCGCCGGGCCGATCGCCACCGCCCCGCCGGTGCCCGGGCCGATGGCCAGCGGGCCACCGTCGCGAGGGCCACCGAAGGGCAGCGCGGCGTCGGCCGGCACCAGCCGCAGCGGCGAGGTGGTCAGCCGATCGCCGGCGCGGGCCGGCAGAGTGAGCCGGAACTGCGCGCCCTGCCCGGGAGCACCCCACGCCTCCAGCCAGCCGCCGTGCAGACGGGCGTCCTCCAGGCTGATCGACAGGCCAAGGCCGGTGCCACCGGTCTGCCGAGCCCGGGACGGGTCCGCCCGCCAGAACCGGTTGAACACCAGCTTCTCCTCGCCCACCTTGAGCCCCACACCCCGGTCGCGGACGGTGATCGCCACTGCGGTCTCGTCGGCGCCGAGGGTGATCAGCACCGGACGGGCCTCGCCGTGCTCGACGGCGTTGCCGACCAGGTTGCGCAGGATCCGCTCGACCCGGCGCGGGTCGACCTCGGCGATCACCGGCGCGCCCGGAAGGTCGAGCTCGATCGGGACGCCCACCCGCTCGGCCAGGCCGGCCAGCCGGTCGACCACCCGGTGCACCACCGGCACCAGGTCGGTCGGCTCGGAATCCAGCATGGCGAAACCGGCGTCGAACCGGCTGATCTCCAACAGGTCGGTGAGCAGCTCCTCGAACCGGTCCAGCTCGGCTTGGAGCAGCTCGGCGCTGCGCGCCACCGCCGGGTCGAACTCGTCGCGCTCGGCGAAGATCAGGTCAGCGGCCATCCGGACCGTGGTCAGCGGGGTACGCAGCTCGTGCGAGACGTCCGAGGTGAAGCGGCGCTGCAGCCGGGACATCTCCTCCAGGCGCAGGATCTGCCGTTGCAGGTTGGTGGCCATCTGGTTGAACGAGGCGGCCAGCAGGGCGAGGTCGTCCTCGCCGTTGACCACCATCCGCTGGTCGAGCAGCCCGGCGGAGAGCCGCTGGGCGGTGCGCGCGGCGACCCGGACCGGATTGACCACCAGTCGGGTGACCAGCGCCGCGAGCAGCCCGAGCAGGATCACCAGGGCGACCCCGGTGGCCACCACTGTGGCTCGGGCGTCGGCGGCGGTCTTGTCCTGCCCGGTCAGCGGCACCAGATAGTAGAGCTCGATCTGGCCGAAGCTGGTGGGCACCGGCGACCCGTACACGAGGTATTTGGTGGACTTCCCCGTGAGCCGGCCGGTGCGGATCTGGCTGGCGACCTTGCCGTCGGCGACCGCGGCCCGCAGCTCCGGGCTGATCAGCTGTTGGACGTTCGCGGAGGGCGCGGTGCGCGTCTGGATCTCGCTGGGATAGTCGTTGGCCGTGATCGCCACCACCACCCCGCTGGTCTGCTGAGGGTCGCCACCGGCGAGGTAGTTGACAGTGCCGTCGATGGTCTCCTGGAGCTGCGCCTCCTGCGGCTGGCCGTAGAGCGAGACCTGCTTGGCGGCATAGCTGGCGCCGCCGGTCACCCTCTGCCGGACGTCGCTGCGGGCGCTGTCGAGCAGGATGGTGGTGATCTTGTCGGCGATCAGGAACGCGAAACCGCCGACCAGCAGACTGGACGCGACCAGCGTGATGGTCACGACCCGCACCTGGAGCGAGCGCCGCCAGGTCTGGTGCACCCGGGCCACCACGCGGGCGACCCGGCCGCTCACCGCACGCCAGACCTCCCCGCCGGCGCTGGGCCGGCGGGCAGGCGTGCTCGGGGAGGGTGGGGGCGTGGTCGACACAGTGCGACCAGGCTATCCGGTCCCCGCCTTGTAACCCACGCCCCGCACGGTGAGGATGATTTCCGGTCGCTCCGGGTCCGGCTCGATCTTGGCCCGCAACCGCTGGACGTGCACGTTGACCAGGCGGGTGTCGGCCGCGTGCCGGTAACCCCAGACCTGCTCCAGCAGCACCTCACGGGTGAAGACCTGACGTGGCTTGCGGGCGAGCGCGACCAGCAGGTCGAACTCCAGCGGAGTCAGCTTCACCTCCTCGTCGTTACGACTGACGGTGTGCGCGGGCACGTCGATGGTGATCTGGTTGTCGGGCGGCCCGATGGTCAGCATCTCGGGGGCCACGTCCTCGCCTCGGCGCAGTCGGGCCCGCATCCGGGCGACCAGCTCCTTGGGCTTGAACGGCTTGACCACGTAGTCGTCGGCACCGGACTCCAGGCCCAGCACCACATCCACGGTGTCGCTCTTCGCGGTCAGCATGACAATCGGCACGCCGGACTCCGCCCGGATGGACCGGGCGACGTCGATACCGCTCATACCGGGAAGCATCAGGTCAAGCAGCACGATATCGGGACGACTGTCACGAAATGCGGCCAACGCCCGCTCGCCGTCCGCTACGAACGAGGGCAGGAAGCCCTCACTACGCAGCACGATGCCGAGCATCTCGGCGAGCGCGGGGTCGTCGTCGACCACCAGTACGCGGGCTCTCATGGGATTAATATTGCATCCTCATTCAGTTCGGTGGGACCGGCGTCTGCCGGTAGATGCGCCACGTGCTGCGGCGCCGGGCGCACGGATGGGTCCCGGGCCTGGCTGCCACCATGATCCCCCTTCGGCGCCGCCCGGCGCCACCGCAGCCCGGACCGATTCCGCTGTCGCCATCTCGACGACGGTCACCCGAAGAGGGCGCGCCCCCAGTGGTCGCCGCCGTCGCGTACCCCGGGTGGGCAGGCGAACACACCGCTGGAGACGTGCCGCAGGTATTCGTTCATCACGTCGTGCCGGGCCAACTGGGTCTGGATCGGCACGAACTGGCGGCGCGGATCGCGCTGGTAGGCGATGAAGAAGAGGCCCGCGTCGAGCCGGCCGAGGCCGTCCGAGCCGTCGACGAAGTTGTAGCCCCGGCGGAGCAACTGGGCGCCGCTGTTCCGGCTCGGGTGGGCCAGCGTGACGTGGGCATGCTCGGCGATCACCGGCTTGCCGTCCGTGCCGCGCGCCGCGAAGTCCGGCTCGTCGAACTCGTCGGCCCGACCGAGTGGGGCACCGCTGCCCTTGCTCCGGCCGACGATCTCCTCCTGCTCGGCGAGGGAGGTGCGGTCCCAGGTCTCCACGAGCATCCGGATCTTGCGGGTGACCAGGTACGAGCCCCCGGCCATCCAGTCCGGCCCGTCGCCCGGCTGCACCCACAACTGGTCGCGCAGCAGGTCGGTGTCCTCGGCCTTGAGGTTGGCCGTGCCGTCCTTGAAGCCGAACAGGTTGCGCGCGGTGGCCTGGTCGCGGGAGGTCGACGAGGTACGCCCGAAGCCGAGCTGCGACCAGCGGACGCTCACCACGCCCATGCCGAGCCGAGCCAGGTTACGGATTGCGTGCACCGCCACCTGCGGATCGTTGGCGCACGCCTGTACGCAGAGGTCGCCACCGGAGAGCTGCGGCTGCAACGCGTCACCCGGGAACTTCGGCAGCTCGGCCAGGGCCGCGGGCCGCCGGTCGGCGATGCCGAAACGGTCCCGGCCGTCGGAGTCGCGAAACAGCGTCGGCCCGAAGCCGATCGTCAGGGTGAGCTGCGAGGGGGGCAGCCCGAGCGCCTCGCCGGTGTCGTCCGGCGGGGCCTCCGGCATCCCGCCGACCGCGCCGAGGATCCCGGCGTCCCGCCCCGCGGTCATCCGGGCGGCGGCGGCCGTCCATTCCTCGAGCAACTCGATCAGCCGGGCCCGGTCCTTGGTGATCACGTCGAAGGCGACGAAGTGCAGCCGGTCCTGTGCCGGGGTGACGATGCCGGCCTGGTGCTCACCGTGGAACGGCACCGCCCCGGCCGGGTGGTCGCTCGCCGCGGCCGGGCCATGGGAGCCGTTCAGCAGTGCCCCCGCGCCGGCCGCCACTCCGGCGACCCCCGCCACCCCGGCGCCGGCCAGGGTGATCGCCCGGCGTCGGGTGAACCTGCTTCCGCTCATCGACTCGACTCCCTCTGCCATCCGGTCACTTCGCGACGGCCGCGGCGACCTTGCTGATCGGCTCGGCGAGCGCGTTGATCCCGTCGGAGAGCTCCTTGAGCTCGGCCTTGCTCAACGCGGTGTGCAGCTTCCACCCGTCGCCGTCGCGGTGCTTGCCGAGCAGCGCCTCCACGTTGGCGAACTCGGTGTCCAGCTGCGTGACCAGCTCCGGTGCGCGCTGCTGGAGCGCCGGGCGGAGGGCGGACACGGCGGCCTTCGAACCCTCCAGGTTGGCGGCGAAGTCCCACAGGTCGGTGTGCGAGTAGCGGTCCTCCTCGCCGGTGATCTTTCCGCTGGCCACCTCGTCGAGCAGTTCCTTCGCGCCGTTGGCGAGCTGGAGCGGGGAGAGCTTCTCGGCGTTGGCCTTGGCCACGATCTCCTTGACGTCGACCAGCAGCCGGTCGGCGATCGGGCCGTCCTTGCTGATGTCGCCGGACTGCCAGAGGTCCTTCTCGATCCGGTGGAAGCCGGTGAACTCCATCCCCTCCTCGATGACCTCCTCGCGGCCGTCGATCTTGGGGTCGAGGTCACCGAAGATCTCGGCCACCGGCTCGATCCGCTCCCAGTAGGTGCGGGCGACCGGGTAGAGCGCCTTGGACCTGACGACGTCGCCGGCCTTGACCGCGCCGACGAACTCCTCGGTCTTGTCGAGGAGCGCGGTGGTCTGGCTCTTGACGTAGCGCTGGTAGTTCTCGGTGGCGTCACCCAGCGCGGCGTCGGCGGTGAGCGGCTGCGCCGACCCGCTGACCTTGAGCGCGCCCCGGATGCCCTTGCCGCTCATCCCGGGCTTGCAGGCCGTCTGGTACGTGCCGGCCGGCAGCTCCACGTGCAGCTCACGGCTGAGCCCGGGGGCGATGTTCTCCACCTCGCCGAGCACGCGGTCGCCCTCGGCGTACACGTAGAACTCGGTCACCTTCGCGCCGGAGTTGGTGATCTTGAAGGTGGCGGTGCCGGCGCCCAGATCGGTAGTGCCGACCTCGCAGGCGGTGTCGCTGGCCTTGACCACGATCGGTCCGCCGGTCGCGGCCGAGTCACCCTTGTCGGAGTCGGAGCAGGCGGCCAGACCGGCCGTCGCCAGCACGCCGGCGGCGGCCAGCGCGAAGAACTGGGTGGTACGCATCTGAGCTGTCTCTCCTCGTGGAGTCAGGCACGCTGCGGCGTGGACGCCGCCTCGGCCTCGGCCTCGGTGCCGGTGTCGGCCCCGCGCTCGGTGACGGTGGTGGTCGCGGCGGGTGCCGGCGTACGCCGGGCAGGCCGCAGGAAGAGCAGGAGGACCGGTACGGCGTACCCGACCCAGGCGATGGTCTCCAGCACGGTGGGCGCGGGAGTCACGTTGAACATGCCGGCGAGCAGGGCGGCGTACCAGGTGCTCGGGTCGAGCGTGCTGGTGATGTCGAAGGCCAGGTCGTTCAGGCCGGGCAGGACGCCGGCCTCCTGGAAGTCGTGCACGCCGTACTTGAGGATGCCGGCGGCGACCAGGATCAGCAGCGCACCGGTCCAGGTGAAGAACTTGCTGAGGTTGATCCGCAGGGCGCTGGCGTAGAGCAGCACGCCGAGCACCACGGCGGTGACGATGCCGCCGATCAACGCGAGCAGCGGTCGACTGTCGCCGGCCGCGCCCTGGGCGGCCGAGTAGAAGATCAGTGCCGTCTCCAGGCCCTCGCGGATCACCGCGAGGAAGGCCATGCCGGCGACCGCGAGGGACCCGACGGCCAGCGCCTCGGTGAGCTTGCCCCGCAGCTCGCCGGCGATGGTCCGGGCAGCCCGGCGCATCCAGAAGATCATCCAGGTGACGAAGACGACGGCGGCGACGGAGGTGATCGCCTCGAACAGCTCCCGGTCCTCGGAACGGGCCAGCAGCGAGGTCGACGTGTACTCGATCAGCCAGCCGAAGAGCACCGAGAGCACGACGGCCAGACCGACGCCCGCCCAGACCTGGGGCAACCGGTCCCGACGCTGCGACTTCACCAGGAAGGCGACCAAAATGCTGACCACCAGGGTGGCCTCCAGGCCTTCCCGAAGGCCGATCAGGTAGGTGGCGAACATCCGGGCTCCGAGTTGATTAGGCACGCCTCAACTGACTTAGGGCAGGCATACCTTCCTCCCGCTCGGGGCTGGCGTCAAGTCGATCGCGACAAGCTCACTCGCCCTGTTGACCAGCCTCTTCGGCCTCGGGAGGGCGGGCCACCCCGGTCGACTGTGGGAGGATCCCCGCCGTGAAGGCATTCCTGCCGTGGCTGACGGTGCTGGCCGTTGTGCTGCTGCTCAGCGCGTTGCGCCTGCGGGCCCTGGCCACCGTGGTGTCGGTCGGCTGGCTGGCCTGGTGCGTCTGGACGTGGTTCCGCCCCACCCGCCGCGGCCCTCGGTCAGGCTGAGCCCGCCGGCCCTGATGCCGGAAACGACGAAACCGGGCCGGCTGCGAACAGCCGACCCGGTCCCGAATCGTCGATCAGTAGCGGTAGTGATCCGGCTTGAACGGACCCTCCGTGGAGACACCCAGGTACGCGGCCTGCTCCTTGGTGAGCGTGCTCAGCTTGGCGCCGAGCGCGCCCAGGTGCAGCCGGGCCACCTTCTCGTCCAGGTGCTTGGGCAGCACGTAGACGCCGATCGGGTATTCCTCGGTCTTGGTGAACAGCTCGATCTGGGCGATCGTCTGGTTCGCGAACGAGTTCGACATCACGAAGCTCGGGTGACCGGTGGCGTTGCCCAGGTTCAGCAGGCGGCCCTCGGAGAGCACGATGATCGCGTGCCCGTCGGCGAAGCGCCACAGGTCGACCTGCGGCTTGATGTTGACCCGCTCGACGTCGGAACGCTTGGCCAGACCGGCCATGTCGATCTCGTTGTCGAAGTGGCCGATGTTGCCGACGATGGCCTGGTGCTTCATCCGGGCCATGTGCTCGTTGGTGATGACGTCGAAGCAGCCGGTCGCGGTGATGAAGATGTCCGCCTGCTCGACCACGTCGTCCAGGGTGGCGACCTGGTAGCCGTCCATCGCGGCCTGCAACGCGCAGATCGGGTCGACCTCGGTCACCACGACCCGGGCGCCCTGGCCGCGCAGCGACTCGGCACACCCCTTGCCCACGTCGCCGTAGCCCATCACCACGGCCATCTTGCCGCCGATCAGCACGTCGGTGGCCCGGTTGAGGCCGTCGATCAGCGAGTGCCGGCAGCCGTACTTGTTGTCGAACTTGCTCTTGGTCACCGAGTCGTTGACGTTGATGGCCGGGAAGAGCAGGGTGCCCGCGCGGTGCATCTCGTAGAGCCGGTGCACGCCCGTGGTGGTCTCCTCGGTCACGCCCTTGATGCCGGCGGAGATCCGGGTCCAGCGCTGGTTGTCCTCGCCGAGCGAGCGGTGCAGCACCTCGAGGATGACGCCGTACTCCTCGGAGTCGGCGGACTCGACCGGCGGAACCGCCCCGGCCTTCTCGAACTCCGCACCCTTGTGCACGAGCAGGGTGGCGTCGCCGCCGTCGTCGAGGATCATGTTCGGGCCCTGCCCGTCCGGCCAGGCGAGCACCTGCTCGGTGCACCACCAGTATTCCGGGAGGGTCTCGCCCTTCCACGCGTACACCGGCACGCCCGCCGGAGCCTCTGGGGTGCCCTCCGGGCCGACGACGATCGCCGCGGCGGCGTGGTCCTGGGTGGAGAAGATGTTGCAGGACGCCCAGCGCACCTGCGCGCCGAGCGCGACCAGCGTCTCGATCAGGACGGCGGTCTGGATGGTCATGTGCAGTGAGCCGGTGATCCGCGCGCCGGCGAGGGGCTGCGCCTCGGCGAACTCCCGGCGAATCGACATCAGGCCGGGCATCTCGTGCTCGGCGAGCTGAATCTCCTTACGCCCGAACTCGGCGAGCGACAGATCCGCCACCTTGAAGTCGCCTTCGGCGAGCGTGCTCGGCCGGGCCTCGGACGGCGTACCGCTGGCGGACGCCGGGAGGGTGCTGGTCATGAAAGCTCCTGTCGAACGATGTCTGCGCCGACCTTCCACCTTACGCGCGCCAGCGACGGGCATCCGGGGACGGGCTGCGGACAGCGCACGGGGCGGTCGGTGATGGACGGATAACCGCCCACGTCCCGCCCGCCCCGTGCATCCCCCCGGTTTGGTTCCCCCGCACGTTCTCGGACCGTCGTCGCGATAACGCTGCGTACTCATAGAGTCACACTCAGGCAGGGCAGCGTCAAGCTATTCCGGGAAAGTCGGACTTGTGTCGTTGCCGGACGAGCCTGTCAGCGCAACCCAGAGGTCGCCACGTACGCCTCACCGGCACCGCTGACCCGCAACGGCTCGCCGGCCGCCGTGCCGATCGCCGCCTCACCGGACGCGAGCGTCACCGCACCGGCGCCATCGTCCACGGTGATCGAACCGCCACCGCAAAGCACCACCCGGGGACCGGGCAGCGTCAGCGTGACCGAGGGCACCTCCGCACCGACGCGTACCCGATGCAGCGCGAAGTCGTCCACCGGCACGGGCCAGCAATCCACACCCGGGCCCACCGGCTGGGCGGCCCGCACCGGATCGTCGAGCACCTCGAAACGCAGCACCCGCAGCAACTCGTCGACGTCCACCCGCTTCGGGGTCAGACCACCGCGCAGCACGTTGTCGCTTGCCGCCATGATCTCCACCCCGCAGCCGCTCAGGTAGGCGTGCAGGTTGCCGGCCGGCATCCAGATCCCCTCGCCCGCGACCAGTCGTAGGTGGTGCAGCAGCAGTGCCACCAGTGCACCCGGATCGGCCGGGTATGCCTTGGCCAGCCGGCGGACCAGGTCCGCGTCCGGGCCGTCGGCCGACGACGCCAGCACGGCGCCCAACAACTCGTCGCGCTGCTCGACCGGCCAGCCGAGCAGCGTCCGGACCGCCGTCTTCAGCCCCGCCGGCCCGGCCCGCAACGCCTCGACCACCGGCGCCAACTGCGGTACGCCGAACGCGGCGAGCGCCTCCGCCGACTCCGCCGGGTCCCGGAAACCGCACAGCGCCTCGAACGGCGTGAGCGCGACCAGCAACTCCGGTTTGTGGTGCGGGTCGGAGTAGTTGCGCTCCCCCTCGGGGCGCCCGGCCTGCGCCGCGAAGCCAGCCCGGGCCTGCTCGGCGTCCGGATGAGCCTGGAGGCTCAGCGGAGCGTCGGCCGCGAGGACCTTGAGCAGGAACGGCAGACGACTGCCGAACCGCTCGGACACCCGCTGGCCGAGCCACTGCCCCGGCTCGTCCCGCACCAGGTCACAGAGGCTCACCCGGAGGCCGGAACGGACCACGCTGGCCGGGGCGCCCGGGTGGGCGCCCAACCACAGCTCCGCCTCCGGACCCTCGCTGGGCACCGACCTCCCCTGGAGGAGAGCGATGGCCGAACGAGACCCCCAGGCGTAGTCGCGGATCGGTCCGTACAGTGGCTCCACCAGTCAGCCCCCGGACCGCTCGGCCTCTGGCTGCGGCGCGGCGGTGTCAGCAGCGGTGCCGGTGCCGGCTTCGGCGGCGGCGACGCTGTAGATGTCCGGCTCCAGGTAGATCACCCGGGCGGTCGGCACCGCGGCGCGGATCCGCGCCTCCACGGCGTTGATGCCACGGGCCAGGTCCTGGGCGCTCTCGCACGCCGGCACGCCGATCTTCGCGGCCACCATCAGCTCTTCCGGGCCCAGGTAGAGCGTCTTCATGTGGATGATCCGCTCCACCTCGGGGCCTTCGGTGACGGCGCGCTCGATGGCGGCGACGTCGGATGCCTCGGCACCCTCACCAAGCAGCAGACTCTTCGTCTCGATTGCCAGCACGATGGCGATGAGCACCAGCAGCACGCCGATCATCGCGGTGCCGGCGGCGTCCCACTCACCGTTGCCGGTGATCAGCGTCATGGTCACACCGAACAGCGCGAACACCAGACCGACCAGGGCGCCGAAGTCCTCCAGCAGCACCACCGGCAGCTCGGGCGCCTTGGCCCGGCGGATGAAGCGCACCCAGGACTGGTTGCCCCGGACGTGGTTGGACTCCTTGATGGCGGTCCGGAAGGAGAACGACTCCATGATGATCGCCGCCACCAGCACGACGATCGGCACCCATTGCCACTCGGTGATCCCGTGCGGATCCGACCACTTGTGGTACGCCTCGTACAGGGCGAACAGGCCACCGATGCTGAACAGCACGATGGACACGATGAACGCGTAGATGTAGCGCTCCCGGCCGTACCCGAACGGGTGCTCCGGGGTGGCCGCCCGCTTGGCCCGCTTGCCGCCGAGCAGCAGCAGTGCCTGGTTGCCGGAGTCGGCGACCGAGTGGACCGACTCGGCCAACATCGACGACGAGCTGGTCAGCAGGAACGCGACGAACTTGGTGATGGCGATGCCGACGTTTGCCAGCAGGGCGGCGACAATCGCCTTCGTCCCACCGTTGGCGCTCATGCCACCGCTCCGCTTCGACGTACGAAGCCAACCGGTCCGCGCATGATGCGCCGCCCATTGCGTTCGTTCACTGGTTCGACAGCTCCTTCATTTCGGTGATGGCCGGCACGGCCATCGGGTCCAGCCCATGGGCCAGGGCAAGGTAGATCGAGGCAAAATCCGGGACCGCGATCAGCGAGGCCAGCCGCTCCAACGCGGAGCCACCCTCGGCGGTCACCACGTCGCACCGCACGCCACGGCGCTCGGCGAGGGTCTGCACCGCGTCCGCGCGGCGCTCCTCGACGGCGAAGGGCTCGTCGGTGTCGTCCTCGGCGTTGAGCCCGCCGTCGCGCAACAACACCAACCGCAGTCGGGTGCCCTCGCCGTCGTCCTCGGCCGGGTCGGCGAAGATGTCCCGCTCCCCCTCGGCCAGACCGCCGAAGACGCCGTCGAGCAGCCCGACCCGACCCCGACCGGCCTCACCGAGCGCCCCGGTGACCACCGGGTAGCGGGCGTTGGCCGACAGGGTGTCGCCGAACCGGCGGGCGGCCACGGTGGCCAGTGGGGACGAGCCCCAGACGATCGGGATCGAGCCGGCCAGGGCCAGGGCCAGCGACTTCGCCGGGTTGACGAAGGACTCGGCGGCGGACCGGCAGCGGTCGGCATCCGCGTCGAGCCGGGCCGCGGTCTCCGCCAGGTCCGCCTCGTTGACCTTCACGAGCCCGAGGGAACGGGCCGCGAGCAGCACCGGCACGGTGAGCGCCCAGAGGCTGGCCCGGGCCGGAGCACGCCGGGGCACCGGAATGAACGGCGCCCGGGCCTGCTCGGCGATCGACTGCAACTGCGAGTCGGGGGCACCCACGGCGACCAGCCGGGCACCACGCCGGTGCGCCGCCTCGGCCGCGCCGAGCGCCTCCGGGCTACGACCGGACGCGCTCACCGCGATCACCACGTCGGCCGCGCCCACCCAACCGGGTACGCCGGCACTGCGGTGCCCGATGATCGGGACCGGGCAGCGCGGCCCGGCGACCGTGGCCAGCACGTCTCCGGTACGCCCCGCCGTGCCGATGCCGGCGATGACCACGGCTCGGGGCCGCCCGTCGTCGGCGAGCACCGCCAGGTTCGCCTCGGCAGCCAGTGCGGCGCTCTCGCGGACCTGCGCACCGGCCGACGCCGTGTGCCGGAGCATGCCGCCCGGGTCGTGCTCGGCCAGCGCCTCCGGGTTGTCGAGCAGGGCTTCATCGGCATCGCGACGTCCGCTGACCCCGGCCGTACCGTCGATCACGACGGCTGCCCGGGGCCGCCGCGCGCCTCGTCCAGCAACAGCACCGGCACGTCGTCGCGGACCTCGAAGATGCGACCGCACTCCGTGCAGGTCAACGTCTGCGCCTCGGCGTCGTAGGTGAGCGGGGCGTGGTGCGTGTCCGGACAGGCGAGAATCTCGAGCAACTGCGGATCCAGGGCCATGGCACGGCTCCTTCCACGTGTGCGGCTTCACCGGCGGCGGTGCCGACCGGCGCAGGCGATCTTATCGGCGAACGCGGTCCAGCACGTCGTCCCGGAGCGAGACCATCCGATCCCGGGTGGGCGCCTCGACGTTGAGCCGCAGCAGCGGCTCGGTGTTGGAGGCGCGCAGGTTGAACCACGCGCCGTCGGGGAATCGCAGGGTGAGACCGTCCATCTCGTCGGCCACCGCGTCCGGGTACGCGGCCCGCACCTCGGCCACCGCCGCCGCCTGGTCGGCCACCGTCGAGTTGATCTCGCCCGAGGCGACGTAACGCTCGAACTCGCCGGCCATCACGGACAGTGGCAGCGACTGCTCACCCAACGCGGCCAGCGTGTGCATCGCCGCGAGCATTCCGGTGTCGGCGAACCAGAAGTCACGGAAGTAGTAGTGCGCGGAGTGTTCGCCGCCGAAGACGGCATTGGTGCGGGCCATCTCCGCCTTGATGAAGGAGTGCCCGACCCGGGCGACGAGCGGCTGCCCCCCGTGCTCACGGATGATCTCCGCGACCGCGCTGGAGGTGATCAGACCGTGGATCACGGTGGAGCCCGGGTGCTTGGCCAGCTCACGTGCGGCGACGAGGGCGGTGATCGCCGACGGCGAGACCGGCTCGCCGCGCTCGTCCACCACGAAGCACCGGTCGGCGTCACCGTCGAAGGCCAGCCCGATGTCGGCACCGTGCTCGACCACCGCGCGCTGGAGGTCGACCAGGTTGGCCGGGTCCAGGGGGTTGGCCTCGTGGTTGGGGAAGCTGCCGTCCAGCTCGAAGTAGAGCGGCACGATCTCCAGCGGCAGCGGCGACAGGGCGGCGTCGCCCAGCACGGTGGGGACGGTGAAACCGCCCATCCCGTTACCGGCGTCCACGACGACCTTCAGCGGCCGGATGCCCGAGAGGTCGACCAGCTTGCGCAGGTAGGCGGCGTAGTCGGGGAGCATGTCACGTCGCTCGACCGGCTGGGTCGGCTCACCGGCCGGACGGGCCTCGCCCGAGTCAAGGAGGGCCTGGGCCCGGTCCCGGATCTCCGTCAGGCCGCTCTCCTGGCCGATCGGCCGGGCACCGGAGCGGCACATCTTGATGCCGTTGTACTGCGCGGGGTTGTGACTGGCGGTGAACATCGCACCGGGCAGGTCGAGCGAGCCGGAGGCGAAGTAGAGCAGGTCGGTGGAGGCGAGCCCGATCTCGATCACCGAGCGCCCCTCGGCCCGTACGCCGGCGGCGAACGCGGCGGCCAGCCCGGGCGAGGTGGCCCGCATGTCGTACCCGACGACAACCGCGTCGCCCGGCTCGTCGGTGGAGTTGAGCAGCTGGGTGAATGCGGCGCCCAGTGCCTCGGCGGCCCGCTCGTCCCACTGGTCCGGCACCGTCCCTCGGACGTCGTACGCCTTCACAATCTGGGACAGATCAGACACGTGTTCCGCTCCTTGGCCGCAAGTTGGACACCGGTCCTGAGCCTAACGGAGGGTTCGTGTCTCGCCCCGCTCAGCCCGGGAGCCGGGGAATGAAGACAGTGTGGCCGCCCTCGTCCGTCGGCGGGTCCCCGGGCAGCGGTCGAGTTCCGGGTGTCCCCGGCATCGGCTGCGTCGGCTCCGGGACCGCACCGGCACCGCCGGGGCGCGCACCGTAGACCCCACCGGTGGCGGGGCGCGGGGACGGCACGGCACCCCAGCCGGCGGCCGGTGGCTGCTGGCCGTACACCTGGCCGGGGCGACCGGGCGCGGCCGGCGACCCACCGCCGGCGCGGTAGGTGGTGCCGCCGGGGTTGCCCGGCAGCATCTCGGGCGACTGGTCGGACGGCTTGCGGTCCTGCCGCGAGCGACGCACCAGCAGCACGATGAGCAGCAGACCGACCGCGACCATCACGATGCCGAAGAACATCACCACCGAACCTCCTCCGGACGACTCCGCGGCAGTCGCCGTGGTGTTCGGGGCACTCGACACCACACCCGGGGCGGCCGGGTTCACCGCCTCGTCGACGGTCGCGACCTCGGACGGGCTGGGGGTGGGCGTCGGCTTCTTCGACGGCGTCGGCGACGGGGTGACCCGCGCGCCGGCCACCTTCGCCGTGTCGCTGCCCCGACCCAACTCCTGACCGATGGCGCTGACACCCGCGCCGCTGACGACGAGTTGACCACCCGGGACACCCGCGGCGAACGCCACCCGGTATCGCACGGTGATGCCCTTGCCCTTGCACAGGGTCGGCTTCGTCGGCGACGTCGGCACGGTGGCCACCGTGCCGCCGCCACCCGAGACGCCCACCGGCAACCAGCGCCCGCCCGCGTTGACCTCGACCTTCACCTGGCTTGGCTCAAGACCCTCAAGACGCAGACCCAGCGCGGTACGCAGCAGGACGCACCCATTGGTGCGCTTGCGCACCGCGACGTTCACCCCCTGCGGGGAACCGCCGGCGGCGAAGCTGCTGGCCGCACCCACCCGGACCGAGTCCTCGTCGGCCAGCGCCGGTGACGCACCGAGCATCACCAGGCCGCCCACCAGACCGCAGACCGCCGCGAGCTGTGCCGCGCGTCGACGCACCGTCATGATCACCTCGCCGTTCTCCCCGGGTGGGGTCCGCGGGTCAGGCTACTACCGGCCCACCTACCCCATCGGTCATAGAGCGGCCCGGATGTGTGCGGCGTTACGGTTTACGGCCCGGCCCGCCGACCTGCAAAGAAGGTCGGCGCGGGTCCGACCGGAGCGCGTTCCGACCGGCCCGCCGGGCGCGATCAGTCGGCGTGCTCGATGGGGTCGGTTCGGCGCGCTCGGCGCGGTCAGTCGGTCTGTTCGGCGATGGCGAGGGCGTCGCGGCTGAGTCGATCGGCGGTGCGGGTGGTCTCCGGCAGCCGGTAGCGCGGGGCCAGCGCGAGCACCTGCGCTGTCGCGTTCTCCAGGCTCATCCGATGCCCGACGCTGACGAAGACCGGCTTCACCCCGTCCTGGGTGCGCAACACCCGGCCGACGACGTCACCGCCGTCGCACAGCGGCGACCACGCACCCCGCTCGGCGGCCGGCGGATCCCACGTCCCGACCAGCGGCGTCTTCCCCACCCCGATCGCCGGCAACCCGGTGACCACGCCAAGGTGGCAGGCCAGCCCGAACCGTCGCGGATGGGCCAGACCGTGCCCGTCGCAGACCAGCAGGTCGGGCAGGACGCTCAGGCGGTCCAACGCGGTGAGCAGCGCGGGCAACTCACGAAAGGCGAACAACCCCGGCACGTAGTCGAACGCGGGCTCTCCCACGCTGACCGCGGAATCCACCACCTCCAACGTCGCGGCGTCCAGCACCGTCACGGCCGCCGCCAGGAGGTCACCACCCTGGCCGTACGCGACGTCCAGGCCGGCCACCGTCGCGGGCGCGCTGGGGCCCGGCCCGACCAGGTCGACCAATGGCCGCAACTCCTCCTGTACGGCCACCGCCTCCGCCACACTGCCCGGCACCACCACACGGCTCAGCGCCGCTAGCCCCAGCGCCGCTGCCCGCCCCGGCACCGCGCCCGGGCGTGATCCACTCGACTTCATGAAAATCGGGCTATCCGAAGGACCCGGATGCCCCGATTTCACCAAACCGGAGTCGATCACCCTCGGCGCGAGCCATCGGCGTGAGCCACGGTGGCGTCGTCAGTCGAGATGTTGCCCTGACCCGCGTCCGTGGAGCTGACCTCTCGCCCCGCCGCCCCGCCGACGGGGTCGCCACCGGTCCGACGTCTGGTCGCACCGAAGGTGACCGCGAAGACAACCCCGAGGGCGACACCGAAGGCCACCCCGCCCTTCGAACCGAAAACGGGAATGCCGACAGCCAGACCGATCATGATGCCGACCGGCCATGCCCAGAGGTTGGGCTTGGTGTTCTCCGTACCGGGTCTCGCCATGCGTCGATGTTATTCGGCTCTGCCACTTCCCCGCCCGCGCCGCCTGCCTTCCACGAACTGCCGCGCCACGTCAATGCGACCGGCGGCCTGCTCGCCGAGGCAGAGGTGCCGCAACACGTACGACAGAGTCAGCTCGCCCCCGCCTCGGTAGCCAGCGGTGCGATCACGCGTCTGCTCATCACTGACCAGGTGGCCACGGACCGCCGCCGCTGGTACCAGACGCGAACATGGCGCGGATGCCGTCCTCATCAGGCAGTGCGCTACCACCGCTGATTGCCTCGGCGACCCGCTCGGCCGTCACCCGATCGGCGGTTTCAAAGCGGTCACCGTTTCGATAGTCGTTGACGAAGCGCGCGACCAGATCAGGATCGAAGGCCCAACCTCCGGCGCGGTGATCCCAAAGAATTGCCTTTCCTGCACCCACATCCATCACGAAAAGCCCAGCCGGCCCTCCCGCTCTTTCGTCATTCCGGTAGATTACGTAATACGTCAACAATTTCTTTCTCCAACTTGACGGCGACGTCCCCTGCTACTGGAAAATCGTGAGAACTTAGCCCCAACTCCTGCACCACTTGCGGGAAGCTGACCCCTTGGCGGTCAAGCCACGATTGATACTTCTGCCAAGCATCCCCGTTTCGGCTCAACCACTTGGCGAAGCTTGCGTCCTTGGTCGGAAAGTGATCTTCCAAGTCGGATGGAACATGCTCTGACATCCGGCGCTCACGGTTCGTGGTAAGCATCCGCAGGAACGCCTGCACATGCTCCTCCGGCCTGCTCGAGGCACGGCGCAGGATCTCGTAGTCATCATGAGTCTCGACCCATGCTGCCCGCGAGTCGCTTGTGTGCAGTTGCAATTCGATGAGGAACCCGTCGGCAGATCGGAGAGTGCAGTTGAAGCCATAGAACCTGTTACCTGCCCGCCAGAAGTTCTTGAGTTCCGACCGTGGGACAGAAAAACCAGCTTCCACGAGGCCCTCAAGCACCAACTGGACAGCATGCCGATAGTTCTCCCGAGGTGGCATCTCGAACAAGAACCGCAGAACATCGTTCACCGTCTCCGAGAATTCCTCGACTCCGATGGCCAGACCCCGCGCCTCGTCAATGAACTTCCGCGCCAACGAATCCAGCCCTTTGACGCGAAAAGCGCGATCGCGCAACTGGATCGGCTCGTTGAGGCCCATAGCCTCAGTCACGTTCCGCCCGACCTGCGCCAGAGTCTCCTCGACTCGATCAGCGATCGCGAGTGCGCGAGCACGAAGATCCGTCAAACCCGCCAACTCGGCTGCGGTGAGCTGCGCCGACTCAACGCTTGGAGGATGGGGCTCAACCGCTTTGGCCACAGCGTCGCCCGGCGTGACCGGGTGCTGCACCGAGCCCGGGCCGTCCAGCAACAGGTACATCCGGTTGATGTACGGGTCACCGTGGCCGCCGTTGTCGTCCGTCGACGGATGGTCCGGCAGGTCGGGCCGCTCACTGAACCTGCCCCGGGGCAGCCCGCCGAGCGGCATCGGTCGCCCGTCCCCGCTCAGCACCAGCGCGTCGATGCCCACCACGTCGGGATACAGGGGACGGTCCTGGACCACCCCGTTCTGCGGGTCGACGTAGAGCACGGTGCCGTTCTGGTTGAGCGCCACCCAGGCGTGGGAACCGCCGTGCGGCCACTCGGTGACCACGAATGCGTAGCTGCCGTGGCCTCCCAACAGCAGTTGGTCGCGCAGGTTGCGGTAGCCCCGGTCGGCGGCCTGCCGTGCCTGCTCGGCGTACGGACGCTGGCCGGACGGCGGGGCGAGGAGTTGCTGGAAGCGCCCGCCGGTGACGTCCTCCACCCGGCCCGGGCCGCCTGCCTCGCCGCGGATCGGGCGCCGGATGTCCCCGTCCAGGTAGCCGTCGAAGGTACGTGGTGCCGACACTCGTGGCCGCCCGTGCACCCAGGTCTCGAACAATGACAGTGTGCAGTCCAGGCAGTTGATGCCTCGGGTGGCGTCGGCTGCGGGACCTCCGTCGTTCAGCAGTCGGAACCAGCCGCCCCGTCGGGGGTCGGCGGTGCGGGTGATGCTGCCGTCCCACTCGCGGGGCATCTGCCGTTCGACGTCGACCTGGTGCAGGGCGAGCGGTGGGCGCAGCCCTCCGGGCCGCCCATATGGCCGGGAATCGTCGATCGGCGGGGGCACGTCGTCGCCGGTGAGCCGGGACGGCCCGGCAGTCTCCACCGCGCCGAGCGCGAGCGCGCCGACGTCCCTGTTCGCGTGCTCGAAGGTGCCGGCGCCGAGATCCACGACCGGCGGCGCCGTGGTGCCGGCCAGCACCGCATCCGCGAGGTCACGCCATTGGGCGTACGCGCGTGTCTCGTCGTTCGCGGCCCGCTGCCAGCCGTCGGCCCACTGTCGGTGACCTGCTTGGTGCAACTGCCGGGCGTAGGTGGCGTACTCGACCGCCCGGCGATCGTGCTCCGCGGCCCGGGCGCGCAGTCGGGTGGCCTCCGCCTGCCGGCGGTTGTTCTCGAAGCCGATCCGTTGCGACTCGTAGTGGCCCTGGTAGCGCCGCCGCTCGGCGGCTTCCGCCTCGGCGGCCCACTGCGCCGCGTACCAGTCGTCGGGGTCGATCGCTGGCACGACCGGATCGCCGAACACCACCTCGACGGGGATCGACGCCCTGCCTCTGGCGGGATGGTCGGGTGGGCGCGCCTCCCGTGTCGGGGCGCGCGATGGCACGGCGGATCGGCCCACCACCGTCGGTGTGACCGACTGGCGGTTGGTCGTGCTTGGGCCACCGAAGGTGACCGGCGTTGTCGGGCCGACGGTGGTCGTCGGTGGTGACGCGCCGGTCGACGGAGACCACGTGACCGGGCCAGCGGTGGAGGTGTGCGGCGAACTGCCGGGCGTGACACCGGTGGCCGGTCCGCTGCTCGGCTCAAAGGTCCAGGCCACAGGTGCGGCCACCGGCGAGAACCGCGAATCGGTGCCCACCGACGAAAGCGTCGGATCAGCAGCCACCGACGAGAGCCTCGGATCAGCAGCCACCGACGAGAGCGTCGGGTCGGCCGCGACCGGATGTGCCGCGCCCGCCACCTTCGACAGGGGCCCATCCGTCGACGGCGTCGGCTCGGACGGGCGCAGCGAGCGGTCGGCGGCGTCCACGTCGGACACCACGCCTACCGAGGATGGTGACGACACGTGCAGCTCGGCAACCGCGGGCAGGTCGGAGGCGTCGACGGGCGGCAGATCGGTCACCCTTGACGGGTGAACGCCCGGCTCCGTCGGCATCTCGGCGCGTACCGGCGTCAGCTGGTCAGGTGAAGTGGCGGCGACTGCCGTCGCCTGCACCGGCACCACCGGCGACGAGATCTCCCCCGAAGGCACAGCACCCGACGCAGAAGGCACACCGCCAGAAGACGCCGCACCCCCGGAAGGCGCCCCACCTGAAGACGAGGCCGCGCCCGAAGAAGACGCCCCATCCAAAGACGAGGCCGCGCCCAGGAAAGCAGCCCCGCCCGAAGAGGACGCCGCCCCCGAGAGAGCCGAATCCCCCGACACCACCGCCGGCATGGACGGAAGCGACGGGCTGGCGAATGACGCCCCGGCGAGGGCGCTGGTCTGCGCGTCGAGTCGTGCCCGTAACGCGTGGTCGGTCTGGCCGGTCGCCGAGCCGGTGGCCCCGGACGCGGCAGCGCGTGCCACGTCCTCCACGGAGGTGAGGCCCTGGCCGGTGGCCAGGCTGGCAGCACTGTCGGCGAGCACCTCGCCGGTCATCTCCCGCCCCAGGTGCTCCCCGACCCGGGCCGCCCGCCCGGTGGCGTGCCGGCCCAGGCCGGCAAGTGGAGCCACGGCCCCGCCGGCGAGCCCGCCGACCGCCGATGCGCCGAGGTCGGTCATGTCCAGGCCGTGCGCCCGCCCGGTGGAGTTCTGGTACGCCTGGGTGGCCAGGGTGACGCCGCTCTCCTCGGCGGCCTCCTCCAACCCTCCACGGGTGGCCCGCTTGGCGAGCCCTCGCACGCCACCCCGGGTGACCTCCTTGGCGGCCCGTTCGCCGGCCTCCTTGAGCCCGTGTCTGAGGGACTTGCTGGCCAGTTGACCCATCAGCCGCTTGAAGATCTGCTGGATCAGCAGCCGGGTAGCGGTCATCGCCGCGCCGGCGGCGGGGGTTGCGGCACCGGCGGTCAGCACCGCCGCGACCGCCACCGAGAGCAACTCGATGACCAGGATGCCCAGCTCGATCCAGACTTCCAGCTTGGCGCCCTCGATGTCGCAGCCGCACTCCTCGACCAGCCGGCCCAGGTCGGCGGTGACCGCCAGCAGCACGGGGAGCGGGGCGTCGGCACCCTCGGCGATCCCCCGCCAGGCCGCCACGAACGCCGCGTCGACGGCCCCGACCCCGCCATACCCGTTGTGCACCTCGGCAGCGGCCGTGGCGGCGTCGGTGTGCGGGCCGGCAAGCACGGTGGCGACCTCGTACCACTGGTCGGCGACGTCCCAGACGGCCCGCTCGTTGCCCTCCGGCCACTGCACCCCGACCACCCAGTCCAGGGCCTCGTAGATCCAGCCCGGAACGTCCCAGGGTGCGTGGTCGAGGGGGTGCGGGATCGGGCTCGGCAGCACGCTCATCGGGATCGTCGGCCGTCAGCGCTGGTCGGTGACCCGACCGAACCGGGCGGCGCTGGCCCCGTCGGTCTGCACGCTCGCGTCGACCGCCCGGACCACGTCGCCGCCCAACTCGGTGAGCTGATGCCCGACGCCCGCCCAGGCCCGCAGCACGGTCTGCTCGATCGCGCGGTAGTTGCGCTCGAACGCGGCGCCGATGTCGTCGCGACCCCATGGCCGGGCACCGCTGGCGGCCTCGATCGCACCGCCTTCCGCTGCTCGACGGGCCGCGACCGCCTCGCCGGCGAGCGCCAGGTCGGCACCGCCCCGACGCGCCCGGGACGGATCGAGCCAGAGCTGCCCGTCGGTCATGCCGTCCCCTCACGCCTGCCGAGCACGGCGTCGGCCCGGCCGAGCAGGGCCGCGTAGTCACCGGTGCGCAGGAAGTCCATCGAGCCGGAGTTGGCCGGCACGGCCTCGGCGACGAGGTCGCGGGTGGCGTCGGCGGCGGCGGTCGCGGCGGCCCGAATCGTTTCGGTGATTTTTCGGCCGAGCGCCCCGGCGTCCCGCTCGCGGTAGACGGCCGGCGTCAGCTCGACCTCGATGACCTCGCCTCGGGCCCCCACCGTGGCGGTGACCTGCCCGTCGGCCGACCGGCGGGTCACTCGCAGCTCGGCGAGCCTCGCCTGCAGGGTGTCCAAACCGGACCTGAGCTGCTGATATTGCCCGTACACGTCGTCGAACCGGGCCCGTAGCTCGCGGTTGGCGTGTCGGTCCACATGTTCGCTCACCGCCGCCCCTCCCGTCACCGTCGGTAGAGCAGCACCATACCGGCTGCCATCGATCCGTGTAGTCCGGTAGTTTCAGTGCGTGATCGACCGTCAACAGGCCGAGCAGCTCGCGGCCACCTGGGCCCGCCGCGACTCGCAGCGCCTCGGGCACGAGTGCACAGCGATGGTCGACGAGTTCGACCTTGGCTTCGTCATCACGTCGGTCGTGCCCACCGAGGTGCGTACGGTCCCGGGGGACCTGCCGACGACGGTCATCGACAAGCAGACCGGCAAGGTCACCACCTGGCCGCGGGTGCCGAGCGACGTGGTGGCGGATCTGTACCGACGCAGCCGTCCCACCGGGCCGGCCTCTCCCCGCACCGTCGACCCGTCAAGTCTGCTGGCCCGGGAGATCCACCGGGCAGCCACCCCGAACACCGCCGCCCATCTGGCGCTCGACGGGCGGATCTGGACCGCCCAGGGCACCAGGGCCGACGTCCCGCTCAACCATCACCCGCTGGTCCGCGACTACCTGGACCAGCTACCCCCTGGCGACCTGGTCCGGGGCGGGGAGTCGCACGCCGAGCTGATCGTGGTCTCCGACGTCCTGCACGAGTACGACCACCGCCGGGCCGCCGAGGGCATCGCGCCGATGGGTCGGGCCGAGGCGGCGGCGTTGCTGGAGGGCGCCCGGTTCGAGATCTTCCGGCTCCGGGAGCCGGGTGATCCGGCTGGTGGCCCCGCCGAGCTGCCCTGCGACTCGTGCATCACCTTCCTGGTGCGCGCCAACGTCCTGCCGGAGTCGGCTCGGGCGTACACCGAACCCTGGCGTGCGCCGGCGGCAACCGACCCCGATCCTGGGCGCTTCCCGGCGGAGGTCGCCAACGCGCTGGTCGCGGCCGGGTGGCGACCGCACATCGGGGACCAGATCATGGCCGCCGCGGCCGTGCGGGACGTCACCGCCGTGTCGGGGCTGACCCATCAGCACACGGTCTTTCCCGCGGCCGTGGAGGCGCTGACCGCGTTTCCCAGCCTGGTCGGCGCGCGGCGCGGGCGGGGCGAGCAGGTGTGGATCTCCCGTTTCGACATCCGCCCGCACACCATCGCCCACACCGCCGACACCCTCGCGGACTTCGGCGCTGTCCTCGGCGTACGCCTCTTTCCGATCGGCACCGAGCAGCAGGACAGCATCCTCGCGGTGGACGAGCGTGGCCGGGTCTTCGCGCTCGATCAGGCCGGCGAGTGGTTCCTCGGCGACTCCATCGACAGCGCGTTGACGACTCTGCTGCTGGGCCGCGCACCGGCCCGGGTCCGCGACGACGGCACCTGGCAGGCCGACTGAGGCTGGAGCGTCAGCGGATGACCTCGACCGTGTTGCGGCGGATGAGGTTCTTGCCCGGCTCCCGGATCTGCGCCATCGCGGCGTCGTTGAGCAGCACACAACTGCCCGACGGGCCGGTCACCGTCACCGTCGTCACCCGGTTGTTGTCCAGGTTGGTCACGCGCAGCCGGGTGCCCACCGGGAACTGTCCACTGGTCGCCGCCGGTGCTCCAACCTCGGCGAAGAAGGTGATCGGCCCCGAGCAGACCGAGCTGGGTGCCGGGCCGGGTGCGCCGGGAGACGCAACGCCGGGACGGACCGTGCCGGCAGGTGGCTGCCCGACCGGCGCCGCTCCGTCCAGCCGCTCCACCACGTTGCGGCGGATCACGTTCTTGCCCGGCTCCCGGACCAGCTCCATGGCGGCGGCGTTGAGCAGCACACAGCTACCCGACGGGCCGGTCACCGTCACCGTGGCAGCCCGGTTGTTGTCCAGGTTGGTCACCCGCAACCGGGTACCCACCGGGAAACGGTCGCTGGTGGCCGCTGGCGCACCGCCCTCCGCCGAGAACGTGACCGAGCCGGAGCAGACGGACGACCGTGCCGGGGTGGTGCCGGCGAACCCGAAGCTGGTCCCCACCGCCACACCCGCGGCGGCGACGACCGCCACGGTCGCCGCCAGCACGTGCCTGCGCTGCACCCTCATCGCCGTCACTCCCGTCCTCGGTGGTGTCCTTCACTCACCTGGTACGGACGGGAGCGCCCTACCGTTCAGCCGGGACGGGTATCGATCGTGCGGCGGCCAGGTCCACCGGCCCGTACCGGGTGCGCGGCGCACCGGTGATCAGCGCCCAGTAACGGTCCCCGTACGACCAGTGCCACCACTCGGTCGGGTAGTTCACCATCCCCGCGCCGCCGAGAGCGTCCACCAGGATCCGCCGGTGTCGGCGGGCGGTGCGACCGATCGTGGGTGCGTCGGTGAAGCAGGCGTCTGCACTGTCCTCCGGGGTCGCGTCGATAGCCGTGCCCAGGTCCAGCTCCACCCCGTCGTCGGTGCACAGGGTCACGTCGACCGCCCCGCCGGTGCTGTGCGGGGCCACGTCGACCGGCGAGACGAACTTGGTGGTCTCCCGGTGCAGTCGCTGCGGGGGCCAGTCCGGGTGCCGTCGGCGCAGCTCGTCCCGGTAGCCGGTGAAGATGGCCAACTGCGCCTGGTACGGGCGGTAACCCTCGACGACCAGCAGGCGCATGCCGGCGGGCAGGAAACGCTGCGCGGCCAGCAGGCGGTCCACGACTCCCGCGCGCAGCCTGGCGTACGCCCCGGCGGGGTCGGTCGCGCGGCCGTCGAGGCGCAGCTCCGGCAGCGCACGCAGGTCCACCAGCGGGTCGCCGTCGTCGGAGCTGGGCACGGCCGCCACCCGGGGATCGGAGAGCAGGATCATCGGGCGTTCCCCACCGGGGTCGACGGCCGTTCCGCGTGCCGGACACGGGCCAGCTCGACGAGGCGGTCCACCACCTCCCGGTAGGCGACGCCGACGGCCGCCCACACCTTCGGGTACATCGAGTGCGCGGTGAAGCCAGGCATGGTGTTCAGCTCGTTGACGTACACCTCACCGGTCGTCTCGTCGTAGAAGAAGTCCACCCGGGCCAGGCCCCAACCGCCGATCGCGGCGAACGCGCGCAGCGACAGCTCCCGAACCCGCGCGGTCACCTCGTCCGGCAGCGAGGCGGGGACGATCATCGGATCGCTGTCGCCGAAGTACTTCTGCTGATAGTCGAACCATCCGCCGGCGACGCGTACCTCGCCCACCGCCGACGCCTCGGGGCGCCAGCCACCGAGGACCGCGCACTCCAGCTCCCTGCCGGTGACCCCCTGCTCGACCATGACGAGCTGGTCGTGGCGCAGCGCCTCCTCCACGGCGGCGGCCAGGTCGTCACCCTCACCGACGCGGGAGATGCCGATCGACGAACCCATGCTGGCCGGCTTCACGAAGAGCGGCCGGCGCAGCCCGACGACCAGCTTCTCCGGGTCGTCGACGGCCCGGTAGGTGTGCGCGTCGAACGCGACGTACGGGGTGACCGGAACGGCCTCGGCGCGCAACGCCCGCTTCATCGCCACCTTGTTCATGCCGACTGCCGAGGCGAGGATGCCGCACCCCACGTACGGCACGTTCAGCGCCTCCAACAGCCCCTGCACCACACCGTCCTCACCGAACGGGCCGTGCAGCACCGGGAAGACCACGTCCAGCTCGGCGTGCACCGCGCCGGGGGCGTTGCCGGCGCACACCTGCACGACGCCGGGACGCGGACCGGCCCGCAGCTCGACCGACGGCCCGGACACCACCAGGCGGTCGTCGATGGCCCGCGCACCGGCCGGCCGGTCGCGCAGCTCGGCCAGCAGCGCGTCGGGCAGCAGCCGAAACCCGCCGCTGCGGGTGACACCGATGGCGACAGTGCGGTAGCCGCCGCCGGCGAGCGCCCGGGCCACGCCGAGCGCGGACGCGCAGGACACCTCGTGCTCCGCCGACGGTCCACCGAACAGGATTCCGATCCGAACAGGCGCGCTCACGCCGCCATCCCCTCGACAGTCGTCACCGCGGCGGACCGCTGGGTGGACAACCGGGCCACCACTGATGCCTCCACGTTCCCGCCGGTCAGCACCACGCCGACCGTCCGCCGCCGACCGGGACCCACGCGCTCGTCACCGGCCAGCTGGAGCGCGCCGGCCAGGCCGGCCGCACCGGACGGCTCGGCGAGCACCTTGAGCTCCATCAGGATCAGCCGGAACGCCGCCCCGATCTCGTCGTCGTCGACCCGGACGACCCCGCGCAGCACGTCGCGCACGATGGCGAACGGCAGCTCACCCACACAGGACGGCCGCAGCCCGTCCGCGATCGTGGGCGCCGGTGCGACCGGGACGCGAACACCTGCCGCCAGGCTGCGGGCGAGCGAGTCACAACCGACAGGTTCCACGCCGTACACCTCGATGCCCCTGCCGGCGGCGGCCAGGCACGCGCCGGCCACCCCGCCACCACCACCGACCGGTACGACCAGCGCGTCCAGCGGTGTGCCCGCGCGCTCGGCCTCCTCGATCAGCTCCAGGCTGGCCGTGCCCTGCCCGGCGATGACGTCCGGGTGGTCGTACGCGTCGACGACCGGGTGACCGCTCTCGTCGCTGAGCCCGTCGACCACCGCCACCCGCTCCGCGACGTCGGTGCCGGCGAGCACCACCCGCGCCCCCGCCGCGCGGGCCCGGTCGACCTTCGTCGACGCCGCGTCGACCGGCAGCACCACGGTGGCCGTGAGCCCGTGCTCCCGGGCCGCCAACGCCACCGCTATCGCGTGGTTGCCGGTGCTCTGCGCGATCACCCCGGTGTGGCCGGAGGCGGCGAGCCGGCTGACCGCCCGCAGCGCGCCCCGCATCTTGTACGAGCCGCCGTTCTGGAGGTTCTCGGCCTTGAGCAGGATCCGGGCCCCGGCCAGACCGTCGATCACCGGGGACCGCAGCACGGGTGTGCGGACCACCCGGCCGGCCAGCCAGCGGGCGGCCTCCTCGACATCGGCCCGAACCTGGCCAACGGTGTGTGACATCGTCTTTCTCCTTTCGGGCACACCACAGGCGGGATCCAGCGGTAGGCGGGACCCCGGGAGGTGGGTGGAGCGCTAGGTCACATTGGGTAGTTGGACGTCGACCCGCAGACCGCCGTGTTCGGCGGGCCGGGCCGCGATGATGCCGTCGTGCGCCTGGGTGATCGAGCGGGCGATGGCCAGCCCCAGGCCGGCGCCTCCGCCCTGCGAGGTGCGGTCCCGGGCGAGCCGTCGGAACGGCTCGAAGAGACCGGCCACCGCCTCGGCCGGCACCGGCTGACCGGTGTTGACCACGGTCAGCGCGGGCGCGCCGCTCACCGCGACGGTCAGCGAGCCGCCGCGCCGGTTGTACTTGATCCCGTTCTCCACCAGGTTGGTGACCAGGCGTTCCAGCAGCACCCGTTCGCCGACGACGACCCGGGGCGCGAGATGGGTGTCGATGGTGACGCCGGCCTCCCGGGCGCGGTCCTGATACCCGGCGAGCACCGCCTCGACGATCGTGTCCAGCCGCTGCGGGATCCGCGAGCGCAGGCCCTGGTCGCTCTCGCTGAGTGCGAGCAGTCCCTCGATCAGCCGCTCGTTGCGCTCGTTGGTCTCCAGCAGCTGGCTGGTCAACAGCTCCAACTGCTCACTGGTGAGCGCCTGGGCCATGCCGACCTCGATCAGCGTCCGCTGCACCGCCAGCGGCGTACGCAGCTCGTGTGAGGCGTTCGCGGCGAACCGTCGCTGCCCCTCGTATCCGGCGGAGACGCGTTCCATCATCTCGTCGATCGCGCGGGAGAGCTGGGCCAGCTCGTCCCCGCCGCGGGGCCGGATCCGGTGACCGAGGTTCTGCGGGCCGAGGTGCCCGATCGGTCCGACGAGGTCACGGACCGGGCGCAGGCACCAGGCCGCACCGAACCAGAGCGCCACCAGTGCGGTCACGGTGACGAGCAGCACGGACAGCAGGGGCAGCACGAACGCCCCCGGGCGCACGTCGGCGCAGGTCGAGATCAGACCGGGCACCGGCAGGTCGCAGAACTGCTGTCCCCAGGTCCAGGTCACCCCCGACACCCACCTGCCCATCGTCGGCAGCAGCGGCCCGGCGAGCAGTGCCAGCAGGCCCACGAGCAGCACCCGACGTCGGGGCGTCCAGGTCACGCCGTCCCACCGATGCGGTAGCCGGCCTTCGGCACGGTGTGGATGACCGCCGGGTCGCCGAGCTTCCTGCGCAACGTCATCACGGTGACCCGTACGGCGTTGGTGAACGGGTCGGCGAACTCGTCCCAGGCCTGCTCCAACAACTCCTCGGCGCTGACCACCTGCCCGTCCGCGCGCAGCAGCACGTGCAGCACCGCGAACTCCTTCGGGCTCAGCGCGAGCGGGCGGCCGTCCCGGGTGGCCACGTGTCGGCCCACGTCCAGCACCAGGCCGTCCTGGGCGAGCACCGGTGGCAGTGCCGGCGCGGACCGTCGACCGAGGGCCTGCACCCGGGCGACCAGCTCGGCGAAGGCGAACGGCTTGGTCAGGTAGTCGTCCGCGCCGAGACCGAGACCCTCCACCCGGTCCCGGATGCCGGCCGCGGCGGTGAGCAGCAGCACCCGGGTGCCGACCTGTGAGTCGGTGATGCTGCGGCAGACCTCGTCACCGGTGTGTCCCGGCATGTCCCGGTCGAGCACCGCGACGTCGTACCGGTTGACCCCGATCCGCTCCAGCGCGCCGTCACCGTCGTAGCAGACGTCGACGGCCATCGAGAGGCGGCGCAGCCCTTGGGCCACCGTGTCCGCCAACAACCGTTCGTCGTCCGCCACCAGCACCCGCACGTGTCTGCTCCCCCGAGTTCCGCTTGCCCGGCATACCGTCGCAGGCCCGGGTTAAGGGTTCTGTAAGGACCCGCGAAAGCCATCCTCCACGGCAGCGACCAGCGGACAAACCATTGCAACCCTCGCCGTGCCGGCTTCGTCCCGCGCCGCGCCGTCTGCGCCCAGGGGTCCGGCGGGCCACGATGGTTGGCGATCGAGGGTGAGCTGCGTCACGATGGGGGCCGAGGAGGTCGCCCTGATGGCTGACCCGTGGCTCGCCCTGGAGTTCGGCGTCGATCCGGCGGAACGGATCGCGCAGGTCGGTGCCGCCCACGAAGCCTTCCTCACCGCCGGCGCCGCGCCACACCGGGTGCGGGACGTGGTGCGCCGCTCCTGGGAACGCTCGGCACGACTCGACCCCGAGGCCACCCCACCTGTCGACCTGGCCGACGACGTCCTGGCCGCGTACCGGGCCGTTCACCCGTTGGCCCGGGTGCTGCCGCTGTTCCGGGACCTGCTCGGCGGCATCGCCCAGGACGGCGCGCACCTGATGGCGGTCTGCGACGCGGACGGGCGACTGCTCTGGGTCGAGGGGCATCCGGGCGTGCTCCGGCACGCCGAACGGATGAACTTCGTGCCCGGCGCCCGCTGGGACGAGACGCACGCCGGCACCAACGCGCCCGGCACCGCGCTGGCCGTCGACCACAGCGTGCAGATCTTCGCCACCGAGCACTTCAGCCGCCCGGTGCAACGCTGGACGTGCGCGGCCGCGCCGATCCACGACCCCGCCACCGGCCGGCTGCTCGGCGCGATCGACATCACCGGCGGGGACCACCTGGCCAATCCGCACAGTCTGGCCCTCGTCCGTGCCACCGCCCGGGCCGCCGAGGCGCAGCTCGCCGCCGGCCAACCGGTGGAGCCCGGCGTCACCACGGTGACCGCGCTCGGTCGCGACGAGGCGGACCTGCGGGTGGACGGCCGGCGGATCCGACTCGGTCGCCGGCACAGCGAGTTGCTGGTGCTGCTGCTGCACCACCCGGAGGGACGCACCGGCGTTCAGCTCGGCCTCGACCTGTACGGCGACGACCGGCTGCACCCGGTCACCCTGCGCGCCGAGCTGTCCCGGTTGCGCCGGGTGCTCGGCCCCGAGCTGCTCGACTCCCGCCCCTACCGGCTGCGCGGCACCGTCCGCGCCGACTTCACCACCCTCGCCCACCGGCTGGACCAGGGCGATGCGGCGGGCGCGCTCGACGCGTATTCCGGGCCGTTGCTGCCCGGCTCGGACGCGCCGGGAGTGACGCGACTGCGCCGGCTGATCGACGGTCACCTCCGCGCGGCCGTGCTGGCCACCGCGGACCCGGCGCTGCTCGCGGCCTGGACCGCGACGCCCGCCGGCGCCGACGACCTGGTCGTGTGGCAGGCCCTGGCGCGGGCGTTGCCGCTGGGCGCGCCGCGTCGGCCCCTCGCCCTCGCGCGCATCGACCAGCTCGCCAGGGAGTACGCGTTGGAGCGCGCAACGTTCCTGCAACGTCCGCGAAACTAGCCTTCCCGCCGTCATCCCCCATCGACGGCGGAGGTCACCATGACGCGCTACGACGCGCCCACCCACTGGCAGTCCCGTTACGACCACTACATCGGCGGCGAGTACGTCAAGCCGCACGGCGGCACCTACTTCGAGAACCCCACCCCGGTCACCGGGCAGACCTTCACCGAGGTCGCCCGCGGCACCGCCCCCGACGTGGAGAGGGCCCTGGACGCCGCGCACGGCGCCGCCGACGCGTGGGGGCGCACCTCGGTGGGCGAACGGGCGTTGATCCTCAACCGGATCGCCGACCGCATGCAGGAGAACCTGGAGTCGCTGGCCATCGCCGAGAGCTGGGAGAACGGCAAACCGGTCCGGGAGACCCTCGCCGCCGACATCCCGCTCGCCATCGACCACTTCCGCTACTTCGCCGGGGCGATCCGGGCCCAGGAGGGCTCGCTCGGCGAGATCGACGACGACACCGTGGCGTACCACTTCCACGAGCCGCTCGGCGTGGTCGGGCAGATCATCCCGTGGAACTTCCCGATCCTGATGGCGACCTGGAAGCTGGCGCCCGCGCTGGCCGCCGGCAACGCCGTGGTGCTCAAGCCGGCCGAGCAGACCCCGGCGTCCATCCACTACTGGCTGTCGCTGGTGGCGGACCTGCTGCCGCCGGGCGTGCTCAACATCGTCAACGGTTTCGGCGTGGAGGCCGGTAAGCCGCTGGCCTCCTCGGCCAGGGTCGCGAAGGTGGCCTTCACCGGTGAGACCACCACCGGGCGGCTGATCATGCAGTACGCCAGTGAGAACATCAAACCGGTCACCCTGGAGTTGGGCGGCAAGAGCCCGAACATCTTCTTCGACGACGTCAGCGCCGCATCCGACGACTTCCTGGACAAGGCCCTGGAAGGCTTCACCATGTTCGCGCTCAACCAGGGTGAGGTCTGCACCTGCCCGTCCCGGGCGCTGATCCAGCAGGGCCACTACAGCGACTTCCTCGCGGCGGCGGTTTCTCGCACCGAGCAGATCGTGCAGGGGCACCCCCTGGACACCGACACGATGATCGGGGCGCAGGCCTCCAACGACCAGCTCGAAAAGATCCTGTCCTACCTGGACATCGGCCGGCAGGAGGGTGCCCGCGTCTTGACCGGCGGCTCCCGCGCAGACCTGGGCGGCGACCTGTCGGGCGGGTACTACGTTCAACCGACCATCTTCGAGGGCGACAACTCGATGCGGATCTTCCAGGAGGAGATCTTCGGCCCGGTGGTCTCGGTGACCTCCTTCGCCGACCTCGACGACGCCGTGAAGATCGCCAACGACACCCTGTACGGGTTGGGTGCCGGCGTATGGACTCGGGACATGAACACGGCGTACCGGGCCGGGCGGGCCATCCAGGCCGGCCGGGTGTGGACGAACTGCTACCACGCGTACCCGGCGCATGCCGCGTTCGGCGGGTACAAGCAGTCCGGCATCGGCCGGGAGAACCACAAGATGATGCTGGAGCACTACCAGCAGACGAAGAACCTGCTGGTCAGTTACTCCACCAAGAAGCTCGGCTTCTTCTGATGCCGGTCGTCTCCGTCACCCCCGCCGCGGCCGAGCTGATCCGGTCGCTGCGGGGGCGACACGGCCCACTGATGTTCCACCAGTCCGGCGGCTGCTGCGACGGCAGCGCCCCGATGTGTTACCCGGCGGGCGAGTTCCGTACCGGCTCGTCCGACGTCCTGCTCGCCTCGCTGACCGTCGACGGGGTGCCGGAACCGGTCGAGTTCTGGATGTCGAAATCCCAGTGGGAGCTGTGGAAACACACGACGCTGACCGTCGACGTGGTCCCGGGCAGAGGCAGCGGCTTCTCCCTGGAAGCACCGGACGGAGTCCGCTTCCTCATCCGCTCCCGCCTGGCCGCCTGACGGGCGGGCCGGGCTCGGGGGCGCTCGCACCGGAAAGCGTTATACCTGTGGGGCATAAATATGACTCACAGGTATAACGCTCCACACCCCGTCTCTGTCGCGCGAGATGACAGTGCGTGATCGCAGGCCATGCCGCGGGATCAGTCGCAGGCTGTGCCGTCGCCGTCTCGGTCCAGGTCGTAGATGTCGCTGCCGGTCACTCTGATGGGCCCGCGGACGAACGCGGGGCCGTTACCGCTGCCGCCCGCGCAGTCGACGTCGCTGGCGATCGGGACGCAGCCGCTGTAGTTCGGGTCGCACTTCGACTGCGCCTTCTTGGTGCCGACGGCTACGACCTGCGTGACCGGCTGCTTCGTCACTGTGGACTTGACCAGCTTCCTGGCCGTGCGCACCCCGTCCGTGGTGGTCACCTCGTACGTCAGGGTCCGTACGCCGTTCACGCCCTTGGTCCGGACGACGCGCTTGCCCTCGGCGAGGGTCGCGTCCTTGACGGTCCGCTCGGTGTAGCGCACGGCGGCTCGCTCCGTCTCGGTCGTCACCCGGACGACCGGCGTGGACGCGGCGCGAGACGGGGACACGGCGTCGGCCGGGGTCGGCGAGGCCGGCACCGCGTCGCTGGGGTCCAGCGTGGCGGATGGGGCGGCGAGCGGCGACGCGGCCTGGGTGTCAGCACCCTCGGTCGGCTCGGCGGGCGCCGCCACGATGGGCTGCTGCGCCTCGGCGGCCGTGCCGGTCCTGGTCGGCTCCGGATCGCCGGCCAGCGCGCTGATGATGGCGGTGCCGGTGCAGCAGAGCAGCAGGACCGACAGGGTCACCGAGCCGAGGATCACGGCGGCCCGGCGGGCGGGGCTGGCCCGGCGGAACCAGTTCGGTCGGGGCGCCGGACCGGACGACGGCGCGTACGGCGGGCCAGGATTCGGCGGTGGTTGCATCGTCACGGCGATGAGTGTCGTCGCAAACACTGCGCGCAATATCATCCGTCGCGTTGGTCACCTGCGCCGTTCGCCGCGCACCGGTGATCCATGGGCGCTTCCTCGGGCGACGAGACGACACCTGGGACAACCCTCCAGGTCGGCCGGCCGGGGCCGATCGTGCGGCTGCATTCGCCAACAAACGTCGCAAATCCCCACCCACCGTGCCGTCGCACGGTCGGTCACCGGCGGGCGGCAGTGGATGTGTCGAAATGCCGTCAGCGGGCGGGCTCGGAGGTGCGACGGGCCCGTCGACCGCGCAGCGAGCTGAGCCCGACCAGCAGCAGCGCGACCGCGAACATCGCGGTACCGATGACGTTGACCTGTGGTGGGATGCCCCGCTGGGCGGCGCCCCACACGTACATCGGGAACGTGACAGTGGTGCCGGCGTTGAAGTTCGTGACGATGAAGTCGTCGAAACTCAGCGAGAAGGCCAGCAGGGCAGCGGCCACAATGCCGGGCAGCACCAGCGGCAGGGTGATCCGCCGGAAGGTCTGCCACTCGCTGGCGTAGAGGTCCATGGCAGCCTCCTCCAACCGCCGGTCCATCCCGGCCAGCCGTGCCTTCACGGTGACCACCACGAACGACACACAGAACATGACGTGCGAGACCACGACGGTCCAGAAGCCCTGCGGCACCCCGGCGGACACGAAGAGGGCGAGCAGCGACGTGCCCATCACCAACTCCGGGGTGGCCATCGACACGAAGACCAGCACGTTGATCGCGGACCGGCCCCGGAAGCGGTGCCGCACCAGCGCGAACGCCATCAGGGTGCCGAGCACCGTCGCGACCACGGTGGCGAGGAAACCGATCTGCACGCTGCGGACCACCGCCTCGCACATGTCCGAGGTGGCGCACGGCCGACGCCAGTTGTCCACTGTGAACTCGTTGAAGTCGTACGACAGCCGGCTCGACGGGCGGTTGAACGACAGGGCGGCCACCACCAGGATCGGCAGCGCCAGGTAGCCGAGGACCAGCAGTGCCACGATCATCACCCAGCGGTCGGCCAGCCATCGCCAGAGTCTCACCGCACCGCCTCGGTGCCGGCCCTGCGCAGCCAACCGAAGACCATCGCGAGGATCGCCGCCATCAGCAGGACCGACAGCGCGGCACCCTGCGGGTAGTCCAGCCGGACCAGGAACGCCGAGTCGACGACGTTGCCGACCATGTACTCGTTCGGTGTGCCGAGCAGCTCCGCGTTGATGTAGTCCCCGCTGGCCGGGATGAAGAACAGCAGCGCGCCGGCGACCAGGCCGGGCATGGACAGCGGCAGGGTGACCCGGCGGAACGCCTGCACGGGGCTCGCGTACAGGTCGCCGGCCGCCTCCAGCAGCCGACGGTCCAACCGCTCCAGGCTCGCGTACAGCGGCAGCACCAGAAACGGCAGGAAGGTGTACGTCAGGCCGAGCACCACCGCGAACGGGGTGGCCAGCAGCCGACCGTCCGGGGCGAGCAGGTGCACGTCGCGCAGCAGGCCGACGAGCACCCCGTTGTCCGACAGGATCGTCTTCCACGCCAGCGTGCGGACCAGGAAGCTGGTGAACATCGGCGCGACCACGCACACCAGCAGCAGGTTCTTCCAACGACCGGCCTTCTGCGCGATCGCGTACGCCAGCGGGTAGCCCAGCAGCAACGCCAGCAGCAACGCCAACGCGGCGTAGCCGAACGAGCGCAGGAACTGCGGCCAGTACGCCTGCAACACGTCCGGGTAGTTGCCGACTGCCCAGGTCATCGCGTACCCGGTGGAGAGCGAGCCGCCGGGGTCGTAGAGGCTGGCTGCGGCGAGCTGCCCCAGCGGCACACCAAAGAAGATCAACAGCCAGGCCACACCGGGCAACACCAGCAGGTACGGCAGGAGCCGGCGCCGCCCGGACCGGGCTGCCGGTGGCGCGGGCGGCGGCTGCCCCGGTCCGGTGGGAGCCAGCAGGGTCACGACGACGCGCCCACCGGCTGGTCCGGCACCACCGGGACCGGCCGTTCGGTGTCGGCGGCGTCCCGGGGCAGCAGGAACGCGTGCCGTGGATCCCAGCACGCAACGGCCGCACTGCCGACCGCGATCCGCGTCGACGTCCCCGTGTTGGCCGCGAACACCGACAGCTCGGTGCCCGAGCCGGTGCGCAGCAGGTACTGCGTGCTGACCCCCAGATAGGAGGCGTCGGTGACCACACCGGTGACGTGCTGATGGCCCACGGGCACCTGGTCGGCGGAGCCGACCAGAAGCAGCTTCTCCGGGCGTACCCCCAGGTGGACCGGGCCGTGGTCGGCCCGGGACCGGCCGGCGGGCACCGAGAAGCGCGCGCCGTGCGCCGTCACCACGACGTCGCCGCCGCTGACACCGCCGGCCTCGCCGGCCAGCAGGTTGGACCGGCCCAGGAAGTTCGCGACGAACGCGGTGGCGGGAAACTCGTAGATGTCGGCGGGTGCGCCGAGTTGCTCGATCCGGCCGGCGTTCATCACCGCGACCGTGTCCGCCATGGTCATGGCCTCCTCCTGGTCGTGCGTGACGTGCACGAAGGTGATGCCGACCTCGGTCTGGATGCGCTTCAGCTCGATCTGCATCTGTCGGCGCAGCGTCAGGTCGAGGGCACCCAACGGCTCGTCGAGCAGCAGCACCTGCGGCCGGTTGACCAGCGCACGGATCAGCGCGACCCGTTGCTGCTGACCGCCGGAGAGCTGGGCCGGGCGGCGGCTGCCGTAGCCGTCGAGCCGCACCAGCGACAGCATCCGGTTGACCTCGGCGTCGACCGGGCGGATGCCGCGTCGACGCAGCCCGAACGCCACGTTCTCGAAGACGGTGAGGTGCGGAAAGAGCGCGTAGCTCTGGAAGACGGTGTTGACCGGTCGCTGGTGCGGACGCAGCCGGCCGATGTCCCGGTCACCGAGCAGCACCTGACCGCTGGTCGGCTCGTCCAGACCGGCGATCATCCGCAGGGTGGTGGTCTTGCCGCAGCCGGACGCGCCGAGCAACGCGAAGAACGAGCCCTGGGCGATCGTCAGGCTGAGGTCGTCGACCGCGGTGAGGGTGCCGAACCGTCTAGTCAGGTTGGCCAGGCGCAGATCGCCGGCGGGTGTTTCACGCGCCATCCTCGTCACGCCCCGATGACCTGCTGGAACTTGCCCTCGTACTCCTTCTCCTGCTTCTCGTCCAGGGCCATGAACAGCGTGGACTTCGACAGCAGGGCCTCGTCGGGGAAGATCAGCGGGTTGGCCGCCAACTCGGGGTCGATCTTCTCCATCTCGGCCTGTGCGCCCTTGACCGGGCAGATGTAGTTGACGTACGCAGCGAGCCTCGCGGCGACCGCCGGCTCGTAGTAGTAGTTGATGAGCTGCTCGGCGTTCGCCTTGTGGGTGGCCTTGTTGGGCACCATCATGTTGTCGCTGTAGAGCATCACCCCGGAGTCGGGCGCGACGAACCTGACCTTCTCGTCCGCGCCGGAGAGCTGGACGACATCGCCGGACCAGCCGATGCAGGCGGCGATGTCGCCCTTGGCCAGGTCGGGTGCGTAGTCGTTGCCGGTGAACCTGCGGATCTGCCCTGAGTCGACAGCCTTCTTGAGCGTGGTGAGCGCGTCGTCGAACTGTGCGCTCGTGAAGTTGGCCGGGTCGTGCCCCGCCGCACCGAGCAGCAGGCCCATCGTGTCGCGCATCTCGCTGAGCGCGGTCACCCGGCCCTTGAGGTCGGGGCGGGTGAGCAGCTCGTCGACGGTCCGCAGCTCTTTGGTGACGTTGCCGTTGTACGCCAACCCGGCGAGGCCGGACTGCCACGGGATGGAGAGCCGGTTCTCGGTGTCGAAGGACCGGTCGAGCAGCGACGACAGCAGGTTGGCCCGCACGTTCGGGATCTTCGCCGGGTCGAGCTTCTGGATCCAGCCGAGCCGGCTCATCCGGGCCGCCATCCAGTCGCTCAGCACGATGATGTCCCGGTCGGTGCTCTGGCAGGCGGCGAGCTGGTGCTGCACCTTGCCGAAGAACTCGTTGTTGTCGTTGATGTCCTCGGTGTAGGTGACCGCGATGCCGGTCTTCCGGACGAACTCGTCAAGGCTGGGCCGCTTGGACTCGTCCTTCTCATCCACGTCCAGGTACTGCGGCCAGTTGGAGAAGACGAGCTTGCGCTCGGTGCCGGACAGGTCCTCGCTGACGCAGCCGGCCTCGGTCTGCTGGGCGCCCTTGGTGCCGCAGCCGGCAAGGCCGCTGCCCAGGGCCAGCAGGGCAGCCGAACCGAGAGTGCCGCTGAGTAGTCCACGCCGGGATAGGGGCCGGAGGGGAGTACGCATCACTTTTCCTCAGGGGTCGGTGCCGTGGACGACTGACACGATGACAAACAGGCGGCACCGGAAGAGCATCGGGGCCAATGCGTCACTGCCCGTGCAGGCGTCGGCCACGCTCAGCTTGATCCACTCGCGTTCCAGGAAGTCGGGGTGTCTCTGCGCCGGGACACCGCGCTTTCCAAGAACCCGAGTGGATCAGCGGCTGGGGTCAGCGGCCAGGGATCAGCGGCCAGGGGATCAGCGGTCGGACCGACGGACAACGTCGACGAAGGACGACCAGGCGGCCGGCGCGAAGGCCAGGGTGCCGCCGTCGCGGTCCTTGCTGTCGCGCACCAGCACCCGACCGGGCAGGTTGTCGGCCACCTCGACGCAGTCGCCGCCGTTGTTGCTGCTGCGGGTCGCCGTGCGCCAGCGGGCGTCGGTCATGTCCATGTCGTGGCCACTTCCCTGATCAGCTCGATCGACCTGCGTTGGGGTAACGCCTCACCGGTGACGCTCTCCCACCTCCGACCCAGGCTAGCGACGTCGACGGGATCGGTCACGACCTGACCACGGAGCTGGTTGTCGAGATACGCCAATTCCGTCCCGTCGGGCAGGCGGCCCAGCACGAAGGGACCCGCCAGACCGGTGTGCCACGGACTCTCGGCCGGGATGACCCGGACCTGCACGTGCTCCCACTCGGCAACCGCCGCCAGGTGGGTCAACTGCCCGGACATCACGGCGCGGTCACCGACCAGCCGGCGCAGCACCACCTCGTCGATCACCGTCACGAGCTGCGGCGGGGCATCGCGGCCGAGGACCGCCTGCCGTTCGAGGCGGCTCGCCACGATCAGATCCACCTCGGACGGTGGGAGCAGGCCACCGGTGCCCAGCACCGCGCGAGCGTACCCCTCGGTCTGGAGCAGGCCCGGCACGAGCAGCGGCTGGTAGGAGCGGATCGAGGTGGCATCCTGTTCAAGCTCGGCCCACGGTCGGAACCACGGCAGGTCACGGCGGCGGAACGGCTCCGGCCAGAGGTCGGCCGCGTCCCGACGCAGCACCTGGGCCACCGCGACCCGGGTACGCGAGTGCGGAATGCGCCCCGCGGCAAGCCACCGCGCGGCCGTCTTGGGGTCGACGCGAACCTTCTCCGCCAGCGATTCGACAGTCTCCCCCGCCTCGGCCATCGCCACCCGCAACGCCTCGTTCGCCACCGGACCCTCCTGCCCGCCAGGCGTACACGGTGACTTGGCTCGGTGCACGCTGCGGCGCATGCTAACCACGCTGAGTGCCGATGTCTGCGGCCTACCGGCGTGTGGCGGTCGGACGTGTTGGAACGCTTCCCCGGCGCCCCCCGAACGCCCCCAAGGCGTCCCACAAGGTCCCAACCCGCCCCGCGCCACGCGCCCCCAACCCACCCCACCCCGCCCCGCCCCGCCACACTGGTTGATCAAGAGGTTTCGGTCACCAAACGGCGCGTTTTTGACGCAAACCTCTTGATCAACCCCGCAGGGCGGGGCCCGGAGGGCGGGGCCCGGCCGGAGGGCGGGCGGAGCCCGGCAGTTAGTGGTTGGGGGGGATTACGCGGAGGTGGCCTCGCCGGCCGGTCTGGTTCGGGTTCTCGTGGTGCTGACCCGGGTCCGGGGGGCGAGGGGCGGGGGCCGGGCGGGCGGCTTCGCGGACCGCCTCGGCCAGCGCCACCAGATCGTCCGTGGTGGGCGGCGGCGGCTCGAACTCACCCTCGTGCCGGACCACGTCCCAGCCGCGGGGTGCGGTCAGGCTGCGGGCGTGCGGCTCACACAGGTCGTACGTGTGCGGCTCGGCGAACGCCGCCAGCGGCCCTACCACCGCTGTCGACTCGTTGTAGACATAGGTCAATGTGGCGACCGCTTGCCGGGGGCAGCCGTTACGGGAGCAGCGCCGTGGTGACCTCACAGGCGGCAGGGTATCTCCATTACCGGGTCCGGCGCATCGCTTCGCGTTGCGACACGCCCGTCGTGGTGATCACACTTGCCCGTCCTGGGCGCGCCGCGCCAGGCGAGCGGCGCTGCCGCTGGCGAGCCCGGCGCGGGCGCTACCCTTTGCCTCATGACGAGCCCGGAACACCGCCGCCCCGGCTCCGGCCGGCGTGCGCACCGTGACCGGCACGGGCGCGGCCTGCGCGGGCGGCTGGTGCCGGCCACCGTGCCGCTGGCGCGGACCAAGGCCGAGGTCTTCGACGACCTGGTCCTGGACACCGTGGAGACGCTGGAGCGTCGGTTCGCCAAGGAGCTGGCCGGGGTCGAGTTCGCCGTCGAGGACGTCCCGCCTGACCTGAACGTGTACGACTCCGATGTGCTGGAGGACGGCGAGGTCCCGCTGGCCCGGCTGCTGCCCGGCCGCCCGGGCCGGCAGGAGGTGCCACCGCGGATCGTGCTGTACCGGCGACCCCTGGAGTTCCGGGCGATGGACCGTGAGGACCTCGCCGATCTCGTGCATGACGTGATCATCGAGCAGGTGGCGAACCTTCTCGGGGTCGACCCCGACGAGCTGGCCTGAGCGGTCCCCCCGCGAGTCAGGCCGAGGGCTCCCCGCGAGCGCAAAGCCGAACGCGCCCCGCGAGTCGGGCCGAGCGCGCCCCCGCGCGCCGGACCGTGACCCGATCAGGCAACCTGCCGGGCGAGTCGGGCGGCCCCCACCGCCCCGACCTCGCACCGCTCAGGCGGCCCGCCGCTTCAACTTGCGCCGCTCCCGCTCGGAGAGCCCACCCCAGATGCCGAACCGCTCGTCGTGACCCAGAGCGTATTCAAGGCATTCCGTCTTGACCTCGCAGCGCGAACAGATCCTCTTCGCCTCGCGGGTCGAGCCGCCCTTCTCGGGAAAGAACGCCTCGGGGTCGGTCTGCGAGCACAGCGCTCGCTCCTGCCACTCCGGCGCGTTTCCGAGCAGGTCGGCCACCTCAAGCTGGCCGTCCATCAAATGCCTCCTTGTCGCGCACCGGCGTCATCGCCGCTGCAACCCCCCACGCGAAAGGCGTGCTTGTCCGTCCGGTCCCGTTTTGTTGCGTTCCGTGCGAACAACCCCATTCAAATTACACGCGTGTAATGCGTGCGCCGTCAAGCCAAACTTGATAATGGAGTCGCCCTCCCGACACCCCCGGACGACCACTCGGACCGTCCAGCCTCGCAACCTGCCCTATCGATTCAGACCCCGGCCGAGTAACGCCCTCTCCGGCGAGTTGCCCGACTTTTCTGCCGTGGCGCTTCCCTGACGAGCCACCGCCAGGACGGCGCCAGCCGCCATCACCGCAAAGCTGATCTTGGTGGGGGACAGGTTAACGCGACACGGCGCAGACTGCCCGTCGAGCTGCGGGCAGCACATGCGCCCCGTCCACAATGTGGACGGGGCGCTGTGGAAAAACCGGTGCGGCGAGGTCAGCTGGCGACCCCGAAACCGCTGCTGGGCCACACGAACTCGGTTATCCCTCCACCATGGACAGAAACCGTGCCGGCGGACGTCTTGTCGTCCCACCAGACGGTATAAATTCCGGACGGCAGATCGGGATAGACCGCTGTGTGGAACGAGCCGTCCCGCACCCGGCGCTCACGCACCGCCGAGTGGACCCGCCGCTCGCCCTCGCGGCTGATCTCGATCTCCCGACCGTGCAGATCCGGGCTCGTGTAGACGATCAGGGCACCGGTGTCGCCGCCCAGATCGAGGACGACGCTCCCGGTCTCCGACGGCCCGTACGCGTGCTCGTGCATGCTCCGCTCCCTCACGCCGGTCAGGACGCCGCCGGCGACGGGTTGTTGAACCCGTCGTACGGCGTACCGAGGTAGGGGAAGTTTCCGAGGAACGGCGCTGTCACGTCGGCGGCGCTCAGCCCCGGGGTGACAGCGGCGGCCGCCGCGTCCGGGCGGAACGTCCTGTCCACCAGCGGGACGGTCACCCCGGCGATCGCCCGCAACGCGATGCTCACCACGTCGTCGCCGACACGCCGACCGTTCGGGAAGCCGGCCAGGTCGCCACCGAGCACCCCGAACCGGTCCGGCTGCCGGGTCGGCGGGATCGCGGTGTTCAGCCGCAGCATGTCGGCCTGCACGTCGCCGGTGGTGTTGGTGAAGCCGTCGATCAACCCGGCTGGTATGCCGGTGAGCAGGATCGCCACCAGGTCGGCGCGCGCCTTCCTGGCCTTGGTGAGCTTGTCCAGGTTGGGGAAGACGTCCGGGTAGAGCGCCGGCAGCAATGCCGCCAGCTCCGGCTGCTCGACGAACTGCGCGAACCGCTTGTCCTCCGACGGCGGCAGCGAGTTCCACAGGTCCTTCTTGGACATCGGCACGATGACCTCGTTGAACAGTGGATTGCCCAACCGGGAGACCTGGGTGAACGGGCCGGTGGCGGTGTCCGCAGCGCCCCGGTCGCCGAGCACCCGCACCTGCCGGCGCGACGCCGACGTCCACACCCCGATCACCGAGGCCCGGTCACCCGCGCCGTAACGGTTGGCACTCCGGCGGACCCGGTCCAACGGCACCTGCACGGCGATGCTGTGCACGTTCATCCGGTCGGTGGCGTTGACCGGCTCCCCCTCGGCCTTGAAGATCTTCTTGCCGGCGACGTGCAGCTGCTGGAACGGCCGCAACGTGCCGAGGTCGAAGATCGCCCCCAGGTCGACGAAGAAGCCGTCCGCACGCTGCCCGGCGAAGACCCGCTCCCCGGTGGAGAGCGAGTAGGTGGCTTGCCGCACCAGCTCGGAGTACTTCGGGGTGGACAGCGGGCCGACATTGCACGGCGGGCAGGGCAGCTTGTGGGCCAGCCGGTGCTCCCGGCCGTCGGCCACCCGGGTCAGGCTGTAGAACTGCCGCCGGTTCCAGTTCCTGCTGTCCAGCGAATCGATCGGGCCGGTGTTGTAGAGAAAACTGTTCGGATTGGTGATCTCGGTGGTGAATTCGAACCGGTAGGTGACATCCGGACGGCCGTCGCCGTCGTTGTCGATATGGATCTCATAGCGCACGTCGTCGCCGAACTCGAAGAAGTTCGGGCCCCCGGAGGGGAGCTGCAACGGTACGTAGTTGGCGATCAACGTGACCGTGTCGCGCTTGTCGGGGCTGACGAACGCGTACAGGTCGGAGCTGTCGGCGACCGGATCCTTGGCTATCTCCGGGGCCTCGCGGTGGGAAGACATGGCGGACCAACCTCACTGGGCGGGGACAGGGTGGCAGGGCGGGGTGCCGGGTCAGCGCCGGGCGGCGCGCCGCAGCCGGTCCGCCAGGCTACGGTCGCGTACCTCGACCCGGGCCTCGCCGACGAAGATGTCCATCGTTCCGGAATCGGCGTCTCGCAGGTGCACGACGATCGGCTCGTCGGCTCGCCCGGCCGCGCCGGGAGCGTTCTGCGCGGCCGACAGGCCCGGCACGGTGAGCGCGGCGGCGCCGAGGGTGGCGCTGGCCGCGGCGGTCAACGTCTGCCGGCGGGTCAGTCGCGGCCACTGCCGCTTCCGCTGATCACTGGTCATGGGCAGCCTTTCCGGCGGCGGCGCGTACGCGCCCGCGGAGACGGACGGGTCCGGTGCCGTCTACCGACGCCGCCGGGCCCCGTGGGGGACACCGGCGGCGGTCCTCGCCGCGACCGCCGCCGGCACCGCGTGGTACGGCCGGCGGCGGGGAAAGGTTCGACGTCAGGGCCGGGCGTGACCGTACGCGGTCGAGCGCTTGCGCGCCGGCCGCCCGGCCGCCGTCGCGATGGCCCGCAACTGCTCCTCGGTACGCGCCGACCCGTTGCCGGAACCGGCCATCCGGGAGATGGTCTCCTCCATCAGCGTGCCGCCCAGGTCGTTGCAGCCACCCTGGAGCATCGCCACAGTGCCCTCGTCGCCCAGCTTCACCCAGGAGCACTGGATGTTGTCGATCCGGCCGTGCAGCAGCAACCGGGACATCGCGTGGACCACCCGGTTCTCCCGCCAGGTCGGCCCGGGCCGGGCGATCCCCGCCAGGTAGATCGGGGCGTTGGTGTGCACGAACGGCAGCGCCACGAACTCGGTGAAGCCACCGGTGCGGTCCTGCACCCCGGCCAGCACCCGGAAGTGCGCCAGCCACTGCCCGGGGTGGTCGACGTGGCCGTACATCATTGTGGAGCTGGACCGGATGCCCAGCTCATGGGCGGTGCTGACCACGTCGACCCAGGCGGCGGCCGGGAGTTTGCCCTTGGTCAACACCCAGCGCACGTCGTCGTCGAGGATCTCCGCGGCGGTGCCCGGGATGGTGTCCAGCCCGGCCTCGCGCAGCTGGGTCAGCCAGTCGCGGACCGGCACGCCGGCCTTCGCGGCGGCGGTGACGATCTCCATGGGCGAGAACGCGTGCACGTGCATCTCCGGCACCCGCGCCTTGATCGCGCGAACGATGTCGGCGTACCCGGTGACCGGCATCTTCGGGTCGATGCCGCCCTGGAGGCAGACCTCGCTGGCACCGAGGGTCCACGCCTCCTCGGCCCGGTCGGCGACCTGGTCGACGGAGAGCCGGTACGCGTCGGCGTCGCGTTCACGCTGCGCGAAGGCACAGAAGCGGCAGCCCACGTAGCAGACGTTGCTGAAGTTGATGTTGCGGTTGACCACGTAGGTGACGTCGTCGCCGACCGCGTCCCGGCGCACGTCGTCGGCGAGCCGGCACAACTCGTCAAGTGCCGGACCGTCCGCGCCGAACAGCGCCACAGCGGCGTCGGTGTGCGCGGGCTCCAGCAGCGCGGCGGGGTCGTCGGCGGCCAGCCGCAGCCCGGCCCGCAGATCGTGGTCGCCAGCGGCGGCGGCCGGGCCGGCGGTCACCTTGGTGGCGACCTCCGCCCAGTCACCGTAGACGCTGTCGAAGTCGCCCCGCCGGTCGTCGGTCCGACCGGTGGTGTCGATGGTGGTGTGCAGGTCGGTCCGCCCGCCGAACACCTCCTCCGGCTCCTGCCAGGGGTGGCCCTGCGGCATGGCCGACTCCACCGCCATGCCGGACGTCGGATCGGCCAGCGCGTTCACGTGCGGCAGCAGCCGAGGGTCGAGCCACGGGTCGCCGGCGCGCACGTACTCCGGGTAGATGGTCAGCCGCTCCCGCAGCGTGAACCCGGCCAGCTCGGTGTGCCGGGCCAGCTCCTCGATCTGCGGCCACGGGCGTTCCGGGTTGACGTGGTCCGGGGTGAGCGGGGAGACGCCACCCCAGTCGTCGATGCCGGCGCGCAGCAGCAGGTCGTACTCGCCGGCGATGAGGTTCGGCGGGGCCTGGATCCGGGCCTTCGGGCCGAGCAGCAGCCGGGCCACCGCCACCGTGGCCGCCAGGTCGTGCAGCTCCGCGTCCGGCATGCCGCGCATCGCCGTGTCCGGCTTGGCGCGGAAGTTCTGCACGATCACCTCCTGGAGGTGGCCGTACTCCCGGTGGGCGCGGCGGATCGCGAAGATCGCGTCGACCCGCTCCGCGGGGGTCTCCCCGATGCCGATCAGGATGCCCGTGGTGAACGGCACGCCAACCCGGCCGGCGTCGTCGAGCACCCGCAGCCGGACCGCGGGCTCCTTGTCCGGCGAGCCGAAGTGCGGGCCGCCCGGCTCGGACCAGAGCCTGGTCGCGGTCGTCTCCAACATCATGCCCATGCTCGGCGCGACCGGCTTGAGCCGTTGCAGCTCCGACCAGGACAGCACCCCGGGGTTGAGGTGCGGCAGCAGGCCGGTCTCCTCCAGCACGGCGACCGCGCAGGCACGCAGGTAGTCCAGTGTGGAGTCGTAACCGCGCTCGTCCAACCAGCTGCGGGCCGCCGGCCAGCGCTCCTCCGGCCGGTCACCCAGGGTGAACAGGGCCTCCTTGCAGCCCTGCGCGGCACCCGCCCGTGCGATCGCGAGGACCTCGTCGCGGTCCAGGAACGGCGCCGGCAGCCGGTGCGGCACCGTCGCGAACGTGCAGTAGTGGCAGCGGTCCCGGCAGAGCCGGGTCAGCGGGATGAAGACCTTCTTGGAGTACGTGACCACGCCCGGCCGCCCGGCCTCACGCAGACCGGCGTCCCGGATCCCCCCGGCGACCCGGAGCAGCTCGTCGAGCGCGTCACCACGAGCGGACAGCAGCGCGGTCGCCTCGTCGACATCCAGCGCACGCCCGGTCGCGGCCCGGCCCAGGGCCCGCCGCACGCTCGCGTCGCTCGGACCGGAGTGGGTGCGATCAACCATCCGCTCAGCCTATGCGCAGCGCGAGCCCGGCCCACCAGTCCCGGCCCGCACCGTGGGAAACGGCACGCGTTCGCCCTCTTGATCACTTGATGCTCAGCAGTTCAGCAGACTCGCTGACGACTACTGAGCATCAAGTGATCAAAGAACCCGTCGGGCCCCGGTCAGCGGGGGTGGTCGGGGTTGTCGCCTGGCTTCAGCTGCTGGGTGCGGTCGTTGTCCGCGTCGCCGGGGCGGGAGATGGCCTCGGTCGGGTCCGCCGACTGGCGCGGGATGGTCTGGGTGGGGTCGGCCGACGGCGGCTGCCCGAACGGCGGCGCGGCGGGCGCAGGCGGCGCGGACTGGGGGGCAGGGTTCGCCGGAGGCGCGGACTGCGGGAACGACGGCGCGGACTGCGGTGCCTGGAACGGCGGCGCGGACTGCGGGTGCGGCGGTCCCGACTGCGGGAACGGCGGGGCCGACTGCGGTGCCTGGAACGGCGGCGACGGCTGACCGTACTGGCCGGCCTGCGGGTAACCACCCGGCTGGCCCGGCTGCGGGTAACCACCCGGCTGGCCGGGGGCGGGCCAACCGCCCTGCGGCTGGCCACCGGGCTGCCCCTGGCCCGGCCAACCACCCTGCTGCTGCGGCCAGCCTGGCTGCGCCTGGCCGTAGACACCGGGCTGGGGCTTGGGCCGCGGCACGTAGTAGTGGGCGCGCCAGACGGTGTAGACCACCCACGCGGCGACCGCGAAGATCACCATCCAGGCGAACCGGGTGAGCACACCGAGGAGCGCGTCCAGGACCTCGGCGTCGGCCAGGCGGCCGACCGTCCAGATCAGCATGGTCAGCGTGCCGAAGAGCGCGCTGACCGCGTACTCGGCGAGGGCCACCTGAGTGATCAGCTTCGCCTTCGGCAGCACCGGTGAGACGTGCGTGGCCAACAGCACGGCCAGCAGTGGGAGGACCACCGCCTCCACCCCGATGAACGCGTAGAAGGCGCTGCCCGCGCGGTCGGTGAAGGAGCTGTAGTCGTTCGGGGCGATCAGCCGGAGCAGGCCCACGAAGAGGAACACCGCGTTGGCGCCGAGCAACGCGAGCGCAGCGAGTTCGCGTAGTGGCTTGGTCAGCTGACGGGCCTGCGTCGCGTCGGTCGACGCGGGCTCGGCGGGGCTGGTCACGAGGTCCCCCTCGGGGCATGAACGGACAGGGCGCACGTGAGCCTAGTCTCTAGGGCCACCGGCGGACCGGAGGCGTCACGTGCGCGAGGATGGTCGACATGCGCATCGTGGTTCTGGCCGGCGGCATTGGCGGCGCCCGGTTCCTGCTCGGCGTCCGGGCGTACGCCCGGGAGGTCGGCGCGGAGGTGACCGCCGTGGTCAACGTCGGCGACGACCTGTGGCTGCACGGGTTGAAGATCTGTCCCGACCTGGACAGCGTCATGTACACGCTCGGCGGCGGCGCCGACCCGGAGCGGGGCTGGGGTCGGGTCGGCGAGAGCTGGACGGTCAAGGAGGAGCTGGCCGCGTACGGGGCGCAGCCGACGTGGTTCGGCCTCGGCGACAAGGACATCGCCACCCACCTGGTGCGTTCCAGCATGCTCAACGGCGGCTACCCGTTGAGCGCGGTCACCGAGGCGCTGTCCACCCGTTGGGAGCCGGGCGTACGTCTGCTGCCGGCGACGGACGACCGTCTGGAGACCCACGCGGTGGTCGAGGACGAGCAGGGCCAACGGGCGATCCACTTCCAGGAGTGGTGGGTGCGGTACCGCGCTGACATCGACACTCAGCGCTTCGTGTTCGTCGGCGCGGAGACGGCGAAGCCGGCACCCGGCGTGTTGGAGGCGATCGGCTCGGCCGATCTGGTGCTGGTCGCGCCCAGCAACCCTGTGGTGAGCGTCGCGCCGGTGCTGGCCGTGCCGGGGCTGCGTGCGGCGGTGGCCGACAGCCCGGCGCCGGTGGTGGGTGTCTCACCGATCATCGGCGGCGCTCCGGTGCGGGGCATGGCCGACCGCTGCCTCGCCGTGCTCGGTGTCGAGTGCAGCGCCGCCGGAGTGGGCCGCCTGTACGGGGGCCGACCGGACGGCGGCCTGCTGGACGGGTGGCTGGTGGCCGAGGAGGACGCCGGCGCGGTGGTGCCCGGGGTGACGGTCCGCGCGGTGCCGCTGCGGATGACCGACGAGGCGGCGACTGCGGCCATGGTCCGCGCCGCGGTGGAGTTGACGTGAGGCTGGAAATCCTGCCGGTGCTCGGCATCGGCCACGTGACCGAGGGTGACGACCTGGCTGCGGTGATCGCGACAGCGGCGCCGTGGCTGCGCAACGGCGACGTCCTGGTGGTGACCAGCAAGATCGTCTCCAAGGCGGAGGGGCGGCTGGTGGACGTCCCGGCGGACGGTCCGGAGCGGCTGGCCGCCCGGGACGAGGCCCTGGCCGGTGAGACCGCCCGGGTGGTCGCCAGCCGGGGGCCGACCCGAATCGTGCAGACCCATCACGGCTTCGTGATGGCGTCTGCGGGGATCGACGCGTCGAACGTGGACAAGACCCAGCTGGTGCTGCTGCCTGTCGATCCGGACGCGTCGGCGCGGGCTCTGCGCGAGGCGCTGCGGGAGCGCTACGACCTGGATCTGGCCGTGATCATCAGCGACACCATGGGCCGGCCCTGGCGCAACGGGCTCACCGACGTGGCGCTCGGGGTGGCCGGAATGCCGGCCACCCGGGACCACCGTGGCGAGGTGGACCCGTACGGCAACGAGTTGCAGTTGACCCAGATGGCCGTGGTGGACGAGCTGGCGGGCGCCGGCGAGCTGATCAAGGGCAAGTGTGACCAGGTGCCGGTCGCGGTGGTCCGGGGCTACCTCTCCACGACCACCCCGGATGACGCCGATGGTGCGCGGGCGCTGATCCGCGACGCCGCGCAGGACCTCTTCTCGCTCGGCACCGCCGAGGCCCGTGCCGCCGGGCTCACCGACGCCGCCACCCTGGCCGACGCTCTCGGCCCGACGCCGGCCGACCTGGCCGCGGTGCGGCGGGCGATCGACGCGGTCGCCGAGGTCGTCGCCCCCGGCACGGTCTTCACCCTGGTCGACGAGGCGGAGGTACGCGCCGGTCTGGTCGCGGAGATGCCGGGCTGGCCGGAGGGCGCCGCCCTGGTGCTGGGCTCGGCCCCGACGCCCGTCGAGCCGATGGGTCTGGTCCGCTTCGGCGCCGACCTGCACCGACTGCGCGTCGCCCTGGCCGCCGAGGGTGTCGGGTCGACCCTGTTGCCGCCACCGCCGGGCAGCCCGGCGAGCGCCGCGCTCGCGCTGTGAGAGACGGCCGGGTCAGGCGTCCAGCATGGCCCGGCCGAGCGGCGTCAGCGTGTGCAGCACGCTGTTGCGCTCCCGGTGGCTGACCAGCAGGCCAGCGTTGCGCAGCACCGTGGCGTGCTGGCTCGCTGCCGCCGGTGAGATGTTGAGCTGACGGGCGACCTCGCCGGTGGTGGAGCCCTCGTCGGTGGCCTGCAACACCGCCGCCCTGGTGCGGCCGAGCAGCGCGGCGAGCGAGTCGCGGGGAGCACCCGACGGGATCGCCGCGACGCGGTCGGCCGGTGCAAGCCCGCCCAGCCGGTCGACCGGGTAGACGAGCACCGGTGGCAGCGCCGGGTCGAGCAGTGCGACCGGCGTGCTCGCGCAGAAGAACGACGGCACCAGCAGCAGCCCTCGGCCGTCGAGGTGCATCTCCCGGCTGTGCGGGTAGTGGCGGACCTCGAGCACCCTGTCCTCCCAGCGCATGGCCGGCCGGAGGCTGGTGAGCAGGCCCTCGACACCGCCGTCGAGCAGTGCCCGGGCGCGGCGGGCCCGGTCCGCCGCCACCGCGGCCTGGATCCTGCTCCAGTACGGGTTGATCGCCAGCGATCGGTACTGCTCCATCGACTCGGCGAGGTGGTGCAGCACCGCCACCTCGCCCCGGGCCAGCGCGGCGGCCGAGGAGGGCAGCTGGGTCTCGGCGGCCAGCACGCTCAGGTCCCGGTGCAGCAGCTCGGTGGGGGTGCGGCGGAGCGCGTCCAGCCCGGCCTCGAAGCCGTCGACGCTGTCGTACGGGGTGAGGAAGTCCGGGAAGTAGCCGCGTGGCGGGTTCAGCGCGAACAGCAACCGGAGCTGCTCGGAGGCGACGTCCTGACGCAACGCCTGGGACACGGTGCGCCGCCAGTTGGCCGTCAACGGGTCGCGGTTGCGGCCCTGCAGCACGTGCAGGCTGAGGACCAGCTCCCAGATCGGGTCCGCAGCCGGCGCCAACCGGGTCCGGAGGATGTCCTCCCCAGAAAAGTGGATCTTCAGCATGGAGCACTCCTGAGTCCCCGGCAGGGGGATGCCGGATGACCGTTCGACTCTACCTGGACGGCACTAATCTCCATCTTTAAGCCTGGGCTGAAAAACCTCGACGTCAACGGGGCGGGTTCGGCATGCTCTCAGTGCCCGAACAGGTGCCGGCGCGTCCTCGACGCTCCCGGCGCCAGGGCGCCGGGCCATGGGGAGGCCCCGGTGATCGGGCGGCACCACGAGGGTCTGCGGCCCTTGCTCCGCAGAGGTGCCGTCCGGTCATCCCGCCCCCGCATCATCCCGCTCAGCCGACCCAGAGCGCGACCCGGTGGTCCTCGTCCGTGACGTAGAACGGCCGCCCGTCCAGCTCGGCCACCCCCTCGACGTGGTGGAACGGCGCCAGGTCCGCCACCAGCTCCCCGCCGAGCCGGCACGCGTCGTCCGATCCACGGTCCGGGAGACGGAAGCGGACGTGTCGGGAGGTGACATCACCCCCACCGGGGTGGTCGTCGAGCAGCACCGATCCCTTGCCCAGCGCGTCGATCGAGCCGATCACGGCCGCGTACGCGCCGTCCGCCGTCGGGGTGATCGCCCGGAAGCCGGTCAGCTCCCCGGGCGGGGTGACCCCGGTCAACACGTACGTGCGCAACGCCCGTGGCCACGAAGGCTCCGCCGTGAACATGCCCGGCACGTCGGCCACCTCGACCAGGATCGGCTCACCGGCCTCGGTGACCGGGAAACGCAGACCGAGCAGCACCGTCCCGGCCGGGGTGAAGGCCGCCGCCTCCACGTTCAACGGCAGGTCGTCCGGGGTGAGGCGACTCACCCAGCTCTTCTCCCGGGCGGTCCCCCTGGCCAGGGTTTCCACGATGAACCGGGCCCGCACCCGTTCTCCCGGAGGCAACAGGACCAGCGGCGACCCGGCCAGGGCGTCGTTCACCGCCCGGTGCAGCCGGAACGAGTTGCGCACCACGTGCACCGGGATCGGCCCGGCCGCAGCGTCGTCCTCGCGGAACCGGGCCACGAAGGCACGTCGGGGGCGCAGCGGGCCACCCTTCGAGCCGAAGTGGGAGCCGAAGACGTACACCCAGCCGTCGTGGTGGGCGAGCGCCTCACCGTCCTCGGTCCGCCCGTTCTCCGCACCGGCGTCCGCCAGCACGTGCCGGGCCGTCCACTCGCCGTCGTCCAGCTCCAGCAGCAGGGCGAGGCAGCGCTCCACCGGCCCTTCGTCCAGCACGGTCCAGAAGCCCCGCCGGGCGCCGTACGCGCGCAGCAGGGGTGCCGACCGCACCGGCAGGAGATCACTGGCCTCGTTGCCGGCCACCACGAATTCGACGAGTCGCAGGGTCACCGGGCCAGCGTACGAAGCACCCGCTCGTACAGTGACGGGGTGCCCGACACCGCGATCACCGGACCGACCGCCCACCCGACCGACCCCGAGACGTACGCGACGCTGCACGCCGACGCCACCGCGCTTCTCGAAGGCTGGCAGCCCACCAGCCCGGACGCGGCCGTAGCGCGGGACCGGACCCTCCGCCTGCTCGGCGCCGGCCCGATCGCGATGAGTCGGCAGCACCGACCCGGGCACGTCACCGCGAGCGCGCTGGTCCTGGACGCCACCGGCTCGCGGGTGCTGCTCTGCCTGCACGTCAAGTTCGGGCTTTGGGTGCAGCTCGGCGGCCACTGCGAGCCGACTGACGAGACCCTGGTCGCCGCCGCGCTCCGCGAGGCCACCGAGGAGTCCGGGATCGCCGGCCTGCGCATCGACCCGGTGCCGATCGACGTGGACGTGCACCAGGTGCAGTGTCAGGGCGGGTCACTGCACCACGACGTCCGGTTCGCCGTGTTGGCCCCTCCCGCCGCCGTGGAGCAGGTCAGCGACGAGGCCGAGGAGCTGGGCTGGTTCCCGCTGGACCAGCTGCCCGAGCCACTGGCCGGCGGGACCGTGCAAATGGTCGCGCCGGCCCTCGCAGCCCTCAGACGTAGCCCTCTTCGCCTCGCGCCTTGAGCTCGTCGACCAGGGCCTTGACATCCTGGGCCCGGTCGCGGGGGCAGACCATGACCGCGTCCGGGGTGTCCACGACGATGAGGTCGCGCAACCCGAGGACGGCCACCAACCGTCCCGACTGCGGCACGACCACCATGTTGGCGCTGTCGCGCAGCAGCACACCCGGCTTGGCGTCGGTGCCGAGCACCACGTTGCCCGCGTCGTCGGTCGGCAGCACCTCGCCGAGGGTGTGGAAGTCGCCGACGTCGTTCCAGCCGAAGTCGCCCGGCACCGTCGCGACGCGACCCGCCGTGGCCGCGCCCTCCATCACCGCGTAGTCCACGGAGATCTTCGGCAGGGTCGGCCAGATCGCACCGAGGACCTCGTCCTGCTCCGGGGTGCCCCAGGCGGCGGCGATCGCTGCCACACCGGCGTGCAGCGCCGGCTGCTGGCGGGCCAGCTCGGCGAGGAAGACGTCCACCCGCCACACGAACATGCTCGCGTTCCACAGGTACCGGCCCGAACGAACGTACGCCTCGGCGACCTCGGCGCCCGGCTTCTCCTTGAACTCGGCCACCGGCCGCCACGGCGTGCCCTCGGTCGGGTCGCCGGTCTCCAGGTAGCCGTAGCCGGTCTCCGCCCGCGTGGGGGTGATCCCGACGGTCATCAGCATGCCCTGCTCGGCCCCGCGAACCGCCTCCTGGACAGTGCGGACCCAGCTCTCCGGGTCGCGGATCAGGTGGTCGGCCGCGAAGCTGCCCATCACCGCGTCCGGGTCGCGTACCGCGATCACGGCAGCGGCCAACGCGATCGCCGCGCAGGAATCTCGGGGGGAGGGCTCGACCAGGATGTTCTCCTCCGGCAGACCGGTCAGCTGCCGAGCCACCGCCGCGACGTGCGCGGCACCGGTGACCACAAGGGTCCGATCCGGTGTGGTCAGCGGGGCGAGCCGTTCCACTGTCGCCTGGAGCAGCGAGGCGCTGGTGCCGGTGAGCGGGTGGAGGAACTTGGGGTGGCCGGCGCGGGACAACGGCCACAACCGCGTGCCGCTGCCACCTGCTGGAATGACCGCATAAAGCATCCGCACATCATGCCCGACGTGCCTGCCGGGAGTGGCATGGGTCACCAGCCGGGCCCCGGAGGGTCAGGAACTGGCGCGACTCCAGGCGGCGATGTGCACCTCGGCGCTGGACTCCCAGGTGAACTCCTTCGCCCGGTCGAACCCCGCCTTTGCCAGCGACAACCGCCGCTGCTCGTCGTCGAGAAGGGCGGCCAGGTCGGTGGCGATCTGCTCCGGGTCCTCGGAGGTGTAGGCGACCGCGTCGCCGCCCACCTCGGGCAGTGAGAGCCGAGGAGTGGTCAGCACCGGGGCGGCGCACGCCATCGCCTCCAGGATCGGCAGCCCGAAACCCTCGCCGTAGGACGGGTAGGCCGCGACCAGCGCGCCACCGAGGAAGCCGGGCAGGTCGCCGTAGCGCAGGTAGCCGGGGCGCAGCAGGCGCAGGTGCGAGGGGACCTCGGCGACAGCGCGGTCGATGTCGTCGTCGTGCCCCTGACCACCAGCGATCACCAGGGCCGGCGGGTCGACGCGGTCGGCCACCGCGTGCGCCCAACCACGGATCAGGTTGGGGACGTTCTTCCGTGGCTCCTTGGCCCCGAGGAAGGCGACGTAGCTGCTGTTGCCCAGCCCCAGCCGGGCCCGCACACGGGCCTTCTCCTCCTCGGTGGGCGCGTGGAAGGCAGCCTGGTCGACACCGTGGTAGGCCACGTCGATGCGTGTCGGGTCGGCGTCGAGCAGCCGGATCAGCTCGTCCCGCGTGGCCTTGCTGGGCACGATCACCCGGTTGGCGCGACGCAGCGAGGTCTTGATGGCACTGCGGAAGAACGTGCGGCGGGACTTGTCGTAATGCTCCGGCTCGGTGAAGAACGTCGCGTCGTGCACGGTGACCGTGACCGGGCACCCGGCCCGCAGCGGGCAGGTGTAGAAGGGCGAGTGCAGCACGTGCGCGCCCACCTGCTGCGCGAGCAGCGGCAGGCCGGTCTGCTCCCACGCGAGCCGGGCCGGGCGGTGCGCCACGGCGGCCGGAGCGGGAATGATCTCCGCGCCGGGCAGCATCCGGGTGTAACGCTCCAGGTCGGTGCGAAGACTGACCACCGCCAGGTCCACCCCCGACCCGCACACCTTGCCGAGGGCTCCGAGCAGACCGTCGACGTATCGACCGACACCACCACGGTCGGCGGGGACACTCGTGGCGTCGATGAGCACGCGGGGCGGGCGACCGGCGGTCACGGGGCGACTCCTTGCACTGGCGTCTGTGGGGAACAACACTCCGGGGGTCAAGCCTACGCCGGGGCGCGGCAGCGGCGCTGACTGCGACCCGACGGTACGCCGACTTGTCATCGTCAACGAGTACGGCCGGCGGGGGCGTATCGTTCGCGCCGATGGCCGACAACATTGCCCGGGTGTTCGCCGACGCGATCGCGACCGACCCGACCAGACCGCTGCTCACCTGGTACGACGATGCCAGTGGTGACCGCACCGAACTTTCCGGCACCACCCTGGCGAACTGGGTGGCGAAGACCGCCAATCTCCTCGTCGACGAGGTCGGCCTCGTTGCGGGCACCCCGGCCGGCGTGCTGCTGCCGCCGCACTGGCAGACCGCGGCGGTGCTGCTGGGTTGCTGGTCGGCCAAGTTGAACGTGGTGGACACACCGGGTGACGTGGACGTGCTCTTCGCCGCCGCCGACCAGCTCGACGAGGCGCAGTCCTGGTCCGCCGACGAGCGGTACGCCCTCGCGCTGGCCCCGCTCGCCGCCCCGCTGCGGCAGGTGCCGCCCGGGTTCGCCGACTACGTGGTGGAGGTCCGCCGACACGGCGACCACTTCACCCCGCAGCCCGGTCCGGGCCCCGCCGACGCGCGGCTGCTGACCCGCGCCGAGGCCCGTGCCGCGGAGTTGGGCATCGAGCCCGGCGCGCGGGTCCTGGTCGACGCCAGCCGCCACCCCGACCCGGTCGACTGGCTGCTGGCCCCCCTGACCCGGGCGGCCACCGTGGTCCTCTGCGCCAACCTGGACCCAGCCCGGCTGACCAGCCGCCAGGCCACCGAAAAGGTCACCCAGACCCTCCCGTAACCGGCCCGCCCGGCGGGCCGGGCTGTCAGGCGTGCGTGTTGTCTATTGCTCGGCGTTGGGCCAGGGCGGCGAAGGCCGTCAGGGACTCGGGGTTGGCCAGGGCGCCCTTGGCCGCGGCCTGGTCGACCGGGACGCCGGTGAGGATCTTCTTGACCGGCACCTCCAGCTTCTTCGCCGACAGGGTGCGGGGCACCGAGCGCACCTGGTGGATCTCGTCGGGCACGTGCCGGGGTGAGAGCGCGGTCCGCAGTTCGCGACAGATCCTCGCGCGCATCGGGTCGTCCAGCTCCAGACCCTCGGCCAGCACCACGAAGAGCAGCAGCTCACCGGCGCCACCCTCGTCGTCCTCCAGGTGCACGACGACCGAGTCGAGCACCTCGTCGAGCCCCTCGACCACCGAGTAGAACTCGGCGGTGCCCAGCCGCACCCCACCGCGGTTGAGCGTGGCGTCGGAGCGACCGGTGATCACGCAGCCGCCCCGCTCGTTGATGGTGATCCAGTCGCCGTGCCGCCAGACGCCCGGGTAGACGTCGAAGTACGCCTCGCGGTAGCGGGTGCCCTCCGGGTCGTTCCAGAAGCCCACCGGCATGCTCGGCATCGGCTCGGTGATGACCAGCTCACCCAGCTCGCCGATGACCGGGGTGCCATCGGCGGAACGTGCCTCCACCTTGGCGCCCAACGCGCGGCAGGCGATCTCGCCGGCGTAGACCGGCAGCAGCGGCACGCCGCCGACGAAGCCGGTGCACACGTCGGTACCACCGGAGAGCGACTGGAGCTGGAGGCGGTCGCCGACCGTCTCGTACACCCATTCGAAGCCCTCGGCGGGCAGCGGCGCACCGGTGGAACCCACCCCGCGCAGCGCCGACAGGTCGGCGACGTCCCGGGGCACCAGCCCGGCCTTGCGGCAGGCCAGCAGGAACGGCGCGGAGGTGCCGAAGTACGTGGTGCCGGTCTCCGCCGCCAGCCGCCACAGCCCACCCAGGTCGGGCTCGGCCGGCCGGCCGGGCTCCGCCCGGACCGCCGGGTTGCCGTCGAAGAGCACGATGGTGGCGCCCACCGCCGGCCCGGAGACCAGGAAGTTCCACATCATCCAGCCGGTGGTGGTGAACCAGAAGAACCGGTCGGCCGGGCCCAGGTCGTGGTGCAGGGCGAGCATCTTCAGGTGTTCCAGCAGGATGCCGCCGTGGCCGTGCACGATCGGCTTGGGCAACCCGGTGGTGCCCGAGGAGTAGAGCACGTACAGCGGGTGGTCGAACGGCACCGGCGTGAACGTCGACGGCTCGTCGGTGGGCGCGGCCAGCTCAGCCCAGCCCAGCACGCCCTCGGGCAGGGGGCCGGTCGGGTCGAGGTAGCCGATGCTGACGGTGTGCCGCAGCGACGGCAGGGCCGCCCGGATCGCGGCGACCTCGGCGCGGCGGTCCACCGGCTTGTCGCCGTAGCGGTAGCCGTCCACGGCGACCAGCACCGTCGGCTCGATTTGCTGCCACCGGTCGGTGACACTGCGGGTGCCGAACTCGGGCGCGCAGGACGAGAAGATCGCGCCCAGGCTGGCGGTGGCCAGCAGCAGGACGTACGTCTCGGGGATGTTCGGGGCGTACGCCGCCACCCGGTCACCGGCGGTGACGCCGAGCCGGCGCAGCCCGGCCGACACCCGGCGGACCTGCTCGCGCAACTCCCCGGCGGTCAGCGTGACGGGCGCTCGGGTCTGCCCGTGTGCGATCACCACCGGGTCGTCGTCGAGCCGCCCCGGCATCCGCAACACGTTCTCGGCGTAGTTGAGCGTGGCGCCGGGGAACCAGCGGGCGCCGGGCATCCCCCGCTCGGCCAGGGTCGCGGTCGGCGGGGTGTGCGCGACCACCTCGAAGTGGTCCCAGATCGAACGCCAGAACGCGTCCAGATCGGTGGTCGACCAGCGCCACAACGCGTCGTAGTCGGCGAAGTCCAACCCGCGGTGCTCCCGCAGCCAGCGCAGGTAGCCGCCGATCCGGGAATGCTCGCGTACGTCCGCCGGCGGCGCCCACAGCATGTCACCCACTGCTTCACCCTCCCCTGGCCCGGCACGACATTGTGAATGGGCCGTGGCGCCATCTTGCCCTACCTCGAAGCGCCATTCTGCGCACCGGGTGCGCCAACCGACGCGTGCCCACCCCACACTGCACCCGCCCACCTCATGTGGGTCAGCCCGCGCGGTGTGCCTGGATGGCGCGACGGCGGGCGAGGCGGTGGGCCCGGCGGATCTCCGCCTCCTTGTACCGGCGCTCGTCCTCCGCCGTCTCCGGCAGCACCGGGCGGACCACCCGCGGCGCCCCGCCCACGTCCACACCGACGAACACCAGGTACGCGGTGGCCACCCGAACCGCCGCGTCCTCGGCCGAGTCCCAGCGTTCGGCGACCACCCGTACGCCCACCTCCATCGAGGTCTGGCCGGTCCAGTTCACCTGCGCGTGGGCGTGCACGAGGTCGCCGACCCGGACCGCCTCGGAGAAGACGATCTCGTCGATCGCCGCGGTGACGGCCGTTCCGCCGCTGTGCCGGGCCGCGGCGGCACCCGCCACGTCGTCGACGAACTTCATCAGAACCCCACCGTGCACGGTGCCGTACAGGTTCACGTCCACGGCAGTCATGATCTTGCTCAGCGTGACGCGCGAGTACGACGTCGGCTTGCCGATCGGTGCGGCGGAGAGGTGCTCAGTCATGTCGAAAACGGTACGGTGCGCGGATGCGACATCTCTGGAGCTTCCTCGCCGGGCTGGTGGTGGCGCCCATCACCTGGGTGCTGGTCACACTGGGGCAGGACGGGTCGAGCCGGACAGTCGACCGCTGGGTGGAGACCGGCACGTTCAACACCGCGAACCTGATCGAGCCGGCCGTGTACCTCGCCGTCGGCGGAGTCCTGCTGGGCCTGGTAGGCACGCTGCGCTTCTCGCCGCTGGGCCCCCTGGCGGCCGGGTTGCTGCTGGTCACGCCGTACGTCGGAATGTTCGTGGCACCCTTCGCGGTGCGGGACGCGATCCCGCACGAGTGGAAGATGCTCGGCGATCCGTTGCCGCTGCGGCTGCCGGTGGAGAACGGCACGCTGTTCGTGATCGGTCTGCTGCTGCTGATGGCGACCTTCAGCGGGCAGCGGTGGCGGCAGTGGCCACGCGCGGCGACCGAGCCGGCCGCGACACCGACCCCCGTGCCCGACGGAGGCCCCCGCAACGACGACTTCACATTGACCGACTGGCCGTCTCCCACGCCCGCTGAGCGCGACACCGCGCCCCTCACTCTCGGTTACCCGGGCGATTCGACACCGACCGAGCCGCTGCCGCGCCGCGTCGGCGGCGAGTCGCCCTGGTCCGCCCCGCCGCGCGGTCAGTCACGCCCCGAGGACACCACCGAGATCCGCTGAAATCGTCGGGCGGGCCGGGTGACCGGCCCGCCCGCTGTCTGCCCGCGGCGAGCCCTAGTGCAGCGCGACCGCCAGGTCCGGGTCGACAGTGCCCAGGCTGGCGCGGGGCACGACGAAAAGCATGACCAGCAGCGAGGCGGCCATGCCGCCGGCGATGACGACCGCCATCGGCACGCTCCCGGTGCCGAACAGGCCCGCCAGTGGCGCCGACAACGCACCGATGCCGAACTGCACGGCCCCGAGCAGCGCAGCGGCGGTGCCCGCCGCCTCGCTGTGCCGGCTCATGGCCAGCGCCGGGGCGTTCGGCATTGCCAGGCCGGTGGCGGCCAGGACGAGCCACAGCGACGCGAGCAGGGTGCCCAGACCACCGAAGCCGGTCGCGGCGAACATGACCAGCAGCAGCCCCGCCGCTGTGCCGGCGATCAGGGCGCTGACCAGGATCTGCTGCGGGGTGAAGCGGCGCAGCAGCCGGACGTTGAACTGGGTGGCCGCGATCAGGCCCACCGCGCCGGCCCCGAAGGCCAGGCCGAACTCCTGCTCGTCGAGGCCGTACTCCCGCTGGAGAACGAACGACGACCCGGAGACGTACGCGAACAGGGCCGCCATCGCCAGCCCGGCGACCAGCACCAGGCCGACGAACGCCCGGTCGTTGAGCAGCCCCCGGTAGTCGCGCATGGTGGCGGCGATCCCTCCGTGTCGCCGACGCGCCACCGGAAGGGTCTCGGGAAGCTTCAGCGCGGCCACGACGATCAGCAACGCGCCCAGCACCGCCAGCGCCGCGAAGACGCCCCGCCAGTCGGTCCAGCTCAACAGGCCGCTGCCCAGGGTCGGCGCGAGGATGGGCGCCAGACCCATGACGAGCATCAGCCGGGAGAAGATCCGGGCGAAGGAGGCTCCGCTGAACAGGTCACGGACGACGGCCGTCGCGACCACTGTGGCGGCCGCCACGCCAAGACCCTGGAGTACGCGCAGCGCGCCGAGCACTTCGATGTTGGGCGCGAAGACGCACAGCACGGAGGCCACGATGTGCGCGACCAGCCCGGCCAGCAGCGGCACCCGTCGTCCGACCACGTCGGAGAGCGGCCCGATCAGCAACTGGCCCAACGCCAGGCCGACCAGCGTGCCGGTCAGGGTCAACTGCACAGCGGTCTCGGTGGTCTGCAGCCCGGTGGTGATGGCGGGCAGCGCGGGCAGGTACATGTCGATGGTCAACGGCCCGATCGCGATCAACGCACCGAGCACGAGGACGAGTTGTGCCCGTTGACGGTTGGTCATCAGGTCACCGGGCAGGACCTCCTCGGTGGGGTCTCCCACCTTGGTGCCGGGGCCGGTCTTGTCCACCAACTGCTTCATCATCTCGGTCTCTCTGCGGAAGCGGGTGCGTCGTCACGTGCGGTGCTGGGGCGTCACCGCGTCCACAGATCTCGGCGGGCGCGGTGCGGGGTGCCCGCCAATGGAGGCGAGGAAGTGACGAGGCAGGGGTCGTGGTGGGGGTGGCCGGGTGCGGCGATCACCCGAAGGTGATTCTCTCGCTCGCCAACGCCCCGCAGGCGAACGACGTTCCCGGTGTGTGGGGTGTCACGCCGCGCCGGTCGGGCACGGACACGGCGGAACTGTGACGACGGCCACAGCCAGGACAGAACCGGAGCGGGGGTACGCGTCGTCTTGCCTGACGTGAGACGAAGTCTGGACGGACTCGACGAGGGCGAGCTGCTCCGCCGGGTTGCCCGGGGTGACCGGCGCGCGTTCGACGCGCTGTACCGGCGTACCTCCCCCTGGCTGACCACCCGACTGCGTCGGCGCTGCGCGGACGAGGACATGGTGGCCGAGGTGTTGCAGGAGACGTACCTGGCGGTCTGGCGCTCGGCCGGCAGTCAGGCGCAGTCGTCCTCCACCTCCGGCAGCGCCGTCGGCTGGCTGTGGACGATCGCCGCACACCGGCTGATCGACGCGTTCCGCCACCGGGCCCGACGCGAGCGGATCCCGTCGGTGCAGACCTTCGAGACCGTGGCCCCGGCCGCCGAGGACGAGGCACTGGCCGGCGGGATGGACGCCAACCTCGAACGGGCCCTGCACGCGCTACCCCCCGAGCTACGCCAGGTGCTCCGCGCGATGGTCCTCGACGGGTTGACCGCCCGGGAGACGTCGCTGCTGCTCGGCATGCCGGAGGGGACCGTGAAGACCCGCGCGCGACGAGCCCGCATCGCACTCCGGGAGGCGCTGTCATGACCACTCATCCCACGCCCGCTCTCATCTCCCGGTACGCGTCGGGTGGCGCCGGCGTCGACGACACGACCGTCTGGGCGGTGGAGGCACACCTGGAGGTCTGCGCCGAGTGCCGGGCGGTGCTGACCGGTGCCGTCGACCCGGGCACCCGGGACCTGCTGGACCGGGTGGCCGACGAGCTCGCCGCCGGGATCACCGCCGGCCCCGGCCCGGTGCGTCGTCGGCGGCGCAGGCGTACCGGGGTCGCCGCACGGGTCCTGCCCTGGCTGGCCACCGCCGCCGGGCTGATGCTGGCCGCGGTGCTGTTCGAGAAGACCTTCGCCAGCCTGCCGTCGCTGGTGCTGCTGATCGCGCCCGTCGCGCCGCTGGTGCCGGTGGCCGCCGTCTGGAGCCGGCGACTCGACCCGGCCTGGGAGCTGACGGCCACCACTCCGCGCACCGGCCTGCCGCTGCTGATGCGCCGCACGTTGGGGGTGCTGACCGCGGTCGTACCGGTGCTGGCGGTGGCCGGCTGGAGCACCGGGCACTCCGTCGGCCTCTGGTTGCTGCCGGCGCTGGGCTTCACCGCCGGGACGTTGGCGCTGGGCACCGTGGTGGGCGTCGACCGGGCCGCGCTCGCGCTGGCGGTCACCTGGTCCGCGGGTGTGGTGGCGCCGAGCCTGGCCGGCGGGCAGCTCCCGACCGTCCTCACGGGCAACAGCCTGCCCGGGTGGGCGGTCACCACCGTGATGTTGACGGCCGTGCTGCTCGTCCGGGCCCGACGACGGCCGCGGGAACTAACCAGGACCTTCCGATGACGACACCGAGCCAGGACCGAATGGAGACCTCATGATGCGTACGGTCAGCGTGGCGGAGACCAGGCCGTCGACCCACCCATGGGCGGTGCACGCCGAGAAGTTGCAGGTCCGGGCCGGCCGACACCTGGCGGTCAACGAGCTGGACCTGACGTTGGGCACCGGTGTGCACGGGCTGCTCGGCCCCAATGGCGCCGGCAAGACGACGTTGATGCGCGCCCTGGCCACGGTGGTCAAACCGTCCGCCGGGCGACTGACCCTGCTCGGCGAGGACGTCACCGCCGGCGCGGACCTGCGCCGGGTACGACGTGGCCTGGGCTATCTGCCGCAGCACTTCGGTTTCTACCCGCGCTTCACGGTCCGGGAGTTCGTCGAATATCTGGCCTGGCTCAAGGAGATGCCGAAGACGGTCATCCCCGCTGCGGTGCAGCGGGCCATCGAACGGGTCGGCCTGGCCGATCGCGCCGACTCCCGGATGAAGACGCTGTCCGGCGGGATGCTGCGCCGCGCCGGTATCGCCCAGGCGATCGTCAACGACCCGGAGGTGCTGCTGCTCGACGAGCCGACGGTCGGCCTGGACCCCGAGCAGCGCCTCGACTTCCGCGAGCTGTTGCGCGACATCGGTCTGGACAGCTGCGTGCTCGTCTCCACCCACCTGGTCGAGGACGTCGCGGTGGCCTGCACCGACGTGGTGCTGGTCAGCGAGGGTCGGCTGGTGTGGCAGGGCAGCGCCAGCGAACTGGCCCAGCAGGGCGGCACCGACGACGCCGGTGACAGCGCCACCGAACGCGGCTACTCGTCGCTGCTGCGCGCCCACCGGGGCCGGGTGTCAGCATGACCGGGCGCATCCTTCGCATCGAGCTGCGCCGTTCGGCGGCGCTGAGCATCGGCCTGCTGTCGCTGGTGGCCGGCACGGTGCTGCTGCTCACGTCCACCCAGTTCTTCGTCGGGCGGTGGATGCAACTGGCGATCTTCTCGCGGTCGATGCTCATGGTGTCGCTGCCCTTCGCGCTGGCCGGCGGAGCGTGGCTGGGTCAGCGTGACGCGCGTTACCGGGTCAACGAGTTGTTCGCCAGCACCGTTCGGCCGCGCTGGCAGCGCGTCGTCCCGACCGCCAGCGCGCTGGCCGTCGCGGTGGCGACCGCGTACGTCCTGGTGTTCCTCATCGCGGCCGGATGGGTGGTCCCGACGGCGGGATACTTCCCGGCCAGCGCGGTCGTCGTCGCCGCGGTGGGCGTCCCGGCGCTGGTCGCCGCTGGTTGGCTCGGCATGGCCGCCGGCCGCGCCGTGCCCCGGGTGGTCACCGCGCCCATCCTCGCCGTGGTCGGCTTCGTCCTGGTGGGGTTGGTCCCGGACCTCGTCACGATGGCCCACACCGACGCGAGTTTCACCAGGGTCCGGCCGGAGCCGTCTGCGCTGCTGCTCGTACCGACCTTCAACGGCCTGGACGACTTCCAGACGATCGCGACCCGGGTCAGCGTGCTCCAGACGCTGTGGCTGGTGTCCCTCGCCGCGACCGGGCTGCTGCTGCTCGGCGCGGTCCGCCGCCGCGCCATCGCGTTCGCCGTGCTTCCGGCGGTGCTCGGCGGCGCGGTCGCGGTACCGCTCCTGCCCGTCGGCGGAACCCGCGGAGCGGCGGTCGTCGACCCGGTCGCCATCGAGCTGGTCTGTGACGACCACGGCCCGCAGGTCTGCGTGGCACGGGCGCACGCCGCGTTGCTGCCCGACGTCGTCGACCCCGCCCGCCAGGCACTCGGAATGATGGCGGCGAAGCTGCCCAACGCACCCGTCCGGGCGGTGCAGTCCCGACAGATCGCCTACTGGGGGCAACTGGGCGCGAGCACGACACCGACCCGGCACGCCGACGACACGATCGTCTTCGACACTCCCGCGATCGACCCCGACGGCCGCGCCGACCTGTCCGACGGCTACTTCCTGCCGTCACTGCTCGAGGCCGCCTGGCGGCAGGACTGCGGCGACCAGCCGGAGACCGACGAATTCCTGGCCCGGACGGTCGCCACGGCCTGGCTGAGCGGTCAGCCGCCAGCCCCGCAGCGCTGGTGGGAACCGGCGGACATCGAGCGGGTGCGGAGCGCCTACCAGGCGCTGGTGAGCTTGCCGCAGGCCGAGCAGCGAGATCGGATGGCGGCGGCCCGCGCGGCGGCGATGGACTGTCGCAGCGACGGCCTCCTGGCGATCCTGGCGGAGAAGAAGCCATGAGATGGTTCCGGCTCCACCTGCGGTCGCGCCGCGTCCCCCTCGCGCTCGGCAGCGCGGCGGCGCTGATCACGCTGGCCTGGGTGTTGTCGCTGGTCTACACGGACTCGACCACCATCAACGCCCGGACCGCGAGCCTCACCATCATGTTGGCGGTGGTCGCGTTCGGCGCCACCCTCAGCGGCGCGGACGACGCCCTCGACCACACCGCGTCGGTCAACTGGCCGCTGCGACGTGCCGTGCATCTGTTCCTCGCCGGTGCCGCGATCACCGCCCTGCTGTCGCTCAGCACGCTCACCGACGCGCGTTACGAGCCGCTCGCCCTCGTGCTGCGCAACACCGCCGGCCTGCTCGGGCTGACCGCCCTCGGCACCGCCCTGGTCGGCGCCGCGCTGTCGTGGATCGCCCCGCTGATCTGGACCCTCATCGCGGTCCTGCCCGTCATGGGCCCCAGCAGGGACGTGCGGACGCAGGTCGCCAGTTGGCTGATCCAGCCCGCCGGCACCACAGCCGCCACCGTCTGCGCCACCGTGCTGGCGGTGACGGGCCTGCTGGCGTACGCGCTGCGGGGCGGCCCGCTGCGACCCGTCACCGAGACAGCGCCCGACCGGTGAACGACGAACCCGTCGGTGGTCCGGCACGCCGGACCACGGGTGGCGGTTGCCCGGTCACCTGACCGGCGGCAATCGCGTCCGTTGGCTGCCCGTAGCATCAGGGGATGGATGCCTCGCACGTTGCTGACGACGGGCGCCACACGTCCGAGGACGACCAGCGCGACGTCCCTCTGCTGGGGTTGAGTCCGCTGTCCCGGGTGCGTCTGGACGAGTTGTTGCAGGAGATGCTCGTACGGGTCGGCGAGGTCGTCACCAGTCGTGAGCGGCTGCGTGCTCTGCTCGACGCGGTGGTGGCGATCGGCTCCGACCTCGATCTTCGCACCACATTGCGCCGCATCGTCGAGGCCGCGTGTGAGCTGCTCGACGCCCGCTACGGCGCGCTCGGTGTGATCGGCCCGGACCGGCTCCTGACGGAGTTCATCACCCACGGCATCGACGCCGAACTGCACGCCCGGATCGGCGACCTGCCGCACGGTCGGGGTGTGCTCGGCCTGCTGATCGCCGACCCGCGACCGGTGCGGATGCCGGACATCACGAAGCATCCCCAGTCATACGGTTTTCCACCGAACCATCCTCCGATGCACAGTTTCCTCGGTGCTCCGATCCGCATCCGGGATCAGGTCTTCGGCAACCTCTACCTCGCGGAGAAGCGGGGAGCCGCCGAGTTCACCGAGGATGACGAAGAGATCGCCGTCGCGTTGGCGGCCGCTGCCGGCGTCGCGATCGAGAACGCCCGGCTGTACGCCGTCGCCAACCGTCGTGAGCGTTGGCTGGCCGCCACCGCCGAAATCACCAGTGTGCTGCTGGGCGAGGTCCGCCGCACCGACGCGCTGGGCCTCGTCGCCCGCCACGCCCGCGAGGTCGCGGACGCCGAACTGGTGCTGGTCCTGCTCTACGACGAGGAGGTCGGCCAGTTCACCATCGAGGTCGTCGACTCGATCGACGGCGCGGCTCCCCCGCTGGTCGGCACGGTGCTGCCGGCCGCCGAGACCACCTTCGCCGCCTCGGTGACGGACCGCCGGCACACTGTCGTCGAGAGTCTGGCCAAGGCGGCACCCTGGCTCGCACCGGTCACCGACGGCCCGGCCGTCGTGTCCCCGCTGTCGGCGGGCGAGACCCTGCACGGCGTCCTGGTCGTGGCGTACCCGGCCGGTCAGGTGCGGCAGAGCGACGACGACGTGCCACTGCTGGCCAGCTTTGCCGCGCAGGCGGCGCTCGCCATGGAGCGCGCCCGGGCTCAGGAGGAACGGGAACTCCTCGTCGTCCTGGAGGACCGTGAGCGGATCGCCCGTGACCTGCACGACGTGGTGATCCAGCGGCTGTTCGCCACCGGGCTGCAGTTGCAGAGCAGCGCGCCGCTGATCGCCCGGCCCGAGGTCAGCCAGCGGATCAACGCCGCAGTCGACGAGCTCGACTCCACGATCCGGGACATCCGGCGAGCCATCTTCGAACTACGGACCCCGATGAGCGCGGCCCTGCGGACCGAGATCCGCGACGCCGTGGACGCCGCCGCCAGGTCACTCAGGTTCCGCCCGGCACTCGAGATCTCCGGGCCGATCGACAGTGCCGTGCCGGACGCCGTACGCCCGGACCTGCTCGCGGTGCTCCGGGAAGCGTTGTCCAACACGATCCGACACGCGCACGCGAGCCAGGTCAAGGTGCTGGTCGAGGTCAGCGGGCCACGGCTCACCCTCACCGTCGACGACGACGGGGTCGGCACGAGCCCCGACGCCGCCCGCGGTGGCCTGGTCAACCTGCGCGAGCGTGCCGCCGGCCTGGGTGGTGAATTCGCTGTGGAACCCGCCGAACCCCGCGGGACGCGCCTGTGTTGGAGCGTCCCGCTCGGCGACTGACGGTCAGGGGTGCGGGCGGAGGAGCCGGGTGGCCAACACCGCAGCCTGCGTACGCCGTTCCAGCCCCAGCTTCGCCAGCAGGCTCGACACGTAGTTCTTGACGGTCTTCTCAGCGAGGAACATCTTTCCGGCGATTTCCCGGTTGGTCAGCCCCTCGGCGACGTACCCCAGGATCCGGCGCTCCTGCTCGGTCAACATCTCCAGCTCGCGCGGCTGCTCGACCCCGTTGCGGATGCGCTCCAGCACCCGCTGGGTCACCGCCGGGTCGAGCAGCGACTGACCGGCCGCCACCCGGCGGACCCCGTCGACGAGGTCGGTGCCGCGGATCTGCTTGAGCACATATCCGTCAGCTCCCGCCATGATCGCCGCGAACAGCGCCTCGTCGTCTTCGTACGAGGTGAGGATCAGACCCCGGATCGACGAGTCGACGGTGCGTACGTCCCGGCACACGTCGATGCCACTGCCGTCGGGCAAGCGTGCGTCGAGGATCGCCACGTCCGGCCGCAGTGCCGGGATGCGCGCCGTGGCCTCCCGTGCCGACCCTGACTCACCCACCACTTCGATGTCGCCGGCGGCGTGCAGCAGGTCGGTCAGACCACGGCGGACGACCTCGTGGTCGTCGAGGAGGAACACACGGATCATCTCCCCTTTCTACAGGTGCGGCTCCGGTGGACACAGGGCCGAAGGTCCCGTCACCCGCGGGTGGACAGGGACCGGGGGCCCGCACCCTTGGGACGTCCGGCCCTGCCGGTCCGGCCCCGGCTGACGCGATGGTGAGGGCTGGGTCCACACCAGGACCTGGCCGGGCTGACCTGCATCTCTGCGCCGTGAAGGATGTGCCGCGATGATCAGCACCACGTTCACACCTGCCGGGCTTCGCGCTGCGGTGGCCGCAGCGATTCGGGCGCCGTCGCTGCACAACAGTCAGCCCTGGCGTTTCCGACTCTCCGACGGTGGCATCGAGGTGCGGATCGATCCGGACCGGCTGCCGCAGGTCGGTGACCCCAACCGCTGGGCGGCACGGCTCAGTTGCGGCGCCGCCGTGTTCAACCTTCGCCTGGCGCTCGCCGTCGCAGGCACTCCGGCGGAGGTCCGGCTCCGTCCGCATCCACATGATCTGGATACCGTGGCCCTGCTGGTCCCAGCCCGGCCACGGCCCGCGACTCCGGCCGAGCAGGACCTGTATTCCGCGATCCCCCGACGGCACAGCAACCGCAGGCCGTTCTGGCCGAACCCGGTAGCGGCGGACGCACGGTGGCGTCTGATCGAGGCCGCCCGGGCCGAGGGCGCATGGCTGGAGATGGTCATTGGAGCGGGCGCGGTCCAGACGGTCGCCGAGATCGCCCGCAGCGCCAACCGGGTGCTGGAACGCGACTGTGCCTACCGGGCGGAGCTGACGCGGTGGATCCGCACCTCGCCCGCCGTTGACGGCATCCCGGTTGAGGCGGGCGGGCCGGTCCCCGAACCGCAGGACCTGCTACCCCAACGGGCCTTCGGGGTGCGCACCCGCGCGCCCGGCCGGGACTTCGAACCTGAACCACTCGTCGCTGTGCTCGGTGTCCAGGGCGACAGCGCCACCGACCAGATCACCGCCGGCCAGGCGCTGCAACGCGTGCTCCTCACCGCCACCGACAGCCGCCTCGCCGTCTCCATGCTGTCCCAGCCCATCGAGGTACCCCGAGCCCGCGAGCAGCTGCGACTGGCCCTCGGCAGGTACGGCACGCCTCAGATGGTCATGCGGATCGGGTACGGGCAACCGGGTGGGCCTTCCGCCCCTCGCCGCGACGTCGACGAGACGATCGACCTCGCCTGACCCCAGGACCCCGATCTCGTGGGAGCAGGACAGAGGTCCCACCGGACAGGGATTTGGTCCCGTCACATCGATGCCCTGTGGTCCTACTGGCACCGCGCCGGTTGCCGTGAACTGTAGTTGAGCGCCGGTCGACCAGGCTGGCGGCAAAGATGGAGGATGCCATGAACGCCATCGTCCCCCCGCGTCTCGACCGGACTCCCCGCAGCGCGTCGGGGACCGAGCCGGCGGCAGGCACCACCGACACGCCGGCCACCGGTGGCGGCACCACCGCCCGGACAGTGGCCAGGTACGCCTGGTTCGCCGCCCGAATCGGGATGGGCTTCACCTTCCTGTGGGCATTCGTCGACAAGCTGTTCGGCCTGGGCTACGCGACCCCGGACGGTAAGGGCTGGGTCGACGGCGGCCACCCCACGAAGGGCTTCCTCGCTGGAGCGGAAGGGCCTTTCGCCGGCTTCTACCACAACCTCGCCGGCACCACGTTCGCCGACATCGCCTTCATGGTCGGCCTGGCCGCCATCGGCGTCGCCCTGCTGCTGGGCATCGGGATGCGAATCGCCGCCGGAGCCGGCGCGCTGATGCTCATCATGATGTACACCGTCGTGCTGCCTCCCAAGACCAACCCGATCATCGACGACCACCTCATCCTGGCTGCCCTGCTCATCGGGATCGCCGCCGCCGGAGCCGGCGCCACCTTCGGCCTCGGCCGCTGGTGGGCCAACACTCCCCTGGTCCGGAGACTGCCCTGGCTCACGTAGTCGCCACGGACGAAGGCCGGCACCGCCAAGGCGGTGCCGGCCTTCGTCATGTCACGTCAGTCTGTGCGGAGCCAGGCGGGAGAAGAACCTAGACGAGACCGTTGAGCAGCTGCCGAGCCATGACGATGCGCTGCACCTGGTTGGTGCCCTCGTAGATCTGCGTGATCTTGGCGTCGCGCATCATCCGCTCGACCGGGTAGTCCCGCGTGTAGCCGTAGCCGCCCAGCAGTTGCACCGCGTCGGTGGTGATCTCCATGGCGGCGTCCGAGGCGAAGCACTTGGCTGCCGCGCCAAAGTAGGTCAGATCCGCGTCGCCACGCTCCGACTTGCCGGCCGCCGCGTACGTGAGCTGCCGGGCAGCCTCCAGCTTCATGCCCATGTCGGCGAGCATGAACTGGATGCCCTGGAACTCGGCGACGGCCTTGCCGAACTGCCGGCGCTCGGCCACGTACCCCTTGGCGTAGTCGAGCGCGCCCTGCGCGATCCCGACGGCCTGCGCGGCGATGGTGACCCGGGTGTGGTCCAGGGTCTTCATCGCGGTCGCGAAGCCGGTGCCCTCCGCGCCGATCATCCGGTCGGCGGGGATCCGCACGTTGTCGAGGTAGACCTCGCGGGTCGGCGAGCCCTTGATGCCGAGCTTCTTCTCCGGCGCGCCGAAGCTCACCCCGGCATCGGACTTCTCGACCACGAAGGCCGAGATGCCCCGGGACCGCGCGGACGGGTCGGTGACGGCGAAGACGGTGTAGAACTCCGACACGCCGGCGTTCGTGATCCAGCGCTTCACCCCGTTGAGCACCCAGTGATCCCCGTCACGCACCGCCCGGGTGGTCATCGACACCGCGTCGCTGCCCGCCTCCGGCTCGGAGAGGCAGTACGAGAACATGGCCTCACCCGCCGCCACCGGCGTCAGGTAGCGGCGCTTGAGCTCCTCGGAACCGGACAACAACAGCGGCATCGTGCCAAGTTTGTTCACCGCCGGGATCAGCGAGGAGGACGCGCACGCCCGGGCGACCTCCTCGATCACGATGGCGGTGGCCAGCGCGTCGGCGCCCGCGCCGCCGTACTCCTCGGGAATGTGCGGTGCGTGGAAGTCGGCCCCCCTCAGCGCGTCGTAGGACGCCTTGGGGAACTCTCCGGTCTCGTCGGCCTCGGCGGCGTGCGGCGCCACCTTCGCCGTGCAGACCTCCCGGACCGCGTCCCGGATCGCCACGTGCTCCTCGGGCAACCGGTAGACGTCGAACGACTCGCCTGCGGCCATGTCGGCCCCTCCCCTTCACCGCTATCATGCGCAGTCTGTGACGACTCCTGACCGCCGACCGCGCAGACTGAAGACTAGCGACTGCAGTTCAGGTGATGTTACCGGCGCGTAGGCATGGGCCATGCGGGTGCACCCACGCCGCTGGGCGATGATGGAGGACAGACAGTGAGCCACCCCTTCGGTGCCCCGCTTAGGCGCCCCGGCAGAATGCGACGCGACGACGCGCCGCCAGTGCGAGCGGAGAAACAGGCGTGACGATCCCCTATCCCACCATCCAGCCGGCCCCCGCCATCGCCGCGGTGACACCGCCCTCGGGCGCTCCTCGGCCGCGGGTGACGTTCCTGGGGACTGGCTACCTCGGTGCGACGTACGCCATCTGCTACGCCGAGCTGGGCTACGACGTGCTCGGTTTCGACGTCGACGCGGACAAGATCGCGATGTTGAACGCCGGTCAGGTGCCCATCCACGAACCCGGCCTGGACGAGCTGCTGCGGCGCAACCTCGCCGCCGGACGCCTCCGGTTCAGCACCGACATCGCCGAGACCGCCGAGTTCGGTGACGTGCACTTCATCTGCGTGGGCACCCCCCAGCGGGCCGACGGGATGGGCGCCGACCTGTCGTACGTCGAGGCGTCGGTCACCAGCCTCGCGCAGCACCTGACCCGCAAGGCACTGATCGTCGGCAAGTCCACAGTGCCGGTCGGCACCGCGGACTGGGTGGAGCAGCTCGTCGGCAAGCACACCCCCGGCGACCTTGACGTCGAGGTGGCGTGGAGCCCCGAGTTCCTCCAGGAGGGCTTCGCCGTCGACGACGTCCTGCGCCCCAACCGCATCGTCGTCGGCGTGAAGAGCGAGTGGGCCAACGGCATGCTCTACGCCGCGCACAAGGGCGTGTTCGACCTGGCCGCCACGGAGGACCGCGAGGTGCCCCTGGTGGTCACCGACTTCGCCACCGCCGAGCTGGTCAAGGTCGCCGCGAACGCCTTCCTGGCCACCAAGATCTCCTTCATCAACGCGATGGCCGAGGTCTGCGAGGCGTCCGGTGGCGACGTCACCCAACTGGCCCGCGCGATCGGGTACGACCCGCGGATCGGCAACCGGTTCCTCCAGGCCGGCCTCGGCTTCGGCGGCGCCTGCCTGCCCAAGGACATCCGCGCCTTCCAGGCCCGGGCCCAGGAGTTGGGCGCCGGCGAGGCGCTGCGTTTCCTGCACGAGGTCGACCTGATCAACCTCCGCCGCCGTACCCGCGTGCTCAACCTCGCCGCCGATCTGCTCGGCCGCCGCTCCGGGCCTGCCGGCCCGGACTTCTCCGGCACCCGGATCGCCGTGCTCGGTGCCACGTTCAAGCCCAACACCGACGACGTCCGGGACGCCCCGGCGCTCGCCGTCGCCGCGCTGCTGCACAAGGCCGGCGCGGAAGTGCACGTGTACGACCCGCAGGGCACCGAGAACGCCCGCCGTGCGGTCCCCGAGCTGACTTACGAGGCCGGCATCAACGAGGCGGTCGCCGGCGCCGACCTGGTCTGCGTCCTCACCGAGTGGGCCGACTTCCGCAACGCCGACCCGGTCGCCCTTGGCGAGCTGGTCAACGGCCGCAAGGTGGTCGACGGCCGGAACTGTCTCGATTCGGCACTGTGGACCCAGGCCGGCTGGGAGTACCGGGGCATGGGTCGCCCCTGACCGCACGCCCTCAACCGGCCGGCCACCGAGCATTCGGTGGCCGGCCGGTGTCGTTGTTTGCCCCGGACCCGCCGACAAGAGTCGAAATCCGCGCCAGCTTTGGGCATGCTGCGACAGTGGAAGTCCACAGTGCGGGTGGAGGGGTGTGTCGTGGCGACCTTTCAATGCTCCTCGTGCGGCCGGGAGATCAAGCCGGCCGTCCGATGCCCGCACTGTGGGGCTGATCAGCCGCAGTGGGTCGAGCACCTGGCGGACATCGAGCGTTCGATCGCGGAGATGAAGGCCCGCGACGCCGCCATCGCCCGCGAGCAACGGCAGATCGCCGCCAAGATGCAGGCCGCGCTCTTCCAGCGCGACATCCTCGCCCACGCCGGCGAGGAGCGACTCAAACAGGCCACCCGGCCACGTCGGGTGCTGCGCCGCCGTGCCGGCCGGCGGCCACCGACCGCCACCAACGGAGCGCCACCCCGGGTGCCCCGGCAGAACACCCCGCCCACCCCGGAGGACCCGCCGCCGCCCCCGCCCCGGGCGAGGTGGCTGGACGCGGACGACCCGGAGCACCCGCCGGAGGCGTCGTCGCGCGAGGTGCAGAACATCCCCCTCGGGCTGGGCGCGCTGCTGCTCGGGGTGGCCGCGGTGGTCTTCGCCGCGGTGGCGACCAGCTCGATGGACGCGGTGGCGCGGCTCGGCATCCTGCTCCTGGCCACCGTGCTGATGTTGCTCGCCCCGCCGGCACTGGCCCGGCGCGGGCTCACCTCGACCGCCGAGACCATCGCCGCGGTCGGCCTGCTGCTGGTGCCGCTTGCCGGCAACGCCCTCTGGGCGGTGGACCGGATCGGCACCGGCGGCGGCTCCGCCACGGTCTTCAGCGGGGTGATCTTCGCGGTCACGGCAGCCGTCGCATTCGGCTACGCCCGTTTGACGGGCCTGCGGGCACCCCGTTTCGCCACCGTCCTCGCCGCGCAGCCGGTGCTGCCGCTGCTGGCGTACGACCGGATCACCGGGCCGGGCGGCTGGGCGCTGGTGCTGACTCTGGTCGCCCTCGTCGACCTCTGGCTGGCCCGTTCCGGCGTGGCCCTGGAACGCCCCGTCCGGCAGGACCTGCCGGTGCCGGGCACCCCGTCGGCGCCCCGCCAGCGCAGCGCTGAGAGCCGACCGGAGGGCGACCCGGAGGAGGCCGGCGAGCTGATCGACGCCAGCGCGGGTTCCGCCGACACCCTGCCGCTGCGCCCGGTGCCCGGGCTACGCGAGCTGACCTGGTTGCTGCACGCGGTGGCGGTCGCCGTCGCCCTGGCGTACGCGGTCACCGCCCTGCTGCGGGCGCAGACCGTGCCGACCGCGACCGGCGCCGGGATGGTGCTGCTGCTGGCCGCCGCGGTCGGGCTGGCCGGCGCGCTGGTGCTGCGTCGACCACCGCTGCCCGACGTCGCGGCCGGCATCGTCACCCTGGCCGTGATCGGCGCACTCAGCCGAATCGCCTCGGTGGCGCTGCCCGACCGGGCGTTGCTGCTGATCGCGCTGGTCATCACGGTGACCGGGCTGGCGGTGCGCGCCGTCCCCGAGACCGCCCGGCGTGGCCCACAGATCGCCTCGGCGGTGGCGCTGACCGTCAGCGGTGTGGTGGTCGCCGGAGGCGCGCTACGCGCCGGGGTGGCGCCGGTCCGGGCTTCGCTGCCCGCCTGGGGTGCCGACCTCAGCCGGTACCCGGCCGAGCTGGCCGCCGCGGTCGGGCCGAACACGTGGCAGCTCGCGGGCGCCGCATTCCTGCTCACCATCGCGGCGGTGCTGGCGCTGCCCCCGGAGATCCGCCGCGAGTTCGCGGTCGCCGGCGCGGCGCTGACCGCACTCGCCGTTCCCGCCTCGTTAGGTCTCGGCTGGGCGGCGGCACCCTGGCCGATGGTGGCCACCTCGATCGGCATCGGCGTCATCGGGCTCTCCGCCCGCACCGACCGAGCCGCGGTGGCACACGCCGTCGGTGCGGCCGTGGTGGGCCTGTTCGGCGCCGGCGCCAGCCTCGCCAGCCCCACCCTCACCGCCGCGGTCCTGCTCACCCTGTTCGCGGCCGGCACGCTAGTCGCCCTGGCACCCCGGGTCCGGATCGCCTCGGCCGCCTCCGACACCGTCACCGCCTGGGCGGCCGGAGGCGCCGCGTTCGCGCTACCCGGGGCCGTGGCCGCGTTCGTGGCCGCCACCATGCCGACCGACCCGACCCCCACCCCGGCCAGCCTCCGGGAGGTCACCGTCCCGGTCCTGGCCGCCAGCTTCCTGGCGGTCTGCGTGACCCTCGGCTACGCCGCCGTCGTGCAGGTCTCCCAGCGCCGCATCCCCGCGCCGCTGTCGGTCGGCACCGGGTTGGGCGCGCTGGTGGTCACCGCCGCCGCGTTCGGCGCACCCGGAGCGACCGTCGCCGACGCCTGGGTCGGCGCGCTGCTGCTGGTCGCGGCGGTGTTGCTCTTCCTGGCCCCGTCGATCGACGCCGGCCGACGCGCCGACCTCACCCTGGACGGCTCGGACCTGGCCGCCGCCGCGGTCACCACCGCCCTGATCGCCACCCTGGTGCGGATCGGTGCGGTGCTCGCCCCGGGCGGGCAGTTGGCGGTGGCCGCCGCACTGGTCCTGGTGGTCGCCGTGGCAGCACGCACCATGCCGGAGGAGTGGCGACGCGGGCCGATCCTCGGCCTCGCCGTCGGCGGTGCCCTCATCGGCGTACTCGCCGGCTGGTCCGCGGTGCGCGGTGGCGTCGGTGTGCTCGCCACACCCGGTCCGATCTGGAAGGGCGACCTGATCGGTTGGCCCGCCGCGCCGGTCGGCGGCTCCACCTGGCAGGCGCCGGTCGCGCTGGCGCTGTTGGCCGTCGCGGCAGGCATCCTGCTCCCGCCGCCCTGGCGGTGGGACGTGTCCGGCGTGGCGGCGGTGCTCGCCACGATCGGCGCGCCGGCCGCGTTCGACCTGGCCTGGTGGTCGCCGGTCCTGATCGGCGGGATGGTCGCCACCGTGTACGGCATCGCCGCGGTTGCCACCGAGGAGGCCCGCGCGGCCCTGTCCCGGGCCACCGTCGCCGGGGTGGTCGCGTTGCACGCCGCCGGAGCCGGCCTGGTCCGACCCTGGACCACAGCGTTGGCCCTGGGCAGCATCGCGCTGATCGGCGTGGTGGTGGCCGCGCTGGCCCGTGTGCTGGCCGGCCCGCAGGTGACCGACATCGAGACCGAGGGGATGCCACCGCACCTGGCGCAGATCGGCGGTGCGGCGATCGGCGCCGCGTTGCTGGCCCTCCCCGGCTCGGTGGCGGCGCTGGCCGCCGAATTCGACCACTCGGCGGAGGTGGTGCTGACCGCCGCGCTGGCCGCGTCCAGCCTCGGCCTGGCCGCCGTGGCCGCGGTCCGCCGGGAGGTGCCGCAATATCTGCCCTGGGTCAGCGCGGCGGTGGTCGGCGGTGCCAGCATCAGCGCCCTCGCCGCCATCCCCACCGGCCTCGCCGCGGGCGTCTACGCGGCCGCCGCCGCCCTGCTCGGCGTGCTGGCCGAGCTGATCCGCGCGGCCACCGTGCCGCCCACCGGCGCCGCCCAGCCGGTCCGGCGTTGGGCGGTACGGCTCGACGGGGCACTCCGTCGACTGCCGGACGACCCGGAGCGACGGCGGTGGCGGTTCAACCCGGCCGCCGGCGCGTTGGCCGCGGCGGCCCTTCCGACCGCCCTGGCACTCGCCTCGATCACGCCCGCGCTGGTCACCGCCCTGGTCGAGCCGCACCGCACACTGACCAGGATCTGGCAGGGCCCGCCACCGGAGCTGCTCACCCCACCGCCGGACGTGGTCAACCCGACCCACGTGCTGACGGCCCTGCTGCTCACCGCGACCGCCGCGCTGGCGGCCACCGGGTTCAGCGGTGGGCGTCGTTCCCGGGCCGTCCCGGTGGTGCTGCCCGGAGCAGCCGTCACCCTGCTGATCGCGCCCACCGCGCTGGGCTGGGGCTGGCCGGCGAGCACCGTCGCCGCGCTCTCCGTCTTCACCATCGCGATGCTCGGTCTCGCGCTGACCCCACCGCCGCCGCTGGCCGAGCGGGCCCGCTCGCTGCGGCTGGCCCGGGTGCTGGTGTTCGCCATCGGTCTGGCAGGTGGCAGCGCCGGGCTCGCCGGCAGCCTGGCCGACCGGCAGTTGACCCTGTTCACCCTCGGCAGCGCCGTCGGGGTGGGCGCGGTCGGTGCGTTCTTCGGCACCACCCAGCGGGCACGCATCCTCGGCTGGCTCTTCGCCTCGCTCATGGCGCAGCTCTTCGTGCTCACCGCCGGCCTGGTCGCCGGGCTGGCAGCGGTCTGGTCCGCGTTCGGGGTGCTCGCCGTCGGAGCGGTCCTGCAGGTGCTCGCCGCGACCCTGCCCCGGCTGCGCCGCCCCGAGGCGCAGCGCGAGGCCTCCACAGTCGAATGGAGCGGCTACGCTGCCGCGCTGATCGCCCTGGCCCTCGCCTTCGACTCGCCCCGACACATCGCCGCCCTGCTGGCGGCCTGGGGTGCGGTCCTCGGGGTGGCGGCGACCCGACCCGGTCGTCGGCCGGTGGAACGCCGCATCCTGTTCTGGGCCGTGGTGGTCTGCGAGATCACCGCGTGGTGGATCCTGATGCGGGTCGCCGACGTGGCGCTGCCCGAGGCGTACACGCTGCCGTTCGCCGCCCTGGCCCTGCTCGTCGGGGTGTTGGAGCTGCGCCACCGAGCGGACCTGAGCAGCTGGGTGGCGTACGGGCCGGCGCTGGTCGCCGCCTTCGTACCGACGCTGGCCATCGTGCTGGCCACCGAGTCCAGCACGCTGCGGCAGATGCTGTTGTTGCTCGGCGCGGTCGCGGTGCTGATCTTCGGCTCGTCCACCCAACAGCAGGCACCGGTGATCGTCGGCGCGTCGGTGACCGCGATCACCGCGATCCACGCCCTGTTCAGCCTCGGCCCGTGGCTCGCGCTCATCCCGGTCGGCATCCTGCTGCTCGTGCTCGGCGCGAGCAACGAGCGCCGCCGCCGCGCCCAGGAACGCCTCCAGACCGCGCTACGCGGCATGAGATGAATCGGAGGGTCACGGCGGCCTGGGTGAGTGGGCGCGGCGAGTGGTCCAGGTGCGCGATGTGTGGATTGGGTGCGGTGGCCCGGGCCGGGTGCGTGGGTCTGACGCGAGCTACGGGAGGGTTGCCTGGAGGGCGGCTTCCTTGCTCGCCACCAGCTTCTCCAGGTCCTCCTGGTAGGTCGTCATCCTGGCGCGCAGGCCGTCGTCGCTCGCGCCGAGGATCCGTACGGCGAGCAGGCCGGCGTTGCGGGCGTTGCCGATCGACACGGTGGCCACCGGGATCCCGGCCGGCATCTGCACGATGGACAGCAGCGAGTCCATGCCGTCCAGGTGCTTCAGCGGCACCGGCACACCGATCACCGGCAGTGGCGTCACCGAGGCGACCATGCCCGGCAGCGCGGCGGCACCTCCAGCCCCGGCGATGATCACCTTCAGGCCCCGGTCTGCGGCGTCCCGCCCGTACTCGATCATCGCGACCGGAGTCCGGTGCGCCGAGATCACCCGCACCTCGTACGCCACGCCGAAGTCGTCCAGCACCTCGGCGGCGGCCCGCATGGTCGGCCAGTCCGAGTCGCTGCCCATGATCAGCCCGACCGTGGTCACTGGGGTCTCCTTCTCGACCGAGGTGGTCACTCGTGCCCCTCACGCAGCCAGCGCGCGGCCCGCGCCGCGCGTGCCCGTACGTCATCCAGGTCGTCGCCGAGCACCGTGACGTGCCCGACCTTCCGGCCGGGTCGCACCTGCTTGCCGTACAGGTGCACCTTGGCGCCCGGCTCGGCGGCGAAGAGGTGGTGCAGCCGCTCGTCGATCGACATTCCGCCCGGCTCTCCGCCGAGCACGTTCGCCATCACCACCACCGGCGCGGTCAGCGAGGTGTCGCCCATCGGGTAGTCCAGCACCGCCCGCAGGTGCTGCTCGAACTGCGAGGTGCGGGAGCCCTCGATGGTCCAGTGCCCGGAGTTGTGCGGCCGCATGGCCAGCTCGTTGACCACGATCGCGGGCCGACCGGCCTCGTCGCGCACCTCGAACAGCTCCACGGCCAGCAGGCCGATCACGCCGAGCGCGGTGGCCAGGTCGATGGCGAGCTGCTGGGCGGAGACCGCCAGCTCCTCGTCCAGGCCGGGCGCCGGGGCCAGCACCTCCACGTTGATGCCGTCCCGCTGCACCGTCTCGACCACCGGGTACGCGGCTACCTGACCGAACGGCGACCGGGCGACCTGCACGGCCAGCTCCCGACGCAGCGGCACCCGCTCCTCGACGATCAGCCGGGTGCCGCCGGCGAGCAGCGTTGCTGCCAGCTCGCCGGCCTGGGTCGCGTCGTCGACCATCCACACGCCCCGGCCGTCGTAGCCGCCGCGCGCCGCCTTGAGCACCACCGGCCAGCCGACCTGCTCACCGAAGTCGACCAGGTCGGCGGGCTCGCCGACCGGCCGCCACAGCGGGTTGGGGGCGCCCAGCTCGGTCAGGCGTTCCCGCATGACCTGCTTGTCCTGGGCGTGCAGCAACGCGTCCGCCGGCGGGTAGAGGGTCACCCCTTCCGCCGCCAGCGTGCGGATGTGCTCCGAGGGCACGTGCTCGTGGTCGAAGGTGACGACGTCGCAGCCCTTGGCGAAGGTGCGCAGGGCGGCCAGGTCGGTGTGGTCGCCGTACTGGACGTCGGCGGCGACCAGCGCCGCGCCGTCGTCGGGGGCGGTCGCGAGCACACGCAGTGACTGGCCGAGGGCGATCGCGGCCTGGTGGGTCATCCGGGCCAACTGGCCGCCACCCACCATGCCGACAACAGGCAGACCGGTACGGGAATCCATAGCGCGGCCAGCCTATCCGGGCCATCGGCACGCCCACCCGGAGGGCCGGCACCCGCGCCGCCGACCCGGTCCCGAGACGGGCGGTGCCGGGAGCGCGGGCATTACAGGGCGTGGCGGGGCGCTCAGCTGAGCTCGGCGACCAGCTCCTCGACCGAGGTCACCGGCCGCTGGCAGACGAACCCCCGGCAGACGTACGCGGCGGACCGCCCGTCGACCAGCGGACGGTCGGCGAGCAGCGGCACACCGGGCTGGTCCGGTTGCCCGGCGACGACCACGGCCCCGGGCGGGGCGTGCCGTCGAGCCGCGGCCACCAGGGGATCGCCAGCCGGGTCGTCGGTCACCACGGCGATCTCGTACGGCCCGGAGAGCAACGCCTCACCGACCATGGCGGCGTAGCCGGTGAATCGGGGGTGCTTACCGACGATCGGCGCGACAGTGGCGAGCGCCGCCTCGGCGGCCTCCCGGTAGCGCGTCTCCCCGGTCAGCGCCGAGTACGCGACCAGCCCGGCGATCAACGCCGACCGGCCGGACGGGGTGGCGTTGTCGGTCGGGTCAGCGGGCCGGGCCACCAGCCGTTCCGCGTCGTCGGCGGTGTCGTAGAAGGCACCACCGGGCGCGGCGAAGTGCGCCAACGCGGTGTCCAGCAGCTCGCCGGCCAGCGTGAGCCAACGGCCCTCGCCGGTGAGCTGGTGCAGCGAGCAGAAGGCCTCGGCCACGCAGCCGTAGTCCTCCAGGACGCCGGCCGGCTCGCCGACCTTGCCGTCCCGGGAGACCCGGCGCAGCCGGCCGTCCACCAGGTGCACGGTGGCCAGGTGCTCGGCCGCGTCGCGCATCGCGCCGTCGGCGACGATCGTCACGCCGTCCATCAGGTTGGCGTCCTCGTCCTGCGGGGACGCGTACAACGCGGCCACCTGGAGGAACTCGACGATGGCGGTGATCGCCAGGCCGTTCCAGGCGGCCACCACCTTGTCGTCGCGGGCCGGCTGCGGCCGGGTGTCCCGGGCACTGAGCAGCCGCCCGACGACCTGCTGCCAGCGGGCCCGCACCTCGGGTGCGGCGTCGTCGACGTCCCGGGCGAGCTTGAGCACGCTCATGCCGTGCTCGACGCCCTTCTTTCCGTCCGGAGTGCCGTCTTGCGGCGCGGAGGCGGAATGAGGGGCGAAGGTCCCCTCGTCGGTGACGGCGAAGAGGTCGGTGGCCCAGCGGCCGGCCTCCTCACCCAGCGCCTCGACGAGCTGCGCGGGTGTCCAGGCGTAGGTGAGCCCCTCGACGCCCTCGGTGTCGGCGTCCAGCGCGGACGCGAAGCCCTCGCCCGGTCGGTGCAGCTCGTCGGCGAGGAAGCGGGCGGTGTCCCGCGCCACCCGCCGGGCCAGCGGGTCACCGGTGAGCCGCCACAGCTGGGTGTAGAGCCGCAGCAGCAACGCGTTGTCGTAGAGCATCTTCTCGAAGTGCGGAACCGTCCAGTGCGCGTCCACCGAGTATCGGGCGAAGCCGCTGGCGAGCTGGTCGTAGATGCCGCCACGGGCCATCGCCTCGGCGGTGTGCCGGGTGATCTCCAGGCTGCGCGGGTCGCCGGTGCGCTGGTGGTGGCGCAGCAGGAAGAGCAGATTCATGTGCGGAGGGAACTTCGGGGCGCCCCCGAAGCCGCCGTTCGTGGCGTCGTACTCGCTGGCCAGCCTGCCGGCCGCGGCGTCGAGCAGCGGCGCGTCCAGCGGGGCGGTGGGGCCGCCCACGGCCTGCGCACCGCCGATCGCCTCGACCACCGCGGCGCCCTGGCGCACGACCTCCTCGCGCTGCTCCCGCCAGGCGGTGGTGACCGACTGGAGCAACTGGACGAAGTTGGGCCGCGGGAAGTAGGTGCCGCAGAAGAACGGGGTGCCGTCCGGGGTGGCGAAGACCGTCATCGGCCAGCCACCCTGGCCCGTCATCGCCTGCGTCGCGGTCATGTAGACCGCGTCCACGTCCGGGCGCTCCTCCCGATCCACCTTGATCGACACGAAGTTGTCGTTCATCAGGGCGCCGACCTGCTCGTTCTCGAACGACTCGTGCGCCATGACGTGACACCAGTGGCAGGCCGCGTAACCGACCGAGATGAGCACCGGGACGTCCCGCCGTTTCGCCTCGGCGAACGCCTCGTCCGACCAGGGCCACCAGTCGACCGGGTTGTCCGCGTGCTGGAGCAGGTACGGGCTGGTGGCGTCGACGAGTCGGTTCACGCCCACGACCATAACCAGCCCCGGCGCGGACCGCGCGGGCTCCACCCGGATGGTCCGGCGGCCGGAGCCTCAGGCTCGGGTTGCGGCGGCCCGGGCCGGCACCCGTCAGCCCTTCTTCAGCCGGAGCACCGCGGTGTCGGCGTCGGGACCGACTAGTGCGGGACGGTCAGGAGGCGCCGTCGGCGCGCAGCCGGAACACGTTCGACTCCGCCGAGTCGCGCAGCGTACCGAGCACCGCGCCGATCTTGTCGGCCGGCATCGGCTTGAAGAAGTGGTAGCCCTGCGCGGAGGTGCATCCCAGCTCGGCCAGGGCCATCCGCTGCTCGGCGGTCTCGACCCCTTCGGCGACCACCCGCAGGCCCAACTCGTGGGCGAGCCCCACTGTCGTCCGTACGATCGCCGCCGCCTCCGGCGAGTCCGTCATCCGGATCACGAACGAGCGGTCCACCTTCAACTCGTCCACGGCGATCCGGGTGAGGAAGGTCAGCGACGAGAAGCCGGTGCCGAAGTCGTCGACCGCGAGCTGCACGCCCATCGACCGGAGCGTGGCCAGCACCTCGTCGATGACCTCCAGCTCACTCATCACCACCGTCTCGGTGATCTCCAGAACGAGCCGGTGCGGCGGCACCTGGTGGCGGCGCAGCGCGTCGGCGATCTCCGCCGGCAGCCGGGGGTCGAGCAGGCTGCGGGCCGACAGGTTGACCGAGATCGGGACGTCCAGCCCCTCACGCGCCCAACTGGCGGCCACGCTGAGCGCCTTGTCCAGCACGTACCGGGTGAAGGTGCCGAGCTGCTCGCTGTTTTCCACCGGCCGGATGAAGTCGGCCGGGCTCAGCCACCCGCGCCGGGGATGCTGCCAGCGGATCAGCGCCTCCACGCCGGTGGGCGCACCCGTGGCCAGGTCGACCGCCGGTTGCAACGCCAACACCAGCTGGTCGTCGACCAGGAGCGCCTCGCGAAGCTCGGCCAGCAGGGCGAGCTGGTCGGTGCTGGCTGCGTCCCGGGTGCCGTCGTACACGGCGACGTTGCCGCCGCCCTCCTTGGCCTGGTACATCGCGATGTCGGCCCGGCGCAGCAGCTCGGTCAGGTCGGCGGTGCCGGCGTCGGCCACCACCACCCCGACGGAAACCTCGATCGACATCCGTACGCCGGCCACCTCGGTCGGCGCGGCCAGCCGTTCGGCGATCTCGCGAGCCTGGCGCAGTGCATGGGCCATCGGCGCGGCCCGGTCACCGAGCACCGGCACCGCCGTGAGCAGCATGGCGAACTCGTCGCCACCGAGCCGACCGAGCAGGTCACCGGGGCGGACCAGCGCGTCGAGCCGGTTCGCGGTCAGCCGCAGCAACTGGTCGCCCGCGGCGTGACCGAGGGTGTCGTTGACTTCCTTGAACTGGTTGATGTCCAGCAGGAGCAGCGCCACCGGGTGATCGTGCGCGAGCTGCCGCAGCGACTGGTCGCCCTTGCCGAGCATCGCCGCCCGGTTGGCCAGCCCGGTGAGCGGGTCGTGCACCGCCTCGTACGACGAACGGGCGGTCACCAGCCGCAGCTCGCGGTGGGTCGCGGCGTCGTGCAGCGCGGCGGCGAGCGCGTCGCCGAACGCGGCCACCGCGTCGCGCTCCCGCGCGGTGGGCGGGGCCGAGCGGGGGAACCGCACCCGCAGCCGACCGACCGGTGCGGCGCCGACCGACAGTGCCCGGCTCAGCTCGTGCTCGTCGGGCTGCGACTGGTCCGGTGGGTCCGTCTCGCGGTCGACCAGTTGACCGCCGGCGTCGCCCCGGTACCGGTGCCACCGGCCGTCGGCCCGCGCCACGTCGACGTCCACCAGCTCGGCGTTGAACAGCGTCAGCCCTCCGGTGACCGCCGCGGTGGCCACGCCGCGCTCGTCGAGCTGGTTGAGGGCCGCGGTGGCCTCGGCGAACGCTCTCCAGGTGCGGCGCTCCTGATCGGAGCGCAGCCGGTAACCGTAGGTCTGTTGCAGCAGCCAGAGCAGCGGCGGCAGCAACAGCAACCAGCGCGGGTCGAGTTCCAGGAGGGCGACCACGACGAGGCCGACCGCCACGTTGCCGACGAACATCAACAGCTTGCCGCGCAGCGCGGCGAGCAGCGGCGGCCCGATCGGCAGGCCGTGCCGCAGGCCCAGTGTCACCCCGCCCAGCCAGGCGGTCACCAGGAGATAGGTCACCGACCCGGCGATCAGGGCCAGCGCGAGCTTCGGGGTGGGCGGGGCAAGCAGCGGTCGCCCGAGTGCGGTGGTCACGGAAACGGCCAGTGCCGACGCGGCGGCCAGCGACGCGGCGATCCGGACGAGCTCCAGGACCGGGCGGCGGTCGTTGTGCAGCGAGAGCATCGTCCAGGCCAGCCCGGTGCCGAGCAGCGTGGCGGACGGGAGCCAACCGGCGGGAGCCAGGTAGAGGCAGACGATCAGCGCGGCCTCGCCCCAGGTGATGCTGACCATGCCCGCGGACGAACGGAACCGCAGTCGGGCGAGCTGGGCGAGAGCGAGGACGGCGACGGCGATGCCGAAGCGGGCCGGACCGCCGAGGGGGTCATCGACCGGCAGCCTGACCGGCAGGGTCAGCCCGACTGCGGCAGCGGCCACGGCGGTCAGCGCGACGGCGGCGGTGAGCACGAGCAACCGGACCGGTGTGCCCCGCACCCCGAGCCGGTCGAACGAGTCACCGGCTGGACCGGAGGTCATCGACCTCCCCCGTCAGCCGACCGACCGAGGTTACGGTGGGCGGCCGCTGCTGTGCTGGTCATCGGCGCCCCCTCCCGCACACGGCTCGGGGACTTTTGGTCCCCCCGGCGGAAGGCTAAGCCAAACCGGGTGGCCGCAACAGGGGGCGACCAACCGGTTCGGCGTGATTCATGCGCGGACTACCCGTTCCGCTGCTGCTGGTGCCCATTGGGAGCGGGCGTGGATGAATCACGCCCCCCGGTCCCGTCTGTCGGATCGACGACTGCCGCATCGGCCCTGGTCGGGTCGGTCGGCCCCGCCTGCTGCGGAAACCGGTCGGGCAGGCGGCGCAGCCGAGCGTTCATGTTGCGGATCAGCAGGATGGTCGCGGTGGCCAGCAGCAGGATGAGGAACAGGCCCATCGGCCCGGCCAGACCACCCGTGCGGGTGTCCCCGAAGTTGTTCTCCGCGAGCACCTGGGCAGCGGTCAGCATGGCGTTCCTCCGATGTGCGGTTGGTAACCAGGGTAGACCCGACGGAAATCAGCGTGCGTGGGCCGTCTCCCGTACGCCGGCGAAGAGGTCCGACTCGGGCAGTGGGCTGTCGACCATCGAGCGGGCCAGCTCGTAGTCCTCGGTCGGCCAGGCGCGCTGCTGCAGCTCCATCGGAACCTGGAACCAGAAGCCGTCCGGGTCGACCTGGGTGGCGTGGGCGCGCAGCGCGTCGTCGCGAACCGTGAAGTAGTCAGCGCACTCCACCCGCGTGGTGATCCGAGGGCCCTTGTCGGGCCGGTCCTCCCACCGCTTGAGCCACTCCTCGTAGGGCGACTCCCGACCGGCGGCCAGCACGCCCTCGTGCAGGGCCATGATCTTGCCCTTGGAGAAGCCGATGTCGTAGTAGAGCTTCAACGGCTGCCAGGGCGCGCCCAGCTCCGGGTAGCGCTCCGGGTCACCGGCGGCCTCGAACGCGGCCATGCTCACCTTGTGGCACATGATGTGGTCCGGGTGCGGGTAGCCGCCCTCTTCGTCGTACGTGGTGACGACGTGCGGACGGAACTCACGCATCAGCCGCACCAGCGGCCCGGCGGCCACCTCGACGTCCTGCAGGGCGAAACAACCCTCGGGCAGCGGCGGCAGCGGGTCACCCTCGGGCAGGCCGGAGTCGACGAAGCCGAGCCACGCCTGGTCGACGCCGAGGATCGCCCGTGCGGCGTCCATCTCGGCACGCCGGATCTCGGCGATGTTGGCCCACACGTCCGGCCGGTCGAGCTTGGGGTTGAGCACACTCCCGCGCTCGCCGCCCGTGCACGTCACGACCAGGACGTCCACCCCCTCTGCGACGTACTTCGCCATCGTCGCTGCGCCCTTGCTCGACTCGTCGTCCGGGTGCGCGTGCACGGCCATGAGACGCAGTTGCTCTGCCAACTTCGGCGCTCCTCGTCTGTGCCGGACGGTGGACCCGACCGGGCTCGACCGGCTGACCTGCCGGGATCTTTCCTCACCGCACCCCAGTCGTCGGTCAGCAGCGCGGGCATGACCTGCCATTCCTGCCGCTGGACCGGGTGGGAGGATGGGACTCTGTCATTCTTGCTGATGCCGCCGACAACAACGCCAGGAGATACCCGCCGGTGACCGAGACGCACGCCACAATTTCACGAGGTGCTCCGGTTTTCCCGGCCGGGCGCTACGGCCGCCGCCGCGCACCGGGCGGACGGCGGCGACGCACGTTGCTGGCGGCGGTGGTGCTGCTGGCGCTCGTGGCCACGCTGACCGTGATCTCCGTCCGGCTCTACCGCCAGTACGGTGACCCGGTCTATGACGCCCAGGTGATCACCTACACCGACATCACGGACAATCAGGTGCTGGTCGACTTTCGGGTGACAGTGCCGTCGGGCGGATCGGCGGTCTGCCTGCTGCGTGCCCGGGACCGCGCCGGCGCCGAGGTGGCTCGCGAACAGGTCACGGTGACCGCCGAGCCCGGCAGCCGGCACGTGACGACCCGGCACCGCCTGGCCACCACCGCACGGCCGTTCATCGGCGAGGTCATGCGCTGCCGACCGGTGTCCTGACCTGCCATAACAGCCCCGGCCACGAGGGCCGGGAAGCACCTACGCGCGGTGTCGGATCCGGGCACCGGCGGTGATGGCCGACACCCTGTGTCGTACTGCACTGGTAACTTGGTAGTTCACCTGTCAGCCAGCCACGCACAACTGAGGAGAACGCCTGTGTCCACTGGCAACGAGGCGCCCGCCACCTGGCTGTCGCAGGACGCGCACGACCGCCTCCAGGCCGAGCTCGACGAGCACATCGCCAACCGCCCGGCCATCGCAGCCGAGATCAACGCTCGGCGCGAGGAGGGCGACCTGCGGGAGAACGGCGGCTACCACGCCGCCCGCGAGGAGCAGGGCAAGGCCGAAGGTCGCATCCGCTACCTCCAGGAGCTGCTGCGCACTGCGCAGGTCGGCGAGGCGCCGACGGCGGACGCGGTCTCGCCCGGCATGGTCGTGACGATCTACTTCGATGACGACGCCGACGACACCGAGACCTTCCTGCTCGGTTCGCGGGAGATCGCGGCCACCACCGACCTGACCGTCTACAGCCCCGAGTCGGCGCTCGGCAAGGCCATCCTGGGTGGTCGGCCCGGGCAGACCTGCACCTACACGGCGCCGAGCGGCGCCGACATCAAGGTGACCGTGGTCAGCTTCGAGCCGTTCTCCGGCTGATCGGCGGCGGCCCTACGAGCCGCTCCCCAGCACCGCTTCCGAGGCGTGGCACCCACCGGTGTCACGCCTCGGCGGCGAAAACCACCTGGTAGCCGCTGGCCCGCAGGGCGCTGATCAGCGTGTCCGAGTGCTCCACGCCCCGGGTCTCGACCGACAGCGCCACCTCCACCTCGCCGAGGCCGAGGTGTGGGTTGGCCCGCTGGTGCTCCACGTCCACGACGTTGGCCCGGTGCTCGGCGATCTGGCTGAGCAGCGACGCGAGTTGTCCCGGCCGGTCCGAGCAGCGCACTGTCACCCGCAGGTAGCGACCCGCGGCGGCCAACCCGTGCTCGATCACCCGCAGCATCAGCAACGGGTCGATGTTGCCGCCGGACAGCACCGCGACCACCGGCGTCTCCACCTCGACCACGCCCGCCAGCAACGCGGCGACGCCGACCGCCCCGGCCGGCTCGACGACCTGCTTACCGCGTTCCAACAGCATCAGCAGGGCCCGGGAGATGTCCTCCTCGGAGACCGTGACGATCTCGTCGACGAGTTTGCGCACGTGGTTGAAGGTGATCTCCCCGGGCCGACCGACTGCGATGCCGTCGGCGATGGTGGAGAAGGTGGGCAGCCGGACCGGCTCCCCGGCCACCAGCGAGGGCGGGAACGCCGCCGCCCCGGCGGCCTGGACGCCGATGATCCGGACGTCCGGTCGCAACGCCTTCGCGGCCACCGCCATGCCCGAGATCAGCCCGCCACCACCCACCCCGGTGATGATCGTCTTCACTTCCGGGCACTGTTCGAGGATCTCCAGCGCCACCGTCCCCTGACCGGCGATCACGTCGGCGTGGTCGAACGGGTGGATCAGCACCGCGCCGGTGCGCTCGGCGTACGTGTGCGCGGCGACCAGCGACTCGTCGACGGTGTTGCCGGCCAGCTCGACCTGCGCGCCGTACCCCTTGGTGGCGGCCACCTTCGGCAGGGGCGCGTTGACCGGCATGAAGACGGTGGCGTGCGTGCCGACCAGGCCGGCGGCGAGGGCCACGCCCTGCGCGTGGTTGCCCGCGCTGGCCGCGACCACGCCCCGCTCCCGCTCCTCGGCCGACAGCCGGGAGATCCGCACGTACGCGCCCCGCACCTTGTACGAGCCGGCACGCTGCACGTTCTCGCACTTGAGCCAGGTCGGCCCGCCCAGTGCCGCGCTGAGCGGACGGGAGGGCTCCAGCGGAGTGGTCCGGATGACGCCGGCGAGCAACTCCCGTGCGGCCCGCACGTCGTCGAGACTGACCAGTTCCGTCATGCCCCGATCGTGCCACCCGCTTCCGGAGTCCTTTGCGGCGCACCGACCGGGCCCGGCCCCGGGGCGAAACCAGGCGGGACCGACCCGGCCGGCCAGACCGGGGCGTTCGGCCAGACCGGGGCGTTCGGCCACGCTGGCACCGCGCGGGCGACGCGGGCCTCCTGGGCTGCGGAGATCCGCTGGATCAGCAGGTACAGCGCCACCGCGGCGATCACGCAGGCCACTGCGGGCACGGCGTTGCGCAGGAGCGAGTCGCGGTAGTAGTCGCCGTACGCCTGGTAGTCGCCGTTGGTGGATGGTGTCTCCGGCAGCTTGTCGTACGCCCGGCTGTCGAGGCGGCTGACCACCCGCTCGCCGATGCTGAAGACCAGCCAGGCACTCCACCAGACGGTCACCAGGGTCGGGGTGAAGCGCCGCCAGAGGCTGTCCCGCGCCACGTTGGCGATCACCCGGACCGGCATCACGAGGTTCGCGAAGGGCACCAGCCAACCGGCGATCGCCCACCCTGCACCGAGCGTCGGCAGCGCACCTGGGAACGCCTCGATGTTCTTCCGCGCCCGCCAGGTCCAGATGATCACAAGCACGGCGGCGGTGAGGTACGCGGCCACCATGGGCAGCGACAGCACCACCTGCACGATCAACGCGGCGAGCAGCAGCTCATGCTCGTTGTCGACCCGGGCCTGCCGAGCCAGGGCCATCCCCACCAGCGGGGAGAGCGCCACCGCCAGGTACAGCACGGTGGTCGCGCCGACCGCGATGCGGGCGGCCAGACCGAGCCCGCGCACCCGGTAGGTCGGCAGCCCGGGAGTGACGGCGGGCTGGCCCAGCGGTGTGTAGCACCGCTGGCATTCGTTGTGCTCGGGGGACGTGGCGCCCCCGCAGGTCTGGCAGTGCATGAGAGCCCCCGGTCCGCGCGTTGATGCGCGCACACCGTAGACGATCATGCGGTGGCCGGCGACCCCGTTCCGACGCGGGGATAGCCGGGGGCGTGGCGCGCCCACGGGGCGGCCATCTCGAACTGGCCGGCCACACCGAGCAGCAGCAGCTCCGAGCCGGGCGGACCGACCAGTTGCACGGCGACCGGCAGGCCGTCCGGGCGCCGACCCACCGGCACCACGACCGCCGGCAGGCCGGCGATGTTCCACGGAGCGGCGTACGGGGCGTACCGGATGTTGGCTGTCATGTTCGCCCGCCAGGACCTCTCCGACCAGCGGGCCGCCTCGGGCGGCGCGGTGGCCAGCGCCGGGGTGAGCAGCAGGTCGACCGAGTGGTCGGTGAAGAAGTCGACCGACCGTTGCCGCCACGCGGCACGGTCGGCCTCCCGCACGTAGCCGCGGCGCTGCGCCCACTCACCCAGCGCGACGTGCCGCCGGGTACGCCGTTGCAGGCCACGCCGGTCCAGCCCGGAGGCCCGGACGTCGGTGGCGGCGGCGGCGAACCAGGTGGCGATGCCCTGCAGGCCGAGCGCGGTGGGGTAGACCGGGTCGGCGGGGACCGTGTCGTGCCCGGCGGCGGCGAGAAGCCGGCCGGCGGCGGCGACCGCGTCCCGGTTCGGCGCGTCGGGTGCGACACCGCGCACCGGCGAGCGCAGCGAGACGCCCACCCGCAGCCGCTGCGGCGGGACCAGCTTCTCGGGACGCCGGCCGGCGAGCACCGAGAAGCCAACCGCCGCGTCGGCGACGGTGCTGGTCAGCATGCCGTGCTCGGTGAGACCGAACCAGTCGTCCGCGCCGAGCTGGCAGGGAACCACGCCGCGACCGGGCTTGAGCCCGACCAGGCCGCAACAGGCCGCGGGGATCCGGATCGAACCGAGGCCGTCGTTGCCGTGCGCGATCGGCACCAGCCCGGCCGCCACCGCGGCGGCCGCGCCACCGGAGGACCCCCCGGGAGTACGCGTGCTGTCCCACGGGTTACGGGTCACCGCGCTGTCGTCGTCGGTGAGTGCCCACAGCCCCAGCTCCGGCATGCGGGTCACGCCGAGGATGACCGCGCCGGCACCGCGCAGCCGACGCACCACCTCGTGGTCGGCCTCGGCGACGTCGCTGCGGGCGGCCGCCGACCCGTTCCAGGTGGGCAGGCCGGCGACCGGAGTGTTCTCCTTGACCGCCACCGGCACCCCGGCCAGCGGCAGGTTGGCCAGGTCCTCCTGCTCGTCGACCTTCTCCGCCTCGGTGATCGCCTCGCCGCCGCGAACGGCGCGGAACGCGGCCAGTTCGCGGTCGGCTCGGGAGATGTACTCGAGGTGGTCGGCGACGACCTGGGTGGCCGAGACGTCACCCCGGCGTACGCCCCGGGCGATCTGCTTGGCGGTCGTCCCGACCCAGGTCGCCTTGATGTCCTGCACGGCCATCCTCCCCAGCGGTCAGCCCAGCGCCTGCTCCAGATCGGCGAGCAGGTCGTCGACCGTCTCGATGCCGACAGACAGTCGCACGAGATCGCCGGGAACTTCAAGCGGCGAGCCGGCAGCACTTGCGTGTGTCATCCGACCCGGGTGCTCGATCAGGGACTCCACGCCGCCCAGCGACTCGGCGAGCACGAAGAGCTTGGTGCGGTTGCAGATCTCGACGGCGTGGTCCTCACCACCGGCGGCGCGGAACGAGATCATGCCGCCGAACCGGCGCATCTGCTTCGCGGCCACCTCGTGACCGGGGTGCGAGGGCAGCCCCGGGTAGATCACCTGGGCCACCTTGGCGTGCCCGTCGAGGTACGCGGCGAGCCGCTCGGCGTTGTCGCAGTGCCGGTCCATCCGTACCCCGAGGGTCTTGATGCCGCGCAGCGTGAGCCAGGCGTCGAACGGGCCGTTGATCGCGCCCATCGCGTTCTGGTGGTAGCGCAGCTCCTCGCCGAGTGCGGCGTCGGCGACGATGAGCGCGCCACCGACGACGTCGGAGTGCCCGCCGATGTACTTGGTGGTGGAGTGCACCACCACGTCCGCGCCGTGCGCGATCGGCTGCTGGAGGTACGGCGAGGCGAAGGTGTTGTCGACCACCAGCAGCGCGCCCGCGTCGTGCGCGACACCGGCCAGGGCGGCGATGTCGGCGATGCCGAGCAGCGGGTTGGTCGGCGTCTCCAGCCAGACGATCTTCGTGCGGCCGGGCTGCACCGCCGCCCGGATCGCGTCCGGGTCGGAGACCTTGGCCGGGGTGAACTCCAGGCCCCAGCGCTGGGCGACCCGGGCGAAGAGCCGGTACGTGCCGCCGTACGCGTCGTCCGGGATCACCACGTGGTCGCCCGGCTGGCACACGGCGCGCAGCAGGGTGTCCTCCGCCGCCAGGCCGCTGGCGAAGGCGAGGCCGACCGGCCCGCCCTCCAGCGCTGCCAGGCACTCCTGGAGCGCGTCGCGGGTCGGGTTGCCCGAGCGGCTGTACTCGTAGCCGAGCCGGGGCGCGCCGACGGCGTCCTGCGCGTACGTGCTGGTCTGGTAGATCGGTGGGATCACCGCGCCGGTACGGGCCTCAGGGTCCTGGCCGGCATGGATGGCGAGCGTCTCGAAGCCGTGGTTCATGCTCGTGAGGCTAATCCCCCGTCCCGAGGACTGGAACGGAACCCGCGCTCCCAGGCGGGGGCCGGACCAACCGGCCCGGCCCCCGTGCTTCCAAGGCCCGGTCAGGTGGCCGGGACAGGCAGGACGTGCAGGGTGGCCGGATTGGCCCCGGTCCAGTCGTAGGAGACCGCATAGACCCGGGCTCCGTTGGGCGCCCAGGCCAACGCGCCCGGGCTGAGTTCGTCGCCCAGCTCGAACTGGGCCAACGCGGTGCCGTCCGACCGGAAGAGGAACACGTCCGGCGCGTAGCTGGCGTCCGCTCCGGCGGCGATCCGGCTGCCGTCGCGGGACACCTCGACGGCATTCGGGTACGCACCGGTCTGGTAGGTCGCCGAGGGGATGCTGATGTCGGCGAACGGGAACGCCTGCACCTCGTACGGGGCACCGGAGGCGGTGTAGAGGGTGGTACCGGTCGGGTCGAGGGCGATGTCCTGCAGGTTGCTGCCGATCGCCGTCCAGTCGTTCGCCCGTAGCAGGGTCAGTGCTCCCCCCGCTCCGATCGCGTACGCGTAGACCGACGCCGGGCTCAACCCCGCCTGCCCGGCCAGCAGCACCGAACGGTTCTGGCTGGCAGCGGCCAGCAGCGGAGCGCCGTAGAAGTCCTGGGTGGTGGCCATCCCCGTGGTCACCCGGGCCGGCTGGCGTCCCAGGTCGATCCGGCCGATGTTGCCACCCCACTGGTCGCAGCCGTAGCCGAACCACAGGTACCGGCCGGTCAACGCCAGTGACGACGGGCACTCGCCCACGCCGGTGTCGTAGCGGGCCGACTCGATCAGGGAGCCGGTGTCGAAGGCGGCGATGGCGTTGGCGCTGGGCAGCGCCACGTAGAGGGTCTGCCGGTCGGCGCTGAGCAGCAGGTCGGTGGGGCCGGGCAGGTCGGCCAGGGTGCCGACGAGAGCGCCGGTCGCGCTGGTCACCACGACGTCGGTGGAGGAGCGGCCACCGCTGACGAAGACCCGGTCGCCGGCGGACACCACGTCGGCCACCTGGGTCAGCGGCAGCGGGGTGGCGGTCGGCGTGGCAGCCGCCACGGCGGGGCCCGGGAACGCGCCGGTGAGCAGCCCGGCGGTCAGTGCCGCCAGGGCCACGGTGGCGCCTCTTCTGATCTGCAAGGTTCGTCCTTTCGGAGCGCAGGTCACGCCTGCACTGATCGAGTGCGATAGATGAGTACCACAGGCGGTGCGGGCGTGGGGGGCCCGCGCGTCGCCGGCCGCCGCCTAGCCTGGGCGGATGAGCGGGTGCGTGTTCTGCGGGATCGTGGCGGGTGAGGTGCCGGCCTTCAAGGTCGCCGACACCCCGGACGGGGTGGCGTTCCTGGATACTCGGCCGGTGTTCAAGGGGCATGTGCTGGTGGTGCCCCGGGTTCATCTGGTGGCCCTCGCCGAGTTGCCGTCCAACCTGCTGCCGGGCTACTTCGCGCTGGTCCAGCGCCTGGCGGTGGCAGTGGAGACCGGTCTGGGGGCCGGTGGGACGTTCGTGGCGATGAACAACAAGGTGTCCCAGTCCGTCCCGCACCTGCACACCCACGTGGTTCCACGGACCAAGGGCGACGGGCTGCGGGGCTTCTTCTGGCCGCGTACCCGCTACGAGGACGACGCCGACGCCCGGACGCACGCGGACCGGGTCGCCGCCGCACTCCCGGCCGGGGCCTGACTCACACCGGCGCGGGTAAGGAAGGTGGACCCACCGGTGTTACACGCTGGGAGAGGTACGAGAGGAGATCCCCACGTGTTTTTGCGCCGTATGAACGCCGAGATGGTTTCGCCCGACCAGGCCCTGCCGGGCCGTCCGATCGCCATGCCGGTCGCCGACCGCCACGAGGTGCTGGGCACCCCGCTGAAGGGCCCGTTCCCGGAGGGCCTGCAGGTCGCGGTCTTCGGCATGGGCTGTTTCTGGGGCGCCGAGCGGCTGTTCTGGACGCTGCCCGGTGTCTACACCACCTCCGCCGGCTACGCGGGTGGCGTCACCAAGAACCCGACGTACGAGGAGACGTGTTCCGGCCGGACCGGGCACGCCGAGGTCGTCCAGGTGGTGTACGACCCCAGCAAGATCACTTATGAGGACCTGCTGAAGGTCTTCTGGGAGAACCACGACCCGACCCAGGGCATGCGCCAGGGCAACGACGTGGGCACCCAGTACCGGTCGGCGATCTACACGACCACCGACGAGCAGCGAGCCATCGCGGAGTCGTCCCGGGACGCGTTCCAGCCGATCGTGACGCGCGCCGGCAAGGGTGAGATCACCACGGAGATCGCCCCGCTCGGCAGCTACTACTTCGCCGAGGACTACCACCAGCAGTATCTGGCGCCGACCAAGAACCCGAACGGCTACTGCAACCACGGCCCGAACGGGCTGAGCTGCCCGGTCGGCGTGGCCCGAGTCGCCGGCTGACCACCGCCACCTGCACCAGCGTGATGCCCGGCCGCCGATGAGGTGGCCGGGCATTCCCATCTGACCGTGTGATCGAAATCCGTTGCCGAGCCCGCCGGGAACTCGATAACGTGGCCGTACACGTGAAGGGAGGTGGTCCAGACTTGTATAGCAATCGGACTCGTGAGGTGGCTGTCAGCTAGCCGCTGTCCTCGACAGTGATCGGCCCGCCGCGAGGTGGGCAACAGCACCATCGTCGAGACCGTGTGGCAGCGGTGCGGCGAATCCACGACAGCCACCCGACCCCCGGGGTGCCGGCCAAGTCCAGCCGGCCCGCGCAACAGCGCGGAGCGCCCCGGGGGTCGCTCCATATCCGGAGGCCCGGCGATATATCCGGAGGACCGGCGATGTCCATGCGCGAGCTGGTGGTGCTCGGGACGGCCAGCCAGGCGCCGACCCGTCAGCGCAACCACAACGGGTACGTGTTGCGCTGGGACGACGAGGTGATCCTCTTCGACCCGGGTGAGGGCAGCCAGCGTCAGCTCCTGCACACCAGTGTCACCGCCACCGACCTGACCCGGATCTGCATCACCCACTTCCACGGCGACCACTGCCTCGGCCTGCCCGGCACCATCCAGCGACTCTCCCTGGACCGGGTGCCACACCCGGTCGCCGTGCACTTCCCGGCCGGCGGGGCCGAATACTTCGCCCGACTCCGGCACGCGACCTCCTTCTACGAGACCGCCGAACTCCAGGTCACCCCGATCGAGACGGACGGCCAACGGATCGCGCTGAGCTGCGGCACGTTGGAGGCACGCCGACTGCGGCACCCCATCGAGACGTACGGCTACCGGCTGGTCGAGCCGGACGGCCACCGGATGCTGCCGGAGAAGCTGAGCGCGTACGGCATCGCCGGGCCGGCTGTCGGCGAGCTGATCCGCGTCGGGCACCTGGACCTCGACGGACGTCGCGTCACTCGCGACGAGGTGAGCGAGCCCCGGCCGGGGCAGCGGTTCGCGTTCGTGATGGACACCGGCCTCTGCGACGGGGTGTACGCCCTCGCCGAGCACGCCGACCTGCTGGTCATCGAGTCGACGTTCCTGGAGTCGGAGGCCGCGCTCGCCGCCGAGGTCGGCCACCTGACCGCGGCGCAGGCCGCCCGGGTGGCGACCGAGTCCGGTGTACGCCGGCTCGTGCTCACCCACTTCTCCCAGCGCTACTCCGACCCGCGCCGGTTCCACGACGAGGCACGCGCGCACTTCGACGGTGACCTGATCATCGCCGAGGACCTGACCGTGGTGCAGCTCCCACCCCGCCGGGTAGCCTCGGCCGGATGACCGTCACGCTCCGCCCAGCAACCGGTGACGACCTGATGGCGGTGGGCGCCCTGCACCAACGCTCCCGGGTCGCCACGTACTCCTCGTTCCTGCCGGCCGAGGCGCTGGCCGACCCGACGCCGGAGGCGATGGGGCGCTACTGGGTCGAGCGGTGGCAATGGGAGCGGGACACCCACCGGATGTTCGTGGCCGAACGGGCCGGGACGCTGGCCGGGTTCAGCTACCTGGGCCCGGACGACGAGGACGACCCCGCCACCGGGCTGCTCAACGCGATCCATCTCGACCCGGTCGAGCAGGGCCGGGGCGTCGGCCGCGCGCTGATGGTGGACGCGCTGGACGCCATGCGGGCGCGAGGATGGCAGCGGGCGGTGCTCTGGGTGCTCCGGGACAACTCCCACGCCCGCGCCTTCTACCAGCGCGGCGGCTGGACCCCGACCGGAGCGGAGCGTGAGGAGCAGATCGGCCTTGCCCCCACACTCCAACTGCGCTACGCCCGCCCTCTCTGAGCAGTCCTCGCCGGCGCCTTTGCTCTGCTTACCAATAAGCACCAGCGGTGACCGTGACCGTGGGTGGTGCGTATGCGTATGCAGAGCAAAGGGCGCGACAGCGTGGCCCGGTGCCTCGCCCGCAGGCGGGGCACCGGGACGGGACTCAGTGGGCGCCGAGGTGGGCCAGGAGGTCCTGGCGGGTGAGGACGCCCTTGGGCTTGCCGTCGACCAGGACGAGCGCGGCGTCGGACTTCTCCAGCAGGCCGACGGCCTCGCTGACCGGCTGACCGCCCCCGATCATCGGCAGCGGGTCGCCCATGTGCCGCTCGATGGTGTCGTGCAGGTGGGCCTGGCCGGTGAAGAGCGCGTCGAGCAGGTCCCGCTCGGCGATCGAGCCGGCGACCTCACCGGTCACCACCGGCGGCTCGGCCTTGAGCACCGGCAGCTGCGAGACGCCGTACTCCCGCATGTAGTCGATCGCGTCGCGGACCGTCTCGGTCGGGTGCACGTGCACCAACTCGGGCAGCCCGCCCGGCTTGCTGGCCAGCGCGTCGGCCACTGTCGGCTCGGCGCCGGAGTTGTCGAGGAAGCCGTACCGGGCCATCCACGAGTCGTTGAAGATCTTCGAGAGGTAGCCCCGGCCGCCGTCCGGCAGCAGCACCACCACCACGTCGTCCGGGCCGGCCTTGCGGGCGACCTCCAGCGCGGCGACCACCGCCATCCCGCAGGAGCCACCGACCAGCAGCCCTTCCTCGCGGGCCAACCGCCGGGTCATCTCGAAGGACGCCTTGTCGGACACCTCGACGATCTCGTCGGCGACACCCTGGTCGTACGTCTCCGGCCAGAAGTCCTCGCCGACGCCCTCCACCAGGTACGGACGGCCGGTGCCCCCGGAGTAGACCGAACCTTCCGGGTCGGCTCCGATGATGCGCACCCGACCCTCGGAGGCCTCCTTGAGGTAGCGCCCGATGCCGGAGATCGTGCCGCCGGTGCCCACGCCGGTCACGAAGTGGGTGAGCCCGCCCTCGGTCTGCTTCCACAGCTCCGGGCCGGTGGTCTCGTAGTGCGAGCGCGGGTTGGCCGGGTTGCTGTACTGGTTGGGCTTCCAGGCGCCGGGGATCTCCCGGGTCAGCCGGTCGGAGACGTTGTAGTACGAGCGCGGGTCCTCCGGAGCGACAGCGGTCGGGCAGACCACCACCTCGGCGCCGTATGCCCGGAGCACGTCCTGCTTGTCCTGGCTGACCTTGTCGGGGCAGACGAAGACGCACTTGTAGCCCTTGAGCTGGGCCACCAGGGCCAGCCCGACGCCGGTGTTGCCGCTGGTCGGCTCGACGATGGTGCCGCCGGGCTTGAGCAGGCCGGCGGCCTCGGCGTCCTCCACCATCCGCAGCGCGATCCGGTCCTTCACCGAGCCGCCCGGGTTGACGTACTCCACCTTGGCCAGCACGGTGGCCTGGATGCCCTCGGTGACGTTACGCAGACGTACCAGCGGGGTGTTGCCGATCATGTCGACGACGTTGTCGTAGTACTGCACGGTGTGCCCTTCGTTGCGGCGCCGGCGACCGCGGCCGGGCAGACGTTTCCTCGCGTCCAGCGTACGTGCCGTCAGGGCACCAGCCCCCCGGGGATGACCGAGCTGCGGCGGGCTTCCCACTCCAGGAAGCGATCGGTCTCGGCGAGCACGCTGCCAGCCAGCCAGGTGATCATGACCGCGTCGTCGGCGAGCCCGAAGATCGCCAGCGGGATCTCCGGCAGCAGGTCGATCGGCGAGACGATGTACGCCGTGGCGGCGGTCATCAGGGCCAGTCGCAGGCCGCCGTCGTACTCCCCCTTGGTGGTGGCCCGGATCATCCGGGGCAGCGCGGCCAACCGCGTGCCCAATGACGGCCCACCACGGGCCCCAGCCGCCAGTGCCCGCGCGAGGGCCGTGAACGCCGCGCTGCGCTTCAGTGTCTTCCCCATCGTCGCGCTCCTCTCCGCCGGATCAGCGTGGCGGGTCGGCGCAAGTCGGCCGGCCTCTCCTGGACAGATACCCCGTCGCGTCGGTTTCCAGGCACTGGAGTGGCGTCGCGACGACAGCGGCGTGTCGGACCGGCGCGATAATGTCGTGGTATGGGGGTGGCTGATTCCGTCGTACCCGGCGGAGAGCACTGGCGGCAGGCCCGGCGGTTCGCCCGCCTGGCGGCCATCGGGACGGGTGCCACCGCGGCGGCCGCGGTGGCGACCGGCGGCGTGCTGCTCGGCCAGGCCCGACAGGCCCGACGCACCATCCCGATGGCCGAGGCACCGCCGCCACGCTGCGACGGGACGTACGGCGCGAAATTCCCCGGCCCTGCACTCACCATGGTCGTGCTCGGTGACTCCTCGGCGGCCGGCTACGGGGTGCACCGTCGCCGGGAGACACCTGGCGCACTGCTCGCCACCGGCCTGTCCCGTCGGCTGCACCGACCGGTGCGACTGCACCGCTTCGCGGTGGTCGGTGCCATCTCCTCGGCGCTGCGGCACCAGGTGGAGGCGGCGCTGGAGTGCCGACCCGACATCGCGGTGATCCTCATCGGCGGCAACGACATCACCAACCGCACCCCCCGTGGGCTGGCGGTGCGCTACCTGGTCGAGGCGGTGCACACGCTGCGCGACGCCGGCTGCGAGGTGGTCGTCGGCACCTGCCCCGACCTGGGCGCGATCCGCCCGATCCAACCGCCGCTGCGGTGGCTGGCGCACCGGTGGAGCCGCCAACTCGCCGCGGCCCAGACGGTCGCGGTGGTCGAGGCCGGCGGTTGGACGGTCTCCCTCGGTGATCTGCTCGGCCCCCGGTTCACCGCCGAGCCGACCCGGATGTTCGCCTGGGACCGGTTCCATCCCTCCGCCGAGGGGTACGCGATGGCCGCTGCAGCGCTCCTGCCGACGATGCTCTCCGCGCTCGGCGCTGGGCAGGAACGACGGGCCACACCGACCCGGGGCGAGGGCGTACGGTCGCTGCCGGAGGCCGCGCAGCAGGCGGCCCGGCACGCCGGCACGGAGGTCAGCGGCACCCAGGTCCGGGGCCGCGACCGAGGGCCGGCGGGCCGGTGGGCGCAGTTGCGCCGGCGGGCGTTCTTCGGTGTCGGTGCGGTGCCGCACGGGTCCGCCTCGGACACCTCGACAGTGGAGGGACTGGCATGAACGAGCGCAGCGAGCGGGGCGTGATCTCCGGCCTCGCCGGCCGACTGGGTCGGGCGGCGGCGTTCTCGCTGCTCACCGGCACCGTGGGCGGTGCCGCCGTCCTGGCCGGCGAGGCGTTCGTGGCCCGGCACCGGCGGTACGCCCAACCGGAGCTGGGGCTGGCCCTGCGGGCCACGATCGGTCGGGCTGGCGCCCCGCCGTTGCGGCTGGTGCTGCTCGGCGACTCGTCAGCGCTGGGCGTGGGTGTCGACCGGCTTGAGGACACCATCGGCGGGCAGTTGGCCAACCTGCTCGCCGAGGGCCCGACGGGCCGGCGGGTGCACCTGTCCAGCGTCGGCGTCTCCGGGTCCCGTTCGACCGACCTGGCCACCCAGGTGGCCCGGGCCCTGCTCGGTGAGCGGCCCGACGTGGCGCTGGTCCTGATCGGCGCGAACGACGCCACCGGGCTGCGCCGGCCGGTCGACGCGGCGGCCTATCTCGCTGCCGCGGTGCACCGCCTGCGAGAGGCGCGGGTCGAGGTGGTGGTGGGCACGTGCCCCGATCTCGGCGCGGTGCGTGCCATCGCGCCTCCGCTGCGCCAGGTGGTCGGCTGGTCCGGGCGACGGATGGCCCGTGCGCAGACCACGGCCGTGCTGGACGCTGGCGGCTCGGTGGTCGACCTGGGCACCGAGACCGGGCCGGTGTTCCGGGCCGATGCGGGGACGCTCTGCCACGACGGCTTCCACCCCTCCGCCGACGGTTACCGGGTGTGGGCGCACGCGCTGCTGCCCGCCGTCGCCACCGCCGCGACGGTTGCCACCCGGCGCTAGATCGTTCCCGGTCAGGGTGACATTTCCCGCCGCGCCGGCTTCTTCCGCGCATGTTACCGGCGGGTTAACGTTGGTCCATGCCGATTGAGTCGTCCCGCGACGCCGTCATCGTCGCCACCGCCCGCTCCCCCATCGGCCGGGCGCACAAGGGGTCCCTGCGCGACGTCCGTTCCGACGACCTCGCCGCGACCATCGTCCAGGCCGCCCTGGACAAGATCCCCCAGCTCGACCCGACCACGATCGACGACCTCTACCTCGGGTGTGGCCTGCCCGGTGGCGAGCAGGGCTTCAACATGGCCCGGGTGGTGTCCACACTGCTCGGTCTGGACACTGTGCCCGGCGCCACGCTGACCCGCTACTGCGCCTCGTCGTTGCAGACCACCCGGATGGCGATGCACGCGATCCGGGCCGGCGAGGGCGACGTGTTCGTCTCCGCCGGCGTGGAGATGGTCTCCAGCTACGCCCGGGGCAGCTCCGACGGGCTGCCTCCCGAGGCGCAGGCCCTCGTCGGCGGCGGCTGGGAAAACCCGCGCTTCGGCGCGGCGGCCGAGCGCTCGAAGCGCCGCGCACAGGGCGGCGCCGAGGTGTGGACCGACCCGCGTGAGGCCGGTGAGCTGCCCGACATCTACCTGACCATGGGGCAGACCGCGGAAAACCTGGCCCAGGTGCACGACGTGAGCCGCGCCGACATGGACGAGTTCGGCGTACGCAGCCAGAACCTCGCCGAGAAGGCCATCGCCGACGGCTTCTGGGCCCGGGAGATCACCCCGGTCACCACGCCGAACGGCACCGTGGTGAGCACCGACGACGGTCCCCGTGCCGGCGTCACGCTCGACGCGGTCTCCGGTCTCAAGCCGGTGTTCCGCCCGGACGGCCGGATCACCGCGGGCAACTGCTGCCCGCTCAACGACGGCGCGGCCGCCGTGGTGGTGATGAGCGCCCAGCGGGCCGAGGAGCTCGGGCTCACCCCGCTGGCCCGGATCGTCTCCACCGGTGTGACCGCCCTGTCGCCGGAGATCATGGGCCTCGGCCCCGTCGAGGCGTCCCGCCAGGCCCTGAAGCGGGCCGGCATGACCATCGACGACGTCGACCTCGTGGAGATCAACGAGGCGTTCGCCGCGCAGGTCATCCCCTCCTACCGCCAGTTGGGCATCCCGGAGGAGAAGCTGAACGTGATGGGCGGCGCGATCGCGGTCGGTCACCCGTTCGGCATGACCGGCGCACGGATCACCGGCACCCTGCTCAACGCCCTCGAGTGGCACGACAAGACCATCGGTCTGGAGACCATGTGCGTCGGCGGCGGCCAGGGCATGGCCATGGTGCTCGAACGGTTGAACTGACCTCAGAGCGCGCTGCGGGTCGCCGCCACCTCGGCGGCGGCCCGGGCCAACGCCTCGGCCCCCGGGTCGGCGGCCACCAGGTCCGCTGTCACCACCCGTAGCTGATCGGGCAGGGCAAGGTCGTTGTCGAGCCGGGGCACGACCCGACGCGGCTCTCCCTCGGCGTCGGCGGCCAGGTTGGCGATCTCCTGCACCAGACGATGCACCAGGTCGGCGCGGGACACGTTGCCGGCGGTCGCGATGGCCGACCAGCGCGGCTGCTGCCAGTGCACGATCTGACGGACCAGCAACTGCATGGCCTTGTCCAACTCCGCTGCGCTCATCGCCGCCGAGTCTACGGCCGGCACCGACCGCGCCTGGTCGGCCCGGTCAACGGCGCAGGTAACTGAGCAGCCGAAGCAGTTGCCAGTAGAGGAACACCAACCCGGTGAGCAGGCCGAACGCGCTCAGCCACGCGTACCGGCGGGGTCGACCGTCGCGCACCGAACGCTCGACGAGGTCGAAGTCGAGGATGAAGCTGAACGCCCCGGCGATGATGGCCACCACCGAGAAGGCGTACGGCAGCCAGCCGACCTCCCCGCTGACGCTGTAGACCTCCAGCCCCGGTCGCCCGGAGATCAGGTACGACACCAGGTTGACGACGCTGAGCACGGCGATGCCGAGCAACGTGCCGATCACCAGGCGGGCCAGCCGGGGCGTCGCCCGGATCACCCGGGCCCGGTAGAGCGCCGCCATGCCGAGGAAGACGCCGAAGGTGCCGGCCACCGCCTGCACCACGATGCCCGGATAGACCTGCTCGAACGCGCGGCTCGCCACCCCCAGCAGCAGGCCCTGGAGCAGGGCGTAGCCGACGATCGGCACCGGGTTGGTGATCCCCCGCAGCGAGATGACCAGGACCAGCGCGATCGAGGCGAGGGCGCTGCCGGCCAGTGCGGCACCCAGCCAGGCCACGTCGGGGATCACCACCCAGGACACCGCCGCGGTCGCGCCGGTGACGACCAGCAGCCCGACGGTACGGATCACCACGTCGTCGACAGTCATCGGCTCGACGTCGCGGGAGCCGAGCACCCGGGTCTCCACCCGGCCGGTCTCGTCCAGCCGGTTGAGCACCGGGTTGTTGCTGCGCACCGCCGCCTCCTTCGCCCGCGTACCCCAGGGCGTGTGTCAAAGCCCCTGGCCGGCCTGCGACGGGCCCAAACGACGACCGGCCGCGTTGGGAATTGGCCCGGATACAACACCGGTATCCGGGCCAATTCCCGCCTTGCCGGACCGCCGCCTGGACTCCGCCTCGGCTCGACCGAGGCTTTGACACACGCCCTTGCAGTCACTCTGCCCCGGGCGGCCCCGCGCTGGCGGCGAAACGGCGGGCCCGGTGCGAACGACGGCGCCCGCCCCCGCAAGAGCGGGAGCGGGCGCCGGTCGGCAGAGCGGACGAGGTCAGTCGTCGCCCTGGAAGTAGCTCAGCAGGCGCAGGATCTCGATGTAGAGCCAGACCAGGCTGACCAGGATGCCGAACGCGGCCACCCAGGAGTAGCGCTGCGGCAGGCCCATCCGGACGCCGTCCTCGATCTCCTTGAAGCTGAGCACGAAGCTCAACGAGGCGACCACGATGCAGACCACGCTGAAACCGATCGCCAGCGGGCTGCCGTCACGCAGGCCCGTGTTGACGCCGAACATGGCCAGCACGAAGTTGATCAGCATGACGGCGAAGAGGCCGACCATCACCGCGATCATGCCCTTGACGAAGGCCGGGGTGGCCCGGATGACCTTCGCCTTGTAGAGCATCGCCATCAGGAAGAAGATGCCGAAGCTGGCCACGGCGGCCTGGAGCACGATGCCGTCGTAGCGCGTCTCGAACGCCTTGCTCACCATGCCGACGAAAACGCCCTCGACGAGGGCGTACGCGATGACGAGTGCCGGGTTGGCCATCCGGGAGAACGAGATGATCAGGCCCAGGACCAGGCCGACCACCGCCGCGCCGATCCAGGCGATGCTGACCAGCGAGTCGGGCACGAGCACCCAGGCGGCCGCGGCGGTGATGCCGAGGATGCCGAGCAGAGCGACCGTCTTGACGACCACGTCGTCGACGGTCATGGGCGCCACGGTGGGCGGCGCAGCCGGGTAACCGGCCTGGGACGGGTACTGCTGGGGAATGCCGGGCTGTCCGTACGGCCCGGCCGGGGCGTACCCGGCGGAGCGCTCCCGCTCGGCCGCTTGGCCGAGCCGGGCGAGCACCGGGTTCGAGGTCTTCACTGTCTGGCCTCCCTCAGGGGGTCGTTTGCACGTGAACGTGCCCTCCAAGAGTAAACGGCGCAGCCAAGTCCTGGTGATCACGAATGAGAATGCGTGGGAGCCGACCGGTGCCCGGGGCGGGGGTCGAACCCGCACGCCTTTCGGCAGCCGCTTTTAAGGCGGCCGTGTCTGCCTTTCCACCACCCGGGCGGGTGGCACCGGCGCGCCGACACGCACGATGCAATGTCACCGTAGCGGGTCTGCGGCGACCCGACGTACCCCGTGGGGCCGGTCACATTAGGGTCGATGCCGTGAGCAGCGCAGCCCCCACGGCCCCCGACGCCGCCCCTGAGCAGGCCTTCCGCCTCGCCGATCAGGTCAACCGCCGGCCCCGGGCCGTTCGGCTCCTGGCCGCCGTCCGTCGGCACCGGCTGGATCTGCTGGCCGCTCTGGTCTGCGCGGTGCTGGCCGGCTGGGTCACCCACGGGTTGTGGCCAGACCCGGCTGGCCGCACGCTGGCCCTCAATCCGGAGGACCAGGCCCTCTACGAGTGGTTCCTGGCCGTCGACGCCCGCGCGCTGCTCGGCGACTTCGGCCTGCTCACCGACCGTCTCAACGCGCCCGACGGCGTCAACCTGATGGCCAACACCACGGTGATCGCGCTGGGCATCGTCTTCGCGCCGGTCACCCTGCTGCTGGGCGCGCCGGTCACCTTCGCGCTGCTCGCCGCCGCCAACCTCGCTGGTACGGCCTTCGCCTGGTACCTGCTGTTCCACCGGACGCTGCGCGCCCGCCGGCTCGCGGCCGCGCTCGGCGGAGGGCTCTGCGGGTTCGGCCCAGGCATGATCTCGCAGACCAACAGCCACCTGCACATGACCGCCCAGTGGCTGGTGCCGGTGATCGTCTGGCTGGTGGCCCGACTGCTGCGGGCATCCGACCCGGGGCCCACGACTCTCGACCGAACCGGTCGCGACCGGTCGCCCGGGCCGGATCGCCGGCGGATGCTCACCTCGGCGGCGGGACTGGCCGCCGCGGTCACCGCGCAGGTCTTCATCGGCGAGGAGGTGCTCTTCCTCGCCGCCGTCACGCTGCTGGTGATGGCGATCAGCTACGCCGTGGCGGACCGGGACCTGGCCCGGCGGGCGCTGCCCGGCTTCGCCGGCGGGCTGGCGATCGCCGCCGGGCTCGCCCTACTGGTGCTCGGCTACCCGCTGTGGTTCCAGTTCGCCGGCCCGCAGGGGGTCGCCGACGGGATGTTCACGCCGGCCTACTTCTCCGCCGACCTGAGCAGCTGGTGGACGATCTCCCCCCTGTCGGTTGCCGGCAGCGACCAGTCCGCCCGGCTGACCACCGGCCCGGCCGAGTACAACACCTTCCTCGGCTGGCCCCTGCTGCTGGTCGCTGCGGTCTGCGCGATCTGGGCCGGGCGACGCCGACTGGTCCTCGCCTGCGTGGTGGCGGGCCTCGTGATGGGTGCGCTCTCGCTCGGCCCGGAGGTGGTGCTCGGCGGCACCAGGACAGCGCTGCCCGGCCCGTACGCCCTGATCGGCGGGCTGCCGGTGGTGGACGGCGCGTTGCCGATGCGGTTCGCGCTGGCGTTGCTGCCGATCATCGCGACGCTGGTGGTGCTGGCGGTCGACCGGGCTCTACGCGGCACCGGCCGGGCACGACGGCTCGTGCCCCTGGCCGTCGGCGCGGCACTGCTGCCGATCTTCCCGACCCCGCTGCCGACCGCCGAACGGCCCGCCGTGCCGGAATTCGTCAGCGGCGGCCACTGGCGGCAGTGCGTACGCCCCGGCGGGGTGCTCGTCCCGGTGCCGCTTCCGACGCCGAAGGAGCCCTGGCCGATGCGCTGGGCGACCGCTGCCGACGCCGCCTTCGGTCTGCCGGAAGGGTTCTTCATCGGCCCGTACGGGCGGGGCGGCACCGCGGCGATGGGCACCTTCAAGCAGCCCACCTCCGCGCTGCTGGCGGACGTCGCGCGGCGCGGTGACCAACCGGCCATCGGCGACGAGCAGCGCCGCCAGGCCGCACGGGACGCCCAGTTCTGGGGTGCCTCCTGCATCGCGTTGGCCGACGACGCCCCGCACGCCGAGAGTCTGCGCGCGACCCTGGAGCAGCTGTACGGCCCCGCCACCCGGATCGCCGACGCGTGGATCTGGCGCGTCTGACGCCACCTGCGGCCGGACGTGCTGCGGCCGGACGTCAGAAAGGGCCCCTCCCGACCGGGAGGGGCCCTTTCGCAGACCTGAGATCAGACGCGCGGCGCGCCGACCGGCTGGGACGCCTCGACGAACTCCTCGCGCGGGTCGTGCAGCTGCCCGAGGGCCACCACCTCACGCTTGAGGAAGAACGCCAACGACCAGTCCACGACCACCCGGACCTTGCGGTTGAACGACGGGATCCGGCTCATGTGGTACGTCCGGTGCATGACCCACGCCGGCCAGCCGGTCATCTTGATCCCGTACACCTGGGCGACGCCCTTGTGCAGGCCGAGGCTCGCGACGCTGCCGACGTGCTTGTGCTTGTAGTTGACCGGCTCGCGGCCCCGGATCACGGCCGTGATGTTGTCGGCCATCCGGGCGGCCTGGCGCACCGCGTGCTGGGCGCTCGGCGAGCAGAAGTTGCCCGGCTCCTTGGTGAGGTCCGGCACGGCGGCGCAGTCGCCGGCGCTCCACGCGCCCTCGACCACCTGGTCGCCGTCGACCACCTGGAGAGTGGGCAGGCAGGTGATCCGCCGACGGTCGTCGCGCGGGAAGTCGGTCGAGTCCAGCATCGGCGACGGCTTCACGCCGGCCGTCCACACGATCGTGTCGGACCGGAAGCTGTCACCGTCGGAGAGCTTGACCACCCCGTCGACGCAGGACTCGAGCCGGGTGTCCAGCCGGATGTCCATGTTCCGCTTCATCAACTGCTGGACGGTGTAGGCGCCCATGTCCCGGTCGACCTCGGGCAGCACCCGCTGGGTGGCCTCGACCAGCACCCAGCGAACCTCGTCCTGCTTGAGCTCCGGGTAGTAACGCAGGGCGTCGCGAGCCATGTCCTCCATCTCGGCGAGCGCCTCGATGCCGGCGTACCCACCGCCCACGAAGGTGAAGGTCAGCGCCGCACGACGGACGTCCGGATCCGGCGTGGCCGCAGCCACGTCGAGCCGGTCCAGTACGTGGTTGCGCAGGTAGATCGCCTCGCCGATGGTCTTGAATCCGATGCCCTGCTCGTGCAGGCCGGGGATCGGCAGAGTGCGGGAGACCGAACCCGGCGCCACGATCACGTGGTCGTAGGTGATCTCCCGGGCCGGGCCGCTGATCGGCTGCACGGTGGCCACCTTGCGGCCGTGCTCGATCCGCGTGACAGTGCCGGCCACCATCTTGCAGCGACGCAACTCCCGCCGCAGGGGCACCACGGAGTGCCGCGGGGAGATGTTGCCCGCCGCTGCCTCCGGCAGGAACGGCTGGTAGGTCATGTGCGGCTGGGGATCCACCACCATGACCTCAGCCTCACGGGAGCTGAGCTTCTTCGACAGGCGCAGCGCCGCGTACAGACCGACGTGCCCGGCACCCACCACAAGGATCCGCTTCGGATTCACGTTGTCTATCTTTCCCCGGCCGGCTCAGGTAATCCCGCTCGCGGCCCCCATCTGTGACGGAGCACAACCCATGTGACCTGCGTAACCCTCAGGTCGCAACGGTCACCGCCGTCGCAGGAGCCAGCCCAGCAACGCTGCCGTACCCACCGCCAGCAGCAGGCCAAGCACCGTGACCCACTGGTATCCGGCCTCCCCACCGGTGTCCCCGGCCTGCAACAACAGCACCCCCAGCACGGCGGTGCCCAACAGGACGGCCGCCGTCCGCAACAACCAACGGGTGATCATCTCTGGGTCCACCACCGCGTCGTAGGGCAACAGCGCGGCCAGCGCGCAGAGGGTGTGCGCCAGATAGAGCAGGGCCGCGAGGACGAGAAGGCGCCAGAGGGCGACCGGGCGGCCGTACCCGTCGGTGGCGACCAACCAGCCACCGATCGTGACCAACGCCGTGAACGTCGCCCAGACCCGGCGCGGGCCGAAAGCCGGCAACAGGGCGGCAACAGTCAGGAACAGGATCGGCCGACCGGACAACACCTCAGCGGGGAAGGCGAGGACGAACCCGGCAAGCACGGTGACGAAGATCGCGGCCCGAACCAGCAGTGGAGCGGCGCTGATCCGGCTGACCGCATTCTGAAAGGACCGGACCCGCCCGGCGACAACGTCGATCATCTGCGCCTCCGCTCGTTCGCGACTGCGGGGCTCGCAAGCTCGCTCACCGCGCCCCTCCGTCCGTTCGCGACTGCGGGGCTCGCAAGCTCACTCCTCGCGCTCACCGGCCACCCACCCTTGGGGCCGTCGCCAGCCGGGCCACGTCCCGCAGCACCTGGTCCAGGCTGCCGGCGCCGGCCCAGCGCACCACGGGGACGCCGTGCTCCCGGAGCTGCCCGATCATGATCTCCCGGTCCAGACGCCACAGCCGGTACGCCACCTCGGCCCAGCCCCGGTCCTTCGGTGACGACAGGTCGGTCGGCAACGTGTCGACAGCCACCACGAACCGGCCGGCCCGAGTCAGCCGGGCGAGCATCTGCGCCGACCGTTCGTCCAGCAGCGGGGTGAGCACCACCACCAACGCGTCCGAGGAGAGCAGTTGCGGGCCGAACACCTGGTCGTACGGCTCATGGGAGGACGACGTCACGCGTACGTCGAGCAGCCACTCCAGGACGGTCAGGTACTGCCGTCGCCCGGCCGCCGGTCGCAGCCGACGGGCTGACGGGCCGTACTCCAGCAGGGAGACCCTGTCGCCACGGTGCAGGTAGTGCTCGGCGATCGCGGCGGTGGCCCGGACGGTGGTGTCCAGCACCGAGGCGGCGCCGTCCACCCCACCGGAACGGCCGGCCTCGGCCAGCACGTCGAGCAGCACCACCACCTCCGCGTCACGGTCGGAGAGGGTGGCCGCCACGTGCAACTGCCGGGCCCGTAACGACACCCGCCAGTCGATACGGCGCAGCCGGTCCCCGGGACCGAATCTGCGTACGCCCGCCAGCTCGCCACCCTCACCGGGCCGCCGTGAGTGGTGCGCCCCGACCAGGCCGGCGGCGCGGGGCATCGCCTCCACCGCCTCGAACGGTTCGGTACGCGGGTACACCCGCACGCGGACCGGCTCGATGATCACCGCGCGGGAGACCAGCAGCCCGCCCGCCGTCGCGACCCGGGCACCGGCCGGGCCGACCGGATGCCGGCCCCACCGCAGCGCACGGCCGACCAGTTCCAGGTCCACCGCCGACCCGGTGGGCACCGACGTCACGAACGGCCGATCGGCGGCGGAACGACTCGCGCCGCTGGCCGGACCCTGGCTGCCGGTCGGCGTCGTCGCTGCGGGTGGCGCGTCGGCGGCGGCTCCGTCCCGGGCGAAACCGGCCCGGAAGATCCGCAGCCACGGCGACACGCGGGTACGCAGCACGACCAGGTCGTAGTCGACAGTGTCCGGGTTGCCGACGCTCACCGCCGCCGTCACGTCGCCACCCTCGACCAGCGGCCCGTCGTCGCCCGGGGTGATCCACACCTGCGGCAGCGCCGTGGGGCGTCGGCGCAGCGCGTACGCGGTGCCCAGCGCGAACGGGGCAGCCAGCACGATCAGGTCGACCCGCCCCAGCAGCACCCCCGCCACCAGCAGCAGACCGGCGAGCAGGACCGCCCGGCCGAGCGCCGGGGTGGGTGCCCAGCCGGCAGCCGGTTCCGGCTCGGTGGATCTCGGCACGGTCGGTCCGGTCATCAGTTCCGGGGCCCGCCGGCGGCGTAGCTGGGCAGGGCGCCGCTGGCCGGGGCGGGAGTCGCTTCCAGCACCTCGCCGACCACGAACGCCGGGTCGACCCGGCGCAACCACATCTCCGGGCGCAGGGTGATCCGGTGGGCCAGGGCAGGTGCCGCGACATCCTTGACGTCCTCCGGCACCACGTAGTCGCGTCCGCCGAACACCGCGCGCACCCGGGCCAGCAGCAGCAGCGCCAACGATCCGCGAGGCGAAGCGCCGACCAGCACCGACGGGTGCTCCCGGGTCGCCGCGGTGAGGGACACGATGTAGTGGCCGATGGAGTCCTCCACCACCACGTCCTCCAGGGCGGCCTGCATGGCCCGCAGCGTTGCCGCGTCGACGACCGCCTTGATGTCCGCCTCCTCGCGGCGACGGCTCATCCGACGGCGCAGCACCTCCCACTCCTCTTCGTGCTGCGGGTAACCGAAGGAGACCCGCAGCAGGAACCGGTCGAGCTGGGCCTCGGGCAGCGGGTACGTGCCCTCGTACTCGATCGGGTTGGCAGTGGCCAGCACGTGGAACGGTTCGTCCAGCTTGTAGGTCACACCCTCCACCGAGACCTGCTTCTCCTGCATCGCCTCCAGCAGCGCGGACTGCGTCTTCGGCGGCGTCCGGTTGATCTCGTCGGCGAGGAGCAGGTTGGTGAAGACCGGGCCGGCCCGGAAGGTGAAGTCCCCGTTGCGCTGGTCGTACAGGAACGAGCCGGTGACGTCGGCGGGCAGCAGGTCGGGGGTGAACTGCAACCGGCGGAAGTCCAACCCGAGCGCCTGGGCGAACGAGCGCGCGGTCAGCGTCTTGCCCAGCCCCGGCAGGTCTTCCAGGAGCACGTGCCCGCCCGCGAGGATGCCGGCGAGGACCAGCTCCAACGCGTCCCGCTTACCGACCACGACGGTGCCGACCGCGTCCAGGACCGCCCGAGCCAGATGGCCGACCTCGGCGGGGGCAATGGTCCGGTCCACGTCGTTCATCAGATCTTCTCCAGTTCGGCGACGATCACCGCGAGGTCGCGCGGCGACGGGGTGCGGCGAGGCGGGGTCTCCAGGAACGTCCAGAGCCGGTCGCCCAGCAGGGCGCGGGCGCGGGCCGGATCCGACTCGCGGGTGACGCCGTGCTTCAGGCGCATCCGCTCGTCGGCCAGTTCACCGATGCGGGGCAGGACCACCCCGCTGAAACGTTCGGGTCGGGTGTTGGACCAGTCCAACGGCCATTCCCAGCGATTGATCGCGCCGCGCAGCGCGTCCCGGGCACCCCAGTTGTAACTGCCGTCCTCCTCACCCGACACGTTCCGGGAACCGGCTGGCGGCGGGGGTGGCGGCGCGAGCAGGGCGGTGACCCGGCGGACGGCCAGCACGGCCAGCACCCCGGCGATCAGCACGGGCAGCGAGACCTGGAGGCCGACAGCGCGCAGGCCGACGAGCAGCACCGCGACCACCGCGGCGGCCCACGCGAGCGAGCGCAGCACCGGGCGGATCCGGGAACGGCGCGCCTGGGGGCCCGCCGGCGCCGCCTCCTCCTCGAACGCGAGCAGGTCGTCGATGCTGGTGCTACTCATGCGCTGCACCTCTGGTTCGCGACTGCGGGGCTCGCAGACCCGGCTCACTCCTCGCGCTCACGGGGTCACCACCGCGGTGAGTTCGCCGCGCAGTCGGCGCAGCGCGGCGCGCGCCTGGTCGCGGGTGCGTTCGTCGACCGGGCGGGTCGCGTACCGGGCCTCCCGGTAGACGTGTGCGAACTCGTTCAGCACATCGGTGCTGACGATCGCCGGCACGCCGGCCGCCGGGTCACCGTGCAGCAGCCGGCTGACCAGGTCGGTGGGGGTGTCCCCGGCGAGCCGTGGCACACCGGCCGCAGCGGCGGTCTCCTCCAGGCGTACCCAGCAGGCGATCACCGCCACCCGGGGGTCGGTGTCCCGGTCGTCGAGTTCCACCAGGCCGGCGTCGAGGGCCGCGACCACCTCCCGGGCGGTGCCCTCGGCGCTACGCCGGGCCCGCTGCGTGGGCAGATTCCGGGTGGTGCGGCGCAACGCACCCCGGATCAGGATCCAGGTCAGGTAACCGAGGGCGGCGAAGATGGCGAGCCCGAGCAGGACCATCGCCACGGTGGCGATCCACTGCGGTATGTGCGCCTGGGTGGCCTCACCGGCGTCGCGCGGCTCGACCGGAATCGACGGCGGCGGCTCGGCGGTCGGGTACTCGGGCACCCAGGGGACGTTCTCCGCGGCTGGCGGGATCCGACTGGCCCCGATCGACGAGTTGGCGGACGCCAGCGCCGCACCGACGAGCAACGCGGCGACCGCGCCGACCGGCCACCACCGGCGAAGCAACCCGAGGGCCGGGCGCAACACCCCCTGCTCGGCGGCAGGGGACGGCGTGGGCGGGCGTGTTCCGTCTGTCATCGCCACCGCCCCACGCGTCTCAGTCCACCCCGGCCAGCTGTTTAGCCTGGCCGAAGACATCGTCCAGCATCTCTGGTGTAAGCCGCCCGGTGAAGGTGTTCTGCTGGCTGACGTGGTAGCAGCCCAACAGGTCCGGCGCGTCCGTGCCGGACCAGTGTGCCCCATGACCGAACGCCGGTCGCGGGCTGGGCGGGCGCAGCGCGTACACCTGACGGAGCACCGGCCACCACGCGGCCCAGGCGAACGCGCCGAGCGCGATCACGACGCGCAGCGTGGGACGGATGAGCGTGACCTCCCGGTGCAGCCAGGGTGCGCACGTGTCCCGCTCCTGCGGCGTCGGCTTGTTGTCCGGCGGCGCACATCGGACGGCCGAGAAGATCCGGATGTCCCGCAGGGCGAGCCCGTCGGCGGCGGCGACGCTGGTCGGCTGGTTGGCCAGCCCGGCCCGGTGCAGCGCGGCGAACAGCACGTCGCCGGACCGGTCACCGGTGAAGATCCGGCCGGTGCGGTTGCCGCCGTGCGCGGCGGGCGCCAGCCCGAGGATGGCGATCCGCGCGTCGGCGGTGCCGAAACCCGGCACCGGCCGGCCCCAGTATTCCTGGTCGCGGAAGGCGGCCCGGCGGGTGCGGGCCACCTCCTCCCGCCACCGGACCAGCCGGGGGCAGGCAAAACAGTCGCTGACACCCGCGTCGAGGTCCGCCAGGTCGGGCGCCCGCGCTGCGCGGGCGACCACCTCCTCGGGGGTACGCGACTCAGCCAAGCTTGGCCCGGAAGAGTTCCAGGGTGCGAGCCCAGGCGCTGGACGCGGCGCGCTGGTCGAACGCCTCCGGCCGGTCGTCGTTGAAGAAGGCGTGCGAGGTGCCCGGGTAGTCGTAGAGGTGGCAGTCACCGCCGGCCTCCTCGATGGCCCGACGGGCGGTCTGTAAGCCCTCGGCGGCCGAGGTGCCGTCCTCTTCGGAGCAGTGGATGACCGCGGCCTTGCCGGCATAGTCGGCCCAGTCGGGGCGCATCGACTCCCACGGCAGCACGGGATAGAAGCCGGCGGTCGCGACGATCCGCTCGGAGATGGTGGCTGACCAGAGGGCGAGGCTGCCACCGGCGCAGAAGCCCACGGCACCGACCTTACCGGTCACCTCCGGACGCCCCGCGAGATAGTCGGCCGCACCGGCGATGTCCTTCGCCGCCTCGTCCATCCGCATCGCCATCAGCAACCGCTGCGCCTCGTCCGGCTCGCTGGTCGTCTCACCGTGGTAGAAGTCGGGCGCGAGGGCGACGAAACCAGCCTCGGCGAACCGGTCCGCCACCGACCGGATGTGCGGGACGAGGCCCCACCACTCCTGGATGACGATGACGGCAGGGCTGGCCATGCCGCTGGCGGGTATCGCGAGATACCCCTCGCTCATGCCCCCGTTGCTGCGGTAGCTCACCATTTCGCCCATGGGCCGTCCTCCTAGCGGTCAGTCATCGTTGGCTGGTCGCCCAGTGGTCCTACGTGCCGGTAGCCTGCCACGCCACGCGGCCGTCCGGAAGACGCCGGAACAGTGGCATTCACCTCCTGTTCGCCGGCCGGTGACTGCGGGTACGCCGACGGCGGCGGGGTCTGCTCCCGCCGCCGTCGATGCTGGCCTGGCGCGCCGGTCAGGCCTTCTTGGTCAGACAGAGCACGTAGCCCGACTTGCCCGGCTCGACGCTGGAGAAGATGTAGCCCTCTTCGTCGTTCTGGAAGAACGAGTCGCAGGCGGTGCCGGCCTTGGCCTGCGCCTCGCTCTGGTCGTTCACCCGACCAACCACGGTGTACGCCGCGTCGGTCGAGGTGCACTCGACGACCTTGGCGCCGTCGACCTTCTCCTGCCCGGTCCCCGTGACCTCCGGCAGCTCGGCGATGCAGTCGCCGGCCTTGGCGTCGGCGGTCTCGTCCTTGTTGAAGTAGCCGCCGATCGCCGAGGCGAGGCCGAACTTCAGACCGGCGACGACGACGATCGCGAGGATCGCGCCGACGATGCCCAGAGCCTTCTTCGTACCGGACTTCTTCGCCTCCGGCTCGGCCGTCGCCGTGGCGGTCGCGGGCGGCACGGCCGCATCCGACGTGGCCGCCTGCGGGTCGGCCGCACCCGGCTTGGCGGCCTGCGGGTCCGCCGCCTCCGGCTTGGCGGCCTGAGGGTCCGCCGCCTCCGGCTTGGCCACCTGCGGGTCCGCCGCCTCCGGCTTGGCGGCCTGCGGGTCGGCCGTTCCCGGCTTCGCCTCCGGCGGCTCGGCCGCATCTGACGTGGCCGCCTGCGGCTGGGCCGGCGTCGGCTGCGGCGTCTCGACGGCCGGCTGGGGTGCTGCGGCGTCGGGCGCGGAGGGCGGTGCGACCTGGTCTGGCACGGGGGGTCCTTCCGAGGGGTTGATGAGCAGACGACACCGTAACGATCATTGATTTACGGTGCCGTCCCGCTCGCCTCGTCCGTTCAGTTATTTCCCAGCTTCAGCAGCATGATCCACTTCACACCGCGACTCAGCTCGTCGGAGTTGGAGCCGGTGCGTCGCTCGGCGTCACGGTGCTGCCGGCCGTGGGCTGGCCGGTGGGCGTCCCGGTCGCCGTCGGCGTCCCGGTCGGACCGGGTGTGGTGCTCGGGTCCGGCGTGCCGCTCGGGTCCGGCGTGGTCGCGGGCGGCGTGGGAGCGAGGGGCGCGCCCGGGGCCCGGGGCCCGAACGGCGCCTGCTCCGGGCAGTACGGGTACGGCCGCAGCAGCGGGTTGCCGTACTCGTCGATGCGGCCACCGCAGTCCGGGTAGCCCAGCCGGATCGGGTTGCCGTTCTGGTCGAAGAGCCGGGCGTTCTCCACCAGCCGGCCCTCGCTGTCGTAGACGAAGACGTCCCGGATCTGGCCGTACTGGCTGTCGACCGAGGTCTGGTCGTAGTAGTAGTCACGGCCGAGCCGGTCCTCGGTGTTGACCAGTGCGGCCAACGCGAAGACCACCAGCACCGCGCTGCCCACCTGCACCGCCGAACGTGGCCAGCGGGTCAGCCGGGCGGACTGGCGGCCAATCCAGATGGAGGCGAGCACGAAGCCGACCAGCATGATCAGGCCGGCGAGCAGCTCTCCACCGAACCGGGGCAACAGGTTGTAATAGTTGCCGCCGGTGGAGATGACCGTGACCAGCATCGCCGCCAGGTAGCCGCGCAGCACCCACCAGCCCGGGCGCAACAACCGGAGGAAGTCGCTCGCCGTCTCGTATCCCAACGGTGGGCCCAGTCGGGTGTCGACAGTGCGCAGGCGGCTGCGGACCCCGACCAGCGCGGCGGCGACCCGCTGGTCGAGATTGCGCCCACCGCCCCCGGCGGCGGCGCCGGCCGCGGCGCGCAGCTCGGCTGCGTACGTCTCGGGCTCGCCCAGCCGCTCGACGAGAGTGCCCTCGGCCTCGGCCGCGACCTCGGTGAGGTGGTCGGCGAGATCCTCGGTCAGCTCGTCGCGTTGGGTGCTTGGCAGGTCGGCCAGAGCGGCCCGGACCCGCGCCACGTAGTCGGTGATCTCCTGCTCCGTGACGGTCATGCCGCCATCCCCCGATCGTCGAGCAGACTGTCCATGGTGGTGGCGAACGAGCGCCAGAGCTTGCCGGAGCGGGTCAACTGGTCACGCCCCGCGGCGTTGAGTGAGTAGTACTTGCGGTGCGGCCCGGATTCGCTCGGCACGACGTACGTGGTGAGCAGGCCGGCGGCGAAGAGGCGGCGCAGCGTCCCGTAGACCGAGGCGTCGCCGACCTCCTCCAGGCCGGCCTCGCGCAACCGGCGCAGGATGTCGTAACCGTAGCCGTCCTCCTCTCGGAGCACGGCCAGGACGGCCAGATCGAGCACGCCCTTCAGCAACTGTGTGGTGTCCACGCATTGCAGACTAGTGCGCAATGCGCAGTAGCGTCAACGATTCCGCCCCGACACGCAGGCGAGGGGGCACGGCCCTACCGAAACCTTGATCGACTCGACTTTCTGGAAATCGGGGTATCCGCCCTGCTGGGACACCGCGACTTTCAGGAAACCGAGTCGATCAGGTGGCCAGGCTCCAGGCGATGCCGTCGAGGATGTCGTGCTCGGAGGCGACCACCGACGGCATCCCGGCCCGCTCCATGATCACGCGAAGCACCAGCGCGCCGGCGCCGATCACGTCGGCCCGGCCCGGGTGCATCACCGGGTTCGCCAACCGCTGCTCACGGGTCTGACTCAGCAGGTCCGCTGTCACCTGGGCGACCGCCTCGTACGACACCCGGGCGTGGTGGATGCGCTCCGGGTCGTACTCCCGCAGGCCCTGCGCGAGGGCGACGACTGTGGTGACCGACCCGGCGAGACCGACCAGGGTTGCCGCCTCGCGGCCGGGCACCACGGCGAGCGCCCGGTCGACGGCGGCCGCGATGTCGGCCTGCGCGGCGGCGACCTGCTCGGGCGTCGGCGGGTCACCGGGCAGGTGTCGCTCGGTCATCCGGACGCAGCCGATGTCCACCGAGATGGCCGCGCGCACGCCGGCGGCCCGGTCACCTACCACGAACTCGGTGGAGCCTCCGCCGATGTCGACGACCAGGAACGGCGCCTTCGCGTCGGCCGGGAGCCCGCGCACCGCGCCGGTGAACGACAGTCGGGCCTCCTCGTCGCCGGTGACCACCTCGGGCTCGACGCCGAGGGTGCGCTGCACCATCGCGGTGAAGTCGGCGGCGTTGGCGGCGTCGCGGGAGGCGGAGGTGGCACACATGCGGACCCGCTCGGCGCCAAACTTCTCGATGTCGGCGGCGTACGACGCGAGCGCCACCCGGGTCCGTTCGATCGCCTCCGGTGCCAGCCGACCGGTGCGGTCCACACCCTGGCCGAGCCGGACGATCTCCATCCGGCGGGTCAGGTCGACCAGCGGCGCCTGCGGCCCGGCCGACTCCCCGGGCAGGTCGGCGACCAGCAGTCGGATCGAGTTGGTCCCGCAGTCGATGGCCGCCACTCGCGTCGTCACGGCAGCAACCTTACGGCAGGGCGGGCGGCCACCCGGCTGCCTGGGCGGCCGACGGACCCGCCTCGAACGAGTCGCCCGGCAGGCCCCGCAGCAGGTTCGCGCCGAGCGCCGTCAGGTGGTGTCGCACGGACCCGCCGTCCCGCTCGCTGGCCACCAGGCCGGTGGCCCGCAGCGCGGTGGCGTGCTCCGAGGCCGAGGAGAGGCTGATCCCGACGGCCCGCGCCAGCACCGTGGTGGTCATCCCGCCGTCGGCCGCGAGTTGGCGCAGGACCAGCGCCCGGGTGGCGCCGAGCAACCGGCCGAGGGGATCGCCCTCGGCGGTGGCCGCGCGCGGAGGCATCAGCGCCGGGTAGACGAGCAGGATCGGGCGATCCGGCTCGACCAGCACCCGGGGCCGGGGGCCGGCCAGCGGGGAGGGCAGCAGGATGAGCCCGTGGCCGGTGCCGGGCAGTTCGCCGTCCCACCACGTCCGCACCTCCAGCACCGGCTCCCGCCACCGGATGGCCGGGTGCAGGCCCGCGAAGAGGCTGGCCAGGCCGTGCTGCGCCAGCCGTTGACTGGCGCAGGTCACCTGCTGGCGGTACGCGGACACCAGATCGAGCCAGTGCGGCGCGAGGACGGCGTCGAACCAGGTGCGGACGGCCCCGCCGAACAGGTCGAGCATCTCCGGGTCGGCTGCGGCGAACCGCCGCCGCAGCGGGGTGGCGGCCACGTCCGCGTACGCCGCGCCGACCTCGGCGCGTACCCGTCGTGCCGGGGTCGCCTGAATCGCCTCCAGACCGGCGGCGACCGACTCCACACCGGCGAAGGGGGTGACGAAGTCCGGCAGGCGCCCCCGTGCCGGCAGCAGGTGCCGCAGAACCGCGGTGGCGGCCTGGGCGGCTCCTGTGCTCTCCAGCGCTGCCGCCCGCTCGGCCAGCGTCGGCGCCATCGCCGCCACCGTCGGATCCCGCAGCCACTGGCCGGCCAGCAGCGCGGTGCCAACCGGGTGCAGCCGGGCACCGAACCGCACCCGGCAGAGATCCGCCGGCCCGAGATGGAGGCGAAGCATGAGAAACAGCCTGCCGTCCTTCGCCCAGGACCGAAAGGGTTGATCCACAATCCGACGCCCTCCAGGGTGGACGGCGGGGTCGACGGGGGGTGGCCGGCGTGCGGCGGACGGTGGCAGTGTTGACGGGGCTCTGCCTCATGGTCGTGGCCGCAGCTTGTGGTGAGCGGGGGCAACCCTCGTCGGCCCCGACCGCCGCTCCCTCCGCGTCGACCGAACGCCCGGCGGCGGGCGACCACGAGCTCACCCTGACGCACAACGGAGTCGAGCGCACCTATCTGCTGCACGCACCGCCCGGCTACGACCCGGGCAGGCCGTCCGCGCTGGTCATCGCGCTGCACTTCTATCCCGGGACCGGCTCTGCGATGCGGGAGCTGGCGGGCCTGGAGGCCAAGGCTGACAAGGACAACGTGCTGGTCGCGTACCCCGACGGCGTGGGCGGAGGCTTCAACGCGCTGGTCTGCTGCGGCAGCCAGGACGACGTCGGGTTCCTCACCGCTCTCACCGGTCACCTGGTGCAGACCTGGCACGCGGACCCGAACCAGGTCTTCCTCACCGGCATCTCCAACGGCGGCGACATGAGCTTCCGGGCGGCGGTGGAGAGCACCGGCACGTACGCCGCGATCGGGGTGGTCAGCGGCGGTTACAGCGGGAAGCTGACCACGGCCGACAGCTACGTGCCGAAGAGCCCCGTTTCCGTGATCACCTTCATCGGCGGCCAGGACCGGTACGCGTCGACCTTCCAGACCGGCATGCAGACCTGGCAGCAGCGGCTCTCCTGCCGGCCGAGCCCGAAGGCGGCCGGGGTGCCGGGTGTGACGCACACGGTGGCGAGCTGCGCGGACGGCAGCGAGGTCAGCGTCTACACCCTGCCCGAGATGGGCCACAGTTGGCCGGGGGCGACAGCCGGTCAGCTCGCCGCGTCCTCCGCCGGGCTGTCGGCCACCGACCTGATGTGGGAGTTCTTCGCGACGCACCCCCGCAAGGCCTGACCTACAGGCGCAGCAGCATCCGGGTGTTGCCCAGCGTGTTCGGCTTGACCCGCTCCAGGTCCAGGAACTGCGCGACACCCTCGTCGTACGAGCGCAGCAACTGCTCGTACACCTGGCGAGGCACCGGTGCGCCGTCGATCTCCTGGAAGCCGAACGCGCCGAAGAACCGCGTCTCGAAGGTGAGCGCGAAGATCCGGGCCACGCCCAGCTCCCGGGCCGCGTCGATCAGCTCCCCCACCAGCCGGTGCCCGATCCGCTGGCCCCGGCAGGACGGGTCCACAGCGACCGTGCGGATCTCGGCCAGGTCCTCCCACATCACGTGCAGCGCGCCGCAGCCCACCACGACGCCGTCGTCGGCGCGGACCGCCACCCGGAACTCCTGCACGTCCTCATACAGGGTGACGGTGGCCTTGCTCAGCAGCCGACGGTCGTCGGTGTAGGTGTCCACCAGCCGCCGGATGCCCCGTACGTCCCCGGTGCGGGCCCGCCGCACCACGATCTGACTCTCGGACGCCGAGGACTCGGCCGGCGCGTTCATTCGCCCGCCGGGACGTCCACGCACGGACCGGCCGACCACCACGGCTCGACCAGCGCCAACGTCTCGTCGCCGAACGGGTTCACGCCCGGGCCGGCGCCCAGGGCGTGCCCCAGGTGCACGTGCAGGCACTTCACCCGGCCCGGCATCCCGCCGGCCGAGATTCCGGCGATCTCCGGCACCTCACCGACCGCCTCCCGGCGGGCGAGGTAGTCCTCGTGCGCGGCACGGTAGTGCGCGGCCAGCTCCGGGTCCGTCGTCAGCCGGTCCGCCATCTCCTTCATCAGCCCCGCCGACTCCAGCCGGCTGCACGCCGCGGTGGCCCGGGGGCAGGTCAGGTAGAAAAGCGTCGGAAACGGGGTGCCGTCGGCGAGGCGGGGGGTCGTCTCCACCACGTCCGGGAGGCCGCACGGGCATCGGTGGGCGACCGCCCGGGTGCCCCGGGGCGTCCGGCCGAGCTGCGCGGCCACCGCGGCCAGGTCGGCCTCCGTGGCCGGCTCCCGCTGCGGCAGAGGTACGGAATCCGCCGCCGGCTCCGACGGTGGTACGACAGTCACGGTCTCTCCTGGTGCGTCGATCGGTGGATCACTTGCCCGGCTGCTGGCTGTCGGCTGCCTGCACGCTCGACCAGAGCGTGTCGTACCAGGTCGACGGCTCCGCCGGGGCGGCCGAACCCGCCGACTTCCCGGCGTCCCGGGCGGCGCCCTCCGGGTCGTGCAGCACCACCATCATCTTCTCGCCCGGCTCGCCCATGAAGAACCGCTCCCGAGCCTGCGTCTTGATGTACGCCGGGTCGTTCCAGTTGGCAGCCTCGGCCTCGAGTTTGGCGATCTCCGCCGCCTGCACCGCCTGGGCCGCCTCCATCCGCTCGATGTCGGCCTGCTGGTCCAGGTAGACCCGGACCGGGTACGTGTAGGCCAGCGCGAGCGCGATCAGGACCGCGAACAGCACTGTGGCCCGGCCGGTGAAGCGACGGGGGTGGGGCGCGGCGAGCCGCTTCACGCCTGCGCCGGCGGCGGTACGCCGAGCGGCGGCCGGACGATTCGCCGAGCGAACGCCCTCGGCGCCCCGGGCAGCACCCGGCGCCCGACCAGCGGCGCGGGGGTCGGCGCGTACGCCGGCCTCCCGGACCGATCCCCGCGTGGCGCGGCCACCACCCGGCCGACCGGACTGACCCGGTCGGCGGGCGGGACGCTGACCACCCGGTGTGCGGCGCTGCTGCATCGTCACACCCCTCCCCCGAGGCTTCGCGCGTCTCAGGCCGAACGGTAGCGCGGGAACGCGCCGGCACCGGCGTAGCGCGCCGCGTCGGCCAGCTCCTCCTCGATCCGGAGCAGCTGGTTGTACTTCGCGACGCGGTCCGAGCGGGCCGGCGCGCCGGTCTTGATCTGGCCGCAGCCGGTGGCCACCGCCAGGTCGGCGATGGTGGTGTCCTCGGTCTCGCCGGAACGGTGGCTCATCATGCACTTGAAGCCGGCCCGGTGGGCCAGGTCCACCGCGTCCAGCGTCTCGGTCAGCGAGCCGATCTGGTTGACCTTGACCAGGACCGCGTTCGCCGACTTCTCCGCGATGCCGCGGGCAATGCGCTGCGGGTTGGTCACGAACAGGTCGTCGCCGACGATCTGCACCCGGTCGCCGATCGAGGCGGTCAGCGTCTGCCAGCCGCTCCAGTCGTCCTCGGCCAGCGGGTCCTCGATCGACACGATCGGGTAGTCACCGGCCAGCTTGGTGTAGTAGTTGCTCATCTCCTCGGCGGACTTCGCGGAACCCTCGAAGGTGTAGGTGCCGTTGTCGAAGAACTCCGTGGCTGCCACGTCGAGCGCGAACACGATGTCGGTGCCCAGCCGGTAACCGGCCTTCTCGACCGCCTCGGCGATCAGGTCCAGGGCCGCCGCGTTGGTCGGCAGGTTCGGGGCGAAGCCGCCCTCGTCGCCGAGCCCGGTGGACAGGCCCTTCTTCTTCAGCACCGACTTGAGGGCGTGGTAGACCTCCGCGCCGGAGCGCAGCGCCTCACGGAAGGTGGGGGCGCCGATCGGGGCGACCATGAATTCCTGGATGTCGACGTTCGAGTCGGCGTGCGCGCCACCGTTGAGGATGTTCATCATCGGCACCGGCAGGAGGTGCGCGTTCGGGCCGCCCAGGTAACGGAAGAGGCTCAGCTCGGCGCTGCCGGCAGCGGCCTTCGCCACCGCGAGGGAAACCCCGAGGATGGCGTTCGCGCCCAGCTCCGACTTGCTGTCGGTGCCGTCGATGTCGAGCATCTTCTGGTCGATGAGCCGCTGCTCGCTGGCCTCGTACCCGATGATCTGGTCGACGATCTTGTCCTCGACGTTGGAGACCGCCTTCTCCACGCCCTTGCCCTGGTAGCGGTCGGCGTCACCGTCGCGCAGCTCGATCGCCTCGAAGGCGCCGGTGGAGGCGCCGGAGGGCACGGCCGCGCGGGCCACCGTGCCGTCGTCCAGGCCGACCTCGACCTCGACCGTCGGGTTGCCCCGCGAGTCGAGAATCTCCCGGGCGACGATTCCCTCGATGGTTGCCACTGAGTCGCTCCTCGTTGTTGTGATCCGGTCCGTGGGTGGGCCGCGACGGTGCGGCTGAGGCAGGTGTTGAACGCAGCGTATCGGGCGGCGCGAACGGGCACGGCGTCGCCCGCGCACCCGAGTCGGCCCGCACTGACGGACATTCCCGGATTTCCGGGCGTCAACCGGCAACGGGTTTGCGCTGCGCGGACCGGATCCACCAGGCTGGTCGCCATGCCCGCCGCCTCGACCACCCTCCGCATGCTCGCCGTGTCGGTCATCGCGTCGCTCACGGTCACCGGCTGTCAGACATTCGAGGACGCCGGAGTCGCCATGAGTCGCTCGGAACTCGTCAACGACCTCGCCGCCCGCCTCGACCGCGCGCTGGAGTTGACCTACTCGGCCGACTACCAGTTGCCCGGCGGCCAGAGCGCCGCGATCGTGCAGGCGCAGGACCCGGCCCGCTCCGCGTACACCTACCCCGGAGGTCGACTGACCGTCACCCCCGAGGCCGTCACCCGGTGTACGACGACCGGCACCCGCCCGCAGTGCACGCTCGTCGCCCCGCCCACCCCGGGTGGCAAACCCACAGTGACCCTCTTCGGTGAGGCCAACCAGCAGGGTCTGGTCACGCCGCCGGTGGTGATCGGGCTGCTGACCGCCGCCGCGCTCGACCCGCAGGCGGTCATCAAGCAGAGCGACACCACCGTCGCAGGGCACCACGCCGCCTGCGTCGAGGTGCAGGACTCGTCCGGCGACTTCACCGCCTGCGTGACCACCGAGGGCGTGCTGGGCAGCTTCACCGGACCGGTCGACGGCAAGCCGATGGAGCTGGCGCTGAGCCGCTACTCCGCGACCGTGGACAAGGACGCGTTCGACCCGCCGGCCGGCGCCGGCGTCGTGGACCGCCGCCCAGGCGGATCGTGACCGCGGTCCGCAGCTCTCAAGATCCGCACAAGTTCGGGGAAGTTGCTGCCTCCGGGACGCTGGAGGCAGCAACATCCGAGAAGTTGTGCGGATCTTGAGGCGGGACGCGGTGACCGGCGCGGGCGCCGGTGTTGCTCAGACCCCGAGCAGGGTGCGCAGGTGGCGCGGGGGCGGGCAGTCGTGGGCGAGCATCGCGTCGTGCCAGTCGCGCACCGACACGCCGTCCGGGCGGGCGGCGGCGATCTCGGCCATCTCGCTGTACCCGACGAAGTAGGTGGAGAGCTGGGTGGAGGTGAGCAACGACCGGCGCCACTTGCCGGCCGCCTCGCCCTCCTCCTGGAAGCCGCGCCCGGTCATCAACGCCATCGCCTCGGCCTCTGGCAGGTCGTCGGCGTGCACCAACTGGTCGAGCAGGGCGTTGATGGTCATCCGGAGCTGCATCTTGAGCTGCTGCAACCGCACCGGCAGACCGCCGTAGCCGAGGCCGGTCATCAGCTCCTCGGTGTAGACCGCCCAGCCCTCGATGAACGGGCCGGACTCGGCCAGCGCCCGGACCCGGGTGCCACCGACGTAGCGGCGGGCGTGGGCGAGCTGGAGGAAGTGCCCCGGCATCGCCTCGTGCACGGTCAGGTTGCGGATCATGTGGTCGTTGTACTCGCGGTAGAACGACTCCACCCGCTGCGCCGGCCAGTCCGACGGGGTGGGCGCGATGCAGTAGAAGGTGGGCACCGCCGCGGTCTCCAACGGGCCGGGCGCGTCGCAGTAGGCCACCGCGACACCCCGGGCGAACTCCGGCATCTCCTGGATCACGCACCGGTCGTCGACCAGGGTGACCAGGTCGTGCGCGCGGACGAAGTCGGTCGCCTCGTCCAGGGTCACCCCCGCCAGGTCGACGATCGTCGCGTCGTCCGGGTGCTCGGCGGCGAGCACGTCCAGCGCCCGGCGGACGGACGCGTCGTCGGCCGGGCCGCCGACCAGCTCGACGGCCGCCTCGCGGATCTCCGCGGTGACCCGGTCCAGGTTGGCCCAGGCGCGGCGCTGGATCTCGGCGGCGCCCAGCTCGGTGTCGAGGGTGTGCCAGAGCCGGGCCTCCCAGCGGCGGCGGCCCAGCCGCGGGTCCCGCCCCGGGCCGGCGTCGGCGGCCAGGCCGGCGCGCAGCCACGCGACGAACTCCTCCAGCGCGGCGATCGCCGCCGTGGCCGCCGGCTCGACCCGGTCGAGGGCGCTCGGGGCCTGGGCGAGCAGCGGCGGCAGCTCGTCGCGGATCAGCGCGGCCGTGCCGGCGAACTGGCCGACCGCCGTCTCCGCGTGGATCCGCGGCATGTCCCGCAGCGTCGCACGGGCGGTGGCGAGGGCGTCCGGTACGGCGGCGAGCCGGCCGGCCAGCTGGGTCAGCCGCACCTCCGCCGGGGCGTACGGGCGGGCCAGCAGCGGGTGCAGGAGCGCGCCGGGATTGTGGCGCAGCGGATCCCACTCGTGCGACCGGATCTCGGTCAGCTCGAACAGCTCCCGGTCCACGAATGAGCTGAGCAGCGCGTGGTCGACCTGCTCTTCCACGTCGAGCGAGTCCGGGTCCAGTTCGGACAGGGCGTTGGCCGCGTCGGAGAGCATCGCCCGGTCGGCGGCCAGCGCGTCGACGGACAGGTCCGGCAGCCGGTCGTCGAACCGGTGGTCCCCGGCAGCGGTGGCAACCCCCGGCCGTGACTCCAGCAGTGCCTCGACAACCCGCTCAGCTAGTACCCCAAACGCCTCCACCCGGCCCACCCTACCGACCGGCCCACCCACTGCCACCTGTTACGTCGATCATGAAGTTATTGCCGTCGACCTCGGCGTGTCGTGGCAACAACTTCATGATCAACGCGGATCTGGGGGCTCGGGGGTGGGGGTTTCGGCGGGTGGGCTTTCGGCGGTTCGGATGGCCTCCGCGTAGGCCAGGGTGGCGCGGCGCAGGGCCGCCTCCGGGTCGATGCCCGCCTCGCGGGCCGCCGCTACCGTGGCCAGGAGGCTCGCGCCCAACCTTGCTTCGGCGTCCACCTGGGTGGCGGCCAACGGCGGTGGGACCTCGATGCCCCTACGGGCGGCGCGCTTCAGGATCTGTGCGGCCAGGGCCAGGGCGGGCTGGCTCAGGGCCACGCCGTCCAGCACCGAGTCGCGTGCCTTCTCAGCACGCTTGATCCGCTCCCAGTTCTCGGTGATGTCCTCCAGAGTGCCCGCCTCGGCACCCGCGAAGACGTGCGGATTGCGCCGGATCATCTTGTCGACCAGGCCACCGGCCACGTCGTCGATGGTCCACCGCTCGTCCTCGGGCAACTCCTCGGCGAGCCGCGCGTGCAGCACCACCTGCAACAGGACGTCACCCAACTCCTCGCGGAGCGCGTCGGTGTCGTCGGCGCTGATCGCGTCGTACGCCTCGTAGCTCTCCTCCAGCAGATAACCGGCGAGGCTGCGGTGCGTCTGCGCGCGTTTCCACGGGTCGCCGCCCGGGGAGGCCAGCCGGTCCATCACGGCCACCGCGTCGAGCAGTCGGGCGCCCGGCGGATCCCACGAGCCGTACATCAGCTCCATCTCGGCCAACCCCGGCTGCCGGGCCAACCGCAGACCCAACTCACGGGCCAGCGCCTCGTCGCCCGCCGGACCGGCCAACCACACCACAGTGCCGTGCGTGGCCACCGCATCCAGCAACGGCTGCGTCGCCGGCCCGTCCACCACTGTGACCTCGGCGCCCGCCTGGCGCACGGCCGTGACCAGCTCGGTCTCCGCGCCGGTCAACACCGGGTGCTGGCGTACGACATCCCAGGCCGCGGAGGTCAGCAGGCCGGCGGGCAACCGGGGTGAGGTGACCAGGAGGACGATCCGTGCCGTCATGCTCAGCTGGCCGTGCCCTCGCCGCTCGGGGGCGTGGCCGCGTCGCTCGGGGCTGTTGCGTCGTCGCTCGGGTTGGCGCCCGACGGAAGCGGATCCGGGGTGGAGATGTCGGTGACGGTGCCCGACTTCTCCAGGTAGGGAAGGCTGTACCTGCCGAAGCCCCCGTTCGGCACCTGGAGCAGGGCCGGAATCTCCAGCGCGGAGTAGCGCGGGTTGAGCGAGACGTCCTCCCGCTCCACCTCTGCCTCGAACGCCGCGCTGAGGGCCACCACCGCGGCCACCTGCGGGGCGATGGCCGGATCGGCGAACGCCGAACGCTGCTGCTCGACCGTCCAGCCGGCCGGGGCCACCTCGCCCTCCACCATCTTGGCGTAGACGACCGACCGCAGCTCGTCGGTCAGCTCGGCCGGCGGCAGACCCGCCTGGAGGGCGAGGAAGAGGTTGTACCAGTCAGCGGCGAGCTTCGCGTACTCGGAGCCAGGAGCTCCGAAACTCTTGCCCAACTCGTCGGCTTTGAGCTGGTCCTGGACCGGGATCTTCTTCTCCGCGACGATCCGCTTGGCCAGGTCGATGCCGACGAGCAGGTTGAGCATGTCCTGTGGGGTCGCGTCGATCCGGAGCATCTCCGGCGAGGGAGACGCGGACGGCCCGTTCTGCTGCTGGAACGCCGCCCGGGCGGTCGTCTCGTACTTCGCCTGGGCCTCGGCGTGGATCTCGTCGACCCGTTGCACCGAATAGGTGGTGTCACCGACGTACGCGGCGACCCCCGGTGCGGACTTACCGCAGGCAGCGAGGGAGAGGACACCCAGGGCCGCGACGCTGGCGGCGGCGATCACACGGCGAGCACGCATGCCCGTCACTCTCTCATGCCCTCTCCCGTGCTGTGACGGCCCCCACCTCACCGAGCTTCCAGTTCACCGCGGCGCGTCACCCGGCCGCACCTGACCCGGCCGCGACGGCGAGCGGAGCGGGGGCACCGAGCACATCGGAGAGCAACTGCGCGCACCACTGCAACAGCGCCTGGTCACGCAGCGGCTCCCCGCCGATCCGACGGGTGCTCGGCCGAGGCACGCTGACCTGGTCGGTGGCCTGCTTGTAGACGGCGTCCGGGTGGTAGCGCTTGAGCCGCATCTGCTTCGAATCCGGCAACGGCAACGGGCCGAACCGCACGTGCTTGCCCTGCATCGACACGTCGGTGAGGCCGTACCGGCGGGCCAGCAGGCGGAACCGGGCCACCTCCACCAGGTTCTGCACCGGCGCCGGCGGCTCGCCGTACCGGTCGGTCATCTCGGCGACCACCTCGGTCAGCCGCTCCTCGTCCCGCGCCTCGGCGAGCTTGCGGTACATCTCCAGGCGCAGCCGCTCCACGCTCACGTAGTCGTGCGGCAGGTGCGCGTCGATCGGCAGGTCGATCTTGACGTCGGGCTCGTCCTCCGACCGCTCACCCTTGAACGCGGAGACCGCCTCGCCGACCATCCGCACGTACAGGTCGAAGCCGACGCCCTCGATGTGCCCGGACTGCTCACCGCCGAGCAGGTTGCCGGCGCCCCGGATCTCCAGGTCCTTCATTGCCACGTACATGCCGGCGCCCAACTCGGTGTGCTGCGCGATGGTCGCCAGCCGCTCGTGGGCGTGCTCGGTGAGCGGCTTCTCCGGCGGGTAGAGGAAGTACGCGTACGCCCGCTCCCGGCCCCGGCCGACCCGGCCACGAATCTGGTGCAGCTGGGCCAGGCCGAGCAGGTCGGCCCGCTCCACGATCAGCGTGTTGGCGTTGGGGATGTCGATGCCCGACTCCACGATCGTGGTGCAGACCAGGACGTCGAACTCCTTCTCCCAGAAGCCGACCATGACCTTCTCCAGAGCGTCCTCACCCATCTGGCCGTGCGCCACCGCGACCCGCGCCTCGGGCACCAGCTCCCGCAGTCGCCGCGCCGCCCGGTCGATCGACTCGACCCGGTTGTGCAGGTAGAAGACCTGCCCGTCGCGGAGCAACTCGCGGTGGATGGACGCCGCCACCTGCCGGTCGTCCTGCGCGCCGACGAAGGTGAGCACCGGGTGCCGCTCCTCCGGTGGAGTGGCGATGGTGGACATCTCCCGGATGCCGGTGATCGCCATCTCCAGGGTGCGCGGGATCGGGGTCGCCGACATGCTCAGCACGTCGACCGACGCGCGCAGCGTCTTCAGGTGCTCCTTGTGCTCGACACCGAAGCGCTGCTCCTCGTCGACGACCACCAGGCCCAACTGCTTGAACCGGGTCGCGGTCTGGAGCAGCCGGTGGGTGCCGATGACGATGTCGACGGTGCCGTCGGCGACCATCTCCAGCGTCCGCTCGGTCTCCTTCGGGGTCTGGAACCTCGACAGCTGCCGGATCTCCACCGGGAACTGGCTCATCCGCTCGGCGAACGTGTTGTAGTGCTGCTGCACCAGCAGCGTGGTCGGCACCAGCACCGCCACCTGCTTGCCGTCCTGCACCGCCTTGAACGCCGCCCGGACCGCGATCTCGGTCTTGCCGTAGCCGACGTCGCCGCAGATCAGCCGGTCCATCGGGACGGTCTGCTCCATGTCCCGCTTGACCTCGTCGATCGCGGCGAGCTGGTCCGGCGTCTCCTGCCAGGGGAAGGCGTCCTCCAACTCCCGCTGCCAGGGGGTGTCCGGGCCGAACGAGTGGCCCTTGGACGCCTTGCGGGCTGCGTAGAGCTGGATGAGCTGCGCGGCGATCTCCCGCACCGCCTTACGGGCCCGGGCCTTGGACTTCTGCCAGTCCGAGCCGCCCATCTTGTGCAACGTCGGCTGCTCGCCGCCCACGTAACGGGAGAGCTGGTCGAGCTGGTCGGTGGGGACGAACAGGCGGTCGCCGGGCTGACCACGCTTGCTGGCCGCGTACTCGATCACCAGGTATTCGCGGCTGGCCCCGTTGACGGTGCGCTGCACCAGCTCGACGTAGCGGCCGATGCCGTGCTGCTCGTGCACGACGTGGTCGCCGGCCTTCAGCTCCAGCGGGTCGATGGTGTTGCGCCGCCGGCTCGGCATCTTGCGCATGTCCCGCGTCGAGGTGCCCCGACCGCCGGTCACGTCGTTGCCGGTCAACAGCACGAAACGGGACGCCTCGTCGACGAACCCGCTGCTCAGCGCACCGCAGGTGACCACCAGCTCACCGGCGACCGGCGCCGTCGGCACCTCCTCGGTCAACCGGGCGCCCAGCCCGGCGTCGCGCAGCACCTCCACCGCCCGTTGGGCGGGGCCGTGGCCCTCGAAGACCAGCGCGATCGACCAGCCCTCGCCGGCCCAGCGCTTGAGGTCGTCGACCACCCGGCTGGTCTCGCCGTGGTAGAGCGGGGCCGGCTGGGCGGCGAGGGTCACAGCGATGGCGTCGTCCGGGGTGACCGCGGCCTGCTCCGGCGCGTCCTCCCAGGGCTGCCGGGTCTCCGCGGTCTCCGCCTCCACGAGACCGAACGGGGACAGCGTCCACCACGGCTGGCCGAGTTTGCCGGCTGTGGCGCGCACCTCACCGAGAGTGCGGAAGGCGGCGGCGCCGACGTCCACCGGGGCCTGGCCGCCGACCGCAGCGGCGGCCCAGCTGGCCTGGAGAAACTCCTCCGAGGTACGCACCAGGTCGTGCGCCCGGGTGCGGATGCGCTCCGGGTCGCAGAGCAGCACGTGGGTGCCGGACGGCATCGCGTCCAGCAGCAGCTCCAGCGAGTCGGGACCGACCAGCACCGGCGCCAACGACTCCATCCCCTCCACCGGGATGCCCTCGGCCAGCTTGTCGAGGATCTCCGCCAACTCGGGGTGCTGCTCGGCCAGCGCGGCGGCCCGGTCACGGACCTCCGGGGTCAGCAGCAACTCCCGGCAGGGCGGTGCCCACAGCAGCGGAACCTGCTCGATGGTCCGCTGGTCGGCGACGGCGAAGGTGCGGATCTCCTCCACCTCGTCGCCCCAGAACTCGACCCGGGACGGGTGCTCGTCGGTGGGCGGGAAGACGTCCAGGATGCCGCCGCGCACGGCGAACTCGCCGCGCTTGGTGACCAGGTCGACCCGGGCGTACGCCATGTCGATCAGCCGGCGGGCGACCTCCTCCAGGTCGGCCTCCTCACCGGCGGCGAGCTGCACCGGCTCCAGATCGCCGAGCCCCTTGAGCTGCGGTTGGAGCAGCGAACGGACCGGAGCCACGACCACCCGCAGAGGCCCGGTGCTCCCGTGCGCGTCGGCAGCCTCCGGGTGCGCCAACCGGCGCAGCACGGCCAGCCGTCGGCCCACCGTGTCCGAGCGTGGCGACAGCCGCTCGTGCGGCAGCGTCTCCCAGGAGGGGAAGACCACCACCTGCTCCGCTGGCAGCAACCCACCCAGCGCGGCGGCCAGGTCGTCGGCCTCCCGGCTGGTGGCGGTCACCGCGAGCACGGGTCGCCCGGCCCCACCCCCGGTGCCGTCGGGGTCGGCCGCGACCGCAGCGACCGCGAATGGGCGCAATGCCGCAGGGGCGGTGATGTCGAGGCCGTCGACCTGGGCGGCACCGGAGCGCGCCAGGTCACGCGCCCGGGTCAGCCCGGGGTCGGCCAGGGCGGCGGAGAACAGACCGGTGAGCAAGGGAATCCTTCCCGGGGATCGACGCACACGACGGCGGCCCCTCGTCCAGCCGGACGGGGGGTGCACGACGACAAGCCTATCCCCGTCCACCGACACACACCCCCTTCCGCTCAGGTCCACGCCGCGCGGCGCGCGGCACCCCACCCGCGCACCCCCTCGACCCAGGTCCACGCCCCGCACCCAAGCCCGCGCACGCCGCCTTCGCCCAGGTCAGCGCCCCACACCCCCACGGCCCACACCCCCACGACCCGCACCCCGCGCCGCGCACCCTCAGCCCAGGCCCGCGCCTCACGCCCCACACCCCCACGACCCGCACCCCGCGCCGCGCACCCTCAACCCAGGCCCGCGCCACGCCCGCGCGGGCCCGTGAACCACCCCAAGATCCACGCAACTTCGGGGAAGTTGCTGCTTCCGGGGCGCGGGAGGCAGCACTTTCCCTGATGTTGTGCGGATCTTGGGGCGGGAGCCCGAACCCGGCAGCCCGAGGCGGTCGGAAACGGGAGATAGATCTTGACCGGCGGGCTTCTGACATGGTCGGGTTTCGGGGTGGATGAGCAGTGGCGGGCACAGTTCGACGCGGAGGGGAGCTTCGCCAACGGCGGCGGGCTGCGCACCGAGGGGTTCCGGCTGGACATCCCCGGTCAGGAGATCAGCGACGACGACCTGGCGGCGTTGTTCGTCCGGCACCTTGGGTTGCTGATGGTCGCCGAGGTGCGGATCAGCGCGAAGACGATCATCGAAGAGCCGCACAAGGGCGGCCGGGGCGTTGCCGTTGACCGGCCGGCGCCCGCCCGCAGGCTGGTCGAGCTGAGCCACGTGATCAGCGACGGGATGATCACCCTGCCGGGCTGGCCGGGGCCGCGGATCACCGACTGGCTGACGTTCGCGGCATCCCGCGAGCGGTACGCGCCGGGCACCGAGTTCCACGTGGCGCGGATCGACCTGATCGCCAACACCGGCACGTACGTGGACACTCCCGCCCATCGCTGGGCGGGCGGCGACGACCTGACCGGGGTGTCGCTGGACAGCCTCGCCGACCTGCCCGGGGTGGTGGTCCGGGTGCCGGCCGGCGTTCGGGCCGTGGACCGGTTGATGCTGGCCCCGTACGAGGTGGCCGGGCGCGCGGTCCTGCTGCACACCGGGTGGGATGCGCACTTCGGCACCGAGCGGTACGGCGCGCCGGAGGCGCCGTACCTGACCGGGGACGCAGCCCAGGCGCTGGTTGACGCGGGCGCGACCCTGGTCGGCATCGACTCGATCAACATCGACGACATGAGCCCGGCGGCCGGAGGTCAGCGCCCCGCGCACAGCGCGCTGCTCGCCGCCGGCATCCCGATCGTGGAGCACCTGACCGGCCTGGACGCGCTGCCCCCGACGGGGTTCCGGTTCACCGCGGCCCCACCGAGGGTGGCCGGCATGGGCACCTTCCCGGTCCGGGCCTTCGCCGTCGTCAACCCCTGACGCCACCGACCGCGGCGGCAACGCGCAGCCGTCAACCCCTGACGCCACCCGCAGCGGCAACGCGCGGTCGGCCGGTCAGTAGCGCACCGAGATCCTGCGCGCCACGGCGTCCACCCGGATCTCCCCGCCGTACGGGATGATCAACTGCGGGTCGGTGTGGCCGAGGTCGACGTCGAAGACCACCACCGCGTCCGGGTTGTACTGCGCGAGCGCGCGGGTGATCGCCTCCCGCTGGGCGTCGCCCCACGCCTGCCGTTCCGGCACCGACAGGGGCTTGTTGAAGTCCCAGGCCTTGGGGCGACCGACGACGATGGCCGGGAAGGCGGCGAGCAGGCCCCGCTCCCCCATGTTCCGCACGATCCGGAACACCTCCTGTGCGCCGGGCATCTCCTGGGAGGTCTCGACGAGAAGCACTGACCCGTCCAGCTCGGCGGCGGTGGGCACCCGGTCGGTGGCCAGCAACCAGTGCAGGATCTCCAGGTTGCCGCCCCAGGTGCGCCCCCGCACCTCCCGCTGCGGGCCCTGCCAGCGCCAACCCGCGCCGGGCAGCATCTCCGGCTCGTGGGCCAGCGTCTCCGGCTCGTTCCACGGGTTCGGCCGGTCCCCCCAGTCATGGGCGGGCGTCAACTCGTACCAGTCGGTGGTGAACAGGGCCGCGCGCAGCGAGGCGAAGGTCAGCGGGTGCGGCGAGCCTGGCCGGCCGAGATGCACCAGCACCGACCCACCGTGGTAGGCGACGATGCCCAGCCGGTAGAGGTGGTTGAGCACGTTGGTGTTGTCGGAGTAGCCGAAGTAGGGCTTGGGGTTGGCCCGCAGCACGTCATTGTCGAGGTGCGGGGTGACCGTGATCAGGTCGTCGCCGCCGACAGTGGCGAGCACCGCGGTGATGCTCGGGTCGGCGAAGGCTGCGGTCAGGTCGCGGGCCCGGTCGCGCGGGTCGGCCCCCAGGACCCGGGTGGTCGGATACTCCACCGGCTCCAGGCCGAGTTCCTCGCGCAGCCGGCGCAGCCCCAACTCGTACACGTGGGGGAAGACGGCTGGCAGGCCGGCGGAGGGTGAGACGACCGCGACCCGGTCGCCAGGCCGGGGTTTGGGCGGGTATTTCAGCGACACCATGATCGAACGCTAACGGTCCGGCCAACCGATTTCCGCCCTGCCGATCACAAAACCGGCCATAGGCTCACAACGTGGACACCGCATCGCAGGGCCGAGACCGGGACTGGGCGCCGCGCAGCATCGGGTTGCTTCTCGGCACCCTGGTGCTCGCCACCGCGTTCATCGCGGCCTACGTCGGCGCACTGCACCAGCCCACACCCCGCGACCTACCGGTCGGCGTCGCCCTCGGCGACCAGCGCGCCCAGGCGACGCTCGACGCCGTGCGCGGTCAGACCAACATCATCAAATCCGTCGGGTACGACGACGCGAGCGCCGCCGAGCACGGGCTGCTCAGCCGCGCGGTGTACGCCGTGCTCAGCACCGGCCCCGACAACGGCCTGCTCCTCACCATCGCGAGCGCCTCCGGTCCCTCCGCCACCAGCGCGATCAAGGAGGTGCTCACCACCGCCGCCACCCGCAGCGGCACCCCGCTACAGGTCGTCGACGAGGTGCCGGTCACCTCGGCCGACCCGCGCGGGGTGGTGCCCTTCTACCTGAACGTCGGCTACGTGCTCGGCGGCTACCTGGCCTCGACAGTGCTCGGGATATCCGCCGGCACCACCCCACGTACGGTGCGGCGGGCCGGACTGCGCATCGCCGCCCTGGCGGTCTACAGCGTGCTGCTCGGCATCGCCGGCGCGGTCGTGGTCGGACCGGTGCTGGACATCTGGCACCACGACGTACCGACGATCGCCGCGATCGGCGCGCTGGCCGTCTTCGCCGCCGCGATGTTCGCCAGCGCCATCCAGGGCTGGCTCGGCGTCGCGGGCACCGCGCTGGTCATCCTGCTTCTGGTGGTGCTCGGAAACCCCGGCTCCGGTGGCATCTACGCGCCCGAGTTCCTGCCCGGCGTGCTGCGCGGCATGCACCGGTGGAACATCCCCGGCCTCGCCAACGACCTGAGCAAGGCGGCGGTCTACTTCGACTGGCGATCAGCCGGCTGGCCGGCCTTCGCCCTCGCGCTCTGGGCGGTGCTCGGCGGGCTGGGTCTGCTCGGCGCGAGCCTCGTCCGCGGTCGCCGGGCCGTCACCTCCGACTCCGGCCCGACCCGCCCCGGCCCCGCTCCCGCCGGCGACGGTGGTTGAGATCACGTCCGAAAACACCGTTCCAGGGGCACTGGATCGCCCGGGGGTCCTCCAGACATCCGGTGCACGCGGATACCATCCAGTGAGTCGGACAGCGCTGTCCTTCGTACCCACGTAAGGGAGCGCACCGTGACCGATCAGCATGACCACGACGGCCCGGACGCCGCGCTGCGTGCCGACATCCGCCGGCTCGGCACCCTGCTCGGGCAGACCCTGGCCCGCCAGGAGGGTCGCCCACTGCTCGACCTCGTCGAGGAGATCCGCGCCCAGGTCCGCACCGACGCACCGGCGGCCGCCCAGCGCCTCGGCGGGCTCGACGTGACCACCGGCACCAAGCTGGCGCGCGCCTTCTCCACCTACTTCCACCTGGCCAACATCACCGAGCAGGTGCACCGCGCACGGGATCTGCGCCGCCGCCGAGCGGTGCAGGGCGGGTGGCTGGACCAGGCGGCCAAGATGATCGCCGAGCGCGGGGTGCCCGCCGAAGAGATCGCCAACGCGGCCCGCCGGTTGGCGGTCCGACCGGTCTTCACCGCGCACCCCACCGAGGCGGCCCGCCGCTCGATCCTGTCCAAGCTGCGGGCGATCGCCGACGAGTTGGACACCGAGACCGCCAACGCGATCCTCTACGGCGCCAGCGACGAGGGCCCCGCCAACCGTCGCCTGGCCGAGCTGCTGGACCTGATGTGGCAGACCGACGAGCTGCGACTCGACCGGCCGGACCCGACCGACGAGGCCCGCAACGCCATCTACTACCTGCGCGACCTGTACGCCGAGGCCGCCCCGCAGGTGCTCGACGACCTGGCCGACACGCTGCGCACCCTCGGGGTGGAGACCTCACCGACGGCACGGCCGCTGAGCTTCGGCACCTGGATCGGCGGTGACCGCGACGGCAACCCGTTCGTCACCCCGGCGGTCACCCGTGAGGTGCTGACCATCCAGCACGAGCACGGCATCGCGGCCACCGAGAAGGCCATGGACCACCTGATCAACGAGGTGTCGGTCTCCCGCCGGCTGCGCGGGGTTTCCCTGGACCTCTCCGCCAGCCTCGCCGCCGATCTGGACGCGCTGCCCGAGGTGGCGACGCGGTTCCGGCGGGTCAACGCGGAGGAGCCGTACCGGCTCAAGGCGCGCTGCGTGAAAGCGAAGCTCGCCAACACCCGGCAGAGGCTGCGCCAGGGAACCGGGCACGTGCCGGGTCGGGACTACCGGGGCTCCGCCGAGCTGATCGCCGACCTGGATCTGCTGCGCGCGTCGCTGGCCCGCAACTCCGGGCAGCTCACCGCCGTCGGCCGGCTGGCCTCCACCATCCGTACGGTGTCCGCGTTCGGCCTGCACCTGGCCACGATGGACGTCCGGGAGCACGCCGAGGCGCACCACGCGGTGCTCGCCCAGCTCTACGAGGCCGTCGGCGAGGTCTCCGACTACCCGGCGCTGACCCGCCTGGAGCGCACCAAGCTTCTCGCCGACGAGCTGACCGGCCGCCGGCCGCTGTCCACACTGGACACGGCGCTGTCCGAGCCGGCCCGTAAGACGTTCGACGTGTTCAGCACCATCCGGGAGGCACAGGACCGGTTCGGCTCCGAGGTGATCGAGTCGTACATCATCTCGATGACCCTGGGTGTCGACGACGTGCTGGCCGCCGTGGTGCTGGCCCGCGAGGCCGGCCTGGTGGACGTGCACAGTGGGCGGGCCCGGGTCGGGTTCGTGCCGCTGCTGGAGACCCCGGCCGAGCTGAACGCCGGTGGTGAACTCCTCGACGAGCTGCTTTCGCTGCCCGCGTACCGGGCGTTGGTGAGCGCCCGAGGCGACGTGCAGGAGGTCATGCTCGGCTACTCCGACTCCAACAAGGAAGCCGGGATCACCACCAGCCAGTGGTCGATCCACCGGGCGCAGCGCGCGCTGCGTGACGTGGCGGCCCGGCACGGGGTGCACCTGCGGCTGTTCCACGGCCGGGGTGGCACGGTCGGTCGTGGCGGCGGGCCGACGCACGAGGCGATCCTGGCCCAGCCGTACGGGACGATGGACGGCGCGATCAAGGTGACCGAGCAGGGTGAGGTGATCTCCGACAAGTACACCCTGCCGTCACTGGCCCGGGAAAACCTGGAGCTCACCCTCGCGGCGGTGCTCCAGGCGACCCTGCTGCACACCGCACCGCGGCAGCCGGCCGAGATGTTGGAACGCTGGGACGCGACCATGGACGTGGTCTCCGAGTCCGCGTTCCGCTCCTACCGGTCGCTCGTCGAGGACCCGGACCTGCCGGCGTACTTCTGGGCGTCCACCCCCACCGAGCTGCTCGGCGCACTCAACATCGGCTCCCGGCCGGCGAAGCGCCCGAACACCGGCGCGGGCCTGTCCGGTCTGCGGGCCATCCCGTGGGTGTTCGGCTGGACGCAGACCCGGCAGATCGTGCCGGGTTGGTTCGGCGTCGGCTCCGGCCTGGCCGCCGCGCGTGAGGCCGGACTGGCTGACGTGCTGGCCGAGATGCACCGTAACTGGCACTTCTTCCGCACGTTCCTGTCGAACGTCGAGATGATGGTGACCAAGACCGACCTGAGCATCGCCCGTCGCTATGTCGAGACGCTGGTGCCGAAGAAGCTGCACCCGATCTTCGAGCAGATCGAGCAGGAGTACGAGCTGACCAAGCGGGAGCTGCTGGCGGTCACCGCCTCACCGGCCCTGCTGGAAAACTCGCCGGTGCTCCAGCGCACCCTGGCCGTCCGCGACACCTACCTGGAGCCGCTGCACCACCTCCAGGTGGCGCTGCTGCGGCAGTACCGGGAGTCCGGGGCTGCCGGGCGGGCGGTGGCCACCGCTCCGGGTGGCCGACGTGCGCCGAGCGACGGCACCGCCCTGGAGCGGGCGCTGCTCACGACGGTGAACGGCATCGCCGCCGGAATGCGCAACACCGGCTGATTGACCCGAACGGCAAACAGGCCCCGGTCGCTACGACCGGGGCCTGTTTGCTCGCATCAGTGGAGGACGGTCAGAAGTCGCCGCCGCCGAAATCGCCGCCGCCACCAAAGTCGCCGCCACCAAAGTCGCCGCCACCAAAGTCGCCGCCCGCGTAGTCGCCGCCGCCCTGGTCGCCGCCGCCGCCGCCCTGGTCGCCGCCGCCGCCCTGGTCGCCGCCGTCCCCGCCCTGGTCGACGCCGTCACCGAAGCCCTCCTGGTAGCCGGCGTCGTAGCCGTAGCCGGGATCGGCGAAGGCGGGCGAGAACAGCGCGTCGGCGATCAGGATGCCGCCGAGCACACCGGCGCCGGCACCCAGCGCCGTCTTCCACCAGGGCGTCGAATACCACCCCGCCGGCACCGGCCGACCCTGATAACGCCCACCCGGGTAGTAGTAGGGCGTTTCCCGGCCGGGCTGGGGGCCGGCCCGGAACGTCTGCCCCTGCACGTCGACCTCGCGCTCCTTGGTGAGCTGGCCCACACCACGGGCGGCGGCCAGCGCCGGCACCTCGGGGCCCGGGTCGATGCCCAACGCGGTACGCGCCGCCCGGATGTACGCGAGCCCTTCCAGTGCGGTCTCCCGAGCCAGCGTGAACTGGTGTGGCGTACGCGCCTGCTCCAGCTGTGAGCCGGCCGCGTTGTAGCGCTCACCGGCGTCGGCCAGCGCCTGGCGGACCGCCGGCTCTTCGCCCTGCAGGTTCATCAACTGGCCGCCGAGACGCTCGTACCACCGTTGCGCCTCCGCGCGGGCGTCGCCGAGCTCGGTACGCCTGCGGGCGCCGGCCTGAGCGCGGATGAGCGCTGCGGCGCCCAGTGCGCCGACCAGCACGACAGCGAGGCAGAGCACAAGTTCCATGTCATCGAACGTACCCCCGGGTGTCACGTCATATCCGTCTGGCAAGCTCCGGTGATGGACGTCTCGACGCTGCTTGTGGTGATCGTGTGCCTCGGCGCCGGCGGGGCGGTGGGCTGGCTCGCGGCCCGGTCCCGCTCGGCGGCCGACATCGCCCGCCTCGATGCCACCCTGGCCGCCACCCGAGAGGGTGAGGGCCGGCTGGAGCAGTCCATGCGGGCCCTGAGCTACGAGGCGACCGCGCAGTCCCAGGAGGCGGTGGCCCGCGCGGTCGCCCCGCTGCACGACTCCCTGCGCCGCTACGAGCAGCGGGTGGCCGAGCTGGAGCACGACCGGGTCGACGCGTACGCCGAGCTGCGCGAGCAGGTGCGCTCGATGAGCGCCGTCTCCGGTGAGCTGCGCACCGAGACCAAACAGTTGGTGGCGGCGCTGCGGGCACCACAGGTGCGGGGTCGCTGGGGCGAGCACCAGTTGCGCCGGATCGTCGAGGCGGCCGGGATGCTGGAGCACTGCGACTTCTCCGAGCAGGTCACCGCCGACAACGACGGGCAGGTTGTCCGCCCCGACCTGGTGGTCCGGCTGCACGGCGGCCGGTCGGTGGTGGTGGACGCCAAGGCGCCGTTCGACGCGTACCTGACGGCCATGGAGTCCCGCGACGAGCGCGGCCGGGATACCCACCTCGACGCGCACGCCCGCCACCTGCGCGGGCATGTCGACGCGCTGGCCGCCAAGTCGTACTGGTCGGCGTTCGACAACTCGCCCGACTTCGTGGTGCTGTTCGTCCCCGCCGACCCGTTCCTCGACGTCGCCCTCCAGCGTGACCCGTCGCTGCTGGAGCACGCCTTCACCCGCAACGTGGTGCTGGCCACGCCGGCCACACTGGTCGCCCTGCTCCGCACTGTGGCCTACTCGTGGCGGCAGGAGGCACTGGCCCGCAACGCCCTCGCGGTGCACACCCTCGCCCGGGAGCTGTACGGGCGGCTCTCCACTCTGGGCGATCACGTCGGCAAGCTCGGGTCGTCGCTGGCCGGCGCCGTGACCGCGTACAACCGTGCGGTCGGCTCGTTGGAGGCGCGGGTGCTGGTCAGCGCCCGAAAGCTCGCCGAGCTGGGAGTGTCGGACGAGGAGTTGGCGACGCCCGCGCAGGTCGAGTTGGCGCCCCGGCAGCCGCAGGCGCCTGAGCTGGCCGACCCGGCCGGTGAGGTCTCGGCCCGCTAGTCAGTCATGTGACAGTGCGTGTGCACGCACGTCACGAAGTGGTCACAAGGGACTGGCCGGTAGTGACAGTGCTCACCGACACCCCGAAAGATTTTGCTCACCCACGTGCCCTGGTCCCTGAGGGCCCTGTTCTCTGGAGGAAAGAGAACGTGAGCAAACCCCGAAATCTGAGCCGGCGTACCTCGGCCGCGCTCTTCGCGTCGGTCCTGGCGACGAGCGCCCTGACCGTCGTGGGTGGTGCCGCCACAGCGGCCGCCGCTCCTGTCACCACACCGGACGCTTCCCCGGCCACCGCCGCCGAGACGCTGGGCGCTCACGACGCCAAACTGCTCGGTGAGGCCAGGGCCAAGAAGGCCCCGACCGTCACCCTGATCGTCTCCACCGAAAAGGGTGAGGCGGGCGATGTCGCCGACGCCCTCACCAAGCTCGGCGGCACCGTCAGCCAGCGGCAGGACAAGGTGGGCTTCGTCCTGGCCAAGGTCCCGACCGACAAGGCCCTCGCGGCGGCACGGCTCCCCGGCGTCTCGGCCGTCGACCTGGACGAGGTCATCAAACTGCCGGACCCGACCCCCGAGCAGACCACCACCGGCACCGCCGGCGCGCGGCAGGCCACGGTCGCGGCACCGGGCGAGGCCACCCGGGCGTCGAACCCGTACATGCCGACCAACGAGACGGGTGCGGCCGCGTTCACTGACGCCCACCCGGAGTGGGACGGCCGGGGCGTCACGATCGGCATCATGGACTCCGGTGTGGACCTCGCGCACCCGGCGCTCCAGCAGACCACCACCGGCGAGCGCAAGATCGTCGATTGGGTCACCGCGACCGACCCGCTGGAGGACGCGACCTGGCGTCGGATGCAGGCCGAGGTCACCGGCCCGTCGTTCACCATAGCGGGCGGCACCTGGACGGCACCGGCCGGCACGTACCGGTTCAACCAGTTCAGCGAGTCCGTCACCGCCGCCAGCGACGCACGGGGTGACGTCAACCGCGACGGCGACACGACCGACGTCTGGGGTGTGCTCTACGACCCGGCCACCAACAACATCTGGGTGGACGCCAACCAGAACCGCAACTTCACCGACGACGTGATGATGCGGCCGTACAAGGAGAAGTACGACGTCGGTTACTTCGGCACCGACAACCCGGCGACAGCGGTCGCCGAGCGGCAGCCGTTCGTCGTCGAGTTCCGCAAGAACGTGAACACTGAGCCGATCGGGCTTCCGGGCACCTACGACTACGTCAACATCGGCATCGTCGAGAGCACCCACGGCACCCACGTCGCCGGCATCACCGCCGCCAACGACATGCTGGGCAACAACGTCTTCGACGGCGCGGCCCCCGGCGCCAAGCTGGTTTCCGCCCGCGCCTGCTCCTGGGGCGGCGGCTGCACCGCGGCGGCTCTCACCACCGGCATGATCGACCTGGTGGCCAACCGCGGGGTCGACATCGTCAACATGTCGATCGGCGGGCTCCCGGGCCTGAACGACGGCAACAACGCCCGGGCGAGCCTCTACAACGAACTGATCGACACGTACGGTGTGCAGCTCGTGATCTCGGCCGGCAACTCCGGCCCGGGCCTCAACACCGTCGGCGACCCGTCCGTCGCCAGCAACGTGATCAGCGCCGCCGCCAGCATCAGCAAGGACACCTGGCTGGCCAACTACGGCTCGGTTGTGCGGAAGAAGAACGCGCTGTTCAACTTCTCCTCCCGTGGCCCGCGCGAGGACGGCGGTTTCAAGCCGAACATCGCCGCCCCCGGCTCGGCCATCTCCACCGCACCGACCTGGCAGCTGGGTGCCCCGGTCCCCGAGGCCGGCTACGCGTTGCCCCCGGGCTACGCGATGCTGAACGGCACCTCGATGGCCTCCCCGCAGACGGCCGGTGCCGGCGCGTTGCTGCTGTCGGCAGCCAAGGCCACCGACCGGGGCGTCAGCCCGGCGGCGCTGCGGCGGGCGATGTTCAGCTCGGCAAAGCCGATCGCCGACGTGCCGACGTACGCGCAGGGCTACGGCATGGTCAACGTGCCGGGTGCGTGGAAACTGCTGCGCCAGGGCGTCGAGACCCGGTCGTACGTCTCCGACGCGGCGGTCTGCACCCCGCTGTCCGGCCAACTGACCATCTGGGACGGCGTGAAGTTCGTGCCGAACCCGGGTCGGGGCACCGGCGTCTACAACCGCTGCGGCTCGGCCCAGGGTGGCCACAAGGTCGGGCAGAGCAAGACCTACCCGGTCAAGATCACTCGCACCAGCGGCCCGGCCGGCACCATCAAGCACAACATCACGCTCCAGGGCAACGACGGCACGTTCAAGGCGCCGAAGACGGTTGCACTGCCGCTCAACAAGGCCGTCACCGTCTCCGTCACCGCCAAGCCGACCGTTGAGGGCGCGCACGGCGCGATCATGAGGATCGACGACCCGGCCACGAACGTGGTCGACTTCGAGGTCTCCACTGTGGTCGTGGTCTCGAACGACGTGAAGAAGCCGACGTTCTCGTACGCCAACGAGGGATCGGTCGACCGGAACGGCTTCACGTCGTACTTCGTGACGGTGCCGGAGGGTGCCAAGGCGCTCCAGGTGAACCTCTCCGGGATCGCCACTGGCTCGCAGACCCGGTTCATCGCCATCAACCCGCTGGGTGTGCCGACGGAGGCAACCACCAGCACCGTCTGCTACACCAACTTCTCCGACGCCAACGTCTGCAAGCCCCAGGAGCGGGACTACCAGAACCCGCTTCCCGGGGTCTGGGAGATCGAGGTGGAGTCGCGGCGGACCTCCCCGGCGATGAACAACCCGTTCAAGCTCCAGGCGCGGGTGCAGGGCCTGACGGTCGAGCCGGCGCTGGTCGAGCTGCCCAGTGTCGAGGCCGGCGAGCCGACCCCGGTGAGCTGGGACGTCACCAACGCCTTCGGCCCGGTCTCGGTCAGCGGCCGCAGCGGCGCGCTGACCGGTGTGCGCACCGAGCGTCCGACCATCACCGAGGGTGGCCCCAACCAGGAGTGGACCGTCGAGATCCCGGCCGGGACGTCGACGTTCACCGCCCGGATCGGCAACCCCGCCAACGGGGGCTCCGACCTGGACCTGTTCGTCTACCGGGGTGACGCCGAGGTCGGCCGCTCCGCCGACGGCGACTCGGAGGAGGCGGTGACGCTGACCAACCCCACGGCCGGCACCTACCGCGTCGTGGTGGAGCCGTACGGGGTCGACGGGCCGGGCACCAGCACCGCCTACGACTACTACGACGCGTTCGCGTCCGCCTCGCTGGGCACGATCACCGCGCCGGCCGTCGCGGTGCCGCTCCTGCACGGCGAGTCGACCACCATCACCGGCACGGTGACGGCGGTGGCGGTTCCGGCCGACGGACGTCAGCTCTCCGGTGAGCTGGCGATCGTCACGAACGAGGGTGCGGTCGTCGGCCGCGGCACCGTCTCCATCGGCGCCGTGAACTGATCCGTCCGTAACACCGGAGGAGCCCGTCCCCGAGTTCGGGGACGGGCTCCTTCGCGTTCGGAGGTGTCAGGTCGGGCGGGCGGCCGTCACGACGAACGGGGTGCCCTGCTGGCAGGTGGTCATCATGCCGGGCTCGGCCCGACCGGTGACCTCGACCCGCGCACCGGGCGTCAGCACGTCACGCGGACCGCCGACGAGCAGGTAGCCGTCGAGCAGCACGCAGTTGGGCTCCACGCCGCCCTGCACGGTGCCGGTCAGGGTGGTGGCACCCACACCCGGGGGCGTGCTGGGGCCGCCGGGCTTCGGTGGCTTCGGAGTCTTCGGGCCCGAGGGCGGGGTGGGGTCGACGGTCGGCGGCAGGGCGGTCGGGTCGGGCGTGGGCTGGCTGGTCACCGGCTGCGCTCCCGTCGGGGTCGGGCTGGGTGTGCCGCCTCCGGTGTCCTGACTGCCGCAGGCACTCAGCGCCACGCAGACGGCCAGCACGGGAACGGCGAGCCGAAATGTCCTCATGGCTGATCTGACGTACGCCGGTCCGAGTTCGTTCCCGTGTTCAGCCGCGCGCCGCCGCGGCCTTCATGTCCCGCTTCAGCTCCTGCGGCAGCGAGAAGATCAGCCGCTCGTTGGCGGTGGTGATCTCCTCGACGTCGGCGAAGCCCCGTGCGGCGAGGTGGGTCAGCACGTCCTGGACCAGGTCGTCCGGCACGCTCGCGCCGGAGGTCAGACCGACCGTGGTGGCCCCCTCCAGCCAGGCGTCGTCGATCTCGTGGGCGAAGTCGACCAGGTGACCGGCACGGGCACCCGCGTCCACGGCGACCTCGACCAGGCGGACCGAGTTCGAGGAGTTCGTCGAGCCGACGACGATCACCACGTCGCACTCGGGGGCGATCTCCTTGACGACGTGCTGCCGGTTGGAGGTGGCGTAGCAGATGTCGTCGCTGGGCGGCGACTGGAGCAGCGGCAACCGCTGCTTGAGCCGGGCGACCGTCTCCAGCGTCTCGTCGACCGACAGCGTGGTCTGGGACAGCCAGACCACCTTCTCCGGATCGCGGACGGTGACCTTGTCGGCGCCGTCCGGGCCGTCCACCAGCTGGATGTGCGCGGGGGCCTCACCGGCGGTGCCGATGACCTCTTCGTGCCCCTCGTGCCCGATGAGCAGGATGTCGTAGTCCTCGGCGGCGAACCGCTTCGCCTCGTGGTGCACCTTGGTGACCAGCGGACAGGTCGCGTCGATCGCCTTCAGCGAGCGCTGCTTCGCCTGCTCGTAGACCTCGGGAGCCACGCCGTGCGCGGAGAAGATGACGGTGGACCCCTCCGGCACCTCCTCGTTCTCCTCCACGAAGATCGCACCCTGGGCCTCCAGGGTCTGCACGACGTGCTTGTTGTGCACGATCTGCTTGCGCACGTAGATCGGGGCGCCGTACAGCTTCAGCGCCTCCTCGACGGTCTGCACCGCACGGTCGACGCCAGCGCAGTAGCCGCGCGGCTTCGCCAGGAGCACGCGCTTGCCGGTCCGGGGAGTCGCCTCAGCCTCAGTCACCCGTCCATCGTACGTGCCGACTCCCCCACGGCCACCGGCCCACGACCCCCGGACTGACCCGGTGATCAAGAGGTTTGCGTCAGAAACGCGCCCGATGCTGACGCAAACTTCTTGATCACCGCGGGGGTCCGTAGGGTGAGCGGGTGACCGAGGGGGCGCGGAGCAGCGCGGAGGAGCCTTGGCCCGTGCGGGTGGTCAGCCAGAAGGTGGGGGCATGGATCGCCAAGCTGGGCTGGGTGTGGGTGGACGGGCAGGTGGCGCAGATCAGCCGCCGCCCCGGGGCCAGCACCGTCTTCCTCACCCTGCGTGACCCGTCGGCCGACCTGAGCCTGACCGTCACCACCAACCGGGACGTACTGGACGCCGGCGCGCCGGAACTACGCGAGGGCGCCCGCGTGGTGCTGCACGCCAAGCCGGAGTTCTACGCCGCCCGGGGCACGCTGAGCCTGCGCGCCGACGAGATCCGCCAGGTGGGGCTCGGTGAGCTGCTGGCCCGGCTGGAGAAGCTCAAGAAGCTGCTCGCCGCCGAAGGGCTGTTCGACCGGTCCCGCAAGCGCCGGCTGCCGTTTCTGCCCGGACGGATCGGGCTGATCACCGGTCGCGCGTCGGCGGCCGAGCGGGACGTGCTGACCAACGCACGGCGGCGCTGGCCGGCAGTGGAGTTCCGCACCGTCAACGTGGCCGTGCAGGGACCCGCCGCGGTGCCCGACATCGTCGCGGCGCTCAAGGTGCTCGACGCCGACGAGAGCATCGACGTGATCGTCATCGCCCGGGGCGGCGGCGGCATCGAGGACCTGCTCCCGTTCTCCGACGAGGCGCTCTGCCGGGCCGTCTTCGCCTGCCGCACCCCGGTGGTCAGCGCCATCGGCCACGAGACCGACGCGCCACTGATCGACTACGTCGCCGACCTGCGGGCCTCCACCCCCACCGACGCGGCCAAGCGGATCGTCCCCGACCTCACCGAGGAGGTACGCCTCATCGGCCAGGCCCGCTCCCGGCTGCAACGGGCGGTCCGCAACCTCGTCGACCGGGAGACCCACCGCCTCGACCTGCTGCGCTCCCGGCCGGTGCTGGCCCGGCCCCAGGTGATGGTCGACCAGCGCGCCACCGAGCTGACCGCGCTGCGGCAACGGGCCGGACGCTGCCTGGACCACCGGCTCGCCGCCGCCGACGACGAGCTGCGGCACACCCTCGCCCGGCTGCGCGCCCTCTCCCCCGCCGCCACCCTCGACCGGGGGTACGCCATCGTGCAGCGCGCCGACGGGCACGTGGTGCGGGCGGCGGCCGAGGTGGGCAAGGGCGACCCGCTGCGGGTACGGCTGGCCGAGGGCGAGCTGGCCGCCACGGTGGACGGCTGAGTGGCGACACAGTGACCTGGAGAGCGGTATGTGGAGATGGACGCAATGACTGACGACACGAAGGCCGGGCCGGACGAGCGGCTCAGTTACGAGCAGGCCCGCGCCGAGTTGGCCTCGGTGGTCGAGCGGCTGGAAGCCGGCGGCACGTCCCTGGAGGAGTCGCTGGCGCTCTGGGAGCGCGGCGAGGCGCTGGCGGTGATCTGCCAACGGTGGCTGGATGGGGCGCGGGCACGGATCGACGCTGCCCGGCAGGAGCCCGCTTCCTGACCGCGGGCGGGGCGGCCGGAGCCGCCCCCACCCACGTACGTCAGTTGAACAGGCTGTACAGCTCGGCCGGCGCCTCGACGACCTGGTCCGCCGGCGGCTTCTGCGCGGCGGTGGCGGTGCCGTAGTCGGAGTACGTCATCTTGATCTCCTGGGCGGCGGTCTGCCCGGCGGCCGGCAACTGCAACACCAGCTCGCTGAGGCGGCCCTGCGGGTCCACCTTCGCGGTGAACGGGACCGTCTTCGCCTGGGTGCCCAGCGCGGCGATCGTGGCGGCGTTCAGCGAGCCCGCCTCGGCGGCCTTGGTGACGTCGATGGTGCCGGCGTACGCGCCGGTGCCGGTGCTGCGTACCTCGGTGATGCCCTGGGTCAGCACCGCGCTGCCGGCCGGGTCGACCTTGTCGAAGTCGAAGCCGAGGTTGCGGTTGCCCTTGATCCGGGCCTGGTCCAGGTGCTGGTACTTACCGAGGTTGAGCTGCTTGATGGCCGGCAGGCTGTTGGCGGTGGGGCCGGTCAGCTCCAGCTTGACCCAGCTGTCCGGCTTGTAGTGGATCACGTCGAGCTTCATCGCCAGGTCGGACGAGGGCCCACCGATGGCGATCTTCATGGCCGCGCTCTGGCTCGGCTGGTGCACCTGCCCCTCCACCGTCGAGCCGACGGCGGTGAGGGCGAACCGGAAGTTGCCGTTGCTGATCTCCTTGGTGGAGTCGAGCAGTGCCTGCTTGGCATCGCCCGGCACGGGCGTACCGCTGGCCGCGCTCGGCGCGACGGAGGAGCTCGCCGTCGGGGACGCGGTCGATCCGGCGTTGCCGGTCGTCCCGTCGCCGCAGGCAGCGAGGGCGGGCGTGAACAGAGCGGCGGCTACCAGGCCGGCGCCGAGTCGTCGAACAGTCATGCGTGTCTCCCAAGAGGGTCACCCGACGACCTGGACGGCGCCGGAAACCGGGCGACGCAGCAGCACCGTCGGCTGCGCCGCGCGACCCGGGCCGAGCAGCGCGCCCGGATCACTCCCTCTCTGTTCCCTGTTGTCGGGTCGGACAATCACCCTTCTGTCCGGTTGCCCTTTCCGGGCTACCACCAGGGCCGTCGATCGACCGAGCCCGCTCAGCGCAGCGAGCCGGCCAGTTCGCGCAGTTCGTTGTCCCGGGCATCGCCGATCACGATCACCGTCCGGGTCGGTTCAAGCAGCACCAGCGCCTGCTGGTTTCCCCGGGCCGTGTAGAGCTGCCAGGTGCGCCCGCCCAGCTCGGTGGGGCCCTGGGGCTGACCCTGACTGGTCAGCTCCGCGGGGAGCAACCGCTCCGCCGGCACGTTGCTCTGCAGGAGTTGGACGCCCCGCCCCTCCGGCGTGAGGTAGCCGAGCCGCAGGTTCGCGCCGCCCTCGACGGTCTGGTAGCGGGCGCTGACCGTCGACCAGTCGGAGCCGAGGCCCTCCGGTTGGCTCACCGGAAACACGTTCGCCGACCGGGCCTGCTCGATCGCGGGTGCCGGATCGACGGTGGTGGGCTCGTCGCCGCCGAGAAATCCCCGGTAGAACGCCAGCAGGAGGGCGATCGGGATGAGCAGCACCAGCAACGAGATCGCCATGTCCTTCGGCGAGCGTTCGGACTTGCCGGACTTCAGCGGAGGCGGTGGCGTCGGATCGGTCGCGGCGGGTTCACCACCGGGGCCGCTGGGGACGTCGACCGGCGGCTGACCGTCGGGCGGCGTGCGGTCGGCGGGGACGCGGTCGGCTGGCTGTGCGGGTTCCACCCCACCATCTTCGCAGCCGCCCGACCGGCGGTATCCGGGCCATCACCGCCCCGCGCCGACCCCGGGTCGGCCATCGTGTGAGGATCAGCGACAAAGCCGGCAGTGGGGGCCTCCCCGACGTCGGTCGTCCCCGCACCGTCGCGAGGAGGAGTAGCCGTCATGACGAACACCAGGACGCGGATCCCACAGGATCTCGACCGAAACCTTGCCCTCGACCTGGTCCGGGTCACCGAGGCCGCGGCGATGGCCGCCGGCCGTTGGGTGGGCCGGGGTGACAAGGAGGGCGGCGACGGAGCCGCTGTCGACGCGATGCGCAAGCTGATCAACTCGATCCAGATGCGCGGCGTGGTGGTGATCGGCGAGGGCGAGAAGGACAACGCCCCGATGCTCTTCAACGGCGAACACGTCGGCGACGGCACCGGCCCGGAGGTGGACGTCGCCGTCGACCCGGTCGACGGCACCACGCTGATGAGCAAGGGCATGCCGAACGCCGTGGCGGTGCTGGCCGTCTCCGAGCGCGGCGCGATGTTCGACCCCAGCGCCGTGTTCTACATGGAGAAGCTCGCCGTCGGGCCGGTGTACGCCGACGTGATCGACATCAACGCCGGTGTGGCGGAGAACCTGCGCCGGATCGCCAAGGTCAAGGGCACCGACGTCTCCGAGGTGACCGTCTGCGTGCTGGACCGGAGCCGCCACGACGACCTGGTCGCGCAGATCCGCCGGACCGGGGCGGGCATCCGGTTCATCTCCGACGGTGACATCGCGGGCTCCATCGCGGCCGCCCGGGGCGAGTCGGATGTCGACGTGCTGATGGGCATCGGCGGCACCCCGGAGGGCATCATCTCGGCCTGCGCGTTGAAGTGCATGGGCGGTGCGATGCAGGCCAAGCTCTGGCCGCGCGACGAGCAGGAGCGGGAGAAGGCGATCGCCGCCGGGCACGACCTGGACCGGGTGCTGAGCACCGATGATCTGGTAACTGGCGACAACTGCTTCTTCGTGGCGACCGGGGTCACCTCCGGGGATCTGCTGCGCGGGGTGCGCTACCGGGCCGGCGGCGCGTACACGCAGTCGATCGTGATGCGCTCGAAGAGCGGCACCATCCGGGTGATCGACTCGTACCACCGGTTGGAGAAGTTGGCGCTCTACTCCGCGATCGACTTCGACGGTCGTCCGCTGGCCGAACAGGAGTGACCATCACCGACACAGCGACCCCACCGGTCCTGTCCGCCGCCCGCCGGATCACCGGTGTCGCGCTGGCATCGATCTCCGGGGTCGCGGTGGCGGTGCAGTCCCGCATCAACGGCGAGCTGGGGGAACGCCTGGCCGACGGCTTCGCGGCCGCTGTGGTCTCCTTCGGCGGCGGCCTGGTGGTGCTCCTGGTGCTGGTGCCGCTCACCCCCGGTGGACGGCGTGGCCTGGTCGCGTTGCGGGGCGCGCTCGCGAGGGGCGCGCTGCGGCCGTGGCAGTGCCTCGGCGGCATGTGCGGGGCGTTCCTGGTGGCCTCCCAGGGCCTGACCATCGGCTCGCTGGGCGTGGCCGTCTTCACCGTGGCGGTGGTGGCCGGCCAGAGCGGCAGCAGCCTCGCCGTGGACCGGGCGGGGATCGGACCGACGGGCCGGCAGCCGGTCACCCGACAACGGCTCGCCGGTGCGGTGCTCACCGTGCTGGCGGTCGGGCTCGCGGTCGGTGACCGACTCAAGGACCCGGGCATGTTGGCGCTGGCCCTGCTGCCCCTGATCGCCGGGGTGGGCACCGCCTGGCAGCAGGCGGTCAACGGCCGGGTCCGGGCGGCCGCCGACAGCGCGCTGACCGCCACGCTGGTCAACTTCTTCGTCGGCACGGTTACCCTGCTCGTGGCGTTCGCAATCGACCTCGCGGTGCGCGGCTGGCCGACCGGTCACCTCCCCACCGAGCCGTGGCTCTATCTGGGCGGGCCGATCGGCATCGTGTTCATCGCCATCGCGGCGGCCATCGTGCGCTTCACCGGGGTCCTGCTGCTCGGTCTGGCCACCATCGCCGGCCAGATCGTGGGGGCGGTCCTGCTGGACCTGGTCTCGCCCACAGCCGCCTCGCACCCCGGCCTGAACACCCTGCTCGGGGCCGCGCTGACCATGGTGGCCGTGCTGATCGCCGCGCTGGCACCGCCCGCCCGGCGCTGACCGCGAACCGCCAGGCGCCGTCTCGATCCGGACACGAGCCGGTCTTTCCTCGATACCAAGGGTCAGCCGGCGTCGGAGGAGTGCCCCGGGAAGAGGTGCGCGCTCGGGTCGATGGCCACGGCCGCGTTGTTGACCGCCGTGGCGGCCTCGCCGAAGCCGGTCGCGATCAGCCGGACCTTGCCCGGGTATTCGGTGATGTCACCCGCCGCGAAGACCCTCGGCAGGTTCGTCGCCATCGCGCTGTCCACCAGGATGTGCCGGCGGTCGAGCTGTAGCCCCCATTCGGCGAGGGGCCCCAGATCGGCGGTGAAGCCGAGGGCTGCCACCACGACGTCCACCGGCAGCGTCTCGGCCGCACCACCGCGTACGGTCACCTCGGCGCCGGTCACCGTGCCGTCCCCGATCAGTCGGCTGACCTCGGCGTTGACCACCACTCGCACCGGCAGCGACAGCACCCGGGCCACCGTCGAGGCATGCGCTCGGAACTTCTCCCGTCGGTGCACCAGGGTCACCGAACGGGCCAACGGCTGTAGCGCCAGCGCCCAGTCGAAGGCGGAGTCGCCGCCACCGACGATCAGCACGTCCCGGCCGGCCAACTCGGCGGGTTCGGTGACGAAGTAGACGATCCCCGAGCCGGGGGCGCCGTCGGCGCACGGCAGCGGCCGAGGACTGAAGCTGCCGAGCCCGCCGGTGACCACGACCGCGCCGCAGCCGAGCTGCTCGCCGCTGGCCAGGCCGAGCACCGGACGCCCATCGGTGTACGAGAGTTTCTCGGCGCGCGTGCCGAGCAGGTACTGCGGATTGAACGGGGCTGCCTGGGCGACCAGGTTGGCCACCAGGTCGCGACCCTTGACGGCGGGAAAGCCGGCCACGTCGAGGATCAACTTTTCCGGGTACATCGCGGTGACCTGGCCGCCCGGTTCCGGCAGCGCGTCGATCACCGCCACCGACAACCCCCGGAACCCCGCGTAGTACGCGGCGAAGAGACCGGCCGGGCCGGCCCCGATCACGGCGACATCGACCTCACGCATGGCGTACCGTCGCTTTCCGCTCACGGATCAACGCTTGCTGATCTCGACCGTAGGCGGGCGATGACGGTCCGGCAAGCACGTCCCAGAGGCGCGCCGGGGAATCGGTCAGGGCAGGCGGAGTGTGTCACCCGAGTAGTCCGGCCCGTCCACGGTCGGCCGCCGTCGGCGGAACAGGATCGCCGCGACCACCCCGCCGAGCAGCCCGAACAGGTGACCCTGCCAGGAGATGCGCTCGTCGGTGGGGAGGATGCCGACCAGTTGCCAGCCGTAGAGCAGGCCGACCAGGAGGAAGACGGCGAAGTTCCACCAGCTGCGCTCGACGATGCCCCGGGTGAGCAGGATGCCCAGGTAGCCGAAGATGACGCCGCTGGCGCCGACCACCACCGAGTTGGGTGAGCCGGTGAACCAGACGCCGAGGCCGCTGACCAGGATGATGACCAGGGTCGACCAGAGGAACCGGCGGGCTCCGGCGGCCAGGACGAACGTGCCCAGCAGGATCAGCGGGATGCTGTTGCTGTAGAGGTGGTCGAAGCCGTGGTGCAGGAACGGGGAGAAGAAGACCCCGTCCAGCCCGTCGATGCGTTGCGGGATGATGCCGGCGGTGGCGTCCAGGCCGAACGCGAGACCCTGGTCGACGGCCTCGATGAGGAAGAGGAACGGGACCACCGCACACATGGCGACGAAGGCTCGGCCGAGCGCGGCGTAGAACGCCTCGGTGCCGAACCGGAAGGGGTCGCCGCTTGACGGGTGCAGAGTCACCGTACAACTGCTATCAGCAAAATCGGCCTACCGCCACTCGCGTCCCGTCCGAGCAGCCCGGCGTACGCGCGACGGCGGGGCAGGTGGTCGCCCACCTGCCCCGCCGTTGAACCGTCAGTAGGTGTGGTTGTTCTGGAAGTAGGTCCAGGCACCGCAGGGCGTCTTGTACCTGCCCTTGATGTAGCCGAGCCCCCACTTGATCTGGGTGGCCGGGTTGGTCTGCCAGTCGGACGCGACGGAGCTCATCTTGTTGCCCGGGTATGCCTGAGGGATGCCGTACGCGCCGGTCGAGGAGTTGCGGGCCTTGTGGTTCCAGCCGCTCTCCTTGGTCCAGAGCTTCTCCAGGCAAGGGAACTCGGAGATGCCGAAGCCGGCGTCGATCGTCATGGCGCAGCCGGTCTTGCGGTTGCCGCTGTACTCCTCGCAGGACGCGGGGATCGGCCCGGTGTACGGCTTGGCGGGCGCGTTGGCGGCGGCCTCGCGCTCGCGCTTACGGGACGCCGCGGCGGCCTCGGCCTTGCGGGCCCGCTCGGCGGCTTCCTTGGCGGCCTGCGCCGCACGCAGCTTGGCCTGGTATTCGGCGGCCCGCTGCTGGGCGAACTTCACCTGGTGGGCCGACTGCCGCTCGCGCTGGTACGCGAAATCGGCCCGGTCGACCTCGACGCTGACCTGCTCGGTCAGGCCCTGTTGCTGGGTTTCACGGTCTTCGCCCAGATAGAAGCCGCCGGCTACGCCCACGGAGAGCAGCGCCACGGCGGCCGTTCGGGCACCCAACCGGCTCCACAGCCGACTCACGAAGTGGTCCCTTCCTCGGGGGCAAGGACGCGGCGCGGCCGGCCACAGGTGGGCCGTCAGCCGTGCCACGAGCGCCCCGACCGGTTGCCGGTCGCGCCGACGCACAGACCGCCGCCGATGCCGCCCATCCCAGGACGAACGATCATCAACGATGCTCATGGTGCGTGGACGCTCGTGGGACACGATTGCGCACAGTGAGGCTGATGGGAAACCAACCGGCCTGTTTGTGATCTGTGCCACAGCTAGAATGCGGACAAACCCCTACATAACGACATCAGATCGGGATGTCCTCCAGAAGATCCGTCACCATCGCGGCGATCGGCGACCGCTCCGAACGGCTGAGCGTGACGTGCGCGAAGAGCGGATGACCCTTGAGCGCTTCGATGACGGCCGTCACCCCGTCGTGCCGGCCGACCCGCAGATTGTCCCGCTGGGCCACGTCGTGGGTGAGCACCACCCGGGAGCCCTGCCCGATCCGGGACAGCACGGTCAACAGCACCCCGCGCTCCAGCGACTGGGCCTCGTCCACGATCACGTAGGCATCGTGCAGGCTGCGCCCGCGGATGTGGGTCAGCGGCAGCACCTCGAGGATGCCCCGCGAGGTGACCTCCTCCAGCACGTTCTCGTGGACCACCGCGCCGAGCGTGTCGAAGACCGCCTGGGCCCACGGCGACATCTTCTCCGACTCGGAGCCCGGCAAGTAGCCCAACTCCTGGCCGCCGACGGCGTACAGCGGGCGGAACACGATCACCTTCTTGTGCCGGCGGCGCTCCATCACCGCCTCCAGCCCGGCGCAGAGCGCCAACGCCGACTTGCCGGTGCCCGCCCGACCGCCCATCGACACGATCCCGATCGACTCGTCGAGCAGCAGGTCGAGGGCGATGCGCTGCTCGGCCGAGCGGCCGTGCAACCCGAAGGCCTCGCGGTCGCCCCGGACCAACCGGACCGACTTGTCCGGCAGCACCCGACCGAGCGCCGAACCACGCCCCGAGTGCAGCACCAGGCCGGTGTGGCAGGGCAGCCCGGCCGCCTCGTCGAGGTCGAGCGTCTCGCCGGCGTACAGCGAACCGATCTGCTCATCGGTCAGATCCATCTCGGACATGCCGGTCCAGGTCGGGTCGCTGGCCTGACCGTGGCGGTACTCGTCGGCGCGCAGGCCCACCGAGGCCGCCTTGACCCGCAGCGGCATGTCCTTGCTGACCAGGGTCACCTCCCGGCCCTCGCCGGCGAGGTTGAGTGCGACGGAGAGGATCCGGGCGTCGTTGCTCTCGGTGCGGAAACCGGGCGGCAACACCCCGTCGTCGGTGTGGTTGAGCTCCACCCGCAGGGTGCCGCCGACGTCGTTGGCCGGCACCGGCCGGTCCAGTCGACCATGTCGAACCCGCAGCTCGTCGAGCATCCGCAGCGACTGCCGGGCGAACCAGCCCAGCTCCGGATGGTGCCGCTTGCCCTCCAGCTCGGTGATGACCACCAGGGGCAGCACCACCTCGTGCTCCGCGAACCGGTGGAACGCCGCCGGATCGGAGAGCAGCACGGACGTGTCCAGGACAAAGGCCTGGCCGGCTGGTCGCGGCTCCTTCGGGTCGGCCGGCGCGGCGGCCGCCGTACGGCGGCTCCTGGTGGCGCGGCGGGTCGTGGCAGTCGCGGCCGGGGTCTGGTCGGCACCGGCGGTGGTACGGCGAGTCGTCACAGGCCTGCTCCGACGGATGGGCACCCGCCACCCGTGTTCCGCCTCCTCCGGTGCCCGGGGACACGGGGTCGGATGCGGAACCCCGTGCGCGAGGTCGCAGATCCGGGCGGACCGGCTGGCTCGGGAGAACCCCGTGCCATGCCTAGACGCTAGCCCCGCCGGACTCTTCCGGCTAGAGGTCGGACGTGGATCTCCCAAGTCGGGTGTGCGCACACCGGTTGGTCTGGCCCCTCAGCAGCGCGGATGCCGGCGGTGGACGCGGCGGAACCGGCCGGGATGCATGCCCCCTGCGCGCATCCCGGCCGGTGGGGCCACCGTCACCGGTCTGACGGGGCCCGACGGTGCGTGTCCGCCGCGGACGACGCACCGCGTTCGTGGCGTCGGTCGGCGGGTGTACGCCCGCCGACCGACCTCAACCGGTACGTCGGACGAGCGTGCCGGTCGGGTGCCGCCCGGTGATCGGGGCGGCCGGCGCGGTGAACGACGAGCCGGTGTACGTGGTGCCCGGGCGGGCGACGGTGCTGGCCGAGCGGGTCACGCTCGCCGGGGCGACCGACAGTGCCGAGGCGATCGCCGCCTGAGCGTCACGGCGACGCCTGTTCCAGGCGCCCCGATCACCGTCGAAGTAGCCCTGCCGGTAACCGAAGCGGTAGCCGATGCGGTAGCTGAGCTGCCCGTGCAGCCGGCCGGCCGCATAGCTGGTGGCACCGAGCACCAGGACGAGGAAGACCGCGAGAAAGGGGCTCATCGGGCAGCTCCGGCCCGGCCAGGACGGCAGGTCATCGCTCCTCCGGCTCGATGGTGGTGGGATCCGCGACGAGCAGCCGGTCCAGGTCGTCGGTGCTGACCTCCTCGACCAGCTCGACGCTGATCCGGCAGCCGTCCAGCACGACCTCGGCCACCGAGGACCTGCGGATCTCACCGCCGGCGTCGTAGACGCGAACGCTCAGCTCAGGGCAGCCGAGATGGGTACGCCAGGCGTTCCACTCGATGCGATCGCCGACGCTCAGCGACAGGTAGCGGCAGCCTCGGGCCAGGTAGAGCCGCCAGGGGGCGGTCAGCCCCGCGGCCACTCCCTCAGCGATCAGCCCGAAGGCCTGGGCGCGGGTGGCGAGCTCGGTCACCACACCCCCTTGGCACCGGAGGGGTGACGCATGTGAGCACCAATCGTCTCATGCACGAGACACACCGTAGATTGTCCCATGGGCGTGACAGTATCAGCTTTTCGTCCGCTTACCTTCGCCACTACGGGCATCTATTCTGCCCGCGTGGCACCCCTCAACAGTGAAGCTGAATCGTTTACCGGAAACCCGAAGATCCCGTCACGTCTGCGTGACAGCAGCGAGGCGGCGCGCGCGCCCGTCGCCGGCTGGCCGTACCGTCACGGGGTGACCGAGACGGCCAATGCGCGGAAGATCGCCTTCGCCACCTTCGTCCGACGCGCCCTGGACGAGGCACGGGCGACCCGGGCCTGGAGTGGCACCGAGGTGTCCCGGCGCACCGGCGTCTCCCGGCAGACCATCAATCGGTGGGTCCGGGGCGACTGGGCCAGCGACCCGGAAGCCGAACGGGTGGTCGCCTTCTGCGAGGGCCTCGGGCTGAATCCGGCCGCCGCCTTCGCCGCGCTCGGTTGGGACCGCACCACGGCCGGCCCTCGCACCGGTCAACCCGCCCCTCCGATGGACCCCGATGTCGAGGCGCTACTGCGCCGCCTGGTCGACCCGAACGTGTCGGACGCGGAGAAGTTCCACATCCGGGAAACCATCAGATATCTCGCATACCGCCCAACGTTGCCGGTCGATGTCCGAAAAAGGGGCAATCAAGCAGGGTAGTTCCTCAGATAGCGAAAGAACGCCTGGTCGGGTTCATTCGTTTACCTCCGGGGCAGGAACGGGCACGCTAGCGTCCCTATTCGTACTGCTTGGGCTCGTCATCGGCGGGGGGACGGGACAAGGCCGAACCTAGCCCTGCGGGACAGAAGGAGGGGTCTGTCCATGACCCTGAAATGGTTGGCAGTCGTGGTCGCAACGGTGTCGTTGACACTGTGGGCGACCGGCAACGTGGTGACCCTCGCGGTCGAAGGTGGGCAGCTTCCGCTGCTCGTCAATCTCTTTGCGCTCGTCACCGCCGGCACCGCGGTCATCCTGGCCGTCGTCGCCGAGCTGCACGAGCGCCTCGACAACCGGATCAGCGCCCTCACCGAGTTTCTGGTGGCACGGCTCAACGAGATCGAGAACCACACCGGCGATCGCAATACCGGGTTCGTGGAGGGCTACCTGTTGAGCCATGGCCAGGAGGCGGCGGTGGTGCCGTTCGGCCGGCGCGGACGAGGAGCCGCCGAACGCTGATCTCGTACCGCCGAACGGGTCCGCTCGGCCAGGAATGAGCCCCCATCGCCGGGGTACGCTGACGCGCGTGCCGCCGTTGAATCTGGGCAATCAGCAGCCGAGAACCCCGTTGAACGCCGACCAGGCCTGGCGGACCACCGCCAGCCGGGCGGCCGGGACCGTGCTCTTCTTCGACTTCGACGGCACGCTCGCGCCCGTCGACGACGATCCGACCGCGGTGCGCCCGGCGCCCAAGGTGCTGGCCGCGATCGAGGCGTTGGCCCCGATCGTGCAGCGGGTCGCGATCGTGTCCGCCCGGCCCGTCGAGTTCCTCCGGGACCAGCTCGGCGGGCTCACCGGCGTGGACCTCTACGGCCTCTACGGGCTGGAGCACAGCCACTGCGGCGGGGAAACCGTCACCGAGCCGGCCGCGCTGCCCTGGGTGCCGACCATGCAGGAGCTGGCCGACCAGGCCCGGGCGGAGCTGCCGCCCGGCACGCTGGTCGAGTACAAGCGGCTCTCCGTGGCGTTGCACTGGCGTACCGCCCCGCAGCTCGGCTCCACGGTGCAGCAGTGGGGGCAGGCGCAGGCCGACCGGCTGGGGCTGCGGGTGCAGGCCGGGCGGATGGTGCTGGAGCTCAAGCCCCCGGTCGACCGGGACAAGGGCATGGTGATCGGCGAGGCGATCAAGGGTGCGACCGGCGCCTGGTACTTCGGCGACGACGTCTCGGACATCAAGGCCTTCGCGGCGCTGCGCACCCGCGCCGCGGCCGACCCGGACTTCGTCGGTGTCTGCGTGGCCGTTGCCAACCCGGAGACCGGTCAGGAGGTGGCGAACGCCGCCGACCTGACGATCGAGTCCCCGGCTGCGCTGGGTGACTTCCTCACCCGGGCACTGACCCACCTGCCCTGACCGGTCGGGGCGGCGACAGCTCTGTCGCCGCCCGTTCAGACGCCGTAGCGGCGTTGTCTGGTGGCGTACGAGCGCAGGGCCCGCAGGAAGTCGATGTGCCGGAAATCCGGCCAGTTGAGCTCGCAGAAGTAGAACTCCGAGTGCGCGGACTGCCAGAGCATGAAGCCGGACAGCCGCTGCTCGCCGCTCGTGCGGATAACCAGGTCGGGGTCGGGCTGGCCACGGGTGTAGAGGTGCTCGGCGATGTGCTCGACGTCCAGCACCTCGGCCAGTTCCTCCAGCGTGCCGCCCGTGGCCGCGTGCTCCAGCAGCAGCGAGCGGACCGCGTCGGTAATTTCCCGGCGACCGCCGTACCCCACCGCGATGTTGACCTCCGCACCGCCGGTGCGCTCACGGGTGCGCTCCTCGGCGCCCTTGAGCGCCGCCGCGGTCTGCGCCGGCAGCAGATCGAGAGCCCCGACGATGCGCAGCCGCCAGGGGTTGCCCTCCTCCGCCAGCTCCACCGCCAGGTCCTCAATGATCTTGAGGAGTGGGTCCAGCTCACTCGCCGGACGGCGCAGGTTGTCGGTGGCCAGCAGATAGAGGGTGACGTGCCCGACGCCAGCCTGGTCACACCAGCCGAGCACATGCTTGATCTTCGCCGCGCCGACCCGGTGCCCGTCGTTCGGGTCGACGAAGCCCATTTCCTTCGCCCAACGGCGGTTGCCGTCGCACATCACCCCGACGTGTCGGGGCACCGGCTTACCCGCGAGCTTCGCCGTGAGCCGGCGCTCGTAGACGGAGTAGATAAGGTTCCGCAGCGTCATCACCTAGCAGCGTAGCGACCCTTCGACCAGATCACTGCCTCGGAGCCCCATCCCCGCCGGGCAGACCGATCCCGATCATTGCCAGCGTGCGAGCGGTGAGGCGTCCGTCACCCAGCCCCAGCTCGACCACGTCGTAGAACACCCGGTCGTCCCGGCGGGCAGCCCGGACCGCCGCATCCACCACCCGACGCCGCCGGGCCAACCACGCCGCGACCGAGCTGTGTCTCAGGTGGGTGCCGAGGCGGCGGCGCAACCCGTGGGCGTAGCGCTGGGCAGCCGTCTCCGGCGCCTGGGCCGCTGCCTCCCCGGCCAGCGCACCGGAGAGCAGCGCGTAGAAGATGCCCTCCCCGGTGAACGGATTGATCAGCGACATCGCGTCCCCGGCCAGCAGCGTGCGCCCCTGACCCGGTGACGGCCGGTGGGTGGAGAGCGGCAGGTGATGGGCGCGCAACGCGGTCACCGTCGCCAGGTCGGTGCCGGGCAGCAGCGCGGCCAGCCGGTCCAGCAGGTACGCCCGGCTCAACGGCTCACCGCGCAGCACCTCCCCGTACCCGACGTTGGCCCGCCCGTCACCGATCGGAAACGACCAGGCGTACGCCGGCCAGCGGGCTTTCGAGGTGACGATGAGCTGCTCGGACGGGCCGGGCAGCGCCGGAGCGTACCCCCGGATGGCCAGCGCCAGGTGCCGGTCGGGATTCTGCGGGTGGCCGAGCGCCCGACGGACCACCGACCCGGCGCCGTCCGCGCCCACCACCACCCGGCCGGACAACTCGCCGTCGAGCACCACCCGGTCGGCGCGCGCTTCGACCTGGCGCACGGTGTGCCGGCGCAGCTGGGCGCCGGCCGCCACGGCGGCCGCCACCAGACGCGCGTCGAAGACCTTTCGAGGCACTGTGTACGCGGGTCGGGGCAGCGCCCGGGCCACGGCGCCGCCGCCCGGCGCGATCATCCGCAGCGCGGGCAGCGGCGCGTAGCCCTCCACCGCCTCGGTCACCCCCAGCTCGGCGAGCACGTCCATCGAATGCGCGGCGATCCCGTCGCCACACGCCTTGTCCCGGGGAAAGTCGGCCCGGTCCAGCAGCAGCACACTGGCACCCGCCCGTCGCGCCGTCAGCGCGGCGGCCGCCCCGGCCGGCCCCGCTCCCACCACCACCACGTCGAACTCGTCGCTCACCGCGCCTCCCTCCGACCAACGCGGTGCGGCCGTGCCTGTCCCCGCACCGCCCCGACGATCCACCCGCGCCGCCCACGCCGACCGTTGTGACCGGCGCCACCCGCCATCCTGCCCTCTGTCCGCTCGTGCGGGCCGCACCCGCACGGCGCTGACTTCCTGCCGTGAGGAACGCGAACGCCGCCAGCGGCAGGCGCGAGCAGTCCAGGCGTGGCCAAAGGAAGGCCGCTCATGTCGGGAGGCATCAGCGCCGGGTAGGCGGGCCTACCTGTCCAACAGCCTGTAGACCTGCCCCGAATATGGGGCATCGGGCAGAGCCTGGGCGGCGTGGACACGGACGCGGGAGCGGAGCCGGAGCGGAGCGGGAGCCGGAGCGGAGCGGGAGCGACTTCAGCGCGGGTCGCCCCATATCTGGGGCAGCTCTACAGCGGCTGTCACTACCTGGTCAGAGCTGAGGAATGGCGCCAGCCGGGCGCGGGACGGCGCCGCCGTCAGGCCGGCGCGACGTCGTCCGCGCGGGAAGCGCGGCGCAAACCGTAGAGGGTCAGCCCAGCCGCGGCGAGCAGTGGGCCGCCGTCGCGGACCAGGCCGTCCACGCCCAACAGCCACCAGCACAGCGGCAGGTCCACCGCGAGTACGGCCACAGTAACGACGACCAGCAGCCCACGCGCCCAGTCCTTGCCCCGCATCAGGAACGCGGTGCAGAACAGCACTGCGTAGCTGGCGGCGATGCCGGCACCGAACCAGAGCAGCACGGCCGGCACCGCGGTCAGCCGCCCGTCCAGGATGGAACCCCCGGCCACCAGGGCCGGCACCAGCATCAGCGGGCTGTAGGTGAACGCCGCCACCCGGCTGGTCAGCAGCCAGGCGCTGGCCTGCGGTCGGCGTGGAGGGGTCTCCCGCCAGGAGATGCCGGCCCGGTCGATGACGAGGCGTGGACGGTGCCGGACCAGGTGCCCGGCCAACGCCGACGAGCGGTAGAGCAGCCAGACCACTGCGGCACAGAGCGCTGTGAGGATCGCGAAGCCGAGCAGGCCGGGCAGCGGCGGCACCCCCTGCCGAGGCACGATGAGCCGGCCGACGGCGAAGATCGTGGTGACCGCGAGGATCAGCCCGAACGGGCGGGCGACCGTCCGGCCCTTCCGGACGTGCCCGATCAACAGCAGGAAACCGAACGAGCGCAGCATGGCAAAGCCGGTCCGTACGGCCAGCCCGAAACCCTGCTCCGGGGCGTACCACCAGTTGAGCAGCTCGACCACGACGGTGGCCGCCGCCGTCGTCGCGAGCAGGATGGTGAGCACCCGGACGGCGGACGGCCGCCGGACCTGGGTCTCGGCGGCCGTCCTCATGGGATCCGATGTTGCCCGCAGGGGGCGCTCTTCACACCTACCGCTGCGGCTGTGCGGCGTCGAGGCGGGCGCGCAGCGCGTCCAGCTCGGCCCAGAGCACGCCCGGCAGCTTGTCACCGAACTTCTCGAACCACTCGGTGATCATCGGAAGCTCGTTGCGCCACTCGTCCGGGTCGACCTTCAGGGCGATCCGAACGTCCTCCGGGGTCATGTCCAGGCCCTCGACGTCCAGAGCGTCGGGTGCGGGAACCATGCCCACCGGCGTCTCGACCGCGTCGGCCGTGCCCTCGATCCGCTCGACGACCCACTTGAGCACCCGGGAGTTCTCCCCGAAGCCCGGCCAGAGGAACGAACCCTCCGGGTCCTTACGGAACCAGTTGACGTAGTAGATCTTCGGCAGCTTCGCCTCGTCGCCGTCGGTGCCCTTGCCCATCTCGATCCAGTGCCGGAAGTAGTCCCCGGCGTTGTAGCCGATGAACGGCAGCATCGCCATCGGGTCCCGCCGGACCACGCCAACGGCGCCGGACGCGGCAGCGGTGGTCTCCGAGGAGAGCGTGGCACCCATGTAGACGCCGTGCACCCAGTCGCGGGCCTCGGTCACCAGCGGGATGGTGTCCTTGCGGCGGCCACCGAAGAGGATCGCGTCGATCGGCACGCCGTTCGGGTCGAAGTACTCGTCGGCGAGGATCGGGCACTGGGTGATCGGGGTGCAGAAACGGCTGTTCGCGTGCGAGGAGAGGCCCTCGCTCTCCGGCGTCCAGTCGTTGCCCTTCCAGTCGATCAGGTGCGCCGGCGGCTCCCCCATGCCCTCCCACCAGACGTCACCGTCGTCGGTGAGGCCGACGTTGGTGAAGACGGAGTTGCCCCGGTCCAGGGTGCGCATGGCGTTGGCGTTGGTCTTCCAGTCGGTGCCGGGCGCCACACCGAACAGCCCGTATTCCGGGTTGACCGCGTAGAGGCGGCCGTCCGGGCCGAACCGCATCCAGGCGATGTCGTCGCCGATCGTCTCGACCTTCCAACCCGGGATGGTCGGCTCGACCATGGCCAGGTTGGTCTTGCCGCAGGCCGAGGGGAACGCGCCGGCGATGTGGTAGGTCTTGCCCTCCGGCGAGGTGATCTTGAGGATCAGCATGTGCTCGGCGAGCCAGCCCTCGTCCCGGCCCATCACGCTCGCGATCCGCAGCGAGTAGCACTTCTTGCCGAGCAGCGAGTTGCCGCCGTAACCCGAGCCGTACGACCAGATCTCCCGGGTCTCCGGGAAGTGCGAGATGTACTTCGTCTCGTTGCACGGCCAGGCGACGTCCTGCTGGCCGGGCGCGAGCGGGGCGCCGATCGAGTGCAGCGCGTGCACGAAGTCCGCGTCGTCACCCATCGCCTCGAGAACCCGGGCGCCCATCCGCGTCATGATCCGCATCGAGGCGACCACGTACGGGCTGTCGGTGATCTCGACACCGAACATCGGGGACTCGGCCTCGACCGGGCCCATGACGAACGGGATGACGTACATCGTCCGACCGCGCATCGAGCCGCGGTAGAGATCGGTCATCGTCCGCTTCATCTCCGGCGGCGACATCCAGTTGTTCGTGGGGCCGGCGTCCGCCTCGTCGACGGAGCAGATGTAGGTGCGCTCCTCGACCCGGGCGACGTCCGTCGGATCGGTACGCGCGTAGAACGAGTTGGGCTTCTTCTCCGGGTTCAGCCGGATGAGCGTTCCGGCCTCGACCAGCTCGTCGGTGAGGCGGCGCCACTCGTCGTCGGACCCGTCCACCCAGACCACACGATCGGGGGTGGTCAGTTCCGCGACCTCACGGACCCAGGCGAGCAGTTTCGGATGGGACGTCGGGGCCTGATCAATACCCCGCACAACAGCCGGAGCAACCATGACACATCTCCTTGTGGTCGACGCTGACCGATCTATGGGATGCACGAGACTCAGCGGCGCGATGCGTCGCCTTCGTGGAAACCTGGGATTGGCCTCAGCGTAAACCGGGCAGCCTTCCGAGTCAGTGGGACTGGTTGTGAAGAACTGCACAAGGTACGGCCACGCTGCGGCATCACGAGCTGATACCCGCTTTCCCGCGCAGTTTCACGCAAATCTTGTTGTGCACCCCGGCGGACGCTTGTTGCGGTCGGACCGTGACCTGCCCCGCCGACCGGTGCGTGGATTCCCGTTCCGGGGCGCGTCAGTCCTCCCAATTGGTTACGCTGCGTTCAACGGTTTCGCACAGGGTGATGGGCTCCTTCGAGCGACCACGCCTGCTCGCCGTTGCTACCCCTCTGACTGGTCGGCAACCGGTAGGCTCCCTCCGTGGCCGCCACGATGACCGGGGAGCAACCGGGACCCCGGCAGACCCGACAGGGTCTGGTCGGCAAACTGCTGGACCGCTTCGGCCACCTCGTCCGCGAGATGAGCAAGTTCGCCACAGTGGGCGGGATCGCCTTCATCATCGACTTCGCGCTCTTCAACTACCTGACGAGCAGTCGCGGCGTCGAGGAGTTGACGGCGAAGACCATCTCCACCGTGATCGCGGCCTCCGTCGCCTTCATCGGCAACCGGTTCTGGACGTGGCGACACCGTCAACGCAACAACCCGGCCCGTGAGTACGCGCTGTTCTTCCTGTTCAACGCGGTCGGCCTCGGCATCGCGGTGGCCTGCCTCGCGCTCAGCCGGTACGGGCTCGGCAGCATCTGGCCGTCCGTGTTCCAGACGCGTCTGGCCGACAACGTGGCCAGCTACATCGTCGGCACGGGACTCGGCACGCTGTTCCGATTCTGGTCGTACCGGCGGTTCGTCTTCGTCGAAGCGGGAACCCCGACTCTTCCGCAGGTGAAGCCCGAGCGTGACCACCGAGCGTGACCTGCCGCCCACCTCGTTCGGCCGGTGATCACCGGCCGCACCAACTGCCCTAAGGTGTTTCGCATGCGTCTTGTCCGTCTGCTGCCTGAGCGCTGGCAGAAGTTCATCCACGAGGCGCTCAAGTTCGGCATCGTCGGCGGCATCAACACTGTCATCAATTACGCGGTGTTCAATGCCCTTGCACTGACTGTTTTCGTCAATGGCCAGTTGAAGGCGACCGTGATCGCGACCATCGTCGCCACGATCACGTCGTACCTGATGAATCGGCACTGGACGTACCGGGATCGCCCGAAATCGGCACTTCGCCGGGAATACCTCCTTTTCTTCCTATTCAACGGTGCCGGCCTGCTCATTGAGCTTGGTGCCGTGGCCGCGGCCAAGTACGGCCTCGGCGTACACGGCCTCCTGGCACTGAACGTGGCCAAGACCGTCGGTGTCCTGCTGGCCACGCTGTTCCGGTTCTGGTCCTACCGAACCTTCGTCTTCCAACCCGTCGCACCGGTCGAGGAGGAGACGAAGCCCGACTCCACCTGGCACGGCATCCCGCGCGACGAGTGGGACACCATGGCGGAGATGGACCCGGTCGCTGAGCTCGCCGAGTCCGTGTCCGAGCTGGAGGAAGCGGAGTCCGTGCAACGCGGTGACCTACCGCCCGGCGCACCCACCCAGGGTCGGGCCACGCGGCCGGGCGTCAGCCCCGCCGCCGACCTGGACGCGGAACTCGCCGCGGAACTGCACGCCGGCACCCGCCGCTCGCCCCGCCGGTGACGACACCCGCCACGCGCTCCGGCACCGGGCAACCCGCCGAGCTGTTCTTCGAGGATCTCGTCCCGGGGCTCACCGTCGATCTCGGCGTGGTCACCGTGGACGGCGACGAGATGGTCGCCTTCGCCCGCCGCTTCGACCCGCAGTGGTACCACGTCGATACCGACCTGGCCGGGGAGAGCCGGCACGGTGGGTTGATCGCGAGTGGCTTCTACACGGTCAGCCTGTTCATGCGCGCGTACGTCGACCACCTGCTGTCCCGGGCTGCCGCGGACGCCTCCCCCGGTCTGGAGGAGCTGCGCTGGCTCGCTCCGGTGCGCGCCGGGGACCGACTCGCCGTCCGCGTCGACGTGATGGGCGCCCGGCCGTCCACCGCCCGCCCAGGGCTGGGCACCGTCAGCCTCACCGGCACCATGCTCCGCCTCGGCCCGGACGACCGGCCCGAGCAGGAGGTGCTGCGGACCCGCTTCCGCGGCTGGTTCGCCGCCCGACCGACCGAAGCCGAACCAGCCGGCCCGGCCGAACCAGCCGGCCCGGCCGAACCAGCCGGCCCGGCCGAACCAGCCGGCCCGGCGGAACCGGCCGAACCAGCGGGCCCGGCCGACCCACCCGAGGCGGATCTGCCCGAGGCTGACCGGCCCGACGACGGCCCGACCGGCGCCGACCAGCCCGCGAGAGACCCAGCCGAGACCAGCCCGGACGGGCCCGACCCAGCCGAGACCAGCCCGGACGGGCCCGAACAGCCCGAAGGCGGCCCGGCGAAGGCCGAACCACACGACTGACCCGCCCCGACTCCGGCCAGGGCGGGCCTCAGTCGGCGCGGACGATCAGGTCGTGGTGTCGCGCAGCGGCTTTCCCTCGCGCATGTCGGCGAGGATGTCGCGCATCTCCCCGTCACCCAGCGAGTGCTTGTCGTGCTGTGCCTCGACCAGCTCGTACAGGGTGGTCTGCACACGACCGACCCCCGGCACGTCGGCGAGCACCGACTGGCCGCGCTCGCCGGCCGACTCGATGGTCAACGTGCCGCAGCCGAGCAGCCGCTCGAAGAAGTGCTGGTTCATCGAGTGGTCGTTGATCCGGGTGAGTGGGAGGTCCCGCCGGTCCCGGGAGAAGACACCCTGCTGGAGCAGCACGCGCTCGTTGGTGAACAGGTAGTGGGTGGTCCGCCAGACCAGGAACGGCCACAGACCGAGCCAGAGCACCGCGACCAGGGCGATCACCCCGATCACGGCGATCGCGATCGACCCGCCGCTACTCTCGGGCAGCAGGAGCACGCCGACCACCACCGCGGCGATGGCCAGCACCAGCACCACGATCGGCCGGATCAGTGCCTTCCAGTGCGGATGCAGGTGCAGCACGACGTGCTCGTCCTTGGTGAGCACGTCTTCTGGAAACGCCACGGGGAACCTCCAACGCCTTCTTCTCGACGCGCAGACGGTAAACCCCCCAGGGCCCACCACAACATCCGCCACGCGGCCCCACCCCGCTCTTCCCGATCATGCACGTCGGGCCGGTGCCCTGCGGCTCTCGCCCGTCGCGCGTGGGCGGCGACCGCAAGATCGCGAGAGGGTGGATCAGCGCAGGTGGAGGACGTCGCCAGCGGCCAGGGTGCGGGTGGCCGCCGGGGTGGCCACCTGAAGCTGGCCGTCCCGGTCCACCCCGGTGGCGGTGCCGGTCAGAACCTCCCCGTCGGGGAGCAGGACGCGCACCTCACGACCAACCGTTCCGCACGCCGCCAGATAGGCGTCACGCAGGCCGCTGGCCACCGCGTCGCCGCCCGCCGAACGCCAACGCTCGTACCACTCGGCCACCGCGCGCAGCAGGGCCCGCAGCAACGGGTCCCGGTCGGTTGCCACCGCGCCGGCCAGCTGCAGCGAGGTGGCCGGCAACCCGGTCGGGTTGACCGGCAGCTCGTCGGCGCGCAGCGTCACGTTCAGCCCGATGCCGAGCACGATGGCCGGCGGTTCGTCGGGCGAACGACCCGGCACGACCTCGGCCAACACGCCCGCACACTTTGCGCCGTCGATCAGCAGGTCGTTGGGCCACTTCAGGGAGGCCTCCAGCTCGGCCAACCGGGCCACCGCCTCCACCAGCGCCACCCCGGCCAGCAACGGCAGCCACCCGTACCCCGTGGGTGTCACCGGCAGCCAGCCGCGGTCCGGCACGGCCTCGCCGGGTCGTAGCAGCACGCTGGTGGCGATGCCGGCGCGCGCCGGCGACTGCCAGACCCGACCGCGCCGGCCACGCCCGGCGGTCTGCTGCTCGGCGACCACGACCAGACCCTCGGGCTCGCCGGCCCGGGCGGCCTCGGCCACGTCGGCGTTGGTGGAGCCGGTCTCGGCGCGCAGCTCCAGCCGGGCCCACGGCCCGTTCGGCGCGATCAACGCGCGGCTCAGCCGGGCCGCCGACAGCGGCGGGCGGTCCAGATTGGTGTACGGGGAGCCCGACATTCCGCCAGCCTACGACGGTCGCCACGGCGGCACTGAGGCGTACTGCACAGCGGCACCGACCTGAACCATCGTTATATTCCCTGGGTGACTACCGAGACCGGGACCAACATCCACAGCACTGCCGGCAAGCTGGCGGACCTGGAGCGCCGGGTCGACGAGGCGGTGCACGCCGGGTCGGCCCGCGCGGTCGAGAAGCAGCACGCGCGCGGCAAGAAGACCGCCCGCGAGCGGATCGAGATGCTGCTCGACGAGGGCTCCTTCGTCGAACTCGACGAGTTGGCCCGGCACCGGTCCACGGCCTTCGGGCTGGAGAAGAACCGCCCGTACGGCGACGGTGTGGTCACCGGCTACGGCACGGTGGACGGCCGGCAGGTGTGCGTCTTCGCCCAGGACTTCACGGTCTTCGGCGGCTCGCTCGGCGAGGTCTTCGGCCAGAAGATCGTCAAGGTGATGGACCTCGCCATGAAGATCGGCTGCCCGGTGGTCGGCATCAACGACTCCGGTGGCGCGCGCATCCAGGAGGGCGTGGTCTCGCTCGGCCTCTACGGTGAGATCTTCTTCCGCAACGTGCGGGCCTCCGGCGTCATCCCGCAGATCTCTCTGGTGATGGGGCCCTGCGCCGGCGGCGCCGTCTACTCCCCGGCGGTCACCGACTTCACCGTGATGGTCGACCAGACCTCGCACATGTTCATCACCGGCCCCGACGTGATCAAGACGGTGACCGGCGAGGACGTCGGCATGGAGGAGCTGGGCGGGGCACGCACACACAACTCCCGCAGCGGCAATGCGCACTACCTCGCCAGCGACGAGGAGGACGCGGTCGACTACGTCAAGGCACTGCTGTCGTACCTGCCGTCGAACAACCTCGACGAGCCGGTGGTCCTCGAGGCTCTCGCCGACCTCACCGTCAGCGACGAGGACCGGGCCCTGGACACCCTGATCCCGGACTCGGCCAACCAGCCGTACGACATACACACGGTGATCGAGCACGTCCTCGACGACGGGGAGTTCCTGGAGGTCCAGCCGCTCTACGCGCAGAACATCGTGGTCGGCTACGGCCGGGTCGAGGGACGGCCGGTGGGCGTGGTGGCCAACCAGCCGATGCACTTCGCCGGCACCCTGGACATCGCCGCCTCGGAGAAGGCCGCCCGGTTCGTCCGCACCTGCGACGCGTTCAACATCCCGGTGCTGACCTTCGTGGACGTGCCCGGCTTCCTGCCCGGCACCGGCCAGGAGTGGGACGGCATCATCCGCCGGGGCGCCAAGCTCATCTACGCGTACGCCGAGGCGACCGTCCCCAAGGTCACCGTGATCACCCGCAAGGCGTACGGCGGGGCGTACGACGTGATGGGTTCCAAGCACCTCGGCGCGGACCTGAACTTCGCGTGGCCGACCGCCCAGATCGCCGTGATGGGCGCGCAGGGCGCGGTGAACATCCTCTACCGCTCCGAACTGGCCGGCGCCGACGACCCGGCGGCGGTCCGGGCCGAGAAGATCGCCGAGTACGAGGACACCCTGGCCAACCCGTACGTGGCGGCCGAGCGCGGGTACATCGACTCGGTGATCCCCCCGCACGAGACGCGCACCCAGATCGTCCGGGCGCTGCGGGTGCTGCGCACCAAGCGGGAGACCCTGCCTCCCAAGAAGCACGGCAACATCCCACTCTGAGCCTTTGTGGCGGCCCCTGCGGCCCCTGATCGCGCCTGATCGCGCCTGATCCGCGCAACTTCAGCGTTGTTGCTGCCTCCGGGCGCCGGGAGGCACCAACATCCCTGATGTTGCGCGGATCATCGCCGCATGTTGCTCGGGTCGAGCGCCTCGGTTGGGGTCAGCAGGCCGGGTTGGCGGCGGCGCACATCCGGGCTGCCGCCGCCACGGCGAGCTGGCGGAGTTTCGCCTCGGTGCCGCCATCTGCAATGCGGAGCAGCGAGACAGTGTCACCGACCCGGACGATGGCCAGGAGGGTCGGCGGCGGTGCATTGCCGAACGTCTGCCCGGTCTGCACGTCCCGAGCAGCCGTGAACGTGTCCCGCAGGATGGCGGCGTCGTCCCCCGCGAAGCCCCGCTGCACCACCGCCCACCGGTGGATCACCTCCACGGTGTGGGTGCTGTCCACCGTCTCCAGCTGTGAGACGCTTCGCCACTCGGCGCACGGCGCGACCAGGTCGTCCAGACTGGTGAAGAGCTGTCGAGCCGTCTGTGGTTCCAGCCTGAAGAGATCCTGCATGGCCAGGGCGTCGCCCGGCACCAGGACGCCCTGGGTGGCCTTCCGCATGAGGGTCTGTGAACGGGACAGGATGGACATCTGCCAGCCGTCCGATTGCCCCTGGCTCGTCCGGCAACGGCCGAGCGTATCGTCCAGCCGGACCGGCTCGCCCAGCCCTGCCTGGCTGAGCTGCACGTAAACCGGCTCCGGCAGGTCGGTCGGCTGCAGCAGGGCATCGGTGGTGATCTCGTGCCGGGTGGGCGAGGCGGAGGCGGCCGGGTGCACCGATGGCGGGGACGTCCTCGGCGCGGCGACCGCCACGGCGGAAACCCCGGCGAGGGCCAGCACGACGGTGGACACCACGATCCTGCGCTGGCTGCGGCGACGGGCTCGGGCGCGGATCTCCTCCGGGCTGGGCCAGCGCACGTCGAGCAGGTCCCGCCGGACGTGTTCGACGAAGGTCGGTTCGTCACGCATCGGTGGCCTCCTCCAGGTCAGAGACGGCGAGCAGACCGGCGAGCGCAGTGCGCCCCCGGGAGAGTCGGGCCTTGACCGTGCCCACCGGGGCCGCGGTCTCCCGTGCCACCTCGGCGACCGGCATGCCGACCAGGTAGTACAGGGCGATGGCGACGCGTTGCTCCTCGGGTAGCAGACGCAGCGCGGCGACCACCTCGACGGTGTCGGTGCCCGGGCCGGGAACGGTCTCGACGGCCCCGTGTCGCAGGTACGCGCGAGCACGACTGCGCAGGCTGCGCCACCGGCTGACCGCGATGCGGCTGGCCACGACCCGCACCCACGCCTCCGGGTCGTCGTACCGGCTCACCGTCGACCAGCGCTGCCACGCCCTGATGTACGCCTCCTGCACGGCGTCCTGCGCCTCGCCCCGGTCGCCGGTGAGGGCGTAGACGAACCCGAGCAGCCGTTGACGGCTCCCCCGGTAGAACTCGTCGAACCCGTCGACGTCCGGCACCCGCTACCTCCCCGTGTCGCTCGCAGGGAACACGCGCCGGGCAGGGTCGTCGGTTGCCCCGATCAGGCGATCATCTTCTCCAGCTCGACGAGCGGGAACGCGCCAGCCGCGATCCGCTCGCGGACCGCCCGGCGTACGGCCCGCTGGACGGCGACGTTGACCGGGGTCGCCACGCCGTGCAGCCGTCCCAGCAGCGCGATCTCGCCGTTGAGGTGGTCAACCTCGGTCGAGCCGGTGCCCCGGGCCAGGCTCTGCCAGGTGGAGCCACCCGAGCGGGCCTCGCCGTCGACCGGGCGCTGCCCCACCAGGTCACCGCGTTCGGCCTTCTCCTCCTCCGGCGAGGTGTGCACGATCCCGGCGGCGGCGAGCGCGGCGACACCTTCGGCGCGTACCCGCTCAACTAACGCGTCCGGGATGCCCTGCCCGAGCAGCGCCTGGAGGCCGTTGCCGAGGTTGCTGAGCAGCTTGCCGTACTTCCAGCGCAGCACGTCCGCGCGCACCGGGGCGACGAAACCGGCGGCGTCCAGATCCGCGGCGATCGCCCGGTCGGTGTCGTCGGCGCCGCCCGGGTAGCGACCGATGTGGAGCATCCCGGGGTGCGGGTAGCCGTTGGCGACAACCACGCCCGGGTCCAGATGGGTGGCCGGCAGCCAGACACAGACCGGGTGCACGTCGGCGAAGAGGCGTAGCGCCGCTCGCTCGTTCGCCACCCCGTTCTGGGCGGTCACCAGCGGCAACCGCTCGCCCGCCGTACCGCCGCCGACCACCGGGGCGTCCACCCAGGCGGCCAGCGCACCGGCGGTGTCCTGCGACTTGACGGTGAGCACCAGCACCGTGTCCGAAGGCAGTAGCCGCTCGTCGGGCCCGTCCACGGCGGTGAGCCGGGCGGTGACCTCACCGTCGGGCTGCCGCAGGGTCAGACCCCGCGCACGAATCGCGTCCAGGTGAGCGCCCCGGGCCACCAGTGTCACGTCCCTGCCGGCCTCGGCGAGCCGTACGCCGATGGTCCCGCCTACCGCACCCGCGCCAATGATCACGTACCGCATGACGCCCATTCTGCCCGCCGCCACCCCTCCCGCCGTCGATCATGGAGTTGTGGTGCCTGGCTGCGGAGGTATTGCGGCGGCCCACCACAACTCCTTGATCGACCCGGACGGAGGCCGGGGGGTCAGAGCGTCAGGCCTGCATCGGTGAGGATCGGGCCGGTCAGGAGCAGGGCGCCTGTGATCAGGGCGGCCAGGTTGACCAGGGCGAAGACGGTCACCCAGAAGAACGCCGGGAACGGGGTCAGCCCCGCGAGCTGGTCGGCGTCGGAGGCGGGCATCCGGCCGCGCGACCGCAGCCGTTGCAGCTCCACCACCGGTCGCACCCCGCCGAGCAGCAGAAACCACACCCCGGCGTACGCGAACGCGGCCTGCACCTGCGGGGTGGCGTACCAGGAGACGGCGAACACCAGCGCGCCGGTGACCAGCAGCGACACCACGCCGAAGGCGTTGCGGATCATGATGAGCATGGCGAGCAGCAGCGCCACAGCGACCCAGAGCAGCAGGGTGATCCGGTTGCCGCCGAGCAGCCACGCACCGGCCAACCCGACCAGGGGCGGGGCGACGTATCCGGCGAGCAGGGTGAGGATCATGCCGGGGCCGGTGGGGCGCCCGGCGGAGAGCGTGAGCCCCGAGGTGTCCGAGTGCAGCCGGATACCGCGCAGCTTGCGGCCGGTGAGCAGGGCGACGAGCGCGTGTCCGCCCTCGTGGGCGATGGTGATGGCGTTACGGGCGATCCGCCAGGGCAGTCGGGTGGACACCACCACCAGCGCGACGGCCCCGGTGATCAGCACCAGCAGCGGGGGCGGGTCCGGCTGCGCGCCGAACAGCGTGTCCCACAGGTCGCCCAGCCCGTCGATCGACATCATGGGGCGCGAGCCTACCGGCGGCGTTCCGTGTCGCTCCCGAGGCACCGGCTCGTAGTGCCTGAGACGGATCGGGTGGCCATGAAGGCAGAGGTGATTACAGATGGGTTCGTTGTCCTTGGAACACCACATCGGACTCTGGACCGAGGCCGACTACTTCGCCCTGGGTGAAACCCCGGACCGGATCGAGCTGCTCGACGGGAGCCTGCTTCTGAGCCCGGTCCCGAGTAAGCGCCACCAGTTGGTATCGCGCCGGCTGGCCGACCATGTCGAGCGCGCGGCCGACGGCCTCGCCGTCTTCGGAGCGGTCAACGTGCGGCTCGGGGTGGATCGGATCGTCATCCCCGATGTGGTTGTCGCGGACACCGACGACGAGGGCACGGCGGTGGAGGCTGCCGAGGTGGTGCTCGTCTGCGAGATCGTCTCGCCCGGCAACGCCGCCGCCGACCGGCTGGTCAAGATGCAGCTCTACGCCATTGCGCGAATCCCCTGGTATCTGCTGGTTGAGCAGGACGGGGACGGTCACTCGTTGCGGCTGTTCCGGCTGGACGGTGAGCACTACGTCGAGGACCAGGTGGCAAAGCCGGGCGAGACTCTGACCGTCGTCGAGCCGTTCCGTTGGCAGCTCGACCCGGCCGCTCTGCGCTGAACCACCCTCTCCACGGCCACGGGGCCTTCACGACCCGCCGATGAAGCTTTTCTCTGCTCGCCTTGCGATCTAGGGCACTTACCTCCAAAGATGGTTGTCGATAGAGCGACATCCTTGGAGGCACTCATGGCCCGTACCCGATCACCGCTGCGCCGCGCACTCGCGGCCGGCCTCACCGTCCTCGCCACCGCGGCGGCGGCCCTGGTCGCGACCGCCGGACCGGCGGCCGCCGCCACCACCCCGGGCGTCGACGTATCCAACTACCAGGGCGCAATCAACTGGACCAGCGTCCGCAACGCGGGCATCCAGTTCGCCTTCATCAAGGCGACAGAGGGCACCAGCTACAAGGACCCGCGCTTCAACGCGAACTACGTCAACTCGTACAACGCCGGGGTGATCCGCGGGGCGTACCACTTCGCCCGGCCGAACATCTCCGCAGGCTCCACCCAGGCCAACTACCTGGCCTCCAACGGTGGCGCCTGGTCGGCGGACAGCCGCACCCTGCCGGCGGCCCTGGACATCGAGGGCAACCCGTACGCCGGCGGCTACTGCTACGGGCTCAGCACGACCGGAATGCGCAACTGGGTGCAGGACTTCCTGAACACCTACCGCTCCCGCACCGGCCGGTACGCGGTCATCTACACCACCGCCAGCTGGTGGAACCAGTGCACCGGCAGCTGGACCGGCCCGTGGGCGAACCACCCGCTCTGGCTGGCCCGCTGGTCGAGCACGCCGGGTGCCCTACCGGCAGGCGCGTCGGTGTGGAGCTTCTGGCAGTACACCAGCACCGGGGCCGTGTCGGGGATCAGCGGCAACGTGGACCGCAACTACTGGAACGGCGACCGGAGTCGACTGATCGCGTTGGCCAACAACACCTGACCGGGCCGTTGGCGGCAGCGGGATCGACGGTCACCACACGGTCGACAATCGGTCCGGCTGCCGCCACACACCGGGCTACGGGTCAGGCCCGCCGCCGGCTCAACGCCGGCACCACAGCTTCCTCACGGGCCAACGCGCCCCTGCGGGTGAGCCGCCAGGCGGCCACCCCGAAACCGGCAACGATCACGACGCCGAACAGTGCGATGAGCGCCGGAATCCCCATGGTGACCAGCAGCAGAATCGCGTCGCCGAGCGCGACGAGCATCCACAGTGCCAGCCGAGGCCGGGCGTCCCTCCGTCGGTAACCCATGTCGTGCCTCCCTCCGTCGTCGAAGGTCAATTACCCAGGACGGCGCAAGGTCATGCGAATCAGTTTCAGTCCTGACGGTCGGGCACGAAACCCTTGGCGATGCGGTCGAAGTTCGGCAGGTTGGCTTGCCAGTCCTTCTCCGCGATCTCCCACCGCAGGGCGTAGCCGCGGTTCTTGGCCGTCACGAACCCACGGTTACGGACGTGGATCCGCTGCCCGTCCCGGGTCTCCAGCCACTCCCAGTCCCCGCAGGTCTTCCAAAAGTCGCAGCCGACGATGCCGAGTAACTTGTAGTTGCCAACGAGGTTCTTGCGGTTCGGCTCCTGCTCCCGCCAGTCCGCGACCGCATCCTTCTTCGGGGAAGGGGTCCACTGCACGAGCAGCTTTCCCGGCCCGTTGGACTGGTTGAAGACGACCGTGTTGCCGTTGACCTGGCTACGCACCCAACCGTCGGGCATCGGCAGGGCGAAGCCGGCCGGGTCCCGGTGCAGCTTCCAGCCCGCCGGCAACGCGTTCGGGTCGACCGAGGGGGTGGCCGAGGCGGACGGACTCGGGGCACCGCTGGTGGGCGGCGGAGGCGCGGCAGCGGTGGTCGGTGCGGGCGCGGACGTCGCGGCGGCCCCGGTCGGGTTGGCCTGCGGGGTCTTGTCGTCACCCTTGCTGAGCAGCGGCACGATCACCACGAGGCCGACCAGCAGCAGCGCGACCAAGGCCCCGATCAGCACGTTGCGTCGGGTGTTGCTCGGCCTCGTACCGCCGTACGTCGGCACCGCCGCACGACCGGCCGGGCTCACCGGCGGCATGAGCGACGTCGGCGTCGACGGCTTGCGCTGTTCCGGAGCCACCGGCGGGCCGTCGACGACCGTCGGCTCGTCGTCGGGGGTGCTCGTGCCGTCGCCGGTGTTCGTCGTACTGTCGCCGGTCGTGTCGCCAGTGGCCGCGACCTTCGTGGTCGGCTCGGCATCGGACGGGCGGTCGATCGTGGCGGTCGGCTCGGCCGGCACCGCCGCGGTCGGGTCGGCGTCGTCCACACCGGACGGAACGACAGTCGTCGGCGTGGCGTCGGCGGCAGAGGTCGTGCCAGAGGCAGAGGTTGCGGCAGCGGCGGAGGTTGCAGCGGAGGTTGCGGCAGCGGCCGGCGGCGGCGGCGACACCGGCCGGTCGACACTCTCGGCAGGTCGCGGCGCCGGCACCACCGGCAGGCGCGGCTCGCGCGGGCCGTTCGGCCCCGGCCGGCGTACGCCATCGAGCAGTGAAATCCCGCGCGCCCGCTTGCCCCCGGCGCGGCGCAGCAACCGCTCCGCCACCTCGGCGGTGATCCGCTCGTTCGGGTCCTTGCGCAGCAGCCCGTTGAGCACGGCCTTGAGCGGGCCGGCGTTCTTCGGCGGCGGGATCGGCTCGGTGGCCAGCGCGGCCAGGGTGCCGATCGCCGACGGCCGAGCGTACGGAGACTTGCCCTCCACGGCCGCGTAGAGCGTCGCGCCCAGCGACCACAGGTCGGCCTCCGGCCCGGCGGTGCCGTCACGGGCACGCTCCGGGGAGATGTACGCCGGTGAGCCGAGGACCATGCCGGTGCGGGTCACATTGGGGTCACCCGGGATCGTGGCGAGACCGAAATCGGTCAACACCACCCGCCCGTCGTCACCGAGTAACACGTTGCCCGGCTTGACGTCGCGGTGCATGACGCCCGCCTTGTGCGCGGCGCTCAGGGCACCCAGCACACCGAGGCCGATCTCCACCGTCTGGGCCACCGACACCGGGCCGTCTTCGGCGAGAGTGTCCTGCAACGACTTCGACGCCACGTACTCCATGACGATCCACGGATCGCCATCGGTGCGCAGCACGTCGAAGATGCGGACGACATTGGCGTGGTTGAGCCGGGCGATGGCCCGGGCCTCCCGCAACGAGCGCTCCCGCATCTCGCGGCGCTCCTCGTCGGTGAGACCGGGCGGCGGCACCAACTCCTTGATGGCGACGTCCCGGTGCAGCACCTCGTCGCGCGCCTTCCACACCCGGCCCATGCCGCCCTGGCCGAGCGGCGACAGAAGCCGGTATCGGTCAGCGACAAGTTGGGGAAGCGCGTTCGACATCGGTGAGACGGTACCCGGACCCGCCGACGCTCACACCGCCGGCACGCCACTGTCCGCTTCCCGCAACTTCGCCCCGCGTACCCTGGCGTCATGTCTGCCGAAGAGCCGCTGATCCGGGTCGTCCGCGGCGTACCCACCGCCGAGGAACTGGCCGCCCTCGTGGGGGCGATCGTCGTCCGCTCCCGCCCGGCCACGGCCCCCGCACCGGCGACCACGTCCGCCTGGGCGCGCAGCGGCCGACCGGCCAGCTCCCGCGGGTGGCGCGCCGCAGGCCTGCCCCGCTGACCCGACCCGCCCGGGCGGGGGCTGCCAGGGGCACGCCCAGCCGTTACCCTCACTCAGAGAAGCGGTGCCGTCACAGGTAGGGAGGATCCATGATCCCCGAAGAGGGCCGGCCAGCGCCCTGGCTGCGCGGTTACGGCGGCATCGAGGCCGACATCAGCCAACTGCGCGACTTCGCCGACCGGCTCGCCGCCGAGGTCGAGAGCAACTACGCGCCACACCTGTCGTACATCGCCGAGGACATGTCCGCGAAGCTGCCCAACCCGTGCGACGCGTTCGTCGAGCTGGTCACGTTCCTGCACGCGCACCACGAGACGCAGCAGGCCACCGCCGACATGGTCTACGCCGTCCGGGGCGCCACCGGCCACCTGGCCGCCGCCGCCGATCGGGTCGCCACCCACTACGCCGACAGCGACGCCTTCACCGCCGCCCGCGTCGTCGACGTGCGACGGGCCCTCGCCGACCCGAGCACCGTCCTGCCCGGCCGCCCGACACCCATGCTGACCGACCCGACCGGCCCCGACGCCGAAGGACCGGTGGTGCTGCCGTGATCGAACGGGGCACCGGCCGCACCTCCGGCCTCACCGACTGGCAGCTCATGGACGTCAACAGCATGTGGGCCTGCCTGCACGACCACGACACCGCCAACCACTGGAAACAGGTCGCCGGCTGGCGCAAGGTCTGCGACCTGGCGCAGATCCACCTCGGCCGCCTCCAGGAATACCGGCGCGGGCTCGCCGAGGCCTGGCCACCCGAGACCAGCGCCGCCTCCAGCACGTACCTCGCCGAACTCGACCAGCTGATCGACAAGGTGCGGCGCACCCACGATGCAGCCGCCGCGAACTACACCGCCCTGTCCGCCGCCACCCAGGCCATCGGCACCACCCGCGCCGCGCTCGGCAAGATCTACGAGGAGTACGCGGCCAAGCTCCAGCAGAAGCAGGCGTACGACTCGATGGCCGCCGACCCGAAAGCCGTGATGGGCAACCGGGTCACCGAGGCACCCGTTACGGACGGCGAGCTGGAACGGCTGAATTCGCAGGCACGGGCCATGATGTTCAGCCTCAGCGGAGAACTTCAACAAGCCCAAGCGACGCTCCAAAAACCACCGCCGCCGCCTCTACGCCCGAGAAGAGATCCCTCAGACCCAGACGTCTATAGCGCCACCGCTCCAATAATTCCTCCGATTCTTCCGATGCCTATGCCCGCCCGTGCGGCCCCACAGCCACCGTCGCCCACTGTGGCGACTGGCCCGCTACCCACCCAGGCCACGCCCATAACGGGTCCGATACTTGGCGGCACCAGTGCTGGAGTGGTGCCACCACCAGCCAGTCTTGGAGCACCGGGCGCCGGAGTTCCCATCTCGCCGACCAGCATCGGGCTGTCACCGCCTCTGCCACCTGGTCCGATAATTAGATCCTCAGCTCCACCTCCAAGCGAAGGCTCCGGAGCAAACAGCCGTACGATCGGCGGAATAAGAGACGGAGTTCCGCACACGCCGCCGCCAACGCGAGCGATGCCGCCAGGTGGCCTTATTGGAGGGGCGCCCGGCATTGGTCTCGGCCAACCTGCATCCCCCACTAACTCGACACGAAGAGTTAATCCGATCGGGGGCGTGATTGGTGGCGGTGGTGCCGGCACCACGCCAACTGGTGGGGCGGGCTCTCGCCCAGGCGGAGGTCGCGGCCTACCCGGAGGTCAGCACTTGCCGCCAATAGGTGGCGCTCCCGGCTCTGGCGGCGCATCGAACCTTGGGCCTAGCTACCCACCCGGCCACCCTATGAGGCACAGGCAGGAACAGGACGAACACCGACACGCCTGGGATCCGGACCAGCCATGGGAGACTGAGAAGGGGGTAGAGCCTGTCGTCCGACCCCCCGAGGAACAGAGCCCGCCCGACCCTGGCCCAGCCATTGGCTTTAATCGGTAATGCACTACTACACACTGCCCTCGAAAATGCTGGCGGCCATCTCCGCAGTAGCAGTTTTCGCTTTTCATCCCATGGAAAGAAGCAGTCAGAACTCAAGCAACAACCCCAGCCAGGCCCAGCGAATCAGGTCGGATCAGTGGCACTTGGGCTACCTCAAGGCCCCCGACGCGCAGCTCCTCAGCCGGGGAGCAGGAGTAACTGTCGCGGTTCCAGATACCGGCGTCCAACCACACCCTGATCTACACCGAAATCTCCTTGTAGGGACTGACATCATCGCCGGCGGCGACGGCAACGGTCAGCAGGACCAGAACAGTCACGGCACTGGCATGGCCGGTCTCATCGCTGCTCACGGACAGGGGGCAGATCTAGGGGCCCTAGGCATCGCGCCGGATGCCCACATTCTGCCTATTCGAGACACGCCTGTTGACGGTCGGGGTGACCCTGAAAAATTGGCCGCCGGCATCGATTTCGCCGTACACAACGGGGCTGACATAATCAGCATATCTTCGGTGGGTGGCGCAGGGATCCCTTTACAACGATCCATCAAGGCCGCACTTGCAGCAAATGTCATAGTGGTGGCATCCGCTGGCAATGTCCCGCAAGACTCCGCAGTTGGTTATCCAGCCTCAGAAGACGGCGTTATCGCTGTTGGTGGAGTCGACCGGGATGGGAACCGCGCTGCTGTCTCCGTTACCGGACCGGAGATTGACGTGGTCGCACCTGCGGTCGACATCTACAGCACGAGCATCGACGGCAAGTACCGCAAAGGGACTGGGACCTCTGACGCGACGGCGATCGTGGCAGGGGCGGCGGCCTTGATCAGGTCGAAGTACCCCTATCTGCCCGCACGTGAGGTAGCGCACCGGCTCACTGCGACCGCCGTCGACAAGGGCCCGCCTGGGCGTGACGACGAGTACGGCTATGGCGTGATCGACCTGGTGGCGGCACTGACCGCAGACGTACCGCCGCTTGGGTTTGAGTCTGTGAGCGCGCCGGCCGGTGCTGGCCCGTCGACGACGGCGGCCGGGCAGCGGCCGGGTGATGATGGCAGCGGCGCGACGGCACGTGGCCTGGCCACTCTGGGCGTGATCGTGGCTACCGGGGTGGCTTGGGCGGTGGTGGCGCGGCGTCGGCGTCGCAGTGATGATCCGCCGCCCAGAATTAGTCGCTGATCGGTCTGCGGCAGGCTGATCGACTCGGGTTTCTTGATGTCGCGGTATCCAGGCCAGCAGGACACCGCGATTTCAAGGAACCCGAGTCGATCAAAGGCGAGCCCGAGTCTTGAGTCGTGGTGGAGGGCTTGCCGGTAACGTCGGGCTCGTGTCTGACTCTTTGCCGCTCCGCCTCGTGCTCGCTTCGGCGAGCCCTGCCCGTCGTAAGTCCCTCCAGGCCGCCGGCATCGAGCCGGACGTGCTGGTCAGCGGGGTGGACGAATCCCTGGTGGTGACCGACCGGGCCGAGGAGTTGTGCCTGGAGTTGGCGCGGCTCAAGGCCCAGGCGGTGCTGACCCGGCTGAGCCCGGCCAGCGATCAACGGACGCTGGTGATCGGCTGTGATTCAGTGCTGGCCTTCGACGGGGAGATCCTCGGTAAGCCGGCGGACCCGGCGGATGCGACCCGACGTTGGCTGCGGATGCGGGGGCGCAGCGGTGTTCTGCACAGTGGGCACTGCCTGATCGACGTCGTCGCCGGACGACGCGCGGAGGCGGTCGCCTCGACAACCGTCCACTTTGCCGACATCAGTGACGACGAGATCGCCGCGTACGTGGCCAGTGGCGAGCCGCTGGCCGTGGCCGGCGCGTTCACGATCGACGGGCTCGGCGGGGCGTTCGTGGAGCGGATCGAGGGAGACCCGGGCACGGTGGTCGGGTTGTCGATGCCGCTGCTGCGCCGCCTCCTCGCCGAACTCGATCTGCGGATCACCGACCTCTGGACGAAGGTCGCGCCGGGCGGCCAATCTGTCGAGCCACTCGGTAACGTCCGGTCATGACCACCAAGTCGATCCCGCTCACCGATGAGCTGCACGCGTACCTTGTCGCACACGGCGCTCCGCCCGACGAGATCATCCAGGACCTGGCCGAGGAAACCCGGTCGGTGTTGCCGGAGCACGCCTCCATGCAGGTGGCACCGGAGCAGGCGGCCTTCCTGACCTTCCTGACCCGGCTCCTCGACGTGCGGCAGGCCGTCGAGATCGGCACGTTCACCGGGCTGTCGTCGCTGGCGATCGCCCGTGGGCTACCCGACGGTGGGCAACTGACCTGCTTCGACATCTCCGAGGAGTTCACCGGCATCGCCCGGCGCTACTGGGCGCGTGCCGGTGTGCAGGACCGGATCGACCTGCGGATCGGCCCGGCCGGGGAAACGTTGCGGGAGTTGCCGCACGAGCGCTACCTGGACTTTGCGTTCATCGACGCCGACAAGACGGGCTACCCGGTCTACTGGGCCGAGTTGGTGCCCCGGATGCGACCCGGTGGAGTGATCGCGGTCGACAACGTTCTGCGCGGCGGGCGGATCCTCGCGCCGCAGAACGAAGGCGACCGCGCCATCGCCGCCTTCAACGACGAGGTGCTCGCCGACGTACGGGTGGACCCGGTGATGCTGCCGATCGCGGACGGTCTCACCCTCGCCCGGGTGCGCTGAGCGCGATGATCCACTCGAGTTCCTGGAAGTCGCGGCATCCCACGCGGTAGGACACCCCGACTTCCAGGAAACCGAGTCGATCAAGGGCGAGCAGGCAAGCCAGGACAGCCCCAGGCAGGCAGGCCGGCAGGCCGGCCAGCTTCTAGCGGACGCTGCGGGCGAACTGACGTGCCGCCCAGTAGACGCCCAGCACGGCGAGCACCGCGGTGATGCTCAGGCCCTGCCAGACCTTGTCGCTGCCCAGGTCACCGGCGAACAACGCGCGGGTGCCGTCGACCGCCCAGGAGAACGGGTTCCAGTCGGCGATGCCCTGCAACCAACCGGGCGCGAACGTCAGCGGCAGCAGGATGCCGGACAGCAGCAGCACCGGCTGTGCCACGGTGTTCATCAGGGGGGCCAGCGCGTCCTCGCTCTTGACCTTGAGCGCCACGCCGTAGGAGACGGCCGAGGTCATGAGGGCGATGAGGGCGAGCATCAGGTACGCCAGTAGCAGGTCACCGATGAACACCCGCAGGTCGAACAGGAGCGCCAACAGGGTGATGATGACGGCCTGCACGAGAAGTGAGACCACGTCGCGCAGCGAGCGGCCGAGCAGCAGGGCGAGCCGGCTGATCGGGGTGACCCGGGAGCGTTCGATGACCCCGGCTCGCAGCTCGGCGATGAGGCCGAAGCCCTGGAACAGGCCACCGAAGATGGCCAGCAGGACGAGCAGACCGGGTACGAAGATCTTGTAGGCGGCGGCCTGGGTGGGTGCGTTCAGGGCTGGCTTGAGCAGCGGGGCGAAGAGCAGCAGGTACATCACCGGCTGGAAGACGCCGACGAAGACCCAGACCGGGTTGCGCAGCAGCAACTGGGTCTGCCGCTGGAAGATCAGCCACGTGTCACGGGCGAATTTCATGAGTGGTCTCCGGGTGATCAGGACTCGCGCAGCGAGCGGTGGTCAGGACTCGCGCAGCGAGCGGTGCCGGTAGAAGAGCCCGGCCCGCTGCTGGTCAGGACTCGCGCAGCGAGCGGCCGGTCTTGGTGAGGAAGACGTCGTCCAGGCTGGGTCGGTGCAGCTCGATCGAGCGCAGCTCCAGGCCTGCGTGGTCGAGTCGGCGTAGCACCTGCGGGATGGCGGTGGCGCCTTCGTCGACGTAGAGGCGCAGGCCGCCCTCGTCGACGGTTTCCAGTTTGTTGACGTACGCCTCGCCGTCGAGCGACTGGGCGGCCTGCGGGGTCGCGGCCAGGTCGAGGCCGACCAGCACGACGTCGCCGGAGATCTCCCGCTTGAGCTCGGCGGGGGTGCCCTCGGCCACGATCTCGCCGTTGTCCATGATCGCGATCCGGTCGCAGAGCGCGTCGGCCTCGTCCAGGTAGTGCGTGGTGATGAAGACGGTCATCCCGTCGTTGCGCAGCCTCCGGATCTCGTCCCACATGTGCGCGCGGCTCTGCGGGTCGAGGCCGGTGGTCGGTTCGTCCAGGAAGACGATCTTCGGCTCGTGGATGATGCCGAGCGCGATCTCGACCCGCCGGCGCTGTCCACCGGAGTAGGTCTTGCACTTGCGGTCGGCGTACTCGGTGAGCTGGAAGGCGTCCAGCGCGCGGGCGGCGCGGCGCTGCGCGTCGGCCTTGCCGATGCCGTACATGCGGGCGTGCAGCACCAACTCCTCGCGGGCGGTGGACTCGTCCCAGGTGCTGCCGCCCTGCGGGACGTAGCCGATCCGTCGGCGCACCTCGGCCGGGTCCTTGCGCAGGTCGGCGCCGGCGATGGTGGCGTCGCCGCCGTCCGGCTCGATCAGCGTGGCGAGCATCCGCAGCGTGGTGGTCTTGCCTGCGCCGTTCGGGCCGAGAAAGCCGAAGATCTCGCCCTCGGTGACCTTGAGGTCGACGCCCCGCACGGCGTCCACCGTCTTCGTCTCTCGACCCGCGCGGGAGCGGAAGGACTTCCGCAGCCCCCTGGTCTCGATCATCTCTGCTCCTGGTCGTTCGGGTCGGCCGGGCCGACCTCCGAGTGGGACGACGCCGGACGGCGCACTCCCCCGCTGTGCCGTCAGCAGGCTAACGCGATATAGCTTCTATGGTCAACGTTGATTATTTCGCGTTCGAGCCCGGCGGGTCCCCGTCGTTCCCCCAACCCGACCAACCTTCGGCGTTCTCCAGCTCAGCAGGCAGGTACGACACACCGGATTCGATCCGTTCCGCGATCCGCTCGCACCAGCCCAGCTCAGCCTCCGCCCGCTCCGACCAGAGTTCGAACAACCAACCGACGTGCACCGGCTTGCTCTTGCGCATCCAGTCGGACTCCAACGAGGCACGCATCGAGGCGACGCTGGCGCGCAGCAGGTTGGCCCGGTTCCGTAGGGCCGCCGCCGCCTCGGTGCGGGGCAGCGCCGGCAGGAAGCCGAACGCCGCGGAGAACGGGTCCAGCGGCTCGGACAGGCCCCACCAGAAGCCGCGCAGCAACGTCTGGAACTCGTCCTCCCCCACCGGCGTCACCTCGTACGTGGTCCGCGCCGGACGGGCACCGACCTGCTCGGTGGCAACGGCCCTGAGCAGCCCTTCCTCGCTGAGCTTGCGCAGGGCGTGATAGATCGAGCCGGGCTGCACGTTCGCCCACTTGTCGGCACCCCAGCTCAGCAGCTCACGGCGCACGTCGTAGCCGTGCACGGGCTGCATCCACCGCACCAGACCGAGGATCATCAATCGAGTCGAAGACACCACACAAGCGTAATAGACAAGTTTGACTAGAGCGTTGCGGCACAGTGCGGCATCCCACACTGAGCGATCGTTAGGGCCAGCAGGGTGGCCGATACACTCCCCGTCAGTAACCTGCCCGGGAGGAGCCACGAAGGTGCGCAAGGTACTCATCGCCAACCGCGGCGAGATCGCCGTCCGGGTGATTCGTGCGTGCCGCGACGCCGGTCTGGACAGCGTCGCCGTGTACGCGGACTCCGACCGTGACGCCCTGCACGCCACTCTCGCGGACGAGGCGTACGCGCTCGGCGGCGACAGCGCGACCGAGACGTACCTGCGCATCGACAAACTGCTCGACGTCGCCGCCCGGTCCGGCGCCGACGCCGTGCACCCCGGCTACGGCTTCCTCTCCGAGAACGCCGACTTCGCCCAGGCTGTCATCGACGCCGGGCTGACCTGGATCGGCCCCACCCCGCAGGCGATCCGCGACCTGGGCGACAAGGTGACCGCGCGGCACATCGCCCAGCGCGCCGGCGCTCCGCTGGTGCCGGGCACCCCGGACCCGGTGGCCAACCCGGACGAGGTGATGGCGTTCGCCGTCGACCACGGCCTGCCGGTCGCCATCAAGGCCGCCTTCGGTGGCGGCGGACGCGGCCTCAAGGTCGCCCGGACGATGGAGGAGATCCCGCAGCTCTTCGAGTCGGCCACCCGGGAGGCGGTCGCGGCGTTCGGCCGGGGCGAGTGCTTCGTCGAGCGTTACCTGGACAAGCCCCGGCACGTCGAGGCGCAGGTCCTCGCCGACCAGCACGGCAACGTGATCGTGGTCGGCACCCGGGACTGCTCGTTGCAGCGTCGGCACCAGAAGCTCGTGGAGGAGGCTCCCGCGCCGTTCCTCAGCGACGCCCAGCGGGCCCAGATCCACGACAGCGCCAAGGCGATCTGCCGCGAAGCCGGTTACCACGGCGCCGGCACTGTCGAATACCTGGTCGGCGTGGACGGCACCATCTCCTTCCTGGAGGTCAACACCCGACTCCAGGTCGAGCACCCGGTCACCGAGGAGACCGCCGGCATCGACCTGGTCCGCGAGCAGTTCCGGATCGCCGACGGTGAGAAGCTGCGGATCACCGAGGACCCGACGCCGCGTGGGCACTCCATCGAGTTCCGGATCAACGGCGAGGACCCGGGCCGCAACTTCCTGCCGGCCCCGGGCACGGTCACCGCACTGCGGCTGCCCACCGGCCCGGGCGTGCGGGTCGACACTGGCATCTCGGCCGGCGACGTGATCGGCGGCAACTTCGACTCGCTGCTCGCCAAGGTGATCATCACCGGTGAGACGCGGACCGAGGCGCTGGAGCGCGCCCGTCGCGCGCTGGACGAGATGGTCCTCGACGGCATGGCCACCGCGCTGCCGTTCCACCGGCTGGTCGTGCGAGACGAGGCGTTCACCGCCGAGCCGTTCAGCGTGCACACCCGGTGGATCGAGACGGAGTTCCACAACACCGTGCCGCCGTTCACCGCCGCCGCCGGCACCGCCGAGGCGCCGGCCGAACGCGCGACCGTCGTGGTCGAGGTGGGTGGCAAGCGCCTCGAGGTCAGCCTCCCCGCCAGCTTCGGCGGGAGTACGACCACCGCAGCACCCGCCTCCCGCAAGGCGGGCCGGCGCGGTGGCGGTGCCAAGGCCGGCGCTCCGGTCGGCGGCGACACTCTCGCCTCACCGATGCAGGGCACCATCGTCAAGATCGCAGTGGCGGACGGCGACACCGTGGCCGAGGGCGACCTGGTGGTGGTGTTGGAGGCGATGAAGATGGAGCAGCCGTTGCACGCCCACAAGGCGGGTACGGTCAGCGGTCTCAGCGCCGAGGTCGGCGCCGTGATCACCGCCGGCGCCCCCATCTGCACCATCGCCTGAGCGACTGCCCGGAAGGCCCCTGACGGCTGCGGCGGGCGATCGGCCCCGACGTGCCGGGTTAGACGGGGCCGGCGGTCAGCGCAGGCTCTCGGCGGCGACCGCGCGGACGGCGGCGGTCAGGGCGTTCAGCACGTCCGACTCCAGTCGCCAGTGCTGCCAGTGGAGCGGGACGTCCAGGTGTCGGCCCGGCACGAGGTCGACGCAGCGACCGGCGGCCAGGTCGGCCTCGGCGATCTGCTCTGGCACCAGGCTCCAGCCCAACCCGAGCCGGAGGGCCTCGCTGATGGCCGGCACCGACGGCACGTAGTGCACCGGCGGGTCGAGCGGTCGGCCCGCCACCGCACGGATGAAGCGGTGCTGCACCCGGTCCTTCCGGTCGAAGACGATCAGCGGCGTGACCGCCAGCGCGGACGCGGTTAAACCCCCGGCGAAGTGGGACGACGCGAACTCCGGGGTGGCCAGCGCGCGGTAGCGCATGGCCCCGAGCTGCAGCACACGACAGCCCTGCACGGCCTCCCGCTGGGCGGTGACCGCCGCCGTCACCGAACCGTCCCGGAGCAGCTCGGCGGTGTGGTCCTGGTCGTCCTGCCGCAGGTCGAAGGAGAGCCCGGCCTCCTGCGGCAACCGGGCCAGCGCGGCGGGGAACCAGGTGGCCAGTGAGTCCGCGTTGACCACCACGGCGACCCGGACGCGGCCACCACCGGCCAGCGGGCCTCGGGCGTCGGCCAGTGCCTCCCGTTCGAGCAGCGTGAGCTGGCCTGCCAGGCGCAGCAGTGGGCGGCCGGCGTCGGTCGCCACGCACGGTCGGGCGCGGCGGACCAGCACCTGGCCGACCGTCTCCTCCAGTGCTTTGATCCGTTGACTCACCGCCGACGGCGTGACGTGCAGCAGCCGGGCCGCCGCGTCGAAGCTGCCCTCCGACACCACCGCGGCGAGCGTGCGCAGCTGCGCCGAGTCGAGACCGTCCATAAGCAGAGCTTAAGTTGCGTCAGAATCTTTAGTTGGACTGGTGGAGGTCGAAAGCCCTAGCGTCGATCCGTGCTCACCTCCGCCGTCGCCGGCTTCTCGATCTCCATCGCCCTCATCGTCGCCATCGGCGCCCAGAACGCCTTCGTCCTGCGTCAGGGCCTGCGCCGCGAGCATGTCGTACCCGTGGTGCTGACCTGCGCCGCGTCGGACGCGCTGCTGATCATGGCGGGCGTGGCCGGGGTCGGCACGCTGGTGACGGGTCGGCCGGGCCTCCTGGCGGCGATCCGGTGGGGCGGCGCGGCGTTCCTCCTCTGCTACGCGCTGCTCGCCGCCCGCCGCGCGCTGCGTCCCGGCACCCTGTTGCCCACCGAGCGGCCGCCGGCCACGCTGGGGGCGACCCTGCTCGCCTGCGCCGCCTTCACCTACCTGAACCCCCACGTCTACCTGGACACCGTGCTGCTGCTCGGCGGGGTCGCCCAGCAGCACCCGCACCGGTGGGTGTTCGGTGCCGGAGCCGCCCTGGCCAGCGGGGTCTGGTTCACCGCCCTCGGCGTCGGCGCGCAGCGCCTCGCGCCGCTGCTCGCCCGTGCTGGCGCCTGGCGGGTGCTGGACGCGGTCATCGCCGTCGTGATGGCCGGGCTCGCCGTGGCGCTCCTGGTGGGCTGACCAGCTCTGACGCGGCGTCGACGGGAGTGTTTTCCACGACCACCGGCGGCGGGACGCTCCACGAGCGGGGATGATGGGCCGAGTGCGGTTCCTACACGGCGCGGCTCCCGCGCACGACCTGACCTATACCGACGTCTTCATGGCGCCGGCCCGTTCCGACCTGGGCTCCCGGCTCGACGTCGACCTTTCCACCAGCGACGGCACCGGCACCACCATCCCGCTGGTCGTGTCGAACATGACAGCGGTCGCCGGCCGGCGGATGGCCGAGACGGTGGCCCGCCGGGGCGCGATCGCGGTGATCCCGCAGGACATCCCGATCGAGGTGGTGGCGAATGTCGTCGCCTGGGTCAAGCAGCGGCACCTGGTCTACGACACGCCGATCACCCTGGGGCCCACCGAGACCGTGGGCGACGCCATCCACCTGCTGCCCAAGCGTTCGCACGGCGCGGTGATCGTGGTCGACGACGCCGGCCGGCCGATGGGCGTGGTGACCGAGGCGGACACCACGGGCGTGGACCGGTTCGCTCAGCTGCGGCACGTGATGTCCACCGAGCTGCACACAGTGCCGGCGGACGCGGACCCGCGTACCGGTTTCGACCTGCTCTCGGCGGGCCGTCGCCGGCTCGCTCCGGTGGTGGACGTTGAGGGCCGGCTGGTCGGGGTGCTGACCCGGCAGGGCGCGCTGCGCGCGACCCTCTACACCCCGGCCGTGGACGACCGCGGTCGGCTTCGCATCGCCGCGGCGGTCGGCATCAACGGTGACGTGACCGGCAAGGCCGCCGCGCTGCTGGAGGCGGGGGTGGACACGCTGGTCGTGGACACCGCGCACGGCCACCAGGCGCGGATGATCTCGGCGCTTCAGGCGGTCCGCAAGTTGGACCCGGGGGTGCCGGTGGCGGCTGGCAACGTGGTGACCGCCGAGGGGGTACGCGACCTGGTCGAGGCCGGGGCGGACATCATCAAGGTCGGCGTCGGGCCGGGTGCCATGTGCACCACCCGGATGATGACCGGCGTGGGTCGGCCGCAGTTCTCCGCCGTGCTCGACTGCGCCGCCGCCGCCCGCGAGTTGGGCCGGCACGTCTGGGCCGACGGCGGGGTGCGCCACCCACGGGACGTGGCACTCGCGCTCGCCGCCGGGGCGTCGAACGTGATGATCGGCTCCTGGTTCGCCGGCACCTACGAGTCCCCCGGTGACCTGTACACCGACGCGGACGGCCGGCGGTACAAGGAGAGCTTCGGGATGGCCTCGGCCCGGGCGGTCAGTGCCCGTACCGCCGACGACAGCCCGTACGACCGGGCCCGCAAGGCGGTGTTCGAGGAGGGCATCTCCTCGGCCCGGATGCACCTGGACCCGGCGCGACCCGGCGTCGAGGACCTGATCGACGAGATCATCGCCGGGGTGCGCAGCGCGTTCACGTACGCCGGCGCACGGGACCTGACGCAGTTCCACGACCGGGCGATCGTCGGCGTGCAGAGCGCCGCCGGCTTCACCGAAGGAATGCCCCTCCCCACAAGCTGGTAACCCCACCACCCATCCTCGTTGATCATGAAGTTATTGCCTCTCGCATCGGCGTGTCATGGCAATAACTTCATGATCGACCGAGAAAGGCCGAGGTCGGCGGGGGCACCGCGCCCTCAGGTGGCCAGGCGGCGGAGGACTTCGCGGGCTGCCTTGCGGGGGTCGTCGCCCACCCGCTCGGGCAGCGCGCCGGCCAGCCAGAGGGTGGCGAAGCCGTGCGCAATCGACCAGGCGGCGAGCGCGTCCCGGTCGGTGTCACCCGGGGCGCCACCGGTGGGCAGGGTGGCCACCCCGGAACGGAGCGCGGCGCCGGAGCGCTCCCGGGCCGCGATCAGCTCGGCGTCGTCGGCCCGGTAGAGCTCGGGCCGGAACATCACCTCGAAGTACGCGCGGTGCGTGACGGCGAAATCGACGTACGCGACGCCGGCCTCCAGCACGTCGTCCGCTTCGATGAGCTTCTGCGCCAGCAGGTCGAAGCCCTGGGCGGCAAGCGCGGTGAGCAGGCCCGCCTTGTCGCCGAAGTGGTGCGCGGGCGCGGCGTGCGAGACACCGGCCCGACGGGCGAGGTCGCGCAGACTCAGCGCGGCGGGCCCGACCTCCGCGATGGCCTCCAGAGCTGCGGCGAGCAGGGCGCGGCGCAGGTCGCCGTGATGGTACGCACGCGTCTCGGTCATGCCCCAATCCTATCTTGTCATTGACAAGATGCTCCCCCGGCGCGCAATCTTGTCACTGACAAGTTTCACCGAGGAGGTTTTCGATGGCACCCCTGATCGCTCTGGTCGTCGGCACCGCGCTGGCCCGAATCGCCGGCCTGGCCGGCATCTCCGCACTGGATGGTTGGCATCCCGCACTACGGGTCGGGCTGGCCGTGATGTTCGCGCTGACCGCCGTCGCGCACTTCGTCGGTCAGCGCCGGGCGGACCTGATCGCGATGGTCCCGCCGCGGCTGCCCCGCCCGGATCTGCTGGTCACGCTCACCGGCGTGCTGGAGCTGGTCGGCGCGGTCGGCCTGCTGATCCCGGCGACCGCCCGGGTGGCGGCGGCCGGGCTCGCCCTGCTCATGCTGGCGATGTTCCCGGCCAACGTCTCGGCCGCCCGCCGGAGGCTCACCCTCGCCGGGCGTCCCGTCACCCCGCTCGCACAGCGCACGGTCCTGCAGATCGTGTTCGTCACCACTGCTGCGGCAATTTCGTTTGGGCCCTGACTATCAGGGAGCTAATCTACCCGTCGTGGAACTCGTGACCCTCCAGGACGTGCCGCTCGGCCGACTGCTGGTGGTGGCCGGGCACCTGGTCGGGCAGCGGTGGAACCGCTACCTCGCCGAGGAGCACGGCCTCACCCAGGCCGGCATGGTCACCCTGATGACACTCGCACGACACGGCGAGCTGCCCCACCGGGAGGTCGCCGAGAAAGGCTTCGTGCGCCCGGCGACCCTCACCGGCATCGTGGACACGCTGGCCCGGGAGGGGCTCGTCGAGCGGCAACGCGACGACAGCGACCGACGCAGCGTCCGACTCGCCCTCACCCCTGCCGGGCGGGAGCGAGTGTCCGCGCTCAGCGCACTGATGCACTCCGGACGCCCGCTCACCTCGGTCGACGCCGACCCGGTGAAGGCCCAGGTGATCCGCGAGTTCCTGTTGGAGGTCATCGGCAGCGGGGACGACCCGCGGATGACCGGACGCCCTACCGAACCGAAGGATCCGGCGTGCTGATCCGACTGTTGCGCAGCCAACTGCGCACCTACCAACGACCGTTGCTGGCGGTGGTGCTGCTCCAGTTCGTGGGCACCATGGCCTCGCTCTACCTGCCCAGCCTCAACGCCGACATCATCGACCAGGGCGTGGCGCGCGGCGACACCGACTACATCGTGCGCACCGGCGGGTGGATGCTGCTGGTCAGCCTCATCCAGATCGTCTGTTCGATCGCCGCGGTCTACCTCGGCGCGCGGGTCGCGATGGGCTTCGGCCGGGACGTACGCGCCAGGCTGTTCGGGCACGTCAACCGCTTCTCCGCCCGCGAGGTGGCCCGGTTCGGTGCGCCGTCGCTGATCACCCGCAACACCAACGACGTGCAACAGGTGCAGATGCTCGTGCTGATGAGCTGCACGATGCTCGTCGCGGCGCCGATCATGAGTGTCGGCGGCGTGTTCATGGCGCTGCGCGAGGACATCGGGCTGTCCTGGCTGATGCTGGTCAGCGTGCCGGTGCTGGCCATCACGCTCGGTGCGATCATCCGCCGGATGGTGCCGGGCTTCCGGCTCATGCAGACCCGGATCGACACGGTCAACCGGGTGCTGCGCGAGCAGATCACCGGCATCCGGGTGGTCCGCGCGTTCGTCCGCGAGCCGTACGAGACGGACCGCTTCGGCGTCGCCAACGCCGACCTGACCGCCACCGCGCTGCGGACCGGCCGGCTGATGGCGTTGATCTTCCCGGTGGTCATGCTGGTGCTGAACGTCTCCAGCGTGGCGGTGCTCTGGTTCGGCGCACAGCGCGTGGACTCCGGCGCCATCCAGGTCGGCGCGCTCACCGCGTTCCTGCAATACCTGATGCAGATCCTGATGGCCGTGATGATGGCCACCTTCATGCTGATGATGGTGCCCCGGGCCGCGGTCTGCGCCGAGCGGATCACCGAGGTGCTGGACACCGACTCCTCGGTGGTCCCCGCCGCCGAGCCGGTCACCGACCTGCCTACCCGGGCCGAGTTGGAGATGCGCGGGGTGCGCTTCCAATATCCGGGCGCGGTCGACCCGGTGCTTCGGGACATCTCCTTCCGGGCCACCCCGGGCACCACCACGGCGATCATCGGCAGCACCGGCGCCGGCAAGACGACCCTGCTGTCGTTGATTCCCCGTCTGGTCGACGTCACCGGGGGCGCGGTGCTGGTCGACGGGGTGGACGTGCGGGAGTTGGCACCGGACGAGCTGTGGCGACGTATCGGCCTGGTGCCGCAGCGGCCGTACCTGTTCACCGGGACGGTCGCCAGCAACCTGCGGTACGGCAACCCCGACGCCACCGACGAGGAACTGTGGACGGCGTTGGAGATCGCCCAGGCCCGGGACTTCGTGGCCCAGATGCCGGGCGGTCTGGAAGCACCGATCGCCCAGGGCGGCACCACCGTCTCCGGTGGACAGCGGCAGCGCCTGGCCATCGCGCGGGCGTTGGTCCGGCAACCGGAGATCTACCTCTTCGACGACTCGTTCTCCGCGCTCGACCTGGGCACCGACGCGCGGCTGAGAGCGGCACTGCGGCCGGTCACCGCGCAGTCCGCAGTCGTGATCGTCGCCCAACGGGTCTCCACGATCATCGACGCCGACCAGATCATCGTTCTTGAGGACGGAGGGGTCGTCGGAGTGGGACGACACACCGAGTTGTTGGAGACCTGCCCGACGTACGCCGAGATCGTGGCCTCCCAGCAGACGGCGGAGGTGGCGGCATGAGCGAGCCCGACAACACGCGTACCCCGGCCGTACCCAGTCAGAAGCCGGCCGGCGACGGACGGACACCGGATGAGACCGCGCAGCAACCCGGCGGGGGACCCGCGCAGCAACCCGGCGGGGAAACCGCGCCGGAGACCGGCGGTGGCGCGGCGACGCCGAAGCGGCTGCCACCGGGCGGTCAGCGCGGTGGCCCGGGATGGATGAGCGCCGGGATGCCCGCCGAGAAGTCGATGAACTTCGGGCCCTCGGCCCGCCGGTTGCTCGGCCGCCTGCGCTCACACCGGCTGCACCTGGCCGCGATCATCACGCTCGCGGTGGTGAGCGTCGGGTTCAGCGTCGCCGGGCCGAAGATCCTCGGCCACGCCACCGACCTGATCTTCACGGGCGTGATCGGCCGGCAACTGCCCGCCGGCACCACCGCCGACCAGGCCGTTGCCGCAGCCCGGGCCAGCGGCAACGACAGCTTCGCCGACATGCTGGCCCGGATGGACGTGGTGCCCGGGACGGGCATCGACTTCAACGCGCTGAAGCGGGTGCTGCTGCTGGCCCTCGGGCTGTACCTGGCCGCGAGCCTGCTCTCCTGGTGGCAGGGCTGGCTGCTCAACGGTGTGGTCCAGCGCACCGTCCTGCGGCTGCGCGCCGAGGTGGAGGAGAAGCTCAACCGGCTGCCGCTGCCCTACTTCGACCGGCAGCCTCGCGGCGAGCTGCTGAGCCGGGTCACCAACGACATCGACAACATCTCCACCAGCCTCCAACAGACCCTCAGCCAGCTGCTCACCTCGCTGCTGACCGTGGTCGGCGTGCTGGCCGTGATGTTCTGGATCTCGCCGCTGCTGGCCCTGGTGGCCCTGGTCGCGGTGCCCCTGTCGGTGCTGGTCACCCAGCGCATCGCCAAGCGCTCGCAGAAGCAGTTCATCGCCCAGTGGACGCACACCGGTGAGCTGAACGGTCAGATCGAGGAGGCGTACACCGGTCACGAGCTGGTGAAGGTCTTCGGCCGGCAGCGTGAGGTGGAGGCCGCGTTCCACGCGAAGAACGACGAGTTGTTCCGCGCCAGCTTCGGGGCGCAGTTCGTCTCCGGGATCATCATGCCGTCGATGATGTTCATCGGAAACCTGAGCTACGTGGCGATCGCCGTGGTCGGCGGGCTGCGGGTCGCCTCCGGGACGATGAGCCTCGGCGACGTGCAGGCGTTCATCCAGTACTCCCGCCAGTTCACCCAGCCGCTCACCCAGCTCGCGTCGATGGCCAACCTGCTCCAGTCCGGGGTGGCCTCGGCCGAGCGGGTGTTCGCGGTGCTCGACGCCGACGAGCAGACGCCCGACCCGGTCGAACCCGCCCGGGTCGCCGACCCGCACGGTCGGGTCGAGTTCGAGCACGTCTCGTTCCGCTACGAGGCGGACAAGCCGCTGATCGACGACCTGTCGCTGGTCGCCGAGCCGGGGCACACGGTGGCCATCGTCGGCCCGACCGGCGCCGGCAAGACCACGCTGGTCAACCTGGTCATGCGCTTCTACGAGCTGGACGCCGGCCGGATCACGCTCGACGGGGTGGACATCACGACGATGCGCCGCGACGACCTGCGCGGCCGGATCGGCATGGTGCTCCAGGACACCTGGCTCTTCGGCGGCACCATCCGGGACAACATCGCCTACGGGCGGCCGGACGCCACCGAGGAGGAGATCCTCGCGGCGGCCCGGGCCACCTTCGTGGACCGGTTCGTGCGCAGCCTGCCCGACGGCTACGACACGGTCATCGACGAGGAGGGCAGCAACGTCAGCGCCGGCGAGAAGCAGCTCATCACCATCGCCCGCGCGTTCCTCGCCGAACCGTCCCTGCTAATCCTCGACGAGGCCACCAGCTCGGTGGACACCCGCACCGAGGTGCTGCTCCAGCGGGCGATGGCCGCGCTGCGTTCGGACCGGACCAGCTTCGTCATCGCGCACCGGCTCTCCACCATCCGGGACGCCGACCTGATCCTGATGATGGAGAACGGCCGGATCGTCGAACAGGGCACCCACGAGCAGTTGCTCGCCGCCCATGGCGCGTACCACCGGCTCTACCGCTCCCAGTTCACCGGTGCGGTGGTCGACGAGGAACCGGCCGCCCAACCGGCGTCGGTCTGAGGTCGGGCGGCCGTGCGCGCGAGACGATCGGTGGGCGGGTCAGTCCGACGGCAGCAGGTCGGTCGCGCGAGCGGCGACCTGCCCGCCGATCAGGGCGAGCGCGGCTTCGGCGGGCATCGGGTCCAGGGCACGGCCGCCGCGCAGGCGCAGCGCGAGACGACCATCGGCGGCCTCCCGGGCACCCAACACCCCGAGGTACGGGACGCGGCGGCGGGCCGCGTCCCGGATCCGGGAACCCAGCGAGCCGGCGGCGTCGACCTCGACCCGCAGGCCGGCGTCGGCGGCCCGCCGGGCCAGGTCCGCCGCCGCGTCCGCCTGACCGTCGTCGACCGGCAGCAACACCAGCTGGACGGGCGCGTACCAGGCCGGGAAGGCGCCCTCGTGCACCTCGATGAGGTACGCGAACAGCCGCTCCATGCTGCCGACCAGGCTGCGGTGCAGCATGACCGGCCGATGCCGGTTGCCGTCGGCACCGGTGTACGACAGGTCGAACCGCTCGGGTTTGTCGAAGTCGAGTTGGATGGTGGAGATGGTCGACTCCCGGCCGGCCGCGTCCACGATCTGAATGTCGATCTTCGGTCCGTAGAAGGCGGCCTCCCCGGGCGCCTCGACGTACGCCATCCCGGCCAGCGCGGCGCGGAGCAGGTCCTCCGCGCGGGCCCACTGCGCGTCGTCGCCGACGTACTTCTCGCCCGGCCCCCGCAACGACAGCCGGAACCCGGCCGGTCGGACGCCGAGCGCGGCGTGCGCGGCACGGATCAGCCCGAGGATCTCCGCGACCTCCGCGCCCACCTGTTCGGGCGCGCAGAAGGTGTGCGCGTCGTTGAGCGAGATGGCGCGTACCCGGGACAGCCCACCGAGCACCCCGGAGCGCTCCGAGCGGTACATCCCGCCCAGCTCCGCGATCCGCAGCGGCAACTCCCGGTAGGAGCGGCCCCGAGCCCGGAACACCAGCGCGTGGTGCGGGCAGAGCGCCGGGCGGAGCACGAACTCGTCGTCGGCGCTGAGCCGCATGGGCGGGAACATGTCGTCGGCGAAGTAGCCGAGGTGCCCGGAGAGTTCGAAGAGTTCGCGTTTGCCCAGCGGCGGCGAGTAGACGTGCTGGTGGCCGGAGCGACGCTCCAACTCCCGGACGTACTCCTCGACGGCGTGCCGGGCGGCGGCGCCGGCCGGCAGCCAGATCGGCAGGCCGGCGCCGGCCAGCGGATCGGAGACGAAGAGGTCCAGCTCACGGCCGAGCCTGCGGTGGTCGATCATGTCGGGCTCCTGGATCGGGTACGACCCGGAGGCGACCTGGACACCGAACGCCGCGCGGCCATCCGGGGCGGATCGCCCCGGGGCCTGGTCGACGGTGGTTACGTCAGAGCGGCGCGCCGGGGACACCCGGCGTCGTGGTCACCACTACCGCACTGCGCATGCCGCGATGCTACGTCTCAGGCGGTCCAGGACGCACCTGAATTACGACAGTGGGAGAGCGGGCAGGGGGTGGGCCGCCGGCGCGGGACCCGCCGGCGGCCCTGGCGGCCCGAAACGTCAGGAACGGGGGACCCGACGGGCGTGGCCGCGCCGACAACGGTACGCCGACGAACGCCGATCCGCCGACCGCTCCGGGACGGTTGGGAGGGCCACCGGACCCGTCACCCGAGGCCGGTTCGCCTCGTTGTACCTGGGTGGCCTGGCCGTGTCGACGGTCACGACGGGCCAGGGCCGTCCACGGTGACGGCGGACACGCCGTCAGGCTCAAGACACCCAATCGGCCGCATCCGGCGAGGTGGCAGGCGTGCCCGAACTACTGACTGACGTCGCATCGCCGACGTGGGCGTACCTGGTGCTGCTCGCTCTGCTGATCGCGGACGCCTTCGTGCCGGTGATCCCCACCCAGATCGTCATGATCACCAGTGGCGCCCTCACCGTCTACGGCGGGCTCAGCCTGCCGGTCACCATCGCCGTCGGCGCGCTCGGCGTGTTCGCCGGCGACCTGGCCTGCTACCTGCTCGGGCGCAGCGCACCGGACCGGCGGCCACCCCGGCACGCCGAGCTGAGCCGCGCCCGCCGAGTGGCCAGTCGGGTCACCCAGGGGCTGCGACAACCCGGGCCGCTGGTCATCCTGCTCTGCCGGTTCGTGCCCGGCGGCCGGATGGCGGCCTGCTTCTCGGCCGGGCGCAGCCGCTACCCGTACCGCCTGTTCGTGCTCTACGAGGCGGTCGCCGCGCTGGGTTGGGCCACCTACGGCGCGATGGTCGGGCACCTGGGCGGCACCGCTCTCACCGAGTCGGCCTGGCGGTTGGCCATCATCGCCACCGCCGCCGCAGGCGGGTTCGCCGCAGCCGGATGGGCGATGACACTGGTCAGCGCTCGCCACGCCCGCGCCGCCGCCGCAGTCGTCAAAGTCCCCATCGACTGAGCGGCATCCCTCCGGCCCGCAAGACTCGGAGATCTTGGACAGTTTCCGTCAGCGGGGCTAACGGAAACTGTCCAAGATTGCCGCGACTGGCGTACCTCTAGGGGTGGTCCCGGGGGACGATTTCGGTGGCTGTCCCGGATTCGGCTGGGGTGCCCGCGGCGACAGGCTGAGGCATGCCTGTTACCCGGAGTACCGGCCTGCTGGCCCTCGGCGGGATCGCCCTGGCGGCGCTGCTCACCGTGATCGGCCACCTCGAAGTCAACGACGACCTCAACCCGTGGGCATTGACCATCAGCGACTTCGCGGTCTCCGATCGAGGCGGCGTCATCGACGTCGCCATGGTGGTGCTCGCGCTCGCCACTGTGGCGCTGCTGTACGGGCTGCGCCGCGCCGACCCACCCCGATCGCGCTCGGCTCGAACGGCCGAGCTGCTGCTCGGCGCATGGGTGGGTGGACTGCTGCTGGCCGCCGTGGTGCCGACCAACGAGCCGGGCACCGCCATGACCACCGCCGCCTACCTGCACCGGTACGCCTCGGTCGTCGCCTTCCTGGCACTCCCGGTCAGCGGTTGGCTGCTCGCCCGCCGGCCGGCCCTGACCCCCGCCGCCCGGACGCTACGAACCCTCGTCCTGCTCAGCCTCGCCCTGGCGGCGGCGATGATCTGGTCCGCCTACCCCGGCGACCGAATGCTCATCGGCCTGGCCGAACGCCTCCTCATCCTCACCGAGGTAGCCGTCCTGGCCACGGTGGCGGTAACCCAGACCCGGCGGGTCACTCCAGCTCGTGGAGCATCAGCTGGCGTGCTGCTTCGGTGATCGAGCCGGAGAGGCTCGGGTAGATGGTGATGGTCTGGGCCAGCTCGTTGACCGTCAGGTTGTTCTCCACCGCCATGGTGATGGGCAGGATCAGCTCGCTGGCCTTCGGGGCGACCACCACACCGCCGATCACCTGACCGCTCGCCGGCCGGCAGAACAGCTTCACGAAGCCGTCCGAGAGGTCGTCCATCTTGGCCCGGGCGTTGCCGGACAGCGGCAGCATCACCTGCCGGGCCGGCACCTTGCCCGCGTCCACCTCGTCCTGCGAGACACCCACCGTCGCCAGCTCCGGGTCGGTGAAGACGTTCGCCGCGACGGTACGCAGCCGCAGCGGGCGAACGGCCTCGCCGAGCGCGTGCCACATGGCGATCCGGCCCTGCATGGCGGCGACACTGGCCAGCAGCAGCACGCCCGTGCAGTCGCCGGCGGCGTAGATGCCGGGCACGTTGGTCCGGGAGGCCCGGTCGACTGTCACGTAGCCGCCCCGGCCCAGCTCCACCCCGTACTCGGCGAGGCCCAGGTTGGCCGTGTTCGGGATCGACCCGACCGTGATCAGCGCGTGCGAACCGGTCACCTTGCGGCCGTCGGAGAGCTCCACCTCGACACCGTCGGCGGTACGCCGGACCGCGTCGGCCCGGGAGTTGTTGAGGATCTCCATGCCCCGGTTACGGAACACCCGCTCGATGGCGGACGCGGCGTCGGCGTCCTCGTGCGGCATCACCCGGTCCCGGCTGGAGACCAGGGTGACCTGGACCCCCATCGCCAGGTACGCGCTGGCGAACTCCGCGCCGGTCACACCGGAGCCGACCACGATCAGGTGCTCGGGCAGCTCCGGCAGGTCGTACACCTGGCGCCAGGTCAGGATGCGCTCACCGTCCGGTACGGCGGTGGGCAACTGGCGGGGTGTCGAGCCGGTGGCCACCAGCACTGTCGACGCGGCGATGGAGTATTCCTCGCCCCCGTCGGCGGGGGTGACGACGACCCGGTGGGTGTGCCCGAGGGAATCCTCGCCGAGCCGCGCGGTGCCGGCCACGAAGGTGACGCCCGCCTTGAGCAGCTTGGCGTGGATGTCGGCGGACTGCGCCAACGCCAGCCGCTTGACCCGCTCGTGCACCGCCCGGGCGTCGACGGTGACCGCCTCCAGGCCGTCCGAGTGCACCCCGAACTCTTCGGTGTCGCGGTAACCGGTCACCACTTGCGAGCTGGCGATGAAGGTCTTCGACGGCACACAGTCGGAGAGCACACATGCTCCACCGGCACCGTCGGCCTCCACGACTGTGACATCGGCGTCCAGCTGGGCGGCGACCAGGGCCGCCTCGTACCCGGCCGGCCCCCCACCGATGATCACGATCTGGCTCACAGCGTTCGCCCTTCGTCCATGCTCACAGTGACTTTCTTCTCCTGAGCGCATTCGACACGCACTGTCGTATTCTCCCCCACCCGTCCGCCGGGCTATCGTCATCGCCGTGCGTCATCACGCCGCCTACGGCTCAAATCTCGATCCTGCCCGGATGCGCGCCTACTGTCCGCATTCGCCGATGGTGGGCACCGGCTGGCTGGAAGGCTGGCGGCTGACCTTCGCCGGGGCTGACGTGATCGGCTGGGAGGGTGCGGTGAGCACCCTGGTCGAGTCTCCCGGTGACCGGGTCTTCGTGGCGCTCTACGACATCCACCCCTACGACGCGGGTCAGCTCGACGAGCTCGAGGGGGTGACCGCCGGCACGTACCGCAAGCTGCACGTCCGGGTCTCCACCCTCGACGGGGACGTGACCGCGTGGATCTACGTCTTCAACGGGTACGAGGGCGGCCTTCCGACCTCGTGGTATCTGTCCGAGATCGCGAACGCCGCCGAGAAGGCGGGCGCCCCGGACGACTACGTCACCGAGCTGCGGTCCCGCCCCACCGGCACCGCATCGGCGTAGCAGCGCGTATCGCACGCTCCCAGTCTGCTACCGCCGTCGACCGGATCGTCGGTCGGGCCCGACCGGGGTCGTCAATCACACACCGGCGGCCGGGACGGAAAGCTCGTACATGTCGATCCACAGGGTTTCCCGCAGGCCCACCGACTCGTACAACGACAGCGGGGCGGTCGGGTTGGTGAGGTCCACACCCAGTCCGACGGACTGCCGCCCCTTCTCGGCGTAGCGGGCGAAGGCGCGGCGCAGCAGCGCCGCACCCACACCCCTGCGACGGTACGCGGACAGCACCGACAGGCTCTTCACCCAGCCCTGCTGCTGGTCGAGCGCCTGGTCCGAGGACTGCAACGCGCCGACCGGCACCCCGTCCACCTCGGCGACGAACCACTCGTCCCAGGCGTTCAGGTCACCGATCCGGGCCCGCCACCGCTCGTACGACACCGGCTCGTGATCGGCGGTGTCGGCGAAGGCGGTCTCGGTGATGCGGTGGAACTCCCGCAGGTCGGCCTCGTCGTCGGGGCGTACCTGCCGCACCGTCACACCGGACGGCCCGGCGGGCTGCTCGGGCAGGTCGGTCAGCGGCCCGCTCATCCGGACGTACCTCTTGACCAGGGTGAACCCGACCTCGCGCAGGCTCCGTTCCCAGTCACGTTCCGGCGCGAAGACCGCGCAACGGACGGTGAGCAACGGCAGCCCTCGGTCGGCGGCGCGCTCGGCGACCCGGTCCAGTTGTCGGGCCAGCAGCGGCGCCCGGACCGTCGCGGCGCGTACCGGGTCGACGTAGATCTCCACGAACTCCCGGCCGACCCCGGTGGGGTTGTCCACAGTCGCCCAGCCGACCACATCGCCCTCCGGGTCGACCGCCAGCCAGGAATCCCGGGCCGGGTCGAAGTAGGGGGCGGTCAGTGACGCGGCGACGTCCTCGGCATCGAAGTCGGGATGGCCAATGGCGAAGGTGTCGGCGGCGTGCACCACCGCCAGGATCGCGGGCACGTCGTCGAGGGTGGGCCTGCGCGTTGTCCAACCAGCGGGAAGAGTCACGGCAGAACATCCTGGCAGCCGACCTCGTCGGGCGCCGCCCATTTTTCGCCGGCGGGAGGCTCAGGCGAGGTGGGCCCGGGTGCGGTGCAGCAACTCGACCAACTCGTTGCCGTCGGCGGGGCCGAGGGCCGTGAACGCCGGCGCGGCCAGTCTGTTGGTCACGGCCTCCGCCCAGAGTCGTCGACGCACCAGCGGCCCAATCGGCGGGTACGGAGGCGACCAGCCGCAGGCCACCGCCCCGGCCTCCCCCTCGGGCCCGGACAGCACGGCCTCCAGCGGGGTCATCCCGGCGGCGCGCACCGCCAACAGGTAGGCGCCGGTGAAGTGTTCGCGGAGCAGCCGCAGCCCGGCTGCGGTGCGGGCGCCCGGGGAGAGGTCCGGCAGGGGCATGGCCCGCCACGCGGCGAAGAGCGGCATCCCGCTGGCGTCCGCGGCGACCACCGCCCGCTCGACGAGTGTCGCCAGGCGCTCGGTGCCGGGCAGAGCGCCGAGCTGCTGCGCCCCCCACCGACAGCACTCGGCGAGGCTCGCGGCGGCCACCTCGAACGGGGGCACGACCCGGCCTGCGGCGTCCCAACCGTCGGCGACCGCGTCCGGGGCGATGAAGCCGAGAGCGGCGGCGGCCGTCTCGGCCCGCACATCGCCGAGGGCACCGGCCCGACCACCGATGTAGAAGGCCCAGCCGGAGATGCCGAGCAACCGGGCCCGGCGCAACGTGACCGGGTCCCGGCTGAACGCGTCGCCGAGGTCGAGCACGACTGGCTTGCTGGCCGCTGCGGCCTGCTCCGGTGTCATTCGCGCGCCACAGTCGACCAGCCCGACCCGTCGCCCACGACGACTCCCCGATCCGGGGTCACCCGCCGTGGACGGTCCGCACACCCGTAGTCGTCCATCGATGGTCAGTCTGCCGCGCCAGCGCCCCCGTCCGCATCCCCCTCTTCGGCCGCCAGCGCCTCGATGGCCCCCTCCACCTCACCCGCGCGCCGCCGAGCCACGGTGACCGCTCGTTCCGCGGCCCGCCGAGCCAGCTTGGCGCGGCTGAGATCCTGCTCGGCGACCGCCCGCCGCCGCTCCAGCTCGGCCAGCTCGGCCTCGATCCCGTCGAGTACGGCAACGCTGTCCCGCTCCTGCCCGGTCGCCTCGGTCAGCTCGGCCTCGACGCGCTTCTGGTCGGCCTGGGCCAGGGCCAGCTCCCGTTCCAGGGCACGGCGCTGCCGGGCCCGCTCGGCGCGGGCCGCCCGCTCGGCCTGCTCGGCGCGCCCCGCTGCCCGGTCCTTGCGGGAGGCGGCCCGGTCCGTGCCCGGTGCTGCCCGGTCCGTGCGGGTCGCCGGCTCGGGGCGCGCCCGCTGGGCACCGGGTCGGCGGGACGGGCGCTCCTCCTCCTCCTCCGGCTCCTCGTCGTCGCCGGTGACCAGCCGCAGTTGTGGGCGGGGCACCTCACCGAAACCCGCGTAGCTGGCCGCCCGGAGCAGGCGGCCGGCCCGGACCTGCTCGGCGACCTCGGCGTCGGAGAACGCCGCGTTGAGGGTCGCCTCCACCTCGGCCAGCGGCAGTCGACCCGCCGGTGGCGCGTCCGGCTCCGCCGCGGCGAGCTTGCGGACCTCGGCGACCAGGGCACCGACCACCGCCCGACGCTGCGCGGACAACTCCCGCAGCCGGGGGCCGCGCAGCTCCCGCTGGGCGGTGCGCAGCTCGTCGGCGAGTTCGACCAGGTCGGCGACCAGCTCGGGGCGCCTGATGGCGAGCAGGTTCACCAGCCAGGCGGCCACCGTCGGGCGACGGAGCCGGGCCAACTGTCGCGCGGTGCTCGGGTCGCCGGCTCGGCGGGCGTCGGCCACGGCGGCGTCCCGGGCGGCCACGAACCGGTCCGGTGGGGTGCGGTAGAGCTGCTGCACCAGCTCCGTCGAGGGGCCGGGCATCGGGTCAGACGTCCACCCGGCTACCGGGCTCCAGTCGCTGGTACTCGGTGCCGGACATCGCCGTGTACTGCCGATTGAGCACACCCAGCCCGTTCTCGTTGAGCAGGGCGTCGTGCAGGGCGTACGCGCGCCGCGGCGCGACAGCCCGAATGAAGTCGAGCACCTCGGAGAACTTCGACCAGGGGGCGTGGATCGGCGCGAAGAGCGTGTCGACGGGTGTCTCGTCGGGCACCACCAGTGAGTCGCCCGGGTGGTAGACCGCGTCGTTGATCAGGTAACCGAGGTTGTCCACCACCGGGATGTCCGGGTGGATCACCGCGTGCCGCCCTCCGTACGCGCGGACGGCGACCCCGGCGGCGGTGAACGACTGACCCGCGGTGACCGGGTGCAGTGCCTCGGCCGCGTCGCCCAGGGCCTCGGCGAGCGAGGCGGGCCCGTGGATCGGGAACGGTTGCCGGTCGAGCTGCAGGCGCACCGCCGCCAGGTCGAGGTGGTCGGGGTGCTCGTGGGTGATCAGCACCGCGTCCGCACCGTCCAGAGCCACCGCTGGATCGCCGAACATGCCGGGGTCGATGACGAGCACTCCCCCGTCGTGCTCCACGCGGAGGCAGGAGTGGGCGTACTTGGTGAGCCGCATCGTGACTCCTCGATTATCGAATCGTGACGTCCTCAGCGCAGTCTGCCGGAACCAGCCGACGCGTGCGCAGCGTCCGAGCTATCGCCACACCGGATGACGACGATGGGAGCGGGGATGGACGGAAAGGTGGTACGACGCCACGGCACACTGCTGGCGGCGACGGCGCTGGCGGCGACGCTGGTGCTGACGGGATGCGGCGCCGGCGACGACAGCGGGTCGAAGGATTCCGCGGGCTCGGCGGCCGAGGCGCCAGCAAAGGCCGGCGAGGCGAACAGGGACACCGCCGCGGACGCGGCGGGTGCGGCCGGAGCCGGCGCAGCAGACCTGCGGGTCGACCAACGGGCGATCATCTACACCGGAACGATGCGCGTGCAGGTGGACGATGTGGACGCGGCGGCCCGCGAGACCACCGCCATAGCCACTCGGGCCGGTGGCTTCATCGGGGGCGACCAGCGGCGCAGCGCCGACGCCGACGCGGTGGCGGAGTTGCAGTTGCGAGTGCCGGCGCCGAAGTTCGCCGGCGTGGTGGAGGAGGTCGCGAAGCTGGGTCGGCAGCAGAACCGGGAGATCAACACCCAGGACGTCACCGAGGAGACCGTCGACCTGGACGCCCGGATCACCAGTCAGCGGGCCCGGGTGGACAGCGCCCGCCGGTTGCTGACCCGCGCCACCTCGATCACCGACCTGGTGTCGTTGGAGAACGAGCTGGGTCGCCGGGAGGCCGACCTGGCGTCGCTGGAGGCCAAGAAGCGACGCCTGGCCGACCTGACCGCCCTGTCCACGATCACCGTGTCGCTGGCCGGGCCGGCCGCCAAGGCCGCCGAGGAGAAGGCCGAGACCGGCTTCCTGGTCGGGCTCAAGGGCGGCTGGAAGGCGTTCGTCGCCTCGTTGACCGTCCTGCTCACCGTGCTGGGCGCGCTGCTGCCGTGGCTGGTGGCGCTCGGCGTACCCCTGGCGGTCTTGCTGGTGGTGTTGCGACGGCGACGGAAGATCCCGGCTCTGGTCGGTCCGGTCAGCGCGCCGCCGCCAGTGCCCGCAGCGCGGTCTGCACCATGACGCGTACGCCGGCCGGAATGGCCCGCTCGTCCACGTCGAAGCTTGCCCGGTGCAGGTCGACGTTGGGGCCGGAGCGGCCCACGCCGAGGCGGGCGAGGGCGCCGGGGACGTACTCCAGATACCAGGAGAAGTCCTCGCCGCCCATGCTCTGCGGTGTCTCGGCGATCCCTTCCGGGCCGAGCGCGGCGCCGGTGGCGGCGGTGAGCACCTGGATCGCCCGCGAGTCGTTGCTCACCGGCGGCCGGCCGCGAAGGTATTCCAGGTCGACCGTCGCGCCGGTCGGGGCGATCACGTCCCGGACGACCTGAGCGACGATCTTGGGAGCCTGCTCCCAGGTGTCGCGGTCCATCACCCGCAGGGTGCCGGAGGCGCTCGCCTCGGAGGGGATGACGTTGTAACGGGTGCCGGCCGAGGCGTGGCCGAAAACCAGCAGCAGGCCACTGTTGGCCGGCACCCGGCGGCTGACCAGGGCGGGCACTTCGGTGATCAACCGGCCGAGCGCGTCGACCAGGTCGACGGTCAGGTGCGGACGGGCGGTGTGACCGCCCGGCCCGGAGAGCCGGACCGTGACGTTGTCGGCAGCCGCCGTGATCGGACCGACCCGCAGGCCGACCTGACCCACAGGCAGGTTCGGGTCGCAGTGCAGCGCGAAGATCTGCACCACGTCGTCCAGGCCGCCCGCCTCGATGACCTCCAGCGAGCCGCAGGGCAGGATCTCCTCGGCCGGCTGGAAGATCAGCCGGACCCGGCCGTCCAGCTCGCCGAGGTCGGCGAGCTGGGCCAGCAGCATGCCGACGCCGAGCATGATCGTGGTGTGCACGTCGTGGCCGCAGGCGTGGCAGACGCCCTCCACGGTGGAGCGGTACGGCACGTCCTTGATGTCGTCCAGCGGAAGGGCGTCGATGTCGGCGCGCAGCGCGACGACCGGGCCGTCGGGGCGGCCGTCGATGTCGCAGATCACGCCGTTGCCCTTGGGCAGCAGCCGAGGGTGCAGCCCGGCCAGCGAGAGCTCCCGGGCGATCAGGGCCGCCGTCTCGAACTCCGTGCCGGAGAGCTCGGGGTGCGAGTGGAGGTGACGGCGCGTGGCGATGAGCCCCGGTACCCGGAGGGCGAGGAGGTGGTCCAGGTCGCGGGGAAGGGGCTGGGACCCGGGTGGCGTCTCCGGCCAGGACGACGCCAGCTGGCCACCAGTGGGCAGCGTCAACGCACTCGTCACGTCGAATTCTCGATCACTAGAGATGGATGGATCATCGGGGACAGCAGACAGCCTAGACCTCCGGCGGTGACGCTGCGCAACCTCGTTACGGTGATGATCAGACCGCATAGCGTCACGTATGCCCTGCTGAGGGCGCTCGGAGATGTGCGGGACAGCAGGTAGATCGTGCTCGAATGCCGTCATGCGCCCCTCACCTCCTACAACGCGTAACCAACCGTGGCGGTCGCGATTCCGGAGGGCCACTCCGGGACCTGTTGCAAATTGTCGCATTAGTCGGGGTGGTGAACTGACACTCCGACAATTAGCCGACCACACTCCGCGACGACCGGATAAGGACGCTCACACGCACGCGTCGACCACGGGCGCACACTGTGTGCGTCCGTGGTCGAAGGGGTACCCGCTGAACCGGACGGACACACGCCGTCGCGGCCGGCGACGGTCAGAAGCGATCGGTGGGCCGGTACAACCCCCACACCTCGCGCAACGTCCCGCAGACCTCGCCCACTGTCGCCCGGGCCCGCAGCGCCGCCTTCATCGGGTAGAGCACGTTGTCGGTGCCCTCGGCGGCGGCCCGCAGATCCGCGAGGGTCCGGGTCACCTCGTCGGCGTCCCGCTCGGAGCGCAGCCGCGCCAGCCGGTCAGCCTGGGCCGCCTCGATCGTCGGGTCGACCCGCAGCGGCTCGTACGGCTCCTCCTCGTCCACGGTGAACCGGTTGAGCCCGACGACCACCCGCTCGCCCGAGTCGATCTCCTGGGCGATCCGGTACGCGGACTGCTCGATCTCCCGCTTCTGGAACCCGGCCTCGATCGCGTCCACCGCCGAGCCGTGGTCGGCCACCCGCTCCATCAACTCGACGGCTGCGGCCTCGATCTCGGCGGTCATCGCCTCCACCACGTACGAGCCGGCGAACGGGTCGACGGTGGCGGTCAGGTCCGTCTCGTACGCCAGCACCTGCTGGGTCCGCAGCGCGAGCCGGGCCGCCTTCTCGGTGGGCAGAGCGATCGCCTCGTCGAAGCTGTTGGTGTGCAGCGACTGGGTGCCGCCGAGCACCGCGCCCAACCCCTGCACCGCCACCCGGACCAGGTTCACCTCCGGCTGCTGAGCGGTGAGCTGCACGCCGGCGGTCTGGGTGTGGAAGCGCAGCATCATCGACTTCGGATCCTTGGCGCCGAAGTCGTCGCGCATCAGCCGGGCCCAGATCCGCCGGGCGGCGCGGAACTTCGCCACCTCCTCCAGCAGTGTGGTGCGGGCCACGAAGAAGAACGACAGCCGGGGCGCGAAGTCGTCCACGGCGAGCCCGGCGGCCAGCGCCGCCCGCACGTACTCCACGCCGTTGGCCAGGGTGAACGCGATCTCCTGCGCGGGCGTCGCGCCGGCCTCCGCCATGTGGTAGCCGGAGATGGAGATGGTGTTCCACTTCGGCACCTCCTTGCGGCAGTACGCGAACGTGTCGGCCACCAGGCGCAGCGACGGCTTCGGCGGGAAGATGTACGTCCCCCGGGCGATGTACTCCTTGAGGATGTCGTTCTGGATCGTGCCGTTGAGCGCCGTGCCGGGCACCCCGTTCTCCTCGGCGACGAGCTGGTAGAGCAGCAGCAGCACCGAGCCGGGCGCGTTGATGGTCATCGAGGTGGAGACCTTGTCCAGCGGAATGTCGGCGAAGAGCAGCCGCATGTCCTCGATGGAGTCGATGGCGACGCCCACCTTGCCGACCTCGCCGTGCGCGATCGGCTCGTCGGAGTCGTAACCCATCTGGGTCGGCAGGTCGAAGGCGACCGAGAGGCCCATCGTGCCGGCCCGCAACAGCTGGTGGTAGCGCGCGTTGGACTCGGTGGCGGTGCCGAAGCCGGCATACTGGCGCATGGTCCACGGACGGGAGGTGTACATCGTGGGGTAGACCCCCCGGGTGTACGGGAACTCGCCGGGGCTGCCCAGCCGGGAGTCCAGGTCCTCCGGAAGGTCGGCCTCGGTGTAGACGCCGTTGATCGGGAAACCGGACTCGCTTGACCGCCGTTCACTCATCCCCGGATGGTAGGACGCCTGGCCACACCCTCGCGTGAGGGATACCGCACAGTGCGTCCCGACCGGTCGACACCAGGTGAACGACAGGGCACGTTCTGTCGACTTCGATAAACGTCCGCCGCGTCGGCTTTCGCATCGGGCGTCGGAACCAGCAAGATAGGGGGGTTGTGTCCCAGCCCCCCTCGATTTCCCCCGGTGGCTTTTCTGTGACTCAGATCCCGACGTGGAGCGGCGGACCAGTTAGTCCCGCCAACGGACGAGCGGCGCCCGGCACCACCATTGGTGGCCGGTACTCGCTGCGGTCCTCCGTGGGCAACGGCGGCATGGGCACGGTGTGGCGTGCCACAGACACCCTGCTGCGCCGTGACGTGGCGGTGAAGGAGGTCGTCCTTCCTCCGGGTCTGGCCCCCAGCGACCGCGACGCCATGTACGAACGCACCCTGCGCGAGGCCCGCGCCGCCGCCGCCATCCAGCACCCCGCCGTGGTGCAGGTGTACGACGTGGTCACCGAGGCCGGCCGGCCGTGGATCGTGATGGAGCTGCTGGACGCCCGCAGCCTCGCCGACATGGTGATCGAGGACGGTCCGGTGGCACCTCGGGCCGTCGCCAAGATCGGCATCGCGCTGCTCGGCGCGTTGGAGGTCGCACACGCGATCGGTGTGCTGCACCGGGACGTGAAGCCCGCCAACGTGCTGATCTGCACCGACGGGCGCTGCGTGCTGACCGACTTCGGGGTCGCCCGGATGCCCACCGACGTCCAGCTCACCACCCCCGGCATGGTGCTCGGCTCACCACACTTCATCTCGCCCGAGCGCGCCATGGGCCAGGAGTTCGGGCCGCCGAGCGATCTCTTCTCGCTGGGTGTGACGCTCTACACAGCAGTCGAGGGACGCCCCCCCGTTCGACAAGGGCGACCCGATCGAGACCATGCACGCCGTGGTCGAGGACCCGCCCGCCCCACCGCAGCGCAGCGGCCCGCTGACCCGGGTGCTGATGGGTCTGCTGGAAAAGGACCCGGCGCGCCGGTTGGACGTGCACACCGCCCGGGCCATGCTGCGCGAGCTGCTCGCCGGCCCGTTGGGCAGCACCGCGACCGCCGTGCACTCGGTCACCGACCCGTACAACGTGGTGCCGGTGCAGCAGCGCCCGGTGCCCGTCCTGCCGCCGCCCCAGCCGGAGCCGAAGCCGGACAGCCAGATCGGCGGGCCCGCCATGCTGGCCCCCGGTGAGTCCCTGACCGACCGGCTGGCAGCGCTGAGCCGGGGCGAACGCCCGGAGCCGACCGGCACTGCCGGCGCCACCGGGCTCGACGAGACCAGCGCCGACGCGTTGGCCGGCCCGCTGCACACACCCACCGGCGCGATGCCCCCGCCCGGCCGACAGTCCGCTGGGCGCGCCTACGGCGGCAACGCGGACGCCACCCAGCGGGTGGACGCCGGCGCGCACCCGGACGCCACCCAGCGGGTCACCTACGGCAGTCCGGCCGGTGCCACCCAGCAGGTCGGCTACGGCGGCGCACCGCAGGCCACCCAGCGCATCGGCGGCACCTACGGCGGCGGCAACCAGTGGTCGGTGCCGGGCACCGGTCAACCCTGGGCCACGTCGCCTGCCGCTTCCGCCGGTGGCGGCGGCGGCGCTCTGGGCAAGGTCCGCGCGACCGGTGGCCAGCTCGTCAGCACCGTCAAGGGCTGGCCACGCAAGGTGCAGCTCGCCGCGGCCGGCGGGTTGGCCGTCGTGCTGCTGCTCACCGTGGTGGCGCTCTCCGGCGGCGACGACGCCCCGCCGAGCACTCCCCAGGCGCAGCCCACCCCGTCCGCCGCAGCGGTGCCGAGCGTCGAGATGCAGGAACACACCGCCCGCGGCATCCAGCTCATGGTGCCGAAGGGCTGGAAGAAGGCCACCGGCGGTTCCTACACCGACTACATCGACCCGGAGGACAGCGGCCGCAAGGTGCGCATCATCACCGAGAAGTGGTCCAGCGACTCCAACCGCTGGGCGGAGACGGCGGAGAACGGCCTCAAGACCAGGAGCACCTCCTGCGTCAAGCCATACCAGCAGGTCAGCGCCACCGAGACCGAGCTGGCCAGCAAGCCGGCCGCCGAGTTCGAATACACCTGCGGCGAGGGCGACGCCATGCGGCACGGCGTCTGGCGTGGGGTGGCCGAGGGCGGCAAGGCCTACTCGTTCTACCTGACCTCGACGGACACCAAGTTCGCGGAGAGCAAGCCGATCTTCGACGAGATGGTGCGGACGTTCCAGCTCACCGGGGACGGCTGAGCCGGAGGGAACCGACAGCGGTGATCCGCCGCCGTGCTATCAAGGGGCATGGCGGCGGACACGACTGACATCGACGACATTCGCGAGCAAGCCCGGCGCTGGCTGGCCGACGACCCCGACCCGGCCAGCCGGGACGAGCTGACGGCGGTGCTCGACCGGTTGCCGGCGAGCGCGCCGGAGCTGGCCGACCGGTTCGCCGGCCCGCTGACCTTCGGCACCGCGGGCCTGCGCGGCCCACTGCGCGCCGGCCCGAACGGAATGAACCTCGCCGTGGTCACCCAGGCCGCTGCCGGCCTGGTCGGCTGGCTCGCGGCCCAGGGCGGCACCGGCCCCCTGGTGATCGGGTACGACGCTCGGCACGGCTCCCGGGAGTTCGCCGAGAGCACCGCCCAAGTGGCCACCGGGGCGGGTCGACCGGCGCTGCTGCTGCCCCGCCCGCTGCCCACCCCGGTGCTGGCGTACGCGGTGCGCCACCTCGGCGGAGTCGCCGGTGTGATGGTCACGGCCAGCCACAACCCACCCCAGGACAACGGCTACAAGGTCTATCTCGGCGCGGAGCTGGGCGGTGAACTGGGCTGGGGCGCGCAGATCGTGCCGCCCGCCGACGCCGGCATCGAGGCGGCCATCCGATCGGTCGGCCCACTGGCTGAGGTGCCGCTGGGCCCCCCCGGGCAGGTGCTCGGCGACGACCTGACCGCCTCGTACGTCGAACAGGCCACCGCCGTGATCGACCCGGACGGGCCACGGGACCTGACGGTGGCGTACACCCCTCTGCACGGGGTGGGCGCGGCGGTCCTCACCGCCGCCTTCGCCCGCGCCGGTTTCCCGGTGCCCGGCGTGGTCCCCGACCAGGCCGAGCCCGACCCGGCGTTTCCGACCGTGTCGTTCCCCAACCCGGAGGAGCCGGGGGCGGTGGACCGGCTGATCGCCCTGGCCGACTCCACCGGCGCGGACCTCGCCATCGCCAACGACCCGGACGCCGACCGTTGCGCGGTGGTCGTCCGTGACGGAAGCGACGGCTGGCGGATGCTGCGCGGCGACGAGGTGGGGGTGCTGCTCGCCGACCACCTGATGCGGCGCGGGGTGACCGGGCTCTACGCGACCACCATCGTGTCCTCGTCACTGCTGCGCGCGATGTGCGCGGCCCGGGGCCTGCCCTACGACGAGACGCTGACCGGCTTCAAGTGGATCGTGCGGGCCGGCGGCGGGAGCACGCCCCTGGTCTTCGGCTACGAGGAGGCGCTCGGCTACTGCGTCGCACCGGCGCACGTGCGGGACAAGGACGGCATCACGGCGGCGCTGACCGTGGCCGAGCTGGCCGCCGGCCTGAAGACACAGGGTCGGACGCTGACCGACCGGCTCGACGAGTTGGCCGCCGAGTTCGGCGTGCACCACACCGACCAGCTCTCCGCCCGGGTGGACGACCTGCGGGTGATCACCGACGCGATGGCCAGGATCCGGGCGGACACCCCGACGACCCTGCTCGGGCAGCCGGTGGACAGCGTCCGGGACCTGTTGCCCGAGTCGGACGTGGTGATCCTGCGTACCGCGGCCGCCCGGGTGGTGATCCGGCCCTCCGGGACGGAACCGAAGCTCAAGGCGTACCTCGAGGTGGTGGAACCGGTCGTGGACGGTGACGTCCAGACGGCCCGCAGCAGGGCGGCGTCGGCCGTCGCCGCGCTCCGCGCTGAGGTCAGCGCGGCCCTTGGCATCTGAACCCCGCAGCGCCCACCCATGACAGGTCCGCCCTTTGCTCTGCACCCGCGGAAGCGCCATTGAATGAACAGCGGTCCTCCGCGCCCGACTCCTGCCGGGGGCCCGGCACCGTGGTGCCTGGGTGGGTGCAGAGCAAAGGGCCCGTCGAGCGGGGCCCGAGAGTCAGCGGCGAGGGCCAGCGGCGACGGCCGACGGTCAGCGGCGAGGGCCGAGGGCCTGGTCGACGGCGCGGCCCAGGGCCGCGACGACCAGGCCGACCGACGGGCGGACCACCGAGTCGTCGGTGCTCACCTCGCCGGAGAAGCCGGCGCCGGTGGCGATCGCCTCCAGCCTGCGGCGCGCGTCGGCGGCGGTCTCACCGTCCACCCCGAGCGCCGACTCCATCCGCAGCACCACGACCAGGGTGGCCAGCGCGGCGGTCCGCTCGTCCGGGGCCGCCGCGCCGGTCAGGGCCTCGGCCAGGCGCTGGCGGGTCTCCGCCTCGACGGAGGCGTCGACCACCGGGTAACGGTGCACGTGGATGAAGCCCAGCTCGGTCTCGTCGACGTCGCGGACCACACCCTGGCTGCACAGGTCACCGAGGATCCGGTCCCGCAGGCCGTGCCGCAGGCGCTGCACCCAGGAGGCCGGGGTGTGCGGGGTGTCGGCCGCGATCCGGCTCAGCACCTCGTCGGCGACCGGTTCGCCGGTCGGCGTCGGGTCGGCCACGGTCAACGACCCTTCGGCGTACGCGATCCGGCCGGCGATGGCCAGCTCGACCAGCACCGCGGCGGCCATGCCGAGGTCCAGGCTGATCCGCGGCATGGTCGCCTTGCCGGTCGTGTCGTCGTAGGCGAGGAGCAGTAACTCCTCGGCGAGCGCAACACCAGTCATGGCCCGAGACGGTAGCGGGTCCGCGCACCACCGCGCACGGACCCGCCAGACCCGGCACCCACCGGGTGTCGAACTCAGAACCGGGGCATGCCGCCGAACTGGCGGTCGCCGGCGTCCCCGAGCCCGGGAACGATGAACATGCTGTCGTTGAGCCCCTGGTCGATCGAGGCCGTGACCAGGCGCAACGGCAGGCCGGAGCGTTCCAGCCGTTCGATGCCGACCGGGGCGGCGAGGACGCAGAGCACTGTGATGTCGGTGCAGCCACGGTCGGCGAGCAACCGGCAGGAATGCTCCAGCGAGCCACCGGTCGCGAGCATCGGGTCGAGCACCAGCACCGGCAGCCCGGACAGGTCGCGGGGCAGCGACTCCATGTACGCGCGCGGCTCGTAGGTCTCCTCGTCGCGGGCCAGGCCGACGAAGCCCATCGAGGACTCGGGCAGCAGGCCGAGTGCGGCGTCCGCCATGCCGAGGCCGGCCCGCAGCACCGGCACCAGCAGCGGCGGGTTGGCCAGCCGGGTGCCCTCGGTGCCGGTGACCGGCGTCTGCACCTCGTACCGCTCGACGGGGAAGGAGCGCGCCGCCTCGTACACCAGCATGGTGGTCAGTTCGTGCAGCGCCGCCCGAAACGTCGAGGAATCGGTGCGCGCGTCCCGCATGGCGGTCAGCCGAGACTGCGCCAGCGGGTGGTCAATGACGTGTACGTCCACGATCGCTCAACCTACCGGTCCGTTCGGCGCGGTGGTGTCGGTGCGGTCGGACCAGCGACGCCGCTCACGTCGAGCCCGCCGTGACCAAGATCACTCAGCCGTCCGGTGCGTAGACTTCTCGCCATGACGGCGACAACGACGTCGGCCCGGTCGGAGCTCTCCGAGCTGGGACGATCCGAGACCGCTCTGCGGACCTTCCTGCACGGGCTTCCCGGCGTGGACCAGGTCGGCGCGGAGCAGCGGGCGGCACAGCTCGGCACCCGATCCATCAAGACCACCGCCAAGGCCCAGGCGATCGACCTGGCGATCCGGATGGTCGACCTGACCACCCTGGAGGGGGCGGACACCCCGGGCAAGGTGCGCGCGCTCGCCGCGAAGGCACTGCGCCCGGACCCGGCCGACCCGTCCTGCCCGCACGTCGGCGCGGTCTGCGTCTACCCGGCGATGGTCCCGCACGTGGCCGAGGTGCTGCGCGGAAGTGGCGTGCACCTGGCCAGCGTGGCGACCGCGTTCCCGTCCGGTCAGGCGCCGTTGGAGATCAAGCTGGCCGACACCCGGGCCGCCGTCGCGGCCGGCGCCGACGAGATCGACATGGTGATCAACCGGGGTGCGTTCCTGGCCGGGCGCTACAAGGAGGTCTACGACGAGATCGTGGCCACCAAGGAGGCCTCCGGGGACGCCCACCTCAAGGTGATCCTGGAGACCGGCGAGCTGGCCACCTACGACAACGTGCGGCGGGCCTCCTGGCTGGCCATGCTGGCCGGCGGCGACTTCATCAAGACCTCCACCGGCAAGGTCCCGGTCGCGGCGACACTGCCGGTGACCCTGGTGATGCTGGAAGCTGTCCGTGACTTCCGGGCGGCCACCGGGCGGCAGGTGGGCGTGAAGCCCGCCGGTGGCATCAAGACCACCAAGGACGCGATCAAGTACCTGGTGATGGTCAACGAGACCGTCGGCCCGGACTGGCTCGACCCGGACTGGTTCCGCTTCGGCGCGTCCAGCCTGCTCAACGACCTGCTGATGCAGCGCACCAAGCTGACGACCGGCACCTACTCCGGTCCCGACTACTTCACCCTGGACTGATAGCCGATGTTCGAATACGCCCCCGCCCCCGAGTCCCGCTCGGTGGTGGACCTCAAACCCTCGTACGGGCTGTTCATCGACGGCGCGTTCGTCGATCCGACCGACGGTGGCAGCTTCAAGTCGATCAACCCCGCCTCCGAGGAGGTGCTGGCCGAGATCGCCGAGGCCGGCGCTCAGGACGTGGAACGCGCGGTGCGTGCCGCCCGCAAGGCGTACGACAAGGTCTGGGGTCCGATGCCGGGCCGGGACCGGGCGAAGTACCTGTACCGGATCGCCCGACTCATCCAGGAGCGCTCCCGCGAGCTGGCCGTCCTGGAATCCCTGGACAACGGCAAGCCGATCCGGGAGTCCCGGGACGTCGACCTGCCGCTGGTCGCCGCGCACTTCTTCTACTACGCCGGCTGGGCCGACAAGCTTCCGCACGCCGGTTTCGGTGCCAACCCGCGGCCGATCGGCGTGGCCGCGCAGGTCATCCCGTGGAACTTCCCGCTGCTCATGCTGGCCTGGAAGATCGCCCCGGCGCTCGCCGCGGGCAACACGGTGGTGCTGAAGCCCGCCGAGACCACCCCGCTCACCGCGCTGCTCTTCGCCGAGATCTGCCAGCAGGCCGACCTGCCGGCCGGTGTGGTCAACATCGTCACCGGCGCCGGCGACACCGGCCGCGCACTGGTCGAGCACGCAGGCGTCGACAAGGTCGCCTTCACCGGCTCCACCGAGGTCGGCCGGGCCATCGCCCGATCCGTCGCCGGCACCAGCAAGAAGCTCACCCTGGAGCTGGGCGGCAAGGCCGCCAACATCGTCTTCGACGACGCGCCCATCGACCAGGCCGTCGAGGGCATCGTCAACGGCATCTTCTTCAACCAGGGGCACGTCTGCTGCGCCGGCTCCCGACTCCTGGTGCAGGAAAACGTGGCCGACCGCGTGCTGGAGTCGCTGAAGCGGCGGATGGCCCAGCTCCGGGTCGGTGACCCACTGGACAAGAACACCGACGTCGGCGCGATCAACTCGGCCGCCCAGCTGGAGCGGATCCGCGAGCTGTCCGACGCCGGCTCCGCCGAGGGCGCCGAGCGCTGGTCACCGCCGTGCGAGCTGCCCGACCGTGGTTTCTGGTTCGCGCCCACCATCTTCACCGGGGTCACCCAGGCCCACCGGATCGCCCGCGAGGAGATCTTCGGCCCGGTGCTGTCGGTGCTCACGTTCCGCACCCCGGCCGAGGCCGTCGAAAAGGCCAACAACACGCCGTACGGCCTGTCGGCCGGGATCTGGACCGACAAGGGTTCCCGGATCCTGTGGATGGCCGACCGGCTGCGCGCCGGCGTGGTCTGGGCCAACACGTTCAACAAGTTCGACCCCACCTCGCCGTTCGGTGGCTACAAGGAGTCGGGTTACGGTCGCGAGGGCGGCCGGCACGGGCTGGAGGGCTACCTCAATGTCTGAGCGGGTCGCGGTACGTAAGACGTACAAGCTCTTCATCGGCGGGAAGTTCCCGCGCAGCGAGTCGGGACGGTCGTATCTCGTGCAGTCCTCGAATGTGTCACTGGCCTCCCGCAAGGACGCCCGGGACGCGGTGGTCGCCGCCCGCGCCGCCGTGAAGGGCTGGGCCGGCGCGACCGCGTACAACCGGGGTCAGATCCTCTACCGGGCCGCCGAGATGCTGGAGGGCCGCCGCGAGCAGTTCGTCGCCCTGGGCGTGCCCGGCGACGAGGTGGACGCCGCCGTCGACCGCTGGGTCTGGTACGCCGGCTGGGCCGACAAGCTCGCCCAGGTGTACGGCGGCGCCAACCCGGTCGCCGGCCCGTACTTCAACATCTCCGCGCCCGAACCGACCGGCGTGATCGCCGTCGTCGCCCCCGAGCGCCCGGCGCTGCTCGGCCTGGTCAGCGTGATCGCCCCGGCGATCGTCAGCGGCAACACGGTGGTCGTGGCGGCATCGCCCTCCGAGCCACTGGCGGCGGTGACGCTGGCCGAGGTGCTGGCCACCTCCGACCTGCCCGGCGGGGTGGTCAACATCCTCACCGGCGCGATCACCGAGACCGCGCCGGCGTTGGCGGCGCACATGGACGTCAACGCGATCGACCTGACCGGGGTGACCGACACCGCGCTCGCCACCGACCTGGAGGTCAGGGCGGCGGAGAACCTCAAGCGGGTGCTCCGACCGGCCCCGGCCGACCACGACTGGTCCGTCGACCCGGGTCTGGCTCGGATGACCGCGCTGCTGGAGACGAAGACTGTGTGGCATCCCAAGGGGGTGTGAGTCCTCCTCGGCCTTTGGGTTGCCGCGGGCCGGGGGCGCGGTCAAGATCTGCGCAACTTCGGGGGTGTTGCTGCCTCCAGCGCCTTGGAGGCAGCAACATCCCTGTTCTTGTGCGGATCTTCGGGTGGGGTGGGCTCGGGGGCGTGGGGGGTCTACTACCGGGGGTAGGATTGCTTCGTGACTCGGTTGGGCGATCTTGAGCGTGCGGTGATGGACGTGTTGTGGGACGTGGTCCCCGGCACGTCGGACGGTGTGACCGTGCGCGAGGTGGCCGACGCGCTCGACGGCCGCGAGTTGGCGTACACCACGGTGATGACCGTGCTGGACCGGCTCGCCGGCAAGGGCATGGTGCAGCGCGAGCGCGAGGGTCGGGCCTGGCGCTACCGGCCGGCGGCGAGCCGTGAGGCGCACATCGCCCAGCTCATGCTCGACGCCCTCGACCTGGGCGGCAGCCGGGACGCCGCACTCGTGCGGTTCGCCCGTTCGGTGACCGGCACCGAGGCCGAGGTGCTGCGGGCGGCCCTGGGGAGCGAGGCCGGCCTGACCGGTCCGGGTTCCACCAGCGGCGACCCGGGCGACACCGAGCTGACCGACCGCCTGGACGGGCCGACGGGCCGGCGAACCGCCGGCGAGGCAGCGGAGCGGTAGGACCCACGCCATGGCGTACGCCGTGCACTTCGCCGCCACCATGCTGGCCTGCTACCTGACGGCTCAGGTGCTGGCCCGCTCCACCTGGACGTGGCGCAGCCCCCGGGTGGCGATCATCTGCTGGCAGGCCGTCGGGTTGGCGGTGGGTCTCTCGGCGATGGGCCTGCCCATGGCGCTCGGGCTGAGCGCGTACGACCTGCCGACCGGCAGCGCGCTGCTCGCCCTGGCCAACGACCTCGCCCACGGCACACTGCCGATCGGGGTGAACACCTTCCACCTCGCCGGCGTCGGGGTGGGCTTCGGCATCGGCGCGGTGCTGGTCGCCACGACCGTCCGCAGCATCCACGGCACCGTACGCGCCCAGCGCCGGCACCGGGACCTGCTCTCCCTGGTCGCCCGGGACGATCCGGCCGCCCCCGGCGCGCTGGTGCTGGATCATCCGAGCGCCGCCGCATACTGCCTGCCCGGGGTGAAGCCGCAGGTGGTGGTCAGCGCCGGCACTCTGAGCCTGCTCGACCGCGCCGAGCTGGCCGCGGTGCTCAGCCACGAGCGCGCGCACGCCCACGAGCGGCACGATCTGGTGCTGCTGCCGTTCACCGCGCTGTGCCGGGCGTTGCCGTGGTTCGGCTGGGTCCGCGACGCCCACGAACGGGTCGCCCTGCTGGTCGAGATGCGCGCCGACGACAAGGCCCGTGAGCTGCACGCGGAAGCGCCGCTGGCCGGAGCGCTGCGCCGCTTCGCCGCCGCCGGTCACCGGATCACCCCGGCCGGCGCGCTGGGCATGGGCGACCGGGATCTCGACGTACGGGTCCAGCGCCTCCTGGTCACCGACCGGCCGCCCCGGGTGCTCGGCGCCACCGCCCTCGCGGTGGCCAGCACGCTGGTCGCCCTCCCGGTCACCCTCTTCCTGTCCTGACCTGAAATAGCACGTCACACGCCGCGCCCCCGCATGGGTGCCGCGCCGCCGTGTCCCGCCGCAAGAGCGCGATCTTCCAAACCCATGACTACTACGTGCTGTAGTACCGTCTTCTACGACGTCACGTAGTAGACAGACGTGTAGAGAAACTACGTGTAGGGTGGCTACGACAAGGGAGCCAACACTACGGAGAGCCGGCCATGGACACCCTGCTCCTCGCCCGCCTGCAGTTCGCCACCACCACCTCGATCCACTTCCTCTTCGTGGTCGTCACGCTCGGGCTGGTCACCCTGCTGGTCGGGATGCAGACCGCCTGGGTGCTCACCGGCAACCCGAAGTGGGAGCGGCTGACCCGCTACTGGGGTCAGCTCTACGTGATCAATTACGTGCTCGGCATCGCCACCGGCATCGTGATGGAGTTCCAGTTCGGGCTGAACTGGAGTGGCCTGTCGCGCTACGTCGGCAACGTCTTCGGCGCGCCGCTGGCCATCGAGACGCTGGTGGCGTTCTTCCTCGAATCCACGTTCCTCGGGATGTGGATCTTCGGCTGGCACCGGCTCGGTAAGGGTGTCCATCTCGCGCTGCTCTGGGGCGTGGCCATCACCGCGTACGCCTCGGCGTTCTGGATCATGGTGGCCAACTCCTGGCTGCAACACCCGGTCGGTTACGAGGTACGCGACGGCATCGCCCACCTCACCGACTTTGGCGCGCTGCTCTCCAACCCCAGCCTCGGCATGGCGTTCGGGCACGTGGTCTCGGCCGCGTTGCTGGTAGGCGGGATGCTGATGGCGGCGGTCAGCGCCTGGCACCTGATCCGGCGTACTCCCGACTTCGTGCTCTTCCGCACCTCGCTGCGGATCGGCCTGGTCACCTCGGCGCTGGCGATCAGCCTGGTGCAGGGCTTCGGCTTCGCCCAGTTCGGCCCGGTCGGCGGCGTGCAGCCGACCAAGTTCGGCGGCCAGAGCCCGGAGGCGCAAGCGCTGATCGCCGACTGGACCACCCGGTTCGGCCCCGGCGACTACACGCCACCGGTGCTGGCCAGCGTCGGGCTGGGCTTCATGATCCTGATCGGCTTCACCCTCGGCTGCGTCTGGTTGCTGCTCCCCCTGCTCTTCCGGGACTGGATCATCCGGCTGCGCTTCCCGCTCTGGCTGGTCCTGCTCGCCCTGCCGCTGCCGTTCGTCGCGGTGGTCCTCGGCTGGATCGCCCGCGAGGTCGGCCGCCAGCCCTGGGTGGCGTACGGGCTGCTCCCCACCGAGCAGGCCGTGTCCCCGGTCGGCGCACCGGTGATGCTCGCCTCGCTGATCGGGTTCAGCCTGCTGCTCGGCACCCTCGCCGTCACCAACTGGGTGCTGCTCGCCCGGCACGCGGCGCGGGGCGCGGCCGATCCGGCACTCGGCCGCCCACCAGCGCCGCCGAGTGAGTCGACCCACCCCGAACCCGCGCTCGTCTGAGGCACTGAGGAACTGAGGAGAACACCGTGGACCTCGCCTGGTACGCCCTGCTCGGCCTCTTCTTCACCGGCTACCTGGTGCTCGCCGGCTACGACTACGGCGTCGGGCTGCTGCTCGCCCGCGGTGGCGGCCCCGCTCTGCGGAGGGAGGCGCTCACCGCGCTCGGCCCGTTCTTCCTCGGCAACGAGGTCTGGCTGGTGGCCGCCGTGGGCATCCTCTTCGGTGCGTTCCCGGTGCTGGAGGGCGAGTTGCTCTCCGGCTGCTATCCGGCCGTGGCCGGTGCCCTGGTCGGCGTCATCCTGGTCACCGTCGGGGTGCAACTGCGTAGCCGGCCCGCCGACGAACGGATCCGCGCGCGCTGGGACCGCGTCGTGATGATCGGCAGCGCACTCGCCGCAGTGGGCTGGGGGGTGGTGCTCGCCGCGCTGCTCCAGGGCGTGCCCCGTCAGGCCGACGGGCACGTCGCCGGGGTGTCGCACCTGGCCACCCCGTTCGCAGCCACCGTCGGGCTGGCCATGGTCGCACTGGTCGCGGTGCACGGAGCGACCTTCCTCGCGCTGCGTCTGTCGGCCGACGCCGCCGCAGTGGTCGGCCGCACGGCCCGCCGACTGGTGCCGGTGGCGCTCACCGCGGTCGCCCTGGCCACCGTCGTGGGCCTGCTCTCCTCCCGGGTACGCGACGCCGTCCAGCGGCCGGCGGTGGCCGTACTCCTGCCGGTGCTGCTCGCGGCGGCGCTGCTGGCGGCCCGCGCGGCGCTGGCGCGGCGGCGGCCGGGGTGGGCACTGGCCGCAACCGGCGCGGCCCTGGCGCTGCCGGTGGTGCTGGTCGGGGCGGCTCTCTGGCCCTATGTGCTGGTCTCCACGACCGACCCGGGCGCCTCGCTGACAGTGACCGACGCCGCTGCGAGCGCACCGACGCTGCGGCTCCTCGGCTGGGTGGCGCTGCCGCTACTTCCGGCCCTACTAGGCTTCCAGGCGATGTGTTGGTGGGTTTTCCGAGGACGGACCGACGGCAGGGCACCGGTGTACTGGTGAAACGCCGTCCGTTCGACCCGCGTCTGCTGCGCCGGGTCCCTGCGGCCCGGCGCGATCTTGCCGTGCTCGCGCTCCTCGGTGTGCTCGCCGCCGGGTTGATCGTGGCGCAGGCCACCGCCCTCGCGGCGGTGCTGGCCACGGCGATCGACGGTCGACTGGATCGGCCGGCGCTGGGCGCCTTCATGGTCGCGGTCGCTGCCCGCTCGGCGCTGGTCTGGGCACAGGGCACGGTCTCCGCGCGGGTCGCCGCCACGGTCAAGGCGACGCTGCGGGCCGACCTGCTCGGCGCGGTCGGCCGCCATGGTCCTGGCTGGGTGGCCGGGCAGCGGGCCGGTCAGATCGCCACCCTGGCCGGGCGCGGGCTGGACGCGCTGGACGCCTACTTCACCGGATACCTGCCCCAACTGGTGCTCAGCGTCACCGTGCCGCTGGCGGTGCTCGCCCGGGTCGTCTTCGCCGACTGGAGCTCGGCGGTGATCATCGCGGTGACCCTGCCGCTGATCCCGGTCTTCGGCGCGCTGCTCGGCTGGCAGGCCCAGGCCGCCACCGAACGGCAGTGGCGGCGGCTCTCGCTGCTCGGCGGGCACTTCCTGGACATGGTCGCCGGGTTGCCCACGCTGCGCGCGTTCGGGCGGGCCCGGGCACAGACCGAGGTGGTGCGCCGGATGGCCGACGGGCACCGCGTCGCCACCATGAAGACACTGCGGATCGCGTTCCTCTCCGCGCTGGTGCTGGAGCTGGTCGCCACCCTCTCGGTGGCACTGGTCGCGGTGCCGGTCGGCATCCGGTTGCTCGGCGGCGGGCTGGCCCTGCAGACAGCGCTGCTGGTGCTGCTGCTCACCCCGGAGGCGTACCTGCCACTGCGGGCCGCCGGCAGCCGCTTCCACGCCAGCATGGAGGGGCTCGCCGCGCTGGACGAGGCGCTGACCATCTCGGCCGCGCCCACCGCGCCCCGGGCCGCCGAGGGCGCCACCGTCCCGGACGCGCGACGTGACATCCGGTTCGAGGGGGTGACCGTTGCGTACGAGCGGACCACCGCCCTGCGTGACGTGACCCTGACCATCCGAGCCGGCGAACGGATCGCCATCATCGGGCCCAGCGGCGCCGGCAAGAGCACGTTGCTCGGCCTGCTGCTCGGCTTCGTGACCCCGACCAGCGGCCGGATCACGGTGGACGGGGTCGACCTCGCCACGGCCGACCCGGACGCCTGGCGTCGACAACTCGCCTGGGTGCCGCAGCGGGCCCATCTCTTCGCCGCCTCGCTGGCCGACAACATCCGGCTCGGCGCACCGGACACCACGCCCGACGCGCTCGCCGCGGCGGTGCACGACGCCGCTCTGGACGACGTGGTGGCCGGCCTGCCGGACGGCCTGGACACCCTGCTCGGCGAACGCGGCCACGGGCTGTCCAGCGGGCAGCGGCAGCGCGTGGCGCTGGCCCGGGCATTTCTGCGGTCCGCCCCGGTGGTGCTGCTCGACGAACCCACCGCCCGCCTGGACACCGCGGCCGAGGCGGTGGTGCTCGACGCCACCCGCCGCCTGGTCGCCGGGCGCACCGCGCTCCTGGTCGCGCACCGACCGGCGCTGCTCGCCGACGCCGACCGGATCCTGCGGGTCGAGGACGGTCGGGTCACCGAGCTGACGCCCGAACCGACCGGGAAGGCGACCCGATGAGCACGGAACACGGACCGGAGGCGGTCGCCGGCGTGGCATCGGGCGGGCGGACCGCCGCCGAGCGCGCCGTGCTGCGACTGGCCCGCCCGTACCTGGGTCGGCTGGTCGGTGCCGGGCTGCTCGCGGCCGCCACCGAGTTCGCCGGGCTCGCCCTGATGGCCACCGCCACCTGGCTGTTGATGAGCGCCGCCGGCCAGCCTCCGCTGGACCGGCTCACAGTGGCGATCGTCGCTGTCCGGGCGCTGGCGATCAGCCGTGGCGTGTTCCGCTACACCGAACGGCTCGCCGGGCACGACGCGGTGCTCCGCATGATCACCGACGTCCGGGCCCGGGTCTTCGCCACCCTCGCCGCCCGGCGTGGCGCCGCGCACCGGTCGGGGGACGTGCTGAGCCGGCTGGTCTCCGACGTCGAGGCCGTCCAGGACCTGCTGCTGCGTGTGCTGGTCCCTGGGTCGGCGGCGGCCCTGGTCGGTGTGCTGGCGGTCGGCGTGGCGGCGCTGATCTCACCACCTGCCGCCGGTGCGCTCGCCGTCGGGCTGCTGGTCGCCGGAGTGGCGCTGCCCGCTCTGGCCACCGCTGTCACCCGCCGCAGCGCGTCCCAGGTGGCACCCCTGCGCGGCGCACTGGCCACCGACGCGATCGACCTCACCCACGGCGCAGCCGACCTGGCCGCGTTCGGAGCCACCGACGTCACACTGCGTGCCGCAGCGCAGCGGGCCCGCCGGCTGGCCCGCCTGGAACGTCGGCTGGCCGCCACCGGGTTCGCGGTGGACGCGGCCGGGGTGCTGACCGCCGGGCTGACCGCCGCGGCGGTGGTGCTGGCAGCGCTGGCCGCCGACGTGTCGGGGTGCTGGTGGGTGTCCTGGCCGTCGGCGCGCTGGCCGCCGTCGAGGTGACGCTGGCACTGGTCACGGCGGCCCGGCAGTGGACGCAGTTGCGGCCCGGTCTGGCCCGGGTGGCCGACCTGCTGGACGCCGGCACGCCGGCTTCCCCGCCCACGACCGGTATGACGGACCTGGTCGGCCCCCACGAGCTGCGCTTCGTCGACGTGACAGTGCGGTACCGGGCCGGTGCGGCACCCGCCCTCGACGGCGTCAGCCTGGACCTGCCGCCGGGGCGGAGGATCGCGGTGGTCGGCCCGAGCGGCGCCGGCAAGAGCACCCTGGCCGCCGTCCTGACCGGCACCGTCCAACCGGTGTCCGGGCGGGTCACCCTCGACGGTCACGACCTCTCGGCGTACGCCGAGGAGGCACTGCCGCGGGCGGTCGGCGGCCTGCTGGCCGAGGCGTACGTCTTTCACGCCACGGTGCGGGAGAACCTGCTGCTCGGGCGGGCCGGGGCCGACGAGGAGGCACTGACGGCGGCCACCGCCGCCGCGGGCCTGCTGGACTGGGTACGCGCCCAGCCGGCGGGTTGGGACACGCTGGTCGGCGAGGAGGGCGGGCAGCTCTCCGGTGGCCAGCGGCAGCGGCTGGCGCTCGCGCGGGCCCTGCTCGCCGCGCCGCCGGTGCTGGTGCTCGACGAGCCCACCGAAGGTCTTGATCCGGCCGCCGCCGACGCGGTGCTCGCGTCCGCTCTCGCCGCCACCCCCGCCGGGCACTCGGTGCTGCTGATCAGCCACCGGCTCAGCGGGCTGGCCGAGCTGGACGAGATCGTCGTCCTCGACGGCGGCCGGGTGATCCAGCGCGGCCGGCACGCCGACCTGGTCGCCGCCCCGGGCTGGTACCGGGACCAGTGGCTGCTCCAGGCTGCGGCCGAGCGGGGTTACCTGGCCCTCGCCCCCTGACCGGGGCTCGGGGACGGACCAGGGTTCTCCCCGACGTCAGGACTCCCTGACCCGTGGCAGGGTGGTGCCATGCCGCACCGTGAGGACGTGTTGGTCGACGAGCACCTGCGGGAGTTGGCCGCCCGGTTGCAGGGGCCGGCGCGACTCAAGTCCGACCTGCTCACCGAGGCCCGGCACGGGCTGTTGGACGCCGTGGAGGCGTACCGGGAGAGCGGTGTGCCGTCCACGGAGGCGCAGCGCCGGGCCGTGGTCGAGTTCGGCTCGCCGGCGCAGGTCCTTCCCTCCTGGCAGGCCGAGCTGGCGGTGGGCGCTCTGCGCGGGCTCTCCCTGCGGATGCTGGCGATCGCCGGGGTCGGGGTGGTCGCCGGGGATCTGACCTGGCGGGGGTCGAGCTGGAGCAGCGGCCCCCGTCCACCGGCCGGCTACCAGCTGCTCGCCAGCTCGGTCGACTGGATCTGGATGGGTTCGCTGCTGCTCGCGGTGGCCGGTCTGCTGGTGGTCGCGGCGAGCGCCCGTTCGACACGTCCGGGTCTGGCCCTGGTGCAACGCGCGGTGGGCGCCGGCCTGACCGCCATGCTTGCTCTCGCCATGATCGCCGGCTGCGCCCTGTTCGCCTGGTCGATGACTCTCTGGGACGACGCGCTGCGCTGGCCACCGATGATCATCGGTGCGGTGCTGGTGGGCGGCGCGTACTTCTCGCTGGCCCGTGCGGTGCGCGGCTGGCTGCAGGCCACCGCCCGCCGAGCGGAGTCGCTCACCAGCGTGGCCCACTGAGCCACGTCGCCGGTGCCCCGGTCCCGCCGGTGGTCGCCAGCTCGACCGGGGTCAGGCCGGGGTGGTGGGCGGGCTGCCGGGGTCGAGGAACCGGCCGACGGTCAGCTGGAAGTCGCGCCAACCCGCGCGCTCCCCGGCCAACGCTCCCCGGCCGGAATCGGTGAGCTCGTACGTCCGTCGTTCCCTGCCGTTGACGGTGCTCCAGGTGCTCGCCACGTGCCCGGCGCGTTCCAGCCGACGCAACGCCGGATAGATGGTGCCGGTAGGCAGATCCAGAGTGCCGTCGCTGCGCGCGCGCAACGCCTCGATGATGGCGTAGCCGTGCAGCGCGCCCTGTTCGAGAACGGCGAGCAGCAGAGCGTCGAGATGGCCGTGCAACGCCTGGGCCTTCATACGTAGCTACGCTACTTGTCGAACGGTCAGATCGCCAGCGCCCACCACCAGCAGGTCGAATCCGTGCGCCAGCCGGCCACCGGGGTGCGGGCATCGGTCACCCAGGGCCGCCGACTAGGGTATGTGCCCAGAGTCACTCGCCGGTCAGAGACCCCGGCGGGTGGGCAACCCGAAGCACACGGAGGTCAGCGTGGCCCGCCAGTCGCCCCAACGGCCCGACGCCGACGAGCCCGAGCTCGACGACACCACCGGCGCGGTCGAGCCAGATGAGACCGACGGCCCCTCGGCCTCGGTCGACCGTGCACTCTGGGACGAGCTGCGCATCGACCCGGTGGAGATCGCCCTGCCCGCCGGCACCGGCTTCACGCTGCGGGCATACCGGCCGGCCAGCTCGCTGACCCCGACCGACGTGACCGAGCGCGACCTGGACGACCCGTTCCTCGCCCGACGTCAGGTGATCGAGGAGGAAGAGGACGACGAGACCGTCGTCATCCTCGACGAGGACCTGGCCGAGGAGTTCGCCGACGACGAGGACGAGTCGAAGCGCCGCCGACGCGACGGCGCCACCGACACCGACGCGGCCGACGACGAGGCCGAGGCCGACGAGGACGCCACGGACGAGGCGGACGACGAGGAGGTGCCGGTCTTCCTCAGCAACCAGGGCAAGCTGCTGCTGTTCAAGACCCCCGAGTCGTTGGTCAGTTTCATCCGGTCCGGTGCGCCAAACGATCTGTCCCAACTGGACAGCTGGAATGAATTGTCCGAACGGGTGGAGCCCGCGGATATCGCGCCCCTCGACGAGGACACCTACGAGCTCGACCTCGTCGTGGAGAACCTGCGCGGCGGGCACGACTCCTGGGATTCGACCCTGCTGATCGAGGCCGGCGAGGTCGCGCGTGACCTCTCGTACGCATTGCGGCTGCCTGCGGTACTCGACATGCTCTCCGCCGGCTCCAGCCTCGACGACCTGGACGAGGCGCTGCGTGCCACCGCCAACGGTGGGATCGGCGCTTTCATGGGTCGGCGGCGGCTGAAGAAGATCGGTGCGCAGACCGCGAGTTTGGGTTGGCGCACCATTGTCGGCAAGATCTCTGCGGTGGTGGACTGGCGCGACTGACCCGTACCGGGGAGCATCAGTTGCTGGCAGAGGAAAGACCTGTCCCGGGAGGAGGACGACGCCGTGGCGCTCGTGCGCGTTTACTGCGGTCTGGCCTCGGCGGATCCGGCTGACCGACCGGCCTCCGCCGGATCGACGCTGACGTCCGCTGTGGTCGACGACGCAGGCCGTCTGCTGCATGTCTGCGAGATCAGCGACGAGGCCGCTGGCTACGCCCAGCTCGTCGCGCTGCTCGTGGAGCGGTCGGGCGGGCCGAGCGGTGCGGCCATCGCCGCCGACAGCGACGACCACACGGTCATCTCGCTGTTGAGCGCGGCGGGTCGGCCCCTGGCGATCGCCGACGACGACTCGGTGGACGACTTCGCCGAGCGGTTCGCCGACGACGACTCCCTGGAGGAGATGCAGTCGCCTCCGGCCGAACGACGGGCCGTCGGCCTGGCCCCGCGCGTTGCAGGCGGGCGCGCTCTCCGCGGTCACCCTGCCGGCACCCCGGGATCTCGCCGGCTACAAGCAGGTGCTCGCCGCGCACGCCGCGCTGGCCACCGGCCGACACTCCGCCGCCGTGGCCCTGCGCGAGGTCCTGCGCGAGCTCTACCCGGCAGCTCTGCGTGCATACCCGGACCCGGCCGAGCCGGTCTCGCTGGCGGTGCTGGACGCGCTGCCCGAGCCGGGCATGCTCGGCGGCACCGTCGCCCGGGGCCGCGAGGTGTCGGTCGCGGCGGACGCCATCGCCGCGCACCTCGCCGCCCGACGGGGTGGCCGACGCCGACGAGATCAACGAGGCGGTCACCGCTCTGCGGGTCGCCATCTCCGAAACGCCGCGGCGCGCCGCGGTCAACCGGGCGCTCACCTCCGCGGTGGCCGAGACGTCCGCCAGGCCGTCGCTTCGGTGCGGGCCTGCGACGCAGGCTGTGAGGCCCTGGTCAGCGCGCTCGGCTCGCGGGTGACCGCCCCCTGCCCAGGCACCCGGCCGCCGTGCCGCCGCCCGCCGTGGCGAGTCGGTCGGCGAGCTGGCCGGGATGGCCGGCAACGGCGCCCGCCGTGGCGAGCCAGCCGGTGAGCCGACCGGGCTGGCCGGCACCGGCGCCGGGCTGCGGTCGCTCCGGCCCACCCCGGCCGCCGACCCCGCACCGCCGTCGGGCGACGCAGCCGCCCCGAGCCGATCCCCGGTAACGCGCCGCTCGCGTCGCCCCGCCCACTCGGGCCGCCCCCGGTCGCCCCGGCTCCGGTCACGCCGCCGCCGGTCGCGCCCGCACCGATGGCCCCGGCCGCCATGGCCAAGCCGCCGTCGTCCACGCTTCCCGGCCGCGCCGAGCCGGCGCCCAGCCGGATCGACGGTCCGACCAACCGACCGGTCTCCTCGCCGCCGCCCCCGCCGCCCGGGATCACCCCGATCGCACCGGCACAGCGCGGCATGGTGCCTCCGGCCGAGGCGGGCGAGCCGTTCCGGCCGACGCTGACCACCGCCGCGATCACAACGCGCGGGGCCGAACGGCAGCGGACGGTCATTCCTCCCGCCCCAAGACGAACGGCGAGCCCCGGCCGAGCCATCTGCAACGCCCGGTGGACGAGCCACCCACGGGCGGGTTCAGCGCCACCGATCTCAGCATCCCGGTGCCGATCCCCGTCCTGGCCAGGAGGCCGCCGCACCCCCCGGTTCCCGCGCCAACTGGCCGCTGGTCAACAGCCCGGAGGACCCGGCCGACAGCTCGCCGAACAACCCGGTGGCCTACCCGTACGGTGGCAGCCGCGGCATCGAGGCCCCGACCGACCCGGGTCGGGCCGACGGTCGGGTCACCCCGCCCTGGTTGGCGGACGACCTGCCGCAGGAGCCGCCCATGCTGCGACTGGTGGAGCCACCGCCACTGGCCGACCGGGCGCTGCGCGAGGGGCTCAACCCGTCTGCGGACGCGCACCTGGAGACCCCGCCGCTGCGGTTGGTCGACCGGGAGTTGGCCGCTCGCGGCGGCCGACCGCCGCTCGGCCCGACCGTGCCAGAGCACCGCCGCCGAGGGCCGGAGTCGCGGCCTCATTGGAGCCTCGCACGCCCTCGCTGGAGCAGCGGACGCCGCCGATGGAGCGCCGGACCCCTCCGTTGGAGCGCCGGACGCCGCCGGTCGAGCACCGTCCGCCACCGGTCGCCGACGAGGGTGACGGCGACCTGCTCTTCGCGCAGGCCAAGTCGGCCTGGTTCGTCGGCCGAGGAGTCCGACCTGGACTGGTCGACCACGGCCGACACCGGCTGGCAGGCCGCAGAGCAGGCCGCCCGCCCCGCGGTCGGCGCCGAGACCAACGCCGGGCTGCCGAAGCGCGTGCCTCAGGCCAACCTGGTCCCTGGTTCCCCGCTGCGCGAGGAGCGTCCATTGCGGATAGCGCGATGCGGCAAGCCTCGCGCGGAACACCACCGGCTACTTCCGTGGTTGGCGTCGCGGCCAGGAGATCGGCGGTTTCGCGGTGGGTGGTCGACCCGGCCGCGAGGCGGCCGGTGGCTGGGACTTCAGCCGGGACCACGGCGACCGCGACGACGACCGGGAGTACGAGTACCGCTCCGCCGGTTACCAGTCCTGACCCTCGTCACACGCGACAGCGCCCTCAGTCAGCTGACTGAGGGCGCTGTCGCGTGTGCAGACGTGCCCCTGGACGCGGCAACGCCGCCTCTCGAAGCCCGCAGCTCAACGGCCCAGGGTGCGGGGGCCGGTGGCTTCCAGGGCCTCAGGAGACGGCGTAGAGCGCGCGCCGACGTAGGGGCGTCGGCGAGCAGGGTAGTGCTCCCGGTGGCGGCCTGAGCCACCACCGGGGTGCGGCGTCCCGATCAGGCCGGGGCGGGCGCGCGCGCATGGTGAGCACGTACTCGACCAGCGAGATCAGCACGTGCTTCGTCGACTCCCGTTACGGGCGTCGCAGGCCACCACGGCACGTCGCTCGAGATCGCCAAGGCGTCCGAACGTCCTGCGGGTCGTGGTACTGCATCCCGTCGAAGCAGTTGATCGCCACCAGGTACGGAGGCGTCGGTGCTCGAAGAAGTCGATCGCCGCGAAGCAGTCGGCCAGCCGGCGAGTGTCACCAGCACGACCGCGCCGATCGCACCCCGAACCAGTTCGTCCCACATGAACCAGAATCGGGTCTGACCGGCGTACCGAACAGGTACAGGATCAGGTCACGGTCGATCGAGATCCGGCCGAAGTCCATGGCCACCGTGGTCGTCGTCTTGCCCGGCACCTGCCGGGTATCGTCGACGCCCACGCCAGCGGAGGTCATGATGGCCTCGGTGGTCAGCGGCGTGATCTCCGAGACCGAGCCGACCAGCGTCGTCTTACCGACGCCGAATCCACCGGCGATAACGATCTTCGCCGACGTCACGCGGCGCTCGGGTTCGGCGGCGGTGCGACATGTCAGAGCCTGCGAAGTCCACTCAGCACCTCTCCAGCAGTTCAGTGCCCACCGCGTCGTCGGAGTCGTCCAGGATGGTCGGCTCGTGGACCGCGACCAGGCCGTCCTCGCCATGTCGGCGATGAGCACCCGGCCACACCGAGCGGGAGCTGCAGCCGCGCCGCGATCTCCGCGAGCGATTGCACGCGTCCGTCACACAGCGCGGCGATGTACTGGTGTTCGCGGCCACCACCGTTGCCACTGGCAGCGGTGCGGCCGCGCACCGTCGTCTCGACGAGCGCCTCCAGCGCGATGTCGAGCCGGGACGGGTACGGCCACGGGTCACGGCGTATGGACGGACCAACGCTCCGGTCGGTTCGTCACGATCGGCCATCTCGCCGCTCACCTCCTTCGTACCGTTACCGGCTCCACCGGTGAAGCCGTCGTTGTCGTTGTTGCGTTGGTGCCGACCTCACGATCAGCGGCGGGGCGTCAGCCAGCATGCCGCAGCCGCACGCGGCTGCGGAGTCAGTGCGTCGCCCACCCGGTCGACCAGCAGCGCCATCTCGTAGCCGACTGGCCACGTCAGAGCTGCGGCGGCCAGCACGGCGAAGGACGACCATCCGAGATGGACATCAGGAACAGGAAGCCATTGTCCATCTCCACGACGGTCTGCAACACCGCGCTCCTCGAAGCAGCGGCTGCCCCTGGTCAGGCTGACCAGACCGAGGAGATCGGGCGAGCTGGTCGGCCCGGTCGCGCGGCAGGTCCGTGACGACGCCAGGAGAAGGCCGTCGGCCGAGACGGCGACCGCATGAGCGACACCGGGCACCCGGTCGGCGAAGTTGGCCAGCAGCCAACCAAGATCCTGCGTAGTTGTCATCCTTCTTGCTCCTTCTGCCGCTCCCGGCCACCGGCCTGAGCCAGACTGCGAGGATTGCCCTCCCGGAGTCGCCTCCGGGCTGGTCGGGTTGTCCGAGGTGCTACGCCCTCGCTGCACGCCCGGTGGTAGGCGGAGAGCAGGCCACGGACCGCCTCCGGGGAGCGCCGCTGGACCGAGGTGGTGGGCTTCTCCACCGCGCCCGGCACCAACTGCGCCATCGGCTTGCGCTTCGGCAGGCCGGTCGTGGTGGTCTCGCTCACCGGCACCGCGCCGGCCGCCGCCGAGGCAGCACGCCAGCCGTCGTCGGCAGCGGTCTGCCAGCCGTTGGTCTGCGGTTGGGGCCGGCGGTTCGGCAGGCTCTCAGCGACGCTCGGGCGACCGCCCTCGTTCGCTGTGGAGCCGTTGTCCCGCGGCGCTCCTCCGGCCGTCGGAGTGTCTGCCATCGGTGTGTTACCTGTCGTCCCGGGTGGTGTCTTGTGGACTGCCCGACCGGTGGCCTCGACCGTAGCGAACTGCTGGGTCGCGGAGTCGCCGTTCGTCGCCGGCTGCGCGCCGGGTCCCGCTTCCTCCGAACCCGGACGGCGGGTACGGAACCAAGCCGACTCGAGCTCCCGGAAGATCGGCAGCTCCATCGTCTCGTCCGCGTAGCGCTGGCGGTTCTGCGCCTGCGGTTGCTGCGGTGCCGGCCGATTCTGCGGGGCCGGCCGATTCTTCTGCGGGCCGGAGCCGGAGCAGGAGCCGATGGCCGAGTCGGAGGCTGGGCTGCTGCGGCCGGCTGTTCGCCGGGTCGCGGCACCCGCGGCAGCTCCGTCGTCATGTCCAGGGCAGCGGCGAGCCGCTCGGGCACCGGCGGCGCCGAAGCGTCGCGGTCGGTACCCGGCACCGGCGGCCAGGCCGGCGGCGCGGGGTGCTGGGCGCCTGCGCGGGCGGGCCGACCGGGGTGCGAACCCGGCGAACGACTGGCTGGAGGCGGGCGGCACCGAGTAGGGCTGACCCGAATACGGCTGGCCGGACGCCGGCGACGCCGACACGGGCGACGCGGACACCGGCGGACCGGCGTACGGCTGCCCGGAGGCCGGGGCCGCAGAGACCGGCGGGCCGCCGTACGGGGCACCCGAGTAGGGCTGCCCGGAGTACGGCTGGCCGGAGGCCGGCGAGGCGGAGACCGGCGCGCCGGAGTAGGGCTGCGCGGAGACCGGCGGCGCCGAGTACGGGTGTGCCTCGGGGCTGCTCGGCAGCTGCCGTGGAATCGACGGCTGCTGGCCGGAGGTCGGGCTGTCGTCCCCGGCGCGACGCTGCGGCAGCGGGTCGATCGGCTGGCCGTTGGCGGTCCGCGGGGTGAACCCGTCACCACCGTTGACGCCGTTCGTCCCGGCAGCGCCGGTCAGGTCGGACCAGGCCGGCATCGAGCGGTAGCCACCGGAGTTGGCGGGGTGCCGGCACCGTTGCGCGAGGCGGGCTCGAACGGCCGACCGCCGAGAGTGACCTGGTTGCCGGACTCGCTCGGACGAGGGCCGTTGCCCAGCGCCGGCAGGGCGCCGAAGGCCGGTGCGGGCCCGTTCTGCTGGGGGCCACCGGCTGCGGGCAGGGCCGGGGGCTGCTGCACCCGACCGGAGAGCGCCCGGGGCACCAGCACCGAGGTGGGCAGTGTCACGTCCGCGACGGTGCCACGGTCGGAGCCGGGGCGCAGCTCCACCCGGACGCCGTGCCGGGACGCCAGTCGGGCGACCACGACCAGGCCCATCATCCGGGAGACGGCGACGTCCACCTGCGGCGGCGTCGCGAGCCGCTCGTTGAGGTCGTGCAACTGCTCGGCGCTGATGCCGATGCCGCGGTCCTCGACGTAGAGCGAGGAGCGGTCGCCGACCCGACGGGCCTCGACCATCACCTGCGAGTCGGGCGGAGAGAACGCGGTGGCGTTGTCGAACAGCTCGGCGACGAGGTGCACCAGGTCGTTGACCGCGTGCGCGGCGACCTCGATGTCGCGGTCGATGACGCCGAACTCGATCCGGGTGTAGTGCTCGACCTCGGACTGCGCGGCCCGCAGCACGTCGATGAGCGCGGCCGGCTCACGTTGCACACGGGTGGAGTCGGCACCGGCGAGCACCAGCAGGTTCTCGTCGTTGCGGCGCATCCGGGTGGCCAGGTGGTCGAGCTGGAACAGCTCGGCCAGCCGGTCCGGGTCCTCCTCGCCGCGCTCCAGCCGGTCGAGGTGCCCGATGAGGCGGTCGACCAGGATCTGTGAACGGCGGGCCAGGTTGACGAACATGGTCGCGACGGAGGCGCGCAGTGCCGCCTGCTCGGCGGCCGTACGGACGGCTTCCAGGTGGACGGCGTTGAACGCCTCGGTCACCTGGCCGAACTCGTCCCGGCTGCGGACCGGTAGTGGCTCGGCGATCTGGTTGGCCAGCTGCACCGGGGAGAGCTGCCCGACGACCTGCGGGTCACGCAGTCGGGCAACCGCCTGGGGTAGGCCGTACTGGGCGACGGAGAGCGCACCCTGCCGCAGCTCACGAAGTGAACGGGCCATGGAGCGGGCGACCAGGTACGCGAAGAGGATGGCCAGCAACAGCATGCTGAGCAGCAGGCCGGTCTCCAGGAAGACCTGGCGCTGCACGTCCGAGCGGAGACTGTTGGCCTCGTCGACCACTTCGCCGTCGAGCTTGGTCTCGACGTTGCGGATCAGCTTGGCGTTGGCCGTCATGGCGGCTTCCCACTGGTCCGGCCCGAACGGCGCGTTGCGCATGTCGCCGGTGGTGTTGCCGTCGATCCAGCCGGTGTAGTTCTGTGCCTCCCGGCGGTCGCCGCCCGCGACCGTCTGGTCGTGGAACTTCGCGTCGTCCGGGGTGGCGACGGCCTTGAAGCTCTGCAGCGCCTGCTGCTGGCCGGTGCCACTGGCGATGTAGTCGGTGCGCAGCGCCGGAGTGAGGCGCTTGCCGCCCTTCACACCCAGCGCGCGGTGCACCACGACCCGGCGTGCGGCGAGGAACTCCTTCTCGCGGGCGACCGCCGCGGCGGCGCGCATCCGGTCGCTCAGTTCGTTGTTACCGGCGAGCTGCGTGGCCGAGTCGCGGATGGCGAGCAGGTCACTGATCAGACCCTCGTACGCCTGCACGGTCTCGGTGAGCGCGAGCTTGCCGTTGAACACCTGGCTGCGGATGCCCGACAGGTCCTGCAGGTTCTGGTCGATGCCGTCGAGCAGACCTTCCAGGCTGCCCGGCAGGTCCTCGATCTCGGCACGCTGCTGCCGGTAGGGGGACGTCTCACGGTCCACCCGGGAGGTCACCCGGTTGTAGGCCTCCTGGTACTGCGCCGTCGGCTGCGTCCCGTCCGCCCCCAGCAGCAGCACGGCGGCAGTCCGCTCATCCTGCAGACTGTCGACCAGGCTGCCGGAATAGCTCGACAGGTTGGCCAGGTCGCCGGCTCGGTTGGCATTGTTGAGCGTCTCCACGTGGTCGACAAGACCACTGGTGCCCACCACGACCGTGGCGATGGTCGGCACGATCATGATGAGACCGAGCTTGGACCAGATCGGCATGTCCCGGAGCCGGCTGGCCGGCCGGCGCAGCCGCGACAGGAAGGAGCCCGCCGTCTTTGGCCGTTTGCTCACAACACCGCCCTCGCGATTACAGCTTCAACGCGTTGCCCCGGGCAACGCCCAGCGACCGACCCGGCGGGTCGGACCCCCGAGATTCCATCACGCCGGTCGACAAGAAGAAAGCCCAGGTTGTCACCGGCCGGAGGTGTGATGAGATGTTGATGCGATTTGATAGCAGTCCGTCTGGCCGGAGTAACTGAAGGTAATGGAACATCCGCACCGCGTTGTCCTGCTCGCCGGTCCTTCCGGCTCCGGAAAGTCGTACATAGCGCAGCAAACCGGTTTACCGGTGCTCTGTCTGGACGACTTCTACAAAGACGGCGATGACCCTACGTTGCCGCGACGAAACGGCCAGGTGGATTGGGAATCGCCGCAGTCCTGGGATGCCCCCACCGCTGTGGAAATCATTGCCCGACTTGCTCGGGAAGGCCGCGCCGATGTGCCGGTTTATGCGATCGGCGCAGACCGACGGGTGGCCACCCGGACATTTGATGTCGCCGGATCGCCACTTTTCGTGGCCGAAGGGATCTTCGCCGCCGAGATCGTCGAGGAATGCCGTCGCCGCGGACTGCTCGCTGGGGCGTACGCCGCTGCGCCGTCCGCGCGGGGCGACCTTCCTGCGCCGGCTCGCCCGGGACCTGTCCGAGCAGCGCAAGGCCCCCCGGGTGCTGGTCCGGCGCGGCGTGGCGCTGCTCCGGGCCGAGCCCGCGATCCTGCGTCGGCAGACCGGGTTGGGTGCGGAGGCGGCCCGCGCCAGGGAGGTGCTGCGCCGGGTGGCCGGCCTGCTCGCCGGCCACCCGCACGGCTGATGGTCAGGTCAGCACGGCTGACCGTCAGGCCATCAGCTTGGCGTACGCCGGCTTGATCACCTCGTCGATGATCCGCAGTCGCTCGTCGAACGGGATGAAGGCGCTCTTCATCGCGTTGATGGTGAACCACTGCAACTCTTTCCAGCCGTAGCCGAACGTCTCCACCAGCAGCGACATCTCCCGTGACATGGAGGTGCCGCTCATCAGCCGGTTGTCGGTGTTGACTGTGGCGCGGAAGCGCAGGTCGCGCAGCAGACCGATCGGGTGGTCCGCGATGGAGGCCACCGCGCCGGTCTGCACGTTCGACGAGGGGCACAGCTCCAGGGGGATCCGCTTGTCCCTGACGTACGCGGCCAGCCGGCCCAGCGTGCCGTCCGGGCCGATGTCGTCGACGATCCGCACCCCGTGGCCGAGCCGGTCCGCTCCGCACCACTGGATCGCCTGCCAGATCGACGGCAGACCGAACGCCTCACCGGCGTGGATGGTGAAGTGGAAGTTCTCCCGTTGCAGGTACTCGAAGGCGTCCAGGTGGCGGGTGGGCGGGAAGCCCGCCTCGGCGCCGGCGATGTCGAAGCCGACCACCCCGGCGTCCCGGTGGCGCACGGCCAGCTCGGCGATCTCCTGGGAGCGGGCGGCGTGCCGCATCGCCGTGAGCAGGGTGCCCACCCGGATGCTCAGGCCCGCCTCGACGGCCTGGGCGGTGCCCTCGGCGAACCCGGCCAGCACCGCCTCGACCACCTCGTCCAGGCTGAGATCCTGCTCCAGGTGCTGCTCGGGGCGAAGCGCACCTCGGCGTAGACCACCCCGTCGGCGGCCAGGTCCAGGGCACATTCGCGGGCGACCCGCCGCAGCGCCGGCGCGGTCTGCATGACCGCGACGGTGTGCGCGAACGTTTCGAGGTAGCGCTCCAGGGAGCCGGAGTCGGCCGCGGCCGCGAACCAGCGTCCGAGCGCGTCGGGATCGGTGGCGGGCAACTCGTGGCCCACCTCCGCGGCCAGGTCGACGATCGTCGCCGGCCGCAGCCCGCCGTCGAGGTGGTCGTGCAGCAGGGCCTTCGGAACCTTGACGATGTCCTCATACCGGATAGTTGCGACCATGCTCAGACCCTAGTCAGCGCCCCGGGCGGACCGGGACAGGGCCGCCGGGTGTCACGGCCTCCGATCCGGTGCACGTCTAAACTGAGCGGATGGAGTGCGCCTGACGTGGATCCCCGCATCCTCGACCGGCTGCGCTGCCCGGTCTGCGGCGAACCCCTGGGGCAGGCCATCGACACGAGCGCGCTGCGCTGCCCACGCCGGCACAGCTTCGACATCGCGCGCCAGGGCTACGTCAACCTGCTCACCGGTCGTGCACCGCACGTCGGTGACACCCCCGAAATGGTCGCGGCCCGCGCGGACTTCCAGGCCGCCGGGCACTACGACGTCATCTCGGCCGCTCTCGCCGCCGCCGCGACGGAGGCCGTGGCCCGGCTCGAACCGCCGGAGCCCGACGTCGGGGCGTACCCCCTGGTGGTGGATGCCGGCGCCGGCACCGGCCGGTACCTCGGCGCGGTGCTGGCGGCGTTGCCGGACGCCGTGGGTCTGGCCCTGGACGTGTCCAAGCCGGCGCTGCGCCGCGCGGCCCGCGCGCATCCCCGGGCCGCCGCGGCTCTCGCCGACACCTGGCAGCGGCTGCCCGTGGCGGACGCCTCGACGGCCGTGCTGCTGAACGTCTTCGCCCCGCGCAACGGCGCGGAGTTCCACCGGGTGCTCGACCCGGCCGGGACGCTGCTGGTGGTCACGCCCGACACCGACCATCTCGCCGAGTTGGTGGATGCCCTCGACCTGCTGCGGGTGGACCCGGACAAGGCGGACCGGGTGACCGGCAGCCTGGGCGGGCACTTCACCCCGGTCAGTTCGGCGGTGCACCGGGCGGAGCTGGCCCTGACCCGCCGGGAGGCCGCCAGCCTGGTCGGGATGGGCCCGAGCGCCTGGCACACCGACCCGGGCGCTCTCGCCGACCGGCTGGCCGCCCTGCCCGAGCCGGTCCGGGTGACCGTCGCGGTCCGGCTGGACGCGTACCGACCCCGCTGACCTCAGGTGGAGAGGTCGACCTCTTCCCAGCCGGGGGCTCGTCGTGGTACGGCCCGCGCAGGATCACCGCCCACTCCAGGGCCCAGCGCCGCTGCCCGATCGCGTTCGCGTCGACCAGGCCCGGTGCCCTCCGACCGTCGCGCTCGGTCTCCAGGTACGCCCAGTCCAGGCAGTAGTGCAAATCGAGCAGCGCGGCCGCGTCGGCCGGGTGCTGCGGCGCCGTGAGGATCCGCGAGCGCCAGTGCGGGAAGCTCTCCCCCTCGGCGATGTGCGGCAGCCGCTCGACCAGCCGCTCGTCCACGGCCAGGGTGGGGTCGAGCTGCTTGCTCAGCCCGAGCACCCAGGCCAGCGCGAACAGCGCGTCGTGGTGCAGCACGAACGAACGGTGGTCACCCTTGCCGCCCATCACGAACTGCCATTCCGGCGGGGTGACCATCTCGACCAGGTGTGAGCCGAGCAGCCAGCTCATCGCCGCCTGCGGGGGCATCCCGAAGCAGCGGGCCAGGATCAGGTGCAGCACCGCGATCCGCGCCTCGATCTCCGCCGTGGGGCGCAGCTCGATCCGGTCGCCCGGCTCCCAGACGAGGGGAAACTGGGCCGGCGGCAACGGCAGGCCGAGCCGGGACAACTCGTCCAGACTCGCCTCGCGCACCTCACGTGGGTCCGGGGCAGCAACGGTCACGGCGGATCTTCCTGTCTGCTCGCGCCGGCGCAAGGCCGGTTTTCCCCCCTTGGCCAGCGACAATAGCGCTCCCAGGTGACCGGCACCACGCCGCCC